>CAWCWK010000004.1:575000-3561919 GCA_963799285.1 uncultured Alphaproteobacteria bacterium
CACATCAGCGGTTATCATGAGGGTACTTTTGACTGAATACATAGGTCAAAAGAGCGAACCTGGGGAACTGAAACATCTAAGTACCCGGAGGAAAGGACATCAACAGAGACCCCCTTAGTAGTGGCGAGCGAACGGGGGCCAGGCCAGTGGCTGTGTGTAGTAAACCGGAACCGTCTGGAAAGTCGGGCCTTAGCGGGTGATAGCCCCGTACGGGTAAGAAGCATGCAGTCCTTGAGTAGGGCGGGACACGTGAAATCCTGTCTGAACGTGGGGGGACCACCCTCCAAGCCTAAGTACTCCTCAGCGACCGATAGCGTACAAGTACCGTGAGGGAAAGGTGAAAAGCACCCCGACAAGGGGAGTGAAACAGTTCCTGAAACCGGATGCCTACAAACAGCGAGAGCCCGGAAGGGTGATCGCGTACCTTTTGTATAATGGGTCAGTGACTTCGTCTTGCATGCAAGCTTAAGCCGGTAGGTGTAGGCGCAGCGAAAGCGAGTCTGAAATGGGCGCTTTAGTATGCAGGATGAGACCCGAAACCAAGTGATCTATCCATGGGCAGGTTGAAGGTGCAGTAACATGCACTGAAGGACCGAACCCACTCCTGTTGAAAAAGGACGGGATGACCTGTGGATAGGGGTGAAAGGCCAATCAAACTTGGAAATAGCTGGTTCTCCGCGAAATCTATTTAGGTAGAGCGTCGACCGAATACCCTCGGGGGTAGAGCACTGGATGGGTGATGGGGGCTTACCGCCTTACTGATCCTAACCAAACTCCGAATACCGAGGAGTACTAGTCGGCAGACACACTGCGGGTGCTAACGTCCGTAGTGGAGAGGGAAACAACCCTGAACGCCAATTAAGGTCCCCAAGTCATGGCTAAGTGGGAAAGGATGTGGGAATACATAGACAACCAGGAGGTTGGCTTAGAAGCAGCCATCCTTTAAAGAAAGCGTAACAGCTCACTGGTCAAGTGTTCCTGCGCCGAAGATGTACCGGGGCTCAAGCCATGCACCGAAATTGCGTGCTCTCCGCAAGGGGAGCGGTAGCGGAGCGTTCCGTAGGCCTGTGAAGGGCGACCTGTGAGGGCGCCTGGAGGTATCGGAAGTGCGAATGCTGACATGAGTAGCGACAAAGAGTGTGAGAGACACTCTCGCCGAAAGTCCAAGGGTTCCTGCGTAAAGCTAATCTGCGCAGGGTTAGCCGGCCCCTAAGTCGAGGTCGAGAGACGTAGACGATGGGAATCAGGTGAATATTCCTGAGCCAGTGGATGGTGACGGATGGCGGATGTTGTCAGACCTTATCGGATTGGTCTGGCTGCCAAGCTGTTCCTGGAAATAGCCTCCACATGAGACCGTACCCTAAACCGACACAGGTGGACTGGTAGAGCATACCAAGGCGCTTGAGAGAACGATGTTGAAGGAACTCGGCAAAATACTCCCGTAAGTTCGCGAGAAGGGAGACCTCGGCTTGGGCAACCAGGTCGGGGTGGCACAGACCAGGGGGTGGCGACTGTTTACTAAAAACACAGGGCTCTGCGAAGTCGAAAGACGATGTATAGGGTCTGACGCCTGCCCGGTGCCGGAAGGTTAAAAGGAGGGGTGAGAGCTCTGAATTGAAGCCCCGGTAAACGGCGGCCGTAACTATAACGGTCCTAAGGTAGCGAAATTCCTTGTCGGGTAAGTTCCGACCTGCACGAATGGCGTAACGACTTCCCCGCTGTCTCCAACATCGACTCAGCGAAATTGAATTCCCCGTGAAGATGCGGGGTTCCTGCGGTTAGACGGAAAGACCCCGTGCACCTTTACTGCAGCTTTACACTGGCATTCGTGTCATCATGTGCAGGATAGGCGGAAGACTTTGAAGCGTGGGCGTCAGCTCGCGTGGAGTCACCCTTGAGATACCGCCCTTGATCACATGGATGTCTAACCGCGGCCCGTCATCCGGGTCCGAGACAGTGTATGGCAGGCAGTTTGACTGGGGCGGTCGCCTCCCAAATCGTAACGGAGGCGCGCGATGGTGAGCTCAGAGCGGTCGGAAATCGCTCGTTGAGTGCAATGGCATAAGCTCGCCTGACTGTGAGGCCGACAGGCCAAGCAGAGACGAAAGTCGGTCATAGTGATCCGGTGGTCCCTCGTGGATGGGCCATCGCTCAACGGATAAAAGGTACGCCGGGGATAACAGGCTGATACTGCCCAAGAGTCCATATCGACGGCAGTGTTTGGCACCTCGATGTCGGCTCATCACATCCTGGGGCTGGAGCAGGTCCCAAGGGTTTGGCTGTTCGCCAATTAAAGTGGTACGTGAGCTGGGTTTAGAACGTCGTGAGACAGTTCGGTCCCTATCTGCCGTAGGTGTTCGAGACTTGAGAGGATCTGTCCCTAGTACGAGAGGACCGGGATGGACGAACCTCTGGTGGACCTGTTGTGGCGCCAGCCGCATAGCAGGGTAGCTAAGTTCGGAAGGGATAACCGCTGAAAGCATCTAAGCGGGAAGCCTACCTCGAAACGAGGTCTCGCATGAGAGCCGTGGAAGACCACCACGTCGATAGGTCGGGTGTGGACGCGCAGCAATGCGTGAAGCTTACCGATACTAATAGCTCGATCGACTTGATCACCCTCATTTGCCAATGCCCACCCAAACGGCCAAAAGGCCGTCGGGTGCAGCCATGAGCACCATGAACACATCGACCACACTTCATCTAACTGTTGCTCGTCAGCCTGGTGGCTATGGCGGGGGACCCCCACCCGATCCCATCCCGAACTCGGCCGTGAAAACCCCCAGCGCCGATGGTACTCCGTCTCAAGACGCGGGAGAGTAGGTCGCCGCCAGGCCCACAAGCAACAGAAAAAACCTCGCAATACAACACAACAAAACGCCCGGTATGGTCCAAACCACACCGGGCGTCGTCGTGTCTGGCATGGGAAATTAGGCAACCGCTACGGAAAACGTCCGATTATAGCGAGACCGTGCCGATGCTCGCACCGCCGCAGACATAGAGCACTTGGCCTGTCGTGAAGCCCGATCCGTCGTCGAGAAAGAACCTGATCGGGCGCACGACATCGTCGACCTCTCCGAGCCGGCGCACGGGAAGGGCGTCGGCAAGGCGGGCCTCCCGGTCCGACCCCTTGTCGATGATACCCCAAAAGTTGTCGGTTCGGATCGGGCCAGGCGCGACGGCATTCGCCGTGACGCCTTTGGGGCCGAGTTCGAGGGCCCAGGTGCGCAACATCCCGTGGACTGCGGACTTGCTGGCCGAATAGGCTGTGCGTGTGGGGACACCGAGCGCGGCTCGAGACGTCACGAAGACGATTCGACCGAATCCTTCAGCCTCCATCGCGGGTAGCACGGCCTGTGTCAGCACCATCGGTGCGGTGACATGGAGTTGCATGAGGCCAGCGATATCATCCTCCGTGGCACTCTCCAGCAGGTTCGGCCAGACAAGCCCCGCATTGTGGACGATACGCGTGACCGCGAATTTCGCGGCGACCTCGGCGGCGGCGTCGGCCGTCGCGGTGCGGTCGAGGAGATCGACTGCAATATCCGTCAGCCGAGGGTGTCTCGTCGGATGCGAACGCCGCGACAGGTTGATGACGTGGTGTCCGTCGGCCAGCAGACTTTCGCAAAGCGCGGCGCCAATCCCCGAGCTGCCTCCGGTGACCAAGGTGGTCGGTGACCTTGTCATGATACGGCCTTGCTTGCGGACGGTGACGAAGAAACGAGCGCAAGGATGCGGGACGGACTGCCCGATCCCGCCTCGATCTTGAGCGGTGCCGCGATGAGTATCGCGCCGGTCGCGGGCAGACGGTCGAGGCCGGCGAGGCATTGAAGACCGAACCTGCCCGCGCCGTGCAGTCTTGCGTGCGCCGGGTAGGGCGGCTCCAGATCGGCGGCCTGGCCAGCATCCGTACCGACGGTCTCCGTCCCGAAGCCTAGAATGTCGCGTTCCTCTACGAGAAAGCCGATCGCTTCCCCATCAGGGCCAGGGGAGTGCGCCCCATCCTTTTGCATGCCGAGATAGGCGTCCGTACCGACCTTCGCGGACCAGCCGGTGCGGAGCAAGACCCAGGCGCGGGGCGGTATCGAACCATGAACGACCTCCCAGGCCTCGATGTCGGCCCGCGTCATCAGCGCGTCAGGGTCCTTGGCGGCACGCTGCGAGATGTCGATCACACAGGCGGGTCCGATGAGGTCGGCGGGCGCGATGGCATCGACGGTGTTCGCCGACAGGTCGCGGCCCGAGATCCAGTGGGCCGGCGCATCGAAATGCGTGCCGGCATGCTCGGACATCGATATGTCGTTCCAGTACCAGGTCGGCCCTCGCTCGTCGTACCGCGAGACTTCCTCCCGCCGGAAGGGTCTGCACTGACCGAACTCGGGCGGCAGAACGATGACGGGGAAATCCGGCCGTAGCGTATGGGTAAGGTCGACGACGGTGATGGCGCCGGACGCGATGGCAGCGGCAAAATCGGCAAGCAATGGTTCGCTCATCCCCCCATCTCCTTTGCGAGCGCGGCAGGGTTCTCGACCCAGCGTGCGTGCAACGCCTTGGCGAGGTCGCCGACGACGATCTCCTCCAGACCGCTCCGCAGCCCGGAGACGATCGCTCGGGCCAGCGCGTTCGGCGTCACCTTCGGCGGCGGCAGGGATTGGCGCCAATCGTCGTCCATCGGGCCGGTGAGAGCGGTCACGACCCGCACGCCGCCCGTCCTCATCTCGGCCCGCAGGGTCCGGGCTAGAGAGAGCGCGGCGGCGTGGCTCGCGTCATAGGCGGCGAAGCCCGACGAGGGAACGAGCGCTTCCATGGGGTGGATGGTCACGAAGGCGACGGCATTGTTGTCGCCGTCGGCGCCCCTGTTCCGCATTGCGGCGCCGAAGGTCTGCGCGAGACGCATGAGCCCGAGCGTATTGGTAGCGAACGCGTCCTGCGCGGCGGTGATGCCGGAACCCCCGATGAGGGCGGCGGGGCGCACGTGGTCGGCCGTATTGACGAGGATGTCGGTCTTGCCGCCATAGGTACCTGCCAGCGCCTCGACCGAGCGCGTATCGGTAACGTCGAGCGGGACGATGTCTACGCCTTCCATCCGCGCCAGCGCTTCCCGACCGTCAAAGGGTAGCCACGGTCGGGCGATGCCGACATGGACGCTTGCCGCGCCGGCTTCCAGAAGCGCCTGAACGATGGCTTGACCGGACGAGGAGCGGCCGTCGGTGACGAGGCAGCGGCGGTGCTTCGGATCGGCGGTGAATTCGCGCAGCTGTCTGTCGTCGCTCATATGGGGCGTATCCTTGAGCGGCAGGGCGATCATCGCGGCGTTGCCGGCTTTGTCGAGCTTGACGGCGAGGCACACGGCGTCGTCGTTTCGCCCAGCGTCGCCATGTCGATGGGCGATGACGGAGGGGCCGGCGTCGAGACGGACGGTGCAGACCTCCCAAGGCGTGCGCTCGCGATAGTAGGGATCGATCGAGCTGCGCACCGTACTGCGAGCCACGATGGTGCCGAGCGGAGAGACGTCGCGCCACGGAAGGTCGGTCGAGAGGCAGGTCTGGCAGGCGTCGCGAGGTGGATACTGGACGGTGCCGCAGTCCGTGCAGGTCTGGAGCCGGAAGGTCCCGCGGGCGGCGAAGCCCGCGAGCGCGTGCGCCGCGCGGCTGCGCGGGGAGGGGGGCAGCAGCGGCGTCCGCGTGCGCCGCTGCGGGTCCTTCTTCGGCGGCGGGCCAAGAGGCGTCGTCATGGCGGTCCGCCCTGCAGGATGGCGGCGGCGGTGCATACGCCCCGATCGTAGTTGATGACGCCGAAGCCCGAGACGAGCGCGGTGCGGGCGCCCTCGACCGGCGTGCCAAGCGCCTGGCCGGTGATCTGGCGGAGCCCCTCGACGAGGCCGAGATACCCACCCGCCGCGCCGGCCTGCCCGACGGAGAGCTGCCCGCCGCTCGTGTTATGCGGAAAGCTGCCGGTCGCGGTCAGGTCGTGCGCGCGGAGGAAGGCGGCGGCTTCGCCCTTGGCGCAGAAGCCGAGATCCTCCAGCTGCATCAGCACGATGACCGGATAGTCGTCATAGGTCTCCACGATGTCGATGTCGTGCGGGCCAAGTCCGGCCATCGCGTAGAACTCGTCGGCGTCCAGCGACCATCCGCCTCGATATTGGACGGCGTCGTCTGGATAGGCATTGTGTCGCTCTATGGTCGAGAGCGGGCGGGCATAGGCGAGGCCGAACTCTTCGGCGGTCTCGATATCGGTGACGAGATAGGCCTCGGCGCCGGCGCAGGGCATGACGCAATCGTAAAGGTGGATCGGATCAGAGATGGGTCGCGCGCCGAGATAGTCCTCCATCGACAGAGGGGTCTTCATGAGCGCGTGTGGGAAGGCCAAAGCGTTGGCGCGTTGGGAGACGGCGATGCGTCCGAAATCGGCTCGCTCGACGCCATAGGCGCGCATGTAGTGGTCGGTGAGGAAGGCGAAGCTCGTATTGGGCCCGCCCGCCCCATAGGGGTAGCTGGCATCCTGAGCGAAGCGGGAGAAGCCCTCCAGCGTTTGGCGGAACGTGTCGGGTGCGTTGGTATCGCCGGCCACGCAGGCGACGATGCGCGCGTCACCCGCCTGAACGGCCCGCGCCGCCCGGCGCAATGCCATTACACCGCTAGCTCCGCCCGTTGGGATATGGTCGAGCCAACGCAGGCCGAGGCCGAGATGCTGGGTCAGGCCGACGGCCGTGTCCGGCGCGAGCGTGAAGCTCGAAGCGCAGAGCCCGTCGAGGTCGAGCGGCGCGATGCCGGCCGCCTCGCAGAGGCCGCGCAGGGCACGGGCAATCCACCAGTGCGCCGTCCTGGTCGAGAAACGCTCATAGGGAACGGTCACCGGACAGGCGAGGGCGACCCCTTCATAGGGCGCTCGCCTCGAAGGTCGCGACCGTATCCGCGTCACGCGGTCCGCTTCTTCATCGCGCGCAGATCGATCGCCCGGCCGCTTTCGAGGAGATCGGCGGCGAGCGTCTTGAGGGCGCCGCGCTGGACCTTGTTGGTCGAGGTGACGGGCAGGGTCTCGACGAAGGCGATGTAGCCGGGAGCCTTGTAATAGGCCATCCGTTCCAGCGCCCATCTGGCGATCGCGCGCGCTTCGCTGTCGGCATCCCCCGGCATGGTCTTGGGCAGGATACAGACGAACACCTCGTCGCCGCGCACATCGTCCGGCACGGGGGTGACGGCCACATCCGCAACGCCCTCGTGCTCGCGCAGCGCCGCCTCGACCTCCGCGGAGGCGATGTTCTCGCCCGAGCGGCGGATAACATTCTTCTTCCGGTCGACGAAGCGGAGGTAACCTGCCTCGTCGCGGGTCACGATATCGCCGGTGTGGAACCAGCCGCCGGCCCATGCCTCCTCGGTCGCGGCGGGGTCCTTGAGGTATTCGCGGAAGAAGCCGTAGCGCGGGTCGGTGCCGGCGCGGCGCACGAGAAGTTCGCCCGGCTCGCCGGCCATGGCCTCCGCGCCATCGTCGCGCACGACGCGGGCTTCGACGGCGCCTGCCTCCGGCTTGCCGAAACAGGCGGTGCCGACGAAGCGCGGCTCGAACTGGCCCATCACCAGGCCGCCGGCTCCCGTCTCGGTCATCGCCCATGTCTCGCACAGGGGAAAGCCGAAGCGGGCCTCGAAGGGGGCGTGCAGCCGCGGTGGCACCCCGGCGCCGAAGCCAAAGCGAACGGCGTGATCCCGATCGGCCTCGCTCGGTGGCACGCTCATCAGCAAAGGCGGCATGACGCCGAGATAGTGGACGCAGGTCGCCCGCGCGGCCCGCACGCTCTCCCACCAGGTGCGTGGGTGAAAGCGGTCGAGAACGGTGAGGCAGCCACCCGTCGTGAGCATTGCCATGACCGAACAGGCCAGCGCGTTCATGTGAAAGAGCGGCAACGGCGTCAGCATCCGCTCCTCGCCGTCGCGAAGCGTGCAGTGGCCGCCCATAGTGCGATACCAAAGGCCAATTTGCAGAAAGTACGTATTGGTGAGGACGCAGCCCTTGGGCGCACCCGTGGTGCCGGACGTGTAGAGGATGGCCGCTTCGGCGCTGCGCCCCGTATCGCGTGCGTCGCCGGGCTTGGCAGGGCCGGGTATCGCGTCTTCGGGGCCGACGATGGGCATGGCGAACCCGATCGCCTCGGCCGCAGCGCGCAAGTCGGCGTGACGCGAGGGAATCGCGATGGCGAGCGCCATCTCCGAATGGCGCACGAGATATTCGAGTTCCGCAGCCCTCAGGTCCGGATTGATGGGCACGATCGACACGCCGAGCCCGTTGAGCGCGAAGAAGTGGAAGAGGAAGTCCGGCCGGTTTTCGAGGAGGAGCCCGACCCTATGCCCGGTGCCCCATCCCGCCGCTTCATAGGCGCCGCGCAGGGCGTCCACCTTCGCGAGTGCCTCCGTATACGTGATCTCGCCGGCCTCGATGCCGTAGACCTTCGCCGTCTCGTCGAGGACGTGGAGGACGGGCCATCGCGGAAAGCGCCGCGCGGTCGCGGCCAAGGTCTCGTAGACATTGCCGGGCGCATTGTCGGGCGAGGGGCGGGGCGAGGACATCATCGGGGTCACATGAAGAGCTGGATATTGCCGAAGGGCGCGTCGAAGTTGACGAGATCGACGCGCTTCAGCCGGATCCTCAACGCGCCGTCGACGCGGCAGAGTTCGTGCCGCGCCCAGCCAGCGTAGAAGGTCTGCTCGTCCATGCGGACCTCGGCGTAGTGAAAGGGCGTGTAGGTGCGATAGAGGCCGGCCTCATCGTCGATCGCGTCCACTTGCGGCGTCTGGAGGAGATGCTGCGCGCGGCTTCTCGGCTTCTGGCTGAACGTGCGCTCGCCCGTCAGGCGCTCGACGCGGACCGTCAGGAGGAGCTTGTCCTCATACATCAGTGACGCCTGGAGGCGCGGGTCGGTCTGGCGCCATTCGGCCGGCATCCAGTAGTGGCCGTCCTCGGCGAAGAGATCGAGCCAGGTCTCGTAGTCGAGCTCGTCGAGAAGGCGCGCCTCGCGGACGACGAAATCGATGAGCTCCTGCGGCTGCGTCCCGCTCACTCGGCCGCGTCCAGTATTTCGGGGGACGGCCTCATGGAGGCAAGCATATAGGTCTTCCAGGCGCGGAACTGGTTGCGCATCTGGCGCTCGGTCGTCCCGTTGTCGACGGCGACGGCGTCGTTCTCCTCGCCAGGCTCGTAGAGGCGCTGGACGTTGACCCACTCGTAGCCGTCGGCGTGGAGGCCCTCCTGCGCGCGCTCGTACATCTCGAGGTCGTCGTGGCCGACGATGGAGGTCGGTGCGTTGATCAGCCGGTTGTACATGAGCGTGCGCTCGAAAAGGATATCGGGTGCCCCCACCAGCCGGAACGTAAAGGATTCCACCAAGGTGCGGTCCGCCGCCAAAGGCTTGAAGACGCGTAGCGTCTGCACCGGGCCCTTGACCATGATGTTGGGGAAATAGACCGTGTTGTGCCGATTGGTGGAGAGAATGAGCATGGCCCGATCCTCGCCATAGGCCGCGCGCATTGCCTCCTCGTAGCCCTCGACCTCCGAATAGTCGGCATGGATGGAGGTGGTCACGCCCGTGTGCCCGTGCCCGTTCGGCCAGACGCGCATGCCCATGCGCTCGAAGAACTCGTAAGGAGCCATGAAGGGCGCGTAGACCTGCACCGCCATCGGAGTGCGGCCGTTCTTCGATCCCTCCCGCTCCCACACCTTCACGGCCGTGCCGGCGGACGATTCGTGCGCCACCATCGGGTGGCAGGTATCGGTCTGGTTCTCGACCAGCATCTTCCAGTTGCATTTATGCATGTAGCGCGACGGCGCGCCCTCGAGCACGAGGCGGCCTTCGGGCGAGCGGTCGATCATGTTGTCGATCGAGGAGAGGGATTCGCCGAAGAACTCCTCGAAGCCGACGCCGTCCTCCGCGAGCCGCACGAAGACGAACTCGCGATAGTCGCGCATCGCCGCCACGGTCGTGAGGCCGCGCTCGGCGTGACTGCCCTCGAAGCCCGTATCCTCGTAGCCCTTGCGAAGGGGAATGGAGTGGAGCGCGCCGTCTGTGCGGAACGTCCAGGCGTGGTAGGGGCAGCGGAAATGCTTGCCCGCATGGCCGCATGTCTCCGCCGTCAGCCGCGTGCCCTTATGGGGGCAGCGGTTGTAGAAGACGCGGATCTGCCCGTCCTCGCCCCGCACCATCAGGAGGGGCTGACCGGCGATCGTATCGGTGACGTAGTCGCCTGGGTTCGGGCACTGGCTCGCATGGCCGAGATACATCCAGACGTTTCGGAAGAGGTGCCGGTTCTCGGCCTCGTAGACGGCTTGGCTCGTGTAGATGTCGCGGTGGACCTCCGCATCGCGCACGAGGCCGGCAATGGCGTGCGGGTCGGAATAGTCCCTGTTTGCTCGCGCCGCAGTGCTGGTATTCGCTCGCGCCGCAGTGCTGTCGTTCGGCATCGTGTCCCTCCTCAAAGGTCCAGCACGAGGCTAGGCGTTCGCGCGCGGGAGACGCAGGCCTGCATGGCGGTGCCGGCGATCCGTTCGCGCTTCGTCAGGATGACGTCGCGGTGGTCGGGCTCGCCCTCGAGGACAACGACGCGGCACATGCCGCAACCGCCGCGTTCGCAATCCGATTCGCATTCGACGCCCGCTTCGCGCAGCACGGCCAGGAGACTCCGGTCGGCCGGTACTGTCAGCGTGCGCTTGCTGCGGGCGAGGGTGACGTCGAAGGGCGTATTGACGGTCTCGGCCGCTGGCGCCGCGAAGAGCTCGAAATGGACGTGCGTCGGTGCCCACCCCCGCGCCTCGGCGAGCGTCCGCACGGCCTCGATCATGCCGGCCGGCCCGCAAACGTAGAGATGGCCGGTCGGATCGGCCGCGTCGAGCGCCGCGGCGATGTCGAGGCGGGTCTCGGGGTCATCGTCATAGTGCTCGTGAAGGCGCCTGCCGCAGATCGACCGCAAGGGCTCCAGAAAGGCGAGCGCGCCGCGCCGCCGCCCGGCGTAGTGGAGCGCGAAGTCGCGGCCCTGGCCAGCCATCCGCGAGGCCATGGACAGAAGCGGCGTGATGCCGATGCCGCCGGCGATAAGGAGCGCGGGTGCCTCGTCCGACGCCAGCGGAAAGCTCTGGCGCGGCCCATCCACCCAGATCTTGTCGCCCCGTGTGAGGTTGTGCATGAAGCGCGACCCGCCTTTGGAGTGCGCGTCGAGCCGGACGCCGAGCACGTAATGCCGCGCGTCGGCGCGGCCGGGCAGATCGACGAGGGAATAATGCCTGTCGTCATAGTCGCCCGGCAGGCGCACGCGCAGATGCGCGCCGGGCTCGGCTTCGGGCAGCGGGCCGCCATCGATCGCCGCCAGCACGAGACCGCGCACGAGCGGCGTCTCCTCGAAAACGTCCTCCACGAGGAGGCGCATGTCCGCGCCCATTTCTCGAGCGCCTTCGGGCTTCGCTCGGACGCTGGCATCGACGTTGGCTTGGACGCTGGCCTGCACGGGCTAGGGACCTCTCAAGCGGTGCAGAACGGTGCTGGACAACGCCCTGCGTTCCTGTAGCTTCACACTTAAAGGATCGGCCTGTCAACGCGGCGAGACCCGCTGTCTGGACGTGGTCGGCCCCTTGGAAACGACACGCTATCGAGGGTGATCGGCACGAAGATCGGCCCCTCGTCAGAGGAGAGCCGCTATGACTATTCGTTTCTGGACTGCGCCGTTGAAGATCGCCGGCCTCGCCGCGCTTCTCGTCACCGGCGCCCATGTCGCCTCCGCCGAGGAGACGCTGCGGATGGCCAACTGGCTGCCGCCGAGCCATCCCCTCGTCAGGGACGTGATGGTGCCCTATGCCGCCGCGATCGAGAAGGCGACGGAAGGGCGCGTCACCGTCGACATTCTCGACGCGCCGCTCGGCCCCCCGCCGGCCCATTACGAGTTCGCCGTCAACGGCGTCGCCGATATCACCTACGGCGTTCACGGCTACAACCCCGGCCGGTTCAAGACCGTCGCTCTGGCCGAGATGCCGTTTCTCGGCGACAGCGCGGAGGCGATCTCGGTCGGCTACTGGAACGTCTACGAGGACATGCTGGCCGATGTCGGCGAGCAGGACGACGTGAAGGTGCTCGGCGTCTTCGCGCATGGTCCAGGGCAGATCTTCGCCAAGGGACGAGACCTCTCAAGCGACGCACCCATCGACGGCGCGAAGATGCGGGTCGGCGGCGGCATCGCGAGCGCGGTCGCCGGTGCCCTGGGCGCCGCGCCGGTCCAGGCGCCGTCGTCGAAGGCCTATGAGCTTCTGTCGGGCGGCGTGGCCGACGGCATCCTCTTTCCCTTCGAGTCGGTCGGCTTCTTCAAGCTCGACGAGATCCTCGACGAGGGCCTCGTCGTGCCGGGCGGGCTCTACAACACGTCCTTCTTCGTCGTCATGAACAAGGCCCGTTGGGAGGGCCTCTCCGACGCCGACAAGGTGGCCATCGACAGCGTCTCGGGCGAAGCGCTCGCGCGGCTCGCCGGCCAGGCCTGGGACGCCGCGGACGCCGCCGGTCGTGAGGGCATGGCCGGCAAGGTGACGCTGACCGATGCGACCCCCGAACAGATCGCCGCCTTCGAGGCTGCGCTGGAGCCGGTGATCGCCGAGAAGCTCGCCGAGGTCGCCTCGACGGGCATCGATGCGCAAGCCGCGCTCGACGCCATGAAGGCCGCGATCGCGGCGGCCGGAAACTAGAAAGTCGGATCGGGCGGGGGTGCTGATGTGAACGTCGGCGACGGCATCCCCGACCCCGCATCCGCTGCGCCCACCCCCGTCCTCCCAAGGGTCCGGCTCGCCCTCGCGGCGGTCTGCGCGCTCCTTCTCTTCGCGCTGATGGGCGTCACGGTCGTCGATGTCGTCGGGCGCTACCTTCTCGGCCGGCCGCTCTTCGGGGCGTCGGAGATGACTGAGTTGCTGCTTGCGGCCATCGTCTTTGCGGGCCTGCCCGCAGTCTGTCTCGACGATGGCCACGTCACGGTCGATCTCGCGACGTCGCGCCTCTCGGCCCATGGACGCCGGCTTCAACTGCTGGTCGCCCGCCTGATCACGGCCGGAGCGCTCGGCCTCATCGGCTGGCGGCTCGCGATCCAGGGCGCCCGCGTGGCGAGCTATGGCGAGGTCAGCGTCTACCTTCGCCTGCCGGTCGCGCCGGTTGCTTACGCAGTCGCAGCGCTTTGCCTTCTCGGCGCCCTCCTAACCTTGGTGCTGATCATGATGCGGGCCGAGGAGGGCGGTCTGCGTCGTCCGGCTCGCGGCGCGAAAGGCGTGTGAACCGATGGACTGGCCGATCGGCATGGCGCTCCTCATCGCGCTGATGATGGCGGGCGTGCCGATCGCCTTCGCGATGATGTTGGTGGGCCTTGGCGGCGTCACCTCGATCATCGGTTGGGAGCCAGCGCTCTCCCTGCTCGCCCAGACCTATTTCGACAATGCGCGCAATTATTCCCTGTCCGTCCTGCCGCTCTTCCTCATGATGGGCAATTTCGTCATGCAGTCGGGCATCGCGGAGGACCTCTTCGCTGCTGCGAATGCCTGGCTGCGGCATCGAAGGGGCGGGCTCGCTATGGCGACCGTCGTCGCTTGCGGCGGCTTCTCGTCGGTCTGCGGCTCCTCTCTCGCGACGGCGGCGACGATGACCCGGATCGCGCTCCCCTCCATGCGCCGCTACGGCTATCCGGATGCGCTCGCGACGGCGTCCATCGCGGCCGGCGGCACGCTCGGCATCCTCATTCCGCCCTCCGTCATCCTCGTCTTCTACGGGATCATGACGAGCCAGGACATCGGCAAGCTCTTTCTTGCCGGCGTCGTGCCCGGCATCGTCGGCGTTCTCGGCTACATGCTGGCCGTGCGCCTCTCGCTCATCAGCCGCCCGCTCGATGTGGCGCGCGAGCCGAGATTGCCCTTGCGCGAACGCATCCGCGCGCTCCGGGGAATCACGGGCGCGCTCATCCTCTTCGCCTTCGTCATGGGCGGCATCTATCTCGGCGTCTTCACTGTTACGGAAGCCGCTGGCTGCGGCGCGGCCGGCGCCTTCCTCCTCACGCTGCTGCGCGGACGGCTCGGCGCTTCGGAGACCTTTCGGACGCTCTTCGAGACCGCCAAGATGACGGCGACCATGTTCTTCATCCTCTTCGGCGCGCTCACCTTCGCCAACTACGTCAACCTCTCGGGCATGACCCGCGACCTCCAGGACGGTCTCGCCCTTCTCGGCGACAATCCCCTCGTCATCATCGCTGCGATGTTCCTCATCTACCTCGTTCTCGGCTGCGTGCTGGAGAGCCTGTCGATGATCGTCCTCACGGTGCCGATCTTCTATCCCGTCGCGCAGGCGGCGGGGTTCGATCTCATCTGGTTCGGCATCTTCGTCGTCATGGCGACCGAGATCAGCTACATCACCCCGCCGGTCGGCATGAACGCCTTCGTCCTCAAGTCTGTCGTCAAGGACCTGCGGGTCGAAACGGTCTTCCGCGGGCTCGTTCCCTTCGTCCTCATCGACGTCGCCCGCGTCGTCCTGCTCATCGCGGTTCCGTCCCTCGCCCTTTTCCTGCCCCGCTCGATGTAAGGCCGCCCATGCCCCGATGGCAGGATCTGACGACCAAGGATTTTGTGGCGCTCGATCTTGATCGCACCGTCGCGCTCCAGCCTGTCGGCGCGATCGAGCAGCATGGCCCGCACCTGCCCGTGTCGACCGATGCCGTGATTGCGGAAGCCATGGCCGAGGCTGCCATGGCGGCGCTAGGCGACGGTGCGCCCGTCCTTCTTCTCCCGACGCAGGCGATCGGAAAGTCGGTCGAACATGTCGATTATCCCGGCACCGTTACGCTCGAAGCCGAGACCTTGATACGGGTCTGGACGGAGATCGGACGCAGCGTCGCGCGGGCAGGCATCCGCCGCATCGTCTTCCTCAACGCTCATGGCGGCCAACCGCAGGTGATGGAGATCGTGGCGCGCGAATTGCGTATCCGACAGAAGATGGTGGCCGTGACCTGCGGCTGGTGGTCCGTCGGCCTGCCGGACGGGCTCTACGCCGCCGACGAGCTGCGCACCGGCATCCATGGCGGCGACTTGGAGACCTCGGTCATGCTCGCCCTCGCGCCCCATCTCGTGCGGATGGACCAGGCGCGAGACTTCAGGCCGCACAACGCGGAGGTAGAACGCGACTACGAAGTGCTGCGCACCATAGGGCCGGTCGGCATGGGATGGCAGGCGCAGGATCTACACCCCGAGGGCGTGGCGGGCGATGCGACGAAGGCAACGGCCGAGAAGGGTATCGCGACCATTGATCACTGCGCCCGCCGCCTCGCCCAGCTCCTGCGTGAAGCATCGTCTTATCCGCTCACCGCGCTCGCATCGGGCCCGCTCGACGAGCCATCGCTGCCTAAGTAAGCAGCCGAACTCGATTTGCCGTTACGGAAGGCAGAGCTGATCCGTTATTGCCGCCTCCTTGAGCAATTTTATGGGGCCTCTCGGTTGCGTCTGTTTGCAAACGGGAAAGAATGCGTCAGGTCTCGAACGCGTCCGCACATCACTGTGGGCCACATTCTCGGCGCCTGCCCCGATGGCGCATCCGAAGGAGCCTTTTCATGTCGCATCGCCTGTCCGCCGCCGTCCTCGCGTCACTCGCTCTCGCCGGCACCGCCACGGCGCAGGACCTCACGCCCTTCACCTTCGCGACCAACTGGTATCCGCAGGCCGAGCATGGCGGCTACTACCAGGCCCTCGCCGACGGCACCTACGAGGCCTGCGGACTCGACGTCACGATCGAGCCCGGCGGTCCGCAGGTGAACGGGCGCGCGCAACTCATCGCCGGCCGGATCGACGCCTATATGGGCGGCAACCTCCTCCAGTCCTTCTCGGCCGTGCGCGAGGGTATTCCCTCCCTCGTGGTCGCTGCGCACTTCCAGAAGGAGCCGCAGGTGGTGATGAGCCATCCGGGTCAGGGGCTCGATACGTTCGAGAGCCTGACGGAGGCCTCCGCCTACATAATCGGCGACAACGGCTTCCAGAGCTTCTTCCAGTGGATGGCGTCGGAATACGGCTTCGATGCCTCGAAGCGCCAACCCTATACGTTCAATCCGGCCGCCTTCATCGCGGACCCGAAATCCGTCCAGCAAGGCTATCTGACGTCCGAACCCTTCGCGATCGCGAACGATGGCGGCTTCACGCCCAACGTCTTCCTCCTGGCCGATTACGGCTTCGACACCTACGCGACGACCGTCGAGATGATGGCGCCCAGGGTCGAGGCCGAGCCAGAGGTCGTCCAATGCTTCGTCGACGGTTCGGCCATCGGATGGACCAACTACCTCTATGGCGACAACTCAGCCGGCAACGCGCTTATCCAAGAGGCGAACCCCGAGATGACCTCGGAGCAGCTCGCCTATAGCCGCGAGAAGCTGGTCGAATACGGCATCGTCGATTCGGGTGATGCGTTGACAGACGGCATAGGCGCCATGACGGCCGAGCGCATCGAGGGCTTCTACGCAGACATGGTCGGCGCGGGCGTCATCGAGGACGATATCGACGTGACGGAGGTCTATACGCTCGACTTCGTCAACAAGGGCGTCGGCCTCGAAGAGAAGGCGGCGCTCGGCCAGTAACCCCGAACGCACGCGCTCATGAACGCCCCCGTTCCAGATCTGGCCGTATCCGCCGCGACGCGCCCGCCCGCCGCGGTGCGTCTCGATGGTGTCGGCAAGACCTTCGCCAACGGAACGGAGGCTTTGCGAGGTGTCGATCTGACGATCGCGAAGGGCAGCTTCGTAAGCCTTCTCGGGCCGTCGGGCTGTGGCAAATCGACGGTGCTGCGCCTCGTCTCGGACCTCGCGCACCCGACCACGGGGCGGATCACCTACCCGGCGAGCGGTGCGGATGCGAAGGGCCGCGCGCGGCGTCCCGAAATCGGCTTCGTCTTCCAGGAGCCGACGCTGATGCCCTGGGCGACGGTGTCGGGCAATGTCCGTCTGCCCTTGCGCATCAAGGGACTGCCCAAGGCCGAGGCGCGGGACCTGATCGCGGACGCGCTCGAGCGGGTCGGGCTCGCCGACTTCGCCCATGTCTATCCGCGCGAACTCTCGGGCGGCATGAAGATGCGGGTCTCGATCGCCCGCGCCCTCGTCACCCGGCCCGACATTCTCCTCATGGACGAGCCCTTCGCCGCGCTCGACGAGATCACGCGGTTCCGGCTCAACGACGATCTTCTGCAACTCTGGGGCGACACGGGCTGGACCGTGCTTTTCGTGACCCACTCGGTCTTCGAATCGGTTTATCTTTCCGAGCGCATCGTCGTGATGGCGCCGCGCCCGGGACGGATCGCGGCCGATATCGCCATCGATACGGACCACGTCCGCGATGGTACGTTCCGCACCTCGACCGACTACAACGCCTATTGCCGCGAGACCTCCGCCGCGCTGCACGATGCGATGGGGGAGGGGCATGGCGCGGCCATGGGGGTGACTGGCCGATGAGCAGCATCTCAGACGCCGGCGTCGCCCACGCCCCGCCCGCCGTTGCCGACATTCTGCCCGACCCCGAGGAGGCACGCCGCGCGCGGGCCGACCGGACTTATCGGATCGCCAGGATCGTACTGCCGGTCATCGCACTCGTCGCGGCCCTTCTCGGATGGGAGGCCTTCTCCAACGCCGATCCGATGCGGGCCATCCTGCTGCCGCCGCCATCGCGAGTCTTCGCGACCCTGATCGCGGAGGGCGCCAGCCTCTTCGGCTCTCTTCTCGTCACGCTGCGCCTCACGTTGACCGCGCTGGTTGTCGCGATCATCGGCGGGGTGGGCCTCGCGATCCTCTTCTCCCAGAGCCGCATCGTGGAGGCGACCTTCTTTCCCTTCGCCGTCGTGCTGCAGGTCACTCCGATCATCGCGGTCGCGCCCCTCATCATCATTTATGCCGACAGCGCCTTCACGGCCGCCCTCATCTGCGCCTGGATCGTCGCGTTCTTCCCCATCCTCTCCAATACGACGCTCGGCCTCAACAGCGCCGACCACGGGCTCCTCAACCTCTTCAAGCTCTACGGCGCCAATCGCTGGCAGACGATGTGGCTCCTGAAGCTGCCCTCCGCCTTGCCCTACTTCCTGGGCGGGCTGCGGATCGCGGGTGGACTGGCGCTCATCGGCGCGGTCGTGGCCGAATTCGTCATCGGCGTGAACGGGGCGGGGCTCGGGCTCGCGTCCCGCATCCTGGAAGCGGGCTACCGCCTGCAATACCCAAAGATGTTCGCCGCCCTCATCCTCATCATGGTGGCCGGTATTCTCATCTTCCTCGCCTTTACGGCACTTTCGCACCTGATGCTGCGCAAGTGGCATGAGAGCGCCTTGAAGCGGGAGACGTGATGCGGACCGCCTCCATCGCCACCCGTGTCGCCAAAGGGATGAGGCACCGATGACGCCCTGGCTAGACCTCGCGGATGCGGGCACGCTGCGCAATGCGACGCTGCCCGTCTGCCTTGCTCCCGGCCTGGCTGTCGAGGCCGAGGCGAACGGTCTCGCACGGGTCGATATCGCGCTCGATGCGGGTCGGATCGCGGCCATCACGCCGGCCGCGCCCTCGCGGCAGGACTCGGGGACCGACCTCGATGGCGGCCTGGTCTGGCCGTGCCCGGTCGACATCCACACCCATCTCGACAAGGGCCATATCTGGCCGCGCCGTGCCAATCCCGATGGCACGTTCATGGGCGCGCTGACGGCCGTGGGTATGGATCGGGAGGCGAACTGGTCGGCCGAGGACGTGAGCCTGCGCATGGACTTCGCGCTGCGCTGCGCCTACGCGCACGGAACGAGCGCGATCCGCACACATCTCGATTCCCTCGCGCCGCAGCACCGGATCTCCTTCCCCGTCTTCGCCGAGATGCGAGAGCGTTGGGCCGGCCGGATCGCGCTTCAGGGCGTGGCGCTCTTCTCCATCGACCGTGCCCTCGTGCCGCAGGAGCTAGACGACATCGCGCGTGTCGCCGCCGAGCATGGCGGCATTCTCGGCCCGGTCTCCTATCCGATCGACCGGTTGGACGAAGCGCTCGACCGCGCCTTCGAGGCGGCGGCGCGCTACGAGCTCGACCTCGATCTCCATGTCGACGAGACGCAGGACCCGGCGAGCCGCACCCTTCTCGCCGTTGCCGAGGCGACCATCCGACACGGCTACGAGGGGCGCGTCCTCGCCGGCCATTGCTGCTCGCTCAGCGTTCAGGACGACGCGATGCGGGACCGTATGATCGACAAGGTGGCCGAGGCGCGGATCGCAATCGTAAGCCTTCCGCTCTGCAACATGTATTTGCAGGACCGGCATCGGCAGGACTGGGACGGTGCGAGCTTCGACGCTTCGACCGGCATCGCCACGCCCGCTCGCACCCCTCGCTGGCGAGGCGTCACGCCGCTGCACGAGCTGAGGGCTGCCGGCGTTCGCGTCTGCTCGGCCTCCGACAACACGCGCGATCCCTTCTACGCCTATGGCGACCTCGACATGATAGAGGTCCACCGCGAGGCGACCCGTATAGGGCATCTCGACCACCCTATCGGCGACTGGCCGCAAGCTTTCACCTCCACACCGGCCGACATCATGGGGCTGCCGGATCACGGGCGGATCGCGGTCGGGGGACCGGCCGATCTCATCGTCTTCCGGGCCCGCGACTGGTCCGAGCTCCTTGCCCGGTCGCAAGCCGACCGCGCGGTCCTGCGCGCCGGCCTCGCCATCGACACGGACCTGCCCGACTACCGCGAGATCGACGGCCTCGTACGGGGCCTGTCGTGACGTCTCGGGCGATAGGGCTCGTGCCGATGCTGCTCGTCACCGAGAGGCGGCCTCGCCCGCTTATTGGCGCGACCGGCTCGGTTGTCGTGCCAGCCTCCACGGCGACCCCGCAGATTTCGCGATCCTCGCGGGGGACGAGATCCGGCTCATGATCGCACAAGCACCGCACAGCGGCTTGCCGACGCCGAACCGGAGACAGAGGTCCGTCCTCTCGCACGCCTATGTCTGGGTGGACATCGCCCGCGCCCACTTCGAGAAGCTCCGCGCCGCCGGCGCCCCTATCGACTACGAGCTGCACGAGAAGCCCTATGGGGTCCTGGAGTTCGGCATCCAGGATCTCGACGACCACGACATCGCGTTCGGGCAGGACCTGTCGCGCGCCCCGGAGACCGCATGACCAACGCCGCCCCCCGCTACGACATCGAGGCCCTCAAGGCCGATCTCGGGCCCATCCGCACCGAGGAACACCCCAAACTCGTCCAGCAGAAGAGCCGCGATTTCTACTGGTACTCACCGGTTCTCAAGCGTCAGCTCGAGGACGTGACGGGCGATATCGTCGTCTCGCCGAAGAGCGAGGAGGAGGTCATCGCCGCTGTCGCTGCCGCCTATGCGCACGACATCCCGGTGACCGTGCGCGGTTCCGGCACGGGCAATTACGGTCAGGCCATGCCGCTCTCCGGCGGTGTCGTCCTCGACGTCTCGAGACTCGACGAGATCGAGGCGGTGGATGCCGGCGCCGTCGCGGTCGGCGCGGGCGCGATCCTCTCCCGGATCGACGAGGCGACGAAGCGCGACCGCTCCTTGGAGCTTCGCATGCACCCCTCGACCTACAAGACCGCCTCGGTCGGCGGCTTCGTAGCTGGCGGCTCCGGGGGCGTCGGATCGATCAATTGGGGCGGCCTGCGCGATCTGGGCAACGTGCTGCGCCTCTCTGTCGTCACGATGGAGGCGACCCCGCGCGTGCTCGATCTATCGGGCGAAGATCTTCACAAGGCCATCCACGCCTATGGCGTGAACGGCGTCATCACAAAGGTCGAGATGCCGCTGACGGCGGCCTACGACTGGATCGACGTGCTGGTCGGTTTCGATGGGCCGGCGGGCTTCGTCGACGCGGCGCGCTATGGCGATGCGCTCGGCAATCAGGACGGCATCCTGACGAAGAACATCTGCCCGGTCGCGGCGCCCGTGCCGCACGACTATTTCCTGCGCCACGCCAAGTTCATTCCGACCCGCGAGACGAGCATCTGCGCCGTCATGGTCGCGCCGCATGCCATGGATGCCTTCCTGACGCTGACCGCGCGGGAGAAGGGTACGATCCTCTACCGCGCCGACACGGCGACGGACGAGGAATCGCGCGGCCTGCCGCCGGCCTATGAGCTCGGCTGGAACCACACGACGCTTCGCGCGCTCCGCGTCGATCCCGCCATCACCTACCTTCAGGCCCTCTACCCCTACCCGGACCATATCGAAAAGGTCGCACGCATGGCCTCACTCTTCGGCGACGTGGAAGGCGGGCCGGAGGTAATGGGGCATCTCGAATTCGTCCGCTTCGACGGCAAGATCACCTGTATCGGACTGCCGCTGGTGCGGTTCACCACCGAGGAGCGGCTCGACGCGATCATCCGAACCTTCGAGGACGAAGGCTGCCCGGTCTTCAACCCGCACCGCTACACGCTGGAGGAAGGCGGCATGAAGCAGACCGACGCCGTTCAGCTCGCCTTCAAGCGTGAGGCCGACCCCAAGGGCCTCCTCAACCCGGGAAAGATGATCGCCTGGGACCGCCCCGATTTCGACTTCTCCGGTCAGACCTATCTCTTCCCGGGGCTGAAAGCCGCCTCTTGAAGGTTCTCGTCGTCTACGCGCACCCGGTCGAGGACAGCTTCTGCGCCGCGCTTCACCGCACGGTCGTGGCAGGGCTGGAGGCGGGCGGGCACGCGGTCGACGATTGCGATCTCTACGCCGAGGGTTTCGATCCGGTGATGAGCAGGGAGGGGCGCCGCGCCTATCACGACACGAACGCCAACCGCGCCGGGGTCGAGGCCTATGTCGATCGGCTTCTGGCGGCCGAGGCGCTGGTGCTCGTCCACCCGGTCTGGAACTTCGGAATGCCGGCCATCCTCAAGGGCTTTCTCGACCGGGTCTTTCTGCCAGGCGTCTCCTTCGGCTTGGTGGAGGGGCAAGTGCGCCCGACCCTGCACAACATCACCCGGCTCGGCGTCGCGACCACCTATGGCGCCACGCGCTGGCGGGCCGCGATCCTCGGCGATCCGCCGCGCAAGATCGCCACGCGCATGCTGCGGGCCGTCATCAAGCCCGGTGCGCCGGTGGACTATCTTGCGCTCTACGATATGAACCGGGCCAGCGATGAGACGCGCGGCCGCTTTCTGGCGAGTGTCAGGACGTCGATAGCGCGTTTCTGAAGGCTCGGCGTGCGGGAAGCCGACGATGGGATGGGGCGGATCGTGAGATGTGTAGTCATGCCTGTCTTCGTCGCCCTATCGGCAGTCCTCGCCTCCCGCGGCGCCACGTCATCCTCGCGGCTCGATCCGATCACGCAGTCACTAGTGAAGACAATCCGCGGAGATCTTGTCGTGACGCCCGCCATCGTCGCGTGGGCCGAGCGCAGCCCCTCGGGTTCGCCCGCCAATCGCATTCGCACCCCTATGCCAGACGGCTCGCGTGCCAATCTCGGCGATTCGCGCCGTCCGAGCGGCCTTGACCTCGACTACGCCCGCATGGGCAGCTTCGAGGGGAGCCCCTTCGGCGGCATGCTCGATCGCTACGACTATACGTCTTCAAGTGGCGCGAGTGGCGAGATCTTCGTGGACGTGTACCATCCCGAACATCGGGAACGGCAGGCGCCGTCTCGTTTGACGAGCGAGCGGTAGGCGACCGATGCGCACCCTCGTCATCTACTGCCACCCCCGCCCGGACAGCTTCTGCGCTGCCGTGCGCGATGCGGTCGTCGCGGCGCAGACGTCGGCAGGGCACGAGGTTCGGGTTGTCGACCTGCATGCCGAAGGGTTCGATCCCGTTCTCGGCGCGGAAGAGCATTGCAACTATCAGGATGAGGCGGTCAACCAGCGGCCCGTCGCGCGCGAGGTCGAGCGTCTGCGCTGGGCCGAGAGCCTCGTCTTCGTCTACCCGACCTGGACTTACGGCCTGCCCGCCATGCTTAAGGGTTGGCTCGACCGTGTCATGGTGCCGGGCGTCGCCTTTCTGATGCCGGCTAGGGAGGGCGAGACCATCCGCCCTAACCTTCAGCACATCCGCAAGATAGCCGCCATCTCGACCTGCGGCGCCTCGTGGTGGCTGACCACGCTCGTCGGCAGCCCCGGCCGCAAGACGCTCCTGCGCGGCGTGCGCGCGACCACCCATCCGCGAAGCAGGACGCTCTGGATGGCGCATTACCTCATGGACAGCTCGACGCCCGGCTCGCGCGGCGCCTATCTCGCCAAGGTCTCCAAGGCGATGGCTGCGTTCTAGCTACGCTCACCGCGCCGCTGCACGGGCTCGGCGACCCGCCCGCTCGCGACCGCCA
Organism: uncultured Alphaproteobacteria bacterium; assembly: GCA_963799285.1. Lineage (GTDB taxonomy): Bacteria > Pseudomonadota > Alphaproteobacteria > Rhizobiales > CAWCWK01 > CAWCWK01. Next base: position 598,308 of record CAWCWK010000004.1, read on the forward strand.
TGCGGATGACGGCGCGCCGCTGTCCCTCGGGCGGCGTGATGCGCAGCGCAGCGATGCGGTTGCGATCGCGTCGGAGGACGCGGAAGGCCATGCCGTGGAATGTGAAGGCCTGGCCCGCCTCCGGGATCGTGCGTGCTTCGTGGATGACGAGGCCGGCCACCGTCGTGACCTCGTCGTCGGGCAGATGCCAGTCGAGGAGGCGGTTGAGATCGCGGATCGGCACACCCCCGTCGACGATGACGGTGCCATCGGGCTGCGGGCGCACGCCTTCCATCTCGACGTCATGCTCGTCCTCGATCTCGCCCACGATCTCCTCCAGGATATCCTCCAGCGTGACGAGGCCCATCACGGCTCCGTACTCGTCGACCACGATGGCGAAATGGGACTTGCGCCTCAGGAACGCCTGGAGTTGTGCGTCGAGCGAGGTCGTGTCGGGCACGAACCATGGCTCTGACGTCACCGCCATCACATCGAGATCGGCGACGGACCCCGCGGCCTGAACGGCGCGCAGCAGATCCTTGGCGTGGAGGACGCCGACGATGTTCTCATGACTCCCCCGCCAGAGCGGCAGGCGGGTATAGGGGCTCGCCAGTGCGTCGGCGACGAGGGTTTCGGACGAATCGTCGGCGTTGAGCATCCGCATGGCCGTCCGGTGCACCATGACGTCCGACACTTCCATCTCGCGAAGGTCGAGGAGACCGCCCAGCCGATCGCGGTCGTCTTTCACCACACCGCCCTCCTGGTGAAGGAGATCGACCGCGCCGCGCAGTTCCTCGTGCGGGCTCAGCATGGGATCGTCCGCCTCGATGCCGGCACCCAGCATCTTCAATATGCGGCGAACGACGGCCTCGACGCCGAGAACGATCGGCCCCAGCACGCGCGTGAGGAGATCGACGGCGCGGCTGACGGTCAGCGCCATCTTGTCCGCGTTGTTGATCGCGTAGGTCTTGGGCAGCACCTCGGCGAAGACGAGGACGAGCGCCGTCATGACGATCGTCGCGTAGACCACGCCCGCGTCACCGAAGAGGCGAAGGAACAGGCTCGTGGCGAGGGCCGACGCGAGAATGTTCACGAGGTTGTTGCCGAGGAGAAGCGCGCCGATAAGTCGCTCGCGCGACTGGAGCAGCCTGGCGACGACAGCGGCGCGCAAATCGCCCGAGCGCTCGATCTGGTGCATCCGCGCGCGGGATGCCGCCGTCAGCGCCGTCTCGGAGCCGGAGAAGAAGGCCGACATGGCCAGGAGGGCGAGAATGGCGAGGGCCGTGAGTAGAAGGGCGATATCCATAGGATCGCTGGAACGTCTTTCGTGATAGAGGAAGAGGTCAGGCGGCGCGGGCGTGCGCGAGACTGTCCGCGAGGAAGGCGCGAACATCCGCCTTGCCGACGTCGCGTGCCACGAAGGCCTGGCCGATCCCGCGGGTTAGGATGAAGGTGAACGTTCCGCGCTCCACCTTCTTGTCCTGTGCGATATGGTGCAGCAGGTCGTCGACCGCCAGCGCCGGGCCGGGTATGTCGGCGATCGCGGTCGGCAGCCCGATGCCGGCGAGATGCGCCTCGGCACGGGCGGCGTCGGCGTCGGGCGCGAGGCCAAGGCGGGCCGAGAAGCGGTGGGCCAGGACCATTCCGATGCTGACACCCTCACCATGGAGAAGCCGGTCCGAATAGCCCGTCGCAGCCTCGAGCGCGTGGCCGAACGTATGGCCCAGATTGAGCAGCGCGCGGGCGCCGCCCTCGCGCTCGTCCGCCGCGACGACGCGCGCCTTGGCCTTGCAGGCCGCCGCGATCGCCCGAGCACGGGCTGCGGCATCGCCGGCGACGACGGCGGCGCCGTTCCCCTCCAGCCAGGCGAAGAAGCCCGAATCGTCGATGAGGCCATATTTGGCGACTTCGGCATAGCCCGCGCGGACCTGCCGGGGGGCGAGCGTGTCGAGCACGTTCGGGTCGATGAGGACGAGGGCGGGCTGGTGGAAGGCGCCGATGAGGTTCTTGCCCTGTGGGGCGTTTATGCCGGTCTTCCCGCCGACGGACGAATCGACCTGCGCGAGAAGCGAGGTCGGCGCCTGCACCAGCCGCACGCCGCGCCGCAGGATCGCGGCCGCGAAACCGGCAAGATCGCCCACCACGCCGCCGCCAAGCGCCAGCACGACGTCGCCACGCTCGATTCGGGCGTCGAGGAGATCGGAGACGACCCGTTCCAGCACCGCCATCCGCTTGGTCGCCTCACCGGGCGGAACGGTGATGGTGGTCGGTGTCAGACCGGCATTCCGGAGCGCGGCCTCGACAGGCGCCCGATAGGTCTTTGCCACCGTCTCGTCGGTGACGAGCCCGACCCGAGCGACTGGTGCGATGTCGGCGATCCTCGTGCCGATCTCGGCCAGCACGCCTTGCCGGATGACAATCTCGTAGGACCTCTCCGCCAGTTCGACGCGAACGATGCGGCCTCGAGAATCCTCGGCCTCGTATGCTGTGTTCCCCTCGCGCCGGGAACCTGAGTTGCTCAAGACCCCTCTCCCAGAAGGTATGCGCCAAGGGAGCTGACGACATCGGCGACGACCTCCTCGTGCGGACCCTCGCGCGAGATGACGATGACGGGCGCATGGGCATAGACGGGCTCGCGCGCATCGAGCAGGCGGCGCATGACGGCTTCGGGATCGGCATCGCGAAGGAGCGGACGGTTGGCCCGCTTTCGAACACGGGTCATTAGCACCTCGAGGTCGGCCTTCAGCCAGATCGCGAGGCCCGCTTCGGCAATCGCGGCCCGCGTCTCGGCGTCCATGAAGGCACCCCCACCCGTGGCCAGCACGCAGGGCCCCTCATGAAGCAAGCGCGCGATGACGGCTCGCTCGCCACGGCGGAACTCCTCCTCGCCATGCGCCTCGAAGATCTCGGGGATCGTCATGCCGGCGGCACGCTCGATCTCGGCGTCGGCATCGAGGAACTCGAGCGCCAGCCGCTTGGCAAGCCGTCGGCCGATCGTGCTCTTGCCCGCCCCCATCATGCCGATGAGGACGAGGCTGCGACCGCCGAGCCGGGCCTTGATCGCCGCCACGTCGAGCCTCGCGGCCAGCGGGGATGGCGAGGGGTCGGGCACGGGCTCCATGTCGTCGCCTACCAGCGAGGCGGGGGGTGCGTGTCTCATGGTGGCGGTGATAGCACAAAGGGGAGCGGCGAGAACGGGGGAACGATGCCTGTGACGCCGTTTCACGGTCTTCACCGCGTCGGCAGAGCGAAGAGGAGTCGTCGGCTCACCTTTTCCCGCCGGCCCGATTGCCTTATCACCCCAGGAGACGGGGTGCGGAGCGTTCGGCGGGCTCGCGCGTTGTCGTGTCGAGAACCGGGGTCTCACGGCCCCAAACCGCGCTGGAGCCATCGTGCCGAGTATCGTTCGTTTTCTGGTCTTTCTCCTCGTCATATGCGGGCTCGGCTTCGGGGCCATCTTCGTGCTCGCGACCTTCGTCGAGCCGGAGACGCGCGAGGTGACGATCAGCGTGCCCTCAAGCCGACTGACGCTCGACTAGGATCCAGCCCCAGGCATCTTCGATCGACATGGCCGGCATCGAGACCTTTCTGGAGATGATGGCGGCCGAGCGCGGCGCGGCCGACAACACGCTCGCCGCATATGCGCGCGATCTGCAGGATTATTGCGAGTTCCTAGGGCCAACCGCGCCGGAAAGCGCGACGGCCGACGACGTGCGCGCCTATCTCTCCGATCTTGCGCGGCGCGGGCTTGGAGCCCGCACGGCGGCGCGGCGATTGTCGGCGCTGCGCCAGTTCCACCGCTTCCAGGCCGAAGAGGGCTTGCGCCGCGACGACCCGACGAGCGCCATCACCGGCCCGGTCGCTCGGGCTCCATTGCCCAAGACGTTGAGCGTCGCCGAGGTCGATGCGCTCTTGGAGCGTGCTCGCGCGGAAGCTCTGGGCCTCCTGGCTCCATTGGACGGCGAGCCCCAGACCGCCAGCGTAGAGCCGCCGCCCCAGCCCGCCGGCGCGAGGCAGCCCCAGCCCGCCGGCGCGAGGCAAAGGAATGCGTTGCGTCTTCATGCGCTGGTCGAACTTCTCTACGCGACGGGTCTTCGGGTCTCCGAACTCGTCGCGCTGCCACGCAACGCGGCGCGGGACGGCGCGCCGACGCTGCTGGTCAAGGGCAAGGGCGGCCGCGAGCGACTCGTGCCGATCGGCGGGCCGGCGCGCGACGCGATGCGGCTGCACCGCGCGGCACTGGCGCAACGGAAGACGGCGTCGAACTGGCTCTTTCCAGCCGATAGCGCATCGGGCCATCTCACGCGACAGTCCTTCGCGCGCGATCTGAAGGCGCTCGGCGCACGGGTCGGGATCGCTCCCACCGCCCTGTCGCCGCACGTGCTGCGCCATGCGTTCGCGAGCCATCTCCTGGAGCGGGGGGCGGACCTGCGTGTCGTGCAGCAGCTTCTCGGGCATGCGGACATCGCAACGACCCAGATCTACACGCATGTGATGGACGAGCGGCTGCAGGGCCTCGTCGAGGCGGCGCATCCGCTGTCGAGGAAGCGCGGGTGAGCGCGCTTGCCTGGAGCGGTCACGCTTGCGCGGCGCGATTCTCCTCTCTAGGTGAGCCGATACGCGCCCAATTCGCACGGCGCCGCGGACGCATGCGCAGAGGCCACCGGTGAACACCTATCTCGACTTCGAAAAGCCCATCGCCGATCTCGAGGCGAAGGTGCGCGAGTTGCGCGCGCTGGAGGATGGCGCGGGCGGCGTCGACATCGAGGAGGAGGTCGCGCGGCTTCAGGCCAAGGCGGACCAAGCGCTCAAGGACACCTACACCAAGTTGACACCCTGGCAGAAGACGCAAGTCGCGCGCCACCCGCAGCGCCCGCACTGCCTCGACTATATCGGTGGCCTCATCGAGGAGTTCGAGCCACTGGCGGGCGATCGGCTCTACGCCGAGGACCATGCGGTGCCGGGCGGGCTCGGCCGGTTTCGCGGGCAGCCTCTCGTCGTTCTCGGCCAGGAGAAGGGGTCGGACACGGGGGCACGGATCAAGCACAATTTCGGCATGGCCCGGCCCGAGGGATACCGGAAGGCGCAGCGGCTCATCGCGATGGCCGGGCGCTTCCGCCTGCCTGTCCTCACGCTCATCGACACGCCGGGCGCCTATCCGGGAATTGGGGCCGAGGAGCGTGGGCAGGCCGAGGCCATCGCCCGCTGCACGCAGGCCTGTCTAGATGCCGAAGTGCCGCTCATTTCGCTCGTCATCGGCGAAGGCGGCTCTGGTGGGGCGATCGCGCTCGCGACGGCCAATACGGTCCTGATGATGGAGCACGCCATCTACTCGGTCATCTCGCCCGAGGGCGCATCGTCAATCCTCTGGAAGGACGCGACCCGTGCGCAAGACGCCGCAACGAGCATGAAGATCACGGCGCAGGACCAGTTACAGATCGGCCTCGTCGATGCCGTCGTGCCGGAGCCCCTCGGCGGCGCGCATCGCGACCACGCGACCGCCATCGCCAGTGCCGGCGAGGCGATAGAGCGCGCGCTCCAGCCCCTCGTCGACATGGCCCCGCTGGCGCTGCGGGATGCGCGGCGGGAGAAGTTCCTCGCCATGGGCCGAGGCTGAACTGGAACGTGTGTGACCCGCGACATGGCAAAGCCGAGCTTGCGCGAACGATCACGAATCGCGTGATCAGCGAATCTCTTGGGTAGGGTTAACGGCGCCTCCAGGGCGGGCAACGCTCGCGTTCGACGGCGAAATCGTTGCGCAGACGCCACATCCCGCGCGCTTTAGCCGCATCGGCGTCGGTTCTGCCCAACTTGTGGCCGCCTCTGCCTTGAGGCCGCCGCATGGGTTGCTAACACATCGTCAACGTCGATGAGGGACTGTCGGGCATGCCCTTAAGGACCGCGGCCATCTGGGGGGATGGGCGACGGACCGGGTATCCCGAACACGAGCGTTGGGTGGATGACATGGTCGAGCTTCGTACGCGCCGGACTGGCAAGAGCCGCAAAGCCCTCATGGGCGCCCTGCTGCTAGGCTCGACGCTCGCGCTCGCCGGGTGCAACGACGTCGCCAAGCACCTCAAGCCCCTCTCGATGACCACCGTCACCCAGCTGAAGGCCAAGGGCATGACGGCGCAGGACCCGATCATGGTCCGCATCTACAAGGAAAGCTCGGATCTCGAGGTCTGGAAGTTCCACCAGGCGTCGGGTCAGTACAAGCTCTTCAAATCGTGGAAGATCTGCGCCTGGTCGGGTGAGCTCGGGCCCAAGCGCAGCGAAGGCGACCGCCAGAGCCCCGAGGGCTTCTATACGGTCACGCCGGGCCTGATGAACCCGAACTCGTCCTATCACCTCGCCTTCAACACCGGCTTCCCCAACCAGTTCGACCGCGCCCACGGCCGCACCGGTTCGGCCCTCATGGTGCACGGCGCCTGCTCCTCGCGCGGCTGCTACGCGATGACGGACGAGCAAGTGCAGGAAATCTATGCGTTGGCGCGCGACGCCTTCAAGGGCGGCCAGAAGGGCTTTCAGGTTCAGATCCTGCCCTTCCGCATGACGCCGGAAAACATCGCCCGCCATCACGACAACCCGAATATGCCGTTCTGGAAGATGCTGAAAGAGGGCGTCGATCATTTCGAGGTGACCGGCAAGCCGCCCAAGGTCGGCGTTTGCGGACGCAAGTACGTCTTCAATTACGGCATCGATGGTCTCAATCCCGTCGCATCCTGCCCGACGGATCTCGAGGTCGCGCCCGAAATCCAGATGCTGGTGGCGGAAAAGGCGACCAAAGACGAGATTCGTCTTGCCGCGCTCCTCAACGAGAACAGTTCCGACCGCATTAAGGGTTGGAACCCGTTCGACGACGACGAGCCGGCCGCGACCGTTCCGGGCGGCACCATGCCGGGCACGCTGATGGCCGAGGCCGACGGTGGGAACCTGCCCGCGTCCGTGTCGAGCTTCGCGGCCCTGCCGGCTGAGCGCAGCCTCGACGAATACGTCAACAAGCTCGTCTCCGCGCCAGCCTCCACACCCTTCTCCGGCGGCCCCGCCGTGCTGCCCCGCGCGCGCATGGACAGCGAGATCGCCCGCATGGCGCCCATAGGCGGGCTCGATCAGTTCGCCCCCACCGTCACGGCGCCGGCCGCGCAGATGGCGGAGAAGCGTGGCTTTGGCGATCGGTTCAAGAGCCTCTTCGGGCGCTAGCGCCCGATCTCACCTACCATTTGATCGAGATCCGCGCGTTCCGCGCGCCGTGGCGCTTCACGAGGTCGAAGAGCCGCTTCGCGTTCGCCGTGTGAAGCCTGACGCAGCCATGGCTGGCCGTGCGGCCAAGTTTCGAGACTTGGTTGGTGCCATGCACCGCATAGCCACCCCGGAAGAAGATCGAATAGGGCATGGGCGACATGTTATACTTGCGGCTGTGCCACATCGTGTGCATCCGCTTCGGGCTGTAGGTGCCGGTCGGCGTCGTATACCCCTTGCGACCCGTCGAGACCGGCCAGGAATAGGCCTGGCGCCCGTTGACGTAGACCCGCATGCGCTGTTCGGAGAGATCGACCTTTGCGATGACGCCGGCATCGGCCGTCGCGACCAGGCCCGGCAGATGTCCGAGCCCGAGAAGAAGCGCGAGTGCCAGCGCCGCGCGGCGTAGACCGGCGATCGGGAGATGGGCGGAAAACGGTTCGGTGCGCTGAACCCGGCGGTGAATCGTCCTCATCGTGAACTCCTCGTGTTGTCGGCTGTCGGTCGCCGTCTGCCTTTATTGGATCGCCCGCGCGCCGCCTCGCGCAGGAACCCGGCGATCGCGCCCGACATCCCGATCGGCCGCGAATCGCTGAAAGGCTATCGCAACGGCAGCTCAGCGCCAAAAGCGCTCCTCGTTACGGCCAGTCTCACACCGCACGATTGATCGGACGAAAGGCGCGATCACGCGTCTGGGGCCTGCATTTCCTCCGCTTCATCGCCGGCGCGGGCTTCATTCAGGTCGACGGGACTGTGCATAAAGGTCGCCGCTCGCCCATGGCCTTCCTCATTCGGGAACGCGCGACGGCTCTGCGCGCTTGATCTTGCGTGCCCGAACTCGCCCGTACCGATGCTTCCGACGAAGCGCCCGAGGAAACGCCCCAGGAAGCGCCCCAGGAAACGCCCCAGGAAGCGCCTGCCTCGCCCCCTCTACCGTCGCCGATCGCGGGTTGGTTCTCCGCGAAAGGCTGGGCTCCGCGCGCGCATCAGCTGGCCTTGCTCGAGAAGGCGCAGGCCGGTCGATCGACACTCCTCATCGCGCCGACGGGCGCGGGCAAGACGCTGGCCGGCTTTCTACCGAGCCTCGTCGATCTCCATGACCGGCCGCGCCCTAGGCCGGGCGAGCCCGCGAGCGGCATCCACACGCTCTACCTCTCGCCGCTGAAGGCGCTTGCCGTCGACGTGGCGCGAAACGTCGTCGGTCCGGCCGAGGAGATGGGGCTGGGCCTGCGCATCGAGACGCGGACCGGCGACACTCCGACGGCCAAGCGGCAGCGCCAGTCGACATCGCCGCCCGACATCTTGATGACGACGCCGGAGCAGCTCGCCCTCCTTATCAGCAATCCGCGCGCCAAGGAGATGTTCGGCAACCTTCGGCGCGTCGTCATCGACGAGCTCCACGCCCTGGTGACGACGAAGCGCGGCGAGCTTCTCGCCCTCGGCCTCGCGCGACTGCGCAAGCTCTCGCCTGGCGTCACGATGACCGGTCTCTCGGCTACCGTCGCGCATCCCGACGCGCTGCGCGCCTGGCTGACCCCGCGCTATACCGCCGATGGAGAGGAGGGACCGCTCGCCGATCTCGTCACCACGCCGCCCGTCGCCCGGCCCGACGTGACCGTCCTCGCCTCCGACAGCCGTATCCCCTGGTCCGGTCATTCGGCACGTTATGCCGTCGAAGAGGTGATGGAGGCGATCCGGGCCCACAAGCTCGTCATCGTATTCGTCAACACTCGTAGTCAGGCCGAATCGACCTTCCAGGGCCTCTGGATGGCGAATGAGGAAGCGCTCCCTATCGCGCTCCATCACGGCTCGCTCGACGTCGCGCAGCGCCGGCGCGTCGAGGCGGCGATGGCGGAGGGCCGGCTGCGCGCCGTGGTGGCGACCGCGACGCTCGATCTCGGCATCGATTGGGGCGATGTCGATCTCGTCGTCCATGTCGGCGCGCCGAAGGGCGCGTCCCGCCTCGCGCAGCGGATCGGACGCGCCAACCACCGGCTCGACGAGCCGAGCCGCGCGATCCTCGTGCCCGCCAACCGCTTCGAGATCATGGAATGCGAAGCCGCCGCCGAGGCGCTGGAGCGCGGTGCGCAGGATTCGGAGAAGCCTCGTTCCGGCGGTCTCGACGTTCTGGCGCAGCACGTGCTGGGCTGCGCCGTCGCCGAGCCCTTCGACGCCGACGACCTCTATCGCGAGATCGTCTCCGCCGCACCCTTCCAGGACGTCACCAAGGCGGACTTCGACCGCGTCATCGATTTCGTCGCGACGGGCGGCTATGCGCTCAGGGTCTACGAGCAATACGCCAAGATCCGCCTTGGCGACGACGGCTTGTGGCGCATCTCGAAGCCGATCGTCGCGCGCCAATATCGGATGAATGTCGGCACCATTGTCGCCGACGGCATGCTGAAGGTCCGACTCGCGGGACGGCGCACCGCGTCTGGGATGGCGCGGGGCGGGCGCGTGATGGGCGAGATAGAGGAGTGGTATGTCGAGCAGCTGACGCCCGGCGACACCTTCGTCTTCGGCGGCGAGGTGCTGCGCTTCGAGGGCCTGCGCGAAACGGAGGCGCTGGTCACCAAGTCGAAGTCCGACGTCTTCAAGGTCCCTAGCTACCGGGGCTCGCGCTTTCCGATGACCACCTTCATCTCAGCGGAAGTCCGCGCCATCGTTGCCGATCCCGCGCGCTGGAAGGCGCTGCCGGAGCAGCTCGTCGAATGGCTCGAGATCCAGGCCAAGCGGTCGGCGATACCGGGGCCGGACGATCTCCTCGTCGAGACGTTTCCCCACAACAAACGCTCCTACATCGTCGCCTACCCGTTCGAAGGGCGCCCGGCACACCAGACGCTCGGTATGCTCCTTACCCGCCGGCTCGACCGCTACGGCGCGAGCCCGGCCGGTTTCATGGGCAACGACTACGCGCTCTCGATCTGGTGCCGGGAGGATATCGGCCAGATGATCGAGGAGGGTGTCTTCGCCCTCGACGATCTCTTCGACGAGGACATACTGGGCGACGATCTCGAAGCCTGGATGCAGGAATCGAGCCTGATGAAGCGCACCTTCCGCAACTGCGCCGTCATCTCCGGCCTCATCGAGCGGCGCCATCCGGGGCAGGAGAAGTCTGGCCGGCAGGTCACGGTCTCGACCGATCTCGTTTACGACGTGCTGCGCTCCCACCAGCCAGACCATATCCTTCTCGAAGCCGCACGCCAGGATGCCGCGCGCGGCCTCATAGACGTCGGCCGCATCGCCGAGACGCTGGCCCGCGTGAAGGGTCACATCCGCTACATGCCCCTGTCCCGGGTCTCGCCGCTCGCCGTTCCCATCATCCTCGAATACGGCCGCGAGTTCATGCAGGGCGAAGGCGGTGCGCAGGCTTTGGAGGACGCCAGCCAGGAATTGCTGATGGAAGCCATGGCGGAACTATAGAAGGCTACTTCGAGACGTCGTCGGGACGACCCACAGGTTCCCGGCGGTTCTGCGTGCCGCGCGGACCGCCGAGACGCTGGACGAGAAGGCCTTCGATGGCCATCTCGTCGGCCATCCAGGACATGCGGCCTGCGTTGAGAAGGTGCGAGGCGCCGTGGACCATCGACCAGGCGGCGGCCACGTCGAGCCAGTTGTCGCCGGGAACGCCTCGGCGCGCCCGAGCCGCATCGGCGACGGCGTTCGTGAGGATCTCGAACGCTCGGTCGGCCGGCGAGGGCTTGTCGGCGTCCGTGGGTCCGAGACTGACGCGGTCTCCGAACATCAACTCGAAGACCGCGCGGTTGGCGCGTGCGAAGGTGACGTAGCCAATGCCAGCCCCGACGAGCCGGTCGTGGCCGGTGCGCCCCGCCATTCGACGCTCCATCTCGTCGCAAAGCTTCTCGAAGCCACGCTGCGCGATCGCGGTGAGGAGCCCCTGCGTGTTTCCGAAGGCGTGGGCCGGGGCGCCATGGCTGACGCCCGCCCGCTTGGCGCAAGCCCTCAAGGAGAAGCCCGCCACGCCCTTCTCGGTCAACTCGGCTTCCCCTGCGGCTAGCAGCGCGTTCGCCAAGTCGCCATGGTGATAGGGACGCGGAGATACTCTGGATCACGCTGTCGGCCTATCTCGGCAAGGCATCGCATTTTGACGTGTCAACACCAGCGATGGCATCGCTCTACACCGCGATGGGCGTCGCGGCCGCCATCCTTACCGCCGCGACCGCTCAGCAGGCCTGGGGGATCGCCCGCAATTCGAACACCGGATTGCCCGCACTGGTAAGGTCCGGCCTCGTCTGGGGACTGGCGTTGACGCTCCCGCTTACGCTCGTGACGGCGTTTACCCTCTCGTCGGGCCTTGGCCACCACATCGTCGAACCGTTCGCGCGGGGTGTCCGGGCATCAGATGCCGATGGCCTCCTCTTCTTCGGTTGGTCGAGAGAGGCCGGCGACCTGCGGGCCGCCCACTTCTTCGCCACCCATACGATGCACGCCGTGCCGCTCGTCGCCCTTGTTGTCTGGGCCCTGGGTGGCCGTGCACGGTACTGGGCGTGGGGCGGTGCGGCCGTCTGGGTGACCCTCGTCGCCATCGCCTTCGTCATGGGGCTGATGGCCATCCCGCTGGTTTGAGCGGGGGCAGGACGACCCGTTCGGCCGCTATCCTCGCCCTAGGGGACGAGGCGAGCGACGCCGCCGCACGATCGGGCGCTCGCAGCAGGCCCGCCGGTTCTGCACACGCCATAGGCCAGGAGATTACGAGGGGGGCTTGGTCGGCCGGGTGCCTCCGCTCGGGCGGGCATGGCCGTCCCAAGCCCGATCCCTCTCGATGGCGCAGGGCCGTACCTCGCTCTCGACGTCGCGTTCTAGCCGTTTGCATCGCGCCCACGTCGGTAGGCCTGCACGTGCGACACGATGGCGGCGGTGCTGGGGTGGCCCCACCGCTAGTCTCGACCATTTACGGACGGCCGGCGAGTTCCGCTCGCCGCTTCGCCCTCCGATCGATTGGCCTTCCGTGTCCCTTTCCCTTCTCCTCGCCAGCAGCGAGACGCCCGAACAGCAGGCCTCGCGCCGCGCGCGCAGTGGACAGGCCTCGCACGAGACCTTCGCGGAGGCCCTTCGCCGTCTCGCACCCGGATGTAGGATGGATACGATGTCCTGTGTCGACGGCAAGAGCGCGCCTTCGCTGGACCGTCTGCGCGACTTCGACGGCGTGGTCTTTCCCGGATCGCCCATCCAGATGTACGAGGAGACGGAGGAGGTTCGCTCGGCGGCCGCGTTCATGGCGGCGGTCTATGCTTCCGGCACGCCGTCCTTCGGCTCCTGCGCCGGTCTCCAGATTGCGGCTGTCGCGGCCGGGGGGACCGTCAAGCCGCGCGAGGGCGTCATGGAGGCGGGGTTGGCGCGCGGCATCGTCGCGACGGAGGCGGGGCGCGGGCACGCGCTGCTGCGGGGCCGCGAAGGTAGCTGGGATGCGCTGGCCATGCACTCGACCGTGGTCGATCGCGTGCCCGGCGGCGCGACCGTTCTCGCCAGCGCTCGGGGCACGCCGGTGGAGGCGGCCGAGATCCGACATGCCGACGGCACGTTCTGGGGCGTACAGTACCACCCGGAGGTCACGATGGGCGAGATCGCCGATGCCCTTCGCGCGCAGCAGGACGAATTGGTGGACGACGATCTGGCAGAGGATGGGGAGGCCGTCGAGCGCTACGCGAGCGCGCTCGACGCACTCGACGCTCGCCCGGACCGCCGCGACCTCGCCTGGCAGATCGGAGTCGACGACGAGGTGACGGACTTCGCGAAGCGAACGACCGAGATACGCAACTTCCTGGACCATATCGGCCAACGTGGCCGTTGAGGCGATCGTCCATGCCTTAGGAAGGGGAGGCGGCCGCAGCGATGTGGAGACGCTCGCTACGCTCGCGCCTTGTCCAAGAGATCCAGCAACTCGAGGAACTTCGCGCGTTGGTCGGCGGGATTGCCGTTCTCGACGGCGGTCTCGATGCAGGTTCGCGCATGATCGTCTATGACCAGCTTCTCGACGGCTTTCAGCGCCGAGCGGATGGCTGCCGTCTGGTTGAGAATATCCACGCAATAGCGCCCATCCTCCACCATCCGCGCGACGCCGCGCACCTGCCCTTCGAGGCGCGCGAGCCGCTTCTGGATGGCCAATTTGTTATGCGTTTCCTCCATGGCGCTTTCCCTATCGCGTCCAAATGCACAAGGCCTCGATCGCTTACACCTGAGGGTAGGCTGGAACGCCAATCCTCCAATACGCGAGAGGGGCGATCGATAACGCTTGCAGGTAGGTAGATCAAAAGCCGCAGGATGTGGATGGCCTCCTCGGCTGCGATCTCCTCGTGCGCAACCATGTGCCATACGGCTCCATCGACGTCATCGACGTATTGGCGAAGCGTTTCCGGGGCTTGGCGTGAATGCCGTCCTCGGTACGAGCGCGCCGACCTGGCTGGTCTGTCGCATTGGCGGTCGGCTTCACCGGCGGCATCTCGGTCACCGAGACTGTGATGATGGTAGCGACGGCGCTCTGAATGATCGGCGGGGCGCTCGTCTAGCTGGGCCTGCGTGGACGAAGAAGGTCCCGGTGCGGATCCCACTTCGCCTCGTTGTCGAGGACGAAGTCGTAATAGTCCCGCCGGACTAGGGAGGCGCTGGCCTCCGCGTCGAGGACGACGATGCAGGCGTTGTGAAACTGAATGGCCGAGGCGCTGACGGCGGCTGTCACTGGCCCCTCGATGGCGCTCGCGACGACGTCCGCCTTCGCGCTCCCGCAGGCCAGCATGAGTAGGGCGCGCGACTCGAGGATCGTGCCGACGCCCATCGTGAGCGCCCGGGCGGGCACCCGCGCCGCGTCGCCGCCAAACATCGCCGCGTTCTGAGCCCGCGTCTCGGGCGCGAGTAGCTTGTCGCGCGTGCGCGAGCGAAGGGAGGAGGTCGGCTCGTTGAAGCCGATATGGCCGGTCTCTCCAATGCCGAGGAGCTGAAGGTCAATCCCGCCGGCCGCTGCGATGCGGTCTTCGTAGTCCCGCGCTTCGGCCTCGAGATCCGCCGCGCCGCCATCCGGGACATGCGTGCGGGCGGGATCGATGTCGACCCGGTCGAAAAGATGGGCGCGCATATAGGCCGCGTAGCTGTTGGGATCGTCCGGCGGCAGTCCGACATATTCATCGAGATTGAAGGTGGTGACCTGCCGAAAGGACAAGTCCTGCGCCGCGAGGTTCTCGTAGACGCCCTCCATCGTGCGGCCCGTCGCGAGGCCGAGTACGCTCGTAGGCTTGGCTACGACTTGCGCCGCGATGAGGCGAGCGGTGAGGGCGGTGGCGGCCGCACGGTCCGGACAGACGACGGTCTCCATCTAGACGTCCTTCCCAGCAATCAGCACGCGGTCGATGTCGAGGGCGTCGGTCAACAGGACGAGGTCGGCATGGGCACCGATCTCGATGCGTCCGACCTCGGTCTCCCCGAGCCAATCGGCCGGAATGGTCGAAAGCCGACGCGCGGCCTCCGCGATCGGCAGGCCGATCGAGACGAGGTTGCGCAGCGCCTGATCCATGGTGAGGGCGGAACCCGCCAGCGTGCCGTCGGGCAAGCGCATCGCCCCATCGGCCTTGGTTGCGACCAGTCTGCCTAGGGGATAGTCGCCATCGGGTGCGCCGGCGCCTGCCGTCGCGTCGGTGACGCCGTAGAGATGGGGGATCGCGCGGCGAGCCGCGAGAATGGCGCCGGGCTCGACATGGATGAGGTCCGGTACGATCTCGGCGTAGTCGGCATGGGCGAATGCCGCGCCCGCGATGCCGTTCCCTCGGTGCGCAAGGCCGCTCATCGCGTTGAAGAGATGCGTGACGCCGCAGCCGGCGGCAAGGCAGGCGGATGCGCGGGCGTAGTCGCAAAGCGCGTGCCCGATCTGCACCCGCACGCCGGCCGCGAGAAGGAGGTCGCGCAGGGCATCGTCAGGGTCAGCTTCGGGCGCATAGGTGACTACGCGAACCGGCGCGCGCTCCAGCCAGCTTGCCATCAGCGCGACGTCGGCCATCTGCGCGAAGGGCGGCTGCGCGCCGAGCTTGTCGGGATTGATGAAAGGCCCCTCGAGATGCGCGCCGAGCACGCGCGCGCCGCCGTGATCCGCCGAGGCGGCAAGCGTCGCCACGGCGTCGAGGAAGGTCGCCGTCTCGTCGCCCGGCGCGGTGACGGACGTCGCCAGTAGGGCGGTCGTTCCATGCCGGGCGTGAAGCGTCGCAGCCTTCGCGATCGCGTCTGCGCCGTCCATCATGTCGGCCCCCCCGCCGCCGTGGACGTGAAGGTCGACGAAGCCGGGCAGGATATAGGGCGCATCCGGCGCCTCGGTCGGATCCCCAGCGATCGTTCCGATCCGAGCGCCGACCGTCACCGCGCCGCGCATCCACCCTCTAGGGGTGAGGATGCTGCCCTCGAGGGTCGTCATGACAACTCCGCCACGAAATCCCAGCGATCGCCCCGGAAGGTGGACCGGGTGAACTCGACCGCCCGCCCGTCCTCGGCAAAGCCGACCCGGGTGATAAGGAGGCCGGGCGCCCCGGGCGCGACGTCGAGGAGTTCGGCTGCGCGGGCCTCGATCGCAATCGCGTTCAGTCGCTGCACGGCGCGCACGGGGCGCAGGTCGTTAGCGGCCATGGTGGCGTAGAGCGATCCGTCGATGAGGTCCGGCGTCGGCAAAGCCTCCTGGATGACCGTCGAGGCCTCTATGGCGAGCGGCTGGCCGTCGGCGCTGCGCAGACGGGTGATCCGCGTCACCGGCGTGCCCGGCGGGAGGCCGAGGCCGATCACTTCCTCCGGGCTCGCCGTTCCCGTCCCGCTCGTCACCAGCCTTTGCTCGGCGAGGAGGCCACGCGCCGCCACATCCTCGGAGAAGCTCGTCAGGACGGACAGAGGCTGCGAGACGCGGTCCGTGACATAGGTGCCGGACCCGCGGCGCTGATCGACCAGCCCCTCTCGGGCCAGATGCTTGATCGCGCTGCGAATGGTAACCCGGCTGACGCCGAAATCCTCGGCAAGCTGACGCTCGGCCGGCAGCGCTGAACCGGGCCCGAGCTCTCCCGCCGCGATCTGCCGCGACAGGGCTTCGGCGAGCACGCGGTAGCGTGGGCGCCGGGCGCCGTCGGTCAGGCTATCCGCTTCGACCATGTGTCTCGAAACCCGCCATTGCGTTTGAAATCCTCGCCGCTCCAGCCGTGCCCCGCGAGAAGGGCCAGACCGTCGAGCCCGTTCCCGTCGGCCGGCACGAGGCGCGTCTGTACGTCGCTGGAAAGACGCGGCGCTATGGTCGATGCGAGGCCCCCAAGAAGGGCGACCGGCCCATCGGGCGCGACGGCGTGGAGGGCCAACTCGACCTCGGCGGCGGCATCGCGAAGGATCCGGTCGGCGAGAGGATCGCCGGCATCGGCCGCTGCGACGATGAGGGGCGCGAGATGGGCGAAGCGTGTGGCCGAAACGGAGACTAGCCACATCTGGATCGCGCCGTAGTCGGCGCCGACCGCATCGGCCAGCGCGTCCAGCATCGGGCCGCGCCGTGCGATACGCCCGTCGAGCGCGCGGGTGAGCATCGAGACTCCGGCCCGCCCGATCCAGGCGCCGCCGCCCTCGTCGCCGACCGTGAGCCCCCAGCCGCTTGCCACTACGACATCGCCCGCCGGCCTCAATGCCTGCGCCGCGACCCCGGTGCCGAGTGCGAGGACCGCACCCGGTCCCCCGCTATGAGCGCCGATGAGTGCCGCCAGACCGTCCGTCATCACGGCGATGCGGCGGCACCCGATAGGATCGGCAGCGCGAAAGGCGTCGACGACGCCGAGCGCTCCCGCACCCGCGAAGCCGCCCCAGAGAGACAGACCGCGCAAGGCCGCCGCGTCCAGCGTCGCCTCGCCCGCAGCCGCTTTCGCCGCCTCCTCGATGTGGTTCCACGCGGCGGCGATGCCATAGCAGAGATTGGCGGGACCCGAAGACCCTGTTCCGATGGTATGCCCGTGCCGAAGCAGTCGAACGCGTGTGCCCGTACCCCCGCCATCGACGAGAAGGACCAGTGCATCCCGTTCGCTCGTACTGCTTGCCAATGCTGTGACCTCGGCCGGATCGCTCCCTACGACATACGGTAAATTACAGTCGGATTTCAACACCAAAAGCGGTGTGGTCCTATCGGTTCGAAAATTGGTCTTGATTTTGGTATCAAGATGGGAAAGTGTCCGGCGAGATCGCATGAGGGGCTTCGTTGTGGATACCGAGGATGTCAGCACGCGATACGCGGGGTTGGACGGATGGCCGACCGTCGATGTGTCCGTCGCGATCCTCGACAACCAGCTGGGCGCGGCCGCCATTGCCCGGGCTGCAGCGCCTCAGATGTCGGCTGCCGTCGACGCGGCCGTTCAGCGGTTGAAGACCGGGCAGGGGCGTCTGGCCTATGCGGGCGCCGGCGCGTCCGGGCGGCTCGCCGTTCAAGACGGCGTGGAACTCTACCCGACATATGGCTGGCCGCACCAGAGGTTGGTCTACCTCATCGCGGGTGGCGAGACGGCGCTCGTCAAGTCCGTCGAGGGTGCCGAAGACGATGGTGACGGCGTCAGGGACCGGATCGAGGCCCTCGCGCTCGGTCCGGACGATGTCCTGATTTCGGTCGCGGCCAGCGGGCGAACGCCGTGGGCGGTGTCGGCAGCGCAGACGGCCCGTCGCGCCGGCGCCCTGGTGATCGGAATCGCAAACAATGCCGGGACGCCCCTCATGGACGCGGCCGACCACGCCATCGCGCTGCCGACGGGTGCCGAGGTCGTCGCCGGCTCGACGCGTCTGGCGGCCGGCACCGCGCAGAAGATCGCACTCAACGTCATCTCGACCGCTATCATGGTGCGGCTCAATGGGACCTATTCGAACCTGATGGTCGGCCTCGCCTCGACCAACATCAAGCTCAACGCTCGCCGCCTCTCCATCCTGCGCCGCATCGTGCCCGCCGACGAGGCGGCGGCGGCCGAGGCCTTGGAGCGCTCCGGCCAGGACATTCGCGCGGCCGCTCTCGTGCTTGCCGGACAAACGCCGGACGAGGCGGCCGAACTCCTTCAACGTCATCGCGGACGCTTGCAAGCTGCGATGGCCGAGATAGGCTTCACCCCTTAGAGGTCGGAGCGGAGGCCTGACCAGGCGATAGCCAAGAAGCCGACCAAGCGCTTCACGCAGTCAACACAAAGTCGAACGACCGAAAGAGGGATGGATATGATGCGACTTCTCACCACCACCGCCGCGATCGCGCTGCTGGCCGGCCCGGCCATCGCGCAGAGCACCACGCTGACCATCGAGAGCTGGCGCTCCGAGGACCAGGCGATTTGGGACGACGTGCTCCTGCCGGCCTTCGAGGCTGAATACCCCGACATCAATGTCGAGTTCCGCCCGACGGCGCCGACCGAGTACAATGCCGCGCTCAACGCCCGTCTCGATGGCGGCACGGCCGGCGATCTCGTCGTCTGCCGCCCGTTCGACGGCTCGCTCGCGCTCTACGAGAAGGGCCAGCTCGAGGACATCTCCGACCTCGAAGGCCTCGACAACTTCCCCGACTTCGCCAAGTCTGCCTGGCAGACCGACGACGCCTCGGCCACGTTCTGCGTGCCGATGGCCTCGGTCATCCACGGCTTCATCTACAACAAGGACGCGTTCGAAGAGCTCGGCCTCGAAGTACCGGAGACCGAGGACGAATTCTTTGCCGTTCTCGATGCCATCAAGGAGGACGGCACCTACACGCCGCTCTCCATGGGTTCGGCCGACCAGTGGGAAGCCGCCACGATGGGCTACACCAATATCGGCGTGAACTACTGGAAGGGCGAGGAGGGCCGTCAGGCGCTCATCTCCGGCGACGCGAAACTGTCCGACGCGCCCTATGTCGAGGCCTACGAGACGCTGGCCCGCTGGTCCGACTATATGGGCCGCGCCTATCAGGCACAGGGCTACACCGACAGCCAGAACCTCTTCACCCTCGGCCGCGCCGCCATCTATCCGGCGGGCTCCTGGGAGATCACGGGCTTCAACCAGAACGCCGACTTCGAGATGGGCGCCTTTAAGGTACCGGTCCGCAACGAAGGCGATCAGTGCTACATCTCCGACCATACCGATATCGGCATGGGGATGAACGCAGCCTCGGAAAACAAGGAGGCCGCGCGCACCTTCCTCAACTGGATCGCGTCCGACGAGTTCGCCGAGCTCTATACCAATGCGGCGCCCGGCTTCTTCGCCCTGGCCGACGCCGAGTTCGAGGTCGAGGACCCGCTGGCCAAGGAGTTCCTTTCCTGGCGCCAGGAGTGCGAGTCGACCATTCGCGTCGCGCATCAGATCCTGAGCCGTGGCGAGCCCAACACATGGAACAACATGTGGACGGTCTCGGCCAACGTGCTCAACGGCACGACCGAGCCGGCGGCGGCGGCCGAGGAGCTCCAGACGGGCCTCGCCAACTGGTACGCGCCCCAGCAATAGGCTGATCCCGGACCCCCGGCGGCTCGGCCGCCGGGGGTCATCGTCGATAGGGGGCCGCAATGTCCGACAGTGCCGAGAGCCATCCGGCCAGCAAGGGCCGTGAGCGTCCTGGCGTCCGCTGGCACATCCTCGTCTTTCTGGCGCCGGCCTTCCTCATCTATACGGTCTTCTCGATCTATCCGCTGGCGGAGAGCCTGCGCCTCTCGCTCTTCGACGGCCAGCCGGACGGATCGGCGGTTTGGGCGGGGCTCGACAACTACCGCACGCTTCTCTTCGACGACGTCTGGGCCACGCAGTTCTGGCGCGCGCTCTGGAACAATCTCATCCTCTTCTTCATCCACATGGTGGTGCAGAACCCGCTCGGCCTGCTGCTGGCCGCGCTTCTCAGCCTCGCGCCGCGCTTCGGCGCCGCCTATCGCACGCTCATCTTCGTGCCGACGCTGCTATCCGTCGTGATCGTAGGCTTCATCTGGGAGCTCATCCTCTCGCCGCTCTGGGGTGTGGCGGAGACGCTGCTAGGCTTCGTCGGGCTGGCGTGGCTCTATCAGCCTTTGCTTGGCCTGGAGAGCACGGCGCTCGTGACCGTCTCGCTGATCTCGGTCTGGCAGTATGTCGGCATCCCGATGATGCTCCTTTACGCCGCGCTCCTCTCGATCCCCGACGAGCTTCTGGACGCCGCACGCGTTGACGGTCTCAACGGGTGGTGGATCTTCTGGAAGGTCAAGCTGCCGCTCATCCTGCCGACGCTCGGGATCGTCGCGATCCTCACCTATATCGGCAACTTCACCGCAAGTTTCGACCTCATCTACTCGATCAAGGGGGCGCTCGGCGCGCCCAATTATTCGACCGACGTGATGGGCACGCTGCTCTTCCGCACCTTCTTCGGCCAGCAGCTCCAGATCGGCGATACGCATATGGGCGCGACCGTCGCGAGCATGATGTTCTTCATCATCCTCGTCGGCGTCACGATCTACCTCGTCGGCGTGCAGCGGCGCCTGACGCGATACGAGGTCTAGCGGTGACCAACACGATTTCCAGCGAGTCGCGCGGACGGGTGCGCAGTCGCTCATCGGCCGCCGTCGTCCACCTCGTCCTGGCCGGGTACACGCTAATCGCGCTCTTTCCCGTCTTCCTCGTCGTCCTCAACAGCTTCAAGAACCGGCGGGGCATCTTCGGCGATCCGCTTGGCCTGCCGGACGACCGCTCCGGCAGCCTGGAGGGCTACGCGACGGTCCTCACGCAGGGCGATTTCGGCATCTACTACTCCAACTCGCTCATCGTCACCGTCGTCTCCCTCTTCCTCATTCTGCTGCTGGGCGCCATGGCGGCCCATGCGTTGGCGGAATATCGCTTCCGCTTCAACGCGCTGCTGGGCATCTACATGATCCTCGGCATCATGGTGCCGATCCGGCTCGGCACCGTGGCGATCCTGGAGATGATGGTCGATCTCAACCTCGTGAACACGCTCATAGCGCTCATCCTGGTCTACACGGCGTCCGGCCTGCCGGTGGCGGTCTTCATCCTCTCCGAGTTCATGCGAACGCTCTCGCGCGACATCAAGGACTGCGCGCGGGTGGACGGGCTGTCCGAATATCGCATCTTCTTCGAGGTCGTGCTGCCGCTCATCCGCCCGGTCCTGGCGACGGTCGCGGTCTTCTCGATGATCCCCATCTGGAACGACCTCTGGTTCCCGCTCATCCTCGCCTCCAGCGACGAGACGAAGACGGTCACGCTGGGAGTTCAGCAGTTCATCGGGCAGTTCACGGTCAACTGGAGCGCCGTGCTGGCCGCGCTCTCGATCGCGATCCTGCCGGTGCTCCTGCTCTACGCGGTCTTCTCGCGCCAACTCATCGCCGGCATCACGGCCGGCGCGGTCAAGGGGTAGTTGTCATGGCCGGTCTGGTCCTGAGGGATGTCCGCAAGAGCTATGGCGCGACGCGCGTCATTCACGGTGTCGATCTCAACGTGAAGGACGGCGAGTTCGTCGTCTTCGTAGGCCCGTCCGGCTGCGGAAAGTCGACGCTGCTGCGCATGGTGGCGGGCTTGGAGACACTGTCGGGCGGTGACGTGGAGATCGGCGGCGCGCGGGTCAACACACTCGCCCCGTCCGAGCGCGGCATCGCGATGGTCTTCCAGTCCTACGCCCTCTATCCGCATAAGGACGTCTACGGAAACATGGCCTTCGGGCTGCGCCATGCGGGTGCCGACAAGGCGTTGATCGAGGAGCGGGTCTCGAAGGCCGCGCGCATTCTTGGGCTCGAGGACCTGCTGAAGCGCCGTCCGAAGGAGCTGTCCGGCGGTCAGCGCCAGCGCGTTGCGATCGGCCGCGCCATCGTGCGGGACCCCGAGATCTTCCTTTTCGACGAGCCCCTGTCGAACCTCGACGCGGCGCTGCGCGTCCAGATGCGCGTCGAGATCCTGCGTCTCCATCAGCAGCTCGGCGCGACGATGATCTACGTCACGCACGACCAGGTCGAGGCGATGACGCTGGCCGATCGTATCGTCGTGCTGCGGGCCGGCCTGATCGAGCAGGTCGGAACGCCGCTCGAACTCTACCACCATCCGGCCAACCTCTTCGTCGCCGGTTTCATCGGCAGTCCGAAGATGAATATCCTCGACGCCGAGGTGACGGGCCTGGGCGAAGGGTGGGTCGGCGTCCGTGCGCGGGGCTCGGCGGAGATGCGCGTGCCGGTCGGGGGAGCGCCCGCCGTGGGATCGAAGGTCTCGCTCGGTCTGCGCCCCGAGCATGTCGGGATCACCGCGCCCGGCGACGGCGTTCTCGAGGGCGAGGTCCAGCTGGCGGAGCGGCTCGGCGGCGAGACCTTCCTCCATGTCGGCCTCGGCGACGGCACGACCTTTCTCGTCAAGACCGACGGCTCCGCGACCGAGCGCCCCGGCACGTCCGTGGGCCTCGCCATGCCACCGTCCCGCCTCCATCTCTTCGATGCCGACGGTGCCGCCTTCGCGCAGACGGTGCGCAACCCTCTGCTGACCGAGGCCGCTTAGCCGCCTCGGGGCGTCAACCCACCTCGGCAGGCCGACAGACGCGGCCTCCGACGACGGCGTGCCGCGCGCCGGTGGTGCTCGGGAAGCTGTTGGGTAGATCGCGCATCGTCCGCGCGGCAAGCAACGCGAAGGCTTCCGCCTCGATCGCATCTCCGCGCAGGCCGAGCGCGTCGGCGTCGGTGATCGTCAGGCCGGTCCGTTGCGCCAGCTCTCGCATCAACGCCGGGTTCCGCCGCCCGCCGCCACTTACGATGAGCGTTTCGGGCCGCGACGGCAGCAATGCCAGCCCACGCGCGACGGTGGCGGCCGTGAACGCCGTCAGCGTCGCCGCCCCGTCCTCGAGCGATAGCCCGTCCGCCATGGCGGCCGTAAAGTCGAATCGGTCGAGGGATTTCGGATAGGGCGCCTCGAGATAGGGATGGTCGAGCAGCCGCGCCAGGCGACCCTCATCGACCGTGCCGGCGGCGGCGAGTGCTCCGCCACGGTCCATGTCCGCGCCCGTGTGCCGGCGGACCCAGTCGTTGATCGGCGCGTTGGCGGGTCCGGTGTCGAAGCCGATGAGCGCGTCACCGCCCGCCCAGGTGATGTTGCCGACGCCGCCGAGGTTGAGACAAGCCGCCGTCCGCGTGCGCCCGAGCGTCGCCAGGAGCGCACGATGGTAGACGGCCGCGAGCGGCGCGCCCTGGCCGCCCGCCGCCATGTCGGCGGAACGCAGATCGACGACGACGGGCACGCCAAGCGTATCCGCCATCCGCTGCCCGTCGCCGAGCTGTCGCGTCTGTCCGAGGCGGTCGGCCGTCGGCGCGCGATGGAGGACCGTCTGGCCGTGGAATCCGACGACGTCTATGTCGTCCATCCGCATCCCGTTGGTCTCGACGACCTCTCGTACGGCTGCCGACTGCGCCTCTGTCAAGGCGCGCTCCGCCTTCTCGAACACGGCTGGCTCGTCCGCCGCGAACTGCCAGTCCCGCGCCGCCGCGACGGCGTCTTCGAGGAGGGCCAACACGGCCGGATCGTAGCGCACGAGCGCCCACGGGCCGAAGGCCTCCACCGCCTCGCCGTCCGTGCAAAGCAAGGCGACGTCGATATTCCCGTCGAGCACCGTGCCCGTCATCAACCCGACGCTCCAGCGGCTCTCGCTCATTCTCAGCCCTTCGTCGCAGGCCGGTGTTCACACCGCCTTCTCCGCCCAGCATAGCCCGCGAAGGGTGCCGCGCGAACTGGTATCACGGTGGATCGGTTCGCCGTTCCGTCCGCGAAGATTTGGCGGTACTCGTGGTCGGGTATCGGCGCGGATGGACGATTGAAGGCAGGGGGGTGGGATGAACGATGAGACCGTCGAGCGCGCCGGCGAAGGGGCTGCCGGGAACCCCGCGCCGCCGCGTTCCGGGCTGGCCGTATCGGCCATCGAGACCGTCCGCGTAGCCGAGAGGCCCAATCTCATCTGGGTTCGCGTCGAGACGTCGGACGGCGTGGCCGGTCTCGGCGAGACGTTCTTCGGGGCGGGCGCGGTCGAGGCCGACATTCACGAGCGCGTGGCGCCGCTCCTCATCGGGCGCGATCCGCTGGCCATAGACGCGGTGTCGCGCGATCTCGTCGGCTATCTCGGCCACCGATCGACGGGCGTCGAGATGCGCGCCAACTCGGCCATCGACATCGCCCTCTGGGATCTCTGGGGCCGTGCGACCGACCAGCCGATCGCGCAACTTCTCGGCGGTTTCACCCGACGCAGCATTCGCACCTACAACACATGCGCCGGACCGGGCTATGTCGCCGACACGCGCGGACAGGTGACGGCCAATTACGGTACCGGCGCCGCCGAGCGGCATCGGCTCGACGATCTCGACGCCTTTCTCCACCGGGCGGACGAGCTGGCCGAGGACCTGCTCTCGGAAGGCATCCGGGCAATGAAGATCTGGCCCTTCGACGCGGCGGCCGAGCGCTCCCATGGCCTCGACATCTCGCCGGCGGAGCTCAAGTCCGCGCTCGAGCCCTTCGAGAAGATCCGCCGCGCGGTCGGCGACCGGATGGACATCATGGTCGAGTTCCATTCGATGTGGCAGCTCTTGCCGGCCATGCGGATCGCCAAGGCGCTCGAGCCCTACGGGACCTATTGGCACGAGGACCCAATCCGGATGGACAGCCTCGCGAGCCTTCGCCGCTACGCGGCCGTCAGTCCGGCGCCGATCTGCGCGTCGGAGACGTTGGGGTCGCGCTGGGCGTTTCGGGACTTGCTGGAGACCGACGCGGCGGGCGTCGTGATGCTCGATCTCTCCTGGTGTGGGGGCCTTTCGGAAGCGCGCAAGATTGCCGCCATGGCGGAGGCGTGGCACCTGCCCGTCGGCCCCCACGATTGCACCGGCCCGGTCGTCCTCACCGCCTCGACGCACCTGTCGCTCAACGCGCCGAACGCGCTCGTGCAGGAGAGCGTGCGCGCGTTCCTGCGGACCTGGTATCGCGATCTCGTGACGGAACTGCCACCGGTCGCGAACGGCGAGATCACCGTGCCGCCGGGCGCAGGGCTCGGCACCGAGCTTCATCCGGACCTCGACAAGC
Organism: uncultured Alphaproteobacteria bacterium; assembly: GCA_963799285.1. Lineage (GTDB taxonomy): Bacteria > Pseudomonadota > Alphaproteobacteria > Rhizobiales > CAWCWK01 > CAWCWK01. The sequence goes on from CAWCWK010000004.1 coordinate 623,538, forward strand.
TATGGACGGTCTCGCGGCGGCGGACAACGAATTCCGATCTCTAGACCAAACCGCTTCGGCCCTATCGCACGCCCAGCCCGGCGGTCAGCGCGCCGTCGATCCTGTGATCCGAGCCCGTGATGAAGCCGGCCTTGTCCGAGGCGAGGAAGGCGATAAGATCGGCGACCTCCTCGGGCTCGCCGATGCGGCCGAGCGGGTGCGCGGCACCGAAGCGGGCGAAGGCGACGTCGATGTCGGCGTCGGGACCATCGAAGGTTCGCGCGGCCAATTCGAGTATCGGGGTCCGCACCGAACCGGGGCTGACCGAGACGACGCGGATGCGGTCGGCCGCGAAATCGAGCGCCATCGCGCGGGTCAAAGCATGGATCGCGCCCTTGGAGGCCACATAGGCCGCAACGCCCGCCTGGCAGGCGTGGCCCTGCACGCTCGACACGTTGACGATCGCTCCTCCCGATCCGCCCGCGCGCATCAGCGGCACGCCGAAATGGGCGAGGAGGTGGATGGACCCCACGTTGACGGCGAGGCAGCGCCGGAAGGTGGCCGCGTCGGTCTCGACGGCGTCGCCATACGGATGGATGGCGGCAGCGTTGACGATGACGTCGAGGCGCCCGAAGCGCTCGCGTAGCTCGCCGATGGCGGCTTCTACGTCGGCGGGATCGGACACGTCGGTCCGCCGCACCGCGATGCCGTCGGCGGCGAGGGCCGCATTGCCGGCCTCGTCGATGCCGAGCGCCATGACATCGGCGCCGTCGTCGCGCAGGCGCAGCGCCGTCGTGCGGCCGATGCCGGTCGTGCCTGTGACGAGGGCGGCCTTACCCGTAAACGCGCTCATCGCAGACGCTCCAGCATGTAGTTAAAGAGGACGGCGCCGAGGATGAGGGCCCCGCGCACGACGTACTGCCAGTATTCCGACACGTTGAGCAGCGTCATGCCGTTGACGACGAAGCCCAGGAAGAGGACGCCGATGAAGGTGCCCCAGATCCGCCCCTTGCCGCCGAAGAGCGAGGTGCCGCCTATGATGACGGCCGCGATGACGTCGAGCTCCCAACCCGCCGCCGCCGTCGCGTTGCCCGACCCGATCTGCGCCGCGATCAGGATCCCCGCGACGCCCGTGAGGGCGCCGGTGATGCCAAGTGCGAGCGCCTTCACCTTCCATATGTCGATGCCCGACAGGCGCGCCGCCTCGGGATTGCCGCCCACCGCATAGACCGCGCGGCCGAAGCGCGTGTAGTTCATCAGGAAGTGGATCGCGGCGAAGGTGACCGCGAAGACGTAGACCGGGATCGGCACGCCGAGGAAGAAGCCCGACCCGAGCGTGTTGAACCATCGCGGAAAGGTGGCGAGCGGAAAGCCGCCGGTGATGAGGTTCGCCGCCCCTCGCACCATGGTGAGGAGGGCCAGCGTCGTGATGAAGGTCGGCACGTTGAACCACTGGCGGATGCGGCCGGTGAAGATGCCGAGCGAGAACTGCACGCTGATGGCGATCGCGCCGCCGATGAGGACGGCGGCCAGTGCGCCGATATCGTCGGTATAGACGCCGCAGAACCAGGCGATGATGCAGCCGGCCAGCGCGACGCCCGAGCCGACCGAGAGGTCGATCTCGCCAGAGATGATGACCATCGTCATGCCGAAGGCGATGATGCCCTGCATGGTGATGTTGCGCAGCACGTTGAGCTGATTGCCGAGGCTGAAGAAGCCTGGCGCCGACAGGCTGAGATAGACGTAGAGGAGAACGAGGATGATCTCCATCGGGTAGCGGGTCAGGAAGCCCCGCGCGGAACCGGCCATCATCTGTCCTCGGCTAGAAAAGCGTGTGTCATCGGTGGGCCGCCGCCGCTTCGGCGTGGCGGGTGATCGCATCGTCGGCATCCTCGGCGGCCTTGGGTTCCATGCAGAGCGCATAGAGCTCGGCGATGCTGGTCTCGTGCGGCAGGACCTCCTCAACGATCCGCCCGCCGCGCATGACGAGGATACGGTCGCAGACCTCGAGCAGTTCCTCCGCCTCGGTCGAGACGAAGATGGAGGAGATGCCGGCCTCGGCCTCGCGCCACATGATCTCGAAGATCTGCTGCTTGGCCTGCACGTCTATGCCGCGGCTCGGCTCGTCGAAGAACATGACCTTCGGCTCGGTGTTGAGCCAGTTGCCGATGACGATCTTCTGCTGGTTGCCGCCTGACAGGGTCGAGGCCGGCTGCATCGGGTCCGCGACCTTGATCGCGAGATCCTCGATCTGCCGGGAAACGTAGGGCGCCTCGGCCGCGCGGGTGACGAAGCCCGAGGGCGCGATACGGCGCATGCTGGCCATGCAGAGATTGTCATGGACGGGGAGGGGCTGGACGAGGCCGACCTCCTTGCGGTTCTCGGGCGTATAGCCGACGCCGCGCGCCTTCATCATCACGGGCGATGGGCTGGTCACCGTCTCGCCGTCGAGCACGATGGTGCCCGAATCGAACGGATCGGCGCCGAAGATGGCACGCAGAACCTCGGTGCGCCCGGCGCCGAGCATGCCGGCAAAGCCGAGAATCTCACCGCGCTTGAGATCGAAGGAAACGTCTTGGAACGCGCCCTTCCGACTGAGGCCGCGCACCTCGAGGACGGCCGGAGCCGCCGCGCCTTGCGTCTCGGACCTTTGCTTTTCGGACCCTTGCTTTTCGGACGGGGGCCGGACGGCGCGCGCCACATCGCCGAACATCAACTCGACGATGCCCTCCGGCGTCGCGTCCGCCATCTCGATCGAGCCGACGAGGCGCCCGTCGCGCAGGACGGTGCAGGTGTCGGCGACCTCGAAGAGTTCGGACATGCGGTGGGTGATGTAGACCATCGTGACGCCGCGGGCCTTCAATCGTTCGACGAGCGCAAAGAGGTGCTCGACCTCCGCTTGGGCGAGGGCCGATGTCGGCTCGTCGAGAAGGAGGATAGTCGGATCGAACGACATCGCCTTGGCGATCTCGATCACCTGCTGGCGGCCAACGGAGAAGGACGAGACCTTCCGGCGCGGATCGACGTCGAGGCCCATGTCGTCGAGAAGCGCCCTCGCATCGGCGCGCACACGGCCCCAGTCTATCCGGGGAAAACCCTTCGTATAGGGCAGGCGACCGAGATAGATGTTCTCGGCCACCGAGAGCTCGGTGACGAGCGAGAGTTCCTGGTGGACGGTGACGATCCGGTTGGCGAGCGCATCGGCGGGGGAGGCGAGGGTGACGGCGTGGCCGTTGACGCGAATGGTGCCGGCGTCCGGCTGCACCGCGCCCGCCAGCAGTTTGACGAGCGTCGATTTGCCCGACCCGTTCTTTCCCATCAGCGCGTGGACACGGCCGGGGGCGAACGTATGGGTGACGTCGCCCAGAGCCACGGTCGGCCCATAGGCCTTGCGCAACCCGGCGACCTCGATCAGTCCGGCCGTCATGGAAAGTCCCGGTGGAGGCGTGACAGGAAGGGGCCGGCGCCCCGCTGAAGTGGGCGCCGGCGGTCGGAGGCTAGAGGCTGTCCTTGAACGCCTGCACGGCATCGGGATCGTTGCGGTTGAGACCGAGCGCCGGAACGACGACCTCCGCTTCGACCGGGTTCCCGTCGAGACTGTCGAGCGCGGCCTTGACCGCCATCGAACCCATCTCGAATGGCGACTGCGCGGTGACGGCCTGGAGTACGTTATCCTCGTCCATCAGGAAGTCGGCGAGTTGCTCCGAACCATCGATCCCGAAGACGTAGATCTCGCCTTCCTTGCCCGCATTGCGCACCGCCTGTACGGCGCCGACGGTGCCGCCCTCGTTGGCGGCGTAGATGACGTTGAGGTCGGGGTTGGCCGTGATGATGTCGCCGGCGACGGAGACGGCCTTCTCGGCCAGCCACGCATCCTGCTGACTGACGACGTCGATGCTCGCACCGCCCGCCTCGACGGCCTCGATGAAGCCGTCCACACGGTCGGCGGAGACCTCGGGCAGGAGCGCCTTGAAGCCGAGCGTCGCGACCTTGGCCGAACCGCCGAGTTCGGCGTTGATAAATTCGGCCGCTGCCGCACCCGTCGTGGCGCCGAGATCGCGCTGCGAGGAATTGAGGTAGGATACCGGAATGTCGCCTTCGACGGCCGAGTTGTAGGTCACGATGGTGACCCCGGCATCCTTGGCGCGCTGCAGCGCGGGCGCCGAGGCTGTCGCGCTGATCGGCGAAATGACGATGGCGTCGACGCCGCGCGTTACGAACGTGTCAATGAGCTGGACCTCCTTTTCAGGCTTCGATTCCGAATTGCCCTGAAGGAGCGTCGCGCCGGCCTCTTCGGCGGCGGCTTCCATACCCATCTGGATGGTGCGGAAGAACTGGTCCTGCTGGAAGACGATGCCGGCGATGGTGCGGTCCTGCGCCATGGCGGGGGCCGATATGGCCGTCGTGGCCAGGAATGCGGTCGCCGCGAGGGCGAGAAGCGTGCGTCTGTTCATGATGATCCTCCCTAGATCTCGTCTGTATCGATGCCGGGGGCGGCCCCGGCCCTGAGCGGCGCGCGTTTCGCCGCCGCCTGTTTCGCCGCCGTGCGTGACGGACCCTTGCCGGGCCTCTTGATCGTCTTGGTGCCATGCGCCCGTGCAGGCCGCTCGGGCGGAATGAACTCGAGCCCGGCGTCTAGATGCCGGCTCATGTGATAGGCGAAGGCCAGCCGATCCTTCGCATGCAGCGCTTCGAGGATCGCGGCATGCTCGGTCGAGGCCGCATCGAGCGCGCGTCGCTCGGTCTTGCCCGTCTCCATCACACGCTGCACGACCGGTTTCAGCATCGCGTACATTTCCGAGAGCGTGCGATTGCCCGCCGCATCGATGAGCGCCTTGTGAAATGCATAGTCTAGCTGCGCGGCCTGCAAGGGATCGGTCGCCAAGGCCATCTGGTCGTTAAAGCCTGCCATGTCCGCCAGCGTGTCGGCCGGGATCTTCCCGACGATGATCTCGCCGAGGTTCATCTCGATCAATCGGCGAAAGCCCTGCACGTCACGGAACGTTTCGGCCGAGAGGTCGATCGCGAAGGAGAAGGCGTCCATGATCGCCGCCTGGCGCCTGTCGGTCAGGACAGCGCCGACCTTCTGGCGGCTTTCAACGACGCCATAGGCCTTCAGGATGCGAATGGCCTCCCGCACGGTGTTGCGGCTCGACCCGAGGCGGGCCGCGAGATCGACCTCGCTCGGCAGCACGTCTCCCACGCTCAGGCCGCCTTCGCGGATCAGCGTGCGCAGGCTGTCCACCACCTGATCGACGGCGGAGCCGGCTCCGCTGTCGGGCGCTCCCTGCTCGGCGATCTCGGCGGCGTCTGCCAACATGGTCGGTCTCTCCTCGATCGCAGCGATAGCAAAACCCTTCTGGTCAGGCAACCATATTGTTGGTCTTTAAGACGATATTCATCGACGGGATCCGTTGCAATCGCGAATCTGAGCTGATAATGGCAAACCAAGAGACATTTTGTAGGACAAGATTGGTGGGGTTTCGATGAGGGAGACGTGGCGCTGGTTCGGTCCCGAAGACCCTGTCCCGCTTGCGCACGTGCGCCAGACGGGCGCCGCCGGCGTCGTGACAGCCCTCCATCATATCTATGACGGGCGCGCCTGGACGGATGACGACGTGGCGGCCCGCAAGGCCGAGATCGAAGCGGCCGGACTGACCTGGGACGTGTGTGAGTCGATCCCGACCACGAGTGCCCTGAAGCGCCGCGACGGCGAGTGGCGTTCCGACCTCGACGCGTGGAAAGCCTCGTTGCGCGCGTTGGGCAAGGCTGGGGTGCCGGTCGTCTGCTACAACTTCATGCCCGTCGTGGACTGGACCCGCACGCGTCTTCGCCATCCCATGCCCTCGACGGGCCTCGCGCTACGTTTCGACATGGCCGACTTCGTAGCCTACGACGCCTTCGTGCTCGGAAGGTCCGGCGCCGAGAACGACTATGACGCCGACCTCCTAGGCGCCGGCAAGGCGCGTTTCGAGGAACTCTCGGAGGGCGAGATCGAGACTCTCGAGACGACCATCATCGCCGGCTTGCCGGGCGGCGAGGATTCCTACGATCGCGAAGGGATCGCGGCCCGTATAGCGACCTTCTCTGACATGACGGCCGACGATCTCCGCGCCAGTCTGGTCGCGTTTCTCCAAGAGGTCGTGCCGGTCGCGGAGGAGTTGGGCGTCCGCCTCGCGATCCATCCCGACGATCCGCCTCGCCCCCTCTTCGGCCTGCCGCGCGTCGTCTCGTCGATGGCGGATGCGCAGGCCGTGCTCGACGCCGTCGATAGCCCCGCCAATGGCCTCACGCTCTGCGCCGGCTCCTACGGCTCGCGCGCCGACAACGATGTCGTCGCGATGGCGAAGGCGTTCGGCCCTCGCATCCACTTCGCCCACCTGCGGAACGTCGCGCGCGATGCGGACGGAAGCTTCACCGAGTCCGACCATCTCGACGGAGACGTCGACATGATCGCGCTTATCGCCGCGCTGCGGGCCGAGGAGCGCCGCCGCGAGGGGGAGGGTGCGCCGCACCATTCGATCCCGATGCGTCCCGACCACGGGCACCTCCTGGGTCCCGATTTCGAAGGCCGCTCCAACCCCGGCTATTCCTATGTGGGCCGGCTGCGCGGTCTGGCCGAGCTGCGCGGCGTCGCCCGCGCCGTCGATGCGATGAACGGCGCGCCATGAAGATCGGTCTCGGCCTCTACAGGTCGTCCCTCACCAACGACAATTTCCGCTTTGCCCTCCAGGCCGGCGCCACGCATATCGTTGCCCATCTGACCGACTATTTCCGCGGCCGGGACCCCGTTTTGGCACGCGGCGACGATGCCGATGGGTGGGGTGACTGCCGAGAGGACCGGCTCTGGACGTTCGAGGAGCTAAGCGCGCTCGTCGCACAGGTGCGTGGCGCGGGGCTCGAACTGGCCGCGCTCGAGAACTTCTCGCCCGCCTTCTGGTCGGACGTCCTCCTCGACGGGCCGGACCGGCGGGAACAGATGGACGGTCTGAAGCGCCTCGTGCGCAATGCCGGCCGCGCCGGCATTCCCTGTATCGGCTACAACTTTTCCATCGCCGGCGTCTGGGGCTGGTCGCGCGGGCCGACGGGGCGGGGCGGGGCGATGTCAATCGGCTTCGACGAGGGCGCAATCGACGCAGATGTCCCCATACCCGACGGCATGGTCTGGAACATGCGCGTGCGCGACGGATCGCGCGATGCCACGCCCATCACCGTCTCTCATGACGAGCTCTGGCAGCGGCTCGAATGGTTCCTGAACGAACTCGTGCCAGTCGCGGAAGAGGCGGGCGTGAAGCTCGCTGCGCATCCGGACGATCCGCCCATGGACGCGCTTCGCGGCACCGCCCGCCTCGTCAACCGGGTCGAGAAATACGACCGGCTCCTCGGCCTCTCGCCATCTCCCGCCAACGGGTTGGAGCTCTGCCTCGGCTCGCTACAGGAAATGCCGGGCGGGCCGATCTACGATGCCGTCCATCGTTTTGCGAAGGGCGGCCATATCGGCTACGTCCACTTCCGGAACGTGCGCGGCAAGGTTCCGAAATACCGCGAGACCTTCGTGGACGAGGGCGATCTCGACATGGCCGAGATCGTCCGCGTGCTGCGCGATGGCGGCTTCGACGGCGTGCTCGTGCCTGACCATACGCCGGAGATGACCTGCGCCGCGCCATGGCACGCCGGCATGGCCTTCGCCCTCGGCTACATGCGCGCGCTGGTGCAGAACGTCGATCGGCTGGGTGCGGCGGGCGCGCCGCGCACGGCGAACGACCAGGAGACGACTGCGTGAGCGAAAAGACGACCGACGATGTCCGCTGCCTCTTTCCGGCCGGCGACCGCTGCGGCGAGGGCGCCGTCTGGGATGCGGACGCCGGCGCCGTCTACTGGACGGATATCAACCGGTTCCTGATCCGGCGTCACGAGCTCGAGAGCGGCGCGACGCACGCCTGGTTCTTCGAAGAGCCCGTCGTCGCACTCGCGCTGACGACCCGGCCCAACACCCTCCTCGTCGCACTCGCGTCCAGGATCATCCTCTGGCGTCCGGCGGACGATACGCGCACCGATCACGGCTTTGCGCTCGAAGGCTCTCCGAAGGTCCGTCTCAACGACGGGCGCGCGAGCCCGTCCGGTGAGTTCTGGGTCGGTTCGATGAAGAACAACGTCAATCCGAACGGGACCGCCGGCGAGGTCGCGCCCGGGCTCGGCAAACTCTTCCGTCTTCACGCCGATGGCCGAACGGAGACCCTCCTCGACGGCCTCGGCATCGCCAACACGCTCTGCTGGAGCCCGGATCGCACGCGCTTCTACTTCGCCGACACGATGGCCAACCGGCTCGACGCCTACCCCTACGATGCCGAGACAGGCGCGATCGGGGCGCCGACGCCGCATCTCGTCGATCACCCGCGCGGCGTGCCCGACGGGTCCTCCATCGACGCGGAGGGCCATGTCTGGAACTGCCGATACGACGGCGGCTGCATCATCAAGGTCGCACCGGACGGCACCGTCGCCGACATCGTCGAGATGCCGGTGACCAACATCACCACCTGCGTCTTCGGCGGGCCGGACTTGAAGACTCTGATCGTGACGACGGCGGGCGCAGGCGCGCCCGAGGCGGAGCGGCTCGCGGGCGGTCTCTTCGCGCTCGATGTCGACGTTCCGGGCCTGCCGGAGAACCGCGTCCGCCTCTAGAAACACCGACTGAAGGATGAAGCCCGTGACCAGCCGCCCCAACCCGCACCCGCCGCTCACGCCCGAGCAGATCGATCTCATCACGAACCGGCTGCACACCGCCGTTCTCGGCGATGTGCTCGACCAGATGGGGCACCGCGTCCAGTTCCTCGACCCCGCTATCCGCCCGCTCGACCCGACGCGCCGTCTCGTCGGTCGCGCGATGACGGTGCGCGAGGAGGACACGGGAGACGTCGAGACGAATTTCGGCCTCATGTTCGAGGCGCTCGACCAGATCGGGCCGGGCGAGATCTATCTCGCCGCCGGCGGCTCGCCGACCTACGCGATGTGGGGCGAACTGATGAGCCGGACGGCGGCAGCGAGGGGCGCCGTCGGCACCGTCGTGGCCGGCTACATGCGCGACACGCCGCAGGTCCGCGAGATGGGCTATCCGGTCTTCTCGCTGGGCTCCTACGCCCAGGACCAGCGCGGGCGCGGCCATGTGACCGACTATCGCTGCCCCCTGACGATTGGCTCCGTCACCGTATGCGATGGCGACGTGGTGGTCGGCGATGAGGACGGCGTCCTCGTCATCCCGGCCGACGCGCTCGACGAATGCCTCGAACGCTCCGTCACCAAGCTCGGCATCGAGGACGAAATCGGCGAACGCCTCGCTGCCGGAGCTGACTCCAAGGCGATGTTCGAGGAATACGGGGTGATGTAGACCCGTTGAGGCAGCGGCTTCGCCGCAATCTCGTATTTCCATGATCCTCCGGCACGGACTTCAGGATCCAGAGCGTCGATGGCATCGCGTCGCTTCGTGCGACTCATCCAAATGTGCGCGATCGGTTGGGGCGGCGGGGGGCTCGTCGCAGACCACGCCTCACGTTGCGGAGAACCGATCCCACCTGCAGCCGGGCTACCTTCTGCGTGTCGGCAAGGACACGCTCACGCCATGCCGCACGCCGCCGTGTCAGCCCACCTGCGTTAGCGCTTGCCATGAAGCCGGCCCATAGGCATCAGCGCGGGATGATGACCTATCTCCAAGGCACCGCCCGGCGTGGCCTCGCACTCTTTTGGACGCTGGCGAAGATCATGGTGCCGATCATGCTCGCGGTGCGCTTGGCGGACGTGCTCGGCCTCGTCGACGGTTTGGGCGTGCTGGTCGGACCGCTGATGGTGCCGGTCGGCCTGCCGCCGGAGATCGGCCTCGCCTGGGTCGCCTGCCTCCTTATCGGGCCACCGGCCGGGATCGCGGCCATGGCGCTTCTCGCCGATCCGCTGACCACGGCACAGGTCTCGGTCTTCGCCACCATGATGCTGATCGGGCACGCGCTACCTGTCGAGAGCGCGATCGTCGCGCGGGCCGGCGGATCGTTCTGGGCCAATGTCGCGCTGCGCGCCGGCGGCGCCTACGCGTTCGGCATTCTCGCCAACCTCGTATTTCTCGCGACGGGCTGGCTGTCCGACCCGGTCGATCTCTCGGGTCTCGGCGGCGCGGGCGATGCCGGGTGGACCGACTGGCTCGTCGCGTCGGCCTGGCTTCTCGGCTCCGTCTTCGCCATCATCCTCGTGCTGCTCGTCCTTCTAGACATCATGGAGCGGACAGGGGTGACGGCACTCTTCACCCGCGCGCTTCGCCCGATCCTGCGCGGTGCCGGAATGACCGAGCAGACGACGCCGCTCGTCACCATCGGCATGCTTCTCGGGCTTACCTACGGCGCCGGCCTGATCATCGCGGAGATCGAGGAGAAGGGCATCCCGCCCCGCGCCAAGGCGCTCGCGCTCTCCTGGCTGTCGCTCTGTCATTCGATCATAGAGGACACGGGGCTCGTCCTCATCATCGGGGCGAGCCTCTGGGTCGTCGTGGTCGGGCGTGTGCTCTTCGCGCTCGTCGCCGTCCGCCTTATCGCGCTGGTGCGAGACGTGCGAGGCATGGACACGGCGGAGCTTGCTCGGCGCGTCTAGGGCGCCGCGAGCTCGATCGCGATGCCCTGGCCAACGCCGATGCACATCGCTGCCAAAGCGCGGTCTTGTCCCCGCCGCGCCATCTCCAGCGCCGCCGTGCCGGTGATGCGGGCGCCCGATGCGCCGAGCGGATGGCCGAGCGCGATCGCGCCGCCATTCGGATTCACGCGGGCGTCGTCATCGGCGAGGCCGAGGCCGCGCGTCGTCGCGAGCGCCTGGCTGGCGAAGGCCTCGTTCAGCTCGATCGTGCCATAGGCATCGATATCGGTTCCCGTCCGCGCCGTCAGCGTCCTTACCGCATGAAGCGGGCCGATGCCCATGATGCGGGGCGAGACGCCGGTCGTCGCGGTGGCGACCACGCGGGCGATCGGGGTCAGCCCATGCCGCTTCGCCGCCGCCTCCGACGCGATGATGAGGGCGGCGGCGCCATCGTTGACGCCCGACGCGTTGCCCGCCGTGACGGTACCCCCCTCCCGGAACGGCGCGCGGAGCTTGCCGAGAGCTTCTAGCGTCGTGTCGGCGCGCGGATGCTCGTCGGTATCGACGACGACTGGGTCCCCCTTGCGTTGCGGGATCGTCACCGAAACGATCTCATCGGCAAGACGGCCATCCTCAATCGCCGCGGCGGCTCGCTGCTGGCTGCGAAGCGCGAAGGCGTCTTGGTCCGCGCGGGAGATGCCGTAGCCCTCGGCGACGTTCTCGCCGGTCTCCGGCATCGAATCGACGCCGTATTGCGCCTTCATCAGCGGGTTGACGAAGCGCCAGCCGATCGTGGTGTCGTGAATCTCGGACTGCGCTCGGGAAAAGGCGCTCGCCGCCTTGGGTATGACGAAGGGCGCGCGGGACATGCTCTCCACCCCGCCTGCGATGCCCATCTCCATCTCGCCCGCCTTGATGGCCCGCGCAATATAGGCGACGGCGTCCATGCCCGAGCCGCACAGGCGGTTGATCGTCGTGCCCGGCACCGTCTCCGGCAGGCCGGCCAGCAGCGCGCACATGCGTGCGACGTTGCGGTTGTCCTCGCCGGCCTGGTTGGCGCAGCCATAGGCGACGTCCTCGACCGCCGCCCACTCGACCGAAGGGTGTCGCTCCATCAAGGCCGCGATCGGTACGGCGCCGAGATCGTCCGTGCGGACCGACGAGAGCGTGCCGCCATAGCGCCCGATGGGGGTGCGGACATAGGCGCAGATGAAGGCGTCAGGCATCGGGGCGACCTTTCGGAATGGGATGGCGACGCTGCCCCGGCAGGGCAGGGCGGCCGTCGCAAGGCTGTCGGGATGGGCTTATCCGGTCCCGTCCATGGCCCGCAAGGCCGATCCAGAGGTCGCGGTCCGCCATGTCGGCGACTGCCTCTCGACACTCGCCTTGCCAAATCGTCGGCCTTGGCGGAAGGTCGCGTTGGACCCGCGTCCCCAATTGTCGGGCCACGGCGATTCTATCGCCCAAGATTTGCAAGGCGATTCCATCGCCAAGAATCCATGAGGAAACCCATATGACGAAACGATCCACGCTCTCGCTGTCCGTCGCAGGTGCCGCGATCGCCGGCACCATCGCGTTTGCGCCCGTCGCATCGGCGCAGGAGAAGTTCTTCACCATCGGCACCGGCGGCCAGACGGGCGTCTACTACGTCGTCGGCCAGTCCATCTGCCGCCTCGTCAACCGTGACAGCGACCTGAAGTGCACGGCGCCTTCCACCGGCGGCTCGATCGCGAACATCAACGCGATCAAGGCCGGCGACATGGAGATGGGCGTCGCCCAGTCCGATTGGCAGTACCACGCCTATAACGGCACCTCGGAGTTCGAGGGCAACCAGTTCGAGGACCTGCGCGCCATATTCTCGGTCCACGCCGAGCCCTTCAACGTGATCGCCCGCACCGATGCCGGCATCGAGACCTTCGATGACCTCAAGGGCAAGCGTGTCAATGTCGGCAACCCCGGCTCCGGCCAGCTTGCCACGATGGAAGTCGTGATGGCCGCCAAGGGCTGGACGATGGACGATTTCGCCCTCGCCTCCCAGCTCAAGCCCGCCGAGCAGTCGGCCGCCCTCGGCGACAACAAGGTGGACGCGATCATCTACACCGTCGGCAACCCGAACGGTTCGATCCAGGAAGCGACGACCACCGTCGACGCCAAGCTGATCAACGTTGACGGCCCGGAGATCCAGGCTCTGATCGACGAGAACCCCTACTATGCGGCCGCGACGATCCCCGGTGGCATGTACAACGGCAACGACGAGGACGTTCAGACCTTTGGCGTCAAGGCGACGTTCGTCTCGTCCGCCTCGGTCGACGAAGAGGTCGTCTACCAGACCGTCAAGGCTGTCTTCGAGAACTTCGACCGGTTCAAGAAGCTGCATCCGGCCTTCGAGACCCTGACCAAGGAAGACATGGTCTCCACCGGTCTCTCGGCCCCGCTGCACCCGGGTGCCGAGCGGTACTACAGGGAGGCGGGCCTACTCTAGCAGCCAGCCGAAAGGGCCCGGACCGGACCGCCGGTTCGGGCCATTCTTTTCTCGAAAGCGCAGCGGAGCAAGGCCATGACCGACAGGTTCGAACACGAGCATGTTCCCGGCACGAGCCTCGACGATGTCGAGCCGCGCCGCATCGACGAAGTCGATGTCCGCTCCGCCACCAACAAGGGCGAGGATCTCGACAGCCTCGTCGCCTCGTCGGACACCGGCGGGCGCTCTCCAGGCCGCACGGTCGCCTACCTGATCGCGGGTACCGCGCTCGTTTGGTCGCTCTTCCAGCTCTGGTTCGCCTCTCCCTTCCCGTTCACCTTCCGCTTGGGCGTCTTCAACGACACCGAGGCGCGCTCGATCCACCTCGCCTTCGCGATCTTCCTCGCCTATCTCGCCTTCCCGCCAGAGCGGACCAAGTTCCAACTCGTTCTCGGCGTCGCCGTCCCGGTGGTCCTCGGCATCCTCTTCATGACGGGTGCGACGGGGGTCCTGCCGATCTGGTACGTACCGCTCGTCACTGTCGTCATGGTCGTCTGCGTCGTGCTGCCGTCCTATAACGACCGGGTGCCGCTGCAGGACTGGTTCCTCGCGGCGGTCGGTACCGTCTGCGCGCTCTATCTCTACCTCAATTACGAGGCGATCTCCGGGCGCGTCGGCGCGCCCAACCAGCTCGACTTCATGGCCGGCACAATCGGCCTGATGGTCCTGCTCGAGGCCGCCCGCCGCTCGCTCGGCCCCGCGCTGATGCTCGTCGCGACCGTCTTTCTCGTCTACACGTTCCTCGGCGCCTACATGCCGTCGATCATCGCCCACAAGGGCAATTCGCTCTCCGAGGTCATCAACCACCAGTGGATCACGACCGAGGGTGTCTTCGGCATCGCGCTCGGCGTGTCGACCTCCTTCGTCTTCCTCTTCGTCCTCTTCGGCTCCCTTCTCGACAAGGCGGGCGCCGGCGCCTACTTCATCAACGTCGCCTTCTCGCTGATGGGCCACATGCGCGGCGGGCCGGCCAAGGCGGCCGTCATCTCCTCGGCCATGACGGGCCTCATCTCCGGCTCCTCGATCGCCAACGTCGTCACCACCGGCACCTTCACCATCCCGCTGATGAAGCGCGTCGGCTTCTCCTCGGAGAAGGCCGGCGCCGTCGAGGTCGCATCCTCGGTCAACGGCCAGATCATGCCGCCCGTCATGGGCGCCGCGGCCTTCCTCATGGTCGAATATGTCGGCATCTCCTATTTCGACGTCGTGCGGCACGCCTTCCTGCCGGCCGTCATCTCCTACATCGCGCTCGTCTACATCGTGCATCTGGAGGCTTCGAAGGCCGGCCTTGAGGGTCTGCCGCGTGCCTATGAGCCGGGGCCCTGGCTGCAATGGCTCGTCGGCCTCGCCTTTGGCATCGCGGCGCTTTGCGCTCTCTCCTTCGCGGTGTACTACGGCATGGGCTGGATCCGCCCGGCCTTCGGCGATGCCGCGTTCTGGGTCGTCTTCGGATGCCTCGTCGCAGTCTATATCGGGCTGATCGCCGTCGCAGCGCGGCACGAAGCGCCCGAAATGGGTGCGGACGACGAGATCGTCGCGCTGCCGCTGCCGGGGCCGACGGTAAAGTCCGGTCTCCACTTCCTCCTCCCCGTCGTCGTCCTTATCTGGGCGCTGATGGTCGACCGGTTGTCGCCCGGCCTCTCGGCCTTTTGGGCATCGGCCTTCATGATCTTCATCCTCCTCACCCAGCGCCCGCTCCTCGCGCTCTTCCGCAAAACAGGCACGCTCGGCGCCGCCTTCTACGCGGGCTTCCTCGACCTCGTCGAAGGTCTGGTCGCCGGTGCGCGCAACATGATCGGCATCGGCATCGCGACCGCCGCCGCCGGCATCATCGTCGGTGCGGTCAGCCAGACGGGCGTCGGCTCGGCCCTGGCCGATGTGGTGGAGGTGCTTTCGGGCGGCAACATCCTCGCCATCCTCTTCCTCACGGCGATTCTCTCGCTCATCCTCGGCATGGGCCTGCCGACGACGGCGAACTATATCGTCGTGTCGGCTCTGCTCGCCCCGGTCATCGTTGCGCTCGGTCAGCAGAACGGCCTCATCGTGCCGCTGATCGCGGTCCATCTCTTCGTCTTCTACTTCGGCATCATGGCCGACGTGACGCCGCCGGTCGGCCTCGCCTCCTTCGCGGCGGCCGCCGTCTCGGGCGGTGATCCCATCAAGACGGGCGTCGTAGCCTTCTTCTATTCGCTGCGCACGGCCGCGCTGCCCTTCCTCTTCATCTTCAATACCGAGCTGCTGCTGATTGGCGTCACCTGGGCGCAGGGAATCTTCGTCTTCATCGTCGCGACGGTCGCCATGCTGCTCTTCGCGGCGGCGACGCAAGGCTGGTTCCTGACGCGCAACCGGATCTGGGAGAGCGTGGCGCTCCTTCTCATCGCCTTCACGCTCTTCAGGCCCGGATTCTGGATGGATATGGTCTCGCCGCCCTATCTCGATCGCGAACCCGCCGCACTCGCCGAGGCGGCCGAAGCGACGCCGCTCGGAGACGATCTGCGCATCCGCGTCGATGGCCTCGATGCGTTGGGCGATCCGATTTCCTTCGTGGCGCTCGTGCCGATCCGCGAAGGCACGACCGGGGCTGAACGGCTGGAGGCCGCCGGCATCACCATCGTCGAGGATGGCAACCGCGTGGTCATCGACGACGTGGCCTTTGGCTCGGCGGCCGAGGAGGCCGGCCTCGATTGGGATCAGGAGATCGTGAACGTCCTCCAGCCGACGGCGCAGCCGTCCAAGTACTGGATGTTCGTTCCGGCGCTGGCCTTGCTCGCCCTCATCGTCTGGCTGCAGCGGGGCCGTGCGGCGTCCGCGCCACCGGCGCCCCGTCGCAAGGCCGAGCCGGTGCCCGCCTGATCGGAGCGACGCGCATGGACGGATCACACGTCTTCCCCCGCCACACAAAGGCGAAGCTGCCAACCGTCGCGCGCGGGCAGGGCTGCTACCTTTTCGACACCGAGGGGCGGCGCTATTTCGATGGCTCTGGCGGTGCCGCCGTCTCCTGCCTCGGGCATGGCGACCCGGAGGTGACGGAGGCGATCAAGGCGCAGCTCGACCGCGTCGCCTTTGCCCATACCGGCTTCTTCACGTCGCAGCCCGCCGAAGCCTTGGCCGATCTCCTGATCGAGCACGCACCCGGTCGGCTCGACCGTGTCTACTTCGTCTCCGGCGGGTCGGAGGCGATGGAAGCCGCGCTGAAGCTCGCCCGGCAATATCATGTCGAGACCGGGGAGCCTCAGCGCCGACACGTCATCGCCCGCCGACAGTCCTATCACGGCAACACGCTCGGCGCGTTGGCGGCGGGCGGCAATGCGTGGCGCCGCGCGCCCTTCGCGCCCCTTCTCGTCGAGACGACCCATATCGCGCCCTGCTACGCCTATCGCGGGCAGACGGAGGGCGAGAGCGCAGAGACCTACGGCCTGCGCATGGCGGACGAGCTGGAGGCCGAGATCGAACGGCTCGGCTCCGAGACCGTCATGGCCTTCCTTGCCGAGCCCGTCGTCGGCGCGACACTCGGCGCGGTGCCGGCGGTGCCCGGCTATTTCAAGCGCATTCGCGAGATCTGCGACCGCCACGGCGTGCTCCTCATCCTCGACGAGGTGATGTGTGGCATGGGCCGGACCGGCCACCTCTTCGCCTGCGAGGCTGACGGTGTCGCGCCCGATATCCTCGCCATCGCCAAGGGGCTCGGCGCCGGCTACCAGCCCATCGGCGCCATGCTCTGCACCGACACGATCTACGAAGCGGTCGAGAACGGCTCCGGCCTCTTCCAGCACGGCCACACCTATATCGGCCACCCGGCCGCTTGCGAGGGTGCGCTCGCGGTCGTGCGCGCGCTGATCGCCCGTGATCTCGTCGCGCGAGCCGCCTCGCTCGGCGATCGGCTGGACGAGACCCTGCGCCAACGGCTCGGCGACCACCCCCATGTCGGCGACATTCGCGGGCGGGGCCTCTTCCGGGGGGTGGAGATCGTCGCGGACCGGGCGAGCAAGGCGCCGTTCGAGGCGGCGCATGGCGTGGCGGCGGCCCTCAAGCGCGCGACCTTCGAGAGTGGGCTCATCTGCTATCCGATGGGCGGCACGGTCGACGGCCGGCAGGGCGATCATGTCCTCCTCGCGCCGCCCTTCGTCATGGACGAAGACCAGATCGAGGAGATCGTCGGCCCGCTCGCCGCCGCGATCGATGCCGTCACCCGCAATCTCGGCGCGGCGCGGAGCCGGGCGGCCTGACGCCATGTCGCCGCTGCCGAAGATCATGGTCGCGCCAAACGGCGCGCGCCTGACACCGGCCGACCACCCTGCGCTGCCGATCACCATAGACGAGGTCGTGAAGACCACTCGAGCCTGTGCCGGTGCCGGCGCCGACGGCCTCCACGCGCATGTGCGCGACGGGGCGGGTCGGCACGTGCTGGATGTCGGTCTCTACCGCGAGCTTCTAAAGGAATGCGAGGTGGCCCTGCCGGGCTTCTACGTGCAGATCACGACCGAGGCGGTCGGGCGCTATACGCCGGAGGAGCAGCGTGCCCTCGTCGAGGCCGTTCGACCACGCGCGGTCTCCATCGCCTTTCGCGAGATGTTGCCCGAGACCACCTCCGCAGGGGATGCCGACAGGACGCGCGCCTTCTACCGCGACTGCGCCGCCGAGGCGATCGCGGTCCAACACATCTTGTGCTCGCCGGACGATGTCACGCGCTTCGCCCGCGCCATGGAGATCGCGGATGGAGCGAAGGAGGCGCTACGGGTGCTTTACGCTCTCGGCCGCTATACCAGCGACCAACGCTCGACGCCGGACGACCTTGGCCCGTTCCTTGCCTCGGCGGACGAAGCCGGTCTCAACGACGCCGACTGGGCGGTGTGCGCCTTCGGTCCCGACGAAACGGCCTGTCTTGCCCACGCGGCCGGCTTGGGCGGCAAGGTCCGGGTGGGCTTCGAGAACAACCGCTTGATGGCATCCGGCGCCGTAGCGGCGTCGAACGCGGAGCGTGTGGCCGAGGTGCGCGCCGAGCTCGGCCGGCGGCGCTGACCATCAGACGGGGTCGAGACCGTCGCGAAACTCGTTGAGGTCGGCCTCGACCGACGAGGGCGCGTCGATCCAGCGATCCATCGCCTCTCCCGTGACCGGGTCGCGGGTCGGAATGGGCAGCATCATGATGCGCTTGGCGGCCGCGCGGCGGACCTCTTCGGTGATGTGCTCTTCCTGGATGTTGTCCCAATCACGCCCCTCAGGATAGCCACCAACCATGAGGATGTCGTCCGAATGGCCGACCATCGCGTGGGAGACGCCGGCGGGCATGACGACGACATCGCCCGCCTCGACGCGGACCCGCGTTCCGCCCCTGCCGAAAAGCTCGAGCTCCATCCAGCCCGATGCGCAGCCGAGGCATTCATGCGTCGTCGAGTGGAAGTGGCCATAGGTGTAGATGCCGGGATAGTCCCAGTTGTTCAGCCATCCATGCCTGCGAAAAGCGCCCGGACGGCCTTCGCGCCGCCGTCCGGCACGGCGCCCCGATGGATGAGGAGCGGGAAGCGGCTGTTGGGCAGCATGCCCTTCGGACGCCCCGTATACTCTTCGGTCGATATGGCCATCGGTTCCCCTTCCCTTCGAACCCGACCCACGCGCGGGGCCGCCCTCCGGCGCCGAGCATTCGCTGGCGCTTCTCACGATCGGTCATTGCCATAGAGCCCGCTCGGCCAGTCGAAGTCCAGTCCGCCGAATGAGGCCGATCAACACGAACCGATGGACGACGTGAACAGGTACTTCACGCTGCGTTCAGTCTGTGTTTGATTAACAGGGCTGCGAAACGGTCGGTGAGTCTCCTTGGGTAGAACCACGAAATTCCGCCGACGACTTCAGGTCATCTCTGGTTAGAGTAGCGAATACCTCCAGAGATTGCGTTGTGTTCAGTTTCGCGAGCGTGAGGGAGGGGCAAGATGCGTGCGTTCGTTCTGGCAGCGACCGTTTGCCTGGCCGTCTGCGGAGTGACGGCTGAGCCATCGCTGGCGGAGACGCGCGCGCTTCTCGTCGGCATTGGCGACTACGAGGATGACGGTGCGATCGCCGATCTCGCGGGGCCGGCCAACGATGTCGCGCTGATGCGGGATGCGCTGGGGGGGGGCGCGGTATCTCGGACGTGCGGATCGTAACCGACCTGGCGGCCGAAGTGGCAGGCGGCGTCGCGCCCACCCGTGCGAACATTCTCGCTGCGCTCGCGGCGCTAACCGAGGATAGCGGGCCGGGCGACCTCGCCATCGTCCATATCTCCGGCCACGGCACGCAGCAGCCCGACGCCGATGGTGACGAGCCCGACGGTTATGACGAGGTCCTTCTTCCGTCCGACACCCGGCGCGCCGCACCCGGCGAGCGCACGATCCCCAATGCGATCACGGATGACGAGATCGGCCGCGCCGTCGATGCGATCCGGGACCGGGGCGCAGATGTCTGGCTGATCGTCGATGCCTGTCATTCCGGCACGGCGGTGCGAGCTGCCGGCGCGTCTGTGCGGGCACGGCGGGTCGATCCGATCGCGCTCCTTCCCCACGCGTTCGCCTCCGCAGCGCCGGCGCGTCCTGAGCCCGGTCTGGCCGGGGAGGTCGGCGCCGAGCCCCAGGCATCCGAAGCGGGCGAGGGCGAGCGAGGCGGGCTGATAGCTTTCTACGCCGCGCAGTCGTCCGAGCTCGCGAGAGAGATAGACTTCGCTCAGGTCGCCGGTTCACCCGGCGCGCAAGATGGGGACAAGTCCGGCGAAAGCGCCTGGTACGGCTTCTTCACCGCGACGCTGGCCGAGCGCCTGCGCGATGCCGACGACATCAGCTATCACCGCCTCTTCCAGGCCGTCCTCGCGGACATGAATGCCGCGCAGTTGCCCGCCGGCGCGGCGCGCCAGACGCCCTATTGGGAAGGCGATCTGCCTGATGCCCCCGTGCTTAGCGGCGCAGGCACCGGCAGCGCGCGCCAGTATCAAGTCGCCGGTGGAAGTCTGCAAGCCGGCCTGGTGCAGGGCCTCCAACCCGGTACCGTGCTCGCGCTCTACGACGACGCGGCCGCCCCCGACGCGCCGGACGCACCGCTGGCGCAGATCGTTGAGGTCTCGGCACTCAGCGCGCGGCTGGAAGCCGTCGGACGGAGTTGCGTCGCAGACGGCGAGGCGCTCTGCGCGCCGATCGGACGGATCGGTGCGGTCACCTTCGCCCGCGTCGTCCGGGAACCGGCGCCGCGGACGATAGGGCTGGCCGCGCCGCTGGGGCTGACGGGCGACGCGCCGTTCGAGATGGACGAGGCCGCCGCCGATGACCACCCCCTTCTGGCCGAACTTCGGACCGTACTTGCTGGCGACGAGTGGCTGAGATCGTCCTTCGCACTCGGCGCGGCGGCACCCGATCTCGACATCGGGGTCACGGATGAACGGCTCTATATCGGCGAGACGGTTTGGGTCGGCGGCCAGCCGGCGGGGCTCTCCTGGGCGCCGTCCGATGGCGTGGACCTGGCCGCGTTGCTGCGCCGTCTCGCTGCGGCTCAGCGTTGGTTGCGGGTCTCGGAGGCCGTTGCCCGGGAGCGGGGCCTGCGCCGAAACCCCGTTACCGTCGAAACGATGCTCGTGAGCGGCGATCCCACAGGTCTCTCGAACGAGGCCATGGTCGACCCCACCGCCGAATGCGACGCGCTCCTCGCGGCCGATCGTTATGCCGCGCCCCGCGCCCTCCAAGCCGACGAGGCGCTCAAGCTGTGCGACATGGTGGTGCCGAGCGTCAGCGCCGCGAGCGGGCGGGCCTATGACGTCAACCACATCTATATCGATGCCGAGGGCTGCGTCTGGGCCGATCACCTGCGGATTCCGGGTCGCGCCGATGCCGTGCCGCTCCTTCCTGCACCTCTGACACTCTGCTCGGACTGCGGCGGCGAGCGCCCGAGCGCTGGCGTGGAGACCGCGCTCGTCCTCGTCACCGAGGCGCGCGACAATACCGATCAGGTCAATCTCGTCGGCCGCGTCGAGACCTGCGCCGACGTGCCGACGCGCGGACTGACCGAGGCGTCCACCATCGAGGGCCCGCTCGGCGACTTCCTCGACGACATGCTCGACGATGCGGCACCCACGCGCGGCCGGCTTCGCCGCAGCCTTCCGGCCAATGCCTGGATCGAGCGCATCGACTGGACCATCCAGCCGCGCGCCGCCGCCTTGGGCACGCCTGCGGAGCGGAGCGAAGCGCTCGACAACCAATAGGACCGTCACACCCCGTTCGTATTCGATGAAGGAGAGACCGATGATCGACGCCTTGCTCCACTGCCCCGTCCGCCCCCGCCGAAAGGCGACCTTGGCAAGCACTCTTGCGATCGGCTGCGCCCTCACATGCGGCCTGCTCGTCTCAGTCGCCTCGGCGCAGGAGGGCCACGCCGGCAAGGCGGACCCGGAACCGCTGGTCATGGCATCCGCCGCGGACCCCAACAACCCGGCCGGCACGCCCGTCCCGTCCGTCTACGTTCCGGCGGCCAAGGCGACGGATGGCGGAATCGAGGTCGGTACATCCGATGGAACCCGCGTCTTCGGCGGCCGGCCGGCGGCGGAGGGCGTCTACCCCTGGCAGGTGGCGCTGATGACGGCGGACGGTCTCGATCAGAACGACCCCGACAGCCGCTTCAACGCACAGTTCTGCGGCGCGACCTTGCTGACGCGCGAGTGGATCCTCACCGCCGCCCACTGCCTCATGGACCGCGAGGGCAACCGAACGGCACCGGCCGACACGCTCGTCCTCACCGGCACGACCGATCTGCGCCAGGGCGGAGATTTCCGCGAGATCGCCGAGATCGTCATTCACGAGGCCTACGATCCGACGCTCGTCGAGAACGACATCGCCCTCATCCGGCTCACGCAGCCGATCGAGCAATCATCAGGCCCGGTCGGTGCCATTCGCATCGCGACGTCCGCCGAGCAGGTCCGCGAGGGCAGCGCGCTGCTGGTCGGGTGGGGCCGTACCGAGGAAGGCACCTTCCCCTTCCAGCTTCTGGAAACCGATCTCGACCTCGTTAGCAACGAAGTCTGCAACGCCGGCTTGCGCTCTCTCTTCGAGGACGAGCTGGCACAGATGATCGGCCGTCTCGGCGGTGGCAACCGGGTGCCCGAAGAGGCGATGCAGCAGGCCTACGACCTACTCGTCAACAGTCAGGGCAACGCGGTGCCCGACACGCAGCTCTGCGCGGGCGTGGCGAGCGGTGAGCGCTCGTCGTGCAACGGCGATAGCGGCGGACCGCTCATGCTGCGCGACGCCGAAGGGCGCCTCGTGCAGGTCGGTATCGTGAGCTGGGGCCGCGTGCCGCTCGCTGCCGACGGGTCGTGCGGGCACCAGAACCTCTACACGTCCTACACTCGGATCCCGAGCTATTTCGATTGGATCTCCCGCCATGTCACGCGCTGATCTGCAAAGCCCCGATGGGCGGTCGACGCTTGGGCGGAAGCCGTCGGCATCTCTCGCCCTCGCCGTCGCGGGCGTTCTCTCGCTAGGCTTCGCTGGCGGCGCGGCTGCGCAATCCGGCTTTACATTCGAGGATGGCGGCACGTTCGGAACGGGCGCCGCCGCGCCTCCCCCGCGCTCGCGGACCGAGGGGGGCATCTCGGGCGGCGGGTTCCTCTTCGACGACGACTTCGGTGGCGCGGCCGACGCGGCCGTGCTCCCGCCGCCCACGTCCGGCGACACTGGCGGTCTCTTCGCCGACGACGACTTCGCCGCCGATGGCGGCGGCGCGGCGGCCCCGGCTCGACCTGAGAGCGGCGGCCTCTTCGACAGCGACTTCGCAGCCGATGGTCCAAATGCCGACGATCCCGGCGGCGATACCTCCGACGACGTTGGCTTCACCCCCGCCGGAGACGACGATTTCGAAGACCTCAGCGAGCCGGCGGAAACAATCGTGGTGCCACCGCCGGGGCGCCGTGAGGACCAGGCGCCGCCGGTGGTCGAAGGCGGAACGCAGCCTCCCGACAACCCGGCCTATGCGTTCGAGTCGCAGGATTTCGGGGTCGCGCCGACTGCTCAGCTTCATCAGGGCGCGCCGCATGGTCCGACCCCGACGACCATCCCCGGAGGCCTCGTCGTGGATACCGCCGTCCTCAACCAGGTCGTCGAAGGGCGGCAGGCCATTCTCATCGACGTGCTCGGCGGCCCGACGACGATCCAGGGTGCGGTCAACGCCGCCGGCATGGGCGGTCCGGGTAGTTTCGAGGACGGTCTGCAACAGCAGACGGTCAGCTTCCTCGCGCAGGCGACGCAGAACAATTCCGAGGCGCCACTCGTCTTCTTCTGCTCCGATCCGATGTGCTGGTTGAGCTACAACGCGGCACTGCGGGCCATCAATGCGGGCTACCGAAACGTGATCTGGTATCGCGGCGGCATTTCGGCATGGCAAATGGCCGGCGGCCAACTGGTGCCGAGATGATCCGGGTGGCAGCCGTCGCGGCAATCGGGTTGGGGCTCGTTTCCCTAGCCCTCCCGGCGGTCCCTCGGGCCGCCGAGACGCCTTCGTCTCCCCCTCCCTTGCGGATGACGCAGCACACCATCGTCGATCGGCAAGGCTATGGCGGGCCGATCGAGGCGTTGGGTCTGCTGGTGCCGAGCGGCTGGGAGACCCGAAGCGACGTGCGCTGGGCCAAGCCCTGCAGCGGTGGCGACCTCTACGATATCCGTCTGCGAACCCGCGCGAGCGATGGCCGGACGGGGCTGCAATACCTGCCGGCCCTGAAGTTCGAGACCCTGGCGGCCCGCGTCACCGGTCCCTGGGATGGGTTGGGCGTGCCGCCACAGGAAGGCGCGGCTCTCTTCGCGCAACAGCAGCAACGGATGGCCGCCTCGTTCCAGGGCACGAACTGCCACGCGTTCCTGCCGACGACACCGCGCGAGGTCGTGGAGCGGATCGTGATGCCCTCAAGGCCGCCCGATGCGCGCATCGTCGAGATAGCCGATCTGCCGAATGTGGCGCAGGCCAAGCTCGTGTCGCTGCGTCAGCTCCAAGCGATGAGCGGGTCGCAGCCGGGCGACGCGGTGATGGCGCAGGCGGGCGTCGTCAAGATCCGATATCGCGGCAAGGGCGGACTGCTCGAAGAGGCGTTTTACGTCGCCTTCGCGGGATTTCGCACCGTCACACCGATGTCCCCGGGTCTGGTCGTCGAGCGGTCCTTCGTCATCAGCGATCCGCTGATCTCCTTTTGGGCGCCGGCAGGCGAGCTCGAGGCGCATACCGAACTCTTTCGTTCCGTCCTCAACTCCGTCCGCCCAAACCCGCGCTGGGAGAGGGCCAACGCGCAGCTTCGGCGGAACATCGCCGAGATCAACCGCCGAGGTGCCGCGGCGCGGCAGAAGATCTTTCAGCAGGCGCAGCAGGAGATCTCGGATTCGCAGATGGAATCCTGGCGGCGGCGCGAGGAGTCCTCGGACTACATCCACGAGGAGTTCATGGAGACCGTCAACGAAACCGAGCGATTGGAAGACCCCGCCGGCGGGATCGTCGAGATGCCATCGCAGTACGACGACTACTATACGAACGGTTCGGGAGACTATGTCGGCATGCCCGCGGGGGTCGACCCGGCCGACATCTATCCGGACTCCGTCTGGACGGAAATGCCGCGTTATCAGGGGCCGAACTAGCGGTGTCTCCGGGGGCGAGGATGATGGTGGCTTTGCGCAGGGGAGGGTGGCTCGCCGCCGCGCTGGTCTTGTACTGCCTCCTCATTTCGCCGACGCCAGCCATGTCCGAAGACGCCATCCGCCCGCCGGCGGGTGTGCCGGCCATTCCTTACGACCCTCTCGCTTGGGAATGGACCGCCCTGGTCACCGCGCTCGATGAGGCGGCGGGGCGCGGCGATCTGGCGACGGCGATCGATCACGGGCGGGCGGCGCTCGCCCTGTCGGAGCGATCCTTTCCCTCGCTCGACGGACGTCGCGCGGGAAGCCATTACCTCCTCGGCCTCGTGCTCTCGGCGAGCGGCGTCTTCGCCGAGGCCGAGGGGCATTTCCGCGAGGCGATCCGGATTGCCGAGAGAGCGAGCTGGCCGCGGAACCCATCGCTCGCGCCGGTTTGGGAGGGGCTCGGCCGTGTCTACGCGATGTCGAATCGGCAGAACGAAGCCGCCTCCGCCTTCGCCGCAGCGGTCGCGATCGCCAAGGCGGCATCTCGCGTCGACGAGAGCTTCGTCGAACGGCTCGACACACAGCGGCAGCGCGCCGAGGGCATCGCCGCCTTCCTCAGCGGTCAGGAGGGCGTCCTCGCGCTCTACAATGCCGGCGATCTCGGCAGCGCCGTCGCCCGCGCCGAAGAGGTCGTACGGAGGGCCGAAGAGACGTTGGGTCCCCAGGACGCCTATCTCGGCATGGCGCTTGGCCGCCTTGCCATGGTCCAACAGGAGGCCGGTGCCCTCCGGGACGCCGAGGCGATACTGGTCCGATCGCTCGACATCCTGCACGGCGCCTTCGGTCCCGTCGCGGACATGCTTTCGCCGAGTGTCGATCAACTCGCCGGCCTTGGCGCGGCCTATGCCGAGGCGGGCGAAGCGAAGTTCGCGGTCGAGGTTTTCCGGCGCGTCGTCTCTGAGCGGACCGCGCTTCTCGGCGAGGACGCGGAGGCAACCACGATCGCGGTCAACGATCTCGCCAATGCCCTGTCGAGCGCCGGGCGGGCGAGGGAGGCAGCGGCCCTCTATGAGCACGTTCTACAGGCGTAGACGCTGCATTATGGCCCGGAGCATCCCGAGACCGCTTCGGCGATGGGCAATCTCGCCAGCAATCTGCGGGATCGTGGTCTCTACGCCGAGGCTGACGAACTGCTGACGCGTTCCGTCGGGTTGCTCGAGGCCGGTCTCGGAGTGGAGCATCCGCAGACGGTATCGACCATGGCGAACCTCGCCATCTTGCGCGAGCAGATGGGGGAGCTGCGCTCGGCGCGCGATCTGGCCGAAGGCGTGCTCGCTCGTGCCCGGGCGACCTTCGGCCCCGACGATCGGCAAACGGCCCGGGCGATGGGCATCCTCGCCGGCATCCTCGCGACGTCCGGAGCCTTCGCCGAGGCCGGCGAACTCGACGCGGGCGTGTTGGCCATTCTGACCGATACCCTCGGCCCCCACCATCCGACCACCGCCCGCGCTCTCAACGAGAGCGGCAAGATGTTGTCCCTCCAAGGCCGCGTCGCAGAGGCCGAAGCGCGCTTTAGCGCCGCGCTCGCGATCTTGAGCGAACGGTTCGGCGAGGATCACCCCGAGACTATCGGGGCAATGACCAATCTCGCCGGTGCCCTCGCCGATCGCGGCGCGATGGCTGAAGCCGAGAGCCTCGCTCGCAAGGCGATGGCCCGGGGCGCGGCGACCCTCGGGGCAGACCATCCGTCGCTCGCCCAGTCGCTCACCCTCCTGGGCGAACTCCTCGAGGCGCGGGGCGATCTCGCGCGGGCCGAACCGCTCTACAGACGCGCGCTCGCCCTGAAGGAGGCCGCGCTACCGCCCGGCCATCCCGACCTCGGCCTCACCCGCACCTATCTCGGCCTTCTCCTGCAGGACACCGGACGCTTGGCCGAGGCCGAGGCCATGCTGCGCCAGACAGTCCTGGAGGCCGAACGGGCGCTCGGGCCGGACCATCCTAGCCTTGCCGTCGGTCTCAGCAATCTCGCCGGCGTGCTGGAGTCGCGGGGCGCGTTTGATGACGCCGACCGAGCGTACAGCCGCGCGCAAACGATTGCAGAAGCCTCGATGGGCGCGACGAGTCCGCTTCTCGCGACGCTCGTCAACAATCGCGGTTTTCTCGCAGCCCGGCGCGGCAACCACTCGGACGCCGAGCGCCTGTTCGGTCGGGCCATCGCGATCCAGGAGGCCAGTCTCGGCCCGTCTCACCCCGGTCTCGCGGGCACGCTCGACAATCTGGGCGCCATGCTCCTAGCGCAAGGGCGCGCTGCGGAGGCAAGGCCGATCTACGAACGTGCTTTGGCGCTCCTCGCGCCGCTGCCGGCAAGCGACGAACGCGATGCCCTCTTCGCACGAGCCGCCATCTCACGTTTCTCGGCCGGCGATGCGGAGGGCGCCTTCCTGACGTCGCAGGAACTGGCGCGGGGCGGTGCCGGGCAGGGGCTCGCGGCCTCTGCGCGCCGCTTCGCCGCGACGAACGCTCACATCCAAGCCGTTCTCCGCGAGCGGCAGGACCTCGCCGGGCGGCTAGAGCTGTTGAGGGACGCCGTGTCCGATGCCTATGGCCGCGGCGCGCCGACGAGGGCCACCGCCTTGCGCGGCGAGGTCGAGGCGGGCGAAGCGGCACTCCTGGCTCTCGATCGCCGACTAGAGGCAGCGTTGGGAGATGAGGCGCCCGTTGGCAGTCTTCCACCGATGGCCGCCGCCGCACATCTTCGCGTCGGCGAGGTCCTCATCTTGGCGCAAGTCGGTTTCGAGACCGAGACAGGTATCAAGGTCCCCGGCCTCGTCTTCGCGCTCGATGCGGATGGCACATTGACGGCGGCCATGCTGGAAGCCGGCGAGGGCTATGTCACGGATGCGCGCCGGCTCATATGCGCCGCCGCGAAGCGCGGCGACGGCCTGTGTGCGACGGTAGCGCCCGTCGGACGCAGGGCCGCTACGGCGCTCGATGGAGAGACGCGTGGTGCGCTCCGGCCGCGCACGGTGCCTGCCGGCGACTTCGATACGGACTTGGCATACGATCTCTATCTGCGGCTTCTAGGTCCCGTCGCATCGGCCCTGGCGGACGCGGAGGACATCGTCTTCGTCGGCGTCGGCGCTCTGGCCGAGATGCCGATCCACCTCCTGGCCACGGCACGCTCGGCAGCGGGCGCGAATGGGGCCGAGGCGCTTCGCGGCGTGCCGTGGCTCATCCGGCGGCACGCCGTCACGTCGTTGCCCGACGTCGCATCGCTGGAGGGCCTGCGCGGCCGAGCGGCGCGCGCGAGCGGAGCCGCCAAGGCCTTTCTCGGTATCGGCGATCCCGTCATCGGAACGGCGTCCGTCATGCGCTGCGGCGATGACGCGGCCATCGCGGGGCTGACCCGCTCGGGCACCAATGCCGCGGCGGGCGACCTACTCTCCGCCAGTTCCGTCTTGGCCGCGGGGCTCGACACGCGTCTGGCCGACCCCGACGCGGTGCGCGGACTCGCCAGGCTGCCCGACACACGCTGCGAGCTAGAGCGGATAGCTCGCACGGTCGGGTCGGCCGACCTCCTCCTCGATGCCCGCGCGACGGAAGGTCGCCTGAAGGAGCTTGATGACGGCGGACAGCTTTCCGACTACCGCGTCATCAGCTTCGCGACGCATGGGTTGCGGGCGGGTGAAACGGGTGGCGAGCCGGCGCTCGTTCTCACCCCGCCGACGATCGCCACGGCGCGCGACGACGGGCTCCTGACGGCCAGCGAAGTGGCCGCCTTCGATCTCGATGCCGATTGGGTGATCCTCTCGGCCTGCAATACGGCATCGGGGGGCTCGGAGAGGGGGCAGGCGTTGACGGGCCTCGCCCAGGCCTTCTTCTATGCCGGCGCGCGCAGCGTCCTCGTCTCGCGCTGGCCGGTGGCGTCACCCGCCGCCGTGCGTCTGACGACGGAGGCGTTCGCGGCCATGGAACGCCGGCCGGGCCTGTCGCGCGGCGCTGCGCTGCGCCTCGCGATGCTGGCCATTCTCGACGATCCGGCGAGCGGCGCCGCCGAGCTCGATCCCTTCTACTGGGCGCCGTTCTCGCTCGTCGGGGAGGGCGGTGCCTGATCGGTCGCCGTGCGGCATCAGCACCCCACGGTCAGTACCGCCCTAGGCCTTCCTGCACGCGCGTCCGGTTGGCGCGCATGATCGTGTCGAGCGTCTCGATGTCGGTGGCGTGCAGACGGTTCCGCGCCAGCGGCATGACGACGTCTTCCTCCCAGGCGATGTGACGGCGCTGGCTCTCGAAATAGCCCCGCAGGACGTAGCCCGCGATATCGGGTTCGCGCTCCGGCCCAACATCGTCCGCCAGCGCCTGCAGGGTTTCGAGAACCTCCGGCAGTAGCGCTTCGTCCTCCGTGTGCTCGATAGAGAGACGCTCGAGAACGGCATCGATCCCGTCGTCGGCTTCCGTGCGCCGCCGCAGGAGCGGGAACAGGCCCCCTTCTTCGTCCGCGTGGTGAAGCGGCATGTCGACGGTGAGGATATCGAGCAAACGCAGGCAGACGAGCCGCGAGGGCGGGCGGGGCAGGGCGTCGGCAATGCGCTCCAGGATATCGCAGACGCGCAGTTGCCGCGCGTGGACATCAGCGAGCCGGCCGAGCGGCGTCAGCACACTCCAGCGCTCTGTGTCGTCCAGGATCGAGGCGGGTAGCGTGGCGCTCCCGGAAGTCCGGCGCGGTCCGCCCGATCGGCGCGGACGGGCCCGGCGCTCGTTGAGAGGGTGTCCGGCAGACAGCATGACAGCGTTCCTTCGACCTTTCCGGATGCGCGCGGCGTCGTCCGGGCGATGTCGCCCCCGGGCGTTCCGCCACCAATGCCAGCCCTTCGCGGCCTCCGCCTTGATCTGAGTCAACGCGCCACTCCGCCCGACCGCCTAGCAAAGGGGTGAGGCCGCACGGCTTCGAGAAAAGAGCGTCGCGGCCACCGGCATCCGTGGTCGCACAAGGTCGTGGGGGAATGACATGAACACGGTCGCCAGCGGGGTGGTCTACGCCGTCCTCGCGTTCGTCTTCGTCATCCTCGCGGCTCTCGCGCAGGACGACATCTTCGGCTTTCACGCCTGGCTGATGGTCGCGGTCATGGGCGGCCTGTCGCTGACGACCCTCGCCTCGATGAAATGGAACGAGGCCGGCCAACTCATCCGACCGCAGCGCGATCTCTCCGGCTATCAGGACGACGTCATCCGCATCGGCGTCATCGCGACGATGTTCTGGGGCGTGGTCGGATTCACGGTCGGCGTCCTCATCGCAGCGCAGCTTGCTTGGCCGTGGCTGAATATCGAGCCGTGGTTCAATTTCGGCCGCCTGCGCCCACTGCACACCTCGGCGGTCATCTTCGCCTTCGGCGGCAACGCGCTGCTCGCGACCTCCTTCCACGTCGTGCAGCGCACCTGCCGGGCACGCCTCTTCGGTGGCGATCTGTGCTGGTTCGTCTTCTGGGGCTACCAGCTCTTCATCGTGCTGGCCGCGACGAGCTACCTGCTGGGCGGCTCGACCTCCAAGGAATATGCCGAGCCCGAATGGTATATCGACCTCTGGCTGACGGTCGTCTGGGTCGCCTATCTCGTCGTCTTCCTCGGCACGCTGGTGAAGAGGAAGGAGCCGCACATCTACGTGGCCAACTGGTTCTTCCTCGCCTTCATCGTCACCGTGGCGATGCTTCACATCGTCAACAACCTCGCCGTTCCCGTCTCGCTGACGGGATCGAAGAGCTACAGCCTCTTCGCCGGCGTGCAGGACGCGCTGACCCAGTGGTGGTATGGCCACAACGCCGTCGGCTTCTTCCTCACCGCCGGCTTTCTCGGGATGATGTACTACTACATCCCGAAGCGGGCGAACCGGCCGGTCTATTCCTACCGGCTCTCGATCATCCACTTCTGGTCGCTCATCTTCCTATACATCTGGGCCGGCCCGCACCACCTCCACTACACCGCGCTGCCAGACTGGGCGCAGACGCTGGGCATGACCTTTTCCATCATGCTCTGGATGCCCTCATGGGGCGGGGCGATCAACGGGCTGATGACGCTGGCGGGCGCCTGGGACAAGCTGAGGACCGATCCGGTCCTGCGCATGATGGTGCTGGCGGTGGCCTTCTACGCCATGGCGACCTTCGAGGGTCCGGTGCTGTCGATCAAGACCGTCAACTCGCTGAGCCACTACACCGACTGGACGATCGGTCACGTGCACTCGGGCGCGCTCGGCTGGAACGGGATGATCACCTTCGGCGCGATCTACTATCTGGTGCCGGTGCTCTGGAACCGCCGCGAGCTCTATTCGCTCCGCCTCGTCGACTGGCACTTCTGGTTGGCTACGATCGGCATCGTTCTCTACGCCGCCTCGATGTGGGTCTCGGGGATCACGCAGGGGCTGATGTGGCGCGAATACGATGGGGACGGCTTCCTCGTCTACTCGTTCGCAGAAAGCGTCGCCGCGCTCTTTCCCTACTACGTCATCCGGACGGTCGGCGGCGTACTCTACCTCGCCGGTGCCGGGCTGATGGTGGTCAACCTCTGGCGCACCATCCGCGGCGACGTGCCCTATGCGGCGCGCGAGGGCCTGCCGGTCGACCGGCCGGCCGCGGCCGCCCTTCAGCCCGCCGAATGACGCCAGCCACAGGACACGACACATGAGCGTCTGGACCCAACTCAAGGCCTTCAATCACGGCAAGATCGAGCGCAACGTCACCTTGCTGCTCGTCCTGTCGCTGATCACGGTCGCCATAGGTGGGCTGGTGCAGATCACGCCTCTCTTCTACCTCGAGAACACGATCGAGGAGGTGGATGGCGTGCGGCCCTATACGCCGCTCGAGCTGGCAGGTCGCAACATCTATCAGCGCGAGGGCTGCTATACCTGCCACAGCCAGATGATCCGGCCCTTCCGCGACGAGGTGGAACGCTATGGTCATTATAGCCTCGCCGCCGAGTCGATGTACGACCATCCCTTCCAGTGGGGATCGAAGCGGACCGGGCCGGACCTTGCCCGGGTCGGCGGGCGCTATTCCGATGCCTGGCACGTCCAGCATCTCATCGATCCACGCTCGGTGGTTCCGGAGAGCATCATGCCGACCTATGCCTGGCTGCTCGACGAGCGGCTGGACGTTTCGGACATGCGCGAGCACCTTGCCGCGCAGCGCGCCGTCGGCGTGCCCTATACGGACGAGATGATCGCCGAGGCCACGCGCGACGCCCGCGCGCAGGCCGACGCGAATGCGGACGGCGACGGGCTGGTCGCGCGCTACGCCGAAGGCTTCGACAGTCGCGTCCAGCAACGCGATTTCGACGGACAACCGCGCCGCCTGACCGAGATGGACGCGCTCGTCGCCTATCTGCAAATGCTTGGAACGCTGGTCGATCTGACCGAGTTCGAGCCCGCCACGGAGGGGCGCTGAGCCGTGGACTACGAAACCCTCCGCCACTTCGCCGACAGCTGGGCGCTTCTCGTCCTCTTCGCGATCTTCCTCTTCGTCGTCGTCTTCATCTTTCGGCGAGGTTCGAGCGAGCGCTACCGCGACGCGGCCAGCATCCCCCTCAAAGACAGCCGACCAGACGAGCGGAGCGAGCCGTGACCGATCACAACCAGGCTACGGGCTCGAATGAGGCGCGACCGTCCGACGAGACGCTGGTCGATCACATCACCGGCAGGCCCATCGACCTCGCGACCGGGACGCCGACCACGGGCCACGAATGGGACGGGATTCGCGAACTCGACACCCCCATGCCGCGATGGTGGCTCTGGACGCTCTACGCCACGATCGCGTGGTCGCTCGTCTACTTCGTGCTCTATCCGGCCATTCCGCTGGTCAACGAGGCGACCGCCGGGCTTCTGGGCTATTCGAGCCGGGAGGAGGTCGAGGACGAGATTACGCGCGTCGACGTAAGCCGTGCCGATATCGACGCCGTCATCGCGGCGGCGCCGCTCGACCAGATCGCCGCGACGCCTCAATTGGCGTCCTTTGCCCAGCGGGGCGGCGCCTCCGCATTCAAGCTCGTCTGCGTACAGTGCCACGGATCGGGCTCGCAAGGATCTCCGGGATACCCCAATCTCAACGACGACGACTGGCTGTGGGGTGGCACACTCGACGAGATCCATGCCACGATCCGCCACGGTATTCGCAACGACGACGACCCGCAGGCGCATTTCTCCGTCATGCCCGCCTTCGGTGCCGACGGCATTCTCGACCGGACCGAGATCGACCAGGTGGCCGAGCACGTTCTCGCCATCTCCGGCCAGGAACACGATGCGGCTCGAGCGGCCGACGGTGCCGCTATCTTCCAGCAGCAATGCGCGTCCTGCCACGGTGCGGAGGGCCGGGGCGACGACACCCAGGGCGCGCCGAACCTCACCGACCCGATCTGGCTCTACGGCGGCGACAAGGCCTCCCTCGTCGCGCAGCTCCGCCAGCCGAAACACGGCGCCATGCCGCCTTGGGCCGACTATTTCGACGAGGCCACCGTCAAGAAGCTCGCCGTCTACGTCCACTCCCTAGGCGGCGGCGTGCGCGATCCCGGCACGCCCGCTATCGAGGCGCCGGCCGCGATAGCCGTGCCGGCTGAGCCAGGGGCGAACCAATAGCAGAATGGTGCCCTCGCCTCGGACTCCCTTTCCCAGCGAGGCGGAAGGCATGCAGCCGAAGGCGAGGGTCGTGCTCACGACCAGCCGATCCTTGACGCAGATCAAGGCTCCGTATCGCGCGCCTTCCTAGAACCGGACCCATGACAATCACCGTCATCGACACCTATCGCGAGGCCGCACTCCAGAGCATCGCGGAGCCGCGAGCCGGCGATGTGGTGAACCCCGCGGGCGTGCGCCAATACGATGCCGAGCCGGTAAACGAGGCCAAGAAGCCCAAGCTCTTCAAAGGTCGCGAGCCGATCTATCCCCGCCGCGTCTCCGGCGCCTTTCGCCGCCTGAAGTGGTGGATCATGGGCATCACGCTAACGATCTACTACGTCACCCCATGGCTGCGCTGGGATCGGGGGCCCTATGCGCCCGACCAGGCCGTTCTCATCGATATGCCGGCGCGGCGCTTCTATTTCTTCTGGATCGAGATCTGGCCGCAGGAGTTCTTCTACGTTGCCGGGCTGCTCATCATGGCGGGTCTCGGCCTGTTCCTCGTCACGTCCGCCGTCGGGCGGGCCTGGTGCGGCTATGCCTGCCCGCAGACGGTCTGGACGGACCTCTTCATCTGGGTCGAGCGCTTCGTTGAGGGCGATCGCAATGCGCGCATCAAGCTAGACCAGCAGCCGTGGACGGGCGGTAAGATCGCCAAGAAGGTCACCGTCCATGCGATCTGGCTCTTCATCGCACTCGCGACGGGCGGTGCCTGGATCTTCTATTTCGCCGATGCGCCGACCCTGCTCGGCCAGTTCCTGCGCGGCGATGCGCCACCGATCGCCTATACCACCGTCGCGATCCTCACCTTCACGACTTACGTCTTCGGCGGGCTGATGCGCGAGCAAGTCTGCACCTACATGTGTCCCTGGCCGCGCGTTCAGGCCGCGATGATGGACAAGCATTCGCTGACCGTCACCTACAATGACTGGCGCGGGGAGCCGCGTTCGCGCCACCAGAAGCGCGCGATTAGGCAGGGGCTCGACGTCGGCGACTGCGTCGACTGCAACGCCTGCGTCGCCGTCTGCCCGACGGGCATCGACATCCGCAACGGCCAACAGCTCCCTTGCATCACCTGCGCCTTATGCATCGACGCTTGCGACGAGGTGATGGAGAAGGTCGGCAAGCCGAAAGGCCTGATTTCCTATACGACGCTCGAGCACTACGAGGAGAACGCCGCACGCGCGTCCGTCGCTGGGCGGGCCGATGCGACGGCACAGCAGATCCTGCCGGGATGGCGCGACGTGCTGCGCCCGCGCACCGCGCTCTACTTCGCTCTCTGGTCCGGTATCGGGCTCGGCATGGTCTACGCCGTCACGATGCGGGATCGGCTCGACGTCAACGTCCTCCACGATCGGAACCCGCAATTCGTCCAACTTTCCTCGGGAGACGTTCGCAATGGCTACACGCTCAAGATCCTCAACATGACCCCGCGCCCCCGCGACTTCGACGTCGGTCTCGTCGGCCTGCCGGATGCCGCGATGTGGACGCCCGGCAGCGCGCTCGAGCCCGCGCGACGCTTCACCGTCTCCGCCAAGCCAGATAGCGTTCGCGAGCTGCGCGTCTTCGTGCAGGCCGACCCGGACGGGCTGGCATCGGAGAACGAGAGGTTCACGTTCGAGGTCTTCGAGGTGGGCGGCCGGGAGAGCGCGGCCGTCGAGACGCGATTTGCGGGGCCGGGCCGATGAGTGCCTCTCGCGCGCCGCGCGAACTCACCGGCCGCCATGTCGCTATCATCCTCGCGATCTTCTTCGGCGCGACGGTGATCGTGAACCTGTCGATGGCGCTCCTCGCCAACCGCACGTGGTCGGGACTCCTCGTCGCCAACTCCTACGTCGAAAGCCAGCGCTACAACGCGGTTATCGCCAAGGAGCGGGCCGACAGGGCGCTTGGTTGGCAGGTCGAGGCATCCGCGGGGCGGGGCCGGCTAGAACTCGTTCTGACCGATGCCGCCGGCGGACCCCTCTACCCGGCCGCGCTGGCCGCCGTCGCACGCCGGCCGGTGAACGAGGTCGAGGACACGCCGCTGACCTTCGTCCGCGTGGATGGCTCGACCTATCGCGCCGAGCAGCCGCTCGACCCCGGGGCCTGGAACGTCTCGCTCGAGGTCTCGCGCGGGGCGGAGACGGCCACCATGCGCATTCGCCTCGTGGTGGATGCCACGTCATGACCTGCTGCGGCACGTCCGCCGATCCGAGCCGGGCCGATCTGCGCGATCTCGGCTACTGGGTGGTCGAGCACGCGCCGGGCCGCTTCCATCTCGACCTCCTCGTGCCCGAGGTGCGCTGCGCGACCTGCATCGCGGCCGTGGAGGGCGCCGTCGGCGCGCTGCCGCGCCTTTCGAAGGCTCGCGTCAACCTCACGACCCGCCGCCTTAGCGCGGAATGGGAGGGGGCGCGGGACCCCGCGGACATCCTCGAAGCCGTCGTCGCCCTCGGCTATCACCCGACGCCGGTCGATGCCGCCGCCCTTGACGAGGCAGACGACACGCGGGGCCGCGAACTGGTGCGGGCTCTCGCCGTCACCGGGTTCGCGGCGGCAAACGTGATGCTGCTCTCGGTCTCCGTCTGGTCGGGGGCTGACGGGGCGACCCGCGATCTCTTCCACTGGCTCTCCGCGCTCATCGCCCTGCCGGCCGTCCTCTATGGCGGGCGCCCCTTCTTTCGCTCGGCCTGGGGAGCGCTGCGGTCGGGCCGGGTCAATATGGACGTGCCGATCGCGCTCGCGGTCGTCCTCGCCGCCGGCGTGAGCCTCGGAGAGACCCTGCTCGGCAACGAGCACGCCTATTTCGACGCGTCCGTCTCCCTCCTTTTCTTCCTGTTGCTCGGACGAGTGCTCGACCACCAGATGCGGGTGCGCGCCCGCACGGCGGCAAGCCAGCTCCTCGCCCGCATGGCCCGCGCGGTCACCGTTCGAGAGCCGGACGGGGCGCTGACCTACCGGCCCATCGAGGACCTGAGAGTGGGCGAGATCATCCTCCTCGCCGCCGGCGAACACGTGCCGCTCGATGGCGTCGTGGTGGAGGGAACGGGCGCGATAGATGCCTCGGTCGCGACGGGCGAGGCTGTGCCAGTGACCGTGCGCGAGAACGATCTCGTTCTCTCCGGTATGGTCAATGCCGGCGGCCCGCTGGCCTTTCGCGTCACGGCGACGGCGCAGGACAGTTTCCTCTCCCGCATGATCTCTATGATGGAGCGTGCCGAGACGGGGCGGGCGGGTTATGAGCGCTTGGCGGACCGGATCGCGCGGCTCTATGCGCCGGTCGTCCACGGTCTCGCGCTCGCGACCTTTCTCGGTTGGCTTGTGCTCGGCCAGGGCTGGCATCCGGCGATGATGGCGGCGGTCGCGACGCTCATCATCACCTGCCCGTGCGCGCTCGGGCTTGCCGTGCCCGTGGTGCAGGTCGTCGCGTCGGACATGCTCTTTCGCGAGGGCGTGATGGTAAAGGACGCCGCCGCACTCGAAACCCTGTCCGGCGTCGATGCGGCCGTCTTCGACAAGACGGGGACGCTGACATCGGGCGACCTGCATCTGGCCGGATCGGTTCCCGACAAGACGCTCGCGCTCGCCGCCGGTCTCGCCCGTGAGAGCACGCATCCCATCTCTCGCGCCCTCGTACGCGAGGCCCGCGCGCGCGGTCTGAAGCCGGTGGGGATGTCAGAAGTTCGCGAGGAGGCCGGGCGCGGCCTCGTCGGCATTCACGATGGGCGGATCGTGCGCCTCGGCAGCGCGCAATGGTCGGGAGCGACGAGCGAGGTGAGCGATGCCGCCCCTCTGCCCTCGGTCTTCCTCGCCATCGATGAGGTCGTCACGCGCATCTCGTTCTTCGATACGCCTCGCGACGGCGCAGCGCAGGCTCTGAGCGCGCTAGCGTCCGCCGGTGTGGCCTGCGAGGTCCTGAGCGGAGACCGGGAAGGGCCGGTGGCGGCGCTCGCTAAGCGGGTCGGGCTTTCGGCATGGCGCAGCGGCTGCACGCCGGCCGATAAGGTCGCGCGGATCGAGGTCATGAAGGCTGCCGGACGGCGCGTCCTCTTCGTTGGAGACGGCCTGAACGACGGTCCGGCCCTTCGCGCCGCCGACGTCGCGATGGCCCCGGCCTCGGCCGCCGATATCGGGCGCGCCGCTGCGGACGTGGTCTTCCTGCGAAACGATCTGCGGGCGGTGCCGCGTACACTTCAGGTGGCAAGGGGCGCGATGCGGCTCGTCCGCCAGAATGTCGGCCTTGCCATCGCCTACAACCTGGTCGCGGTCCCGCTGGCGATGATGGGGCAGGTGACGCCGCTCGTCGCGGCCCTTGCCATGTCCGGCTCGTCGATCCTCGTCACCGGCAACGCGTTGCGGCTTCGCTGGGGGCGCCACGCGCCGGCGGTGCCCTCGATCGGCGTCGGCATGGGCGACGGCCTGCACCCGGCAGCGGACAGCGCGGCGTGAACGTCCTCCTCTTCCTCGTTCCGGCAGCCCTTCTCTTGGGCCTGGGTGGGCTCGCGGCATTCCTCTGGTCGGTGCGGACGCGGCAGTACGAGGATCTCGAAGGTGCGCGGCAGCGCGTGCTCGAGGATGATCGCCCGACCGGCCGCGAGCGACACGAGGGCGGTCCTTAGTCCTCCCACGATGACCCTTGCCCTATAATGCCCTCGCCACTCTCCCCATCGTGACGGCTTGTCGCATTTGATCGAGATCATGCCGGTCTAGGGCGGCTGGGCGCATGACCATGTTGCAGCGCACGCAAACCGCGTCTCGCAGAGCCAACCGGCGCCTCATGTCCTGCCTCGAATGCCCGATCCGCAACCGCAGCCTTTGCTCGGCCCTCTCCGACGACGAGCTCTCGGCCCTCAACACGATCTCGCAGCGCCGGCATGTGGACGCGGGCGAAGTGATCGCCATCGAGGGCGACGAGAT
This sequence comes from uncultured Alphaproteobacteria bacterium, assembly GCA_963799285.1. Classification (GTDB taxonomy): domain Bacteria; phylum Pseudomonadota; class Alphaproteobacteria; order Rhizobiales; family CAWCWK01; genus CAWCWK01. The sequence continues at coordinate 661,807 of CAWCWK010000004.1, forward strand.
CACCGCTTTCGGCAACATCGTCAGCGGCGTCGCCAAGCTGACGCGCGGGCTCGACGATGGGCGCGAGCAGATCGTGGGGCTGCTATTTCCGTCCGACTTCATGGGCCGTGCGCTGGCCCAGGCGCACGCCACCGTGCCCCACACGATCGAGGCCGCGACCGATGTCGAACTCTGCGTCTTCCCTCCGGCGGCGTTCGAAAGCGTCCGCGCGCACTATCCAAGCCTTACCGAGAAGCTGCTTGAGCGCACGTTGGACGAGCTCGACGCCGCCCGCGAGTGGATGCTTCTCCTCGGCCGCAAGACCGCCCCGGAGCGGGTCGCGACCTTCCTCCATCATATTGCGAAGCGATGCGGCAGCGCGGGCTGCGCGCCCACCGACGTCTTCGACCTGCCACTCACACGGCGGGAGATGGCGGACGTGATCGGCCTGACCATCGAGACCGTCAGTCGCCAGATCACGAAGCTGCGCCGCGACGACGTCATCGTCATAGAAGGCGCACGAAGGGTGGTGAAGATCGATATGGAGGCGCTGGCAGAGCGCGCGAATCTCTACTGACGACAAGGAGAGGATCGAGGCCGGACCAACGTCTACAGGGACGGCCTAGCGCTCCGGCTCCGCCGATGCACCGACGATCCAGGCCCGCTCCGGTCGGAGCCTCAGGGTGTCGCCGGGCGCGGCGCGGCGGTCCGCATAGGTCATCAGCGTCTGTCCGTCCGCCAGCGTGCCGGTCACGACGAACCGCTCGCCCCGATAGACGCAATCGGTCACCCGCACCGCGAGGCCCGCATCCGCATCTCCTACGGGGTGGACGTGTTCCGGCCTGACGAGGAGCTGTCGTCGCGGCCCGGGCTCGGATTTCGTGTCGCCGAGCGCGACGAGGATCGCGGCCGCATCCAGCGCGGGCCCCGCGCCATCGGGTATGGAGGCGCTCAACATGCTCCGGTTGCCGATAAGGCGGGCGACGGCTTCCTCGGCGGGCCGTTCGTAGATGGCCTGCGGGGTGTCGCACTGGACGAGGCGGCCCTCGTCGAGGACGGCGATGCGGTCCGAGAGCGCCATCGCCTCGGCCTGATCGTGGGTGACGTAAATCATGCTCGCGCCAATGCGGTGGTGGAAGGCGCGGAAGGTCTCCTCCATGGCGGCCTTGAGGTGGCGGTCGAGATTGGCGAGCGGCTCGTCGAGGAGGATAACGTCAGGCTCCATCACGAGGCAGCGTCCGAGCGCGACACGCTGGCGTTGGCCGCCCGAAAGGTCTTTGGGCGAGCGATCGCGGAAGGGCGTGAGCTCGACCGCGTCGAGGGCGTCGCGCGTCCGACGTTCGAGATCGGCTCCGCGCAGGCCCGCGACCTTGAGGGGATAGGCGACGTTGCCGGCCACCGTCATGTGCGGCCAGAGGGCGTAGGACTGGAAGACCATGCCCATAGCACGCTTCTCCGGCGCGACGTGGATGTCGGGGCCGGCGAGCACGGTGTCGTCCTTGCGGATGCGGCCCTCGGTGACGGTCTCGAAGCCGGCCAGCATGCGAAGGATCGTCGACTTTCCGCACCCCGAGGGGCCGAGCAGGGAGACGAACTCCCCGGGCGCGACGTCTAGCGTGATGTCGCGAACGACCATGGGGCCGTCGTCATAGCGCTTGGAGATGGCGTCGAGCCGGATGCGGCCGCGGCTCATCGAACCTGCCTTTTGTATGCCGCCCTCACGTATGCCACGGCACGACCCCTTTCGGGAGGCGCTTGGCGATCAACTCCAGCAGAAGCATCAGCACGAGGACGAGGCCCACCACGACGACGGAAAGGGCGGAGGCCATAGCCGTCTCGCCACCATCGTCGAGATTGAAGATCATCACGCCGATCGTCTCGTTTCCGCCCGACCAGAGGAGGGCAGAGACGGTCAATTCGTTGACCGCGATGAGGAAGACGAGAATGCAGCTTGCCGCGGCGGCCGGGGCGAGGATGGGCAGGATGACGTCCCGCATGCGGCGCGTCCACCCGGCGCCGGCATTCTGCGCGGCTTCCTCGAGCGCGGGGTCCATCTGAGCCATTCCACTCTCCAGGGGCTTGAAGCTGACCGAAAGGAAGCGGGCAAGATAGGCGAAGAGGATAATGCCAAGCGTGCCGTAGAGCGAGACGTCGATCACGGGCAGCGGCCGCAGGAAGAGAAGGATGCAGGCCACCGCCAGCACGACGCCCGGCAGCGCGTAGGGAAGGTCGGCCAGCGCCGCGAGCGACTTGATCCACGCGCTGCGCGACCGGGCGACGAGATAGGCCATCGGCAACGCGACGGCGAGGAGGATGATGGCGGCGGCCATGGCGAGGAGGGTGCTGTTGACGAGCGCGCGAGCAGTTGCGGCCTGGCGGAGCAGGACCTCCGAATAGGCAGCTGCGCTTGCCGTCTCGACCGTCAGCCGCACGCCGTAGGTCGGCACCAGCGACGCCGCGACGAGGGCGAGGAGCGGGGCGACGAGGATGACGAGGATGACCGCCCAAAGAAGCGTTTCGACGAGAGACCGGCGCCGCCCGAGCGAGAAGGCCAGCGGTGCGCTCGCCAACCCCGCGAGGCTGAACCGGCGCTGGCTCGCGAGGCGGTGCTGCACGAGCAGACCGAGGATCGCAACGAGCGCGATGATGACCGAGAGCGCCGCCACGTCGGCGATGACCTGCGTCCCGAAATTTGCCATGCGCTGATAGATGAGCGTCGGCAGGACGTAGTAGCCCTCGCGAATGCCCAGAAATGCCGGAATGCCGAAATTGCCGATGGCTGAGACGAAGGCGATGGCGCCGCCGGCGATGAGACCGGGCGCGCTCAAGGGAAGGACGATATCGCGCCACACGCGCAGCGATCCGGCGCCCGACAAGCGCGCGGCCTCCACCGTCTCGCGAGGAAGGGCGATGAGGCTTGCACGCAGCGCGAGGAAGACCATCGGCGCATGCTGGACGCCGAGGAGAAGCGCGATGCCCTCGCCCGAATAGAGCGGATTGGTGGCGCCGAGCCCGGGCGCTACGCCCAGGGCGCGCAGGATCGCGCTCGACGGGCCGGTCAGTTGAAGCCAGGCCAGCGCCGTAACCTGAGGCGGGATCATCATCGGCAACATGAAGAGGAAGACGAGAAGCCCCTTGGCGCGAACGTTCGTCAGACCGAGCGTGAAGCCGAAGCCTGCGCCGAGGAGGATCGCGATGAGCGTGCCCAGCCCACAGGTGTAGAGCGAGTTGCGCAGCGCGTTCCACGTCGCCGGGTTCGTCAGCGTGCGGCCAAGGGCGGATTCGACCCCGAGCCCGAGGTCGGTGAAGGCGCGGGTCAGCAGCGTCGCCATCGGGAGCACGCTGAGGGCGAGTATGGCGAGGACGAGGAAGCCGAGAAGGCCGAAGAACAGCGAGAGCGGCATCCCGCCCGCCAGCCACAGGCGCGACCGTGTCGGCACGGCCCGTGGCTCGGCTGCCGAGACGATGCTCATTGGCGACGGGCCGCGAGGATGCGGGACCCAGCCCCTCGCGCGAGGCGAGGCGCATCGTCGCCGTGGGGTGGGCGGGTCCGCGCTCTTGCGAACCCGTGTCGCCGGCCCAAGCGCCGCTGCCCGAAACCCGCTATCCGCTACTGCGCGCCGAAGATGCGCTCGAAGGCGGCCTTGTTCTCGTCGGCCGTGTCGAGGGCGACGGCGGGATCGAAGGTCATCAGATTGAGTTCATCGCGCGAGGGAAAGCCCTCGGGCGAGGCGAGGCCGTTGCGCGCCGGGATGTAGCCCTGGCTGACGACGAGTTGCTGGCCCTCTTCGGAGAGGAGGAAATCGACGAAGGTCTCCGCGGCCTCCATGTCGTCCGCGCCGGCCATGATCGCGACCGGCTCGGTGACGTAGGAGACGCCTTCCTCGGGGAAGACGAACCCGACCGGCGCGCCGTCCGCCATGGCGCGCAGGGCCAGGAACTCGACGATCACGCCATAGCCTTCCTCGCCGGATGCCACGGCCTTGTAGGAGCCGCCATTGCCGGTGCTGTTGACCGCGCCGCCGGCCTTGAGGGCTTCGTAATAGGACAGGTCATAGCCGTTTTGCAGCAGCGTCGACATATGGATCAGCGCCGCGCCCGAATAGAGAGGCGAGGGCATGATGGTCAGGCTCGCCAGCTCGGGCGCCGCCAGATCGGCATAGCTTGTCGGTTGCGTCTCGACCTGCCCGTTGAAGACGATGCCGGTCGTGATGAGCTTCGTCGAGTGATAGCCACCCTCGGCGTCGTAGAGGGCCGGGTCGTAGTTCGCCGCCTCGGGCGACTGGTACATGGCGAGGTGGCCGTCCCGCTTCATCTGCTCCAGCGTCACCGTGTCGGCGATCAGGAGGACATCAGGCTGCGGATCGCCCGCTTCGATCTCGGCGTTGAGCTTGGTCATCAGGCTCGTCGTGCCGTCGCGGATCCAATCGACCTCGATGTCGGGATGGGCGGCGGTGAAGGCATCGACGGTCGCCTGGGCATCCGCGTTCGGCTGGCTCGTGTAGAGCGTCAACTTACCCTCGGCAAGCGCGGGCGTGGCAGTGAGGGAGAGGAGGGAAGCGCCGAAGGCGGCCTTGGCAATCTTGAACATCGGAAGCCTGTGCGAAACGGGGTGGGAAAGCTCTGGCCCGGCGGCGCCGGGCTCGAGCCGGCAACCGGGTGACCGTTCTATAGAGCCGCATTGCTACAGCCCCATGACACGGCCCCTTGACGGGGCCGCGTTCCCACTGATGACGCCCTTCGCTGCGTCAGGCAACCCGCCGGACGCGAATTCGACCGACGGGCCGCTTCGACGTCTTCACGATCGTCAGGCCGCCCGCAGGCTCTCCAGTGTCGCAGCCATGCGTGCTTCCAGGTCGCTCGCATGGCGGCCGAGCGTGTCGGCGGCCGTCAGAACGTCGCCAGCCGACGCTTCGTTGGCCTGCGCCGATGTGTCGATGGCGCCGATCTGCTCGCTTACGGCCTCGGTGCCGTCGGCCGCATCATGCATATTCTGGCTGATCGAGCGGGTGGTGGCGCCTTGCTCCTCGACAGCGGCCGCGATCGCGTGCGTGATCTGATCGACCTCGCCGACGGTCGTACCGATGGCTTGGATGGCTTGGGTCGCGACGCGCGTCGCATCCTGCATGGCCTTGATGCGGTCGCTGATGTCCTGCGTGGCGCGGGCGGTCTGACCGGCCAGCGTCTTGACCTCGTTGGCCACGACGGTGAAGCCGCGGCCCGCCTCTCCGGCGCGGCTGGCTTCGATCGTCGCGTTGAGCGCCAGAAGATTGGTCTGCTCGGCGATCGTCGAGATGAGGTCGACGACCTCGGCGATGCTGATACCGGCCTTCGACAACGTCTCGACGCCTGCGTCGGCTTCCCGCGCGCGCAAGACAGCGCCCTGGACGACCTCGGATGAGCGGGCGGCGCGCCCGCCGATCTCGTCGATCGACCGGCTCAGTTCCTCCGCCGCCGCCGCGACGGTGCCGACGTTCCTGTGCGTCTGATCCGCAGCGCTGGCCGCGATGGTCGCGCGCTCGCTCACGTTGCGGGTGCCGGCCTTCATGTTCTGCGCGGTCTCGCGCAAGGCGCTTGCCGTGTGGGCGACGGCCTCGATGACGCCGGCGACCGAGCGCTCGAGATCGTCCGCGACGGCGCGGGTGGCGGCGCGGCGCTCCTCGGCTGTCTCGGCCAGTCTCGCGGCTTCCGCATTGCGAAGTCGCTCCGCATCGCGGGCGTTGTCGCGGAAGACCGCGAGGGCCCGTGCCATGCTGCCGATCTCGTCGCGCCGGTTCGCGGCCGGGATCGTGGTGTCGAGCTTGCCGGCGGAGATGTCGCCCATCGCACCGTTGATCTTGGTCAGTGGCGTCGTGATACCCTGCGCGATCACCGTGCCGACCAGGAGGAGGGTCAGGATCGAGAAGGCCGAGCCATAGAGTATCAGCGTCTCGGTCGCGTCCATCGTCTGCTGCCGCTCCAGCGCCACTTCGGCCTGAAGGTTGTCGAACAGCGTCAGATTGTCGTTGAGAAGCGCAACGAGCGTCTCGCGCCCTTCATCGAGGTTCGCAACGTGTTTGGAGCGACTGGTCTCCGTCTTCGTCAGCGCGGTGAACTCGGCGTTATATGCATTCAGCTGACCCCTGACCGTCCGGTCGACATCCGCATCGAGGTTCGCATTGTAGAGATGGTCGATCATCGTCGCCATCGCGGCTTCGAAGCGGGGTACGTATTTGTCAGCGTCGCTGCGAAGGAGGAAGTCCTTCTCGTGCCGCCGCAGCGACAACATATCGCGCTGCAGCGTGCGGATGCCGCCCAACTGAAAGGCGAGCGCTTCGCTCTCCGCCTTCGTCAGCAGTTCCTCGACGGCATGTACCGCTGCTCGCAGCTTGCCACGTGCGCCCTCGTTTTCGCTAAGCCCGATCTTGTTAGTAAGCGACACGAGGATGCGGAGATCCATAGTATAGTCGGTCACGCCGGCGACCAGGGGGCCGGCCTGAAAATCCAACAGGCCTCCTGGCCAGGCGGCGGAATAGGCATCGATCGTCGTGAGACGATCCTGCATGAGTGCGTCGAGCGAATCGAGGATCTCGATCACGGCCTCGTCTGGCATCTCTTTTACGCCAACGAGCTGTATCTCCCGTAGCGATCCGACCGCCTCGCCGACATCGGTCATCAGATCTCGCATCGTATTGAGCGTTTCCGCGCGAAGATTAGCGGTTTTGACACGCTGCTCGCCGACGAGATAGAGCCCGAGTATGCCCAACTGTCCGACGACCGCGAGGACGACGAGGCTGCCGACGCGCTTCGAGATCGAGAAGGCGGGCCACCGCCATCCGGTGGCATTGGCAGGTTTCGTGTTGGATGTCTTTGAAGAGCGCTGCGCCGAGGGGCGCTTTGTCGGGGCGAGCCGTGTCATCGGACCATTCCTTGATCGAAGTCGCGTCACCTTAGGTCGCAACTTCCTTCCGAACTTTTAACCCTGCTCGCGTCAGGGGAGGTCGGAAGCGCATAGGCTGCGCGTTGACGGCCCTTGATGGCGCCCATACCGTGACGCGCGATCGAAGATAAGGCCGCGGTGTCTCCCATGGACGCCAGGCTCAGCGGTTGGAGCCGCCCCATGCTGACACCCTTTCCCGGTGCGAAATCTGCCGCGAAGGCCACCGCGAAACCCGCTCCCTCGAGCGAGATGAGAACGACCGAAGGCCATGAGCGAAACCCCGGTACGGCGCTCGATCTCGGCATTGTCCGCGCCGTCCGCGTCAACGCGAGCGCGACCGCGCGGCGGGCCGCCACGATCCCCGCACGCCGCTCCGTGAAGAAGGCGCATCAGGCGGCGTGGTTGCTGAAAGCCATTACCTGCATCGACCTGACGACGCTGTCCGGCGACGACACGGCGCTGCGCGTCCGCCGGCTCTGCGCCAAGGCTCGCCGCCCGCTTGACGACGCGCTTATCGAAGCGCTCGGCATGGCGGAGCGGTCCGTCACCTGCGGCGCGGTCTGCGTCTATCACACCTATGTCGCCGAGGCCGTGGAGGCGCTCGCCGGCACCGGCATCCCGGTCGCCGCCGTGTCGACGGGTTTTCCCGCCGGCCTGACACCGCACGATCTCAAACTAAAGGAGATCGAGCGCTCGGTCGCCGACGGGGCCGCCGAAATCGATGTGGTCGTCACCCGATCGCACGTTCTGCGCGGCGACTGGGAGGCGCTCTACGTCGAAGTGAAGGACTTTCGCGAGGCCTGCGGCGACGCGCATCTCAAAGTGATCCTCGCCACCGGCGAACTCGGCACGCTTCGCGCCGTCGCCCGCGCCTCCGTCGTCTCGATGATGGCCGGCGCCGACTTCATCAAGACTTCGACCGGCAAGGAAAGCGTAAACGCGACCCTGCCCGTCGCCCTCACCATGGCGCGCACGATCCGCCACTACGAAGCATCCTGTGGTTACAAGGTCGGCTTCAAGCCGGCCGGCGGCATCTCGAACGCCAAGACAGCGCTCGCCTTCCAGACGCTGATGCTGGAAGAACTTGGCCTCCCCTGGCTCCAGCCCGACCTGTTCCGCTTCGGAGCATCTAGCCTCCTCGGCGACATCGAGCGCCAGTTGGAGCATCATGTGACGGGCCGGTATTCCGCCGCCCACCGCCACGCCATTTCCTGAAGGAACGCGCCATGTCGGTCGCAGAACTCTTCGACGCCCTCGGCGACGGCTCCGCCTCGCCCTACGGCCCCGCCCCCGAGGCCGATGGTGAGGTGCGGGCGTGGCTGGACCGCCATGAGAACCGGCTTGGCGCCTTTATCGGCGGCGATTGGCGCGAAGTCGGATCGCAGACGTTCCCCGTCACGGCGCCCGCATCCGGAGAGATCCTCGCGACCGTCTCCGCCTCCGACGAGGCGACGGTGGATGCCGCCGTCGACGCCGCCCGCAAGGCGCAGGCCGAGTGGGCCGCTTTGCCGGGTCATGCGCGCGCCCGCCATCTCTACGCTTTGGCTCGCACCATCCAGCGCAACGCGCGCCTTCTCGCCGTCATGGAGGCGATGGACAACGGCAAGCCGATCCGCGAGACGCGTGACATCGACATCCCCCTCGCGGCCCGACATTTCTACCACCATGCCGGGTGGGCGCAGCTGCAGGAGACGGAGTTCGCAGGCTATCGCCCCTACGGCGTCGTCGGTCAGATCATTCCGTGGAATTTCCCGCTCCTGATGCTTGGCTGGAAGGTCGCACCCGCGCTCGCGCTCGGCAATACCGTCGTGCTGAAGCCGGCCGAGCAGACGCCGCTCACCGCGCTTCTTTTCGCCGAGCTGGCGCGCGATGCCGGTCTGCCGGCGGGCGTCCTCAACGTCGTGCCGGGTCTCGGCGAGACGGGTGCGCTCGTGGCCAGCCGTGACGGGATCGACAAGGTCGCCTTCACCGGCTCCACCGATGTCGGCCGCCTCATCCGCGAGGCGACGGCGGGATCGGGCAAGGGGCTGACGCTGGAGCTGGGCGGCAAGTCGCCCTTCATCGTCTTCGACGATGCCGATATCGACGCGGCCATCGAAGGCGTCGTCGACGCGATCTGGTTCAACCAGGGCGAGGTCTGCTGTGCGGGTTCACGCCTTCTCGTCCAGGAAGGTATCGCCGACACGTTCCGCGGCGCGCTCCTCGCACGGATGGAGACGCTGCGCGTCGGCGATCCGCTCGACAAGAGCGTCGACATGGGCGCGATGGTCAGCCGAGCGGATGCGGAGCGCGTCGCATCGTTGGTCGCGCGGGGCGTCGAGGACGGCGCGACGCTGCATCAGCCGAGCTGGGCCGATAGGATGGAGGGCGCCTACCTGCCCCCGACGCTCCTGACGGACGTCTCGACTGCCGATCACGTCGCCCGTGAGGAAATCTTCGGCCCGGTGGCGGTGATGATGACCTTCCGCACGCCCGACGAGGCGGTGCAGATCGCCAACAATTCGCGCTACGGGCTCGCCGCCTCGGTCTGGTCCGAGACGATCGGTCAGGCGCTCGACCTCGCGCCGCGCCTCGAGGCCGGCATCGTCTGGGTGAACGCGACGAACCTGATGGACGCGGGCGCGCCTTTCGGCGGCGTGCGCGAGTCGGGTTATGGCCGCGAGGGCGGCGTAGAGGGCGCATACGAGTACCTGAAGCCGATCGCTTGGGACGAGGACGGAACGCCGACGCCTTCGTATGCCAGCGAGGTTCCGAAGGCGACGTCCATCCCGGTGGACCGCACGCCGAAGCTCTATATCGGCGGCAAGCAGAAGCGACCCGATGGCGGATATAGCCGGCCCGTCATGGGGCGCGGCGGTGCCAGTCTCGGCGAGGTCGCGGAGGCAAATCGCAAGGACGTGCGCGATGCGGTCGAGGCGGCCCGCAAGGCATCGGACTGGTCGAAGGCGACGCCTCACCTGCGCGCGCAGGTGCTCTATTATCTGGCCGAGAACCTTACCGCGCGCCGCGACGAGATCGCCGCGCGCCTCGATGCGCAGACCGAGACCGACGGCGCGCTCGAAGTCGATCTCGCTGTCCGACGGCTCTTCACCTATGCCGCGTGGAGCGACAAGTACGACGGGCGCGTGCAGGTCCCGCCGCTGGGTTACCCGGCCCTTGCCCTCGCCATGACGGAGCCCGTCGGCGTCGTCGGCGTACTGGCCCCCAGCGAGGCGCCGCTCCTCGGCCTCGTCAGCCTGGCCGCGCCCTTGATCGCGATGGGCAACAGGGTCGTCATGGTCGCCTCAGAAGCGGCACCGCTCGTGGCGCAGGACCTTTATCAGACGCTCGATACGTCGGACGTGCCGGCCGGTGTCCTCAACATCCTCACGGGTGACCACGCCGCGCTCGCCGCGACGATGGGCGACCATCTCGATATCGACGCCGTCTGGTGCTTCGGCCCGGCGGCCGAGGCTGTCGAGCGTGCGTCGAGCGGCAACATGAAGCGTACCTTCACCGGCCTCAAGAAGCGGATCGACTGGTTCGACGCTGTCGCCGAGGGGCGCCCGTTCCTGCGCGAGGCGACCCGCGTGAAGACTGTGTGGATCCCCTACGGAGCGTGAGCGGCGCTTCGACCCCCGGCGGGCCGCTCCTCGTACTAGACTCCGGCCTCGGCGGCCTGACGGTCCTGCGCGAACTTCGCGCCGTCATGCCCACACGTCGCTTCGTCTACATTGCGGACGATGCGGCCTTTCCCTATGGCGACTGGGACGAGGACGGCCTTAGCGATCATCTAATCGGCCTCATCGGAACGCTTCTCGACCGACATCGTCCGTGCGGCGTCGTCATCGCTTGCAATACGGCCTCGACCCTCGCGCTGGCGCCCCTCCGCAAGCGTTTCCCCGCCGTCCGGTTCATCGGCACCGTTCCCGCCATCAAGCCCGCGATGGAGCGCACCGCTTCCGGCGTCGTCGCGGTGCTCGCGACGCCCGGAACGGTGAAGCGCGAATATACCCGCCAGCTGATCGCGCAATTCGCAGACGGGCGGACCGTTCAACTCGTCGGCTCGACCCGGCTGGCGGCGATGGCGGAGGCGCATCTGCACGGGGAAGAGCCGAAGCTCGACGCCGTGCGGGCCGAGATCGCGCCGTGCTTCCTTGCCTTGGAGGGGCGCCGAACGGACATCGTCGTCCTCGCCTGCACGCACTATCCCCTCCTCGCCAATCTCTTCCGCCGCGCCGCGCCTTGGCCGGTGGATTGGCTCGACCCGGCGGAAGCCATCGCACGTCGCGCCAGCGACGTGCTGCCGTCGGCGCCGCCAAGCCTCGCTTGGGATGAGCCGGATCACGCGGAGTTCACTAGCCGGACCGTCGATCCGGCGACAGCGCACATCCTGCGCGGTTTCGGCTTGCGTCTCGGCTCGTAGGATTCACGACGCGCCCGCGAGCCCGCACCGGGTCAGTCTCCGAGAACGACGCCCTCGCGGCGCGGATCGGCACCGCCGGTCAGGCTGCCGTCCTCCTCGATCATGATGGCGTGGAGGCCGGAGTTGAGGTCCCGCACGTTCACCTCGTGGCCGATCGCGACAAGCGCTTCCTCGAAGCCGGCGGCGTCGGTGCCCGCTTCGAGGTCGGTGCCGCCGTTCCGGTTGACGATATGGCCCATATCGAGGGCCTCCTGCGGGGTCATCCCGAAATCGACGACGCCGACGATGGCTTGCGCGACATAGGCGATGATGCGGCTGCCCCCGGGCGAACCGATCAGCAGCAGAGGCTCGTCGTCGTCCATCACGACGGTCGGCGCCATCGAGGAGCGCGGCCGCTTGCCGGGCTCGATCCGGTTGGCGATCGGGCGTCCGTCCTCGCCGACGGAGCGGAAGGAGAAGTCGGTCAGCTCGTTGTTGAGAAGGAAGCCGCCGACCATGACCCGACTGCCGAAGCCGGTCTCGATCGTCGTCGTCATCGAAATGCCGTTGCCCTCGGTATCGACGATGGAGAAGTGGGACGTGCCGGGGCGCTCGGCCTGCGTGTCCGGCGACATCAGCATCGCATCGTCCCAGGGAGGGTTGCCGGCCTGCACGTCTTCCATCGCGACGTTCCGGTCGATCATCTGAGCGCGAAGCGTCATGTAGGTGTCATCGAGAAGGCCCTCGGTCGGCATGCGAACGAAGTCGCTGTCGGCCATGTAGAGGCCCCGGTCGGCATAGGCGAGCTTGCCGGCCTCGGCGAACAGATGCGCGAAGTCGGCACCGTAGCCCATCGTCTCGAGGTCGAAATGGCCGAGCAGTTCGAGAATCTGGCCGACCGTCAGGGCGCCGGACGAGGGCGGGCCCATGCCGCAGATGTCGAGGCCGCGATACTCGGCGCAGACGGGCTCGCGCTCGACGATCTCGTAGGCTGCGAGATCGTCCATCGTCATGAGGCCGGGGTTGATCTCGGTCTTGACCGCCGCGACGATCCTGGCCGCGATATCGCCCGTATAGAACGCATCGACGCCGCCCTGCACGGCGCGCAACGTCTCGGCGAATTCGGGATTCGTCAGGAGCGTGCCGGCGGCCTTCGCCGTGCCGTCGGCCTCGAAGAAATAGCGCCGCGTGGCGTCGAACGCGTCGAGGCCCCGTTCCTGGCTGCCGGCGATGGAAGCGGAGAGGCGCGGGCTGATCGCAAAACCAGCCTCGGCCTGTGCGATCACGGGTTCCAGCAGTTCGCCCCAAGGCTTCGTGCCATGCTCGGCGTGGACCTCGTAGAGAAGCTTGAGTGTGCCGGGCACGCCGACCGAGCCACCACCTGTCACCGCCTCGAAGAATGGCTTGGGTTCACCATTCTCCCCGAGGAAGTAGTCGGGCGTCACGGCCATCGGGGCCTTCTCGCGCCCGTCATAGGTCGTCAGGCCGTCTTCGGCGTCGAAGTAGAGGAGAAAGGCGCCGCCGCCGATGCCGGAGGACTGGGGCTCGACGAGGTTCAGCATCAGCTGGACGGCGACCATGGCGTCGACCGCGTTGCCACCATTGGACAGCACGTCGTAGCCGGCCTTCGCGGCGATCGGATTAGCCGCCGCGACCATGAAGTCGTCCGCACCCGAGACCGCGTCGGGTGAAGGCTCGGCGAGGGGCGTCGCCACCTCCGGCTCGACCGCGTCCGTCGCTTGCTGTGCGAGCGCCGGCGTCGTGAGGGCCGTCGTGAGGGCAAGGGCGGCGAAGATGCGGGGCATGGGCATGGCCTTCCGTGGAGGTGGACGGCCAGAGAGTGAAACGAAAGGCGGAGGTTCGGCAAGGGCGGCCATGAAGGCTCCGCGTCCACCTGGAGGCTGCTCTGGACCTTGGCGACACCTCGTGTTGGCCGAACCAGGATCAGCCCGTCACGAGCGACGCGTAGTCAAGACGTTCGTCTTGGCAGTCTTTTTCTGGCGAGGCTTCGGGACGCGCCGGATGGCTGGGCTGGTCCGACTTTCGGGTTGCACTACCAAGGTCCAGAACAGGCTTTAGATCCAGCCGCCGAGTTCCCGTCGGACGACATGCTCGATCACGCGCATACCCTCGGCGGAGTCGTTCAGGCAGGGAATGGCCGCGAAATGCTCGCCGCCATGCTCGTGGAAGATCTCGCCGTTTTCGCCGGCGATTTCCTCGAGCGTCTCGACGCAGTCGGAGACGAAACCCGGGCAGACGACGGCGAGACGCTTTACGCCCTCCTTTGCCAGCCGCTCCACCGTCTTGTCGGTATAGGGCTGGAGCCACTCGGCAGGGCCGAAGCGGCTCTGGAAGGTGTTGATGAGATAGTCCTCCGACCAGCCCAGCCGTTCGCGCATCAGCCGCGCCGTCTTCTGGCAATGGCAATGGTAGGGATCGCCCTTGTCGAGATATTCCTTGGGCACGCCGTGGAAGGAGGCAATGACCTTCTCGGGCTCGAAGTCGAGCGCATCGATATGCGCCACGAGGCTCTCGCAGAGCGCGTCGATATAGACCGGGTCGTCGTGGTAGGCCGGAACGGTGCGCACGGCCGGCTGGCGCCGCATCTTCTTCAGAGCGTCGAAGGCCTTGTCGTTGACCGTCGCGGTCGTCGCTGCGGCGTATTGCGGATAGAGCGGGAAGAGGAGGATGCGCTCGGCGCCCGCCTCCGTCAGCGCGTCGAGCCGCGACCTGATCGACGGATTGCCGTAGCGCATCGCCCAGTCAACGATGATGTTGGGATGCTCGGCGAGTGCGGCCGCCATCTTGTCGGACTGCGAGCGGGTGATGGTCCGTAGCGGGCTCTCGTCCAGCTCCTTGTTCCAGATCGTGTCGTAGTTGGCGCCCGACTTTTTCGGCCGCGTCTGGAGAATGATGCCGTGCAGGATCGGCCACCACAGTACGCGCGGCGTCTCGATTACCCGCCGGTCCATCAGGAATTCCTCGAGATAGCGGCGCATCGACCAATAGGACGTGTCGTCGGGCGTGCCCAGATTGATGAGCAGCACCCCGATCTTCTTGGCCTTCACCGGCGGGTGGTCGGCGGGCAGACGAACCGCGCCCGGATCGTCGAGATCGTGGAAGGCCTGCGTGGGCTGATGGACGGTCATGGCCGGGTCTTTCGAGAGCGGGAAGGCGCGGACCGTCTCATGGCGGCACGGCTGCGTTGTCCCGGAATATAGACCGCGTCCGCTATAGACCAGAGGTCCACGGGGTCGCGCCGCGCGGACATGAGCCGACCGGAGGCGCCGCATGACGAAGCCGAGCAGATACGCGCCCGACACGCGCCGTGCCCACGGGCAGGCGCTGCTCTGCATCGTCGTCGCCCTCGTCGTTGCCTACCACCTCACCGATCTCCTCATCGTCCTCATCGAGGGCGAGGTCACGCTGACGATGCGTTCGGGGCAGCGGACGCTGACGGGCGCAGGCGCCTTCCTCTACGCAGGCGCCATCATGTCCGGCCTCGCTGCGTTTCGCGCTATCTTCATGAGACCCGCTCCGGGCGGCGCCCGGTCGGTGCACCTCATCGCGCTGTCGGCGGCCTTGATGCTCGGTGCGCTCATCGTCTGAGCGGATCGCGCGCTGTAGCCCCGGCCCGGCCCCCGTTGCGTCAAGCGACGAGCCTGATATGGAAAAGCGTGCCCTGATATCCCGCGGGGCAATGCCACCCTTCGGAGCTCCCCCATGAATCGTCTCCTCCTCTCCGTCTCCGCGACTGCCCTCGTCGCCGGATCCGCGCTCGCCCCGGCCGCCCTCGCGCAGGACGCGCAGACCGTGACCGTCACCATGATCGCGGTCAGCGACATCGAGAAGATCGACCCGGTCGATCGCGGCGGCTTCGCGCGGTTGGCCTCGGCCATCAAGGCGGAGCGCGAGGCGAACGAGAACGTCGTCGTGCTGCATGCCGGCGACTCGATCTCGCCCTCGCTGCTGGCCGGCATCGACCAGGGCGAGCACATCATCCAGCTTCTGAACGCCGTGGGCGTCGACGTGATGGTGCCCGGCAACCACGAGTTCGACTTCGGACCGGAGATCTTCCGCACCCGCATGGGCGAGCTCGACGTGACCAAGGTCGCGGCCAACCTACGCGAGGCCGAGGGCTTCGAGCTGGCCGGCTTCACGGACACGACCACGCTGGAGTTCGGACCCATCCAGGTCGGCGTGATCGGCCTTTCCTCCGCCGACGCGATCCAGAAGTCGAGCCCCGGGGACGTCCAGTTCCTTGACCTGATGGACACGCTGGAGGAAGAAGCTTCCGCATTGCGCGAAGCGGGCGCCGACGCCATCGTCGCGCTCACCCATGCGGGCCGCGCCGAGGACATGGCGATGTTCTCGAGCGGGGTCGCCGACTTCGTCTTCTCGGGCGATGACCACATCCTCACGACGCTCTACGACGGCGATGTCGGTCTCGTGGAAGCGCGCGAGCAGGCGCAATATCTGCCTGTCGTCGATGTGACCTTCACCGTCGAAGGCGAGGGTGAGGAGCAGGAAATCGAGGTCGATCCGAGCTTCCGCATAATCGATACGGCCGATTTCGAGCCCGACGCCGATATCCAGGCCATGCTCGACGGCTTCAACGAGACGCTCGATACCGAGCTCAACGTCGAGATCGGTACCACGACGACGGCGCTCGACAGCCGCCGCGCGTCCGTGCGCAGCCAGGAGACGGCGATGGGCAACCTCATCATCGATGCGATGCGGGCGGCCGTGGAGACCGATATCGGCATCACCAATGGCGGCGGCATTCGGGGCGACAAGGAATATGCCGCCGGCACCGCGCTCACCCGCCGCGACGTGCTGACCGAGCTGCCCTTCGGCAACAAGACGGTCTCCTACGAGCTGACCGGCGCGCAGGTGCTCTCTCTCCTCGAGAACGGCTTCTCGGATGTCGAGAACCGGGCCGGCAAGTTCCCGCACGTCTCCGGCCTCACCGTCGTGGTCGACACGAGCGCCGCGCCAGGCTCTCGCGTTACCTCCGTCATGGTCGGCGACACGCCGCTCGACGAGGCGGCGACCTACACGGTCGCGACCAACGACTTCATGGCGCGTGGCGGCGACGGCTATGTGGCCTTCACCGAGGGCACCCCGGTCAAAGACGCGACGACCGGTTCCCTGATGGCCAACGACGTGATGGCGTATATCCGTGAGGCCGGCGAGGTCTCGCCCGCGCCCGAGGGCCGTATCACGCTGAATTAGCGACATACGGCCTGCACCGGACATTCAGGTCGATTAATTCGGTTCAACCGCCTCTGTGGCGGTTGAACCACACCGCGCCCCTGTTATAACCCGCGCGCCCCGCCTGGCCCGTCCAGGCCCCTCCATCTCCACGCGTCAGAGTCGTCGGCTCCACGTGGGGGCGCCGGGACCGTCGGTCGATCGACGGGGTCCATTGCGGAATCCCCGACCCGAAGGGCAGTCATGAACATTCACGAGTATCAGGCCAAGGAACTTCTGAAGTCCTTCGGCGCGCCCGTCGCCGCCGGCATCGCCGTCAAGTCGGCCGCCGAGGCCAAGGCCGCGGCGGAAAAGCTGGGCGGACCGCTCTGGGTCGTGAAGAGCCAGATCCATGCCGGCGGTCGCGGCAAGGGCACGTTCAAGGAAGCCTCCGCCGGTGAGAAGGGCGGCGTGCGCCTCGCCAAGTCGCCGGACGAGGTGGCCAAGAACGTCGAGCAGATGCTCGGCGCGACACTCGTGACCAAGCAGACCGGGCCCGAGGGCAAGCAGGTCAATACCATATACATCGAGGACGGCGCCGACATCGCGCGCGAGCTGTACCTCTCCATGCTTGTCGACCGCACGGTTGGCCAGATCGCCTTCGTTGTCTCTACGGAAGGCGGCATGGATATCGAGGCCGTCGCCGAAGAGACGCCCGACAAGATCGTCACCGTCGCGGTCGATCCGATGGAGGGCGTCACCGATGCCGTGACGGCGCGGATCGCCGACGCCTTCGATCTCGAAGAGCCGGCGCGCGGCGAGATGGCGATTCTTGCCCGCCAGCTCTACGAGGCGTTCACATCGAAGGACATGGCGCTTCTCGAGATCAACCCGCTCATCGTGATGCCGAGCGGCCATGTCCGCGTTCTCGATGCAAAGGTCTCCTTCGACGGAAACGCGCTCGAGCGCCATGACGACATCATGGCCCTGCGGGACCTCACCGAGGAGGACGAGAAGGAGATCGAGGCGTCCAAGCACGACCTCGCCTATGTCGCCCTCGACGGCGATATCGGATGCATGGTCAACGGCGCCGGCCTTGCCATGGCGACGATGGACATCATCAAGCTCTACGGTGCCGAGCCCGCCAACTTCCTCGACGTCGGCGGCGGCGCCTCGAAGGAGAAGGTGACGGCGGCCTTCAAGATCATCACCGCCGACCCGAACGTGAAGGGCATCCTCGTCAACATCTTCGGCGGCATCATGCGCTGCGACGTCATCGCGGAAGGCGTGCTGGCTGCGGTCAAGGAGGTTGGCCTGTCCGTGCCCCTCGTCGTGCGCCTGGAGGGCACCAAGGTCGCCGAGGGCAAGGCCATCATCGACGGCTCGGACCTCGACGTGATCTCGGCCGACGACCTCGATGACGCCGCGCAGAAGATCGTGAAGGCGGTGAAGGGTTAGGGCGGTGAACCGCAAAGAGGCGTTTGCCCTCCTCGGCTATGCAATGGACAACGACCGCACAGACTGGACAGCCAAGAGCGAAACTGGCGTCTGTCTGGCGATGTGGTCTGCTGAGATGTTGGGAGATCCTCTTCGCTACGGAAGCAACGTTCTCGATCCTACGAGCCCTTTGGTCGATTCCCGGGACGGGAACGCCAAGCGTCGTAGGCACCTAGGTTGTGTGTGGCAGCAGGCGCCAGACAATAGGTTCATCGACGTAGTTCTAATGGACGGCGATCCTGCTGAAGGTGCCAGAAATGCTGACTGCGCCCCCTGGTGGGTCGATGGTCGAGACAACGCTCCAAACCGCACCGTCCGCCCCGGGCGGTGGAAACTAGAGGAGTTCGATAACGGGACCGGAGAGTATCTCGCGGTTGTTGTGCCGAACGCCGTCTAAACTAAATGCACACCGGATTAGGAAGCTCATGTCCATCCTCGTCGATAAGAACACCAAGGTCATCGTCCAGGGCCTGACCGGCAAGACCGGCACGTTCCACACCAACCAGGCGCTGGCCTATCACGGCACGCAGATGGTGGCGGGCGTTCACCCCAAGAAGGGCGGCTCCGAGTGGGAAGGCGAGGGCGGCCAGAAGCTTCCCATCTACGCCACCACTGGCGAAGCTCGCGAGGCGACGGGCGCGAACGCCTCCGTCATCTACGTTCCGCCGGCCGGCGCAGGCGCCGCGATCATCGAGGCGATCGATGCCGAGGTGCCACTTATCATCTGCATCACCGAGGGCATCCCGGTGCTCGACATGGTCAAGGTCAAGGCCAGGCTCGACGCGTCCTCCTCGCGGCTCATCGGCCCGAACTGCCCGGGCGTGATGACGCCGAACGAGTGCAAGATCGGCATCATGCCGGGCTCGATCTTCTCCGACGGCAGCGTCGGCATCGTTTCGCGGTCTGGCACGCTCACCTACGAAGCCGTCTTTCAGACGACTAATGAAGGCCTCGGCCAGACGACGGCCGTCGGCATTGGCGGCGATCCGGTCAAGGGCACCGAGTTCATCGACATGTTGGAGATGTTCCTCGCCGACGAGGAAACGAAGAGCATCGTCATGATCGGCGAGATCGGCGGTTCGGCGGAGGAAGAAGCCGCGCAATTCCTGGCCGACGAGGCCAAGAAAGGCCGCTCCAAGCCCACTGTTGGCTTCATCGCCGGTCGCACGGCACCGCCAGGCCGTACGATGGGCCATGCGGGCGCGGTCATTTCGGGCGGCAAGGGGGGCGCGGATGACAAGATTGCCGCCATGGAAGCCGCCGGGATCCGCGTGTCACCCTCTCCGGCACAGTTGGGCAAGACGCTCGTGGAGTTGTTGAAGGGCTGACGCGCATCGCGCACCGCGCGTCCGAATAAGGCTTTCGCTCAGGGCTGAGCGTACTATGTTGCCGCCACAGGCGGCGTAAGAACGGAGCGGGTCCGAACCGGCCCGGATGAGTCCATGGATCGGCAAGACGGTAGCGCAGGCCAAGCCAGTCAGAACGAGGAGTTCTCGCGCACCTCCTTCCTCTACGGCGGGAACGCCACCTATATCGAGACGCTGCGCAGCGCCTACGATGCCGATCCCGGAAACGTCTCCGATGAGTGGCGCGATTACTTCGCCGCACTGAACGAGCCGGCCGAACGCGGTCCGTCCTGGGCCCGCAGCGACTGGCCGCTCACGCCCGCTGGCGAGATGGTCGCTGCCCTTACGGGCGAGTGGGACGAGCCGGATGTGAAATCGCCGAAGGACGCGGTCAAGCGCGTCGAGGCCAAGGTGGCGGCGCGGGCCTCGGCCGCCGGCGTCACGCTCGATGAAGACGCGCTCCGCCGCGCGACGACCGATTCGATCCGCGCCATCCAGATGATCCGCGCCTACCGCGTGCGCGGCCACCTCGCCGCCGATCTCGACCCGCTCAAGATCCATGAACGCCCGACCCAGCCCGAGCTCGATCCCCAGACCTACGGCTTCGAGCCGGCGGATTACGATCGCAAGATCTTTATCGACAACTATCTCGGGCTGGAACTCGCGACCGTTGCGGAGATGGTCGCGATCCTCCAGCGGACGTATTGCTCGACGATCGGCGTAGAGTTTACCCACATCTCGGATCCCGGCGAGAAGG
Source organism: uncultured Alphaproteobacteria bacterium (assembly GCA_963799285.1). Lineage (GTDB taxonomy): Bacteria > Pseudomonadota > Alphaproteobacteria > Rhizobiales > CAWCWK01 > CAWCWK01. Next base: position 681,882 of record CAWCWK010000004.1, read on the forward strand.
GCTGGCTGCAGCAGCGCATCGAGGGGCCGGACAAGGAGGTCGCCTTTACCCCCGAGGGCAAGAAGGCGATCCTCAACAAACTGATCGAGGCGGAAGGCTTCGAGAAGTTCCTCGACGTCAAATATACCGGAACCAAGCGTTTCGGCCTCGACGGCGGCGAGAGCCTGCTTCCGGCGCTGGAGCAGATCATCAAGCGCGGCGGCGCGCTGGGCGTGCGCGACATCGTGCTCGGCATGGCCCATCGTGGGCGCCTCAACGTCCTCTCCCAAGTGATGGGCAAGCCGCCCCGCGCCATTTTCGCCGAGTTCAAGGGCGCGTCCTTCAAGCCGGACGACGTGCAGGGCTCGGGCGACGTGAAGTACCATCTCGGCGCCTCGTCCGACCGCGCGTTCGACGGTAACAAGGTCCACCTTTCGCTCACGGCCAACCCATCGCATCTCGAGATCGTCGATCCCGTCGTTCTTGGCAAGGCACGCGCCAAACAGGACCAGTATGGCGACCGTCCGGGCCGTCGCTCGGTCATGCCGCTGCTGCTCCACGGCGATGCCGCCTTCGCCGGCCAGGGCGTCGTCGCGGAATGCCTCGGCCTATCTGGGCTCAAGGGCCATCGCACCGGTGGTTCGCTGCACTTCATCATCAATAACCAAATCGGCTTCACGACCGATCCCAGGAACTCGCGCTCCTCGCCCTATCCGTCCGACATCGCCAAGATGGTCGAGGCCCCGATCCTCCATTGCAACGGGGACGACCCCGAAGCGGTCGTCTTCTGCGCCAAGATCGCGACCGAGTTCCGCCAGAAGTTCGGCAAGCCCGTCGTCGTCGACATGTTCTGTTATCGCCGCTACGGCCATAACGAGGGCGACGAGCCGAGCTTCACCCAACCGCTAATGTACAAGGTCATCCGCAAGCATCCGCTGGTGACCGAGATCTACGCCAAGCGTCTGGAAGACGAAGGCGTGCTGAAGTCCGGCGAGCTCGAAGAGATGCGCGCCGCCATGCGCTCTCACTTCGACGAGGAGTTCGAAGCCGCACAGTCCTATGCGCCCAACAAGGCCGACTGGCTGGACGGGCGATGGGCCGATCTCGAACAGGCCGACGACGAAACGAATCCGCGCCGCGGCGAGACCGGCGTGCCGATCGACCGGCTGCGCGAACTGCAGCGCAAGATGACGAAGCTGCCCAAGGGCTTCATTCCGCATCGCACCGTCAAGCGCGTGCTCGACAACCGGCTGAAGACCGTCGAGGACGGTGAGGGTCTGGATTGGGCGACCGGCGAACAACTCGCCTTCGCCTCGCTTCTCGACGAAGGTTTCCCAGTTCGCCTGTCGGGCCAGGACGTCGAGCGCGGCACGTTCTCGCAGCGCCACTCCGTCATCATCGACCAAGAGACCGAGAAACGCTGGACGCCGCTCAACCATATGCCGCCGGGCGGCAAGGCTGAGAACGCGACCTACGAGGTCATCAACTCGATGCTATCGGAGGAGGCCGTTCTCGGCTTCGAATACGGCTACTCGCTCGCAGAGCCAAAGGCGCTGACGCTTTGGGAGGCCCAGTTCGGCGATTTCGCCAACGGGGCTCAGGTCGTCATCGACCAGTTCCTCGCGCCCGGCGAGCGCAAGTGGCTGCGCATGTCCGGCCTCGTGTTGCTGCTGCCGCATGGCTATGAGGGGCAGGGGCCAGAGCATTCGTCCGCGCGGCTGGAGCGCTATCTCCAGCTTTGCGCCGAAGACAACATGCAGGTGGCCTATCCGACCACCCCGGCGAACTACTTCCACATCCTGCGCCGTCAGCTGAACAGGTCGTTCCGCAAGCCGCTCGTGCTGATGACGCCGAAGTCGATGCTTCGCAACAAGCTCGCGACCTCGAAGCTGAAGGAGTTCGCCGAAGGCACCTACTTCCACCGGCTGCTTTGGGACGGCGCTCAGTCGGGCGAGCTCGATTTCGAGTTGAAACCGGACGATCAGATCCGCCGGGTCATCATGTGCACCGGCAAGGTCTATTACGACCTCGTCGAGGAGCGTGAGCGACTGGGTGCGTCGGACATCTACATCCTTCGCATCGAGCAGCTCTATCCCTTCCCGCACCGCGCCCTGGCGCAGGAACTGGCGCGCTTCCCGCAGGCCGACATGGTGTGGTGCCAGGAGGAACATCGCAACATGGGCGCCTACAGCTTCGTCGAGAGCCGCATCGAGTGGGCTCTCGCCCAGGCCGAAGCGCGCATTCGCCGGCCGCGCTATGTCGGTCGCGCCGCCGCAGCCGCGCCCGCAACGGGGCTGATGTCCAAGCATCTCGCCCAGCTACGTGCCTTCCTCGATGACGCGTTTGCCGAGGGCGAGGTCGAATTTCGCGTTGCGGCGGAGTAGGCCGGCCGGCAGGGCGATCCGTCGATGATTGGTGCGCTGCGGCGTACCGCATATTTCCTGCGGAGGCTGCTAGCGCCCCGCAAACCGTTGAGAGCGAGAAACATGGCTTCTGAGATCCGAGTGCCGACCCTGGGCGAATCCGTCACCGAGGCCACGGTCGCGCAATGGTTCAAGAAGCCGGGCGACAGAGTCGAGGCGGACGAGGCGCTGGTGGAACTGGAGACCGACAAGGTCTCCGTGGAGGTGCCCGCGCCCGAGGCCGGCACCCTGCTGGAGATCGTCGCCAAGGACGGTGAGACGGTCGAAGTCGGCGCCCTTCTGGGCTCCCTAGGATCGGGCGATGGCGCCACGGCCGCGCAGGCTTCGAGCGGCAACCAGAACGAAGGCGCGGGCGCGACCGTAGTTCAGGCCGCCGCTTCCGCGCCGTCTTCGAGCCCCGAGCGCGATGCGCCGGTAGAGGGCGTCGCGGACACCAATGGTGACCAAGCCGACATGGTCGACATCGTCGCACCCTCCGCAGGCGAGTCCGTCTCCGAGGCGGATGTCGCGGAGTGGATGGTCAAGGTCGGCGACGAGGTGAGGCTCGATCAGGACCTCGTCGTTCTGGAGACCGACAAGGCCAGCCAGGAATTGCCCGCCCCCGCCGCCGGCGTGATGGCGCAGATCCTGCACGAAGCCGGCGCGACCGTGTCGCCGGGGGACATTCTCGGCCGCATCAAGGTCGGCGCCCACGCGGCGTCCTCGGCCGCCGTCAAGGCTTCGGCGCCTGGCCGCCGCCGCCGCTGCGCCTCAGCCGGAGCGCAGCGACGACGTCCAGGCCCCATCCGTTCGCCGCATCGCGGCCGAGACAGGCATCGATCCAAAGAGCGTGTCGGGTACCGGCAAGGATGGCCGCGTGACGAAGGGCGACATGCTGAGCGCGCAAGCGAGCGCCGACGCTCCGGCCGCCCCCGCCGTGCCAGCCAGCCCGGCGCCGTCTGCCTCGACGCCGGACGAGGGCGCACGCGAGGAGCGGGTCAAGATGTCCCGCCTGCGCCAGACCATCGCCCGGCGGCTCAAGGACGCGCAGAACACGGCCGCGATGCTCACCACCTTCAACGAGGTGGACATGACCGAGGTCATGGCGACGCGCTCCAAGTACAAGGATCTGTTCGAGAAGAAGCATGGCCAGAAGCTGGGCTTCATGAGCTTCTTCACCAAGGCCGTCATTCAGGCCCTGAAGGACGTGCCGGCCGTCAACGCCGAGATCGACGGCACGGATATCGTCTACAAGAACTACTATAACATCGCCGTCGCCGTCGGCACGGACAAGGGCCTCGTCGTGCCCGTCGTGCGCGATGCGGACGCGATGAACATGGCCGAGATCGAGAAGGAGATTGGTCGCCTGGGCCGGAAGGCGCGTGATGGCGATCTCTCGATCGGCGACATGCAGGGCGGCACCTTTACCATCTCCAATGGCGGCGTTTACGGCTCGCTGATGTCGATGCCTATCCTCAACGCGCCGCAGTCGGGCATTCTCGGCATGCACAAGATCGAGCAGCGCCCGATCGTGATGCCCGACGGCAGCATCGTGGCGAGGCCGATGATGTACCTCGCGCTCAGCTACGATCACCGCGTCGTGGACGGTAAGGAAGCGGTGACGTTCCTCGTCCGTGTCAAGGAGAGCCTGGAGGATCCGGCGCGCATGGTGCTCGATCTCTAGTCCCATCGCCTGCCACAGCGCCGCATACCAACATTGGAACAGTCATGTCTGATCAATACGATGTCGTCGTCATCGGCACCGGCCCTGGCGGCTATGTCTGCGCCATTCGCGCAGCGCAGCTCGGCCTTAGGACGGCTGTGGTCGAGAAGCGGGCCACGCATGGCGGCACCTGCCTCAACGTCGGGTGCATCCCGTCCAAGGCGCTGCTGCACGCCTCCGAGATGTACGAGGATGCGCATGGGCACTTCAGCGACATGGGCATCGACGTCGGCACGCCGAAGATCGACATCGAGAAGCTGCAGGCCTTCAAGCAGACCGGCGTCGACGGCAATGTGAAGGGCGTCGAGTTTTTGCTGAAGAAGAACAAGGTCGATGTCTTCTTCGGCAGCGGCCGCATCGACGGGCACGATGCCGTCGTGGTGACGGGCAAGGACGGCGAGACGCGCGTCGAGACGAAGAACATCGTCATCGCGACCGGCTCCGACGTCGCGACCCTGCCCGGTATCGCGATAGACGAGGACAAGGTGCTCTCATCCACCGGCGCCCTTGAGTTGACCGCCGTGCCGGAACACATGGTCGTCGTCGGCGGCGGCTATATCGGACTCGAGATGGGGTCGGTCTGGCGCCGACTCGGCTCCAAGGTGACGGTCGTCGAATATCTCGACCGCATCACGCCCGGCATGGATGCCGAAGTCTCCAAGCAATTCCTCCGGCTCCTGAAGAAGCAGGGCATCGTCTTCGAGCTCGGACACAAGGTGACTGGCGTCGAGACAACCGATAACGGCGTGTCGGTGACCGTGGAGCCGGCCGCCGGCGGCGACGCGAAGACGATCGAGGCGGACTGTGTGCTGATGTCGATCGGCCGCACGCCCTATACGGAAGGCCTAGGGCTGGAGAGCGTCGATATCGGCGTGGAGAAGCGCGGGCAGGTGATCGTCGATGACCACTTCCGCACGTCCGTGCCCAATATCTACGCGATCGGAGACGTGGTGCGCGGACCCATGCTCGCACATAAGGCCGAGGACGAGGGCATGGCGGTGGCCGAGATCATCGCCGGCAAGCCGGGCCACGTGAATTACGACGTCATTCCGGGCGTCGTCTACACCTACCCCGAGGTCGCCTCCGTGGGGCGGACCGAGGAAGACTTGAAGGACGCCGGCACGGACTACAAGGTCGGCAAGTTCCCCTTCACGGCCAATGGCCGCGCGAAGGTGAACCATCAGACGGACGGGTTCGTGAAGATCCTCGCCGACGCGTCCAACGACCGCGTTCTCGGCGTTCACATCATCGGGCCGGAGGCGGGCAACCTCATCGCCGAGGCCGCAGTCGCGATGGAGTTCGGGGCCTCATCGGAGGACATCGCCCGCACCTGCCACGCGCATCCGACCGTCACCGAGGCGGTGAAGGAAGCGGCGCTCGCCGTCGAGGGCCGCGCGATCCACATGTAGCGCGGCGCCGGGCGCTTTGATGGATCGGTTGCGGGGGCGACGCCGTCGGCACTGGCTCGCCGAAGCGCGGGGAGCGCTGACGGCGGTCGGATGTGGTCTCGTCCTCCTGGCCGTGTCCGCCTTCGCCGATCGGACCCTTCCTCCGCTCGATGCGTTTCGCACGCTATGGCCACAATTGTCGGCGGCGATGATCGTCTGCGGGTTCACGCTCTTTGCGTTAAAGGCTCGACTGCGCGGCGCACTGACCTTTGGTGTAGCCGTTGCCCTCGTGCTTCTTGTGGCGCAGACGGCCTATTGGACGGCCTTGCCGATCGTCGCGGCGCCCGCCAATGCCCAAACCCTCCGGGTCCTGACCCTCAACGCGCTTGTCAGCAACCCCAGCCCGGACACGATGGCACGAGCGATCGTGTCGGGCGGTTACGACCTCGTCGCGATACAGGAAGGGGCGGCACTGGACGCGCATTTCGGGGGAATGACCGATGCGTTTCCTTATCAGAGCGGGTGTGCGGCCGGTGAAGATTGCGATCTCGTCGTCCTTTCCCGCCTCCCGCTCGACGATATCCGCTGGACGCCTTTCGAGACGCGCGCGAGCCGGCTGATGACGGCGACGGTCACCATCGGCGGCCAGTCGGTCGGACTGCTCGCCGTCCACCTCACCAAGCCCCACCACGATGGAAACCAGCGCTTCGAGGTCTACCGCACCATCCGCGTCCAGGGCGCGCTGCCGGACGACGCCATCGTTCTCGGCGACTTCAACGCGGCGCCCTGGTCGGGCCTCCTCCGCTGGTTTCGCGATGCGACCGGTTTCGTGCATCCGGCCGGGTACAGGCCGACCGCGCCGGCGCGGGTGGGTGCGTTGGGGGTCGCGATCGATCAGGTGATGGTGCGCGGGCGGGTCGGTGTGTCGGAGATCGGCGTGCTGCCGGATGCGCTGGGCTCGAACCATTTCGGCGTCGAGGCTACGCTCTTTCTGCGCTCGAAGCCCTAACGCGGACGCTACCCGGCCTCAGATGCGCGCGCCGGTCTCGGTGTCGAAGAGGTGGATCGCTGTTGGATCGACGGAGAAGCGGAGGGTCGCGGCGTCGCTATCGTGCCGGTGGACGCCGGGTAGGCTCGCGACGAAGGGATCCGCCATGTCGGCCAGTCGCCCGTGCAAGATGGTGTTGGCGCCGAGCGGCTCTGCCATCGTCGTCTGGAAGACGAGGGGGCCATCCGGGTCGACGCGCAGATGCTCGGGGCGAATGCCCAGCGTCAGCGGACCGGAGGCGCCGGACGCGATGGGGAGCGCGGCGTCGTTGGGAAGCCGCACCGTGCCGGTCTCGGCCACGCCCCTCAGGATGTTCATGGCCGGACTGCCGATGAACTGCGCGGCGAAGAGCGTCTGTGGGCGCTCGTAGACGTCAAGAGGCGCGCCGACCTGCTCGGCACGGCCGGCATTCATGACGATCATCCGATCGGCCATCGTCATCGCCTCGACCTGATCGTGCGTGACGTAGAGCGCGGTTATGCCGAGCTTGGCCTGCAACTCCTTGATCTCGAGCCGCATGGCCACGCGCAACTTGGCATCGAGATTGGAGAGCGGCTCGTCGAAGAGGAAGACGGCCGGTTCCCGCACGATGGCGCGGCCCATCGCGACGCGCTGGCGCTGGCCGCCGGAGAGCTGACGCGGGCGGCGGTCGAGGAAGGGCGCGAGCTGGAGGAGGCGGGCGGCCTCGCCCACGCGGGCCTCGATCTCGGGCTTCGGCGTGCCGGCGATCTTGAGGCCGTAGGCCATGTTCTGGCGAACGCTCATGTGCGGATAGAGCGCGTAGTTCTGGAAGACCATCGCGATGTCGCGGTCCATTGGCTCGGTCTCGTTCACCCGCCGCCCGCCGATGCGGATCTCGCCCTCTGTGATCGTCTCCAGGCCCGCCACCATGCGCAGCAGCGTCGATTTTCCGCAGCCCGACGGCCCAACGATGACGACGAATTCGCCGTCCGCGATATCGACGCTGACGCCGTGAATTACCTGGGTCGCGCCGAAGCGCTTCTTGACGTCGTCGAGTTCGACCGTCGCCATAAGTCTATTTCTCGCTGTCGAGGAGGCCTCGGATGAAGAGCTTCTGCATCGCGACGACGACGATGACCGGCGGCAGCATAGCGAGGATGGAGGTCGCCATGATGACCGGCCAGTCGGCGGTATCGTCGCCCGATGGGAACATCTGCTTGATGCCCATCACGATCGTGTTCATCGACGGGTCGGTCGTGATGAGAAGCGGCCAGAGATACTGGTTCCAGCCGTAGATGAAGAGGATGACGAAGAGGGCGGCGATGCTGGTGCGGCTCATCGGAAGGAGGATGTCGAAGAAGAAGCGCATCGGCCGGGCACCATCGACGCGTGCCGCCTCGGCCAACTCGTCGGGAACGGTCATGAAGAACTGGCGGAAGAGGAAGGTCGCCGTCGCCGATGCGATGAGGGGGAAGATGAGGCCCGAATAGCTGTTGAGGAGCCCAAAGCCAGCCACGACCTCATAGGTCGGCACGATGCGGACCTCGACCGGCAACATGAGCGTCAGGAAGATCATCCAGAAGAAGACGTTGCGCCCCGGAAACTTGAAATAGACGATCGCGAAGGCGGAGATCAGCGAGATGACGATCTTCCCGAAGGCGATGCCGAGCGCCATGACCGCAGAGTTGAAGAGCATGGTGAGAACTGGCGCGTTGATACCGGAGAAGAGCGCGCGGCGGTAGTTCTCGAGAAACTGGTCGCCCGGCCATAGCGGCATGGGTGGGCGAACGATATCGGCCTGGCTGACGGTCGATGCGACGAAGGCGAGCCAGATCGGGAAGACGATGACGAGGACCCCGAGAATGAGGAGCGCATGCGTGACCCAAAGCCCGGCGCCGCGCGTCTCGACCATGCCGTCGCGCGTCTCGGTGTGCCGGATCTGTCGGGCCTCGGGCAGGGCGGTCTCGGACAGGGCATCGCGGGCTGTCATCAGTAGTGCACCCTGCGCTCGATGAACTTGAACTGCGCCACCGTGAGAAGGCCTACGACGATGAGCAGGATGACCGACTGCGCGGCGGACGAGCCGAGGTCTTGGCCGACGAAGCCGTCCGAATAGACCTTGTAGACGAGGATCGTCGTCGCCTGCTGCGGGCCGCCCGACGTGATGGTGTGGATGACGCCGAATGTCTCGAAGAAGGCGTAGACGATGTTGACGACGAGAAGGAAGAAGGTCGTCGGCGAGAGAAGCGGGAAGACGATGGTCCAGAACCGACGCGCGAAACGCGCGCCGTCAATGGCGGCGGCCTCGATGACGGATTTCGGAATCGCCTGCAGGCCCGCGAGGAAGAAGAGGAAATTGTAGCTGACCCGGCTCCATGAGGATGCCAGGACGACGAGCGTCATCGCTTCGGCCTCGTTGAGGACGTGGTTCCAATCGTAGCCGAGGAGGCCCAGATACCACGCGACGACGCCAACGCGGGTGTTGAACATGAAGAGCCAGAGTACGCCCGCCACGGCCGGCGCGACGGCATAGGGCCAGATGAGGAGCGTGCGATAAGTGCCTGCGCCCTTGATAAGCCGGTCGGCGAGCACGGCCAGAAAGAGGGCCACCCCCATCGAGACGATCGTGACGAGGCTCGAGAAGACGGCCGTCGTCGTGAAGGAGGCGCGGTAGTAGGGGTCGGCCAGCAGGAATTCGAAGTTGCCGAGGCCGACGAATTGGGACTTGAGCCCGAACGGGTCGGGGATAAAGAGCGACTGCCAGATCGCCTGTCCTGCCGGGTAGAAGAAGAAGACGAGCGAGATCAGGATCTGCGGCGCGATCAGCAACGCCGGTATGAGCCAGCCCTTGAAGGTGACGCGCTTTTCCAAGACAGTCGCTCGCGTTCAGGCAGGACGGTGCGGCGGGCCGTGAGGCCCGCCGTGCGATGCCGGCCGCTTAGCCGTTGGCCTGCTCGAACCGGCGCAGGAGTTGGTCGCCGCGCTCCTTTGCGCTGTCGAGGGCGGCCTTGGCGTCCTTGTCTCCGGCCCAGACGGCTTCCAGCTCTTCGTCGATGATGCCGCGAATCTGATCGAAGCTGCCGAGGCGAATGCCCTTTGAATTGGCCGTCGGCTCGTTGCCGGTCATCTGGTTGCCCGCGACCTCGGTGCCCGGGTTCTCCTCATAGAAGCCCGACGCCGCTGTCGCCTCGGCAGCAGCGGACGTGATCGGCAGGTAGCCGGTGTCCTGGTGCCATTTGGCCTGAATGTCGGAGGCGGAGAGGAAGTTGAGGAAGTCCGCGACGCCCACGTACTCCTCGTCCTCGTGTCCTGAGAGCACCCAGAGCGATGCGCCGCCGATGATCGTGTTCTGCGGGGCGCCCTCGACGCTGGCGTGGTACGGCAGGGGCCGGATGTCGAAGTCGAACTCGGCTTCCGACTTCACGCCCGCATAGCCGGCGGACGATTCGGTGAAGAGTGCGCACTCGCCGCCGCGGAAGTTCGCGCCGCCTTCGTTGCGCCGGCCCGTATACGTGAACTTGCCGTCCTTGGCCCACTCGCCGAGCATAGAGATGTGCGCGGTCTGGATGTCGCCGTTCAGCGCCAGTTCGGTGTCGAGACCGGCGAACCCGTTTTCCTGCGTCGCGAAGGGCGTGTCGTGATAGGCGGAGAGGTTCTCGAGGTGGATCCAGCTCTGCCACGCCGTGACCAGGCCGCACTCGACGCCGCCGGCCTTGAGCGCCGTCAGCGCCTCGCCGACATTCTCCCAGGTCGAGAGGTCCATATCGGGGTCGACGCCCGCCTCCTCGAACTTGTCGCGGTTCACGTAGAGGACAGGGGTCGACGAATTGTAGGGGAGGGACAGCATCTGGCCGTCGGTCGTGGTGTAGTAGCCCTTCACGGCGCCGATATAGGCGTCGGGGTCGAACTCCGCGCCAGCGTCGGCCATCACCTCGTAAACGGGCTTGATGGCGCCTTCGGCGGCCATCATGGTGGCGGTGCCGACTTCGAAGACCTGCAGGATATGCGGCTGTTCGCCGGCGCGGAAGGCGGCGATGCCGGCATTCAGCGTCTCGGAATAGTTGCCCTTGTGGGTCGCGACGACCTCGTAGTCTTCCTGCGATTCGTTGAAGGTCGAAACCTGCTCGGCCAAAAGGTCGCCGAGGCGGCCGGTAAAGGCGTGCCAGAACTGGATCTCGGTCGCGGCGAGCGCGGGGCCGGTGGCGGCAGTGAGGATGGTAGCGAGGGCGGTGCCCAGGGCGAGGCGTTTCATCGATGTCTTCTCCCGAATGTCGGAACGGTCGGCCCGCTTGGATCGCGGGCTCTTTCCGTGTCGCACGTGGCAGAAGACAGGTATATGAAGCGGACTTCAAGCTCCCGGTGAGAAAACGTGCGGGAAGCCGCGAGGCTTCAGGCGCCGGGAGCGTAGTCGCTGCCGTCCAGCGCATCCCGCCGGCCGGCGAGAGCTAGCGATGTCACACGGCGCGGCGTCGTCGCGATCGTGCGTCCGCCCTTGATCACGCGAAGCCGGTTCGCACGAAGGCGGATGGCATCGATCGGATCGTGTGCCTGGAGGAGCACCATGTCCGCCTTGCAGCCAGGCGCGATGCCGTAGCCTTCGAGACCCATGATTGCGGCGGGCACATCGGTCACGGCGCGGAACGCTTCGCGCATCCCGTCACGGCTCGTCGTCAGGGCGACGTGGAGACCCATCGATGCGACCTCCAGCATGTCGGCCTGGCCGAGCGGATACCAGGGATCGAGAACGCAGTCATGGCCGAAGGCGACCGGGATGCCGTGGGCCCGCAGCTCCGGTACCCGCGTCATGCCGCGCCGCTTGGGGTAGGTGTCGTGGCGGCCCTGGATGGTGATGTTGATGAGCGGGTTCGCGATCGCCGCCAGGCCCGCCTCCGCCATCAGCGGCAAGAGCTTAGAGACGTAGTAGTTGTCCATGGAGTGCATGGAGGTGAGGTGCGAGCCGGCCACCCGGCCGCCGAGGCCAAGCCGCTGCGTCTGATAGGCGAGCGTTTCGATGTGGCGCGAAAGGGGGTCGTCGGTCTCGTCGCAATGCATGTCGACCATCAGGCCGCGCTTGGCGGCGATCTCGCAGAGCGCGGCGACGGAGGCCGCGCCATCTGCCATGGTTCGCTCGAAATGGGGGATGCCGCCGACGATGTCGACCCCCTTGTCGAGGGCACGCGCCAGGTTCGCGGCGGCCGTGGGCGAACGGTAGTAGCCGTCCTGCGGGAAGGCGACGAGTTGGAGATCGAGATAGGGGCGGACTTGCTCGCGCACTTCCAACAGCGCATCGACTGCGAGGAGGCGGTCGTCGCAGACATCGACGTGGGAGCGGATCGCGAGCAGCCCCTGCGAGACCGCGAGGTCGCAATAACGCAGCGCGCGCTCGACCACGGCCTCGTGCGTGAGATGCGGCTTCAACTCGCCCCAGAGCGCGATGCCCTCCAGCAGCGTGCCGCTCTCGTTGAGGCGCGGCTGGCCGAGGGAGAGAGTCGCGTCCATGTGGAAATGGCAGTCGACGAAGGGCGGCGAGACGAGGAGGCCCTCGGCATCGATCGTCTCGCCTGCCTCGGCGTCGATGGCGGGCTCGACGGCGGTGATGCGGTCGCCCTCGACGGCGATGTCCTGCCCCGTCCGTCCGTCGGGCAGAGCGGCGTTGCGGATGAGAAGATCCATCAACGGTCTCCCTTCACATAGGCCTTGAGCAGCGCGCGGGGGTAGTCGGCGCGGCGGGCGACGAGGACGAGGGCGAGGATGGAGAGGAGGTAGGGGAGCATGAGGAAGACCTCGCCGGGAATCTGGGCGCCGGCCTGCGTCTGGAGGCGGACTTGGAAGGCGTCGAAGGCGCCGAAGAGGAGGGCGCCCAGTACCGCCCGGCCCGGCTTCCACGAGGCGAAGACGACCAGCGCGATGCAGATCCAGCCCCGCCCATTGACCATGCCGAAATAGAAAGCGTCGAAGGCCGAGATCGTGAGGAAGGCGCCGCCGAGCGCCATGAGCATCGAGCCGGCGACGACGGCGCCGGTCCGCAGGCCGCGCACCGATAGGCCTTGCGCCTCGACGGCCGCCGCGCTGTCTCCGACCGCCTTGATGGAGAGGCCGAGCGGGGTGCGGGCGAGGACGTAGGCGATGACGAGTGCGAGCGCGAAGGCAAGGAGCGTCATCACCGTTTGCTGTTCGAGCACGGGGGAGAGATAGGTCTCGACGATCGGGCCGACGACCGGTAACGCCTCTAGGGGATCGAGCGAAACGGATTGGAAGGGTGTCACGCGCGGGGGTGAGGAGACGTCGGGGAGGGCGGTGCGGTAGGCGAAGTAGCTGGCGCTCGTCGCGAAAAGCGTGATGGCGAGGCCGGAGACGTGTTGCGACAGTGCGAGCCAGACCGTCAACCAGGCGTGGACGAGCCCGAACGCTCCGCCGATGGCGAGCGCCGCGAGTACGCCGCCCCAGGGGCTCGTGCCAAGATAGACCGCCATCCAGCCGGCGAAGGCGCCGGCGACGAAGATGCCCTCGATGCCGAGATTGAGCACGCCCGCACGCTCGCAGAGAAGCGCGCCCAAGACGCCGAAGAGAAGCGGCGTCGCGATCCGCAGCGTTGCAGCGGCGAAGTTGGCCGAGAGGACGAGATCGCCCAGTGCGCCGAGATCGGCCAAATCGCCAGCACCGGCCAGAAATGCAGCCAGCACGGCCGCGCCCTCGGCCCACCATGCCGAGAAGAATGTCATGTCCATCAGCGCGGCCCCGCCCAGCGGCGCGAAACGACCTCGCCGAGAAGGATCGTGACGAGCGCCATCGCGACGATGAGATCGGCTAGATAGGAGGATACCCCGAGGGCGCGGCTCATCGAGTCCGCACCGACATAGATCGCCGCGATGAAGACTGCCGAGACGACGCTGCCAATCGGTGACAGACCGGCCAGCATGGCCACTACGATGCCCGAATAGCCGAAGCCGGGTGAAATGTCGGCAGTCAGATAGCCCTTCAGCCCCGCCACTTCGCCTACGCCCGCCAACCCCGCCAGCGCGCCCGATATGAGGCCGACCTTTACGAGGGTGCCCGAGACCGACAGCCCGGCGTAGCGCGCGGCGGATGCGTTCTCACCCACGGCGCGAAGCCTGAAGCCGAACGTTGTGCGCTTGACGACGAAGGCGAGGACGAGGGCGGCCACAAGACCGATCAGGAGGCCGGCATGGAGACGCGTTCGGTCCCAGATTGCAGGTAGCTCGGCCGCGTCGACGACTTCTGCCGATTGCGGCCAGCCCATGCCAAGCGGATCTTTCAGCGGGCCGTTGAGCATCATCTGGACGAAGAGGATGACGACGAAGTTGAGGAGAAGCGTCGTGACGACCTCGTCCACGCCGAAGCGGACCTTGAGGAGCGTCGGGCCAAGCATCATCAGCGCGCCTGCCGCCGCCCCAGCCGCGAGCACGGCGGGAAGAACCAGCCAGGTCGGCGACGTAACGAGGCCGGTGCCGACCACGGCGGTGGCGAGGGCGCCCGCATAGAGCTGACCTTCAAGGCCGATGTTCCAAAGCCGCGCGCGGAAGGCGATGGCGGCGGCGAGGCCGGTGAGGATGAGCGGCGCGGCCCGCGTCAGGGTCTCGGAGATCGCGAACGCCGAACCAAGCGCACCCGCCACCATCAGCCCATAGGCCTCGCCGATGGGGGCGCCGGTCGCGAGCAGCGGGAGCGCGGCCAGGAGGAGGGCCGTGACTGCTGCCAGAACGCGGATTATGATGCCTCGCCAGCGGTTCCCTCGCAGCGAGGGTGTGGGAGCGACGGGTTCCGCAGGGGCGCTAGCGAGACTCACGCGGCCGTCTCCCACGTCGCCTTCGGCGTCTCGCCCGACATCATGAGGCCGACTTTGGTGCGGTCGATGAACTCGATGCGGCCGGCCTCCGTGAGGCGTCCCTCATGCAGCACGACGATGCGATCGCAGATGGAGAGAAGCTCGTCGAGGTCCTCGGAGATGATGAGGACGCCGGCGCTGTCCTTGGTCGCCGCCTCGTCGAGCCGGCGGCGGACCTCGGCCGAGGCGCCTATGTCGAGACCGCGCGTCGGCTGGTTCGCGAGGATGAAGGCAGGCTCGCACGCCAGCGTGCGCGCGAGGATCAGCTTCTGGATATTGCCGCCTGAGAGCAGCCTCGTCGGCGTCTCCGGACCCTGGCAGCGAATATCGTAGGCTGTGATAAGGCGCTCCGCGTTGCGGCGCATGCGTGCGGGGCGGAGGAGGCCGTGGCCCGAAACGCCCGGCTCGCGCAACGTCTCGAGCGAAAGGTTCTCCGCCACCGTCATCGTGCCGACCACGCCGTCGCGGTGCCGGTCCTCGGGGATGCGTGCGACGCCGCGTTTCGCGAGCCGGGTGTTGTCTCGCCGGCGGATCGGTTGGCCGAGGATCTTCGCCGTACCCTTCGTCGGCACGGTCAGACCTTCGAGGAGCGCGGCCAGCGCCGCCTGCCCGTTGCCCGAGACGCCCGCGACGCCGACGACCTCCCGATGTCGCACCTTGAGCGTGACGTTCCGCAAGGGCGGCCCGGTCGGGCCCTCGACGGTGACGCCCTCGAGGAGGACGGCTTCGCCGCGCGCAATACGAAGCGTCCGCTCGGGCTGGGCGACGTCCTCGCCGACCATCAGATTGGCAAGGCTCGCGGCGTCGGCGTCCTTCGTCGCGATTTCCGCAACCTTCACGCCATGGCGCAGCACGGCGATCCGGTCGGTCGCGGCTAGGACTTCGCCGAGCTTATGGCTGATGAGGACGATGGCGAGTCCCTTTACCGTCAGCGCCTTCAACGTCTCGAAAAGGCGCTCTGCGTCCTGCGGGGTGAGGACGGCCGTCGGCTCGTCCAGCACCAGCACGCGAGCCTTCCGGTAGAGCGCCTTCAAGATCTCGATCCGTTGGCGCTCGCCGACCGAGAGGCGGTCCACGCGCTTATCGAGCGGAACGGTCAGGCCGCTCTCTTCCATGAGTGCGGTCACCCGCCGCCGCGCTGCGCGGGCGCCAAGGCTCGGCGCGAACAGGGAACGCGTGCCTAGAACGATGTTCTGCAGACCCGTCAGGTTCTCTGCCAGCGTGAAGTGCTGATGGACCATTGCGATGCCGGCGCGCAGCGAAGCGGCGGGCGAGCCGGCATCGAGCGCCTGGAGCGCACCGTTCCGGCGCACGCGGACGCGGCCCTCGTCGGCGCGATAGCGGCCGAAGAGGACGTTCATCAACGTCGTCTTGCCGGCGCCGTTCTCACCCAATAGCGCGACGACCTCGCCCTCATGGAGGGTCAGGTCGATCGCGTCGTTGGCCGTCAGCGCGCCGAAACGTTTGGTGATGCCTTCGAGGACGAGGACGGGCGCGCGCTTCTGTGCGTCGCCCGACCCTGGTTGCGGTACGGCCGTCACATCGTGGACGAGGGCTCGCTGTCGTCGATCTCGATCTCGACCGAGCCATCCATGATGCCGGCCTGCTTGGCTTTCATCATCTCGGCGACGTCGGCCGGCACGAGATCCTCATCGTAAACGAGCGAGCCACCGCCGACGCCCATATAGGAGTACTGCCCATAATCCTCCGCCGCGAACCGGCCGGATTTCACGGCCTCGAGAGCGGCTGCGATGGTCGGCTCCATGTGCCAGATGGCGGAGGCAAGGATGGTACCCGGATAGTCAGCCGCCGTGTCGATGACGTTGCCGATCGCCTTCACGCCGCGCTCGGCGGCTGCGTCCGACACGCCGAAGCGCTCTGCATACATCACATCAGCGCCGCTATCGATCATCGCGAAGGCGGCTTCCTTCGCCTTGGGCGGATCGTACCAGGAGTTGATGAAGGTCACGAGGAACTCGACCTCCGGATTGGTCTCCTTCGCGCCTGCCATGAAGGCGTGCATGAGCCGGTTGACCTCGGGGATGGCGTAGCCGCCGACCATGCCGATGACGTTAGATTCGGACTCGGCACCCGCGATCATACCCGTCAGGTAGGCCGGTTCGTGGATGTAGTTGTCGAAGACCGCAAAATTGGGCTCCTGCGGCGTGCCGGACGAACCCATCAGAAAGGCGGTTTCGGGATAGTCCGCTGCCACGTCGCGCGCGGCCTTCTCGACGGCGAAGCTCTCGCCGACGACGAGATCCTTGCCACCCTCGGCATACTCTCGCATCACGCGCTCGTAGTCGGCGTTGGACACGTTCTCGGAATAGACATAGGTGATCTCGCCCCGCTCCTCGGCCGCGCTGAGCGCTAGATGGATGCGGCTGACCCATTGCTGCTCGACCGGTACGGTGTAGATCGCGGCAACGTCGAGAGCGTCCTGGGCGGCGGCAGGCGTCAGCGCGGGCATCGCGGCGAGGATCGGCAGCGCTGTGGCGTAGGCGAGCAGATGTCTGCGGGTCGTCATGGGGGAATCTCCGAGTGGGGTACGGGCGGACAGGCGGCAAGGGAAGCTACGCGGGCCGGTTGATGTCAAGGCGGGCAGGAGGCAGGTCTGCAAAATCTCTGAGCAGCGCCTCCTACCCGGCCAGCCATGCGTGGTCCGGATGATTGACGAAGCGCCAGGCACGACGCGGACCCGCCATCACGTTGAGGTAATAGAGCCGGTAGCCATGCGGCGCGGCGCATGGGTGGTGGCCTCGCGGCACGAGCGTCACGTCGCCGTCATGCACCGTCATCGTCTCGTCGAGCGATCCATCCTCGGTGAAGACACGCTGATGGGCATAGCCCCGGGGCGGGTCGAGCCGGTGGTAGTAGGTTTCCTCGAGATATGTGATGCGGGGGAAATCGTCCTCGTCGTGCCTGTGCGGCGGGTAGGACGACCAGTGGCCGGGCGGAGTGAAGACCTCCGTGACGAGAAGGGAGTCGGCAACGTCTGCTTCCTCCATCGCGATAGGGTGGATGTGCCGTTCGTTCGGGCCGGCCCCCCGCGTGACGCGCTCTACGTCGTCCGGCCCGATCACACGCGCAGCATGCCCGCTATGACCGGGCGCGGAGCAGACCGCGAGGGTGCAGTCGGTCGTCGCGGAGGCGGACCAGTCGGAGCCGTTGGGAATGTAGAGGCTGTGCGGCTTGCCCTCCCAGGGGGTCATCCGCTCGCCGAGTTCGCCGAAGTCATCCGCGCCGCCTGCAAAGCGGGCCTTGCCTTCGACGAGAACCAAGAGGACCTCGCGATCGCCGGTCGAGGCGGACACGGTCTCCCCGGCCTTCAGCGCGTGGATGGCGAAGCCGACATAGGCCCAGTCGGGCGAGAGTGGCGTGCGCGCGTTGTCCACCGTGATGTCGTGGAGGAGACCGTGGGTGCCGCGCGGGCGGATCAGAAGGTCGTTAGCCATCGTGTCCCTCTCCGGTGAACGTCGCACGCTGCGCCCGCCGGTTCTCCTCGTAAGCTTCACGCGCGGCATGGACCTCGGAGCGATCCGATACGGCCGGAACGGCGACCTCCCACCACGTGCCACCCGCCTCCGTCGAGGGGCCGGGATCGGTGTCGATGACGAGGACGCGCGGGCGCGATCCAACGACCTCGTTCAGCGCATCCTCCAGCGCGTCGATCGACGAGACGTGGAGGCTGTCGGCGCCGAGCGAGGCGGCGTGGGCGGCGAAGTCGATGGCGATGTCGGCGCTGCGGACAGTATTCTCGAGAAGGTTGTTGAAGGGCGCCCCGCCCGTCGCCTTCTGGAGCCGGTTGATGCAGCCGAAACCCCGATTGTCGGTGAGGACGACGGTGAAGGCGATGCCCATGGCGGCGGCGGTGGCGAGTTCGGAATTCGCCATCAGGTAGGACCCGTCGCCGACCATCGCGATCACGTCTGCATCCGGCCGCGCCATCTTGATGCCGAGCGCGCCGGCGATCTCGTAGCCCATGCACGAAAAGCCGTATTCCATGTGGTAGCCGCCGACCGCGGTGGACGACCAGAGCTTGTGCAGCTCCCCCGGCATGGTGCCGGCAGCCCCCATGACGATCGTCTCCGGCCCGGCGCTGCGCTGGACCGCGCCGACGACTTGCATGTCGGTCGGCAGCGCATTGCCGTCGGGGTCGGGCGCCGCGGTGACGTTGGCGACCGAGGTGTGCCAGTCGTCCATCAGCGTCACGTCCCAGTCGGGTCCGCGCCAGTCTCCGCTCTCCCGCCAGAGTGCCTCCAGACCGCGCTTAGCGTCCGCGACTAGGGGGAGGGCGCCGCGCTTGGTCGCGTCATAGGGTTGCACGTTGAGGCCGATGATACGGAGGTTCGGGTTCTGGAAGAGACCCCAGGAGCCGGTCGAGAAATCCTGCAACCGGGTACCGACCGCAAGCACGACGTCCGCTTCGGCCGCGAGCGTATTGGCCGCCGTGCCGCCCGTCACGCCCAGCGGCCCGACGAGGTTGGGGTGGTCTCCCGGCAGGACCGACTTGCCGGCCTGCGTTTCGGCGACCGGCAGTCTGTAGGTCTCCGCGAAGTCCTTGATGGTCGCCGCCGCGCCTGAATAGTGAACGCCGCCGCCTGCGATGACGAGCGGTCGCTTGGCATTCGTCAGCACCGCGATCGCCACGGCCAACTCGTCGCGGTCCGGCTCGACCCGGCGTTGATGGCGCTCGCGTATGTCGAAGAAGGCGAGGGGGAAGTCGTAGGCCTCGGCCTGCGCGTCCTGGCAAAAGGCGAGGGTGGCGGGGCCGCAGCCGGCCGGATCGAGCATCGTGTCGAAGGCGCGTGGGAGGGCGGTGAGAAGCTGTTCGGGCCGCTGGATCCGATCGAAATAGCGCGAGACCGGACGGAAGCAGTCATTGGCCGAGACGGTGCCGTCGGCGAAGTCCTCGACCTGTTGCAGCACCGGATCGGGCCGGCGGTTGGCGAAGACGTCTCCGGGCACGAGGAGGACCGGCAGCCGGTTGACATGCGCAAGAGCGGCGGCGGTGACGAGATTGGTCGCGCCCGGCCCGATGGATGTCGTGACCATCATCGCGCGACGGCGCTGCATGGCCTTGGCGTAGGCGATCGCGGTATGCGCCATGCTCTGCTCGTTGTGACCGCGCCAGGTGGGGAGCTTGTCTTGCGCGCCCTCGAGCGCCTCCCCAAGCCCCGCGACGTTGCCATGCCCGAAGATCGCCCAGCAGCCTGAGAGGAAGGGGACCCGCTCGCCGTCCACCTCGACCATCTGCGCCGCGCAATAGCGCACCAGGGCCTGCGAACCCGTCAGTCGGACGGTGTCGTTCATGTCGATGCTCCCGCGTGTCGCGCGTCGTTCCAGATATCGCAGAGCCGGCCGAAGCGCGCCGCCATGTCGGCGATGGCGGCCTCGTCGTCCATCGTGCCCGACAGCCACTTGCGGGCGGCGAGACCGAAGATGGTTCGACCGATCGCGAACCCCTTGACGGCTTCGTGGCGGGCCGCGCGGACGAGGCCATCGCGCAGCGTGTCCTCGTCGGCATCGAGGCCGAGAACGAGAATGCCCCTGCAATGCGGATCATGCTCTTCCAGGCGTGCGCAGACTGCGTCCCACGCGGTGTCGGTGGCAAGGGCTTCGAGCTTCCACCAGTCGGGGCGGAGGCCCTCCGTGTAGAGCCGGTCGACGAGGCGGGCGACGGTCTCGTCGTCGATAGCACCGACCTTGGACGGGATCGGCTCCAGCAGCCAATCGAGATCGTTGCTTCGTACGGCATCCTGAAGGCGCAGAAGCGTCTCCGTCTGAGCGAGCCAACCCGCATCGTCATCGTCGGGATGGATGACGCAGAGCACCTTGACGACGTGTTCGGCCGGCCATTCGCGCAGCGCGCTGCCATAGTCGCGGCCGATCTCCAGCATCAGCGGACGGGTTCCCGGCGCCTCGACGGGGCGTCCTATCCAGAGGCCGGAGCCGGCGGCGGCGTGGAGGGCGCGCGTGCCCAGCCGATCGTCGCAGAGAATGCCGAATCCGTCCGCCCCGCCCCGCGCTTCGGCGGCGCGCAGGGTCGCGGCGAGGCAGAGATCCTTGAAGGCGGCGATGCGCGCGGCGTCCGCGCCCACTTCGTCCGCCAACGCCTCCAACTGCGCACGGTGGTCAAAAGCGAAAGCGCGCACTTCGTGATGCTCGCGGCGCCGGTTGGTCGCGTGGTGGAGGTGCTCGAGAGCGGCGTCCTTCCTGAGGGCCCGTTCGGGCGAGCCATCGCGAAGGAAGGTCGAAAGCTCCTCCCAAGACGGATAGGCCGGCGCGCAGCCGTGCCGCGAGACGGCGAAGGCGCCGCAGGCATTGGCATAGGTCAGGCTCGTCTCCCAGTCCTCGCCGCGCAGCCAACCCCGCAGCAGCCCCGCCATGAAGCCGTCGCCCGCGCCCAGCACGTTGAAGACCTCGATAGGGAAGCCGGGCCCCGAGCGCCCCAGATCGAGCGTGTCGGGTATGGCGCCCTCGAAGGCCGCCGCGCCCATCGGCCCGCGCTTGCAGACGAGGGTGGCCTGCGTGATCCCCCGCACCCGGCGCAGGGCCGCGATGGTGTCGGTCGTGCCGCCAGCGATGTGGAACTCTTCCTCCGTCCCGACGATGAGATCGAAAAGCGACAGGGTCGATTGCAGCTTGGCGCTGACCGTCTCGCTCTCCACGAAGCGCGCCTCGCCGTCGCCGTGGCCGGCAAGACCCCAGAGGTTCGGGCGGTAATCGATATCGAGCGCGGTGCGGGCCCCCGTGTCGCGCGCGAGACGAAGCGCCTTGAGGACGGCGGCCTCGGTGCGGGGGTTGGAGAGATGCGTGCCCGTCGCGGTCACGCAGGCCGCGCGTCCTATCAACTCGGCATCGATATCATGGACGCCGAGCGCCATGTCGGCGCAGTTCTCGCGGTAGAATATGAGTGGGAAGGTGTCTTCGTCGCGAATGCCGAGGAGGACGAGCGCCGTCAGCCGGTCCGAATCGGTCGCGACGCCGCGAACGTCGACCCCCTCCGCCACCAGCTGCTCGCGGATGAAGCGCCCCATGTGCTCGTCGCCGACGCGCGTGATCAGCCCGGCCTTCAGGCCGAGGCGCGCCGCACCGATGGCGATGTTGGTGGGCGAGCCCCCGACATATTTCGCGAACGAGCGCATGTCTTCCAGACGCCCGCCGACCTGCTGACCGTAGAGGTCGACGGAGGAGCGGCCGATGGTAAGGACGTCGAGCGCCTTGTCCATCAGCGCCCCGCCTGGATATCCGCGACGTTGATCCGCCGTCCCTCGCGAACGGACAGGAGCGCCGCCTCCGCGAGGGTCAGGGCGGCAAGGCCGTCGGCACCGTTGGGATCAGGCGCCTTGCCCGACGCGACGACCTCGATGAAGGCCGCGATCTCGGCCTCGTACGCGCCGGCATAGCGCGTCATGAAGAAATCGTGGAGGGGAGGCCGCAAGTAACCCTCCGATCCAGCGACGGTGATGTCGGATGGGCGCTGATTGGCGAGGCTGGCGCAGCCCTTGGAGCCGTGCACTTCGACGCGCTGGTCGTAGCCGTAGGCGGCGCGGCGCGAATTGGTGATGACCGCCTGGCGCCCGCTCGGCGTCTCCAGCACGACGCAGGCCGTATCGACGTCTCCGGCCTCGCCGATCGCCGGATCGACCAGCACGCTGCCATGAGCCGACACCGTCTCCGGCTCCTCGCCCAACAGCCAGCGGGCAATGTCGAAGTCATGGATCATCATGTCCTTGAAGAGCCCGCCCGAACGCCGGATATAATCGATGGGCGGCGGGCCGGGGTCTCGGCTGGTGATCTGGACGAGCTCGGGCGTGCCCACGCGTCCCTCCGCCACGGCGTCGCGCAGGGCGCGGAACTGAGTGTCGAAGCGTCGGTTGAAGCCGAGCATCAGCCGCGCGCCCGTCTCCTCCACCACCGCGAGACAGGCTCGCGTGCGAGGCAGGTCGAGCGCGATCGGCTTTTCGCAGAAGATGGACTTGCCGGCCCGCGCGAGCGCTTCGATGAGGTCGGCATGCGTATCGGTCGGCGTGCAGACGAGAACGGCATCGATATCGTCGGCATCGACGATGGCGTCACTCGAGCGAACCTCCGTGCGCGTTTCGGCTCCGTAGGTGTTCGCCAGCGCTTGCGCAGCCTCCTCCACCGCGTCCGCGACCGCGACCAGCCGCGCGCCGGCGACCTTCGCGAGGGCAGCGCCATGCACCTGCCCGATCCGCCCGGCGCCCAGGAGCCCGAGCCGCACCGATCCATCCGCATTCGCCATCCGCATTCGTCTCCATCCGCCTAGGGGCCGCCCCGCCTTCGATCGTGACACGACCTTGCCGGCGTGGAATATTCATTCCAACTATAGCGCGCTCACTGTCAAGGCTCGCGCATGCCGCGCGACCCGGCGGTGCGGAGGAAGGACGATGTCGCGCTCAACTGACAACGGGCCGCGAGCGAGCCGCGAGGCCGCATCGGCGGGCCGGCCGCGTCCGACAGGCGAGGTCCCGACGAGCGTGCCGGCGCTGATGGAGCGCGTACGCGCACGATATTCGAGGCTGCCAACCCGTCTGCGCCAATGCGCCGACCTCGTCCTCGTAGCACCGCGCAAGGTCGCAGTCTCGACGGTCGCGGTCTTCGCGGCGGAGGCGGGTGTTCAGCCCTCGGCGGTGATCCGCTTCTGCCGCGAACTCGGATACCCGGGCTTCTCCTCGATGCAGCGCGTACTTCGCGAAGATTACGCGCAGGACTGGCCGGATTACGCCGATCGACTGGCCGAATTGAGGGCAACGGGCGGGGGCGACGCTGCGAGCCTCCTCGCTGCGTTCGCCGAAGCGGGCCGCGACTCGATCGCCAATCTCGCACGCTCGCTTGACGCGGAGGCCCTGGCGGGCGCGGTCGATATCCTCACCGAGGCCCGTACAGTCCACATCGCTGGCTATCGCCGGGCCCACGCGGTCGCGGCGAACCTCGCCTACAGCTTCGAGAAGATGGATATTCCGAGCGTCCTTCACGCCCATGTCGCGCTCATCACCAACCGTTCCGTCCTCGCGCCCGGCGATGCGCTGATCGCGGTCTCGTTCGCGCCTTACATGCCCGAGGTGATCGCGCTCAGCGACGCCGCGCGCGAGCGCGGGCTCGCCATCGTCGCGATCACGGATGACGAGAGGGGACCGCTTGGCGGGGCCGACATCGTGCTTCGCGTCGTGGATATCGATGTCGGAGCCTTTCGCACACTGGCCGCGGCGCAGACACTCGCCCTGACGCTGAGCGTCGCCGTCGGTTCCGCTAGGGAGAGAAAGCGCTTGCAATTCCCGGCCGTGGAATGAATATTCTTCGCGAGCGCCGCGCTGAGCGGCGTCGCCCCGCGTATCCCTGCTGGCCGAAGAGCCGTCTGCAATGCGGGGAACCGATTGGAGGATATGCCATGAAGAAGATGATGATGGCGCTCGCCGCCACGACAGTGATGACCCTGGGGGCCGCCGCGCCGGCCTTCTCGCAGGATGCCGCGACGATCATCGTGGTCAGCCACGGCGAGGCGTCCGACCCGTTCTGGTCGGTCGTCAAGAACGGCGTCAGCCAGGCCGCCGAGGATTTCGGCGCCAATGTCGAGTACCGCGCGCCCGAGACCTTCGACATGACCGCGATGAGCCAGCTCATCGACGCGGCCGTTAACCAGGAGCCCGACGGCCTCGTCGTCTCGATCCCGGATGCCGACGCGCTCGGCCCGTCCATCGAGAAGGCCGTCGCCGCCGGCATCAGCGTCATCTCGATGAACTCCGGCTCCGACGTCTCCAAGGGCCTCGGCGCGCTGCTGCACGTCGGCCAGGAGGAGCGCGATGCGGGCGTCGCCGCCGGTGAGGAGCTCGCGGCCATGGGTGGCACCAAGGGCATCTGCATCAACCACGAGGTCGGCAATGTCGCGCTCGACCTGCGCTGCGAGGGCTTCGCGGAGGGCTTCGGCGGCGATGTGACGGTGCTGCCGACGACGAACGATCCCGCCGAGATCGAGGCCAAGGTGACGGCCGCGCTCGACAGCGATCCGGACGTCGACACCGTGATGGCACTCGGTGCCTCGCTCGCCGGTGAGCCCGCCTTGCGCGCCGCCGCCACTTCGGGCCGCGACATCAAGGTCGCGACCTTCGATATGTCGGCCGGCTTCCTCCAGTCCGTCGCCGACGGCGATGCCGCCTTCGCAATCGACCAGCAGCAATACCTCCAGGGCTACCTGCCGGTCGCCTTCCTGGCGCTGCAGAAGAGCTACGGCCTGATGCCGGGCGGCAACGTACCGTCGGGTCCGAACCTCATCACGGCCGACAAGGCCGCTCAGGTGGTCGACCTCTCCGCGCAGGGCATCCGCTAGACGGGCCGGGCGGCCAAGTCAGCCGCCACAGAAGCTCGAGCTGCCCGGCCTCGCGCCGGGCGGCCCATCTGCATAATCCATTCCGAAGACGAGGTTGGGGCGATGGCGACCGTAGAAGGAGCGCCGACGACGACCGCGAAGAGCGCGGCCATGAAGGACGAGCGCATCCGGGAGGCGAGCTTTGCCACGAAGCTGCTGCGGCGCCCGGAACTCGGTGCGATCGCCGGCCTCGTCGTTGTCACGATCTTCTTCCTCATCGCGGCTAGCGGCACGATGTTCACGCTATCGGGCGTGATGAACTTCATGGCCCCGGCTGCGCAGCTCGGTATTCTCGCGGTGGGCGCGGCACTCCTCATGGTTGCGGGCGAGTTCGACCTCTCGGTCGGCTCCATGGTCGCCTTTGCCGGCTTCGCCTTCGCGGCGGCGCTGACGGTGCTTCAGTTCCCGCTCGTCATCGCCATCCTCTTCGCGCTTCTCGTCGCCGTCGGCGTCGGGCTGGTGAACGGCCAGATCGTGCTGAAGACGGGCCTGCCCTCCTTCATCGTCACGCTCGCCTTCCTCTTCATCCTGCGCGGCGCGGCTCTGGTCGGCCTCAAATGGGCGACGGGCGGCGCGACGCAGCTGCGCGGCGTGCGCGAGGCCGCCACAGATTCCACGACCGACGCCTTCTTCTACGAGATCTTTTCCGGCGAGGTCTTCGAGGGCCTCTTTCTCTGGGCTGCCGAGGCCGGGCTGATTGATACCTTCGGCAACGGCACGCCTAAGGTGACCGGCATGCCGGTCGAGATCGTGTGGTTCGTCGTCATCGCGCTCGTGGGCGCCTATGTCCTCAACAAGACCCGCTTCGGCAACTGGATTTTCGCCGCCGGGGGCGATTCCAACGCGGCGCGCAACTCCGGCGTGCCGGTGCGCCGGGTCAAGCTGACCCTCTTCATCGTCACGGCGCTCTGCGCCACGCTGGTCGCCATCCTGACCGTGCTCGACGCCGGCTCGACCGACGCGCGGCGTGGCTTCCAGAAGGAGTTCGAGGCGATCATCGCGGCCGTGATCGGGGGCTGCCTCCTCACCGGGGGATACGGCTCGGTCATCGGCGCGGCGATCGGTGCGGTCATCTTCGGCATGGTCCTCATCGGCCTCGCGTACACGACGATCGATCAGGACTGGTACCTCGTCTTCCTTGGCGGAATGCTGCTCGCCGCCGTCCTCTTCAACAACGTCATTCGACGCCGCGTGACGGGAGAGCGGTGATGGCCGAGACCGCGACGCTGGAGCGCCCCACCGCCGACACGCAGACGCCCCTCATCGAGGTGCGCGAGGTCGTCAAGCATTTCGGATCCGTCATCGCGCTGAATGGCGTGTCGATGAAGGTCCATGCCGGCGAAGTGCTCTGCCTTCTCGGCGATAACGGCGCCGGCAAGTCGACACTGATCAAGACGCTGTCCGGCGTGCACCAGCCGACGAAAGGGCAGATCCTCGTCGACGGCAGGCCCGTGACCTTCGACAGTCCGCGCGACGCGCAGGAGGCCGGTATCGCGACCGTCTATCAGGACCTCGCGATGATCCCGCTCATGTCGATCACGCGCAATTTCTTCATGGGGCAGGAACCTCTGAAAGGTCGCTGGCCGTTCGAGCGTTTCGATCTCGACTTCGCCGACCACGTTACGCGCCAGGAGATGGCCAAGATCGGCATCGACATCCGCGATCCGCATCAGGCCGTCGGCACGCTGTCCGGCGGGGAGCGGCAGACGGTGGCGATCGCGCGGGCCGTCTATTTTGGCGCCAAGGTCCTCATCCTCGACGAGCCGACCTCTGCGCTCGGCGTCGCGCAGACATCCATGGTGCTGCGTTATGTCGACCAGGTCCGCCGCCAAGGCCTGGGCGTGATCTTCATCACCCACAACGTGCGCCACGCCTACGCGGTGGGGGACCGGTTCACCGTGCTGAACCGCGGCCAGACGCTCGGCCAGCATCCAAAGACCGACATCTCGATGGACGAGTTGCAGAATCTCATGGCCGGTGGCCGCGAGCTGCAGGAGCTCTCCGGTGATCTTGGCGGCACGGTCTAGCCCCCGGCCGACGGTAGCGCGAACGTCCCTTCTCCACGGGGGGAGAGGAAAGTGTCGCTCTCACGCCTGAAGAGAAGCCGGCCACGCATTGACCCACGCGCCGTCCGCCTTCGCAGACGCGACCGCCGCGTGGATCGCCGCGACGGAGCGCAGGCCATCCTCACCGGTCGGGACGAGCATGGCGGCGGGGTCTGGCGTCCGTCCGGCCTTGCGCGCGCCGATCTGCTCGGCCAGATCCGCGTAAAGGTTGGCGAAGGCGAGCGGCATGCCCTCGGCGTGGCCAATGGTCACTCGGTTGGCGCGATCATGCTCGGGCGAGAGGTCGGCTTCGCCGCGCTCGATGGTCGTCGTGCGCCCGCCGACCGGCGTCCATCGCAGCTGATTCGGCTGTTCCTGCGCCCAGGCGAGGCCGCCTTTCTCCCCGAAGACCTGGATCGCGAGGCCGTGCATCCGGCCGGCCGCGATGGCGCTCGTCCAGAGCCGCCCGACCGCGCCGCCATTGAAGCGTAGGTTCGCCTGAGCATCGTCTTCTAGCGTGCGGCTCTCGATGCCGGAGACGAAGTCGGCCGAAAGGCGCTCGACGTTCTGGCCTATGATGAAGGAGGCCATGTGCAAAGCGTGGATGCCGCAATCGGCGAACTGCGCGGAGACGCCCATCTGCGCCGGATCGTAGCGCCAACGTATGCGCGGATTGTCGGCCTGGGCGGTATCGGCGTGGTGGCCGTGCGCATGTTCGGTCACGACGAGGCGGATGCGGCCGAGATCGCCCCGGGCGACCATCGCCCGCGCATGGCGCACCAAGGGATAGCCGGTATAGCCGTAGTTGACGCTGAGCGTGACGCCCGAGGCACGCGCTGCGGCGACGAGCGCCTCGCCCTCCTCGACCGTCATCGTCATCGGCTTCTCGAGAAATACGTCGAAGCCGGCTTCGAGGAAGGCGAGGGCGATGGGGGCGTGGGTGACGTTGGGCGTAGCGATGGTGACGAGGTCGACCCGGTCGTCCCGTTCGCGCTCGCCCTCCAGCATCTCGCGCCAATCGCCATAGGCGCGTGCGGGATCGAGGCCGAGGCGGGTGCCGTAGTCGCGGCCGCGGTCGGCATCGGCGTCCAGCGCGCCGGCGGCGAAGGTGAAAAGGCCGTCCAGCCCCGCGCCGAGCCTGTGGGCAGGCCCGATCTGGCTGCCTTCCCCGCCCCCGACGAGGCCCCAACGCAAGCGATTCATACCGTCGTTCCTCCGACTTTGGCCCAGCCCCCGGCCTCACGGGACGCAAAGACGGCCTCGGTGATCTCGGCTACGGCGAGACCGTCGGCGAACGTGCTGGGGGCCGGGGTTCCGGTCTCGATGGCGTGCAGGAAGTCTCGTGCCTCGATGGTGATCTGATCGTTATAGCCCGTGCCGTGCCCCGGCCCTTCGCAGAAGGCCGCCATGTCGGGATGGTCGGGGCCGGTCAGGATGCGTGTGAAACCGCGTTGGCCCCGGGGGGCGGACGTGCGGTAGAGATGGAGGCTGTTCTGGTCTTCCTGGTCGAAGCGCAGCGAACCCTCGGTGCCGATCACCTCATAGGTGTAGCCCATCTTCGCGCCCGTGGCGACGCGCGAGACGTGAAGATTGCCCTGCACGCCCGTTGCGAACCGGAGGATCATGTCGACCTGATCCTCCGTCTCCACCCGCTCGCCCCCACGTTCGGGGAACACCGTCTCGAAATGCGCCAGCACGGCCTCGATCGGGCCACCCAGGCCGAGGACGAGATTGATCGCGTGGGACGCGAGATCGCCGAGCACGCCGTTGAGGCGGCCATGGCCGCGCCAGCTCGGCGGGCGGGACGGATCGGCGAAATAGTCCTCGCGATAGGTCGCGCGGATGTGGATGATCCGGCCGAGCGCGCCCAAGGTTATGAGCCGGAGGGCCTCCTGCGTCGCTGGGGTGCGGATATAATTGAAGGCCGTCATGTCGGCGGCACTGGAGCGCATGGCGGCCTTCGCCATGGCGCGTGCGTTCTCGATCGTGTCGGCGAGCGGCTTCTCGCAGAGCACGGCCTTGCCGAGCGCGAGCGCGGCTTCGGCGATCTCGCGGTGGGTGTCCGGGTAGGTCGTGACGATGACGGCGTCGACATCCGGGTCCGCGACGAGCGCCTGCCAGTCCTCCGCCGCTCGGTCGAAACCGAAGCGATCGCGGTGGCGCTCCGCGCTGGCCAGCGAGGTCGCGGCGACGGAGACGAGGCGGGGTCGCAGCGCCGTCTCGAAGGTCGGATGGACCGCGCTCATCGCAACGGCGTGACGCTTGCCCATGTAGCCGCCGCCGACGATGCCGATACCGATGTCTGGCATCCGTCCCTCCCTGCCGAAAAGGCCCGCGAACGCTTGGTCGCGCACGTTTCGGCATGCTATGCCGGAGCGCGAGGCAGCGAGCAAGAGACGGCCGGTAGCAGAGCCGTTCCTCACAGCTTCGACGGGGCTCGAACGGGTAGGACGGACGATGTTGGATAGACCGAGACCGGAGCT
Source organism: uncultured Alphaproteobacteria bacterium (assembly GCA_963799285.1). Taxonomy (GTDB): domain Bacteria; phylum Pseudomonadota; class Alphaproteobacteria; order Rhizobiales; family CAWCWK01; genus CAWCWK01. Next base: position 711,147 of record CAWCWK010000004.1, read on the forward strand.
TCGCCACCCGGTGTGGATCGACGAGATCGACCAGGGCATCGACGCGCTGGAAGCCCGGCTCGATCGCCGCACGGACGTGCGGGACGTGCCGAACGCCGTCGGGATCGTTCACGAAATTCCCGTCTATGACGGCGCGCAGATCGAGACGCTGCCCCGCCGTATGATCGAGGCCGAGTTCGCCCGCGTGCTACGAGACGGGGCGGGCGTCCTGGCGGTTCGCGGCGCCATTCGCGATCGCGCCCTTCTGGACGGTGTGACGGCCGCCCTCATGCGGCTGATCGAGGCCGAAGCGACGGGCGGCAGTGGTGGCGACCACTTCGCGGCCGCCGGCAACAACGCACGGCTGTGGAACGCGCACGAAAAGCTCTGCCTTGCCGCGCCCGAACTCTATGTGCGCTACATGGCCTGCGAGACCATCCGGCTCGCATCGGAGGCCTGGCTCGGTCCGTGCTATCAGGTGACGGCGCAGGTGAACCTCGTCCGCCCCGGCGGCGCGGCGCAGACCGGGCACCGGGACTATCATCTCGGCTTCCAGGCCGCGGAACGCCTCGATCAGTATCCGGCGCATGTCCACACCATGTCGGCCATGCTGACCCTGCAAGGAGCGATCGCGCATTCCGCCATGCCGCTGGAGAGCGGTCCGACCAAGCTGCTACCCTTCTCGCAGACCTTCGAGGCCGGTTATGCCGCGATACACCTCGACGACATGCAATCGCTCTTCGAGGATCGCCACGTGCAGATTCCGCTCGAGGCGGGAGATGCGCTCTTCTTCTCGCCCGCGCTCTTTCACGCCGCCGGCGAGAACCGCACGACCGATCACCACCGTTTCGCCAACCTCCTTCAGATCGGCTCGGCGTTCGGGCGGATGATGGAGGCGCTGGACCGGGCGGCCATGTGTCGGGCCGTCTATTCCACGCTGCTGGATGATGGCTTGTCGGCGCGTGCCGTCGAGGCCGTGATCGCGGCGACGGCGGAGGGCTACCCATTCCCGACCGATCTCGACCGCGACCCGCCGAGGGGCGGGCTGGCCCCGCAGTCGCAGGCCGATCTCCTTCGCGCGGCCCTGGCGAACCGGCTTGCGCCCGAGACGTTCGATCGGCAGCTGGCCGACCACTGCGCGCGCCGCCGGCATTCGTGACGCAGGCCCCCTTCGTAGCAAGAGGCGGTCCGCACCTCGTTCTCGGCCGTGCCGGGCTCGACCTCTATGCCGAGCCGCCTGGCACGGCCGTGGAGGACGCCGAGACCTTTCGCGCGGCCCTTGGCGGATCGTCCGCGAACATCGCCGTCGCGATCACGCGGGCGGGTGGGAAAGCCGCTCTCGTCACCTGCGTCTCCGACGATGCGATCGGGCGCGGATGCGTGGGGCGGCTGGCGGCTTACGGTGTCGAGACCGACTTCGTCCGCGCGGTCGGGGACGAGCGCCGCAACTCACTGGCCGTCGTCGAATCGCGCATCGAGGGTTTCCAGTCGATCATATACCGCCATCACGCGGCCGACTTCGCGATGGAGGCACGGGATATCGAAGCGTTGCCTTACGAGCAGGCCGCGAGCCTCGTTCTCACCGGCACCGTTCTCGCCGCAGAGCCTTCGCGCGGAGCCGCCTTCGCCGCGATGGAGCGGGCTAGGGCTGCCGGTCTCCCCGTCGTCTTCGATCTCGACTATCGGCCCTATTCCTGGCCCTCGGCGGAGGAAGCCTGCGGCGTTCTCGCCCGCGCGGCCGACAGCGCCGCCCTCGTCGTCGGCAACGACGAGGAGTGGGACTGGATGGCCGGCGGAGATGGACGCGGGCTTGCGGACCGGATGATCGAAGGCGGCAGGCGGACGATCGTCTACAAGCGCGGACCGCAGGGGAGCATCACCCTCACCGCAGAGGACAGCTTCGAGACACCGCCCATCGCCGTCGAAGCGCTGAAGCCTGTCGGCGCGGGCGACGCCTTTCTCGGCAACATCCTGGCCGGTGTCTCGGCTGGCCTTTCCCTACGCGAGGCGGTCACGCGTGGCAGCGCCGCCGCCGCGCTCGTCGTCAGCCGCTTCGGCTGCGCGCCGGCCATGCCGACCCCGGGCGAACTCGACGCCTTCCTAGAGGAGCACGCCTGACCCATGCATATCCCACCCCACGACAACGCCAACCGCGCGATCGTCGATGCCGAGAACGCGCACGTACCTCTCAACTACTTCAACATCGTAAAGCTGAAGCGCGACCAAGCCTTCGACTACGCCGTGCCCGGCTACGAGACCTGCATCGTTCCGGCGACCGGGAGCGTCGACATCGAGATCGAGGGCGAGCGCTATGACGGCATCGGACAGCGCGGCGAAGACGTGTGGGACGGCGAGCCCGAAGGTGTCTACGTGCCGAGCGGGGCGACGGCGCGCATGGTCTGCACGTCCGATGCCGCTGAGGTCTTCGTCGCGGGCGCCAGGTTCGACCGGGTGCTCGATCCCTTCGCGGTCCGCGCTCATGCCATCGACCGCGTTCAGTATGGCTCGGACGACACAAAGACCCATCGCAAGATCAAGCACATCCTGGGGCAGAAGCAGGCGGACAAGGTTGGCCGACTGCTCGTCTCCGAACTCTTCACCGTGGGTGCCGGAGGCTGGTCCGGCTTCCCACCGCACAAGCACGACACCGACCGCCTGCCGGAAGAGACACGCCACGACGAGACCTACAATTTCCGTTTCCGCCCGAAGCACGGTTTCGGGCTGCATCTGCTGCAACAGGAGGGCCAAGCGGTCGGCGAGGCATTCCATCTCATCGACGGTTCGACCTTCTGCATCCCCTCCGGCTATCACCCCTGCGTGGCGGCGCCGGGTTACGAGATGTATTATTTCACGATCCTGGGCGGCCTCTCGCAGCGTCCCCTCGTGCAGTATTTTCAACCCGAGCACGCCTATCAGGTCGAGACGATCCCGGGCATCAAGGACATGGTGGCTAAGTTCAAGTGACGCGGTTCAACTGACGTGCCGCTAGCCACGCTTCGCGGCGTCCTTGAAAAGGCCAATGCGGAGGGCCACGCCGTCGCCGGCCTGGTCGTTCTCGGTTGGGAGGAAGCGCGCGCCTATATCGAGGCTGCGGAGGGCGAAGGGGCGCCCGTCATCCTGCAGGCCGGGCCGGCGGCACGGGCGCATATGCCGATCGCGCTGTGGGCGGCGATGTTTCGCCATCTCGGCGAACGTGCAAGCGTACCGGTGGTCGCGCATCTCGACCACGGTCGCAGCCGCGCCGAGTGTGAGGAGGCGATCGCCGCTGGCTTCACATCCGTCATGTTCGACGGCTCGCGCCTCCCGCTCGAGGAGAACATTGCCGAAACCCGCGCCGTCTCCAAGATGGCCCACGCGGCGGGACTTTCCTGCGAAGGCGAGATCGGCTTCGTCGGCTACGACGAGGGTGCCATATCGAAGCCGACCGATCCGGCCGAGGCTGCGCGGTTCGCCCATGAGACGGGCGTGGACGCTATGGCCATCTCGATCGGCAACGTGCATCTGCAGACCGAGGCGAAAGCCGAAATCGACCTCGTCGCGCTGCGTGCCATTGCGGAGGGAACGGACTGTCCGCTTGTCCTCCACGGCGCATCCGGCATTCCGTCCGAAACGCGCGTGCGCCTCGCCCGCGACTGGCCGGTCGCGAAGTTCAATCTCGGCACCGAACTGCGACAGGCCTTCGGGCGCGCCCTTCGCGCTACGCTGCACGACGACCCGGCCGCCTTCGACCGCGTCGCCATTCTCGCCGCTACCGAGCCCGCCTTGCGCGACGCAGCCGCGCGCGCCATTCGAGAGCTTCGACCCAAGCAGACGAGTTCCGCCCCATGACGATTCGCATTGCCAACGCGCCCTGCTCCTGGGGCGTAGAATTCGCCGACGATCCGCGCAATCCGCCTTGGACACGGTTGCTCGATGAGTGCGTCGCCGCCGGCTATACCGGCATCGAGCTTGGTCCGGTCGGCTATATGCCCGAGGACGCGAGCGTCTTGGGCGATGCCCTCGCATCGCGCGGCCTGACCCTCGTTGCGGGCGTGGTCTTTCGCGCCTTCCACGATCCCGCGCAGTGGGACGACGTGCTCGATGGCGCTCGCCGTACGGCCAGGGCACTGACGGCGCAAGGCGCGAGGCACATGGTGCTTATCGATTCCATCTCGCCGCGCCGCGCTCCGACGGCCGGTCGCCCCGACGAGGCCGAGCGCATGGACGCGAACGAATGGCGCGCCTTCGTCGGCCGGTTCCGCGACGTGGCCAAGCTTGGCTCCGAGGAATACGGCCTCGACGTTTCCCTCCACCCCCACGCCGCCGGCTTTATGGACTTCGAGGAGGAGACCGAGCGCCTCTTGGGCGCGATCGACGCCGCCCACCTCAAACTCTGCCTCGACACGGGCCACGCGGCCTATGCGGGATACGACCCGGTCGACTTTATGCGTCGCCATATCGACCGCATTTCCTACATGCACTTCAAGGATATAGATCCTGCGGTGAAGGCGAAGGCGATCGAAAACCGGACCGGCTTCTACGAGGCGTGCGCCCAGGGCATCTTCTGCAATCTCGGGGACGGCGAAGTCGATTTCCTGGCCGTGCGCGAGCGTCTCGTCGCTAGCGGCTTCGAGGGCTGGTGCACCGTCGAGCAGGATTGCGATCCCGAGGGCGATACCTCTCCGGTCTCGGACGCCCGTGCCAATCGCGAATACCTCAAGACCGTCGGGTTCTGAGCGCGGAGGCGCCAGAGCGGCGGGGGCCGCCTGAGCGAGCGCTTGCCAGCGCGCACGGGCTGTCGCTAGGGTAGGGTGTCAGAATCCAGAAGAGGTTCGACGTCACTCAGGGAGGAATTATCCATGACCGTCCGTTCCGGCGCGACATTCGTCGCGACCTTGGCCGCCACAGCCAGTCTCCTCGTTCTCTCGCAGGCCGCTACGGCTGGTGAGACCGACCTCAAGTGGGCGCATGTCTACGAGACGTCCGAGCCCTATCACACCTGCGCCGTCGAGGCCGGTGCCCTTCTCGAAGCCGCGACCGAGGGGCGCTACGGCATCGAGGTCTTCCCGGCGTCGTCGCTTGGCAAGGAGACGGACATTAACGAGGGCCTCGGCCTCGGGACCGTAGACATCATCTATACCGGCCAGCTCTTCGCGGGGCGCTCCTTCGGCCCGATCTCGATCGGCGGGGTGCCCTACATGTTCCGCGACTACGACCATTGGGACGCCTACCGGAACTCCGACCTCTTCAACGAGCTCGCCCAAGGCTATACCGACGCGACGGGCAACCACATCGCCGCGATGACCTATTACGGCCAGCGCCACGTCACGTCGAACAAGCCGGTTCTCGCCCCCGCCGACATGGAGGGCATGAAGATCCGCGTGCCGAACGCGCCGCTCTACATGATGTTTCCGGAAGCCGTGAACGCCAATCCGACGCCCATCGCCTTCGCGGAGGTCTATCTCGCGCTCCAGCAAGGCACGGTGGACGCGCAGGAGAACCCGCTTCCGACGATCCAGGCCAAGAAGTTCTACGAGGTCCAGTCGGACATCAACCTCACCGGCCACATCACGGATGCCCTTCTTACCATCGTTGGCGGCCCAGCCTGGAACGCGATGGACGAGGCTGACCGGGAAGCCCTGTCCGGCGTTCTCACCGAGACGGCCGAATGCGCCGGCTCGCAGATCCTGGAGAACGAGGCCAATCTCGCTGAGTTCTTCCGGGGCGAGGGCGTGAACGTGAACGAGGTCGACATTACGCCGTTCCGCGAAGCCACCATGGCGCGCCATAACGGGCCGGACGCGACCTGGGACCAGGAAACCTACGACCGGTTACAGGCCATCCAGTAGACGGACCGACGCCCGGCGGCCTCGGTCGCCGGGATGCTCGCCATGTCGACGCCCCCCGACGATATCGTTCCTGTCCTCATCACCGAGGACGAGATCGACCTATCCGACCAGCGCTGGTCGGACGGCCCGGTCCTCGTCGTGTTCTGGGGCCTCGCCTTCGTGGTCTTCCTGCAGTTCTTCACGCGCTACGTGCTGAACAACTCGCTGGGCTGGACGGAGGAGATCGCGCGCTATCTCCTCATCACCGTCACCTTCCTCGGCAGCATCATGGCGGTCAGGAAGCAGAGCCATATCGCCGTCGAGATCTTCTACCGCTATATGCCGAGACCGCTACGCCGGGTGCTTCAATTCGTCGTCGATATCGGCTCGGCCGTCTTCTTCGCGGCGCTCGCCTTCTGGTGCACGCAACTCGCCGGACGCACGGGGCAGATGATGGTCTCGATCGACGTGCCCAAGGCCTGGCTCTACTGGCTCGTCTTCCTCTGCCTTGCGGTGATGACGGTGCTGCAGGCCTGGGTGACCGTAAAGCATGTGCGCACCGGCACGAGCCGCCTCATCGATCCCGATGCCGGCATCGAAGGCGGGGTGAGCCTATGACGCAGCGTACCCGGCCGGAAGGTCGCAGCCGATGCTGATCGGCCTCCTCTTCGCGCTCCTCTTCGGGATGATCATCATCGGCGTGCCGGTCGGCATCGCGTTGGCGGGCGCATCGGCGATCTTCATCATCGTCTCGGGGCAGGTCCCGGAGATGGTGGTGATCCACCGTATGGTGAACGGCGTGGACAGCTTCCCGCTCCTCGCCGTCCCCTTCTTCATCCTCGCCGGCAACCTGATGAACACGGCCGGCATCACCGAACGCATCTTCGCCTTCGCCCGGGCGCTCGTCGGGTGGATGCGGGGCGGACTCGGCCATGTGAACATCGGCGCCAGCGTGATCTTCGCCGGCATGTCGGGCGCCGCCGTGGCCGATGCGGGCGGGCTCGGCGCCATTGAGATCAAGGCCATGCGCGACGCCGGATACGAGCCCGGTTTCGCCGTCGGCATCACCGCCGCCTCCTCCACGATCGGCCCCATCATCCCGCCGTCGCTCCCGATGGTCATCTACGGCGTGATCTCCGGCGCCTCGATCGGGCAGCTCTTCGCGGCCGGCTTCCTGCCCGGCCTCGCCATGGCGCTCGCGCTGATGGTGATGGTGGCCTGGTTCGCGCGCCGGCGGGGCTTTCCGCGTGATCAGGCCTTCGCGCTCGGGCGGCTTTGGACGAGCTTCGTCTCGGCGTTCCTCTCCCTCCTCACCCCGGTCATCATCGTCGGCGGCATCCTCTTCGGCGTCTTTACGCCGACCGAGGCCGCCATCGCGGCCTGCGCCTACGCGCTTTTCCTCGGCCTCGTCGTCTACCGCACGCTGACGCTGAAACGGTTCCTTCGTGTCTCGTTCGACACGATCGAGACGACCGCCGTCGTCCTCTTCATCGTCGCCGCCGCGTCCATCTTCGCTTGGATCCTGACGTCCAACAGGGTGACCGAGCAGTTCGCGAGCCTCATCCTCACGATCACAGAGAACCCGATCCTCGTTCTCCTCCTCGTGAACATCATCCTCCTCATCGCTGGCTGCTTCCTAGAGACGGTCGCTGCCATCACGATCCTCGTGCCGGTGCTGCTGCCGATCGTCGTCAAGGTCGGGGTCGATCCGGTCCACTTCGGCGTCATCATGGTGCTCAACCTGATGATCGGGCTTTTGACGCCGCCCATCGGCATGGTGCTCTACGTCCTCAGCCGCGTCAGTCAGGTCCCCTTCGAGCGTTGCGTCGCGGCGACGGCGCCCTTCCTCATTCCGCTCTTCGCGGTCCTCCTCCTCGTCACCTACGTGCCCTCGATAGTGATGTGGCTGCCGACGATGATCTATCGATGACAATAGGGATCGGACCGCAGCGTCCTTGAATCCACCGCAGCGAGGAGCGTGGCGGCAGGCCCATGTTTCGCAAGGCGCTCGGCGTCGCAACTGAACGGACTTGTACGGCGACCCACCTGTTCCCCTTGCCCACTCCGCGAGGGAAGACGAGAAGGACGGCGCAAGCCGCTCGGGCCGGCTACATGACCGCCCCGATATGCCATGGCACGAACTCGGCGTCGCCATAGCCCAGCTCTTCGGACTTCGTGCGCTCCCCCGATGCGACGCGCAAGACGGTCTCGAAGATCTCGCGACCCTTCTCCTCCAGGCTTCGGCCGGAGAGGACGTCGCCGCAATCGATGTCCATGTCCTCGCGCATCCGCTCGTACATCGGCGTGTTGGTCGCGAGCTTGATGGAGGGCGTAGGCTTGTTGCCATAGGCCGAGCCGCGCCCGGTGGTGAAGCACAGGACGTTGGAGCCGCCTGCCACCTGGCCCGTCGCCGAGACGGGGTCGTAGCCGGGCGTGTCCATGAAGACGAAGCCCTTTTCGGTCACGCGCTCGGCATACTCGTAGACGGCGCGCAGCGTCGTCGAGCCGCCCTTGGCGCTGGCGCCGAGGCTCTTCTCGAGAATAGTGGTGAGGCCGCCCGCCTTGTTGCCGGGGGAGGGGTTGTTGTTCATCTCCATGTCGGACCGCGCCGTATAGTCCTCCCACCAGCGGATGCGGCTGACGAGCTTTTCGCCCACTTCCCGTGTGGCCGCGCGACGTGTGAGCAGGTGTTCGGCGCCGTAGATCTCGGGCGTCTCGCCTAGCATCGCGGTGCCGCCATGCGCCACCAGCATGTCGGCGGCGATGCCGAGGGCGGGATTGGCCGTGATGCCCGAATAACCGTCCGAGCCCCCGCACTGGAGCGCGAGCGTGATCTCGGACGCGGGCACCGTCTCGCGCTTCGCGGCGCCGACGCGCGGCAGCATCTCCTTCACGATGGCGAGCCCTGCCGCGACCGTAGCCCGCGTGCCACCCTCGTCCTGGATGACGAGCGAGCGGAAGCCGTCACCCTCCTCAAGTCCATAGGTCTTCTTCCAGCGGGGTATCTGGAAGACCTCGCAGCCGAGGCCGACCATCAGGACGCCGCCCATGTTTGGGTTCGTGGCGTAGCCCCAGAGCGTTCGCTTCAGCACGTCGTAGGCGTCGCCTTTGGTATCGATCGCGCAGCCTGTGCCGTGGGTGAGGGGGATGACGCCGTCAATCTCTGGATAGTCGTCGAGAAGGCCCGAGCGCTCCACCTCGCGGGCGATCATCCGCGCGGCCGTCGCCGAGCAGTTCACCGAGGTGAGAATGCCCACATAGTTCCGCGTGCCGACCTTCCCGTCCGGTCGGCGATAGCCCTCGAAGGTGGCGCGCTCAGCCTCGGGCAGAAGATCCGGCGGCAGGGCCGCTTCGGCGAAGGCGTAGTCGGTGCTGTGGTCACTCATTCCGACATTGTGCTCGTGCACCCATTCGCCGGGCGCGATCTCGACCGTCGCCGCCCCGATGATCTGGCCGAACTTGACGATCGCCTCGCCCTGCTCGATCGGCCGCGCGGCGATCTTGTGTCCGCGGGGCACGCGCTGACTGGTGATGACGCCGAGCGCATCCGCACCCGCCGCGACCTGGTCGACGGCGATAATGACGTTGTCGTCGGGATGGAGACGGATGATGCGGGGGGCGGGCGTGTCGAGCATGTCGGCGTCGTTCCGATGGAGAGGTGGCGAAGCGTGCTTCCGGGAGCGCGCGCCGTCAACCGAGTTGATCGCCTCCGATCTGGAGGCTTTCAAACGGCCGCGCCGGCGTTACTGTCGTCCGATGTACCGAATCTTCCTCGACACCGCCGACACGAATGCCTGGGCGCGATGGCTTCCGACAGGACTCTTCATCGGCGTGACGACCAATCCCACGCTGCTGAAGCGCGCTGGGGAGCCGTGCACGCTCGGCAACGTGCGTCGGCTCGCGAAAGCGGCACTCGATCGCGGCGCCACCGAATTCCAGGCGCAGGCCTGGGGCGCTAAGGCGGACGCGCTTCTCGAGACCGGGCGGGCGCTCGCGGCGATCGACCCTCGCATCGTCGTCAAGGTGCCGATCACGGAAGACGGCATCCGCGCGGCGCGAACGCTGCGCGACGAGATGGTACGCCTGACGATGACTGCGGTTTACGCGCCGCACCAAGTCCTGACCGCCTGCGCCCTCGGAGCCGACTATGTCGCACCCTATTACGGTCGGATCGGCGATCTCGGGCAGGACGCCGATGCGATCGTCGCGGACATGCAGGACATCGCTGCGACGACGCGGACCGACGAGACGGGAACGCGCGTCCTCATCGCGAGCCTGCGGAGCGCCACCGACTTGGCCAAGCTCGCCGCCCTCGGTTGCGACACGTTCACGATCTCGCCGGCCGTCGCCGGCGAACTCTTCGCCGACGAGAATACGGCGAAAGCCGCCGGCGTCTTCGAGGCCGACGCCCTGGCCTAGTCAGCGGTCCGCGAGCGTGACGCCGTTGACGCTGGCGATGTAGTCCGAGACCTGCGGCAGGTTCTCGTCGCCGCGCCCGTCCGCCTCGGCTGCGGCATACGTATTCCTGACGGCGGCGCCGATCGGATTGACGGCGCCGATATCGTTGGCGAGGGCGGCGAGGTAGCGCATGTCCTTGGCCGCGTTCCGAAGTGCGAACTGGTGCGCGTTCACATCCCGCTCGATCACGTAGCGCATGAAGGTGTCGTAGAAGCCGTTGCGCAGTCGCCCGGCCCCGATGACGGCGTGGAACGTGTCCGGGCTTACGCCGGCCCTCGCGCCGACGGCGAGGGCTTCGGAGTAGAGCGCCCCGTAGCCCATGGCGATGAAGTTGTTGAGAAGCTTCATCGTATGCCCCGTCCCGACACCGCCGGTGCGGACGATGACGCCGGCCCAGGTCTTCAGAACCGGCTCGATGATAGCGAAGGTCTCGTCGTCGGCGCCCACCATGGCGTCGAGCGTGCCGGCCTCGGCCTCCTTCGGCGTGCGTCCGAGGGGAGCGTCGGCATAGCGCGCGCCCTTGGCGGCCAGGGCCTCCGCAATGCTGATCGTGGAGGGCGGCTGCGAGGTCGAGGTGTCGATGATCGTGTGGCGTGGCTCGGCGTGGGCCAAGAGCCCGTCCGGCCCGAGCACGATCGCTTCGACCTGCGGCGAGCCGGTGACGCAGAGGTGGATGATATCAGCCTGCGCCGCCATTTCGGCCGGCGAGCCGACCTCCTTCGCGCCACGAGAGACGAGATCGTCCACCGGCGCGCGATTGCGGTGGCCCATCACGACGAGCGGATAACCGTTCTCGGCGATGTTCTTAGCCATGCCGTGCCCCATCAGCCCGACGCCGATGAAACCGATTGTGGGTGTCTCGCTCATGTCTCTCTCCCGTGATGATCCGGGCCAAACCTAGCGCGTTCCCAGCGCCAGGGCACGCGTACGCTTGACAGTCCTTGCCCGCCGATCTCACTCTTCGTGCCGATCCGCAGGCCAGATGCGGGTATGCGAATGGGGAAGGCCGCCACCGCCCCTGTGGCTCGATCCAAGTTGCGGGCGATGTTGCATGGCGACGAGATCGCCGTGCGCGACACGGACGTCCGAGAGCATTTGGCTCGTCGGCCCATCGTCGACCTCGAATCGGGCGACGTTCGCGAATCTGCGGCGCTCCGAGGTCGAGGTGCGGGCGACGAGGCGTAGGAGACAAGATGATGAAGACCCGCACGCTCACGACACGCACCGGAGCCGCGCTCGATCTGACGGAGCTCGGCTTCGGCGGCGCGCCGCTCGGCAACATGCACAAGGCCTTGCCCGAAGAGCAGGCGCGGGAGACGCTGGACGCCGCGTTCGACGCCGGCATCCGCTATTTCGATACGGCCCCGCTTTACGGCCTCGGCCTCTCGGAAGAGCGCTTCGGCTCGGCCTTCGAGCGCTTCGGCAAGGGCGCGGCGCTTCTCTCGACCAAGATTGGCCGGGTGCTGCGCGAGCCGACCGGTCCGGACGACGATCCGTCCGGCATCTTCGTCGACGTGCCCCGCCGCTCCTTCGACTACGACTACAGCTATGACGGCGTGATGCGCTCCTACGAGCAGAGCCTCGCGCGGCTCAAGATCGAGCGCATCGACATTCTCTACATTCACGACGTCGACATCTGGACGCATGGCTCGAAGGAGGCGTCCGACGCCCGCCTCGCGGAGGTCATGGGTACCGGCCACAAGGGCGAGCGGACGGCGGGCTATCGGGCGATGGAGGAGCTGCGCAAGTCGGGCGACGTGAAGGCCATCGGCGCCGGCGTCAACGAATGGGAAATCTGCGACTGGCTGATGAAGCGCGGCGACTTCGACGCGTTCCTGCTGGCCGGGCGCTATTCCCTTCTGGAGCAGGGCGCGCAGGAGAGCTTCCTGCCCGATTGCGAGGCGCGCGGCATCGGCATCGTGCTGGGCGGCCCCTACAATTCCGGCATTCTCGCCACGGGCGCCAAACCCGGCGCGATTTATAACTACCATCCCGCTCCGGACGATATCTTGGAGCGCGTGCGCGGCATCGAGGCGATCTGCAGGGCGCACGAGACCCCGATCGCCATCGCGGCGCTGCACTTCGTGCTTGCGCACCCGGTCATGGTCTCCGTCATTCCGGGCGCAGTGACGCCGGACGAGGTGGCGCGGAACGTCGATGCGCTGCAAACGCATGTACCGGTCGAGCTCTGGGCAGCGCTGAAGGACGAGGGCTATATCCGCGAGGACGCGCCGGTGCCGACCTGAGGGTTCACGACCCGGCCAGCCAGTCGGCCAATTGCAGACGTTCCGCCTCGGTAATGCCAGTGATGTTGCCGGGCGGCATGGCGCGCGAGAGGACGACGTGGCGGGCGATGCGGCTGGCTTCGCGCAGGATGTCGTCCTCGGTCTCCAGCACGACGCCGAGCGGGGGATGGTCCATCCCGTCCCATGTCGGGCTGTCGGCATGGCACATCGAGCAGCGCGACAGGATGACGTTCTGCACATCGACGAAACCGGGTGCGGCGGCCAGTTCGCGCATGTCGGCGGTGCGGGCGTTGAAGGGTACGCCGGTGGCGCTTTCTTCGGGCGCTTCGCGGAAGGCCGGGTAGGTCGACAGGGCGATGATGACGAGGAAGAGGGCGACGGTCACCCCCCAGGTCCACATCGGCTTTTCACCCGTCCTGTGCTTGGTGTTGAAGAAGTGCCGGATGACGGCGCCCATCACCAGGACGACCATGATGATCGTCCAGGACCAGCGCGTCGAGGTCGCCAGCGGATAGTGATTGGCGAGGAAGAGGAAGATGACGGGCAGCGTCAGATAGTTGTTGTGCAAGCTCCGCTGCTTGGCGATCTGCCCATATCTCGCGTCCGGCTTTCGTCCGGCGATCAGGTCCGCGACCACGACCTTCTGGTTCGGGATGATGATCATGGCGACGTTCGCCGCCATGATCGTCGCCGTCATTGCGCCGACGTGGACGAAGGCGCCGCGTCCCGAAAAGATTTGCGTGAGGATGTATCCCGACAGCGACAGGAAGACGAAGAGCACGACGAAGAGTGTCGTGTCGGACCGCCACCAGGCGGGCTCCGCATTCGCCTTCGTAAGGAACGCCTTGCAGAGCGCGTCGTAAAGGAACCAACCGGCGAAGATGAAGACGAGGCTGATTCCGATGGCCTGCCAGCGATTGAGCGGCATGACCTCGTGGTCGATGAGGTAGAGATTGGCGCCTGCGTAGTACATGACGACCAGCAGCGCGAAGCCAGACATCCAGGTCGTATAGGCTTCCCACTTATGCCAGGTCAGGTCCTCGGGCATGTGCTCGGGCGCGACGCCGTATTTCTGGATGTGGTAGAAGCCGCCGCCATGGACCTGCCATTCCTCGCCCAGCACGCCCTTGGGTGCGTGGGTCGCCTTCTTCAGACCGAGGTCGACGGCGATGAAATAGAAGCTGGAGCCGATCCACGCGATCGCGGCGACGACGTGCAGCCAGCGCAGCGCGAACATCGACCATTCCCAAAGGTATTCCAGCCCCATCCATCGATCCCGTTCCTGCCATTCGACGAGCCGGACGGTAGAACATTTCACAGCCCACACAAGGCGCGACACGCGGACGGAGATCGCCTAGATCGTTCACCAGAGAAGCTGTGGAGGGCGACAGGATGGAGAGGGAGGCCGCTATGGCGCGGGATGCGTTCGTCGCGCGGTTCGGCGGCGTCTACGAACATTCGCCCTGGATCGCGGAGCGAGCTTGGGATGCCGAGGGCGCTGAGATCGGGGCACGGGGTGCGGCCGGGCTCGCGACAGCGCTGTCTGCGCAGTTCAATACCGCGAGCCCTAGCGAGCGCCTCGGCGTGCTGCGGGCCCACCCGGACCTCGCCGGCAAGCTCGCGGCAGCCCGTCGTCTCACGGCCGAGTCGACCGCCGAGCAGGCCGCGGCCGGACTCGATGCGCTGACGGACGAGGAGCGCGCCCGCTTCCAGCAGCTTAATGCCGCCTATACGGAGCGCTTTGGCCATCCGTTCATCATCGCGGTGCGCGACTATACGAAGGCCGAGATCCTCGCGACCTTCGAGGCGCGGCTGGCCAATGGCGCCGAGGAGGAGTTCGAGACCGCCTGTGCGCAGGTCGATCGCATCGCGCGACTGCGCCTCAATGCGCTGGCGGAGGAACCCTCGGCGCGCCGGTATCACTCGCCAGTGGGAGGACTGCCCGGCCAATCGCAGCTGATGACCGGCCGGGCAATCTTCACCGAGGCCTATGCCGTGCTGCCCGCCGGCACGATGCGCGACATCACCGCGAGCCGGCTTCCGCTCTGGACCGGAACGCGCTGCTGGATCCTCGCCCGCCCGATGACGGGGTTCGCGGAGACCTTCTCGCAATACGCCATGGAGTTGGACGCGGGCGGCGGTTCGGACAGTCCGGAATCCGTCCCCGAGGCAGAAGGCGCGCTCTTCGTGACGAGCGGCGCGCTGATGCTTACCGTCGACGGTGTCGCGCACGAGATCGAACCGGGCGGCTTCGCCTATCTGCCGCCAGGCGCGAACTGGGCGGTGCGCGCGACCGGTCCCTCGCCCGCATCCTTCCAATGGATCAGGAAACGCTACCAGCCGGTCGACGGCCTGCCCGCGCCCGCTTTCTTCACCGCGCGCGATCGGGATATCGACCCCATCTCCATGCCGGATACGCAAGGTCGCTGGGCGACGTCACGCTTCATGGACCCGGACGATCTTGCGCACGACATGCATGTCAACATCGTCACGTTCGAGCCGGGCGCCGTGATCCCGTTCGAGGAGACTCATGTGATGGAGCATGGCCTCTACGTCCTCGAGGGCAAGGCCGTCTATAAGCTGAACGCCGACTGGGTGGAGGTCGAGGCGGGGGACTTCCTATGGCTGCGCGCCTTTTGTCCGCAGGCCTGCTATGCCGGCGGGCCGGGGCCTTTTCGCTACCTCCTCTACAAGGATGTCAACCGACACGCGGAACTGTCTCTGTGAGCGACCGGACGATCCGCCCCGTACCACTGACAAGCGCCGCGTTCGCCTCCTATGGCGAGGTCATGGATGTCGCGGCGGCAGAGCGGCGCGCGATCAATGCGGGCACCTGCACGCGCTTCCACGCCCTCTCCCATATCGATGTCGCAGGGGAGGGCGCGCGCGTGGTCGTGAACCTCTTCCGGGCCGAGCCCTTCGCGATGCCGCTCGCTTTGCGGATGATGGAGCGGCACCCTCTCGGCGCGCAGGCCTTCTGGCCGCTTTCCGGCCGAGACTGGCTTGCCGCCGTCGCTCCGGACGAGAATGGACGCCCCGGCCGACCCGTCCTCTTCGAAGTGCCGGCCGACCAAGGCGTCAGCTACGCACCCAACGTCTGGCATCACCCGTTGCTCGCGCTTGGCGCACCGTGCGATTTTCTCGTCGTCGACCGTGATGGCCCCGGGATCAATCTGGAGGAGGTCGACTATGCGGAGCCTTGGAGCGTCGTGTTCTAGGCGTCTGCCAGAAGGGCGTTCGCCGTCACCTCGTCGGTGATCAGCGTCGTCGGTGCGAGGGAGGTGAGGGCGGCCTTTAGGACGGCGACCTTGTCCGGCCCGCCCGAGACCAGCACCCGCGACGGCACCTTGGCCAGTCGGTCGAGATCAGCCGACACGGTGCGGCGGTTGATGGGGTGGTCGATCACGGCGCCCGATGCATCGACAAAATTGTAGAGGATGTCGCCCACCGCCCCGGCCCCGATGAGCGAGCGGCGATCCTCTTCCGAGACGTGGCCCGTGCGGTAGGCGGTGTTGAATGTCGAGATGCCGCCGGCGCTGAGGAGGACCATGTCGAGGCTCGCCACCTGCGCGAAGACCTCGCTGATACCGCAATTTTCGAACAGGGCCGTGCGCGTTTGCGGACTGTCGACGATGGCGGGGGCGGGCACGAGGAAACCCTCGCCCTGGAAGAGCTCGGTGAAGCGCCAGGCGAACTCGGCCGGATTGAAGCGGCGCGCCTCCGCGATGCCGCCGAGGAGGGAGACGACGCGAACGCCCTCCAGCGTCGCTCCGACGGTGAAAGGCAGACTCGAATAGAGCGTACGGCCCCACCCGACTCCGATCTGGATATTGGGTCGCATCATCTCGGAGATGAACGCCCCGGCTGCGGCGGCGATCACCTGAGTGGGGTCGTCGTCAGTCACGGTATGGGGCGCGACGATGGCGCGTTGCACGCCATAGCGCATCTCCAGACCGCGCTCGACCCCTGTCAACTCGGCCAGCGGTGCCTCAATCTGGATGCGGACTTCGCGCCGCTTGCGCGCATCGGCTAGGAGACGGACGACCGAAACGCGGCCGATGTCGAGAATCGTCGCGATCTCGCTCTGCGTGCGTCCCTCGACGAAGTAGAGCCACGCCGCGCGCAGGCGCAGCCGCTGGCTGGCATCGGGCAGGCTCGTCAGCTTTGCGCCGCTTTCCGAGCGCGGCTGGCCGCGTGTGCTGCGTCGTGATCGATCTTCGGCCAATGCCTACTCCCCTCGATGGCGCCTGAAGGACGCCTGACCCACACCTAGGGACCGGAGCGCGGCTTGGCCAGACTGAGGGGGCTATCCGGACGTGCGCTGCGCCTTCAGAATGTCTGCGACTATCGCCGGTGCTTCCAGTTGCGGAAGATGCCCGACGCCTGGAAGAACATGCAACGCGACCCGGCCCGGTGCGCGCAACGCATGGCGCCACGGCACGATCGCATCGTCGCGGCCCCAGACGATGCGGGTGGGCACGGCGATGCGCCCGAGGCAGTCCGTCAGATCAAAGCTCTGGGTGTCGTCGGGCAACAGCTTCGCGATCATGCGCGTCTGCGTCTCGCGAAGGCGCTCGTCCGTGCGGGCCAGCATGGCCGCCTTGGCGTAGTCCCATCCGATCATATCGGTATCGGATACGAGCCGCTTGAGCCACGGCGCGAGGCTATCGACCTGCGAAGCCTTGGCAATGCCGCGCAACACCGCGCCCTCGATCTCGGCGCCGAGTCCGGCCGGCGCCAGAAGCGTCAGGGACGCGACCGCACGCGGCCGCTGATCGGCCAGAGCCAGTGCTAGCGCGCCGCCCAGCGAATGGCCGACGAGGTGGGCGTTCGCGACGCCCTCCGAATCGAAGGCTTCGAGCACCGCCCCTGTGAGATCTTCGAAGGCGGCGATCTCGCGATGGGGCGATCTGCCGTGGCCCGGCAGATCGATCTTGATGCGGGGCGCGTCGCCAAGATGCCTCTCGAGCCGCGCCCAGCCGCTGGAATCACCGGTGAGGCCGTGTAGGAAGACGAAGGGTCGTGGATCGGCCGATCCGACTCGATGAACGGCAAGGCGGCCGTCCGTCAGTATCGACCTGTCGTCCCGCCCGGCCGCGGGTTCGGAGCCGCTGGGTCGCGTCGTCAGCGCGGCCTCGATATCGACGCGGGAGATGCGGCCTCCCGGGCCCGACCCCTTGATCTCGGAGAGGGTGAGATCGTGCTGGCGTGCGAGCCGGCGGGCGAGAGGCGTCGCGCGCGGCTTGTCGGCGGGATCGGCGTGCGCTGTCGTCGCTATCTGCTCGGTTCGCGCCGGCGCTTCCGGCTCGTCCTGCACCGGCGTCGGCGCATCGTCTCTCACGGGCGCCGTATCGATCTCTTCGCCCTCGGCGTACACCCAGGCGACCGTCTTGCCGATCGCGACATCGTCCCCCACCGAAGCGGCGACGCCGCCGAGCCGGCCGGTCGCGGGGCTCTCGACCTCCATGGCGGCTTTGTCGGTCTCGATGTCGAAGAGCGGGTCGCCCTTGCGAACCTCGGCGCCCTCTTCGACATGCCATACGGATATCCGCCCGGTCTCCATGTCCATGTCGACCTTGGGCATGATGACTTCGGTCGGCATGTCAGACGGCCCCGCGCACGAGATCGCGGGTGGTGCGGACGATGTCGGGCGTCTGCGGGACGGCGGCCTTTTCGAGCTCCGGATTGTAGGGGATGGGGGCTTCGGCACCGCCGAGGCGCATGATGGGAGCGTCGAGATAGTCGAACGCCTCGCTCTCGGCGATCATCGCGCTGATCTCGGCGCCGACGCCGAGCGTCTTCACGCCCTCGTAGACGCAGACGAGCCGGCTCGTCTTCTTCACGCTCTCGATGATCGTCGCGCCGTCGATCGGGCGGATCGAGCGCAGGTCGATCACCTCGGCATCGATGCCGTCCGTTGCCAGCTCCTCGGCCGCGGCGAGCGCCCGGTGGACCATGATGGCTGAGGCGACGATCGTCACGTCCGCGCCCTCGCGGCGGATCGCGGCCTTGCCGATCGGAACGGTGTAGCGCCCCTCCGGTACGTCCCCCTTCATCTTGTAGAGGAGCTTGTGCTCGAAGATCATCACCGGGTCGGGATCGTCGAGCGCGGCGAGGAGCATGCCTTTGGCGTCGTGGGGCGTCGAGGGTTGGATGACCTTGAGGCCAGGCACATGCCCGAACCAGGCCTCCAGGCTCTGACTGTGCTGCGCCGCGGCGCCGGTGCCCGAGCCGCAGGGAAAGCGCATGACGACGGGCACGGAGGCGTTGCCGCCCAGCATGAAGCGGAGCTTGGCCGCCTGGTTGACGATTTGCTCCATGGCGAGCGTCGCGAAATCGGAGAACTGAAACTCGAAGATCGGCCGCAGGCCCGTCAACGCCGCGCCGACGGCGACGCCCGCGCCGCCCAGTTCCGAGATCGGCGTGTCGATCACCCGCTCCTCGCCGAAGCGATGGACGAGATCGCCCGTGACCTGGAAGGCGCCGCCGTAGACGCCGATATCCTCGCCCATCAGGATGACGCGCTCGTCGTCTTCGAGGGCGATGGCCATCGCCTCACGGATCGCCTCTGCGGTGCTCAGCTCGCGCATGTCGGTCATGCGGCGGCGGGCGTGTAGACGTCGCGGGTCAGGTCGGCGACATCGGGATCGCGGCTGTCCTTGGCGAAGGAGATGGCGGCCTCGATCTCGCGCTTCACCTCTGCCTCTATCTCGGCCATGCCGCCCTCGTCCAGGATGCCATGGTCGACCAGCGTATCGGCGAAGCGCCGGATCGGGTCCCGCTCGATCCAGCCGTCGATCTCTTCCTTGGTGCGATAGCGGTTGCGGTCGGACTTGGAATGGCCGCGCCAGCGATAGGTCAGGTTCTCGATCAGCGTCGGCCCGTCTCCGGCACGCGCCCGGGCGAGGGCCGTATCGGAAGCCTCGGCGACGGCGGAGAGGTCGTTGCCGTCCACCGTCACGCCCGGCATGTCATAGGCGGAGGCCCGATCGGCGACGTTGGGCACGGCGGTCGAGCGCTCGGTCGAGGTCGACATGCCGTATTTGTTGTTCTCGCATACGAAGACGACGGGCAGCGCCCAGATGGACGCCATGTTGAGCGCCTCGTGAAACGCGCCCTCGTTGTTGGCGCCGTCGCCGAAGAAGCAGACCGTGACGGCGTCCGTCTTCAGCCGCTTGGCGGTCAGCGCCGAGCCGACCGCGATAGGCAGGCCGCCGCCGACGATGCCGTTGGCGCCGAGATTGCCGGCCTCGACATCGGCGATGTGCATCGAGCCGCCCCGGCCCTTGCAGTAACCGGTCTCCTTGCCGAAGAACTCGGCGAACATGCGCTTTACGTCCGCGCCCTTGGCGATGCAGTGGCCGTGGCCGCGATGGGTGGAGGTGATCTTGTCGTCGGGCTCCATCGGCAGGCAAATGCCCATGGCGGACGCTTCCTGCCCGATCGAGAGGTGCATCGTCCCGTGGATCAGCCCGCGCGTATAACTGTCTTCGGCGCCCTCCTCGAAGCGGCGGATGAGAACCATCTTGCGCAGCGCCTCCCGAAGCGTCTCGGGTGCGAAGCGGCGGATGGCGAAGGGGGTGTTGTCGACGTCATCCATGCGATGCGGCCCCCTCGCCGTAGAAGAGCGCGTCCTGACGTGCCCGAAGGGCTGCGATCTGCGAACCCTCGGCGACGGCGGCGTTGTCGTAGGTGATCAGCTCGCCCTTGCGGATCGGCTGGGACACCGCACCGCCTTCGAGCAACCCGCACGGGATCGCCTTGCCCTCGCGCGCCATGTCGGCCCGCATCGTCCAGGCGCGGTATGCGAACTCGCCGATGGCATCGAGCCGCTCGCCAGGCCTGAGGTCGCGCTTGGCGACGGCGCAGACTTCCGCCACGGGCCGGTCTAGCGGCACCATATCGGCCTTGCCGTAGAGCGCGACGCGGGCGCAGGTGAGCGGCACTTCGAGCGAGGTGAGGTGGTAGGGTCGGATGAAGGTGTAGTACGGACCCTCGCCCATCTTGAGGTCGTTCATCCGTAGCCGAACGCGGGGATGCTCCATCTCGGCGACGACGAAGACGCCGGGCGCGACGCCCTTGCCGATCGTGTAGTCGACGCGACCCGTCCCCTCCAGAACGCCGCCTTCGCCGCGCGGGATCAGCACCTTGGCGAGGTCGTCCACACCGGCCGACGGACCGTGCATGCCGGGCTGATCTGGCACGAGACCGGTTGCGTTGGCGATGGCGGCCATCTCGACCATCGTCTTCGATCCGTCGACGAACTCGACGAGCATACGCGGGTTGAGACCGCGCCGGCTCGCTTCCTCCTCGTAGTCGGGGGGCGTGGCGTCGATGTTGAGCGGGTTGTTCTTGCCCTTGCCGGCGCAGACGATGGTGTGTCCCATCGCGGAGACGAACTCGATCAGCTCCATGCAGGACGACGGCTCGTCGCCCGCGCCCAGCGAGTAGACGACGCCAAGCCTTCTGGCTTCGGCCGCGAGATAGGCGCCGATCGTGACGTCGGCCTCGACGTTCATCATCACGAGATGCTTGCCGCGCTCCATGGCCTCGAGCCCGATCGCGGCCCCAACGGCCGGAACGCCCGTGGCGTCGATCACGACGTCGATCTGGCCAGCCTCGAGGATGAGGCTCGCGTCGGTCGTCACGCCGATCCGTCCTGCCTCCATCGCATCCGAGAGCTGGCTCGCCTTGGACACCTCGGTGGAGTGTCCGCCCTCGCCGAAGGCCGTCTCGATGGCCCTGTGCGCCGCCGGCACGTTCAGTTCTGCAATGCCGCCGATCCGCAAACCGCGCATGTGCGCTACGCGGGTGATGATGTCCGAGCCCATCTCGCCGCAGCCGACGAGACCGATGGTGATGGGGTGCCCCGTATCGGCCCTCGCAAGAAGGTCCTTCGCCAAGCCGATAGGAGCGATATTGAGGGGCAAGGCGAGCTACCGTCCGCGGCTGACAGGCGCCGGTCCGCGAGCGGAATGGCGCGAAAGGGGTTGACGACTGCGTTTCAACGTATGCAACATGTGTTCCTAGGTCAACGCAGATGTTCATGGCCTCGCAATCGGGCGTTGGTCGTTGAGCATCTAGATGTAGAGGACAAAAAGAATATAGATTAGCGTGGGATCTGCGAAGTCCTGACGGGCTGGGTCAGACCACTTCGTGTGTCGAGGGCAACTAAACCGTTTGCGATCGCCGTGGCGGACGGACAAAAAGGCGGCACGCGCTACTCCGCGCGGCGCGCCGATACTAAACCCGGCGTACCGATCCTTTTGGATATGGAGGAAACAGATGTTCAAGATGAACCCGCCAACCCCGCGTCTCGGTGGTGGTCTGACCCGCCGCTCGCTTCTCGCGACATCGGGCGCCGTCGCCGGCACGACGCTCTTCGCGCCCAGCATCGTCCGCGCCGCCGCTCACTCCGATCTGCCCGACCCGCAATCGGTCCTCGACAAGATTTCGGTTCGCGACTATGTGCGCGAGGACTATCGCGACCTTTATTCCATGTCGGACGAACCCCTGTGGGACCCGGCGCGAGACTGGATCCGCACCGTCGACTGGGAGGCCGTGCGCGAGGCGCAGGCTGGCAAGACCGTGCGCTTCGCCATCGGCGCCGCCGATCAGGAGTCGGCCGCGGAGGGGCTTGCGCCCTTCGAGGCGCTGTCCGGCGTCAAGGTCGAGCTAGTCCCGATTCCCGATGACAGCTTCTACGACAAGGCGATCGCCGAGTTCATCTCCGGCAACGCCTCGTTCGACGCGCTGCAGTTCTTCTCGCCCTGGCTTGGCGATTTCGCCGGCCCCGGCTACCTCGCCAAGCTCGACGACTATGCCGAGAAGTGGGGCCTGCCGCTCGACGACTTCTACGATACCTACCGCCTGAACTATGGCTATTTCGGCGACAAGGGCCTCTACGGCATCCCGTTCGACTGCGACATCCAGATGGTCCATCTCAGGAAGTCTTATGCCGAACAGGTGCTGGGCGGCGGCGTCGACATTTGGAACTCGGTCGAGACCTATGACGATCTGCTGCGCATCTCCGGCGAGATGAACAATATCGAGCCCGGCGTCTCCGGCATCGGCATGATGGCCGCGCGCGGCTTCTGGTCGACCTATACGTGGGAGCACGTCGCGGCTCAGTACGGCATGGACCTCTTCGACGCCGACTGGAACCCGATCTTCAACGGGGATGCTGGCGTGAAGGCGCTGGAGATGATCCTCGCCTTGTCCGGCAACGCTGCCGAGGGCTATGCCGGCGCCGGCTGGCCGGAGAACCGGGCGGCATGGCTCGGCGGTCAGGTGGCTTCCAACATCTCCTGGCAGGATTCGGGCACGCAGGCCATGCGGCCCGACCAGAGCCAGATCGTCGGCGACTTCGTCACCATCTACGAGCCGCGCGCCAATATCGAGGGCGCCCGCTTCGCGCCGCCGAACATCGCGGGCTCCACGTCCTGCGTCGCGGCGACCTCGCAGAACCCGGAAGGCGCGTTCCTCATGCTCGCCTTCCTGACGACAGCGTCGATCATGGCGATGAACGAGGCCAATGCGAACGGCGTGGCGCCGGGCTACAAGTCGGTGCTGACTAATCCGCGTCTTCAGGCCGTCTCGCAGCCGGCCGCCGTCTGGGCCGAGAGCCTGGAGTACGCCTGGTGCGCCCCGCGTATTCCCGGCATGTTCGAGATGGAGCAGGCGCTCGGCAACGAGATCAACCGGGCCGTCGTCGGGGACATCACGGCCAAGGAGGCGCTCGACAACGGCGCCGAGGCCTGGCAGCGCATCCTGCGCCGCAACGGCTTCGGCACGGCGCGCCAGCCCTTCGACTATGCCGCCGTCGAGGCGGGCACCTGGGTCGGGCGCGGCAAGCCGAGCCCGGTCCCGGGTTGAGGCCGGCAGGGTCTCGAGACCATGACCGACACGTCCATATCCGGGCGTGACGCAGGCGCCGGGGCGGCTTTCGCCCCGGCCGCCGCCATCGCGGCGCCGAGAAAGCGCCGGCGCAAGAGCCGCTGGACGCCCTATCTCCTGGTCGCGCCGGCGGTCGTCTACCTGCTCGGCATCACGCTCTATCCGGGCATCTATGCCATCGTGCAGGGCTTCTACTACGTCGACCGCTCAGGCGAATGGTTCTGGGAAGGGGGCTACAACTATCAGCGCCTCTGGGAGGACCGCGAGTTCTGGGCCGCGCTCGGCAACACCGCCATCATCGGCGGAATCGCGCTCGTCATCCAGGTCGCACTCGCGCTGCTGCTGGCCTATTATGCCTATCGCGACCCCTTCGTACGGGGCTGGCGGATCGTCTTCCTCCTGCCGATGCTCTTCATGCCTTCGGCCGTCGCCTTCATCTGGAAGCTGGCCTTCGCCGACGGGCGCGTGATCTCGGACCTCCTGATGCGGCTCGGCCTCATCGACGGGAATATCGACTGGCTCGGCTATGTCTGGAACGCGCGGGCGATGCTCATCGTCGCCGACGTCTGGCAGTGGACGCCCTTCCTGTTCATCATCTTCGTCGCCGGCCTACAGGCGCAGGATCAGGAGATCGAGGAGGCCGCCCGGCTTGACGGCGCGTCCTGGCCCGCGATCTTCTGGAACATCTCGCTGCCGATGATGGCGCCCATCATCGCGGTCGCCGTGATCTTGCGAGGTATCGACATCACGACCATGTTTACCAACGTCTTCATCATGACGCAGGGCACGCCCGGCGGCGCGACCGAGACGATCAGCTTCTTCATCTATCGGAACGGCTTCCGCATGTTCGACTTCGGCTACGCATCGGCCGCGTCCGCGATCATGCTCGTGCTGACCATTTTGACGGCGCAACTGCTCCTGAAGCGCTTCTTCCGCCCAGCCGCCGCGTCATGACCGACACCGCGACGCCCCTCGTGCCCGCCGCCCCACCGCGCCCCAAGCGGCGCCAGAAGGGCGACAGCCTCGTCCTCCGGTATCTGGTGCTGGGTGCCTGGGCGCTCGTCTGCGTCGTGCCGATACTCTGGTTCCTCTCGATCGGCTTTCGCCCGCGTACCGAGATCATCACGCCGCAGCCGATCTACTGGCCGACATGGTCGCTCGACGCCTGGCACATGATCTGGTCGGACTGGCCAATGGCGCACTACCTGCGCAATTCGGTCCTGGCCATCTTCGGCTCGGTCGTCATCGACCTCGCCCTCGGCATTCCGGCCGCCTATTCGCTCTCGCGTTATCGCTATCGGGGGCGGGACGATATCGGCTTCTACATCCTCTCAACGCGCATGATGGCGCCCGCGATCGTCGCCATTCCGATCTTCTTCCTCTTCCGCAACATGGGTCTCTTGGACACGCTCTGGGCCCTGATGCTCATCTACGCCGCGATCAATCTCTCGATCGTGACCTGGATCATCCGCTCCTACATGCTCGAGGTGCCGAAGGAGTTGGAGGACGCCGCGCGCACCGATGGCGCGTCGGACCTCCGCATCCTCTGGGAAATCATCATTCCGGTCTGCCTGCCGGGCATCATCACGGCAGCGGTCATCGCGGCCATCTTCGCGATCAACGAGTTTCTCTTCACGCTCCTCATCGCGTCGACCAAGGACGCCTATACGATGTCGGTCGCGCTCGCCAATTTCACCGGCGGCTCGGACGGCAAGATCTACAACGCCATCGCCCTCGTCGCCTTCCTCGCCTTCGTGCCGATCTTCGTCCTCGTGATGCTGGTCCAGAAGCACCTGAGCCGGGGTCTGACGATGGGTGCGATGAAAGGTTAGGAACGACACGTGGCCGAGATCGAGCTTCGCGGCATCAAGAAGCAATGGGGAGACGTGGTCGGGGTCGAGAAGGTCGACCTCAAGATCGCGGACGAGGAGTTCGTCGTCCTGCTCGGCCCCTCCGGCTGCGGCAAGACCACGACCATGCGCATGATCGCCGGGCTTGAGGAGCCTTCCGAGGGCGACGTCATCGTCGGCGGCGAGCGAATGAACGATATCGACGTACGGGACCGCGACGTCGCCATGGTCTTCCAGGGCTACGCGCTCTATCCCAACATGACGATCTACGAGAACATCCGCTTCCCACTGCGGATGCGGAACGTCGCCAAGGCCGACCAGGACGCGCTTGTGCGCCGCGCCGCCCAGATGGTCGAAATGGGCGAACTTCTCGACCGGAAGCCCTCGGCGCTCTCGGGCGGCCAGCGCCAGCGCGCCGCCCTCGCGCGGGCCGTGGTGCGCCAGCCGCAGGTCTTCCTGATGGACGAGCCTTTGTCCAATCTCGACGCCAAGCTGCGCTCGGCCATGCGGGTGCAGATCAAGCACCTCCAGCACGAGTTGAAGATCACGACCGTCTACGTCACGCACGACCAGATCGAGGCGATGACGCTGGCGGACCGGATCGTGATCATGAACCACGGCGCGATCCAGCAGATCGGCACGCCTGACGAGATATATGCGAACCCGGCCAACACATTCGTTGCCGGCTTCATCGGGTCGCCGCCGATGAACCTCGTCAAGGGCGCCGTCGAGAACGGGGCTTTCGTCGCACCCGGCATCCGCATCGAGGACGCGACGCGGCATCTCGGCGATGTCGCCGACAGGCGGGCCATCACGCTCGGCATCCGTCCGGAGGATTGCCATGTCGAGGGCGCGCCGACGCATCTGACCGGCACCGTCTATGGCATCGAGCCCACGGGCGACCAGACCTTCCTGACCGTGCGGGTGGAGGGCGGCCCCCGCTTCGAGATCAAGGCCGACCGAGACTACCGCTGCCCCCTCGACGCTCCGCTGAACGCCAGCTTCGACCTCGACCGCGCCTATTTCTTCGACGGCGACACGGGAGAGCGGCTACGCTAGGCGTCAACGGCCCTTCTCGGACGAGGAGGGAGAGTACGAAGGTTGCGCGGGCGGACCGGTCTCGCCAGACCTTCGCAGCCGTGCCGAACCGCTGCTAGCCTAGGCAAGAGAAACTTTCCGGCCCCCCCATGCCCCGCTTCGACTACACCTCCATCGGCTTCCACACCTTCGACTGTCTCGCCCGCCCGGTGACCGAGATCCCACCCGGCGGCGATACCTACTTCGTCGAGGACTTCACGCTCGCCGTCTCCGGCGCCGCCGGCAGCGCCGTGATCGTCGCGGCCAAGCATGGCCTGTCGGCGCAGGCCGTGGGCGGTGTCGGGGACGACGACATGGGCGCCTGGGTGCTCGGTAAGATGGGCTCCTTCGGCATCGACACCGAGTTGATGCAGGTCTGCTCCGGCGTCGCCACCTCTTCTTCAATCGTCACGACTCGCCCGGACGGCCGCCGCCCGGCGCTGCACAAGAAGGGCGCGACGGGTGCCTTCACGCTCTCCGACGCGGAGGTCGAACGCGCGACCGACAGCGCCATCGTCCATCTCGGCGGTGTCGGCCTCATGGACGCGATGGATGGCGCCCCCAATGTCGCCCTCATGGGGCGCGCCAAGGCCCGTGGTTGCACCACGACCCTCGACGTCTTCGCCTCAACGCCCGCCGACATGCCGCTCATCGAGGGGTTGCTGCCCCATACGGATTACTTCATGCCGTCCGAAGAGGAGGCGATGGCGCTTACCGGCCTCACCGATTTCGACGCCATCGCCCAAGTGCTGCTCGACAAGGGTGTCGGCTGCGTCATTCTCACCCTCGGGGCGGATGGTGCGCTCTATCGCCACTCCGACGGTACGCGCCTCCTCGTTCCCGCGTTCGCGATCGACGTCGTGTGCACCTGTGGCTGCGGCGATTGCTTCAATGCCGGCTTCGCGACGGGCCTCCATCTCGGCCTCTCGCCCGAGGACTGCGTTCGGATGGGTCAGGCGGCTTCGGCGCAGAATGCGATGGGCCTCGGCAGCCAAGCCGTGGTAAAGTCGCTGGAGGAGACGCAGGCCTTCATGGCCCGCACGCCCACACGCCCGTCCGCCTTCGCCTGAGGCGGCCCCGAGGAGACGGATGTCGGATCGACTACGCCATGCCAGCGCAGGGCTTCGCGCCCGACCAGCGGCGCTGTCGCTGAAGGACACGCTGCGTCTGTTGCGGCATTCCGTACGACGTGGGCGGGGCCTCATCGACATGGCGCCCGATGCGATCCCGGCGCCGCTCGGCTCGGTCGCGCGCGGGGCGCTGGCCGATTTCGATCAGATCGCGGATCAGGTGAACGGTTTGGCGGGTCGTCTCTCGCACCGCTTTCTCGACGCGCATATGCCCGAAGGCCCGTGGGACGATCTCACTCTAGCGCAGATCGAGACACTCGACGCGGCCGAGATCGCCTTCGCCCATTCTGCCTATCGCACCCTGTCCCGGTCGCTGCGCACGCTGGGCGCGGAGGCGGCGCTCGTCAGCGAGCTTCGGGCGGCGGAAGCGTTCAAGGCTTCGATCCAGGAGGCCGAGGGCGATCGGTTCAAGCAGACCGCGCATCTCGTCCTCGCGATGAACGCGCGGGGCGTCGTGCGTGGTGCCGGCGAGCCCATCGCGAAGGGGTCCGCATCTCGAGCCGAGATCGCGACGCTGGCGCTGGCGCTCTGGTTGCTGGCGGAGCGGGACGACTCGCTTGACGGCGCCGAGGAACTGCTCGACGCCTGCATTGCGATGGCGCGTGCGCTCGCGCCCGACCTCGCCCAAGTGCTGGCCCGCGAGGATGCTGCGATCCGCGAGAAGGTGCTCGGCCGCCTCATCGCGGACTATTCCGACAATATCTGAGGGACGGACGCCGATGGACCGCACCCGTGCCGACACGCCGCATCGGCCGCAGGACCGGCGTCCCTCGGTCGACATCATCGAGCATTCCCCGCCGGCCGGCAGCGCGATGGAGGCCGGGTCGGTCCGGCAGGCGGTGCAGCGGCTGCGCTGGTTCCGCCGGTCCTTCGTCGACCAGGTCCGCGAGCTCTCAAGGACATCGGGTGTCGATCTCGTCGTCGAAGATGAAAAGCTGGCCGAGGTCTTCGTCTCATGGCTGCGCAAGTTCGAGGCTCAAAAGCCGGCCGATCTCGACGCGCGCCGTGCCTACACGCGCTTCTCTTCCGGCCTCATGCTGCGCGAGATGCTGCGGATCGATCCTCTCCACGTCGGCGCGATGCCGGACGTCCGCGACCGGCGGGACCCGGCGCATTTTTGGCCGGAGGGCCACGCCTACGCTGTCTATTGCGTGAACGTCCGGGCGGCCGTCATGCGGCAGGAATTCGACGAGACGCTGACGCTTTCCCACTGGTGGCACGACATCGAGGCCTGGTGGTCGTTCAAGGAGAACGTTCGCGAGGACCCGCCTCTGGCGATCCCGTTCCTCGACCTCTTCTGCGGCGACGCACCGAACTGGGCCTTCCCAAACGTCTTCACCGCCGAGCCACCGGCCGCCACTACGCTCCATGCGGCCCCGATCCATCTCCCGAAGCGTGCCGACGGGCCCGACTGACACGAAGCCGCCCGACGCGACACGGGCGCCAAGTCGCGATGGACGGCACCACGCTAACATGTGTTGTGAAATGGTTGCGGGGGTAGGATTTGAACCTACGACCTTCAGGTTATGAGTCGTGTCGAACGAAGCATGAACAATCACTCGGAAGCGCGAGTTCTTGCGCAGTTTCCGATACTTGCCGATCCCTGCAAAGCGGCCCGGCTTCGCACGATCTGTCGGGATTGCGCAGCGATTTTCACCCTCGTGCTTCCACCATGCTTCCAAGGGGCCGAGACCTGATTTTCCGGTAGCACGACCATCAGGCGGCGGTGAGCGACCAGAAGCCGAACTTCCTGCCGTGGTCTTCCTTCAGCCGAGCGACATAGGCATCGTGCGTCTCGAACGCGCAGAAGTCCGGGATGTCCTTCGCGAGCCGGGCGCAGGAGACCAGGTGCTCGGCGGCATAGCGATACCGCTTCGCCCGCGATCGGGTGAGCGTGAAGTCGATCATCGCGCGGAGCACCAGCGTCGCGGCCAGCGGATGACGCTCTGACAGGGCCTCCGCCGCGGGGGCGAGATACTCGTAGTGGTCGCCGTCGATCTCATCATGCCGGGCCACCAGGAGTTCTGCGGCGCGATCCAGCGCCGGCCAGTCGAGAAAGAACTGCAGGGCGTGAAGAAGGCTCGGATAGGCCATGGCGTGCGCCATTGCCCGCTCCTCGGCCTCAATGTCGTCGAAGTCGGGAAGCCGTTTGAGAAAGGCCTGCAGGTGGCTGTTGGAGAGCGTGCGCTCGAAGCAGTCCCACCGGAACGCCTGCGCCTCCTCGCCGCGACCCAGCGCCTCCAGCGTCTGCAGGCGAATGTCCTGCCACGCCAGCGGAACCCGCAAGCCGTCGCCGAGCTCCGCGCGCTCGAGGAACCCCAGCGCGTCGCCGGCCCTGCCGGCCGCGAGCAGGCGCTGCGCGATCTCGGCCGCGATCTGCGGCACCTTGCGGGTCTTCGGATCGTACTGGGCGATAAAGCCGTCGACGTCGCCCTGCGCATCCGCAATGTCCTTGAGCGCCATGGCGACCGTGCTCGCGCGCTCGCGCGCCCGCATCTCGTGCTCGTAGGTCGTGCCGCCCGGGCCCCACCCGACCGCCTTCCATTGATCCTTGGGCGGCACCGACACGGACGAGCGACCGAGGTCCTCGGCCATCGATTTCAGGGCCGTCAATCCCTCGTCGCCGAGCGCCGGAGCCATGATGCCGATCAGGCCGTCATACTGGCCATAGCTGTTGTCCTGCAGCGCATCGAGGACAGTGCCGGCGAGCGCC
The DNA here is from genome assembly GCA_963799285.1 of uncultured Alphaproteobacteria bacterium. Lineage (GTDB taxonomy): Bacteria > Pseudomonadota > Alphaproteobacteria > Rhizobiales > CAWCWK01 > CAWCWK01. Next base: position 741,303 of record CAWCWK010000004.1, read on the forward strand.
AGTGGGTCCGGCCGGACCTTCGCGGCGAACTGGCCCAGATCGGCGCAAGCCTGGTGGAAGATGCCGATGACGGTGCCGCTGGAGTCGTCGCAGCGCTCGAAGACGGGCGTGGCGAGCGCCATGAACCGCCACATCAGCGCCAGCGCCTCGTCCGGATCGGCCGGCGCGATCTGCTCGACGATGGCGCGCCGCTGGGTTTCGAGATCCGTGACCAGCGCCTTGCGGTTCTTCCAGGTGATGAAGCTGCGGGCGCGGGCGATGCTTGTCAGCCGCTTGGTGATCTCCCGCGCGGCCTCCCTCGGGCTCTCGGCGCCCGCCAGCGCGAGCCGCAGCTTGCGCTTGGCAGCCGCGTTGCCGGTGCTGACCTCGATCAGCAGCTGCGCCAGGCGCTCGGCGCCCAGCGCTTCGAGGTTCTTCGCATTTAGGGTGGTCTTGGAGGCCATCGGATCGCCAGTTTCTTTTCCCTGAGCCTATCAGCGGTCCGCGGGCACCGGAACCTGCGTTCTGATTCGCGCGGCTCGTCGATTCCCCGCACCAGCGCGCCGAAACGCCCTGCGCGGAAACACGAGGCATTTCCTTTTTCTTCGCGATTTCAATGTGTTCGTTGACTGTCGCCCGCGCTTCAGCACTGTGGAACGGCGATAGAACCACCGAAGAGCGCCATGCCCAAGATCACCAAACGCCTCGTCGACGCCGCAGAAGCCCGCTCCGCCGAATACTTCGTCTGGGACCGCGAGATCCCTGGCTTCGGGCTGCGCGTGCTGCCGAGCGGGCGCAAGGGCTACGTGGTCCAGTATCGCGCCGGACGCCGATCCCGGCGGATCAGCCTCGGGCCCAGGACGGTCCTGACCTGTGAGCAGGCCCGCAACCGCGCCATCTCCATTGTCGCCGCCGCGCGCAATGGCGCGGACCCCGCCGCCGAGCGGGACGCGGGGCGCAGGGCGATCACGGTGAAGGAGCTGGCCGAGCGGTTCGACAAAGAACACATCGCGATCCGCGTGAAGGCGAGCACGGCCAAGGAGTACCGCCGCAACCTCGAACGTTTCATCCTGCCAGCGCTCGGGCCACTCACGGTTACTGGCATCACCCGGGCGGACGTGGCGAAGTTCCATCACGACCTCCGCCACATCCCCTATCAGGCGAACCGCTGCCTCGAAGTGGTTTCGAAGATGTTCAGCCTCGCCGAGATGTGGGGCCTGCGTCCGGACGGCACCAACCCGCGAAAGCACATCCGGAAATACCCCGAGGAGAAGCGCGAGCGCTTTCTCAGCGCGCCCGAACTCCGCCGGATCGGCGAGGTCCTGCGCGAGATGGAGGTAGAGGGGATCGAACTGCCCTCGGCCATCCTCGCCGCGCGCCTGCTGATCCTGACTGGGTGTCGGCTGAATGAGATCATGACGCTGAAATGGGAATACGTCGATCTGGCCGAGCGCGTCCTGCGCCTGCCGGATTCCAAGTCCGGCGCCAAGGTCGTCCATCTCGGCCAGCCCGTCGTCGATCTGCTCCGCGACGCTCAGCGCATCGACGAGAACCCGTGGGTCATCACCGGCACCCTGTCGGGCAAGCGCCTGAGCGATCTCCAGCCCTTCTGGCAGCGCGTTCGCGCCCGCGCCGGGGTGAAGGACGTCCGCATACACGACCTGCGCCACACCTTCGCGTCGACCGCCGTCGCATCGGGTCAGGGGCTGCCGATGATCGGCAAGCTGCTCGGCCACACGCAGGTCCAGACCACGGCCCGCTACGCCCACCTCGCGGCAGAGCCGGTGCGGATGGCGGCGGACGCGGTGGCGCAGAACCTCCGACAATCCTTAGGATAACCGCGACCCGACGCGCCCCTTTTCGATTGATTGCGCAATCCCTCACGGCTACGGTCCAAGAAAGCCCAGAAATTGGGCGCGCACAGTTCGCGTGCGCGCAGGGCTGGGCGGGAGCGCAACGTGGACCGGGACAAGGCCGAACTTCGCTGGGGGATTGAGCAGCGCCTCGAGTTCATCGAGTTCCGTCTGTTCTGGGAGGGACACGTCAATCGTATCGACGTGATGCAGCAGTTCGGCGTCTCGGTGAACCAGGCATCCTCGGACCTGAACCGCTACATCGCGCTGGCACCGGACAACATGGTCTACGACAAGAGCGCACGGACCTACGTCCGCGGCCCAGACTTCGACTGCAAGTTCCGTCCGCCAGACGCCGCGCACTACCTCTCGCAGCTCCGCCTGGTTGCCGACGACGTGCTGGAGCGCGAAGATTGCTGGATCCCTGACCTGCCACCCTACGCATCCGCCCCGACGCCGGTTCGCGGCGTTGAGCCGGTGACACTTCGCTCGGTTGTCGGCGCCATCCGCCGGTCCGAGGCGATCGAGGTGAAGTACCAGTCCCTGTCTAGCCCCGAGCCGCGCTGGCGCTGGATCGCGCCTCACGCCATCGCGTTCGACGGGTTCCGCTGGCACACGCGGGCGTTCTGTCTGACCGACGAGTGCTTCAAGGACTTCCTGCTCTCACGGATCCTCGGCATCCGCGGATCTCGGGAGAGTGAAACGTCGGCCGAACAAGATCGCGACTGGCATTCCGTGGTCACCCTGGAGGTCGGACCCCATCCAGAGCTTTCGGAGACGCAGGCCAAGGTCATCGCGCTCGACTACGGGATGCGTAGCGGCAAGGCCAAGATCAAGGTCCGACGAGCGCTCCTCTACTACGCGCTGAGACGGCTCGGGCTCGATACCGACCCGAGCGCCCGCCGCCCTCAGGATCAGCAGATTGTTCTGCTCAACCGCGATCTGGTTCTCGAGGGGGCAGCATGACGATAGCGGACTCCCTCAACGCATTGGCGGCTTGTCTCCCAACTGTTCGGACACGAATCCTGAGCTATCGGGATCGCCGTGTTCGCCTGACCGAGTCCGATACGATACGCGTGTTGATCCTTCCCGTCCTCGAAGCGCTCGGATGGGATCTTCAGGACGTCGAAGAGGTCAGAAGCGAATACCGCCACACGGCCGCTGACAATCCTGTCGACTATGCCCTTTTCCTCCACAGCACTCCGGCGCTCTTCGTTGAGGCCAAGGCGCTCGGGGTCAGCCTGGATGACCGCAAGCCGCTCCTGCAGACCCTGAACTATGCCAACGCCGCCGGTGTGGACTGGTGCGTGCTCACCAATGGCGCGGCCTGGAGGATCTACAAGGTCCACGCACCGGTCGAAGCGGAAGAGAAACTGTTCCTGACGGTCCTGCTCGACGACCCGTCTGCCGCGATCGAAGACATCGCCGCTACGCTCTCGCTCCTGTCCCGCGGCCGGATGCAGGCTCGCGCGATCGACGCGCTTTGGACGGAGTGGCGGGTGGACCGGCAGGTCGAGGCCGTCCTCGACGCAATTACGGAAGACGACGCGTTTGTTCGTCTGGTCGCCAAACGGGCCGCTGGCCTAACCGCAGGCGAAGTCCGCGCCTCGCTACGGCGATCAGGGCTGCGGAGCTTCTATCCGCGGGTAGAGGCTTTCATGGCCAAGCTCGACGGGCTTTCCGAAACGTCGACCACGACCGATAGCATCAAGCTCGCCGAAGCGTCGCTTGTGGAAGTGCCACCCGCGCCAGCCAAGTCGGGCCGAGCGCGGCTGATTAAGACACGCGAAATGGTCGACGAGGGGCTTCTGCCGGTTGGCACCATCCTCACGATAAAAGACCGACCAGATAGCGCCGCTACCGTGGTGGACGGGAAGCGTGTCGAGTTTCGCGGCGAGCTGATGAGCTTCAACGAGTGGGGCTGCAAAGCGACCGGCTGGACAGCAATCCAGATCTACAAATGGGCGGTGCTGCCGGACGGGCGGCTCCTCGAGGCGCTGCGTGAGCCCGAAACCGATCCCAATAATAACAAGGAAGGCAAATGAGCACGAACACCGCCCTCGCCGATTTCATCTGGAAAAACGCGGACGACCTCTGGGGGAACTTCAAGCACGTCGATTTCGGCAAGGTCATTCTCCCCTTCACCCTCCTGCGCCGCCTGGAATGCGTTCTGGAGCCGACACGTGATCAGGTGCGCGAAACCGTCAAGAAGATGAAGGACAGCGGGATAGACCTGGACGTCATCCTGCGCACCCAGACCGGCTACCCGTTCTACAACACCTCGAACTACGACCTGCGCAGTCTCGGTGCGACCCGCACCCGTCAGAACCTCGAGGACTACATCGCCTCCTTTTCCGACAACGCACGCGTGATCTTCGAACAGTTCGATTTCGCGAACACGCTCGCCCGGATGGACAAGGCCGGGGTCCTCTACAAGATCTGCCAGAACTTCGCCGCCATCGACCTTCACCCGGACGCGGTTCCGGAACGGGTGATGTCAAACGTCTACGAACACCTGATCCGTCGCTTCGGCGCCGAGGTGAACGAAGCGGCCGAAGACTTCATGACCCCGCGCGACGTCGTCCATCTGGCCATCGAGCTGCTGCTTGACCCGGACGACCAGATGTTCATCGACAACCCCGGCCTGATCCGGACCCTCTATGACCCCACCTGCGGCACCGGTGGCTTCCTGTCGGACGGGATGGAACATGTGAACGCCCTGCGCGACCGGTACTCGGTCGCCCCGGTCATCGTCCCGTACGGGCAGGAGCTGGAACCGGAGACCCACGCGGTTTGTCTTGCCTCGATGCTACTCAAGACCGTCGAGTCCGATCCGGGCCGCGACCTGTCGAAGAACATCAAGCTCGGCAGCACCCTGTCAGACGACAAGCTCGCGAACGAGCGGTTCCATTACTGCGTCTCGAATCCGCCCTTCGGCAAGAAATGGGAGATGGACCAGACCGCCGTGGTCCGGGAGCATCAGGAGAAGGGCTTCGAGGGCCGCTTCGGCCCCAAGCTGCCGCGCGTCAGCGACGGGTCGATGCTGTTCCTCCTCCACCTCCTCAGCAAGCTGGAGACGCCGGAGCGCGGCGGCGGGCGCGCGGCCATCGTCCTGTCCGGATCGCCCCTCTTCAACGGGAACGCGGGGCAAGGGGAATCCGAGATCCGGCGTTACCTGCTGGAGGAGGACGTGGTCGAGGCGATCATCGCGCTTCCGACCGAGATCTTCTTCCGCACCGGGATCGGCACCTACATCTGGCTTCTGTCCAACAAGAAGCCGGCCGACCGGAAGGGGAAGGTCCAGCTGATCGACGCGACCACGCTGTTCGAGCCGATGCGCAAGAGCGAGGGCAACAAGCGCCGCCGCGTCGGGGACGACCAGATCCGGCAGATCGTCCACATGTATGCCGACTTCGCCGAGACGAAAGAGAGCCGGATCTTCGACAGCCGCGACTTCGGCTACCGGCGGGTGAAGGTCCTGCGCCCGCTGCGCAAGAAGATCGTGATCTCGGCCGAGGGGCTGGCGGCGCTCGAGTCCGAGAAGGCGTGGGAGCGCCTGACGACCGACTCGAAGGACCTCTGGCTGAAGCTGCTTGATCGCGAGATGGGCGCGACTCATGACTGGCACTGGATGGCGACCTGGCTGCGGAAGAACTCCGGCGCGATGATCAGCCAGCGGACCGTCCCGGCCGCGTTGATCAAGGCGTTTCAGAAGGCCTTCGGCGTCCGCGATCCGGAGATCGATCCGATCTGCGACAAGAACGGCGATCTCATCCCCGACGACGACCTGACGGATTTCGAGAACATCCCCCTCGGCACTGACATCCAGGACTACATGGCGCAGGAGGTGCTGCCCCATGCGCACGACGCCTATGTGGATGAGACGTTCCGCGACGAATACGACGGTCAGGTGGGCGTCGTGGGGTACGAGATCAACTTCAACCGCTACTTCTATGAATACCAGCCGCCCCGCGATCTGGAGGAGATCGACGCCGAGCTGAAGGCGGTCGAGGCGGAAATCGCCGCGATGCTGGCGGAGGTGACGGAATGAACGCATCCCCGCCCACTACCGAACGAAAGTCGACGGGTCTGACATGGGCGCCTGAAGTACCTGCAGATTGGGCCATCAAGCGCGGGAAATTCCTCTTCGAGCTGCAGAAGCGCGGGGTTTTACCGAACGACGAAATCGTTACGGCTTTCCGCGATGGGCAGGTGACGCTCAGGAAAAACCGCAGAACAGATGGGTTCACCAACGCTTTAAAGGAGGCCGGATACCAGCGCGTCCACAAGGGCGACTTGGTGATCCACGCGATGGATGCATTCGCGGGAGCAGTCGGAGTGAGCGACGCCTATGGAAAATGCACCCCGGTTTATTCATGCTGCACCCCTAAAGAGGGTGTCTCTGCTGAGTTCTATGCCCGAATGATCCGTGCGATGGCACTTTCCGGGTTCATCGAAAGTCTTGCAAAGGGTATCCGCGAGCGCTCCACCGACTTCCGATGGCGTGAATTTGCCGAACAGCATCTTCCGGTTCCGCCGCTCGAACAACAGCTGGTGATTAACGATTTCCTCGACCGGGAAACTGACCAAATCAACGGCCTCGTCGAGAAGAAGACTCAGTTCATTGCACTGCTGAAGGAGAAGCGGGCAGCCCTGATTGCCCACGCGGTGACCAAGGGCATCGATCCGCATGTACCGATGAGGGACTCCGGCGTGGACTGGCTGGGCCGCGTGCCCGCCCATTGGGAGGTTGTCCCGCCGACCGCGCTGTTCACCGAAAGCAAGGAGCGCGCGCGTGAAGGCGATCAGATGCTGTCCGCGACCCAGAAGTATGGGGTTATCCCGCTGGCGGAATTCGAAGCGCTGGAACAGCGTCAGGTCACCATGGCGGTGGTCAATCTCGACATGCGCAAGCATGTCGAACTCGGCGATTTCGTGATCAGCATGCGCAGCATGGACGGCGGGCTCGAGCGTGCCCGCGCGGTCGGAAGCGTCCGTTCCTCCTATGCCGTGCTGAAACCCGGACCGGACGTCGAGGGGCGGTTTTACGGCGCCCTGATGAAATCCAGCCTCTACATTCAGGCCCTTCGCCTGACCTCGAACTTCATCCGCGACGGACAGGACCTGAACTTCAGTCACGTCCGCAAGGTGAAGCTGCCGAAGCCGGATCTCCACGAACAGGCGGCCATCGCCGACCATATCGAGGCCGAAACCGCCCGCATCGACGGCCTGATCTCCCTCACAGAGCGCAGCATCGACCTCCTCCGCGAGAAGCGTTCCGCCCTGATCACCGCCGCCGTCACCGGCAAGATCGACGTGAGGCGTGCTGCATGAGCGACCTGCATCACGAGAAGCACCTCGAATCCCATATCGTCGGCAAGCTCGCCGAGGCGGGCTGGCTGGTCGGCACCTCCGACGCCTATGACGCGGACCGCGCCATGTATCCGGAGGACCTGGAAGCCTGGCTGCGCGCCACCCAGCCGCAGAAATGGGACCGGCTTCACGCGATGAACGGCGACAAGACCCTGACGGTCGTCATGGACCGGCTGGAGACCGCGCTGGAGAAACAGGGGATGGTGCAGACCCTGCGCCGGGGCTTCTCGATCGCGGGCGCCGGTCACCTCGACCTGTCCGAGGCCGCGCCCGAGGACCAGCGCAACGAGAAGGTCCTGCACCGCTATGCGTCGAATCGGCTGCGGGTCGTACCGCAGCTGAAATATCACCCGGGCCGCGAGCTCGCCATCGACCTCGGCCTGTTCCTGAACGGCCTGCCGCTGGCGACGGTCGAATTGAAGACCGATTTCACCCAGTCGGTGGAGCACGCGAAGGCCCAGTACCGGCGCGACCGCTTGCCCGTGGACCCGGTCACGAAACGCAAGCACCCGCTCCTGACGCAGCATCGCGGCGCGGTGGTCCATTTCGCGATGTCCGACAGCGAGATCTGGATGACCACGAAGCTCGCGGGCGACGACACCTTTTTCCTGCCCTTCAACAAGGGCGACAACGGCCGCGCGGGAAACCCGGCACGGGCCGACGGGGAATACCCCGTCGCCTATTTCTGGGAGGAGATCTGCCAGCCCGACGCGTTCCTGCGGATCTTCCACAGCTTCGTCTATGTCGAGAAGAAGAACGTGGTCGACCTGAAGGGGAACTGGTCGGTCAAGGAGACCCTGATCTTCCCCCGGTTCCACCAGTTCGACGCGGTCAACAAGATGATCGCTGATGCGGAAGCGAAGGGGCCCGGGCACCCCTACCTGTGCGAGCACAGCGCGGGCTCGGGCAAGACCTCGACGATTGCCTGGACGGCGCATGACCTGGTGAAACTGCGCCGGGACGACGGGACGCCGATCTTCGACACGGTGATCATCGTGACGGACCGGAACGTCCTGGACGGTCAGTTGCAGGACGCGGTCCAGCAGATCGACCACCAGAAGGGGCTGATCGCCGCGATCGACCGGGAGACCTCGTCGAAGTCGAAGAGCGACCAGTTGAGCGAGGCGATGCTGAAGGGCACCCCGATCATCGTGGTGACCATCCAGACCTTCCCCTTCGCCATGGAGGCGATCTTGACGGAGACGTCCCTGCGGGACCGGAACTTCGCGGTGATCATCGACGAGGCGCACAATTCCCAGACCGGAAACACCGCCTCCAAGCTGCAGGCCACGCTGGCCCTGTCGGCGCGCAAGGACGCGGAGGAGATGACGGTCGAGGACATTCTTCTCGAGATCCAGCGGGCCCGTAAGCGCCCGTCGAACGTGTCCCATTTCGCCTTCACGGCGACCCCGAAGCACTCGACCATGATGCTCTTCGGGCGCCCGGCGGACCCAACCAAGCCCGCGTCGGACGACAACCTGCCGATCTCATTCCACAAGTACGAGATGCGCCAGGCAATCGAGGAAGGGTTCATCCTGGACGTTCTGCGCGGCTACGTCCCCTACAAGACCGCGTTCAACCGCGGGCAAGAGATCGTCGACGAGAAGCGGGTCGACGGGAAGGCCGCCAAACGGGCGCTGGCAAAGTGGATGACGCTTCACCCGACGAACGTCTCCCAGAAGGTTCGGTTCATCATCGAGCACTTCTCGAAGAACGTGGCCCACCTTTTGGACGGGAAGGCCAAGGCGATGGTGGTCACCAGCTCCCGGGCCTCTGCGGTCCGGTACAAGCGGGCTTTTGATTCCTTCATCGCCGCGAACCCGGAATACGGATACATCCGAACCCTTGTAGCCTTCTCCGGCAAGCTGACCGGGCGCGAGGTGATGCACCCGAACGACGATCTGCTCTACGGGGACGCTTTCGTCGTCGAGGAGGACGCCGAGTTCACTGAGGCGAACATGAACCCGGAGGCAGGCGGCAAGGATCTGCGCCACGTCTTCGACCGGCCAGAATACCGGGTCATGCTGGTAGCAAACAAATTCCAGACCGGCTTCGACCAGCCCAAGCTGGTCGCAATGTACGTGGACAAGAAGATCGCGAATGCGGTGGAGATCGTCCAGACCTTCTCGCGCCTGAACCGGACCTTCCCGGGCAAGGATCAGACCTTCATCATCGATTTCGTGAATGATCCCGACGTGGTCCGGGCCGCCTTCGCCCAGTACGACCGGGGCGCGCGGATCGAGGAGGTTCAGGATCTCAACGTCATCTACGACCTGAAGGAGTTTCTCGACGATCAGGGTATCTACGACGGCACCCATATTCTCGACTTCCAGCGCGCCCGTTTCCGGACCGCTGCGTCTGCTGCGACCGGGAACGACGACGAGGCGGCGCACAAGGCAATGTACGCCGCGACGCAGGAGCCGACGGATGCTTACAACCGGAGCTTGTCCGAGCTGCGGGAGCGTGCGGCCGCGGCGGAGGATGCTTGGCAGCGCGCGAAGAGCGCCGGGAACGACGATGGGATGAAGCGTGCCGACCACGAACGCGAGCAGGTCGAAACAGCGATCGTTTCCCTTACCGACTTCAAGTCAGGCTTGTCCCGGTTCGGACGGCTCTACGCCTACATCGCCCAGCTGGTAGACCTAGGGGACCCAGACCTCGAGACTTTTGCCGCATTCTCAAAGCTGTTGGCAAACCGGCTCGACGGAGTGCCTGCAGCCGAGATCGACCTGCACGGCATCGCGCTGACCGGCTACGACATCGAAGAGCGGGAACCGACAAGTGAAGGCGAAGACGAGGAGCCGCCCACCCTCGACCCAGTGAAGGGCGGTGGTGGCGGCTCACGACCCGGCGCTCTGCCCGTGTATATGCAGGAGCTAATTGAGCGGCTGAACAGCCTATTCGGCGAGGCGACCCCGCTTGAGGACCAGGTGGCCTTCGTTAACCAGGTCGCGGCGATCACCCGCGAGAACCCGGTCGTGATGGCCCAGATCAACAAGAACAGTAAAGATCAGGCGATGAAGGGGAACCTGCCCGGCGCCGTCCAAGCAGCCGTGGTTCGAGCAATGTCCTCGCATAGTTCACTTGCGACACTGCTGCTGAGCAAAGACAGGCAAGCCCTGCCGATCCTCGAGGGGGTGATCTACGAGATCCTGAAACGGGGTGAAGCGCTTAGCCTGAATGAGTAAGTGATCGGTTTTTTTGGAAGATAGTCATATGCAAGACCAACCCCGCTCCACCAACCTCTCCGGTCTGCTCGAGGACGCCCGGCGCCGGCTCGTGGAAACGGGAACCAGAAACCGCCTCATTCATGTCAACCGCTCCGCGAAGCGCGCCAACGTGCTCGACATCGTCGAGGAGCGAAGCGCGGACGTTTTCGAGCTGCTGAAGACGCAAGGAAGAAAGATGCGTTTCCAGCCCCGCGATGAGGAAGAGGAGGAGCAGCCCGAGGATGAGCCGCTTCTCCTAGCGTTGGCCGATGATGCGGAAGACCCTGACGATCGCGAAGCCCGGTATCGGGACCTGCTGCTGGAGACCCGGCTCGGCCCCGAGGCTCTGCAGCGCCGCCTCCTGCGCCTTTTCACAGACGCACGAACCGCGGAAGAGGAGCAGGGCGTCAACATCCTCTACCTCGCGATGGGGTTCCTGCGCTGGTACGAGAGCGACAGCTCAGATGTCATGCGCGAGTCTCCCCTGATCCTTGTGCCCGTCGAACTCGTCCGGGATGACAGGCGCGCCACCTTCAACCTGCGCGCCCGCGATACTGAGATCGTCACCAACCTGCCCCTGCAGGAACGGCTGCGCGCGGATTTCGGATTCGAGCTGCCGGAAATCCTTGATGACGAGAACTTCAACCCCGAGTTCTATTTCGGAGAGCTCTCCAACCGTATCGAGGGGCGCGCGCGATGGTCGATCGACCGGGACGGGATCCAGCTGGGCTTCTTCTCTTTCTCGAAGCTCCTGATGATGCGGGACCTGGAACCGGAGCATTGGCCCGAGGACGCCTTCGAGTCGCATCCGGTCTTGGCCGGGCTACTCGACGGCGGGTTCGAGCGGTCCTCGCCCCTCTTCGGCCCACAGGAACGGCTCGACCCGCGGCTGGAACCGGGCCACCTTCTGCACGTGGTTCCCGCGGATGCCTCGCAGACCCGCGTGATCGAAGAGGTGCGCGCCGGTCGCAATCTCGTCGTGCAGGGACCGCCCGGCACGGGCAAGTCCCAGACGATCGCGAACATCATCGCCGCGGCGGCCCATGACGGAAAACGGGTCCTCTTCGTGGCAGAGAAGATGGCCGCGCTCTCGGTCGTGCATGACCGCCTGCGCAAGGTGGGGCTCGGGGATCTCTGCCTCGAGATCCACTCGCGCGCCGCCAACAAGCGGGCATTTCTGGACGAGCTGGCGCGCACGCTGGCGGCCGGCGCGGCTATCCCCGAGATACCCGGACCGCCAGACGCGCTGCGCGAAGCGCGTGATCGGCTGAACGGAGTGGCGGACCTGCTGCATCAGCCGGTTCCGGGCTACGGGTTCACCCCGTTCCGCGCGATGGCCGAGATCGCTCGTTTCGTCGGCAAGGACGCGCCTCCGCCACGGCTCCCACGCGAGGGGTTGGCCGAGTTGGACGATGCGACGCGCCGGGAACACTCAGACCGGATCGCGGCCTATGCGGAGCTGCTGGCCCGGACCGGCCCGCGCGCCGAGCACCCGTTCTTCGGGGTCGGGGCGACCGCGCTGCAACCCACGGACCTTCAACGGCTTGAACCCGATCTGGCGCGCGCGGCCGATGCGGTCATGACCCTGCGCGACACGGCGACCCGCGTCGCAGAAGCAGCTGGACGGCCTGCACCGGGAAACCTCGAAGAATGTGCGACCCTCCATGCGCTCCTGATCGCGGCCGGAGACCGACCCGATGAAGCCCGAACGGCAACCAGCGTGCTTCTGACCCATGCCGGAGACCTGCGGCTCGGCGAGGCCCTTGCGGCCGGGTCTACTTGGGCCTCAGCGCGCGACGACGCCGGCGCGACCTTCACCGAGGCCGCCTTCGGAATGGACCCGGCACCGCTCAGGGCACGACTCGCACCCGGAGTCGGCTCCTTATGGTCCCGCCTTTTCGGACCCTATCGCGGGGCGAGCCGGGAGCTTGCGACCCTGCTGTCCGGGGCCCTGCCGAAATCGCCCGCCGATCGGCTGAGGCTCGTCGACACGCTGATCACCGTTCGGGGCCTCCGAAAGACTCTCGCTGAGGAGGAAGGGTTCCTTTCTTCCCTGCTTGGGCCGGACTGGCGCGGGGAGCGCACCCCTTTCGCGGCGTTGCAGGCGCAGGCCGCCTGGCTCGCGCGCCTCACCGAGATCGCTCCGATCGATACATCCGAAGCGCTGGACCGGATCTGTGCAGCGGCCGACGCCGCGGCGGAGCTTGCCACCGCGCTGGACGCAGCACGGGCGGCGCTTACGGCGATCGAGGACCGGCTTGCCCTCGTCTGGGATGAGCAGTCCCTCGCAGGGATCGAAGCCCGCATTGTCGGCATGCGCGACGGAATAGGCCGCTACGGGGAATGGTCGCGCCTCTCCGCCCTGTCGGCCCGGCTCGAAGCGGACGGTCTCTCCCCACTGCTGGCCCTTCTCGATGAGGGGGTGATAAGACCGGAAAACGCGGTGGACGAGTTCCTCTATGCCAGCGCCGAGGCCCGCTGGGAAGCTGGACGCGCTGCCCTGCCGGATCTCGACGGGCTGGCCCATCTCGACCGGCACGCGCTCGTGGACACCTTCCGCGACCTTGAGGAAACCAGGATGGAGGAGACGCGGCGGCTCGTGCGCGCCAAGCACCTCGCCCAGCTGCCCACGGGGGCGTCAGGGCAAATGGGGTTCCTGCGCGGCGAGATGGCCAAGCAACGCCGTCACAAGCCGATCCGGCAGATCATGCGCGCGGCGGGCCAGATGGTGCAGCGAATCAAGCCGGTCCTCCTGATGAGCCCGATCTCCATCGCACAGTACTTGCCGCCGGGCTCGACAGAGTTCGACCTGCTGCTGATCGACGAGGCCAGCCAGGTCCGGCCCGAAGACGCACTCGGCGCGATTGCACGCTGCCGCCAGATCGTCGTGGTAGGGGACCAGAAACAGCTCCCGCCCACCAGCTTCTTCGACCGAGTCGCCGGCTCGGACGAGGAGGACTACGGGGAAGACGAGGATGAGATCAAAACCGCCTCTGCCACCGAAATGGAAAGCGTGTTGACGCTCTGCGAGGCGCGCGGGCTGAACCCGGCCATGCTGGAATGGCATTATCGGTCCCGCGACCCATCGCTGATCACCGTGAACAACGCCGAGTTCTACGAGCACCGGCTGATCCTTCCCCCGTCGCCGGTCCAGAACGATCCCGATTACGGGCTCGCGTTCCGCCGGGTGCCCGGCGTCTATTCCAGCCGCTCTCGCGGCGGTGGACGCCCTGGCACGAACCGGATCGAGGCCGAGGCGGTGGCCCGCGCCGTGGCCGAGCACGCCCGGAGCCGTCCAGACCTGTCCCTGGGCGTCGTCGCCTTCTCCAAGGCGCAATCCGACATGCTGACGGAGGTCCTCGAGATCGCCCGACGCGAGGACGAGGTCCTCGACGCCTTCCTGCGCGAGGGACGTTCGGAGGACGTCTTCGTGAAGAACATCGAGAACGTGCAGGGCGACGAGCGCGACGTGATCCTTATCTCGGTCGGCTACGGACCCAGCGAGCCGAACGGCCGGCTTGCCTCCATGTCCTTCGGGCCGGTGAACGGCGAGGGGGGCGAGCGGAGGCTCAACGTGCTCTTCTCCCGCGCGCGGACCCGTTGCATCGTCTTTTGCTCGTTCGACCCGAACGACATCGACACATCCAGGACCAGCCGTGACGGTCCGCGGGTGCTCAAGCGGTTCCTCGAGTTCGCCCGCTCCGGCCAACTTGCGCAACCGGAAGCGAGTGGTGCGCCGGCTGACAGCCCGTTCGAAGATGACGTCGCCAGCGTGATCCGAAACATGGGCTACCCCTGCGATCACCAGGTTGGTGCGGCGGGGTTCCGGATCGACCTCGGGGTCCGGCACCCCGATCAGCCCGGCCGTTACATCCTCGCGGTCGAGTGCGACGGTTCCGCCTACCATTCGGCGCTTTGGGCGCGGGAGCGCGACCGGCTTCGCCAAGACGTGCTCGAGGGGCTTGGCTGGAGGTTCCACCGGGTCTGGAGTACGGACTGGTTCCATCGACGCCACGCAGAGATCGACCGCCTTCGAGCCGCGCTTAAGGAGGCCGCACAGGCCGATGGGCCCCATTACACGGGAGCAAACCGGGAGGGATTGCAGCCCGTTGAGGAACCGGCCGAGACTGCTCCGGACTTGGAAACCATGCTGCCCCCGCCACCCGAGTTGTCCGCGCCCGCCTACGAAGTCTCCAGCTTCACCGTGAAAGCGAGCTTCGAGCCGCATGAGGCGCCGCTACATCTGCTCTCGGACCTTGTGACGAAAATCGTTCAGGCGGAGGGCCCGATCCACCGCGAGTCGATCGCGCGCAGGGTGGCTGAGGCGTTCGGCAAGGCCCGGACCGGAAGGCGCATTCGCGAGGCGTCGGACCGAGCACTCGCGAGCGCCACGCGATCGGGCGGGATCGTCGCGGACAGGGAGTTCGCGATGACCAAAACACAGCAGGATGACCCGCCCGTGCGCGACCGGTCCGCGCCCAACGCACCAGGAACGGCGGGGCACCTGCCGCCCGTCGAGATACGTGCGGCGGCTGCCCGGGTGGTCGCAGAAAGTGGGGATATGCCGCGTGAGGAATTGATCGTGGCGACCGCACGGCTCCTCGGATTCGCCCGGGTAGGAGCGGATCTGCGCGGAGTGATCGACGGCACGCTCTCGAAACACGTCTAATGCTCGGCAAGGGTTCGTGTCCATCGTCACGATCAAGGTGCTGAAGCCGTCCTCAGCTCGTTTGACCACCTCCTTCAGCCGATCTTCGCGCCCCAAAAGGACGTGTGGTCGGCGGCGAAGTAGCCGTCCGCGACCCGGAAATACCCCTGCAGCTCGACGGTATCGCCGACCGAAAGCGGCACCATGGTCTGCAGCCAGATCGCGGTGGCGAGCGAGACATGGGTGGCGGAGATTTCGCCGAGGGAGCCACGGATTTCGGTCGTGCCGTTCAGCACCAGCCGCCCGCGCATGCGGGCCGTGGCGCTGGCGTTGATCTTGTAGAGCAGCGTCGCGCCAAAGAGGTAGGTGCCGTCGACCGGGGCCACGAAGTGGTTGTTCGCGGCGTCGAAGGCGCCCTGATCGTTGTAGTCGGTGTTGTTCAGGCCGATCTTCGTCCAGGTCCCGATGCCGACATAGTTGTCGTAGTTGGTGTACGCCTTGAAGCGGGGCAGCCGGGGCTGGTCCACAATGCCGGTGGCGTTGTCGACGCTGAGCCCGTCGAAGAAGGTGCTGCCGTCGGCCGAGACCGCGAGGCGGAACCTGTCGGAGCCGAACAGCCCCACCAGCGCCTTGGTCACGAAGCCGGTCTGCAGCGTGAGGCCGAGATCGTCACCCGCGGCCTCCTTGTTCATGGTGTAGAACAGATTGCCGGTCCCGCCCTCGGCCACGGTCTTCGCCGTCCAGAGAGCCGCATTCAGCTTTGCCGAGAACGGGTTCGACGCGTCGGCAGAGGTGCCGAGCCCCAGCAGCGCAAGGTTCTGCAGCGCGGCCGGGGTAGTCCCGACCCAACCTGCGCCGTCGTAGACCAGCAGCAGGCCCTCGTCCTCGACCCACGCCCGCCAGCCGGTGCGCGGCGGCAGGCGGAGCCAGGCGCCGTCGGTCCAGAGCGCGACGTTCAGGTCCCAGCCCGCCCAGTCGCCGGTGGCGCCCGAAGCGACGATGTAGCGGTCGCCATCGGCGGGGCTGGCGGGCGGCGCGGTCAGGTCCCGGTCGATCACCGAGAGCTGGACGAGCCCGTCGAGCAGCCGTAGCGCCTCGTTGTGGGTGACGTGCTTCTGGGCCTGCGCCGCCAGGATGTAGGGCAGCAGCAGATGGGTCGTGGTGTCGGACATGGGCGGTCTCCAGAACGAAGAACGCCGCCTGCATGGCAGGCGGCGAACAATGGCGCGGCAGTGGAACTGGCGAGCTACCCGCGCTCGGGCGTCTCCACCGGAATGGCCGAGAGAACCGGGTCGGGCTTCGGCGCGTCCCACTTCGCGGTCATTGCGGCCCAGCGGTCGATCTCGGCGCGGAAGGCTGGATCGTCGATCCGCAGATGAAAGGTGTAGAGCCGATCCACGATCTCGCGCATGAGCGCGCGCATCTCGTCGTCATTGATCCGCGAGACCGCGGACCAGGGGATGCGTCTGCCCGCCGCGTCCTCGACGACGACGTCGCTGCCATCGCCCGTGTGCGAGACGGGCGTCAGGCCGGCATGCAGCGTCTCCAGCTGCGTGTTGCGCACGCAGGCCACGGCCATCACTCTGGCAAGCTGGGCGGCAATCCGCTCTTCATCCTCGGGGCGCATGTCCCGAGCCTACGACGTAGTTCGCACGCCGTGCCAGAACTCATTGCGCCGCCTCAGAAGCTCAGCGTGACAGCCTTGGGCGCGCCCCGCCCGACGAGGGCGGAGAGCTGGAAAATGCGGACGGTGAGGCTGTCGCCGGAGCCGAGCGGCGCGCCCCAGTCGGCCGTCTGCTGGGCGGCGGTGTAGACCGCGCTGGTCGTGGTCGCACTCAGCACCCGTTTCACGGTGGCGCCGTCGAGGATCTCGACCTCGTAGGCTTCCAGTTCCTCGGCGAGCGGCACTTCCAGCCCGCCCCAGCTGTCGGCCGCGAGCGCACGGGAGCGGCGCGTCCAGCGGATCGTCAGATCGCCGGTCGTGCGCGGCGTGCGCCACGGCTGCTCGACATGGGCGACGGAGAACGGTCGCAGACCAACGCCGTCAGGCGTGAAGGCCTTCCCCACATAGGTCTCGTCGCTGACCGGGCGGCTTGCGGGGCCGATGCGCCAGTTCCAGGGGATGCCGAGATCGGCCTCGGCGATCGGCAGTGACGCGAGGCCGTCGTCGAGCACCACGACCCGCGCTCCCGCAGGCGCCGGGTTGCCCATGGCACCCTCGGTGCCGCGCTGGCCCCGCAGCAAGCGGGTCAGACGATACCGGCCGGGCGCCAGCAGCTCGGCCGCACCCGCCTGGACGATCTCCCAGGTGCCGGGCGCGCTCTCGATGGCCATCGCGTTGGCCCCTCCGAACAGCGTCAGGTCGGTGACGCTTTCCAGCGTGCCGGTCAGCAGATCGATCATCAGCGCATTGCCGAGATCGAAGCGCGACGTCGGTCCCGCAAAGAAGTCCGTGACCAACGCCCCGATCCGGGCGCGGCTGCCGAACGTGGTCAACAAGTCAAACCCATCGGTCGAGGGGCTGCGGAACACCGCCATCTCGCCCGGCCAGGGAACCGCGTGCGCGGCGACCAGCGGCCGGTGCGCGGGCTGATCCTCGGTCAGCTGCGGCAGGTCCATCAGCACCGCGTCGGGCGCGCCGAACACCACGGCCCGCGTCAGCGACGCCGCACGGGGATCGCCGGGCGGGAGATCGTAGGTCGCCCGGTCCTGGCGCACCGCCTCGATGCCGCGCGCCTCGGCGTCGGCGATGGACACCAGCCGCAGATCGACCAGCCGCCCGTCATGCGCGAGCCGGATTGGGTCGGCCGGATCGAGTGCGAGGCGCGAGGGCGGCAGACGGAACGCCGCCGTCTCGCGACCCACCCACGCCTCCATCAGCGCGCGGCGGCAGCGGCGTTCGGCCTCCTCGGGCGGCACCGCCATCGGGAAGGACTCGGAGGCGATCCGGGTCGTGTCGACCGTGATCCGCCGCGCCTCGACGAGGGCCGCGTCATAGTCCTCGTCCGCCCGCGCGACCTGCCATTTCAGGGCCTGCGGCAGTTCGGTCTCCTGGCCGCGCGTCAGTTCCAGCGCGTCGCCTTCGCGGGCGGCCACCAGATCGTCGGGCCCGAGGGTGGCGACGGAGGCTCGCCCGCGCATGACGAAGCGGATCACGCCCTCGGTCTCCACCGCGTCGAAGCCGAAATGCCGCGACAGCGTGGTGATCGAGGCGCGCGGGCTTTCCAGCGCGGTGATGGCGTAGCCCTCGACCGCACCCCAGAGGCCGCTGACGTCGATCCGGTCCTCGGGCAGCCCCGCGCGCAGGCAGAGATGCCGCACGAGGGCCGCCAGCGACACCGCGCCAAGCCGCCCGGTCAGCCAGTGCCCGAGCCGCCAGTTCGCCCCGTCCGTCCAGACATCGGTCAGCGCAGGGAAGAAGGGATAGGGCCGCGCGTCCCATGTCCAGGCGGCGCATTCCGGCACATGCACCATCCGGCCGCCGTAGACCGAGGACGCCGGGTTGTTCGCGGCATCGCCCCACCAGAGATACGTCGCCTCCAGATAGGCGCGCTGAATGGCGTCATCGCGCCAGCCCCGCGAGAAATGCGGCGTGAAGCTCTCGGACGACTTCGGGTCGAAGAAGACATTGGGCTGGTTCGTGCCACGGTCGATGGCGGGACAGCCGAGCTCGGTGAACCAGATGGGCTTGGACTCCGGCGCCCACGCGGTCGGTGTGCCGCTCTCCACCCCGCCCGGACGGTCGTAATGCGGGTTCGACCACCAGGCGCGCAGATCCTTGTAGCGGAACACCCACGGCTTGGCCGCCGCGCCGTCCGTGATCGGGGTCCGCACCTGCGCGGTGCGATCGGCGGTGCTGGCGTAGAACCAGTCGAAGCCTTCGCCGCCCGCGATGTTCCCCTGCAGATAGGTCCGGTCGTAGATCGCGGGCCAGCCCTCGACCGCGTCCGCATGCTCGAACCCGTCCCGCCAGTCCGACAGCGGCATGTAGTTGTCGATGCCGACGAAATCGATCTCCGGATCGGCCCAGAGTGGATCGAGGTGGAAGAACACGTCGCCGCTGCCGTCACCCCGCTGGTGACCGAAATACTCGCTCCAGTCCGCGGCATAGCCGATCTTCGTCCCCGACCCGAGGATCGAGCGCACATCGGCGAGCTGATCCCGATACGCCTGCACGGCGGGATAGGCGGATGCGCCCGAGCGGATCGTGGTCAGCCCCGGCATCTCGGTGCCGATCAGGAACGCATCGACCCCGCCCGCCGCCGCGCAGAGATGGGCATAGTGCAGCACCATACGCCGCAGACCCCAATCGCCGGACGCGCCGGTCCAGCTGACGCTCTCGCCCGAGACGCTGAAGCTCGCGGGCGTTGCCGCACCGAACAGCGCCGCGACCTGGCTTGCGGCCGTGGCGGTCTTGTCCACGGTCCCGGCGAAGCCCGCAGCCGGAGAACAGGTGATCCGCCCCCGCCACGGGAAGACTGGCTGACCCGTCTCGGCGGCGTTGTCGGAATACGGGTTCGGCAGGCTGTTGCCGGGCGGCACGTCCATCAGGATGAACGGATAGAAGGTGACGCGCAGACCGCGGGCCTTCATCTCCTGGATCGCCTGCACCACGGCGAAGTCGGACGGCGTGCCGCCATAGACCGGGCGGTCCTGGTCATCGCGGCTGACGAGGAAGGCACCGGCGCGGCTGACGCCATTCACCGACCAGCTGACAGGCGTGGTCGACTTCGCGGACACCTCGACACCAGGCCGCACCTTGCAGGACCCTGCGCGTAGGTCGTCGCCGAACCACGCCACCACGAGGCTGACGCTCTCGACCGCAGGCGCCATCGCCTGCAGCCGGTCCAGCGCCTCCACCATGTCGGTGGAGTCGGCCAGTGCGTTCAGGTTCTCCGGCACCGTCGCGCCGCCATCGGTCTTTCGGATCGCCTGCGTCGCGTAGGTGAACTCGCCCGAGGCCGGGATCATGGTTACCGCGCGGGTCAACCCCTCAGCCGTGTCGGGATCGGCCAGCGGGCGGAACACCTCGAAGGACAGCTGCGGCAGGCGGTTGCCGTAGGTGGAGAGCGCCAGTTCTTCGAAGACCACATAGGCGGTGCCGCGATAGGTGGGGGTGTTGGCGGCACCCATCCTCGCGGCGATGAACGAGTCCGCCGTCTGCGCCTCGTCGCCGGGGTACCAGCGCCAGGTGACGCCCGAGAGGTCCATCGGCTTGCCGTCGGCCCAGATGCGGCCGATGCCGGTGATCGGGCCCTCGCAGAGCGCCACGGCGAAGGAGGCGTAGTAGAGATATTCGGTCGTCTTGACCTTGCCGCCTCCACCGCCCTTGCCGCCGCCCTGCGTGGTGGTCTTCGTCTCCTCGCGGAAATCCGTCGCCCAGATGATGTTGCCGCCCATCCGCATCCGGCCATGGAGCCGCGGGATCACTGCTCCCTCGGTGGCCGAGGTGATGCGCAGCGTGTCGAGCCGCGCGCCCTCGATGCGCTGCGTGGGCGCCAGCGACGAGATGATCCAGCTGTCGACGACCGAGCCGATGGTCGAGCCGATGAAGCCGCCGATGGTCGCGGCGCTGACGCCGAGGATCGCGCCGCCGATCGAACCGCCAATGGCGGCGCCAGCGGCGCCGAGAACGAGGGTGGCCATGTCGGGGTCTCAGCGTTGCGGGAACAGGAAGGCGAAGGCGATGCGCCGCCGCCAGGATGAGGTGAGCGGTTCCTCGATCACGCCCAGCCGCTCGTAGGCGTGGAGGAAGCTGTCGGGCGCGGTGACAATCCCGACATGCTTTGCGATGGCGCAGGGCTTCATGCGGAAGAGGACCAGCGCGCCTGGACCGGCCTCTACCGGAGGCACCTCGATCATCATGCGCCGCGCGCCCTCGGCCAGAACTTCGCGCGGGCCCGTCTCGCCCCAGTCGCGGCTGTAGGGCGGGATCGGGAACGGCTCGGGGCCGACGACCTCGCGCCAGACGCCCCGGGCCAGCCCGAGGCAGTCGCAGCCGACGCCGCGCAGGCTGGCCTGGTCGTGGTACGGCGTGCCGAGCCAGGAACGCGCAATGGCGATGACGCGCGCGGGGTCGGCCAGTGCGAGGGGTTGCGTCACAGCACGCCTCCCTCGTGGCCGCCATCTTTGGTGGCGTAGCGCAGCACCGCGTCCTGGCCGGGGATATGCGGGAAGCCGTGGAAGTTGGCGGTGTTGGCGAACTTCGCCCCGCAGGTCTCCATGCGCTTGTCGCAGCCCGCGCGGATGGTGAAGGCGTCGTCCTCGGCGATCGCGCGCACCGGCGCCTCGAGCAGCGTCAGGATCGCCACGTCGTCCGTGACATCATGGCCCAGCACCTCGGTGCGCCGCCCGGCGTTCGCGCCGCTCGTCCAGTCCAGCGTGCCGAAGGTGAACCAGCCGGCCTCGAACCCGCCGAGGCCCGAGGCGGTGAAGGCCCGGTCGCGCAAGAGATCGATGACGGCGCCCGTGCCCCTGAATGCGGAGTCCTCCAGATCGACGCCGCAGCGCGCGCCCCCGAGCGCGGCGTCGCAGGTCGCCTGGAAGGTCCTGCCGACCGTCTGGCCCAGCAGATGGGCGAGCGAACGAACCTCGGCGACGAAGGCCAGCCGCCCGCGCCGGATCTGGCCGATGGCGCCGCGACGCATGAGGACGCGCTGGCCGGTGTCGGCCCAGTTCACGCGCCAGACCTCGACCTCGGCATTGTCCCAGCGACCGTCCAGGATGTCCGTCTCGGTGATCCGGTCCGAGGTCAGCACGCCCTCGGCGTCCTGCGCGTCGACCGACAGGTCCGAGCCGGAGCGCACCTCTGAAGCCGTCAGCCCGCTCTCGGGCTCGAAATTCGTCCCGTCGAAGCTCAATGTGCGATCGTGGTCGGTGAAACCGAAGGTGACGCCGTCGGCTCGCGTGATCCGCCAGCACCAGGCGAGCGTCGTCGTGCCCTCGTCGAGATGGGCCTGGAGGGCGGGCGAGAGGGATTTCATCGGCAGGTTCCCGTCATGCGGTCGTCGAGATCGGCGATCCAGTCGGCCCACGCCTGTGGAACCGTCCCGACAGTCTGGGCAGGAGGCCGGACGAGCCGCGCCTCGGCATAGGAGGCACAGCCCGCGTCACCAGTTCCCATCGTTGCGGCGCAGCCGGTCAGCAGGATCGCCAGCGCCGCGGCCGTCACGAACCGCGTCGCGCCCGCGCTCGACGCGCTTGTTCTTGTCTTCCGTCGCATCGCGTTCCGCCTCCCGTTTGCCTGTGTGCTTTCCTTCCGCGCGTCCCCAGACCCGTCCGAGGACGACGCCCCCGACCGCGCCCAGAGCCGCGATCAGCCAGATCAGGAACTCAGCCATCGTCCCGCTCCCCGCGTGCGGCGGCGACGCAGAGGGCTGCGACGAAGACTCCGAGGCAGCCGCCCACGAACACACCTGCGAAGAACTCAAGCATCGCCGCGGAACCCGCGCTCGATCCGGTCGCGCAGACCGATCAGGCCGAGACCGAGGAACATCAACCCCGCGGGCGAGGCATCGCCGCTGCCGGCAAGCAGAGCGACGAGGCGGGACAGTTCCCCAAGCGGGCCGGTCGCGGGCAGCGCGAGGGAGGCGATGCCGGTGAGCATGGCGAGCAGTCCCGCCCACCAGGTGAGCGAGGTCGGACGGATGTAACGCATGGGTCAGGCCCTCCGGATCAGGGTGGAGAAGAGGGTGGCCAGCCGAACGAGCCAGCCTGTCAGCGCGTTGGGCGCAGGATCGAGGACCGGTGGCTTCGGCAGCGGCGACGGCGCGCGAGCCAAGGCCAGAGCCTCATCCTCGGTCAGACGACGGATCGGCCGCGAGAAGTCCACGCGGCCCGTGCGATCCACGGACCAGACCGGGATTGTGCCTCCGGGATAGCGGCCGTGGCGGAACAGGTCGCGCTCCGCCTCCCGACGCGGAATGATCGAGGCCGGTCGCCGCCAGTTCAGAAACGCGTCGGCGGCCGCAACGCGATTGCCAGCGTTGAGGTGCCGGGTCAGCGCGGCCTTCGCGATGCCGCCGGTGTTGTAGTGGAAAGAGACCAGCGCATCGAACTCGTGCGGCGCCAGCGGCACCTTCGCGGCCCGCAGGACGGCAGCCTCGTAAGCAGCCAGGTCCGCCCGGAAGACCCGGAACGCTTCGCGGATCCCGGCGTCTAGGTCCGCAGGCATGCCGCGCGGCATGGTGGCGGGATCGGGTGGCCCGGCCGCGGCCGTGTGGCCGATGCCGAAGGTCCAGACCTGTTTCACATCGAGATAGGGCCCGGGCACGAGTCCTTCGTGCCGGACAAGGGCCAGCAGGCCCCGATCGGTCATGTGCATGGGATTACCGGAGAAGCGAGAGGATCAGGATCAGTGCCGCGACGACGAGACCGATACGCAGGCGGTGAGCGAAGGCCTGCCGAGGTTCGGCAGGGTCGCAGCGGAGGGAGCGCGCGAGGCGGAGAAGGTCATTCATCGCCGCCGCCTTCGTTGGCTCGGCGCAGGCGGGCGAGCGGCATCTCGATGAAGGCCGGCCCGAAGACGCCCACGAGATAGGCCGCCGAGCCCGCCGCCCCGCCCGCGGGGATCGCCTCGGGCGGAAGGCCCAGCCAGGCCGTGATGACGGCCATGGAGAGACTGCCCATCCCGGCCGCGATCAACCCGCCGAGCAGGATGTGTCGGAGCGCGTCGCGCAGCCGCATCTTCGTGGTCAGCGCATTCGTCGCGCCGCCGAGCGCCCCCCAGGCGGCGAGGATCACGGCGGTCGAGGCCGCGAGTTCGCGCAGCACGGCCGCGACGAAGCTGCCGGTGTCGTTCATCGCCGGATCTCCAGAAGCGGGATAGATGTGATCGAGCCGAGCCGCTCGAGGTCGAGCGTCACGTCGAGCGCGTCGGTGTCGAAGCGGACCGGCACGTCGAACTCGAACCCCGCGGTGATGGCGACGCCAGCGACCGGCGCGGTGCCGAAGGTGACCACTCCGGTGGCGGTGTCGACCGACCAGCCGGAAGGCTGCTCGACCCCGCCGAGCGCGATGCGCACGGTGCCCGCCACTGGCTTGGCGATGGCGCGCGTCCAGGATTGCGCCCCGGAGGCGTAGCGCTTCACCAGCTTGAAGGCGGTCGTCGTGCCGTCGCCGGTGCCGATCTCTTGGTCGGTCGGCGACGCCGTGCCCGACGGCAAGCAGGACTTGTGATCCGCCCAATCCTTGAACCGGAAGCCATGTAGGCGCCCGTTGCGCGCCTCGAAGAAGGCGACGACGGCCGCCAGATCGTCGGCGCGGCGGATGCCGTAGGCGACGTCGTAGCGCCGGCGGCTGTTCGCCCAGCTGGCGTTGCGTTCCTCGTCGCCCGAGGCGAGCTCGACGATCTGGGTGCGCCTTTCGGGCCCGCCCCGCGCGCCGCGACTGATGTTGTCGGGAAACCGCACCTCGTGAAACGCCATCACATGCCCCTCCGCCCGAGCGACACGGCGCGAGCGATGTCGGCGGCGACCTGAGTGCGGGACTGCCGGAAGCTCTCGGCGTCGCGCGCCATGATGGTGACGTTGATCCCGCCGCCTGCGCCGTAGGACTGCACCTCGCGACGCGACAGCACCCGCTCGCCGCGCTGCAGGATTGCGGGCACCTCATCATGCCGAAGCCCGGCCATCCCGCCGGAATGCATCCGGGGCGCAGCGGCGAAGGCCATGGCCGGGACCATGCGCGAGGGTCCGGCCGATCCGACCATCCCGCCCGCATGCAGGACGTTGGCGTAGGTGAGCGGGGACCGTGGCCCCAGTGGGGCCGCGTAAGCCCCGCGAACGCCCGCGCCGGAGAACACACCGGAGAGCGCATTGGCAATCGGCCCGAGGATGAACCGTCGCGCCGCAAGCTGGGCGAGATCGGCGAGCAGCGAGGTGACGAGATCGCGGAAGTTCAGCTTGCCGGTCTTCACGAACTCGCCGACGGCGTTCTCGGCCGACTGAAATGCGCCGACGAGGCTCTGGCCGATGTCGCCACCGATGTCGCGCGCCTTGCTGGCGTAGTCCGATAGCGCTGCCGTGACGGCCTGCCAGCCGGTGACCGTATCCTCGGTCGCGGGCTCCGCTGCAGCGGCGGCGGCTCCGGCCGCCGCGCCTGCATCCGTCGCGGCGCGCCCGGCTTCACCAAGCGCCGTTTCCAGCCGCTCGGCCGCACCGGTGGCCTCGGTCAGCGCATCAGCACTGGCCTCGTCGCTGCCGCGCACCGCATCGCGCAGCGCCTGCCAGCTTTCGAGGGGCGCACGTGCCCCATCAGCCAGATCGCGCGCCGCGCCACGGTAGACATTCGCGGACTCGAGCGCCCGGTTCGCCGCCTCGGTCAGACCGAGATCGGGCGCGGTGAGCGGGTTGTCCTCGAAGGCCCGGTCGAACGCAGCCTGCGCCACCGTCGTGGCAGCGCTGGCCGCGCCCTCGAAACGGTTCTCGATCTCGCCGAGGTCAAGGTTAGGAACCAACGAGATGCGCCGCTCCGACCCGAGGGCTTCCAGCCCCTGATTGATCCCGCCGATGAAGCCGTTGATGCGCGAGACCACGCCGTTCAGCATCGCCTCGACGCCGTCAACAAGGCTGTTGGCCGCCTGGAACGCCAGATCGCCGATGGCGGCGGGCAGCAGGCCCCAAATCGCCTTGATCGCCTCGTAGGCACCCTCGAAGGTGTTCGCGGCGGTGTTGCCGAAAGCCACGACGCTCTCGATGGCGCTCTGCATTCCGGAGGCGGCGTCGGCCTTCAGGTCGAAGAACATCGCCGTGGCGGCCACGCCCGCCGCAGCGGCGCCCATCCTGATCCGCTCCCAGACCTCAACGGCGACGTCCTTCAGGAGCGACATTGCTTCACCGAAGCCGCCAGCTCCGGAGACGAGCCGGGTGAACTGGTAGACGAGCTCGCCCGCGCCGACGATCAACGCCCCGATGCCGGTGCGGATCAGCGCGCCGCGCAGAAGGACGAGCGCCGTGGCGAGGCCGCGCACGGAGAGCGCCGCAGCGGCCATGCCAGCCACCCAACGTCCCGCGAGGAAGGCCGCGAAGGTGGCGGCATAGGTCGTCAGGCGGCCGATGTTGTCGAAGAGCCCGCGGATCGCGATGCCAAGCGGGCCGGTCCGGCTGGCGACCGCCGCCATGGCGTTGGCGACGGCTTCAAGTGCCGGGGCTGCGGCGACGGCCAGCTGGTTCGACAGCCCGCGCCAGATCAGCCCGAGCCGGGAGATCGCGTCGTTCGTGCGTTCGATCTGGTCGGCATCCTGCTCCGAGACGACTACCCCGAAGGCGAGGACGTCCTCCGTCGCCTGGCGCAGCGTCGCGGTGTCGATCCGGCTCATGGCGATGGAGCCTTCCTCGCCGAAGAGCTGACCCGCGACGGCGGCGCGCTCGGCGGCAGGCACGAAGCTCTCGATGGCCGCGTTGATCGCACCCACGCGCTGGTCCAGCGGCAGAGCGATCAGGTCGGTGGCGGAAAGGCCCAGCCGGTCCAGCGCATCGGCGGCGGGGCCGGTCCCGGCGGCCGCCTGGCTCAGCCGGCGCGTCAAATCCTTCGTAGCCTGCTCGATGCCCGACATCGACACGCCAGCGAGTTCGCCCGCACGCTCGAGCGTCTGGATCGAGGCGACGGTGGTGCCGAGGGATTGCGCGAGCTTTGCCTGCGCGTCCACCGTCTGGAGGCCGGAGCGCACCATCGCGACGCCCGCCGCCGTGGCAGCAGCCACCGCAGCAGCAGCGGCCACGCGCACCCGCCGCGAGAAGGCTGCGAGCCGGGCGTTGGCAGCCTCCATCTCGCGGCTAAGCCGCCCGAAGCCACGCGACCCGGCCTCACCGACACCTTCCAGCTCGGCGCGCACCTGCCGTCCGCCCACGGCCGCGAGGCGGACGCTAACCCGTTTTTCCGCCATGGGAGTGATCCATCTGTTCGTTGAGTTTGGCGACCATCACCGCTTCGATGACGGGCAGCAGTTCGGCTATGGCGAGCAGCGGCACGCCGAGCGCGTCACCGAGCGCCAGCGCCGCCGACATGTCCCAGCCGATCACCGCGCCGGGGAGCACGCGAAGTTGGCTGCCGAGGCGGCCGACCAGGTCCCAGACCTGCCAACCCTCCGGCGTTTCAGGACGGTTCAGCCGCGCCGGGCAGTCCGGGCAGGCGTGCGCGCAGGCTTCGCAGTACCGCTCGCCCCCGCCGAAGGACCACTCGGCGAGAGCGCGGAGGCGTTTTTTTCCTGTTCCAGCAGCAGGCCCTTGGAGACGTAGGTCAGCTGGAAAGCCTCGAAGATCGGCCAGACGTCGAGCAGCGCGTCGATGGCTTCCGGGCTCGGGTCGATCGCGTTGCCATCGGCATCGCCGATGCCCTCCCAGGCGAGAACCGCGCGGCGCGCGAGCGCCTTGGCGAAGGCGACGGCGCGCTCCTCGTCCGAGGCCTCCTCGGGCACCCCCTCGACAGCGGGATCGCTGCGGGTCGCCACCATCAGCGCGGTGGTCAGCGGGCGCAGCTGCACCCGTACGCCGGGCGCGAGGTCATGCCAGCGCGGCGCGTTGGTCAGGTCGAGCGTCAGCATCGTCAATACACCTCGATGTCGTTGATAAGGGTTGCCGTGCACATCCGGCCGACTGTGCTGTCGCGGGCGGCCTGCCAGTCGAAGGTCGCCTGGATGCCCTGGGGCCCGGCGATCTCGATGCGCGGTCGCGGCAGGTAGACGGCGTGCACGGTGAAGGTGAAGCTCTCGCCCGAGGGCAGGACGTAGGCGAATTCCATCTCGCAGGCCTCGCCGTTGATGGCCTGCGTCACCAGCGTCTGGTCGGCGAAGCGCACCTCGATCCGGCCGGTCAGCGCCGCGATGGACGGGTCCGCGCCGTCGATGCGGCCATCGCTTCGGATGGTCTCGATCCGGTCGAGGTTGTTGGCGTAGGTGATCTCGGCCGAGACCACGTTGCCGAGTGCAGTCCCATTCCGCGTGATCGCCCCGTTGAAATGTCCGAAGCGTTTCAGCTCCAGCGCGGCGGGTGTTCCCGCGCTGGTGGTCGTGCCGACCGTCTCGCCCTGCGCCACCAGCCGCGCGGTTGCGGTGAGCAAGCCCGAGCGCTGCATCTGCCAGGTGATCTGGTCGAGCACGCAACCCGAATACATCGCGAAGCGCGGCACCTCCGGCATGCCGGTCTCGATCGACATCGAGGGCAGCGTCCAGGACCCCGACTGGAACTCGTGGCTATAGGGGGCCTCCGCGCCCGTGGTCGTCGGCGCGCCGAACGCCGCCTTCAGCCAGAAGCCCAAGGCCTCGGCGTCGAGCGGCACGACGACATCGCCATCGGCCGTGACCGCGTCCTTGATCGGCGCCAGCGGATCGCGGCCATAGCCCAGCAGTTCGGAGTTCAACAGCGGCTGCTCCGCCCCGAGCGAGGAGCTGGCGAAGGGCATGCGGGTGAAGCCGCTGGCGGGCGGCGTTCCATAGGTCGTCTCGAACGCAAGCGCCATCAGCGCCCGCGCCCCCTGGGCTCGTGCCATGGTGTTCTCCTCGGGTTGTCGGGATCAGCCGAGCGGGTCGGCCGTGGAATAGTGCAGCACCACCGGGATCACCGCGGCCTTCAGGCCCGCCGCGCCCTCGACCGGCAGATCGACTGGGCGCGGCGCTTCCGCCTCGACCCAGTCGCAGAGCCCGCCGAGCGTGCGGTCTGCGTTGAGTGCCGAGCCGATGCTGGCGGTCAGCGTGTCGAAAGCGGTGTCACGTGTGGCGCCCTGCACGACCGCCTCGATCTCGGCGCGGTGCTGGTAGTGGTAGCGTAGCGGTGAGAGCGTCACTTCCGGTTCGCCTGGCTCACCGTCGCGCAGGATCAGCAGGCCTGCGGCAGGGACGCGCTCGGGCAGCACCTCACCGCGCAGGGCGGTGGCAGGCAGCGCCGAGAGCCGCGCGTGAAGCGCGGCGAGGATGGTTTCGCGAGGGGTGGGCATCGGGAAAGTAGGTAGCTATTGATGGTGCCTTAGTAGCGACTGGATGGATTGATGCTTCTGACCGAGTCGCCGGGGATCATGGGGAGGTTGTCTGAGAATGGCGGATTGGATCTACGTCGATAACTCAAACGTCTTCATCGAAGGTCAGAGGGTCAGCGCAGTTCAACAAGGGATGGCGCTCGACATTTATGACGCCATGACCAATCGGATCATCGACACCGGCTACAGGATCAGCTTCGGCAAGCTCTACCAGTTCATTGCGGGGACTGACCGTCAGGAGACAGCCCGAGCCATGTTATTTGGATCCAGACCGCCGGAGAACGACGCCATCTGGGACATAGCGAAGCGTGCGGGTTTCGAGGTGGTCACCCACGACAGAAACGCAGCGAACAAGGAAAAGAAGATCGACACCGGAATCGTCACTGAGATGACAAGGGATGCGTACCGCAACGCGTCTCCCGGCGACGTTTTCACCATCGTCTCAGGAGACTCCGACTACGTCCCGACTGTAGAAGCGCTCATTGGGGATGGTTTCCAGGTCGACGTCGTATTTTGGGACCACGCGGCACGGGAACTTCGTGACGCATGTTCCAACTTCATCTCGCTCAACCCGCACCTTGATGCGCTTAGGCCCTAAGAAGCGCTACATCTGCCCCTCTACCCAGTTCGCGACGATCAAACCCGGCATACTGTCGAGCGCTCGCTCGGCGTCGCGGTCCAGATCGAGCCGCTTCGGTAGCTTGACCTGCGGGACCAGCAGGAAGATCGGCATCGTTGTGCGCCCACGGCCCGTCTTGGAGCGCGAAGCAACCCCGAGCCCCCGACTATTCAGTCGTCCCTCCGCGACAAGCAGGCTCGGGCCGCGGCGCCGGTAGACAAACCTCAGACGCAGACCACGGCGGCGTTCCCATTCGCCGGGGGTGAGCTTGGCACCTCGGAGGCCACGGCCAGCGGCTTCGGTCGGGATCGCGAGCCAGAACCCGTCCTTCGAGCGGATCAGCGGGCCGGTGTCGTGGGCGCCGATGATGACCGGGGCCTTCGACCAGACCAGTGCGGCGGCGTTCAGGCTCTCGCCGGCCTTCGGGAAGGTCTGGCTGCGGATCGAGTTCGCCAGCCGCCGGCCGAGCCCCGCGCCGGTGATCTGGCCGCGCCAGGCGGTCTTCAGCCCGGTCCCGGCCTCGCGCATGGCGGCGGTGACGGCCCTCTCGCCGGCCTTCACCTCGGCAGCCATGGCGGCGACGAGGTCAGGCGTGATGTCGAGCTTCAGTTTCATCGCCGTCAGGCCGGGCGCAGATCCACGGTCCAGACGAGCCGCTCGCGGTCTCGGACGGGCTCGCTCTGGATGAGGAAGGCCTCGCCGTCGATCTCGATCCGGTCGCCGGGGCGCGGGCTCGCCACCTCGGCGAGGCGCAGGTCCAGCCGGGTGGTTTCCGACCAGATGCGCGCCTCGCCGAAGCTGGTGACGTCGTCGGGCCGGCGCAGGATCGCGCGCACCAGCGACGGCGCGCCGCCCTCGGCGGTGTAGACGACGTCGCGCGCGAGATGTGCGTCCGCGAAGAGCGCGTCGAGAGCGGCGGCGAAGGCGGTCATCAGAAGCTGCCGTTCAGGCGTACCCGGCCGATGGTGTCGCCGGCGCCGCCCGCCACGGCCTCGACGGCCACGCCGATCAGGGTGTTGTCGGTCGCGACGGTCGTGCAACGCTTGTTCGTGTCGTCCCAATAGACCTTTGCGCCGACGGTCCAGGCCTGCGAGCCAACCTTGGTGAGATCGAAGACGCCGGTGAGCGCGGCCTCGACCGTCGCGCCGCTTGCGGCATCGCCGGCGGCCACGCCGAAGATGGAACCCACGAGCAGGCCATCGCCGGAGGTCACGGCATAGGGTGCGATCAGGGTGAGAGTGGCGCCGGGCTGGACGTAGTTCTTCATCGCGGGTTCCTCTTGGATACGACGACGGGCGGCGCGAAGGCCGCCCGTGCGTCAGGGATCAAGGTTCAGGGGGTGACCCGGATCATGCGCCGGGGTTCTTGTAGAGGCCGCGCCAGTCGATGGCCTTGGCGCCGAAGTCCAGGCGGCACTTGATCTCGACGCCGTCGACATCGAAGCCGTTGCGCGTCTCGATATAGGCGCCCTGCTGGCCCTCGAGATAGGCGTACTCGATGGTGTCGATCTGGTTCGGCGAGGCCGCCAGATACCAGGCCGTCTCGCTGGCGGCGTCGAGCCGGGGCTCGGCGATGGGCGACAGCGTGCGGATAGACTGCGGCACGACATTGCCGCTCTGGGCGGGCACGAGGTTCTGGGCGACCAGCTGTTCCGCCTTCAGCTCCAGCGCCGCCGGTACGATCAGGAAGGCGGGACGGATGTTCAGCACCGTCTTCTTGTCGAGCCCGGTCTGCTTGCGCATCGCCGCCCGCGCGAGGCCGACGCTGTCCACCCCGAGCGCCGCGCCGCTGCCTGCGAGGTTCTTGTGGGTGGAGTGGAAGAGCGCCGTTCCGTCGGCCATGGCCGGGTTCGACGTCACGATGTCCCAGACCACGTCGCTCTCCAGCTGGGCAATGGAGTTGCCGTACATCGCCGGGATGCGGGTGAAGGCGTCGAGATCGTCGTTGATCAGCACCTGCCGGGTGATGGCGACGACGCGGCCGTAGGTCTCGATGCGGTAGCTCTCCTTGCTCTCGCCGAGCGTGCCGCGCTTGAACTCGCCGCTCTCGCCGACCTTCAGGAGCTGCGGCGCCTCGCCGAGCTGGACACGGTGCATCGCCTTGAAGTCGGTTGCCAGTACCTGCCGGCAGAAGAGCGGGAAGGTCCGCGGATAGGCCTCATAGGCCTGCCGCAGGGTCTTGTTGGTGACGGCCGCGAGGATCTCGGGGAAGTCCGAGGTCGAATGCAGCGCGCGCGTCGCCACCTCGTCGCGCGAGAGGCCGCGGGTGCTAGCGCCCGCCGTTTCCAGGCTTTCGCGGGCGAGTTCCATCAGCGTCATGCCGCGGTATTCCCGTGCCGCGTCCTCCAGCGGGAAGAGCGTCGGGCTGTAGCGGTGCAGCAGCGCGTTCGAGATCGCCTCGCGCCGCGTGACCGTGGCGTCGCGCCCGCCGAGCGGGATCGAGACATGAGGGAAGGTCCGCGTCTCGTCGGCCTTGGCCGCGACCTGGTCGAGGATCAGCCGGCGGGCCTCGTCGATGGAGACGCCGCGCTTGATCAGGTCGTCGGCGAAGCCGCGCTCGAGCTGGAGCTTGTCGGCCAGGCCATGGATCGTGGACACGCGCTCGCGCTCCTGCGCGCGGGCCTCGCTGACCAGCGCGTCGGTGTCGACGCCGCGGCTGCGGTCCTCCGGCGCCGGGTCGGGCGCGGGCTTGGTCGCCTTGGGGCTGGTGTCGGCGGCGCGGGTCTGCGTGTCGGCAGCGCCGGTCTTGTCGTCGGTCATCTGGGTCTCCTCGGGCGCTGCCGTGGTTTTGCTCTGCTCGGCCGTCTCGGCCGCGGTCTGGGTCTTGTCCGTCATCGGGGATGCTCCTTGCTCTAAGGGGGCGTCCCGGCGGTGGAGGACGCAGTCGTGATGTTCGCTGTTGGAACGGAAGCCGGCGGCGGGGTCGGCGCCCACCGGCACGGCGGAGATCTCGAACGGGGTCCAGTCGACCGCGCGCCAGAGTTCGCGCTGGCCGTCGGGCTTGGAGATCTCGAAGCGGTGGACCTGGTAGCCGATGGAGACCGCGCGGATGTGCCCGGCCTCGATGTCGCGCCAGATGTCGCCGACGGCGTCGCGCTCGGAGAGCCGGATGCGGGCGATGCCCTGTCCGTTCTCGACCCGCGCCGAGCCCGGCACGACCGAGCCGATGACAGCGTCGAGGTCGTGCGCCTCGTGCACCTTCAGGAAGGGCGCGCCCGCGTTCAGCCGTTCGAGCCGCACATGCTCGGGCGCCATGCTGAGTTCCTCGTCATGCGGCTCGCCGAAGAGCGCGGCCCGCCGCACTCGGGCGCCGGTCGACCAGATCACCTCGACGCTGCGGGTCTCGGGGTCGATGCTGCTCGGCGCAAGCTCCGCCGACCGGCGGAACGCCGGCAGTTCGATCGTCTGCTCCATGAATGGATCCTCGTCAGGCCGCGTCAGTTTCCGGATCGTCCGGATCGGTCGCGGGGTCGGCCGGCGCGCTTGCCTGTGCGCTGCCGGTCTTCGTGACCCGGCGCGGGTCGCTGTCGAGCACGAGGCCCAGCTCGTCGAGCTTGGCGTTCGTGGCCGCGATCTCGGCCAGCACCGCGTCGGGGTTGCGACCCTGCCGGGCGATGGCCTCGGCCAGCGTCATCGTGCCGGAGCGGATGGCGAGCAGGTCCGCCATCGCGTCCTTCTGCGGATCGACCGCCTCGAACTTCGGCGGCGACCATTCCACCGGCACGTCCGGCGTCGGGATGCGCCCCGCCGCCCATGCCGCTTCCGTGAACCACCGCCAGACGGGCGCGCAGAACATCGGGATGAACAGCTGCCACTGCACGGCGTCGATCATCCGGCGGAACTCCACGAGCCCCGCGCGGATCGACGAGTAGTTCACCTGGCTGAGATCCCCGGTGAGCAGCTCGTAGGGGACCCGGAAGCCGGCCGAGATCGTGTGCAGGCTGGCGCGCTTGTATTCCCCGTAGCCGCCGGGGGCCGACGGCTGGTTGAACCGGATGTCCTTGCCGCCGCGGGCATAGGCGATGAGGCCGGGCTCGAACTGCTCGACCCGGTTGCCGTCGGCATCCACCACCGCGGGCGCGATGCCTTGCTGGGCTTCCTCGTCGCCGAAGACGATGGCGGTGACGCAGGCCTCGGTCTTCTTGCGCACGATCTCGGCCACCTCGTAGTCGTCGAGATCGCGCAAGGCGCGGATCACCGGCGCACCCCAGGGGACGCCGCGCGCCTGCGTGCGCTGTTTCTCGTAAACATGGGCGATCTCGCTGGCCGGCACCGCCCGGCTGGTGAGGCCACCCGTCAGGCTGAGCGTCGCGTCGCCGGGATGCGCGCCGAAGAGCCAATAGGCCCTGCGCCGCCCGAGCGCGTCGAACTCGATGCCCTGCACCGCCTGGCCCGTGCCGAGGGCGCCGTTGCGGGTCGCGTCGAGGAAGTCGGCCTCGAGCAGCTGCAGCTGCACGGGCGGCATGACCCCGTCGCCGGGGCGCCGCGGGCGACGGCGCACCAGCACCTCGCCGGCCTCCACCATCTCGCGGCAGGCGAGCGTCTGCAGTCCGTAGAAGTCGAGCTGGCCATCGGCGTCGCAGCCCCGCGCCCAGATCTCGAAGAGCCGGTCCACCTCGCGGTCGAGCGCGGCGTCGCCGCTGGCCGCGCGCGGCATGATTCCGGCGCCGACGATGTTGTTGACGAGCACGGAGACCGCCTTGGCCGCATGCGGGTTGTTGCGCACCAGGTCCCGCATGCGGTCACGCAGCAGTGCACCGGCCCGGCCGATCTCGGCATCGGCCGAAGATCCTGGCGCGTGCCAGCCGTCGGTGCGTCGTCCCCGCGCCGCACCCTCGTAGGAGCGGGCGAGCCCCTCGAAGGCCTGCCGCGCCAGCACGCGCCGCGTGGCGGTGCGCGGGGCGACGCTCGCGATAGCCCTGTCGAGCCACGAGACCATCAGCGGTCCCCACGCGAGAAGCCGGCGAAGCCCGCGATGGGCCGTGCCGTGGCGCCGGCGATCTGCCGCTCGATGGTCCGGATGCGCCCCAGCAGGTCCTCGGCCGAGCCGTAGTCAACGGTCTTGCCGTCATAACTCACCCGCGTCGTCCCGCTCGCATAGGCGCGCCGGAGCGCCGCGAGCTCCGCTTCCGTCCAGTCCGCCATCAGAACCATCCTTCCCGCCGTCCGAGCCAGTCGGAGCGGCGCTTGCCTTGCGTGCCGGTATCGGGCCGCCCGATCAGCCCCGCGGGGCTGTCCATGCCGCTCGGCACGCCCAGCTGCGCTTCGAGATCGGCCCATGTCGCCTCGGGCCAGCGGTCCGCGCCCGCGATCCAGGCCGCGGCACGGGCATAGACCCGGCAGTCCAGCGCCTCGTTGCGCTCGCGGAGCTTCTGCCATTCGAGCTTCGCGAAGCCGCGGCGGTTGCGCACCGTCACGAGCTGTTCGGCCGTCAGCTGCCGGAGCCACTCGGTGTCGGCCCAGCCGGGCAAATGCACCGTACCGGGCGGGAACGCGGCGCCTTCCTTCAGCTCTTCCGCCGTCGGCCGGGCCAGCCGCAGGAAGCGGTAGGTCTCGGCCTTGAAGGTCGATGTCGCCACGGTCCAGAGCCGCGCGCCCCGGCGCAGGCGTTTCCCGCCGGCCGTCGCGTCCACGAACGTCGGCCCCGAGACCGGGCTCGCCCGGTTGAAGCCCTCGAGCCCCTTGACCGGCGCGACCTGCGCGAAGCCGACCGACCGCGCCCAGCTATAGACCGCGGCCGTCTCGTAGCCAGTGTCGATCGCGAGCCGCGCGAGGCCCAGCTCCGCGCCGCCGGCATGTCGCCAGCTGCGGCCCAGCAGATCGGTCAGCGCCTCCCACGCCTCGGGCCGCGCCGGGCCGCCCTCGATCACGACGTGGTCGACGAGCCAGCTTTCCAGCCCGCGACCCCAGGCCCAGACATCGACCTCGATCCGGTCCTTCTGCACGTCCGCGCCGGCGGTCAGGAAGAGCCCGCCAGCGGGAACGGTCGCCGCCGGCCAGTCCTCGCGCCGCTCGGCGATCCGCTGCCAGTCGGGCGCATCGCCCGTCTCGATCCAGGTCTCGCCGAGCACCGTGTTGCGGAACACGCGTTCCGCCTCGTCCGAGCCCGCCGCCGCCTCCTTGTCCCGCGCGATATCGGCCCAGCTCTTCCACCCCGGCGGCGAATAGAGCGCCGAGAGATGAAACCCCACCGTCCGCGCATCGCGAGGCTCGGCGGTGGCCTGCCATTCGCCCGCAGCCAGCATCGCCGGCTTGTGGTGCTCCTCGATCGGCTCGTCGCAGGCATCGCAATGGTACGCCGCCGTCTCCGGTTTGCCCTTCTCCCAGCGCAGTCGCTCGAACCGCAGCCACTGCATCGCGCCGCAATGCGGGCACGGCACGAAGAACCGCCGCTGGTCGCTCGCCTCGTATTCCCGCTCGATCCGGCTGACGCCGCGGATCGTGGGCGTCGAGACCAGGAACACCTTCCGCCGGTGCGCGAAGGTCAGCGAGCGCGCCTCGGCGAGCCCGACCGGGTCACCTTCCTCGTCGGCCGAGGCCGGATAGGCGTCGACCTCGTCGAGGAAGACGTAGCGCGCGGGCATCGAGCGCAGGCCCACCGCCGAGTTGGCGCCGGTCATGACCAGAACGCCGCCCGGAAAATCCTTCGACAGCTGCGTGTTGCCGCTGTCGCGCGCCCGCGCCGGGCGGACACGCTCCTTCAGCGCCGGGCTTTCCTCGATCAGCGGGTCGATCCGCTGGCGCGAGTTGCGCTTGGCCAGCTCCACCGTCGGCTGGACCGCGAGCATCGGCCCCGGCGCGTGATGGATCACGAAGCCGATCCAGTTGTTGCCTGCCTCCGTCGCGCCGACCTGCGCGGCCTTCATGAACACGACCCGCTGGGTCGGATCGCCGGGCGAAAGCGCATCCATGATCGCCCGCATGTAGGGCGTGCGCTCGGTCCGATACCGGCCGGGCTCGGCGCTCGCCCGCGAGCTCAGCCAGCGATGCGTGTCCGACCATTCCGAGACCGTCAGCCATGGATCAGGCGTGAGCCCGCGGCCCCAGGCCCGGAGCAGCGCCTCCGCGCCGTCGAAGCCCGCGATATCCTCAGAGAGCGATCCGCGGCTGGGCGAGTTCCTCGAGATGGGCGCGGACATGGGCCTCCAGAACCTTCTGCATGGCCGCCGTCTCGATGGTCACCTCGTGGCCTACCGCTTCGCTGCATGAGGCCGTCAACTCCGCCGCCATCAGCGCCGCCACCCGCGCCGGCCAGTTGACCCACGCATCGCGTTCCTCGCGCGCGAGCCGGAACACCAGCGAGATCGCGCGGTTGCGGTCGACCAGCTCGCCCCTCTTGACTTGGAGCCCGAGCTTGCGCTCCTGAGCCTTCATGATCTCGTTGAAGGTCTTGGCTTTCATGTAGGCGCCGGCTTCGCCGACCTCCGGAACGGTGACCCCGTTCTCGCGCAGCGTCTCGTTGGCAGAGGCAATGACCGCCGCCGGCACCGGCTTCATTCCGCCTGGACGGCCTGCGGCCTTCGGTCTGCTCTTCGACAGATCGGTCGTCTCGGCCCGTCGCCGGTCGGAAGCTTCAGCGTCGATGGAGTCATCGGGGAAGAGCACGAGCCTTCCGGCCCTCTTCGCCTTCTGAATCGCGCCGCGCGACAGCCCGACATGTGCGGCGTACTGGCGCTCGCTCATGCCCTGCATTGCCAACCCCGATTATCATTCAAAGTCAGGTGCTTATAGAGTTGATAAGCCTCGCGGACAGAGCGAACTTCGATCCCACAAGGACGATGCAACTCACCCGGAGCCACCACGATGACCACCCGCCCGAACCCGATCACCACCCCCCGCCACGAACTCCGCGCCGAGAAGGCGCGCCGGAACCGGGAAGCGGCCCTGAACGCCTTCATCGGCAAGAAGACCGAGATCGACGAGATGCTCGCCCGCCTGCAGGCGCTCAGCGACGACCATTTCAACTGCGCCCCCGACGAGGCGGGCTGGGCGATGGTCGGCACACTCGAACACTACGCCAGCCTTCTGAAGCGCATCACCGACAGCGCCTTCGGCGAGGGCGAACACGCCCGCTGATCTCCGGCACAGCCGGAACTCCCGCCGCGCGCCCTGCGCGGCTCGGGGTCGTAGAAGGCGCCGCATGACGCGGGCCCGAATACGGAGACGACCCCATGACCCAGATCCAGCTTTCCGACGCCCAAGCCGTCATCCTGTCCACCGCCTGCGCGCGCGAGGACGGAGCCATCTTCCCCGTCACCGCCAGCCTCAAGGGCGGCGCCGTCGGCAACGTCTGCAAGAGCCTTCTCAAGCAGGGCCTGATCGAGGAAATCGCCGCCACGGATCTCAACACGGTCTGGCGCCACGACGAGGAGCGCGGCCCGATCACGCTGCGCGCCACCCCGCTCGCCTACAGCACCCTCGGGATCACGGACGAGCAGGATGAGACGCCGCCGGCGGAAACGCCGACCGCCCCGATCCAGCGCCGGAAGGGCACCAAGCAGGAGACGCTGATCGAGATGCTCCGCGCCGAGGGCGGCGCGACCATCGACGAGATCGTCGAAGCCACGGGATGGCAAGCTCACACGGTGAGAGGCGCCATGTCCGGCGCGCTCAAGAAGAAGCTGGGCCTGACGATCACCTCCGAGAAGATCGAGGGGCGCGGCAGGGTTTACGTGATCGCCGACGACTGACGCTGCACACCACGACGGACCCGATGCCGCCGTCCCGCAGGGGGCGGCGGTATCTCATTGCCATGACAGGAGGTCACGCGCGGCGGCCTGCAGGATGTCCTGCGCCATGCGAGGCTCGCAGGTGTAGATCCCGCCCGGCTCCGGCTCGCCCACATGCTCCTCGAACCAGCCGCGCCCTTCGTCCGAAATCGGACGCAGGACGACGATGGTCCCATGATCGTTGATCTCGATATGCTGCCAGCCTTCGGACATGGCCCAAGGCTACCAGCGCGACCGAGCGCCCGCCAGCGCAACGGTCACCAGCCGCGCAGGCGCTCGAACAGCCGACGGAGCAGATAGCCGCGCGCCATAGAGACGCCGACGAAGGCGAGACCGATGGTCATGTGCTCCGCGAGTCCCGTCTCGATCCCGAACCACGGGAAGACGACGATCTGCGTTGCGATGGCCAGAACGTAGCCGACGACGACATTCGTCGCGGCCTCGACCATCGACATAAAGTGGCTCTGTTTCATGATGCAGCGCCTCCCGCGGCGACCTCGGAAGGAAGCCTCGCGAGAGCCGCTCGGTAAACGGCCGTGACATCCACGACGATCACGGACTCGGGATGGCACCTCAGAACCGTCCAGAGGTCCTTTTCGGGAACCAGTCCAACCGTCTGTCTGTGTCTGCCCCTCGTCCAGTTCGCGAAAAAGAAGAACAGACCCGGACTTTCGGGGATCCGGTTCATCGTGGCGAGTTCTTCGCGAAGGTCGCCGGCGATCAGACCCATCGCGTTGATCGACAGACAGTGCGGTCGAAGCGCGTTGATGACCGCGAGGCATGCGAGATCGCGCCAATCGAACCACCGACGCTGACCGGGTCGGACCTCCTCGGAGGGCCGGTAGTGACCACGCGAGATCCACTGGCTCAGCTCGCCAGTCGTCATCAAGCAGGCGTCCGCAACCTCATGAATCGTCCAGGTCTTCACTCCGCCCCCTCATCCATCGGCCAGCAGTTGAGATGCGAGAGTTCGGAACGCATGCGCCGCGACCAGCGGGACCACTCCGTTGCCACAGAGCCGAAGCCGGTCCACCCGGTGGGCCAGCCCATCAGCGCCTCGACAAACAGCGGGTTCAAGGTCCGGGGCGTGTCGCAGGAACGCCCGCCAGCCGTCGGCGTCACCAGGACCTGGCGGCCAAGCAGCCCGTTCACCGGCGTGTTCGCGAGGCTCGTCGCCCCGTCCTTGTGATCCCGCGCCGTCGGCGTCATCCACTGTTTCATTATCTCCGTCCGGTTGCCGCCACTCGAGCGTGTCCCCGAGCAGGCGCGCGGGGTCGGCCAGGTGGTCGCGCTCGCTTTGGGCGAGGATGAAGAGCCGCTCGCGCCGGTGGGGCGCGCCGACTTCCGCTGCCGTGAAGAGGCCCGCCGCAAGGCGGTAGCCCATGCCGACCAGTCCTCCGGCGACTTCGGGGAAGCCGAGGCGGAGATGATGGGCGACATTCTCGAGGAACACGAAGGGCGGCTCGACCTCGCCGACGATGCGGGCGACATGCGGCCAGAGGTGCCTCGGGTCGTCCGCGCCCCGGCGCTTGCCCGCGACGGAGAACGGCTGGCACGGATAGCCCGCAGTGAGGATGTCCACCGCGCCGCGCCATGGGCGGCCGTCGAAGGTGGCAACGTCGTCCCAGACAGGCGCCGGATCCAGGGCCGCGTCTTCCATCCGCGCCACGAGGATGGCCGCGGCGTAGGCGTCCCGCTCGACGTGACCCACAGTGCGATATCCGGGGAGCGCGAGGTGAAGCCCGAGGTCGAGCCCGCCGGCGCCGGAGCAGAGCGAGAGGCCGAACAGGCACGCGTCGCCGGCTCCGGCAGGCAGACCGGAGGAAGGTAGAGCCACGCCATCCAAGTCTTCAGGCCGCGTGGGCCCCCTCGGCCGCGGCCGGGGTCTCGCCCAGCCGCTCGGCCTTCACCTCGGCGAAGGTTCTCCCGTCGCCGTCGAGGATCGCGTCCTTGCCGGTCTCGGCCTGCCAGCGCTCGATGGCGACGTCTACATAGGCCGGGCTGATCTCCATCGCGAAGACGCGGCGGCCATTGGCCTCGCCCGCCATGATCTGCGAGCCGGAGCCCGAGAAGGGCTCGTAGCAGAGGCCGCCGCGCGCCACGTGCTGACGCATCGGGATGCCGAAGGCGTCGAGCGGTTTCGGCGTCGGATGGTCGGGGCGCTCGTCCTTGGCGAAGGACGGCATCTCCCAGGTCGAGGGCAGCGTCTGCTCGGCGACCTTCGGCGGCCGATTGGGACGTCGCCAGCCCATGAAGCAGGGTTCGTGCTTCCAGAGGTAGTGCGATCGGGTCAGGACGCCCCGGTCCTTCACCCAGATGATCTGCTGATGGACGAAGGCGCCCGCCTTTTCCCAGCAGGCTTCCAGCATCGCCTGTCGGCGGGAGGCGTGCCAGCAGTACCAGGCCGCATCCTCGGTGATCGCCTCGGCCACGGCCGCAGCGATGAAGCCGTCATAGAGCTCCGCACCCTGCGAACTGTCGTCCCAGGTTACGCCATAGGACTGGCTCCAGTCCTTGTTGCAGGTCGGATGGTTCGAGCCGTCGTAATCGACGAGGTATGGCGGGTCCGTCGCGAACAGCACCGCGCGCTCGCCGTTCATCAGGCGGCGCACGTCGGCAGCGCTGGTGCTGTCGCCGCACAGGAGGCGATTGTCGCCGAGGATCCACAGGTCGCCCGTCCGCGACGCCGGATTGCGGGGCGGTTCGGGGATGGTCACCGGCGGCACGGAGCCCCCGGCGCCACCTTCTTCACCGTCGTCTTCCGCGACGTAGGCCAGCAGCTTGTCCAGTTCGCCATCGGAGAAGCCGATCAGCGAAAGGTCGAAATCCTCGGCCAGCAAGTCGTTCAGTTCCGCCGACAGCAGCGCCTCGTCCCAGGTGCCGAGTTCGGTCAGCTTGTTGTCCGCGATGCGGTAGGCCCGCCGCTGCGCCTCGGTCAGATGCCCGAGCACGATCACCGGTGCTTCGGTCAGCCCCAGCTGCGTCGCGGCCAACACGCGCCCGTGCCCCGCGATCAGCTCGCCGTCCTCGGCCACGAGGCACGGCACGGTCCAACCGAACTCGGCCATGCTGGCGGCGATCTTCACGACCTGGTCTGCACCGTGCACCTTCGCGTTCTTCGCGTAGGGCTGGAGCTTGGCCAGCGGCCACATCTCGATCCGCTCGGGGGCAAAGCTCAGCGTCATGGGCAGGTGGTTTCCGTCGATGAGGTGGATGCCGGCCGGAGTCCGGACTCCGGATGCCACGCCGGACTCCACGCGGGGTCCGGCGGTGTCCGGGGTATCCGGCCGAAGGCCAGCGTTCATTGGGGTTTGCGCGGGTGGCGGGTGGCTCCGGCTTCCGGGTGGCTTCCCAAAAATCCGGCCCTGACGCTGGCGAAATGCCGAGCCAAGCCCGCCAGCATACGCAGGTCGCGCGGAAGGAACCGCGAACTCGGCCGAGGGGCGTGGCGGGGGCGGACAGCGGTCTGCAAGGAAAGGATCAGCACCTTTTCTTTTCCAGCGGACGTGCCAACGAAAGGATGGTTTCGCTCGGGACCGCGCCGCGCGCCTCTCCCGAGCTTATCCCGAACCTAGCCCCTGAACCGGTTTTCTGTCCCGTCGAAAACTGTCCGCCGCACACCTTCCCCTGTGGCGCGCAGGGTTACGCGCCACCAGCCAACTCGATCACGCGCCGCTTCGACAGGTTGCGGTTGAACCGACGCCGGTTGAGCTTCAGCGAGATGACGCAGAGCCCGTAGAGCCAGTGCTGGTGGGCGGCCGAGCGTTGCAGCCCGACCGTCCAGCAGATGGTCTTCCACCGCTCGCCATGGGCGCGCATCCAGACGATCTTGCCGTCGACCGGGTCAAGGCACGCGGTCCAGGTCAGCGTCTCCTCCATCCGGCTGATCGCCTGCGGTGACGGCAGCGCCCGCATGGGCTTGGGCTCCTGGCCGACCTTGTCGGCGAAGGAATGGACGATCTCGGGCCACGTGCTGAAGTAGCCCTGCCGCCGCGGCTCGGGCAGGCGCTTGAGCACGAAGGCCGCCTCGGCGAGACGGGCCTCGACGAGGGACGGGGTCCACTTATCCATGGCGCCCTCCCTCGTCGGAGGGGCGCGGCCCGTAGAGCTTTTCGCCCAGCTGTCTGACGAGTTCCCGCTCCGGCCAGGTCAGCCGCGCATCCTCTAGCGAGACGGCGAGCAGACCCTGCTCGCGCCAGCCGTCGCGCTTCACCTGGTCCGGATCCCGGCGCTGGCCGCCGTAGCCCTTGGGATGCCACCTCATGCGACACCCCCGTTCGTCTCGATCGCCCAGAGCAGGAGCGCGATGGCGTCGGCCTCGTTGTCGTCGGCGGGACTGAAGCCCCGGGCTCGCGCAGCCGCGATCATCGCCGCCTTCGGCGCGTTGCCCTTGCCGGTGGCGTGACGCTTGATCGTGCCGACGGGAACGCCGGCATAGGGCACGCCCCGCAGTTCCGCCCATGCGGTCAGCGTGGCCATGAGCCCGCCATAGACATGGGCCGCATCGGTTCCGGCGTGGCGGCGCACCTCCTCGAACCAGATCGCCGCGATCGGCCCCGACAGCCGGTCGATCTCGGTGAGCCAGTTCGTGAAGCGCAGATAGCGCATACCGCCACCGTCATAGCGGCCGGGCCTGAAGCTCGCGGTCCCGCTGGTGATCAGCCCTTCGGCCGAGCGCAACGCCCAGCCGGTGCTGGTGCCGAGATCCAGCGCGAGAATGCAGCGTTCGAGATTGCCGGCAGCCGTGAGAGGCGCCGGGGCGATGTGTGGGGAGCGGTCCATGACGACCTCCTCTTCGAGTGAGAGGCCGAGGCGGCACGGCTGCCTGGTGAGGGCAGCACGCGCGCCCGGACCGGGATCGCGAGGTCTGGTCACGGTCACGTTGTCGATGCCGGGAGCTCCCGGCGCTTCCTTCAATGGCTTCACTCCGTCCGCTTGAAGGAAGTGGAGCCGCAAGCCATTGGCAGAATGAGGATAAATCTCTTCTTCCAATATTTCAGTTATTTCATGGGGTATATGTGTGGCGTCGCTCCCCATGCACGCGCGCGAGGGTCTCTGCGTGAAGTATTGAAAGAAGTCCGCCGCGCCGGATTTCCGTTCCAGGACCGAGGCCTGCGTGGAAACTTCTTTCAAATGAAGGATGGGGGCCGTTGAAGGAAGCATCGTCCCGGCCCTCACCGCAGCGCCCGGAAGCGCATCGCCTTCCGACCCCCGGTCTCCTGCTCCACCGTGACGATGTCACCGCTCTCGACAAGCGTGAGCAGGATGTCGTCGCGGTCGCGCGCCCGGAGCCATTGCGAGGCGCGGGTCAGCTCGGACTTGGTGACGCCTGCCGACCCGGCCTTGCGGATGATCTCGCGCACCCGCTTCAGATGCGCCTCTGTCTCGGTGTCGGCGACGTGGCGCTCGACGGCGTCGATGGTGCGCCGGGCGAAACGGCGCACGAAATCGATCGCCCAGACGGCATCCTCGAGCCCGATGACGGGCTGGACCGCATCCCGCCCCACGGCCAGGACGAGCGCGACCTTGGCCGCGTTCTCCGCGATCCGGGCGAGGATCGGCGTGTGGAACGTGCCGGCCGCGGCCCGGAGCTCGGCGGTGATCTCGTCGCGGAGCGCGTCGAAATGCGCCTGCGCCTCGTCGTCCATCGGCACGGTCATCGGGTCGACCGTGGTCTCGGGACCGGATGTCCGGCCCGCCAGGTTGCCGCTCGCCCGGCCGCCGCCTTCGGCGAGCCGCTGCAGCCCCTCGATCAGCGGTCGCGGCGACGTGCGCAGCCCGGCACGGCGGTTCTCGTCCGGATAGTCCTCCTCGCTCGGCAGGATGATGAACCGGGCGAGCGAGCCGTCCACGACATTCGCGCCCTGCAGCGCCCCCCAGAAATGCAGCGGCGTGGTCGTGCCATAGACGCAGAGGCAAGGCTGGACGATGTCGCGCCGCTCGTTCGAGCCGTCCCGGTTGGCGTATTCCGCGCCGAGGAAGACCCCGCAGGCGGCGGTGTAGAGCTCGGTCATGTTGTCGAGGATCT
Organism: uncultured Alphaproteobacteria bacterium; assembly: GCA_963799285.1. GTDB lineage: Bacteria > Pseudomonadota > Alphaproteobacteria > Rhizobiales > CAWCWK01 > CAWCWK01. Next base: position 785,708 of record CAWCWK010000004.1, read on the forward strand.
CGGTGACATGGCGCGGGCTGCGCTTCCGATCGGCCGCCGCCGCGAGGAACATCCCGAACTCGTCGATCTGGAACAGGATCGCGGGTTGACGGTGGAGCGCGGTCAGGAGCCCCGCGCCGGAGGCGATCTTGTTGCCGCCGAGGTGGTGCGCCAGCCCGGCCGAGAAGAACAGCTCGTTGACGACCTCGCGGGCGTGGTTCTTGCCCGACCCGCTGTCCGCGATGCCGACGATGTAGAGGTTCGTGCGCAGGTCGGTCGTCGTGCGGTAGCGCCGCCCCATCAGCGCGCCGAGGGCGCAGAGGCTGGCTCCCACTGCGAGAAGCGGCTGCGGTCTGCGCGCCGTGTCGATCATGTAGCGCGCGAGATCGCCGACCAGCCCGCCCGGGATTGTCAGCGTGAACGACGGCGCAGGCGGGAGGATCGGCATCGGGGCTTCGGGATGGGCGAGCCGCGCGAGGAGGCCTGCCGCTGGATGCTCGTCTGCCACACAAGCCTTCTGACTGCCGTCGAGCAGCAGGTCGGGATCGGGACGCCAGCCCTTCTCCATGGCGAGGTGATAGATCGTGCCGGCGCCGATCCGCGCGGGCTTGAAGCTCGTCCATGCCTTCGCCGTCGCGGCCGGGTCGTTCTTGGCCGCCTGCGCCGACCAGTCGGCGAAGAGCGCAGCACCCTCCTCGCCCAGCGCGCCCTTCAGCGCCATGCCGATGCGCATCCAGCTGTCGTAGTCGAGCTCGGCGTTCGGCAGCCAGGCAAGCGCGCTCCGGATCGCGGCCAGCGTGCCAGCCTGCGCATGCGCCGGCAGACACGGGTGCGCTGCCCCGTTCGCCCCCTTCGCACCGAGGCTCTTCGGGCGCAGCTCGGGCGGAATCAGCGCCAGCGCCTCGTCGAGGAAGGCCGCCGCCTTTTCCGCGTCGATTTCGGGCAGGCTCTCGATGTCGAGATCCGCAAGCCCCTCGTCCGGCCAGGCATAGGGCCGGCCGGTGTCGGGATGCTCGGCATAGGCCACGAACTGCTGCCCGAGGCAGAGCATTTCCAGGGGCGCGCGCCGGATCCCGGCGAAGGGCTCGGTCGTCCGATAGACGAGGAGCCGCTTCGGCGGTTTGCCGATCCTGAGCGCCGGGGTGTCGCCCAGCCGTTCTCGGGCGAGTCGCTCGATGTGCAGCGCCAGCTCGCCGTCTTCGGCGATGTCGATGTCGAGTGCTGCGACCGCACCGCCGACGATCCCGACCCCGCAGTCCGGCCAGGTCGACCACGTCACGACCTCGAACTCGGTCGTGGCGCGGCTCGCATGCCGGTTCCACTGCGGGTAGTCGTGCCAGCCCGCGCGGGCGAACTGGCCGGGTTTCTTGGTGCCGGGCGCGATCGGCAGGATCGCGTAGCCGTTGGTCACGAGACGCGCGCCCACGCGCGCCATCCACGAGGTGTCCGCCATCAGAAGGGCACCTCCGGGATCATACTGTCGAGCCGGGCGCGGTCCCTCGACGCCAGGTCGCGCAGGTGGTCGCAGTAGCCGGTGACGATCACCTCGACGAAGGTGTCCCACTCCTCCTCGGTGAGTTGGGCAAGATCCGTCCGGCCGAGGCTGTCGAGATAGGCGCCGCCGGCCTTGCCGCCCTCGACCATGGCCGCCGTCTCATTGGGGGTCGGATCGATCATGCCCGACCTCCGGTGGCAGATGTCCTGGCAAGCCCGGCTGCAGAGGTCTCGGCGGCTCGTGTCGCGCCGCGGGTTGGAGACGCGGAAGCGCGCGTCGAACCAGCCCCAGCCGCGGGATTCTCGATGGCAGACGGCGCAGAGCCCGGCACGGCGGTAAGGCATGGGGCGAACCTGTAGGCGGTGATTTCGGTGAAGCGGCCCGCAGGGCGGACGGCGATCTCGGTGGGGCGACGCAACCGGTCCGCCAGCAGGAGCGCCTCGTCGACGGACTCGGGCACGTCCATCTCGGGCGCCCGCTCGCGCCACCAGCTCGCGGCCTTCCGGCGCGGATAGCCCTCGTGCTCGAAGCAGACCCATTCCGTGTGGAAGGCGAGCCCGCAGCGGTAGGTGACCTTCAGCGAGACCCGCCCGCCGCGCTTCTCGTGGCGGCTGTAGGTGACGTCGGTGACGGCGACCCATTGCGGCTTGCCGGTCGACAGCACCTCCAGCGTCGAGGCGGTCGGCTCGAGCTTCACCTCGCGGCCGGGGAACTCGAAGCCGCAGTCAGGGCATTCGAGCGCCGCGATGGCCACAATGGTCCCGCATTCGGGGCAGATCTTCGTGGGCGGCGGGCCGTCGCCCGGACCACCCGGCCGTTTCGGCCGCACCAGATCGATGGGGCCATGCCGGCGGACATTGCCCGCGAAATCGAGAACGAGGCAGTTCTCCTTGCCCTCGGCGAGCCGCGTGCCCCGACCGGCCATCTGGACGTAGAGCCCGGCCGACTTCGTGGGCCGCAGCATGGCGATCAGGTCCACGGCCGGCGCGTTGAAGCCCGTCGTCAGCACGCCCATCGAGGCCAGCGCTCTGATCTCGCCGCGCTTGAAGGCGGCGATGATCGCGTCACGCTCGTCCTTCGGCGTCTTGCCGAAGACGGTGGCGCAGCTGACCCCGCGGCGGCGGAACTCCTCGGCGACATGGGTGGCGTGGCGGACGCCGGAGCAGAAGGCGAGCCAGGACCGGCGCATCTCGCCATGGGCGATCACCTCGGCCACGGCCGCCCGCGTGATGGCGTCCTGGTCGACCGCGTCCTCGAGGTCGCGCGCGATGAACTCGCCGCCACGCGATCCCACGCCGGTCACGTCGAGGCGGGTCTTCGTCTGCTTCGAGATCAGCGGGGAGAGATAGCCCTGATCGATCAGGTCGCGGACCGACACCTCGTAGGCGATGTCGGTGAAGAGCGCATTCTCGCCCTCGTGCAGCATGCCGCTGTCGAGCCGGAAGGGCGTCGCCGTCAGCCCGATCACCTTCAGCGCCGGGTTGATCGCCTGCAGGTCATTGAGGAAGCGGCGATACATGGTGTTCGACCGCCCGGGGATCAGATGGGCCTCGTCGATCAGCACCAGATCGGCATGGCCGATGCGCGTCGCCTTGTCGTGGATGGACTGGATGCCGGCGAAGAGGATCCGGGCCCGCGCATCGCGGCGGCCGAGTCCGGCCGAGTAGATGCCCGCCGGCGCCTCGGGCCAGAGCCCCAGCATCTCGGCATGGTTCTGCGCGATCAGCTCGCGCACATGGGTGACGACGAGCACGCGCTGATCAGGCCAGGCCTTGAGCACGCCGTCGATGAAGGCGGCCATGACGAGGCTCTTGCCGCCGGCCGTGGGGATGACGACGAGCGGGTTGCCGCTCTCCTTCTCGAAATAGCCGTAGATCGAGGCGATCGCGGCCTGCTGGTAGGGGCGCAGGGTCAGCATGCGGCGGCCTCCTCTTCGCGGGCGTCGTTGGTCCAGGCCGAGCCGTCGCGCATGCGGTAGGAGACGAAGTCCTCGCCTGCGTCGGTCACCTCGCCGGGGACGAGATCGGGGATGAACAGGTGCCGGGCGCAGGCGCGGCGCTGGTCGTCCGGGTCGAGCAGCCGGTCGTGACGCGCGCAGTGCCAGCCGCCTTCGATGGGCGTGGAATGCAGGCAGGACCGGCAGGTGACCGCCGCTGCGTCCTCGCCGTGGCAGAGCCCGTGGTGGTCGCAGAAGCGGCACTCGAACCAGGCGGGATCCGCGCTGATCCGCTCGGGCGGGTGCTGGGCGAAGATGATCCGCCGCGCCTTTTCCAGCAGGCGCTCGCCCATGTCGGGGTCAGCCGGGACGCGCTCGATGTGCAGCGCGTCCGTGTCCTTGCAGACCGCGAAGTAGAGCGCCCGCGTGATGCCCGTCAGGTGCATGTAGATCTGCATCTGCGCGGCGTGCTGGGGCTTGGCGAGCACGACGCCCTTGGCAACCAGCTCGGCGAAGCTCTTCGCCGAATGGGTCTTGAACTCGACGACGTGCCAGGTCTTCGGCGCCTCGAGCAGGCCGAGGGCGACAGCGTCGAGCGAGCCGCCGAAATGCCCGCCATGCGCCTCGACGCGGAACTGCCGCCCGGTCTCGGGATCGACCTCCAGCACCGTGGCGCCGGTCGCCCGCAGGTCGCGCACGAGCCGGGCCTCTTCCAGCTGGCCGGTCTCGAACAGCCGCAGGATGCGGCCCGTGTGCCGCGCAGGCGTCGCCCAGCGGAAGTCGTACCAGAGCGCGCGGGCGCAGGACTTGCCGATCAGCGAGGCGCCGAGGTGGTCACGGAAGCCGTCGCCCTGCCGCGCCTCGAAGGAGGCGTAGATCGCGGAGAGGGTCGGCGTTGGGGGTTCGGGGAGCTCGGCCATCAGCACGCCTCCTCCCGCTCGAGCCGCGCTCGCGCCTCCGCCAGCACAGCGGCCCAGGCGGCGCTGTCGTGGCGTTCGCGCAGGACAGCGATGATCATGTCCTTCAGGCGCTCGCGCCGGCGGCGGCCGCCCTGACGGGCGACGATCTCGGCGCGCTCGCGGTTGAGGTGACGCAGTGCCGTGCGCGCGCGGTGAAACCAGTCGGGGTCGATCGGCCTGGCCGTGCGCTGCCGCGCCAGATCCGCGGTTGCGATCTGCGTGCGGATCTTCGCGATGGCGTCCTCGATCTTGATCAGGCGCCGGGTGTCGTCAGGCAAACCGGGGGCGTTCGCGGCCGCGCAGGCCGCGTTGGTGGTGTTCGTCATGATCTGTCTCTCACGTCTGGCGATGTCCGGGCCGCCGCGCGCTATCCGCCCGCGACGGCCGAGGGCGTCAGCTCTTGCGGTTCCAGGGTGCGGTGGCCGGACGGGCGGGCGCCGACTGCGCGGGCGCGTTGGCCGGCTGCGTGACGGCGGGCTTGGGCGGGGTCGCCTGCTCCGGGGCCTCCGGCACCAGGTAGCGGATCGTGTTGCGCTCGCCGTAGCCGTCCTTCGGGGGCTTCACGCCGACCTGGATCGTCATCGGGATCAGGTGCAGCTCCTCGCTGTCGTTCACCTGCAGCTTGCCCGTGGCGTGGCAGATCGCCGACAGCGTGCGCTGCGCGATCTCCACCGTGGTCGGGTTGGCGTTCACCAGGTTCAGCTGGTCGAAGACCTTGCGGCCCTGCTGCGGCCCCTCGAGGATGTCGAGCATCAGCCAGAGATACTTTCCCATCCCGTTCTTCGTGACGCGCATCTCGCTCTCGACGATCTGGGCGCGGTACTTGCCGGCCGGCAGGATCTCGTAGGCGGTTGTGGGCTCGATGCCGGCGGCGTCAAAGGCGGTGTCGAAACGTGCCATCGTGCTGTCCTTTCAGTCGTAATCAGGCGGATTGGGGCATGGCGGCCAGGAACTCCGACCACTCGAGCGGGAGGGTTTCCGGCAGGCCGTAGCGGTTCTTGGCGAGGAAGGCGGGGCGCTCTTCGGTGTGCATGACACGCGCACCGGACCCGAGCGCCCGGGTCACCTTCTTGTTGAAGCCGACGTCGGACTTGCTGACCGAGATCCGGTAATTGGCGAAGAGCACGACGTCCGAGTGCTCCTGCAGCAGCGCGGAGGCGCGGGTCTGCAGCTTGATCACGTACCGGTCGTAGGGTTCGTGCTCGGGGCTATCGAAGCGCTTGATGTCGGTGTGGGCGATCTGGATGACCGCCATGCCCTTCCGGTCGCGGAGCGCGTTCAGCCGGTCGATGTACTCGCGCCAGATGGTCAGCGCCTCGGCGTAGCCCTTGCCGAAGCCGGGGCTTTCGATCGACTGCCAGCCGTTGCGCCGGCAGGCCTCGGCCCAGATCAGCGGCTCCAGCCAGTCCACGCTGTCGACTACCACCGTCGAATAGGGGTGGTCCTCGTCGAGCAGGGCGTCGAGCGCCTCGGCGACGTCCGCGTAGCTCGTCGCCAACGGGAAATGCGGCACCTGCAGCTTGCCGAGACCGTCCTCGGTGAGGACGAACACGGGCGCGTCGGCGGACGCGGCGAAGGTGGATTTGCCGATGCCGGCGACGCCGTGGATCAGCACGCGCGGCGGACGCAGCACCGTCGAGGTTTGCAGGGATGCGAGCGAGATGGCCATCAGCGCGCCTCCTCGCCGAGCAGCAGCCGGAACTTCGGCTTGCCGGTGCGAACCGTGCGGGCGGGCTCGAACTCCTGGCGGATGTCCTTGGGCCAGGCGGTGTACTTGCGCTCGGGGACGCTGAAGGAGACGTCGACGTACTCGGTGGGATCGGCGCCGTCGGTGCGGATCCGCTCGACCAGGCCAGCGAGCATCGCCTGGTCCCAGTCGACGCGCTTGGGAAGGTCGGCGACCACGGTGACCGGGCCGTCCTGCAGCCTGACGGTGCCGGTGTCCTTGCCCTCCGCGCGGCGCGCCTCCTGCGCCTGGTCGCCGTACTTCAGCGCGATGGCCCCGACGATCCAGTCGTAGAGCGTCTTGGCGGCGCGCAGCCGCTCACAGGCTTCGTCCTCTGCGAGCGCCAGTTGCTCACCAGAAAGGGCAATGATCTCGTCGATCGACATGGAGCGCAGATCGTCGAGGGTGATGCGGTTGGGGATCGTCATGGCCACCCCCTCACGCCAGCTTCACGGCGGGCTTGTCGGCCGTGCTCGAGCAGTGCCGGTTGGCCTCGTAGGCCTCGACATCCTCGAGCCGGTACACGACACGGCCGCCGATCTTGATGAAGGCAGGGCCTTCACCGGTCCAGCGCCAGCGCTCCAGCGTGCGCGGGCTGATCTTCCAGCGAGCTGCCAGCTCGGCCTGATTGAGATGCGTGACAGACATCCGAAACCTCATTGAGTTGTCCGTTGTTCACCCCGGCACGTTGGTGCGCCCGGATACACGAACAATTTCAATGCTTTGCGGCCTTCCGTATATGATCACGCCCGGATTTTCTTGTGACGTCCGGACAAGAAAAAAAGCCCCGAAAAACGGGGCTTCGCTGGGCAGATCGTGACCTTGCGCGTGGTGGCCTGTGACGTCGGCGGATTATTCCTGTGACGCAGCCGGATTCGGAGCCTCAATGTCACCGAGGGCGATCTCACGGCATGCCGGGTTGAGGCGGTAGCCAGCGCGATCCTTGGTCTCGATGAAACTGTCTTGATCGAGGGGGATCCCGAGCATCACCGCCAGCGGGTCGAGCGCGCTGCGCAACCTGCTCAGCCGCTGTCGCATCGCTTGATCCTCCACGCCTATTTCGTCCGCCACGACATGGGATTGCTTGAACGGGATCTCTGAGCGCGTCTTCTTGGCGGCCCGGAAGTCCTCGATCAACGCGTTCACGAAGCGGTAGTTCGCACCTTCAAGACGGTACCCACCGTGAAAGAGCACCTGCTCGGCATCGTGATCCATCGCGAACTCGAGGACGGGAGCACTGAGCCGGTCAACGAAAGCCGTTGCATGCTGATCATAGTCGGAGCTTGGGGCGACCTCGACACGGTCACCACGCGCGAAGCAGGTCGCCAGAAGCGAACCAGGCGGAACCTCGCCCCTGAAAAGCGGGCCAGCATGTTCGCTCGCGGCCCGAGCGATGACGTCTTCCACGGATCGCGCATGCCGCTGGAACAGATCGAACAGATGTGCGCTGGCCTCATCGGCTGACAGATCCGGGAAGTGGTCAAGCGCCGAGACAATTTCCGGAAGGTCGACAAGGAACCGGTCCTTTGTCATCGAGCCGATCTTTCTGAAGAAGGACACGTAGTGCATCGCCATTCGAAGGCTGTCATCAACGCTTCGATCGCTCAGGAGTAAATCCTTCTTGTATTGGTCGGCGGGATCATGATCAGCCATTCCCGCAGCCAAGACAGCGAACGTTCGATCGATGCATTGCGAACATACTCCGCAGTGCGTGTGCCTTCTCGTCCGACTGTGCGTGCGGGTGCAACTTACCGTGGACCCAATCATGTCAGCCATGCCCGCGGCTGCGATCGTCTCGGTGACCTCCTTCTTGGTGAGCCACTGAAGCGGGGTCCGGATCACGATCTGGCGGTCGATGAGGGTCGAGAATAAGTCCTCGAGGCCACGGAGCACCTTGGGATGCGTCGTGCGCGTGGCTCGGCCACCGACCACGTCCCCCGCCAGCGGCGGGTTGATGCTGACAACCCCGTTCTCGTAGAAACTGAAGCCATCCTTCCCGGACATCCGCGCCACGACCAGCCCGATGCACGCGAAGAGGAACGATCGGGTTCTCTGGGTGTACTCGGCCGGCTTGGTGTCCGTGTTTGAAACCCACACGGGGACGTAAGACAGCCGCCGCCCGTATCCGCGCTGCTTCAATGCGTCGACCAGGGTCGCCTGGACATTCTGGACTTTCGGCACCGACCAGTGGCCAACCAAGGTGACAGACTTGCCCAGCGTGACGATGTCGTTGACCGCGCCGGCGAAGGAATCGACGCCGCCCGAGAACAGCGCCACCTCGTCGTTCTCCTGGAAAGCATCGAGGAGTTCGTGGAAGTAGGGATCGCGCGGCTGAACCGGCGCTTCGGCCTTGCGGAACCGGAATGCATAGCTGTCGTCGGAGAGGAAGCCGAGGGTTTCGACCAGCAGTTCCTGCACCTCTTCCCCATTCCAGATCTCGGGATGGCGCACAGGGATCGAGAAGGTCAGACTGCGGCGCCAATCCTTCCCGTAATCCATGAGCATCTCAGTCCCGCGCTTGATGCGCTGATCGACGCAGTAGACGTATGCCGCAATCTCCAGAAGATCGATCAGAAGGTCGGGGATGTTCCCGACCATCGAGCGGCTGATGGAGTCGATCCTCAGATTGACGTTCTTGCCGGGGTCGCTCACGTTCATCGCGAGAGCGCCCTCTTCGGATGCCTGCCGCACGCCGCATTCAATCAGGCACCGTTTCACTTTGGCCCCTTCCTGTTCTTGAGCTCGATACTGATCTTTTCGACGGCATAGGCCGAGAATTTACGAGCGTCGTTCTTCGATATGTCCTTGCCGTCCCGATACTGGTTCTTGCCGAGCCAGTCCCTGGCGAAGGCGCGCATGATCAGCGCGGCTTCCATGCAATGGCGGCGTATCGCTGAATCGTATGTGGCGAGATCGTGGACCGAGGACACAACGCGATCGGCGCCGACGAGTTCATGCAGGTTTCGATCGACATAGTAGTGGATGACGCGCTCCACGGTATTTGCGTGGAAGTGGTGGGCCAGAGCACCGAACTTCTCGGGTGACCTCAGTGCAGCCACCGATGCCTGCACATCGTCCGCCGTGGGGGACCACATTGGCATCCCGGCTCGCACAGCATCGCCGAGCGCGGTGAGTGCTGCCTGACGGGCGATCTCGCCAAGGTCCGTGGCATCCCGATGTTCGCGCCGCTGCACGCGCTCCAGCGCATTGTCGAAGGCAACCATCAGTTCCGCGACTGACGTCGGCCGCAGTGCGCCCATGCCGATCTCGGCGAGAGCCGCCCCGAAGTCCCTCGACGCGGCCGCCTGCGGCAACCTGATGAGCAGCCACAACGCTTCCACGAACACAGGATCCTTCAGGGCACGCTTCAGTGCATCCCGCCCCACTTCGGTGATCTGTTCCACCAAGTGCGCGGTGGGCGTGCCACCGGTCACCAGATACCTGACGATGTCCGGCAGGTATTGGTGGGTGGGGAGTTTTCCGAGGCGCTGATGTCCCATCGCGCCACCGGTTCAGAGGGTGCGCCCGGACCGGATCTGGCGCGGACAGAGGGAATGAGCACTCGACAAGAAAAGAAACCTTCCGTTAGAACCACGACAAAGAAAGGAATATGCGATATCCTTTCTCAGGCAGCCTGCCAAGGAAAGGATCCTTTTTCAACCATGGCGTTAGCACCGGAGCCATCACGGTTGGGTCAGCGCGTCGCCATCTCGACCGCGGGCGAACGCGCGGAGGCATTCGTGCCTCCCCCGTTGCCGCCAGCCCCGCCAGTGAGGATGGACCGGCTCTACCGTCAGCTCGAGCGCGCGAACCGCGCGATCGGCCGGCTCGATGGCGTGACCTCCATACTGCCCGACACACCGCTCTTCCTCTACATGTACGTTCGCAAGGAGGCGCTGCTGTCCTCGCAGATCGAGGGCACGCAGTCGTCGCTGTCCGACCTGCTGCTCTTCGAGAGCGAGGAAGCGCCGGGCGTCCCGCTCGACGACGTGCAGGAAGTGTCCAACTACGTCGCCGCCATGAACCATGGCCTCGACAGGATCCGTGCGGGCTTTCCACTTTCCCTGCGCCTAATCCGGGAGATCCACGCCATCCTTCTTGAGAAGGGGCGCGGAAGCACGAAGCAGCCGGGAGAGTTCCGGCGCTCCCAGAACTGGATCGGCGGAACGCGACCGGGCAATGCGCTCTTTGTTCCCCCGCCGCCCGAGCACGTCCTCGACCTGATGTCGGACCTGGAAGCGTTCATCCATACCGACACGCCGGAGATGCCGACCCTCATCAAGGCCGGGCTCGTCCATGTGCAGTTCGAGACCATTCATCCGTTCCTCGATGGGAACGGCCGTCTCGGCCGCCTGCTCATCACCTTCCTGCTCTGCACGCAGGGGATCCTGAAGGAGCCGATCCTCTATCTCAGCCTCTACTTCAAGACGCATCGCCGACAGTACTATGACCTGCTGCAGCAGGTTCGCGAGAATGGCGATTGGGAGACATGGCTGGAGTTCTTCCTCGACGGCATCGCCGAGACGTCTCTGCAGGCATCAGAGGCGGCGCGCGAAATCCTCGCGCTTTTCGAAGCCGATCGGCACCGGATCGAGGATCTCGGGCGCCCGGCCGCATCCGCCCTCCGGGTTCACCAGCTGCTCCAGCAGAAGCCGATCATCGGCATTCCCGCGGCGGCGCAGAGGCTGAGCATCTCGCCCCCGACAATTGCGAAGTCGATCCAGCATCTGGAGGATCTCGGCATCGTGCGGGAGGTGACGGGGAAACAGCGTGGCCGGATGTATGTCTACAGCGACTACTTGAGCATACTCAGCCGGGGAACAGAGCCCCTGTGATTCAGAGAGCTGCCGAATCCGGTCGTGCGGAGAAGGCAGGTGGGAAAAAGCATCGGGAACGAGGAAATTTCGGAACAGGAATTGAGAACGTTGAACGAGCCGGCCGAAAATCAGGATCTCATCGCCTTTCCCGAGTGGACCGAGTACCGCAAGAAGAACGGTCTCGACCCGCTCGGGATGCAAAACAGTAGCGTAAATCTCTACCAGTCGCTTTTGCCCGGCATATCGAACGTGACGCTGCGGATCCGCTACTATGGGCTCTATGCTTGGCTGGCGCAGCGTTATGCCAAGGAGATCGGTGATACCGACCCGAACAACTGGAAGCGGCACGTAAGGCGTGCTGAAGCGCTTTATGCGCTCGTCGCAACGCACCATGGAGGTGAGCCCGGCGTCGCCGGAACGGACTGGGCCACGAGAACGCTCGAAGAGGCGCCCGACGACACCATCGATTTCAAGGAGGCTGCCGAGCCTGGCAGCGAGGCCTACTACCTGAAACAGGCCTGGGGCGCCTTCGGCGCAGCCTATCGCAGTCAGCTCTTTGACATCGGCATCTTCGACCGCTCCGACGACCATGAGATTCCGCTGCCCAGCAAGGACCTTGGCGAGGGACTTGCTCAGGCCTTCGAACACTCGCTCGGTTCACGGGCTGAGCTCTATTTCAGGCTGATCAAGCTTGGATCGGTCAATCACGACGAGCTCGACGAACTCGCTCCCTTGCTGCCTTCACGGATTGCCCGCGAGAGCACGGAGCAGAAATTCTACGAAGCAATCCTGCTGTCACGCGCCAGCGCTCCGTCGAGCGGGGCGCTGGCGCGCAAGCTGAGCATCCTGCTGATCCTCAAGGTGGCGGACTTCCTGGAGCGGGAGCCCCGAGCCGATGAAGTTCGATGGGTGCTCTACGCGGGTCACGATCAGCAAGGAAACATCCTGAGCCTCGACGATCCATTGCTCGAAGCGCAGCGGTCGCGATGGTGGGTCTATCACGCAAATGATCTGTGCCACATCGCGCATGAGGCGCTGCTGAAGTTCACGCTCGATACGTTGGGTGATTATCCCTCTGGTCTGGGAATGGAGCGACTGATCGGCCGCTGTGCGCAACACATTCTATCAGAAATTTCACCTGTGCCGGAAACTTGGTCGGCCCTGCTTGAGGGGTTGGAGCCTGCTTCGAACGCCTTCGATGCAAGCGATCCCGACACCGAGGTTTCGCTAACCAATGAGATCATTCGGGCCGGCCGTGACGACGCGCGGATATGTTCGCCGGAAACGGCAGCAAAGGCCGTTCGCCTGCTTGCCATACTGCATCGGCGGATTGACCTGGTGGGGGCGGACCTGACGGAACCACTCGGCGGCTTCAATCCAGACGCCTTCCGGTCGCTGCTAAGTGAAACGCGATTCCTCGCTCGGCATCGGGAGGCCCCATTCGGGCAGACGATCGAGCGTGTCCTGGAAGAGCGGGTGATCCGTCGGCATCTGTGGGTTGCCTTGCGAAAGCTGCGCCACCAAGGAGACTATACGTTCCTGATCGAGTCCGATGACGGCAAGCTGCGGCTCCGCGAGAAGGACGGTCCGGTCTTCACCAATCCGCGGCTGGGCCCCGCCATTACCTTCCTCAAAGATATTGGGCTGCTGGGCAGCGCCGGCCTCACCGAGGCGGGGCGAGAGGCCATCTATTCATGAGGCTGTACGAACGCTTCGCCGACAAGGGCTATCACAGCAGCATCGCCACGACCTTCGGCATCGATTTCGATGCCTACGAGAACATCGTACTGCCACGCATCCGGGGGGCCGGTTGCCGCAACAACATGGTCCTCGCTGACGCACGCATGCTGACTCATGCAATTGGCGGAGCCTCGCCGCTGCCAAGGCAAGCGGGAAGACTCTACACCGCCTCTGGAGCGCAAGTTGCGGGCCTCTTTCACCCAAAGCTGTTCTTGCAGATCGGACGTCAGGGTGGTCGCCTGTTTATCGGGTCTGCCAACCTGACGGCAGCAGGCCTCGCTGGAAATCTGGAACTCGTCACGCTTCTCACCTCTGGATTTGAAGATGACGGCGCGCAGCGTCTGATCGCCCAAGCCTATCGCTACCTCTCTAGCCTTTTCGATCCGGCTGACCCGATGCTTCCGACGCAGTTCGAGTGGATGCTCGCCCGAGCTGCCTGGTTGCGTTCTGCAGCACCTGCCGAGGGACCTGTCGAGCTTGGCGATGGAACACGGGCAGCGCTCCTACTGTCAAACTCAGCCGAGGGCATAGGCGCCCGCTTCGCCCGCGAGATCGACGGCGAAGTGAAACGCCTGATCGTGATCAGCCCCTATTGGGATGAGCGGCTCGGAGCCTTGTCGGCTCTTGCTGAGCGGCTTCGCCCACGGGCAATCGCTGCGCTCATCGACACAGACACCGGGTTGTTCCCGCGGGATGCGACAGGGAGCATTTCCGGCATCACGCTCTATCGCCGGGACGGCTTTGGGGGCAGTCGCTTCATCCATGCCAAAGCTCTGATCGCGCAAACCGATACGGCGGACCACCTCTTGATCGGCAGCGCGAACTGCACGGTTGCAGCTCTTGGCACTGGGAACACATCAGGCTCCAACAGCGAGGCAAGCCTATACCGGCAGCTGCCGCCAGGTCGGGCTGTTTCGGAATTGGGGCTGGAGAAGGTGCTCACGCCCGAGAGGCGAATTGAGGCTGAGAAGCTGCCGCCGCTGCAAGTCGAAGACGACATCCCGTTCGACGCCCTCTCGCAGAGTCACCCGGGCATTTTCGCGGTTCACGGCGACACGCTGAGCTGGCGACCAGCTGCGCAAATCGGGGCACCCGAGGCATATGAAGTCGAATTGCTGGCTGCTTCCGGCGCGCCGCTGGTCAGCAACCCGACACGACTCGAAGGTGCTGATCATCGGAGAATCCGCTTCCAGATTGAGGCAACTGATGACCTTCCGGCCTTCGCACGATTGATCGGGCCGCAGGATTTCACGCCAGGGATCATCACGCACATCGATGCCCTGCAGATCGCAATTCGAGAAACACACTCACGACAAACGGAGAATGCGCTCGCTCAGCTGGACGGCGAAACAGAAGCCACCCTCGCTTTGCTCGAAGTGCAGGACTTGCTCGAGAAGATCGAAGATCGCGATGCCGACGGGCACGGCGAAGGCGTCTCCATCCCGAAGGCTCGAAAGGAAACGGATGAAGGCGGCCAGAAGCATCGCCAACTGAGCTACGACGACTTCATCGCTGGTCGTCGGCCACACCAATCGGGGCATGTTCAACACAACAGCCTCGGCGGCAGCGACGTATCTATCGTCCGCGGCTTCCTGAACCGGATCGTCGGGTTGAACTCGCTCGCAACGCCGGTCGATGAAAACGACGAGGATGCCCTGAAGGCTGCCTTCGATCTCGGGGACGAGACCCAGAACGCCGAAGCCGCGATGGCGGCAGGGGAGGAGTTCGCGGCCAAACCGACTTCGCGGCCAATTCCGGACGGAGGCGAGGAAGAGCAGCGTCGCAACGCTCGTCGGGCGAAGGCGACGAAGGATCAGCTTGTGAAGGCGGCCGCGGACTTCGCAAAGCGCATCGAGCTCAAGCAGGAGAGTGGCAGCCTTTCGTCCCGCGATTTTCTGCGGCTTCGCGCCCTACTGATGATCATCTGTGCCGCCTCCTGGCGAGGCACAGACAAGGCAAGCGAAAAGCCGAAAGATCGGACAAGCTTGCAGGTTCTGCCCGTGGAGGGCGATGCCAACAGTTGGCCCTACGTTCTCGGACGGCTGAACTTCAAAGTCTTCGGCGGGTCAAAGCCCGCGATAGGAAGCTTGAAGCTCGACAGCGTCCACGACCAACTTCCTGCCGACTTACTCGAATGCTGGGCCACCTGCTTCTGGTGCATGCATGCCTGCCTGTGCGCACGGCTCTCACCAGGCGAACGCACCAAGATACAGCGCCACATCCTTCCCCTGATGGACCAGGTCTATCGCAGGACGCACCTCTCGAAGGACGAATTGCTCGCGGCGTCGATCACCGATGTGATGGACGGCATGAGCATCCAGTACGCTGATCGGCTTGGGATCGATCCAGAGGCGCTGTCGCGGGCACATCGGTCAGCCTGCGAGAGGATCTTCCCGTGAGGGGTGCCGCTCATGCTGCACTCATTTCGCACCGTGCCGATTTGCGAAGCAATATGAACGACTTCGGCCCCTCTTGCTTCCACAGTGCTTCCACGGTGGGTGTAAATGCAAACGCCGCCCCGGAGGGCGGCGCTTAAGCGTTTGGAAACGCGAATATATTTGGTTGCGGGGGTAGGATTTGAACCTACGACCTTCAGGTTATGAGCCTGACGAGCTACCGGGCTGCTCCACCCCGCGACAGGGCCTGTCAGCGACCGGGCCGATGGGCTCTGGTCGCTGCGGTGAGTGTGAGTTAAGGGGTCGGGCCGGATGCGTCAAGCGTTCGGAGGCGGTTTCGTGGCATTGGCCGTGAAAAACACCTCGGACGGCGTCGAGGCTCGGCAAAACCCGTACGTTCGAAAGGTCGAGGCGCCGCTATGGTCCAGACGATACTCTGCATGAAGTGGGGTACGCGCTATGGCGCGGACTACGTCAACCGGCTTTGGGGCATGATAGGGCGTCACACGGCGCGGCCCACCCGCCTCGTCTGCTATACCGACGATTCCACCGGGATCGACCCCGCCGTGGAGATCGAGGCGCTGATCCCGATCGCGCTGCCGGAGGCGATCCGCTGGAAGCCGTGGCGCAAGCTCGCGCTCTGGCGCGAGACGCTGCCGGGCGCCGAAGGCGATGTGCTCTTTCTCGACCTCGACGTCGTCATCACGGGATCGCTCGATCCCTTCTTCGACTACGAGCCGGGCCGATTCTGCGTGATCCGCAACTGGACGCAGGATGATGGCGTGGGCAACACGTCCTGCTTCCGGTTCCGGGTGGGGCAAGCGCCGCATCTCGTGACGCGGATGGAGGCGGACGGCGCGGCGATACGGAAGGCCTACGTCAACGAGCAGATCTTCGTCACGCGCGAGATCGGGGTCGACCCCGTATTCTGGCCGGAAGACTGGTGCGTTAGCTTCAAGCACAGCCTGATGCCGCGCTGGCCGATGAACTTCCTGCGCCCGGCCGTTCTGCCGCCGAGCGCACGGGTCGTCGTCTTTACGGGAAAGCCCGATCCGGACGAGGCGCGGGATGGCATCTGGCCGGCCCCCCTCTGGAAGCGGACCTACAAGCATGTTCGCCCCACATCGTGGATAAGGGAACATTGGCGCGCGTGATGCCTTGAGCAATCCTTCGAGACAGATCGGTTTGCCTGCACTCACACTCTGTCAAGGCTCGGGCCGTACAATGCCCGGGCTATGAGTGCCCTTTTGACACCCTCTTCGCGCCCAGCGCCGGTCCAACGGCTCCGCTCCGAATTGGTGCGGATCATCCAGTTGGCGCGCCACGTATCGAAGGCGCCCAAGGTCTGCCTCCATGTCGTCTGCGAAGGCGCCCAGAGCGAGATCGGGGAGGACGGCGAGGTCGCGTCCAGGCCCCTCAGCGCCTCCTGGGGCGCCGTCGCGAGGGCCGGCGGGCGGACTTGCATCACGCTGTCCGACAACGACAACCACGGAGGCGGCGACACCCGCCGTGTGGCCGTCCCGGTAAGATCAGGCGGCATACTGCTGGGCGCCCTCATGGTCACACTCGAGACCGAAGAGGACCTGGACGGTCAGGCCCGCGATGCGCTCGAAGGTCTTGCTGGTCTGGCCGGATACGTCCTCGGCGTCGAAGCCCGTTCGGTTGACGGTGGAGGGGGAACGGCCTGTCCTCCTTCAGCGAACGAGCAGCAGTCCTCGCTACCGGACGACATTCTCTGGCAGATGGACGCCGACTTCCGGTTCACGCATGTCTCCTCGATGTCGGGCATTCCTGCCGACTGGCTGGTCGGCCGCGTCTGGGACGATGTCATCAAGCCGAGCGGTGACGACGACACGGCCTTCTATGCGCATCGGGAGACGCTACTGAGCCAGAGGCCCTACCAGGATTTCGTCTACGAGACGCAGATCATGGGCAAGACGGCTCGCGTAGTTACGAGCGGCTATCCCGTCTTCGGAAGCGATGGTGCGTTCGAGGGCTATCGCGGCGTCGCACGCGAGGTGTCGCCGCTGCTCTCGACCATAGGCGCAAAAACGACGCGGTTCGATCCTGTCACCGGCCTCCTCAATCGCTCAGGGTGGTACCATGCGCTCCGTCGCCTACTTCCGGGCGATCAGCCCTATACGGCGCAGATGGGTTTGATTCTCATCGACATCGACCACTTCAAGGCATTCAACCAGCGACTGGGACATGCCGCCGCCGACGAGGTTCTCGGGGCCGTGGCGCGCCGCCTCGAGGAGACGATCCGGGTTCATGATCGATTGGCGCGGATCGGCAGCGACGAGTTCTCGATCATCGTCGCAGATGTATCCGAGCCGCGGGACGTCTCCGACCTTGCGGAAAGGCTCGGCGAGGCCTTCCTCCTGCCGTTGGAGACTCCCGTCGGCGATGTCGAAGTCTCGATCACGATAGGGATGGCGCTCGCACCCAATGACGGCCGGATGGCGGACGATCTGATCTCGAGCGCCGGCCTCGCGCTGGCACGGGCGAAGGCGGAATGCCGAGGGCAGGCGCGGTTCTTCTCCAAGGACATGCGCCAGCAGATGCGCAACCGCGTCATTCTCGACAACGATTTGCAGAAGGCTGTCGCGTCCCACGAGTTCGAGCTCTTCTACCAGCCGCAGCTTCGTTTGAGCGACAGCCGGATCATAGGCGCGGAGGCCCTGCTGCGCTGGCGCCATCCCGAGCGCGGTATCCTCACGCCCTACCACTTCCTCGACGCGCTGGAGCAGAGCGACTATGCGCTCTCGGTGGGGAATTGGGTCGTGAAGGAGGGCGCGCGCAAGGCCAAGGCGTGGTTCGACGAAGGATTCCCCGTTCGGGTCGGCGTCAACATGTCCACCGCGCATTTCCGCTCCGGCGGCATCGTCGAGCTGGTCGCGGAGACGATTGCGGAGACGCAGCTCGACCCGAGGCTTCTCGAACTCGAGGTCACGGAGAACGTCGTGTTGCAGAGCGGCGAGGACGGGCGCTGCCTGATCGCCAAGCTGAGAGAGCTTGGCGTCAACGTCTCCTTCGACGACTTCGGCACCGGCTACGGCTCGCTAAGCGATCTGCGCTCCATCCCGGTGGACCGCATCAAGATCGATCGCAGCTTCATCACCGACAGCCTGTCCTCGGCGAACGATGCCTCGATCGTTCGTGCCATCATCTCGCTCGCGAAGAGCCTCGGCCTCCAGACGATCGCCGAAGGCGTGGAAGATGTGTCCCAGGAGGCGTTGCTGCGCCTCTTCGGCTGTGACGAGGTGCAAGGCTATCTTTATTCCCGTCCCATTCCCGCCGCCGCCTTCGACAAGCTCCTGCGCGACGATGCGCAGCAGCGAGCCGAGGATGCCCGCGAGGCCGTCCGCCTGACTAGCTGACGACACGCGCTTCCAGCCCAGCACCGCCTTGACCTTGCCCCTCTGCGGCGCGAGGTAGACGCGGCCATGGCGCTCCTCGACATTTCACCCTCCGCCGATCACGGACCGACGCTCGATGACGCGCGCGCGGTCATGGCGCGCGTTTTCGGTTTCGCCGACTTTCGCGCCGGGCAGGATGAGGTCGTTCAGGCGGTACTGGAAGGCCGCGACGTGCTCGCGGTGATGCCGACGGGCGCGGGAAAGTCGCTGACCTATCAACTGCCCGCCATCGTCGACGAGGCGTTGACCGTCGTGGTCTCGCCCTTGATAGCGTTGATGCGCGACCAGGTCTCGGCGCTCCGCGCGTTCGGCGTCGAGGCCGGCGCGCTTAACTCGTCGAACACGCCCGAGGAGACGGAACGCGTCCGTGCCTCGCTGCGCGCGGGCACGATGCGGCTTCTCTACGTCGCGCCCGAACGGCTGATGATGGGCGCGACGATCGAAATGCTCGGTCGTGCCGGTATGCGCCGTCTTGCCGTCGATGAAGCACATTGCGTCAGCCAGTGGGGACACGACTTCCGACCCGACTACCTTCAGCTGGCCGACGTGCGCCACCGGCTCGCCGACGCCCTGCCGCATGGCCTCCAGACCCTCGCGCTGACCGCGACGGCCGATGCCGCGACGCGCGACGAGATCGCCGGTCGGCTCTTCGACGACGCGCCGCGCATCTTCGTTCACGGCTTCGACCGCCCGAATATTCGGCTCGGCATGGAGGCCAAGGGGGCGGGCGGGCGCAAGCAGCTGATGCGCTTCATCGATGCGCATCGCGGCTCCAGCGGTATCGTCTACTGCATGTCGCGAAAGGGCACCATGGAGCTGGCCGAAAGGCTGCGTGATGCCGGTTACGACGCCGTCGCCTACCACGCCGGCCTCGCGCCGGCAGACCGCTCCGCCGCGCAGGACCGGTTCCTTCAAGAGGACGGCGTCATCGTCTGCGCCACGGTCGCCTTCGGCATGGGGATCGACAAGCCGGACGTGCGCTTCGTCGTTCACGCCGACCTGCCCAAAACGATCGAGGCCTACTACCAGGAGATCGGGCGCGCGGGGCGTGACGGGCTGCCGGCGGAGGCGTTCACGCTCTACGGCCTCTCCGACATCCGCATTCGCCGCCTCCAGATCGACGATGGCGATGCGCCGGACGAACAGAAGCGCGTCGAGCGCCAGCGGCTCAACGCGCTGATCGCGCTGGCCGAGGCGCCGACCTGTCGCCGCCAGACCCTGCTCGCCTATTTCGGCGAGCCCTCCAAGGCGTGCGGCAATTGCGACCTCTGCCTTTCGGGCGTCGAGGCGGTGGACGGCACGCTGGAGGCGCAAAAGGCGGTCTCGGCCATCCTGCGTACCGGAGAGCGGTTCGGGTTGGAGCATCTGGTCAGCGTTCTCGTCGGTGACGAGACCGAGCAGATCCGGCGTTTCGGGCACGAGAAGCTGAAGACATTCGGCTGCGGGGCGGACCGATCGGTCAATACTTGGCGCTCGATCTTCCGCCAGATGTATGCCGCCGGCCTCATCCAGATCGACATCGTCAACCATGGACGCTGGCTTGCCACGGACGAGGGCGTGGCGGTCATGAAGGGCGAGAAGCCGTTTTCGATGCGTGCCGAGGCCCTGCGCGAGAAGCGGTCGCGAAAGCCGCGCAGCACGATGGTCGCGCCGGAGGTGGAGGATGTCGACGCGGATCTCCTCGCGGCGCTGAAGGCGCGCCGGACCGAACTCGCACGAGCCAACAAGGTCCCGGCCTACGTCATCTTCCCCGACCGGACCCTCATCCAGATCGCCGCCAGCCGCCCCGAGACACTGGATGACTTGGGCGGCATTCACGGCGTCGGCGAGAAGAAGCTCGAGAAATATGGACAGGCGTTTTTGGACGTCGTGACGAGCGCTTAGATCGGTCGCAGGCCGTCCTTCTTGCGATCAGGCCGCGCGGACCTTGAAGTCGAGAGCCGTGCCGTTGATGCAGTGGATCGGCCCGCCGATCGAGACGAGATGGCCGAGATGGCTGCCGCAGCGGCGGCAGTGCAGTTCGATGAGCGGGTCTTCGCTGGGCACTTCCTGCATGTCCGGGTTCCCGGCATAGGGCGACCCGAGATCGAGATCGGTCAGCACCGTATTCGGGATCGCGTGATCGAAGAACACCCAGCCCTTGTCGAGCGGCACCTTCCATTCGGACGGGTAGACGAGCAGGTCGCAGCCCTTGCAGCGATAGTCTCCGACACGCTCCTCGTTCCAGAGCGGGCTGGATTTGGGCGGCTCGGTGCCGACCTCGCGCAGGATGTAATACTCGTTGTCGTCGAGGATCGCGCGCCATTCGGCGTCTGTGCGGGTCACCTCATAGTCGAAGTCGATACCCATCTCCTGAGAGCCGAGACGCACGGCCTGCTGCGCCTGGGCCGAGATCGGCATGGCGGCGGCCATGGCTGCGCCGGAGAAGGCGGCTGTCTTCAGGAAGGTGCGGCGGGTGGTGTCGCTCATGACGCATGGTCTCCGGGGGTGGGCAATGCCGTGACCCTATGACGGAGATGGAGGGCGCACCACCCGACTACACGGCAAAGTTAGGGCGGCGTGAATGGCGATCGTCGGGCCCTGTCGGCCACGCCCAGCGTCGCAAAGCCGACCGCGGCGGCGAGCGCGGCCAGCGCCGAACAGGCGACGGCGACGAAGGCGAAGCCTCGGACCATGCCGTCGCTATAGGCCGAGATCGCACCGGACGGTTCGCCGAAGGACCCGCCCGCACCCGTCGCGGCGAAACCTACCTGCGCGACGAGGCCGAAAGCCGCAACGGCGATGAGGCCGGCCGCGCGAGAGACCGCGTTGTTGATGCCGGACGCCGTGCCCGCCTTGTCGTCCGGCACCGCGTTCATGATGGTTGTCGAGAGGGGCGCGACGGTGATGCCCATGCCGATGCCGAGGAGCGCCATGGACGGGACCACGGCCGTCCAGAAGCTGCCATCGATGGCGACCCAGACGAGCGCCGCGAAGGCGAGGGCGACGACGGCCGGCCCGATAGTCAGGGGTAGCCGGGCGCCTGTCCGATCGACGAAGCCACCGGCGAACTTCGAGAGTGCGCCGACCAGGATCGTGAAGGGCAGCATCGACAGCCCTGCGCGCGTGGCGGTGTAGCCGTGCGCGTCGATCAGCGTCATCGGCATCAGGAAGAGCGCCCCTGTGAGCGCGGCGTAGAGGAGGAAGGTGAGGGCGTTCGCTCCGGAGAATGGCCAGCTCTCGAAGAGGCCGAGCGGCATCATCGGACTTCGACGCCGTCTTTTGCCGCCAGAGGAAGAGCGCGCAAATGGCGAGCCCGGCCGCACCGAACCCCATGACGAGCGGCGACAGGCCGTCCACGGCCGCCGTCAAGGCATAGGCAAGGGCACCGAGGCCGGCGCAGGCGAGAAATCCGCCGACCCAGTCCATATCGGCGCCCTCGGCCCGGCTCTCGGGCACGCCGCGCCAGGCGACGAGGAAGGTGACGACCCCGAAGGGTACGGTGAGGAGTAGGGCAGGGCGCCAGCCGAACCCGTCTATGAGCGTTCCGCCGAGAATGGGCCCGATCGCCGTCGAAGCCGCGCCGGCCGCCGCCCATAGGCCGATAGCCGCACCGCGCTTCTCTCTGGATACGTTGACGGTGATGAGAGCGAGGCTGGCCGGGATCATGAAGGCCCCGCCGATGCCCTCAACGATGCGGGCCAGGATCAGCTCCGGTCCCGACCGCGCGAGGCCGCACCAGAGGCTGGCCAGCGTGTAGACCGCGACACCGACGAGAAAGATTTGCTTGCGTCCGAAGACGTCGCCGGCGGAACCAGCGGGCAGGATGAACGCGGCCAGCATCAATGCGTAGCCGTTCACGACCCATTGCATCTCCACCAGCGATGCGCCGAGCCCCCCGCGAATGGAGGGAAGGGCGACCGACACGATGGAGCCGTCTATGAAGGCGATCGAGGAGCCGAGGATCGCGGCCGCCATGATGGCCCGGTACCGTTTCCGCGTGCAGTCCGCCGGATCGTCAGGCGCTTCATGCGCCTGGAGGGGGCGTTCGCATGGGGCCGGGCGCAAGGTCATCCCACGCCCTTACCCCAGACCGATGAACGGCGCCAATCGGCGCGCCGCCCATCCGTGGTCGTCAGGCGCCGTAGACCGCCTTGCGAGCGACGTCGGAGAGCTGGTAGCGGCTCATGCCGAGATCGGTAAGCTCGGCCTCCGTGAGGAGAGACAGTTCCGCATAGGTCTTCCTATAGCGGCGGTGAAGGGCGTAGGCGCTCATCCAGCCGCGAACGGTCCGGATGACGGTCTCGCGAAAGGTGTGAGGCGCGGCTGTATAGGTCGTCGTGTTCGTATTCATCGATCTGTCGTCCCAAGTCTGCGGGGGCGAATGGCCCCCGTCTTGAAGCGAAAGATCGTGCCTGGGACGCACTTGCACAATCAACGAGGCCGCCGTGCTGCATTGCAGCAATGGCATGGCTGCGCGACCGGCGGTTCATCGTTCGTCAAGGCTATCGCGCGTGTATCTGAAGCCTCGTTTGAGCGCTCTACCGATAGACGACGGGTTCCTCGTGGAGATGGACGTTACCGGGCTTCGGAGCGGCATCGAGCACGGCTTGGTCGACATAGGGCTCGAAGGGCTCGAAATTCTTCAAGAAGAGCGCGGCGACCCGCACGACCTGCGCGTCGAACGCTTCGCGGTCCTCCCATGTGCGGCGCGGGTCCAGCACGACGTCCTCCACGCCTTCGACCTTGAGCGGCACGTCATGGCCGAAGACCGGAGCGTGCCGGACGGGCACGTCGTCAAGCTCACCGGCCAGAGCGGCCGAGAGAAGCCGGCGCGTGGTGCGAAGGCTCATCCTCGACCCTACGCCGTAGGGGCCACCCGACCAGCCAGTGTTCACCAACCAGCACTTGGCGCCGGATTCGGCGATGCGCTTCCGCAGCAGATTGCCGTAGACGCTGGGGTGGAGCGGCATGAACGGCGCGCCAAAGCAGGCGGAGAACGTCGCCTGGGGCTCGCTGACCCCGCGCTCGGTGCCCGCCACCTTGGCCGTGTAGCCGGACAGGAAATGATACATCGCCTGATCTGGGTTCAACTTCGCGATAGGCGGCAGGACGCCGAAGCTGTCGCACGTCAGAAAGACGATATTGCGCGGCGTGTCGGCTCGTCCGGTCTCGCTCGCGTTGGGGATCGCCTCCAGCGGGTAGGCGACGCGCGTGTTCGGCGTCTTCGTATCGTCGTCGAAATCCGGCAGGCGGGTCTCGGGATCGACGATCACGTTCTCCAGCACCGAACCGAAACGATGCGCCGCGTCCCAGATCTCGGGCTCTCCCTCCTTGGAGAGCCGAATCGTCTTGGCGTAGCAGCCGCCTTCGAAGTTGAAGATGCCCTCGTCCGACCACCCATGCTCATCGTCGCCGATGAGCGTGCGCTCCGGATCGGCCGATAGGGTGGTCTTACCCGTGCCCGACAGCCCGAAGAAAACGGCGGCATCGCTGCGGCCGTCACTCTTCGACGCGTTGGCCGAGCAATGCATCGGCATCACGTCCTTCTCGGGAAGATGGTAGTTGAGGACCGAGAAGACCGACTTCTTCATCTCGCCCGCATAGGCCGTGCCCCCGATGAGGACGATGCCGCGGTCGAGATCGAGCGCGATGACGGTCTCCGACTTCGTGCCGTGGCGGGCCGGATCGGCCTTGAAGGACGGCAGGTCGACGACCGTCAGATCGGCCGTGATGGCGCCAAGCTCGGCCCGCTCCGGCCGACGCAGCATGTGACGGATGAAGAGGGCGTGCCACGCATATTCGTTGACGACCGAGACGTTCAGCCGGTGTTCGGGGTCGGCGCCCGCATAGAGCGTCTGCGTGTAGAGGACCTTGCCGCCCGCGTGCGCTTGCATATCGGCCAGCAGCGTGTCGAAGTGATCGCGGCTCATCATCTGGTTGTTGTCCTTCCAGATGCGCTGCTCCGTCTTTGGCGACGATACGACGAACTTGTCGCCCGGGCTTCGTCCGGTGAACTGACCCGTCTCGACGAGAAGTGCGCCGCCCTGCACGATCGATCCCGGAGAGAACGGACATCCGAGTGCGCTCTGATAGAGGCGAGCCTCCGGCCAGTCCGCGCGCCGCTCCTTGGCGACGCTCGTGTCGAACAGGGCAGAGGATGTCGTGGACATAAAAAGAGGTCCTTCAAAGTTGAAGCAGGTCGCGCACCGATGCTGCGCTGCAAAACCGACGAATCCAGAGGGTCGTACGAGAGCGAACCGCGCGACGCAACAGGTGAGACCGCGCTCTTTTCCTTGAACCGATTTTCTTGATCGATTGGTCAGGCGGACGCGGCCAGCGTCTTGGCTCCCGATCAAGAACCGTGCACTTCCGCTAAGCTCGGCATGACGGGCTGGGCAACTTACTCATTACGTTCCATGGACAGCCCCAGATCGCCGATCGGGGGAGGCGTCGATCCCATCGTCGTGGCCACGAAGTCCGGCTTTGACAGGACGCGACTTTCCACAGCCCTTGGCGATTGGCGCGACATGTGGCATTGCAGCCACAGCGACGGCGTCGTCCTCCGGGGCACGCGACCGAGTCCTTGTGCGTGCGGAGCCTTAAGCGAGGCGTCCGGGAGACGATCAGATGGCTACTATCGCCCTTGTCGATGACGACCGGAATATCCTGACCTCGGTCTCGATCGCACTCGAAAGCGAAGGTTACACGGTTCAGACCTATACGGACGGTGCATCCGCCCTGGACGGTCTGCAGATCAACCCGCCGGACATCGCGATCTTCGATATCAAGATGCCGCGGATGGACGGCATGGAGCTCCTTCGGCGCCTGCGCCAGCATTCCGAGCTGCCCGTCATCTTCCTGACATCGAAGGACGAGGAGATCGACGAACTCTTCGGCTTCAAGATGGGCGCGGACGATTTCATTCGAAAGCCGTTCTCTCAACGCCTCCTCGTCGAGCGCGTCCGCGCGGTCCTCAAGCGGGCGAATGGGCGCGACATACTCGGCACCGGCGGGGGAGGGGGCGGAGGCCAGGCAGCACCGGGCTCGGCGGGCGCGACGACGGCCGCCGACGTGATGGAGCGCGGCCTCCTCAAGATGGACTCCGAACGACACACCTGCACCTGGGACGGGAAGCCGGTCACCCTGACCGTGACCGAGTTCCTAATTCTCCACGCTCTCGCCCAGCGCCCGGGCGTCGTGAAGAGCCGCAACGCCCTCATGGACGCGGCCTATGACGATCAGGTCTATGTGGACGACCGCACGATCGACAGCCACATCAAGCGCTTGCGCAAGAAGTTCAAGCAGGTCGACGACGACTTCGACATGATCGAGACGCTCTATGGCGTCGGCTACCGCTTCCGCGAACTCTGACGCGCGGACGCTACGCACCGGCATCGGCGTCCGCCCGGTCGTCATCGCAATGAATTCGGCGTCTCGCCTAGGCCCGTTGCGCGGCGATGGCGCGTTCCGCATCGTCCACGGCGCCGGGGGTGCCGACATGCATCCAGAGGCCGCCCATGGGCGTGCCGAGGAGAGCGCGCTCGGTCAGCGCCGCGTCGAACATGCGATTGAGGGACCAGCGACCATCGGGCATATCGCGGAAGGCGGCGCCGCTCGTCAGGAGCGTGCCGGGATATGCAAAGGGCGCCGGCTCGCCGGGGGCGGGCCGTTCGAGATGACCTCCATCGTCCCTCAGGAAGTCGCCGCGACCGTCGAAGCCCAGCGATCCCTCTATGGGCGCAAGAAGGACGCGCGCCCGAAGGTCGCCCAGAGGTTGGGCCGCGAGCCTATCGAGGTTCGGCAGGCCGTCCTCGATCCAGAGCGAATCGACATTGGTGACGAAGAACGGATCGTCCCCAAGTAGCGGCAGCGCGGCCTTCACGCCGCCGCCGGTCTCGAGGATCTCGGACCGCTCGTCCGATACGACGATCTCGGCCGGCTCCGCGTCCAACGCCGCCAGCATGGCCCGCGTCGGCCCCGCCAGATGGGCTTCGACCATATCCGCCATGTAGTGGACGTTGACGACGACCCGGGTCACGCCCGCCCGCACCAAGCGAAGCACCGCATGATCGAGCAGGGTGTGCCCCGCCACCGAGACGAGCGCCTTCGGGCGATCGTCCGTGAGAGGACGCATCCGCGTGCCGAAGCCAGCGGCGAGGACGATGCCGGATGAGGGGGTCACGAAGCGCAGCCGGCCAGCTCGTTCGCTGAGAGCGAACCGGCTTGTTCGAGCCCAACGCCCTCGTAATACGGCCGAAGCTCGGCCAAGGCCGGTTGCGCGAGGCAGCGGCGAAGATGCGCAGCCACGCGCGCGAGGTGGGAAAGATACCCTGGCTTGCCAGCATCGAAGGCGAGACGGACGAAGGCGCCCAGAACCTTCGTTGCCCGTTGCGCGCCCATCAACCAATAGGCGTCCTCGAATCCGTCGGCATCGAAATCGGGCTCCAGAGCGCGCGCGGCGAGATAGTGTCGGAGGAGCGCGTCGGACAGGCCGTCCTCCATGTCGGTCCGCGCATCCTGCGCGAGCGATGCGACGTCATAGGCTGCAGGCCCGATGAGCGCATCCTGAAAGTCGAGAATGCCGATCCGGTCGAGCCCACCGCGGTCCGCGCGCCACATCAGGTTGGGCGCGTGATAGTCGCGAAGAACCCAGCTCATCTCGCAGGTCTTGAGCATTGGAGCGAGCGCCGCCTGCCAGGCGGTCAGAAAGGAGATTGGGTCGCCGGACCCGCCGTGCCTCGGGACATACCAGGCGTGGAACTGCGCGAGTTCGGCCGTGAACGCGTCGAGATCGTAGGTCGGCAGCGTGTGCGACACGCCTGCGAAGACGACGGTCCGAGGCCACGCCTCGCGATGGACGCCCGCCAGCCGGTCCATGGCCGCGACGTACCGCTCGGAAACGGCACGCCCATCCACGGCGATGCTGACGCTGCCGAGGTCTTCGAGAAGCGCCGCTTGTGCGGCGGGATCGTTGGCCAGGATCGCCGGCGTTCCAAAGCCTCTGGCATGGAGCGTCTGGCCGATCGCGAGGAAGGCGGAGAGCTTCGGTGCCAGTCCGACCGTCGCGGCATAGTCCGCCGAGCCCGGACGCGGCGGATCGGCGAGGTCGACGGCACGCCGTTCGCCCGCGGGCGCGGACACCACCTCCGGCGCGTCCATCAGGATCGACACGGCTTCACCTCGGACAAGCCTCTCGTAGCGCCGCGTCGAGGCATCGCCGATGACGTGATGGCGATGGGCAGCGGCCCACCCGGCTTCCTCCAAGAAGGCCTCGACCTCGAAGAGGCGCGCCATCCTGTCGGCGAAGCCGGGGTCGGCGCTCAACGTATAGGCCCGGTGGTCGGGATCGTCAGCGATGCCCTCGATCGAGATCGTCAGGCAGGCATTCGATCGGGGGAGGGCGGCCTCCCCTCTCGACGGCCATTCGACCAAGACGGCCCCTGCTTCCAAGCTGTCGGTAAGGTCGAGCTCATCGACTTCGTACGGTTCGGCGACACGATAGAGATCGACATGGAGGATCGGTATTCGAACGTCGTAGGGCTGCACGAGCGTAAAGGTCGGGCTCGGCACGTCGAGATGGGGATCACCGGCCAAGGCGCGGATGAGCGCACGCGCAAAATGGGATTTGCCCGCCCCGATCTCGCCGTCGAGAAGGACGAGATCGCCCGGCTGAAGCCGTGCCGCCAGGGCTTCGGCGAGAATGCCGGCATCATAGGCGTCGAGGCGGCGGGACCACTGCGCGGGCGAGGGTGCCGTCTCCTCCGGCCAGGGCGCGAGGCTCGCGACGTTCGCGGTCATGCCGAGGCCCAATCGTCTGCGTGGGTGGACCGTTTGGAAGAGGCGTCGACCAGGAGGGCATCGGACGCCGGCATGGAATCTGTCATGGTGGACGGGCGCTCGCCGGCATCGATAACCTGCCGACCGGCGGGAAGGGTGACGCTTACCGTGGTGCCGACGCCCGGAGTGCTCGTCGCCTCTATGCGGCCGCCATGGAGATCGACGAAGCTCTGGACGATGGAAAGGCCGAGACCCGCGCCGCGATGCCGGCCTCGATTGGGCCCGGTTTCGAACCGGTCGAAGACGCGCTTGAGATCGGCCTGCTCGAGGCCCGGTCCATCGTCGGAGATCGCGAAGCGGATGTCATTGTCCTCGCGCGACACATCGACGGCCACGCGCCCCCCAGGATCGGAGACGCCGACGGCGTTGGACAGGAGGTTGAAGAGGATCTGCGTGAGACGATTGGAGTCGGCCGCCACGGTGCCGATCTCTGGTGCGATGGAAACCTCGAGTCTGATCTCGTTCTCCCTGATCCGGTCGGCGAGCCCCTCGGCGGCGATCTCGACGGCTTCGCGAACGTCCAGATCGTCGATCTCCAGTTCCATCGCGCCAGCATCGATGGTGGCGAGATCGAGGATGTGGTCGATGATCGTCATCAGCGCGTCCGACGAGGTGTAGATGTCGTCGGCATATTCGCGCTGCTTGTCGTTGAGAACGCCGAACTGCTCGGACGCCAGAACCTCAGAGAAGCCGATAATGTGCGTCAGCGGCGTGCGAAGCTCGTAGGAAACGTGGCTGACGAAGGCGTTCTTCAACTCATCGGCCGCGACGAGGGCCTGGTTGCGCTCCTGGAGCGCGGTCGCGGCCGAGAGACTGTCGGTCATGTCGCCGAAGGTGACGAGGGTCGCGCCGTCCGGCAAAGGTTGCACGAGGTAGTCGAGCGTCTTGCCGTCCGAACGCGTCATCCGGCCACCGGTGGATTCGCGTGTATCGATCTCGGTGACCATCGCCTTGATGCGCTTCCACTCGGACGCGGTATCGAAGCCCGACGTCGCGGCGAGGATCTCGTCGATATGCGGCTCGTCCATGGCGATGCCGGCGCCGAGCCCCCACATTTCGGCAAAGCTCGGGTTGCAGAGCGAAAGGCGGCCGTTCGACGCGAAGACGGCGACGCCTTCGCGCAGATTGTCGAGCGTCTCGCCCTGTACGCGGCCGAGGGTGTCGAGGCGGCTTTCGAGGTCGAGCTTCTCGGTGTGGTCCTCGTAGAAGTAGATGACGCCGCCCTCGGCGCCCGGCGTCGCGACGACGCGCAGCATCTGGCCGTCGGGCATCGGCCACCAGTCCTCGCGCGGCTCGAGCGCGCGGTAGATCTCGAGGGTCTGGCGTTTCCAGGCCCGGAAGTCGGTCTGCTCGGGCACCCGGCCGATCTCGCGCAGGCGCTCCAGGATCTCGGCGTCGAGCGGCGCGGTGAGGAGCCAGGCGTGGCTGAGGCCGAGAAGTTCGCGATAGGCTTCGTTGTGGAAGAGAAGGCGCTTGTCTGGCCCGAAGATGGCTACGGCGGTGTGCAACTGGTCCAGCGTGCGGGCATGGCTCTCGATATGGCGCTGGAGTTCTGCCTTGGCCTGTTCCGCCTCGGTCGCGTCGAAGGCGATGCCGACGGCGCCGTCCTCGACCGGGACCTCGCAGACGTCGAGCGTCCGCCGCTCACCGGCCATTACGGCATTGGTGCGGGCGCGGAAGACATCACCCTCGAGGCGGGAGATCGCCATCGCGCGGCGCGCGCTTTCGGAGAGGAGTTCCTCCATTCCCGGCTCGTCGCCCGTCGCGTGCCGATCCGGCGCCTTCGACCCGGCGATCCTTGGGCGGGAGACGGCGGCCGCGTAGGCCGGGTTGGTCCAGGAGACCTGCCCCTTCGCATCCCGTTGCCAGACCGGCACCGGAACGGCCTCGAGAAGCGTTCGCAGCGCCTTGGCCTGCGCCTCAGCGGCCTCGCGCGCCGCTTCGGCCACGGCGCGGCTCTCGGCTTCCTCGGTCTCGTCGCGCAGCCGCAAGAGGGCCGCGGCATCGCGAACCTCGCCGGTCGCGAGGAGGGCGTGGCCGGAACGGCCTTTGAGCGGAACGCTCAGGCGGAAGCTCTCGCCCGTCTCGCGCAGGCGGGTGACCGCGTGTTCGAGCCGTGCCGCACCTGCAGGCGCGGCCCAGGTCCCGAAGGCCGCGACCCGATGGAGGCCGCCCAGCTGCTCGATGAGTTCGACATTGCCGAATACGTCTGGGCGTCGTCCACCCATCCACGTGATCGCGATCTGTGGCTCGGCCTCGAGAATGGCCCGCGCGCGCTCGAGGCTCTCGCGAATATCGCCGGCCCTCGTCGCATTGGAACGTCTCAGGCGGCGGCCATACCATTCGCGATAGGCGATGATGCCGATCAGCGTGATCTGGACGATGACGAGCCCGCCGACGAAGAGGGGCAGGGCGGTCGATCCGGTTCCCGAAATGGGACTGTTCGACGGTTGCAGGTGCCAGGCGATGAGAAGGCCGCCCAGCGTCAACGTCAACGTGGCGAGCGCCGTCAGGACGAGGCCGAGCGGGAAGTCCGGCCGGGGACGCGCCGACGCGGAGTAGGATGGTGTCGCGTCGTGCGCTTCTGTGCTTTCCGTGATCTCGGTATCGAGCGGATCATCTCGTTCAGCGGCGAAACCCCTGGTCGAGCGGCTGCTTTCGTCCGATGCGGCCTCGGGCGCGTCGTCCACTCGTCTCGACAATCCGCGCAACGGCATGCCCATCCCTCGACTCGAACCACCGGAGATCGACGGGCCAGAACGACCGGCAATAGGACCATCCAGACCCGTCGATCGACGTACCCGCCTCTCCGAACGATGAGCGTACTATGAAGGAAGAGGGTGAAAGAAGGCGTACCGAATCACCGCGTCGGGGCGCGGCGCGTCCGTGCCCCCGGCGCCACAGAACGGGCAGTGAACATTCCGGCGGGCTGCCAGTCGGCCCCCGCCGGGATGCCGCCGTGATCAGTAGCGGTACTGGTCCGACTTGAACGGACCGCTCTTTTCGATGCCGAGATAGCCGGCCTGGTCGTCGGACAGCTCGGTCAGCTTGGCGCCGAGCTTTTCCAGATGCAGACGGGCGACCTTTTCGTCGAGATGCTTGGGCAGGACGAAGACGCGGTTCTCGTAGGACTCGCCGTTCTGCCATAGCTCCATCTGTGCCAGCACCTGGTTCGCGAAGGAGGCGGACATCACGAAGCTGGGGTGTCCGGTCGCGTTGCCGAGGTTCACCAACCGGCCCTCGGAGAGAAGGATCATGCGCTTGCCGTCCGGGAACTCGATCATGTCGACTTGCGGCTTGACGTTGCGCCATTTCATGTTGCGCACGGCGTCGACCTGAATCTCGTTGTCGAAATGGCCGATATTGCAGACGATGGCCATGTCCTTCATGGAACGCATGTGATCGGCGGTGATGACGTCCTTGTTGCCGGTCGCGGTCACGAACACGTCCGCCGTCTTCGCAGCGTCGTCCATCGTCTGGACTTCGTAGCCGTCCATGGCGGCCTGGAGTGCGCAGATCGGGTCG
Organism: uncultured Alphaproteobacteria bacterium; assembly: GCA_963799285.1. Taxonomy (GTDB): domain Bacteria; phylum Pseudomonadota; class Alphaproteobacteria; order Rhizobiales; family CAWCWK01; genus CAWCWK01. Next base: position 817,519 of record CAWCWK010000004.1, read on the forward strand.
ATCTCGGTGACGACTACGCGCGCGCCGGCTCCGGCCAGCGACTGGGCCGAACCCTTGCCCACATCGCCATAGCCCGCCACGACGGCGACCTTGCCCGCCAGCATCACGTCCGTCGCACGGCGGATGCCGTCGACGAGGCTCTCGCGGGTGCCGTACTTGTTGTCGAATTTCGACTTGGTGACGCTGTCGTTGACGTTGATGGCGGGGAAAGGCAGCTCGCCCTTCTCCTGCATCTGATAGAGGCGCATCACGCCCGTCGTCGTCTCCTCGGAGACGCCCTTGATGGCGTCGCGGACCTTGGCGAAGAAGCCGGGGGACTGCTCGATGCGGCGTCGGATGACCTTGTAGAACTCGGTCTCCTCCTCGTTCTTCGGCTCGGGAAGAGGTGTCCCCTCTTCCGTGCGCGCGCCGAGGAGGATAAGCATCGTGGCGTCGCCGCCATCGTCGAGGATCATGTTGGCGGTCTCGCCATTTCCCCAGTCGAAGATCTTGTCGACGAAGTCCCAATACTCGGCCAGCGTCTCGCCCTTGTGCGCGAAGACGGGCACGCCCGAGGCGGCGATGGCGGCGGCGGCGTGATCCTGCGTCGAGAAGATGTTGCACGACGCCCAGCGGCACTCGGCGCCCAAGGCGACCAGCGTCTCGATGAGGACGGCCGTCTGAATCGTCATGTGTAGGCAACCGGCGATACGCGCGCCCTTCAAGGGCTGGCTGGCGCCGAACTCCTCGCGGATGGCCATAAGGCCCGGCATCTCGGTTTCGGCGATCTCTATCTCGAGGCGGCCGTAGTCGGCCTGGGACATGTCGCGGACGGCGTAGTCGGTCATAGGGATGCTTTCGGTCGTGAGGGTGCGGGCCGCATTATCGGCGGGCCGGATCGCGCGCACGTATAGAGCCTGCGCGCCCGACTCACAACGCGTGCGCATCCCACGCGGGCCGTAGCGCTACTCTTCTTCTTCGAACCGATTGCCGACCAGGCAGGCGATGGCGTCGAGAGCGCGCTCGGCGTCCGGGCCGATGGCGGCGACGGCGATCTCGGTGCCGGGCGCGGCCGCGAGCATCATGAGGCCCATGATCGAATGGCCCGGCACGCTGGTGCCCTCACGCGAGACCCAGACACGGGCGTCGAACGTCTCGACGAGCTTCACGAGCTTGGCCGACGCTCTCGCGTGAAGGCCGCGCCTATTGAGGATGGGGACCGTGCGGGACAGTGCGCCTGGGGGCGGGGCATCGGAGTTCGCAATGTCGTCGTCCGATATCATGGACAGCGCCCCACCAGCCTATTTGCCGGCCAGCACGTGGCTGGCGACACTGATGTATTTTCGCCCGGCTTCGGCAGCGAGCGCGACCGCTTCGCCTAGCGGCTTCGTGCGGCGCAGCCGTGCCAGCTTGACGAGCATCGGAAGGTTGAGCCCGGCCAGAACCTCGATATGGCCCTCGTCCATGATGGAGATCGCGAGGTTGGAGGGCGTGCCGCCGAACATGTCGGTCAGGACCGCGACGCCGGAGCCTGCCTCAACGGAGCGGACGACTTCGAGAATTTCCGAGCGGCGCATCTCATCGTCGTCGTCTGGTGCGATGGCCACGCATGCGAGGCCACCCTCGACCCCGACGACGTGTTCGAGCGCCTGACGGAATTCCTCGCAGAGCCGCCCATGCGTCACGAGAACGATGCCGATGGGTGGATGCTGGACCGTACTCAACGCGCGACAGCCCTTTGTACCCGACGAACCGAAGCCTGCGGAGCGGGCGAGCGTCCTCCGGCGTGGCCGAAATCTTCCGTACCGAGGTTCCTGCCCATCGTCAGCCCACCAATTCTGCACGCAGGCGCGATCGGCCGGGCCTGCTGGAGCAAGACGATGACAGATGGGCGCGGATCCTGCCAGCGCCGCGACGCCGCAAGCCCGGTTTGATAACGGCTCTGTGTCGTCGAGGACGCGGTGGACGGTAGGCCGAGATCGTCGCCGGGAGGATGAAAGCGCGATAGCGCAGTCCGAGCACGCGTCGAACCGACGTTCGGACTGCGGCCCTTTCCGCTGCGAGAACGACGATGCGATCGAGCGGCGACGAGACCGCGACGACGGAGCGCCGAGGAATGCCGCCGCGCGGCATGGAGAGACCTCGGAATCGCGGGGGGCATTGAGGCGGTGTCTCCGTCGGCGCGAGTTCCACCTTCGCGCCCCGCCGTGTCAACCGCACGCGATCGTCTCCGACGAGACGCACGGTGCCGGGCGGATGGGCGCGCTCGATGACTCCCGCGAGCCGTGTCTTGCCGGCGCCGCCGTTGCCGAGGATCAGGACACCTTTCCATCCGGCCCCCGGTTCGTGAACTGCGACGGCCGTCGCGTGGATCAAGGCGGTCGTCTCAGGCATTGCCTGGAGCGTGCCTCGGCAGGCGGATGATGAAGCGGGCGCCGAGGCGGCGGGGGCCTTCGGGGCCTTCGCCCATATGGTTCTCGGCCCAAATGCGCCCGCCATAGGCTTCGATGATCTGACGCGAGATCGACAGGCCGAGACCCGAATTGTTGCCAAAGGCGTGCGCGCCTGGACGGTCGGTGTAAAAGCGCTCGAAGACGCGGCCGAGATTCTCGGGCGGGATGCCCGGCCCGTCATCCTCTACGAGGATCTCGACCTCGCGCCGCAGACCGCGCAGCTTGATACGCACCTGTCCGTCCTTCGGCGAGAAGGAGCGCGCGTTGCTGATGAGGTTGGTGATGACCTGAAGGAGCCGTCCCGATTGCGCGACGACGAGAAGCGGCTCGGTTCGGTCGCCGCGCAGCTCTAGCGGCACGTCCTTCGCCGCGCGGCGCTCCTCGTCGAGCGTCATGATGGTTCGCATCATCTCCGCCACGTCGATGATCTCGCCCTCGCCACGCTGCAACTCGGCGTCCAAGCGGGAGGAGGCCGAGATATCGGTGATCAACCGATCGAGCCGCTGAACGTCGTGCTGCACCACCTCGATAAGGCGCGCGCGCTGCTCCGACGTGCGCGCCAATGGCAGGGTCTCGACGGCGGATCGCAACGAGGTGAGCGGGTTCTTCAACTCGTGCGCGACGTCGGCGGCGAAGCTCTCGATCGCGTCTAGACGCTCGAAGAGCGCGGCGGTCATGTCGCGAAGCGCGCCGGACAGGTTGCCGATCTCGTCGTTGCGATGCGTGTAGTCCGGGATCTCCTCGCGCGCGTGAACGCCGTGCCGCACCCGCTCGGCCGCCTCGGCGAGCCGCCGCATCGGCCCCGCGATCGTGCTGGCGAGGATGAGCGACAGGACCGTCGTGACGGCGGCCGCCACGGTGAAGACGCGCAGCATCGCGTTGCGCTCGGCCTTCAGGATGCTGTCGATATCGCCGCCCTGCGTGGAAAGGAGAAGTGCGCCCAGCACCGCGCGAAACCGTTGCACGGGGACGGCGACCGAGACGATGAGTTCGCCCTGCGTATTGACGCGCTCGACCGCTGCCGACGTGCCCGACAGCGCCGCCGCGACCTCCGCATAGTCACGCCCGTTCGCCGGGCCCGTCTCTTCGTAGAGCGGACGGTCGCCCGCCTGGAGCCAGACGGTCGTGCGGCGCCAGAGACTGGAAAGGCTGAACGCGCTCTCCGCGTCGGCCGGTGGTGCGAGGTCATAGCGCAGCACCTGGCCGCGCGTGAGGAGATGACGCGAATCGAGAATGAGGATGCCGTCCCGATCGTAGATGCGGGCTTGCGTTCGGGTCGGCGAGATGAGCTGGCGCAGCACCGGCGCGACGCGCTCGGGGTCGATGGGGAACTCAAGTAGCGCGAGGCTGTCCGCCGTCGGCTCCAGGCTTTGTCCGGTTTCCAACTCGACGAGCTGTTCCGGCTCCAGCGTCACGCCGCTCGTCTCGGAGGCTGCGGAGGCGGCGATGGCGCCTGCGATGATCTCACCCTGCACGAGCAGGCTGCGCACGCGCGCGTCGATCAGCCCCTGCCGGAACTGGTTGAGGTAGAGGATGCCGGAAAGAAGCACGAGAAGCGCGACGAGGTTGAGGAAGAGAATGCGCCGCGTCAGGCTCGACCGGCCCGTCTGCCGCAGCGACTCGAGCGGCTGGGCGTCCGCGAAGCGCCAGGTCTTGATGGGCTCGACCTTCTCGGGTTGACCGTCGGACGCCGCGCGTGCGTCCTCGTCGCCCACCCTGGGGTCGCGGCGTGCCGCCTCGGGCGGGGCCTCTATCGTAATGTCGCGCGCGCTCATCTGCGTCCGCTGCGGCCCCGCCTCTCGCTCGTCGTGACCGGCTTTGCGAGGCCGACACGACCGCGCCATGCTATCGATAGATCGGGCGAAGGCCAACTGATGTCGCCATCGTGCCGCAGCGCGGCCGCGCCGGGCAATCCGACTGAGGCCACGGGTTGACGCCATTCCGGTTTCGTTCCCATGTTGGCCGCTGCCGCACGTCCCCGGACGTCGCGCCGTTCTGTCCTCCATATTGGCCCGCCATGCCCCGCCCCGCCGGTCGTCTCGTCACGTTCCCGATCGCGACACCGTTCCTTCCGTCGCTCGTCGAAGCCGTCCGCGGCGGAGCGTTCTGGCCGGACGTGCGTGCGGACGAGCCGATCTCGATGACCTACCCCACGATCTACGTGCCGGGCCGCCGCGCCGTGCGCGAATTGCGGCGCGCGTTCCTTCAAGCCGCCGGCGGCGCTACGCTCCTCCCGCGCATCCTCGCCGTTGCGGATGTCGATGAGGACGCGGGCTTCTTCGCGGACGAAACCCTTGAGCCCGTCATCGGCCTGCCCGACGACGCGAATGATATGCCGCTAGGGGGTCTGCGCCGGCAGTTGGCCGTCATGCGGCTTATGGAGGATTGGCCACGTTTCGACACCCCGGACCGGGTTGATGGCAGCGGGGTCATTCTGCCCTGCTCGAAGGCGGATGCGGCACACCTCGCCGCCGATCTTATACGTCTGATGGACGAGGTCGGGCGGGAGCGGGCGGATTGGGGACGGCTCGATAGCGTCGTCGAGGACGCGCTTACCCAATATTGGGCCGTGGCCCGTGACTTTCTCAAAGTCGCGACCGAGGCGTGGCCGGAGCATCTCGAACGCCTGACCTCCGTCGATGAGGCGATGCAGCGGGACCGGTTGATCGCGCGCGAGGCGGAGCGGATTCGGCAGGGAACCGGCCCAGTCCTGGCCGTCGCGAGCCCCAGCTACGTGCCGGCATCGGCCGACCTCATGGCCGCTGTCCATGCACGCGAAGGCGGCGTCGTCCTGCTGCCGGGGCTCGATATGCGCTGCGACGCGGACACCTGGGCGCATGTGAAGGGCATCGCGCCGGCGGGACCGGACTTCGGACACGCGCAGAGCGGCCTATGCCACCTCCTCGAACACCTCCGCGTGCCGCGGGAGGACGTCGAACACGTCGGCGCGTCGGATGCGGGCCGCGTGGCCCGAGCCGCGCTTCTCAGCGAGGCGCTTCGTCCTGCAGAGACGACGGAGCGATGGGCCGACCCCGCGACACGGCTTCCCCGCGATACCGTCGACGCAGCCCTTTCGAAGGTGACGCTGGTGGAGGCGGCGAACGAGCGCGAGGAGGCGCTTGCGATCGCCGTGGTCCTGCGCGCGGCGTTGGAGGACGGCGAGGAGCGGATCGCTCTGGTGACGCCGGACCGAACGCTCGCCCGCCGTGTCGAGGCGGAATTGAAGCGTTGGGACCTTAATGTCGACGATTCGGGCGGTCGCCCCCTCGGCACCACGCCGCCGGCAGTCTTCGCTCGCCTGATGGTGGAGGCTGTCGAGGCGCGTTTCGCGCCGATCCCGCTCCTCGCGCTCCTGAAGCACCCGCTCGCCCACCCGCAGAATTACGACGCGGAGGCGCGCTATCGCAGCGACGTGCGCGCCTTGGAGCGCATCTCCCTGCGCGGCCTCGCCCCCGATCCCGGCCTGGCGGGAATCGCGCGCCGTCTCGATGAGGACGACGCGGGCCTGCTCGCGGTGGGGAAGGAGGCACGAACGGCGCCCGCCCGACGCGCGTTGGCCTCGCTCGAAGCCGCCACGGCGCCGCTCCGTCAGCTCTTCCAAGCGTCGCGTGACATCTCGCTCGGCGAGCTTGCGACCGTTCACCGCGATGCTTGCCTCGCGCTTTCAGGGGACGTCCTTTGGGCGCAGGAAGACGGCGAAGCGCTTCGCGCGCTCTTCGACGGACTGATGGGCGACGGCGAGCTGATGCTGGAACCCCGCGACTACCCGTCGCTTTTCGTCGCGCTGATGCGCGGTACCGCCGTTCGGAACCGTCGGCCGAGCCACCCGAAGATCGCGATCCTCGGCCTTCTCGAAGCGCGCCAGCTTTCCTTCGACACCTGCGTTCTCGCGGGCCTTAACGAAGGGGTATGGCCGGGGCAGCAACGTAACGATGCCTGGCTTTCACGGCCGATGCGTGCGGGGATCGGTCTGCCGCCGCCAGAAAAGCGGCTTGGCGAAGCGGCGCACGACTTCGCGCAGGGCTTCGCCTCGACCCGGGTCATCCTCTCGCGTGCCGTCCGCTCCGGCGGCGCCCCGACCATCCGCGCGCGGTGGTTGCAACGGTTGGATGCCGTGGCGGGCGAAGCGATGGAGAACGCCAAGAGCGAGGGCGAGGCCTGGCTCGCATTGGCACGAACGCTCGATACCGCTCCGCCGGCGGCACCGATCGGAAGACCGGAGCCGAAGCCGCCCGTCGCCAGCCGTCCGCGCCGGCTTCCGGTCACGCAGATCGAGACCTGGGTTCGCGACCCCTATTCGATTTACGCGGCGCACATCCTCCAGCTCCGTCCGCTCGATGCGCTCGACGAGCCGCCCGGCCCCCGTGAGCGAGGTCTCGTCATCCACGCAGCGCTCGATGCCTGGAGTGGACACGATCCCTTTGCGCACGACGCTGCTGAGACCCTGCGGGCTGCAATGGATCACGCGCTCAAGCCCTATCTGGGTCGCCCCGAGGTCGCCTCGCTCTGGCGGCGGCAGATGCACGCGATTGCGGACTGGGTCGTCGAATGGGAGCGCGAGCGGCGCGAGGGCCTCGCCGTACACGCGGAGATTTCCGGCGAGTGGCGCGTTCCCGGAACCGGCGACGTGCCCTTCGTTCTGACGGGGCGGGCCGATCGGATCGAGGTCATGGGGGATCGGCGGTTCGGGCTTGTGGACTGGAAGACCGGAAACGTCCCGACGCCGCCCCAGATGGCGAGCGGTCTCGCCTCGCAACTCGCACTCGGCGCCGCGATGGCGGCCGGCGGCGCGTTCGACGCGGATCTCGCGAAAAGCGGTGCGAAACCGCTAGCGGGTTCCGCTGTCGAGCACCTGACCTATGTCGAACTGAAGGGCACGCGCGACGGGGATCGCGAGAAACCCTACAAGCCCGGCAGCAAGCTACCCGAGGTCGAGGACCTCGTCGCGCAGACCGTCGCCGGGCTCGCCGGGCTGATCGCCGCCTATGATGACCCGAAACAGGGCTATCCCTCCATGCCGCGTCCGCAATGGCGACTGAGCTACGGTCGCTACGACCATCTCGCACGTGTGCGCGAATGGGCGTTGGCCGACGACAAGGCCGGGGGCGAGACATGAGCCGGGGGCAAGGCGCCGACGCGCTCGTCATCCCTCAAGACCTGCGCGACCGGCAGGGCATGGCGTCCAATCCGGAATTGTCGGCCTGGGTGTCGGCCAATGCCGGAGCGGGCAAGACCTACGTCCTCACGCGCCGCGTGACGCGTCTTCTGCTGGGCGGCGCCGAACCCTCGCGGATTCTCTGCCTCACCTTCACCAAGGCCGCCGCGGCCAACATGGCGAACCGCGTGTTCGGCGACCTCGAGGCCTGGGCGAAGGCTAGTGACGAGGAGCTGCGCGAGAGCTTGTCGCCGTTCATCCTCGACCCGGATGCGCAGGACCTCGCCCGCGCCCGTCGGCTCTTCGCCCGCGCGATCGAGACGCCGGGTGGCCTCAAGGTGCAGACCATCCACGCTTTCTGTGAGGGGCTGCTGCAGGCCTTCCCGTTCGAAGCGAACGTGCCGGCCAGCTTTCAGGTGATGGACGAGGTCCAGACGCGCGAGATGCTGGCCCGCGCCCGCGACACCGTGATGACGCGGACGGACGCGACGGAGGACGCCTTTGCCGAAGCCCTGCAGGCGCTCGCCATGGAGCGGGCGCCAGGTTCGCTGGCCGAACATCTCGATGCGGCCGTCGCGACCCGGCGCGGTCTCGCCAGCTGGTTGGGTTCCGAAGATCCCGCTGGTCGGCTCCGACAGGGGCTCGGTCTCGACGGAGCATTGTCGCGCGAGGCGCTGCTCGAACGGTTGGACGCGTCGGAAGCCTTGCCCGTCGCGCTGTGGCGAGAGGCGAGCGCACTCCTCAATGCCGGCAGCACGACGTTGCGAACGATGGCGATGCAGCTTGACGCTGCGCTTGGTGCCGCTGGCGCGGCACGAATGGAGGCCTACACCGACGTCTTCCTCACCAAGACGACACGCACTATCCCTGCGCGCTTTCTTACCAAGGAGTTCCGCGCGACCTATCCCGACTGGACCGACCGACTGGAACGCGAGGCGCGGCACGCGGAGGAACTCCATGGGCTTGGCAACGCGATCGCGCTGGCCGAGCGCTCGCAGGCGCTCTTCACGCTGGCCGGTGGCATCATCGCCGTCTTCGAGCGTGAGAAGGCCCGGCGCGGACTGATGGAGTTTCAGGACCTCATCGACCACGCAGGAGCGCTCCTAGCGCCCGAGGGCAACCGCTGGGTGCTCTACAAGCTCGACGGCGGTCTCGACCACGTCCTTCTCGACGAGGCGCAGGATACCAGCCCCGCGCAGTGGACGATCATTCAGAACCTGACCGACGAATTCTTCGGAGCGGAGGCCGAGGCGAGTTCGGCGGCCGGCGGACAGCAAGGGCGAAGACGCACCCTCTTCGCGGTGGGCGACGAGAAACAATCGATCTTCTCGTTCCAGGGCGCACGGCCGGCGACCTTCGAGACGGAACGTGCGCGGATCGCGACGGCGGCCGAGGCTGCGAAGCACCGCTTCGAAACGGTGCCCATCGAGACTTCGTTCCGCTCCGCTCCCAACATCCTCAAGGCCGTCGACGCCGTCTTCGCGGCCGACGAGATGCACGCCGACCTGACGGCCAAGGGCTTCGCGCCCCACCACGAGTCGGCCCGGCCGAACGCGCCGAGCTTCGTCGAACTCTGGGCCCCGACCTTGCCGAGCGAGAACGTCGCGGAGCGCGCATGGGACGCACCCCTCGACCAGCGGGGGGTGGGCGAGCCGTCGGACGTGATGGCCACCCGCATTGCCAACCAGATCGCCGCCCTGATGGCGGGCGGCATGCCGGCGGGCGAGATCCTCGTTCTGGTGCGCGGGCGCAACCGGGCCTTCGAGGCGGTCATCCGGGCACTGAGGGCCGCGCATGTGCCTGTCGCGGGCGCGGATCGGCTGAAGCTCCTCGAGCAAATCGCCATCCTCGACTGTCTCGCGCTGGCCGACGCGCTTTTGCTTCCTGACGACGATCTTGCCCTCGCGACGATCCTAAAGAGCCCTCTCTTCGACTTCGCCGACGCCGAGATGGACGCGGAGACGCGCCTCTTCAACCTCGCGCATGGCCGGGACGGACGCCTCTGGAACGCGCTCGTCGATCGCGCCAGAACCGACCCCGTATGCGCGAGGGCTCTGGCGCGTCTCGAGATGTGGGCGAGCCGCGCAGCCTATGCGCGGCCCTTCGAATTCTTCGCCGAAGTTCTGGGCGCTGGCGGCGGGCGGCGGGCTTTCCTCGCGCGGCTGGGGCTCGAGGCGGGCGATGCGCTCGACGAGTTCCTCAGCCTAGCCCTCGCCTTCGAAGAGCGCGCGACGCCCACGCTCCAGGCCTTCGTACACGATCTGCGGAAGACCGAGCGCGAGGTGAAGCGCGAGCTATCCGAGGCCGGCGAGACCGTGCGCGTCATGACCGTCCACAACGCGAAGGGGTTGGAGGCGAAGGCCGTATTCCTCGTCTGCGCGGGTCAGAAGATCATGGACGGCTCCAAGGACCCCGACATTTTCGCCTTGGACGATGCGCCCGATGCGCCGCTCGTCTACGCCCCCTCGGCGCAGCAGGACCCCGCGCCGATCGCCGCCATTCGCAGCGCCCATCGGCAGGCCCGCGCGGCGGAGGAGCGACGCCTTCTCTACGTCGCGATGACGCGTGCGAAGAATTACCTCTACGTCGTCGCCTGCCGAAGCGGGAAGGCCCCGAAGGATACCGAGCCCGCCCTGATGCCGGACGGCGAGACCTGGCATGGCATGGTCGCGCGGGCATTGGGCGAGGCGGCGGTGGAGGGGACGTGCGAAGGCAGTGGCCTGCCGAACTGGGTCTGGCCGGTCCGACCGGTCGAGAGGCCAGAAGCGTGGCATACACGCGCGCCCGATCCGGTGACGGTCGACGAGGTGAGCGAGGCGCCCTGGCTGACCTCGCGGGTTTCGCCCGAGGCCCCTCGGCGCGAGACGACGCCGTCCGGCATCCCGCACGCCGGAAAGCGCCGCGACCCCCGCGCGCCCTCCCTCTCCCCCTCCGCTGCCCCGACGATACCGGGTCTCGATGCACTGCTGCGCGGAACGCTGCTGCACCGCCTGCTGCAAAGCCTGCCGCCACTCGCCCGCGATGCGCGCCCGGGCGCGGCGCGGGCCTATCTCACGGCGCGGGCACCGGGGGTCGGCGAGGCCGCGCGCACGACACTCTTCGAGGAGGCCGTGGCCGTCATAGATCATGCCGATCTTGCGGACGTCTTCGGGCCACACGCCGCCGCCGAGGTCGACATAGTCGGACACGTCGCGCGGGGCGAGGAGACGCTGCTGGTGAACGGTCGCATCGATCGGCTAGTGGTTCTCCCGGACCGGGTGATCATCGTCGATTTCAAAACGGATGCCTTGCCGGCAGAGACAGTCGACTCCGTCGCCCCGACCTATCTCGCGCAGCTCGCCGCCTATCGCGATCTGATACGTCAGGCCTACCCGGACCGCGCTGTGGAATGCCGGCTGGTCTGGACGACGGGCGCGCGCGTCATGACGATTCCGGAGGCCCTTCTCAACGAAGCTGCGGGCGATGCCGAGAGCCGCGCTGCGTGAGGGCATCTCTCACTCAGCGCTCTCCCTATCGTATCATGTATAGGCCGCCTAACGGCCTTGACGCGTCGGGCTACCGTCCATAGGTCCGATGACCCCATCGGGGCCGTGTCCGGTCCCACCCCAGGAGAACTTCCATGGCCACGCACACTGCCACCGACGCAAGCTTCGACGCCGACGTCCTGAAGTCCGACACGCCCGTGCTCGTCGATTTCTGGGCGGAGTGGTGCGGGCCCTGCAAGCAGCTCGCCCCCTCGCTCGACGCGATTTCCGAGGAGATGGCCGGCAAGGTGAAGGTGGTGAAGGTCAATATCGACGAGAACCCGAATACGCCGGGCCAATACGGAGTGCGCGCCATTCCGACGCTGATGCTCTTCAAGGACGGCGCGCTCGTCGATACCGCCACCGGCGTTCGCCCCAAGGGCGCGCTGGTCGATTGGGTCAACACCCAGGTCGCGTGAGCGCTGAAGGGCGGGGCGGTTCAGCTGCCCCGCAGCGTCTTCACGTAGTCCGCGTTGGATGCGGCTTCAGCGCCCGAGAGGTGCCTGGCCGCGACCCGTTCCGCCTCTTCGGTGCGGCCCTGTAGGCCGAGGACGAGCGCCAGGTTCTGCCAGACGCGCGGATCGTCGCTGAGCTGCGAGGCTCGGCGAAGCATGGCTTCGGCCTGATCGAGATCCTTGGTGAGCGCGAGTGATAGTCCGTAGTTGCTGAGAATGCGCGGCTCGTTCGGCGCGATCTTGAGGGCCCGCTCGTAGACCTCCTGCGCCTGCGCGTGGCTCCCCATCTGGTCGAGCGAGACGCCCTGCGCCGAGAGCACCTTCCAGTCGGGCGCCTCGGGCGTATCGGCCTTCGAGAGCACCTGCAAAGCCTGGTCCGACCGGCCGACCTTGTTGAGTGCCTTACCGTAGGACGCGAGGAGCGCGCGGTCCTTCGGATTGCGCATCGCGGCCTGTTCGAGAACCGCGACGGCCGTGTCTTCCTGGCCGAGATGGTCCAGCGCTGCCGCGTAGTTGAGCGCGGCCTTGGCGTCGGTCTTGTCCTTGGTGAAGCGCTTGCCCCAAGCGTCGGCGATCTGCCGCATCCGTGCATCGCTGGCCGGGGCTTGCGAATAGTTCACCTGCGCCGTCGGCGCCGGCCTGTCGAACGGTCCGACGCAGGCCGCCAGCAGGCCCGCGGTCGCCGCGAAAGTGAGGGCGATGGCGGATCGTGATCGACGCATATATCTCTCCCGTCCCGTATCGAAAGCCTCCGGACGTCTTGGCGTTATCTCCCGTTAGGGATAATCCTCGGCTAAGATCAGCGTCCCGGATCGGGGCAGTCGTCGCGTTCCAGCAGAAAGCCCCGTCTCCCGATGACGCATTTCGCACCGCATGGCAGCCCGGCCACGACCGTTCACGCGGTGGCGGCCGACGACCTCGCAGCCCTGCTCGACGGTCTGGGCAGCGCCGCGAAGCGCTGGGCCGAGGCGAGCGGCTATGCCGAAGCGAAGCGCGGAACTCTGCTGGTGCCAGGCGAAGGCGATGCGGTGGTAGACGCCGTCATCCACATCGCCGAACTCGCGGACCCATTCTGGCCGGCGGCCTTGCGTCCCGCTCTGCCGGCAGGCGACTACGCGCTGGCAGAGCCTCTGGCGAATGAGGAGACAGGCCTCCTTGCCTGGGCTCTCGCCGCCTATCGCTTCGAGCGCTATCGCGAGGCGTCAGCGCCGCCGGCGACCCGGCTCGTTCTACCGGCCTCGGCCGATGCGGAGCGGCTCCAACGCCTTGCGGATGGCGTTTTCGTCGCGCGCGATCTCATCAATACGCCCGCCAACGACATGGGGCCTGATGAGTTGGAGGCGCACGCAAGGGCGCTGGCGCGCTCCCATTCCGCCACAGTGGCGGTCGTGAAGGGCGAGGCGCTGGAGGGTGGCTTCCCAATGATCCACGCCGTCGGCCGTGCGAGCCCCCGCGCGCCGCGGCTGATCGATCTGACCTGGGGCGCGGAGGACGCCCCGAAGGTCACGCTCGTCGGCAAGGGAGTCGTCTTCGATACGGGAGGGCTCGATATCAAGCCGGCCACTGCGATGCGGAACATGAAGAAGGACATGGGGGGCGCGGCCAACGCGATCGCGCTGGCGCAGATGATCATGGACGCCGGCCTGCCGGTTCGCCTCCGCCTGCTCGTGCCGGCGGTGGAGAACGCGATCGACGGCTCGGCCTTCCGTCCGGGCGACGTGCTCCGTTCTCGCAAGGGCCTTTCGGTCGAGATTGGCAACACAGATGCGGAAGGCCGGCTCGTCCTCGCCGATGCGCTCGACTTGGCCTGCGAGGAGGAGCCGGACCTCCTCATCGATCTCGCGACGCTGACGGGGGCCGCCCGTGTCGCGCTCGGCCCCGAGGTGATGCCATTCTATACGGATGACGAGGCACTTGGCGCCGACCTCTCCCGCCATGCCGCCGCCGTGCACGATCCGCTTTGGCCGATGCCGCTCTGGGCCGGCTACGAGCCGTGGCTGGCGAGCAAGGTCGCCGATGTCAGCCATATCTCGTCGCAACCCTTCGCGGGCTCCGTCACCGCCGCACTTTTCCTCAAACGCTTCGTCGACGGCGCCAAGGCCTGGGTGCATTTCGACATCTTCGGCTGGAACGCCACCGCTCGCCCCGGCCGCCCCGAAGGCGGCGAGGCGCAAGGAATCCGAGCCCTCTATGGGTTGATCGAAGAGCGGTATGGCCGCGCAAACCCGTGACGGAGGCTTTTCCGAACGACAGACGCCTTCGCGCCGCCCGGCCGGATCTCGCGGACATACGCTTGCGCGGCGAAGTCGATGCGGAAAGGTTCGTGGCACCTTCGGCCATGCAGGTTGCCGTGGCGTCGATCCCGCTGCGCGGCCGTTCGGATGACGAAGCCGGCGTCGATACCGAACTGCTCTACGGCGAGCCTGTCGAGGTGTTCGAGATCGCGCGGGGCTGGGCCTGGCTGCGCTCGGAGCGGGATGGGTATGTCGGCTACGCCCGAGCCGCCGCGCTCAAGGATCGTGGTCCGGACGCGACCCATGTCGTGACTACTAGGGCGACACATCTCTATCCCGAGACCGGCACGGCCGATGCCCCCGCGACGAGCATGAAGCCGCCACCGATCCTGCGCCTTACCTATGGAGCGCGAGTCAGCGTCGTAGGCAGCGCCATCCCCTTGAGCGGTGCGACGGGCGAGGCCTTGCCCGTGGCGGGTGGCGGCTACATCTACGCGGCGCACGTCACGCCGATCGACTGCTCTCTCGGCGATCACGCGGCCGTGGCCGAGAGGCTTCTCGGGACGCCCTATCTTTGGGGTGGCCGGTCCGGTGACGGGCTCGACTGCTCAGCCCTCGTGCAGTTCGGCCTAGAAGCGGTCGGCAAGGCCTGCCCGCGCGATACCGACATGCAGGAGGGGAACGTCGATGGCGTCGAGCCTGTGGGCAGCGCGATCGCCGGAGACACCTTGGAACGTGGCGACCTCGTCTTCTGGCCAGGCCATGTGGGGATCATGCTCGACGAGGCGCGCCTGCTGCATGCCAACGCGCATCACATGGCCGTCGCTATCGAGCCGCTGGCCGAGACGGTTGCGCGTCTGGAGGCGGGGAGCACGTTCGTCTCGAGCTATCGGCGGCCCTGATGCTCAGTAGCCGCGCACCCGATCGACCGGATGCTCAGGACCTTCGCCGCTTTCCATTCGCGCGACCTGCCGGAGCACATAGGCGGCCAACGCTTCCGGCGCGCTCGTCGCCGAGACGTGTGGCGTGATCCGCACGCGGGGGTGGTGCCAGAGCGGGTTCGCCGGGGGCAGCGGTTCCGGTTCGAAGACGTCGAGCGTGGCGAAGTCGAGCGTCCCGTCATCGAGCGCGGCGAGAATGTCCGCCTCGACCTGAAGTCCGCCGCGACCGACATTGATGAGAGAGGGCGCGTGATCCGCCGTTCGGCGCAAACCGGCAAAAAGGTCTGCATCGAGGACGCCTCGTGTCTCGGGCGTGAGTGGCAGCAGCGCGACGAGGATGTCGGTTCGCGCCAGGAAAGCGGCGCGCTCCGCCTCGCCGGCGTAGCTCTCGACGCCGGCAACCTCCCGGCGGCCGCGTGACCAGCCGACGACGTCGAAACCGAGCGATAGAAGCGGCTTGGTGCACGCCGTGGCGAGCGTGCCGAGACCGAGGAGACCGACGCAGACGTCCGACGCCGGCCGCGAGAGGCGGGGTCTCCACATGGCTTCGGCCTGCGCCGCCCTGTCCGCCGCGACGTCGCGGACGTGGGCGAGACAATGCAGGGTAACGTATTCCGCCATCCGGGCACTGAGGTCGGCATCGACGCAGCGCGCGATGGGAACGTCGGGCACCAGCGCGTCCGAGACCAGCGCGTCGACCCCGGCACCGAGATTGACGATGCCCTCGAGATTCGGCAGTCGCGCCCAAAGCGCCTGCGGCGGCTTCCACGTCAGCGCATATCGCACCGCATCCGGGCCGGGAATGTCCGGCCACACCTGAATGTCTCTGTCAGGCGCAAGGGCGCGCAAGGCACGGAACCAGTAGTCCTGATCCCACTCCGGTGCGACGAGGAGGAGGGACATCGCGCGCTCAACGCCAGGCTTGGCGTAGGCCGGCGCGCCGACGCGAGAACGCCATCAGCGCAAGCAACGTATGGGCGTTGCGAAACCGGCCCGCGAACGCGGCCTCGATCGCCTCGCCGGCGTCGACGGCGAAGGGCCGGATGATCTCGGCCTCCGAAGCGAGACCGCACCGCGCAGGCAGTGCCGCGGCATCCACACGCGCGACATAGGTAAACGTATGCTCCGTCAATACGCCTGCGGCAGGAAGCGACTCGATGAGGAAATGCAGCGCCGACGCCGTCAGGCCGACTTCCTCGCCAAGCTCGCGCCGTGCGGCGACCTCTACCGTCTCGCCCGGATCGACGAGGCCCGCGACCGTCTCGACAAGATCGCCCGAACCCGTCGCGATCTGTGCGGCATGCCGGTATTGACGCAAGAGGACGACTTCGTCGCGAACCGGGTCGTAGGGCAGCACGACCGCAACCTTGCCGACATCGAGCACCTCACGCATGAAGCGAACGTCGCCGGAAGGATCACGCAGCGTCACGTCTGCCTTGAAGACCCGCCAGAACCCGTCCGAAAGCATCTCCTCGTCATGGATGACGATGTCGGCGGCGCGGTCTTCCAGCACCTCGCTCACTGCGCGACAGCCAGCTCGGCCTCGTCGATGTCGGCGGCCGCCATGTCGAAGGCGGCGGCCATGAGCGCCTTGGTGTAATCGGTCTGAGGGTTCTCGAAGATCTCCTTCGCCGTGCCCTGCTCGACGACCTTGCCGAGCCGCATGACGATGACCTCGTTAGCGAGGGCACGGACGACCTTGAGGTCGTGGCTTATGAACAGGTAGGCGAGGCGGTGCTTGTCCTGAAGATCGCGCAGGAGATCGACGATCTGCGCCTGGACCGACATGTCGAGCGCAGAGGTCGGCTCGTCCAGCATCACGAATTTGGGGTTGAGCACCATGGCCCGTGCGATGGCGATGCGCTGGCGCTGGCCGCCGGAAAACTCGTGCGGGTAGCGATCCTGCGCGCTCGGGTCGAGACCGACCTCGGTAAGCGCCTGCGCGACGCGGGCACGCCGGTCGGCGCGGGACATATCGGGGTTGAGCTGTAGCAGACCCTCTTCCACGATGCCGCTGATCGAAAGGCGGGGCGAGAGCGAACCATAGGGGTCCTGGAAGACGACCTGCATGTCGCGGCGAAGCGGGCGCATCTCCTTAAAGTTCTTCTCGTCGATCCGCTGGCCGAGATAGACGATCGGCCCCTTCGATGAAATGAGCCGCAAGAGGGCGAGGCCGAGCGTCGTCTTGCCGGAGCCGGATTCACCCACCACCCCCAAGGTCTGCCCCTCGCGGAGCTTGAGCGAGATGCCGTCCACGGCCTTCACGTAGTCGGTCGTGCGCTTGAGGAAGCCTGTCTTGATCGGGAACCAGACCTTGAGGTCGTCGGTCGAGACGATTTCGGGTGCGGTCAAATCGGCCGCGGGCGGATTGCCCTTCGGCTCGGCGGCGAGGAGGTGGCGGGTGTAGGCGTGCTGCGGGTCGGTAAAGATCCTCTCCGTCGGCCCGTGCTCCACGATCTCGCCATCCGTCATCACGCAGACGCGGTCCGCTACCTTGCGAACGATGCCGAGATCATGCGTGATGAGAAGGACGGCCATGCCGAACTTGAGCTGTAGGTCCTTCAACAATTGGAGGATCTGCGCCTGGACAGTGACATCGAGCGCGGTCGTCGGCTCGTCGGCGATGAGGAGGTCGGGCTCGTTGGCAAGGGCGAGCGCGATCATCACGCGCTGGCGCTGACCGCCAGAGAGCTGGTGTGGATAAGAGCCGAGCCGCTTTTCCGGCTCGCGGATGCCGACCGCGTGAAGGAGTTCGAGCGTGCGCTCGCGCGCGGCCGACTTCGACAGCCCGCGGTGGATGTCGAGCACCTCTCCAATCTGCCGCTCGATGGTGTGGAGCGGGTTGAGCGACGTCATCGGCTCCTGGAAGATGATCGAGATCTTGTTGCCGCGCACCTTGCGCATCGCCTTCTCGTCGAGCGCGATAAGATCCTGACCCTCGAAGTGCACCTCGCCGGAAGGGTGGAAGGCGGACGGATAGGGCAGAAGCTTCAGGATCGAGAGCGCCGAGACGGACTTGCCGGACCCCGATTCGCCCACCAGCGCCAGCGTCTCCCCCTTGTCGATATGAAAATCGATGCCCCTAACGGCAATCGTTTCCTCGCCGGCTTGGCGAAAGCCAACCGAGAGGTTTCTAACGTCGAGAAGGCTCACGTGAACGTCTTTCGCGGATCGAAGGCATCGCGTACCGCCTCGCCGACGAAGATGAGCAGGCTCAGCATGACGGCGATGACGAAGAAGCCGGTGAGGCCGAGCCACGGCGCCTGGAGGTTCGACTTGCCTTGCGCGAGGAGTTCACCCAGCGAGGGCGATCCGGGGGGCAGGCCGAAGCCGAGGAAGTCGAGGCTGGTCAGGGTCGTGATCGAGCCGTTGAGGATGAAGGGCATGAAGGTCAGCGTCGCGACCATGGCGTTCGGCAGGATGTGCTTCCACATGATCTGGGCGTCCGTAAGCCCCAGTGCGCGAGCGGCGCGGACGTATTCGAAGTTGCGGCCTCGCAGAAACTCGGCGCGCACGACGCCGACGAGCGCCACCCACGAGAAGAGCAAGAGGATGCCGAGCAATATCCAGAAGGTCGGCTCGATGACCGCGGCGACGATAATGAGGAGGTATAGGGTCGGGATGGACGTCCAGATCTCGATGAAGCGCTGAAAGACGAGATCGACCCAGCCGCCGAAATAGCCCTGCACCGCACCGGCCGCGACCCCGACGACGGAGGAGAGGATGGTGAGGATGAGCCCGAAGAGGACCGAGATGCGGAAGCCGTAGATGAGCCGCGCGGCGACGTCGCGGCCCTGATCGTCCGTGCCAAGCCAGTTCTTGTTGCCGAGCACGCAGTTCGGATCCTCAGCGCCCTCCATGTAGGCGTTGCAGACCACGTCCTCGTCGAGCAGCCAGTAGGGCGCGGACGGGGCGGGGGTCGGCAGGTCGGCGTTGATGGTGTCGTAGGAATAGCGGATCGGCGGCCAGAGCATCCAGCCGTTCTCCTCGATCAATTCCTGCACGAAAGGATCGCGGTACTCGGCCTCGGTCTCGAAGTCGCCGCCGAACTCGGTTTCGGCATAGGAGACGAAGACGGGGAAGTAGAGCTCGCCGTCGAAGCGCGCCACGAGCGGCTTGTCGTTGGCGATGAACTCGGCGCCGAGGGTGAAGAAGAAGAGGATGAGGAAGAGCCAGAGCGACCAGTACCCGCGGCCATTCGCCCGAAAGCTCTCCCAGCGGCGCCGGTTGATGGGAGAGAGCGTGAAACGCTCGCGCTTGGCTGGCGGCTCGATCTGGCCGGGGAGGGGCGTCTGGGTGTCGAGGGGCGCTGCGTCGCGGCCGAGGCCTTTGCGGGCTATGTCGTCGTTCACGCGCTGATCCATCAGACCTGCCTCGACTCGAAATCGATGCGCGGATCGATCCAGGTATAGGTGAGGTCGGAGATGAGGTTCACGACGAGACCCAAGAGCGAGAAGATGTATAGCGTGGCGAACACGACCGGATAGTCGCGGTTGACGATGCTCTCGAACCCGAGGAGTCCCAGTCCGTCGAGCGAGAAGATCGTCTCGATGAGGAGAGAGCCGGCGAAGAAGGCGGAGATGAACGCGCCGGGGAATCCTGCGATGATAATGAGCATCGCGTTCCGGAAGACGTGGCCGTAGAGCACCTGCCGCTCGGTAAGACCCTTGGAGCGCGCAGTGAGGACGTATTGCTTGCGGATTTCGTCAAGGAACGAGTTCTTGGTCAGCAGCGTGGTTGTGGCGAAGGCACCGATGGCCATGGCGGTGATCGGCAGGACGAGATGCCACGCGTAGTCGAGCGCCTTCTCGAACCAGTTGAGACTGTCCCAATTGTCGGAGGTGAGGCCGCGCAAGGGGAAGATGTCCCAGAAGGAGCCGCCGGCGAAAAGGACGATGAGGAGGATCGCGAAGAGAAAACCCGGGATCGCGTAGCCGACGATGACGACGGCCGATGTCCACACGTCGAAGCGCGAGCCGTCCCGAACGGCTTTGGCGATGCCTAGGGGGATGGAGATCCCATAGCTGAGTATCGTCATCCAAAGTCCGAGCGAGATCGACACCGGCATCTTCTCGATGATGAGGTCTATGACCGAGATGTCCCGGAAATAGCTCTCGCCGAATTCGAACGTCAGGTAGTTGCCGAGCATGAGCGCGAAACGCTCGTAGGCCGGCTTGTCGAAGCCGAACTGCCGTTCCAGCTCTGCGATGAACTCGGGGTCGAGCCCCTGCGCGCCTCTATACGACGAGCCGCCCTCGCCGCCGCCGGGGTCCGATTGCGTATCGCCGCCACCGCCGCCTATGCGCGCCGTCGCGTCCACATCGGTGCCCTGCACCTGAGCAATGATCCGTTCGATCGGGCCGCCGGGCGCGAACTGCACGATGGCAAAGCTGATAAGCATGATCCCGAGCACGGTCGGGATCATCAGCAGCAAGCGTCGGAGGATGTAGGCGCCCACGTATCAGTTCCCGTCCGCCGTTGCGGCGTCGCCCGGCTGCTCGTCGGGACCGAAGACGAGTTCGGGCAGATTGTCCATGCCGTCTTCGTCATACCACCAGGTCGAGATAGCCACCCCTAGGGCGCCGGCCAGTTCGAAGGCCGGCGCATTCGGCGGACGCTCGAACTCGTCCCAGATGGCGAGAAAGTGCGATGGCTTGTACCATTGCGGTATCCAATAGCGGCCCGCACGGTGGACGCGGTCGATCGCACGCGCGGCGATCTGCTGCTCGGCCAGCGTATCGGCTTCGAGCGCGACGTCGATCAGCGCGTCTATGACAGGGTCCTGTATGCCGGCGAGATTGCGATTGCCCGGCGCGTTCGCGCCTTCCGAGCCCAAGACGCGCCGGATGCTTTCCGGTAGAGTGACACCGAAGGCGAGGCGGCTGCTGACGATGTCGAAGTCATAGTCATTGGTCAGCGCCTGATACTGCGCGGCGTCCACCTCTCGCAAGCTGGCGTCGATGCCGAGCGTCTTCAGGTTTCGAATGATCGGATTGATGATCCGGTCGAAGGTCGAACCCGAGCGGTCGAGAAACTCGATCGTGAAGGGTTCGCCGTCCGGCGTCCGACGCGCACCGTCGACGATCTTGTAGCCTGCCTCGTCTAGAAGCCTCGTCGCCTGGCGAAGCATGGAACGATCGGTGCCCGAGCCATTGGAGACCGGCGGCACGTACGGCTCGCCGAACACTTCGTCGGGCAGCTGATCGCGATAGGGCTCGAGCAGCGCCAGTTCTTCCTCGGAAGGCGGGCCGAACGCCATCATCTCCGAATTCTGGAAGTAGGAATGGTTGCGCTCGTAGAGACCGTAGAAGAGATTCTTGTTCGTCCACTCGAAGTCGAAGGCGAGGCCGATGGCTTCCCGGACGCGGGCATCGGAAAACTTGTCGCGACGGGTGTTCATGAACCAGCCCTGGCCGCCGGCCGGGCTGTCATCGGGCAGAACCATGCGGATGACCCGCCCGTCCTTCACGGCCGGGAAGTCGTAGCCCGTCGCCCATTGGCGCGACGAGAATTCCTCACTTACGCGCTGCTCTCCGGCCTTGAAGCCCTCGAACTGAACGTTCCGATCGCGATAGAATTCGAGGCGGATGGTGTCGAAGTTCCAGCGCCCCTTGTTGACCGGCAGATCGGCGGCCCAGTAGTCGGCAACCCGGTCGTATTCGATGAATCTGCCTTGTGCGAGCTCGCCGACCCGGTAGGGGCCGGACCCGAGCGGCGGGGTGAGCGTCGAGGCGTCGAACTCGCGTCCCTCGTAATAGGCCTTGGAGAAGATCGGCAAAGTCGCGACTGACTGAACGAGGTCCTTGGACTGATTGCCGGTAAAGGTGACGACGAACTCCTGCGGTGACCGCGCCTCTGTGCTCCTCACCTGCGCCAGCACGCCGCGCAGCACGGGGTGCCCTTCGGTCTTGAGAATGTCGAGCGAGAACGCGACATCCTCCGCCGTCAACGCGGACCCGTCGTGGAAGACGGCGTCGGGACGGAGCGCGAAGACGGCGCTATTGCCGTCGTCGGCCACATCGACCGTCTCGGCCACATAGCCGTAGAGCGTTGCCGGCTCATCCGCTGCAGCCACCATCAATGTCGCGAAGGTGAGATCGATCATGGGTGGCGCATCGCCGCGCAGGACGAAGCCGTTCAGCGTGTTGAACGTGTTGAAGTTCTGGTTGAAGCCCGTCACCCAGGGCGCGAGGGCGATGCGCCCGCCCTTGGGCGCGTCCGGGTTCACATAGTCGAAATGCTCGAAGTCCGGGCCGTATTTCACGTCGCCGAAGAGCGACAGGGCATGGCTCGGCTCGGCCCAGGCCGGTGCGGCAAACGCGAGAGCGGTGGCAACGCCGCAAGCATACAGGCCTCTCATTTCGCCGCCTCGATACGGGCCGCGGCCTCCTCGTCATACCACCAGATCGCCGGGAATCCGGGTGTGTAGATGGGCAGCGGTTCCGGGTGGTCGAACCGGTCCCAATAGAGAATGCGATCGACCGGCGAGCGGAATTGCGGGACGACATACTCGTTGTGGAGAAGGACACGGTCCATTGCCTTCGTCGCCGCGACCAGCGTCTCGCGGTCGTCGGCGAAGACGACCCGCTGGATGAGCGCATCGATGGCCGGATTCTTGATGCCGCCGTAATTGCGCGACGCGTCGCGATCGGCCGCCTCGCTCCCCCAGTACTCGTTCTGCTCGTTGCCCGGCGACAGGCTCTGGCCCCAGACGAAGATTGCCATCTCGAAATCGCGGTCCTGCGCCCGACGAATGTATTGCGCCGTATCGACCTGACGGATCGTGACGTCGATGCCGAGGCGGTCGAGGTCCTGCTTGTAGGCGAGGGGGCCGCGCGCTGCGCCGCTGGCCGACTGGAGAAGGAACTCGATGGTCAGCGGTTCGCCCGTCTCAGCGTTCACGCGAACCCCGTCGCGAATGACATAGCCCGCCTCTTCCAGAAGCCGGCTCGCCTCACGCAGGTTCGAACGGATGGCACGGGAGTCGCCGCCGACTGACGGCTCGTAGGGCTGCGTGAAGACGGAATCCGGTATGCCCTCGCCGCCCACCTCTTCGCGGACAGCTTCCAAAATCTCCAACTCCTCGCCCTCGGGCAGGCCTTCGGAGGCGAGTTCGGTGCCGGCGAAATAGGACCGGATGCGCTCGTTCAACCCGAACGAGATACGCTCGTTGGCCGACTCGAAATCGTAGGCGAGATGGATGGCGCGGCGCACGCGCGGGTCCTGAAACTTCGGGTTGCGAAGGTTGAAGACGTAGCCCTGCATCCGGCCCGAGCCGACATCCTCGAACTCGAATTTCTTGATGAGGCCCTTGTCGATCTGCGGAATGTCCCACTGGGTCGCCCAGCGATTGGCCGACAGCTCGTCATACCAGTCGTAGGCATCGGCCTTGAAGGCTTCGCGGGCCACGTCCGCGTCGCGGAAATACTCGTAGCGGATGGTGTCGAAATTGTTGGACCCGACATTCACCGGCAGGTCCGCCGCCCAGTAGTCCTCGACGCGTTCGTAAACGATCGTGCGGCCTGGGACGACGCGCGCGACGCGATAGGCGCCCGACCCCAACGGTGCGTCGAGCGTCGAGGCGGTGACGTCGCGTCCTTCCGCCGTCCAGTAATGCTTGGGCAACACGATCAGCTGGCCGACGATCTTGGGCAGTTCGCGATTGCCGGCTTCGTCGAAGGTGAAGGTCACCTCATTGGGACCCGAAACTTCAGCCGTCTCGACATGCCGATAGTAGAAGGCCTGACCCGGGTTATGCTCGGTGAGCATCTCGAACGACCAGACGACATCCTCCGGCGTGATCGGCTCGCCGTCGTGCCAGCGGGCCCCCTCGCGCAGTCGGTAGGTCACAGAAGAGAAATCGTCCGGAAAGCGGACGGCTTCCGCGATCAGGCCATACTCCGCCGAGATCGAGACCTCGTCGAGCGAGGAGGTCATCAGCGTGTCGTAGATGAGGCCAAGCCCGTCGGCCAGATCGCCGCGACGGGGGACGAAATTGAGGTTGTCGAAGGTGCCGGTAGACGAAAGGCGAGCCTCTCCGCCCTTTGGCGCATCGGGATTCACATAGTCGAAATGGGGAAAGTCGGCGGGGTATTTCGGCTCGCCGGTCAGGGCCGTCGCGTGTTGCCAATCCTCAGCGGAGATGGCCGGGACGGCCATCGCGAGCACGCCCAGCAGAGCCAGGGTGGAAGTCGTCAAGCGGATCGGCATACGCGGCATCGATTGCACATCCTTGAGTTAGGAACGTCGCTCAAGAGCCTGCGGCAGCGACCGAACCGGACGCGGCAGGACTATCGTGCCGATAACTATGAGCATTTGTGCCGCCGAGGAAAGGGCAGGACGGCCCAGGAGAATGAAACCTTGGTCATCTCCCGTGCGGCAGGACGCCGCTCGAAGGTCTCCTGCCCGTCACGGCGGCGAGGGCTCCGCCTCGGATCTCCCTATTCGGTCGGCGTGACGGGGACGATGATGACCTTGGGCTCCTGCGTCGTGACGGTGACGTTGGGAGCTTCGCTCTCGAACGTCACGTTCGCTGCCGGTGCCGGTGTCGCTGCAGGCGCTATCGCCTCGCTGTCCGATACGGCCTCGATCGTCTCTTCAACGACAGCCGGCTGTCCACCAGCGTCCGGCGCGACAGCGCCGCTCAAGTCTTCGACCTCCACGCCCGGCGAGGGGCCCGGCTGCGCTGCGGCGGGCGAGAAGCCCTCCGCGCCGGAGCGCTCCACGGCGTCGGCGGGATTGGCCAGCGTGCCGGGCTGCGCCGCGTTGGGGATGGCCGGCGTCGTCGCCTGGGAAGGCACGGCGACCGGGTCCGCCGTCTCGTCGATCTCTACGTCGACGGCGGTCCCGTCCTGCGACGCACTGTCGATGACGGGCGCTTCCGGTGCGATCTCGGCACCGTCACCAGTCAGGACGCCCTCGTTCGCCTCGATGGCGATATCCTCGCCCGTGACGACGGGGTTAATCTCGCTGGCCGGCGTAGGCGTCTCCGCCGCACCACCCTCGATCTTCACCCCAGCGGAATCGTCGGCCAAGCCGGCTTCGGTCTCGACGGCCTCGTCCAGCTGCACGCCATCGCCCGACTGCGCCGCTTCGAAGGCGGCCTGCGCTTCGGCAAGAATGACGGCGGCCTCCTCCTCGGTCGGCAGCGTCTCGGGGGTTGCGGACAGGGAATTCAGATAGGCCAGAACGTTGGCGCGGTCCGTGTCGCGGCGAATGCCGGCATATCCCATGGTGGTCCCGGGGGCCCACCCGCGCGGATCCTGCAGGAACCCGTCCATGTTCTCGAAGCTCCAGGGCTCGCCGGCTTTGGCCATAAGAGCGTCCGAATATCCGAAATCGGGCAGCGCGGCGATGTTCCGCTCATGGATACCGTAGAGTGCCGGGCCGACCTTGTTTGGCTCGCCCTGGCCGAAGTTGTGGCACGACGCGCAGGCCCGCACGAAGCTCTCGCCGTCCGCGACGGAGGCCGAGGCTAGCAGCACCGGCAGCGGTGTGACGAACGCCGCTTCCTCGACGACGCCTTCCTCAGGCACTTCAACGATGAAGCCCGGCGTCTCCGGCGGATGATCCTCAAAGAGAATGTCGGAGAAGACGAGGACGCCTACGAACAGTGTCAAAGCGCCCAGAAGCGCCCCCAAAACCTTGTTAAACTCAAAGGAGTCCATGGAATCCGTACCCGATCGTCCGTCACTTGTCGTATGAACGCGAAACGCCTGACGGGTCGAATCTCCCTTCGGGACTCGACCTCGACGAACGGTTCCGGTCGGCGCGGACACTACTGCCCTTGCCGCACGTCACGCAACACGTATAGAGCGTTTTGCGCATCTCTATCGCACGTGTCGAAGGTCGCAGGCGACCTTGACCCCCGCGCTCGCCCCGACGCCGGGTTGGTGAAGGGTGGTGTGATGGGCACCATTCGGGCCTCCGCGCGAGGGCCTTTGAGGCGACGAGGACGAGGACAGATATGAAGGACGTCCTCACCCTCATTCCCGCTCGAATGGCGGCGAACCGGCTGCCCGGCAAGCCGTTGGCGCCGATCGCGGGGCGGCCGATGATCGTCCATGTCTGGGAGCGGGCCATCGAGGCGGGGCTCGGACGGGTCGTCGTCGCGACCGACGACGCGCACGTCCTGCGCGCCTGCGAGGCGGCTGGCGCCGAAGCGGTGATGACGCGCGCCGACCATCCGAGCGGGTCCGACCGGATCTGGGAGGCGGCGAGCGCGCTCGATCCGGACGGCCGGTTCGGCACCATCCTCAACCTACAGGGGGATTTGCCAACGCTGGAGCCCGAGCTTCCCGCCGCCTGCCTCGCCCCGCTCACGGACCCGGCGGTCGACATCGCCACGCTCGGCGTCGAAATCGCGGACGCGAGCGAGGCGACGAACCCCAACGTCGTGAAGATCGTCGGAACGCCGGTCGAGAACGACCGGGACCGCCTTCGCGCCCTCTATTTTACGCGGGCGACGGCGCCGTATGGCGACGGGCCGCTCTACCACCATGTCGGCATCTACGCCTATCGACGGGCTGCGCTGCAGCGTTTCATCGGTCTCCCGCCCTCTACGCTGGAAAAGCGCGAACGTCTGGAGCAATTGCGCGCCCTTGAAGCGGGCTTGAGGATCGACGCGACCATCGTTTCGGCTTCGCCCCTCGGCGTCGATACACCGCAGGATCTCGCCAAGGCCCGCGCCATTCTGGAGTCAGCATGACCACGAACGCCATTTCCTTTCAGGGAGAGCTCGGCGCGAACTCCCATACGGCCTGCCTCGAGGCCTACCCCGACATGACGCCGCTCCCGTGCCCGACCTTCGAGGACGCTTTCGCCGCCGTCGTGGATGGGGAGGCGGATCTGGCGATGATCCCGATCGAGAACTCGCTCGCGGGCCGGGTTGCGGACATTCATCAGCTTCTGCCCTCATCCGGACTTCACATCGTCGCTGAGCACTTTCTGCGCATCAGGCACACGCTGATGGCTCTGCCCGGCGTCGCGATCGAGGAGTTGCGCACCGTTCAGAGCCACGTACAGGCGCTGGACCAGTGCCGAGGCTCGATCCGCAAGCTCGGGCTCGCCCGCATCGTGGGCGCCGATACGGCCGGTTCGGCGCGGCAAGTGGCCGAACGCGGGGAGCGGAGCGCGGCCGCCATCGCGCCGCCCCTGGCGGCAGACATCTACAAGCTCGATGTTCTGGCGGAGAATCTTGAGGACGAGTCGCACAATGCGACACGCTTCATCGTACTTTCCATGGACGCGGGCCGACCGTCGGCGGGCGGCGACGTCGTGACCAGCTTCCTCTTCCGTGTACGCAACATTCCGGCCGCCCTCTACAAGGGGCTGGGCGGCTTCGCGACGAATGGCGTCAACATGACGAAGCTAGAGAGCTATCAGACCGGCGGACGCTTCTTCGCGTCGCAGTTCTATGCAGAGGTCGACGGTCACCCGGACGATGAGCCGCTCGCCCGGGCGCTCGAGGAGCTCGGCTTCTTCTCCGCCGAACTCAACATTCTCGGTGTCTACCCTGCCTCGCCCATGCGGACCGCCCTGCGGGAAGGCGCGGCGCCAGACGCGGACTAGTCCAGGCGAAGCGCCACGAACCGCATGTCGCCACCATTGCCGGAGACCAGCAGAAGCGCACTGCGGCGGTCCTCGGCGCGCAGCGACTCGATACGGTCGGCGAATTCCTGAGGCGAGCCGACCGGCTCTTGACTGACCTCGGTCACGACATCGCCCGCGACGAGGCCCTTCTCGGCTCCATTGCTGTCGGGGTCGACGGCGGTGATGACGACGCCCAACACATCGTCGTCGAGGCCGTACTCTTCGCGGGTATCGTCATCGAGGTTCGCAAGCGTCAGCCCGAGAACGACGCTGCCCTCTGCTGCCGGAGCGTCGTCGGCATCGCCGGTTCGGCCATTGTCCTCTTCGAGAAGGCCGACGGCGACCGCGAGCGTGATCTCCTTGCCGTCGCGCAGCACGAGAACGTCGACGGTGGCTTCGGCCGGCGTGTCGGCGACGATGCGGGGCAACTCACGCATCTCATTGACGCGCTTGCCGTCGAATTCCAGCACCACGTCGCCCGGCTGCAGGCCGGCCGCTTCGGCTGGGCCGTCCGGCGTCACGCCTGCGATGAGAGCGCCCATCGCCCTCTCCATGCCGAGCGATTCGGCTATCTCGTCAGAGACCGACTGGATGCGGACGCCCAGCCAGCCGCGCCGCGTTTCGCCGAACTCGCGCAACTGCGCGATGATCGGCACGGCGACCGCTGCCGGTACGGCGAAGCCGATGCCGACCGAGCCGCCGAAGGGCGAAATGATGGCCGTGTTGATGCCGATCACCCGGCCGTCCATATCGAAGAGCGGACCGCCCGAATTGCCTCGGTTGATGGACGCATCGGTCTGGATGAAATCGTCATAGGGGCCTGCATTGATATCGCGGTTCGTGGCGGAGATGATGCCGGCGGTAACCGTGCCCCCCAGTCCAAACGGATTGCCGATCGCCAGTACCCATTCGCCGATCCGCAAATTGTCCGAATCTCCGAAAGCGACATGGGGAAGGGGCTCGTCCGGCTCGACCTTGAGGACGGCGAGGTCGGTCTTCGCATCGACGCCGAGCACGGTCGCCTCGAGTTCGGAACCGTCGGTGAAATTGACGATGATTGTATCGGCTTCGGCGATCACGTGGTTGTTGGTGATCACGATGCCGGTCGGATCGATGACGAAGCCCGAGCCGAGCGAATTGACGTTTCGGCTCTGCGGCGCGTCCTCTTCTCCGTCGAAGAAGTCCTCGAAGAGATCCTCGAAGGGAGAGCCTTCGGGAACCTGGACGCGCGGCCGCTCGCGCCCGCGGCGAGCGACGGCCTGCGTGGTGGAGATGTTGACGACCGCGTCGAGCGACTGCTCGGCGATATCGGTCACGGCCTCCGGCCCGCGCGATGCCGCGTCGGCCGACGCCACCCATCCGGCTGCCGCGAGGAGAACGGCGCCGAACAGGCCTAAGGCGCTCCGCCTGAACGTGGACGGTGCGTCACGGGTCGCTATGGCTGCGGGGTGTCGGGCTCGCGTCATTCATGGGCTCCGTGCATCGGTCTCTCGAAAGGCGGCGAGGCCCTTCGGCAAATCAGGGTCGGACTGTTGCACGACCATACGGCGGCGTGCCAGTGACTATCCCGTAACGCGGGGACATCCCACTACCCCCGCGCCAGCCAGACGATGACGAGGCCGATGACCGCAAGCGCCAGCCCACTCTGGCGCATCATAGCCTCTCCAGCCGCAAAGGCACGCTCCATGAGAGCGCGCATTTGGGCGGGAAAGAGCGCGTAGGCGATGCCCTCGAGAACGAGCGCCAGTCCCAGCGCAGCGAGAAAATCGGCCACGGACTGACCTCTATGCGGGACGCGGCGTCGCTACTGAACGGCCGGCGCGTCCGTCTCGACAGGCGCGACAGGGATTTCGATCGTCTCGGTGACACCTAGTTCTCGCGGACCCTCGTCGACGACCGGCCCGTCGACAGACTCCGAGACCGTCTCGACCGTCGTGCCAGAGTCTTCGGTAGGCTCGACGGCCGGGGCGGCGGACTCATCCGCAGCATTCTCGTCGGACGGCGCGGTAGCGGGGTTCGTACCCGTCGTCGGGTCGGGAACCGTTACGGCCGTCGGCTGAAGCCCCTGATTGCTGACCAGCGTGCCACCGCTCAAATCATTGAAGTAGCGGAAGAAGTCGCTGTCAGGCGAGAGGACCATGCGTGTGCCCTGGCCGCCTAGGGCGTTCTCGTAGGCCTGCATCGAGCGGTAGAAGGCGAAGAAATCCGGGTCCTGGCTGAAGGCCTGCGCGAAGATGGCGTTTCGCGTGGCATCACCTTCACCGCGAATGCGCTGCGAATCGCGCTCGGCGTCGGCGACGATGACGGTCGCCTCACGCTCTGAGTTGGCGCGGATCCGTCGGGCCGCCTCATCGCCTTGAGCGCGGATCTGCGTGGCCTCCTGATCGCGCTGGGCGCGCATGCGGTCGAAGACCCGCTGCGAGTTTTGCTGCGGCAAGTCGGCGCGGCGCAGGCGCACGTCGATGACTTCGAGACCGAAGCGAGCGCTTGCTTCCGGTGTCACCTGCTGCTCGATCTGCGTCATCAGGGTATCGCGGTCATCACGCACGATGTCCTCAAACGACGAGCCGCCGACGACACGGCGCACGGCCGAGTTCAGGATCGTGCCAAGGCGCGAGGCCGCGACCTCTTCTGTCCCGACCGCCTGATAGAACTGGATGGGATCGACGATGCGATAGCGCGCGAAAGCGTCGACGACGAGCCGTTCCTGGCCGGCCGCGATGACCTCCTGAGGCGGCAGATCGAGCGGCAAGATACGCTTCTCGAGATAGACCACGTTGTCGATGAAGGGCACCTTGAAGTGCAGCCCTTCCTCGACGCGCGCATCGCCCTGGATCTGGCCGAAACGAAGCACGAGCGCCTGATCGGTCTCCGAGACGGTGAAGAGGCTCGACACGAGGACGACGAGCAGCACGATGACGGCGATGATCGCCGCGATGGCGCGAGTTCCGAGATTGCCCATTATATGGCGTCCTTATTGGGTGTCGGCGCGATTGCGCTGCACCTGATCGAGCGGGAGATAGGGGACGACGCCCGTACCCCCGATGTCATTGTCGATGATCGTCTTGTCCATGTCGGCGAAGACACGCTCCATTGTCTCGAGGAAGAGACGCTGACGAGTCACCTGCGGTGCGAGCCGGTATTCCTCGTAGATCGAGAGGAAACGGTCGGCCTGACCTGAGGCTTCCGCCACTGTCTGCTCGCGATAGGCCTCTGCGGCCTGAAGAAGGCGGGCGGCCTCGCCTCGCGCCTCGGGAACGATCCGGTTGGCTATGGCGCGCGCCTCGTCCTGCACACGCTCCTGGTCCTGCACGGCGGCCTGCACGTCGCGGAAGGCATCGACGACCTCCTGCGGCGGGCCGACGTCCTGCAACTGGACCTGCGTAATCTCGATGCCGGCATTGTAGGAGTTGAGCGTCTCCTGGATAAGCGCCTGGACCGATTCCTCGATCGGCCCGCGATTCTCGGTCAGGATCGGCTGGAGGGTCGACTCGCCGATCACCTCGCGCATGGCGCTCTCGGCCACGGCACGGACGGTCGAGTCGGGCTCGGCGATGTTGAAGAGATATTTGGACGCACCATCGCCGTCGCGTTGGATCTTCCAAAGCACGGTGAACTCGATGTCGACGATATTCTCGTCGCCCGTCAGCATCAGGCTCTCTTCGGGAACGTCCCGCTCGCCATTGCGGCCGGCGCCTTCGCGCAGACCGACATCGATGCGGCGAATGCCCTCGACGTTCACCGTCTCGACCTCACCGATAGGGGCGGGCCAGTGATAGGCCAGACCCGCGCCGGTCGCGGACGTATAGTCGCCAAAGGTCAGCTCGACGCCCTGGAAACCTTCCTGAACGCGGTAGATGCCCGTGGCGAGCCAGAGAAGAAGCAGAGCGACGAGACCGAGCGCGATACCCTTCGGCCCGAGCGATCCGCCAGGAATGGAGGTGCGCAGGCGATCCTGGCTCCGACGAAGCAGGTCTTCGAGATTTGGCGGCTGCTGACCACCGCCGAAGCCGCCGCCCCCTCCGCCACGCGGAGGCTGGGGCGGCTGGCCCCAGGGGCCCCCGCCGCCACTGCCGTTTCCGCCGCCCTTCCAGCCGCCACCGCTCTGGTCGTTCCAGGGCATTCGCACATCCTTGTCGCTTGAGGTCCGCCGACGGCACTGCGTCCGTGACGGTCACGTGATCTTGTAGGTGACCCTTCCGACGCGAGGCCGCCTATTGCAAGTGTTTATAAGAACCGGCGGGCGCGCTTTCAACGCGCGGGCGCCGATTGGTCGCGTCCTCGGTTAAGCGCGCGCGGTGTCGATCAAGCGCTGCTGCTGGAACGGCGGTAGGTAAGAAAGGTCATCGGATGGTCATCCCGGTCGCCGGGATCGACGGGCGTCCGCTCGGTCTCGGACCAGTCGTCCCCGAGTTCGGGAAAGGTCGCATCGCCCTCGATCTCGGCATGGATGCGCGTGAGATGGACGGTGTCGGCGTGTGCCAGAGCCTGCGCATAGATCTGTGCTCCGCCGATCACGCAGCCTTCGTTCTGCCCGTCCCGCCGCGCGATCGATCGCGCGAGATGGAGGGCGGCGTCGAGCGTGCGAGTTAGATAGATACCGTTCGGCGGCGTCCATCCGCCGCGCGAGACGACGATCGACGTGCGACCGGGAAGCGGCTTCCCGATCGAGGCGAACGTGCGGCGACCCATCACGATCGGTTTGCCCATCGTCAGGTGCCGGAAGCGGGCCATGTCCGTCGGCTGACGCCAGGGCATCGCGTTGTCCGCGCCGATAACCCCGTTCTCGGCCGCCGCGACGACGATGGCGAGTTCGGTCATACCGCCACCTCGCCCTTGATCGCCGGATGGGGATCGTATCCTTCGACCGCGATATCCTCGATCGTGAATGCGTCGATATCGCGGACCTCGGGGTCAAGGACCAGGCGGGGGAGGGCGCGCGGTTCGCGTGTCAGCTGCAGGCGAGCCTGGTCGAGATGGTTCGTGTAGAGGTGGGCGTCGCCGAGAGTATGGACAAAGTCGCCGACGTCGAGATCGCAGACCTGCGCCATCATGTGCGTCAAGAGCGCATAGGAGGCGATGTTGAAGGGCACGCCCAGGAAGGCGTCGCCGGAGCGCTGGTAGAGTTGGCACGACAATCGGCCACGCCCACCGTCACGCCCCGGGGCGACCGAGAACTGGAAGAGAAGATGACAGGGCGGCAGCGCCATGCGGCCGAGTTCACCAACATTCCAGGCGTTGACAATGAGACGGCGCGATGACGGGTTGCGGCGGATCTCGTCGCGAACCCAGGCGATCTGGTCGATCGCGCTACCATCGGCCGCCCCCCAGCCGCGCCACTGCTTGCCGTAGATGGGGCCGAGATCGCCATCCTCGCCGGCCCATTCGTCCCAGATGCGCACCTTCTTCGCCTGCAGCTCGCGCGCGTCCGTCGAGCCGCGCAGGAACCACAGCAGTTCCTCGATGATGCCACGCGTGAAGACCTTCTTCGTGGTGACGAGCGGAAACCCGTCCTCAAGCCGATAGCGCGACTGATGGCCGAAGACGGAAAGCGTGCCCACCCCCGTCCGGTCGTCTTGGCGGACGCCCTCGTCCAATATGCGCTCAAGAAGTTCGTGGTACTGACGCATGCGACAATCCGGCGGGTCGAGACATCGAATGGTTGCGCCCGGGGGCGGTGGGGGCAGATAAGGCGCTCCCACGCTTGAAGTCGACCCACGCCCGACACCGTCCACAGCGAGAGCGATCCCGGAGCCGCGAATGCCCCGCTACAAGCTGACCATCGAGTACGACGGTACGCCCTTCGTCGGCTGGCAGCGCCAGCGCGAGGGCGTGTCCGTGCAAGGCGCCTTGGAAGCGGCGGCGAAGGCCTGCGGCAATGGTCCGACACGGGTGCAGGGCGCGGGGCGGACGGACGCGGGCGTTCACGCGACGGGGCAGGTCGCGCATTGCGACATGGACGCCGGCTGGGCGCCGGACCGGCTGGCGGGGGCGCTCAACGCGCACCTGAGGCCGCACCCGATCTCCGTGCTGCGGGTCGAGACCGTGGCGGACGACTTCCACGCCCGCTTCGATGCAACGCACCGGACCTATCTCTACCGCATCCTCAACCGCCGCGCCGGGCCGGCGCTGGACCGCGATCGCGTCTGGTGGGTCGCCCGCAGCCTCGATGCCGATGCCATGCACCAAGGGGCTCGTGGTCTGCTGGGCCGGCATGATTTCACGACCTTTCGCGCGGTGGCCTGCCAGGCCAAGTCGCCCATCAAGACGCTGGATACGCTGGCCGTCCGACGCGATGGGGAGCACGTTCTTATCGAAGCGCGGGCGCGCTCCTTCCTTCACAACCAGATCCGCTCCATCGCTGGAACGCTCAAGCTGGTCGGGGAGGGGCGCTGGACGCCGGACGACGTTTCGAGCGCCCTGGAAGCGCGGGACCGGGCGCGTTGCGGCGCGCTCGCACCTCCCGCTGGCCTCTACCTCACGCAGGTCCGCTACGAAGACGCTAGAGGATAAGCCGTTCGATCATTCCGATGAGAACGAGGCTCAGGACCAGATCGAAAAGCGCGATGCCGAAGGCGGTCAGCCGGCCTACTTCGAGCGCGACCCGCGCGATGAACCAGCGATAGCGCATCACGATGCCGAGAAGGACGAGCGTCGCGAAGGCCGCGAGATCGGCCGATATCAACCCGAGGCCGAGAAGCAGCATCGGTGCGCAGAGAAGCGCGTAGGCGATGACGCTGCCCCAGTTATAGGCGACGATGAAGGGGACATAGGTCCGCCCGAGGCCCAGCAGCACGGCCAATCCGAGCATGGCGAGCGGCATGTCGACCCAGTCTATGGCGAGGCCGAGCCATCGCAACGCGCCGGGCACGACGTCGGGGTTCCCGGCCGCATCCGAAACGGCATGCTCGGCTGCGAGATAGGCGAGGAAGACGGGCAGGATCGCGAGAATCGCCCCGAAGGAATGCCAGAACCCGGTAATCGTCAGGTCGAACCGACGCATCCCCTCGGCGCGGCCGACGAGAAGGGCGCCCGCGCCGCGCAGGCTCTCCATGGCTTCGGTCAGGAAGTCGCTGGCGGGACGGGGTGGTGCCGGACGGCTCATCGGATGCCTTTCCTCCCCCTCATGTCCCTATAACGCGCTAGCCGCGCAATACGCGGCGCAGAATGCCGGAATAGACGTCTCGCAGCATCACCACGTCGTCCAGCCGGGCCCGCTCGTCGATCTGATGCATGGTCTGACCGACGCCGCCGAACTCCAAGACTGGGCAATAGTCCTTGATAAACCGTGCATCGGAGGTACCGCCGGCCGTCGAGAGCTCCGGCCTGCGTCCAGTGACGCGCTCGACCTCCTCCGCGACGGTCGCGACGAACTCGGGCGCGTCGGCCAGGAACGACTCGCTCCCCCCCGGCTTCATCGCGAGCGCATAGGGCTCGCCTACCGCGTCCAGAACGGTCCGAATGCGGGCCTCGAGGGTGCAGAGCGTATGCGCGTCGTTAAAGCGAACGTTGAAGCGCGCGGAGGCCACGGCCGGGATCACGTTGTCGGCCTGATTGCCGACATCGACGCTCACGATCTCGAGGTTCGAGGGTTGGAAGCGCTCGGTACCGTCGTCCAGCGCCACGGCGTCTAGGGCGGCGAGAAGGCGTATCAGGCGCGGTACGGGATTGTCGGCCAGATGCGGGTAGGCGACGTGGCCTTGCGTGCCTCGGACCGTGACCGTGCCCGACGACGACCCACGCCGGCCGACCTTGATGGCCTCGCCCATCTCCGATGCGTTCGTCGGCTCGCCGAGGATGCAGGCGTCGAACCGATGCCCACGCTCATCGGCCCAGGCCATCAGCTTGGCGGTGCCGTTGATGGCCGGGCCTTCTTCGTCGCCGGTGATGGCGAAGGCGATGGAGCCATGCAGCTCACCCTCGCCGATGACGTCCGCACAAGCGGCGAGGAAGGCGGCGACGCCGCCCTTCATATCGACCGCGCCGCGCCCCCAGATCTGGCCATCGTCGATAGCGCCCGAGAAGGGGGGATGTGTCCAGTCGGCCTCGTCGCCGGTAGGAACGACGTCCGTGTGGCCGGCGAAGAGAAGACAGGGTGTGCCGTCGCCGAGGCGCGCGAAGAGGTTTTCGACATCGGGCGTGCCGTCGTCGCTGAACGTCGGCCGCTCTACCGTGAAGCCGAGCGCCGTCAGTTCACGCTCCAGATAGTCGAGAGCGCCGCCCTCGCGCGGTGTGACAGAAGGGCAGCGTATGAGCGCCTGAAGATGCGCGACGGGGTCTGTCGGGTCCATGACCCCGGTCTAGAGCGGATCGCCGGACGAACTCAAGGTTGATGCCCTAATGGTCCCGTGTTTCGTCGCGCCGAGCCGGGTCGACGGCGAGCGGATCGGTACGGACCTCGTTGGCGCCGGTCATCCGGCTCGGACCGTCGCCCACGGCATCACCCATGGCGGCCAGCCCATAGCTGTTCGCGCGGCTCTCGCCCGGAATGAAGCCGAGCGCGATGATCCAGAGCGTGCCGATTACGGGGATGAAGGCGATAAGCGCGAGCCACCCGGTCTTTCCGAAGTCATGGCACCGCTTGATCATGACCGCGAGGCCGACAAGCGTGATGACGAAACGCGCGATGATGCCGACAAGGCCGCCGCCGAAGAGGACATAGGACAGGAGGTGAAGTACGAGGAGAACCCCGATGCCGATCCAGTAAAGCCGCCGCCCGATGCGACCCTCGGTGCTCGTGAAGAGGTAGTTCCAGTCGATATTCATCGGTGCCGTCCTCGCTGCTGAGGACTTAATGATGGGGACGAAGGACGGTTTCCGCCAGTCTCCCGGCCCGATCTAATCGCGCAGGAGCTCGTTGATCGACGTCTTGGAGCGTGTGCGGGCGTCCACGGTCTTGACGATGACGGCGCAGGCAAGGCTGGGGCCCGGCGTGCCGTCGGGCAGTGCCTTGCCGGGGAGGGCGCCGGGCACGACGACCGAATAGGGCGGCACGCGGCCCACATGGACCTCTCCCGTCTGGCGATCCACGATCTTCGTCGAGGCACCAAGGAAGACCCCCATGGAGAGGACGGCGCCGGTCCCCACGACCACGCCCTCGGCCACCTCCGACCGCGCGCCGATGAAGCAATCGTCCTCGATGACGACCGGCGCGGCCTGCAATGGCTCCAGCACGCCGCCAATGCCGGCACCGCCCGAGATGTGGACGTTTCGGCCGATCTGCGCACAGGAACCGACCGTCGCCCACGTGTCGATCATGCTGTTCTCGCCGACATAGGCGCCAAGATTGACGAAAGACGGCATCAGCACGACGCCCTTGGCGATATGAGCCGAGCGGCGCACGATGGCACCCGGCACGGCCCTGAACCCGGCATCGCGAAACCGGTTGTCGCCCCATCCCTCGAACTTGGAAGGCACCTTGTCCCACCACGTCGCGCCGCCAGGGCCGCCCTCGATCGTGGTCATGTCGTTGAGGCGGAAGGAAAGGAGGACGGCCTGCTTGGCCCACTCGTTCACCGTCCAGCCGTCCGCGCCGGGCTCCGCCACGCGGAGCGTTCCGGAATCGAGAAGGTCGAGCGTCTCGTCCACGGCGTCCCGAACGGTTCCCTGCGTCGCGCCGGAGATGGTGTCGCGATTCCCGAAGGCCTGGGTGATCGTGGCACGAAGGGTGTCGAGGCGGGCGGCGTCTTGCGGCATGGAAACTCTCGTGCGGGGTAGGATCGGCTGGGAGACGACGCTCTAGCCTATGCGACCGACCTGTCAACGTTGGGGGCGGTGGAACGGTTGGGCTTCCTGCGGCGTTCTCTCTTGTCCCTCTCATAAGGTCTTCGCCCATGTCCGTAGCGCCAATGCCTCTTCGAGAGGCAGCCGGTAGCGAGACAGGCGTCTCCGCCCTTCGTTCCGAGGCCGACGAGGATTCACAGGGCAAGCTCGCCACCAAGCCAAACTGGGCGACGATCGGGACGTTCCTCATTCTGCTGATGGGGGCGGTCTACTTTGCGCAGGACGTGATCGTCCCCTGCATTCTCGCGTTCTTTCTCGCGCTCGTTCTCAGTCCTGTCCTGCGTTTCGCTTCGCGCAACGGCATTCCCGCGGGCGCGACGGCCGGTATCCTCGTAGTCGCCGCCGCGGCTATGATCGCGGGCGCGGCCTTCCTGATAAGCGGGCCGGTTACCGACCTCATCAAGTCCGGTCCGCGCATCGTCGCGGATGTGGAGGAGAAGTTTGCCGCCTTCCGTGAGCCGGTCGAGGAGGCCATAGCCGCAACCGAAGAGGTTGCCGAGGCGAGCGGGGCCGTCGAGGACGTGGCGCCTGGTGGTACGCCGCAAGTCCAGGAAGTCGTCGTCAAGGAACCCGGCCTTCTGACGAACGCCGCCTACGGCGCCCCGGAGGTGCTGGCCAAGGTAGTCCTCAGCCTCGCCCTGCTGTTCTTCCTGCTGGCGTCGGGCGATCTCTTCTATGAGAAACTGGTTCGAGTGATCCCGAAATTCCGGGACAAGAAGCGTGCGATCAAGATCGCCTACACGGTCGAACGAACGCTGTCGCGCTATCTCCTCACGATCACGGTCATCAATGCGGCGCTGGGCGTGGTCGTGGGCGTCGTCATGTGGGCGATGGGGATGACGAACCCGCTCGTCTGGGGCCTGCTCGCGTTCGCGATGAACTTCATTCCTTATGTCGGCGCGATCGTCGGCGTCGCTTTCGCGGGCCTCGTCGCCCTCGTGACGTTCGACGACGTGTCCTACGCCATCCTCATCCCGCTCGCCTATCTCGCCTGCACGACGATAGAGGGACAGTTCATCACGCCGGCCGTCGTCGGCCAGCGGTTGCGGATGAATGCCGTCGCCATATTCGTCGGCGTTGCGTTCTGGGGCTGGATGTGGGGCATAGTCGGCATGCTGATCGCGGTTCCGATGATGGTCGCGCTCAAGATCCTGGCGGACAATATCCCGGGCCTGGGCGGTCTCGCCGAATTCCTCAGCGGGCGATATGTACCGGAGGACGATGCCGATGACGCTGCGGCCGGCACGTCGGCGAAAGCCTGATCAGCGGGGCTCCGTCGCCCCGCAGAGCTAGTTCTTCTTGCGGAACGCGTCGAGGGATACGACCTCGGCGGAGCCGGCGTCGTCCTCTTCGCTCGCCTCCTCCCCGCCGGTCGCCGCGTCTTCCGGCACCTGGGTGGACGTCAGAGCGCGGGGCTGCGACAGTGCCGGCAAGGCCGATACGTTGGCGGTTTCGCCGCCTTCGGCATCGGTTTCGACGGCCTTCAACTCGACCTTCTCCGCGCCCTGGACCTCGAATTGCAGTCCGAACTGCACGCTCGGATCGAAGAAGCCCTTGAGCGCCTCGAACGGGACGAGCAGGCGCTCCGGCACGTTGCCGAACGAGAGACCGACCTCGAAGGTCGTCTCGGTCACGTTGAGGTCCCAGAACTGATGCTGGAGTACGATCGTCATCTCCTCGGGGTGCTTCTCGCGCAGCCGGTCGGAGATGCGGACGCCCGGGTGGCGCGTGTCGAAGGCGATGAAAAAATGATGCTCTCCGGGTAGGCCGTCCTTGCCAGCGTCAATGAGAATCCGGCGCACCACGCCGCGCAGAGCCTCCTGCGCCAGAACGTCGTAGCGGATCAGATCTTCGGCCATGCGCGTCGCCAGTACCAGATAGGGGCGGGCCGCGAGGAAGCGGCCTTTCCACCAACATAGAACGTCGCGCGCCCGATCCCAAGGGGGATGGGTGCGTGGGCATGGACGAAACATGTCGGTACCAGCCCGACAACGCGGTCTACCGACCGGCAGGCGATAAAGAGCCGAGACTCGAAAAAGGAAGTGGAGGCTTCTGTTGCCAGGTGCCTCCGAACCCCGCCCAGAGGTCTGACCCCCCAGGACTTAAGTGTGGATTAACCGCACCGCTTACGCAGCGACGGCATAACCCTCAGCATAGTTGTCATTCGCAACTACAAGTTTGGCCCGATGTCGGTGGTACCATGCCGAGCAAAGAAACGCTCTTTACACCCTCGTCGATCCTATTTCGCCCCCGCCGGGCCACACCGGGATGGCTATCCTGGGTGAGGCCGGGTGGAGGCGCCGGGTACCGCCCCCGGGTCCGATAGGCTTATTACAACGCTCGTTTATCGCCATAGCCAGGATATCTCCCGGCAAGACCAACATAGGCGATATCGCCGGGTATTTGAAGAGGGAAGTCGCTATCCGAGCCGCGTGCCGGTCGGAACGGTCCGCCCGCGCAGATACTCGCCTGCCGCCATGGGCCCACGGCCCGCAGGCTGAACGCGGGTGAGGCGCAGCGCGCCCTCTCCGCAGGCAATGCGCAGATCACCGTCGAGCGCTTCACCCGCCGGGCCCGAGCCATCAGCGATCCGCGAGCCGAGGAGCTTGATCCGCGCGCCATCGATCTCGGTCCATGCACCCGGAAAGGGCGAGAGGCCGCGAATGGTGCGATCTATCTCATCTGCCGGACGGGTCCAGTCGATCCAAGCCTCGGCCTTGTCGATCTTCTCGGCGTAGACGACGCCCTCGTCAGGTTGCGTCTCGCAGGCGAGGTCACCGGCTTCCAGGGAGTCGAGCGCGGGGATGATGAGCTTGGCCGAAAGCGCCGAGAGTCGATCGTGCAGCGTGGCCGCCGTTTCCTCCGCGCCGATGGAAATGGCCTCGCGCAGGCAGACGGGGCCCGTGTCGAGTCCGGCTTCCATCCGCATTACGCAGACCCCCGTCTCATCGTCGCCGGCCATGATCGCGCGCTGTATCGGCGCCGCGCCGCGCCAGCGGGGAAGAAGGGAAGCGTGGAGGTTAAGGCAGCCTTGAGTGGGCGCCTTCAGGATGGCCTTCGGCAGGATCAGCCCATAGGCGACGACGACCGCGACATCGAGCGCGAGCGCCGCGAACGCATCCTTCTTGTCCTGCCCTTTCAACGAGGCGGGGTGGCGGACCTGAAGTCCCAGCGCCTCCGCGCGCGCCTGTACCGGCGAGGGCGTCAGCGCCATGCCGCGCCCCGCCTTTCGCGGCGGCTGCGTATAGACGGCCGCCACCTCGTGCCCGGCCTTCACGAGGGCATCGAGGACGGGGACGGAGAAGGCGGGCGTTGCCATGAACGCGAGACGAAGGGTCAAGTCGCTCTCAAGCCGCCCGCTTTGCCTTGGCGAACTTCTTCGTCACCCGTTCTCGCTTGAGGCGCGAGATGTGGTCGATGAAGAGGATGCCGTCGAGATGGTCGATCTCGTGCTGCAGGCATGTGGCGAGGAGGCCGTTGGCCTCGATCTCGCGCTCGGCGCCCATCTCGTCGAGATAGCGCACGCGCACCGCAGCCGGGCGTTCGACCTCTTCGTAGTAGTCCGGGATCGAGAGGCAGCCTTCCTCGTAGAGCGACGTATCGTCTGAAGCCCATACGATCTCGGGGTTCACGAGCTTCAACGGGCTCGGCTCGGCCGGCATCTCCTCGCCATCCTCCGACGCGCTGCGCTCGGCGACGTCGAGAACGACGAGGCGTTGCGACACGCCGATCTGCGGCGCGGCGAGCCCGATGCCGGGTGCATCGTACATCGTGGCCAGCATGTCATCGAGGAGTGCGCGGACGGCATCGTCCACCGTGGCGACAGGATCGGCTTCGCGCTTCAGGATGGGGTCCGGGATCGTAAGGATGGGCAAGAGGGCCATGGTCTTTCTGGTCGTCCGTCAGATCGCGAGCGTCGAGTGGCGAGATAGGCGAGGCTGCCGAGAGGGTCAAATCGCGACGGCGCGATCGCCTGTGTGTGGTTCCTGAGAAAGCGGTCGAACGAGCTGTGGATATCTTAACTCTGTTCACTCTTCATTCCACGTGCGACCCTAGGCCTATCGGGGCCGAAGACCGCCCGACCGGAGCCAGACCATGACCGACCCCATCCTTCTTCTCACGGGCGCGATCGCGCTGGGGCTGGTGGTGCTCGTCGTCCTGATGTTGCGTCAAGGCTCGGCGCTTCAATCCGTCGCGCAGAGTGCCCACGCAGCGCAGGCGGGCCATCATGCCCTCCAGGGGCATATCGACGGCATGGCCCGCGCGCAGACCGAGGTAATGCGCGCGCAGTCCGAATTGACTTCGAGGGTGCAGACCGTCACCGAAGTGTTCGCCGGCCGGCAGGACGAGTTGACGCGGATGCTCAACGAACGTCTCGACGGCATGACCCAGCGCGTCGGGCAGGGGCTGGAGGCGCAGACCAAGTCGCAGACCGACACGCTCGCCAAGTTGTCGGAGCGGCTGGCCGTCATCGACCGCGCCCAGGCCAACATTACCGAGCTGTCGAGCCAGGTCGTGGGGCTGCAGGACATCCTCGCCAACAAGCAGGCGCGCGGCGCCTTCGGGCAGGGACGGATGGAGCAGATCATCGCGGATGGATTGCCCAAGGGCGTCTACACGTTCCAGCACACGCTATCCAACGGGCGCCGGCCGGACTGCGCCGTGCGTCTGCCGAACCAGGCCGGGATGATGATCATCGACGCGAAGTTCCCCTTGGAAGCCTTCAACGCGCTGCGCGACGCAGATGGGCCCGAAGCGCTGAAGACCGCCCATGCCCGGGTGCGGCAGGACGTCACGAAGCACATCACCGACATCGCGGACCGCTACTTCATTCCCGGCGAAACGCAGGAGACGGCGCTTCTCTTCGTGCCGTCCGAGGCCCTCTACGCCGAGCTGCACGACCGCTTCGAGGACCTGATCCAGCGCGCCTACAAGGCCCGGGTGGTCATTGTCAGCCCGACTCTTCTCATGCTGTCGATCCACGTTATGCAGGCGACGATGCGGGACGTGCGGATGCGAGAGCAGGCTCATCTCATCCAGCGCGAGGTGGGCACGCTCATTCTCGATACGAGCCGTCTGAAGGACAGGGTCGACAAGCTCTCCACCCATTTCGACCAGACGCGGCGGGATATCGACCAGATCGTGATCTCGGCCGACAAGATCGAGAAGCGCGGTTCAAAGATCGTGGAGCTTGATACCGACGAGGACGGGGCGACCGCGGCGATGCTGCCGGGGCTGAACGGGGGGCGTCCGCACCTCGACGCCTAAGCGGCGTGCGCTAGGTCTGGGGCATGCCGGCCGATCCGATCATCCTCACGCTGCAACTCGACGAAGCGAGCGCCGCCTTCTTCCAGCGCCAGCGCGATGCGTACTTTCCGCCAGCGCTCAACCGCGTCCCGGCCCATGTCACGCTCTTCCACAAGCTGCCAGGGGAGGAAGAGCGCGGGGTGGTCGAAGCCGTCGCTGGCGTTTGCTCGGGGCGCGAGCCCTTTCCCGTGTCCGTCACCGGCCTGCGCGCGCTTGGGCGCGGGACGGCCTACACCCTCCAGTCGCGCGAACTCGACACGGTTCGCGCCGACCTTGCCCGCAGCTTTCGGCCGTGGCTGACGGGGCAGGATCGGCAGGGGTTCCGTCCTCACGTCACGGTGCAGAACAAGGTGTCGCCGACCGAGGCGAAGGAGACCTATGCGGAGCTCCTGGGCGCGTTCGAGGCGTTCGAGGCGCAAGCCGAGGGTCTGCAGCTCTGGTACTACCGGGGAGGGCCCTGGTCGCCGGCTGGCGCGATCGCCTTCGGTTAGACGGGCATCGCCGCCAGGGACCGCCGGCGCCACACGAGGCCGACGAGGGCGAGCGCGACGACGGGCAGGACGACGATGTTGATGCGCTCCCACCCGAAGGCGTCCAGCAGCTGGCCCGACGAGAGCGACGCGACCGCGACGGTGGCGAAGACGAGGAACTCGCTAAGCGCCTGAACCTTGCCCTGCTCGGCCGGTGAGTGGAGCCGCGCGATCATCGTCGTGGCGCCGATGAAGCCGAAGTTCCAGCCGAGCCCGAGCAGCACCAGCGCCCCCCAGAACTGCGCGAGTTCCAACCCGGTCAGGGCGAGGACGGCGCTGGCGCCGAGAAGGATGAAACCGAGGCCCGTGATCCGCTCCACGCCGTAGCGCGCGATGAGCGAGCCGGTGAAGAAGCTCGGCCCGAACATCGCGATGACGTGCCATTGAATACCGAGAAGGGCTTCCGTCGTCGAATGGCCGCAGCCGACCATGGCGATGGGTGCCGCGGTCATGACGAGGCTCATGAGCCCGTAGGCGGCCATCCCGCAGAGCGCCGCGACGATGAAGGCTGGCGTCTGAACGATTTGCAAGAGGGGGCGCCCGGTATCGCGCGCGGTTTCCACCTTGCGCGGCGGCACCTTCAGCCAGAGAAGGATGCCGCAGGCAATGAGCGCGAGAAGTCCTTGAGCAAGATAGGTTGCGGCAAAGGGATGCGCGGCGTCGAGCGCCTGGGTGTGGATGACAGTCTGAGGGCCGATGACCCCGGCCAGGACGCCGCCGGCCAGAACCCACGAGATCGCCTTCGGCTTGAAGGCCGGGCTGGCCGTGTCGGCTGCGGCGAAGCGGTATTGCTGCACGAAGGCGCCATAGCCGCCGGCGATGAAGGCGGCGAAGCAGAAGAGGGCGAACGTGCCCGACCGCATCGCCAGCGCCCCGATGAGACCGGCGATCAGCCCTAGTGCGCCGCCGACGAGGAATCCGTCTCGCCGCCCGATCCGCTTCATCAACAGAGCCGCCGGGGCGGAGGCCATAGCCGTGCCGACGACGAAGCTCGTGACGGGCAGCGTGGCGAGCCCGGGGTCCGGCGCCAGCATCATGCCGACGAGCCCGGACGATCCGATCATGATCGAGGCGTTCGCCCCGCCGACCGCGCTCGCGGCCGCAAGCACGAAAGCGTTGCGGCGCGCTAGGCCGTCGTCATAGGTCGGGGCGGCAGCTGGTACGTGGGCTACGTGCGTCATCGGCTCTGACTATCAGAGCGGGCCGCACAGCGAAACGACAAAGCTCGGTCTAGGCCGCCTTCGCGATGCTCAGCATGTGCGGGGCCGACGACACGTCGACATCGCCCGGCGAGTCCTCGATCTCGAGGGCGGTCACGATGCCGTCGTCGACGATCATCGCATAGCGCTTCGAGCGAGTGCCCATGCCGAAACCCGACATGTCGACGTCTAGGCCGATCGCCTTCATGAAGGCCGCCGCGCCGTCGGCGAGGAACTCGATGCCTTCCGCGTCGCTCGCCTTCGACCACGCGTCGAGGACGAAGATGTCGTTGGCCGATGTACAGAGAATTGCCTCGATACCCGCCGCCTTGAAGTCCGCTGCATGCCGCACATAGCCCGGCATATGATTGACATGGCAGGACGGGGTGAAGGCGCCCGGGACCGCGAAAAGCACGACCTTGCGTCCGCCGAAGACCTCCGCCGTGGTCCGTTTGTCGGGCCCATCCCCCGTCATCACGATGAATGTGACATCGGGCAGCTTGTCGCCGGTCTGAATGGGCATGATCGTATGTCCTGACTGAAAGGGGAGGGCGCCCGAAAGCCGGCCGCATGACGCCCATGTAGGTCGCGAACTTGTGCTAGTCGAGCCGCATCTCATAAGCGTCGGTGCCGGCAATCACGGTCAGGACGATAGGTCGCGCCACCATGTTCCGCCCGCTCAGCGCGACGCTGCGATGGCCGCCCGCACCTTCGGACAGGCCGTTGGCCACACCGTCTCCGGATGCGAAGACGTCGTCGATCGTAGAGGGCAGGACGAGGTCGAGCAGGGTCCCATCCGCGCTTCGCCGGCCCTCGATCGCGGCAGCTT
Source organism: uncultured Alphaproteobacteria bacterium (assembly GCA_963799285.1). Classification (GTDB taxonomy): domain Bacteria; phylum Pseudomonadota; class Alphaproteobacteria; order Rhizobiales; family CAWCWK01; genus CAWCWK01. The sequence goes on from CAWCWK010000004.1 coordinate 862,499, forward strand.
CAGCTGCCGTCGCCATGCGCGGTACGCGGTCGAGATGGCGTTCGATGCGCCCGGCGGAAGCCTCGGGATCGAGCGCCGCGGTCAGATCGACGTCGAGCGGCACGCAGACCTTCTCGCAGACGCCTACGAGGCCAATCACCGACAGGCGTACCAGCTGGTCCGGTTCGGCGGGCTCGATCTCCAAGGGGAGGACGACCCTTTGAGTATAGCCGATCGAGTCGCCATACGCGTCCGCGAGCCGCGTCGGCGCGGGCCAAAGGACGTTCACGGACGCCACGTTCTCGGAACCCGACCAATCGAAGCCGGGCGGCAGGCCGCCTTTGCCCGGCATGCGCCAATAGGTCTTCCACCCTGGTTCGAGGTCGATCTCGAGACCGGCGAGATACGTCCCGTCATCGCGCAACCCACCATCGAGAAGGCGAACCGAAGCCCCAAGGCTGTCTGCCGACACGGGCGCCGTCAGGAACAGCCCCAAGAGCGCCGCAGCGGCGAGAGCCGGGTAGGGACGAGACATGAAGCGAAGTCCGATCGGTGGGAAGAGACGCGGTTCCTCGTCAGAATTCGTCCCGCACGGGCCGCGAGGCAAGTCCGACGTCCTCACGTTTCCGTCAGCGGAGGACTACGTACCGCATCCTATCGCGGTCAAAGACCGCTTTCGGGGCTTCACAAGGGGAATTGCGCGGTTAACATCGAGATCATGGATATCTTGCGTCGCATTGCTGGTGAACTCGCCGAACGGTCGACGCACTACGCTGACGCGTCGCCGAGCGCGGACGAAGACGCCCTGACGTCCCTCGCAGGCCAGTTTCTCGTGGCCATGCCAGGGCTGGACGACACGCCGTTCTCGCGCGCCGTCATCTATCTTTGCGCCCACTCGGACGACGGCGCGATGGGGTTGATCGTCAACCACGTCTCGGAGGGCATCAAGCTCTCGAACCTCTTGATGCAGCTCGACGTGATCGAGGACCGCTCGACGCTCGAAGCCGGTTTTCGCGACACCGACGTGCGCCAGGGCGGCCCCGTGGAGACGGGACGCGGGTTCGTCCTGCACTCGCCGGACTACGAGGCCGATAGGGCGACGCTGCGGATAGACGATGCCGTATCGCTTACCGCTACGCTCGACATCCTAAAGGCGATCGCAAAGGGCGGTGGGCCGGAGCGGCAGATGCTGGCGCTGGGCTATGCGGGATGGTCGGCCGGACAGCTGGAGGACGAGATCGCCTCGAATAGCTGGCTGACGCTGCGTGGCCCGACCGACCTCATCTTCGGCGACGCCGCCAGCGCCTATGACCGCGCACTCGGTGGCATGGGCGTCACGGCGATGCATCTCGTGGCGGATGCCGGCCACGCCTGACGTACGCCGAGCTTCCAGAGCAAACGCACGGCACTTGCGATCTGGCGGTTCTCGAACCCTTACTCCGCCGCGTCGCGGTGTGCTCCGTCATTGTCCGCCGTCTCGACGGCGCGGCGGGGTGCGACGCGGGACTGATCGAGCAGCGCCTTCAGCGCCTCCTCGACCGACATCGGCGTGCCGAAGATAAAGCCTTGCGCGTATTCACAGCCCAGGTCGTGCAACTCGTTCACCTCGTCGAGGGTCTCGGCACCCTCAGCGACGACGTCGAGGCCGAGATCGTGGGCGAGGCTGATGATGGACCGTAGAAGCACGTCCCTTTTCGGCCCGTTGCGCTGCACGAAGGACCGGTCGATCTTCAGCGTCTCGAACGGGAAGCGCTGCAGGTAGGCGAGCGAAGAATAGCCGGTTCCGAAATCGTCGAGAGACAGGCCCGCGCCGAGATCCCGCATCTGATGGAGCAAACCGGCCGAGAATTCAGGGTTCTGCATGACGAGGGATTCGGTCACTTCGAGCCGCAGAGCGCCCTCCGGGAGGCCGTTGCGCACGATCGCGTTCTTGACGTCGTTGACGAGCTCGCGGCTCAGCAATTGGCGGCTCGATACGTTGACGCTGCCGAAGACGAAGCGCCCGCCAGCTTTCGTCTGCCAGTTGGCGATATTCTTGGCCGTCTGCTGCAAGGCAAAAAGGCCGAGCGGCGCGATGAGGTCGGTCTCCTCGGCCAGCGCGAGGAAGTCCCCGGGCGTCAGGCGGCCGAGCTTGGGATGATCCCAGCGCATCAGCGCCTCGAACCCGGCGACCGTGTTGTCGCTGAGATCGACGATCGGCTGATAGAGAATCGTGATTTCCTGGCGCTCGAGGGCGCGGCGCAGATCGGCCTCCAACGTCAATCGGTCGAAGCTGTCGCCGCGCATGGCCGGAGTGAAGGCTTCGATGCGGTCCATACCCTGGCGCTTGGCGGCACGCATCGCCGTCTCGGCATCGCGGACCAGATCGGTCGCATCTTCGTGGCGCTTGTCCATCGCCGCGATGCCGACGGAAGCGGTGAGCACGATCTCGCGATTGCCGAAGCTGACGGGCTGTCGCACGGCGCGGCGCAGCCCCTCCGAGATTTTGGCGATCTTGGCGGGCTCGGTGACCGAGAGGAGGACGATGCCGAACATGTCGCCCGAGAGACGTCCGAGCGTATCCTGAGGCTTCAGGACGCGTTGCAGCCGGCGCGCGACGGTGAGGAGGACCGAATCGGCGACCGAATGCCCGAAAGCCTCGTTGACCTTCACGAAACGGTCGATGTCGACGACAAGCGCCGTCGGGCGCGCGAGGTTCTCGATCCGCGCGCGCTCCATCGCTCGGCCGAGTCGGTCGGCGAAGAGTTCGCGGTTGGGAAGGCCGGTGAGGTTGTCGTGGACGGCGTCGTGGAGGAGCCGCTCATAGCCCTCGCGCTCGCTGGTGACGTCGGCCAGCGTGCCGACGCAGCGCAGCACCTCGCCGTCGCCGCCGACGATGGGGCGGGCGCGAAGGCGCATCCAGCGATAGTGATCGGCCTCGGTGCGCATCCGGAAGTCCTGGATGCAGCGGCCCCGGCGGCGGTCGATAAGCGTGTCGAGCGTCGCGCGGAAGCGGTCTCGATCGTTGGGGTGGAGGAAGGGCAGCCATTTGCGCGCCGCGCTCTGAAGGGCGCCCCGCTCGACGCCGAGCGTCGTCTCGATCTCGGAGGACACGTAGATGCGGTCGCGACCGACGTCCCAGTCCCAGATCGCATCGCCCGAGCCCATGAGCGCGAGGGCCTTGCGCTCTCCGTCAGATATCAGGCCCTCGACCAGCGCTCCACCGGCGAAGGCGTGCTGCATGACGGTGAAGCCGATGAGGAGTACGATGAGCGTGAGGCCGCCTGCGAGCGCAGGCGCGGCGAGGTCGCCGGCCACCTGTCCACGAAGCGCCAATCCCATCGCCGCCATCCACAGGCCGAGGAGGAGCCAGGTCGGCGCGAGCATGATCGCGCGGTCATAGGCGCGGATGGAGAGGTAGAGAATGCCGAGGAGGCCGAGCCCGGCCGTCGCGACCGCCGATCCGCGCGCGATGCCGGCGGCGAACGATGGGTCGCGCACGAGAATGACGCCGACGCCCACGAGCCCTGCCAACCAGGCGAGTCCGAGCCAGTTCAGCCGGGCATGCCAACGCCCGAGCGCCAGATAGGCGTAGAGGAAGATGATGATCGTGGCCGCGAGGACGATCTCCGTCCCCGCGCGCCATGTCGGCAGGTTCTCGGATGGCAGGCCCGCAATGTCGGACCAGAAGCCGAAGTCGATGAGGAGATAGGCCAGCACGGCCCAGGCCAGCACCGCCGCGGCCGGGAACATGACCGCGCCCTTGACGACGAAGATGATCGTGAGGACGACGGCCAGCAGCCCGGAGATGCCGAGCACGATGCCGTGGTAGAGCGAGAGCGCGTTCGACGTATCCTTGTAGGCATCGGTCTCCCAAAGATAGAGCTGGGGCAGGACCGGCCCCATGAGCTCACCGACGAAGGTGACGGTCGCGCCGGGGTCGAGCGTGATGAGGAAGCCGTCCTCGCCTGCCGCGTCGCGATTGTCGGGGCGGATGCCTTGGCTCGGCGTCAACGCGATGAGCCGTTCCTGGCCGAGGTCGGGGCGGAAGATGCCGGAGCCGACAAGCCGGTAATGCGGCGCGACGAGAAGGCGGTCGATCTGGCGGTCGCCGGCATTCGTGAGGGCGAAGACGATCCAGTGATAGGCTTCCGGTCCCCCGGCCGCTTCAGCATCGATGGCTTCCGCGCGCCGGCTCAATACCTCGATGCGACGGACGAGGCCTTCCTCGTCGAGCGCCGTGGAGACCTGAATGCTCTGGCCTTCCGTCGTGCGATACTCGACCTCGCCGGTCAGATCGAGGGCGGTGTCCTCTTCCGTGATCGGGATGGCTTCGAGCGTCTGTGCGTCGGCCGAGTGTGGGGTGATCGTCGTGGCCCAGAGGGCGACGAGCGCGAGGACGAGGGCGCGGATCATGGACGTGGTCCTCCCGGCAGCGGCTGCCCGAGGTCGTCCTTCAATAGCGCGAAAAGAAGGTGGTCGCGCCAGGCGCCGTTGATGCACAGATAACGCCGGGCAAGGCCCTCGTGCTGAAAGCCGACGCGCTGGAGGAGCCGAACCGACGCGGCATTGTCCGGCAGGCATGCGGCCTCGAGCCGATGGAGGTCAAGGCCATCGAAGACATAGCCGGCGACAGCGCGGACGGCGGAGGCCATGTAGCCGCGACCGGCATGGGGGGCGCCCATCCAGTAGCCTAGCGAACTGGACTGGGTGACTCCTCGCCGAATGTTGGAGAGCGTGAGCCCACCGACGAGGGCGCCATCCTCGTCGCGAAAGATGAAGAAGGGATAGGCCTGGCCTTCCGTGATGTCGCGCATGTAGCGCTTGATGCGGCGGCGAAAGGCCGTCCGGGTCAGGTCGTCGGCCGGCCAGGTCGGCTCCCATGGCACGAGGAAGTCGCGGCTGCGGGCGCGCAGTTCGGCCCACTCCGCGAAATCGGATGCCTGCGGCGTGCGGAGGCGTACGCCGGCGCCGATGACGGTCGGGAGCTCGTCCGGTTCGGGTGTGCTGCGCAGGAAGGACATCGTCGTCAGGCCGCCATCCGGGAAGCCGTGCCGGTGAGAATGTCGCCGGCCGAACGGACGGGTCCGACGGTCGCGACCGCGCGGCGGCCGTCGCCGAGCGCGCCCGCCAGGGCCTCGCGGCAGGCTGGCGCGGTGACCTGTCCCATCTCGTCGAGCGATTCCGCGATCGGGATGATGCGGCCGAACTGGAGAAGCTGGCGTGCGGCGCGCTCGGCGCAGGCCATCGGGCTTTCCAGGCTCATCGCGAGGCCGGCGCGGGCACCGGCGACGGCACGCGCGACCTCGGCATCGGTCATGTCGTCGGCGGCTCGGGCGATCTCGTCCATCAGATGCTCAGCCAGTTCCTCGGCCTGCGCCTCGTCGGTCGCCGCCTCGAAGCCGATCAGGCCGGTATCGGCGAAGGCCCAGTGGAAGGCCGAGACGTCGTAGGCGAGGCCCCGGTCCTCGCGGATCGCCTGGAAGAGGCGGGAGGACAGGCCGCCACCCAGTGCGGACGCCAGAATGGCGTGGACATAGGCGCCGCTCTCGCCGAGCGCCGCGCCCGGCAATGCAAGCGTGAGATGGGCCTGATCGCCGCTCCCGCGCTCGGTCCGGAACAGGCCCGTGAACTGGGCCGCCGAGACCTGCGGCGCGGGCGTGTCGGCGAGGTCGGCCAGCAACCGTTCCGCCTGCGCGACGAGCGCATCGTGATCGACCCGGCCGGCCGCCGAAAGAACGAGGTTCGGACCCGTCTGCTGGCGCGCGACGAAGTTGCCCAGATCGCCAGCGTCGATGGAGCGCACGCTTGCGGGCGTGCCGAGAATGGCGCGGCCCAGCGCGTGGTCGCCGAACGAAGCCTCCTGAAGGAGATCGGTCACCCGGTCTTCGGGGTCATCGAGCGCGGCGGCGAGTTCCTGCAGCACGACGTTCTTCTCGAGCGCGATGTCGGCGGTATCGAACCGCGCCGCGCGAAGAATGTCGGTCAGTATGTCGAGGGCGAGGGGCACGTCGTCGGCCATGACGCGTGCGTGATAGCCGGTCGTCTCGAGCCCGGTGCCGGCATTGATATCGCCGCCCACGTCCTCGATCGCCTCCGCTATGGCGCGAGCGGAGCGGGCGGCCGTCCCCTTGAATGCCATGTGTTCGAGGAAATGCGCGAGACCCTGCCGATCGGCCGGCTCGTGCCGACTGCCCGCGCCGACCCAGAGGCCGACCGCCGCCGTGTGGAGATGCGGCAGAGTGCGCGTGACGATGCGCAGGCCGTTCGCCAACACGCTCACGCGCGGCTCGTCCAGCCCTTCGGCCTCGGCGGGAACGGCCATCATGCCGCCGCCTTGGCCTCGCGCGACTGCGCGAAGACGTAGTCGGCGACCTGATCGGCATCGTTCGCCATGCGGACCATCCGTTCGGGGCGCTCGTAGAGATCGGCGAGATGTGGCGGCAGGGCCGGGCGGACGCCGGAGGCGGCCTCGACGGCATCGGGGAATTTCGCCGGATGCGCCGTGCCGAGCGTAATGATCGGGTGGCCGCGAAGGGCCGGATCCCGGTCCGCCGCCGCGACGCCGACGGCCGTGTGCGGATCGAGGAGATACCCTGTGTCCTCATGCACGCGCGCGATGGCCGCGCGGGTGGCGTCTTCGTCTGTACGATGGGCGGAGAAGAGAGCCCGTATGCGCGACAGGGCCGGTTCCTCGATCGTGAAGCGCCGCTCGGCTTTGAACTGCGCCATCAGCTTCGCGACCGCCTCGGCATCGCGATCATGCGTTTCGTAGAGCAGGCGCTCGAAGTTCGACGAGACCTGAATGTCCATGCTCGGGCTCTGCGTCGCGATGACACCTCGCGCCTCGTAGACACCAGTCTCTAGGCAGCGCGTAAGGATGTCATTGACATTCGTTGCGACCATCAGCCGCGCGACGGGCAGGCCCATGCGGGCGGCGGCATAGCCCGCGAGCACATCGCCGAAATTGCCCGTCGGGACGGAAAACGCGACGGCGCGGTGCGGAGCGCCGAGGGCGGCGGCGGCGGTGAAATAATAGACGACCTGCGCGGCGATGCGCGCCCAATTGATCGAATTGACGGCCGAGAGGCGCACACCTTCGCGGAAATCGGCGCGCGCGAAGAGGGCCTTCACGATGTCCTGACAGTCGTCGAACGTTCCGTCGATGGCGACGGCATGGACGTTCGGCGCATCGACCGTCGTCATCTGGCGGCGTTGCACTTCGCTGACGCGGCCGTGCGGGAAGAGCGTGACGACGTCGATGGCATCGAGGTTCTTGAAGGCGTCCTGCGCGGCGGCACCCGTGTCGCCCGAGGTGGCGGCCAGGATGGTCGCGCGCCGGCCACGCGCCTTCAGGGCGTCGTCCATCAGCCGAGCCAGCATCCGCATGGCGAAGTCCTTGAAGGCGAGCGTCGGACCACGGAAGAGCTCGAGAACGAAGTGGTCGGGCGCGATCTGCACCAGCGGCGCGGTCGCCGGATGCGTGAAGCCGGCATAGACTTCGTCGCAGGTGCGCCGCAGCGTCGCGCGGTCGATCTCGGGTGCAAAGGCGTGGAGAATGCGCGCGGCGACCTCGGCATAGGGCCGACCGCCAAAGCCCGCGATCTCGTCCGCACCGATCTGCGGCCAGCTCTCGGGCACATAGAGCCCCCCGTCGGATGCGAGCCCGGTCAGGAGTGCGTCGGTGAAATCGAGGCGCGGGGCGTGGCCTCGCGTGCTGACATAGTACAACGGAGCGACTCGACGTTTGTGTGCGCCGCGCTGGGCACGGCGTGTGGAGATGCGGGAACGCAAGGTCCGGCCGCGAGGTTTGCCAAGGAGGTTATGCAGCGAAAGAAGGCGTACGCAAGGAGTCGTTAGGGATGATGGTTTCCATCCCCAGCCGACGCATGCGATGGCAAGATTGGCGCGAAGGAAGGCGGCAGAACGATGGTGGACGATCTTTGGGACGACGAGGACGAGGCCGCACCCGAACTCGCCGATCTCTATCCGGGTTTCGAGGCGCGGACCTTCTCCTGCGACGGCGCGCGCATCTTCGCGCGGATCGGGGGGGAGGGGCCGCCCCTCGTCTGCCTCCACGGCTTTCCACAGACCCACGTGATGTGGCATCGCCTCGCGCCCGCTCTGGCGAGGCTTCACACGCTCGTCCTTATGGATCTTCGCGGCTATGGCTGGTCCTCCGTTCCCCGAGACGACGGAACGAGGCACGAGACCTATTCGAAGCGTGCCATGGGCCGCGATGTCGTCGAGGTCATGAGCGATCTCGGGCATGCGCGCTTTCACTGCCTCGCGCACGACCGCGGCGCGCGGGTGGCCTATCGGCTCGGGCTCGACCAGCCCGCGCGGCTCGAAGGCCTCGTCCTCCTCGACATCGTGCCGACGATCGCGATGTGGGAGCGTATCGAGAACGATCCCGCGTTCGCCGAGAAGGCGGCGCATTGGAAGAGCCTTTCCGCTCCCGCGCCCGGCCCGGAAGACGACATCCTCGCCGATCCACAGGCCTTTCTCGACAGCACCCTGATGCGTTGGTCCGCCGCGGGGCTCGCGGCGTTCGACCCCGATGCGCTCGAACACTACCGCCGCCCCATCGCGGTCCCGGACCGGGTCCATGCCATGTGCGAGGACTACCGGGCAGGTGCGACCCGGGACCGCGAGGCGGACGCGAACGATCTTGCCGCCGGACGCAAGATTGCCTGCCCGGTGCGCGTGATCTGGGGAGAGGCGGGGTTCCCGGCCGCATCCGAGACGGCTCTCGATGCCTGGAAGCCGTTCGCGGACGATCTCGCGGGCGAGGCGGTGCCCGGCGGACATTTTCTGCCCGAGGAAGCGCCGCAACCCACGCTCGATGCCATCGGTCGGGCCCTCGGCCGCGATTTCGGGGCGCTCTAGATGCGGCTCGGTCTCGCCCTTGGCGGCGGTGCCGCGCGCGGCCTCGCCCATATTCCGGTTCTCGAGGCGGTGCAGGAACTCGGCATCCGTCCGGTCGGCCTGTCGGGTGCGTCGATCGGCGCGATGATGGCGGCGGGATATGCGGCGAACCTCGACGCGAAGGCGCTGCGCGACCACGCCGCCTTCCTCTTCACCGATAAGGCCCGCGCCGTGCTGCGCTTCGCCGGAACCCGGCAAGGGAACGTTTTGCGGCATGGACTGGTCGGGGGCACGAGCTTCGATCCTATCAAGCTGATGCGGGTCGGCATGTCTGCCATTCCAGAGACATTCGAGGAACTCGCCGTACCGATCGCCGTCGTCGCGGCCGACTATTATACGCGGGAGACCGTCGTCATGCGCTCGGGCACGCTGATCGACGCCATCGCGGCCTCCGCGGCCATTCCGGGCATCATCCGGCCGGTTCGGCGATCGGGGCGCGTCCTCGTAGACGGATGCCTGGTCGACCCGCTCCCCTTCACGCGTGTACCCGGCGATCCAGACGTGATCCTCGCCTGCGACGTGACGGGGTCCCCGTCGGGGAAGCCGCCGGAACTTCCGACGCCGATCCAAGCCATCTTCGCCGCGAGTCAGATCATGATGAGCACGATCATCGACGGTCGGCTACGGGAGTCGCGGCCCGACATTCTCGTTCGGCCGGACCTGACGAACTACCGCGCGCTCGATTTCCTGAAGGCGCCCGAGATCCTTCGGGCCGCGGCGCCTATCAAGGAAGAGGTGAAGCGCGCGCTTCACGCCGTGTTGGAGACCGCCTAGCCGCGCCTCGTCGCGAAGAAGTTTCGCAGCAATTCGGCGGACTCGGTCTCCGCGATGCCGCCATAGACGTCCGGCGCGTGGTGACATGTCGGGTGCTGGAAGACCCTCGCGCCGTGCTCCACGCCTCCGCTCTTGGGATCATAAGCGCCGAAATAGAGGCGGCGGATCCGCGCGTGCGAGATCGCCCCGGCGCACATGGCACAGGGCTCCAGCGTCACGTGGAGATCGCATTCCGGGAGGCGCTCGCTTTCGAGGCGCGCGGCCGCGATGCGTAGCGCGACGATCTCGGCGTGGGCGGTCGGGTCGAACGTGGTACGCGTGAGGTTGTGGCCCGACGCGATGATCTCGCCGCCCAGCACCACGACGGCGCCGACCGGCACCTCGCCGATCTCGGCCGCCTTCCCGGCCTCCGCGAGGGCGCGTTCCATGAATGTAGGCGGTACGGGGTTGAGCATCGAAGGGACACTAGACGCTGGATCTGCTCCGTCGAGCCTTCGCGGACAATCTGTGGAGGCGGATGGGAGTGCTATCGGCCATGATTGCGCTGTCTCCGGCCTGTGACTATGTTGGCTGTCAATTCCCCTCAGATTCGAGGTTACCTGCCCGCCCCGCCAGACCGGCCGGACGGCGCACAAAGGAGAACTTTGCCATGGCCGCGACGCAGACCAAGACCGGACCGTCCAATGTGCCGCTGATGCCGAAGGCGACCGCCGTCTGGCTGGTCGACAACACGGCGCTGACCTTTCGCCAGATCGCCGAGTTCTGCGAATTGCACGAACTCGAGGTCAAGGCGATCGCCGATGGCGACGCGGCGCAGGGCATTCGCGGCATGGACCCGATCTCGAACGGTCAGCTGACACGCGAAGAGATCAAGCGCGCCGAGGAGAACGCCTCCCACAAGATCAAGTTAGCCGCGCCGAAGGTGAAGGCGCCCGAGATCAAGCGCCGCAAGGCTCCGAAATATACCCCGGTCGCCCGCCGACAGGAGAAGCCGAACGCTATTCTCTGGCTGGTTCGCAACCACCCGGAGATCAAGGATGCCGCCATCGTCAAGCTGATCGGCACGACGAAGACGACCATCGGCGCCATTCGCGATCGCTCGCACTGGAACATCAATCAGATGCAGCCGGTCGATCCGGTCGCCGTCGGTCTCTGCTCGCAGGCCGCGCTCGATGAGGAGGTCCGCAAGGCCGCGCTCGCCGCGCCCCTTCCCACTGCCGAGGAAGCCGCCGCCGCATCGGCCGGCGAGACGCTCATGCCGGTCGAGGAAAGCATCGGCGGCGTTCAGGGCACGGACCCGATGGCCGACGACAATGCAGCCGTCGACGCGGAGGCTGTCTTCGCCAAGCTCGGTGGGACTGCCTTGCCGAAGGACGAAGGCGAAGAGGAATAGGCGCGAGCTTCGCATCGCATCTGTCGGCTCGGCACCTCGTCCTCGTGTCAGCGCTGTCCTTGGGCACCGAACCGAGGACGTCCGACGGCGAGCGCGTCGCCCCGGCCGGGGCGAACCGTCGCGACGTGCGCGGGCGGGACGCCTGACGCGGATCTGGCCCGTTGCATCCTAGACTGTCGCGCCGTCTGGCAATACTCACCATGAGGCGAGATCGGCAGTGAGCTGGGGCCTCGGTGGTGCCGATCCCGAGAAGGATCTAGCTGGTCATGGCCCGTGACGGCCGGCCGACCATCTCCCGACATTCACCGACATTTTCGGGCTGCTGCATCATATTTGGTTAAGGCCAAACTGTCAGTCTCCTTCGTACACGTCACGGTCGTGTCTTGGGGAGCGATCTCGTGCGGCCTATCGCATTTGGTGTCTGTTTCGCGCTTTGCATGGCGCCTGCCGCGCTGCTCCCGGCCCTCATGCCGATGGAGGGCGACCGTATCGGTATCCTCGTCCTGCCCTGGATGACGGCCGTTTCGGCTACCGAGCGGATCGCCGTCGCCGGCGGACGCTTTCTCAGCATCGGTGATCGCTGGATCGTCGCCGAAGGCGGGCCCGGTTTCGTCTCCAGACTGCATGCCGCCGGATTGATCCACGCCGTTTCCGCCGATGCGGTGACCTGCATAGTCGATCCGCTTCGGATCGGCCGTTCCAGCCTTCCCGCAACGAACCAGACCTTTTCCACCCAAGGACCCTTCGCGTCATGAGTTACACATCGCCCGCCAGCCCGGCCATGCCCGAGGAGCACGCATCGGCGTCCGAAGTATCCCTCGGCGACACCCATGCCGTGACCGCGCGTTGGCTGGTGCGCCTCCTTTGGATCAACGCAGGTCTCGCTATCGCTACTGCCTGGTTGAATGGCTTTCACGTCATGACGATCGGCGTCATCGCCGTCCTCATCGCCGCGATCGGCACGGCATTCCATCTGAAGGACGGTCACGGCGCGATGGCCCGGCAGGCCATTTCCGTATCGGCCATGTCGCTGGTGCTGCTGATGATCGCAGCGGCATCCGGCTCGACATACCAGATCGACATGCACATGTATGTCTTCGCGATGATGGCCCTGCTCTCGGCGTGGTGCGACTGGCGCGTCTTCCCGGCGACGGTAGTCCTAGTCGCGGTCCATCACCTCGGCCTCAACGTCGCCTATCCCGCCGCCGTCTTCCCGGACGGGGTCAACTACCTTCGTGTCCTGCTTCACGCCGTCATCGTTCTCGTAGAGGCGGGCGCGTTGATGGCGCTCAGCTATCAGCTCGAAAGTGCCGCGCAGAGTTCCGCGACCCGGGTCGAGCGCCTCGACGCCGACGCCCGTGCCGCGGCCGAGCGCCTGTCGAGCCGTGCGGCTGCCGAGGGCAAGCGTACCGCCGCGGTCACCGAACTGGTGGCGAGCTTCGACGGTCAGGTCAGGCGCCTTCTTGCCGATGTCATCGGGCGCACGAAGGAGATGGACGAGGCTGCGGCGGCCCTGAGTGCGATCGCCCGCACGAATGACGACCAGTCCGCCGCCGCGCGCGCCGCGTCCACCAATGCGGTCGCGCGTATCGAGGCTGCCGCGAGCGCCTCCGAACAATTGGCGCAGGCGACACGAGAGATCGGTGAGCGCACCCAGCAGGCCGCCCGCCTCGCCGCCGATGCGACCGCGAGTGCCGCCTCGACCGACGAGAGCGTTGCCGCTCTCTCGACGGCCTCGCAGGAGGTAAGCGAGATCGTTGAGTTGATCCGCAACGTCGCCGAGCAGACCAATCTCCTCGCGCTCAATGCGACCATCGAGGCCGCCCGTGCCGGTGAGGCCGGCAAGGGCTTCGCGGTCGTCGCGTCGGAGGTGAAGGCCCTCGCCGACCAGACCGCGAGCGCGACGCAGAGCATCTCGGCCAAGATCGGCGTCATGCAGACGTCGACCGAGCGAACGGTCGGCGCCATCGCAACGATCGGAAAGATCGTCCAGGAAGTCAGCCATGTCAGCACGACGATCGCCGCCGCCATCGAGCAGCAGGACGCCGCAACGCGTCAAATGAGCGAGGGTGTCAGGCACGCCGCGCGCGACATGGAGGGCACGGCCGGCCATCTCTCCTCGCTCGGCGATGGCGTGGCGGCTACTACGGATGCATCGGCGACCGTGCTGGGCGCCTCGCGCGGGGTTGCCGGGCTGGCGGGCGATCTCGAAGGCGAGATCACGCGCTTCCTCGACCGCGTTCGCGCGGCCTGATCGCCCTACTCGGCGGCCGGGCGGTTCCGTTGCCGCTCGGCCCGGATGCGGGCGAGGACGCTGCCGGCGGCCTCCAGCACATTAGTGCCCGGTCCGAAGACCTCCGCGACACCGGCCTCGTGCAAGGCCTCGTAGTCCTCGCGAGGGATGACGCCGCCGACGACGACGACGATATCGGAGCGGCCCTCCCGACGTAGCGCGTCTATCATGGCGGGGACGAGCGTCATGTGGCCGGCCGCTAGGGAAGAGACGCCGACCACGTTGGCGCCGGCCTCGATGGCCTGGCGGGCGACATCCTCCGGGCCCTCGAAGAGCGCCCCCATATCGACGGCGTAACCAATGTCGCCGAATGCGCCGGCAATCACCTTTGCGCCCCGGTCGTGCCCGTCCTGCCCCATCTTGGCGAGGAACAGGCGAGGCGGGGCACCGGTCTCGGTCGCGAAGCGCTCGACGTCGTCGGTGATGCGGCCGAAGCCGGGGTCGCCTTCATAGGCAGCGCGAAAGACGCCGCTGACCACCTTCGTCTCGGCCCTGTGACGGCCGCCGAAGGCGCGCTCCAACGCGCTACTGATCTCGCCGAGGCTCGCCCGCGCCCGAGCGGCTTCGACGGCTAGGGCAAGCGTGTTGCCATCGCCCCGCGCGCCGTCCTCGAGCGCCTGTAGGCTGGCCTGGACCGCTTCCTCGTTCCGGTTGGCCCTGACCTGCTTCAGGCGTGCGATCTGGCTGCGGCGGACCTCCGCATTGTCGATGGTGAGGATGTCGATCGGGTCTTCCTTGGAGAGACGGTACCTGTTGACGCCGACAATGACGTCTTCGCCCCGGTCGATCCGCGCCTGACGCCGTGCCGCGCTGATCTCGATGCGCTCCTTGGGCAGACCCTCCGCGACGGCCTTCGTCATCCCACCCATCGCCTCCACTTCGTCGATGAGCGCCTGCGCCTTGTCGATCATCTGGGCGGTCAGGCTCTCGACATAGTAGGAGCCGCCGAGCGGATCGACGACGTCGGTGAGGCCGGTCTCGTGCTGGAGGATCAGCTGCGTGTTGCGGGCCACGCGCGCCGACGTCTCGGTCGGGAGGGCGATGGCCTCGTCGAACGCATTGGTGTGGAGCGACTGGGTGCCGCCGAGCGTGGCGGCGAGCGCCTCGACAGTCGTGCGGATGACGTTATTCATCGGATCGGCCTCGGTGAGGCTGGCGCCCGAAGTCTGGCAATGGGTGCGCAGCATGAGGGACTTCGGGTCCCTCGCGCCGAAGGCCTCCATGATCCGCGCCCACATCGTGCGGGCGGCGCGCAGCTTGGCGACCTCCGCGAAGAGGTCCATGCCGATGCAGAAGAAGAAGGAGAGGCGGGGGGCAAAGGCGTCGATGTCGAGGCCGCGCGACTGCGCGGCCCGCACATATTCCATGCCGTCGGCCAGCGTATACGCCAGCTCCTGCACCGGCGTCGCGCCGGCCTCCTGCATATGATAGCCGCTGATCGAGATGGAGTTGAAGCGCGGCATCTCGGCCGCCGTGTAGGCGATGATGTCGGCGACGAGCCGCATGGAGGGTTCGGGGTCGTAGATGTAGGTGTTGCGAACCATGAACTCCTTGAGGATGTCGTTCTGGATGGTCCCGGAGAGCTTCGCGGCCGGAACGCCTTGCCCCTCGCCAGCGACGATGAACATGGCCAGCACCGGGATCACGGCACCGTTCATCGTCATCGACACCGACATCGTCTCGAGGGGAATACCGTCGAAGAGGATCTTCATGTCCTCGACCGTGTCGATCGCGACGCCAGCCTTGCCGACATCGCCGACGACTTCGGCCGCATCGCTGTCATAGCCCCGATGGGTCGCGAGATCGAAGGCGACGGAGAGGCCCTTCTGGCCGGCCTCGAGATTGCGCCGATAGAAGGCGTTGGAGGCTTCGGCCGTCGAAAAGCCGGCATATTGGCGGATTGTCCAGGGGCGCCCGGCATACATCGTCGCGCGGATGCCTCGGGTGAAGGGCGCTGCGCCGGGTATCGCGTCTGCGGCGTCTTCCGGCACGTCGTCCGCGCCGTAGAGCGGCTTTCGGGCAAGGTCACCGCGCGTGACGGCAAGGTCGTCCGGCGAGCGGCCCTTCAGTTCCTTCGCGGCGAGGTCGTCCCAGTCGTCAGCCATCCGACTCTCCTCCGGCAAACTCCATGATGACGGCGTCGACCGCGAGAACGTCGCCGGGCGCCGCCATGATCGACGCGACGACGGCGTCGCGCTCGGCCAGGAGCACGTTCTCCATCTTCATCGCCTCGACCATGGCCAGCCGCTCGCCCGCCTTGACGGACTGCCCCTCCGCCACCGCGATGGAGACGAGGGTTCCGGGCATCGGGCAGAGGAGGAGACGCGACGTATCGGGCACCTCTCTCACCGGCATGAGCGAGAGGAGCTCGGCCACGCGCGGTCGCAGGACCTTCACCTCGGCGGCGCGACCTCGGTAGCGCAGGACCCCGCCGCGATGCTGCATCGCGATCTCGTCCCCGTCGATAAGGCCGCGCCAGACAGGATCGCTCGCGTCCCAAGCCGACTGGACCTTCATGGCGTCGCCGCCGCCGATACGCAGGACGACATCGAGCGGAAAGCCGCCACCGCCGCGCAGCAGTTCGGCATCGAAGCTCATGCCTCCGAGCCGGACCGTCCAGCACGTGCGCATGCCGCCATGGTGGAGGCGCATCCGTCCGGTCAGGTGGTCGAGCCGATGCGAGCGGCGCAGTTCCATCGCCAGCGCGACGGCGGCCATCCGCTCGGCGTCGGCACCCTCGGGCTCCGGAGCGGCAAAGCCGTCGGGGTATTCCTCGGCGATGAAGGCCGTCGTCATGTCGCCCGAGCGAAACCGCTCGTGCCTGTAGATGTCGGCGAGGAATGCGAGGTTGGGCGACAGGCCCTCGATCGCATAGGCGTCGAGTGCCGCTGCCTGCGCGTCCATCGCTTCGATCCGGGTCGGGGCGTGGGTGACGAGCTTCGCGATCATGGGGTCGTAGAAGACCGAAATCTCGGAGCCCTCGACGACGCCGTCGTCGACGCGTGTGGTGACTTTACCCTCGACCCCGGTCGCCGGCGCCCGATAGGTCGTGAGCCGGCCGGTCGAGGGGAGGAAGCCGCGCGACGGGTCCTCCGCATAGACCCGGCTCTCCATGGCCCAACCGGTGAGCGTGACGTCATCTTGCGCGAAGCCGAGAGGCTCGCCTTGCGCAATGCGGATCATGTCGGCGACGAGATCGCGGCCCGTCACCAACTCCGTGACCGGATGCTCGACCTGAAGGCGGGTGTTCATTTCGAGGAAGTAGAAGTTGCGGTCCCCGTCGACGATGAACTCGACCGTACCGGCGCTGCGATAGCCAACCGCCTTAGCCAGTCGCACCGACTGCTCGCCCATCGCGGAGCGCGTCGCCTCGTCGAGAAAGGGGGAGGGCGCTTCCTCGACGACCTTCTGGTTGCGTCGCTGAATCGAGCATTCGCGTTCGCCGAGATAGACGCAGTCGCCATGGGCGTCGGCAAGCACCTGGATCTCGATATGGCGCGGGCTCGTCACGAACTTCTCTATGAAGACCCGGTCGTCTCCGAAGGACGACGCGGCCTCCGACTGGGACCGCGCGAAGCCCTCCGCGACCTCGTCGGCCTTCCACGCGATGCGCATTCCCTTGCCGCCACCGCCCGCCGTCGCCTTGATCATGACCGGATAGCCGATCTCGTCGGCGATACGAATGGCGTTATCGGGCGTATCGATGAGACCCAGGAAACCGGGCACGGTCGAGACGCCGGCCTCCGCTGCGATCTTCTTCGACGTGATCTTGTCGCCCATCTGCGCGATCGCCGAGGCGGGCGGTCCGACGAAGACGATGCCGACCGCCTCGCAGGCCAGCGCAAAACTCTCGCGCTCGGAGAGAAAGCCGTAGCCCGGGTGGATCGCGCCGGCGCCCGTTTCTCGAGCCGCTTCGAGGATCGCGTCCTCGCGCAGATAGCTCTGGTTGGCCGGGGCCGGACCAATGCGGACGGCTTCGTCCGCAAGTCGAACGTGGGGTGTCATCGCGTCGGCATCGGAATGAACGGCGACAGTGCGCAGGCCCATGGCCTTGGCCGTGCGGATGATGCGGCAGGCGATCTCGCCGCGGTTGGCGATGAGCAGCGTGTCGAAGGCCAATGTCATGTGTCGTTCCGCGGCTCCCGCATCTCGTCCTGTACGGCCTAAGTAACGCGGGCCGGGAAGGACGCAAAACCGTCTTTGGTCTCAGAGCCTGGACGCCTGCTCTCACGGGCGGCTCCCGATCGGCTCGCCACTGTGTGATGGCGTGGGTTTCGCCCGGAACGGCAATCTCAAACATCGCCTGAACGCAAACCTAATGCCCTCGGCAAGACGTCGCTTCGCGCGAGCTAGGCCGCTGTCTCCGTGGCAGGACGCAGGGACGCGTGGCCGGTATGTCGGCACGTGCGGTCTCGATCACCCAAGGGCCACCGGCCGAAGATGCTCGGTCGAAGGCTCGCAGCCCCGGCTTGCCGGCGTAGCTGGCCCCCGACTGTTTCAGAGCGGAATGTTGTCGTGCTTCTTCCAAGGGTTGGTCAGTTCCTTGGTCTTCAGAAGGGCCAGCGCCCGCGCCACGCGGCGGCGCGTCGAGTGGGGCATGATGACCTCGTCGATATAGCCGCGCTCGGCCGCGACGAAGGGCGAGAGGAAGCGGTCTTCGTAGGCCTTGGCGTGGGCGGCCATCTTGTCGGCGTCGCCTGCATCCTTGCGGTGAATAATCTCGGCGGCACCGGAGGCACCCATCACGGCAATCTGGGCGCTTGGCCAGGCGTAGTTGATGTCGCCCCGTAGGTGCTTCGAGGCCATGACGTCGTAGGCCCCGCCGAAGGCCTTCCTGGTGATCACCGTCACCTTCGGCACGGTCGCCTCTCCATAGGCGAAGAGAAGCTTGGCGCCGTGCTTGATGAGCCCGCCATATTCCTGCGCCGTGCCAGGCAGGAAGCCCGGAACATCGACGAAGGTGAGGAGGGGGATCGAGAACGCATCGCAAAACCGCACGAAGCGCGCCGCCTTGCGGGAGGCATCCGAGTCCAGCACGCCGGCCAGCACGAGAGGCTGGTTGGCGACGATGCCGACCGTGCGCCCCTCGATCCGCCCAAAGCCCGTCACGATGTTGCGCGCGAAAGCCTCCTGGATCTCGAAGAAGGCGGCCTCGTCCACGGTCTTCAGGATCAGTTCCTTGATGTCGTAGGGCTGCGTCGCGCTGGTGGGGACGAGCGTGTCGAGGCTTTCATCCACGGTATCGACTGGTTGCCGCGTCGCGACCTCGGGTACGTCGGCCACGTTAGATGCCGGGAGGAGATCGACGAGCTCGCGCACAGCTAGCAGCGCTTCGACATCGTTGTCGTAGGCACCGTCGGCGATGGAGGATTTCGTGGTGTGGATCGAGGCTCCGCCCAGTTCCTCGTGGGTGACGGTCTCGTTGGTCACAGTCTTCACGACATCGGGGCCGGTCACGTACATGTAGGACGTGTCGCGCACCATGAAGATGAAGTCGGTCATCGCCGGCGAATAGACGTCGCCGCCCGCGCACGGCCCCATGATGACGCTGACTTGCGGAATGACGCCCGAGGCCAAGACGTTGCGCTGGAAGACCTCGGCATAGCCGCCGAGCGCAGCGACGCCCTCCTGGATGCGCGCGCCGCCCGCGTCCATCAGGCCGATGATCGGCGCCCGGTTCTTGAGTGCCATGTCCTGCACCTTGCAGATCTTCTCGGCATGCGCCTCGCCCAGGCTTCCGCCGAGCACCGTGAAGTCCTTGGCGTAGACGAAGACCACCCGCCCGTTGATCGTGCCCCAGCCCGTCACCACGCCGTCGCCTGGCATCGTCCTGTCCGCCATGCCGAAATCGGTTGCGCGATGGCGCTTGAACATGTCGAACTCCTCGAAGGAGCCTTCATCGAGCAGCACCTCGAGACGCTCGCGCGCCGTCAGCTTGCCCTTTTCGTGCTGACGCGCGGTCCGGGCTTCGCCGCCGCCCGCCCGCGCCTCGCCGCGCCTGTCTTCGAGCTCTTCCATCACGTTCGACATCTATATGTTTTCCTCCGGGACGCGTTCTCGGACGATGATCCCTCCCATTAACCTCTCGTTAACACTTTTCATACAACCATTGGTTGTCGTAAGGGGTGATGGCCGGGGGGGATGTCCATGTTGCGTCGGATCGTTCGATTCTCAAGGGTTTGGTCTTGGCGGCCAACACCATGTTCAGTGCCATGGATCCGGCTTGGCGGCCTCGTCCTAGTCTCCTGGCTGTGCGGAGCCGAGGACGCAAGAGCCGTCGACGGAACGATCAGCTATGGCGCGACGATCACGGGCACCTGCATCCTCAACGTGACGACCAACGGATCGCTCGGGCCCAACGGGACGCTGACCGAGTTGTCCTCGACCAATCCGGGCGGGATCTCCGGTACGGTGACGGCATTGACCACGGGCGTGGGCTTCGATGTACAGGTCGTCAATCCAACCGGTTTCAGCGCGGCCCCGTCCGGCATCGCGGCGCCCAACTTCTCCACTAGCTTCACCGGCTCCGGCGTGACGGCGATCGGCGCGACGGCGCCGGGTACCACTCGCACGCTCGCCGTCGGCCTGACGACACTGACGGTCGACCTGACAGCCGATCTCGGCGGTTCGGCCTTTCCGAACGGCACCTACGCGGCCGACGTCATCGTAAGGTGCCTCTAATGCGCGCCCTTTCACCCCATCGCGCTGCAATCCTGGCCGGGCTCCTCATTCTCGCGTCCGACGCGGCGAACGCGCAATCGATGACACCCATGCGCGGCAAGGTGGTCAGCTTCACGGACCGTTTCGCCATACGGGTCTGGCCGGGCAATCCCTATAGCCACAACCTCGACATGCAGATCGCGGTCTACGACGACGATTTCGGACCGATCAGAGCGCAGGCCGTGCCCGCCGCGTTCAATGTCGGGCCGGGCGACAGGCGTTCCGTCCTCGTGATCGTGCCCTTCGCCGAGAAGAGCGAGCGGACGGTGCGCGTCTGTACCCGGGCACGTCCAGAGCGTCGGCGCGGCACCACCATCGCGACCGAGATCTGCGGCCGCTTCCAAGGCATCAGGAGAAGCGTCCAATGACGTACGCGAGCGACACGTCGCGATCCCAAACGGCGCGATCATCAGGGGGACGATGATGACCAAGACGACCTGCTACACCCTCAGCCTGTTGTTCTGCCTGATTTGGGCGGCGGCGGCACTGGCAGAGGATACGAATGTCTATACCAACTCCAATACCAACCAACACGGCATGAACCTGCCGGCCGTTCCGATGCCCAACGGTCAGGACCAGCTGCGCACCTCCGGCGGCACGACCTGCGCCACCTCGATGGCGCGGAACGGCGCCTATCTCGATCTCGGTGCAATCGGAAGCCAGGACCGCTCGGACGAGCATGTCGGCAGCGTCTACGCCCGCATCGTGATCCCCCTCGGCCGCAAGCCGAAACGGATCGACTGCGCGCAACTCTATGCACTCGAAATTGAGCGCCTGCGCATGGAGATGGAGCTGATGCGGATGGGCCTTGGCGACATGACGGCCCTGCCGCAGGAAGTGAACTTCGACGACCCCTCGGACGACGGCTGATCCATGCGCGGCCGAGGCCTCGCCGGGCGATCCTCCGTGCTATCGTCGCGCCCGAGCTGACGGCGGCGCGACCCGGGCGACCCGTTTCGTCTCATGAGGTTCGAACAGGCGATCGACCGGCCGGCTGACGCCCCCTCCTACCGAGGCAATTGCGCGCGTCTTCGCAAACGTGGCATGCGTTGGAAAAGACGTGTCGGAAGGGACGAAGCATGGACGTACGCGCAGCCGTGGCGATGGAAGCCGGACAACCGCTGGAGGTCACGACCGTCCAGCTCGACGGGCCGCGCGACGGCGAGGTCCTCGTCGAGATCATGGCGACGGGCATCTGCCACACCGACGAGTTCACGCGGTCCGGCGCGGACCCGGAAGGGATGTTTCCGGCCATCCTCGGCCATGAGGGCGCAGGCATCGTCCGCGACGTCGGCGCGGGCGTCACGTCCGTGAAGCCGGGCGATCACGTGATCCCGCTCTACACGCCCGAATGCCGCGAGTGCGAGTACTGCCTCAACCCGAAGACCAACCTCTGCCAGAAAATCCGCTCGACGCAGGGGCAGGGCGTGATGCCGGACGGCACGTCGCGCTTCTCCTTGAAGGGCGAGCCGCTCTTCCACTACATGGGCACGTCGACCTTCGCCAACTTCACGGTGCTGCCCGAGATCGCCGTCGCCAGGGTTCGCCAGGACGCGCCCTTCGACAAGATCTGCTACATCGGCTGCGGCGTGACGACCGGCATCGGCGCGGTCATGAACACCGCGAAAGTCGAGCCCGGCTCCACGGTCGCCGTCTTCGGCCTCGGCGGGATCGGGCTTAACGTCATCCAGGGTGCGCGGATGGTGGGCGCCGACAAGATCATAGGCGTCGACATCAACCCCGCCAAGGTCGAACTCGCCACCAAGTTCGGCATGACCGACTTCGTGAACCCCAAGGAGATCGGTGACGACAAGGTCGTCGAGGCGATCGTCGATCTGACGAATGGCGGCGTCGACTACAGCTTCGAATGCATCGGCAACACGACGCTGATGCGCCAGGCGCTTGAGTGCTGCCACAAGGGCTGGGGCGAATCGACCATCATCGGCGTCGCGCCGGCCGGAGCCGAGATCGCGACCCGCCCGTTTCAGCTCGTAACGGGACGGGTCTGGCGTGGGTCCGCCTTCGGCGGGGCGAGGGGGCGCACGGACGTGCCCAGGATCGTCGACTGGTACATGGACGGCAAGATCGACATCGACAGCCTTATCACTCACACGATGCCGCTCGACGATATCAACAAGGGGTTCGATCTGATGCATGCCGGGACAAGCATCCGCTCGGTCGTGATCTACTGACGTCGTGACCGTGTATGTCGATGCGGACGCCTGCCCGGTGAAGGCCGAGGTCGCCAAGGCGGCAGCGCGGCACGGCTGGCAGGTCATCCTGGTGGCCGATGGGGGCCTGCGACCCTCGCGAGAGGCGCATGTGACCGTGAAGTTCGTGTCGCAGGGGCCGGACGCGGCTGACGACTGGATCGCGAACGAGGCGAGCGCGGGGGACGTCGTCGTCACCGCAGATATTCCGCTCGCCGCACGCGCGGTCGCCAAAGGCGCCGTCGTCATCGACCATCGCGGAAAGCTGTTGACCGAGGACAGCATCGGGATGGCGCTGGCCTCGCGCAATCTCAATACAGAGCTTCGCGAGGCTGGCCTCCTGATGGAGGGCGGGCGCAGCTATTCGCGCCAGGACCGCTCGGACTTCAATAACGGTATCGAACGCGCCATCCGTGCGGCCAAGCGAAAGTTGGTATGAGGCCGCCTCGGGCGTCGCGGCACGATAGGTGCAATTGCGATGGCGTCGTGAACGGCATTGCAAGTCGGCGGTGTCGAACTGTGCGGAAGCGGTCCGAGGGGTGAAACTCCCCGCGCCGGGCGGCGTTGAAAGGGTCCCGACGCGTGGGGCTCGTCCCGCGCGCATCTCCATCCCAAGCGGAGTCCATCATGCACACGACGAAGCACAGCCTCCCGAAGCAGACCCGGCAGGCCATGGTCGCGCTTCTCAACCAGAACCTCGCGGACTGCCTCGACCTCGCCTACCAGGTGAAGCAGGCGCATTGGAACCTCAAGGGGATGAACTTCATCGGTCTGCACAAGCTCTTCGACGAGCTGCACGAATCGACCGAGGCTTATGTCGACACCATGGCCGAACGGTTGACCGCGCTTGGCGGGCAGGCTCACGGCACCATCGTCGCGGCGGCGAAGAACTCGCGGCTGCCGGACTACGACCTCGAAGCCAACACCGCCCAGAGCCATCTGGAACTTCTGACCACGGCCTATGCGCAGTTCAGCAAGGACCTGCGCGCCGCGATCGACGATTCGGGCGAGGCCGGCGACGAGGCGACCTCGGACCTCTTTACGGAAGTGATCCGGGGGATCGACGAGTCGCTCTACTTCCTCGAGGCGCACCTCCAGGGACCGGACGGGACCTACGACAACGCCGAAGCCAAGGACTAGCTCGCACGATCGGGCGGGAGGCTCTGCGCCTTCCGCCTTCTGCATTCCGCCTTCCTCGCGGCGCGTCGCCACGAGCAGACCCTTCTATTCGGCGACGAGGAAATGGCCCGTTCCGGGCCTATCGCAATGCGTGGGCGGACGCCGCCAGTCATCGACGCCTTGCCGCCGAACTGATAGAGCGCGGGTCGGAAGGTCGACGGCCCGACGCGCCGGCTCGCACTGCGGATGGAAACGACATGACCGCAGACGACATTATCCTCAGCGTGCGCGACCTCGTGAAGGTCTATGGCGCCGGCGGGAAGGCGTTCCGCGCCCTTGACGGGGTCTCGCTCGACATCCGGCGAGGCGAGATCCTCGCGCTGCTCGGGCCGAACGGCGCCGGCAAGACGACGCTCATCTCGACCATTTGCGGAGTCGCGACGCCGACCTCCGGTGCGGTCTCGGTCGACGGCTTCGACACGGCCCGCGACTATCGCAAGGCCCGCGCCCTCATCGGCCTCGTTCCGCAGGAGATCGCGCTAGAGCCCTTCGTGAGCGTGGAGAACACGGTCGCCTTCTCGCGCGGCCTCTTTGGCAAGCCGCGCGACGATGCGCGCCTCGAAGCCGTTCTCAGGTCGCTATCCCTCTGGGACAAGCGCACGAGCCCGATCCGCGAATTGTCGGGCGGCATGAAGCGGCGCGTTCTCATCGCGAAGGCGCTGGCGCACGACCCCGCCGTCCTCTTCCTCGACGAGCCGACGGCGGGCGTCGACGTCGAGCTGCGGCGCGATATGTGGCAGGTGGTCGAGGGTCTGCGCGAATCCGGCGTCACCACCATCCTGACGACGCATTATATCGAGGAAGCCGAGGCGATCGCCGACCGGATCGCCGTCATCCAGGCCGGCCGCATCCTCCTTGTCGAGGACAAGGACATGCTGATGACGCGGATGGGTCGGCGCGAGTTGCGCATCGACCTCAACCAGCCCGTCGCCGCGATCCCGCCCGAGCTCGAGCGCTTCGACCTCGCGTTGGAGGACGAGGGTGCCACATTGCTCTACGCCTACGACACCAGCGCCGAGCGCACAGGCATCACCGCGCTTCTCTCAGCCCTCAACGACGCTGGCCTGCGCCTTCGCGATCTTCGCACGCGGCAGAGTTCGCTAGAGGAAATCTTCGTGGCCCTCACCCATAAAGACGCGCCCAAGATGGGAGACGCGGCATGAACCTGACCGCGATCTGGGCTATCTACTCCTACGAGATGGCCCGCGCCTTCCGCACGACCCTTCAATCGATCGTCGCGCCGGTCGTCTCGACCATCCTCTATTTCGTCGTCTTCGGTTCGGCTATCGGCAGCCGGATCGAGGAGGTCGAGGGCGTGTCCTACGGCGCCTTCATCGTGCCAGGCCTCATCATGCTCACGGTGTTGACGCAGAGCGTCTCCAACGCCGCGTTCGGCATCTACTTCCCGAAGTTCATCGGCTCGATCGACGAAATCCTGTCGGCGCCGATCTCCTTCATAGAGGTCGTCATCGGCTATGTCGGCGCGGCGGCGACCAAGTCGCTCCTCGTCGGCGTGGTCGTCCTCGCCACCTCCTTCGTCTTCGTGGACGTGTCGATCGCGCACCCCTTGTGGATGGCCGTCATCCTGGTGACGACCTGCATCACCTTCGCGCTTCTAGGCTTCATCGTCGGTATCTGGGCGGATAATTTCGAGCAGTTGCAGCTCGTGCCGCTCCTCATCGTCACCCCGCTCGTCTTCCTCGGCGGCTCGTTCTATTCGGTCTCGATGTTGCCGCCGCTCTGGCAGACGGTCACGCTCTTCAACCCGGTCGTCTACTTGATCTCGGGCTTTCGTTGGGCGTTCTTCGGCGAGACCGACATCGCGCTCGGTCTGTCGTTCGTCATGACGTTGGCCTTCCTGGCCGCCGGTCTGGCCGCTGTCTGGTGGATCTTCCGAACCGGATGGCGCCTGCGGGACTGATCAGCTCTGCGGTATGACGAGGACGGTCGGCTCGTCGGGCATCGTCTCGGTCGATATGACGATCTCCGGCCCGTCGCTGATCTCGAGCGTGTGCGTGTCCTGCATCACGAGCAGGAACTCCTGCAGCGTGCGCTCGCCGAAATAGTGCATCGGCAGCACGAGGCGCGCGCGAATGACGCCGAGCGTCTCCGCCACCGCTTGGCGGGACATGGTGTAGCGTCCATCGACGGCCACCATCACGATGTCGAGCTGGCCCAGCACCGTCAGATCGTCCTGGTCGAGAACCTGGTGGAGATGGCCGAGATGCCCGATGCAGAGACCCGCCGTCTCGAAGACGAAGATGGAGTTCCCGGCGGGCACGCGGCCCTCGCGAAAGCCGCGAATGTCGGTCGGTAGCGAGCGGATGACGACGTCGCCCACGCGAAGGAAATGGTCGGCCGGCCCGCCGGATTCGCCCCAGCCCGGCAGGACGGTGCCGATGGCGGGGTTCGGGCTCGCGGTCCAGTGCGAGGAGTGGGCCCGGTTCATCGTCACCACGTCGGGAATGACCGCCTGCCCGTCCTGCTGCCCGGCCCAGCCGGCATAGTCGGTCGCGATCCGCAGGCCCTCCGGGCTCTCGATGAGATAGGTCGAGTGGCCGACGAAGCGAATGCGCACGCTCTCCGCTTCGCCTTGAGCGGGCGTATAGGCGGCCGGCTGGATGAGCGGGGAGAGCGAGGCGTATTGAACGCCGGGCGCGGCCTGCGCGAGGGCGAGGCATTTGCTCGCCGGCCGCACCGTGTCCTGCGCGGATGCGGGTGTCGCGGCGGCGGCGATCGCGCAGAGCGCCGCGGCGAAAGCGGTGGTGGGGAGCGGTCGCATAGGGCCTCCGTCTGGCAGCAGGGCGGGAGTGATCTCCTCGACCCTAGCCGCCGGCCTGAAACCTGACCATGCGGCAAACGCTCAAATGAGAAGCAACACCTCCAAAGAAAAACGGCCCGGGCGCAAGACGCTCGGGCCGTGAAGTTCGGGAGGAAACCGCGTGGGACCGGCGGCCATGCCGCCGGTCTCGTCGTCGTCAGATGCGTCCGGCACCGGTGCCGAACTCGGGATAGGCTTCGACGCCTACTTCGGTCCGGTCGAGGCCAAGCACCTCGTCCTCGGCGCCGACGCGGATGCCGACGGTCGCCTTGAGGATGCCCCAGACGATGAACGAGGCGATCATCACGAAGGCACCGATCGAGACCACGCCGAGCGCCTGGACCGCGTAGGACGCGTCACCATTCGAGGCCGGGACGATCATCGTGCCCCAGATGCCGGCGAAGAGATGGACCGGGATGGCGCCCACGACGTCGTCGATCTTCAGCTTGTCGAGCAGCGGCACCGTGAAGACTACGATGAGACCACCGACCGCGCCGATTAGGATGGAGCCGAAGACGGTCGGCGCGAGTGGCTCGGCCGTGATGGAGACGAGACCGGCGAGCGCGCCGTTGAGCGCCATCGTCAGATCGACCTTCTTGTACATGATTTGCGTGACCACGATCGCCGTCACGACGCCGCCGGCGGCGGCCATGTTGGTGTTGACGAAGATGCGCGACACGTCGGCGACGTCACCCACGGTGCCCATCGCGAGCTGCGAGGCGCCGTTGAAGCCGAACCAGCCGAGCCACAGGATGAAGGTGCCGAGCGTGGCGAGCGGCATGGAGGAGCCGGGCATGGCGTGGGCCATGCCGTCCGCCCCGTAGCGACCGGCGCGGGCGCCGAGGAGGATGGCTCCAGCGAGCGCCGCCCAGCCGCCGACCGAATGGACGAGCGTGGAACCGGCGAAGTCGGAGAAGCCGAGACCGTCAAGCCAGCCCGCGCCCCACTCCCAGGAGCCGGTGATCGGGTAGATGAAGCCTGTCAGCACGACGACGAAGGCGAAGAAGGGCCAGAGCTTGATGCGCTCGGCAAGGGTGCCCGAGACGATCGACGCCGTGGTGGCGCAGAAGACCATCTGGAAGAACCAATCGGACGCGATCGAGTATTGGCCGGCGTCCGTCGCCGTCGCGCCGCCGACCGAGTCCATGGCGTAGGGGCCGAAGGAGCCGAAATAGGCGCCATCGACGCCCGTGTACATCAGGTTGTAGCCGGTGACCCAGAACATCAGGCCGGCGATCGAATAGAGGCCAATATTCTTGAGGCACTGCATGGAGACGTTCTTGGTCCGCACCATGCCGGCTTCCAGCATGGCGAAGCCCGCCGCCATCCACATGACGAGGAAGCCGCCGATGAGGAAGAGGAGCGTGTTGAGGATGAACTGGACGTCGTTATTGGCGCCGGCCGCGACGGCGAGCGCTTCGGACTCCTCGACGACGACGACCGCGTCCTGCGCGAGGCCGAGCGTCGGCAGCGCGATCAACGCTCCGGCTCCGACCAGTGAGAGATAGGTTGTAGGCTTCATCGGTTGTGGTCCCCTTCGACCCCTGGATGCGAGTGTATTGCTATGAAGGCAGCGTCAGAGCGCCATCGCGTCGACCTCGCCGGTGCGGATGCGCACGGCCTGCTCGACGGGTGTGACGAAGATCTTGCCGTCGCCGATCTGACCGGTCTTCGCCGCTGCCGAGATCGCCTCGATCACCTGATCGACGGACTCGGTCGGCACCGCTACCTCGATCTTCAGCTTGGGCAGGAAGGAGACCGCGTATTCGGTCCCTCGATAGATTTCGGTATGGCCCTTCTGGCGTCCGTAGCCCTTCACCTCGGTAACGGTGAGACCCTGGATACCGATGCGGGTCAGGCTCTCGCGGACCTCATCGAGCTTGAAAGGCTTGATGACGGCTGTGACGAATTTCATGAAGTGGGTTCCCCAACATCGACGTGGCAAATGCGCAGGCGAGTCTCCCATTCGGGAGGTTCACCGTTTTGTGCGCTGCACGGTCGAAATGGGGTAGGTTGAACTGGCGCGAGAATAGACAGGATGGGAGCGCCCTCCTGCCTAAATCCTCACCGGTAGATCAAAATTTATGCACCGGACCAGGGGCGAGCCGCCTCAAGCCGCACGCATGGCCTCGCCGGGCTCATAGGCAAGGATCGGAGAGAGCCAGCGTTCCGTCTCCTCCAAGCTCTGGCCCTTTCGGGTCGCATAATCCGCGACCTGATCGGGGCCGATCTTGCCGACGCCGAAATAGCGCGCCTCCGGGTGCGCGAAGTAGAGCCCGGAGACGCTCGCGCCAGGCCACATCGCGTAGGACGAGGTCAATTCTACGCCGATCGTTTCGGGCTTCAGCAGCCGGAAGAGCGTGGCCTTCTCCGTATGGTCGGGCTGCGCGGGATAGCCGGGGGCGGGGCGGATGCCGCGATAGGTCTCGGCGATAAGGTCGGCGGGGGTCAGCGCCTCCTCTGGCGCGAAACCCCAGTGTTCGCGGCGGACCTCCTCGTGCAGCCGCTCCGCATACGCTTCCGCGAACCGGTCGGCGAGGGCCTTCAGCATGATCGCCCCATAGTCGTCTCCAGCCTTCTCGAAGACCTTCGCCGCATCGTCCTCGCCGATGCCGGCGGTAACGCAGAAGCCGCCGAGCCAATCGGGTTTCCCCGGTGCGACGAAATCGGCGAGCGCGACGTTCGGCCGGCCCGCCCGCTTCTCCTGCTGCTGGCGAAGCGCATGGAAGGTTGCCAAGGGTGCGCTGCGCGCCTCGTCCGCGAAGAGACGGATGTCGTCGCCGACCGCATTGGCCGGCCAGAAACCGAAGCGAGCCTTCGCGGCGATGAGCCGGTCGGAGACGATGCGATCCAGCATCTCTCGCGCATCGGTATGGAGCTGGGTCGCGGCCTTGCCGACGCGCTCGTCGTCGAGGATGGCAGGATAGCGACCGTGAAGGTCCCAGGACGCGAAGAACGGCGTCCAGTCGATATAGGGGACGAGCGTCTCGAGCGCGATCTCGTGCGTGCGGACCCCTGTGAAGCTAGGGCGCGGCGGGAGATAGGTACCCCATTCGAAGCGGGGCGCGTTCGCGCGCGCGGCGGCGATAGGCAGTCGCTTCGACGTCGACTGCGCGCGGGCGTGCGCCGCGCGGGCCCGCTCGTAGTCGGCGCGAACCTCCGCGACCGTTTCGTCGTACTTGGTGCCCACGAGATTGGAGACGACCCCGACGGCACGGCTGGCGTCGAGCACATGGACGGCCTGACCCTTGGAGTAGCCGGGATCGATCTTGACCGCCGTATGAATCTTCGAGGTCGTCGCCCCGCCGATCAGCAGCGGCACATGAAAGTCCTGCCGCTCCATCTCGCGCGCGACGTGGACCATCTCATCGAGCGACGGCGTGATGAGACCGGAAAGGCCGATAACATCGACGTTGTGCTCCTTGGCCTTCGCTAGGATTTCCTGCGCCGGGACCATGACGCCGAGGTCTATGACCTCGTAGCCGTTGCAGGCGAGGACGACGCCGACGATGTTCTTGCCGATGTCGTGAACGTCGCCCTTCACCGTCGCCATCAGCACCTTGGTGTTGGCCTTCTCTACACCACCGGCAGCGAGGAGCGCGGCCTTCTCCTCCTCCATGTAGGGTTCGAGATAGGCGACGGCCCGTTTCATCACGCGGGCCGACTTGACGACCTGCGGCAGGAACATCTTGCCCGATCCGAAAAGGTCGCCGACGACGTTCATACCGGCCATCAGCGGGCCCTCGATGACGTCCAGCGGGCGCCCGAGTTCGGCCCTGGCGGCCTCGGCATCCTCCTCGGCATAGTCGGCTATGCCGTTGACGAGGGAGTGTTCGAGCCGTTTGGCGACCGGCCATTCGCGCCAGCTGAGATCCTTCTCGGCCTTGGCGCCGCCGCCCTTGTAGGCCTGTGCGAGTTCCAGCAATCGCTCGCCCGCGCCGGGGTCGCGGTTGAGGATGACATCTTCGCAGACCGTGCGCAGATCGTCCGGCACCTGATCGTAGACGCCGAGCTGGCCGGCGTTGACGATGCCGAAGTCCATGCCCACCCGACCGGCGTGATAGAGAAAGACGGTGTGCATCGCCTCGCGGACCTTCTCGAAGCCGCGGAAGGAGAAGGAAAGGTTCGAGATGCCGCCCGAGATATGCGCGTGCGGCAGCCGCTCCGAGATGAAGCGCGTGGCCTCGATGAAGGCCGTTCCATAAGCGTCATGCTCGGAAAGGCCGGTGGCGAGTGCGAAGACGTTGGGGTCGAAGATAATGTCTTCGGGCGGAAAGCCGTGCTCCGTAAGGAGTGTGTAGGCGCGCTCGCAGATCGAGACCTTGCGCTCGTAGGTATCGGCCTGGCCCTCCTCGTCGAAGGCCATCACGACGATGGCGGCCCCGTAATCACGCGCGAGGCCCGCCTGGCGGAGGAACGTCTCCTCGCCTTCCTTCAGCGAGATCGAGTTCACGATCCCCTTGCCTTGAAGGCATTTGAGACCGGCCTCGATGACCTCCCATTTCGAGGAATCGACCATCACCGGCACCCGCGCCACGTCGGGCTCGGCGGCGATGAGGTTGAGGAAGGTCACCATCGCCTTCTCGGCATCGAGAAGGCCTTCGTCCATGTTGACGTCGATGACCTGCGCACCGTTCTCTACCTGCTGGCGCGCCACCTCGACTGCCTCGTCGTAGCGGTTGTCCTTGATGAGCGTCTTGAACTTGGCGGACCCCGTGACGTTGGTGCGCTCGCCGACATTGACAAAGTTCGTCGCCTTGGTGACGACGAAGGGCTCCAGGCCCGACAGGCGCATATGCACGGGGATCGTCGGCACGGTGCGGGCAGGCTTGCCGGCGACCGCGCCTTTCAGCGCCTCGATATGCTCCGGCGTCGTGCCGCAGCAGCCGCCGACGATGTTGACGAGACCTTCCTCGACGAAGCCCTCGAGATAGCGCGCCGTCTCGTCCGGACCCTCGTCATACGCGCCGAACGCGTTTGGCAGCCCGGCATTGGGGTAGGCGAGGGTAAAGGTATCGGCATGCGCCGAGATCTCCGCGATATGCGGGCGCATCTCCTCGGCGCCGAGCGCGCAGTTGAGGCCGACGGCGAAGAGGTCGGCATGACGAATCGAGTTCCAGAACGCGGTCGGCGTCTGGCCGGAGAGCGTACGCCCCGACTTGTCGGTAATGGTGCCTGAGACGAGGACGGGCACCATCTCGCCCATCCGCCGCATGACGCGTTTCACCGCCATGAGAGCGGCCTTCGCGTTGAGCGTGTCGAAGACCGTCTCGATGAGGAAGAGGTCGGCGCCACCTTCGAGAAGGCCCGTCGCCGCTTCTTCATAGGCCTCGCGCAGGTCGTCGAACGTCACGGCGCGAAAGCCGGGATCGGTCACGTCCGGCGAGATCGAGGCGGTGCGGTTGGTCGGTCCGAGCGCGCCGGCGACGAAGCAGAGACGGTTCTCGGCGGCGCTGACCTCGTTGGCGGCGGCGCGAGCGAGTCTCGCGCCTTCGCGGTTGATCTCGGCGGTCAGGCCCTCTGTCGCGTAGTCTGCCTGCGCGATGGCCGTCGCGTTGAACGTATTGGTCGAGATGATATCGGCGCCGGCACGGAGATAGCGGGCGTGGATCGCCTGAATGGCGTCCGGCTGGGTGAGGACGAGGAGGTCGTTATTGCCGCGCAGGTCCGCATTGTGGGTCTTGAAGCGCTCGGCACGAAAGTCCTCCTCCGAGAGCCCGAGCCCCTGGATCTGGGTGCCCATCGCTCCGTCCATGAGGACGATGCGTTCGCGGCACAGTCTTGCGAGATCGTCGGCGGCGCTCATGCGGCGGCCCTTTCGCTGACCTTCTCGCGCGCGGCCGGCGTGAGGCCGAGAAGCTGGCAGATGGCATAGGTGAGGAGCGATCGGTTCATCGTGTAGAAGTGGAGCTCGTCCACACCGCGCTCGACGAGATCGTTGACCTGCTCGGCGGCGATGGCGGCCGAGACGAGCCGACGCGTCTCCGGTTCGTCCTCCAGCCCGGCGAAGCGCGCTCCGAGCCAGTCGGGCACCGTGGCGCCGCAGCGCTCGGCAAAGCTCTTCGTTTGCTTGAAGTTGAGGACCGGTGCGATGCCGGGGACGATCGGAATAGCGATTCCGGCCGCGCGGACGCGCTCGACATAGGCCTCAAAGAGGTCGTTCTCGAAGAAGAACTGCGTGATCGCGCGTGTCGCGCCGGCGTCGACCTTGCGTTTCAGATGATCGATATCGGTCGCCCAGTCGCCGGATTCCGGGTGCCGCTCGGGGTACGCCGCGACGGTGATCTCGAAGTCGCCAATCCGCTTCAATCCCGCGACCAGCGCGGCCGCGTTCTCGTAGCCTTCCGGGTGAGGCGTGTAGGCGCTGCCTGCGCCTTCAGCCGGATCGCCGCGCAATGCCACGACATGGCGCACGCCTGTCGCCCAGTAGTCGCGGGCGACGCCGTCGACCACATCACGGGTGGCGTCGACGCAGGTGAGGTGCGCCGCCGGCGTCAGATCGGTCTCGGTGACGAGGCGCTGCAAGGTCGCATGGGTGCGCTCCCGCGTCGAGCCGCCGGCCCCGTAGGTCACGGAGACGAACTGCGGATCGATCGGCGCCAGGCGCTCGATCGAGGTCCAGAGCGTCTCCTCCATCTGCGCCGACTTGGGCGGGAAGAACTCGAAGGAGACGCGCGGGCGGGTGCCGCCGACATCAGTCGTGGGAGACATGGCTCAGGCGGCCTCGTAATGGGATGGGCGGGGGGCTTGCGCGGCGTGGGCGGGCTTCGTCATTCGCCAGAGGACGACGGTGATGCGACCGTCTCCACCGGGCTCGAGTGCGGTGCGGTCGTCGAGAACGAGCCCCGCTTCGCGGGCCCAGCCCTCGACCTCCTCGTCGGCGAGACCGAGGCGCTGGTGGTGATGCTCAGTCTTCAGGAAGGTGAGGTCGTGCGGCGCGAAATCGACGACAAGGAGCGCCGCACCGGGCGCCATCAGCCGCGCGGCCTCGGCGATCACCCGGCCAGGCCGGTCGATATGGCGCAGCACCTGATGGATGACGACGGCATCGAAGCCGTCCTCCGGCATCTCGTCGGCGGTCAGCGGCTCGATCGCCCGCGCGTCGGCGCGGCGCACCCGGACATGCCGGAGGTCACGCTGCTTGGCGCGCCGATCGGACGTCGCCTGCGTGGCCTGGTCGATGCGCGTGCGCGCCATGCGCAGCATCTCGGGACTGGTGTCGAGACCGAGACCGCGCTCGAACCGATCGGCCAGCAGTTCCAGCATGCGCCCGGTGCCGGTGCCGATATCGAGGAGGGCGGCATAGGGGCCGGGGAGGGCATCGCGTACCGCCGCCTCGACCCGCTCCAGCGGGGCGTGCTGGCTGCATAGCCGATCCCAGTGCTCCGCCTGTGCCGCGAAATACGCCTCGCGCTCTTCCTCGCGCCGCGCGCGCAGCGCGAAGAGCGCCGCCTCGTCGCGGGAACGCCAGATGTCTTTGGCATCGAGAGACGTCAGCACGGTTTCGAGAAGGGTACTCTCCAGCAATCTGAAATAGGCGAAGGCGCCTTCCGAGCTGCGGGAAGCGATCCCCGCCTCGCAAAGCAGCTTCAGATGACGCGAGAGACGCGGCTGGCTTTGTCCGAGCACATCGACGAGATCGCTGACCGTCAGCTCGCTCTCACGGAGGAGCGCAACGATGCGAAGCCGCGTCGGATCGGACATCGCCTTGAGCAAGCCGCTCATCTGATCGAGAGATATTCTCATAAAGATATCTTTATATGCGTCGGCGAAGGCTGTAAACGCTTTTCGTGTCGGAGCGTGCTAATCTTCCGCCAAGCTATCCGTAGGCAGGTGCTCAGGTGTTTCGTCTTTCAAGCATCGCTCTCGTTCTCGTCGGTCTTTTGGGCGGAATGGTCGCTTCGCAAGCGCCGGAGTTCGCGCAGCAATACCGTCAGCGGCTGAACGGTGCGCTCGACGAGTTGAGCCGCATCGTGGCGCGCTTCGATGCCGATGCAGCTGCCGAAGGGCTCGACCGCGACGCCGCGCTGGCCGCCTATGAGGGCGTGCCCTCGACATTCCTGCAGCGACGCGGGGAGAGCGTTCGGCTCGATCTCGCCCGGTTGGAATCGCTGTCGCGCCACGCCGCCGAGTTGGAGAGAACGGCTGCAACGTGGCGACCCCTCGTCGTCGCGCGCGAGGCCGACGGAGCGCTGCTGCGCGGCACGTGGGGGCAATATGTGCCGGCGGTGCCGTTCGATATGGCCGGCGCGCTCTACGCGGGCCTCGGCTTCCTTGCGTCCGCCTTGGCCGGCTTCCTCGGTCTGCGCACGCTTCGTATCGGCCGCCGGCCGCAGCCGCGCCCCAGGCTTCAGCCGCGATAGAGCCAATCGTAGCGATCGGTCAGCAGCGCGCCTGCTATCCTAAGCGCGAGGTCGCGCGCGCGGTCGAGCGGGGCGGGCAGGTGGTAGGCGCGCCCGACACCTCGGCTGGCTCGGACGAGACGGGCCGTTCGAGGATGCCGCTTCGCCTCGAAGGCCCGCAGCGTTGCGACCGGTTCACGATCGCCGAGCAAGGCGTCGGCCAGCGGAGGAGCGAGCGCTGCCGCATCCTCGAGGGCCATCGCGCCACCCTGCGCGAGGAAGGGGAGGGCCGGGTGCGCCGCATCTCCTATCAACGTCATGCGTCCTTCGGGAGACGATACGCGATGGCCCCAATGTACTGTGGGTGTGCGGTCCAGGAGTGACCAGCGGCGCCATCCCTCGGCGGCATCGAATAGGGGGGCGAGATGGGGTGGCAGCGCCGCACCGAACCGGGCGCGCAGTTCGCCTGGTGTTCCTGTTGTCGACCAGCCTGAACGAGCTGCGCCTTGCGCCTCCGTGCGGCAAATGACGACGACGTTCATCGCGCGGCCACCGCTGACGAGGTAGTGGACGGTGTGACCGCCCCTGGGCGCGAAGGTCAGACCGACGCCCGTTCCCATGGGACTCGGCAGGCGGTCCACCGGCACCAACGTCCTCCACGCCTCGAGTCCGTGGGAGGCGAGGGGCGCGGGCCCCAGACAGATGTCCGCAACGCGCGAGCGGATCCCGTCCGCCCCGATCAGCACACGACCGGTGAACGCGTCGCCCCGCGCCGTAGTCAGCCGGATGCCGGTATCGTCGGCGAAGACCTCCGCAATCCCCACGCCATCGCGCAGCGACACGTCTGCCAAGCCCTCCGCTCGTCGCCGGAGCGCGGTCCAGAGGTCGCCGCGGTGGGCGACGCGGTAAGGCGCGCCGTAGCGTGCTTCGAAAGCGCGTCCGAGCGGCTTGCGCAGAGTGTTCGTCCCCCCGCATCGCGAACGACAAGGGTTTCGGGGGACGATGTGCCGGAAACCGTGTCGAGACCCAGCGTGGCCAGCGCACGCATGGCGTTCGGGCCAAGCTGCAGTCCGGCGCCTATCGGAGCGGGTTCGTCGGCGGCTTCGAAGACGGTGCACGCCACGCCGGCCTGCCCCAGGCCACAGGCCAGGGCCAGCCCCGCGATCCCGCCGCCGACGATCAGTGCCGGCGTCATCGAGGCATCGACCTAGCGGTCGGTCTCGCGATAGACGCACATCTCGGGGTCCGCGCTGGCGGGGGCAACGTCGCCGCGGTAGCGATAGAGCGTAGAGCAATATGGGCAGAGCACTTCCGTGTCGGACCCCATGTCGAGGAAGACGTGAGGGTGATCGAAGGGCGGGCGCGCGCCGATGCACTGGAGTTCGCGCACCCCGACATGGATGACCTCGACACCGGGGTCGTTGTGGAAATGGGGCACCACCTTTTCGGCCATGCGTGGGCGTCCTTCGTCCGGGTCTCGTCGTCTCGCGCGCACCTTAGCCACGGAAGCCCCGGAGGCAAGCGTTCCGCGTAGGACGTTGCGCCCCACCAGTGCGTCATGGTCTACGCCGGACCGGACGCGGAGGCTTGAGACATGACCACCCCCGAAACATTCGATTCCGACGGCATGCGCATCGCCTACTACACCTTCGGCGCAGTGGACGCGCCGCCCGTGCTTCTCATCCACGGCTTCGGCTCCAACGCGCATGTGAACTGGATCGGTACGTCCTGGACGACGGCGTTGACTGGCGAAGGACGGCAGGTGATCGCGATGGACGATCTCGGCCATGGCGCGTCCGACGCCCCGCACACGTCCGAGCGCTACACGACCGATGCCATGGCGGCGGACGCGGTCCGGCTTCTCGACCATCTCGGCATCCGCAGCGCGGACGTGATTGGCTATTCGATGGGTGCGCGAATCACGGCGCGGCTTGCCCTCGACCATCCCGACCGTGTCGATCACGCAGTGTTGTCCGGCCTCGGCATCAACATGGTGCGGGGCATCGGCGGGACGGAGGCCATCGCGGCGGCCCTCGAAGCGCCGTCGCTCGACGACGTCACCGACCCGGCCGCGCGCCCGTTTCGCGTCTTCGCCGATCAAACGGGCTCGGACCGCCTGGCGCTGGCAGCCTGTATCCGCGCGTCGCGTGGCACCATTCCGGCCGTCGAGCTTGCCAGGATGCGGGTGCCCATTCTCGTCGCGGTCGGCACGGAGGACGACGTTGCGGGCTCGGGCGCGGAGCTGGCCGCCCTCATTCCGGACGCGCGGCATCTCGAGATTCCGGGTCGCGATCACATGCGTGCCGTCGGCGACCCCGTTCACAAACGCGGAGTCATCGCCTACCTCAATGGAACCCTCTGACTGCGGAGCGACGCCGTGTCCCAATCTTTCCTCTCTCGTCCGGACGCCTTGCCGACCGCGCCGGACGTCGCACCCGTCCGGCTCGATCCCGTTTGGACGCGTGTGCGCGAGGATGCCAGCCGCGCGGCAGCCGGCGAGCCGGCCTTGTCTTCGCTCTTCACATCGACGATCCTCAACCAGCCTTCGCTGGAGGCCGCCGTCACACACCGTGTCGCGTCGCGGTTGGGGAGCCCGGAGGTCGGCGCCGACCTCCTCCGGCAGACCTTCCTCCAGGCGATCGATGCCGACCCTGAGATCAGCCAGGCGATCCGGGCCGACCTCGTCGCCGTTCACGAGCGGGATCCGGCCTGCGAGCGCTTTCTCGACGCGGTTCTCTACTTCAAGGGCTATCAGGCGCTGCAGGCGCACCGCTTCGCCCATCAGTTGCTACGAGACGGGCGGCGCGACATGGCGCTCCATGTGCAGAGCCGCTCGTCGTCCGTTTTCGGCGTTGACATCAATCCGGCGGCGCGCATCGGGCGCGGTATCATGATCGACCACGCGACGGGCATCGTCGTCGGCGAGACGGCGACCATCGGCGACGGCGCCTCTATCATGCAAGGCGTGACGCTCGGCGGCACCGGCAAGGTCGGCGGCGACAGGCATCCCAAGATCGGACCCGGCGTGCTCATCGGGGCTGGCGCGAAGGTGCTCGGCAATATCACCGTCGGCCGGTGTTCTCGCATCGCCTCTGGCTCCGTCGTTCTCAAGGACGTTCCGCCCTGCGTGACGGTGGCCGGCGTTCCGGCACGGGTGGTCGGCGAAGCCGGTTGCGCGGAGCCGGCGCGGACCATGGATCACAGTCTGCGGGATCCTGTCCCCGGCGATGGCGCGTCCGTGCCGCCGCAGGGCGAGTAGCGCCGAAGGGGGCGTCCGATCGAGACGAATTCGCCTGGCGCGGCCGACGCGGTGGAACCCGTCGGCCCCCGGCACACTTGCTCGTCACGTCTTGACTGATGAAAGGCGTCGGCCCAAGCCGAGGCCTACAGTCTCGCGCCAACCTGAAGCCGACGGAGCCATACAGCCGTGACCCCCGACGAGATCGACGCGCTGGAGCGCTACCTGCGCCGGACCTTCACCAACGACCGCTTTGAAGTGCGCCAGACAAAAAAGGACGGCACGGTCGACGTCACCATCGCCGGCGTGCCGGTCGGCAGGATCGTGCGTGACGACGAGGACGAGGACCTCAGCTACAATTTCTCGATGACCCTGCCGCAGGGGAACGAGTTAGAGCCGACATTGCGCATGGTGCTGGGGCACAATGGCCTCGTCGCGCGCGAGCGGACGGTGAAGGACGGCTCGGTGGAGATCTATCTCGACGACGAGTTCGTCGGTGTCGTTTCGCAGAACGGCGAGCTTTACGAGTTCGACATGGCCATACTCGACTACGACCTCGAAGGCTGAGGCGACCGCTCGATGCCGGTCTATGCCCTCGAAGACACCGCGCCGCAGATCGATGCGACGGCCTGGATCGCGCCGGCCGCGCAGGTGATGGGGCGGGTGCGGATCGGGGCCGGAGCCAGCGTCTGGTACGGGGCCGTCCTTCGCGGCGACAACGCCTCGATCGAGATCGGCCCGCGCAGCAATGTGCAGGACCTGAGCGTCCTTCATACCGACGACGACTATCCGATGACCGTCGGGGCCGACGTCACCATCGGACACCGGGCCATCCTACACGGCTGCTCGATCGAAGACGCCTGCCTCATAGGCATGGGCGCGACCGTGATGAATGGCGCGGTCATCGGCTCCGGCAGCTTGGTGGGGGCGGGCGCTCTCGTCACGGAGGGGTCGGTCATTCCCCCACTCTCACTCGTTCTCGGCGCGCCCGGAAAGGTCGTTCGCGCGATCGACGACGCGGGGGTCGAGCAGATCCTCGCCTCGGCCCATCACTATATCGAGCAGGCGCGGCGGCATCGCGATAGTCTCGTCGAGCTTGCGTAGGTCCTGGTAACCAAGTCCCTCAACGCCTCGCTTACGACGCTTCTCCACCCATCGTAAGCGGTTCTTCTTCACACTGCCTGGAGCGCCGAAGACTGGCGCAGGTGGCGTGAAATGGGGCTCTTACGATGACATCAGACAAGCAGGCGAGGGCGGGGCGCGTCCTTTGGATCACCAATGGCCTGCGCGGACTGGCGCTCGCTGGCATGGCTGCCGCGGCGCTTGCCTTCATGGTTCCCGAACCGGCCGTCGCGCTACCGACGGCGAAGCAGACGTACCGAACCGCTCAGCCAGCCCCGCCATCCGCCCGCCGCGCCGTTCGCCCGCAGCAGCCGGGGCGCACGGAGCGCGCCGTCGCCGCCGCGCCTCGCCCCGCGGCCGTTTCGGGATCGTTCCAGCGGCAGACCGTGCCGTATTCGGGCGGGGAGGCGCCGGGCACGATCATCATCGACACGTCGTCGCGCCACCTCTTCCTCGTGCGCTCGGGCGGTCAGGCGATCCGCTATGGCGTCGGCGTCGGACGGGCCGGCTTCGGCTGGTCGGGTTCGGCCAAGATCGGCCGCAAGGCGCAGTGGCCGCGCTGGACGCCGCCCTCCTCGATGATCAAGCGCCAGCCCGAACTCGCCAAATGGGCCGGGGGCATGCCTGGGGGCGTCGACAACCCGCTCGGCGCCCGCGCCCTCTATCTCTACCGCGGAGGCCGCGACACGCTTTATCGCATCCACGGGACGAACGAGCCTTGGTCGATCGGCAGGGCCATGTCGTCTGGCTGCATCAGAATGCTGAACGAGGACGTCACCCATCTCTACGGGCTCGCCAAGGTCGGCGCGAAGGTAGTTGTCCGCTAAGCGATCGCCTGCCCGATACCGGGTGGAGCTTCTGCCCGGTAACCAAGCCTTAAGCATAAACCCGCATGGTGAGGCCCGTTCAACGGAGTCTTAACCATGCTCGGTCGCGCCCTTCTTGGCCTCGCCATCCTCACGCCCGCCTCCGCACTCGCCGCCGATCCGATCGGCGGCTTCGGCGAGGTTCCCCCGGTCATTCCCTTCATCGAAGCGGCGGACCCGATGGCCGACCTGACGGGCGCCTATGTAGGCGGATCGATCGGCTACGGTTTCGAGCTCAACCACGGCGTCGTGACGACCGGAACGCCGGGCTTTCTCGGCCTTGCACCCGCGATCACGCCGAACGAGATCATGACCGACGGCGAAGGCGGCTTCACGGGCACGCTCCATGCCGGTGTCAATGTCGGCATTTCTGAGGGCTTCGTGCTGGGCGGCGAGGTCGATCTGACGATCGGACAGCTCGACACCGAAGCGTCGTTCACCGGCCAGCCGGTGCTCGGCACGGCCGGTCTGCGGACATCGGCCGATCTCGACGTCGACTGGCTCGGTACCGCTCGGGCCAAGGCCGGCGTCATGCTCTTTGACGATCTGCTCGTCTACGGCACGGCCGGTCTCGCCTTCGGCAAGGTCGGCATTGACGCCGAAGTCGTCGCCATCAACGACCCGTCGCTCATGTGGACCGGCCATTCGGACGAGTTGGAGACCGGCTACGCGGTCGGTCTCGGCGGCGAGTTCGCCGTCACGCCGAACGTCTCGTTGCGCGCCGACTACCTGTACTACAATCTCGGCGACGCGAATTTCGCGGCGACCGGCAATCCGACCGTCCGGACGGTCGGGGGCCTCGATGGCATCGACTACGAGGGTGAGGCCGAGATCGACGGTCACCTCATCAAGGCCGGCATCAACGTCCGCCTCGGCAGCCTCTTCTAGGCGGCAGCCGGCGGGCCTGAGTATCAGGCGCCGAAGAGCCTCTCGGGCGTCGTCACGAAGACCGCTTCGTGATGCTCCGGCGGTATCCACCCCGCCACAGTATCGAGCAACGCCGCGTCGTCGGGCTTGTCGCCCGGCGCGTTGAGAAGGTGGGGCCAGTTCGAGCCCCAGATCACGCGGTCGGGGCGGTGCGCGACGAAAGTCCGGCTGATCTCCGCCACGTCCTCGAACCCTGGCTCCCCTGCGGCCGACCATTCGTAAGGCGCGGCGAACTTCATCACGCAGCCGCTATCCATCAGGCGCTTCACCGTTTCGATATCGCCCTCGCCGATCCCGGAGAGGAACTTGCCGTGATGGTCGAGGACCCATTCGCCCTCGATAGCGGAGAGCATCGCCTCATGTTCCCGGATCGCGGAACCATCGAACTGGACGACCAGCCGCCAGCCGAGCGGACTGATCATGGCGGCCACCTCGGGCAACTGACGCAATGGCACCGCGCCGCCGCCCAGATCCATGATCCGCGCACCCCGCACGCCTGCCGCGTGCAGGCGTTCGAGTTCCGCCATCGGCGTCCCCGGCGCCACCGCCGCAACGCCGCGCGCGCCATCCCCCAGGGCATCGAGTGTGGAAACAAGCGCCTCGTTGTTTGCCTGATAGGCGTTGGGCTGCACGACGAGCGCTCGCTCTATGCCCAGCCGGTCCATGACCGCGCGATAGTCCTCGAGCGCTACCGTGCCCGGAGGAACGGACGGTCCGCTGCCTACGGACGGGAAGTTCGGTGGGAAGATGTGAAGATGGCAGTCCCACGCGCCTTCGGGCAGTTTCGTCGTGGGCCGGATCATGCGGCGTAAGCCTTCAAGACATCGCGGTCCACGGTAATGCCGAGTCCCGGTTTGCTGGGTACCGCCACCATGCCGCCCTCGTGAGATATGGACTCGTTCAGCACCGCCATCCGATAGGGATTCGGCGTCTGGTCGAATTCGAGCCAGGGAGCGCGCTCGGTATGACGGCCCGGTTGCGGGGGTAGAGTCGCGAGGACGTGGAGCGAGGCGGCGACGGCCACGCCGGTGCCCCAGACATGCGGTACCACGCGAATGCCGGCGGTTTCGGCCAGTGCCGCGATCTTGCGCAGTTCGGTGATGCCCCCGCAGCCGGCCACGTCAGGTTGAAGGATGTCGATGGCACCGGCCTCGATCGCCTGCGCGTGGGCGAGGCGGCCATGCCACGTCTCGCCACCCGCTACGGGAATGGGTTGGCCGGCACGAACCCGTGCGTAGGCCGCCAGCTGCTCGGGCACGACCGGCTCCTCGAACCAGTCGATGTCGAAATCGGCGACGCGGCGGCCGAGCGCGACGGCCTCGATGGCGTCATAGCCGTGGTTCGCATCGATCATCAGGTGCGCATCGCCGATGGCGTCCCGAACGGCCGCGATGCAGCGCGTGTCGTCGGCGATGCCGAAACCGATCTTGATCTTGGTCGCGGAAAAGCCTTGCGCGATATAGCCCGCCGTCTCCTCCGCCAGGGCCTCGGCCCGGTCGCGTCCATGGGGGCGAAAGCCGCCCGTCGCGTAGGCCGGTATTGCCATTCGGTGCGCGCCGCCGAGAAGGCGGTGGATGGGAAGACCAACGGATTGCCCGAGAATGTCCCAGAGCGCGATGTCGATGCCCGACTGCGCCGTCATCGTCGCACCGCGCTGGCCCTGGTCGCGCCAGGTCGAATAGAGGTCGAACCAGATCGGCTCGACATTCCCCGGATCGCGCCCGATCAGCGCTTCGCCCATCTCCCGCACGATTGCCGCGTTGACGCGCGACGGCCCAAGGCACTCACCCCAGCCCGTCAGGCCCTCGTCGGTCTCGATCTCGACGAGGCAGGCCCAACGGTCGAAGAAGGTCGAGAACGCACTGTCGAACCGCTCCTCCGGCTTGAGCGTATGGCGAAGGACATGTGGGCGAACGGCAGTGATCTTCATCGGCGCAGACCTATTC
Source organism: uncultured Alphaproteobacteria bacterium (assembly GCA_963799285.1). Classification (GTDB taxonomy): domain Bacteria; phylum Pseudomonadota; class Alphaproteobacteria; order Rhizobiales; family CAWCWK01; genus CAWCWK01. The sequence continues at coordinate 905,216 of CAWCWK010000004.1, forward strand.
GGCCGCTTCTCGGCGCGCGCCGGCATCGCTGACGGCATCGATGAGGCCGCGTAGGATCTCGCGCTCTTCAGCCGTCGGGTCGACGAGCGGTGCGCGCACGCCGCCCGGCGTTCGCCCGATCAATTCGACGCCGGCCTTGATGAGGCTGACGGCATAGCCGGGCTTCCGGTCGCGCAACTTGGCGAAGGGGAAAAAGAAGACGTCCAGGAGGTGCTCCATCGTCGCCTTGTCGCCGGATTGCAGCGCAGCGTGGAAGCTGAGCGCCATTTCAGGCACGAAATTGAAGACAGCAGAGGAATAGGTCGTCACGCCGGTCCCGTTATAGGCCTCCGCAAAGAGTTCATGCGTCGGCATGCCGCCGATATAGGCGAGCCGGTCGCCAAGTCGCGCAGTGATCTCCCGTACGGTCTGGATGTCGCCGGAGCCGTCCTTGAAGCCGATGAGGTTCGGACAGTCGTCGGCAAGGCGCTCGAGGGTCTCCGCGCTGATGATCGAGTTGTCGCGATTGTAGACGATGACGCCGAGCTCGGTGCCCGCGCAGACCGCGCGTACATGGGCCGCAATGCCGTCCTGCGGTGCGTTGACGAGGTAGTGAGGGAGGAGAAGGAGACCGTCCGCGCCAGCCCGTTCCGCCGCGCCGGCGAACTCCAACGCGAGCGCCGTGCCGTAGCCGCAGCCGGCGACGATGGGCACGTCACCCGCCGCACCCTTGGCGGCGCGAACCGTCTCGCCGACCTCGCTCGGGCTAAGCGCGTGGAATTCGCCGGTGCCGCCGGCGGCGAAGAGGACGGCGGCCGGATAGTTCGATAGCCAGCCGACATGGTCGGCGTAGCTGTCGAGGTTGAGCCGTCCGTCGGACTGCATGTGCGTGACGGGGAACGAGAGCAGGCCCCGGCCGATTGCGTCCTTCAAGGCTTCCGGTGTCATGACGGTCCCCGTCTAATTCATCTGATGAATTGAGTGTCATGAGCAGGCGGACCTGTCAATCGGGTGCACCGTTCAGCCTGCGGGAATGAGCTTCCGGTAGCGGGCCATGCTGCCGATGAGATGCTCGCGCATGGCACTTCTCGCTGCCTCGCCGTCGGATGCGAGGATCGCGGTCATTATGGCGCGATGTTCGGCGTGTAGCTCCTCGTCGCGTGACGGAAGGCGGTCCGGACCTACAGCGGCCGCGATCTTGACGCGGGGAATGGTCCGGGCGCCGAGATGGGCTAAGAACGTCTTGAACCGGCGGTTGTTGGTCGCCGACGCGATGGCGAGGTGGAAGGCGTAGTCGACGCCTTCGGTAGAGGCTCTCGCTGCCACCGCGTCACCGAAGGCCCGATGGCCCAGTTGGATCTCGGCCTGTTGCGCTGGCGACGCACGCTCGGCGGCAAGACCGGCCGCCTCGATCTCCACGGCCGCCCGCAGCTCGAGTTCCTCGATCACGTCCGCGATCGTCGCGGCCTTATCGGTCAGAATGGCGAGGGGCGGCGCCTCTTGTCTCTTGAGCACGAAGACCCCGGCGCCTTGTCTGGAGGCAAGAAGACCATCTGCGCGAAGGGCAGAAACGGCTTCGCGCAGAACGCTTCGACTGACGCCGAGTTGCTTCGTCAGCTCCGCCTCCGTCGGCAGGCGCTCCCCGACGGCATAGCGGCCCGACTCGATGCTTTCGCGAAGGAGAGACACGATGGCGCCTACACGCGACGGCGCGCGTTGGCCGGGTTTCGCTCCATCTGTCATAGCCTCTGCCATCACCATGTTCTGCCACGGCCTTCGGAGGACGCCAACGGGAAATCCTACAAGCGGTTGACCTCTCCGGCAAATTCGTATGATAAATTTGCAGCGACTCCCCAACGGGGCGCCCTAGGAGAGGAACCGATGATGACCCTGACGCAGATCGTGAAGGCCGGCACGCTCGCCGCCATTTTGACAGCCTCCACTAGCGTAGCTGCACTGAGCGCCGACTGGCGGGGCTGGAATATCCACCCCGAAGGCTACCCGAACACCGTCGCGCTCGAGCAGTTCGCCGACGAAGTCGAGGCTTCGACGGAGGGGCGCGTGACGGCCGAGGTCTTCAACGGCGGCGTGCTGGGCTCGCAGGCCGACGCGATCGACCAGCTCCAGGCCGGCGCTCTCGACTTCGCCAACTTCAACATGGGCCCGATGGGGCCGGTCGTACCGCTCGCCAACGTTCTCTCACTGCCGTTCCTCTTTTCGTCGATCGACCAGATGTTTGAGGCCATGGACGGCGAGATCGGTGAGCGGTTCGCCGCCGCGATGGAAGAGAAGGGTATCGTGGCGCTCTCCTGGTTCGATAGCGGCTCGCGCTCGTTCTACAACAGCAAGCGGCCGATCGAGACGCCGGCCGATCTCGAAGGCCTGAAGTTCCGCGTCATGGGTAACCAGCTCTATGTCGACATGGTCGATCAGCTGGGCGGAAACGCCACGCCGATGGCGTTCGGTGAGGTTTTCCAATCCTTGAAGACCGGCGTCATCGATGGGGCGGAGAACAACTATCCGTCCTACGAGTCGACCAACCACTTCGAGGTCGCCGGCTACTATTCGATCACCGACCACCTCATCCTTCCCGAGTGCCTGTGCGTCGCCAAGGCGTCTTGGGACGCGCTTTCGGAAGGGGATCAGGCGGCGGTGCGCGAGGCGGCGCAGAGCGCGGCCATGCGTCAGCGCGAGCTATGGACCGAACGCTCGGGCGCCAGCCGCGAGGCCGTAGAGGCGGCAGGCGTGAAGATCAACGAGGTCGCCGACAAGGCTGCGTTCCAGGACGCGATGGCCCCCATCTACGAGGCCTTCATCGCCGAGAACCCGGATGCCGCTTCCCTGATCGAGGAGATCCGCGCGATGTAGGCTGATGGACATAGGAGGAGCGCCTCACGGCGCCTCTCCGGCACATCATGAAACGCCGGGCCGGGGGATCGCGCTTTCGCGAGCCTCCGCCTTTTTCTCGTCGCGACGCGCACAGGTTCTCCTCTCCCTTGGCCCCATCCTCTCAGAATGACCGATCAGCGAGCCCGCATGATCTCGTGCCGCCTGTCGGTCCTGCCGGGTCGCCCGATCGGACCGTACGGGAGACGTGGTTCGATCGTCTGGCCTCGGTCTGCATGGCCGTCAGCGGCGTCATGCTCGTCCTTCTCATCGTGATCTTCGGTTGGCTCGTGTTCGGACGCTACGTGCTGAACGACACGCCGACCTGGGTCGAGCAGCTGTCATTGTTGCTGGTCGTCTGGATCACCTTTCTCGGCGCGGCGGTCGGCGTGCAGCGCGACACCCATCTCAGCGTTGATTTCATTCGCGAGAGCATGCCCTCGGCAGTGCGCGGCGTCATGCGTGTGGGCGCCGACCTCATGGTCCTCGCCTTCGGCATCCTCATGGCTTGGCAGGGCTGGGTGCTGGCCGAGCGGGGCCTCGCCCGCGCGGTGCCGATGCTAGGCGTCTCCGAGGTCTGGCGCGGCGTGCCGGTCGTGGTGTGCGGCGTCCTTATCGTCCTCTTTGTCGGGGCCAGGCTGGGCCGGCGAATCCGTGCGCTAACGATGTCTAGGACCGCCTGATGGGACTTCTCCTCCTCTTCGGGCTTTTCTTCGCGGGTCTTCTACTCGGCGCGCCGGTGGCGTTCAGCCTCGGTCTCGCGTCGGTGGTCACCTTTCTCTACGAGGGCCTGCCGCTCTCGATCGCCTTCCAGCGGATCGTATCTGGCATCTCGATCTTCTCGCTCCTCGCCATTCCCTTCTTCATCTTCGCCGGCGAACTGATGCTGCAAGGCGGGATCGCGGCGCGGCTGGTGCGGCTGGCCGCGGCCGCCGTCGGCTCGGTTCGCGGCGGGCTCGGCGTCGTCAACGTCACGTCCTCTATGCTCTTCGGGGGCATTTCGGGTTCCGCTGTCGCCGACACCTCCGCGCTTGGCTCGATCCTCATCCCGGTGATGAAGGAAAAGGGCTACGACGCCGACTATGCGGTCAACGTCACGGTCACCTCGTCGGTGGCCGGCATCGTCATTCCGCCCAGCCACAACATGATCCTCTATACCGTGGCGGCCGGAGGCGGCATCTCGATCTCGTCGCTCTTCATGGCGGGCATCGTGCCGGGCATCATCATGTGCCTCTTTCTCGCGATCGCGGCCTATGCGGTCGCCGTGCAGCGCGGATACAAGGGCGAGGCGTTTCCGGGCTGGCGATCGCTTCTCTGGGCGTTCATAGTCTCGCTTCCCGGCTTGGTGACCGCCATCATCATCGTCGGCGGCGTCCTCTCCGGCCTCTTCACGGTCACCGAGTCAGGTGCGTTCGGCGCTATCTACGCGGTCCTCGTGACGACGCTCGTCTACCGCGAGCTCGACTGGGCTGGCTTCAAGCTCGCGGTCCTCAACGCGGTGCGCACGACCTCGCTCGTGATGATCCTCGTCGCCTGTGCCAACGCCTTCGCCTTCCTCCTCACCATCTACCGGGTGCCAGAGGGGCTGACGGGGGTCCTTTCGCAGGTCTCCGACAACCCGTTCGTCATCCTGTTGATGCTCAACCTCATCCTCCTCGTACTCGGGATGATCATGGACATGGCGGCGCTCATTCTCATCACGACGCCGATTTTCCTCCCCGTCGCCATCGGCCTCGGCATGGACCCGGTTCATTTCGGCATCATGATGATGATGAATCTCGGACTGGGGCTCTGCACGCCGCCGGTGGGTGCCTGCCTCTTCGTCGGCTGCGTGATCGGCGATATCGGGATAGACAAGGCCGTGCGGTCGATCTGGCCCTTCTATCTCGCCATTCTCGCGGCGCTCCTCCTCGTCACCTACGTGCCGGCGGTCTCCATGGGCCTGCCGAACCTCCTTTCCTGAACGGACCAGAACGACCGTGCCCCACGCCCAGATTTCGCACGCCGCCGCCATCGACCGACCCTATGTGAGCCGCCTCGTCGTCACCGGTGCGGCAGGCGGGCTCTGCTCGATGCTGCGAGGCCGGCTCGGCCACATCGCCGACGCGGTCGTCCTCTCCGACCTCGCCGATGTCGAGACCACCGCCGGCGAGGTCTCGCGCCCCTGCGACCTCACGGATCTTGCGGCCGTGATGGCGCTGCTGGAGGGCGGCGGCGACGTGCTTCACTTCGGCGGCCAATCCACCGAGGCGCCCTTCGAGCGTATTCGCGACGCCAACCTTACGGGTACCTACAACCTCTACGAGGCGGCGAGGCTCCAAGGCGTGCGCCGCGTCCTCTTCGCGTCGTCCAACCATACGATCGGCTTTCATGCCCGCGAGACGCGGCTCGATGCCGACAGCCCGGTGCGGCCAGACAGCCTTTACGGCGTGTCCAAGGTCTTCGGAGAGGGCCTGGCGCGGCTTTACTGGGACAAGTTCGGCATCGAGAGCGTTATCGTCCGTATCGGCTCCTGCTTCCCGGAGCCGCGCGACCTTCGGCAGCTCGCGACATGGCTCAGCCCGGACGACATGATCCGCCTTATCGAGCGAATGGTCGGCGCGCCCTATCTCGGCTGCCCAATCGTCTACGGCGCCTCCGACAATGCGGAAAGCTGGTGGGACAACGGCAAGACAGGCTATCTCGGGTGGCGCCCACAGGATTCGGCCGAGAGCTATCGCCCCGCTTTGGAGGCCAAGCTCGACAGGCCGAACCCGTTCTCGGGCGATGTCGCCCTGCAGGGCGGCGCCTTCGCAACGATTCCGCACCCCAGCGATCAGGATTGACAGCATGGACCATTCGACCACGACCGGCCTTGGCAATCTCATCGAGGGGACCTGGACGGGAAGCGAAGACACATTCTCGAACGACCCGGTCTCCGGTGCCCCGATCCAATTTCCGCGCGGCACGCCCGATCTGGTCGATCGCGCCGCCGGCGCGGCACAGGCGGCGTTTCCGGCCTATTCACAGACCTCCCGTGCCGAGCGTGCGACGTTCCTGAGGCGGATCGCCGACGAGATCGAAGCGCGGGGCGCCGACATCACGGCGATGGGGACGGTCGAGACCGGGCTTCCCGCCGCGCGTCTGGACGGCGAGCGCGGGCGCACCTGCGGGCAGCTGCGGCTCTTCGCCGACCATATCGAGGCCGGCGACTATCTAGACCGCCGCCACGACGCCGCCTTGCCCGACCGCGCGCCTCTGCCCCGACCCGACCTTCGCCTCATCCAGCGTCCGATCGGGCCCGTCGCCGTCTTCGGCGCATCGAACTTCCCACTCGCCTTCTCGACGGCGGGCGGCGATACGGCATCGGCCCTCGCGGCCGGCTGCACCGTCGTCGTGAAAGGCCACCCCGGTCATCCCGGCACAAGCGAGATAGTGGCTGACGCTATCCGGGTCGCCATCGAGGCCTGCGGCATGCCGTCGGGCACGTTCGGTCTCGTCCAAGATGCCGGTCCCGGCCGCAACGGGGCCGATAGTCGTGAAGTCGGCGCCGCACTCGTGGGTCATCCGGCCATCAAGGCGGTCGGCTTCACCGGATCACTCAAGGGCGGCCGCGCCCTCTTCGATATCGCAAGCCGCCGGGACGAACCCATTCCGTTTTACGGCGAACTCGGTTCCATCAATCCCGTCTTCGTCATGCCCGCTGCTGCATCCGACAGGGGCAAGGAGATCGCGGCGGGTTGGGTCGGGTCGCTGACGATGGGGGCCGGGCAGTTCTGCACCAACCCAGGCGTCGTCATCGTCCCGGCAGCGTCCGCCGAAGCCTTCGCCAAGTCCACCGAGGGCGCTCTTGCGGATGCTGGCGAGCAGACCATGCTGACGCGCGGCATCGCCTCGGCCTACGGTTCCAGCGTCGCCAAGGTCACCGGACAGGACGGCGTGCGGCGTCTCGTAACCGGTGCGGCGAGCGAACGGGGCGCAACGCCGGCCGTCTTCATCGTCAAAGGCGAGACATGGCTGGCCAACCCCGAGCTCGCGCATGAGGTCTTCGGACCCGCCGGGATCATCGTCGAGGCTGCCTCCAATGAGGAGATGCTTGCCATAGCCGAGGCGCTCGACGGTCAGCTGACCGCGACCCTGCAACTCGACGAAGCCGACCACGCCTCCGCCGCACCGCTGGTGACCGTGCTGGAACGGAAGGCCGGCCGCATCCTCGCCAACGGCTTCCCGACGGGCGTCGAAGTCGCGGACGCTATGATGCATGGCGGCCCGTGGCCGGCCTCGACGAACGCCTCGACGACATCCGTCGGAACGCTCGCCATTCGTCGCTTCCTCCGTCCGGTCTCCTACCAAAACATGCCGGACGCGCTGTTGCCGGTAGACCTGCGCGGCTAGAGGCCGGCGGACGACCTTGTCATCGGCTATCGCGCCCGCGTCGGTGCGCGGCGGAAAGGGCAGGGGCCGATCTGAGCTTCGCGGGAGGGTCAGACCTCGTGGAGCGCGGTCTTCGTGTCTGCCTGATGTGCGGCAAGGATGTCGGAAAGGATGGAAATCGCGAGGACGCGCGGATCGCGCGCCTTGCCGATGAGGCCTATCGTTCCGCGCACCCGGGCGACGGCGTTCTCGTCCTGGCCAGCGGCGCGCAGCTTCATCAGCCGCTCGGCATGGGTGACCGCGCTGCCCACCGCGCCGACGTAGAATGCAGGCGTCTCGAGCGCGGCAGCGAGGAGCATCGGCTCCCATTCGTGGTCGTGGAAGGCGAGGACGATCGCGGTGCCGACGTCGTCGTCAAAGGTCAAGGGATCGCGAACAGAAGTTAGTTGCGTGGTCTTTGCGCCGAGCCTCCGGCAGACGTCCAGCGCCTCGCGCTCGGGGCTGAGCGCGTGGACGCGGTAGCCGAGTGCGCGCGCCGCCGCGACGAGATTGGTGAGGTCCGGGCCGCGCCCCGCGATGCGGAACCTGAGTTCCGGGCGAAAGGTCCTCATAATCGTGCCGGGCCGCTCGTCGTGGACGTCCAGGCGTGGCGCCGCTTCGGGTCGGAAGGCGAGCGTGTAGGTTTCGCGTGCCTCGGACCGGCGCAACGCCTCGTGGATGAGAGGCTCCGGCACCCGGCCCTCGAACAGAACGTCGAGACCGCTCCCGCAGGGGAGCGTGACGTCGATAAAGGGCGAGTCCTTGCCATAGCGAAGGCTCCGCGTGCTTCTGGCTTCCAGCGTCGCGAGCGCGTCGGCGGCGATGGCGCTCTCGGCGCAACCGCTCGTGATCTGCCCGACATGCGCACCATCCTCGCGCACCGCAATCATCGCGCCGACGGGGCGGGGCGAGCGACCGTCGACATCCTTGAGGACGGCCAGGCCGACGCTTTGCCCCGCCGCCACAGCATCGGCCGCGAAGGACCATAGACGCTGATCGTCGCCGCCGGGTTCCGCCCAAAGCGTGGACGAGGCCTCGGGGCGAAGGTGGGACAGGGTATCGTGAGAGAGCGCCATCCGGAGACTTTGCGCCAGGGTTCGCCGTCTCTCAAGTGTCGCTGCCCGCACACATGCCCGAGGGTCGGATAATGTCTGCCGTTGCGACGCCGGCCTTTCGCGCGTGCGGCCCCATCGTGCAAGGTAGCCGCGATGACTTTGGAAAGGATGACGGATGACGGATACGGCGATCATCACCGGCGGGGCCCAAGGCATCGGGCTGGCCGTGGCCAAGGCATTGCGCGCGAAGGGCTCGCGCGTCGCGCTCTGGGACATGGACCCGGACGCGATGGCCGCCGCCGCCGAAGCGCTGGGCGGCGAGACCTTCACCTGCAAGGTCGATGTCAGCGATGCGGCCGGTGTCGAAGACGCCGCGGAAGAGACGCTGGCGGCCCTCGGCAAGATCGACGCGCTAGTTCACTCGGCCGGTATCGCCGGAGCGAACGCTCCGGTGGTCGACTATCCTCTCGACGAGTGGCGACGGGTCGTCGACATCGACCTCAACGGGACGTTCTACGTCAATCGTGTCGTCGCCAAGTCGATGATCGCGGCAGGCTACGGGCGCATCTGCAACATCGCCTCCGTCGCCGGGAAGGAGGGCAATCCGAACGCTTCTGCCTATTCGGCCGCCAAGGCCGGCGTCATCGCGCTTACGAAGAGTCTCGGCAAGGAGCTGGCCGGCCACGACATCGCCGTCAACTGCGTCACCCCGGCCGCCGCGCGCACGCGTATCTTCGACCAGATGAGCCAGGAGCATATCGACTACATGCTGTCGAAAATCCCGCGCGGGCGATTTCTCGAGGTCGAGGAAGCCGCCGCGATGATCGCCTGGATAGTCAGCCGCGAGAACACGTTTACGACGAGCGCGACCTTCGATCTCTCCGGCGGGCGGGCGACGTTCTAGGGCTTTCGCTCCAACGACATGTCGGCTTCAACAAACGTGTGCCGAAGGTGCCGCGCGGAAACGACCAAGAGTAGTTGCGATTTCCTTTCCCGCACTTCAAAATGAAGAGAATGGGGGCTGGAATAGGCGTTGAATGCGTCATGGGTGCATGTCGTGTGTCGAACGCTTGGACCGGTGGGCGGTTGGCAGTGGCGGGTCGGAACGCGTGACGAGTGCCGACCGGCTTACCCTCCAGGCCGAGATCGGCCGCGATCATCTCGGCCCGGTCGTGCACCGCTGGCTGCTCGGACTGCATCAGTACCTATCCTATTTCGGCGACGCCGACACGACGGTTCTCTATTGCGCACGGGCCGGCGTTCGGATCGAGCGCCTCTACCGAACGTTCCTTGCCGGCTGGACAGGCGGCGCGCCCGCCGGGCACGTCTTCTGGGTCTCGCGAGTTATGGCTGCGAAGGGCCTGATGAGACGCACCCGCGAGAGCGCCGCGACGCTTATCGCGCGCGAATATCGTCATCAGCCAATCAGCGATCTCGTCACCGGCCTGCTCCGGCACCATCCCGACCGACTGGCGGGCCTCGACCTCGGCCGCGAGGAGCACAAGGCGCACGGCGCCGTCTTTCCCGGCTGGCTGGATGGTCCGACGCCCGAGGCGGCTGTGCTGCGCGACTATCTCGGCGCCTGTTCCTCGGCTTTCGAGACCTATCTGGGCGATCTTCTGGGGGAGCGTCGGCGCGTCGTCCTCGTCGACAGTGGCTGGCAGGGGACGATGCAGGGCCTCCTCGCCGACGCCTATCCGGAACGAGACTGGCACGGCCTCTATTTCGGCCGAATCCTCTCGCCCGACGCCGACGAGGCGGTCGCCGACAAGGCCGTCGGCCTTCTCTTCCAGGCCGAAACCTACGATCCGGCACGACCGGAGACCGCCTTCGTCCTCCACAGGCATCTCATCGAGACGTTGTTGGAGCCGAACGGGCCGTCCGTGGAGGAAGTCCCGTCGGGCGCCTTCGCCGAGGTGGCCGCGCCGCTGGTGGCCGCAAACACGGCCGACGCGCTCGGACCCGAAGACGCGCTCTACGCGCATGTGTGGCAATATCTGTCGAGCAATTCCGGGCTCGGCGCCGCCGAGATCGTCGCCCGCCACCAGGTCGCCATGCCCAAGCTCGCCCGCATCCTGGCCGCGCCGACGCGGGCCGAGGCACTCGCGCTTGCGTGGAAACATCGCTCGGCGGACTTCGGCAAGGCGCTCGACGTGCCGGTTCTTCTTCCCGCCGACCATGCCCAGTACCAGGACGCCGATGCGCGGTTGACGCATGCGCTCTGGACGGGCGGACAGGTGGCACTCGAGTACGAGGGCAGCGTCGCGCGCGATCTGCAGGCGCGAGCGGCCGGGTTGAGCGGGCCGGCGGCCTTCGTACCCTCGACCCCCATTCTGCCTATCGCGAAGCCTGGCCCGAGGCCGTCCGTCGCGATCGTCACGCGCACGAAGAACCGGCCGCTCCTGCTCGAGCGCGCAGCCTCCTCGGTCGCGGCGCAGACCTACGCCGAGTACGAATGGGTAATCGTCAACGATGGCGGCGACGAGGCCCCCGTTCGCGAGATCGTCGAAGCCTGCGGGGTCGATCGCCGCCGGATACAGTTGGTGAGCAACGCACGCAGCCTCGGCATGGAAGCCGCCTCCAACGCCGGCATACGGTCCGTGCGAAGCGATTACGTCCTCATCCACGATGACGACGACGCCCTTCACCCCGACTTTCTCGACCGGACGGTCGCCTTCCTCGAAGGCGACGGCGCGCACTATGACGGCGTGATAACGCACTCCGTCTACGTCTCCGAAGAAATCCGCGGCGGGACCGTCATCGAGCATGCACGATCCGGCTATCAGGATTGGGTGCGGGGCGTGCATCTGGCGGAGATGGCCGTCGGCAACTTCTTCCCGCCGATCGCCTTCCTCTTCCGCCGCGCGATCTATGACGATATCGGCGGCTACGACGAAGCGCTGCCGGTCCTTGGCGACTGGAACTTCAATCTCGAATTCCTGCTACGGACGGATATCGGCGTCATCCCAAGTCCGCTCGCCTACTACCATCACCGCGACCGGGGCGATTCGGCCCGATTCGGTGTCTATGCCAATTCGGTGATCGGCGGGGTCTCGAAGCACGAGGAGTATCAGCCGATCGTTCGGAACCGGTTCGTGCGGCGGAATATCGGCCAATTCCCGGCCGCCATCGTCGTCATGACCGGATACCTGACACGCGCATTGCGCGACGAAGGCGATCGGATACGGCGGACGGTAGAGGATGGCCGAACGGTCACGGACGGCCGCAACGACTTACACCGATCGGTGGAGGACCCGGACCGCGTTCATCTCGTCGATCTCCTCAACGCGCGGATTCATCAGATCGGCGTGCAGAACCAGCGGATCCTGCCTCTGGTTTCGGCGACGGATCGCATGCCCGAACTGATCGCCGTTGCACGGAAGCTGCGTCTGCCGATCAGCCCGCCGGCGAATTTCGACGAAGAGGCCTATCTCTCCGAGCGCCCCGACGTGTGGGAGGACCTCGAGGCGGGGCTCTTCACATCGGGCTTCGAGCACTACCTGCGCTACGGCCGCTACGATGACCAGCCGCGTCCGACGCGGGATGGAAGCTAGACGATGTCCAGCCCGTAGCCATAGCCGAAGGTCCGGAAGTCGTCGGCGTAGATCGCCCGGACGAGGCTTATCTCGTCAGGTCCGAAATAGTCGCAGATCCGTTGCCCGGCACCCGTAGCGTGGGCTGTCCCGCGCGCCACGCCATCGGCAGGTACGCCGATCGTCCGGCAGACTTGGCCGAAATGGTCGGCGAAGTTCTCGAAACGCCCGAGATAGTCGTAGGCGATCCGATCGGGCCGGATGAGACTCGTCTGCGATGCCCAATGAATCTCCCAGGCCTCCGGCGGTTGGGCGTGTACGGCCGCCAGATAGGTGCCGAAGTCGGGCGTCTCGTCCGGCAGCCCCAGTTCGGGCGCCAGACGTGCGCGTTCGCTGGGGTTCTCGACGAACTTGTCGAGGTAGCAGGAGAGCGCCCGGGTATAGGGGTTGCGAACGAAGGCGAAGGTGAAGATCTCAGGCGCGCGAAGTGCTGAGAGATACCAGACCGCGTCCTCGCCAGGCCGCGCGAGTGCCGAGATGCCGCGATCGTGCACGTCTCGCGGGATGGGATGCGATACGCCGGGCTCACCGTCCTGCAGCACCCGCTTGATGGTCGTGCACGCGACCTTGGGCACCTCGATGTAGATGTAGCCTCGCGCGCGGCTGTGATGGCTCAGATAGTTGATCTGCTCGAATGGCGCGGCGAACGCGCTCGAGATGGCGTCGATGGCGGCCAGCGCCTCGAGGTCCGCTGCCACGGGGTGCGACGTCGGCTCTGTCACAGACCTGCGCACCTCATCCGCGAACCATCCACCCAACTTAACATAGCTTGTCGGCGGGCCCACCCGCCCTGCGATAGATCGGACGCTCTCGATTCGCCCCGAAGTTCAGCAAGGTCGAAGGATAGACGATGAGCGACGCGACACCCAACCTTTCCCTGCCCTATATCCTGCCCGATCAGGCGCAAAAACATGTTACCCACAACGAGGCGATCCTGGCCCTCGATGCGCTGGTCCACCTGAGTGTGACGATGCTCGGGGCAACCGAGCCGCCGCTCGGAGCCGCCGAAGGCGTACGCGTCATCGTCGGCGAAGCGGCGACTGGCGCCTTTGCCGGGCAGGACGGCCGGGTGGCGCAGGCGCAAGACGGCGGATGGCGGTTCCTGACGCCGCAAGTCGGCTGGATCGCGCACGATGCCGCCGGTGGTGGGCTCGTCGTCTTCGACGGCACGAATTGGATGGAGGTCGGATCGGGCACGCCCGACAGCCTGGAACGGCTCGGGATAAATACGTCCGCCGACGCAAACAATCGGCTCAGCGTCAATGCCGACAGTACGCTTCTTAATCACGAAGGGGCGGGCCACCGCCTGACCCTCAACAAGGCGGGGCCATCGGAGACCGCCAGCCTTCTCTACCAAAGCGACTGGTCGGGCCGCGCCGAGATGGGCCTGACCGGGTCCGACGACTTCGTCGTCAAGACGAGTGCCGACGGCGCGGGCTGGATGGACGCCCTGCGCATCGACGCCGCGAGCGCACGCGTCACGCTGCCCGCCGGGCTGACGACGGGCGGCGAGTTCTACGCGCGCAAACTCTCCATGACGTCGAACGAGTTCCCCTATTATGGGCTCACCATCAACAATGACCATCCGGGCGCCGTCACCATCGCGCTCGAGTTCCTCATCGGTACGGTCCGGCGCTGCTCGTTCGGCGTGAACGAGAATATGAACGGGTTCGGACTGACGATGTTCGACCCCGCCGGAGCTTGGCGCGGATCGCCCATCGTGGTGGCCTATGCGGGTGCGGAGAACATGAACAATGCGCTCTACATCGCCGCCAATCGCAATGTCGGCATCAACAGGAGCGACCCCGTCACGACGCTTGATATCAATGGCGTCATGCGTTTGGAGCCGACCCCGAAGGCGAGCCTGCCCGTGCCGGACAAGGCAGGCATGGTCGGCTTCGCGTCGGACGCGGCTGGCGGGCCCCAACTCGTCTATTGCGACGGTACGTCCTGGCTTAAGGTACAGGACGGGCAGGCGGCATAGCGCCCTCGAGCGCGGGGACGATGGCGGCGAAGCGCGAGAATGGGCCCCAAACGAGGAAGCTAGCCCGGAACCGCAATGTCGCTGTCGAGCCCGTGTTCGCGCAGACGCGCCAAGGTGGCGATGTGGTCGGCGCGCCGGGCGCGGATGCGCGAGTCCGGAACGGGTAGATGGAGGGCGCGCCATCCGCGCGCTTTCGGCTGACGAAAATCGCCATGCAGGGAATCGCCCACGTGGCAGATGTCACCGGGTCCGACGCCCAGCCGCTCTTCCGCGATGGCGAAGACGCCGCCTGACGCCTTGGAGAGCTTGGTGTCTGCGCTCGATATCAGCGTGTCATAGCGGTCATCGCTCACACCGACAGCATGGAGGAGGGCGGCGATCTGCTCGGCGTGCATATACATGTCGCTGAGGAGAAGGACCCGGCCGCCCCGCGCGCGATGTTGGTTGGCGTAATCGAGAAGGAACGGGTTCGGGCTGAGGCGTCCGGCCTCGTAGCGAAGCTCGGCGTCGATGAAGGCATCGGCATAGACATCCGATCCGGTAAGGATGCGGCTTGCGGTGCGGTGGATCTCCGTCAGCGAGCCTTCCCGGACGCCGTCGACGGGCGTCGACGCGCGGTAGCTCGCCTTGGTGCCGAGATCGCGGGCGACGAAGGCGTCGAGGGCGGTCAGACGATGCGTCGGTCGGTGCATTCTGACAATGTCCGCCATCCGCGCGCCGATCTCGACGAAGCGGGACAGCTCGCTTACGTCGTCGCGAATGACGAGCGTGTCGAAGACATCGAGGGAGAGAATGCCGCTCGGCGATACGAGCGCGTGGAGCCGTTCCGCCAGTGCGATCCGGTTCGCATCATCCGCCAGCCAGCCGACCCAGGAGCCCGCCTCGGTAATGCCGCCCTCCAAGGCGTCGAAGCGGTGGACGGTCGTGACCGAGGCATCGTCGGCCGCCACCACCGTCACCCCTCCTCCAACTGCCGCAAGACGATATCGGCCATGTCGTCGGTCGTTCCGCTCATCGTGTCGAGCACGAGTTCGGCGTTCTCTGGCACTTCGTAGGGTGCGGATATGCCAGTGAAGTTGGTGATCTGGCCGGCCTTGGCCTTGGCGTAGAGGCCCTTCACGTCGCGGCGGATGCACTCCTCCAGCGGCGTGTCGACGAAGACCTCTATGAACTCTCCCTCCTCGAAGAGCGATCGCGCGAACTGGCGCTCGGCCCGGTAGGGGCTGATGAAGGAGACCAGCACGATCAGCCCGGCCTCCACCATCAGCCGGGCCACCTCAGAGACGCGCCGGATGTTCTCCACCCGGTCCTCCTCCTTGAAGCCAAGGTCGCGGTTGAGGCCGAGGCGGACATTGTCGCCGTCGAGAAGATAGGTGTGGTGGCCGCCGGCATGGAGGCGCGTCTCGACCGCGTTGGCGATCGTCGACTTGCCCGAGCCCGACAGGCCCGTGAACCACAACACCCGCGGTCGCTGCCCCTTTGCCCGGCCGCGCGCGGCCTTGTCGACCGTCGTCGCCTGCGTGTGGACGTTGTCCGCCCGGCGAAGGCCATGCACGATCATCCCGGCGCCCAGCGTCGCGTTCGTGAACCGGTCGATGAGGATGAAGCCCCCCATCTCCCGGTTCTCGCCATAGGGCGCATAAGGCACGCCCTGAGCGACCGCGACGTTGACCACGCCGATATCGTTCAGCTCCAGCGTCGTCGCGGCCAGGTGCCGGCGGGTGTTGACGTCGATGGCGTGCTTTAGCGCCGTCACCGAGGCCGGGACCGTCCGCGCGCCGATCTTGAGGAGGTATTGCCGCCCCGGCTGCAGCGCCTCGTCCCCCGTCCAGATGAGGTTGGCCATGAACTGGTCCGTCACGTCCGGCCGGTCCTTCGCGGCGCTCAGCACGTCGCCCCGGCTGACGTCGATCTCGGCGTCGAGCGTCAGCGTGACGGCGTCCCCGGCCTCCGCCTCGCCAAGATCGCCGGTCATCGTGACGATCCGCGCCACGTTCGCCCCCCGGCCCGAGGATACAGCCACGACGGCATCGCCCGGCTTCACCGATCCGGCCAGCACCGTGCCGGAGAAGCCCCGGAAGTCGAGATGGGGGCGGTTCACCCATTGGACGCCGAAGCGGAAGCCCTGGGTCGAGGCGGGCGGGGTCGCGTCGAGCTCTTCCAGATGGCCGAGCAGCGTCGGGCCGCCATACCAGCCCATACGGGCCGACGGCTCCACCACGTTGTCGCCCTCGCGCGCCGAGACCGGAATGGGGGTGACGGAGGCGAACGCGATCGGCCCGTCCCCTTCCGGATCGTCGGCCAGGAAGGCCCGGTAGTCCGATACGATCCGATCGAAGGTCGCCTCTGAATAGTCGACCAAGTCCATCTTGTTGATCGCCAGCACGACGTGCCGCACGCCCATCAGGCCGAGGATGATCGAATGGCGCCGCGTCTGGCGCAGCACGCCCTGGCGCCCGTCGATGAGGATGATCGCGGCCTCCGCCGTCGAGGCGGCCGTGGCCATGTTGCGCGTGTACTGCTCGTGGCCCGGGCCGTCCGCCACGATGAAGGCACGCTTTGGCGTGGCGAAGAAGCGGTAGGCCGCGTCGATCGTGATGCCCTGCTCGCGCTCGGCCTCCAGACCGTCGAGCAACAACGAGACGTCGATGCCGGTCGCATCGACATTGCCGGACTTCGCGCTCTCCCGGCGCAGCGCCTCCATCTGGTCGTCCGCCAGCATCGCACCGGCGAACAGGAGCCGGCCGATCAGCGTCGACTTGCCATCGTCGACCGAGCCGCAGGTGACGACGCGAAGAAGGGAGCGCTCGGCGAAGGGATCGGCGAAGGGACCGGCGGCGGAGGGAGCGGCTGGCGGCGGGCTGTGGGCGGTCATGCCTAGAAATACCCCTCGCGCTTCTTCTTCTCCATCGAGGCGGATGAGTCCCGGTCGATCACCCGGCCCTGACGCTCCGAGACCGTGCTCTGGCGCATCTCCTGGATGATGCCGTCCAGATCCGTCGCCTCGCTCTCGACGGCGCCCGTCAAGGGATAGCAGCCCAGCGTGCGGAACCGGACCATCTTCTCCTCGGGCACCTCGCCGGGCTCCAGCGGCATGCGGTGATCGTCGACCATGATGAGACCGCCGTCACGGTGCACCACGGGGCGCGGCGCGGCGAAGTACAAGGGCACGACCTCGATGCCTTCCGCGCGGATATAGTCCCACACGTCCTCTTCCGTCCAGTTGGACAGCGGGAAGACGCGGATGCTCTCGCCGGGCGAGAGGCGCGTGTTGTAGAGGTGCCAGAACTCCGGGCGCTGAGCCTTCGGGTCCCACATGTGCTGCGCGTTGCGAAACGAGAACACCCGCTCCTTGGCCCGGCTCTTCTCCTCGTCGCGCCGCGCCCCGCCGAAGGCCGCATCATAGCCCCCGGCGTCGAGCGCCTGGCGCAGCGCCTGCGTCTTCATCACGTCGGTGTGCAGCGCCGAGCCTGACGCGAAGGGATCAATGCCCCGCGCCAGACCCTCCTCGTTCGTGTGGACAAGAAGATCGATGCCGAGCTCGGCCGCGACCCGGTCCCGGAACGCGATCATCTCCCGAAACTTCCACGTCGTGTCGATGTGAAGAAGCGGAAAGGGCGGCTTCGAGGGATAGAACGCCTTCAGCGCCAGATGCAGCAGGACCGACGAATCCTTGCCGATCGAATAGAGCATCACAGGCCGCTCGAACGAGGCTGCCACCTCCCGCATCACATGAATGCTCTCAGACTCCAGACGCGCCAGATGAGGGGGGAGGGCGGAAGTCGGTGCGGCGACGCCGGCCGTTATGGCGGTCATGATGCGTTCGTCTCCTTCCGATGCCAGGCGGCGGCGGTCTCTATGATGGTGTCGAGCGAGGAGCGGGTCGCGGTAAACCCGAGCTCGTCCCGCGCGGCGCCAGGGTCGGCGACGAGGCTCGGCAGGTCGCCGGCGCGGCGGGGTCCGAAGCTGACGGGCACGTTCGAGCCCAGTGCGCGTCCGACTGCGCCGACGATCTCCAGCACGGAATGCCCCGCGCCGGTGCCGACATTGTAGGCCGGCCGCGCCGCCGCGCCGCCCGACAGAAGCCGTTCGATGGCGCGGACATGCGCTTCGGCCAGGTCCTCGACATGGATGTAGTCGCGCACCGCCGAGCCGTCCTCGGTGGCATAGTCGGTGCCGAAAATCGCGAAGTCATCGAGCTGCCCAAGCGCGGCCAGGACCGCGCGCGGCACCAGATGCGTCTCGTCGGCATGGCGTTCGCCGATCTCGCCGTCCCGGCTGGCGCCCGATGCATTGAAATAGCGCAGCGCAATCGAGCGCAGGCCGTAGGCGGAACCGTAGTCGGCGAGCGCCTGCTCGATCATCAGCTTTGTGCGCCCATATGGGCTGACGGGTCCTGTCGGCGTGTCCTCCGCGATTGGCATCGTCTCCGGCGCTGCATAGACTGCGCAGGTGGAGGAGAAGACGAGCGCGTCCACGCCCGCTTCGCGCAGTGCGGCGAGGAGCGAGAGCGTTCCGCCGACATTGTTCTCGTAGTACATCTGCGGATCGCTGACCGACTCGCCCACCTGCGAGCGCGCCGCGAAATGGATGACGCCGTCGGGCCGATGCTCCGCCAGAGCCGCCGTCAGGGCGGCGCCGTCGCGCAGGTCCGCCTCCACCAGCGGGCCCCACTGCACGAAGTCCGCATGGCCCGTGGAGAGGTTGTCGAGAACGACCGGTCGATGCCCCGCTTCGGACAGCGCCTTCGCCGTGTGGCTGCCGATATAGCCGGCCCCTCCGGTCACCAGGATCGTCGCCATGCTGGACCTTTCTCGCTCGGCGCGGAAATCCCACGAAAGGCGGGGAGCGCGCGACGGACGGTATTCGCGCGGATGGCTATATCAGCGTCCGCCGTTCGACAATGGAGGATCGGTCCCGATGCCGGCCGCGATGCCGCCTCGCCCTTTATCGTTTGCACTGCAACACGCGCGCGACTACGTAGGGGCCACACGCGCTCGCGAGCGCGCGACTCCTGACATTCGAAAGACGACGCCCATGTCCGCCTCCGCTCCGAGCGCAAGCAATCCGCGCGCCCTGCGCAATGTGGCGATCATCGCCCATGTCGACCACGGCAAGACCTCGCTGATCGACGTTCTTCTGCGCCAATCCGGTATGTTCCGCGATAACCAGCGCATCGCTGAGCGCGCGATGGACTCGAACGACCTGGAGAAGGAGCGGGGCATCACCATCCTCGCCAAGGTCACGAGCGTGGAGTGGGAATCGAAGAAGACGCCCCGCACCCGCATCAACATCGTCGACACGCCCGGCCACGCCGATTTCGGCGGCGAGGTGGAGCGCATCCTCAACATGGTCGACGGCGCGGTCATCCTCGTCGACGCGGCCGAGGGGCCGATGCCGCAGACGAAATTCGTGCTCGCCAAGGCGCTGAAGATGGGTTTGAAGCCCATCGTCGCTATCAACAAGATCGACAAGCCGGAAGAGCGCCACGACGCGGTCGTGAACGAGGTGTTCGACCTCTTCGACGCGCTGGGTGCCAACGAAGAGCAGCTTGATTTCCCCGTCCTCTACGGCTCGGCCAAGCAGGGCTGGATGAGCACCGAGCCGCTCGCCGGCTCGTCCGATGACATGGCGCCGCTTCTAGACCTCATCGTCGAGCACACGCCGGAGCCGACGGTCGAGGATGGCGACTTCGCCATGCTCGCGACCACGATCGAGGCCGATCCCTATCTGGGCCGCATTCTCACCGGTCGCATCACCTCGGGCACGGTATCGCCCAATCAGACGGTGAAGGCGCTTCACATCGACGGGACCGTGGTCGAGACCGGCCGCATCTCGAAGGTGCTGGCCTTCCGCGGCCTCGAGCGGACGCCGATCGAAGAGGGCCGCGCGGGCGACATCATCGCGCTGGCCGGCCTGACCAAGGCGACGGTGGCCGACACCATCGGCACGCCCGCCCTCACGCAACCGATCAAGGCCCAGCCGATCGATCCGCCGACGCTGGCCATGACGTTCCGCGTGAACGACTCGCCGCTCGCCGGCACCGAGGGCGATAAGGTGCAGTCTCGCGTTATCCGCGAGCGCTTGCTGCGCGAAGCCGAAGGCAACGTGGCGCTCAAAGTGACCGAGACACCGGAGGGCGATGCCTACGAGGTCGCCGGTCGCGGTGAACTGCAGCTTGGCATCCTCATCGAGACCATGCGGCGCGAAGGATTCGAACTCGGCGTTTCGCGCCCGCGCGTCGTGATGCGCGAGGGGGGCGGACAGACGCTCGAGCCGTTGGAAGAAGTCGTCATCGACGTCGACGACGAGCACACGGGCACGATCATCTCGAAACTCTCGGAGCGCAAGGCCGACCTCGTCTCGATGACGCCGTCAGGCGCCGGCCGCTCGCGACTCGTTCTCCATGCGCCGACGCGCGGGCTCATCGGCTATCAGGGCGAGCTCCTGTCCGACACCCGCGGATCGGGCATCATGAACCGCGTTTTCCACGACTACGTGCCGCACAAGGGGCACATCCCGGTGCGCCATACCGGCGTTCTCCTCTCCAACGGAGACGGCGACGCGGTGGCCTACGCGATGTGGAATCTCGAGGACCGCGGGCCGATGTTCATCGATCCGGGCGTGAAGGTCTATCGGGGCATGATCATCGGCGAGCATACGCGCGGCAACGATCTCGAGGTCAACGTCCTCAAGGGCAAGCAGCTGACCAACATGCGCGCCTCTGGCAAGGACGAGGCCGTGAAGCTGACGCCGCCGATCAAGATGAGCCTCGAGCGCGCCCTCAGCTACATCAACGACTTCGAGCTCGTCGAAGTGACGCCGCAGAACATCCGCCTGCGCAAGGTCCATCTGGACCCCCACGAGCGCAAGCGGGCCGAGCGCGCAGCCGAGGCCGCCTAACCAAGACCCAAGGCGGCACGCTGGCGCTTGGTCAGCGATGCCGCCGCGAGCCTGTGGCTCGTGGCAAGGTGGTGCGCCAGCGTCTCGTCGTCGATCGCGCTTGGATGGGATACGCTGAGCCAGCCGCCCAGGCGAAGATGCGGCGCGGCGCCGACGCCGTCCAACTCCATGAGGATCGGGTGCACGTCGAGGCCTACCTTGAGGGTGATCCGGCAGGCGGCGTCGTCGGTGCCGTCCGAAGGGACACCGATGGCGAAGACCTTGAAGTTCGCGACATCGCCCACCTTCCATACATGCGCGCCGCGCCATTGGATCGTCTTGAACGCGACCGGCAAGGCGGCGCAGGCCTCGTTATAGGCTTGGAGTTTCATCCGTTGCGTCGAGCGCCTCCGGTGAGGGGAGAAGGGGCGTAACGCGGTTCGCCGGCGAAGCTACGCGAACCGGTCGAGCCGCCGTTGTGGGTCGTGCGGACGCATCTCGCGGCTCTCGACCATGTTCATGGCGGCCTTCACGTTGTCCTGAATCACGCCCTTGACGGCGTATTCCGCCTCGACCTGCGTTTTCGTCAGGCGCAGCGTCATGGCGGCGCGCAGGGCTGCCGCGCCGAGGGCGGCGGCGGATTTGTCGATGATGGTCACGAAGGTCTCCTCGCATGCAGTCCCACCGAACCTCATGGTGTCGCGCCCCCCGTAAACCTTTCCGCAACACTCCGTACCACGATGAGACGACACCCGCCCGGACCGTCGATCGCGGTTAACGGGCGGCTGAGAGGTACGAGGGTAGTCTATGCGCCTCGTAAAGCGTTCGGAGACGACATGGATACCGCACACATCGCCGGTCAGGCCATGGCCATGCAGGCTTCGCAGACACAAGCTGCCTTGTCCGCCGCCACCATGAAGATCGCCCAGCAGGCCGACCAGGCGCTCGTCGCGCTTTTGACCGATAGCGTGCAAGCCGCGAAGACGCAGGCCGCCGTCGCCAACCAGGTCAAGGGCGGTATCGTCGCCTAGACTTGCGCGCAGGCCGCCGTCACGCCGCACCCTTCACAGCCGGCGCCTTCGTCGCTAACCCTTTGCGCAAAGAGCGAAGGGAGACGCAACTATGGCCGCCATCTATACCGATCTCGAAGGGCAGGGCGTTCTGATCACCGGCGGCGCCTCCGGCATTGGCGCCGAGATCGTTCGCCATTTCGTGGCGCAAAAGGCCAAGGTCGCCTTTCTAGATCTGAATGAGGCCGCCGCAGGGGCGCTCGTCGAGGAGTTGGACGGCGCGCCGCACTTCGAGAAGGCCGACCTTACCGACATCGCGGCCACGCAGGCCGCCATCGTGGCCAGCGCCAAAATCATCGGTCCCATCCGCGTCCTGGTCAACAACGCCGCCCACGACCAGCGCCATGCCATCGAGGACGTGACCTCCGACTATTGGGACGACCGCATCGCGGTGAACCTCAAGCACCAGTTCTTCTGCGCGCAGGCCGTCGCGCCTGGCATGAAGGCGGCGGGCGGCGGTGTCATCATCTGCATGGGCTCGACCTCGTGGATGATCGGTATGGGCGGAATGCCGGTCTATACGACGGCGAAATCCGCCGTGGCGGGCCTAACCCGCTCACTCGCCCGCGATCTCGGGCCGGACAACATTCGGGTTCTCGCGGTGGCGCCCGGCTGGATCATGACCGAGCGCCAGATGGAGCTCTGGCTGACCCCGGAGAGCGAGCGCGACCTCCTGAAGAGCCAATGCCTGAAGCGCAAGCTCGTGCCGGCCGACATAGCCAAGACCATCACCTTCTTCGCGTCCGACGAGGCGGGAGCGATGACGAACCAGACCTATGTGGTCGATGGCGGCTGGAGCTGAGCGCAGCGCTTCAATCGCCGGCCGCCAGCACCTCGATCTCGACGACGAATGCCTCGCGCGTGAACCCGGCGACGATCATCAGCGTGCTGGCCGGTGGCACTGGCAGGTCGGCGACGGCGCGGTCTCGCGCACGCATGTAGCCGGCCATATGGTCGCGCGCCGAAACGTAGGCGTTGATCCGCACCACGTTCGCCATCGTCATTCCTGCGCTCGCGAGGATCTCGGCGATGTTCGCAAAGCAGAGGTCGGTCTGCGCTTCTGCGTCCGCCGGGATGGTGTCGTCCGGACGGACGCCCAACTGACCGGAGCAGACAAGAAGCCGCGCGCCCGGCGGGACCTCTACGGCGTGCGAATAATGGGCGAACGGCGGGCGGATCGTCTTCGGGGTGTGAGCTTTCATACGCGCTCCGCTGCTTCCATCTAGAAAAACACCATCGCGCCGATGACCGCCGCGACCACGACCGTCACCGCGATGGCGGTGCTCGTCTTGTGGTCGTGCCAGAAGGTCTCGGCCTTGTCGCCCACCGCCCACACGAGCGCCGCAAGCCCGAAATAGCGCAGGCCCCGCGCGATGCCGGCGGCGATGACGAACCACACGATCGGATAGCTCGCCGCCCCCGCCGCCAGCATGCCGACCTGAAAGGGGATCGGGATGATGCCGACCGCGATGACGGCCCAGAAGCCCCATTCGGCGAAGAGGGTGCGGAACTGGTCCATGCCCGCCGTCCAGCCCATGGCATCGATGAGGCCTCGCCCCAGCGTATCGAAGAAGAAGAAGCCGATGCCATAGCCGATGATCGCCGCTGCCAGGCACCCGAGCGTGACGACGCCCGCGATGAGCCAGATGCGATGCCGGTTCGTCGCCATGAACGGGATGAGTATGACCTCGATCGGGATCGGTACGATGAGCGTTTCCGCGAACGAGGCCCAGAAGAGAACCCAAAGCGCCTTTTTCGACTGGCTGAGCCGCCCGAGCCATAGCGCTGCCCGCTTGGAGGTCGCCGGCTTGGCGCCGGTCGCTGGCATCGCGGACATCGTCGTCTCCGGCTCAGGTCTCTCGGCAGACCTAGCGCGCCCGGAACAGGATGGCGAGCCGTACGGGAACGGCGACTATTTGCGCAGGTCTGCCTATCTGGAGGGCATCGCTGCGACGATGGTCGCCTATTGATCATGCTACGCACGCCGTGACAGTCTCGCCACACGCCGCACTCGCTTCGCTAGAGTTGAAGAGGTCACTACCTGATGAAACGTTCGATCAAGATCCTCGCGCTCGGCTTCGCCGCCACGCTCGCCTTTGCCGCTACGGCCTCCGCGCAGGACACCGACCTCAAGTTCGCGCTCGACTGGAAGTTCGAGGGGCCGAGCGCGCCTTATCTTCTCGCCGCCGAGAACGGCTACTACGCGGACGCCGGCCTCAACGTCACGATCGACAGCGGGCAGGGCTCGCTGGAGGCCATACCGCGCGTCGCATCAGGCACCTACCAGATGGGTTTTGCCGACATCAATTCGCTGATCAAGTTCAAGGACCAGAACCCGGACCTCGACGTGAAGGCCGTCATGATGGTCTACAACGCGCCGCCCTTCGCGATCATCTCGCTTAAAGGCAGCGGCATCGAAAGCCCGAAGGACCTGGAGGGCAAGACGCTCGGCGCGCCCGCGCCCGACGGCGCCTATGCCCAATGGGCCGCCTTCGTGAAGGCCAACGATATCGATGCCTCGACCGTGACCATCGAGAATGTCGGCTTCCCCGTGCGCGAGCCGATGCTGGCTTCGGGGCAGGTGGACGCGATCACCGGGTTCTCCTTTTCGTCCTTCCTCAACCTCAAGAACGCGGGCGTGGCTGACGAGGACATCTCGGTCATGCTCCTGACCGACAACGGCCTCGACCTCTACGGCAACGCGATCATCGTGAACCCCGATTTCGCCGCGGAGAACCCAGAGGCTGTCACGGCTTTCCTCGCAGCCACCATCAAGGGCCTGAAGGACGCTATCGCCAACCCTGCCGCGGGCGCCGCCGCCGTCGTAGCGCGCAACGACGTCGCCCGCCCCGAGATCGAGCAGGAGCGCCTGAAGATGGCGATCCGCGACAACTTCATCACCGACGAAGTCCGCACCAACGGCTTCGGCGCCATCGACGAGGCCCGCTTCGCCCGCTCCATCGAGCAGATCGCCGACACCTACGAGTTCCAGACCGAGGTGACGGTGGCGGATGTGTTCACGTCGGAGTTCCTGCCGCCGATGGCGGAGCGGGCGGTCGATTGATCGGCCGATCTGTCGGGACCTGCTAATCAGGCGTGTGTTACTGTTCGCTAGGAGCGCGCGTCCGGCTGTGTCTACCGCCGTGGCCGGGGCGATCGTGCTCGCTGCGGTCCCCTCTCAGATCCGCGAAGCGGATCAGCGTCATCGCACCATGAGCATGTAATGCCCGTCCCCGTCTCCCTCACCGACATAACCCTCACCTATGGCGGTGACGGCGGCGTCAAGGCGCTCGAACATCTCTCGCTCGATGTGGCGCCGGGGGAGTTCGCTGCCGTAGTTGGGCCGTCGGGCTGCGGAAAATCCACGCTGATGAAGCTCGCGACGGGGCTTCATCAGGCGCAGGTCGGCTCGTGCCGGGTCAACGGCGAAGAGGTCACCAAGCCGCTCAAGATTGCCGGCATGGCCTTTCAGAACCCCGTCATGCTCCCCTGGCGCAAGACGATCGACAACGTCCTGATCCCGATGGAGGTCGTCGAGCCGCATCGGAAACGCATCCGCTTCCACAGGGCCGAGTACAAGGAGAAGGCCGAGGCCCTGCTCGCGACGGTCGGGTTGGCGGGCTTCGGCGATCGCTACCCGTGGCAATTGTCCGGCGGCATGCAGCAGCGCGCAAGCCTGTGCCGTGCGCTGATCCACGAGCCGGACCTTCTCATGCTCGACGAGCCCTTCGGTGCGCTCGACGCCTTCACCCGAGAGGAGCTCTGGTGCGTGCTGCGGGACCTCTACGAGGCGCGGCGCTTCACCTGCATTCTCGTCACGCACGATCTCCGTGAAGCGGTCTTCCTAGCCGACAGGGTGCATGTCCTTTCGAACCGGCCCGCACGCGTCATCGACACGATGGACGTGGCCTTCGAGCGCCCGCGCGACATCGCGGTCACCTACGATCGACAGTTCGCCGAGATCGTCGCCCATCTGCGCTCCGAGATCGCGGACGCGCGCGCGCAACCCGCCGCCGCGGTAGAGGCAGCATGACCGATACCGCCCTCGAACCGGGTACCAAGGCGAGCCGGTTTCGGATGCCGCGAACGCAGGCCGAGCGTCAAAAAGCGTTCGAACTCGCCGCGCCCTGGGCCTTCACGATCGGATTCTTCGTCCTCTGGGAGGTCTACTGCCGCGTCTCCGGCATCGCCCGCTTCGTGTTGCCGGCGCCAAGCGTCGTCTTCTACGCAGCCTACGAGTTCTGGGGGGCGCTGCTGAAGAACTCCGGCATCACGCTCTGGCGAACTTTGGC
The DNA here is from genome assembly GCA_963799285.1 of uncultured Alphaproteobacteria bacterium. Taxonomy (GTDB): domain Bacteria; phylum Pseudomonadota; class Alphaproteobacteria; order Rhizobiales; family CAWCWK01; genus CAWCWK01. The sequence goes on from CAWCWK010000004.1 coordinate 931,349, forward strand.
GGGCTTCGCGCTGGCCGTCGGCTTCGGCCTCTTGCTGGGACTCGTCATCGGGTCGAGCCGGGTCATCTACAAGGGCCTCTACCCCGTCTTGATCGGCTTCAACGCGATCCCAAAGGTCGCGGTCGTGCCGATCCTGGTGCTCTGGTACGGCATCGGCGACGTGCCGGCCGTCCTGACGGCCTTTCTCATCTCGTTCTTCCCGATCGTCGTGAACGTCGCGACGGGGCTGGCGACGATCGAGCCCGAGGTCGAGGACGTGCTCAGGGCGCTCGGCGCCTCCAAGCGCGACATCCTCGTCAAGGTCGGCCTGCCGCGCGCGATGCCCTATTTCTTCGGGTCTCTGAAGGTCGCGATCACGCTCGCCTTCGTCGGCACCGTCATCTCGGAGACGCTGGCGGCCAACGAGGGGCTCGGCCAGATGATCCTGACGGCGCAGGCCAATTTCGAGGTGCCGCTCGTCTTCGCCGTGCTGATCGCCCTGGCCGTCGAGGGCATCATCATGTACGCGATCTTCGCCATGATCGAGCAGCGCATGGTCGGCTGGGCGTTCCGCGGCTCGACCGCCGCCTGAGCCATACAAAAAAACCCGGCGCGCTTCTCGAAGCGGCCGGGCCTTCTCATTCGCAATGTCGCCTCGATCAGACGATCGGGTTGGCCCGCACGATCACGCGCGTGCCGACCTCGGCCCGGCTGTAGAGATCGACCACGTCGTGGTTGAACATGCGGATGCAGCCCGAGGACATCGACCGACCGATCGTGGTCGGCGCATTGGTGCCGTGGATCCGGTAGATCGTATCGCGGCCGCCCTTGTAGAGGTAGAGCGCGCGGGCGCCGAGCGGGTTGCCCGGACCACCCGGCATACCGCCGGCCCATTTGGCAGCCTCGGGGTCGCGCTTCTGCATGGAGACGGGCGGCGTCCAGCCCGGCCACTGCGCCTTGCGGCCGATCTTTACGTCGCCAGACCAGCCGAAGCCGTCACGGCCGACACCGATGCCGTAGCGCATCGCCCGGCCGTTCTCGAGCACGTAGTAGAGGTGGTGGTCGGTCGTATCGATGACGATCGTTCCGGGCCGCTCCTTGCCGTTGTAGCTGACTTCCTGGCGGAGGAATTGCGGGCTCACGCGCCGCGTATTCATGGCGCGAAGGCGGTGGGCGCCGGCGTCCATGTCTCCATACATGCGGCGGACCTGCAGGCTGGATCCGTCGAGCGGGGCCTCGGCAACCATGCTCGTGCACGCAGCCAGCGGTAGCGCGGCGAGACCCAGCAAAACGCCGCGACGATTCATCCCGGAACCGCCCTCTTCTGATATGGACATGGCTATGCCCCCCTTCTGTGTCATCCCTAACGCACGGTATAACATGACGGTTAATCGCCGGTTGCGCGGCAACGTGCTGGTTCGGTCATGTTGTTGCCAAGCTGTGCCTCCGAAGACACGCCCGATGCCGGCGACGGCGGTATCGAATCAACCGGCATCGCGCATTGCGGGCGGCGAACCGGATGGCGCGAGCGCGTCTTCGAGTGCCCAATGGACGGACGGGAAGGCGAGATCGTCCCGAGGGATGTCGACGCGCTCAAAGAGGCCGACCTCCAAGCTCTCCACGCCGGCCGCGATGATCGGATCGACCAGCGTCGCCCGATGCATGATCTGGACCTGCGAGAGATGGCGGATCGTATAGACCGCGAGGATGCCGGAGATCGCGATGCGGGCACGAGCCTCCTCCCACGCTTCGCGAACGGCGCCCTCGGCGGGCGTCTCGCCGAGTTCGAGATAGCCGGCCGGTAGTGTCCAGAGACCGTAGCCAGGCTCTATCGCCCGGCGGCACAGGAGGATACGCCCGTCTTCGGCCGTGACAACGGACCCCGCAACGATCTTCGGGTTCTGATAGTCGACGAACCCGCATCGGTCGCAGACGGAGCGTTCGAGATCGTCTCCGTCCGGAACGCGGCGGCGGAAGGTAGGCGTCACCGGCCGGCGCGCTCAAGGGCGCGGCGCAGGCGGCGGTGGTCCGCGACGACCCAGACGAGGAGACCGAGAAGCGTGAGCCCGCTCGCGGCGAACGCTGCAATGATGAAAGGCGCGTGCGCGTCCATCAGGCCGTTCCGTCTTCGGCCGCACTGAGGACCGGCCGTGCGGGCTGGATTCTGGCGGTGCGCCGTTGCAGGCCCCGTAGGCGCCGAGCGAGGACGACGTTCCGGGTCGCCGCCGTGTGGACCGCGACAAAGAAGACGGTATGGGCGAGTGCCATCACGAGAAGCGGCCAAAGGATCGATGGGTGAATGGTCGGCCCATCCAGCCGGAAGACGGAGGCCGGCTGATGCAGTGTCGACCACCAATCGACCGAGAACTTGATGATCGGCACGTTGATCGCGCCGACAAGCGTCAGGATCGCGACGGGCCGCGCGGCGCGGGCGGGATCGTCCATCGCGGCGCGCAGACCCATGAGACCGCAATAGATGAGGAAGAGGACGAGAACCGAGGTCAGCCGCGCATCCCAGACCCACCACGTGCCCCACATGGGCTTACCCCAGACGGCACCGGTAAAGAGCGCGACCCCGGTCAAGGCCGCACCTATGGGCGCTGCCGCCTGCGCGGCTGCGTCCGCCAGTGGATGGCGCCAGACGAGGACGCCGAGACTGGCGATCACCATGGTCGAATAGGTCGCCATCGCGAGCCAGGCCGCCGGCACGTGGACATACATGATCCAGGCCGTGTAGCCCTGCTGGTAGTCGGCCGGCGCGTTGACGACCATCCAGCCGCCGACGGCGAAGAGGATCGCGGCCAGCGCCCAGACATAGGGCAGCACGCGGTCCGCCAGGCCGACGAAGCGCGTCGGATTGGCGAGCGAGGGAAGAGCGGGGCCCGTCGCGGCTCTGTCGTCTGCGAATGTCATATCGAAAACAGCGTCGTCTCTGTAGGCGCATCAATCGGGCGTGCGACCAGTCTAGCGCGATCCGCGATCGTGACAAAGGCAGCGGAGCGTCAGGCGCTATTCCTACCAGCGGCGTGTCGTCGCGATATAGGCGTCGGCCTCTGCGCCGAAGGCCCCGCGCAGCGCCGCCTCCTCACCCAGGATGAAACGGCGCGTGATGATCACGGGAAAGGCGAAGGCGAGCGCGAAGGCGGAAAGCGCTCCGAGGATGACGCCCGTGCCGAGCAGTACGAGAGCCATGCCGGTGTAGATCGGGTTGCGGTTCACGCGAAACGGGCCTTCCACGATCAGGGTCGTCGGCTCTTCGCGCGGCTCTATGGTCGTCCTCTTGCGGGCGAACCAGATGGCCGCCCAGACGGCTAGGCCGAGGCCGGCGGCAACAAACAACCAACCGATCGCATCTACCCAGCCGCCATCGAAATCGAGGAGCGGCAGCCACTCGGCCACCATCCACTGCGCTGCCAACGTTCCAGCCGCCCAGACGGGCGGGAGGTCCGGGAAGTCGCGGCGAATGGACACTGCGTGCCTCCCCGATCCTATGTTCGCCTCAAGCGGCCTTCGCCTTCGCCTCGATACGCCGGGCGTGAAGGATCGGCTCGGTATAGCCGGAGGGCTGCTCGCGGCCCTTCAGCACGAGATCGAGCGCGGCCTGGAAGGCGATGGAGGCATCGTAGTCGGCCGACATCTCGGTGTAGTTCGCGTCGTCCGCGTTCTGCTCGTCGACCGTCTTGGCCATGCGCTTCATGGTCTCGACGACCTGCGCCTCGTCGACGACACCGTGGCGTAGCCAGTTGGCGATATGCTGGGCGGAGATTCGCAGGGTCGCACGGTCTTCCATGAGGCCGACATCGTGAATGTCCGGGACCTTGGAGCAGCCAACGCCGTGCTCGACCCAGCGCACGACGTAGCCGAGAATGCCCTGTGCGTTATTGTCGAGCTCGGCCTGGATGTCCTCCGGCGACCAATTGGGCCGCTCGGCGACCGGGATGGTGAGAATATCCTCGACCGAGGCCATCGGGCGAGAGGCAAGCGCGTCCTGCCGCTCGGCGACGTCGATCTGGTGGTAGTGCGTGGCGTGGAGAGTAGCTCCCGTGGGGGAGGGGACCCAGGCCGTGCTGGCACCCGATTTCGGATGGCCGACCTTCTGTTCCAGCATCGCCGCCATCATGTCGGGCATCGCCCACATGCCCTTGCCGATCTGCGCCCGGCCCCGCAGGCCGGTCGCGAGGCCCACATCGACGTTGCGGTCCTCGTAGGCCTGGATCCAGGTCGACTGCTTCATGTCGCCCTTGCGGATCATCGGACCCGCCTCCATGGCCGTGTGCATCTCGTCACCGGTCCGGTCGAGGAAGCCGGTGTTGATGAAGACGACGCGCGACTTCGCGGCGCGAATGCATTCGGCGAGATTGACCGTCGTGCGGCGCTCCTCGTCCATGATGCCCATCTTGAGCGTGTTCGGCTCCATTCCGAGCACATCTTCGATGCGCCCGAAGAGCTCATTCGAGAACGCGACCTCGTCCGGACCGTGCATCTTCGGCTTGACGATGTAGACCGAGCCCTCGCGGGAGTTCATTCGCCGCCCGCCGCCATTGGGGCCGCCGGTGCCGACGTCGTGCATTGCGCAGAGCGCGGTCAGAAGACCGTCGAGGTGACCCTCGAAGACGGGCTCGCCGTCCGGGCCGAGCACAGCATCGATGGTCATCAGGTGCCCGACATTGCGGACGAGCATCAGGCTGCGGCCCTTCAGCGTCACATCCGAACCATCGGGGGCGGTGAAGACAAGGTCGTCGTTGAGCTTGCGGGTCACTGTCCGCCCGCCCTTCTCGAAGCTCTCCTGTAGGGTTCCGTCCATGAGGCCGAGCCAGTTGCCGTAGACGATCGCCTTGTCCTCGGCGTCCACGGCCGCGACCGAATCCTCGCAGTCCATGATCGTCGAGACGGCCGATTCGAGCACCACGTCCGCGATGCCGGCCTTGTCCGACGATCCGATCTGATGGTCCCGATCGATCTTGACGATGACATGGAGGCCGTTGTTAACGAGGGCGACCTCGGTCGGCGCGGAGGCATCACCCTTGTAGCCGGCGAGCATGCCAACGCCCTCGAGGCGCGCGGAGCGTCCGTCGTCGGTCGGCATCACCAATACGCCATTCTCGATGGCGAGGCCGGTAACGGCGGTCCAGTCCTTGTTGGAGAGGGGGAAGGTGCGATTGAGGAAGTCGCGCGCCCACGCAATAACCTTGGAGCCGCGCTCCGGGTCGTAGCCCTTCTTGGGGGTCTCATCCTGCGCAATGGCGTCGGTGCCGTAGAGAGCGTCGTAGAGGGAGCCCCATCGGGCGTTGGCGGCGTTGAGGGCGTAGCGGGCGTTCATGACCGGCACGACGAGCTGCGGGCCGGCAACGCTGGCGATCTCGGGGTCGACATTCGCGGTCTCGACCGTGAAGGCCGGCCCTCGCGGGACGAGATAGCCAATCTCCTCGAGAAAGGCCTTCTGCGCCCCGACATCGGTCGGCTTGTCGCTGTTCTCGCGATACCAAGCGTCGATCTTCGACTGGAGATCGTCGCGGATGGCGAGGAGTTTCGCGTTGCGCGGCCCGAGATCGCTCACGATGCCGGCGAAGCCCTCCCATACGGCGCCGGGCTCGATATCGAGGCCCCCGCAGGCTCGCTCGACGAGGTCGACCAAAGGCTTCGCGACCTTAAGTCCGGCGATCTCTACGCGATCCTGATGGGTGTCCGACATGACATGCGCCTCTCGAATGGTGTTCGAAGCGCTTATGAAGCGTCCGATCAGCAGCGACAAGCGGGCTGCTGCTCGCGCGTTCGACGGGGCGGGTTTGTGCGTTGCAGCGCAAATCGATTCAACGCAAGCGCGCGGACCCGACCTGGACGGCGAGGCAAAAAAAAGGCCGTCCGGGTTACGAACGGCCCAAGTCTAGGGAGGAAACGCCCTGTGAAGGGCATGCGAGCCGAGAACCAAATCTCCATCTCGCACTGCAACAATTGGGTAGTTCGACGGGAGAGTCAAGGATGCCGTGACGGGCCAGGGTGGCCATCGAACGCGTCCAGATGCTTTTGGGACCCCATCCGCGACGTTCGACTAGTCTGAGGGACCGCTATAGGTCCCGTAATTCCTCACATTCTGGAAATTCTGTTGCGCTTGCGTCACGCTTACGAGATACGAGCCATGCGCAAACCGGGATGCTGGCCGATATGAAGAGCTCGACTTTGAATGATGACGAAATCGGGCGGATCGAGCCCTTCCTTCGTGAGCTTGCGGCCGTGGCGGGGGACGCGGTTCTGCCACTCTATCGGACGGCGCTCGTGGTCGACAACAAGAGGCCAGCCGACTTCGATCCGGTGACGGAAGCCGATCGCAACTGCGAATTGGCCCTGCGTCGCAGCATCGAGGCGTTCGACCCGGGGGCGGGGATCGTCGGGGAGGAGTTTGGTACGACAAACGCAGACGCGCGGGATGTCTGGGTGCTCGACCCGATCGACGGGACGAGAGCCTTCATCGCCGGCATCCCCGTCTGGGGCGTTTTGGCCGGCCTCCGGCGCGAAGGACGGGCGGTTGCGGGGCTTATGCACCAACCCTTCACAGGCGAGACGTTCATCGGCCTCCACGGCGGTGCCGGCTCGATCTGTCGGTACGAGAGGGGCGGGGCGGCGATGACGCTGCGCACCCGATCCTGCGGTGGCATCGCCGAAGCCTACGCCATGACGACGGCTCCGGAGCATGTATCGGAGCGATCGAAACGCGTGCTCGGTTCGGCGCGCCACGTGCGTTACGGGGGCGACTGCTATGCCTTCTGCATGCTGGCGATGGGTCAGGTCGATCTCGTACTCGAGACCGGCCTTCAACCCTATGACATCGTGGCGCTCATCCCCATTATCGAAGCGGCGGGCGGTGTCGTGACGACGTTCGATGGAGGGCGGCCCGAAGACGGCGGCGACGTCGTCGCGGCGGGCGATCCCTCCCTACACGCGGCGGCGCTCGAACGTCTCAAGCGCTAAACGCTTTCGCCGGGAATGAACTCGTCGAAGGCCGCCCAAAACTGATTGCGCAACGCATCCCGCTCCATCAGGATCTCGTGCTTCGCGCCCGGAATCATGACGTAGGAACCTGATCGCATACGCTGTGCGAGCATCTCGGTGGCTCTCGTGTCGACGACCGTGTCCTTGGCGGCGCCGACGAAGAGGACGGGAACCTGCACGCGCCGCGGAAAGGCGAGATCGAAGCAGGCGTCCATCGCGCGCGAAGCGGCATTGACCCAGCCGACGGTCGGCGGGCCGACGGTCAGGCTCGGCACCGCGTCGATCATCTTCTGCGCATCTGCGAACCGCTTCGGATCGCTTGTCAGACAGTTCTCGCGGAAATCGACGTCCACGCCCGCACGCACCGGAACGCGCCCGAGCGGCAGCCGCGAGAGGCCGGTCAGCGCCAGCGTTCCCGACAACGTGCGGAGTCCACGCGGCCCTATCATGCCGAGCGGCAGTCGGAGCATCGGCGCGCACAGCACCATCCGGTCGAACCAGAACGGCCGCCGCTTGGCCGCCGCCAGCAGCATGATCGGGCCGGACATGGAGTGCGAGAGCGCAAAATGCGGCCCCGGGCAGAGCGGATAGACGATCTGGCGCATGAAGGCGGAAAGGTCGGCAATGTAGTCGCCGAAGCTCGCTACATAGCCGTAGGAGCGCTCGTCGGTCGGGCTGGCCTGGCGCGCGCGGGTCGAGCCGCCCTGACCCCGCCAATCCATCGTCGCGACGGTGAAGCCGCGATCGAGCAGATCCTGGATCGTCTCGTAATATTTCTCGATGAACTCGGTGCGCCCGTGGAAGAGGCAGACGGTGCCCTTGCGCGAAATCTTGGGTCGCCAGACGGCCCAGCGCAGGTGAACCACCTTCGGCCCGAACCGAAACCCTCGGCGCCTGACCGGAATGATGCCGGACTGGCCGCCGGGCGGCGGGGCCTGTCCAGGCAGCGTAATCAGATCGCCAAAGGGCGGTTTGACCGTGCGTTCCGCGAACGGCGGGTCATGGGGATTGATTGCGTCCATCGCCGCGTATGTGGCCGCTGCGGCCCCCGCCGTCCAGATGCGCGGGCCGCCAGCTCGCCAAAGACCCCGTGCCCGCTAGTGCCCGCGGCGATAACGTTGCACGCGCGGATCGTGCTGACGGCCGACATAGCGCACGACGAGGGGCTGGCCCGACCGCGCGTCGACCCGGATGCGCACCCGGTCGCCGCGGTGGTCGCGCGCCGTCACGGCATAGACGACGCGGTCCGGGATATAGCGAAGGCCCCGGAAGTCCCCATAGCCCTGGCGGCCGAGGCGGCGGACAATCTGCTGAGGTGCGAGAACGCTGCGGCGATAGACTTCCCCGTGATTGCGGCGTCGCTCATAGGTCGGGCGATGTCCGTTGCCGATTGTAAGCGAACCATTCGGCCCGTTGAGCTCGATGCCGAAGCGAACGTCGCGCGCCTCGGCGGGCCCTTGCGCGGAGAGACTCAAGGGAAGAGCGACGAGGGCGGTGAGGGCGAGGCCGCGAAGGGCTCTGATGGCGGTCATGGCTGGAATCCTTTGGTGAATAGGGTGCTGCCTCTATCCAGTTGTAGGAGGGGGTGCCTGAACCCATGCCGACCGTCCCGTTCATTGCCCGTTCAAATGTGAACACGCGCAGCTTCGCGGCTCTCATCCTACCTCTTGAACCGCCGATTTCGCCTTCCTACCTCTCGTTTGCACGGGCCGAATGGACGTGCTCCGGCGCTGCCCGACCATGGGGGCGCTGCGATTCCTACCTGTCATGTTGCTATACGAGGACTGACTGAAATGCGTTTGGATCTGACCCCGCTCTACCGTTCCACCGTTGGCTTCGACCGGATGTTCCGGTTGCTCGACGCCATGCCCTCCGGTGACGCTGCGCAGAGCTATCCCCCCTATAATATCGAGCGCCTGTCGGAGAACGCCTACCGCGTCTCGATGGCCGTCGCCGGCTTTGCCGAGGACGATCTGACCATAGAGGTGAAGGAAGGCACTCTCGCCATTCGCGGCGACCGCCAGGGCGAAGACAAGGATGCCGAGGTGCTCTTCCGCGGTATCGCGTCTCGCGGCTTCGAGCGCCGCTTCCACCTTGCCGACCACGTCGAGGTGAAGGGCGCGACGCTCAAGAACGGCCTTCTCCATGTCGAGCTCGTCCGCGAGATACCCGAGGCGATGAAGCCGCGCACGATCGCCATCAACGGCGGCACGGCCTCGCAGCCCAAGGCCATCGAGGACGGCGCCATCGAAGGCGAGGCCGTCGAGGTTTCGAAGGCCGCCTGAACCTGGCAGGTTCCACTCGAGGAATGAATGGGCGTCCCGGCTGCGGCCGGGGCGCCTTTTTTTCGGTCCGCTCCGATGCGTGATCGCGGCAGCGCGGGCGTCACTTGCCGATGCTTTGCCGCGCCGCCACATGTCGCGCTTGGCGTGCCGCGATTGATCCCGTAAAGGGGATTCCCGGTCGTGCGACGGTGCGACCTTCCAGACCGTGGGTCGCGAAGCGTGGCGGACGACAGTTCGACGCGCCTTTTCGCGCGGCCCGACGTGCCATCGCGAGAAAGGTGACCCCATGACGCAGCCGCTGCACGAGACGCCCGTAAAGCGCCCCGCGACGACGCTGATCGCGGATGGTCGCCGTCTCATCAACCCCGACCTGCCCGCCGCCCAGGGCATGTACCGACCGGAGAAGGAGCGCGATTCCTGCGGTGTCGGCTTCATCGCCAACATGAAGGGCATCAAGTCCCGCCGTGTGGTCGAGGACGGGCTGCGAATCCTCCACAACCTCACCCATCGCGGCGCTGTCGGTGCCGATCCGCTCGTCGGTGACGGCGCGGGCCTGCTCGTGCAGATCCCGCACGACTTCTTCCTCGCCGCCTGCTCGCGCGAGGGGATCGCGTTGCCCGAAGAGGGCGCCTATGGCGTCGGGCAGTGGTTCATGCCGAAGGATCCCGACGGGCGGCGCATCGTCGGCAACCTCGTCGAGCAGATCTGTAGAGAGGAAGGCCAAGTCTTCCTCGGCTGGCGCAACGTACCGGTGAACAACGAGGGGCTGGGCGCGGAGGTGCTGGCCACCGAGCCGGTCCATCGGCAGTGCTTCATTCAGGCCGCGGATGGCCTGTCGGGCGACGATTTCGAGCGCAAGCTCTACCTCATTCGCAAGCGCGTCTCGAACGAGGCGCTGAAGCTCGACGACGCGCGCACGCTCGGCCAGTACCCGGTCTCGCTCTCCAGCCGCACGATCATCTACAAGGGCATGTTCCTGGCAGAGCAGCTTGGCCCCTACTATCTCGACCTTGCCGACGAGCGCTTCATCTCGGCGCTCGCGCTCGTTCATCAGCGCTTTTCCACCAATACGTTCCCGTCCTGGCGGCTCGCCCATCCCTACCGGATGGTCGCGCACAATGGCGAGATCAACACGATGCGCGGCAACGTGAACTGGATGGCGGCGCGCCAGGCCAACTGTTCTTCCGAAAAGTTCGAGGACATCTCGCAGCTCTGGCCGATCTCCTACGAGGGCCAGTCCGACACCGCCTGCTTCGACAACGCGCTCGAGTTCCTCATCCAGGGGGGCTACTCGATGGCGCACGCCGTCATGATGATGGTGCCCGAGGCCTGGCTCGACAATCCGCTGATGGCGGCCGACCGCCGCGCCTTCTACGAATATCATGCCGCACTCATGGAGCCGTGGGACGGTCCCGCCGCCATCGCGTTCACCGACGGTCGCCAGATCGGCGCGACGCTCGACCGGAACGGGCTGCGCCCTGCGCGCTACCTTGTCACGGATGACGGCTTCGTCATCATGGCGTCCGAAATGGGCGTGCTGCCGATCGACGAATCGACGATCGTCGAGAAGTGGCGCCTTCAGCCCGGCAAGATGCTGCTGATCGACCTCGACGAGGGCCGCATCCTCCCCGACGAGGAGATCAAGGCGCAACTCGCGGCGAAGAACCCCTACGAGGCGTGGGTGAAGGACACGCAACTCGTCCTGGAGGATTCGCCGCCGACCGGCGTCCGGGCACCGGCTGCCGAGGCGCCGCTTCTCGATCGCCAGCAGGCCTTCGGCTATACGAGCGAGGACCTGAAGACCCTGCTGGCACCCATGGCCGCCACGGGTCAGGAGGCCATCGGATCGATGGGCGCCGACACGCCGATCTCCGCGCTCTCCATGAAGCCGAAGCTGCTCTATACCTATTTCAAGCAGAACTTCGCGCAGGTCACCAACCCGCCGATCGACCCGATCCGCGAGGAGCTGGTGATGAGCCTCGTCTCGTTCATCGGCCCGCGCCCGAACCTCTTCGACCTCGAGGGCCTCTCCGAGCACAAGCGCCTGGAGGTACGTCAGCCCATCCTGTCGAACGCCGATCTCGAGAAGGTGCGGGCCATCGGCGAGGAACCGAACGGGTTTTCCGCCCTGACGCTCGACATGACCTATCTCGCCGCGCAGGGGGCCGGCGGGCTCCGGGCCGCGCTGACGACGCTCTGCCTCGCCGCGGAGGCGGCGGTCGAGGCCGGACACAACATCGTCATCCTGTCCGACCGCACGGTCTCCGCTTCGCGCGTCGCCATTCCGGCGCTCCTGGCGACGTCCGCAGTCCACCACCACCTCATCCGCAAGGGGAAGCGGACCTCCGTCGGCCTCGTCATCGAGTCGGGCGAGCCTCGCGAGGTTCATCATTTCGCTACGCTGGCCGGCTACGGCGCCGAGGCGATCAACCCCTATCTCGCCTTCGAGACGTTGGTCTCGATGCGCGAGGACATCCCCGAGGATGTGACGGACGACGAGATCGTAAAGCGCTATATCAAGTCGGTCGACAAGGGGCTTCTCAAGGTCATGTCGAAGATGGGCATCTCGACATACCAGTCCTATTGCGGTGCCCAGATCTTCGACGCGGTCGGCCTCTCCAGCGAACTCGTCAACGAGTTCTTCTTCGGCACCGCGACCGTGATCGAGGGCGTCGGTCTTGACGGTATCGCCGAGGAGACCTTCCGCAGACACCAGCTCGCCTTCTCCGACGTTCACGTGCTGCGCGACCGGCTCGATGTCGGCGGCGAATACGCCTACCGCGTGCGCGGCGAGGACCACATGTGGACGCCGGACAGCGTCGCGAAGCTTCAGCACGCCGTCCGGATCGACGATGCCGAGGTCTCCGCCTCGTCCTACGCCGAGTACGCCGAGATGCTCAACGAAGGCGAGACGCGCGCTCGCACCATCCGCGGCCTCTTCCGTATCCGCGAGGCAGAGGAGATGGGTGCGAGCCCGGTTGCGCTCGACGAGGTCGAGCCGGCCGTGGAGATCGTCAAGCGCTTCTCGACCGGTGCCATGTCCTTCGGGTCGATCAGCCCAGAAGCCCACGAGACGCTGGCGCTGGCGATGAACCAGATCGGTGGCCGCTCCAACACGGGCGAGGGCGGCGAGCAGCGCGAGCGCTTCACCCCGCTACCCGATGGCCGCTCAAAGCGCTCGGCGATCAAGCAGGTCGCGTCCGGCCGCTTCGGCGTGACGACCGACTATCTCGTCAACGCCGACATGATTCAGATTAAGGTCGCGCAGGGCGCAAAGCCGGGCGAGGGCGGTCAGCTGCCCGGCCACAAGGTCGATGCCGTCATCGCCAAGGTGCGGCATTCGACGCCGGGCGTCGGCCTCATCTCGCCGCCGCCGCACCACGATATCTATTCGATCGAGGATCTGGCTCAGCTCATCTTCGATTTGAAGAACGTCAATCCGGCGGCGGACATTTCCGTCAAGCTGGTCTCGGAGGTCGGCGTTGGAACGGTCGCAGCGGGTGTCGCCAAAGCCAAGGCCGACCACATCACGATCTCCGGCTACGATGGTGGCACGGGCGCGTCGCCGCTGACGTCCATCAAGCACGCCGGCTCCCCGTGGGAGCTGGGGCTGGCTGAGACGCACCAGACCCTCGTCTTGAACCGGCTGCGTGGGCGCGTTGCGCTTCAGGTCGACGGTGGGCTCCGCACGGGCCGCGACGCGCTTATCGGCGCGCTGCTCGGGGCCGACGAATTCGGCTTCTCGACCGCGCCCTTGATCGCGGCGGGCTGCATCATGATGCGGAAGTGCCACCTCAACACCTGCCCCGTCGGCGTGGCGACGCAGGACCCGGTCCTTCGGAAGCGCTTCAAGGGCACGCCAGAGCACGTGATCAACTTCATGTTCCTCGTCGCCGAGGAGATGCGCGGTCTGATGGCGTCGATGGGCGTGCGCTCCGTCTCCGATCTGGTCGGGCGGACCGAGTATCTCGACACATACGCTCTCGAAGACCATTGGAAGGCGCGGGGCCTCGACGTTTCGCCGCTCTTCTACAAGCCGGTCGTGCCCGACAGCGTGAAGACGTGGCACGCCGAGACACAACACCACGAGATCGACGACGTGCTCGACCGCCGGCTCATCGCCGGGGCGCAGGACGCCATCGATACGGCGACGCCCGTCCGGCTCGAGGAGACGATCCACAACTACGATCGCTCCGCAGGGGCGATGCTGTCCGGCGCGGTCGCGAAAGCCTATGGTCACAAAGGGCTGAAAGACGACACCATCCACGTCTCGCTGACCGGTACGGCCGGGCAGAGCTTCGGCGCATGGCTGGCTAAGGGGATCACCTTCGATCTCGTCGGGGAGGCCAACGACTATGTCGGCAAGGGGCTCTCGGGCGGCAAGCTGATCGTGCGCCCGCCTTCCGAGTCGCAAATCGTGCCTGAGGAGTCGATCATCGTCGGCAACACCTCCCTCTATGGGGCGATCGCCGGAGAGTGCTATTTCCGCGGCGTCGCGGGCGAGCGGTTCGCGGTCCGGAACTCCGGCGCCGTCACCGTCGTCGAGGGTACGGGCGATCACGGCTGCGAATACATGACGGGCGGCGTGGTCGTCGTGCTCGGTCAGACCGGGCGCAACTTCGCGGCCGGCATGTCGGGCGGTATCGCCTACGTTCTGGACGAGAGCGACGACTTCGAAGCGCGCTGCAACATGTCGATGGTCGACATCGAACACGTGCCGGCCGAGGATGAATTGCTGGAGCGTCTCCACCACCATGGCGGCGATCTGGAACACAAGGGCCGCGTCGATCTCGGCGACATGACACGCTTCGACGACGAGCGCCTGCGCCAGCTCATACAGAACCACGTCCACTATACGGGCTCGGCCCGTGCACAGACCATTCTCGACGAGTGGGAAACCTATCGTCCGAAATTCGTGAAGGTCATGCCGACCGAATATCGGCGCGCGCTCGAGGAGATGGAACGCCAGAGGACGGGGCTCGGGCAGGCCGTCATCGCGGCTGAATAGGATGGCGGCTAACGATGTCGACGGCGGCGCGGACCGTAGGACCGGGGCCGCGCCGAAGGCTGCCGCGCGGCCTCCGCAACGCCTGACCCGGCGAAACCAACCGTCCGGCGATGACGGTTGGCCACGCGCCATTCCGGACGCGATGCGTGTCGGCCGCTTTGTCTGGCCGGATCGCGCCCGCGAATACGTGGCGGACGTCGTCGTCCACGCGGCCTGGTTCGCATTGCCCGTGGCCGCGCTCGTCTACTTCCTCATGCAACCCAAGCTCTCCCCCACGCTCGTTGTCTACGCGGTCTGCCTCTTCACCGTCGTCGCAGCCTCGACGGCGAACAACATGGCGCCGCTCGGCCGGGTGAGGACGTGGCTGAGCCGGATCGATCGGGCGGTCATCTACCCGTTCATCGCCGCCACGGTCGGCGCTGTGCTGAGCGCGGGGGGCCTCACGACGTACCGGGCCGCCGTCCTCGCCGCGGTCTGGGTCGCGGCCGGCGTAGGCGTCGTCCTCAAGCTTGGATTTCCTGGCCGCTTCCACAAGATCGGCATCGGACTCTATCTTGGCCTCGGTTGGATCGCCGTGCTTGGAATCGCAGGCGTGTCCGAGCGGCTTGGGTGGTCGGGGCTCTCGCTTCTCGGCGCGGGCGGGCTTCTCTACACGGTGGGCGTGCCGATCTATCTCAAGGACGATCTGCCGTTCCGTGCCGCGATCTGGCACGGCCTTTGCCTTGCGGCGGGCGCCTGCCACCTCGGCGCGATCCTGATCGCCAACGCCTAGGCGCGGCGGCGCCTAGACTTTGGGCAACACCCGGCCGGCTGCGACGGCAACGGGCCTTTATTTCTGCGCGATCGGCGGGCAAAGAGGCGTCTTACGGACATTCGCAGATCTATATTCGCGCCGCCGTTCCGGCCGCGCTGCCAAGATGATGATGGGCCGCATATGGGTAAGGTAACGGCATTTCTGGAGATCGACCGGCAGGAGCAGCGCTACCAGCCTGCCGCCGATCGCGTGCGCCATTTTCGCGAGTTTACGGTGCCGCTGCCCGAGACGGAGGTGCAGCGCCAGGCGTCGCGCTGCATGGATTGCGGTATCCCGTTCTGCCATACCGGCTGCCCGGTCAACAACCAGATCCCCGACTGGAACGACCTCGTCCACGAGGGCGATTGGAAGGAAGCCGCGCGCAACCTGCACACCACGAACAACTTCCCCGAGTTCACCGGCCGCGTCTGCCCTGCGCCCTGCGAGGAGGCGTGCACGCTCAATCTCGAGGACGTGCCGGTCACGATCAAGACGATCGAGCAGGCCATTGCCGACCGCGCCTTCCAGGAAGGCTGGGTCGTCCCGGAGATCGCCGAGGAGAAGACGGGCAAGCGCATCGCGATCATCGGCTCCGGCTCGGCCGGCATGGCGGCGGCGCAGCAGCTGGCGCGTGTCGGTCACGAGGTCCATGTCTACGAGCGCGAGCCGCGCGCCGGCGGGCTTCTCCGCTATGGCATTCCCGATTTCAAGATGGAGAAGCATCTGATTGACCGGCGGGTCGAGCAGTTGGAGGCCGAGGGCGTGACCTTCCACTACGGCCACGAAGTGACGCACGAGAATGCAGAGGCACTCATCGACAGTCACGACGCCGTTCTCGTGACGGTCGGTGCCGAGGACCCGCGCAACCCGGAACTGCCGGGCCAGGACCTTGCCGGCGTCCACTATGCGATGCCGTTCCTTACACAGCAGAACAAGCGGCTGGCGGGCGATCCGATCCACGACGCGCCGCTCATCGCGCAGGGCAAGCATGTGGTCGTCATCGGCGGCGGCGACACGGCATCGGACTGCATCGGAACGTCCTTCCGCCAGGGTGCGGTTCAGGTCACGCAGCTGGACATCCGGCCGGAGCCGCCGGCACATGAGGACAAGATGACGATCTGGCCCTATTGGCCGATCAAGATGCGCACGTCGTCCAGTCAGGCGGAAGGTGTCGAGCGCGAGTTCAGTGCCGTCACGCTCGGCGTCGTCGGCGAGGATGGCCACGTCACGGGCGTCCAGTGCGCGCGCGCCGATGAGAAGCGGCGGCCCATCGAGGGTTCGGAGTTCGTCATCCCGGCCGAGCTTGTCCTGATCGCCATCGGCTTCGCCGGACCGAAGAGCGAGGGTCTGCTCGACGCGCTCAAGCTCGAGCATGGCCATCGCGGCGTCATCAAGGCGAACACGATCGACTACCGCACCTCCAACCCCAAGATCTGGGCGGCCGGCGATGTGCGGCGCGGGCAGTCGCTGATCGTCTGGGCAATCCGCGAGGGGCGTCAGGCCGCGCGAGCGATAGACGAGACGTTGATGGGGCGGACCTCGCTGCCGCGCTGACTTTTGAGATGAACCTACGAGTGGGCTCGATCGTTGCCTCTCTCTAGCGCCCATCCGGCGCTGAACGGGAGAACCTGATGATCAGATTTTGCACGACGGCGGCGCTCTGCTGCGCCGCCACGATCGCTATTGCTCAAGAGCCGACCGCGTCGGCCAATCTTCTGGGGCTCGACGGCGCTAGCCACGGTACGGTCACGCTCACGCAGACGCCGAACGGCATCCTTCTCCGCGCTGACCTTGAGGGTGTCCCCGCCGGCGCCCACGGTTTCCATATTCATGAGACGGGCGCCTGCGATGCCGCCGATGGCTTCCAGTCGGCAGGCGGTCACTTCGGCGGACTCAGCGATACGCACGGTATCCTCGTAGCCGGCGGGCCACATTCCGGCGACATGCCAAACATTCACGTTCCGGAGAACGGGGCGCTGATGATCGAGGTCCTCAACACGCTCGTCTCGCTGAACGAGGATGGCGACGGCTACCTGATGGACGAGAATGGCTCGGCGATCCTCATCCACGCCGACGCCGACGACTATGAGAGCCAGCCGAGCGGCGCGGCCGGTGACCGGATTGCCTGCGGCGTCATCGAGATGAACTAAGGCGCGAGGGCGAGGGCGAACGGTATTCCGTCGCCCTCAACCTTCGCCGCACATCAAGCTAGAGAACTGTGACGGCCTTCGCCTCGTCCACGTAAAGCACGATCGCCGGCTCTGTGACCGTCAGCCCTACGATCAGCGCGTGGGCGGGCGCGAAGGCAGGGCCTACGAGGAAGATCGCCGAGATTGCGAGTATTCGCAACATGGGGCTGCCCAGGGTTCGTTCGCGCCGACGCCGACCAATCGACCGGCATCACGTTGCAAAAACACCTTTGCGACCCGTTGGTTCCCATCAACCTATCGAAAAACGAGTCCCTCAGTCATTCCGCCGCGGCGGTCCGGGCCTGCTCGGCCTGCGTGGGCGCGGGCTTCAGACGGACGAGGAAGAATACGCCCGCCGCGATGGCGATGCCACCGAGATCCGTTATCCAGCCACCTTCTATCATCAGCAAAGCCGCTGCGACGAGGAGGATGCGGGCGAGTGCGCCTGCGGGCCGCGCGGCGAACCACGCCTGCACACCGGCGGACAGAAGGTAGACGCCGACGACCGCCGTCACCAGCGCACGCACAATCTCCAGGCCGTCTCCCTGCATCAGGAGGGCCGAGTTGTAGAAGAACATGAAGGGCACGATGAACGCCGCCAGTCCGATCTTAAACGACGCCACCGACGTTCCCATCGGATCGGCCCCCGAAATGCCCGCGGCCGCGTACGACGCCAGGGCGACGGGCGGCGTGATGGCGGAGACGACGGCGAAGTAGAAGACGAAGAAATGTGCCGTCAAAGGCTCGATACCGAGCTGAATTAGGCCCGGCGCGACGACCGAGGCGGCCACGGCATAGGCGGCTGTCGTAGGCATGCCCATGCCGAGGAGGATCGAGATGCCCATGGCGAAGATCATCGCCAGAAGCTGGCTCTGTTCGGCGAGGCCGAGAAGGAGCGACGAGAAGCGCGCCCCGACGCCGGTCAACGATATGACGCCGACGATAATGCCGGCGCAGGCGCAGACCGTGATGATCTGGATCGACATCCGCCCGGCGAGTTCGAGAGCGCGGAAGATCTCCTTCGGCCCCATCCGATATGGCGACAGCCAGGAGATGACGGCTGCGGCGGCCGTAGCCAGCGTACCGGCCCGGATGACCGAATAGCCGACGAACAGTGCGTAGATGAGGATGATGATCGGCAGGAAGAGATAGACCCGCTTCACCAGCACGGCGAATCTCGGCAGCTCGTCCTCGCGCATGCCGCGCATGCCCATGCGCGCGGCCTCGAAGTCGACCATGAAGAGGATGGAGGCGAAGTAGAGGATGGCGGGGATGAGGGCCGCAATCGTGATCTCGGTATAGGGAATGCCCGTGATCTCGGCCATGATGAAGGCGCCGGCACCCATGATCGGCGGCATGATCTGTCCACCTGTCGAGGCCGCCGCTTCGATCGCTCCGGCCGATCGGGGGTGGTAGCCGACCCTTTTCATGAGCGGAATGGTGAGGGAGCCGGTCGCAACGACATTGCCGGCCGACGTGCCGTTGATCATGCCCATAAGGCCCGATGCAAAGACGGCGACCTTGGCCGGCCCGCCCCGGGCCCGGCCGGCGGCGGCGAAGGCGAAGTTGACGAAATAGTCGCCGACCTTCGAGGCCTGCAGGAAGCCGGCGAAGATGATGAAGAGAATGATGTAGGTCGACGACACCGCTGTGGTCGGGCCGAGGATGCCGGCGTCGGTATAGACCTGACTGAAGAAGCGCTGAACCGTCAGCCCCGGATAGTTGAGAAAGCCGGGCAGGCTCGAGCCGATGAACACGTAGGCGAGGAAGACGCCCGAGATGATGACCAGCGCCAAGCCCGCGACGCGCCGCGTCAGCTCGAGGATGAGGGCCACGCCGGCGATAGCCGCCCAGGAGATGCCGGCGGGTGCGAATGCGGTGCCGGTGCTCATGCGCGCCGAGGTGCCGTAGATGAGGATAAGATACCACGCGACGGCGACGGCACAGAGCACCAGCACGACGTCCGCCATGGGCAGTCGCCGCTCGGAGCCCCTGTCGATCCAGGAGAGTGCGATGGCGAGGAAGGTCGCGGCCATCAGCGGATAGCCGAAATGGAAGGTCTCGACCTCGGGCGCGATGCGTTGCGCCCCGCCGGCGAGCTCGGCCTGCATAAGCCCGACCTGAACGAGCGCGTAGAGCACCGGCGCGAGGAGCACGATACCCGCGATCCGCGTCGGGCTCGAAATCGACTTGGTGCGATCGACGAAGCCGCGGGCATCGAAGAGGATAAAGCCCAGGAGGAGCGCACCCGCGATGTGGATGAGCCGGAAATTCCATGTCTCGAGCGGGAAGACGTTGAGTACGATCAGATGAAAGCTGGCGTAGATGGCGGCGACGGCGGCGAAGGCGATGGCGCGCGGCCCGATGAAGGCGCGCTCGTTCGAGACACGGGGCTCTTCGTCCACGCCCTCCGCGATGACGGGCCCTTCGTCCGACTGCGTGCTGAGCGAGCCACCCGTAGACAGCGGATTGACGTTGCGCGGATCGGAGGGAGTAGTGCGCTGATCGTCTGGGCTGTTATCGGTCACCGGCGGTCATCTCCCCAAAGCGTCTTCGTCGGGGGCGGCGTTTCGTCCGCGCGAACCGACAGGCCAATTCCTACATGAGAGAAGGGCCGGAAGACATCTGTCCCCCGGCCCTCGTTCCGTTCGATCCGACGCGACTAGCCGCCGTAGACCATGTCAGTGGCGATTTCGAAGCCGTTCTCCGTGAACCACTTCGCCGCGCCGGGATGCCAAGGCAGGACGGTGTTCTTGTCGTAGTTCTCGGGAACCGTGGTGCGCGAGGCCTTATGGATCTCGAGCATGCGGTCGTTGTTCTCCATCACGGCCTTGGTGGCGGCGTAGACGAAGTCCTCGGAGAGGTCGCAGTTGGCGATGGCGAAGTTCCACATAGAGACGGCCCGCAGATCGCCCTCCTGGCTTGCATAGGTGCCATCGGCGATCGTGAAGTTCGCGACCGGGTAGGCATCCATGATGGTGGCCTGCTCCTCCTCGGTGAACTCGACGAAGTTCACGTCGACTTGCGCATCGACCTGGCTGACCGCCGGGACCGGAATGCCGGCCGCGAAGGCCACCACGTCGAGCAGCCCGTCCTGAAGCTGGCTGCCGAGATCGGTCCATGAACCGTTGCGGCGCTCGTAGTTGACGCCGAGCGTGTCGAGCATCGCGGGGAAGTAGGTGTCGGATGTGGAGCCGGCAGGACCGAAGCCGATGCGGGCGCCGTCCGGGATATCGGAGATGGCCGCGATGCCGGACGATGCGAGTGACGTGATCGAGAACGGCGTCTCGTACATCGGGAACATCGCGCAGACCTTGTCGAAGGCGACGCCGGGCGCAATCGGGCTCTCGCCTTCGAGAGCCGCGCGGGCCGGGCCCATCGTCGTCATGCCGAACTCGTTCTCGCCCGTCTGCACGTTGGCGAGATTCTGGTTTGGCCCGCCGGTGATCTCACCGCCGCCAGTGATACCGAGTTCCTCGCCGACGAGGTTCGCCCAGCCGGAGCCGTATGTAAAGTAGGTGCCGCCCTGGCTCGCCGTGCCGACGGTGAAGCTCGACGGCATGTCCTGCGCGGAGGCGGCCGTAGCGGCGAGCACCAGCGCGGAGCTGGTGAGAAGTGTTCTGATCATGTCTCTTCCCTTTGATAAATATGCCAGCGCCTCTGAAACGCCGGTCCGCCTCCCTTGGGTGGGAAACTTGCGCCGTGATTAGAGGCCAGATGCGCATCGTGCAACAGGGGCTTGGCGTCGCGCCGCCGAAGGGGGTATTCGCACGTCGCACGGAGAATGCGATAAAGGCTCGGCCGCGCAGATCTTGGCCGCGCAGATGCGGCTCGCGGCAAATTTTCGCCCCAGCCTTGTCGGATTGTTGCCCGGCCCGCAGGATGCGGTTTCATATGAGGACAAGCAAACCGATGACCACGCGCCACGCTTCGAATGCGATCCGCCTGACCGCGATGGGGCTGGCCGCATCCCTTCTCGCCGCCTGCCAGACGGTCTCGCTACCCGGCGGCGGCGGTCCGTTCGACGGACGCTGGGCCTCGACGGACGGCGTCTTCGTCGCAAGCTTCGCCGACGGGGCGTTCACGTCACGCGCGACGGCGCGGCCGGACGTGGTGCTCGCGCAGGGCAGTCTGACGGTGATGGGGCCGGGAACCGTGCAGCTGAACTGGTTCTCCCAGTCGCAGAACGCCAATCTATCGGCCACCTGCGTGTCCGCAGGGCGCGGGGCGCTCGATTGCACGCCGAGCCGCGGCACCCCGTTCAGATTGACACGCCAAGCCGTCGGTTAAGAGTGCGCGCGGTGGCCGTATTGACATTCGCGGCCAGCGACCCGAGATAGGGTCAGCGACAGCGCAAGGCGTGGCTAAGAGCCCGCCCGGTCGCCTCATACGAATTTTCCGCACCCGCCACCGCGCTTGGCCGCTGCGGGACGCCTATGCGTCCGCAGGCCTTCTGGTCCCGCATCTCGTGGGGCCGGGCCGTGCGTGCGCGTCGGCGCGTGATTGGAACACGCTTTGACCGAATTGACGAACACCGCCGCCTTCGAGCGCGGATCAGAACCCTTGAACCATGGCCCCATGGCCGACCGAGCCCCTCGCGACGACGCGAAGCGCCCCTCCGGCTTCGATGGCTTCGGCCTGGCCAAGCCGATCCTGCGTGCGCTTGCCGACCAGGATTTCACGACACCCACTCCGATCCAGCAGCAGACGATCCCGGTACAGATGCAGGGCCGGGACGTGATGGGTCTCGCCCAGACCGGCACCGGCAAGACGGCCGCTTTCGGCCTGCCGCTCGTCCACCATCTCGACGAGGAAGGGGCGAGGCCGCAGCCGAAGCGTCCGCGCGCGCTCATCCTCGCGCCGACACGCGAGCTCGCCGTCCAGATCGACGAGAACCTGCGCGGTTTCGCGCGGCATCTGCGCTTCTCCACGACGCTGGTTCTCGGCGGCGTGCCGAAGCCGCGCCAGATCAAAGCGCTGGCGCGCGGCGTCGACGTTCTCGTCGCCACGCCCGGCCGGCTGATTGACCTCATGAATGACGGCCACGTCATTCTCGACAGCGCGCACTACCTCGTCGTTGACGAGGCCGACCGGATGCTCGACATGGGCTTCGTGCGCGACATGCGCCGTATTCTCGGCCGCCTGCCGAGCGACCGTCAGTCGCTGATGTTCTCTGCGACCATGCCCCGCGAGGTCGAGGATCTGGCGGCCGAGTTCCTGCACGAGCCGGTCCGCGTAGAGGTCGCGCCGCAGTCGACGACGGCTGAGAAGATCGAGCAGCGTGTGGACGAAATGCCGTCCGCGGACAAGCGCGCGCACCTCGCCCGCCTTTTTGACGATCCGGGCTTTGAGCGCGTCATCGTCTTCACGAGGACGAAGCACGGCGCCAATAAGGTCGCCAAGAATCTGACGTTGGACGGTATTCCGGCGGAGGCGATCCACGGTAACAAGAGCCAGGCCGCCCGTCAGCGCGCGCTCGGTCTCTTCCGCACGGGCGAAGCGCGCGTGCTGGTGGCGACCGATATCGCGGCGCGCGGTATCGACGTGCCCGAGATCACGCATGTCATCAATTACGAACTGCCCGACGAACCCGAGGCTTATGTCCACCGGATCGGCCGTACGGCGCGCGCCGGGCGTACCGGCATGGCGATCACGCTCTATGATCCGCGCGAAGAGCGCGGCAAGATGCGCGATGTCGAAAAGGTGATCCGCCGGAGCCTCGTCGAGCATCCTGCCGGCGCGCCCCGCAAGGGCGAGGACGAAGGCCCCAAGGGCGGCGCACGCGGTCGCCCGATGCACAAGCGCGGCGGCAATGGCGGCGGTGGTCGGTCCGACGGGCAGACAACCCGCTCGGGGCGCGGCGCCTCGCCGGGATGGATCGCAAGGCCGCCCCGCCCGTCGTGGCGGCGGCAAGCCCACCGGCCAAGGTTCCGGCGCTCACCGCTGAGCTTCGCGGAACTGATTCAGTCCGTCGTTTCGGCGCGCCTCTCACGAGGCGCGCCGTTTTCGTTTTTTGGCGCGATAGCTAAAATGCGAACGCGTGTCTCCACCGTTCCTTGCCCCATGACGTGCAGGCTCTTCTCAGCAGAAAGCGAGAAGGTGAAGTCATGTTAGGTTCGGGAAATATCGGCGCGCAAAGACTCTTCCAGGCTGGTTGGGTCAATCAGGCCGCGCGGAGCTATGAGCGCAACGCGCGTTTTTCAGGCGTTGAACGTCGGGATGCGACGTCGAATGCAACACTCAATGCGCTTGGTGCGCGCTACGGAAACAGTGCCTCCCGTCTAGGCCGGCTCGGCGGGCTGGTCGGCGAAAACGAAGCCGTCGCGAAAGACTTGCGAGCCGCGCTTGTTGGCCTTCGTGATTCGTTGGCCGGCTCCGACGCCACGACGACTACGACGACGACGACGACGAACGGAACGGGTGGAACCGGAGGCACGGGCGGAACCGGCGGGACAGGAGGCGGCGCGACGGTCACTACAGTGACGTCGCGGACCTACACGGGCGACAAGGTTCTGACCGGCGGAAAGGGCGGTGCGCTACCCGACAGCGCCAACGCAGAGCTTGTCGTAACGTCGTCCGACGGCACGTCGACGACGATCGCGCTCCAGAAGAAGAGCAAGACGAACCAGATCGTTGCCGCCATTAACGGCATCGCCGGTGTGAGCGCCGCCCTTGACGGGAATGGCCAGCTTCAGGTGACATCCGAGTCCGACGCGACGCTCAGCTTCTCCAACGGGGCAGGGGCGGACGCTGTGTCCATTCTCGGGCTCGCTGCGCCGACCTATTCGGAGACCACGACCACCACGACGCCTACGCCTCCTTCCCCTCCGCCGACCGGCGGAGGAGGAACGGGCGCCGGAACCACGACGACGATCACAACGACGAAAACAGGCGGTCTTACGGGCGCGACGGCCGAAGACGCCTACGCCGCCTTCCGCGACGAGGCGCTTCGCCTCCTCACGGGTGCATCCGGGCGCGACGCTTCGATACTGGCCGGCGGCACGGCCGATCTCGGTCTCGACCGCAATGCGGGTTTCACGCTCTCGCTGGACCGGTTCGATCTGTCGAACTTCGGGCTCGACGCCAATCGAAGCCTCGCTACGGATGCCGACGTCGACGCGCTGATCGCGGATCTCGACACTGCCCTTATCGGCATCGACTTTCGGATCGGCTCGCTCAACCGGGCTGCCGGGGTGGCCGATGCCACCCAGCGCTATGCGGACGAGCGCAAGGCTTCGCTGGATGCGCTGAAGACGTCCGCCGACGAGAGGAGCGATCCCGCCAGGACCACCCAGTCCTACTTCCGCGAGTCCCTCGACCGCCTCGTGTCCTTCGCGGGATACGGAAACGGCGCCGCCGGATAACCTGACGGTCGCGGTCTATGCCGACAGGGCGACGGGCTCGGTGGGTCTTGCGTGCCCTTCGGCGACTGCATGACACGCCACATGCCCAACGCCCGTCGGGAGGAATGCCGGCTCCTCCCTCGGGCAACGCTCGAAGGCGAGGGGGCACCGGGGGTGGAACGTGCAGCCGGAAGGGGGATCGATGGGGTTCGGAATCTCACCGGCGATGGGCTCGCGCGCGACCTGATCGACGGCCTCGAGCTTGGGGATCGCGGCCAGCAGCATTCGCGTATAGGGGTGCTTCGGGTCGGTGAAGAGTTCGGCCGCCGGCGCCTCCTCGTAAAGATGGCCCAGATAGAGCACGCCGATGCGCGTCGCCATGTGCCGCACGACGCCGAGGTCGTGGCTGATGATGAGGTAGGTCAGGCCAAGCCTGTCCTGCAGGTCGCGCATCAAGTTGAGGATCTGCGCCTGGACCGACACGTCCAGCGCCGAGGTCGGCTCGTCGCAGACGATGAACTCCGGGTTGGACGATAGCGCCCGCGCGATCGCGATACGCTGGCGCTGGCCGCCGGAGAACTCGTGAGGATATTTCGTTCCGTCCTTTGGATCGAGCCCCACGAGGCTCAAGAGCTCTGCCACGCGCTGGCCGACCTCGCGGCCGGCTAGAATATCGAAGGTGCGGATCGGCTCTGCCACGATATCGGCGACCCGCCAGCGCGGATTGAGGCTCGCATAGGGGTCCTGAAAGATCATCTGGAACCGCTTGCGCAAGTCGCGCTGCGTATGGGCGTCGGCCGCCCAGAGGTCGGTACCTCCGATGGCGATGCTGCCAGATGTCGGCGGCAGCAGACCCACCATCATCTTCGCTATGGTCGACTTGCCCGACCCCGATTCGCCGACGAGCGCGAACGTCTCGCCCTGTCGGATTTCGAAGGTGACTTCCGACGCTGCCGTCAGGATGCGCTTCTCCTCGCGCTCGATGACCCGGTTGAGCCACGGCTTGGAGACATCGAAGCGGCGGGTGAGGCTTCTGACCTCTACGAGGGGGGCGCTCATGCCGCTGCTCCCGCGAGCTTGGTCTCGTCGTAGAGCCAGCAGCCGACGCGCGTCTTGCCGACGGGGATCGGATCGGGCCGAAGCGTGTCGCAGGGCTCGAAGCGCTTCTCGCAGCGCGGATGAAAGGGGCAGCCGGGCGGGATGGCATTGATGCGCGGCATGGATCCCGGAATCTGTACGAGGCGGTCGATATCGGCGCCGAGCTTGGGGATCGAGCCCATCAGGCCAATCGTATAGGGATGCTTCGGCGCGTGGATGACCTCCTGCGCCGCGCCATCCTCCATCACACGGCCGGAGTAGAGGACCATCACGCGGTCGGCGGCCTCGGCGATGACGCCCATGTCGTGCGTTATCAGCATGACGGCCGTGCCGCGCTCCTGGCAAAGCTTCTTGAGGACACCGATGACCTGCGCCTGGACCGATACGTCGAGCGCGGTCGTCGGCTCGTCGGCGATGATAAGCTCCGGCTCGGCGCAAAGGGCGAGAGCGATGACGACGCGTTGGCGCATACCACCGGAGAATTGGTGTGGATAAGCGTCCATCCGGCTCTCGGCGGCCGGGATCCCGACTTCCGTGAGGAGCGACAGGGCCCGCGCTTCGGCATCCGCGACGCTCATGTCGCTATGGGCTTGGATCGTCTCCACGAGTTGCCGGCGGACCGTATAGAGAGGGTTGAGCGAGGTGAGAGGGTCCTGAAAGACCATGCCGATCCGACTGCCCCGAATGCGACGCATCTCCTCTCGGTCGAACTGATCGATCCGTACGCCATCGAGCCAGACTTCGCCCGAAGAGATGCGGCCGGGGCTCTCCAGCAGGCCGATGATCGCGCGCCCCGTCAGCGACTTGCCGGCGCCCGACTCCCCGACCACGCCGAGCGTCTCGCCGCGATGGATGTCGAAGGAGATATCGTCGACCGCCGTCAGCGTGCCGCGCCGGGTGGGGAACTGGATGGTGAGCTTGCGAACGGAGAGGAGAGGCGTATCGGACATCGTCTAGCGCAACTTCGGATTGAGGGCGTCGCGCAGCCAGTCGCCCAGAAGGTTCACGGCGAGGGCGAGGGCGAGGAGCGTGGCGGCGGGGAAGGTGAGGATCCACCACTCACCGGAGAAGAGGAAGCCCTGACCGATGCGGATAAGGGTGCCTAGCGAGGGTTGGGTCGGCGGCACGCCGACGCCCAGGAAGGAAAGCGTCGCCTCCGCGATGATCGCGAGCGCAAGGCCGATGGTCGCAATGACGAGGACGGGCCCAAGGGTGTTCGGCAGGATATGGCGGACCATGATCCGCCACGGCTTAACGCCGATGAGGCGCGCGGCGGCGACGTATTCCTTCGACTTCTCGACCATCACGGTACCGCGCACCGTTCGAGCGTATTGCACCCAGTCGGAAAGGCCGATGGCGACGATCAGCACCCACATCGCCATGTCTTCGCGATAGGCCGGCTCGATGAAGCCGCGCGCGATGCCGAAGACGAGGAGGGCGATCAGGATGGACGGGAAGGAGAGCTGGACGTCGGCGACGCGCATGATTGCGGTATCGATCCAGCCGCCGACATAGCCCGCGAGCAGCCCGAGACCGACGCCGAGGACGAGCGCGAATCCGACGGCCATGAAGCCGACGAAGAGCGAGATGCGGGCGCCGTAGAGGATGGCCGAGAAGACGTCGCGGCCCTGATCGTCGGTCCCGAGCCAGTAGGTGTTGCCGGTGAACGCGTTGGCCTCCCCCGGCGGCGTGAAGCCGTCCATGAGGTTGAGGCTCGCCGGGTTGAACGGATCGTAGGGCGCGATCAGCGGCGCGAGAACGGCCGCGAGGATGATGATCGCCGCCACCACGGCCGCCACGATGGCCACGGGCGAGCGTGAGAACGAATAGGCGATGTCGCTGTCGAGCGCCCGGCCAAGCCGGTGGCGGAGCGAGAGCTTCGGCGCCTCGGTGACGGCGGGTAGGTCGTGCGCGACGTTGTCGGTCATGCTGTCGCCCTCTCGGCTCTCAGTCGCGGATCGACGACGTAGTAGAGCACGTCGACGATGAGGTTGATGAGGACGAACATGAACGCGATCAGAATGAGGTAGGCCGACATTACGGGGATGTCGACGAACTGGATCGCGTTGATGAAGAGAAGACCGACGCCCGGCCACTGGAAGACCGTCTCGGTGATGATCGCGAAGGCGATGATGCTGCCGACCTGCAGGCCGGTGATCGTGATGACCGGCACCAGGGTGTTCTTCAGGGCATGGCCGAAATTGATGGCGCGTTCCGATAGCCCGCGCGCCCGGGCGAAGGTGATGTAGTCGGTTCGCATCACCTCCACCATCTCGGCCCGCACCAGACGCATGATGAGGGTGAGCTGGTAAAGGCCGAGCGTGATGGCCGGGAGGATGAGGGACTTGAGACCCGAACCGGTCAGGAAACCGGTCGTCCATCCACCGATCTGCACCACTTCCCCGCGCCCGAACGAGGGCAGCCATCGAAGCTCGACCGCGAAGACCCAGATAAGGAGGATGCCGATGAGGAAGGTCGGCAGGCTGACGCCGATGAGGGAGCCCGACATGATGATGTTGGAGAGAACGCCGCGCGGGCGAAGCGCCGTATAGACGCCGAGGCCGACGCCGCCGATGAGCGCCATCAGGCCGGAGACGAAGGCGAGCTCGAGCGTCGCCGGCAAGCGTTGGGCGATGATCTCGGAGACCGGCCTACTGAGGCGGTAGGAAATCCCGAACTCACCCTGAATCGCGCCCCACATGAAGCGGGCGTATTGCGTGACGATCGAATCGTTGAGGCCGAGGCGTTCGCGCAGGTTCTCAATGTCCTGCACGGTGCGCTCCTGACCGAGCAGGTTCTCGATCGGATCGCCGACGAAGCGGAACATCACGAAGGCGACGAGGCCGACGACGGCCATGACGACCATCGCTTGAATCAGTCTGCGTAGGATGAAGGCTATCAAGACCGCTTACCCCGTGGTCTGCGCGTTCGCGGACGCCCGATGGCGCCCGCTCCAAACTCGGCTCGGCCTATTCGGCCTTGTTGACCCAGCGCAGGATGAAGAAGTCGTCGGGGCGCTGCACGAGCTCCACGCTTTCCTGAGCACCCCAGATGAGGGGCTGAACGTATAGCGGCACGTATGCCGTGTCGTTCTGTGTCGTTTCCACGATCTCGTCGATCATGCCCTGGCGAGCATCCACGTCGATCTCAGACTGGACGAGCGGCAGGAGCTCGTCGACCCGCTCGTTCGAATAGCCGCCAAAATTCCAGGAGCCGAGACCGGTGTCGGCGTTGGGCGTGGCGAGGAGGAAGCGGATCGGGTGCTCGGCGTCGAACGTGCCCGGCGACCAGCCGAGAAGGTAGAGGTCGGACACGTTCTCCCGCATCTCGGTGAAGTAGTTGCGCACCGGCATCGTCTCTAGATCGGCCGTGATGCCGGCCTGCGCGAGCATGCCCGTCACCGCCTGGCAGACGGCTTCGTCGTTGAGATAGCGATCGTTCGGGCACTTGAAGCTGATCTCGAGACCCTCGGCGCCGGCCTCGGCGAGGAGCGCGCGGGCGGCCTCCGCGTCCGTATCGGGCCGCGTGTCGAAGGCCTCCGAATAGCCGTTCATGCCGGGGCCGACGAGCTGATAGACCGGTTGCGCATTGCCGCGCATGACGACCTGGACGATGGCCGGCACGTTGACCGCGCGGGCGACGGCCTCGCGCAGGCGCGGGTCGGCGAAGGTGTCGGTCTCCTCGTTCTGGTCGAAGCCGAGCATGATCACGCGCGCTTCGATGCCGGGGATGACCTTAACGCCGTCTGCGGCGGCCACCCGCTCGGCATCCTGCACGGGCACGGGGTTGATCATGTCGATCTCACCCGAGAGAAGGGCGGCCACGCGGGTGGCGTCGTTCTCGATCGGGCGGAATGTGCCGCGCGTGATGTTGTGGCTTGCCTCGTCCCACCAGCCATCGAACGGCTGCAACACCGTCTGGATGCCGGGCTGGCGGTCGGTCATCATGAAGGCACCGGTGCCGTTGGTGGTCTGGTTGGCGAAGTTGTCACCGTCCTGCGTCGGACGGGTCGTGCCGTTCGCCTCGGCCCATCCCGCGTCCATGATCATCCAGTTGGCGATCGAATCGGGAAACAGCGGCTGCGGGTTCGTCGTGATGACGTCGACGGTGAAGTCGTCGACCTTCTCCATGCGGTCTACGGCCGCGAACCAGGATTTCGTGTCGGCTTCCTCCGACGAGGCGCGCTCGTAGGAGAAGATTACGTCGTCTGCGTCGAAGGTCTCGCCGCCGTGGAAGGTGACACCCTGGCGAAGCGTGAACCTCCAGCCACCCTTACCATCCTCGCCGATTGGCTCCCACGAAGTGGCCAGCGCCGGCTCGATCGTCATGTCCTCGCTGCGCCGGACAAGCCCCTCGTAGACGTTGTTGAGGAAGCCAAGCACGGGCGCGGCGTTCACGGCGTGCGGGTCCATGGTCTGCGGATCGGTCGTGCCCGCCCAGGTGAACTCTGCGGCGTTCGCTGCGCAGGTCAGGCCTGCGAGCAGCGCGAGTGTCGAGGCGGTGCGGAGGATCATGGCAGGGGTCTCTTTAAGTTTGCTCGTGAGAGGTGCGCGTGCGGCACGATAAACGAACGGCCGCTCCACGCCAGCCCGAAGGCCGGGCGAAGCGGCCGCCCGTCAACTCGTAATCAGTTGAACGTCATGAACTTGAAGTGCGGCTGATCCTCGGGCTGCACGTCGAAGTTGATCTCGTCCTTCATACCCCAGTTCAGCACCTGATGGTGGATCGGCAGGTAAATCGTCTCATCCTGCACGGTCTGCCAGATCTCCGCGATCGTCGCGTTGCGCGCATCGACATCCGTGTTGGAGGCGAGGCTCACGATCTTCTCGTCCAGCTCCGCGTTGGAATAGCCGGTGTTGTTCCAGCTGCCCAACTCGTCGCCGCGCGTGTGAACGAGGAAGTTGAAGACGTACTCCGAATCGAAGGTCGGAACGCCCCAGCCGAGCATGTAGAACTCGGTCTCGCCGTTCTGGATGAGCGGGAAGTGCTGCGCCTTGGGCTTGGCGTCGAGCGCGACCGTGATGCCGATCTGGCCGAGCATGCCGACGGCGGCCTGGCAGATCGCCTCGTCGTTGACGTAGCGATCGTTCGGGCAATTGAGGCTGACGGAGAAGCCGTCCGCGTAACCGGCTTCTTCCATCAAGGCCTTCGCGGCCTCGATGTCCACGTCCGGATAGGCGTCGAGCGCTTCGGTCCAGCCGTTGACGAAGGGCGGCATGATGACGCCCGTCGGGGTCGACTGGTCGCGCATGACGACCTGCTTGATGGCATCCCGGTTGAGAGCCATGTCCATGGCCTTGCGTACCCTTACATCCGCAAACGGGTTCTCGCCGTCGACATTATCGCTGTCGAGATCGTCCTTGGCGACGTTCATGCCGAAGAAGATGGTCCGGTTCTGCGGGGCTGTGACGACCTTGAGCGCACCATCGGAATCGACGCGGCCGAGGTCCTGCACCGGCACGTCCTGAATGAAGTCGACTTCGCCCGAGAGAAGCGCCGCGACGCGGGTCGCGGGGCTCTGAATCGGGGTAAAGACGATCTCGGTCACATCCAGCGGGAATTCGTCCTTGCCCCAATAGTTCTCGTTCTGGGTGAGGACCGTGCGGGCATCCGGCTCGCGGCTCGTCATGACGAAGGCGCCGGTGCCGTTGGCATTGGAGGCCGCGAAATTGGTCTCGCCGTTGGCGATGTCCTGCGGCTCCAGCACATCGTTGGCCTCGGCCCAGCCGCTGTCCATGATGAAGAGATTGGTGAAGTTCACCGGAAGCAGCGGGTTCGGGCCCTTGGTGGTGAAGCGTACCGTGTAGTCGTCAACCGCCTCGATCGATTCGATAGAGTTCAAGAGCTCCTTCATCGCCGATGTCGGCTTGAGGGCGCGCTCGAAGGAGAAGACGACGTCCTCGGCGGTGAAGTCCTCGCCGCCGTGGAAAGTGACGCCCTCGCGCAGCTTGAACTCCCACACGTTTGGATCGTCCGTCACGGCCCACTCGGTCGCCAGCGCCGGAATGATCTCGCCGGTCATGTCGCGCTGCAGCAGCGGCTCGTAGACCTGGTGGGCGAGGGTGTGGGTCGGGCCTTCGTTCTGGGCGTGCGGATCGAGCGTCAGGCTGTCGCCGGCGCGGGCCCAGCGGAGTGTCTCGGCATTGGCGAGGCTGACCATCGCGGTCGAGGCCATCAGCGCTAGCGCGAGAGGCGTTGTGTAGCGGTTCATGTCGTTTCCCTGAATGCATTTCGCGTTGTTCGACCACCGGCCCCACCGGGGTGGAGTCAGGAT
Source organism: uncultured Alphaproteobacteria bacterium (assembly GCA_963799285.1). Classification (GTDB taxonomy): domain Bacteria; phylum Pseudomonadota; class Alphaproteobacteria; order Rhizobiales; family CAWCWK01; genus CAWCWK01. Next base: position 963,305 of record CAWCWK010000004.1, read on the forward strand.
CTGCGCGGGACACTAGCGTCGTCGCCGACGGGTGTCACGGGTCGCGTGCACACCCGAAGGGCAACGTCGTCAGGGATGATGAACCTTTATGCGTCGACCCCAATCAGTTCCGAATTCGGCCATCCCGAGCGGCGGCGACGAGTTCGCGATGCTCGCGCCGACGGCGTCCCTGCGCGATGACGATGATCGCATGGGCAGAGCAGATGAGCATCAAGCCGAACGACGCGCCTGGAAGCAGCACGGTAGCCAGAAAGGCGATCACGAGCAGAACGACCCAAAGGATCGCGTTCAGTATCGCGTGGAAGACGTGACCCTCGATGAGGAGGGCGAGCGGCGGTAGGAAGAAGGCGAGAACATAGATCATCGGTCGTTCGAACACTCCGGTTGCGGGTTAGGATTGCGGGATGGCTCCTGAATAGAGATAGGAAGCCGCATCGGACTTCGCGAGAGTGCCGTTTGGCGATGCCGTATTCACGTTGCCGCTGCCGTCCTGTTGCCTGGTAAAGACGACGATGCCAAACCTGCGCCCAACGATTGGCCAAGGGTGCCGGTAGCAGGGAGACGTCGATGGCCTTCGTTCAGGGCGCGAGACTGAGCCTCGTCGCGGATGTCGGCGGAACGAACGCCCGCTTCGCGCTCGCGTTGCTGCGCCCTCACGGGGCGGGCTCGCGGTGCGATCTCCATGCGGTAACGAATCTCGCCGCGGCCGACTATCCCTCGCTCGCTGCCGCCGGCCGCGCCTATCTCGACGAGATCGTGCCCGCGATGGCGCTTGACGAGGTGATCGCCAAGCGGGTCGGCAATCCCCCGAGGCCAAAGATGGCGGCGTTCGCCATCGCGGGGCCAATCCTCGGCGAGGAGGTGCGGTTCACGAACTCGCCCTGGTCGTTCAACACGGTCGAGCTGGCCGACGCCCTGCGCGTCCATAAGCTGATGATCCTCAATGATTTCGAAGCGTTGGCGAACGGTCTGCCCTTCCTGAAGGCCGAGGAGTGCCATCGAATCGGCGGCGGCGAGGCGACCGAGGACGGCGCGATCTCGGTGGTCGGACCGGGCACCGGGCTCGGCGTCGGCAGCATCGTGCCGGTCGACACGTCCGCCGGGCGCATCTGGCACGCCCTGCCGGCGGAAGGCGGGCATGTCGACCTCGCCGCGAGAACGCCGCGTGAATTCGCGGTCGTGCAGCAGATGCGGACTGCGGGTGGGCGCGTTTCGGCCGAGCGGGCACTGTCGGGTCCGGGGCTCGAAGCCGTCCATGCCGCGATCCTCGCCGTCGACGGTCGCGAGGCCGCGAAGGCGACGGCGGCCGAGATCACCGAGCGCGCCCTGGCCGGCGACGACGCCGTGGCGGAAGAGACGCTTCGCCTCTTCGTGACGTGGCTCGGACGACTTGCGGGCGACGTGGCGCTGACGGTGGGTGCGCGGGGCGGGGTCTTCATCGGCGGCGGCATCTGTCCGCGCATCCTCCCCTTGCTGGAGCGTTTCGGATTTCGCGCGGCGTTCGAGGACAAGGGGCGGCTCAGCCCATTCGTCGAGGCGGTGCCGACTCGGGTCATCCTGTCGAACAAGGCGGCCTTGACGGGCGCCGGAGCGGCCCTCGCGCAGGCACAAGGGGTCTAGCGGTGAGCGAAGCCGCCACGCAGCGCCGGGTCCGGCTCGTGCGCCTGATGTCGTCCGTGGGGGCGGGCGATCGCGAGGCGTTGCGCGAGGTCTATATGCTCACCAACGCGAAGATCTTCGGCATCGTTCGCCGCGTCCTCCCCGACGAGGCGGAGGCGGAGGAGGTATTGCAAGAGACCTATCTCACGGTATGGAGGCGGGCCGACCGGTTCGACGCGGATCGCGCCTCGCCGATCACATGGCTCGCCACCATCGCGCGGAACAAGGCGATCGACCGGCTTCGCGCCGGGCGGGCTTCGCGGCAAAGCGACCCCTTGGAGGACGCGCCCGAACTCGTCGATCATGGCCCCGCACCCGGCGATGCGCTGGACGAGGCACAGCGGATCGAACGTCTCAATCTTTGCCTGGACGGTCTCGACCCCGAGAACGCGGCCATCGTTCGCGAAGCCTTTTTCGGCGACCACACGTATCTCCAATTGGCTGAGCGCGACGGCGTGCCGCTCGGAACGGTGAAGAGCCGTATCCGCCGCTCCCTCCTTCGGCTGCGCGATTGCCTGGACTCGGATGTCTAGGCGCAAGGGGCTGGCCGAACCGACATCGGCAATGAATGAACGATCGGTGGGGCGCAGCGCCGCGTCCCGATCTGGTTTGGGAAACGGGGCGAGGCTTCATGTCTGATGATATCCGTGACATGACCGAGGCCGCGGGCGACCTCTCGCAGGCGGACCGGGACGAGCTGCTGGCGGCGGAATACGTCCTGCGCCTTCTCGGTTCCGATGATGAGGCCGAGGCACAGCGCCGGTTTGCGCGTGACACCGGGTTCCGCGCCCATGTCGGCGCTTGGTCGAGCCGACTTGCGCCGCTGCTTGCCGAGCCGCACGATCAGGCGGCGCGAGCCGGGCTGCTGCGATCGATCGAGCGCGAGATCGGATTGTCCACCATCCGAGGCGCCAGCGTCGTGCAGCGCGAGGAAGACGTGCGCCGCGAGCAGCGCGAGCGTGCGCAGGCGAGCAAGCGCGCCGCAAAGGAAGTGGCCGACGCTCGTCCGGTACGCGGTCGCGAGCGGCGAGGCCTTTGGAACAGTTTGATCTTCTGGCGCGGCATCAGCGTGGTCGCGCTGGCCAGCTGCGCCGCCCTGGCGGTCGCGGTCGTCACCGAGCAGGACCTGCGGCGCTACTACGATCCGGTTCTCGAGCCGATCGCCCACCGTCTTGGCGTCGAGGTTCCGCGCGGGCCGCTTCTGGCCGCGCTCGGGCCGGCCGACACGTCCGACGTCTTTCTCATCTCCTATCAATCCGGCCGGCTGACCGCGCATACGGTGAGCGTCGCGACCGAAACGCGGGTGCCGGAGCTCTGGCTCGTGCCGGACGATGGTTCCGCGCCGCGCTCGCTCGGCATCCTCCCGCCACCCGGCCAGGCGGTCGGTCTCGACGTGCCGATGCCGTCGGACCTGCGCGAACTAAATGACGGGACCGTCCTCGCCGTTTCCCTTGAGCCGCCCGGCGGCGCGCCGGGTCACATCGCTACCGGCCCCATCATCGCGCAAGGTCGACTCATCCGTCCGTAACGCATCGGAACGCCTTTCATGATCCGACACATCGTCTTCGATATCGGCCACGTCCTCATCCGCTGGGACCCGGAGATCCCCTACCGACGGCTGATACCCGATGCGGAGGAACGCCGCTGGTTCCTCGACAACGTCTGCACCCCCGCATGGAACCGCGAGCAGGATCGCGGGCGGGACTGGACGGAGGCCGAAGACCTTCTGATCGCCGACTATCCCGACCGTGCGGAGCTCATCCGGGCCTACCGGACCCTCTGGTCGGAGATGGTGCCGGGCGACGTGCCGGGCACCTTCGACATCATGCGCACCCTTCAGGACGAGGGGCACGACGTAACGCTCCTGACGAACTTCCATCAGGACACGTTCAAGGAAGCGCAGGCGATGTTTCCCGCCCTCGCAGGCACGCGAGGCGTAACCGTCTCGGGTGAGGTGCGGATGCTCAAACCCGACCGCGCGATCTACGACCGCCACGCCGAGACCTTCGATCTCGACCCGGCCGCATGCCTTTTCTTCGATGATACGGCAGCGAATGTCGACGGCGCACGGGCGGCCGGGTGGCAGGCGGAAGTCTTTACGGACGCCGTTCGAATGCGTTCGGACCTAGAAAAGCACGGCGTTCGCCGCGACTGAAATAAAAATTTAGAAATCTATGCATCCGGCGTCAGGGCGATGTCGTAGCTCCAAGCATAACCTCGACGATCGGTGTTCGGCGACGGGGGAAATTGGAGATAACAATGACTATTAGAACGACTATTCTCGCAACGACTGCCGCTATTGCGTTGTTCGCTGCGCCTGCACTGGCTCAAGACAATCCTACTGTTGGCGGCGCGGCGATGATGGCAGACCAGCCGATTGCGGTAAACGCGTCCAATGCACCGAACCTGACCACGCTCGTCGCGGCCGTCACGGCCGCCGGTCTCGTCGAGACGCTGGCCGGCGAGGGTCCGTTTACCGTCTTCGCGCCCACGAACGAGGCGTTCGAGAAACTGCCCGCAGGCACCGTCGACACGCTTCTGAAGCCCGAGAACAAGGATCAGCTGACCAAGGTCCTGCTGTCGCACGTAGTCCCCGGCAACGTGATGGCCGAGGCGGCCATGTCCATGGTCGCCGATGACGGTGGACGTCACAACGTAGAGACCGCGTCCGGCGATACGATCACGCTCGGAATGGTCGGCGACGACCTCGTCGTATACGACGAGAGCGGCGGCGCTGCGACGGTGATCACGGCCGATGTGCGCCAGGCCAACGGCGTCGTTCACGTCATCGACGACGTGCTGCTTCCGAAGTAGCAGACGACGCAGGCGGGCCGTATCGGCGGCCCGCCTGCGACATTTCGGCAAGTTTAAGAAATCGTGCATCTAGTCCGCGGCGCGTTCGTATCTAGTTCCGTCAACGCAGCCGGGCACTCCCCCCAACTTCCGCTCGGCTCTGACTCTCAAGGGAGCCAATCATGACCTTCAAGACCACTCTTCTCGCCGCCTCCGCCGGCGTCGTCGCCCTCACCGGTGTTGCCTTCGCCGCCGCCCACATGGAAGGCACGATCGCGAACCTCGCGTCCAAGACCGAATCCCTCTCCACTCTCTACACCGCCGTCGGCGCTGCCGATCTGGCCACGACGCTCGAGGGCGAGGGTCCGTTCACGGTCTTCGCGCCGACGAACGACGCCTTCGCCGCACTGCCGGACGGCACGTTGGATACGCTTCTCGAGCCGGCCAACAAGGACCAGCTGGCAGGTATCCTGACCTATCACGTCGTCCCTGCTAGCGTGATGGCGGCCGATGTCGTCGGCATGATCGAGAGCGACGGCGGCGAGCACGTCGTCGAGACCGTGAACGGCGCGACCTTCACCGTCTCCCTCGACGGCGACAGCGTGATCATCACGGATGCGGCCGGCAACACGGCCACCGTCGTAGAGACGGACATCGAGGCGACGAACGGCGTCATCCACGTCATCGACGGCGTTCTGATGCCGATGTAGGCTTCGGCCTAACCCTTCGGTCTAGGCCGAAGCGAACAAGGCGCCCGGGAGCGATCCCGCGGCGCCTTTTTTCGTTCGGGGCCCGCGTTTCCTAGAGCTGCGTCATCTTGATCGCCGCAGGGCCGAGGATGACGATGAAGAGCGAGGGCATGAAGAAGAGGATCATGGGCACGGTGAGTTTGGGCGGCAGGGCGGCCGCCTTCTTCTCGGCCTCGTTCATCCGCATGTCGCGCGTTTCCTGCGCTAGGACGCGTAGACTGACGCTGACGGGCGTGCCGTAGCGCTCGGCCTGAATGAGCGCGGCGCAAACGGATTTCACGCCCTCGACATCGGTTCGCTTGCCAAGGTTCTCGTAAGCCTTGCGGCGCTCGGAGAGATAGGAGAGCTCGGCCGTCGTGAGGGCCATTTCCTCCGCCAGCGCGATCGACTGGATACCGATCTCCTCCGATACCTTGCGAAAGGCCGCTTCGATGGAAGCGCCTGATTCCACGCAGATCCGCAGGAGGTCTAGCGCGTCCGGCCAGGCGCGGCGGATGGAAAGCTGACGCTTCGAGGTCGCGTTCGAGATCCATATGTTCGGTGCGTAGTGGCCGATATAGGCGATGAGCAGGACCGCTCCGACCGAGACCAGGACTGGATAACCGCTCAGTAGGCCGGTCGTGTAGATATAAAATGCCGAGACGAAACCGAGCACGACCGGCATGACCACGCGGGCGAAGAGATAGGTGATGACGTGGGAATCGGCGCGGTAGCCGGCCCCGATGAGCTTGTCGCGCGTGTCGGCGCCCATCAGCTTGTCGCGCAGATTGAACTCGTCGACGACGCGCTTCATGTAGGCGCGCGGCTCGCTCCGCAAGCTGATCGGCTTGTGGTTCTTCTCCATTCGGCCTCGCTCACGTTCGCGGATGCGGGCCCGCTCGACGGAGACGGCTTTCATGCGCTGCTGCAGCTTGTCGCGGGTGAGAAGCGGCGCGGCCAGTATGAAAACGAACGACGCGACGCAGACCATCACGAGAATGAACAGTATGCCCCGATTGTCGCCGAGGCCTTGGAGGAACACCATGGTTTGCCTTTCGCGGTGGCGGGCGGGGGCGCCAAGGTGCCCGGGCCGCCAGTCGAAGCCCTAGAAATCGAAGTTGATCATACCCTTCATCACGAAGATGCCGATCATCATCCAGACGCCCGCACCGGCGAGGAGGATGTTGCCAAGTGGTTCGACGAAAAGCGTCACCATGTAGTCGGGCGCGACGATGTAGACGAGGCTCATCACGACGACGGGCAGCGAGCCGATGACGCCGGCCGAGGCCTTGGCCTCCATCGACATCGCCTGGATCTTGCCGCGCATCTTCTTGCGGTCGCGCAGCACGCCAGAGAGGTTGCCGAGCGCTTCGGACATCGAGCCGCCGGCCTTCGACTGGAGGGTGATGACGATCGAGAGGAAGTTCGTCTCGGCCAACGGCACGCGGTAGTACATGCGCTCGACGGCCGCCGCGATGGTGATGCCGGCGGCCTGCGCTTCGACGACCTTCGCGAACTCGCTACGCACCGGTTCGGCCGACTCTCTCGACACGATGTGGATGCAGTCGTTGAGCGGCAGGCCCGCCTTGATGCCACGGACGATGACGTCAACGGCATTCGGCAGCTCGTTGAGGAAGGCGGCGATCCGCTTCTTGCGGCAGCGGTTCACATAGAGACGCGGCAGTACCAGGAAACCGCCCACGATCGCGATGACCGCAACGGCAGGCCCGCCCCCGGCCGCCAGCACACAGGCGCCCGCAACGAGGCCGCAGGCTAGGCTCACGAGCGCGTACATGGTCTTCGACCATTCGAGACCGGCCTGCTGCAACCGGCGCTCGAAGGTAAGTTTGCCTTCGCTCTTCTGCTGCTTCTCGATGCCCTCGACGGCCGACTGGATCTTGCTGCGGCGATCCTTTTTCTGGCTCGTGCTGTTGTTCGTCTTGTGGACTGTCTTGCGGATCGTTCCGAGGCGTTTCTCGCGCGTGCTCTCCGTCGTGATCCGATCGTAGAGAAGTCCATAGGCGAGGCCACCCATGCAAAGCGCGGCGAGGCCGGCTATGATGATCGTATTGGACTCCATCGCTCGTCCTCCTAGCGGTCGTCGGCGACTTCGGCGGCGTCGAGCGCGTTGCCGAGGGCTTCGGCCTCGCCGAAATACCGTGCACGCTCGGTAAAGCGGGGCTGGCCGATGCCGGTCGAGCGATGCCGGCCGAGAATGTTGCCGTCCTCGTCCTCGCCGTAGATGTCGTAGAGGAAGACGTCCTGCGTGGTGACGACCTCGCCCTCCATACCGATGACTTCGGTGACATGGGTGATTCGGCGCGAGCCGTCGCGCAGGCGGGCGGCCTGTATGATGACGTCTATCGAACCCACGATCATCTCGCGGATCGTCTTCGCGGGCAGCGAGTAGCCGCCCATCGTGATCATGGACTCGAGGCGCGAGATGGCCTCGCGCGGGCTGTTGGCATGGACCGTGCCCATGGAGCCGTCATGGCCGGTGTTCATCGCCTGGAGGAGATCGAACGCCTCCGGGCCGCGAACCTCGCCGACGATGATCCGCTCTGGACGCATGCGCAGGCAGTTCTTCACGAGATCGCGCATCGTGATCTCGCCCTCGCCTTCGAGATTGGCGGGGCGGGTTTCCAGCCTCACCACATGCGGCTGCTGAAGCTGGAGCTCGGCCGCGTCCTCGCAGGTGATGATGCGCTCGGTCGAATCGATGCTCGCCGTCATGCAGTTGAGAAGCGTCGTCTTGCCTGAACCCGTACCGCCCGAGATCAGCACGTTGCAGCGCGCCTTCCCGATGATGCGCAACACCTCGGCGCCTTCGGCCGATATGGAGCCGTACTTGACGAGCTGTTCGAGCGTCAGCTTGTCCTTCTTGAACTTGCGGATTGTCAGCGTCGGCCCGTCGATGGCGAGCGGCGGCGCGATCACGTTGACGCGAGACCCGTCGGGCAGGCGGGCGTCGCAGATGGGTGACGATTCGTCGACCCGGCGGCCGACCTGGCTGACGATGCGCTGGCAGATGTTCATGAGTTGCGCGTTGTCGCGGAAGCGAACGCCGGTCTGCCGCATCTTGCCGTCGACTTCGATGTAGACGGTGTCGGCGCCGTTCACCATCACGTCGGCGATGTCGTCCCGGGCCAGAAGAGGCTCCAGCGGACCGTAGCCGAGAACGTCGTTGCAGATGTCGGCAAGCAGTTCCTCCTGCTCCGCGATCGACAGCGCGATGTTCTTGTAGCCGATGATCTCGCCGACGATGTCGCGAATTTCCTCGCGCGCCGCCTCGGCATCGAGCCGGGCGAGCTGGCTAAGATCGATCGCTTCGAGAAGCGTGCCGAAGATCGTCGTCTTCGTATCATAATAGTCCGCCGACTTCTTACGCTCCGGTGGCTCCTCGATCGCGATCGGGCGCTTTGCCGGTTCGGCCTTGGGGGCCGGCTTGGGCGCAGACTTCGGAGCGGCGGCAACGGGTGCGGGAGCGGGCTTCGGTGCCGGAGATTTGGGCGGCGAGGGCGCGTCGATCGTCTTCAACGCATTGGAGACGACCTTCGGGGCCGGGGGAGGCGGCGTATCGCCCGTAGGTCCGCGTTTTCCGAACATGGCGCTCGTTTCCGATCAGGTGTCTGGTCTTGTCAGGCGGCCGACCAGGGCCGCCCCGTGGCTAGGTGGGTTCGCTGGCGCGTCGTCAGGATTTGCGCAGCGTAAGGCGGGAGAGGATGGGTGCGAGGCCGCCCTTGCGCGACTTCTTCACCTCGGCCTTGCCGAGCAGCGTCCGCGAAAGGTCGGCGAAGGTCTCGGCGTGCGGCGCATTGGCCTGCACTTCCGCGATCATCTGACCGTTATTGGCGGCCGTCCCGAAGAGAGCGGCATCGAAGGGCAGGACCGCGAAGGGCTCAAGCCCGACGGCCGCCCTGAAGTCGGCGGGTTTTATCTCGGGCCGCTTGGCGAGTCCGAAGCCGTTCAGCAGCAGCCGTGCAGGCGCGTCGTTGGGCCGGCCGGCGGTGAGGACGTCGACGAGGTTCTTCGCATTACGCAGGTTCGCGAGGTCGGGCGCCGCGACGACGACCACTTCGTCGGCGGCCGCGAGGACGCTCTGCGTCCAGGCGTTCCATACGTGGGGCACGTCGAGGACGATACAGGGCACCGTCGCGCGGAGGAGATCGAAGAGGCCCTCGAAGCCCGACTCGTCGATGTCGTACGGGCGATCGAGCGTTGCGGGCGATGCAAGCAGGCTGAGCCGTTCGGAGCATTTCGACAGAAGGCGGTCGAGCAGCACGTCGTCGAGACGGTCCGGCGAAAACACGGCCTCGGCCACGCCCTGAGGCGGGTCCTGGTTGAAATCCAGGCCGGCCGTCCCGAAGGGTAGGTCGAGATCGACGATGATGGTGTCGAGTTGGAGATCGTTGGAGATCGTCCAGGCGCAGTTGTGGGCGATGGTGGATGCCCCGACGCCCCCCTTGGCGCCGACGAAGGCGATCACGCGGCCGAGCGGCGCGGCGTTCTCCTTGTTGAAGAGGCTGGACAACGCGCCGAGCATGGGAAGCGTATCGATCGGCGCGACGATGTATTCGCTCACGCCCCGCCGCGTCAGCTCGCGATAGAGGGGAATGTCGTTGGTGTGACCGATCACGACGACCTGCGTGCCGGCATCGCAGCACTCGGCCAGAGTCTCGAGATCAGCGAGGAGCGCGCCGGCCGTCGCTTGGCTTTCGATGATGATGACATTGGGCGTCGGTGCGCTGTCGTAGAACTCGATCGCCGCCTTGATGCCGCCCATGTGGGACTGGAAGTGCGTCTTGTTCATCCGCCGGTCGCGGCAGACCTCCTCTAGGCCTTCCGAGACGTTGGATGTCTCGCAGAATGCCTGGATGGAGACCCTTGGGAGAGGCGCGACCAGGGCGGCGGCGTCTTCGGCCATATCCGGAGCGTGCGCATATGCATTCATTAGTGGGTTCCCCCGAGGGTCGGCGTCTTTACGGACATCGGCATCAGTTGCCGACGCTGCTCGCGCTGACTTGGTTCGATGTGTCGTAGCCCGTCGTGGTTGCTTCGGCCTTACCGTACTTGGTCAAGACGTCGACGCGGCGTGTCGCGCTGGTCTGCCCAAGTGTGCGGGGGCGCTGAAGATCGTTCGGATTGGCGACCATGGCGGCGAAGTTGCGCTGCGTCGCGCAGCCGAAATTGTGGTAGGAGCGGTTGGACACGCTGCCAGTGATGGCCGCGTCGGCCGGCCAACGCCCACAGCTGTCCACCCGCGCGCCGACGGCGTAGTAGGTGAGGGTTAGTGCGGGCGCCGCGTGGCGCCCGGCATCGACATGCTGAATGTCGACATAGCCGACGCCGGCCTTGGCGAGCGTTGCTTGAACGCTCTGGGCGGCATGGTTGAGCGCGACGGCATTGCCGCCGCCCGCCGGGATCGAGAGGACCATAGGCCCGGAGCCGTTGCTGCCGTAGCCCCGCGCGAAGGCGTGCACCGACGAGATCTGGTCCGGGGTCAAACCCTTGGCACCATTGTGGATGTCGAGCGCGAGCGTGAGCGGTGCCGGCGCGACCTTGATGGGGTGGCGCAGCCGGTAGTCGTCGGCCGCCGCGGCCTCGAAGCTCGCGACCGGGCTATGCGCCGTGTTGCAGCCCGCGAGCGCTAGGCCGAGGGCGGCGAGCACGACAAGGCGGCTTGGCCGGATGGTCCCGCTCCGGTGGGCGGGCTGGAGGGACTCGAACATGTCAGCGTGCTCCGGAGAGTTGGCGTGCGGGAGGGCAGGCGAGGAGGGCGCAGCGGTGACTGCGCTCTCGTCCGGCCTAGTCGTTGATGAAGCCGAAATGGCCGCGATAGGGGCCGGACGGCGCGGCGGTCGTGCCGTAGACCTTGTGCAGGCGACCAAGGAAGATCGACTCGGCGTCGCCGGCGATCTCCAACCCGTCATCCGGCTGCGAGAAGGCCTCGCGCGAATTGTGCTGGGCGATGAACGGGGTGACGAGAATCACGAGCTCGCTCTGGCCGCGCTGATATTGACGGCTCTGGAAGAGAGAGCCGAGGATCGGCAGCTTCATCACGCCCGGGATGCCGGAGATGACCTGCTTGACGTTGTCCTGCAGCAAGCCGGCCAGGGCGATGGTCCCGCCGCTCGGCAGTTCCACCGTCGAATCGGCCCGGCGTACGTTGAGACCCGGAATGCTGACGCCCTGCGCAACGAAGATGGACCCGTCCTCGGTCAACTCCGAGACCTCGGTCGTCACCTTGAGGCTGATGAGACCTTCGCCGAGGACGATCGGGGTCATGGACAGGCTGACGCCGTAGGACTTGAACTCGATCGCAATCTTGCCGTCCTCGAAGCCGGCCGCGACGGGGAACTCCCCGCCGACGAGGAAGCTCGCCGATTCGCCGGAGACCGCCGTCAAGGTCGGCTCGGCCAGCGTGCGCAGCAGCCCCGACTCCTCGAGTGCCCGCACCGTGGTGTCGAGGAAGGAGCAGCCCACCTGACCGATGCCGCCGATCGCGCCGGCCACGATGCTGCAGCCCTTGTCGGCCAGCAGGTTGGCGCTGCTCGTAGGCAGCTTGTTGGTGTTGAAGGGCGGCGCGTGGTTGTAGCCGAGCACCGTGTTGCCGATGGACAGCTGGCCTCCGAGATTGATGCCGAGCTGCTTGACGGTCGTGCGCTCCACCTCGGCAATGGTGACCTTCACCATCACCTGCTCGCCCGCCCGGATGGTGAGCATGTTGACTACGCTTGCCGGGTCCGGCGTGCCGTCATTGCTCATGAACGCGGCGGCCAGGTCGACGGCCCGCTTGGCCTCGCTCGCGTCCGAGACCTCGCCATAGAGCGCAAGGCCCTTGTTCATGCCCTCGATCCGCACGTCCGCATGGGGGAGAAGGCGGTCCATCGTGAGCTGAAGCGTCTCGAAATCGGGCTCGACCGAAATGTTGAGCGTCAGAACCGGATCGCCGACGGCATCGAAGAAGAAGACGTTGGTCTGGCCGATCTCGCCGCCGATGATGAAGGCCTTGCGCGTCGATTTCAGCACCGCATCGGCAACGCTCGGGCCGGAGACGAGCACATCCTTGACGTCGACGGGAAGATCCACGACCAGCGACTTGTTGACTGCCAGGCGAATGTCGCGGATCGCACCGAGTTCGTGCATGTCGAGCGAGACGATGTCGTCATAGCCTTGGGCAAGCACGGTCGAGGGCGCCGCGGCGTCGAGCCCACCTGCGGCCAGAGCGAGCGCGAGGACGGCAACGGTGGCGCGAAGGCCGCGCCGGCGGGAGCGGGGTGTCATTGCGACGGAATCCTTAATCACTGGTCCGATCCCTCTTCCAATATGGCGTCCTCGACGGGCACTTCGATCACGGCCGTGGTGGCTGCCGGCTGGACGGGGCGCGGGGACTGACCGTTCCGGTTGCGCGCCGTCACCTGTACGGCGCGTCCGAAGCGGACCATCGTGACGGTGTCGGAGCCACCCGAAGCCAGGCGCGGGCCGGAGCCGAGGGGACCGTTGGAATCGGCGAGGCTTCGAAGGGCGAGCTGCAACTGGCCGATTTCGGACGCGCTCGAGAGCGCTTCGGCCTGGCTGCGATCGAGTTCCACGGTCGCCGTCTCGCCGATGACGACCTTGTCGCCATCGCCGCTGTCTTCGACCGACTGGTCGATGGCGAGCACGCGTACGTTCTCGAGGATCGTCCGGCTGACGTAGTCCGGACCACCGTCATTGCTGTCTGAGGACTGCGTGAGGATGATGTCGACACGGTCGTTCGGCAGCACGAAGCCCCCGGCACTGCGCGTCGGGTCGATGTCGATAGCGACGGCAAGCATGCCGCGGGGCAGGATCGCGGACATATAGCCCGAGCCGTCGGCCCGAACGATCTTCTGCTCGCGGATCGGCTCGCCCATATAGAATGGCGTGCGGACGATGGCCTTCTCGATATCCTCGATGGCGTCGGGCGACGCGGACCGCGTAATGAACTGGGAGGCGGCTTCGCGAGGCCACTCCTTCCACGTCAGGTCCATGGCACTGAGGGTACGGCCGACGCCGATGTCCCCGGCGGCGACGAGGACCTGCTCGGTCTCCATTTGCGGCGCGGCCTCGACGATGACCTGCTGCGGAGCCTCGTCGCTGCCTGTCGCCAGCAAGAGCGCGACGCCAGCTCCGGAGACCAGCGCCACGCCAAATACCGCCATCTGCATCGTTCTCATGGCCAACCCCAACCCGTTCCCACGCGCCGCCCGATAAGGTCGCTGCCCCTCCGCGAGGTGCGGACGGACGCGTTGGCAGCGCGTTAACTAAGCCGATTAAGCCGTGAGAAACCTCAAAACGCCGTTAACGATGGGTGAGGGCGCCTTGAAAAAGAGCGGATCGAGATGGTTGGAGATCGCTTTATCGGTCCCTAGGACGCGAACGCGATCGTCATCCACGCCGTGTGGGGCAGCGCGGCGATCGCGCCGAACGCGATGGCGGCGCCATAGGGAATGCCGTTGGACTTGTCGTGCAAGGCACCCAGCCATCCGACCGAGGCGACCGGCAGCGGCATGGCGCGATAGACGAGGATGACGAAGCAGAGAACACCGCCGGCGATGCCCATCGCCAGGGCGTAGATCGCGATACCGTCAAGACCGAACCAGAGCGCCCCGGCAGCAAAGAGCTTCGCGTCCCCGCCACCGACATAGCGGAACTGAAAGAGCGTGAAGCCGACCACGAGCGCGGCGACGCCGATGCCGATGTGTTGGCCGATGGCGGCCATGCCGAGGCCGGATAGCGGCGCCGCCAGCGCGAAGGCCGCGATGAGAGCGATGCTGATCCAGTTGGGAATGGTGTAGCGAGCCAGGTCGCTCATCGCAGCCGTCAACATGAGGATCGGAAGCGAGTAGAGGATCACGATCGACAGCATGACGGAGTCCTGAAGGAATGAGAGCGCCTATAGCCAGATTAGCGCGAAACGCCCTTAGATGGTCTTAAGGGGGCGGGCGAGCGAAGGGGTAGGGAAACGAAAACGGGCAGCCGCTTCGGAAAGCGGCTGCCCGTTGAGATAGACCGAGCGTCGCGAAGACGCTCGGTCGCCGGAGGCGTTTCGCCTTACGAGGCTGAGCCGACCGTTGTGTTGAGACCGCTATTGATGGCCTGGAACACGCTTTCCAGCTTGCCGCCGATGGCGGTGACCGCGCCGATGATCAGGAGGGCGATCAAAGAGGCCATAAGGCCGTACTCGATCGCGGTCGCACCAGACTCGTCACGGATGAAGTTCTTGATCATGGTCATTTTGACTCTCCACGCTTTACTAGTTTGAGGTCGGCCACGGCTCTCGAACAACCGCGCAGGCCACCTGGCCTCAGGTGTGCCCCGAAGCTCCCTGCCACATTGCCCCCGGCGGGTTGCGCTGAACCTAAGGAACGCCGTGAACGAAACCTTGAGTAGATAGAACAGAGCTTCGCTGCCACGTCCTCCCGCAAGAAAGACCCCACTTTTCAATGTCGTAACGCGCCGCCGGGGATGTTCCGAGAGCGTTAACCACCGTACTCCATAGTGTGCCGAACCGAGTTTTCCTCGCCTGGCGGCGCCGAATCGCGCCCGGGCTCTCGTACAGGCCGGAGACCGACGCTCCATGACGCTTCCGCTCATTCCCACGATTCGCGCGGCAGCGCGCCTTTCCCTCTCAGTCGTGTCCCTGGGCGCGGCGGCGGCTTTGCCGCTTTCGGGCGTTCTGACGAACGTGGCGCGGGCCGCCGGAGCGGTTGCCCTCGCCATCGACCAGGCGACCGTCCTTCGCCTGTCGCGCCCGGCCGGAACCATCATCCTCGGCAATCCCCTTATAGCGGACGCCTCCGTTCAGGATGCCGAGACGTTGATCCTCACGGGCCGCAGCTTCGGCATCACCAACATCATCGTGCTCGATCCGGATGGCCACGAGGTGCTGAACACTCAACTGACGGTCCAGTCTAGCGTGACCGCCCCTCATATCGTGACGATGCATCGCTCGACCGCGCGCACATCCTATTCCTGCACGCCCGATTGCGAGAAGGCGCCGATCCTCGGCGACGATAGCGAGAGCTTCTCGCGCATCGCCGGCCAGATCGGCGAGCGGATCGGACTGTCGACCTCGGAATAGAGCGCGTTCGCGGCATGCCGCTGGCGGCCCGGGCTGCTTCGGCCGGCATCGAATCGAATCCTGTAAGTCACCTTTAAGCTCTTCGTCCTAGGGTCCGAGAGTGAAACGGTGTTCTGGGGTTCAATCATGCTGCTGTCGCTAAACGGCGTCGCGCAGAAGTCGCCCATCGAAGCGAGGGACGAAGGCCGTGGTCGCCGTCGCGGAGGCTTCGGGATCGCTACGCTGAGACCCTTCCGGGGCAACGAGAGTGGTGCGACCGCCATCGAGATGGGGTTCATCGCAGGCCCCTTCCTCTTCGGGCTGCTCGCCCTCTTCGAAGTCGCACTCACCTTTCTGAGCAACCAATCCATGCAGGTTGCCATGGACAACGTCGCTCGGCAGATCCGCACGGGCGAGGTGAAGGCACCCGGGTCGACCATGACCTCGAAGGCCGGATTTATCAATGCGGTCTGCAAGGAAGCCGTCCTTCTCTACGACTGCGCCAATGCGCTTCATGTCGATATCCGGACCTACCCGACATTCGAGTCCATAAACCCGCCTCCGCCTCTCGACGAGGACGGCGACTACAAGACCGACTTGCAATACGACGTGGGCGAAGCCTCGTCGATCATCGTCGCACGCACGTTCTACAAGCGTAATCCGATTGCGCCGGTCTTCACGAAATCGCCTGCGCGCCTGTCCGATGGCTCGCTTCTCCTGACATCCGCCCTCGTCTTCCAGAACGAGCCCTACGAATGACCGATCAATCCACACGCCGAGGTTGGGTCGCGCGCATGACACGCCCGTCGGCGGAACCGTCCCCCGTCCCGTCTGCCGGCGGCGCATTCCGTCCCCTGCAGCGCTTCCTCGCCGATCGGCGCGGTGTCGCCGCTATCGAGTTCGGCATGATCATGCCGGTCATGGTCGTACTCTGGCTCGGAACGACCGAGCTGACCTTCGCCAGCGCGTCGGACCGCCGCGTCGCGATCGCGGCGAATTCCATCGCGGATCTCGTCGCGCGGCAGCGAAAGGTGACCACGGAGGTCGTCGTCGGCATCTTCAATGGCGGCATGGCCATCACCTATCCGGATGGCGAGGGCCTGAACCTGAAGATGCTCGTCACGAGCGTGGCTATCGACGACAAGGGCAACTCCACGGTCATCTGGAGCCAGGGGCACAACAAGACGGCTCCGGCCGACGGCGCGGCATTCACCATCGATCCGGACCTTATCGTCGCCGATCAGGCCGGTTGCGCGGTCGTCGCGACGGTCTCGCTCAAGAAGGACGTCATGTTCCTCACCGAGTTCTTCGATACGACGCGGACGCTGGAGCACACGTTCGCCTATCGTCCGCGCTCCGCGCTCTGCGTGGAGAAGGTCAGCTAGCCGCGGGGCGTGACAAGCGAGAGCGGCGTGTTCGCGGCGTCATCCTGTTGCGGGCCCGGTTGGGCCGCGCTATTCGCCACGCGATGAGCCCCTCTGCCGGGGCCCGCCCAGCCCGAGGCCGCCGCCGTGGACAATCTACCGTTTCTCGCCGCGAACATCGTGCCTATCGTCTTTGCGATATTCGTCATCATCGTCCTGCTTGCCGGTATTAAGACCGTGCCGCAGGGCTACGACTATACGGTCGAACGCTTCCGCCGCTACCGGCGCACCTTGAAGCCGGGCCTCAACCTCGTCGTGCCGTTTCTCGACCGCGTGGGCGCGAGGGTCTCGATGATGGAGCAGGTGCTCGACGTGCCCTCCCAGGAGGTCATTACCCGAGACAACGCGACCATCACGGTGGACGGCGTCGTCTTCTATCAGGTTCTCGACGCCGCCAAGGCCGCCTATGAGGTCATGGGCCTAGAGAACGCGATCCTGAACCTCACGATGACGAACATCCGGACCGTCATGGGCTCCATGGACCTCGACGAGCTTCTGTCCAACCGCGACGTCATCAACCATCGCCTGCTGTCCGTCGTGGACGACGCGACGCAGCCCTGGGGCGTGAAGATGACGCGCATCGAGATCAAGGATATCGAACCGCCGCGCGACCTCGTTCAGTCGATGGGCCGGCAGATGAAGGCCGAGCGGGAGAAGCGGGCCTCGATCCTCGAATCCGAAGGCATGCGCCAATCCGAGATCCTGAAGGCGGAAGGCCTGAAGCAGGCGCGTATCCTCGAGGCCGAGGGCCGGCGCGAAGCCGCCTTCCGCGAAGCCGAGGCGCGCGAGCGCATGGCCGAGGCCGACGCCAAGTCGACCATTGTCCTCTCCGAGGCGATCGCGAAGGGCGGCAGCCAGGCGGTGAACTATTTCGTCGCCGAGAAATATCTCGAGGCGCTTAAGGCGCTGGCGAGTGCGCCCAACCAGAAGGTCCTCATCATGCCACTAGACGCGACGGCGGCCATGGGAGCCCTCTCCGGCGTCGCCGAGATCGCGCGCGAGGCCTTCTCGGGTGGGGGCGCCTCCCAGCCGACGCCGTCTTCGTCGCCGGCCCCATCGGCCTCTACGACTTCGGAGATGGCAGCGCTCGGCACGACCGTTCGCCCTGCCGGAACCGTTCCGCCGATCTCTCCGAGTGGGGCGCTCTAGCCGACGATGGACGGCTTGGCAGACCTCCTTGCACTCGGCCCATGGGCGTGGATCGTCCTCGGACTGGTACTGATGGCGCTGGAGATCGTGGTCCCGGGCACGTTCCTGCTCTGGTTCGGTCTGGCGGCATTGGCGACCGGCGCTCTGACCTTCGTGGTGTCGATGCCGTGGGCGGGGCAGATCGTAGTCTTTGCCGTGCTGGCGGCCGTGGCCGCCTATGAGGCGCGCCGCCGTCTTGCGCGCGAAGAGGACAGCGAGGACCCAACCCTTAACACCGGCGCGCAACGCCTTGTCGGCAACCACTACATGCTGGACGAACCGATCGTCGGCGGACGCGGACGCTTGCGGATCGGCGACGGCTCCTGGGCTGTCGATGGTCCCGACCTGCCAGCCGGCACGAGCGTGGAAATCGTGGCGGTGGAAGGGACGCGCCTGCGGGTCGCCCCCGTTTGACGCCCGGCCATCTCACCGTGACGAGGCGGACCTCCCGATCGCTTCTTGCCGATCCCTCCTTGCCGATCCCTCCTTGGCCGGTCGGCCACGCAAAAAGGCCGACCACCTGGGAGTGGTCGGCCCGCGCCGCCTTCACAAGGGGCATGTCGGCGGGCGAGGTGCCGCCGGCGGTCTGAGCCGCCGAACCGCTAACCGACCATCTTGGAGGCGACGGAGTCCAGTTCGTCCTGCTCGGCCTTCGCCTCTTCCTTCGCGGTGCGCTCCGCATCGCGACCTTCGAGAAGCTCCACCTTCTTGAGCTCCTCGAACGCCTCGGCCAGGGAGGCACGCGCCGCGGCGAGCTGCGCGTCGAGATCGGCGAGGCTGGTGCGGAGATTGTCGCGTCGCGTCATCGCCGCCTTGGCGAACGTCGGATAGGCGAAATGGGTGACGTCATGAATGCCGACGCGGTCCTGCTCGCTGACGATCTGGTTGTCGAGATCCTCGATCATACGCTTGAAGTCGTCGATCATCGTCTCGATCTGCACGACCTGACGGCGCCTCTCATCGACCTGGAACTTGTGTAGCCGTGTCAGGCTCCCGCGAGACTTCATGGTTGTCACTCCCCTAACGCAACACGTGTGCGGCACCCCGGCGGGGCGTACCGTCAACCAGCATGATTATTAGGCCGCGGACTCTTTCGTATTGGTTTCCGATGTTTCCACAGGCTGTATCAGCGCGCGCAGAGCGTCGAACATCGCCTCGGGGTCTGTCGATACATCGGGCGACTGCGCGAGCAGGGCCTCGAACCCGGGATTGAGGTGGATCGCCTCATCGACTTCCGTGCTCGAGCCCTTCTTGTAGGCGCCTATGCGGACCATCTCCTCCATGTCCGCGAAACAGGACATGATGGCCTTGGCGCGCTGCACGTCCGGCCAGCGCGTGTCCGGAATACAGGCCGGCATGGTGCGGCTGACGGATTTGAGGACGTTGACCGCCGGATAGCGTCCGCGCTCGGCGATGGCGCGTTCCATGACGATATGGCCGTCGAGCGTGCCCCTCGCGGCGTCCGCCACCGGCTCGTTCATGTCGTCGCCATCGACGAGTACGCTGAAGAGCCCGGTGATCGAGCCGGTGCCGACAGGGCCTGGGCCGGCGCGCTCGACGAGCTGCGCCAGCTCGGAGAAGACGGAAGGGGTATAGCCCTTGGCCGTCGGCGGCTCGCCGCAGGCCAGGCCGATCTCGCGCTGCGCCTGCGCGAAGCGGGTCAGGCTGTCCATGAGGAGGAGCACATCCTTGCCCTCGTCGCGAAAATGCTCCGCGATCGCCATGGCCATATGGCTCGCGCGGCGGCGGGCGAGGGCAGGCTCATCCGACGTGGCGACGACGACGACCGATCGGGCGAGGCCGTCCGCGCCAAGTGTTTCCTCGATGAACTCGCGCACCTCGCGTCCGCGCTCGCCGATGAGGCCGAGCACGATGACGTCGGCCTTGGCGTTTCGCGCCAGCATGGAGAGAAGGACGGACTTGCCGACGCCCGAACCGGCGAAGATTCCGAGGCGCTGGCCCCTGCAACAGGCGGCAAAAACGTCGAGCGCGGCCACGCCAAGCGTCAGGCGTTCGCCGAGGCGACCTCTCGACTGGGCGGGCGGGGGAGGGGTTCGCAGCGGCTGATGAACAGGTCCGGCACGGAGCGGTCCCTTGCCGTCGGTCGGCCGCCCTTGCGCGTCGATCACGCGGCCGAGCCAAGACTCGTGCGGCGCGATCCGGGCCGATTGGTCGGAGCCGAAGACGGCGTCCGCGCCGATGCTAATTCCTTCCAGGGGCGTGATGGGGAGGCAGACGGCTCGGCCCTTGTCGAAGCCGACGACCTCGCAGACCGCATCCTCTTCGTCGCCCGGCAGCTCGACGCGGCTGCCGAGGCGCAGTTTGGAGAGCGGTCCGACGATCTCGACCCTGGGACCGCGTATGGCCGCGACGCGACCGAAGGACCGCGCAGTGGGAATGCTCGCGATCTCCTCCGTCAGTGCTACTAGCCGAGAGGTCCGGCGCGCCTCTGGGCGTATCATGACTGTTCCCCGCTCCACGCGATCAAGGGATGACCGCGTTGGCCCACGCTATCTCGTCGGCTTTAACGGGCGGTAAACCATGGTGCGGACAACCTGCGGACGAGTAGACTAACCCGAATCTCTCAGGCCACGCGCAGCGAGGCGCTTCGGCAACGTCAATAATGCGAAAAATTCTTTCGCTTTTGCAAGGGTTTGCAAGATCGTCCTTAGTTCAGCCTCAGAGGTTGAGGATTCGTTTACCGTTAAGGCCTTACCTTGTCGGTCGATGAACGTGGGTTCGTGAAAGCCGTACGCTTTTGCCTAGCCGCGACGCAGTTTGCTAATCGGGCCCGCTGCGGGTCCGGCGCTGGGAAGGGCCGTCATGCGGGTATTGCTGATTGAGGACGATTCGGCGGTAGCTCAGTCGATTGAGCTGATGCTGAAATCGGAGAGCTTGAACGTCTACGTGACGGACCTTGGCGAGGAAGGGATCGATCTCGGCAAGCTCTACGACTACGACATCATCCTTTTGGACCTGAACCTGCCTGACATGTCGGGCTACGAGGTACTGAAGAGCCTTCGCCGGGCCAAGATCGAGACGCCGATCCTGATCCTGTCGGGCATGGCGGGCATTGAGGACAAGGTGCGCGGCCTGGGCTTTGGCGCGGACGACTATCTCACGAAGCCGTTTCACAAGGACGAGCTGATTGCGCGGATCAACGCGATCGTTCGCCGCTCGAAGGGGCATGCGCAGTCGATCATCCAGACGGGCGAGCTGAAGGTGAACCTCGACACCAAGACGGTGGAGGTTCAGGGCGCCCGGGTGCATCTGACGGGCAAGGAGTACCAGATGCTGGAGCTTCTCTCGCTCAGGAAGGGCACGACGCTGACCAAGGAGATGTTTCTCAATCACTTGTATGGCGGGATGGACGAGCCGGAGCTGAAGATCATCGACGTCTTCATCTGCAAGCTCAGAAAGAAGCTCTCGGCCGCCACCGGCGGACAGAACTATATCGAAACCGTCTGGGGACGGGGATATGTCCTGCGCGAGCTCACCGCAGCCGAGATCGAATCCGCCGCCTGATCATTTATCCAGTGCCTCTGGATATGCAAAAGCCCCGCCTTGAGCGGGGCTTTTTCATTTCAACCGCCCGCCGCGAAATGGCCCGTTCTCATGCGGCCAAGTCAAGCGGCCAAGTCATGCGGCCAAGTCACGCGGCCAAGAGGGCGTTGGCGAGGCCGAGGCGGCGAAGCTGGCCGTCGACCGTCTCCCGCGTGAAGGGCTTCATGAGAACGCCATTCGCGCCGCAGCGGCGAGAGCGCGAGCGCAGGGCAATGCTGTTGGCCGAGGTGCAGATGAGGATGGTCGGCACGTTGCCGTCCGGCAGATCGCGAATGCGCTGCACGAGACCGAGGCCGTCCTCGTCGCCGAACGTCTCCGCCACGATGATGAGATCGGGCATGTTCGCCCGGCAAACCGCGATCATGTCGCGCACCGTCTCGGGCGCTTCGACGTGATACTTGTTGAACTTCAAGATGCGCGCCGCGACCTTGCGCACGATGGGCGCGTCATCGGCGATGAGGCAGATCTTCATTCCAGGCTCCGCTGTCGGACGACGAATGTCCGACAGCTTCGCGCAAAACGATTTCGCGACGCTTAAACGACCTCGGCGGAAAACCGGACCGCGTCGCCCTGATGGTCGATCGACAGTCGCATTCCCTCCTCGTCGCCGAGCGTTCGGGCGTAGTAGGGCTGTACGTTGTGCGCCGTCACCTGAACCATGCCGGGGCCGAAGGCCTCGGCGATATCGTCGGGCACTCGGGCATGGCTGCCGGCGGCGATGACGGAGAAGCTCGGCGCCTCGGGGTCGACGGTCACCTTCACGTCGCCGCCGCGCGGGATGCAGTTCGTCGACAACATGACGAGGTTCAAGAGGAGCTTGACCGCGTTCTTCGGCATTTGCGCCGGCGGGCCCACCCATTCGAGGTTCAGCTTCTCACCGGAGACGACGCCGCGCGCGGCCTCCTCGGCATCGCGCAGGTCGATCATCGATCCCGCGGACCCCGATGCGCCAAAGGCGAGGCGGGCGAACTTGAGCTTCGCCGTCGCTTGGTTGGCGCTCTTGCGGATGAGGTCCATCGCGAACTCGCGCATCTGCGGATCATCGTCCGCATCCATCACCTCCAACCCGTTGGCGATCGCGCCTACGGGGCTGATGACGTCGTGGCAGACCCGGCTGCAGAGATAGGAGGCGAGGTCGAGCGCACCGACCTCGACGGGGCTTCCGCCTGCCGCTGCATTGGTCGAGGGCTGCTTGGACATATCGGACATGGCGGGGGCTCCCGGGCGGGCGATGGCGGTGGCGGGCGAGTTGCGTCCTTGTTACATGCACGAATCGGCGTGTGAAGAACGATGCGGTGCCGCGCGGCGCCATGATGTGAAGGGTGATGAGTGTGAGCAACGCTTCCTACGGTCTGACCACGGAACGCGCGGACGACCTCGACATCGCCATTCGCGCCGCGCTCGCCGGTGCGCGCGCCATCGCCCCGATCGCCGCCGGGCCCCGCACAGCAGACACGAAGGGCGACGGCTCCCCCGTCAGCGCAGCCGACCTCGCAGCCGATGCGGCGATCCGGAATGTCCTGACGAGGGCCACGGTGTCCTACCCGATCGTGTCGGAGGAAGTCGCGGCGGCCGGCTGGTCCGGACCGATAGTCTGGATGGTCGATCCGCTCGACGGAACGAAGGAGTTCATGGCTGGACGGCCGGATTATACGGTCAATGTCGCCCTCATCGAAGGCAATCGCCCGGTGCTCGGCGTCGTCGTTCAGCCGGAGGCCGGCGCACTCTATGCCGGGGTGGTCGGGGGCGGCGCGTTTCGTGCGACCATCGACGGCGAAGCGCTTGTCGATGTGTCGCCGCTGTCCTGTCGGGGGGAGGGCGCTCGCGGGGAGGGCGCGGCGCTCGTCGCGGTGGCCAGTCGATCGCATCGCGATGCGCGCACCGAAGCCTTTCTCGCGGCCAACGGCATCGCGGAGACGAAGAGCTTCGGGTCGTCGCTGAAGTTCTGCAGGGTCGCGGCCGGCGAGGCGGATGTCTATCCCCGCCTCGCCCCGACCATGGCGTGGGACACGGCGGCCGCGCACGCCGTCCTGCTTGGCGCGGGCGGCGTGGTGATCGTCGAGGGCGGCGCCCCGCTCACGTATGCGGCGGACCGGCTGCGCAACCCGTATTTCGTGGCGGTCGGTTCGGCGGACCTGGCCCGCCGGCTCGATATCTCCGCGATCGGCTTCTAGCGAAGCGCAAGAGTACGGCTGAGCTTGCTCCAGCGCTTCTCGGCCCTGGTCTCGATGCGCGATCCTTCGGCCTGGAAGGCGTAGAGGTTGTCGGCGCTGTTGAATAGATGCAACTGGCCATCCGCGACCGTCCAGATCAGCGGATTGCCGCGCGCGACGAAGCCTTCGGCGATCGCCGTTGCGTCGTGCCCGCCATATTCGGGAGCGTAGACGTCGGGGTTCGCGACGAAGGCGTCGCGGTTGCCAGCGCTGCGGAATTGCCAGACGACGCCGCCCCAATGGGCCTGATAGGTCTCCCGACCCGGAACGGCCTGACGCTCCACGAAGTAGGCGACCGGATCGTAACCCGAAATGGCGATACCGGTCTGCCAGTCGGTCACGATGCGCTCGTTCGCGTTGGCGGTATCCTTAGAGACCGTGAGGCTGAGTGCGCACATCGCGGTGAGGGCGAGGGCGATCCGCTTGCGGTTGCGCCGCGGCTGGGCGCAATACGCAGTCGCAGTGGTGGTCGAGTTCGTCATAGGCTTCGATCCGTCCTGTCGTTCGATGCCGCCATTCGCGCGTCCCGGCGCTTCCGGCGTCCCGTTGCATGCGGAGGTCTTTCGCTCATCGGACCGACCCTGCGGCCAGCCCCCGGCACCTCTCGCCGGACAGAGATGACACGGGCCCTGTAAAGGCTGGCGAAAGGAGATTGGTAGAAAGTGATGCAAATCCCCCGGATCCAGGATTTTCCCGGCGTTTCGCCCCCGATCGCCCTCAACTTTCTTCTCCCCTGGGTTCCAACGCGCGAAAGGACTGCACTCATGCGCGCAGCTAACCCTCTGAAGGCGCTCCTCGCCGGCGCCGCTCTTCTTGCGGCCGCTACCGCCGCTTCGGCACAGACCTATGGCTATCCGGCGGCGAACGGGCCCATGGGCCTCGCTCCGCCGACGACCATCCAGCCCCCGGGCAATCTCTATGCGCCGACGCAGAGCGCCGCGCCTCAGGTGGCCTACGGCGCACCGCGCTCCTTCTCGCCGGAGCAGATCGTCGGCATCGGCCATCAATATTTCGGTGCTGCGGCGCAGGGCGTTGCCAAGGCGCTCGAGCAGGCCTTCGCGCAATATGGCCAGCCCAATGGCTACATTCTCGGCCAGGAGGCCGGCGGCGCCTTTATCGGCGGTGTCCGCTACGGGGAGGGCCGCCTAGAGACGCTCGATCTTGGCAGCTTCCCGATCTATTGGCAGGGGCCATCTCTTGGCTACGACTTCGGAGCCGATGGCGCACGCACCATGGTGCTCCTCTACAACCTTCCGCGTGTCGAGGCCGCCTATGGCCGCTTCGGCGGGATCTCGGGTTCGGTCTATCTCGTCGGCGGAATCGGCATGACGGCGCTTGCGGCCGGGCCGGTCGTCGCGGTGCCGATCCGGGTCGGCGTCGGCGCGCGCTTCGGCGCCAACGTGGGCTACCTGAAATTCACCGCCAAGCCGACGTGGAACCCCTTCTAGGCGGCACGACGCGCAAAGCGCTTTCTGACGGCGGAGCGATCGGCTAAGAGCGGACGCGATGATTGAAGCGTTCATGTTCTTTGCCCTCGGCTTCCTGATGGCCGTCGGCCTGGCCCTCACGGTCATGCCGCTCGTCTGGCGCTGGGCGTCGCGCTATACGCGGCGGCGGGTGACGGCGGAAATGCCCGTCTCGCTGGCGCAGATTCGTGCCGGCCGCGATCAGGTGCGGGCCGAATACGCGATGCGTGTTCGCGAACTCGAGATGGGCATCGACGATGCCAAGCGGCGCGTCTCACGGCAGGTCATGGAAATCGGCCGGCGGACCGAGATGACGGCCAATCTGCGGCTCGCCATGGAAGACCTCGAAGCGCGGCTCGAGGCAATCGAAGGCGACCTCGCGACCGAACGCGAGGACCACGAGGCGACCCGCGACGATTTGCGAGAGACCGAAGCCAAGCTCTCGACGATAACCGCGCTTCAGGTCGAGACGGAAACCGCGCTCACCGATACGAGAACGCGGGCGGGGGAGGCCGACGCTCTCGTCGCCCACCGCGACACACTGCTGAAGGAGCGCGACGAGCAGATCGCAGCCCTGCGCGATGAGATCGCGGCATTCGACACCGCCATCGCCTCCGCCCGCGAGACGGCCGACGAAGCCGCGACCCTGCGCGAGGGCTCCAACGAAGCCTTGCAGGAGGCGCTCTCCCAGAACGAGGAGCTTCATCAGGAACTCGAAGAGGGCGAGCGGCAGTACGAGATCCTGCTCGACCGGCTCCGTGCCGTCGAGGCGGACCGCGACGAGGCCGCCAGCGCGCGCGACGCCGCACGTCAGGCGCAGCGCGGCGCTGCGGACGCCGCGCAGCGCAGTGCCGCGAAGGTCTCGGAACAGGAGGCGGCCATAGACGATCTTCGCGAGCGGCTGGCCCGGCTGCGGACCGAGAACGAGCAGTTCCGCGCCGATGGCGACGAAGCGAGAGCGGCCTTCGAAGCCTATCGCAGCAGCGCCCGCGCCGAGATCGAACGCCTCCAAGCGGAACGCCGCCGCGAAGCACGCCCGGTAGCGGAGGTGTGACGGCGATCCTTCGCAGCCGCCAGCGGCGCCGACCGATTCAACCTACCGCCGTCATTTCACGGTCAGCGCTGAAAGGCGGCAACGAGAATCGGGGAGCCGCGTAAACGTTGGTAGGAGCGGCGTTATTCGACCGCGTTGGCGGCTAGACCATCCGCCACCCGCACGCGGCGCGGATCGCCTTCCGCCACACCGTCCAACAATGGCTCGGCGGACTGGTAGGCGCGGAGCGCATCGGCGGGCCTCTCCAACACGTCATAGGCGTTCGCGAGCCGGAGCCATCCGTCGAGATCGTCCGGGTTCGCCTCGAGGCGCGCGGCCAGGCCGTCGACCATCGAGCCTATGAAGGCCTCGCGGTCCGTAGCCGACATGGCGCCGGCGGCTTCGACGGCCGCTGCGTCGGGGGTGGGCGGCAGGATCATCCGCTCGCGTAGGGCGTCGCGATAGGTCTCGAGCGTCAGGAGTGCTTCCTCGTCCGCGCCGGCGGCGAGCCGCGTTTCGACGAGAGCGAGCGCGTCGGCATAGCGGGCCTCCTGTTCGAAGGCGACGGCGCGGTAGTAGGTCGCGCGGGGGTCGGGCGCGATGGCGAGCGCGCGGTCGAGCACGCCGATGGCCGCTGCCGAAACGGTGCCACCGTCCGTGACCACCAAGAGTTCGCCATAGCGGGCGAGCCCATCGGCGGTGACGTCGTCGCGGTCCGCCACTCGCGCATAGGCCTCGAGGGCCTTCGCGGTGTCTCCCATCCCGGCATAGGTGCGGGCAAGAAGGAGCCAGCCTTCGGTGGCTCCCTCGCCCTCTGCTTCGAGCCGCGCGCGAACCTGTGCGGCCAGGTTCGCGATATCGGAGGGCGCTTGCCTTTCACTGGCACCGCTCGCCACGGCCCGCCCCGCCGGATTGCTGATCGCGAAGTAGACGCCTAGGCCCGCGACGGGGACAAGCACCGCGAGGACGACGAGGGTACGGCCTCCTGTCCGAACGGCGCCTGTCGCGTTTCTTTGGCGCACCCGGTCGGCGGCCAGCATGCGGCGCTTGATCTCGGTTCGGGCCGCGCCCGCTTCCACAGCCGAGATGAGGCCGCGGCCTTCTTCGCGGTCTATCTCGCCGAGTTGATCAGAGAAGATGGCGAGAGCGGCATCCTCCCGTTCGGCCGGACTGACCGTCGGCGCGCGAGCGGTGAGGAGGAGGGCCGCTCCCGTAAGGACCAGAAGACCAAGCCCGAATGCGATGAGGAGCGGGTCAATCATCGCGTCGATCCCACAACGCCTCGAAGGCTTCGGCTTCCTCTGCGGTCAGCGCCGGCGTGACCGTCTGGCGACCGCGCCGCTGAAGCGCGAGGACGACCGCGAGCCCGCCGAGAGCGATGATGAGGAACGGCGCGATCCACAGGACGTAGGTCGAGGGCTGCCAGGGCGGGCTGAAAAGGACGAAGTCGCCATAGCGCGCGCGCAGGAACTCGTAAACCTCGGCATCGGCGTCTCCGGCCACGAGGCGCTCCCGGACGAGGAGCCGGAGGTCGCGCGCGACGGGGGCGTTCGATGCGTCGATCGATGCGTTCTGGCAGACGACGCAGCGCACCTTCGCTGAGATTTCACGGGCGCGCTCCTCTAATGCCGCGTCGCGCAGAACCTCGTCGGGCTGAACGGCCCGTGCCCCCACGCCCGACCCGACCAGGAGAGCAAGCGTCAGAAGAAGTGCGCGGATCACGGTGAGCGCTCCGCGTCCCTCAAGGCGGAAAGGAGTGCGGCTTCGGCTTCGGGCGTCGTGATCGGGCCGACATGGCGCATCAGAACCGTGCCCGCCGCGTCGACGACGAAGGTCTCCGGCACGCCAAAGACGCCCCACTCGATCCCTGCCCGGCCGGAGACGTCGGAGCCGACGCGTTCGTAAGGGTTGCCAACCTCGGCCAGCCAGTCCCGCGCTGCGTCGGGCGCGTCCTTGTAGTTGAGGCCGAAGAGACGGACGCCGTGTTGGCGGACCATCCGCAAGAGGACGGGATGCTCCACCCGGCAGGGAAAGCACCAGGAGGCGAAGACGTTGACGAGGGCTGGGCCGTCCATGCTCACGAGATCGGCCCGCGACAGGCCCGGCACGCCGACGCCCTCGATGGGGGGCAGGTCGAACGCGGGCACGGACTTATTGACGAGGACGGAGGGCAGCACGGACGGGTCGCGCGTGGGGTCGAGCCCCCAGGCGAGGAACCCGCCAATACCGACCGCGATGGCCAGCGGCGCGAGGAAGATCAGCCGCTTCATCCGTCCTACTCGGCTGGCGCGAGGACGGGCGCCGCCGCGCGGCCGGCCTTTCTCGGCGCGCCGACGCGCAGGCGCCTGTCGCTGAGCGAGAACCCGGCGCCGATGACGAGCAGAAGGGCGCCGAGCCAGATAAAGTTCACCAGCGGCTCGAAGAGGATCCGCAGCGTCCACCGGCCGGACGATCCGATCGTGAGGTCCGGCTCGGCGATGGTCGCGAAGAGATCGCCGGCGATCGTGTTGTGGATCGCGGCCTCCGTCGTCGTCATACGGGCAAGGGGGTAGTTTCGCCGCTCGGGGTAAAGCGTCGTGATCGGCGCACCGTCGCGCTCGACCGTCAACTCGCCCATCAACGAGGTGTAGTTCGGCCCTTCGAGTTCTCGCACGCCGCGGAACTGCACTTCGTAGCCGCCGATCTCGACGACGGTGCCGGGCTCGATGAATGTAACCGATTCGCTCTTCCAGGCGGTCGAGCCGACGATGCCCATCACGCAGATCGCGATACCGGCATGGGCCAGCGCCATACCGTGCGCGGCGCGGGGAAGGCCGCCGATCCGCCGAAGCGTCTGGCGCAGCGGCTCGCGGCCGAGCTTGACGCGCGCCGCCCAGTCCTGAACCGTCGCCAGCAGCAGCCATGTCGCCAGGCCGAAGGCGAGGACGGCGAGGATCGGGCCGCGCGTCTCGGCGTACCAGACGGCGGCCATGACGAGGAGGACGGCTAGACCGACCCAGGTCAGCCGGCTGAGTGCGCCGCCGAGATCGGCCCGCTTCCAGGAGAGAAACGGTCCGATGCCCATCGCGAGGAGGAGCGGCAGCATGAGCGGCGTGAAGGTGGCGTTGAAGAAGGGCGGGCCGACCGAGATCTTCTCGCCCGTGATCGCCTCCAGGAAAAGCGGATAGAGTGTGCCGAAGAGAACGGTCGCCGTGGCCGTGGCGAGGAGCAGGTTGTTGATAAGGAGCCCTGCCTCTCGACTGACGGGTGCGAAGAGGCCGCCCCCCTCCATCGCCGGCGCACGCCAGGCATAAAGTGCGAGCGAGCCGCCGATGGAGAGGGCGAGGAGCATCAGGATGTAGACCCCGCGCTCCGGGTCGACCGCAAACGCATGGACGGAGGTGAGGAGCCCCGAGCGGACAATGAACGTGCCGAGAAGGCTCAGCGAGAAGGTGAGGATCGCGAGAAGGATCGTCCACGATTTGAATGTGTCGCGCTTCTCCGTGACGATGGCCGAGTGAAGGAGCGCCGTGCCGAGGAGCCACGGCATGAACGACACGTTCTCCACCGGATCCCAGAACCACCAGCCGCCCCAACCGAGCTCGTAATACGCCCACCAGGAGCCGAGCCCGATGCCGGCCGTCAGCGAGCCCCACGCCGCCAGCGTCCACGGCCGCACCCAGCGCGCCCAGGCCGGATCGACACGCCCTTCGACTAGCGCCGCGACGGCAAAGGAGAAGACGATCGAGAAGCCGACATACCCGAGATAGAGAAGCGGCGGATGGAGCGCGAGGCCGACGTCCTGCAGCAACGGGTTGAGATCGCGCCCGTCGAGCGGCGCTGGGAAGACGCGCTCGAATGGGTTCGACGTGAAGAGGAGAAACGAGAGGAAGCCGACGCTGACCCAGGCCTGCACGCTCAAGGTTCGTGCCTTCAGCCCTGCCGGGATGTTGCCCGCGAACGTGCCGACCGCGGCCCCGAAGAGCGCGAGAATGAGGACCCAGAGAAGCAGCGAGCCCTCATGGCTGCCCCAGGTGCCTGCGACCTTGTAGAGCATCGGCTTGGCGAGGCTCGAATTGGCGACGACGTTGGAGACCGTGAAGTCGCTCGTCACGAAGGCATGCATCAGGGCGGCGAACGCGACCGCTACGAGGCCGAACTGAAGGACGCTCGTCATCGCGGCGCTGCGCATCCAGACGACGTCGCCGCGCGCCGCGCCAACGATCGGCAGCACCGACTGCACGACCGCGACGATCAGCGCGAGGCTCAACGCGAGTTGACCCAGTTCGGCTAGCATCGTGATCGGGTCTCGTGGTTCGTATTCGGGTACGGCGTATCAGGCCATGCGGACACGCGTCCGGTCAAGCCGGCCTTGCGTCGCAGTTCGCTGGCGTCATGGGGCGAATGACACGGCAAAGGCGCCCACAGAATGACCTGTGTCAACTCGTTGCGGGAACGCCGCCCCCCGAAGCGCGACGCTGCCTCTCGCTTCCGCACGCGAGGGACGATATGATGAGGGGCCGGCGCCGCTTCGGACCGCGCCATCGGGAGACACGAGTGCCGACGACGACACTGCTCGATAATCTGCCGGAGGGTCTGCGCGGCGCGACGCCGTCGTCCCCGCGCCCGTCATCCGCCGCTCGCGAGATGCCGGTGGGCGCGCCGATGGTCGATCCGTTCGGGCGGCACGTCACATACCTGCGCCTCTCCGTCACGGATCGCTGTGACCTTCGCTGCACCTATTGCATGGCCGAGGACATGACGTTCCTCCCGAAGCGCGAGGTACTGTCGCTCGAGGAACTCGACCGGTTGGCGAGCGCGTTCGTGATGCGGGGCGTGCGCAAGCTGCGTCTGACAGGCGGCGAGCCGCTGGTGCGGCGCGGCATCATGGACCTCGTACGCGATCTCTCGCGCCACCTGAAGTCCGGCCGCCTCGACGAACTTACGCTGACGACGAACGCCACGCAGTTGACGAAATACGCGGACGACCTCGCCTCGGCGGGCGTCAGGCGCATCAACGTCTCGATCGACAGCCTCGACCCCGAAACCTATGCCCGCGTCACGCGCGGCGGCAGTCTCGCCAAGGTCATGGAGGGGCTTGAGGCGGCGACGGAGGTGGGCATCCGGGTCAAGCTGAACGCGGTCCTTCTCGCCGACGACAACGCCGCCACGCTGCCCGACCTCATCGCCTGGGCGCATGGGCGCGGGCACGACATGACGATCATCGAGGCGATGCCGATGGGCGATACGGGCGAGGAGCGCTTCGACCAGTACGCGCCGCTCTCCGAATTCCGCGCCAGCCTCGCCGAGCGTTGGACTCTGACGGACCTGCCGCTGCGCACCGGTGGCCCGGCACGCTATGTCCGTGTCGAGGAGACGGGCGGCACGCTCGGCTTTATCACGCCGCTGACGCATAATTTCTGCGAGAGCTGCAACCGCGTACGGGTGACCTGCACGGGCCGCATCTATCTTTGTCTCGGCCAGGAGGCGAGCGTCGATCTGCGGGCGCCGATGCGCGACCATGTCGGTGATAAGGCACTACACGCAGCTATCGACCGCGCCATCGTCATCAAGCCCAAGGGCCACGACTTTGTGATGGAGCGGCGCGGGCAGGCACCCGCGAGCCCGCGCCACATGTCGGTGACGGGGGGTTAGACCGATGTCGCGCGTCGCGGGCCTTACTGCAATCGCCCTGTGCGCGACGCTTCTCCTGTCCGCATGCACCGCGACGACGGCATCCAACCGGCCGCTCTATCGAGACTCGGCCAGAGCCAACACGCTCCCCAATGTCGATGTCGATCCTGACGACATCCTGGATCTGAACGATGACAATCACCGCTGAACGCGCCGTCGAGACGACCGTTCGGGTCACCTTCTGGGGCCCGCTGACGGATGCCGTCTCAGTTCCGGAACGCACGGTCTCGGTCGGAGATGGTGCGACCGCTTGCGATGTCGCCGACGCGCTGGGACGGGAGGATCCCGTCCTCCGTGAAGCGCTGGCGGCCAAAGGCGTGGTTGTGATGGCCGACGACGAGATGATCGGATGGGACGCGGACGTATCCAACGCTCGCGAAGTCGCGTTCATGTCGCCGATGAGCGGCGGATGACGGCCGTCAGCGTGCAGGTCCGACCGGCGCCCTTCGATCCGGCGGCGGAGGCAGAGCGGGTCCGGGCGGCCGGTCGTGGAGCCGGCGCGATCGTGACCTTCACCGGCCTCGTTCGCAGCGAAGGCAATGCCGTCGAGGGGTTGGAACTGCGGCACCACCCGACCTTCACGGTCAAGGAGATCGAGCGGTTGACGGCGCGCGTCGCGGAGCGGTGGAGCGTGAGCGCGCTCCATGTCGTCCACCGGGTTGGTGTCATGGCGCCCGGCGAGGCGATCGTCTTCGTCGGCGCCGCTTCGGCTCACCGGCGCGACGCCTTCGAGGCCGCCGATTGCCTCATGGACGACCTCAAGACCCGAGCACCCTTCTGGAAGCGCGAGCACGGCCCTGACGGGCCTCGCTGGGTCGAGCCGCGCGCCGAGGATTACGCCGACGCGGACCGCTGGTCCGGCGCCGCCTGACGAGAGACGAGAGATATGTCCGCAAGCACGTCCACGACCGTCGAGGTCCCCCCACCGCGCGAGGACGGCTTCGTGCCACTCGGGATCGCCATCCTCTCCGTTTCCGACACGCGAACGCTGGAGACCGACACGTCCGGCCGAACGCTGGCCGACCGGGCGGAGGCCGCCGGCCACCGGATCGCGCGACGCGACGTGGTGACGGACGATATCTCCGTCATTCAGGGCCGCGTTCGCGAGTGGGCCGCCGACCCGCAAATCCACGCCATCATCACCACCGGCGGCACAGGGCTGACCGGACGGGACGTGACGCCCGATGCGATAGCGCCGATGCTCGACAAGACCATCGACGGGTTCTCGGTCGTCTTCCATATGGTCAGCCACAAATCGGTCGGCCTCTCGACGATCCAATCGCGCGCGCTGGCCGGCATTCTCGACAAGACCTACGTCTTCGTCCTGCCCGGCTCGTCCGGCGCGGTGAAGGACGGCTGGGACCACGCGATTGCGCCCCAGCTCGACGCTCGGAACCGACCCTGCAACCTCGTTCAGATCTTGCCCCGGCTTGGCGAGGGCGCGTGAACGAACTGACGCATTTCGACGGCGAGGGGCGCGCACGCATGGTCGACGTGTCGGCCAAGCCTGAGACGCAGCGCCACGCGACCGCTCGCGGCCGCATACGCATGGACCGCAAGACGCTCGAGACAGTCAAGGCAAGGCGCGCGAAGAAGGGTGACGTCGTCGCGGTCGCGGAACTCGCCGGCATTCAAGGCGCGAAGCGCACGTCGGACTTCATTCCCCTCTGCCATCCGCTGCCGCTCGATGCCGTGGAGATCGACATCGTCGCCGACGGCGCGCTCCCCGGCCTCGTCGTGACGGCGACGGCGCGAACGTTCGGCCGTACCGGCGTCGAGATGGAGGCGATGACCGCGGTCGGCACGGCGTGCCTCACCGTCTACGACATGCTCAAGGCCATCGATCGCGGCATGACGATCGAGGCCATCCAACTCATCGAGAAGGCCGGTGGTCGGTCCGGGCTCTGGCAGCGGGAAGACGGCGTGTCGTGAGCGGACTGCTGAGCGTTTTCGATGCGCGCGAACGGCTTCTGGACGGTGTGGAGGCACTGCCTGCGGAGACCGTTCCGATCAAGCTCGCGCGAGGGCGCGTCCTATCGTCCGACGTCGTCGCCCGCCGTCGTCAGCCGCTTCACGATATGTCGGCCATGGACGGCTACGCCGTTCCTCACGCCACCCCGGTCGGTGAGGCCGAGTTTGCCGTCGTGGGCACGGCGCCCGCCGGCGAGCGTCATCCGCGAGCGCTCGCGGCAGGCGAGGCACTGCGCATCTACACCGGCGGCATCGTGCCGGACGGTGCGCGGGTCGTGATTCAGGAGCAGGCGGTTCGCGACAACGATCGCGTCCGCCTGACGCTCCTGGAGGGCGATGCGGATCACGTCCGTCCAGCCGGTGGGGACTTCGCGGCCGGCGACGTGCTGCTTGCAGCCGGGGAACGCGTGCACGGCGCGCGGCTCGCCCTCCTCGCCGCGGCCGATCGGCCTACCGTCGAGGTCGCCCGTGCCCCCCGCGTCCTTCTCCTCGCGTCGGGAGACGAACTCGTCTGGCCGGGGGAGGGTGACGAGACGCGCGGCGTGGTCAACTCGGCCGCATATGGCGTAGCGGGTCTCGTCGAGGATTGGGGCGGAGATGCGCACTTTGGACCGATATTGCCGGACGTTCTCGATAGCGCGACCGATAAGCTGCACGATGCGCTCGATGGAGATGCCGATCTCGTTGTCACCATTGGTGGTGCGTCCGTAGGAGATCGCGACGTGCTGCGGGAGGCCGCGATGGCGGCGGGTTACACCATCGATTTCGCAGGCGTCGCCGTGCGGCCGGGTAAGCCAGTCTGGTCGGCCACTCGCGAGGGCCACCCCCGCATCATCGGCTTGCCGGGCAATCCGGCGTCCGCCCTCGTCACCTCTCGCCTCTTTCTCGTGCCATTGCTCGCGCGGATGCTGGGTCAGGACGCTGCTCGGATAATAGCGCCGTTCCCCGCCCGGCTCGGACTCGCGATCGAAGCGAACGGCTTTCGCGAGAGCTACCTGCGCGCCCGGGTGACGGCCGAGAGTGAGGGTAAGCTCGTCGTCTGGCCCGCCGATTCGCAGGACAGCTCGCGAATGACGCCCTTCGTGGAGGGCGCCGTTCTCGTGCATCGCGCGTCCGACGCTCCCGCCGAAGAGACCGGTGCGACCGTTCTGGCGCTCGCGATGCAGCCGGACGCGCTTCGGCCCAAAGCATGAGCCAGCCGGCGCTCTCCGACAGCGAGCGTGAGCGCTATGCGCGCCAGATCGTGCTGCCGGGCTTCGGAGAGGATCGTCAATGCGCATTGAAGGCATCGCGCGTTCTGGTCGTGGGCGCGGGCGGGCTCGGCTCGCCCTGTCTGACGGCGCTCGCCGCCGCTGGCATCGGTGCGCTCGGGATCATCGATGACGACAGGGTTGCTCTCTCCAATCTCGCGCGCCAGACCATCCACGACACGGATGCGGTCGGCAGAGACAAGGTCGATAGCGCGGCGCATAGCCTTGCCCGCATCAACCCGCACGTCGCGCTCGAAACGCATCGGGTCCGCCTCAAGGCGACAAACGCCGACGGGCTCGTCGCCGGCTATGACGTGATTGCGGACGCAACCGACAGCTTCGCCTCCCGGATCGCGCTAGCCGATGCCTGCGAGCGGGCATCCCGTCCGCTCGTCTCGGCGGCGGTCTCTCGCTTCGAGGGGCACCTGACGACGTTCATGCCCTATAGCGACGGTAATCCCCGTTTCCACTGCCTCTACCCCGACCCACCATCCTCGTGGGAGCGCGGTTGCGCGGAAGACGGCGTGTTGGGTGCCGTGACGCAGATGCTGGGAGCGATGCAGGCGGCGGAGGTCATCAAGCTCGCCCTCGCACGATCTGGCATGAATCTCGGGCAGACGCTGGTCGGACGGCTCTTCGTCGTCGATGCGTTGTCTTGGCGATCGCGCACGGTCGCCTACAAGCGACGAGTGGCATGATGCGGATCGGCGTTCTTCTTGCGGGTCTCGTCGCTTTTGCGATGTCGACGACGGCGCGCGGGGCCGATGTCACGGTGTTCGCCGCCGCTTCGCTAAAGGTCTCGCTCGACGCCATCGCTCGCGACTGGGAGCGGGAGACGGGCCATCGCGTCCTTCTCTCCTATGCCGGCACGTCGGCGCTCGCACGCCAAATTCAACAGGGCGCCGAGGCCGATCTCTTCCTGTCCGCGAACCCGGAGTGGATGGACGTCCTGGAAGAGAGCGGCGTGGTGGAGGCGGGAACACGCCACGACCTTCTGCGGAATACGCTCGTCCTCGTCGCCCATGCGCCGCGCGAACCGGCCTCGGAGCCGCTTCTGACCGCAGACCGCGTCCGCGCACTTTTCGCGGCCGAGACGGCGCCCTGGCTCGCCATGGCCTTCGTCGACGCCGTGCCGGCAGGCCTCTACGGCAAGGCGGCGCTCGAAAGCTTCGGCCTGTGGTCGGTAGTCGAGCCCGGCGTCGTGCAGGCGGAGAACGTTCGCGCGGCCCTGACCTTCGTCGAGCGCGGGGAAGTGCCCTATGGCATCGTCTATGGGACCGACGCGGCAGCTGGCACGGACGCCGCCATCGTAGGCACGTTCCCCGCCGACGCCCATCCGCCCATCGTCTATCCGATGGCGCTTCTCACAGGGGCGTCGGATGCGGGGCGTGCCTTTCATGGCCACCTCCTCGGCCCGGCGGCGCTGGCCGTCTTCGAGGCCGCCGGTTTCGAGACGGTAGACTGACGGGCGTGGACGGCTGGCTCTCCGAACAGGAATGGCAGGCCGTCGCCCTATCCCTGAGGGTGGCGATCGTCGCGACCATTGTCAGCCTTCCGTTCGGGATCGGGGTGGCGTGGCTGCTCGCGCGCGGCCGCTTTTACGGCCACGGAATGTTGAACGCGCTGGTTCACCTGCCGCTCGTCCTGCCGCCGGTCGTCACGGGTTACGCTCTCCTCGTTCTCTTCGGCCGGCGCGGGGCGATCGGCGCGTTTCTCGAGGCGCAGCTCGGCATCGTGCTTGCATTTCGTTGGACCGGAGCGGCGCTGGCAGGTGCGGTAATGGCGTTCCCGCTGATGGTGAGGGCCATCCGCCTCGGTATCGAAGCCGTCGATCCGCGCCTCGAAGCGGCGGCCGGAACGCTGGGCGCCAATCGCTGGCAGGTCTTCGTGCGCGTGACGCTGCCCCTCATCGCCCCCTCCATCCTCGCAGGCGCCGTCCTCGGCTTCGCAAAGGCGATGGGCGAGTTCGGCGCGACCATCACCTTCGCGTCGAGCATTCCCGGCAGGACGCAAACCGTTCCGTCGGCCATCTACGCCCTCCTACAGACACCGGGGGGCGAGGCCGGGGCGCTGCGCCTGGTTATCGTCTCGGTCGTCGTCGCGGTCGGCGCGCTGGCGGTGTCGGAATGGCTGGCACACCGCATGAAACGCCGTGGCCGCCATGAGTGAAGACGCGAGCCTCGACATCCGCCTGACGCACGACTTCCCCGGCTCGGACTTCCACCTCGACATCGCCTTCAAGGCGCCGCCGGGCGTGACGGCGCTCTTCGGCCCGTCGGGATCGGGCAAGACCAGCGTGGTCGAGGCGATCGCGGGGCTGCTCACTGCGCAAGCGGGGCGAATCGCCGTTGATGGCGACGTCCTCTTCGACGCAAAGGCCGGCGTGAACCGTGCGCTGCACAAGCGGCGCGTGGGGATGGTCTTTCAAGACGCTCGGCTCTTTCCGCACCGGACGGTGCGCCAAAACCTCCTCTTCGGCGCGCGATATGCACGGGGCGCGGCACCGGACCTCGACGGTACGGTCGGCGCGCTCGGCATCGCCCATCTCCTCGACCGCTACCCGGCGACTCTCTCCGGAGGCGAGGCCCAACGCGTGGCGATCGGCCGGGCGATGCTGTGCGATCCGCGCATCCTCCTTCTCGACGAGCCATTGGCCGCCCTCGACGGCGCGCGCAAGGACGAGCTTCTGCCCTATCTCGACCGCCTGGCGCGGGAGACGCGGCTACCAGTCGTCTATGTCAGCCACGACGTCGCGGAGGTCGCGCGTTTGGCACGGACGGTCGTTCTGCTGCGAGAGGGGCGCGTCGTACGCGTCGCGCCGACGGCGGACTTGCTCGCCGACGCGGGAGCGCCGTTCGGGCTCGGAACGCGCGATCGCGGCGGCCTCCTTCATGGCATCGTCTTGCGACATGACGAAGGTGATGCGTTGACGGAGGTTTCCGTGGGGTCCGACACCGTCTACCTGCCGCGGTTCGAGGCAGACGCCGGCGAGCGCGTTCGCATCCGCGTGGGTGCGCAGGACGTGATCCTTTCGCGGACGCGGCCGCAGGGGTTGAGCGCGCTCAATGTCCTGTCCGCGCGCATTATCGAGGTGCGAGAGGGGGACGGCGGCGCGTCGATCGTTCTGGCCATCGGTGGTGACCGGCTGCTCGCGCGCGTAACCCTTCGCTCGCTTCGCGGGCTCGGTCTCCGCGCGGGCGACCCCTGTTTCGCGATCGTGAAGGCTAGCGGCGTCGAGGGGCGCGACGTCGGCCTGACGGGCTGACGGGTCGCACTGACCGGAAGCAATGCGCACCCTATCTCTGCGCGCACAGGAGATGCCGCCCATGCCCAGTCTCGCCGCCAGTCCGCCGGCCCGTACGATCCCGCCTTTCGTGCCCCCCCACCCAACGCCGCCGACGCGCGAGATGGGTACGGTGCAGCTCCTCAAGACGCTCTATCGCAATCCGCTCGAACTCTGGGGCAGCCTGTCCTACGAGCGGCCGGTGCTCGATACGACGTGGTGGGGCATTCGCACCGTCGTTGTGAACGATCCGAAGCTGATCCGGCACGTTCTCGTCACCAAAGCCGACAACTATCCCTTCAGTCAGGTGCGCCAGCGCATCCTTCGCCCGATCCTGCGGGACGGGCTGCTGACGGCGGAAGGCGACGTGTGGAAGCGCGCACGAAAGGCGATGGCTTCACTCTTCACCCCCGCCAGCATTCGCCGGCTGACGGAGCCGATGCTGGCGCGCAGCATGGCATTCTCCAGAGCCTATGGCGAAGGCGGGCGTACCGACGTCGCCCAGGACATGACGACGCTCACCTACGACATCCTTGCCGCGACGCTCTTTTCCGACGAGATCGCCGGCGAGCCGGGCCGTTTCGCTACTGAGATCGAGACGCTCTTCGATTCGATGGGGCGCACCGACCCGCTCGACATCTTCGGCGTCCCCGACTGGGTGCCGCGCCCGGGCAAGCGGCGCGGCGAGAAGACGCTCGACTTCTTCCGCGAGATCGTCGGCCAGACGATCGGCGCTCGGCGAAGCCGCATGGCCTCGGGCGAAGCGCCCCCACGCGACTTTCTCACCCTCCTCCTCGAAGCGGAGGCCGCCGGTTCGCTATCGGCGGGGGAGGTCGAGGACAACATCATCACCTTCATCGGCGCCGGGCACGAGACGACCGCCCGCGCGCTGGCTTGGACGCTCTACTGCCTCGCCGAATCGGACTGGGATCGCAATCTCGTGGAAGGGGAGATCGACGAGGCCTGGGAGACGCTTGGCGACCCTGATGGTTGGCTCGACGCGTTGCCGCGCACCCGCGCCGCATTCGAGGAGGCCCTGCGGCTCTATCCGCCGGCGCCGACGCTTTCCCGGCAGGCGACGGAGATGGACCGGCTCGGCGACGTCACCGTCACCCCCGGCACGAACATCCAGATCATGCCCTGGACGCTCCACCGCCATCGCCAGATCTGGGAGGCGCCGAACGCCTTCCGGCCCGAGCGTTTCTGGCCCGAGAACCGGGCGGCGGTCGATCGCTTTCAATATCTACCTTTCGGCGCCGGGCCGCGCGTCTGCATCGGGCAGACCTTCGCGATGAAGGAAGGTGTGATCGCGCTCGCCGTACTTCTGCGCCACCACCGCTTCGATACGATCCGTCACCGGCGCCCCTGGCCCGTGCAGCGTCTGACGACGCAGCCGGACGGGGGGCTGCCGATGCGGGTGACGCGCCGGCGCTAGACAACGTCCGGCTCACATCCGTTCACCGAAGGCTAGCTGGCGCTTCTATGCGTCGCCTTCCCTTACGCGCCGATGCGTTCCCGCCCGCGCTGCCACGGCGTCAGGCCAGTACACCCGGCATGCGAGACTGACGGACCACGACGCGCGCGCCGTTCTCGACACGCTCGTAGAGGTCGATCACGTCCTGATTGATCAGCCTGATGCAGCCCGACGAAAGCGCCTTGCCGATGGAGGTCGGAACGTTCGTTCCGTGCAGCCGGTAGAGTGTGTCGACGCCATTGTCGAAGAGATAGAGCGCGCGGGCGCCGAGCGCGTTGTCGAGCCCGGGCTGCTGACCGCCATTAGCCGCCGAGAATTTCTCCAGCGTCGGATCGCGCTCGATCATCTCGGCAGGGGGCGTCCAGGTCGGCCATTTGCGCTTGAAGGCGATGGTGGCGTTGCCGGCCCATTCGAAGCCGGCCCGGCCGACGCCGACGCCATAGCGCATCGCGGTGCCGCCCGGCTCGACGAGGTAGAGGAACTTCGCCTCCGGATCGACGACGACCGTGCCCGGCGCCTCACCCGTTGGATCGCTGACCTGCTGGCGCCAGAACTGAGGGTCGGGCACCTGGCTGGGGCGCAGGCCGGGGATGGGAAAGCGCTCGTCCGGTATCGGTCCGTAGATCGCCGGCACCGCTTGCGGCGCCGCCTCGAGTTGAACGTTGGGAGCGGTGGTCGTCGTACAGCCGGCAAGCGCCGTCGCTGCGAGGAGGACGCCTCCACTGGTGAAACCGCGTCTGGTAAACATTTGAGAGTCCGTCATTTTGGTAAAAGGGTCGTCACGGGTTGCGCGCTAGACCACTCGGGGCGGCCCATGCGGAACCCCGATACCGAAGGCCACGGCAAGGCGCGATACTATGAGCCAGCCTCCGCGCCCCTTCATCGCGCGCATGTAAGCGGGCGTCGTCACATAGAGCGTGCCGTCCGGCTGACAGACCGGAGCCTTGGACAGCGGAGCCTTGGACAGCGAAGCTTTGGCGCAGCAAAGCATCGAGTGCTTCGCCCATACTGGCGAAAGCGCCACGTCGTCCTCCAGCATCGCGTGCGCGATCGCCGGCCCGCTCATAGGAGCGAGCGCAATGGGCGCAATCAGCAAGAGGGCCGCGAGGACGACGGTTACAATGACTTTCACCTCACATGCGTAGCCGCCGTTCGCCGTCCGGCTCAAGGGGGTACACGCAGAGTTGAAGCGCGCGCCACAGTCTTCCACAGGGTCGAGCGATCAGAGCGTCACTTCCGTGTCGCTTGCCGCAGATGTCGCCATCGCTTCCACGACGGCCAACGCGCGCAGACCGTCGTGGACCGAAACGAGCGGATCCACCTCGCCGCGTATGACGGCGGCAAAATGATCGATCTGGCGGACGAGCGGGTCGCCCTGCGGCGTCGGCGCGAGGGATCGGGTGATTGGGGCCATCCAGGACGCCTCTCCGGGATGGCTCCACAAGGCCCCGCTCGGCAGATCGAGCGCGCCCGCGCTGCCGGCGATCCGGTAGCAGCCTTCCAAGGTTCGCGGGTAGGCGGGGTTTTCGCCGGCCGTCATCTCCCAGCTCCAGGGCGAAACGACCGCGTCGGAAACCGAGAGCGTACCGAGGGCACCACTCCCGAAGCGGATGACGGCGACGGCTGTATCCTCGTTCGCGAACCCTCGCGCGACGCTGGACCGGTAGGCTCGGACGCCGACGATCGGACCGCACAGATGCTGCAGAAGATCAATGTCGTGAATGAGGTTGACGAGGACCGGTCCCGCGCCAGGCTTGCGCCGCCATGCGACGTCGAAATAGTCGTCCGGCTTCAGGAACCAGCATTGGGCGTGGACCGCAAGGATGCGTCCGAGATCGCCCGCCTCTATCCGCCCCTTCGCTGCCGCGATGAGCGGATTGTGCCGTCTATGGTGACCGACGAGGGCGGGAACGCCGCTGGCGGAGACCGCCGCAGCGATCCGCCGCGTCGCCGCTACGTTCGTCGCGAC
This sequence comes from uncultured Alphaproteobacteria bacterium, assembly GCA_963799285.1. GTDB lineage: Bacteria > Pseudomonadota > Alphaproteobacteria > Rhizobiales > CAWCWK01 > CAWCWK01. The sequence continues at coordinate 1,005,077 of CAWCWK010000004.1, forward strand.
GGGCTTCTCGATCAGCACCGGAACACCGGCGGCGATGCACTCCAGCGCGCCGGTCTCGTGGGCCGCGTTCGGCGTCGCGAGGACGACGCCGTCCGGTCTCAGGGACAGGCCGTCGGCGAGGGACGGCGCGCATGCGTAGCCCTTCTCGCGGGCGAACGCCGCCGCTGCACCCGACGGGTCGGCCAACGCGCTGACATGCGCGGCCTCGCTCCTCTCGATCGCATCGACATGGCGGCGCCCGATGAGGCCGGCGCCGACGACGAGGATCGCTCGGCTTAAGCCGCGTTCCTGCGTGGGCGTCTTGCGTCCCTGCATCCTCGCCTCCCTCCGCCGAACGGCACGATTGACGCCGGTCTTCCATTCGCCCTAGCGTCTACGTCCACAAGAGACGCCGCAGCAAGCGCGTCACGCCGCCCCCAACGCGGCATCCGGGAGAGAACGACATGAAAACGATGACGAAGACCCTGCTGGCCGTCGGCCTGAGCGCGACCGTGTTCGCGGCCACCCAGTTCACAGCGACTAATGCGACGGCGCAGGACAAGGTGCAGCTGCGCTTCTCGACGCCCGCGACGGCGACGGACCTGCGCACGGCTGGCCTCGAGGAGGTGTTCGCCCCCGCCGTCTCCGAGTTCGCCTCCTACGAGCCGAGCTACAACGCCACCCTCTTCAAGCAGGGAACCGAACTCGTCGCGCAGGCGCGCGGCAACCTCGAAATGTCGATCACCTCGGCGCAGGAGTTGGCCAAGCTGATACCTGAATGGTCGGTCTTCACGGCCGGCTACCTGCTGCGCGACGCCGACCACCAGCGCAAGGTCTTTGACGAATCGGAGATCGGCGAGGAGATGTACGCCCTCGTCGAGGACAAGCTCGACGTGAAGCTGCTCTGCGTGATGTATTTCGGCAAGCGCCACCTCAACCTGCGCGGCGACGCGGAGATCATGACGCCCGAGGACATGGCCGGCGTGAAGCTGCGCATGCCCGGCACCGATGCCTGGCAGTTCCTCGGCAGCGCGCTCGGCGCCTCGCCGACACCGATGGCCTTCACCGAGGTCTATACCGGACTCCAGACCGGCGCGATCGACGGACAGGACAATCCGCTGCCGACCAACAAGGACAAGAAGTTCCACGAGGTCACCGACCAGATCGTGCTCACCGGCCACCTCGCCGACATGAACTTCCTCGCCATCTCCCTGGATGCCTACAACGCCTTCGATGCCGACCAGCAAGCCATCGTCGACCAGGCGGCCGACGACGCTTGTATGAAGATCTCGAACGATGTCGAGGCCAACGAGGCGGAACTCGTCTCGTTCTTCGAGGAGCAGGGCCTCAAGGTCTACGAGCCCGATGTAGACGCCTTTCGCACCGCCGTTCAGACGGCTTATGAAGGATCCGAGTTCGCAGCTGACTGGCCCGAAGGCATGGTCGCGCGCGTAAACGCCGTAGAGTAGAGCCTACGCGGCCGCGTCCCGTGCGGCGCATCGCCAGGATTGCCCACGCCGTCGCCGACGGTGTGGGCGTTCTCCTCCTGTCGGGCATGTTCGGCGCCTTCATCCTGCAGATCGTGTTTCGCTACGTGGTGCGCGATCCGCTGCCGTGGACGCTCGAGGCATGCCTCATCGCGTGGCTCTGGACCGTGTTCTGGGGTGCAGCCTTTCTGGTGCCTGAGCGCGATCACGTCCGCTTCGACATTCTCTACGCAAACGCGGGCCCGCGTTTGCGGCGCGTCTTCGCGCTGCTCTCGGCGCTCGCCATCGCGGGCGTCTTCGCCGTGTCGCTTCCGCGGGTGTGGGACTACATCTCGTTCATGAGCATCGAGTCGTCGTCCTCGCTTCATATCCGGCTCGATCGCCTCTTCTTCGTCTATATGATCTTCGCCGTAGCGATCATCGCGCGCTACGGGTGGCGCGCGATCCGATTGGCCAGGGGCGCCGATCCCGATCGGCTCGACGGCACACGCCCGGCGACCGACGCTTCGTGAGCATCGCCTTCCTTCTCATGCTGGCCGTCCTCTTCGGCCTCGCGGCCATGGGCGCGCCGATCGCGCTCGCCATGATCGTCGGCGCGACGCTCTACCTCGCCGCCGCCGGGCAGGACATGGGCCTGGCGGCAGAACAGATCATCCAGGGCCTCTACGACAGCTTCATTCTCCTCGCCGTCCCGCTCTTCATCGTCGCGGCCAACATCATGAACGCCGGCACGATCTCGGACCGGATGCTCGCCTTCTGCGTGGCCGTGGTCGGACGGTTCCGGGGTGGGCTGGCCCATGTGAACGTCGTCGCCTCGCTCATCTTCTCAGGCATGTCGGGCTCCGCCATCGCGGATGCCGCCGGAATCGGGCGCGTGGTCATCCAGATGATGGTGAAGTCCGGGCACTACACGCCTGCCTTCGCCGCCGCTCTCACCGCCGCTTCCGCCACGATCGGGCCGATCATTCCGCCCTCGATACCGATGGTGATGTACGCGCTCGTCTCCGACGCTTCCATCGGCTACCTCTTCCTCGCCGGTATCCTCCCCGGACTGCTGATGGGCGGCGCGCTGATGGCGATGAACCTCGTCCTCGCCCATCGCCGGGGCTTCGAGGCGGAGGAGGCGGTGCCGCTGCGCGAACTCCCCCGCACCACCGCGCGCGCGTTCCCGGCGCTCTTGATGCCGGTGATCCTCCTCTGGGGCATTTACGGAGGCGCGACGACGCCGACCGAAGCGGCAGCCGTGGCCGCAGCCTATGCGCTCATCCTCGCCGCGTTCTTCTACCGCGCGCTCAGCTGGCGAACGCTCTATCGCATCATGTCGGAGTCGGCCCGCGCCAGCGCGTCCGTCGGTCTCGTCATCGGTGCCGCGCTCATCCTCAACTACGTCGTCGCGGCCGAGAACATTCCCTCGGCCGTCGCCGGTGCGCTCGAAGGGCTCGACATCGGCCGCATGGGCTTTCTCGCCATGGTCATGGTGCTGCTGCTGCTCTTGGGCTGCGTGCTCGACGCGACGACGATCATCCTCGTCATCGTACCGCTCTTCATCCCGGCGGCACGGGCGCTGGAAGTCGATCTCGTGCATTTCGGCGTCGTCGTCGTCGTCAACACGATGCTAGGGCTCATCACACCGCCCTATGGCATTCTCCTCTTCGTCATCAACGCCGTGACGGGCATACCGCTGCGCGACATCATCCGTGAGGTGCTGCCGTTCCTCGCGGTCCTCATCATCGCGCTCGCCGTGATGGTGATAGCGCCCGATCTCGTCCTCTGGCTACCACGCCAATTCGGCTATCCGTGAAGGATCGACAGATGCCCCTCGTTCAGTTCGGCGCCGCCCTGCCAACACCCGCGACGCCGAACGGTGCCGTCGACTGGGACCGCTTCGCCGCGCACGCCCGGGCGATGCTGGATGCCGGCTGCGACACGCTCGTCCCGTTCGGAACGACCGGTGAGGGCGCGTCCATCCCCGGCGCGGTGCGCGCAGAGGTGTTCGCGCGGTTCACCGCCGCCGGCCTTCCCTCCGATGCCCTCGTACCCTGCATCTACGGGACGGCCGCCGCCGACGCTGCCGCCGAAATGGTCGCGGCCAGCCGGGGCGGTGCGAAGGGCGTGCTGCTGGTGCCGCCCTTCTATTTCAAGGATGCGAGCGAGGATGGGCTGTTCGCCTGGTTCTCGACCGTTTTCGAGATTGCGGGTGAGGCGGCGCTGCCGACGCTGCTCTACCACATTCCCAGCGTTACGGGGACGCCGATCTCGTTAGCGCTGGTCGGCCGGTTGCGAAAGGCGTTTTCGGCTCTCGTCAGCGGCGTCAAGGATTCGAGCGGAGACGAACCGCACACCAAGTCGCTCCTTGCGGAGCATCGCGACCTTACCATTCTCGTGGGCGCGGAACCGTTGCTCGCGGGGGCCGTCCGCGACGGCGCAAGCGGTGCGATATCGGGCTGCATCAACGTGGCGCCCGAACTCGTTAGCGGCCTCGTGAGCGGCCGTGACGACCATCGGATCCGTGCGCTCGTCGCCTGGGTCCTCGACGGACCGGTCGTGCCGAACCTCAAGGCGCTTATGGCCGCGAGAACGGGTGATCCGGCCTGGGCGATCCCCTTCGCCCCACTGTCACCCATCTCGCGCGACGTTCCCCCGGCGATCGCCGATCTCTTGCAATGAGATCGACCGAGCACGACGCAGTCGCTCCGCGCCGGCCATCACATCGTTGAGAGGAAGGCGCCGCCTGCTGGTCTGACCCACGCGATGGCTTAAGTCCCGACGCGAACCAACGGGGATCTTACATGACCGACTCAACCGATTACACGCCGCCCGCTGTCTGGACGTGGGAGCAGGCCAATGGCGGCGAGTTCGCCAGCATCAACCGACCGGTCTCCGGCGCGACGCATGAGAAGGATCTGCCCGTCGGCCGACATCCCTTCCAGCTTTATTCGCTCGCAACGCCCAATGGCGTGAAGGTGACGGTGTTGTTGGAGGAACTGTTGGCCGCCGGCCATTCAGGGGCCGAATACGACGCGTGGCTCATCAAGATCGGCGATGGCGACCAGTTCTCTAGCGGCTTCGTCGCCGTCAATCCGAACTCGAAGATTCCGGCGCTGATGGACCATTCGGCCACGCCGCCGCAGCGCGTCTTTGAGTCGGGCGCGATCCTCCTCTATCTCGCCGAGCGCTTCGGTGCCTTCCTGCCGACCGAGCCGGCCGCGCGGACCGAGTGCCTTTCCTGGCTTTTCTGGCAGATGGGGAGCGCACCCTATCTCGGCGGCGGCTTCGGCCATTTCTACGCCTATGCGCCGGCCAAGTTCGAATATCCGATCGACCGCTTCGCGATGGAGACGAAGCGCCAGCTCGACGTGCTCGACAAGCGCCTGGCGGACGAGGCCTACCTGTCCGGTGACGACTACACGATCGCCGATATCGCGGTCTGGGCGTGGTACGGACAGCTGGTCCTCGGCCGCCTCTACGGCGCCGCCGAATTCCTCGACGTAGCGTCCTACGAGAACGTCGTGCGGTGGGCGAAGACGATCGACGCCCGACCGGCCGTCAAGCGTGGCCGCATGGTGAACCGGGCGCACGGAGAACCCGAGATGCAGCTTCACGAACGCCACGACGCCGGCGACTTCGAGACCAAGACGCAGGACAAGATCGGCACCGACGCCTAGATGATGTCCACTTCGAGCGAGCCGAGGCCGGCGATGGCGGCGACCATCCTCTGGCCTCGGCGCACGGGGCCGACCCCGGCGGGCGTGCCTGTCATGATGCAGTCGCCCGATCTGAGCGCGAAGAGGGTGGAGACGTTCGCGATAATCTCGGGCAGCTTCCAGATCATCTGATCGAGATCGCCGCTTTGGCGCCGCTGGCCATCGACGTCGAGCGTGATGGCGCCATTCGAGCGATGTCCGACCGCCGCGGCCGGGTGAACCGGCCCACACGGCATCGACGCCTCGAACGCCTTGCCGACCTCCCAGGGTCTGCCGGCCTTCTTCGCCTCGCCCTGCCGGTCGCGCCGGGTCATGTCGAGCCCGATCATATAACCGAAGACATGATCGAGGGCGGTCGCGACCGAAATGTCCGCTCCGCCCGAGCCGAGGATCGCGACGAGCTCAACCTCATGGTGAAGGTCGGCCGTCGCGGAGGGGTAGCGCTTCTCACGGTCTAGCAAGGCGGCCTCTGGCGGCTTCATGAAGAAGAACGGCAACTCTCGGTCCGGATCGTGCCCCATCTCGATGGCGTGGTCCGCATAGTTGCGGCCGACGCAGAAGATCCGATTCACGGGCACGGCGCCCCCGCCACCGTCGAGCGGCAACAGAACTCGGGGGTGTGGAGGGAAGGCGAGGCGGGTCTCGTCGGCATTCGTCATGGCAGCGTCCGGTCGGCAAGGGCGAGGCCGACGCTCTACAGGACGTAGCGGCAGACCGAAATCCGCCTTCTATTCGCGCCCCACCCATAGACGGGTTCCGACAGAGCGCCATATCGCTGTCCGAAGTTGCCGGGGCGCCCTGGCAAGACGACCGGGGAAGCCCATGACCGCCGATACCAAGATCGCCGATGCGAAGACCGTTCGAACCACGCTCACGGTCAACGGAAGCCAGCACATTGTCGACGCAGATCCGCGCACGACACTTCTCGACGCGCTGCGACATCACCTCGACCTGACGGGCACGAAGAAAGGCTGCGATCACGGCCAGTGCGGCGCCTGCACGGTTCTCGTCGACGGGCGGCGGATCAACGCCTGCCTCGCGCTGGCCTGCATGCATGACGGCGACGAGATCACGACGGTCGAAGGGCTGGGACGACCGGGCGCCCTGTCGCCGCTGCAGGACGCGTTCGTACGGCACGACGGCTATCAGTGCGGCTATTGCACACCCGGCCAGGTCGTCTCGGCGACGGGGATGCTGGACGAGGCTGCGAAGGGTTGGCCGTCCTACGTGTCTGAGAGCCTCGAAGGGCAGGGGGCTCTGAGCCGAGAGGAGATCTCCGAGCGGATGAGCGGCAATCTCTGCCGCTGTTCCGCCTATCACGGCATCGTGGAGGCCATCGGCGAGGTCGCCGCGTCCACGAATGGAGCTGGCCGATGAGACCGTTCACATACGCCCGGGCGGAAGCCACGGCAGACGCGACCCGCCACGCCGCCACGGCAGGTGCGGCCATCATCGCAGGAGGCACCAACCTCCTCGACCTCATGAAGCTTCAGGTCGAGACGCCCGCGACCCTCGTCGACGTGACGCGGCTCGATCTTCGCGCCATCGCGCCGACCGATGAGGGCGGGCTTCGGATCGGTGCGCTCGTCACGAATTCCGATCTCGCCGCCGACGAGACCGTGCGGCGCGACTACGCCGTCCTCTCCCGAGCCCTACTCTCCGGCGCTACCGGTCAGCTCCGCAACAAGGCGACGACGGGGGGCAACCTTCTCCAGCGAACGCGCTGCTACTACTTCCAGGACACGAATGCCCGCTGCAACAAGCGCGAGCCTGGCTCGGGCTGCGATGCCCTCGAAGGGCTGAACCGCATCCATGCGATCCTGGGCGGCTCCGAGCACTGCATCGCGACGCACCCGTCCGACATGGCCGTCGGGATGCTGGCGCTGGGCGCCGAGGTCGAGATCGAGAGCGTCGGCGGCGAACGTCGGACCGTGCCGCTGGCCGACTTCCACGTTCTGCCTGGCGACACGCCGCATATCGAGACGGTGCTGGAATCGGGCGACCTCATTACGGCGGTCGTCTTGCCCAAGCCGCTCTCCGGGTCTTTCCAGACCTACAAGAAGGCGCGCGATCGTGCGTCCTATGCGTTCGCGCTCTGCTCGGTCGCGGCGGTGACGACGGTGGAGAACGGTACGTTCTCGCACGTAGCACTGGCCTTCGGAGGCCTCGCGCCGAAGCCCTGGCGCCCGCGTGCCGTGGAGATGCTGCTGACGGGCGAGGCGCCGTCCGACGCGCTCTTCGCCCGCGCGGCCGATGCGCTCCTCGCCGACGCGAAGGGCCACGGCCACAACGACTTCAAGATACCGCTCGCCCGCCGCACGCTGATCTCGGTGCTGCGCGGAGCCAGCCAAGCCGGAGCCTGATCGATGGATCTCTCAAGCCTCAATCCCTTCGCGTCCGACCCTTATGAGGACGGGCATATGAAGATGGATGCACCGGCCACCGATCGTCGGCTCGATCAGATGGTGCAGGGCGTCGTCGGCAAGGCGGTCAATCGGCCGGACGGTCCGCTCAAGGTCTCGGGCACAGCGACCTATGCGGCCGAGTACACCGCCGCGAACCTTGCGACCGGCGTTCTCGTCCCCGCCAGCATCGCCAAAGGCCGTGTGAAGGCGATCGACGAGGCGGCGGCGCTCGCGATGCCGGGGGTGCTCGGCGTCTTCTCCGGCGAGAAATTCATCCGCAATCCCGCGCAGGGCGGCGCGGGCGCCGCGCCGGTGCAACCCGATGGCAAGGTCAGCTATCTCGGGCAGCCGATCGCCCTCGTCGTCGCCGACACGTTCGAGGCCGCGCGTGACGCGGCGATGAACCTGCGCGTCGAATACGAGGACGACGGCGATGGCATCTTCGACCCCGACCAGGCCGAAGCGGAGCGTCCGCGCGGGAAGCAGACCGAGCAAGGCGACGTCGATGCCGCTATGAAGGCGGCGCATGCCACCGTCGACGTCCGCTACACGACACCCGTTCAGTCGAGCGCGCCGATGGAGCCCCATGCCGGTCTGGCCGAATGGGACGGCGACAAGCTGACCCTCCATGGCGCCTACCAGATGCTGAAATACAACCGCGCCGAGATCGCGGATGCGCTCGACATCGATGAGGAGAACGTCCGGGTGCTCGCGCCTTACGTGGGTGGCGGGTTCGGCTCGAAGCTCGGCCTATCACAGGAAAGCGTGACGGCTGCACTGGCGGCCAAGGCGCTCGGGCGGCCCGTACGCGTGGTGATGAGCCGCCGGACGGTCTTCGAGGCGACGATGCGTCGGACGGAGACCCGCCAGCGCATGCGGCTAGGCGCCGATGCCGATGGCCGAATTACCGCGTTGGCGCATGAGGCGCGCGTCTCCAATCTCGAGGATGAAGGGTTTTCAGAGCCGGTCGCGCAGGCCACGCACTTCCTCTATGCCGGCGAGAACCGGGCCTACGTTCACGAGATCGCCCGCGTGAACCTCACCTGTGCCGGGTCCGTGCGGGCGCCGGGCGAGGCTGTGGGCATGCTCGGCCTCGAGAACGCGATGGACGAGTTGGCACACGAACTGGGTCTCGACCCCGTAGAGTTCCGGCTGCGCAATGTCCCCGAGCGGCACCCCGAGGAGGACATTCCCTTCTCCGCGCACGCCCTGGCCCAGTGCCTCCGGGAGGGGGCCGAGGCGTTCGGCTGGTCGGACCGCAAGGCGGCGCCGGCATCCAGGCGCGAAGGAGACTGGTGGATCGGCATGGGTGTCGCCTCCGCCGCTCGTAGCAACATCCTTGGCGCGTCCAAGGCACGCGTGACGCTCCGCACCGACGGAACGGCACTCGTCGAGACCGACATGACGGACATCGGCACAGGCACCTATACGATCCTCGGCCAGATCACCGCTGAAATGCTCGGCCTTGCCTTCGAGGCGGTCGAGGTGCGCCTCGGCGATACCGACCTGCCGCCGAGCGCCGGATCGGGAGGGTCCTGGGGCGCACAGTCGGCGGGATCGTCCGTCTATCTCGCCTGCGAGGCCATTCGCACGAAGCTCGCCGGCGCGCTGGGCTGCGATCGGGGCGAACTCACGCTGAAGGACGGCGTCGCCACCGGCGGCAACCATCGCAAGCCGATCACTGATCTTGTCGACGAACCGCTCGCCGAAGAGGGTCACATCGAGCCCGGCAAGACGATGAAGGAGTTCTCCCAGGCCGGCTATGGCGCCCACTTCGCCGAAGTCGCTGTCAACGCGGTGACCGGAGAGACGCGCGTGCGTCGTATGCTCGGCGCGTTCGGCGCCGGTCGCATCCTCAACGAGCAGACCGCTCGCTCGCAGGCCTTTGGCGGCATGATATGGGGTATCGGAACCGCCCTCCACGAGGAGCTGCACCACGATCATCGCGATGGCCACATGGTCAACGGTGATCTGGCCGAGTACCACATCCCGGTGAATCTCGACGTGCCCAAGCTCGAAGTGAGGTTCATCGACGAGCGCGACGATGCGGCCAATCCGATCCAGGCCAAGGGCATCGGCGAACTCGGCATCTCGGGCGCGGGTGCCGCGATCACCAACGCGATCTTCAATGCTTGCGGCGTGCGGGTGCGCGACTACCCGGCGACGCTCGACAAGATCCTCCCGTACCTGCCGGACTAAGCCGCCCACGCGGATTGCGCCCGACCCGCGTTCCTGCCATCACCGGGCGATGTTCGGTATTCGCGATGCGGAGATGATGCGCGAGGTAGCGCGCAGCGGTGGCTTTCGAGCCGCCGCGCACACGCTGAATCTTTCCCAGTCCGCTGTCTCCAACAGGATCGCGACGCTGGAGCGGAAGCTCGGCGTCCTCCTCTTCGATCGTTCCAAGCGGCAGGTTCGGTTGACCTCGCAGGGGCGCCGCTTCCTCGAAGAGATCGAGCGTCTCGTCGCCCTGCGCGATCAGATCGCGGAGAGCTTCGCCGGCAAGGAACGCTCCCACGGTACTCTGCGTCTCGGTGTGGCCGAGACGGTCGTCCATACCCGCATGGCCGCCATCATGAAGGCATTGCAGGACGCCGCCCCGGGGCTTCGGGTCGAGCTCGCCGTCGATACGTCCGCGCGCCTCGCTGAAAAGCTCGTGGCGGACGAGCTCGACGTCGCAGCCCTGATGAAGCAGTTCATGCCGCCGAGCGCCGTCGGCCGACCGATCGGCCGATTCGACCTCGACTGGTATGCGGCGCCTGCGCTCGGGCTGCGTGGACGTCTGAGCCTAGCCGATATAGCCGCCCATCCGGTCGTGACCTTCTCAAAGGATACGCTACCGTTTCGCGAGGTCGAGCGCCTGTTCGCCCGGCCGGATATCGCGGTTCCACTCCTCCATGGCAGCGCGTCGCTCGCCACCGTGATGAACCTCATCGCGGATGGTGTTGGCGTCGGAACGCTGCCGCGATCGATGGCGGCGGACGCCGTCGCCGCCGGACGCATCGTCGCCCTCGACGTCGAGAGCGAAGCGAAACTCTCGCCGCTCGAGTTCACCCTGTGTCGGGTACGCGACCTCGGGGCGGATGTCGATGCCGCCATCGCCGCCCTCAAATGATCTTCTCAAAAGATCGATATATGCCCAATAATATCTCTTGACAGTATCGGATAGGGAGGGGAGGGTTGGTGCATGTCATTTGTCGCACCTCTCCCAGTGTCCTCCGCCGAGTGGGCCTTCGCCTCGTCCGCCGCTCTGCGTGCGGCCGCGCGGACGGGCGCGTTCTCCGGCCAGACGTCCGGCCACGCGCCTGGAATGCTGCAGGCGAACCTCGTTATCCTCCCCGAAAGCGCGGCCGATGATTTCCTGCGGTTTTGCGCCCGCAATCCGAAGCCCTGTCCCCTTGTCGGGGTGAGCGAGCCGGGCGATCCGTCGCTTCCAGCCCTCGCTCACGATCTCGACATCCGTACCGATGTGCCGCGCTATCGCATCTTTCGTAACGGCGAGGCGTCGGACGAAGTCACCGACGTTCTCGACCTCTGGCGCGACGATCTCGTCACCTTCGCTCTAGGCTGCTCTTTTTCTTTCGAGGAAAGCCTGCTGGCGGAAGGCCTGCCCGTTCGCCACGTCGCAGCCGGCCGCAACGTGCCGATGTACGTGACGAACCGCCAGACGAGCGTGTCGGGACCTTTCTCCGGGCCGCTCGTCGTCAGTTTGCGCGCCATGCCGCCCGAGGCCGCGATCCGCGCCATCATTCTGTCGGACCGTCAGGCGCTGGCGCATGGCGCGCCCGTCCATGTCGGCGATCCGGCCGTGCTCGGCATCCGCGACGTCGCCGCTCCGGAGTTCGGTGACCCGCCGGTCATCGAGCCGGGCGATATCCTCGTCTTCTGGGCTTGCGGCGTCACACCCCAGATGGCCCTTCGTCAGGCGCGTCTTCCGTTCGCGATCACGCATGCGCCGGGCCACATGCTCGTCTGCGACGTGAAGGCCGCCGGCCTGACGGCCTTTCCGACAAAACCGGTTTCCCAGTAGAGCCCGCCGTCCAAGAAGCGGGCGAACGTCCACCTTTCAGAGGAGAATGAACGATGAAGACCCTAGCCACCCTTTTGCTCGCCACCACCGCGATCGCCGCGTCGGCGCCGTCCTTGGCGCAGGACATCGAGCCTGTCGAGCTTGCCGTCGTCGGCTCATGGTCGAGCCTGCCTCTCTACAAGGAGTTCGAGACGCCCTTCTGGACGCAGACGCTCCCCGAAGCATCCGGCGGCGCGATAACCGTCAACCTTACGACCTTCGATCAGATGGGCGTCGCCGGCGGTGACGTGTTCCGGCTTCTCGACGATGGCGTCTTCGATGTCGGAGCGACCGTCGCCGACTATACGGTAGGCGACGCGCCCGAGCTCGAAGGCCTCGACGTGCCGCTCGTCGCGAACTCGGCTGAGGAAGCCCGCATGATGGTCGATGCAGCTCGTCCGATGGTCGAGGAGATCATGGCCGAGCGGTTCGGCTCCAAGCTTCTTGCGATCGCCCCCTACCCGCCGCAGGTCGTTTTCTGCAATGCCGAGATTGCCGGCCTCGACGATCTGGCCGGCAAGAAGGTCCGTGGCTCCGGCCGCATGACGACGCTCTTCCTCGAAGCGCTTGGCGCCGAGGGCATCAACGTAGCCTTCTCGGAGGTTCCGGGCGCGCTGGAGCGCGGCGTCATCGACTGTGCCATCACCGGTTCCGGCTCTGGATACTCCGCCGGCTGGTGGGAGAGCTCGACGCATCTCATGACGCTGCCGCTCGGTGGTTGGGACGCGGTCGTGACCGCCATGAACATGGAAAAGTGGGATTCGCTGCCGGAGGCGACGCAGACGCTCATCGCCACCGAGATCGCCTCGGGCCTCGAAGGCCCCGCCTGGGATGCGGCGGGCGACGCGCTCGCCAACGACATCGCCTGCCTTACGGGCATCGGCTCCTGCAGGTCCGGCGAGCCGGCGTCGATGACGCTGGTGGAGCCTTCCGATGCGGACGCTGCGCGGGCCGAGGCCGTCCTCAAGGAGCAGGTCCTGCCCGATTGGGCCGAGCGCGCGGGTGAAGCCTATGCGACGCGATGGAACGAGACCGTCGGCGCGACCGTCGGCGTCCAGGTTCAGTAGCGTGGCAACGCACACCGGAGGCGGCGCCTTGCGCGCCGTCTCCATCCTCGCCCGGATCAATCGCGGTATCGCAATCGTGTGTGGCGTCGTCCTTATCGGCACGGCCGCCCTCATTCTTCTCGAGGTCGCGCTTCGCCGCACGGTGGGAGGCATCCTCGGTGGCACCGACGAGATCTCCGGCTATGTCATGGCTGGCATCGCCGCCTGGGGTTTCGCCTATGCGTTGCTGGAGCGTGCGCACGTACGGATCGACCTTCTCCATGGCCGCTTGGGTTCGCCGTTGCGCGCAGGCTTGGATATTCTATCCATGGGCGCCCTGGCTGCCGTCGCGGCGCTCGTCGCCTGGCACGGCTGGCGCGTTCTCCTCGTAACGCTCGATCGCGGCTCGCGTGCCAACACACCACTTGAGACGCCACTCTGGATTCCGCAGGGCGTCTGGGTGCTCGGCTGGACCTGGTTCGCGCTCTGCGCCATCGCGCTCGTCATCATCGGCACCCTCTTTATCGTCCGCGGACAGCGCGAGATGGCGGAAGCTGCTATCGGCCTTCGCGGCGAATTGGAGTCGGTTTCGTGATCGTCGGTGTAACCGCCGCCCTTTTCGGGCTTCTCGCGCTATCGCTTCCGGTGGGCGTCGTCCTCTTCGTGCTCGGCATCGGCATAGACGTCTTCGCGTCGCCCTTCCCGCTCATTCGCGGACTCGGGCAGGTCGTCTGGTCGGCGATGAACGCATCGCTCCTCATCGCCATTCCGTTCTTCGTTCTCCTCGGCGAAGTACTGGTGCGCGCGGGGATCGCGGAGCGAACCTACAAGGCGCTCGACGCCTGGCTTTCGTGGCTTCCCGGCGGGCTCATCCACGCCAATATTGGCACCGCGACGCTCTTCTCGGCCACCTCCGGCTCTTCGGTCGCGACGGCGGCCACGGTGGCGACCGTCGCCATGCCGCAGGCCGAACGGCTGAACTACGACCAGCGCCTCTTCTCCGGCGCGATCGCGGCGGGCGGCACGCTCGGCATCATGATACCGCCGTCCATCAACCTCATCGTCTACGGCTTCCTTACCGAGACCTCGATTCCTCGCCTTTTCCTCGCCGGCCTTGTGCCCGGATTGCTGATGGCGCTCGGATTCATGGTCGTCACCATGCTCCTCTGCAAATGGCGTCCTAGCCTTGGAGGGCCAACACGCACGGCCGACTGGTCCGAGCGGATTTCGGGGCTTTCCTCTCTCATTCCCATCACCATTCTCTTCCTCGTCGTCGTCGGCTCCATCTATCTCGGCTGGGCGACGCCGACGGAGAGCGCGGCCCTGGGCGTCGCGATGGCCTTTGTGATCGCACAGGTGCAGAGCGGCATTCGGCTCGGCTGGGTCGTCGAGGCGCTGCTTGGCACGATGCGGATCACCGCGATGATCATCCTCGTCATCTCGGCGGCCTATTTCCTCAACTACTGCCTCGCCTCCGCCGGGCTCGGTCGTCAGTTGCAAAGCCTTCTCACCGGCCTCGACATGAGTCCTCTCGCGACGCTGCTCATCATCGTGGGTCTCTACATCGTCCTCGGCTTCTTCATCGAGACGTTGTCGTTGATGGTCGCGACGATTCCGATCGTCGTGCCGATCGTCGCAGGGCTTGGCTACGACAAGGTCTGGTTCGGCATCCTCCTCATTCTCCTCATCGAGATGGCGCTCATCACCCCACCGGTCGGCCTTAACCTCTACGTGGTGCAGGCCGCGCGGAAGACCGGTCGCATGAGTGAGGTGATGGTCGGCGCAGCCCCGTTCGTCGGTGTGATGTTGCTTATGGCCGTCGCGCTGATAGCCGTTCCGGGTCTCGCCCTCTGGCTCGGTGGTTGAGGATGCGGCGATGACGAGCGTGATCTTCGCCCTTGACGGGAAATCCATCGATGTCGCGCCGACCTCCACCGTCGTCGCAGGATGGACCGGACGCGATGCCGCGGCCGTGCAGCACCACATCGACGAGCTCGCCGCGATCGGCGTCGCGCCGCCGAGCACGGTCCCTCTCTACTACCGCGTGGCAACGAGCCTCCTCACGCAGGCTCCTGCTATTGAAGTCGTCGGTGGGGAAACCTCTGGCGAGGCGGAGCCCTTCCTAATCGACGGACCGGATGGACTGCTGATCGGTCTTGCGTCCGACCACACCGACCGCGCGCTAGAAACCCACTCGGTCGCTCTCTCCAAGCAGGCCTGCGCGAAGCCCGTCGCTCGCGACATCTGGACGTACGCATCGGTCAGCCAACGGCTCGAGACCCTTCGCCTGCGCGCCTGGATCGCCGACGCAGCCGACGAGTGGACGCTCTATCAGGACGGCAGTCTCGCACAGATGCGCCCTCTCGACGAACTGCTGGCCGGCGCGCGTAACGCCGCGGCCGACCGCCCGGCCGGTTCGCTCGCCGTCCTTTGCGGCACGGTCCCGACCGTCACTGGCGCCATCATGCCCTCCGCCCGGTTTCGCTGCCGGCTGGAGGACCCGCAAGCCCACCGCGCTATCGAGCTCGAGTACGCAATCCTTAGCCTGCCCAACGTCAGCTAGACCCATCCTTCACCGTTTGCATCGCGACATAGGTCGACGTGCTGGCGACATGGGGCAGCGTGGAGATGCGCTCGCCGAGGACGCGCCGATAGGCCGCTATGTCGCGCGTTCGCACCTTCAAAAGGTAGTCGAACGCGCCCGCTATCATGTGGCAGCTCTCGATCTCGCGTACCTTGGCGACCGCTTCGTTGAAGGCGCTCAGGGCCGCCTCCCGCGTGTCGGTCAGCTTGACCTCGGCAAAGGCGACGTGGTCGCGTTCGAGAAGCGCGTGGTTCACGACGACCCGAAAGCCGAGGATCACGCCGCGTTCCTGCAGTCGCTTCAGCCGAGCCTGCGTCGGCGTCTTGCTGAGGCCGATCCGCCCTGCGAGCGCGGTGGCGGACAATCGACCCTCGACGGCCAGATATCGCGAGTATGCGGCGGTCGAATGGATCGAGATCGACAGGTTGCGCGACGTCATCACCGCTTTGACGCATAATAATTAGCCAAATCGCCTGTCCACCGTCCCTCATAAGTCGAATGACCCACGCGGACAATGATAGATTGCGCTCAGTCTTACCGAGGGAACGTCCAATGAGCCTCTCCACCGCCGACAGCGCACCAACCCTCGACGCGCTTCGCGAAAGGATCCGCGATCACAGCCGCGCGCCGGAAGACGCACTGGTCCGCACTCTCATCAGAAGTGCCAACCTTTCGGCCGAGGACCGTGCCCGCATCGGCCGGCAGGCGGCGCGGTTCGTCACGGATTTGCGGAAGGCGAGTGAGCCCGGACTGATGGAGGTCTTCCTCGCTGAGTATGGCTTGTCGACGGACGAGGGCTTGGCGCTCATGTGCCTCGCGGAGGCCCTTCTTCGTGTGCCGGACGCGGCGACCGTCGATGCCCTGATCGAGGACAAGATTGCGCCCGGCGCCTGGCTCTCGCATTTCGGTCACTCGGCCTCGGCCCTCGTCAACGCGTCGACGCTCGGGCTCGCGCTGACGGGCCGAGTGCTTGCCAAGAGCGAAGCGGGTAGTCTCCTCGCCAACGCGGCGCGCCGGCTTGGCGAACCCGTGATCCGCAAGGCCGTTACGCGCGCGATGCGGGAGATGGGCCGCCAATTCGTCCTCGGCCAGTCGATCGAGGAGGCCGCCGAGCGGGCCGCGAAGTTAGAGCGCGGCGGCTTCACTCACTCCTACGATATGCTAGGCGAGGCCGCGATGACGGCGGCCGATGCCGACGCGTTCCTGGCGTCCTACGCGCATGCGATCTCCACGCTCGCAAAGCGAGCAAAGTCCGGGGACATTCGTGAGAACCCGGGCATCTCAATCAAGCTCTCGGCCCTTCACCCGCGCTACGAGGAAAGTCAGCGCGACCGAGTGATGTCCGAACTCGTCCCCCGCATTCTCGGTCTAGCCGTAGCTGCCAAGGAGGCCGGCATCGGACTCAACGTCGATGCCGAGGAGGCCGATCGCCTCGAACTCTCGCTCGATGTCGTCGCCGTCGTCCTCGCCGAGCCGGCGCTTGCGGGCTGGGATGGATTCGGCGTCGTCGTACAGGGCTATGGCAAGCGCGCGGCCTTCGTTATCGACTGGCTGCATGCGCTGGCGGAGACCCTCGACCGGCGCATCATGGTGCGGCTGGTGAAGGGCGCCTATTGGGACGCGGAGATCAAGCGCGCGCAAGTGGAGGGCTTGCCGGGCTTTCCCGTCTTCACCCGCAAGGCCGCAACGGATGTGTCCTACATCGCGTGCGCCGCGCAACTGCTCGGTATGACGGACCGCATCTATCCTCAGTTCGCCACGCACAACGCGCACACCGTAGCCGCGATCCTCGACATCGCGGGCGGGCGAACCGACGCGTTCGAGTTCCAACGCCTGCACGGGATGGGCGAGGCCTTGCATGCCAATGTCGCAAAGGAGTACGGCACCCGCTGCCGCATCTACGCACCCGTTGGCCGGCATCGGGAGCTTCTGGCCTATCTCGTCCGTCGGTTGCTGGAGAACGGCGCGAACTCGTCCTTCGTCAATCAGGTCGTCGATGAGTCCGTCCCGGCCGAAGCGGTGGTGGCCGATCCGTTTGAGAGCGCCTTGGCGCCGGCGCGCGGCATCGCCGCTCCGGCCGAGCTCTTCACGCCGCGCCGGAACTCGCGCGGCTTCGATCTCAGCGACCCGAACGACATCGCCGCCATCGAGACCGCGAGAACGCCCTTTCGCAATATGCGCTGGCAGGCCGGACCACTCCTCGCCATCGAAGCCATCGGCGGCGAAGCCCTTGCGGTGACCGACCCGTCCGATCCGTCCGACATCGTCGGCGAGGTGCAGAACGCGACCGTGGAACATGTCGATCTCGCCTTCGATGCAGCATCGGTCTGGAACGCACCGGAGCGCGAGCGTGCCGGGGTTCTGCGAGCAACCGCGGACCTTTATGAAGCCCGATCCGGCGAGATGTTCGCCCTTCTGACACGGGAAGCGGGCAAGACGGTTGCCGACGCCATCGCGGAACTGCGCGAGGCCGTCGATTTTTTGCGCTTCTATGCGGACGAGGCGGAACGCCTCGCGCCTATCACCCCGTGCGGGCGCTTCGTCTCCATCAGCCCCTGGAACTTCCCTCTCGCCATCTTCACAGGACAGATCGCGGCGGGCCTCGCTGCGGGCAATGCCGTATTGGCCAAACCGGCCGAAGAGACCCCACTCGTCGCGGCATTCGCTGTCGGCCTGCTGCACGAAGCGGGCGTGCCCCGCTCCGCCTTGCAGCTTCTGCCGGGCGCCGGCGAGATCGTGGGCGCGGCGCTGACGAGCGATGCTCGGCTCGACGGCGTCTGCTTTACGGGATCCACCCAGACCGCGCAGGCCATCAACCGCGCGATGGCGGCCTCCGCGTCGCCGGCGGCTCCTCTCATCGCAGAGACGGGTGGCCTCAACGCGATGATCGTCGATTCGACGGCGCTGCCCGAGCAGGCCGTGCGCGACATTGTGGCCTCGGCCTTCCAGTCCGCCGGGCAGCGCTGCTCGGCCCTTCGGATTCTCTACGTTCAAGAGGATGTCTTCGAACCGCTCGCGACGATGCTCTACGGTGCCATGGACATGCTGCGGCAGGGCGACCCGTGGGCGCTGTCGACGGATGTCGGACCAGTCATCGACAGGAAGGCGCATGAGGCCTTCCACGCCTATGTGAACGAAGCCGCCGGGGAGGGACGGTTGCTGAAACGGCTCTCCGATGCCGGGCAGGGTTACGGCTTCGGTCCTTCGGTCGTCCGGGTGGAGGGCATCGAAGATATGGGGGAGGAGGTCTTCGGACCGATCCTTCATATCGCGACCTTCCCGGCGGGCGGGATAGACCGCGTCGTCGATGCCATCAACGCCCGGGGCTACGGCCTCACCTTCGGGCTTCATACCCGGATCACGGCACGCGCCGAGCGGATCGCGCAGCGAATTCGGGTCGGCAACGCCTATGTGAACCGGAACCAGATCGGCGCGATCGTCGGGAGCCAGCCCTTCGGCGGTGAGGGCCTCTCGGGCACGGGGCCGAAGGCCGGCGGCCCGCACTACGTCGCCCGGTTCACGAGGAAGGACTACGCCCCCGGCCAACCCCCCAAGGGTGGCACGATCGCGCCGGAAAAGCTTCAGGCCATGATCGACGCGCTGCCCGAGGCGCGCGACGCGATCCTGGACAGCACCGTCCTACCCGGGCCGACCGGGGAACTGAACGTGCTGTCGACCCATCCCAGAGGCGTCATCCTATGCTTGGGGCCATCGAAGGGTGATGCGCAGACGCAGGCCCGTCAGGCGATGGCGGCAGGCTGTCCGGTTGTTCTCGTCGCTGACGAGGGCGCGACCGCGAACGGGCTCGCGGGCGTTGTCGAGCCGGAGACGTTGAAGGCTCTGACCGGCATCGCCGCCGTTGCCTTCTGGGGCGATACGGAAACGGCGCGCGCCTATCGCATAGCGCTGGCAGCGCGTCCGGGACCTCTCCTTCCCCTTCTCGTGGACCGGGATATCGCGCCGTCTTGCATCCTCGAACGCCATGTCTGCACCGATACGACGGCGGCCGGCGGAAACGCCTCGTTGATCGCCTCGGCCACCTGAGGCGCAGGGCAATCGACGAGGCCTTTGTGCCGAGGGGCATGTCGGACTAGAGAGGTCGCTTCTACCGTTTCCCTACAAGGACGCCTGCCCGTGAGGTCGACCGACGCCGTGCCGGACGAGCGTGAGACAGGCCCTGCGTCGCCATTCGCCCACGCGACGACAGTCGCCATTCTCGTCACCTTCGAGCCGGATATCGCTAGGCTCGAGAACGTACTGGTCGGGCTTGCGGCGCAGGAGATCGGGCTCGTCCTCGTCGAGAATGGATCGGCGCAGGCTGCAGCCGTGACTGCGCTGGCCTCGCGTACCTTCGCCGGACGTGACGCGGTCGTCGACGTTATCCCGCTGAAGGGAAATGTCGGGTTGGCCGCCGCGCAGAATCTCGGCGTCGGCGCCGCGCGCGAGCAGGGTGCGACGGCCGTCCTCCTTCTTGATCAGGATACGGTCCTGCCCCTGGGCGCCGTCGACGCGCTCTGCAGGGCGGCATGCGCCCTCGAGGGGCTACGCGCGAAAGTCGGGGCCGTCGGTCCCGTTTACTTCGACGCCACCAGCGAGCGCTATTCCGGCGCTTGGCAGGCCCACGGCTGGCGAATCGGACGGGGTGCCTTCGAACCCATCGCCGGGTTCAACGTCGCCCCGGCCGATTTCGTCATCGCATCCGGATCGCTCATCGCGTTGAATGCGTGGGACGCCGTTGGCGGAATGGAGGCGCCGCTTTTCATCGATCTCGTAGACGTCGAATGGGGCCTTCGCGCCCAGGCGCTCGGTTATGCGAGCTACCAGGTGGCCGAGATCGTGATCGACCACAGGATCGGGGAGGGACGGGTCCGGATCGGTCCGATAACCGCCCCGAAGCATGGGCCGGTGCGCAACTACTACTGGGTGCGCAACGCCTTGGCGCTTGCGCGGCGATCCTCGCTGCCAAAGGCCTGGCGGCTCTATTTTCTCTCGCGCGGCCTCGCTTATACGGCCTTCTACCCGCTCTTCGGCGACCGGCGATGGGCGCGAACGCGCCACATCGCGCGTGGGCTTCGCGACGGGCTTCTCGGCCGGCTCAGCTAGGCGTCCATGGCGTCCACCTGCGCATCAAGCTGCGCAACCAAGGCTGGCGGTAGCGACAGGCGAGCGGCGAGATCGCGCAGGTAGGCCGCCTCGGCGGCATCCGGCTCGGCGATGACGATGCGCGACGCGAGGTAGACCTCGGACGCCGCTTCGACCCCCTCCACGTCGCGTACGACCGCCCCCACGTCGAGCGGCGCACGTAGCTCATCCATCATGAACGCCTTGTCGTCGTTATCGAGATCGAGCACGTCGACTACGTCGAAGAGCTTGGTCTGCTCCTCCGCATCGACATGACCATCCGCCTTCGCCGCCGCGATCATGGCGCGCAGGATAATGCGGGCGCGGTCCTGCTCGGCCGCCGCGCTTTGTGGCAGGAAGGCGGGGTCGGAGGGCGGCGCGATCGACGTCGCCGCCGAGGCGGCCGCTCTCGGAGCCCCAGCCTGTGATTGCTGGTAGTCCTGATAGGCGCGGTAGGCCAGACCAGCCACCAGCGCGAGACCCCCCATCTTGACGGCCGATCCGACCATCTTCTTCGGCCGGCGCCCGCCCTTCAGCAACAGACCTGCGAGCCCGGCCGCCATGGCGCCCTTCCCGAGCCCGCCGCCCAGCGCGCTACCGAGGCCGCCACTCCCGCCACCGAGCGCTCCGCCGAGACCGCCGCGCAACATGCCCTCGAGCCCGCGCCCACCGAGCGCGCCTTGCAGGAGCCCGGCCAGATCGTTTTCCCTTCCGCTGCGCGGTGCGAGGCCCCCGCCGCCGCTGCCGGCGCCGAGGAACTGGTCGAGGAGGCGCTTGGTGTCGAGCATCGGATTGACCTATCGCTGGAATGGCTCGCTGTTACATAGGAAGCGGCGCGCCGGGCGCCACTAGATCGGGTCGGGAAATGTGCGGGCTGGCCTCCCGGCGTCCCTTCCGGAGACCGTCCGCTATCGTGCGCGGCTTTCGGCCTCTTGCGCCGACCCCGCCTTTGCCCCTACCGGAGAGCATGCCCGCTCCCCCAACCCCGCCTCCAAAGCCGCTCGGCCTGCCCGAGTTCGTCGGCCTGATGGCGACGATGGTCTCTATCGTCGCGCTCTCCACCGACATCATGCTGCCGGCGCTCGGCCAGATCGGTCGGGATCTTGGCCTGGCGGGCGCGAACGACGCGCAGTTCATCGTCACGTCCCTCTTCGTCGGTTTTGGTGTCGGACAGCTGATCGCCGGGCCGCTATCCGACCGGTTCGGGCGAAAGCCGGTCATCTATGGGGGCTATGTCGTCTTCATCGTCGGATGCCTCTGCTCAATCGTCGCCGAAGGTTTCTGGCTGATGCTGGTGGGCCGCGTGCTGCAGGGGCTCGGCGCGGCGGCGCCGCGCATCGTCACCGTCGCCATCGTCCGTGACGGATATGAGGGACGCGCGATGGCGCGGATCATGTCGATCGTCATGGTCGTGTTCATCCTCGTTCCGGCCATCGCACCGGCCATCGGCCAAGGCGTCGTCGCGGTCTGGGGCTGGCGGGCGACTTTCGCGGTGCTGTTGATACTGGCCGCGACGGGGTCCGTCTGGTTCGCTCTGCGCCAGCCGGAGACCTTCCCCGTAGAGGCACGCCAACCCGTGACCGTGCGTATGCTTATAGGCGGCTTCCGCCAGGTCCTCGGCGAACGGGTCACGGTGGGCTACACGATCGCTGCCGGTTTCGTCTTCGGAGCCTTTCTCGGCTATCTCAGTTCGGTGCAGCAGATATACCAGGCGACCTACGGGGTCGGCACGCTCTTCCCGTTTTATTTCGGCCTCGTCGCGCTGGCGATCGGCGCGGCGTCGATCCTGAACGCGCGGCTCGTCATGCGCCTCGGCATGCGCGTGCTGACGGGCTATGCACTGATGGTCCTGACGGGCGCCTCAGTCGTCTTCATGCCACTCGTAGTGGCGGCGGACGGCGTGCCGAACTTCGCGCTCTTCGTCGGCTGGCAGCTCGTCTCGTTCGGATGTATCGGCCTTCTCTTCGGTAATCTCAACGCGCTGGCGATGGGGCCGCTCGGGCGGATCGCCGGTCTTGGCGCCGCGATCGTCGGCGCCGTCACGACGCTGATCTCGATTCCGCTGGGCGCTCTTGTGGGCCGGCTCTATTCGGGCGGCGTCACGCCGCTGGTCGGAGGGTTCGCGCTATTGGGCGCGGCGAGCCTCATCGCGATGCTCATCACGGAACGGGCGCCGCCCTGGCGCCTCGAAGGAGCAGAGCGTGAAGCGACCGTCTGAGTTCGACGCCATCGTCCTCGGGGCGGGCGGGGCAGGGCTCTTCTGCGCGTTCACCGCCGGGCAGATGGGGCGCCGGGTGGTCGTCCTCGACCATGCGGACCGGCCGGGCAAGAAGATTCTCATCTCCGGTGGGGGGCGGTGCAATTTCACCAATACCGGCACCGATGCCTCCCGCTTCGTCAGTCGAAACCCGCATTTCGCCAAGTCCGCCCTGACGCGCTACACGGCGCAGGACTTCGTCGATCTCGTCGAACGCCACCACATCGCCTGGCACCACAAAACCCTCGGCCAACTCTTCTGCGACGGTTCGGCCAAGGCGATCGTGAAAATGCTGCTCGACGAGTGCGAGGCCGGCGGCGTCGAGGTGGAGCTGCAGTCTCCCATCGACGCGGTGGACCACTCCGACGCGATGTTCATCGTCCAAGCCGGCGGCAAGACCTATCGCGCCCCAGCTCTCGTCATCGCCACCGGCGGGCCGTCCATCCCGAAGATGGGTGCCACGGGCTTCGCCTACGATCTGGCGCGGCAGTTCGGCTGCAAGATCGTGGAGCCCCGCCCGGCGCTCGTTCCGTTCACCCTGCCGGGCAGCGAGGCGCTCTTTCGCGAACTCTCGGGCGTCGCGTCGGAGGCCGTCGTACGGGTGGGCCGGACCGCGTTCCGCGAGGCGATGCTGCTCACGCACAAGGGTCTGTCCGGTCCGGCCATCCTTCAGGTGTCGAGCTATTGGCGCCATGGCGAGCCGATCGGCGTCGATTTTCTGCCCGATCTGCCGGCGAACCACCTCCTCGGCGCCAAGGCCGAGCGTCCTAACGCGACGATGGCGCAGGCGCTTGCCGCCCATCTGCCCGTTCGGCTCGCCGAAGCGCTCGTTCACCGGCTAGGCCTCGCCGGCCCGCTCGGCTCCATCAAGGACGCAGCACTGCGTGCGAGCGAGGCCTCCCTGCACGATTGGACCTTCCACCCGAACGGGACCGAGGGATTCGCGAAAGCCGAGGTAACGGTCGGCGGCATTTCGACGGCCGAACTCTCCTCGCGAACGATGGAAGCCGTGCGCGTCCCCGGTCTTTATGCAATTGGCGAGGCGGTCGACGTCACAGGTTGGCTCGGCGGCTACAATTTCCAATGGGCCTGGGCGAGCGGCTATGCCGCCGGGCAGGCCATCGCCGAGCGCGGCTAATCCCAGTCGACATCGAACTTCGTGACGACCCGCTGGATCTGGTCGGGGGAGAGGACCCGCGGCGACAGGCCGTGAGTGAGGAGCGCGAGCTTCGACGTCTCTTCCAATTCCTCGATGGCGGCGACCGCCGCCTCAATATCCCGACCTGCCACCACGGGTCCGTGATGGGCGAGAACGACGGCACTGCGGCGGCCTGCAAGGCCCCGGATCGCGTCGCCCATAGCGGCATCGCCCGGCACGAAGAAAGGCAGCAGAGTCACTTTGCCGAGGCGCATGACGGCGTAGGCCGTCAGCGGGGGCAGTAGGTCGTCGGGATCGACATCGGGCAGGGTCGACCAAGCGACCGAATGGGTCGAATGAAGGTGCACGACAGCCCCCGCCGACCGACGTGTTTCGTAGAACGCTTGATGGAGCGGCATCTCCTTGGTCGGCTCGTCGCCGCCGATGAGGCGCCCCTGCGCATCGAACCTGCTCAGCCGGGCCGGATCGAGCCGACCAAACGATGCGCCGGTAGGAGACACGAGCAAGCCGCCGTCCTCGGTACGGGCCGAGACGTTGCCGGTCGCGCCGTGAGTTAGACCGCGCTCGAAGAGCGAGCGCGAAAGCTCGCACATCTCGTCGCGCAGCTTGGTCTCCGAACTCACGCGTCGCCACCGAGCACCCGCACGGCGTCGGCGAAGAACGTCTCCGTGCCAAAATTGCCCGACTTCAACGTGAGCCACAGCGGTTGCCCGGTCGCCTTCAGCGCTGGCACGCCGGGCGCGATCTCGGGGCCGATCTCGAGCGTGGTCAGGGCCAGGCCCTCGACAACCGCGCCTGATGTCTCGCCGCCCGCCACCACGAGCCGGCGCACGCCCTTGGCGACGAGCGCTCTCGCGAGGGCGGCAAACGTCTCCTCGATCACACCGGCAAGGCCGCTGCCGTACTTCGCCTGCGCCGCGCGAACGATTTCGGGCTCGGCCGACGAATAGAGAAGCGCGGGCCCCGTTTGGGCCAACGCCCAGTCGGCCAGCGTATCGATAGCGAGCGTGCCGGCCATGATGGCATCGGGGTCGATCTCGCGCGCCGCGCCCGAGGCCTTGTGCGCGCCGACCTGCGCCCGCGTCATTCTCGAGCAGGAGCCGGATAGGAGAACGGCCGGGCCGTCATCGCCCGTCCAGTCTTCGGACGTGAACGAGGTCTTTGCCTCATCGTGGAAATTGGACGGCAGTCCGAGCGCGATGCCGGAGCCGCCGGTGATGAGCGGCATGCCACGCACCGCCTCTCCGATGATAAGAAGGTCGGCATCCCGGATCGCATCGACGACGACGACTGGCCGGTTTGCGGCCGCCTCGCCTTCGATGCCGGCCCTGAGCGCGTCCGCCCCCGCGACGACCGTCTGCGCGGACACATGTCCGACCCCGGACTTCGTCTGCGGCGCAAGCCAGCGGCGAATGTCCGGGTCCGTCATCGGGGTCAGCGGATGATTCTCCATTCCGCTTTCGCTGAGGAGCCGGTCCCCGACGAAGAGATGGCCCTGAAAGATGCTTCGTCCGGTAGCTGGAAAGGCCGGGCAGACGATCGTCCGGTCGGTGCCCAGCGCTTCCATCAGCGCATCGATGACGGGTCCGATATTGCCCTCGGGGGTCGAGTCGAACGTGGAGCAGTACTTGAAGAAGATCTGCTGGCAGCCCTGCGCCCGCAGCCACTCGAGGGCGGCAAGCGATTGCGAAACGGCCTCCGCGACGGGGATAGTACGCGATTTTAGCGCGACGATCCCGGCCTCGACGTCGGGTGCCGCGGGTTCGGACGGTACGCCCGAATATTGAACCGTCCGCAGGCCGTGCTCCGCCCGGTTGGCAAGGGTGTTGGCAAGGTCGGACGAACCCGTGAAGTCGTCCCCGATACAACCGAGCAGCATCAGGCCTGTCCTGCCGTGTGACCCATCTCGTCTTCGAGATAGACCCGGATGATCTCGTCGAACGTGGTCTCGGCGGTGAAGCCGAGGTCGTGGGCGCGGGTCGCGACGAAGCCCGGCGCCCAGTTCTTCACGATATTCATGATGGTCTCGTCCGGCTCATGTCGAATGAGCGCGGTCGCCTGCGGCCCCATCACGCGTTCGAGCGCTTCGATCTCCTCACCGACCGTAGCCGAGAGACCTGGCATGTCGAGATTGCGATGCGGGCCGATGGCATCGCCATCCAGCCCGGCGGCATGAACAAAAAACCCGACGGCGCTGCGCGGGCTCGCGAACCAGTGGCGAACGCTTCTCGGCACCGGTAGCACGGCCTCCTGCCCGTTGATCGGCTCGCGCAGGATGTTGGAGAAGAAGCTCGATGCCGCGAGATTCGGCTTGCCGGGACGGATGGTGATGGTGGGGAGGCGGATGCCGATACCGTCCATGAAGCCGCGCCGTGTATAGTCGGCCAGCAGCAACTCCGAGATCGCCTTTTGCGTGCCGTAGGACGTGAGGGGCGTGAGGTTGAAGGCGTCGGGTATCGTCTCGGGAAAGGGCGCTCCGAAAACGGCGATCGACGAGGCGAAGACCACCCGCGGGCAGTAGCCGTCCGCATCATGCGCCATTCTGATGGCGTCGAAGAGGTCGCGGGTGCCGTCGAGGTTGATGCGATAGCCCTTATCGAAATCGGCCTCGGCCTCGCCCGAGACGATCGCGGCGAGGTGGAAGATGATGTCGGGCCGGCCGGCAATCAGCGTCTCCGCCGCGCCATCGTCGGTCAGGTCGACGGCATCCGTGCGAATGTCGATTGAGCCCGGCGTCGGCGCGGTAGGGGTGACGACATCGACCAGCGTCATACTCTCGATCGTCTTGCCGGCGACCGTGCCGTCTCTGGCCAAGCGACGCGCGAGCTTGGCGCCGATCATTCCGGCAGCTCCGATGATTAAGACCTGCATGGACGCGAATCCTCCCTTTCGTACAAGCGTAGGACGCAGCGGTGCCGAGGGCCAGATGCTTGTAAGGTCCTATGGTGTGCGAAGGCGATCGACTCTCCTGATGGGGCAGCGGAGAAGGAATGACGGACATGCCGAGTGACACCGCGACCAACGAGGACGGACTGGCCATCCTCCTGCTCGCCGCCGGTCTCTCGCGCCGGTTCGACGCCGGGCCGAAGCTTCACGCGCCATTTGGCGGGATTCCGCTTTTTGTAGCGACCGCGCGTCGCCTGCGACCTGTCGAGGCTGCGCAGCGTCTCTGCGTCGTGCCAGACGCTGACGATAGGCTCGCGCACATGGCAGAAGCGGAGGGCTTCCGCGTCGTGCTTAATCCCGCGCCGGAGCGGGGCATGGGCTCGTCCCTGGCGGTGGGCGCCGGCATGGTCGAGGACGGTCTTGCAATCCTCGTCTGCCTTGCCGACATGCCGCTGGTCTCGCCGGCGCACCTCCGTGCCCTCGTTCGGCGAAGATCGCTGGCCGGGCCGGACGCGGCGGCGACGACGCTCTTCGAGGGGCGTCGCCAGCCGCCGACGGTCTTCGGCCCGAATCTCCTGCGTCATCTTCGAAGCCTCGACGGCGACAAGGGTGCGAAGCCGGTCTTCGATCGGGCGACGCAGGTCGAGACCATCGAGAGCCGGCGTGAGGAGATGGGCGATGTCGATACGGCGGCGGATCTCGCAAGGCTGGTTGAGGAGGTAGAGCGGCGGGGTGAGACATCATGAGCAGGCGATCGACTGTTGTTCTCGACCGCAGCCCTCCTAGCTCTCATCACAAGTCCCGCATCGTGAAGGATAGCCCGATGAAACGCTCCGCCTCGCTCTTGGCCCTCACCGCCGCGATCGCGGCCCCCGTCTCGCTCGCTCACGCCGAGGAGGCGTTCTCCGTCACTGGCAGCGCCGGGACCGAACTCCGCTTGACCGCCTATGATGGGTTCGCGCAGCCCTGGGCGATGACATTCCTGCCGGACGGGCGTCTCCTCGTATCGGAGAAGGTCGGCAATCTCGTCCTCGTCTCCGCCGATGGGCGCAAGCTCGGGGAGATCGACGGTGTGCCGGCCGTGATCCCGCAAGGGCAAGGCGGGCTCGGTGACATCGTCCTTCATCCTGACTACGCTGAGAACGGTCTCGTCTACCTCTCCTATGTCGAGCGGGACGAGAGCGACGTCGCCCTGTCCGGCGCGGTCGTCATCCGTGCGAAGCTCGACCTCACGGCGGATGACGGCGCGTTGAGCGAGATCGAACGCATCTGGGAGCAGACCCCGAAGGTGACCGGCAACGGCCACTACAGCCACCGCATCGCATTCGCGCCGGATGGCCACCTCTTCATCACGTCGGGCGACCGCCAGAAGCTCGACCCGGCGCAGGAGATGGACGTCAACCTGGGTAAGATCATACGCCTGACAGAAGATGGCAGTGTGCCGGAGGGCAACCCGTTCGCGGACGGAGGCGGGATCAGCGAGCAGTTCTGGTCGGTCGGCCATCGAAACCCGCTTGGAATCCACTTCGATGCGTCCGGCCAGCTCTGGTCGCACGAGATGGGCCCGCGCGGCGGCGACGAGATCAATCGGATCGAGCCGGCCAGCAATTACGGCTGGCCGCGCGTGTCGGACGGCCGACATTACTCGGGCCTCCCCATTCCCGACCACGAGACCGATCCCTCCTTCGCCGCGCCTGCCATTTCGTGGGTTCCCAGCATCTCGCCGGCCGGCTTCGTCATCTATGACGGCGATGTGTTCCCCGACTGGCAGGGGCAGGCGATCCTCGGCGGGCTGAGCAGCGAGGCCGTCATTCGCGTCGTTCTCGGCGATCCGGCGGAGGAGGCGGAGCGCTATAGCTGGAGCCGGCGCATTCGCGAGATCGAGCAGGGGCCTGATGGGCGCATATGGGTGCTCGAAGACGGCGAGGGCGGTCGCCTCGTGTCGCTAGAGCCTGCCGCCTAGCGCCGCCGCTCGAGACGCCGCAGATCAGGCTGCGTCGAGCGCGTCGAGGAGATCGAGTTGCGTTGCGTCGCTTTCCTGCGCAATTTCGGCCTGTCGTTCCTCGAAGCCCGATAGCGTGGCCCCTAGGAGGCGCACACCCTTTCGTGACGGGAAGAGCGGCATGAGAAGCGCGTCAATGGCCGTGCCTATGTCGGGTGCGTCGGTGACGGGGCGGGGCAAGGTCGTTCGCCGGGTGATCTGCTCGAAATCCGCATACTTGACCTTGAGCGTAACGGTTCGGCCGGGCCGTCCGTCGAGGCCGGCGCGCTCCGCGACCTTCGCGATGATCGGGGTCAAGGCCTCGCGAGCCGCATCGATCTCGGTCAGGTCTTCGGAGAAGGTGCGCTCGGCGCCTATCGACTTGCGAATGCGGTTGGCCCGCACGGGGCGCTCATCGATGCCGCGCGCAATGCCGTAATAGTAGGAGCCGGACGAGCGAAAGTTGGCGTCGAGGAACTCGCGAGGCTTGGCCCGGAGGTCGGCCCCGGTACGAATGCCAAGCCGGTGCATCTTCGCCTCCGTAGCGGGGCCGACACCGTGGAAATCGCCGATCTTGAGCCGCTCCACGAACGCCGGTCCCGTCTTGGGCGTGATCACGAAGAGGCCGTCCGGCTTGTCGTAGTCGGACGCGAGCTTGGCGAGGAACTTGTTGTAGGAGACGCCCGCCGACGCATTGAGCCCGGTCGCCTCGCGGATGTTGACCTTGATCTCGCGCGCGATCTCGGTCGCGAGCCGCCGGCCACCGTGATGCGAAACGTCGAGATAGGCTTCGTCGAGCGAGAGCGGCTCGATGAGATCGGTGTAGCCCGCGAAGATCGCGCGTATCTGCTGGCTGATCGCCTTGTAGACTTCAAAGCGGGGGCTGACGAAGATCAGGTCCGGACATTTCCGCTTCGCCGTGACGGACGGCATTGCCGAGCGCACGCCAAAGGTACGTGCCTCGTAGCTCGCTGCCGCCACGACGCCGCGCGCCTTCGATCCGCCGACCGCGACCGGCTTGCCGCGCAAGGCAGGGTCGTCGCGCTGCTCGACCGAGGCATAGAACGCGTCCATGTCGATATGGATGATTTTGCGCTGCATGACGCCGCCATCATAGCCGATTCGCCGGTCCAGTCCCCCAATCGTCTTGCGTGAAGTGTGGTGCTGTGGAGGACTGAGCCTCGATCAACAAAGGATGATGCCGTGCCCGACAAGCCGACCCGCTGGTCTATCCACCACGTGAACCTGCCGGCAACCGATGTCCGCGCGTCGGCCCGGTTCTACGCCAACGTCTTGGGGCTACCGGAGGGCTCATGGACGTTTCCGCCGCCCGAACAGGTCGGGCATCTTTCAAGCGATCCTGCGAAGCTGACGCTCTTCCCGACGGACACCGCGAGCGAAGGCGCCAACAGCGGCCTCCATCTCATCCGCCCGGAGCCGGAATTCGCCAGGTTGAACGGGCTCGACCACAATCCGTCGATAGGCGGGCACGTCGCCATTCAGGTCGACGATCTCGATGCGGTGATGGAGCGGTTGAAGGCGGCCGGGATCGCGTTTTCCTACGCTCCGACCTTCGCGATACCGCATATGCGGCACGTCTACGTCTACGACCCCGGCATGAACCTGCTGGAGATCAATGAAATCGTGAAGAAGTGAGAGATGGTGGAGCCAAGGGGAGTCGAACCCCTGACCTCTTGCATGCCATGCAAGCGCTCTCCCAACTGAGCTATGGCCCCACTCGTCTCTCAGTCGCCGGCGGTTTGGGCTCCGTCGGCGAGGGCGGAAGCTAGTCGGCACCGATCGGGTGCGCAACCCCAAAAAACAGCCTTCGCTCGCTTTTGCGGGAGGGCCTCCTTTCCACCGCCGTCAGGTATCGTCGTCGTCGTCGTCCACGGTCTCTACGAGCGCCGTCACGTCGTCGTCATCGTCCTCTATGAGCGCGGTGGTGGTGTCGTCCGCCGCGTCGGTGTCGTCTTCCTCGGCCTCTTCCAGAGACACGAGATCCGCGTCCTCCGCCGCGATCTCACCCTCGTCCTCTTCGTCGTCCGGCTCCGCTACGGTCGGCTCGACGACCTTCTTGGGAACCTCCTTTGCGGCCGGCGCCTCTACGATCTCGAACATCGTGCCGCAGTTCGGGCATGGCGCCGGCATGCGGCCGAGGTCGTAGAATTTCGTGCTGCAGTTCAGGCACACGCGCTTGGTGCCGAGTTCCGGTCTTGCCATGCTCGTTCGTCCATCGAAGTCTTGAAGGTCGCGACCCCTTACGGGGCGAGTGCGGCGGTGTAAAGCAGCGTGTCGATATAAGCGGACCCCAGCGCCCCGCGGGGCGTCGTCCGAGGACGGCGATCCGAGATGGCGTGGTGGTATGGCGTAGCAGAGCCGTGCTATGGCGCCCGCGCCCGGTCTCCTCTCGCCATACGTGACATCATGAGCGTCCACGCTGCCCCCCGAACCGCCATTTCCCGCCGCTCCGGCCCGCTACGCGGCCGTGTACGCCTCCCGGGCGACAAGTCGATCTCCCACCGCTCGCTTCTCTTCGGGGCCCTGGCGGTGGGCGAGACGACGGTACGCGGCCTTCTCGAGGGCGAGGACGTGCTCGCCACGGCGGATGCAATGCGTGCGATGGGCGCGACGATCACGCGTGATGATGACGGCGTCTGGCACGTCCACGGCGTCGGCCTCGGTTCCTTGCAGGAACCGGCGGGCGTGATCGACTACGGCAATGCCGGCACCGGTGTGCGGCTCTGTATGGGTCTGGTGGCGGGTCATCCGATCGCGGCGACCTTCGTCGGCGACGCGTCGCTTTCGGGCCGACCCATGGGACGTGTGCTCGACCCGCTGCGATTGATGGGCGCCGAGGCCATATCCCGCACCGGAGGCCGGCTACCCCTTACCATCCGAGGCGCCGCGACGGCCGCGCCGATCGACTACACGCTTCCCATGCCCTCGGCGCAGGTCAAGTCTGCCGTCCTCCTCGCCGGCCTCAATGCGCCCGGCGTCACGACCGTGCGCGAGCCCATTCCCGTGCGCGACCATACCGAACGGATGCTGCGCGGCTTCGGCGCGACGCTCGAGATCGAGGCGGACGGGGAGGGAGGACGTATCATACGCCTCCACGGCCAGCCGACGCTGAAGCCGCAGCAGATCGATGTTCCGGCCGACCCGTCGTCCGCCGGCTTCCCGATGGTGGCCGCGCTCATAACGCCCGGATCCGACGTGACCCTCGAAGGCGTGATGCTGAACGAGACGCGCACGGGTCTGATGACGACCCTCATCGAAATGGGCGGTGAGATCACGGTCGAGAACCGGCGGGAGACCGGGGGTGAGGAGGTCGGAGACATACGGGTCCGCGCGAGCGCGTTGCGGGGCATCGACGTGCCGGCCGAGCGCGCGCCCTCGATGATAGACGAATACCCCGTCCTCGCCATCGCCGCCGCTCGTGCTGCCGGCGTGACGAGAATGACGGGTCTGGAGGAGTTGCGCGTCAAGGAAAGCGACCGTCTCTCCGCAGTGGTCGCCGGCCTGCGCGCCAACGGAATAGATTGCGAGGAAGGCGAAGCATCTCTCACCGTCGCGTCCGGCGGCACACCGGGCGGAGGCACAGTCGTCACACATCTCGACCATCGCATCGCGATGGCCTTCCTCACCCTCGGCCTCGTCTCCGACGCGCCGGTGTCCATCGATGACGCCGCGCCGATCGCGACGAGCTTTCCGGAGTTCGTGGGGCTGATGAACGGGCTCGGCGGCGCGATCGAGGTCGCATCGTGATCGTCGCGATCGACGGGCCTGCGGCATCGGGCAAGGGAACCCTTGCGCGCCGGATCGCAGCGGAACTCGGGCTGCGCTACCTCGACACCGGGTCGATCTACCGCGCGGTCGCACTGGCCTGCCTCAAGGACGGCATCTCCCCCGACGACGGCGCGGCGGCCTCACGCATCGCGGGCGGTCTCGACGCCGCGCAGCTCGACGATCCCGCATTGCGCGATCCGGGAGTCGGCGAGGCGGCATCGATCGTCTCGGCCCACCCTGGCGTGCGAGAAGCGCTCCTCGGCTGGCAGCGCCGCTTCGCCGCCGTTGCGCCGGGTGCGGTGCTCGACGGGCGCGACATCGCCACCGTGGTCTGCCCGCAGGCCGACGCCAAGCTTTTCGTCACGGCCTCGCCCGAGATACGCGCCGCCCGACGCGCTTCCGAGATGCGCAGCAAGGGCCACGACGTGACGGATCTTGAGGTGCTGGACGACATCCGCAGGCGTGATGCGCGTGACGAGGCGCGGGCTTCGGCTCCCCTGCGGAAGGCGGACGACGCGGTCTTGCTAGATACGACCGATTTGAGTATAGAGGCGGCGTTCCAGGCGGCTTTGGGGATCGTGACGCGCGAGCGCTGACAGGCGTTCGGCGGGCGTTTCGCTCAAGCTGCTTTTGTTGTTTCCGATGCGGAAGCGGCGTTGGAGCCCCGTTCGGTGATCCGTTCGCGACCGCCAGAGATGGTGTCGGCCTGCCCTCGGCGACGAGAGCGGCGGCGGTCCGCGATGCAGCGCACGGGCAATCTCACGAAAGCCGCCGACGCCAAGGACAAGACAACACATGACATTTATCGAGAACACCAGCAGCCAGGCCGCGCTGGACGACTTCGCCGCGATGCTCGACGAGAGCCTCGAGTTCGGCAACCTCAACGAAGGTTCGGTCGTCGAGGGCAAGGTCGTCGCGATCGAGAAGGACCAAGCGGTCATCGACGTGGGCCTCAAGACCGAGGGCCGCATCCCGATCCGCGAGTTCACCGGCGGCGAAGACGAGAAGGCGCCGGAAGTCGGCGACATCGTCGAGGTCTATCTGGAGCGCGTCGAGAACGCGCTCGGCGAGGCCATGCTGTCGCGCGAGAAGGCCCGCCGCGAGGAGGCCTGGATCCGGCTGGAGAAGTTCTTCGACAAGGGCGAGAAGGTCACTGGCAAGATCTTCAATCAGGTCAAGGGCGGCTACACGGTCGACCTCGACGGCGCCGTGGCGTTCCTGCCGCGCTCTCAGGTCGACGTCCGCCCCGTGCGCGATATCGAGCCGCTCCTGGGCTCGCCCGAGCCGTTCCAGATCCTCAAGATGGACAAGCGCCGCGGCAACATCGTGGTCTCGCGTCGTGCCATCCTCGAAGAGAGCCGTGCCGAGCAGCGCTCCGAGCTGGTGGCGAACCTCGCCGAGGGGCAGATCATCGACGGCGTCGTCAAGAACATCACCGATTACGGTGCGTTCGTCGATCTGGGCGGCATCGACGGCCTTCTGCACGTCACCGACATCGCATGGCGCCGCGTGGGCCATCCGTCAGAGGTCCTGACGATCGGCGAGACCGTCAAGGTCCAGATCATCAAGGTGAACCCCGATACGCAGCGCATCTCGCTCGGCATGAAGCAGTTGCAGTCCGATCCCTGGGACGGTGCCGCCGCCAAGTACCCCGAGGACGGCAAGTTCACCGGCCGCGTGACCAACGTGACCGACTACGGCGCCTTCGTGGAGCTGGAGCCGGGTATCGAGGGCCTCATCCACGTCTCCGAGATGAGCTGGACGAAGAAGAACGTCCACCCGTCGAAGATCGTCTCGACCTCCCAGGAAGTCGAAGTGGTCATCCTCGAGGTCGACAACGTCAAGCGCCGCATCTCGCTCGGTCTCAAGCAGGCCGAGGGCAATCCGTGGGAGACGTTCGCGGCTCAGCATCCGGTCGGCACCGAGGTCGAGGGCGAGGTCAAGAACAAGACCGAGTTCGGTCTCTTCATCGGGCTCGAGGGTGAGATCGACGGTATGGTCCACCTGTCCGATCTCGACTGGAACAGGCAAGGCGAAGAGGTCATCGAGGACTACTCGAAGGGTGACATCGTCCGCGCGCAGGTTCTCGAAGTCGATGCGGAGCGCGAGCGCATCTCGCTCGGCATCAAGCAGTTGGGCGGTGATCCGTTCGTGCAGGCCGCCGAGGCCGGCGACGTGCGTCGCAACCAGATCGTCACGTGCGAGGTCCTCGAGGTGAAGGATGGCGGCCTTGAAGTGAAGGTCGGCGATACCGAGCTAACCGCCTTCATCCGCCGCTCCGACCTTGCGGTCGAGCGTGCCGACCAGCGGCCCGAGCGCTTCGCCAAGGGTGACCGGGTCGATGCCCGCGTCACGCAGTTCGACAAGAAGTCGCGCCGCGTCTCCGTGTCGATCAAGGCGCTGGAGCGGGCCGAGGAGCAGGAGGCGATCGCGCAGTTCGGCTCCACCGACTCCGGTGCTTCGCTCGGCGACATCCTCGGCGCGGCCCTGCAGGCGCAGGACACGACCGATGCTGCTCCGGCTGCGAAGGCGGCCCCAACCAACGATGCGAAGGGCGAAGAGGAGTAATCTCCTCTGCCATTTCGGAACGCAAGACACGCCCTCGGCCTGCCGGCCGGGGGCGTTTTCCGTTGTAGCGTCTGAAGCGATGGCTTTGGTGAAGGCTCGGCAGACAGGCAAGCGATGGTGCTGACCCAATCGATGCTCGAGGATCACGAGAGAAAGGTCGGTCGGCGCTCTGGGGGAGCTGCCAGACCGACGTTCGCCTTCAGGCGAAGACGTAGGCGACGAGCCCCGTCATGATGCTGGTCGTCGCTCCGATGGACAGCCAGATCCGAAGCCGGCCATACCAACGCGGCAGACGCCCGGCACCGGCGGCGATCTGGTCGATGATGCCCATGACGACGAAGCTGATGGCCAGAAGCGCCAGGCCGAGCGGAGGCGGCATGAGGAGCGATCCCCATGCAATGAGCGACGGCAGGACCGCGACGACGAGTTCTGCCGTCAAAGCGTTCGAATCCTCCACGCTGTCCGATTCGTGTCCGTCGCGTTCGGCGACGATGGCCGCACCCCAGCGCACCCCGCCCAGGAACGAGAGGATGACGGCGCCATAGGCCATCAACACGCGCGCGAAATAGGTCGCATCCGGCAACAGCGCGTTGTCGAGCGCGGCGGCGAGAATGATGGCCAGCGCACCGAAAACGAAAGGCAGAAGGCCGGCTGCGCCGAGCGCGAATGCGGGGCCCGGTATGTCGTCGTCACGGATGGAAGGCGTCGGCATGGTCAGTCCCGTCTGAAGATCACGCTGCCGAGCCAGCCGGTGAAGAAGGCGAGGGCGATGGTGCCGAGACCGTAGAGAGCGGGCTGTTCGCGAGAAACCGAGGTCACGATTTGCTCGAAGCCTTCCTTGCGAAGCTGGAACTCCGCCGTCTCGCTCGTCAGCAACGCCCCGCCCGAGAAGAGATGGACGTCGACCGTATAGGTCCCGATCGGGACGCTGGCCGGCAGGATCGCGGTGCCCCGGAACATGGCGCGGCCGAGGAAGCTCACGCCCTTCTCGATCTCGACATAAAGTTGGTCGGCTTCGCGCTGCTCGAGAAGGGCGCGGCCGAAGCGCGTCGGCGGAACCGGCTCCCCTTCGCTCGACGCGGTCGGATTGACGAGGGTTTCCGCGCCGATGATGAGGGATCGTCGCAGTCTGTCGCTGGCGATGTCCTCGAGGGGCCGGTTGGACAGGACCGCGTAGTAGCCCGGCAACGCCTCGTGTCGCTCGGAGCCGCGGTTGATCCAGAGGCCCATCACCCGGTCCTTGCGGCGAACCGTGGTGTCGAGCGCCGGACCGCGCACGACCGCGACGATGTCGTAGCCGCGCCGCGCGACGCTCATACCGTCGCGCTCGATGCCGCCGAAGACGACGATCTGGGAGCCCGTGAAGTTGGACCGGACCGCGATCGTCGGGCGGGAGAGCGTGACGATGAGCGTCTCGGCCATGGCGGGCGCCGGCAAAGCGGTGCCGAAACCGAGAAGGACGAGCGCGCCAAGAAGCCAGCGGGTCATGAGCGACGATCCAACTCGATGGAGTAGGGCGCATCCGGCGTGGCGATGAGGTCGACCGCGAAGCGCAGGCCGACTCCGAGGACGAGGAGGGCGAGAAGCACGCGCAGATGCTCGGCCTTGAGCTGGGCGCCGAGCGTCGCGCCCAATTGGGCGCCGATGGTACCGCCGACCATGAGGACGAGTGCGAGGACCACGTCGACGCCGCCATTCGTGACGGCGTGCATGAAGGCCGCGCCCGCCATCACGAGCACGATCTGCATCAGCGATGTGCCGACGACGACATTCGCCGGAACGCGCAGGAGATAGATCAGCGCGGGCACCAGCATGAATCCGCCGCCAATGCCGAGCACCGCGCCGAGGAACCCGATGCCGCCGCCGAGGCCGAGGACGGGAAAGATCGACAGGTAAATGCGCGAGCGGGGAAACCGCATCTTGAAGGGCAGACCGTGCACCCAGCTGTGCTGGCCGGGCTTTCGCGTATTGGGCCGGTGGCCCTTTCGCGCGCGAAGGAGGGCGCTGATGCTCTCCCAGAACATGAGGCTGCCGACCGTGCCGAGGAAGAAGACGTAGGCGAGAGCGATCACCACATCGAGCTGGCCCAGACGTTGCAATAGGTCGAAGGCGGCCACGCCGAGGGCGGCGCCCATCAACCCTCCCGCAGTCAGAACGAGCCCCAGCCTCACATCGAGCGCACCTCGCCTGTAATAGGTGAGAGCGCCGGAGAAGGACGCGGCGGTGACCTGTGCGGTCATCGTCGCGACGGCGATCGCGGGGGCAATGCCCGAGAATATGAGGAGCGGCGTCATCAGAAAGCCGCCGCCGACGCCAAACATGCCCGAAATGATCCCGACCGCGAGCCCCATCCCGAAGATCAGGAAGACATTGATCGGCAGTTCGGCGATCGGCAGATAAAGGGTCAAAAGCGACTCGGGTGATCAGTGGCCCGCCGGCGAGCGCGCTGTGGGACACGGCGCCGTTTTGAACCGGCGCCGTAGCCAGGTCAATCGAGCCCGGACACGTAGCTCTCCAGCGGCGGCAGCGTGCCCTTGACGAGCCCCGACTCCTCGACGAATGCCGCGAACCTCGCGTAGCGGTCCTCGTCGAGCGCGCGGACCCGCTTGGCAAACCGAGGCAGCGTGTCGGCGAAGGCTCGGCGATTGAGGGCGTTGTCGAGGTCGGGATGGGCCTCGAGGAAAAGATCGAGCGCTTCGTCGGGATGGTTCGTCATCCAGATCGCGCCCCGCTCCGCCACATCAAGAAAGGTCGCAACCGCTTCGTCGTCCGCCCGGTCGGTGTGGGTGATGTAGATCAGTTCGTCATAGGTCGGAACGCCGTGCTCTTCAGGGTAGAAGGCGAGACCGGGCCGCTCTTCGATGTCGAGCTGGTTGAGCTCGAAGTTCCGAAACGCCCCGATCACCGCGTCGACCCGGCCGGTGATGAGGGACGGCGAAAGGCTGAAGTTGACGTTGACGAGTGCAACGTCGTCCAGTGAAAGGTCCGCTTCGGCGAGCATCCGCGACAACAGAACGTCCTCGAATCCTCCGACGGAGAAGCCGACCGTCTTGCCCTTCAGGTCGGCGATCGAATCGATGTCGCCGTCTTCGAGGACGACGAGGCTGTTGAGCGGCGTCTCGACAAGCGTGCCGACCCAGGTCAGCGGCAGGCCCTCGGCCGCCTGAAGGTAGAGGTTGGGCTGGTACGAAACGGCGATGTCACCCTGACCGGCCGCGACGAGACGGGGCGGGGCGGAGGGGTCGGACGGGGGGATCAACGTGACGTCGAGCCCGGCATCCGCAAACCAGCCCTTCTGCTCGGCGACGATGAGGGGCGCATGGTCGGGATTGACGAACCAGTCGAGCAGAACGGTGAGTTCGGTTCGGTCCTGCGCCTGCGATGCGGCGACCGTGGCGAGGGCCGTGAGGGATGCGAGCAGCGTCTGTCTGATCATGATCTGTCTCCGAGGGGTTGTTGGGTGTCGATGGCCCAGGGGGCGATCCGGATGGCGAGCCGGTCGGCCGCTGCGCGAAGAAGGAGGGCGAGCGCCATGAGGAGGATGAGGGCGGCGAAGACGACGTCCGTCTGAACCCGGGCCTGCGCCTGAATCATCACGAAGCCGAGACCGGCCGCCGCGCCCACCCATTCGCCGACGATGGCGCCGATCGGGGCGAGGGTCGCGGATACGCGAAGGCCGGAGCCCAACGCGGGCAGTGCGGCGGGAAT
The DNA here is from genome assembly GCA_963799285.1 of uncultured Alphaproteobacteria bacterium. GTDB lineage: Bacteria > Pseudomonadota > Alphaproteobacteria > Rhizobiales > CAWCWK01 > CAWCWK01. Next base: position 1,043,820 of record CAWCWK010000004.1, read on the forward strand.
GCGGACCAGCCAAAGCGTCTGGATCCGCGTGGCACGAGATAGCCGGAGGAGATCGACGAGGGTCGGATCGGTCCGCACGAGCGCGTCGTAGAAGGTGGACGCGACGGGGAAATAGACGATCAGGGACGCCATCACGACCTTCGACGTCAGCCCGAAGCCGAACCAGAGAACGAGGAGCGGTGCGATCGCGAAAACGGGTAGCGCCTGCGTGACGACGAGAACAGGCAGCAGGATGCGGCGGAGGGGGAGGGCAAACGCCATCGCGGTCGCTGTCAGAACCCCCGCCAGCAACCCGAAGACGAGCCCCAGCACCGTCTCCAGCGCCGTCACCCCGGCATGAGGGAGAAGGGTGTGACCCTGCGCCATAAAGACCTGGAGGACGGCGATCGGCGTCGGCAGCATGAAGTTCGGCAAGCCGGACAGCATGACGAAGGACTGCCAGGCCGCGACGAGCCCGCCGGCAACGGCGAGCCCGCGGACCAGGCCGGCCATGCGCCAGTGGCTTCCCTGTCTGCTCCAGCTGCGTGGCACGACCGTCCATCCTTCCGCCTGGGAGGGACTGACGGTCGAATGGGGAAAGCGGGCGTCGGCCGGGGCCGGAGCGCGTTCCGTCCCTTCGCCGGCATGACCCGGATCAGGTTCGAGGAGTTCGGCTACGCCATCTCAGCCCACGCGCACGCGCGGACACCCCCCGGAACGATCCCAAGATGCGGCGCTGGCGGCCCAAAGGCAAGACCGGGCCGCGTCTCAAACCGAGAATGCACAATTAAGCGCCTCCTGACGGAGTGGAGGCATACTGGCCCTGACCGAGCACCGAACGTGCTTCGCATTGACAGCCAGGAGGGCTGCATGACCGACGTTGCTTTGTCGCTCGCATCGCGCGGCAGCCTGCTGGCTATTCAGGCCGGCCAAGAGATGCAGGCGCGGACCACCACGCGCCTTGCCACCGGCCTTAAGGTGAACACGGCGCTCGACAATCCGACGTCCTTCTTCACTTCACGCAGCCTCAACGCGCGTGCCGGCGATCTTTCGAACCTTCTGGACGGCATCTCCAACGCGCGTCAGACGATCGAGGCGGCCGACAATGGCCTGAAGGCCATGAAGCGCACCATCGGGCAGGCGCGCGCGGTTCTCGATGAAGCGATCAAGGCCGGCGCGGGTGATGGTCTGTCGACCTCCGCGAGCATCGACAGCTATGTCAACGTCGCCGATATCCGGGGACGGAACATTCGCGGAACCGGCAGCACCAGCCAGCGGCTCACCCTATCCGTCGGCAAGGAAGCGAGCACCACGTTCGTCTATGGGACGGACGGAACGACCGTCGGCGACGTCTACAACAAGTTCAAGGCCGAGTTCGACGCCGGCCAAAGCCCGATCGAGCCTTACTGGATCGACAACACGTCCGATGACGGACCGCTTCCCGACAACGGCGTTCAAAACTACAACTCGATCGGCTTCAGGGCGCAGGGCGAAGTCGTCATGTTCGCCACGACGGACGAGTTCTCCGCAAACAATGTCGTCACGCGAATGGGGCTCTACCGCGGTCCGAACTACTCAGGCGACGCGGGCACGGGCAGCGCGCTGACCGGCTGGAAAGAAGGGTTGTCCCGCGACGACAGCCTCTCGTCGCCGGAATTGGCGCCATTCTTCACCGACCGCCGCTACTATTCCGATCTGATCGACCGTGGCGGCGGTCTCAACTACGTCAAGTTCCGGCGTCAGGCCACCACGGACCTCAATCCGTTGCCCATCAACAACGGCCAGGTTGGCGGGCCAACCCTCGGCGACATGATCGACGGTTTTAACGCCGCGAACGACGCCGGGCTCTTCGAGTTCCGCGCAGGGCTGACCGACAAGGGGCAGTTCCAGCTGGTCGCGACTTCCGACGATGCACGGCTGCGCCTTCCTGCCGGTGGCATCCAGCACCACGGCATCGGTCTCGGCTATGGCGCGGGTGATCTCGTTCCGGCCGCCACGCGAACGGCGGAAGTCGTACCCGCCTATGACGAGTTCCGCGGGGTCATCGAACAACTGGCCGACATCGCCGGCGACGCCAGCTATAATGGCCGCAACCTCCTCGAGCACGACATTCTCGACGTGAGCTTGAACGAAAGTGGCTCCAGCCTCAGCCTAAAGGGGACCGATCTCGGCCTCGGCAGCCTGAACCTCGACGACATCATCGAGGCCGACTTCGTATCCTTGCGGACGATGGAACTCGTCGGCCGCCGGCTCGATGCGGCGGAGGCGAAGATCGAAGCGGTGTCGCAGCAATACGGCGCCGCGCTCGCAACCCTAGAGATCCGCGAGAACTTTACCAAGAGCTTGTCGAACGTGCTTCTCGCCGGCGCCGCCAATCTCGTCCAGGCCGATACGAACGAAGAGGGCGCCAACCTCCTCGCGATAAACACGCGCCTTCAGCTCTCGTCCAACTCGCTGAGCCTCGCGACCCAAGCCGACCAGGCGGTCCTCCGGCTCTTCTAGCCTTCGCTTGCCAAGCCGTCGGGCCGTCCGACCACGACGGTAAGAAGCGGATCCTCGAGAAGCCGTCTGGCCGCGCGCTTTACGTCTTCCATCGTGACCGCGCGGACGAGATCGTTACGGCGCACGAAATAGTCGATGCCGAGATCGTCCATCTGGAGCCCGACGAGCTGACCGGCGATCTTGCCCGACGTGTCGAACCGAAGGGCGTAGGAGCCGACCAGAAAGCTCTTGGCCTTCTCCAGTTCGTCTTGCATCGGCCCTTCCTTCGCCATACGCGCGATCTCGGCGCGGATGATGTCAAGCGACTCCTTCGTCCGGGCGTTCTGCGTCGCCGTGCCGGCGAAGAAAAGCGGCGTGTGTTCGAGCGGAGCCAACTGCGAATAGGCGCCATAGGCAAGGCCGCGCTTCTCGCGGATCTCCTTGAAAAATCGCGAGGAGAACGAGCCGGCGCCGAGGATATGATTGACGACGAAGGCCGGGATGAAATCCTCGTCGTCGCGGGCGATCCCCTTCGAGCCGGCCATGATGGTGGCCTGTGGCACGTCGAGGTCGACGACGATCTGGCGTCCGAGGCCTTCGGGCACGACATCGGCGACCGGCTTCAACTGACCCTTCTCGGGGAGACCACCGAAGATCGCGTCGAGCATCTCGCCGAGCGCATCGGCCTCGATGTCGCCGACGGCGGCCACGACGAGGTTGTCCCGCGTCATCACCCGCTCGCGATAGGCGCGCAGGTCGTCCGGCGTGATCTCGGCGATCGTCTCCAGCGTGCCCTTCGTCGGACGTCCGTAGGGATGATTCGGAAACGCGGTCTCGAACCAGGTGCGTGACGCGATCGTCTGCGGGTCGTTCTGTTGGGCGCGGATGCCGGCGGACACCGCCTGCTTCATGCGGGCGACCGCCTCGTCATCGAAGCGCGGCTCTATGATGGAGAGGCGCGTCAGTTCGATCGCGTCATCGAGATTGCGCGTCAAGGTGCGCATCTCGCCGCTGAAGCTGTCCCGGCCAGCATTGTAGGAGAGGCGGACGGCGGTGTCTTCGAGGCGGGTTTGAAAGGCTTCTGAATCGAGGTCGCCGGCACCTTCGTCGAGCAGGGTCGAGAGAAGGTTCGCCGTCCCCTCCTTGCCGTCCTCATCCTGCGTCGCGCCGCCTACGAAGGCGAAATCGAGCGCGACGAGCGGCACGGCGGGCTCCGAGACCAACCAGGCTTCGATACCGCCCGGGCTCATCACACGCTCGACCTCGACGGCCGAGGCGGTGGCCGTGAGACCGGCCGTCAGCGTCGCGGCCATGGCGACGGCACCGAGGGTGTTCTGGATCAGGCCCATGTCGTCTTCCTCATCGAATGTCGTCAGGTTCACGAGGCGTCGGCCTTGCCCGAGGGCGCAAGAAGGAGGCCGGTCACGCTGCGCTCGAGCTTCAGATATTTGTCGGCAACGGCCTTGACGGCCTCGGGCGTTACCTTGGCCAGCTCTTCCGGCCAAGCGTTGACCTCCTCTACGGTCGAGCCGCTAGCGAGCGCCGCACCGTACATGCGGGCGAGGGAGGTTTGGCTGTCCTGGGCGTAGATCGCCTCCGCCGTCAGGGCGTTGACGACGCGGTCAATCTCGGCTTGCGTCACCTCGGACGCGAGAAAGTCATCGAGGGCCTTGTCCATCGCGGTCTCGAGTTCGTCGAGCGTCACACCGTCATTGGGCGTAGCGTAGAGGCCGAGCACGGTCTCATCGATCGAGGCGGCTTGGTAGTAGGCCCCGGCTCCGGCGGCGATGCCCCCGCGAACGAGGTCGCGGTAGATGCGGCTCGTCGGACCGCCGCCGAGGATCTCGGCCAGCACTTCGAGGGCTTCGCCCTCGCCGTTCTCGGCCGAAAGGGACGACGGAACGAGATAGTTTCGGCGGAAGCTCTCCTGCTCCACGCGCGCGTCCTCCAGCGCGATGCGGCGGGGCGCGATCGGCTCCGGTTCATCGACACGCTTGCGCTCGCCCGGCTCGGCGCGGCGCTCGACGGGGCCGTAATGCTCTTCGGCCAGCGCGCGAACGTCGTCCGGCTCCACATCGCCGGCGACGACAAGGATCGCGTTGTTGGGCGTGTAGAAGCGGTCGTAGAAGGCGATCGCGTCCTCGCGCGACAGCGTCTCCATCTCGTGCCGCCAGCCGATGATCGGCACGCGATAGGGATGGTTGGCGAACATGGCCGCCGCCATCGCCTCGCCGAGGCGCGCGCCGGGATTGTTGTCGACCCGGCTGCGGCGCTCTTCGATGATGACGTCGCGCTCGGGCGCCACGACCTCGTCGGTGAGCTGCAGGTTGCTCATCCGGTCGGCTTCGAGCGACATGACGAGCGGCAGGTGCTCGCGGGCGACGCGCTGGAAATAGGCCGTGTAGTCCTGGCCCGTGAAAGCGTTCTCCTGCCCGCCGATCTCCGAGACGATCTTGCTGAAGCGGCCGTCGGGGTTCGCTTCCGTACCCTTGAACATCAGGTGCTCGAGGAAGTGGGCGATGCCGGACACGCCCGCCGGCTCGTCCGCCGCGCCGACCCGGTACCAGACCATATGGGTGACGACGGGCGCGCGATGGTCGGGCACGACGACGACGTCGAGGCCGTTCTCGAGCGCGAAGGTCGTCACGTCGACGCCGAAGCCGGCAGCGTCCTCAGCCTTGGCGGCGGTGAGTCCGGCCGAGCCGAGGGCGATCAGGGCGGCGGTAGCAGGCGCCAGAATGCGGGAAGCCATAGGGGTCCGGTCCTCGTCAGACATGCGTGTCGAGGACTCTACATAAGCGAATGCCCGCCAAGCGAAAGCCAGGCGGGCATTACGATGTCGTTAGGGCGCCGAAAAATCAACGGTCAGAAAGGCAGGAACCTGCGCAATCCACGCTTCTCCGGCTCGCGGGAGATGGCGCGGGTCGCGACGATCTCGCCGTCCTGCGACGTCGTCGTCGCGGGCGCGCGGTAGCTGACCGGCGGGTCCGTCAGATAACGGCGCGTCGGGGTACCGCTCGCATCAAGCGTGCGACCGCGGCGCTCGTCAATGCGGGCGCGGGCGGTCTTCATGTCCTTACGGAAACGATCATAGACCTCGATGTCGGAGTTCCGATCGTTGATGGGGCGAGCGTTGCTGTTGCCCCGCTCGCCGCCATTGCTGACGATGCGCGCCAGGATCGAGCGACGCTGCTCCTTGGGCGTCAGGCCGGCGAGCGCACCTTCGCGTGTCGGATTGCTCTCGTCCTGCGGCCAGTCGGGATTGGTGACGACACGCTGCTCCTGAGGAGAGGGCAAGGCGTTGGGCTCGGCCGGCATGACGAGCCCGGTACGGGGCGAGTAGTCGATCGCCTCCTGCTGCTTGGGCAGAAGGGCCACGCCGCTGAGCGTGTCGAACATGAGGTTGCTGCCATAGCCCGACCCGGTCGCCACGCCAGCGCCGCCAGAGCATCCGGCCAGCGCCGCGCCGGCCATTCCCACGATCACGGCTACGCGCACGCGGCTGAAGCTGAATTCGACGGGCATCACGCACCCCTCCACACTGTCCGAGCGCAGCTAAGCGCCATGATTCGGGCGTGGTCGTGGCAGGTTGGAAGTCGGCCTAACCGTCCATGCGACGCGAGGGACGAAGGGCGTCGATGAGGAGCATTAGGACACCGAGGACGATGGCGACGTCGGCGACGTTGAAGACGTACCAGTAGAACCCGAAGGCGTGGAGCGAGAAGAAGTCGGCGACCGCGCCGTAGATTGCCCGATCGAGCGCATTGCCGAGCGCGCCGCCGATGATGAGCCCTATGGCGAACGCATCCCAGCCGCGTTCCTGCCTAGCCAGCCAGAACCAGAGCCCGATGGAGGCGATGACATTGAAGACGACCAGCATCCATCGCCCGGCATCGGTGTCCTGCTCGAAGAGGCCGTAGGAGACGCCGGGATTCCAGACCATGACGAGGTTTAGGAAGGGCGTGATCTCGACGACGCCCCGCTCGGCCAATCTGTAGATGTGCAGCACCCAGTACTTGTAGGCCTGATCGACCACGAAGATGATCAGGGCCGTGGCGAGGCCGAGGCCCGTCGCCGGGCCCCAGGCCGGAAAGCGGCTGGCGCTCATGACCCTAGCCCTCATGCCGCCCGGTCGATCTCGCGCAGCGCATCGGCATCGCGCGGGGTCACGTCGGGGTATTCGGGGTCGGAGCCGACGGTGGGCAGGACTTTCCACGATCGGGCGCATTTCCTGCCCTCGGCGTGATGGACGACGACCGCCACGCCCGGCACGTCAGTCAGCCGGAACGCCTCGTCCGGGCCATCGCCCGCCTCGACCGAGATCGCGCTCGTGATCGCGACATCCTCGAAGTTCACGCCGTCGAGCGTCGCGCGCAGGCCGTCGTCGGACACATAGACTGTCGGCGCGGCCTCGAGGGAGGAGCGGATGGATTTGGCCGTCCGCTCGATCTCGATCGCCCCCGTCACCACGCGTCGAACGCGGCGAACCTTGTCCCACTTCGCGGCCAGATCGGCATCACGCCAATCGGCCGGAATGTCGAGGTAGGTCTGGAGATGAACCGAGTCCGCATCGATGCCCTCTCGGGCCGCGTGGCGCTCCAGCCAAGCCTCTTCCGTGGTGAAGGTGAGGAGCGGCGCGAGCATCCGCACGACACCCTCGAAGAGCGTGTCGAGCACCGTCAGGCAGGCGCGGCGGCGCTGCGACGATGGGGCGTCGCAGTAGAGCGCGTCCTTGCGGATGTCGAAGTAGAAGCTCGAAAGGTCGAGCGTCGTGAAGTTGAAGAGCGTCGTGTAGGCGCGGCGGAAGTCGTAGGCCTTGTACGCAGCCGTCACAATGTCGGACACGTCGGCGAGCCGGTGCAGGACGTAGCGCTCCAGCTCCGGCATATCTGCGAAGGCGACGTCCTCCTCCGGCTTGTGATGCGCAAGCGAGCCCAGCATCCAGCGGATCGTGTTGCGCAGCCGACGATAGGCGTCGGCGTTGGTTTTGATGATTTCGTTACCGATCCGCAGGTCGTCCGCATAGTCGGAGGAGGCCACCCAGAGGCGAAGGATATCGGCACCCGACTCCTTGATCACGTCTTGCGGGAAGACCTGATTGCCGAGGCTCTTCGACATCTTGCGCCCGTCTTCGGCCATGATGAAGCCGTGCGTGACGAGCGCGTCGTAGGGCGCACGACCCCGCGTCCCGCAGCTTTCCAGCAGCGAGGAATGGAACCAGCCGCGATGCTGGTCGGACCCCTCGAGGTAGACGTCGGCGGGCCATTTGAGCTCCGGCCGGTCCTCCAGCACGAAGGCATGGGTGGAGCCGGAATCGAACCAGACGTCGAGGATGTCCGTGACCATGGTCCAAGGCTGGCCTGCACGGTCGGCGAGGAACCGTTCGCGCGCGCCATCGGCGAACCATGCGTCTGCGCCTTCGGCCGCGAAGGCCTCGAGTATGCGGGCGTTGACCTCGGCGTCGACCAGGACCTGGCCGTCCTCATCGACGAAGACCGCGATCGGCACCCCCCAGGCGCGCTGGCGGGAGACGACCCAGTCCGGCCGGTTCTCGATCATCCCGGTGAGGCGGTTCTGCCCGGCGCGCGGATAGAAGGCCGTCTCTCCGATGGCCTTGAGCGCGCGCCCGCGAAGCGTCGTGTCGTCACCGAGCGGCTTGTCCATGGCGATGAACCACTGCGGCGTATTGCGATAGATGACCGGCTTCTTCGATCGCCAGGAATGCGGATAGGTGTGCTTCAGCCGGCCGCGCGCGAGGAGGGCGCCCGCGTCGACGAGCGCTTCCACGACGGCGCCATTGGCCGGACCCTTCTTGCCCTTGTCATCGAGCACGCGCAGCCCCTCGAAGCCTGGCGCGTCCTTGGTGTAGGCGCCTGCGTCGTCGACGGGGAAGGGGATGGCGGTGTCGATGCCGCGCGCCTCTAGGTCGGCCTTGGCGTCCATCCACGCCTCGAAGTCCTCCGCGCCATGACTCGGCGCGGTGTGGACGAAGCCTGTGCCAGCCTCGTCGGTGACGTGGTCGCCCGTCAGGAGTGGCACGGCGAACTCGTACCCTTTACTCGCTAGCGGATGGCGGGCGACGAGACCTTCGAGCTCTGCCGGCTCGACAGCGCGAACCTTGCGGTATCCACCGTCCTCGATCCGTGCGTTCTTGAAGACGTCGGCGGCCAGTGCATCGGCCAGTACGAGCTTGTCTCCAATGCTCGCCCAATTGTCGTCTGCCGCCTCGCTAATCTCGTAGATGCCGTAGGCGATGCGGGGGCTATAGGCGATGGCACGGTTGCCGGGGATGGTCCAGGGCGTCGTGGTCCAGATGACGATATCGGCCCCGTCGAGCGCGCCGCCGTCGGGCGTGAAGCGGACCCAAATCATATCGCTCTGGTAGTCCTGATACTCCACCTCGGCCTCAGCCAGGGCCGTGCGCTCCACCACCGACCACATAACAGGTTTCGAGCCACGATAGAGTTGGCCGCTTGTCGCGAACTTCATCAGCTCACCGGCAATCCGCGCCTCGGCGTGGAAGGCCATGGTCGTGTAGGGGTTCTCCCAGTCGCCGGTCACGCCGAGCCGCTTGAATTCCTCGCGCTGCACTCCCAGCCAATGCTCGGCGAAGTCGCGGCACTCGCGCCGGAATTCGTTGATCGGCACGTCGTCCTTGTCGCGGCCCTTGGCGCGATACTGCTCCTCGATCTTCCATTCGATCGGCAGGCCGTGGCAGTCCCAGCCGGGCACGTAGTTCGCGTCATAGCCCATCATCTGACGGGTGCGGACCACCATGTCCTTGAGGATCTTGTTGAGCGCCGTCCCGAGATGGATGTTGCCGTTGGCATAGGGCGGGCCGTCGTGAAGGACGAAGGGTTCGCGGCCCTTCGCCGTCTCGCGCAGGCGTTTGTAAAGGCCAAGGCCTTCCCAGCGCTCCAGCAGCATCGGCTCGCGCTTCGGCAGGCCGGCCCGCATGGGAAAGTCGGTCTTCGGCAGGTTCAGCGTCGTGGAATAGTCGCGCGCGGGCTTCGCGTCGGCGGTGGCGTGGAGAGTTTCGGTCATGCAAGGGGCTCGTCGGGCAGCGGGCCGCGCGGCGCGGCCCCGGTCATCACAGGGCAGGCGAAGGGCATCCCGGTCCCGGCGCCTAGAAGGAAGACGCTCAGGCCGGGCGACGAATTCGGATGAGGCGACCGGTCGCGTGTATCATGCGCGGCGTTCTATCAGGCCGGCTTGCGGAGCGGAAGTCGCTCACGCATTGCCGCCCTCCGCAAGAATGGTCCGGGCCTGCTCCGAATCCCGGTCCATCTGCGCGACGAGCGCCTCGGCGCCGTCGAAACGCTTCTCGCCACGAAGGAAGGCGTGGAACTCGACATCCATATGCTGCCCGTAGATATCGCCCTCGAAGTCGAAGACGTACGTCTCGAGGAGGACGGGCCCGTTATCGAACGTCGGGCGACGGCCGAAGCTGGCAACGCCGGCGCGCTCCATGCCGTCGACCGTCGCGCGGACCGCATAGATGCCGTGGGCCAACCCCGTCTCGGGCGGCAGGGCGATATTGGCCGTGGGATAGCCGAGCGTGCGGCCGAGCTGCTTTCCGTGGACGACCTTGCCGCCCGTCCGCCAACGATGGCCGAGCAATGCCGTGGCCATCTCGATGTCGCCCCGCCCCAGCGCCTCGCGAATGCGCGAGGACGAGATGGCGCCGCCCTCATCCGCCATCGCGTCGACAACGGTAAGGTCGAACCCATGCTCGGCGCCCATCCGACGAAGGAGCGCAGCGTCTCCGCTTCTCCCCTTGCCAAAACGGAAGTCGAAGCCGATGGCGACATGGCGAGCGCCGAGTCCATCGACCAACACGTCCCGCACGAAAGCCTCGGCTGACTGCCCGGCCAAGGCGGCGCCGAATGGAAGCGAGACCGTCGCGTCGAGACCGGCCGAGGCCATCAGGCTCGCCTTCTCGGCTTCCGGAGACAGCCGGAACATCGGTTGGCCGGAGAAATAGGCGCGTGGGTGAGGCTCGAAGGTGAGCGCCAGGCGCGGCGGGCCGAACGCGGTCTTCGCGGCGTCGAGCACGGCCTTGTGCCCTCGGTGGACCCCGTCGAAATTCCCGATCGCGACGGCACCGCCACGGAGCGTATCCGGAATGTCGGCCAACGCTGTGATGAGGCGAACGGGCGGCACGGCGCGGGAGCATCCCTTCGAGCGGGTCGGGAGGGCGGGAATGCCGTGCGCGTGGCTATCGGTCAAGCGCGCGCTTGCGGCCGCACCTGTTGATGACTGGTGGATAACGCTGCCCGGAGGGTGCGTCGGACGGCTTCATAACGGCGAGGCAGGGCGCGGCGTGGTAGACTCCGGCGAGTTGTCTGCGTGGAGAGCCGAGTCGCTATGCCTGACCTTCCGCACCATGGGCCCGTCCTCGTCGTCGACGACTACAGACCCTTGGCCGAGGCGGCGGCGACGGTCGCGACCATGGTAACAGGCGTCGAGGCGCGCACCGCTCTACCAAGCGATGCTCTGGCGGAATTGGACATCGGCGACATTTCGCTCGTTCTTCTGAATCGTGAGATGAAGCCGATCGCGGGGCCGGCGCTCGCGCAGTCCATACGCCACGCCTTTCCGCACGTCTCGATCGTCATGATGGGCTCGCAGCTCGACGGAGCCCGCGCCCGCGCGCTCGGTGCCGACGACGGTATCGCGACCCCGTTCAACACGTCCGCCTTCCGCGAGTTGCTGGAACGGCAGACGGCGAAAGACGCTCACCTCGTCGCGGCCGAGTAGGCGCTACCAGGTAAGCGTTTCCTGAACCGCGGTCGGGGCTACGCCCTTTTCCGCGAAAAGCGTGCCTAGCTTGGCGGTGTCGAGCGCGCCATCGCTGTATGCATCGTCGGCGTGGATGCCCTTGGCCATGAACAGCATGTCGATACCGAGGTCCGCCGCGCCCTTCACGTCCGTGCGGATCGCGTCGCCGATGGCCAACAGGCAGGACTTGTCGGGCGTCTCGCCGAGCAAGGCGGTAAAGCGCTGCATCGCCGTGTCGTAGATCATCGCGGACGGCTTGCCGGTATCGAGCGCGGTCCCGCCCATCTCGCGATACATGTCGGCCAGCGCGCCCGCGCAATAGATGAGGCGCCCTCCGCGCTCTACGACGTAGTCGGGGTTGGCGCACAACATCGGCACATCGGCGGCGCGATAGCGCTCGAGCGTGGCGCGGTAGTCCTCCGGCATCTCGTTCTCGTCATCTGTCAACGCCGTAACGACAAGGTGGTCGGCTTCGTCGGGCCCGACGATTCGAAGGTCGAGTCCGTCGTGCATCGGCGCATGGAAGGGTGCGGTGATGAGCCCGATCGGAAGGCCCGGCCGCTTCTTTAGCCAACCGCGCGCGATATCGCCCGAGGAAAGCGCGTCGTCGAACGTGTCGCGCGGAATGCCCATGCCGAGCAGTTGCTCGATGACGAGGGCGCCGGGACGCGGCGAATTGGAGACGAGAAGGACCCGGCCTCCGCCATCGCGATAGCGGCGCAGAGCGGCGACGGCACCTTCGTGAACTGTCACCCCGTCATGCAGGACGCCCCAAACGTCGCAGATGATGGCATTGTAGCGGTCGGCCCAGGCGCTAAGGCCGGGCAGGATGGACGGTTCGGTCATGGAAGGTGCCGGCGTGTTGGAAGGTGTCGCCGGCGGGTCTACCGACGTTTCCGTCAGGCCGCCAGTGCCGCGGTGTTGCGGACCGATGCTCCGTGCCCGCCAGCGAAGAGCCGCCCCTGCGCGAAGCAGACGTCATGGTCCTGAAGCTGGAGGAGCGTACCTTCGCCATCGACGTTCTCGGCGATGAGCGACAGCCCGTGGCGATCCATGAGCGCGCCTAGATCGGCGGGATGGACGTCCGAGCCGAGATAGTCGCCGCAGAGGATGTGCGCCGGCACCTTCACGAAGCGGAAGCCCTGGCGCGACATGGCGCGCCAATCCAGACGCAGGTCCTCGACGCCGTCCATCGATAGGTCGAAGCCGAGGCGGGCGAGGGTGCCGAGGCCTCGGACCTCTTCGGCGCCCATGCGCTTCACGTCGTGCTGGGAGAATTCGACGATGAGACGGTTCGTGACGCTCGGATCGTTGGCAATGGCCTGGGTGAGCGCGTCGATGGGACCGGGCACGGTGAGCGAACTCGGGTGCATGTTGAAGAAGATGCGCATGTTGCCCGGCGTCTGGCGGAGGGTTTCGGCCGTGCGCCGCACGAGATGGGTGTCGTGCTCCGGCATCATGCCGGCGGCTCCGGCAAGGGGGAGGTAGTCCGCCGGCGTCAGCGTGCCATCGGTGCCGCCGTTCAGATGGCTGACGGCTTCCTGCCAGATGACGCGGCGATTGGGGAGACGGCACACGGGCGTCAGCTGAATTTTGAGGCCGTGGCTGTCGATCGTTTGGCGCAGCAGCATCGTGGCCAGCCGTTCGGCCCCGCTCGACGAGGCGGCGAGGGCGGCGGCGTCGCTCGCCTTCGCGACCGGCGGACGCGCATCGTCGTTGACGCTGCGCGGGGCGGGGAGGGGGCGCGGGCGACCGTTCTTCGTGTAGCGTGCGACGAGGCTCTCGACGGCGGAGGCGAGTTCGTCCTTCGGCTCACCTTCGGATGCGGGCGTAGCAGGGGCCGGCGCGGCCGGGGTGGGCGAGGTTTCGGATGCGACGGCGCGTTGCTGTATCGTGGCGTTCATCGCCGATGTCACGGCGGCGATCTCGGAAGCGAGCGTATCGGCGTCGGTCGGGCCGTTGGCGGCGACGGTCCCGACCGTACGGGTTAGCCGCTCGACCTGGGCGACACGCTCCTCGACCGACGCGAACATGTCCTTCGTGCGTGCCGGCAGCGCCTTGATCGCGCGGGCCGTCACGGCGCCGTGGCGCTCCATACGCTCCAGGCGGCGATCTACGGTGCGGGCCCGCCCTTGGTCTCGCCAAATGACAAGGAGGGCGCACATGGCGGTGAGATTGGCCATGATGGAGACGCTAAGCGCGGCGGCGGTCGTCGGCGCAAGACCGATCGTGGACGCCCCGAACCAAGCTCCGACACCGCAACCGGCGCTCGCGATAAAGCTGAAGATGACGAGCATGCGCACGGCGCGCCCCTTTTTTTCAATACCCCGACTTGTATCGCCAGTCTTCGTTAACGCGTCTGAAGATAAGGTTAACGGACGCCCGGTTTCGCTCCGATCTGGCACAGGGCGGCACAATTTGCCGCCGGATGGGTTCCCAAGCTGCCGGCATCAACCGTTCGGTAGCCAGCTCCTATAGTCCGACACGAGGAGATGGGTCGGATCCACATCCTCGTCGATGTCGGAGAAGCGGCCGATCGGATCGATGAAGACATTGTCCGTCTCGTCATCGTTCACGGCCGAGACCTCCCCGATCAGTACGTCGCCGCCTTCGCCCCAGAAGGCGTGCCAGTCGCCCGGCATCAGCGTGACGCTCTCGCCGGGCTCGAGTAGAAGCGTGTCGCCTGCCTCCATGTCTCGCCGGATGCCATCCGTGAAGACGCTGACAGGCGCCGTCCTGTCCAGCTTGCCCTCGGCGTCGGAGGAGAAGAGTTCGAGAGCGAGCTTCGCCCCGCCCCTATTGATGATGTCCTCGGCCTTCACGACGTGCCGATGCATCGGGCTGATCTGATCCTTGCGGGAAATCAGCAGCTTCTCCGCGTAGCACATGCCCCCACCCGCCTGGAGGTCGGCCAGCCGTCCGTTGCGGATCGTGAAGAGGAAGAGGCCGAGTTCGTCGAACCGGCCCTGGCCGTAATCGGTGATATCCCAGCCGAGCCGGGCCTCGACGATGCCCTGGATCTCCGCGCGGCGCGCCTTCATCTCGCCCGGCGTCCAGTAGGCGAAGGGTGGGAGGATGAAGCCAAACGACCGGATGAACGCGTCCGCCTCTGCCATGATGGCGTTGATCTCAGAGCGTTTCATCGGCTGGGCCTCGTGATGGCGGTCGCGGGACGGCAGAGCTAGCAAGTGGGCGGGCGACCGTCGAGCCTCGTCATCCACCCTTGCCACTCGCTGCGCGGCGAGCGAAGGGAGGGCATCCACTTCGGCCGGACCGTCCGCCTTGACCTATGTCGTGATCCTCGTCCCGCTTCTCGCCGGCATGCTGCTATCCTGGCAAGGCGCTATGAACGCCGCGCTGGCCAGAAGCGTGAGCGGGCCGACGGCCGCGGGCATCTACTCGCTTGTCTTCAGCGCCGTTCTCGTCATCGCCGTCACGTTGCTCGCCCGGCAGCCCGTCGGACTCGCGGGGTGGTCGAATGCGCCCTGGTGGGCTTTGCTTGGCGGCGTCGCGGGGGCGGTCGTGGTGATGGGCGGGATCTATGTGGTGCCGATCACGGGGGCGGCCGTCTTCATCGGCGGAATCATGCTGGGCCAGGCGATGGGTGCGGCGACGGCCGATCACTTCGGCTGGTTCGGACTGACGGAGCGACCGCTCGACATCGGCCGGGCTATCGGTCTGCTTCTCATCCTCGGCGGCCTCTATCTGGTCCGCCGATAGAAAAAGGGGCGCCGAAGCGCCCCTCATCCTGATGTCTATCCTATCCGATCAATCGTCGAAGTCGGGATATTCCTCAAGCTGCTCCTCGGTCGCGGCGACGTAGATGCGATAGCCATCCTCGCTCCGGAAGACGGAGACCTGATCCATCGGCAACAGGACTTCCTTCTCGCCAATGCCGAGGAAGCCGCCGACCTCGACGGTCAGATAGCCCGGAACGCCCGCGGTGGCTTCGTAGATCTCGTCGATATCGCCGATCTCGTCGCCCGTGATGGACGAATAGACATCGGCCTCTTCCAGTTCTTCGTACCCGACGAACGGCGTCGTGTTGTAGTCGTAGAGCTCGTAGCCGTCGACGACGTAGTCATTGGGCGCGACGAATATGATGTCGGTCGTCGGCGGGGTGATGTCGGCGGCCATCAGCGTATGCTCCGCAGCCATGGCGGGCGCGGCGAGCATCAGCGAGAGAGCCGTCGTGGTGATCAGTTTGCGCATGGAAAACTCCTTCAGTTACGCCGAGGCGGATCGCGACCCGCCTCGTGTGCAACCAACCGGAAAACCGGTCCGTCGTTCCATCTCAAATCGACTTGTATGGTGCCATGCCTTGGCGGGCGAGTTCGTCCGCCCGCTCGTTGCCGGGGTGGCCGGCGTGGCCTTTTACCCAGCGCCATTCTACGACGTGGGACGCGATGGCGGCGTCGAGCGCACGCCAGAGTTCCTCGTTCTTCACCGGCTTTCTGGCCGAGGTCTTCCAGCCGTTGCGCTTCCAGCCGTGGATCCAGCCGGTGATGCCACCCTTCACGTATTGGCTGTCGGTATAGACGATGACCTTTGAACCCTTCGGCATTGCGTTCAGCGCCTCGATGGCGGCGGTCAGCTCCATGCGGTTGTTGGTGGTCAACACCTCGCCGCCCGAGAGCGCCTCTTCGGCACCGCCGCGCTCGATGAGCGCTCCCCAGCCGCCCGGGCCCGGATTGCCCGAGCAGGCGCCATCCGTGTAGATCACGGCGTCGGTCATGAATGTCTCTCTCGTATCAGTCGGTGAGGCCGTAGGCCGAGACGTCGCTGACGTCGCGGTGGAAATTGAGCTTGCGGACGTATTCGAGTGGGTCCTTGCGCTTCACGAGCGCGTCCTGCGGCGTGTTCAGCCAGTCGTAGAGCCGGGTTACGAAGAAGCGCATCGCCGCGCCCCGTGCCAGCAGCGGCAGCGCCGCCAACTCGCGGTCCTCGAGCGGCCGGACCCGGTTGTAGCCGCGTAGCAGCGCCCGCGCCTTGGTGATGTTGAACTCGGCCGAGAACGGCGCGTCCTCGAAGCACCAGCAATTGAGGCAGACCGCGAGATCGTACGCCAACTGGTCGTTGCAGGCGAAGTAGAAGTCGATGACGCCGGACACCCGCCCGCCGAGAAAGAAGACATTGTCCGGGAAGAGATCGGCGTGGATGACGCCTCGCGGGAGGTCGCGCGGCCAATGCGCTTCGAGATACGCGATCTCGCCGCGCATCTCCTCAAGGAGGCCGGGGCGGACCTCGTCGGCCCGATCGGCGCTGTCCTCGAGAAGTGGGCGCCAGCTTTCGAGCGCCAGCCCGTTCTCCCGCGTCAGCGCGAAGCCGTCGCTGGCAAGATGCATCTCGGCCATCACCTCGCCCACCGCCTCGCATTGCTGTGGCGATGCGCGTTTCGGGCCGAAGCCCTGGAGGAAGGTGACCATGGCGGCCGGGCGGTCGGACAGCGTCTTGAGGTCATCCCCGAGCCGGTCCTTCACCGGCATCGGGCAGGAATAGCCCTTGCCGCTCAGGTGCTCCATCAGGCCGAGGAAGAAGGGCAGGTCTTCGGCGCGGGTGCGTTTCTCGTAGAGGGTGAGGATGTAATCGGTCTGCTGGCCGTCCGCCTCAGTATGGACGAGGAAGTTGGAGTTCTCCACGCCCTCGGCGATGCCCTTGAACGCCAGCAGCTCGAGCCCGTAGTCGGCGAGGAAGACTTCGAGATCCTCGCCCGTGATGTCTGTATAAACGGCCAAGTCGCGTCAGGCCGCCTTGGGTTCGCGCAGGGCGCGTGGGACTTGGAAGACCATGTCCTCGTTGGCCGTACGGACGGTCTCGACGGTAAGGTCGAACCGCTCTCCGAACGCGTCCAGTACTTCCTCGACCAGCACCTCGGGGGCTGATGCGCCGGCGGAGACGCCGAGCGAAGCGATGTCGCTCATCCCGTCCCAGTCGATCTCGGCCGCGCGCTGCACGAGCACGCTCTTGCGGCAGCCGAGCTTCTCGGCCAGCTCCCGCAGACGCTTGGAGTTGGACGAGTTCGGCGCCCCCACCGTCACGAAGGCGTCGACTTTTGGCGCCACTTCGCGGACGGCCTGCTGCCGGTTGGTCGTCGCGTAGCAGATGTCCTCGACATGCGGTGCGCGAATATCGGGAAAACGCTTTTGCAGCATCTCGATGATGTCGCGCGTCTCGTCGACGGAGAGCGTGGTCTGCGTCGTGAAAGCGAGGGCCTCGCCGGCGGGGGCCACGAAGGTCTCGGCGTCCTGCACCGTCTCGATCAGGCTCATCGCGCCGCCGGGCAATTGCCCCATCGTGCCGACGACCTCCGGGTGCCCGGCATGGCCGATGAGGATGACGTGGAACCCGCGCTTGTGATGCAGCTGCGCTTCCTTGTGCACCTTGGAGACGAGCGGGCAGGTCGCGTCGAGGGTCAGGAAGTTGCGGGTTTTCGCCTCTGCCGGCACAGACTTCGCCACGCCGTGGGCGGAAAAGATGACGGGTGCATCCGTCTCGGGAATCTCGTCGAGCTCCTCGACGAAGATCGCGCCCTTCTCCCGCAACGCGTTGACCACGTATTTGTTGTGCACGATCTCATGCCGCACATAGACGGGCGCGCCATAGCGTTCCAGCGCGAGCTCGACGATCTGGATGGCCCGGTCGACGCCTGCGCAAAAGCCGCGAGGCGCGCATAGGAGCACCTTGAGCGGCGGCTTGGCGGCAATCTCTCTCGTCAACGACATAGGGGGCATCCGCAGGGGTTCCGGGAACCCGGAGATGGCGGCGGGGGTGGGGTGGTGTCAAGGCGAGACCCACTTCTCTGGCTAACCCTAGACGAGCATGCCCTCGGGATCGATGAGATCGTGCAGTCGGTTCGCCGCCGTCCGCCCGAACCGAAGCGCGACCTGCTTGCGCGCCGCCGCCGTCAGCTTGTGGACGGGCGCCTCGCGGACGATCTCCGCGCCATAGCCGTCCGCGAGCATCAGCCCGGCGGTCTCGGGCAGGATGGAATGGTCCATTTCGTCGGGCGCCGCGAAGAAGAGCCTGTCGCAATGGTTGCGGTAGAGCGGCCACTTCATGTCGGCACGAAAGTCTGCCACGGACGACTTGATCTCGACGATCCAGATCTCGCCCTGCTTGTTGATGGCCGTGAGATCGGCCCGCCGCCCGTTCCCGAGAGACAACTCCGCCACGCACGCAAAGCCGAGTGCGCGCAAAAGCCGGGCGGTGCCGCGCTGGACCTTGAGCGCGGTCGGCGACTGGCGTCCGTCGACAGGTATCTGAATGACGTTCTGGGCGGGCATCGGCACCGTGTCTCTCCTGATGCCCCAACCTGTGGATAAAGCGCGGTGAGATTATGATTGCGGCCCCGGTCCCGGCCCCCGCGACAGCTTGACATCATGCCGCACGATAACGCTGATGCGGCCGGACGATGAGAGGTAAGCCATGATCCTGTGTTGCGGCGAAGCGTTGATCGACTTCATTCCAGCGCTGACTGCGGATGGCAAGGGCGCCTACGTGCCGTCGCCCGGTGGATCGGTCTACAATGTCGCGATCGGGCTCGGCCGGCTTGGCGCGCCGACCGGATTTCTTGGCGGCATCGCGGCGGACTTCTTCGGGGACATGTTGATCGAACGCCTCAAGGCGAGCCATGTCGACACCACAATGACGGCCCGGCTCCAGAAGCCCTCCACCCTGGCGTTCGTAACCCTCGGCCAGGACGAGCCAGAATACGCCTTCTACGACGCCGATGCCGCCGATCGGATGTGGACGCTCGACGACGCCCCCGACCTGCCGGAGGCCGCAACCGCGCTTCACTTCGGCTCGATCTCGCTGCTGCGCGAACCGGCGGCCACGGCCTATGCCGACCTCATGCGCCGAGAGCGCGGGCGGCGGGTGCTCTCGCTCGATCCGAACCTCCGCCCGGGCCTAGTGAAGGACGAGGCCGCCTATCGCGCGCTTCTCGACGAACTCATCGGTTTAGCCGACAT
Source organism: uncultured Alphaproteobacteria bacterium (assembly GCA_963799285.1). GTDB lineage: Bacteria > Pseudomonadota > Alphaproteobacteria > Rhizobiales > CAWCWK01 > CAWCWK01. Next base: position 1,063,031 of record CAWCWK010000004.1, read on the forward strand.
CGTGAAGATCAGCGCGGCAGACCTCGAATGGTGGGCGCCCGATACGCCGATCGAGAACGTTGCGCGGGCGTGGCTCGCGGGCGGCGCGAAGCTCGTCGTGGTCACGCGTGGGGCCAAGGGGGCGTCCGCCTATTGGAGGAACGAGAGTCACGACGAAGGTAGCGAACCGGTGGAGACGATTGCCGATGCGGTTGGCGCGGGCGATGCCTTCACCTCAGGCTTGCTCGGCGGTTTGGAGCGGCAGAACCGGCTCTCTCATGCCGGTCTCGACCGATTGTCGGGTGAGGAGGTGGCGCAAGCGATGCGGCTCGCCGTCCGCACTGCCGGGATCACCGTATCCCGCAAGGGCGCCAATCCCCCCACGGCGGCCGAGCTTGATCTCTAGCAAGTCCTAGCGAAGGGCGAGAATGTCGTCCCGCCGGCGCCGTCTACGCGCGACGATGAGGATCAGCGATCCGATCACGCCAAGGACGAGGAAAGTCGGCGCGCGCAATATCGCGACGAATATCGTATCCCAGATCGCGGGCCCGACGCCGGCCGGTAGTCCATCGCGTATGAGCGCCTGCAGACCGTCGAGGCTAGCCGCGTTGAGCTGATACCAGGTCTGGCCGAGGGCCGTGGTGACGACCTCTTCGGCCGCCACGGTCTGCGCGCCGTCCACGATGGCGGCGAGGCCTCCAAAGGCCAGAACGAGCAGTCCGACGCCGCGCAAGAGAAACCAGACCATGCGGATCGACACCCCGGACAAAGACGCGCGTTCGCGTACCCTGACGAGCTAACCGCACTTGCTGCAGGCGGCAAGCCGCGCAATTCGCTAGTCGTTGCCGATTTGCATCGATACCGACTTGCGGAGCGACCCGTCCTGGCTGTATTCCGCCCGGGACGGAGGGGTGGCCGAGTGGTCGAAGGCGCACGCCTGGAAAGTGTGTAGGCGGGAAACTGTCTCCAGGGTTCGAATCCCTGTCCCTCCGCCATACTCCTCAGCGAGCGTGCGGCCCGTCGAGATGGACGGGTTGGCACTAAGCTCGACGCGATTTTTCAACCCTCGGCGATAATTGCCGCGATATGGTCAAGTGTCTGGGTCGGCACCGGCCCAGTCTCCAGTGCGACGAGGTGGATCGCTACGCCTTCGGCGAGGTCCTGCCGGTCGAAGAATCCGGCATCACCCTTGAGGGCATGGAGGCATCGCCAGAGCTCGGCACGGGTCGGCTCGTCCCGCGCCTCGCGGTGCGCGATCAGCGCTTCGGATGTGCGTGCCAGCGCGGCCTTCACCCAATCGGGGTACGAGCCGACGAGTTCGGCCAAGGCGCGTTCTGCAGCGGCCACTGGGTCGGGTGTGGAGGCCGGCGCCATTGCGACCCGGTCTCTCAGGTGATGGATCTCGTAAGGATAGCCCGTGTCGCTGACGGCGTGAACCCTGACGACCGTCGGGCGCGCGGCGCGTTCCGGCGAAGCCACGGGCCTAGCCCGCGCGCTGGAGCGGATTTTCGACCGGAATGAGTTCGGTCTGCTCCAGGCGGCGCTCCGGACCGCGATAGGTCGAGGTGGAGTTGGGGCGACGTCGATCCGGGCCGAAATAGCTGTTCGCACGAATGAACGGCTTTGGATCGATGAGGATCGAGCTGATCCGCTGATGAAGCGACTTTGCCGAGATCGGTTTGCAGAGGAAGTCGTTCACCCCGGCGTCGCGGGCCTGCATGACCCGATGGCGTTCGGAATGGGCGGACAGCATGATGATGGGAACGTAGGGATTGAGCGGTGAATCCGGCTGGCGGATCATCTGCACGAACTCCAGCCCGTCGAACAACGGCATCACCCAATCCGTGATGATGAAGTCGGGAAGGAAGTTCTGAACCGCATCGAGTCCGGCCGCGCCATCGGCGGCCTCGTAGACCTCGCGCACGCCGAAGCCGTGCAGAAGCGTGCGGATGATGCGGCGAACATGCTGGTTGTCATCGACCACCAGGAAACGCAGCCCACTGAAGTCGACCTTGTCAGCCACCGTATAGACCCTCCACGAACACTTCTTGTAACCCGTCACAGGCTGCACCTTCGTGGTTAAATGCGGGTTCGAGACGCGCCGGGAACGTGTCTCAACAAGAGACGCGACGATAGCATAGGCTCGCCAAATACACAACTTCAAGGTGCGACATGGAGATGGAGAGTCAGTAGCGGAACTGCTCGTTCAGGATGCGCTCCTCAAGGCCATGGTCGGGGTCGAAGAGCATCCGGACTTCGGCCGTTCGATCCTGGGCGATCTCGACGTGCCGGGCGTAGCGAAATTCCGTGTAGTCTGCCGACGCCGCCACCGGGCGCTTTTCCGGCTCCATCACCGTGACCGTCACGACCGCATCTTGCGGCAATAGCGCGCCGCGCCAGCGCCGGGGCCGGAAGGCGCTGATCGGGGTGAGGGCGAGCAGCGGAGTGCCGATGGGGAGGATGGGGCCATGCGCCGAGAGGTTGTATGCGGTCGAGCCGGCCGGCGTCGCGACGAGGACCCCGTCGCAGGCCAGCTCTTCCATTCGCAGTTGTCCATCGATCTCGATGCGCAGCTTGGCGGCCTGATAGGTCTGCCGCAACAGAGACACCTCGTTGATGGCCTTGCCATGCGAGACCGATCCGTCGCCCCGCGTCACCGTCATGGCGAGGGGATGGATGATGGTCTGTCTGGCAGCGCCGACGCGCTCCATGAGGTCATCGGTCGCGTAGTCGTTCATGAGGAAGCCGACGGAGCCGCGATTCATGCCGTAAATCGTCTGCCCCGAATTCATGAAGCGATGAAGGGTCTGCAGCATGAGCCCGTCACCGCCCAAAGCGACGACGACATCGGCGTCGTCCTCATCGACATGGGGGTAGCGGGCCGAGAGCAGCGCCAGAGCGGCCTGCGCATCCGGCGCGTCGCTGGCGACGAAGGCGATGGTCGGTTGGGCGGACATGGACGACTCGGGCGCGGAGGGCGGGCTTGTCCCTACCCGTACTATGCTCGTCCCGCCGCGGCATAGGGCGCGCCGGGCCCCGCCCACAGGGTGCGGGGCGTTCGACCGACCTGCTCTCGTGTCACGGCGACGAGATACGGCCGTATGTCGGGGACGCCGTCTCGTATCGCGACCTCCTTGATGGTGCGAGGGACGCCGGAGGGCGTCAGCCAGCGCGGATGGGCCTTCGCCTCCTGCCAATCCGCGAGGGGAAGGAACGTGCCGATGCCCCGCTCTGGGACCGTTCGACCCGTGGCACCGGTATTGATGGGGGTGACGAACGCGGACACGGCGTGGCCCAGGAGGAGGCTCGCGCTGTCGAAAGCGAGGACATCGTGGGCCCGCCCCCGATAGGGTCTCGCGTTCAGAAAGTTCTCAAGACCCTTTCGCGACGGCCAGAGGAAGACGTGGGCGTTGAGGACAAGATACCAGTCGCGTGGGGTCAGCCCGTCGGTCAGGGCCCGGGCAAGCAGGGCGTGATTGAGAACGCCGTTGTCGCGAATGACGACGCCGCTCGGCAACGCGACCGGACCCGGGCGTCTCGCGGCTTCGATCGGCTCGCGGGCCGCGCCGTCGAGGCCCGCCCTCGTCAGCAATCGGCTCGTCGACCAAAGCCCTTGCTCATCGATCCGCTCCCAGGCGCCCGCCTCCGCCATATGGAAGAGGAGCGGGTGACGGTTCGCAAAGGCGGATACCGTTTCAGGATTTATGTCGTCTCCGCCCGGCACGTCTTCTGACTCCTGTCCGGCAAGGCTTCACTAACCCTAAGAGGCACAAGGGCCGAGACCGGCCACCGCGTTTAGCGTTGATTCACCCCGGAAGGCGACCCTGTCTTCAAGGTTCGACCTCGCCGTATGGGCGGCGGAGGGCCGGAGTTTCAACAGGTCGTGTCCAAGGGAGTACTCGCGTGTCTGACAATGGTGGGATCACCGTTCTGGTGGTCGATGATTATGCGACCATGCGCCGGATCATGAAGAATCAGCTGGCCCAGATCGGTTTCACCGACGTCGTCGAGGCGGCCGATGGTGAAGAGGCCTGGCAGGTTCTTCAGTCCAAGGATATCGGCCTCGTCGTGTCCGACTGGAACATGAAGCCGGTGACCGGCTACGAATTGCTGCGCCGCATGCGGGCCGCACCCGAAACGAAGGGCACGCCCTTCATCATGGTGACTGCCGAAGCCCGACCCCAGAACGTCGTTGCGGCGAAGAAGGCGGGTGTTAGCCAGTACATCATCAAGCCCTTCACGGCGGAGACGCTGAAGGCGAAGATCGCATCGATCTCCACGCCCGCCGGACAGTCTCTCGTCGCCTGACGGACCGATTAGGCGACCTTGCTGTGGCAGAGGACGGGGCGTCGGACCGTAGTCCGGCGCTTTTTCGCTTCGAGCGCATCCAAGAGTTGAGCCAGTCCCAGCAAGATGGCGCGGCGCTCGCGTTTCGCCTCGTCCAACGCGTTGAGGGCCTCGCGGCGCTCGGCGTCTAGGCGGTCCCGTTCCAGTTCGGCCTTCGCCTGGGCAAGAACGGCCTCTTCGGCGCGCTGCGCATCGTGCGCGGCTATGGCGCGCAGGCTGGAGATGATCGCGAGCAACCGCGCGGACGGGGCCGGATCGTCGGCCGGAACGATCGACAGGCGCGCTTCCTCGCGTGCCACCAGTTCCGTCAGTTCTGCCCAGGGTCTCATTGGCAGCGTTCCAAGCCTTCTTCGTATGCGGGGCAAGACGCCCGATCGAGCGGCATGAGCCGCCGACAGTGTCCGCACTATCGGGTCGCTAGCGTTAACGGAGCTTAAAGCGGCGCTGCGGTACGCCTTTAGCGAGAATAGATTTGACGGCTGGGGCCGCGTCTTTCGGTAGATCGCACCCTGGCGCCTGAATGAGGTGACGCCGTGGACGAGCTGCTTAACGACTTTATCGTCGAGACGACCGAAAGCCTGCAGCAGGTCGACGTCGATCTCGTGGCGTTGGAAGCGGACCCCACGGATGCCTCGCGCGTCGACGCGATCTTCAGGCTCGTGCACACCATCAAGGGCACGTCCGGCTTCATGAACCTGAAGCGTCTGGAAAAGGTCGCTCACGCCGGGGAGAATGTGCTCGGCCTCATGCGGGACCGCACGATCACGGTCGAGCCAGAAGGCGTCAGCGTCATCCTCGCCTCGATCGATCGCGTGCGCGAACTGGTCGAAAGCGTCGGCAGTACCGGCGAGGAGCCGTCAGGCGACGATACCGACATTCTCTCCTCGCTCGACAACTACATGCGCGCCGCGCTTGCCGGTGGGGGCAGTACCGAGCCGGAGCCCGCCGCGGCGCCTGAGCCCGAACCGTCCCAGTCGTCCGCCGACAAGCAACTAGACGAGATGTCCGCGCTCGCGGGCGAAATGAGCCTCGAGGACCTCGATAGGCTCTTCGCGGAGACCGAGGTCGAGGACAACTCGGCCGAGGTTCTTGCCGCGCTCGTCGATATGGACCTGTCTGAAGGAGCGGACGATGTGCCGGCGGCCGTCGAGACGGCAGCTGCCAAACCCGCTCCGGAAGTGAAGGCACCGCCGGCCCCGAAATCCAAGCCGGTCGCCGCGCCTGTGGCGGAGGCCGCGAAGGTCGATGTCCAGGGATCCGGTCAAAGCATCCGCGTAAGCGTGGACCTTCTCGAAGACCTGATGACGATGGTCTCCGAGCTCGTCCTCACCCGCAATCAGCTGCTGCAGCTCGTGCGCGGTCAGGGCGAGACCGCGTTCTCCGTACCGCTTCAGCGTCTCAACCAGATCACGACCGACCTGCAGGAAGGCGTGATGAAGGCCCGGATGCAGCCCATCGGCAACGCCTGGTCGAAGCTGCCCCGTATCGTGCGCGATCTCTCCCGCGAGCTCGGCAAGGACATCAAGCTCGAAATGCTCGGCCAGGAGACCGAGCTGGACAGGCAGGTTCTCGAGCTCATCAAGGACCCGTTGACGCACATGGTCCGCAACTCGGGCGACCATGGGATCGAACGGCCGGAAGTCCGCGTCGAGAACGGCAAGAAGGCGCAGGGCAACATCCGCCTCGACGCGCGCCACGAGGGCGGACAGATCGTCATCGAGCTTGCCGATGACGGAAAGGGGCTCGACCTGAACCGTATCCGCGAGAAAGCCGTCTCGCGCGGCCTCGTCTCGGCGGACGACGCCGAACTCATGACGGACAAGCAGCTAGGCCGCTACATCTTCCATCCCGGCTTCTCGACCGCAGAGGCGGTGACCTCCGTGTCGGGCCGCGGTGTCGGCATGGACGTGGTGAAGACCAACATCGAAAAGATCGGCGGCACCATCGACCTTGTGACGGAGGTCGGCAAGGGCACGACGTTCACGATCAAGATCCCGCTGACGCTGGCCATCGTCTCGTCGCTGATCGTCGAATCGGCGGGTGAGCGTTTCGCCGTCCCGCAGATGAGCGTGCTCGAACTCGTACGCACGTCCCTGACCTCCGAGCACAAGATCGAGATGATCGAGGAGACGCCGGTCCTTCGCCTGCGCGACCAGCTTCTGCCGCTCGTTCGCCTCTCGGACGCGCTCAAGATCTCGCGCGAGGAACCGAAGCCCGAAAGCTATATCGTCGTCACCCAGGTGGCGTCCTACCGTTTCGGCATGATCGTCGACGGCGTCTACGATACCGAAGAGATCGTCGTGAAGCCGGTCGCGCCCGTGCTGCGATCCATTCCCATGTTCTCGGGCAACACCATCCTCGGCGACGGGAGCGTGGTCATGATCCTCGATCCGAACGGCCTCGCGCGCCATACGTCCGAGCTCACCACCAGCACCGAACTCGGCACCCAGGACGAGAGCAGCAGCGCCGGCGAGGAAGTGCGCTCGATGCTCATCTTCTACGCTGGCGATCGCGAGCCGAAGGCGCTTCCGCTATCCCTCATTGCGCGTCTCGAGGAGTTCGAGCCGGAGCAGATCGAGACCGTCAACGGGCAGGCGGTCGTCAACTACCGCGACGCGCTCATTCCGGTCCTCAGCTTCGACAATGCGCCGATGAAGACCGACGAACCGCAACCGGCCGTCGTCTTCATGGAGCAGGGTCAGGCCATCGGTCTCGCCATCGACCGGATCGTGGACATCGTCGAGGAAAACTTCACGGTCGGCCTCAAGAGCCATAACCAAGGCTGCCTCGGAACCGCGATCCTGCGCGGCAAGGCGACGAACATCGTCGACCTTTCCTACTTCGTGGAGAAGGCCAACGCGATCTGGAACTCCGCTTTCGGCAAGGCGCAGGCCTACAACCGCCCGAAGCGGGCCCTCATCGTCGAAGACAGCCCGTTCTTCCGCAATGTCCTGCGCCCGATCCTCGAAGCAGAAGGCTACAATGTGATCATGGCGTCGGACCCGCTAGAGGCCATCGATACGCTGGAGGACGGCGTCGAGTTCGACATCATCGTCTCCGATATCGAGATGCCGAACATGAACGGCTTCGAGTTCGCCGAGTACCTCCAGAAGTCCGCCTGGGCCGAGGTGCCCGTCATCGCCGTGACGTCGCGCTACAACGAAGAAGACCGGCTTCGCGGCGAGAGGGCGGGCTTCGACGGGTTCATGCGAAAGCTGGACCAGCCCGCGCTCGTCGACGAACTGCGCCGCCATGCGACGCTCAACGCCACCCGAAAGATGGCCTGAGGCCTCGCCTCCGCCAGCCTGCCCCTCTCCCCGGAGACGACCGATGTCCGATACCCTTCACGCCACCTATGAAGCCCGCAAGGACGCGCAGGACGAGGCGACGGTCGAATACGCGACCGCCGTCATTGCCGGCCACTCCTTCGGCCTGCCCGTCCTCTCGGTCCGCGACGTCCTTCGGCCACAGCCGCTGACGCGGGTGCCGCTGGCTCGCTCCGAAGTCGCCGGACTCCTGAACCTGCGCGGTCACATCATCACGGTGATCGACATGCGCTGCCTGCTCGACCTGCCGCGCGCCGATGCGGCGAAGGCGGCGAATGTCGTGATCGAGCACCACGGCGAATTCTATTCGCTCCTCTTCGACTCCGTCGGCGAAGTCGTGCGCGTACCGCAATCGGTGATCTCGCCGAACCTGCCCAACATGGCAAAAGCCTGGTCGGGCCTGTCCTGCGGCATTGCGAGGGCGGAAGGCAGGCTCATGATCCTTCTCGACATCGAGCGCCTCACCAGTGCGCTCACCGCCGATCAGATCGCCGCGTGACGGGCCTTCCGAACCAAGCGGTCGAACGGCTGTCGCGTCCGATCAAGGCAGAGGCGACTCCCATTCGGCTTCTTGTCGTAGACGACTCGCTCGTCGCCCGGACGATCATCAGCGGCATCGTCGCGCGTGAGAACGACATGAAGATCGTCGCCCAGGCCCGCAACGGCCGCGAGGCGATCGCGCTCGCCGCGCAACACGAGATCGATGTCGTGCTCCTCGACCTCGAAATGCCCGAGATGGGCGGCGCCGACGCGTTGCCCGGCATTCTCAAGGCTCGCCCGACCGCTCAGGTCATCATGGTCTCGTCCACGTCGCCACATGCGGCGAGAGCGGCCGTGCAGGCTGTGTCCCGCGGCGCGATCGACTTCATCCCGAAGCCCACCGCCGCGTCCGGCGGTGTGGAGGCCTTCGGTGCCTATCTGACGGCGAAGATCCGCGACTGCCGCTACAGCATCGGCTCACGGCGCATCGTCCAGCCGGCGCCGAAACCCACTCCGGTTCCAGCGACCGGCCCACTGGAACGCCGGCGAGCGACACCTCCGCCCGGATACGAGGCCGCATTCGGCGCGGTCTTCATCGGCGCATCGACGGGCGGGCCGCCGGCCCTGACGCGGCTCGTCTCCGACCTCGCGCCAACGATTCAGGTACCGCTCTTCATAGTCCAGCACATGCCGCCGGCTTTCATGACGACGATGGCGGCCATGCTGGCCAGGGCCAGCGGTCTGCCCTGCTCCGAGGCCGAGGACCGGCAGATCGCCGAGCCCGCCCATATCTATCTCGCACCTGGTGATCGTCATATGGAAGTTCACCGCCGCGCATCGGGTCAACTCGAGGTTCGGCTTAGCGATGCGGAACCGGAGAACTTCTGCCGGCCCGCCGTCGATCCGCTCTTCCGAACGGCGTCCAAGGCCCTTGGCCAGCGGGCGCTCGGCGTGGTCCTCACCGGCATGGGCCGCGACGGGCTCGCCGGCTCCACCGTCATTCGCGACGGCGGCGGTGTCGTCATCGCGCAGGACGAGGCGACGAGCGTCGTGTGGGGGATGCCCCGAGCGGTCGTCGACGCCGGCGTCGCGCGCGACGTGCTCCCGCTTGATCGGATCGGACCGCATATCGTCCGGTGTCTCGAGAGGCGGAGAAACCGCATATGATCGGGGCTTCCGGGCTGCCGCATCACATCGGGGAGGATCCGCACACCACCGTCTCGCGCCTTGTCTATCAGGCGAGCGGCATGGTGCTTGGTCGAAGCAAGGACTATCTGCTTGACGCTCGGCTGAAGAGCGTGCTGACGCGCTTCGAGCTCGACTCGTTGGCCCAGTTGGCTCAGCGCCTGATCGCCGGCGATCGAAAGCTTCTCGACGCGGTAGTCGATCGCCTGACCATAAACGAGTCGTTCTTCTTTCGCGACGAGGTGCCCTTCAGGCATCTGCGCGACGATGTGCTGCCGGCCATCCTCAGACGCGGCCAGCCGAGGGTCTGGTGCGCGGCCTGCGCGGCGGGGCAGGAGCCCTTCAGCGTCGCCATCCTTCTCCATGAGCGCCATGCGCGGGGGGAGATCCTCGCGACCGATCTGTCACCGACGGTGCTCGATCGCGCCCGGCGCGGCGTCTACAGCGACTTCGAGGTCGGACGCGGCGTCAGCGCCGAGCGCCGGTCCCGTTTCTTCGAACAGGTCGACGCGGGCTGGAAGGTGCGTGACCTCGTACGGGACGCGATCCGCTTCGAGATCCGCAACCTCGTGAAGGATCGCCACCCCGGGCCATTCGACCTGATCCTCTGCCGCAACGTGCTCATCTATTTCGACGACGCGACGAAGCGAAGCGTCATCCGCTCGCTCGTGGATGCCCTCGTTCCGGGTGGATTCCTCATGCTCGGCGGCACCGAGACGGCGCTCGATATCGACGACCGGCTCGAGCGCGGTTTTGGCGGATCGATCCTGCAACGTCGCTAGGCCACGCGATAAGGACATGAAAAAGCCCGCGACGCTGGTGCGTGGCGGGCTTTCCTCTTTCAGCGCTGTGCCGTTCGTCAGATGGCTTCGAGGAGGTCGTCGATGGCGCTTTGGTCGAGCCCGTCGCCCTCGACGACCGGCCCTTTCGCGAGACCGTCAGTCGGATGGATGCCGAGGGGAAGGACGTTGCTGGCGACTGGCACCTCCTGGCGTCCGCTCTCGCGCTCTTCCATGCGGGCGAGCACATCGGAGACCTTGCTCATTCGCTGGCCGGCGAGGTCCTGGAAGCTGCACGCGGTCATGATGCCCATGGCCTCCTCGGACACTTCGGGCGGGCAGTTGTTCAGCGACATCAGGCGCTCGGCGCTCGACAGAATGGCATCGGCGGCCTGCTCGGTCGAGTGGCGGGCCTCGTCGAGCTCCTGGCGGGCCTCCTCGATCTCGGCCGTCACGACAACGCGCGTCGGCTCGGCCTCGCTCAGGCGCTGCTGGGCGCGCGACATGAAGTGCTGCGACATGTTCGTGAGGATTGTGCCCAGTGCCACGAGGTCCTTCGCATCCATGACATCGTCACGGCCATTCTCCGCGTAGCGCCGAAGGCGAAGCAGGACATCCATTACATCGCGCCGATCCATCATATTCCCCCAACGAGCCTGACTGGTGTTGACCGTCACTGTGTCAGTACCTGTGGAAGGATCGGTAAACGGCTTCACTGTGATTTGCCCAGCATGTTCCTAGGGTTACTTAATCGCTAGCAGCTTGGGTTAAGGCGTTCAGGTCGGCCGGCGTGTTGATGTTCGAGAAGAGGCGGTCGCTGCAGGAGGGACGTTGGACCACCCTCGCGCCCGCCCCGCGCATCAGCGCGAAGAGGGACGTCGCATCGCTACGGGCGATATCCGTTCGCAAAGCGCAGGGAAGGGGGCTACCTTCGTAGTGCGCGGGCGCCTGGCGCAGGAGCGTCTGGAGAAGCGGCGCCGACAGCAACGGCATATCGACCGGGACGACGAGCAGGGTTGGCCAGTTCGGTGCATGACGCGCGATGGCCGCTTCGAGCGCGCGAGCGGGGCCTCCCGCCACGCCGTCCGCCTCTCCGTCGGGCAGGTGCTCGCGTCCCAGAACGACGATTCGCCTGGCGCCCGCAGCCGAGAGAAGCGCGCGGGCCCGATCCAAAAGCGTCTCGCCGCGCCACATGAGGGCGGCTTTGTCGCGACCCATTCGCCGGGACAGCCCGCCGGCGAGAACGATGCCGAGCGCGCGACTCTCGGCTTCGTCGCTCGCGGCGTCGCTCATTCGGCCGCAATCCGGTCCGGCGCCTCGTCACCCGTCAACGCTCGGCCGATCGCGATGATGACGGGCTTCTCGATTCCAACCTCGGCGAGCCCTGCCGCTATCGAAGCAAGATTGCCTCTCCAAACGGCCTCTCCTTCGCCGCCGACACTGGCCGCGACCACGGTCGGCGTGTCGCCAGGCAACCCGTGGGCCATCAAACGTTCGGCAATTGCCGGCCCCACCCGTGCGCCCATGTAGAAGACGAGCGTCGTCGCCCTATCGGCGAGGCCGGGCCAGTCGAGATCGTCCGGCAGGGCGCCGCTGCGCGCGTGTCCGGTCACGAACCGGAGCGAGCGCGCGAAGTCCCTGTGCGTGAGGGAAAAGCCGAGGCGCGCTGCCAGAGCGAACGCCGTCGTGACGCCGGGCACGACCTCGACCGGTATGCCCGCCGCGTGGCAGGCCGCGATCTCCTCGCCCGCGCGACCGAAGACCATGGGGTCGCCCGACTTGAGGCGCACGACCCGCTCGCCCGCGAGCGCCCGATCGACGACGAGCGCGTTGATGTCTGTCTGAAGACAGCTCTCTCGCGCCGCCCGCTTGCCGACGAGGACGCGGCGCGCCTCGCGACGAGCCAGTTCCAGCACGTCGGCCGAGACGAGCGCGTCGTGCATGACGACATCAGCTGACTGAAGCGCGCGGACGGCTTCGAGGGTCAAGTATTTCGCATCGCCGGGCCCAGCCCCCACGAGTACGACGGAGCCGGTGGACGGCGCATCCCGGATCGCATCGGCGGCCAGCGCATCAAGGTCCTCCAGGCCCGACGGCATGCGCTGAAACGCGGCGTCGGCGAAGCGTCGGAAGAAGGCGCGGCGGGTCTCGCGGCCCGGCATATCACGTAGGAGCCGTTCGCGGGCGCTACGCATCAGTGCGCCCCACGTGGCGATGGAGGCGGGCAAGATGGCTTCGATCCGCTGCCGGATCGCCTGCCCGAGAACGGGCGCCGCGCCGTCCGTCGAGATGCCGACCACTACGGGAGAGCGATTGACGATCGAGCCGAACTGGATGTCGCAATGGGCCGGCTTGTCGATGACGTTGACCGTCGTCCCGACGACCCGGCCGATCGCGGCGAAGCTTGCGGCCTCGGCTTCGCATTCCGTATCGAGCAGGGCAAGATGGGCGGTGGCGAGATCGTCGGGCTTCCAGCGCCTCTGTTCGAGCGTCAGCGTTCCGGCACTGGGCCCGCGCTTCAGCAGTTCCAGCATTTCCTCGCACGGATCGACCGCGAGGATGCGAACATGGGCGCCGGCCGCCGCGAGCAGTTCCGCCTTCCAGGCCCCGCCCTCGCCACCACCAGCGAGGAGCGCGGGCCGGCCGCGCAGGGGAATGAAGACCGGCAAAACGGAGAGCGGTGCGAGGCGGCCGGGCGCATGTCGCCGCGGAGGTGCGACGGGTTTCGTCGGCGGTAGGTCGGCTGCGGCGGTCATCGGCGGACCATCCGGGTTTCTCGACCGCTTCGCAAGCGCGAGGGATGTCGTGCGCTCAAAGGACCAGCACGGCCCGGAAATCGTTCACATTCGTGCGTGTCGGGCCGGTCACGACCTGATCGCCCAAGGCCGCGAAGAAGGTGTGGCCGTCATTGGTCGCCAGGGCGCCAGGAAGGCTCAAGCCCGCCGCAGAGGCCCGAACGAGACTGTCGGGCACGACAAAAGCGCCGGCAACCGGCTCTCGCCCATCCACGCCATCGGTGTCCGCACAGAGGGCGTAGATGTCGGGCGCGCCGGCAAGCGCGTCGGCCAGGCCCAGCAGGCATTCGACATTGCGCCCGCCGCACCCGTCCCCGCGTACCGTCACGGTCGTCTCCCCGCCCGAGAGAAGGACGCAGGGCGGCGGCAGCGGCTGGCCATGCTTTCGGACCTGCAGCGCGATGCCGGCCAAGACGCGCCCGACCTCCCGGGCCTCTCCCTCGATGCTGTCGCCGAGGATCATGGGGGTAATGCCGGCCGCCCCGGCCAGCGCCGCCGCGGCCTCGAGAGAGCCCTGCGGCGCGGCGATGATAGCGTGCGAGGCTCGGCTCATGCGCGGATCGTCGGGCATCGGGGTTTCGTTGCCCGGATTGTTCAGCGCCGCGACGACCGCGTCTGGCGGGGTGATGCCATACCTAGAGAGGATGGCGCGCGCGTCGGCGAGGGTCGACGCGTCCGCGACGGTCGGGCCGGACGCGATGATGGAGGGATCGTCATTTGGCACGTCGGAGACGAGAAGCGTCGTGGTGCGGGCCGGGTAGGCGAGAACGGCGAGGCGCCCGCCCTTCAGCTTGGAGAGATGGCGGCGCACGACGTTCATCTCATCGATCGCGGCGCCCGATTTGAGGAGGGCGGAGTTGACCGTCCGCTTGTCTTCGAGCGTGAGGCCATCGGCGGGACTGACGAGGAGCGACGAGCCGCCACCGGATACGAGCGCGATCAACTGGTCGTCCGGCCCCAGACCCTTCGCCAGTGCCAGTACCTCACGGGCGGCGGCCTGTCCGGCTTCGTCCGGCACCGGGTGGGCCCCTTCGAGAACGCGGATTGAACGCGTTTCGGCCCCATGCCCGTAAGGGACGATGACGAGGCCCTCGAGCGAGCCGCGACCTTCGGCATCCCACGCCGCCTCGAGCGCTGCCGCCATGGCGCCCGCCGCCTTGCCCGCGCCGACCACGACCGTCCGTCCGCCGGATCTCGGGGGAAGGTGGTAGCGAAGAGAATATTCAGCCTGCGCGACCCGGACCGCCTCGTCGAAGAGTGATTTCAGGAAGGCCCGCGGCTCCATGCTCTTCGTCCTGCTATTCGGCCGCCACGGTCCTTGCCGCGGCATCGGGCGCACCATAGAGGAAGCCGCCCGATTGGCGAGCCCAGAGCTGCGCGTAAAGGCCAGCCGCCGCGACGAGTTCGTCATGCGTGCCCTGCTGGATGATCCGTCCCCCGTCCATTACGATGAGCCGGTCGAGCGCGGCGATGGTGGAGAGGCGGTGCGCGATGGCGATGACGGTCTTGCCCTCCATGAGGCGCAGAAGGTTTTCCTGAATGGCGGCCTCGACCTCCGAATCGAGCGCGGAGGTCGCCTCGTCGAGAACGAGAATGGGCGCGTCCTTCAACAACACGCGCGCGATGGCGATGCGCTGGCGCTGGCCGCCCGAGAGCTTGACGCCCCGCTCGCCCGCATGGGCGTCGAGGCCCATGCGTCCCTCGCCGTCCTCCAGCCCGTCGAGGAAGACGTCGGCCTTGGCTTCCCGCGCCGCCCAGAGAATGCGCTCGCGGGTCGCGTCGGGCCGACCATAGGCGATATTCTCGGCGAGCGAGCGGTGGAGGAGGGCGGTGTCCTGGCTCACGACACTGATGGCGCCGCGCAGGCTGTCCTGCGTGACGCGAGAGACATCCTGACCGTCGATCGTGATTCTCCCGTCCTCGACGTCGTAGAGCCGGAGGAGAAGGTTCACCAGCGTCGACTTGCCCGCGCCCGAGCGCCCGACGATGCCGATCTTCTCACCGGGCCGAACGGTCAGCGTCAGGTCTTCGATCACGCCGGCGTCGCGGCCATAGCCGAAGGACACGCCGTCATAGACGATCTCGCCGCGCGCGACGGTCAGGCGTTTCGCGTCCGATGCATCATTGACGGCGACCGGAGTGACGAGCGTGTTCATGCCGTCCTGCACCACGCCGACGTTCTCCGAGAGCTGCGCCAACTCCCAGAGGATCCATTGCGACATGCCCTGCAGACGAAGCGTCAGGCCGATGGCGAGCGCGATACCGCCCGGCGACACCGCGCCGACGCTCCAAAGCCAGACGGAGAGCCCGCCAATGGTCGCCAGCAGAAGCGCGTTGATGGTGAAGAGCGTCGACGTCGTCCACGTCACGACCCGCATCTGACGGTGAACGGTGCCGAGGAACTCGTGCATCGCATCGCGCGCATAGGCATCCTCCCGCTCGGCGTGGGCGAACATCTTCACGGTGGCGATGTTGGTGTAGCTATCGACCACGCGCCCCGTCATCAGCGAGCGCGCGTCGGCCTGCGCCTGGCTGGTGTCCCGCAGCTTCGGCAGGAAATAGGCGACGGCGCAGGCGTAAGCGATCAGCCAGGCGAGGAGCGGCATGCTCAACCGCCAGTCGGCATCGGCGAGGAGAACGAGCGCCGCGATGAGGTAGACACCGATATACGTCATGCGTTCGACGATCGGCACGACCACGTCCCGCACCGCGAGAGCCGTCTGCATCAGCTTCGCCGCGATCCGACCGGCGAACTCGTCCTGATAGAAGCTGAGCGACTGGCGCAGCAGCAGCCGATGTCCGAGCCAACGGATCGACATGGCCGAATTGCCGAGAATGCCCTGGTGGAGGACGACCTCGCCCAGGATCATCAGCGCCGGGTAGACGATCAGGATGAGCGCGCCCATCCCGGCCAGCTGCCAACCATGATCGGACCAGATCCTCTCCGGGGTCGTCTGGCCGAGCCAATCGACGATATTGCCGAGGAAGGCGAACATCGCGACCTCCACGATCGCCACGACGGCCGAGAGGACCGCAGTGAGGATCAGCAAGCCCTTAAAGCGCTTCGAATAGTGCCAAATGAACGCCGCCAGGCCCTTCGGCGGCACCGAAGGGCGCTCTCCCGGAAAGGGATCGACCAGATTTTCGAAGAAGGCGAACATGGGACGTCTCGTCGGCGGCAGGCCGCGGGACGCGTCATATGACGGCATCGGGCCGATAAGACAACGCCGTCGCGGGGCCATTCAGCCCTGCATGGGGCGCAGGGCTGCGTCGTCCGCCTCGGACATGCCACCCGCCTACGCCGTCTGCCGCGCGCGCGCGGCAATGCGCTTGCCGCGCGCCATCGCGAGGCAGGGCGCTTCGACCAGGTGCCAGCTCGCGAAGGCGAGCAACATGGCGGTCGGAAGTGTGATGGCGAATACGACATTAGCGGAGGCATCGGCGAGAAGCACCGTCAGGAGGCTCGCGACCGGCCAGTGGTAGATGTAGAGCCCGTAGGAAAAGTCGCCGCCCATACGGTTTGCGAGGCCATGCGTCGGCAGGAACGCGACATAGAGCGCGCCATAGGCCGCCGCGAGGGTAAGGCTCGCTGCCCCGAGCGCGGTGCCGCCCATCGCCCAGGCGACGAGGGCGAGTGCAGCCAAGATGCAGCCGCGCAGCGGTATGCGATCCCGAAAGAGCCAGAAGCCCGAACCAATCCCGAAGGCCAGGACGAACCTGAGGAGATGGCGCACGGCCTCGACCTCGGCCTCAAGATGCAGCCAAGCCGCGTTCGCAACGTAAAAGCCCGCGAAAAGCACCGCGCCTGTCATGTAGGCCGCGCGGTTCAGAAGCCCGGCCAGACCAGCCGCCAGCACAAGCGCGTACATCAGCATCTCGTAGCGCAGCGTCCAGGTAGGCTCGTTGACGGATCCCGGAAGCGCTGCGTTCTCGAAGACGCCTGGAAGGGTAGCGTCCGGGTTGGCGATGGCAGCCGAAGCGAGATAGCGCCACAGGTCCGAGCTGGCGAAATAATCCCGTAGCGGTACGGTCGTCGCCAACGGTCCGACGATGACGATGCAGAAGAGCGCCGCCGGAACGAGCGCCGGCAGGATGCGTGAAAGGCGCAGGAGGACGAAGCGGCGGGCGTCCCGGACGCGGATCATGCTGGCGGTGATCAGGAAGCCGCTGAGAACGAAGAAAATGTCAAGACCGACATTCATGACCCGGTCGAGCAGGCGCGGCATTCCCCGAAGGTCCGCCGTGTCGGCCACGTTCATCGTATAGACGTGCCCCGCGACGACCGCGAGCGCGCAGGCGAGGCGAACGAGGTCCATGTTGTTGTCGCGGCCGACGGCGCGTTCGTCGAGATTCCGAGAGGGGTCCGGCGCGATCCCCTGTCCCGATCTGAGCCACTGATATGCCGTCCGAATGAACATGTCGATGTCCTCGCTGGCCCGAATATCCGGGCGTTGTTGAGGAAACCGTAGGACGAGGGTTCTAACGCGACACTTTCAATTCGATGGAAATCAGGGGAGGGCCGTATACCCCTCGTTAAACCCGTTTAGCCCGATCGGGATGCCGATCCCTTCCTCGGGTGTCTGAAAGACGATGAACGTCGCCTCCGTTCCGCCCTGCAGCTTTCCGATCAGCGCGTCGTCCATCACGACCTCCGCGACGCAGCCATTCGGCAGACAGCGTACGAACCCGGCCTTGCCGAGGTCCTCCTCGTCGACGAAGAGCCCAAGTCCGGAAGGAATGAGGACGCCGAGCGGTGCGAGGATGCGCATGAGCCGCCCGTCATTCTCCGGTGTCTTCAGCACGATGACGGTCAGGCCGATATTGTTGCGGTCCTCCGCCGTCACGCTCTGCATCAGCGCGCATTGCTCGGTCGCCAGCCCGGGCGGCTGGTCGCAGCGGATCTGCCAGTCGCCATGCGTGGCGCGCACGACGCCCTGCGCCGAGGCTCCGGACAGGCCGACGAATGTCGCCAGGAACGCGAATGTCGCCACGCCCAGAGCACGAATCGTCGGAGGGGCAAGGAAGAAACAGGTGTGCATGTCGAACCCAGATCTGATCGCCGGACCACCGGCCGATGCGGCGACGCATTGGTTAACAGACGCGGCAGACGGTACCAAGCCCGGCAGAGAGGACGGGCGACCGCGCCCAGGCGCCGCATCTCCGCGTTGAAGCGTCGCATTCGCCAGAGTGCGCGCGGGGAGTAGCGTCAGCCTCGAAAGCGTTCTATGCACGATCAGGCGCCTTGCGTGGCCTCGGCCGCGCCGCGCATCGTTGTGACAGCACATCCAGTGGGCCGATGATCAAGTCAATCTCCAACGCCGTTGCCGCCCTCGCGACAGCCGGCACCGCGGCTCTCGTTTCCGCATCCGCCTATGCTCAGGAGGCCGCGAATCTCGAGAGCGCGAATGGCCTGACGCCGGCCGACGGCCCGGGCGGCGCGCTACCTTGGTTCTACGCCAAGGACTGGCAGCTGGGCTTCCAGCCGGCCGGCGCGCCGGTGATGGAAAACATCCACTGGTTCCACAACTACATCCTCGTGATCATCACCTTGATCACCTTCTTCGTGCTCGGCCTTCTGGTCTGGTGCATCATGCGCTTCAACGCGAAGGCGAATCCCACGCCCTCTCGGACTTCGCACAACACGACCATCGAGGTCATCTGGACCGTCGTCCCGGTGCTCATACTTCTCGTCATCGCGATACCGTCCTTCCGACTGCTCTACGACAAGGAGACGACGCCGGCCGATGCGGACATGACCGTGAAGGCCGTGGGTTATCAGTGGTATTGGGGCTACGAATATCCGGATCACGGCGACTTTGCATTCAACTCGATCATGCTGCAGGAGGACGAGCTGCAGCCGGGGCAGCCGCGGCTTCTGGCGGTCGATCGGGAGATGGTCGTGCCGGCCGGTCAGACGATTCGCCTCATCGTCACGGCTGCCGATGTCCTTCACTCCTTTGCGCTTCCCGCCTTCGCGTTGAAGACGGATGCGATTCCCGGCCGCCTCAATGAAGCGTGGTTCCGCGCCGATGAGCCTGGCGTCTACTACGGCCAGTGCTCAGAAATCTGCGGCCGCGACCATGCGTTCATGCCGACGGCTATCCGCGTGTTGCCGCAGGCGGAGTGGGAGGCCTGGCTGGCCGAGCGCTATGCCGAATTCGGCGTCGATCCGGCGGCCCTGGTCGAAGAGGCTCCGGCCGCGTAGCGTTCGCATCTGAGAGTTTATACAGTTGGCGCCGCCCGGCGCGGACGGTTCAAGAGGAATACAAAAATGGCCTACGTGACAGCGCATGACGACGCGCACCACGACCACAAGCCGGGCTTTGTGCAGCGCTGGTTGTTCTCGACCAATCACAAGGACATCGGGACCCTCTATCTCCTGTTCGCCGTCATGGCGGGCATCGTCGGCGGCTTCTTGAGCCTCGTGATGCGCATGGAGTTGCAGGAGCCAGGGCTCCAGTATTTCTCCGATGGTCACGGCTACAACGTCTTCATCACCGCGCACGGCCTGATCATGATCTTCTTCATGGTCATGCCCGCGATGATCGGCGGATTCGGCAACTGGTTCGTGCCTATCATGATCGGCGCGCCTGACATGGCCTTCCCGCGTCTGAACAATATCTCGTTCTGGCTGCTGCCGATGGCATTCATCATGCTCGTCGTGTCTATGTTCGTCGAAGGACCGACGGGCCAGAACGGTATCGGCGGCGGCTGGGTGCTTTACCCGCCGTTCTCGACCTCGGGTCAGCCGGGACCCGCCATGGATTTTGGCATTCTCGCCCTCCATATCGCGGGCGTCTCCTCGCTCCTCGGCGCCATCAACTTTATCACGACGATTTTCAACATGCGCGCGCCGGGGATGACGCTGCACAAGATGCCGCTCTTCGTCTGGTCGGTGCTCGTGACGGCGTTCCTGCTGCTGCTTTCGCTTCCGGTCCTTGCCGGCGCCATCACCATGCTGCTGACGGACCGCAATTTCGGTACGACCTTCTTCGACCCGGCCGGTGGTGGTGACCCCATCCTATACCAGCACCTCTTCTGGTTCTTCGGTCACCCGGAGGTGTACATCCTGATCCTGCCCGGCTTCGGCATGATCTCCCATATCGTCTCGACCTTCTCTAAAAAGCCGGTCTTCGGCTATCTCGGCATGGCGTACGCCATGGTCGCCATTGGCGTGGTCGGCTTCGTCGTCTGGGCGCACCACATGTACACCGTTGGCCTCGACGTGGACGTGCAGGCCTATTTCGTGTTCGCCACGATGGTGATCGCGGTGCCGACAGGGGTGAAGATCTTCTCCTGGATCGCCACGATGTGGGGCGGGTCGATGGAGTTCAAAGTGCCCATGCTCTGGGCCATCGGCTTCATCTTCCTCTTCACGGTCGGCGGCGTGACGGGTGTCGTCCTCGCCAATGCCGGCATCGACCACGCGCTTCACGACACTTACTACGTCGTCGCGCATTTCCACTACGTGCTGTCCCTCGGCGCCGTCTTCGCGATCTTCGCTGGCTGGTACTACTGGCTGCCCAAGATTTCGGGCTACATGTACGACGAGAGGCTGGGCAAGATCTTCTTCATCACGTTCTTCATCGCGGTGAATCTGATCTTCTTCCCGCAGCACTTCCTAGGTCTGGCCGGCATGCCGCGCCGCTATGTCGACTATCCGGATGCTTTCGCGGGCTGGCACTTCGTGTCGTCCATCGGCACCTACCTGATGGTCGCGTCGCTCTTCATCTGGTTCGCCGACCTCTTCCAGACCTTCCGCAAGAAGATCCCGGCGGGCGATAACCCCTGGGGCGCGGGCGCGACGACGCTGGAGTGGACATTGTCTTCGCCCCCGCCCTTCCACCAGTTCGAGACCCTGCCGCGCATCAAGTAGTATGTCGGACGGACATCTGGACGCAGAGGCGCCGGGGCTCTCCAAGAGTTCCGGCGTCGTGCTATCTAACCTTTGAACGCGATGGAGCGACGGCACCGATGACCCTTCAGGCCGCGGTCGACGAACTAGAGACGAACGATCTTCCGGACGGCGCGCTCGTCTCAGACTATTGGGCGCTGTTGAAGCCGCGTGTGATGTCGCTCGTCGTCTTCACGGCATTGACCGGACTCGTCGCGGCGCCGGGTTCGATGGACCTCGTGCCGGCCCTCGTCACCATCCTTTGCATCGCGATCGGCGCAGGCGCATCGGGTGCGCTCAATATGTGGTACGACGCCGATATCGACGCCGTGATGACGCGGACGCTCAAGCGTCCAATCCCGGCCGGCGCCGTCACTCCGCGGGAAGCTCTCGGCTTCGGCAGCTTCCTCTCGGCCGCGTCCGTCCTGACGCTCGGCCTCCTCGTCAGCTGGCCGGCGGCAGCCTTCCTGGCCTTCACGATCCTCTTCTACGTCGTCGTCTACACGATGTGGCTGAAGCGACGGACGCCGCAGAACATCGTCATCGGTGGCGCGGCGGGCGCCTTCCCGCCGGCCATCGCCTGGATCGCGGCCGGTGGACCGATCGGCTGGGAGGCCTTCGTCCTGTTCGCCATCATCTTCATCTGGACGCCGCCTCATTTCTGGACGCTGGGCCTCTATCGCTCCGGTGACTACGCGCGTGCGGGCGTACCGATGCTGCCCGTCATCCGCGGTCCGCGCGAAACCAAGCGGCAGATCCTCGCCTACTCGATCCTGCTGGTGCCCCTTGGCGTCCTGCCGGCCGTGCTCGGCTTTGGCGGACCGACCTACGCTGTCGTGTCGGCCGTTCTCGGCGCGATCTTCCTCGCATTCGCCTTTCGCCTCTGGCAGACGGCAGACGATGACGGGGCCGATGAGGATCGCGAGGCCAAGCGGCTCTTTGGTTTCTCGATCCTCTATCTCTTCGTCCTCTATGCCGTTCTCCTCGTCGAGCACGGCATGCCCGAGGTCGGCCTTCTGTTGGGGCTGACAGGATGAACGAGATCCAGAGGGAGGACGCCGGTCTCGTCCTGACGAAGGAACAGCGCCGCCGCCGCCGCGCGCGCTCCGTCGCCCTGGGCCTCGCGCTCTTCGGCATGGTCGTGCTCTTCTACATCGTCACCGTCTACAAGCTCGGCGCCAATGTTGTGGACCGCGCGTTATGAGTGCGAGGAAGCATCGCCGGGTCGCCATCCTTTGCGCGTCCTTTGTCGCGGTCATGGTCGGCGTCTCCTACGCCGCCGTTCCCCTCTATGAGGCCTTCTGCCGCGTTACGGGTTTCGGCGGCACGACCCAGGTCGCGGAGGCCGCGCCGGGCGCGGTGGAGGGCCGGACCGTGACCGTCCGATTCGATGCGAATGTCGCCGGCGGACTGCCTTGGTCGTTCAAGCCGAAGGTGCGCTCCGTCACCGTCCCCTATGGCGAGCAGACCATGATCGCCTACGAATCGGCCAACCTGTCGTCTCGCTGGACTGCGGGGACGGCGACCTTCAACGTCACGCCGACCCAAGCGGGCATCCATTTCAACAAGATCCAGTGCTTTTGCTTTAGCGAGCAAGGCTTGGAAGGGGGGGAGGCGGTCGACATGCCCGTCCTCTTCTTCGTCTCACCCGACGCGCTGGACGATCCCAACATGGCGAACGTGACCGAGATCACGCTGTCCTACACGTTCTTCCCAGACAAGGACGCCGAACGGCCTACGCCCGCGAAGGCCGCGAGCCTCTAGCGCAAGCCCATCACGCCGCGCTACAACCCTGCGAACGACGAAGGCGCGATAGCGCGACCCCAAGGACCGAGACCAATGGCCGATACCACTGTCGCCGACATTGCCGCACCGGCGCCCGATACGAAGGCACGGGCGGTGGAGGACCATGCACACCACGGCAAGACGCACGACTACCACATCATCGATCCGAGCCCATGGCCGCTTATATCGTCCATCAGCACTCTGCTGCTCGCCGTTGGCGCCGTCATATACATGCACGGCGGAACCTGGCTGCTTATGGGTCTTGGCCTGATCGCGGTCCTCTACTGCATGGCCGGCTGGTGGTGGCAGGTGGTGCACGAGTCGATCGTGGAGAAGGCGCACACCCCGGTGGTGAAGATGCATCTGCGCTACGGCGTGATGCTTTTCATCGCATCGGAAGTCATGTTCTTCGTCGCGTGGTTCTGGGCGTATTTCGACGGCGCGCTCTTTCCCGACTCCGTCGTGGAGCCGCTCCGGGCCGAGGCGCTCGGCGGCCAATGGCCGCCGGCCGGCATTCAGACCTTCGATCCATGGCATCTGCCGCTTCTCAACACCCTTATCCTGCTCTGGTCCGGTACGGCGGTCACGTGGGCTCATCACGCGCTTTTGGAAGGAGACCGCGAGGGCGTGAAGTGGGGTCTTATCTCGACGGTCGTCCTCGGCGCGCTCTTCAGCCTGCTTCAGGCCTATGAGTACAGCCATGCGGCCTTCGGGTTTGGTGGAAACATCTACTCGTCGACCTTCTACATGGCGACTGGCTTCCACGGCTTCCACGTCCTCGTCGGCACCATCTTCCTGGCCGTTTGCCTCGCCCGCGCGCTGGCAGGCCATTTCACGCCCCGTAGCCATTTCGGCTTCGAGGCAGCGGCCTGGTACTGGCACTTCGTCGATGTCGTCTGGCTCTTCCTCTTCGCCGCCATCTACGTCTGGGGTGCAGGATCGATGGCCCATTAGGGGCGGTCGGAAAGTCGATCGGTTTGGCCCGGTGCCCGCGATGTCGCCGGGGTCCTCTTTTCAAGGGTTTCCTCAGCCTGCGTGACAGCTGCCCGAACTGCGGCCTCGACTACGACTTCGCGGACTCGGGTGATGGGCCGGCGGTCTTCATAACACTTATGGCTGGCGCTCTCGTTTTGGGTGGAGCGCTGGCCGTCGAAATCCTCTTTCGCCCGGCGATGTGGGTCCATGTCGTCCTGTGGTTGCCTCTCGGCCTCCTCGTTCCCGTCGCAATGCTGCGGCCGCTGAAGGCATTGATGATCAGGCGACAGTACGAGACAGAGGCGGGGCCAGGACATTGGCTGAAGTGAGCGGGGCCCGGGTCGGCCGAACCGGCTCAATCGTCTTCGTCGGTCTGATGGCGATGGCAGTCGCGATTCTCCTCGGTCTCGGATCCTGGCAACTCTACAGGGCATCGTGGAAGAGCGACCTACTCGCCGAACTCGAAGCTCGCGAAGCCGCACCGCCCCTCGATATCTCCGAGAGCGGCACTCGGCCGCCTGACGAATTGCGCTATCGCCGCCTGAGTGCCACGGGCACGTTCGGCGCCGACGTGCTTCGCGTTCACCAGGTTCAAGATGGCGTCCTCGGCTTCAAGGCCGTGCTGCCGCTTCGCCTGGCAAGTGATGACGTGCTCCTCGTCGATATCGGCTTCGTCCCGCAGCCGATGGACGCCAAAGCGATGGTAGCGGTTCCGACCGATCCGGTGACGATCACCGGATTCGCGCGGTTCCATGTGGAGCGGGCGAGTGCATTCACGCCAGACAATGTCGCGGCAGAGAACCGCTGGTTCTGGTGGGATCGCGCAGCGATGGTCGAGGCTCTGGACTTAGAGGCCTCGCGGGTTCTCGACGTCTCGTTACAGGCAGCGGAGGCCGTTTCAGGCCTCTCCGTCGCCGGTGTCGTCCCACGCCCGTCATCATCGCTGCCGCGCCCTCACGACCGGCACGCCGGCTATGCAATCACTTGGTTCGGCCTCGCCCTGGTCGTTGCGGGCGCGCTTGTGGCCTGGGTCTGGCAGCGCCGCCGTGCGAGCCAGTGAATCCGCCACATTCAGGCGCTTCATTGTCAAAGCGTTGAGTCGGTAGGGAGTGCGATCAGGTGGGCTGCAGGACGAGTATGGGCGCGCTCGCGCTGGTGATGACACTGGCAGGCTGCGGCACCGTCGGTAACGTCGTCGGTTCCGTCACGGGCGGTGGGGGTGGGAGCGCGGCGGCCACCGATGTACAGCCCTCAGAGAGCGCGACCATCGCCCAGGCCGCGGGGGCGCCGATCGCGTGTCCCGCCGTCCAGATCCGCTCCGGTACGCAGGGCGTGACCCGCTATGCCGGTGGACGCGACGGCGACGCTTCGGCCGTTCGCCATCAGTTCTCCATCCTGCGCAGCGCGCGCGATTGCCGCTTCCAGAACGACACGCTTTTCCTGCGGATCGGCGTTGCCGGACGGGTGATCCTCGGTCCGTCGGGATCGTCTGGCACCGTATCGGCACCGATGCGGTTCGTCGTGGCAAGAGGCGGCGTCGAGCCCGTCTATAGCGACGTCCAGACTGTAACCGTCAATATTCCGCCCGGATCCACTTCCTCCGACTTCGACGTCGTGCAATCCAACGTACAGGTTGCGGTGCGAACCGATGAGACTGTCGGCAACTTTCAGATCTTCGTCGGCTTCGACGAATAGGGTAGGCTCGTCGGGCCGCCGCTGCAGTCGCGTGGCGCGCATTGTCGCATCGGTTGAAGCTGTCTTCGGAATGCCACCGTCCCATGGTCGACGGGCCCGCCATTCGAGAGCGGGCGCACGATGAGCCTCATAGACGATCGACCGAGCAGCCGCATTCGCGAGGACCTTCACCTGATGAAGCTCTGCGTCGGCGTGAAGGACGTCGACGCGCTCGAGCGCCGCGTTGCGCGCAGCGGTGCGGAATATTTTTGCCGAACCCGGATGATGCCGAAGCAGCGCGATCATCTTGTTGCCGGCGGCTCGCTTTATTGGGTGATGAAAGGCTATGTTCGCGCGCGCCAGCGCATCCTCGACATTCGCCCCTACACGGACACCGCCGGCATCAAGCGTTGTCACATCGTTCTGGAGCCGGCGGTCTTTGCGACCGAGAAGAAGCGTCAGAAGGCTTTCCAAGGCTGGCGCTACCTGAAACCCGCCGATGCGCCTGAGGATGTGCCCGCTCACCGCGCCGGCTGGGATATTCCGCCCAAGCTCTACAAAACGCTCGCGGATCTCGGCTGCCTCTAGGGAAGTGCAGCGTGCTCCAAAAGCAACAGTGCCGGACATTGTCCCAATGAGGCTGGCCGTGCCTTCGTATGAACTCAGATGCCCGGCTTCTTATACGGGCTCATCGGCGCAGTGATGCGACGATGATTTCGAGGTAGCGGGGCGTCGGGCCGAAAGGCCCGGCGTCCTTGATCCTCAAGAACACCCCCCTTCATCTTATCTACCGCAAAACTTCGCACATCCCGCGCGAGGCGTTTACGCGTCCGTCGTCATCTGCGTGTCGACAAAAAAAAGCCGGACCACGAAGGGCCCGGCTGAAGGAGGCGGCAGTCTGGCTGCCACATCAGAGGAAACGACCAAAACGAAGTCGATCGAGGCAGGGAGGAGAAAAACCCCGATCACGTTGTTGGCTGAAAGAGATATGGAACTGGGCAGTGTGATCAACAATAGGGCAGTGCTCATACGAGCCATGCGCCGAGCGCACGCCTCGACGGTCGATCAGTAGCTCCAGTTCTGAGCTTTCGATAGGAGAAAGTCACGGAAGATACTGACACGTTGAGAGGTTCTCAATTCCGCGGGAAAGGCAAAAAAGGTATCGAAGGACAGCATGTCCTCGCTCTCAAGGATGCGGACGAGGCCCGCATTCTCGCCAATGATGTAATCGGGTAACACCGCGAGGCCGACACCCTGCTGAATTGCGCGCTTCATCCCGACGATGTTGTTGATCTGGAGGGCCGAATGGCGCGGCCCCAAACCCTCGCGACCGACATGCTGCAACCAATTGATCCCCTGGAGGTAGCTCGGGATCGGCGGACCCATCGAGACGATGCGGTGATCGTCGAGGTCTTCCGGAATGCGAGGCGTGCCGAACTCTTCGAGGTAGCTCGGCGCTGCGTACACATGGCAATGGACCGTAAAGAGCTTGCGCTGGATCAGGTCAACCTGGCTTGGCGGGCGCAGCCAGATCGCCACGTCGGCCGCGCGGGTGGCGAGGTCAAGTTCCTCATCGGTGAGGATGAGCTGGACGCTGACATCGGGATAGGTCTCGCAGAACTCCCGCATGCGCGGCGCGAGCCAGCCTGAGCCCAGACCGACGCTGGTCGTGACCCGCAATTCGCCGCGGGGCGTCTCGGACGCGTCCATGAGCTTGGCGCGGGTGTTCTCGAGCCTGAGGAGAACATCCTTGGCCGTGCGGAACAGCAGCTCACCCTGTTCGCTCAGGCGCAGCCCGCGCGCGTGCCGATGAAAGAGCGTGACGCCGAGCTCGTTCTCCAGCGCGCTGACCTGCCGGCTCACGGCCGACTGGCTCAGACCGATGATCTCGCCGGCATGCGTAAAGCTGCCCGCCTCAGCGGCGGCCTGAAAGGCGCGCAGCTTGTCGAGATCGATCGGCTTGAGGCGCTGCGAGGCGCTCAGGCGTTCGCGGCTTTGGATCGGGCGCATGCGTGAGGGGCTCGCCGGCTCGGTTGAACGAGCCTACCACTACCGTAGCGGTAGCTGGCTGGCTACAGCCATCGGGACGCCTACTCGGCCGCGATCTCGTAGGCGCCGACGGGTTCGGGCTCCCGGTCCTCGAGCGCGGCTATATAGCGCTCCGCTTCGAGCGCGGCCATGCAGCCCATGCCGGCCGCCGTGACGGCCTGCCGGTAGATGTCGTCCGTCACGTCGCCGGCCGCGAACACGCCCGGAATGTCGGTCGCGGTCGAGTCGGGATGGGTGACGAGATAGCCGCCCTCCTTCATCGGCAACTTGTCGGCGAAGAGTTCGGTCTGCGGCGCGTGGCCGATGGCGACGAAGAAACCATGCGTGTCGATCTCGCGCATCTCGCCCGTCTGCGCATGGCGAAGGCGCACGCCCGTGACGCCCTTCGGTTCACCACCAGACAGGACCTCGTCGACGACATGGTTCCAGATGACCTCGACCTTGGGGTTCTTGAACAGTCGGTCCTGCAGGATCTTCTCGCAGCGCAAGCTGTCGCGGCGATGAACAAGCGTAACCTTCGACGCGAAGTTCGTCAGGAACAGTGCCTCCTCGACGGCCGTGTTGCCGCCTCCGACCACGACGACGTCCTTGCCGCGATAGAAGAAGCCGTCGCAGGTCGCGCAGGCCGAGACGCCGTAGCCCATGAGCGCGGTCTCGGATTCGATGCCGAGCCACTTCGCCTTCGCTCCTGTCGCGATGATCAGGCTGTCGGCGGTCCATACGTCGCCGCTATCGCAGGTGAGTCTGAAGGGGCGGACGTCTAGATCGACTGCGGTGACAAGATCCTGAACGAGCTTGGTGCCGACGTTCTCCGCCTGCGCTTGCATCTGCTCCATCAGCCAAGGGCCCTGGATCGGGTCGGCAAAGCCCGGGTAGTTCTCCACATCGGTCGTGATGGTCAACTGGCCGCCCGGCTGCAGGCCGACGATCATCACCGGCTCGAGCGCGGCGCGCGCGGCGTAGATAGCGGCGGTGTAGCCGGCGGGCCCGGCACCGACGATGACGACCTTGGCGTGGTTGTGAGCGGTATCTGGCATGTCAAACGTCCTTCGATGCGTCTCGGTGCGCTTCGTAGCGGCGCAGGGCCTCTGCAGCGATGTCTTCCGTGGCGTCCACCCGGGGGCGGGGGCCCGGGTGCCATGTCGCGCCAAGGGGCGCGGTCCCACCCGTGTCTTCCATCCTATCGAGGAAGCGTGCGATCTTCGGTGACAGCCCGTCCGGCCGGTGCACCAGTACGGGACGACCCATGGCGGCCGCTTCGCCGACCATGTTGACCGAGTCGCCCGTCACCACCAAGACATCCGCTGCCGCCATCCACGATAGATAGGGATTGGGGTCCTCTCCGTTCCAGACCCGGACTGGTCGCCCGCCTCGCTTTAGCGCCGCCGCGACGCGGTTCGCGAACGCCGGCGGCGTGCGACGCGACGGGGTGAGGAGAAAGCTGCCGATGTCGGCCGCCAACGTCTGTAGCCCGGCGCAGAAGGTATCAATGTTGCCATCCGAAAATCGGTTGCGTCCACTGGGGCCGCCCAGCAGGACGGTCGCGATGGGGCGGGGGAGTTCGGCGATGTCGGCGGGGAGGGCGGCGCGTTCGGCCTCGATCCGACCGCCGGAGAGGATATGTGGCGAGGTCAGCGTCGTCATGACGTTTGGCCCGCGCAACGGATCGTGCTCCGGCACCCATATGAAGTCGGCCAGTCGCGACCCCTGGCGGGCATCCTTGAGAAGGATGGTGAAGGAGTTCCGGCCGGGTGCCGTCTTTATCGCGCGAAGCATCGGTGCCGCGCGACGGCCCGATGCGATGACGATATCCGCATCACCGGCTTCGCGTGCGATGCCGCGCGTGCGCCTATCCACGCCGAGACGCGGCGCGAACCAGGAGTAGGGAGGCTGCAGGGAGACGACGAGTTCCTCCGCCGAGAGCCCCATCGCCTGCGCGACCCCGCGGCATTGGACGAGGTCGCCGATCTTGCCATCGGTGACGATAAGGGTCCTGGGTGGCATCAGGCCGGACCGGACGCCAAACTAGATGTAAGCCACTTTCACGATCTCGTAGCTCTTCGCGCCGCCGGGCGCGGCGACCTCCACGACGTCACCCTCTGTCTTGCTGATCAGCGCGCGCGCGATGGGTGAGGTGATCGATATCCGGCCCTCGCGGACGGCCGCCTCACTCTCGCCGACGATCTGGTAGACCTTCTCCTCCTCGGTCTCCTCGTCGATGAGGGTGACGGTAGCGCCGAACTTGACCGTGTCGCCCGACAGCTTTGCAGGGTCGATCACTTCGGCCCGCTGGATGCGATCCTCCAGTTCTGTGATCTTGGCCTCGTTCATGCCTTGCTGCTCCTTGGCGGCATGGTACTCCGCGTTCTCGGAGAGATCGCCATGGGCACGGGCCTCGGCGATGGCGGCGACGATACGGGGGCGCTCCTTCGAGGTGCGCTGTTTGAACTCGTCCTGCAACGCCTTGTAGCCGGTGGCCGTGATCGGAAACTTTTCCATGTCATAACTCGTCTGTCCCGACGGGCGATCGAAGCGCGGATCGCTCCGCGCCCTATCGCCATCGTTCGGTGAGGGGATAGGCGGCCGACGCATTGTTGGGCCGGTCGCGCTCGCATCGCTCTCTATGCGGCGGGCTTCAAACGTATTCCTGCAGAGCCTTCACGTCGAGCGAGCCACTAGCGATCGCCCGTATGCCTTGCACCGCCGCGCTCGCACCTGCCAGAGTGGTGTAATAGGGCACCTTGTGCAAGAGGGCAGCTCGGCGGACGGCCATGCTGTCGGTGACCGTCTTGGCACCGCCCGTGGTGTTGACGACGAGTGCGACCTCTCCGTTCTTGATCGCGTCCACGATGTGCGGACGCCCCTCCAAGACCTTGTTGACCCGTCTCGCCGTCACGCCGGCGGCTGCCAATGCTTCCTGCGTTCCGCCCGTCGCGATCAAGTCGAAGCCCTGGTCGGCGAGTCCGCGCGCTATCTCGACCGCTGCGTCCTTGTCGCCTTCCTTCACCGAGATGAAGGCGGTGCCGCTGGTGGGCAGGTTCGTGCCGGCGCCCAACTGGCTCTTCGCAAAGGCTTTCGCATAGTCGGTGTCGAGCCCCATGACTTCGCCCGTCGAGCGCATCTCCGGGCCAAGCAGCGTATCGACGCCCGAAAAGCGCGCGAAGGGAAAGACGGCCTCCTTCACGGCGATATGGTCAGGGTCGCGTTCGACGAGCTCGAACGAAGCCAGCGCCTCGCCCGCCATCACGCGCGCTCCGATCTTGGCGACCGGCACGCCGATGACCTTGGCTACGAAAGGTACGGTCCGCGATGCGCGAGGGTTCACCTCGAGGACGTAGATATCGCCGTCCTTAACTGCGAACTGGACGTTCATCAGTCCACGCACATCGAGCGCCAGCGCCATCTCGCGCGTCTGGCGCTTCAGCTCCGCCAGCATATCCGCGTCGAAGGACCGGGTCGGGAGCGAGCAAGCGCTGTCGCCCGAATGGATGCCGGCTTCCTCGATATGCTCCATGATCCCGGCGACGAAGACATCCGTTCCGTCGCAGATTGCGTCGACGTCCACTTCGATCGCATTGGCGAGATAGCCATCGAGGAGGACCGGGCTGTCGCCCGAGACGACCACTGCCTCGCGCATGTAGCGGTCGAGCTGGGCGTGGTCGCGCACGATCTCCATCGCCCGGCCGCCGAGCACGTAGGACGGGCGTATGACGACGGGAAAGCCGATCTCGTCGGCGACGCGTTTGGCCTCCTCCTCGGAGCGGGCGATGCCGTTCGAGGGCTGGCGCAGGCCAAGCTTGCGGAGAAGCTGCTGGAAGCGCTCGCGGTCCTCGGCGAGATCGATCGCGTCCGGCGACGTACCGAGGATCGGGACGCCCGCATCGGCGAGGCCCTGGGCGAGCTTGAGCGGGGTCTGCCCGCCATATTGCACGATGACGCCCTTCAGCGTGCCCTTGGACTGCTCGACCCGCACGATCTCCAGCACGTCCTCCATCGTCAGCGGTTCGAAATAGAGGCGGTCCGACGTGTCGTAGTCCGTAGAGACGGTCTCCGGATTGCAGTTGACCATGATGGTCTCATAGCCCGCATCCCGCAGAGCGAAGGCCGCATGGCAGCAGCAGTAGTCGAACTCGATGCCCTGGCCGATCCGGTTCGGCCCGCCACCAAGGATAATGATCTTCTCGCGGTCGGACGGCTGCGCCTCATCGGCGGGCGCGCCGGCGAAGTCGGGATCGTAGGCCGAGTACATGTAGGCGGTCGGCGACGCGAACTCCGCGGCGCAGGTATCGATGCGTTTGTAAACCGGATGGACCTTCATCCGCGCGCGGGCGGCACGCACCTCCGCCTCGGTCATGTCGGCTAGCGTCCCGAGACGCGCATCCGAGAAGCCCATCGACTTGAGCTTGCGCAGGTTCTCGGCGTCGACCGGCAGGCCGTGCGCGATCACCCGTGCCTCGGTCGCGACGAGCTCCCCGATCTGACGGAGGATCCACGGGTCGTAGGCCGTGACGGCGTTCACGTCCTCGACGCTCATACCGAGCCGCAGGGCCTGCGCGATGACGAGGAGACGGTCGGGCGTCGGCTGCGAGAGCGCCGCGCGAAGGGCGTTGTCGTCGTCCCCTTCGCCGAGGCCGGGAATCTCGTAGTCGTCGAGGCCGGTCAGGCCCGTCTCCAAGCCGCGAAGCGCTTTCTGCAGGCTTTCCTGGAACGTGCGCCCGACCGCCATCACCTCGCCGACCGCCTTCATGGACGTCGTCAGCAGCGGTTCGGTGCCCGGGAACTTCTCGAAGGCGAAGCGTGGGATCTTCATCACGACGTAGTCGATCGTCGGCTCGAAGCTCGCGGGAGTCGCGCCGCCCGTGATATCGTTCTCCAGTTCGTCGAGCGTGTAGCCGACGGCCAGGCGCGCGGCGACCTTGGCGATCGGGAAGCCCGTCGCCTTGGACGCCAGCGCCGAGGAGCGGGAGACGCGAGGATTCATCTCGATGATGATCATGCGCCCCGTCTCCGGGTGGGTCGCGATCTGGACGTTCGAGCCGCCAGTCTCGACGCCGACCTCGCGCAGGATCGCGATCGAGGCGTCGCGCAGGCGCTGATATTCCTTGTCGGACAGCGTCAACGTCGGCGCGAAGGTGATCGAGTCGCCGGTATGGACGCCCATCGGATCCATGTTCTCGATGGAGCAGACGATGATGCAGTTGTCTGCGCGGTCGCGCACGACTTCGAGCTCATATTCCTTCCAGCCCAGCATCGATTCCTCGACGAGGACCTCGTTGGTCGGAGAGGCATCGAGGCCGAAGGCGACCATGTCGAGGAACTCCTCGCGATTGTAGGCGATGCCGCCGCCCGTGCCGCCCATCGTGAAGGACGGCCGGATGATCGCCGGCACGCCGACGATCTCGAGGGCGGCCATCGCCTCCTCGTTGTTGTGCGCGATGGCGGAGCGGGCGCTCTCCAAGCCGATCTTCGTCATCGCGTCCTTGAAGCGCACCCGGTTCTCGGCTTTGTCGATGGCGTCGGCCTTGGCCCCGATCATCTCCACGCCGAACTTCTCAAGCGTGCCGTTCGCCTCCAACGCGAGCGCGCAGTTGAGCGCCGTCTGCCCGCCCATGGTCGGCAGCAGCGCGTCCGGTCGCTCCTTCTCGATGATCTTGGCGACGATCTCGGGTGTGATCGGCTCTATATAGGTCGCGTCGGCCAACTCCGGATCCGTCATGATCGTGGCGGGGTTGGAGTTGACGAGGATGATGCGGTACCCGTCCGCCTTCAATGCCTTGACGGCTTGGGAGCCCGAATAGTCGAACTCGCAGGCCTGGCCGATGATGATCGGGCCCGCCCCGATGATAAGGATCGAGGCGATATCTGTGCGCTTGGGCATGGTCCGGCCGAGATGAGAGAACAGGGTCGGCGCGGCTTATACGCGGCGCGGCGGTCCGCTGGAACCCCGCCGGAGACCGCCCGATAACTATTCCGCCGCGTCCTCGCCGACGACTTGCGTGGCGGCCGGGCGAAGGGCGCGCTCTCCGTCGAAGTCAGATACACCCTCGCTCAGCGCATAGCAGGCAAGCCGCACCGATTTCGGTATCTCGACCCTTTTCGAGCCGCGCGCGCCGGTCTCGTAATATTGGATCATGCGCTTCTTCAGGCCGAGCGCCTCGGCGGCGTCCTTCTGCTTCAGGCCGAGGGACTTCCGCCATTCGCGGAAGCGCTCGGCGGACATGTCAGTCTTGCCTGATTCGGATGACGTCCTGTTCGGCATCCCGTCCTCGTCAAAAAAGCGCACCCTGTGCGTCATTTCGCTTGCAAGACGCAAAAAGTGCGCCTATACGTGATATCGAAGCGCACTCAGTGCATCAGGTTGATGCCCGAGCCGAGCGCCGAATTCAACCGACCCCGCACTTTCGGGGCCGTGTGCATAGAGGAGAGTATCATGCTCGTCGATCTACTCCGCACGCGGGCAGCCATGGGCCATCGTCAGGTCAATGTCGTCCGCTACGGCGAATGGATGGCAAACTTGCGCTGGCTGTTCCGCCGCTAAGGGTCTCGTCCCGCCCCGGGAACGCTCCGCCTGCGGGAGACCGCCAGGCGGCTGCGGTTGCGATGATCGGCGGGTCTTGCGAGACGCCGGCCGCGTTATAGTCCGCCGTCCACCGGTCCATGTCGCGCAGCGCAAGCCGGACGTACCGCAAAAGGTCCGGCGGCCCGTGCCGCACGAGGGTGCCGCAGTGCGAGGCTCAGGCGGCGATGGTCATCCGCGTGTCTTCCGCGATCGCGTCGAGACCCTTGCGCTCCGCCATCAGGTTGCGGAAGCGGCGGAAGAGATAGTGGCTGTCGCGCGGGCCGGGGCTCGCTTCGGGGTGGTGCTGGACGGAGAAGACGGGCTTGCCCGTCAGCCGCAGACCGCAATTGGAGCCGTCGAAGAGCGACACATGGGTCTCCTCGACGCCCTCCGGCAGGCTCGATGCGTCGACGGCGAAGCCGTGATTCATCGAGACGATCTCGACCTTGCCGGTCGTGTGGTCCTTCACCGGATGGTTCGCGCCGTGGTGGCCCTGCCGCATCTTGACGGTCGATGCGCCCAGGGCGAGGGCAAGCATCTGGTGGCCGAGGCAGATGCCGAAGAGGGGGATGCCGCTTTCCACCAGCGCGCGCAGCTTCGGCAGCTCGGTCTGGCCCGTTGCGGCCGGATCACCAGGACCGTTGGCGAGGAAGACGCCGTCCGGGTCGAGTGCGAGGATGTCTTCCGCCGTCGCGCTCGGCCCGACCACAGTGACGTCGCAGCCTACATCGGCGAGGCAGCGCAGGATGTTGCGCTTGCACCCATAGTCGAGCGCGACAACGCGGAAGGGCGTCTCGCCTGGGTCGCCGTAGCCATCGGGCCACGACCAGCCCGCGCCTTCTGGCTCCAGCGTCTCCGTCGTCGCGGCATCCGTCGCAAGGTCGAGCCCGGTCATGTCGGGAATGGCGGCGGCTTTCGCCTTCAGATTGTCGAGGTCGAAACGACCGGAGGGATCGTGCGCCACGATGGCGTTCATCATGCCGCCATCGCGAATGCGCGCCGTGAGAGCCCGCGTGTCGACGCCGGCTATGCCGACGATGCCGCGCTGCTCCAGCCAGGCCTGCAAGCTCTCCTTCGCACGCCAGTTCGACGGCGCGGAGATATCCGCGCGGATGACCATACCGCGCGCTGCATCCTCGCCGGCCGCCGTTCCGGTCTCGAGGTCTTCTGGCGTCGTGCCCACGTTGCCGATATGGGGAAAGGTGAACGTGACGATCTGCCCTTTGTAGGAGGGATCGGTCAGTACCTCCTGATAGCCGGTCATCGCGGTGTTGAAGCAGACCTCCCCTTCCGCGGTGCCCGCAGCGCCGACGCCCTGGCCGAGGAGAATCGTTCCGTCCGCCAGCACGAGTGCGCCGGTCGGCTCCGACTTCGTCCAAGCCTCAGGTTCGCTAAGCGTTCTCACTGCCACTTGATTGTCGCTCCCATTTGGCCCACATGTGCGGCAACACCGACGCGCCGGGATGTAGAGGACGTTTTCCCCGCGCGCTAGGCCAGTTCTTCCTTCAGCATTCTCCCGGTGGCGGACTCGTGTACTGTTTTGCGGCACACTCAAGCGTCCCGCCGGTTCGACGGATATCCAACCATGCGCAACGAGATCGATGCCGCATTGAAAGCGGCCATGAAAGCCAGTCAGCGCCGGCGCACCTGCACGCTCCGGCTGATCAATGCGGCCGTGAAGGATCGCGATATCGCGGCCCGGACGGCAGGCAAAGACCGAATAGGGGATGACGACATCCTTCAGGTCCTCTCCAAGATGATTAAGCAGCGCGAGGAATCGGCCCGGCTCTATGAAGAGGGCGGACGCTGTGAGCTAGCCGAGCAGGAGCGCGAGGAGATCGAGATCATTCGCGAGTTCCTGCCGCGCAAGCTGAAGGCCGACGAGGTGCGATCGGTCGTCTCCAAAGTGGCGGCCGAGATCGAGGCTCAGGGCCTGCGGGATATGGGTCGCATGATGTCCGTGCTGCGCGAGCGCTATCCCGGACAGATCGACATGGGACAGGCTTCCGGCGTCGTCCGTCAAGTTCTCGGCTAGGTTTCTCGGCAAGCCCGTTCGGGACTCGTGAAGGCGTGACGTGATAGGTTGGTCCCCCGTTATCCAACCCGTACCGCGACACCCATGGCCGGCCGCTTCACACCGCAATTGCTGGATGAAATCCGCAACCGAATCACGGTTTCGGACGTGGTCGGCCGCCGCGTGCAGCTGAAGAGGCAGGGGCGCGAGTTCGCTGGGCTTTCTCCGTTCAACGCGGAGAAGACGCCATCCTTTACGGTTAACGATCGGAAAGGCTTCTATCACTGCTTTTCGTCCGGCAAGCACGGCGACCAGTTCACCTTCCTGATGGAGACGGAAGGGCTGAGCTTTCCCGAGGCCGTCGAGCAGTTGGCTAACGAGGCTGGCGTCGAGCTGCCGAAGATCGACCCCCGTCAGATCGAGAAGCAGAGGGAGTGGGCGCCGCTCTACGACATCGTCGAGATCGCCTGCGCCTTCTTCGAACGGGAACTGCGCGGCGCGCGCGGTGCGACCGCGCGTCGCACACTGGCCGATCGTGGTATCGACGGGAACGTCGCCGCGAGATTTCGCATCGGCTACGCGCCTGCCGGCCGATCGGCGCTAAGGGAGCATCTGTCCGCAAAGGGCATTCCCGATACGCAGATGGTGGAGGCCGGGCTGCTGGTCGCGGGCGAGGACATCGAGACGCCCTATGATCGGTTCCGGGACCGGATCACTTTCGCGATCGCCGACCAGAAGGGCCGACCCATCGCCTTCGGCGCCCGCGCGATGGGCGACGCAAAGCCGAAATATCTGAACAGCCCAGAGACCGAGCTCTTCCACAAGGGCGCGACGCTCTTCAACCATATGGCCGCGCGGCGTGCCGCGCATGAGGCCGGGCGCATCGTCTGCGTGGAGGGATATGTCGATGTCATCGCTTGCGCGCGGGCCGGCATAGAGGAAGCCGTGGCGCCGCTCGGCACGGCGCTGACCGAGAGCCAGTTGCAGATGCTCTGGCGTGCGGCCGACGAGCCGGTGCTGTGCTTTGACGGCGACGGCGCGGGTGTCCGAGCGGCCTACCGGGCGATCGATCTCGCTTTGCCCTTCCTCCAGCCCGGCAAGTCGCTCCGCTTCGCATTCCTGCCGGATGGGCAGGATCCGGACGACCTCCTGCGCGCGCAGGGCGCCGAGGCACTGAGGGCGGCCGTTGCAGCGACCCGCCCGCTGGCCGATGTCCTTTGGGCTCGGGAATCGGAAGCGGGGCCCGTCGATACGCCGGAGCGCAAGGCTGCGCTCGATGCGCGGATGAAAGCGCTGCTCGGCCAGATTCAGGACGGCAGCGTCCGAAAGCACTACCTCGACGACGCGCGAGACCGTCTCTTCCGCCTCTATCGACCGGCCCGGCGACCTACAAGGCGACGCGACGACTGGCGAAAGGCCGATGAGGGCAAGGCGTCCGACCACGTCAGCGCCACGCTTGAGCGTAGCGGCCGCCTGTCTCGCGCGGGTGCATCTGCGTCGGACCGGGAAGCCATATTGCTGGCCCTGCTCGTTCACCAGCCGGGCCTCGTGTCGGACTATGCCGAGGCGATCGCGGAGATCGTGTTCACGGCCCCCGACCATAACGCCCTGCGCTCGGCCCTTCTCAGCCGCGACGACGACGACGCGGCGCAGTCGCTGCTGGATGGTCCCCAGCTTGCTGGCGTCATCGCGCGGCTCGCCAAGACCGCGGCCCGGCTCGGCATTCGGCAGGCGGAACCGGGGGCGAACGCCGTCGAGGCGGAGATCGTTTGGCTGCAGGCCCTCCACCAGCATCGGCGGCCCGATGCGCAGGCCGAGGTCGAGGCAGCGCGGGCGGCCTTCGAAGCCAAGGGCGACGAAGGCTCTTGGCTTCGGCTCCAGCACGCACGGGAGGACGTCTTGCGCCGCGAACACGAAGACGCCGAACTGGAGGGCACGTCGGAGGGCAACCGCACGCTCGACCAGGTCCTCGACAAGGTCATGCGCGACGTCAACGCCGCACCGAGACGCCGTCGCAGTTGAAGAATTTCTGACAGACTGCATCTCAATCGTTCGGCGGGATGAACGTGAGATCCGCAGCCGATACCGGGCAGACGTCGAATTGACGTTGAAGCTCAGCAAACG
Source organism: uncultured Alphaproteobacteria bacterium (assembly GCA_963799285.1). Classification (GTDB taxonomy): domain Bacteria; phylum Pseudomonadota; class Alphaproteobacteria; order Rhizobiales; family CAWCWK01; genus CAWCWK01. The sequence continues at coordinate 1,100,996 of CAWCWK010000004.1, forward strand.
CGGCTCGACGTGTGGTCTTGCAACGGCGCCTCGACGCGCTACATGCCGCCAACGGCAGCAACAGTCTATTGGTTATCCGTGTCCCGTGAAGCCGGACGTCGGACGACGCGTATTGCCGGGAAATGACGGGAAGTTTTGACTGGGAAGGCCGCGCCGGAGCCTTTTCCTTTGCCGAGCGTTGATCAAAAGACGCAAAGGCACGGCCCGGATCGATATCGTCGGATTGATTATATCTTTGTTAAGGTTAGTAAGGCCTTACCTTAACCGTAGGATTCTGTCCTCCGTTTCGGTGCCGCCGCGGGCCATCATCCCTTTGGCCGCGAGTGAACCGAACCGGCTACGAGGTGCGAATGGCTAGCAAGGCACAACAGGTCGAAGAAGCCCAGGGCGACGCTCCGCTGCTCGATCTCTCGGACGCCGCTGTCCGGCAGATGATCAAGCAGGCGAAGAAGCGCGGCTACGTCACCTATGACGAGCTCAACGAGGTCTTGCCCTCGGACGAGGTGACGTCCGAGAAGATCGAGGACATCATGTCGATGCTTTCCGATATGGGCATCACCGTCGTCGAGCCGGAGGAGGGCGAGGAGCCCGACGAGGCCGTCGCACGCGCCAAGCGGCAGAACAGCGCGTCGAGCGGCGCGAGTTCCGACGACGACGACGAGGACGATGATGAGGGCGGCTCCAAGGAGCTGGCCACGACCAACGGGTCGGGCGGCGCCCTCACGACGACCAAGGCGAAGGAGCCGACGGACCGCACCGACGACCCGGTCCGCATGTACCTGCGCGAAATGGGCACGGTCGAGCTTCTGTCCCGCGAGGGCGAGATCGCGATCGCCAAGCGGATCGAGGCAGGGCGCGAGGCGATGATCGCGGGGCTTTGCGAGAGCCCGCTCACCTTCCAGGCCATTATCATCTGGCGCGACGAGCTTAACGAGGGGTCGGTGCTGCTGCGCGAGATCATCGATCTCGACGCCACCTATTCCGGTCCGCAGCCCGACAATTCCATAACCGCGCTCGCCGACCGCGAGCAAGCGGCCGAGGCGTCGCCGGACGCGGGTCTCTTGCCCGGGGTCAAGGCCGACGACGACAAGGCCGGGGGCGCCGAGGCGACCGACGAAGATCCGGATGAGGACGAGGAAAACAGCCTCTCACTCGCCGCGATGGAAGCCGAGTTGAAGCCGAAGGTCCTCGAGACCTTCGACGCCATCGCCTCCACGTACGAAACGATGCGCGCCCTGCAGGACGCCTCCGTCGAGCGCAGGCTGAAGAACGAGGCGCTGACTGACACGCAGACCGGTGAGTACGAGCGTCTGCGCGGCGAGATCATCGGCCACGTGAAGTCGTTGTCGCTGCACAACGCCCGTATCGAGACGCTGGTCGAGCAGCTTTACGGGATCAACAAGGAAGTCATCGGCATTGAGGGCCGGATGCTTCGGCTCGCCGACAAGCACGGCGTGAAGCGCGAGGAGTTCCTCCACGAATATCAGGGCCACGAGCTCGAGCAGGGCTGGATGGGCCGCGTCTCCGCGCTGCCCGGCAAGGGCTGGTCGAAATTCGGCGTTCACGAGCGCCAGTCGATCGACGACCTGCGCGGCCGCATCCAGGATCTCGTACAGGGTACGGGTCTGGAGCTCGATGAGTTCCGGCGTATCGTCCACAAGGTCCAAAAGGGCGAGCGCGAGGCGCGCATTGCCAAGAAGGAGATGGTCGAGGCGAACCTCCGCCTCGTGATCTCGATCGCTAAGAAGTATACGAACCGTGGCCTGCAGTTCCTCGACCTCATTCAGGAAGGCAACATCGGTCTGATGAAGGCCGTCGATAAGTTCGAATATCGGCGTGGCTATAAATTCTCGACCTATGCGACCTGGTGGATCCGCCAGGCGATCACCCGCTCGATCGCCGACCAGGCGCGCACCATCCGCATCCCGGTGCACATGATCGAGACGATCAACAAGATCGTCCGGACCAGCCGCCAGATGCTGCACGAGATCGGCCGCGAGCCGACGCCCGAGGAACTGTCCGCCAAGCTCTCCATGCCCTTGGAGAAGGTCCGCAAGGTTCTCAAGATCGCCAAGGAGCCGATCAGCCTGGAGACGCCCGTCGGCGACGAGGAGGACAGCCATCTCGGCGACTTCATCGAGGACAAGAACGCGATCCTGCCCATCGATGCCGCTATTCAGTCGAACCTGCGCGAAACGACCACCCGCGTGCTGGCCTCGCTGACGCCGCGCGAGGAGCGTGTGCTCCGTATGCGCTTCGGCATCGGCATGAACACCGACCATACGCTCGAAGAGGTCGGCCAGCAGTTCTCGGTCACCCGCGAGCGCATCCGGCAGATCGAGGCGAAGGCGCTTCGGAAGCTCAAGCATCCGAGCCGCAGCCGCAAGCTGCGCTCCTTCCTCGATAGCTGACGATGTCGTTTCTCAAGAAGCTCTTCGGCGGCGGGGCGTCCGACAGCGGTTCGTCCGCCCCCACCGTCGTCGCCACGGAGACATATGAGGGACACCTCATAGAAGCGATGCCCATGCCGGAGGGTGGGCAGTATCGGCTGCGGGCGCGCGTCTCCAAGACGATCGCCGGCGAAGAGAAGACCCACGATCTCATCCGCGCCGACCTTCTCGCTTCCGCCGACGAAGCCGCTTCGCAAGCTGTCGCAAAGGCGCGGCAGGTGATCGACGAGCAGGGCGACCGCCTCTACGGCTGACGCCATGGAGGCGCCGGGTCCTCGACACGTCCTGGCGGGAGCGCTAGACCGCTTCCCATGTTGATCTCGGTGGATTGGGGCACGACGAATGCCCGCGCGTGGTTGTTGGACGGTGCGGGCGACGTGCGTCTGCGGGCCTCCAGCAAGGCCGGCATGGGCGGGCTTGCCCCGGACGATTTCGCGCCTGCGCTGGAAGCCTTGATCGGTGCGTGGCGGTCCGATCATGCGGACGTTCCGGTCCTTCTCTCCGGCATGGTCGGCGCCAAGGGCGGGTGGGCCGAGGCTGGCTATGTCGACTGCCCGTTCGATGCCTCTGCCCTGGCCGACGGGCTCGTCGCGGTAGCCGACGGCGTCTACATCGTACCCGGCGCGAAGACGCTGCGGACGGTTGGCACACAGCCCGTGCGAGACGTCATGCGCGGCGAAGAGGTCCAGATCCTCGGCGCCCTAGCCGAACACGTCGACCTGACGCAGCTCTGCCTTCCCGGCACCCATTCGAAATGGGTGGAGGTCGTCAGAGGCCGCGCGCGCGACTTTTCGACCTATATGACGGGCGAGCTGTTCGCCGTGCTGGCCAGCGAGAGCATACTCGCGCGCTCGGTGGGGCAACCTGCCGACCGGGCCTTCGGATCGGCCTTCGAGGATGGCGTCGAAGTCGGCCGCGCGGCGCCTGTCGCTTCCGCGCTCTTCGGAGTGCGCACACGCGACGTGCTGGGCGGCTTACCCGAGCGGCAGAACCGCGCGTTCCTGAGCGGTGTCCTGATCGGCCACGAGGTCGCCGGCGCGGTCGAACGCGGCCTACTGACCAAGGTCGGTCTTTGCGGACAGGGTAGTTTGGCCGCGCTCTACGCGCGGGCGCTGAAGACGATAGAGGTCGACGTCGTGACCCTGGATGTCGAGGCCGCTACGCTGCGCGGCCATCGCGCGGTCGCGAAGGCGGCTTGCTTGACGGAGACGGCGGGATGACGCTCGAAGGTCTCGTCGCCATCCTGCGCGGCCTGCGGCCCGAGGAGGCGCTGGCGCATGCCGAGGTTCTCGTGGACGCTGGCATCCTTACGATCGAGGTGCCGCTCAACTCGCCCGATCCCTACGATTCGATCGCGGCGATCGCCGGGCGCTATGGCGACCGCGCGCTCATCGGCGCGGGCACGGTCCTCACGCCCGATCAGGCCGATCGCGTCAGCGCGTCCGGTGGCCGCCTCATGGTGTCGCCGAACATGAACCCGAACGTCATCCGCCGTGCGAAGGCCCTCGGAATGGTCGCCCTCCCGGGCGTGATGACGCCTACGGAAGCGTTCGCGGCTCTCGATTCCGGCGCCGACGGTCTCAAACTGTTTCCGGGCGAGATGATCTCCCCCAAGATCGTCAGAGCCCTGCGTGCCGTGCTTCCGGCGCAGGTGCCGATCTTCGCCGTCGGCGGCGTCGGCGCGGAGACGATGGGCGACTACATCGCAGCCGGCTGCAACGGCGCGGGCCTCGGCTCGTCGCTCTACAAACCAGGTCAATCGCCCGAGGATACGCGCGAGAAAGCGACCGCTTTGCTCTCGGCCTGGCGCTCGGCGAAAGGCTAGGCGGCGCGGATACGTCCGCTTGCCTCCCGCACCGTGCGGCATTAGCACTCGCGCGATACCTCGCTACTTGGAAAGTCCCCCGATGAATATCGACCTCCTCCGCCGCCTTTGCGAAATGCCGGGTGTGCCGGGCCGAGAGCACCGGGTTCGAGCGCTCATCGAGGCGGAGCTCGAGGGTCTGGTCGACGAGAGCTACACCGATCCGATGGGGTCGCTCCTGACGGTGAAGAAGGCCACGAAGGCGGGGGAGGGCGAACCACTTCGCGTCATGCTCCTCTGTCACATGGATGAGATCGGCTTTCTCGTTAGCCACGTTTCCGACGAAGGGTTCGTCTCCGTCGATCCCGTCGGCGGGTTCGATCCGCGCAACCTCTTCAGCCGCCGCGTACTCGTCTGCACGAAGGATGGCGACCTCAACGGCGTCATGAACGCGTCGGGCAAGCCGATCCACACGGCGAGCCCCGAGGACCGCAAGAAGATCCCCGAGCCAACGGAATTCTTCATCGATCTCGGCTTCGGCAAGGATACGAAGGACAAGGTACGCGTGGGTGACTACGTCGTCATGGACGAGCCGTTGATCGAGGTCGGCGAGAAGATCGTTTCGAAGGCGCTGGACAATCGGATCGCGTGCTGGCTCGGCATCGAAGTCTTGCGCGCCTTGAAGGAAGGTGGCGCCGACCACGCCTGCGATATCCACGTGGCATTCACGGCCCAGGAGGAAGTGGGCCTTCGAGGCGCGAAGACGGCCTCTTACGCCGTGAAGCCTCATATCGGCTTCGGCATAGACACGACGCTCGCGGTGGATACGCCCGGCGTGCCGGCCAATTCGCGCGTGACTGTTCAGGGAGACGGCTTCGGCCTGAAGGTGAAGGACTCGAGCTTCATCGGCGATGTCGATCTTATCGAGGAGGTCGAGGCGCTGGCGGCCGAGAAGGGCATCAAGCACCAGCGCTGCATTCTGTCGCGCGGCGGGCAGGACGGCGCGGCGGCGCAGCAGGCAGCGGCCGGTGCCCGCGCGGTCGGGCTCGTCGTCGGCACGCGCTACATCCACACGGTCACGGAGATGATCCACCGGGACGACCTGCAGGCGGCCAAGGACATTCTAGTCGCCTACCTGTCCAAGCATTGAGGCAAGCCATGGCGGACGACCGCTGGCGCTTCACCGTCGCGCCGATGATGGACTGGACGGACCGGCATTGCCGGTACTTCCACCGTTTGCTGACACGGCGCGGGCGCCTCTATAGCGAGATGGTGACGACGGGCGCGATCATTCACGGTGATCGCGATAGGCTGCTCGGCTTCAATGCGGAGGAGCATCCCGTCGCGCTTCAGCTGGGCGGTTCGAACCCGGATGATCTCGCGCGGTCGGCGGAGATCGGGGCCGCCTACGGCTACGACGAGATCAATCTCAATTGCGGCTGCCCGTCTTCACGCGTGTCCGCCGGTAGGTTCGGCGCCTGCCTGATGGCAGAGCCGGAGCTGGTCGGCGCCTGCGTCGCCGCGATGAAGGCGGCAGTGGACGTTCCTGTGACCGTCAAGTGCCGCCTCGGCATCGACGATCAGGATACTGGCCCGGCGCTCGATACCCTAGCCGATGCGGCGATCGAGAACGGCGCTGACGCTCTCATCGTCCATGCGAGAAAAGCTTGGCTGCAAGGGCTGGACCCAAAGCAGAACCGAGAAATTCCGCCCCTCGACTACGACCGGGTGAAGCGCCTGAAGGCGCGGTATCCGGACATTCCCATCGCGCTCAATGGTGGCCTGAAAACCCTTGGTGAAGCCATCGATGTGCTTGGCCCGCTCGATGGCGTCATGTTCGGCCGTGCGGCCTATCAAACGCCATGGCTCCTCGCCGAGGTCGATCGCACGTTCTTTGGCGAGTGCCGCGAGATCGGGCGGGCCGAGGTCGCACTGGCAATGCTTCCCTATATCCGCCGACAGCGTGCGCTCGGTATTCGGGTCGCGAGCGTGACCCGGCATATGATCGGGCTCTACCAATCCCGCCCCGGAGCGCGAGCATGGCGCCGCATCCTGACGACCGAGGCCGTGGGCGAGGGCGCTGACGAGACCGTCATCCTACGCGCCCTTGATTCTGTGGAAAGCGATAAAGCTGTCGCGGCGTAATGGGCATACTGGGTCCTGACACGGTCGTCCTCCTCGCCGGACTGGCACTATCGGGCGTCGTCGCGGGGCTGTTGGCCGGAGCGTTCGGCATTGGCGGGGGCGCGATCATCGTGCCGGTGCTCTATAGATTCCTCGACGTCCTTGATGTGCCGGAGGAAGTACGGATGCACGTGGCAGTCGGCACGTCGCTCGGAATCATAGTGCCTACGTCGCTGCGCTCCTATCGCGCGCACCGCGCTCTGGGGACGCCCGATCAGGCATTGTTGAAACGCTGGACTGTCTGGGTGGTTGCGGGCGTCGCGGTAGGCACCGTGGTGGCCGCCTTCGTCTCGGGGCGCGACCTGCGGATCATCTTCGCGGTCATCGCCCTCATCGTCGCGGCCAAGATGATCTTCGCCAAGGCATCTTGGCGAATTGGCGCCGATCTGCCCGGCCAACCGTGGCTCGGCGCCTATGGCGTCCTCATCGGCTACGTTTCCGTGATGATGGGCATCGGCGGCGGCGTGGTCACCAACACGATCATGACACTCTATGGCCGAGATCTGCGCCAAGCCATCGGGACGGCCTCTTTCATAGGCGTCCTCATCAGCGTGCCCGGCACGCTGGGGTTCGTGCTGACGGGGTGGGGTATCGAGGGGCGCCCGGCCTTCTCGCTCGGCTACGTCAACTTCGCCGCCATCGCGCTCTATGTCCCCATCACCCTCGTCGTGGCCCCTTATGGCGTATGGATCGCGCACCGCGTGCCAAAGCGGGTGCTGGAGGTCGGCTTCGGCGTGTTCCTCGTAACCGTCGGTGTACGCTTTCTGCTATCGGTCTAGCGCATCGGTACGCAGGGTCATGGTGCGATCCTTGACCTCGTAGGAACTGAGTTGGTCGAGGAAGTTGAGCCCCAAGAGGTTCGCGCTGAGTGCGCCCGGTTGTGCGACTAGTACGCGCAGCCCCTCCACGTGGATCGGCCCGACCTCCATACGATCAATTTCGGCCGGCGCGGCGAAGGTCATGCCGTTCGCCGTGTTGACCGGTACGTCGAAGTCGAGCGCCGCCACGTCGAGGCCCATCAACGCCGCGGTCTCGTGGTTGAGCGTCGTATGGGTGGCGCCGGTGTCGATCATGAATTCGACGGGGCGGTCGCCGACCAACGCCGTCAATCCATAATGTCCGTTTGCGGATCTGCGTACCCTGACGTCGCCGCCTTCGGAAACGATCGTGCCGGCGGGAAGGAGGTCGACCCCGACCCGCTGCACGACCCCCTGCAATTCGCCGCGATAGCTATACCCGGTCACCAGCAGGAGACCGAGCCCGAGCCAGACGGCCGCCGATGTCAGCACGTCGCCCACACGCGTGCGATAGACGTGGCCGAGCGCGTAGGCGAGGACCGCCAGCAGCGCGACCCACCGCGCGAGATCGGCCGCCGTGCCAGCTTGCGGCGCGTTGATGACGCCGAGATACTGCGCTCCGACGATCGCGACGGCGGCGCAGGCGATGAAGAGGGCCGCGAACATCATCTCAGGACACGGGGGCCTCGGTCGGCGGCTCGAGCATCGCCAGCCGGTCGGGCAGCGCGGTCATGATGCGCAGCCGTTCTGCCTCCGTCATCGAGGGCCATCCGCCGATCTCGCGCAAGCTGCGCCCGCAGCCTCGGCAAAGGTGCGTGCTTTCGTCGATCTGGCAGATCTTGATGCAGGGCGATGAGGCCATGGGTTATCCTTCAGCTGTTGGCGATGCAGATAGTCAACGCGTAGAGAAAGGCCAGGCTCGAAGATTTGCTGCGTCGCGCCGGCGACGTCACCCGTCTGACCGCCGATGAGACGACGCGCGGCGCGAGTAGTCAGTTCCGCGACAGCTATGGCGGCCAATGTCGCGGCTGCTACGGCAACCCAGCCTACCGCCAAGGACGAGGCGGCGAGGACGGGGACCGTCAACGCGCCCGCGAAGGCGATCCGTCCGCTTGGGACACCGCCCGTCCAGGCACCCAACCCATCATCCCGCGCTGGTGGAAGACGATGGAGTGGCCAGAGACACAAAGTCCGCGAGAGCGTGGCACTGGCGATGACGGCGACGACGCCGACCACCCCGCCCGACTCGACGAGCCCGGCGATCAGGACCACGTGCAGCATGAGCGCCATTGCGAGAGCACATACGCCGTAGGTTCCGATCCGGCTGTCCCGCATGATCTCAAGCCGCCGCTCGCGAGACCGGGCGCCCAGCGCATCGCAGAGATCGGCCAGCCCATCCTCGTGGAGGGCTCCCGTCGCGATGATGACGACGAGTATGCATGTCAGCGCGGCGAGCAGCGGTGGCAGGTTCGCGAGCATCGCCAGAGTGATGGCGACGCCGCCCAACGCACCGACGAGGACGCCGGCAACGGGTGCCATGCGAAGCGCGGTGGCAGCCGCGTCATCGCTGCGCACGGGCAACCGCGTGAAGAAGCCGATGGCGCCCCTGGCGTCGCGCCACAACGCTGCTATGACCGCCCGCACACATACTCCTTACCTGAGGCATTCGCTTGGCGCGTTCCGGCGCGAACCGCAAGCCTTCGCCTCGCAAGCCTTCACCTTACAAGCCTTCACGACTTCCAAGAGGCCGCATGACAGAGACGCGATACCTTCCGGCCGGCCCTCTCGCCGACATCGCCAAGCTCATCGTCGACATGCCGGGACCGGATCTGGAAGCGGAAGCAGCGGTGCGACGGCGGGATGCGCAGTTGACGAAGCCGGCCGGATCGCTCGGTCGGCTCGAAGAGATTGCCGAATGGCTCGCCAGATGGCAGCGCCGGGCGCCGCCCCGGGTCGACAAGCCGACGGTTGCCGTCTTCGCGGCGAACCATGGCGTGGCGGTAAAGGGTGTGAGCGCCTATCCGCCTTCCGTCACGTCCGCGATGGTCGACAATTTCCGCGCCGGCGGCGCCGCCATCAATCAGATCTGCCTGACGCATGGGCTCGCGTTAAAGGTTCTCGATCTCGCGCTCGAGGTGCCGACGCCCGACATCACCGAGGCCGACGCGTTCGATGCGGCCGGGCTGGCCGCGACGATCGCGTTCGGCATGGAAGCGGTCGCCGGTGAGATCGACCTCCTCTGCCTCGGCGAAATGGGCATAGGCAACACCACGATTGCCTCGGCCCTCGGCTGCGCCCTCTATGGCGAGACGCCGGAGCTTTGGGTCGGGCCGGGCACCGGGGTCGATGCGGAAGGGCTCGCGCGGAAGCGCGAAGCCGTGTCGCAGGCCCTTGGGCGGTACGAGGACGACGCGCCCCATCCACTCGAGATTCTGCGTCGGCACGGCGGACGGGAGATCGCCGCGATGGTGGGTGCCATTATCGCGGGACGCTATGCGGATGCGCCGATCATCATAGACGGATTCGTCGCGACCTCGGCAGCCGCCATCGCATATTCGGTCTCGCCCAAGGCGCTCGACCATTGCCTCTTCGCGCATGTATCCGCCGAGCCCGCGCACCGACGCTATCTCGACAAGATGGAAGCGCGCCCGCTCCTCGACCTCGGGATGCGCTTGGGAGAGGGCACCGGGGCGGCTCTCGCCGCCGGCATCGTGAAGGCCGCTGCGGCTACCCATCTCGGCATGGCGACCTTCGAAGAGGCCAGCGTGGCCGGGCGGAGCTAGGCTAGCCCGCCCGGCGAAGCTCTGTCTTCTCGAACGGCAGCGCCGACATTACGCGGGAGGCCGGAAGTCCGATCGTCACTGTTGTGCCGACGCGCACCTCGCTCTCAAGACGAAGCCGACCGCCGTGCATCTCGGCCAGCGCCTTCACGATCGGGAGGCCAAGACCGGTGCCTTGCTCGGCGGCCTTTCGCGCTGCGTCCCCCTGGCCGAAGCTCGTCAGGACGATGTCGAGCTCCTCTTCGGGAATGCCCTGTCCGGTGTCGGACACGGCGAGGTACTGGCCGCCGTCTCGCGTCCAACCGGCCGTCATGGTGACCGTGCCACCCGACGGCGTGAACTTGACGGCGTTTGAGAGTAGATTGAGCGCGATCTGTCGCAGCGCCTTCTCGTCGGCCCAGAGGTCCGGCATGCCGTCCTCGTAGACCTCGACGAGTTCGATCCCCTTTTGCTTCGCGCGCATCGAGACGAGGCGGGAGGATTCCTCGAGCGTTCCCATCAATGAGACGCGGGTCTCGTTCAGCTCGAACCGTCCGGCCTCGATGCGGGACAGATCGAGGATCTCGTTGATCACGTTGAGGAGATGCTTGCCGCTATCGTAGATGTCGCCCGCGTAGCTCTTGTAGTTCTCGTTGGAATGCGGCCCGAACAACTCGTTGTGCATCACTTCGGAGAACCCCAGGATCGCATTGAGCGGCGTGCGAAGCTCATGGCTCATCGTGGCGAGGAAACGTGACTTGGCAAGGCTCGCGATCTCTGCCTGCCGCCGGGCCTCGTCGGACTTTGCCTTGGCGTCCTCCAGATCGACGATCAGCGCGTCCTTCTGCGTCTGATGGTCGAGCACCGTCACCTCGATCTTGTGCTGCCGATGCGATTGGAGAAGGAAGAGGGCCTGCACGAGGAGGGTCGTCACCATGAGCGCGATACCGAGCGCGCTCTGGGTGGCGCCAAGGACTATCGCGAAGGCGATGGTCACGGGGGCGGTGGCCAAGAGGACCATGGCGGGGATGCTGCCCGTCAGCATCGTCGTGACGGCGGTCGACAGCAGATGGACCGCGAGAAGGAATGTCAGGATCTCGACGGCCGCCTCGCCGATGAAGAGGAGTGCGAACGAGCCCCAGGTAAAGCCGAGCATCAACTCCATGGCGCGCAGATCACGGCGTACGGCGTGCGGCGGAACCTGTTGGGCAAGCTTCGTGACGGCTTCGCGGCAGGTGCGTAAGACCGTGTAGTGGGTCAAGATCAGGGCGGAGAACCAGAGGAAGACGAGTTCGGGCCTTACCCAGATCAGCGCGATGGCGGCGGCGCAGATTGCCATGCCCGGGACGACCCAGCGTCCGCCGCACCGACTGGCGACGTAGCTGAGCGTGATCTCCTGATCGAAATCGAGGCGTAGGTCGGTATTGGATGCCAACTTGTAGCGCGTCTCGCGGACGGCGGACGACATCGCGATACGGCGCTCGCGCTCGCGGTCGAGCTTGCGGCGCGCGCCTTCACTCAATGCTCCTTCCACGACGGCCATGATGGACCCTTACGCAACCTCAGTCCCACCTCGAACATTGACTTGGAATGGTTAAGTCGCCGGATGCCACGCCTGTCTCAAATCGGGCATATGCCCTCGGCGCGCTGGCCAAATGCGCGCGGGCCTGCCGAATCTGCCGGGATGCACCCCTGGCATCGCCTCCGCTGCCGGTCGAGCCGAATCCGATCTTGCGGGTATCGACCAAGGCGCGAATCGTGATCGCAAGCCAGGCACCCGGATCGAAGGCGCACGCCTCCGGCCGACCGTTCTACGATCCATCGGGCGTTCGCCTGCGCGAGTGGATGGGACTATCGATAGAGGCTTTCCACGACGCGGACACGGTGGCGATCGTCCCGATGGGATTCTGCTATCCCGGCAAGGGCGTAGGCGGCGATCTTCCACCCCGACCCGAATGCGCGCCGCGCTGGCATCAGCCGATCTTCGATGCGATGCCGCAGATCGAGCTCATGCTCCTCGTCGGATGGCATTCGATACGGCACCACCTGGGCGCGGATGCAGGCCGGACGTTGACGGAGACGGTCAAGGACTGGCAACGCATCACCACGCTATCACGGCGGCCCGTGCTCTTTCCGCTCCCGCATCCGAGCCCGCGCAATAATATCTGGCTTCGCCGCAATCCCTGGTTCGAGGCCGAAGCCGTCCCACATTTGCGCGCCGCCATCACGCGCTGGAAGGAAGAGACATGACGGACGACAGCGTTCTTTGCGACATCACCGGACCGATCGCGCACATCCGCCTCAACAGGCCAGCCAAGCTGAATGCGATCAACCGCGCCGTCCATGCAGGGCTCCGCGCGGCGCTCGACGAGATCGAAGCCAGCGGCGCGCGGGTGCTTCTCGTCTCGGGCGAGGGGCGCGCCTTCAGCGCGGGGCAGGACCTTGGAGAGGCCCTCTTCGCGGACCCGGATGCGATCGACCTCGGGGTTTCGCTTGATGAGGACTACAACCCGCTGATCACGCGGCTGGCGTCCTATCCCATCCCGACAATCTCGGTCGTTCACGGCGTTGCGGCCGGGGCTTCGGCTAATATCGCGCTTGCCTGCGATCTCTGCGTCACGGCCGAAGACGCGCTCTTCGATCAGGCCTTCGTGCGCATCGCACTGATGCCGGATGCGGGCGGGACGCACACCATCCCGAATCTCGTGGGGCGCCAGCGCGCGCTCGGGCTGATGCTGACGGGTGAGCCGATAGACGGCCGCACGGCCGCCGACTGGGGCCTCGTCTGGAAGGCGGTTCCGCTGGCCGAGCTGGAGGCTACCGCGCGTGGCCTCGCCATGACGATAGCGAGGGGGCCACAAGCCGCGATCCGCGCGATGCGTCACGCCGTCCGTGCCAGCGTGACGAATGATTTGGACGCGCAGCTGATCCTCGAACGCGACGGCCAACGCGAGCTCGGCCACGACCCCGACTTCATCGAGGGTTTGACGGCGTTCAAGGAAAAGCGCGCTCCCAAGTTCCGTTAGCTATACGTCGCAACGGTTTGAGACCTTGAAAGAAATGGTGGGTGTAACAGGGATTGAACCTGTGACCCCTGCCGTGTGAAGGCAGTGCTCTCCCGCTGAGCTATACACCCATCAAGCCGCTCGGACGGGCACTCCGAGCGAGGCGGCATTTAGGTGAGGGAGCGCCGGCCTGTCAATGGCGCGGCGCTCGCGCACCGTTCAGCCAGGTTGCTTCGTCGTGCGCAGGTAGGGCAGGACAACCTTGTAGTCGCCAAAGGCGATCTTAGCGTCCTCATCGGAGACGGCGGCGGTGATGATCACATCCTCGCCCTGCTGCCATTGGGCCGGGGTGGCCACCTTGTGCTTCGCTGTCAGTTGGATCGAATCGATCGCGCGCAGGATTTCGTCGAAGTTGCGGCCCGTCGTCATCGGGTAGGTGAGGGTCAGCTTGATCTTCTTGTCCGGCCCGACGACGAAGACCGACCGAACGGTCGCGTTGTCGGCCGGGGTGCGGCCTTCCGACGTCCCGTCTTCCGATGCCGGGAGCATGTCGTAGAGCTTAGCGACCTTCAGTTCGGGATCGCCGATCATCGGATAGTCGACGCTGTTCCCGCTTACGGTCTCGATGTCCGCTTTCCACTTTCTGTGGTTCTCGACCGGATCGACGGAGATGCCGAGGACCTTGGTGTTCCGCTTGGCGAACTCGTCCTTGAGGCCGGCCATGTACCCAAGCTCGGTCGTGCAGACGGGAGTGAAGTCCTTCGGGTGGCTGAATAGCACGGCATAGCCGTCGCCGACCCAGTCGTGGAAGGAGATCGGACCGGCCGTCGAATCGGCCGTGAAGTCGGGGGCGGTGTCGTTGATGCGCAGGGTCATGGGTCGCTCCTTGGAGGGTCCGTTGGAGGTATGCGGGCGGCTGCGTCTTGGCAATTGGCGCAGTTCGTCACCGGCATGGGCCTTCGGAATGGAGTTCACATGGCTGTGCCGTCGCCGGAACGAATGTCAGGGCGGCTGCACCAGCTTGCGGGCGACCTCGGCGAGGGTAGAGAAATCGCCCACGACGACGTCCGGCCCCAGGCTCTCGACGGGCTCCAGCGTATAGCCGAAATCGACGGCGATGACGGGTACGCCCGCATTCTTGGCCGCATCGACGTCGGGCCGCGAGTCGCCCACCATCACGCTGCGCTCCGGGATGCCACCGGCGCGGGCGATGGTCTCGAGGAGATGGCGCCCGTCGGGCTTCTTGACGTCGAGAGTGTCGCCGCCGAGCAGCGACGAGAAGAGGTCGGTTAGCCCCAGCTTCTCTACAAGGACGCGTGCCAGACGTTCCGACTTGTTGGTACACATCGCGACCCGCCAGCCTTCGCGCCGCAGGATCGCGATCTGGTCCAGCACGTGCGGGAAGGGCGCGCTGTGCGCATCGATGTTGGCTTCGTAGTGGGCGAGAAAGTCCTTGAGCATCCGCGCGACGAGTTCCGGCTCCGGCGTGATGTTCTCCGCCTGCAGCCCACGGCGGATCAATGCCTCGGCGCCCGCGCCGATCATGTCCTTGGCCTTCTCGAGGGGGAGGGGAGCGAGGTTCTCCACCGCCAGCGAATGGTTCAGCGCAGCGACGAGGTCCTCCGCTGTCGAGACGAGGGTTCCGTCGAGATCGAAGACGATCAGGGGCGGTGCGTCGGCCATATCACGGGAGCTTTCATTGAGACGCCGCGCGGGGCGGTGCATAGTGCGCGCACGGTTCCTATCGAAGGCACCGCTTCGTTTCCAGTCGAGGCCATTCATGACGACCGCCGTCACACCGCCCCTGTCCTTGAAGGACCATACCCTGTTGCGGTCGCAATGCCTGATCGACGGTGCGTGGACCGGCACGCCCGAAAGCATTGTGACAAACCCCGCGACGGGGGACGAGTTGGCCAGCGTGCCGAATCTCGGCGCCGAGGAAGCGACCCGCGCGGTCGAGGCGGCGTATGCGGCCTTCAAGCCGTGGGCCGCGCTGACGGCCAAGGCGCGCGGAGCGATCCTGCGGCGCTGGTTCGACCTTATCATCGAGAACCAGTCCGATCTCGCGAACCTGATGGTCGCCGAGCAGGGCAAGCCCCTGGCGGAGGCCATGGGCGAGGTTACCTATGCCGCGTCCTTCGTCGAGTTTTATGCCGAGGAGGCCAAGCGCATCTACGGCGAGACGATACCGAGCCACCGCCCGGACGCGCGGATCGTCGTCACGAGGCAGCCCGTGGGCGTCATGGCCGCGATCACGCCGTGGAATTTCCCGGCCGCGATGATCACTCGGAAGATCTCACCGGCCTTGGCCGCAGGCTGCACGGCGGTCGTCAAGCCGGCGCCCGACACGCCGCTGACCGCTCTCGCCCTTGGCGAACTCGCACAACGCGCTGGATTTCCGAAGGGCGTCGTCAACATCGTCACGGGCGATGCGCAGGCGATCGGCGGCGTGCTGACGGGTCATCCCGCCGTTCGCGCCATCAGCTTCACCGGATCTACGCCGGTCGGTAAGCTCCTGATGAGGCAGGCGGCCGAGACCGTGAAGAAGGTCGGACTGGAGCTTGGCGGTAACGCACCCTTCATCGTTTTCGACGATGCCGACATCGACGCTGCGGTCGAGGGGGCGATGATCTCGAAGTATCGCAACATGGGGCAAACCTGCGTCTGCGCGAACCGTATCTACGTCCAGTCGGGCATCTACGACGCCTTCGCCGAAGCGCTGACGCGAAAGGTCGGTGCGCTCAAGGTCGGCAACGGGATGGACGAGGGCGTGGAACAGGGTCCGCTCATCAACGCCAAGGCCGTCGAGAAGGTCGAGCGCCATATTGCCGATGCGACAGCCAAGGGCGCCAAGCTCATGACGGGCGGCAAGCGCAGCGATCTTGGCGGCACCTTCTTCGAGCCCACCGTGCTGCGCGATGTGACCCGCGAGATGGCGGTCGCGACCGAGGAGACGTTCGGCCCTCTCGCGCCGCTCTTTCGTTTCGAGGACGAGGCGGACGTCGTCGAGATGGCCAATGCCACGCAATATGGCCTCGCCGCCTACTTCTATGCCCGAGACCTCGGCCGCGTCTGGCGTGTCGCCGAGGCACTGGAATACGGCATGGTCGGTATCAACACCGGCATCCTCGCCACGGAGGTCGCGCCCTTTGGCGGCGTGAAGGAGTCGGGGCTTGGACGAGAAGGCTCCTCGCACGGGATCGACGAATACACCGAGAGCAAATACCTGCTCATGGCAGGTCTTTAGATCTTTCGCTGGAGAGACCTGTGACGACTTTGTACCTCGCCGCCGCGATTGCCGCGAGCACCACGGTGGCTTACGCGCAGGCTCCCATGATGGCGCAGGAAGCGCTGACGCTCCTCTTCGATACGCAGGACGCGAACGGCGACGGTGTTCTGAGCCCGCGCGAGGCCGGGGTGTTTCGCGAACTGGTCTATGCTTCCTTCGACAGCAATGCGGAGAGGATGGCGAGTTCGTAGGAATGGCTCGCCTGCGACCCGGGGTTCCAGCCCATCGCACGGTGGCTCGGCCGGCTCGACGAGTTCCGCGCGGCCAAGAGCGAGCGCGTCGCGATGTACGATGCCAACGGCGATGCTTTCGTTTCCGATGCCGGGATGACGGTTGGCTTCTTCGACGAGTTTACAAAGGTGGATACAAACGAGGACGGGGTGTTGGACAGGGCCGGTCACGCGAATTTCGAGCTCATCGCCCGTTAGCTCCATGTGATGCGCTGAACGTACCGATCATCACGGCTGACACTTATGTGAGGGGTCTTGCCACGGCGCGTTTGCAGACAGATCTTTGAGCCGGGCCTTCAGGAGGATTTCATGCTTTCAAAGACATTCGCCGGTGCGGCAATCGCCGCCACCCTCGCCTTCGGCGCCGCGCCCTGCGTCGCGCAGAGCGAGACAGAGAACGCGACCGCCATCTTCGCGGGCGGCTGCTTTTGGTGCATCGAGCAGGACTTCGAGAAGCTGGACGGCGTCGGCGATGTCGTTTCGGGCTACACGGGCGGCACGACGGAGAATCCGACCTACAAGCAGGTCACTGCCGGCGGAACGGGTCATTACGAAGCGGTGCGGGTGCCCTACGACCCGTCCGTGGTGAGCTATGGCGAACTCGTCGACTATTTTTACCGGCATGTCGATCCGACCGACGCCGGTGGTCAGTTCTGCGATCGGGGTGACAGCTACCGCACGGCCGTCTTCGCGACGCCGGAGCAGGCCGCGGAAGCGAAGGCCGGCACCGAACGTGCGTCCTCCGCTCTCGGCCAGAAGGTTGTAACGCCGGTGCTCGACGCGGCGACCTTCTACCTCGCGGAGGACTATCACCAGGACTACGCCGATAAGAACGCCCTGCGCTACAAGTTCTATCGGGCCTCCTGCGGCCGCGACAAGCGCATCGATCAGGTCTGGTCAGGCGCGTCGTCGTAAGTGCGGCACGTAACATCCGATGACCTGAAGCGGCAGGCAGCGCACGCCGCCGTCGATCTCGTCGAGCCCGGCATGAAGCTCGGGCTCGGCACCGGCTCCACCGCCGCGCATGCCGTGCGCCGCCTTGGAGAGCGGGTGGCGGAGGGGCTGGACATCGTCGGCGTGCCGACGTCGGAAGCCACCGCAACGCTCGCGCGTGAAGTCGGCGTTCCGCTGACGACGCTCGATGAGACGCCTGCGCTCGATCTCACTATCGACGGCGCCGACGAGTTCGACCCGCAGCTTCGCCTCATCAAGGGTGGAGGCGGGGCGCTCCTGCGCGAGAAGATCGTCGCCGCAGCCTCGTCGCGCATGGTGGTCATCGCGGATGCTTCGAAACAGGTTGAAATGTTGGGTGGCTTTCCGCTTCCCATTGAGATCGTACGCTTCGGCGCGGTGACGACGCGGCTGGCGGTCGAGAAGGTGCTGGCTATCTGCGGCTGCGTCGGCCCGCTAAACCTTCGTGAGGCGGATGGCGTGGCCTTCGTCACCGATGAAGGGCATCTCATTCTCGACGCAGATATCGGGCGTATCCCCGAGCCGGAACGGCTCGCCGCCTACCTCGCGGCGGTGCCCGGCGTCGTTGAGCATGGTCTCTTCATCGGCCTGGCGGAACTGGCGATCGTAGCGGGGAACGGCACGGTGACGCACGTGACGCCCCGTCCGGCGGGCTAGCGAGGCGGACCGTCAGCCTTCGCCCCGCCACATGTAAGGCCTAGGTCGCGCGTCGCGCGGGCCGAACGCGGACCGCCGCCCTACGTTCCGAGAACCCTAACCCCCATTAGGAGCCATCTTCCATGGTCAAAATCCTTGCAGCAGCCGCTGCCATCGCCCTTCTCGCCGCTCCCCTCCCAGCCCTCGCGCAGGATGCGCAGTTGACGCCAGAGCAGCAGCTCGAGCGCCTGAATGCCGCGAGCGACCTCGTGGAGACGCTGAACCTGCGTCAGATGATGAACCAGCTCTCGTCCGGCACCACCACGGCGCTCGTAAATGCCGTCGCGCAGACGGGTGAGGTCAACGACGAGACGCGCGCCGCCATCTCCACGGCCGTGCGCAACAACATGGCCGAGCGCCTGCCCGAGATCATCCCGCTTCTTGCGCCCGTCACCGCCGAGGCTTTCACGCCCGAGGAGATCGCGGCGATGAACGAGTTCTACGGAACCGATCTCGGCCAGAGCATCATCAACAAGCTGCCCGGCTACCAGGGCGCCTCGTCGCGCCTGATGGCGAGCTGGATGCAGGCCAATACGCAGTCGATCCAGACCGCAATTCTAGAGGATCTCACGGCCGCCGGTATCGAGATTCCGGCCCAAGCCCCGGCGCAGTAGGTCCTGCGCATCCCTTCGGCGATGCCGACCTGAACCTTCCTTCACGAAAGCGACGCGCATGCCCTACGACTACGACCTCATCGTTCTGGGTGGTGGCTCCGGCGGTGTGCGCGCCGCGCGCAAGGCGGCGTCTTATGGCGCGCGCGTCGCGGTCTGCGAGGGCGACCGGGTCGGCGGCACCTGCGTCATGCGTGGCTGCGTGCCAAAGAAGCTGATGGTCTACGCAAGCGAGTTCCGCGAGAGCTTCGAAGAGGCAAAAGGCTTCGGTTGGAACTTAGCCGAGGCACCCACGCATGATTTCGGCGCGCTGATGGGCCGAATCCGCGGCGAATTGGATCGGCTCGAGGACATCTACAAGCTGAACCTCCGCAAGTCCGGCGCTGACCTCTTCTCCGCCACCGCGAAGTTCGAGGATCCACACATCATCCGCCTTTCAGACGGGCGGCGTCTGACCGGCGACAAGATCCTGATCGCTACCGGCGGCCGGCCGAACATGCATGAGGCTCTCGAAGGGCACGGACACGGGCTCGTCTCAGACGACGTCTTCGATCTGGACGAGGTGCCCGGGCGTCTGATCGTGGCGGGGGCGGGCTATATCGGCACCGAGTTCGCCGGCATCTTCAACGGTCTCGGCAGCAAGGTGACGATGGTCTACCGGAGCCAGGATATCCTCAATGGCTTCGATGACGACCTGCGCGGCCGCATCCACCGTGCCTATGTCCGCAACGGCATCGAGACCCGCCCGGCGACCGTCTTCCACAAGCTGGAAAAGGATGGGGACGAGATAGTCGCCACGACATCGACGGGCGAGGAGTTGCGCGCCGACGCGGTGCTACTTGCGGTCGGTCGGCTGCCGAACACGAAGGCACTGGCGCTCGACGCGGCCGGTGTCGAGGTCGGGCGCAAGGGGCAGGTCCTCGTCGATGGCGACTACCGGACGAATGTCGAGAACATCTATGCGCTCGGGGATGTAACCGGCGGGATAGAGCTGACACCCTATGCAATCCGCGAGGGCGAGGTCTTCGCGTCGAACCTCTTCGCCGACGGCTCGAAATCATACATCTTCGACGTGCTGCCGACGGCCGTCTTCTCGCAGCCGCCTTGCGGCACGGTGGGCCCGACGGAGGCCGAGGCTCGCAAGAGCTACGACAATCTCGACATCTACACGTCCGAATTTCGCCCCATGCGCGGGGCCTTCGCGGGCCGCGAGGATCGCTGCTTTTTCAAGCTGCTCGTAAACGCCGACGATGATCGGGTCATCGCGGCGCACGTGTTTGGGCATGATGGACCGGAGCTCGTACAGGTCATCGCGGTCGCAATCAACGCGGGCGTGACGAAAACCCATTTCGACCGAACGATGGCGCTCCACCCCAGCGTTTCGGAAGAACTCGTCACGATGAATGAGCCGACAGAACGTTATCGTAAAGGCGAAGCGCGCGTCGCGGCCGAATAGGACGACCCTTCAGTCGAGGCCTTCGACGGTCTCCGCGATGAGGTGATCGACGACCGCCTTGAGGCCATCCCTCAGGCTGCCTCCCGCATCCATCGCCCTGTCGCAGACGGCGATCTGCCGGTCCGCGCTGGTGCCCTCGGCGGCGATGGTCCGCAGATGATCCATCTCGGCCTCGCAGCCGAAATGCGCGGCATCCTCCTCGGTCAAGGCGATCATTTCCTCGACGAGCGTCGGCATCGGAACGACTTCTCCACGTCCGAAATCAATCAGCCCGCGCGAGATGCCGTAGCGCTGGGCGAGCCAGCGGTTCTCCGAGACCAGGAAGCGCGAATAGGCCCGCCAACGCTGGTTGCCTTGGCGCAGCCGCATCAACATGCGGCAAAGGCAGCGGTAGAGACAGGCCACGGCGATCGCGTCGTCGATCCGGGTGCAGACGTCGGTGACGCGCATCTCCAGGGTCGGGTAGCGCGTCGAGGGCCGGAGGTCCCACCAAATCTTGCTGGCGTCCTCGATCAGCCCGGCCTGTACCAGTACACCGACCGTGCGGTCGTATTCCTGAGGGCTCGCGAAACTCTCTGGCAGGCCGGTGCGGGGCATTCCATCGAAGACCGAGAGCCGATAGCTGTTGAGGCCAGAGCGATGACCCTGCCAGAAGGGCGACGAGGTGCTGAGAGCCAACAGATGCGGCATGAAATAGCCGACCTGGCTGAAGACATCGTGCCGCAGTGCGTCGTCCTCGATTCCGACATGGACGTGCATGCCGCAGATCAACATGCGGTGGATGGCCGCCTGCATGTCCCGCAGCAGTGTCTCGTACCGCTCCCGCGGCGTCGGGCGCTGCTCGCTCCATTCCGCGAAAGGGTGGGTGGAGGCCGCGATGAATGCGAGGTCGTGCGCGGCGGCGACGTCGCGAATGCCTGCGCGCAACTCGCGTAGTTGAGCCCGGGCTTCATCGTGGGAGCCACACACGCTGGTGCCAATCTCGATCTGGCACCGCATCATCTCCGGCGAGACGCGCTTGCCAAGAACGCTTTCGCACCCCTCCAGCAACTCCGGCGGCGGCTCGGAGACGACGTCGCGTGTCTCCGGATCGACGAGGAGGTATTCCTCCTCAATGCCGATGGTGAAGTCTTCCGTCGTCGCCACGGCACCTCGCTAAGACCTGCTGCGGCAACGCTAGCCCGCGCATGTTGCGAAGGAAAGCCTGTATTCTGCCAACGGCGCTAGCGGCATCGAAAGGGCTACCGGCTGAGGTGAAGCTCGTAGATGTCCTCGGCGATCGTCTTGAAGTCGCGCTTCAGCTGATCGTTCGACGGCGAGTCGAAATACATGTTGGGTTCGGACGCGCAGTCCCGAAAGAGGCTCCGCAGGCTCGTCGAGTTCAGCCGGAAGGTGATCGTGTAGAGCCGGACGTCGAGCGCCTTTATGCTCTCGCACATGGCCGCGACCTTCTTGTCGACGACCCCTGCCGCCTTGTGGCGATCGGTGTAAACGAGCCGCTCGTCGCGGTCCGGGCCGTTGAGATAGCCATAGGACGTGTAGTGCGACTTCATGTGGTGGTTCCAATTGCCCCAGACCTGGTTCTCGCCATCGGTCAACAGGATCATGATCTTGCGGGCGTCGTTGGATCCGAAAGCCTTGCCTTCCGTGAAGGGCGCCCCGGGCGAGAGGACCCGCCAACCCCAGGCGAGCCCCTGCGCGATGTTCGTGCCGGACATCGGCCGCGCCTCCATCTCGGAAATGCGGTCCTGCACGAGGTCTTCGTTCGACGTGAGGGGGGTAATCGGGTCGGGGCAGCTTTGGTTCGGCCCGCTATACTGGTAGTTCGCAGCGTTCTTGCTATCGTAGTTTTCGGCGTACTTGGCCGTATCCTTCAGCCTTAGCTCTGCATCGCGGCTCGTACCGAACCGGTCCTTCAGGTAGTCGTTCCCGTAGTCGCTCTGGTCCGGATAGGAGATGCTCGATCCGTTCGGGGCCTTCAAGTCCGGTTCGTCCGGCCAGAGATAGGGCACCCAGAGAGTGTCGGGTTTGCTGGGGTCGGGCGGCGCGTCATTGGTGTCGTAGGGTTCGGGCCGTGCTTCCACGCATCCGCTCCAAGTCGCACCGAGATCATCGAAAAGGTCGAAATGGTTGACCTCGGCGCCACCGTCGCTCTCGAAGTTGCGCCCATGGAAGCGGGACAGGCCGCGCGTGTCCATCCACGACATGTCGAAGCCGCTCGCCTTCACGTTCACCGCGGTCACGAAGGGTACCAGCGCGGTGCGCAAATCGACGGATTCCGGGCGATTGTCGTAGACCGTCTCGACGAGTAGCTTGGCCGCGTCGCGCATCGCGCCGATCTTGTTGCCGCCCGCCATCGAGCCGGTATTGTCGAGAACGAGCGCGATTTCGACGCCGGTCACGCTCCAGGTAACCTCCGACTCCACGGTCACGTTGAGCGCGTCGAGGCCGATAAGGGGCAGGAAAGCCGTCGGCACGTCGACCTCTGCGGTCGCCGAGACCGATTTGCCGATCAGCCGAACGTCGGTGACCCTCACGGGGTAGTCGGTGAACTGGGCCGCCTGGTCCTGCACATAATCGCTGACCGCCACCGTGATCGCCTCGACGTCCTTGCCGCCGGCATTCACCGCCGACAGGAGGCCCGCGTCTAGCGAACCTTGAAGCCCGGACTTGACGAAGAGAGCCCGACCATAGTCGTTCGCGCCGCCGAGCAAGGCGATCATCGGAATGACGGTCAGTCCGAAGACGATGGCGACAACGCCGCCCTCGTCGTCGTGAAGCAGTCCGCACCGGTGGGCGAAGCGGCTAACGCCGTGCAGGACGGTCCTTCGGAGAAACGACTCGGTCATGGCAACCTCCGTTCAGACGAGCAGGTTGCTAATGGGATGTTAAGTCGCTGTAAGACCGGTCGTTAAAGTACTAGTTAAAGCCGCCTAAAGCGCTCTCAGCCGGGCCCTCAGCGCCAACATATCGCGCCAGGATTGCCGTTTTGCTATCGGCGTTCGCAATAGATAGGCAGGATGAAAAGTGACTAACGTAGGGATATCGCGGCCATCGCGATTGACGGTGATCCACCGCCCGCGCGCTTTCGTGATGCCCTCCGCCACGCCGCCGACCTCCTTTGCCGCCGGTGCGCCTAGAAGAACGAGGATATCGGGCTCCGCCAGCACGATCTGCCGATCGAGGAACGGCTTGAACGTCGCCGCCTGCTGCGAGGTCGGAGGGCGGTTGCCGGGTGGTCGGTAGGGTACGACGTTCGCGAGATAGGCATCGTCGCGATCGAGGCCGATGGCGGCGAGCATCTTGTCGAGGAGATGCCCGGAGCGTCCGCAGAAGACGACGCCCTTCTGATCCTCCTCCGCGCCCGGACCTTGCCCGATCATCATGATCCGACCATCGGGATTGCCTCCGTCGAAGACGAGGTTCCGAGCCGT
Organism: uncultured Alphaproteobacteria bacterium; assembly: GCA_963799285.1. GTDB lineage: Bacteria > Pseudomonadota > Alphaproteobacteria > Rhizobiales > CAWCWK01 > CAWCWK01. Next base: position 1,124,683 of record CAWCWK010000004.1, read on the forward strand.
CCGCTTGAGATCGTTGCCCTCGAACCGTTCTATGGCGGCGCGCAACTCTTCGAGCGTTTCGCAGGACTGGGCCAGCGCGCGCGCATCGCTCGCCGCCTCGTCGCGCTTCGCGGAGGCGTTCTGCGTCATCCGCTCTACCGGGGGCGGCCCTTCGAAGAGCGACGGCGTCTGTCTCGAGCCTTGCGGAGAGGACGCGCGGCCCGTGATCCGGTGGACGCGCGAGGGCTGGCCGATGAGCCCGCCGGCACGCTCGCTGACTGCCTCGTCGACGCCCGCGTCGAGATACCAGTCGAGCAGGGCCTTGGCCGCCGCGCGCTTCTCCCACTCCGCCTGTTCCGCCATGCGACACCCGGCCGGGCGAACCGCCCGCTTACGTTTGCGTTAGTCTGCGTCAGTCCTGGACGCGGCCTATTGGCTTGAGCCTTCGCCCGCGTCTAGAACAGATGGGGAATCAGACACGGTTTCGCAACGCCGCGCAAGCGTGCCACTCGGGTCTGCGCCGTATTGAATCAACAGCTTATCGTCCGTAGCGGACGGGATGGAGCCTTCGATGTCCGACCAGCCTGCCCCCGCTATCGAAGCGCGTGAGTCGATGGAGTTCGACGTCGTCATCGTCGGCGCTGGTCCGGCCGGCCTTTCCGCCGCGATCCGGCTCAAGCAGATCGACGACGCGCTGAACGTCGTGGTCGTGGAGAAGGGTTCGGAGGTCGGCGCGCACATCCTGTCGGGCAACGTGCTCGACCCCATCGGCCTCGACAAGCTGATCCCCGACTGGCGGAACGATGCCACGGCCCCGGTGAAGACGCGGGTGACGAAGGACAAGTTCTACTATCTTGGGCATGCCGGCAGCGTACGCCTGCCCAACTTCGCCATGCCGAAACTGATGTCGAACCATGAGAACTATATCGTCTCGCTCGGCAACGTCTGCCGCTGGATGGCCGAGCGCGCCGAGGGGATGGGCGTCGAGATCTATCCGGGCTTCGCCGCCGCCGAGGTCCTTTACGAGAACGGCGCGGTCGTGGGCGTGGCGACGGGCGACATGGGCGTCGGCCGCGACGGCGCGCCGAAGGACGGTTACGAGCGGGGCATGGAGCTGCGCGGCAAATACGTGCTGTTCGCCGAGGGCGTGCGCGGTTCCTGCTCGCAGCAGATCATCGCGCGCTACGAACTGCAGGAAGGCCGCGACGTTCCCAAATACGGGATCGGTCTAAAGGAGTTATGGGAGCTCGATCCCTCGCAGCACGACGAGGGACTGGTGCAGCACAGCTTCGGCTGGCCGCTCGACAATTCGACGGGCGGCGGTTCCTTCATCTACCATCTCGAGAACAACCAGGCCTATGTCGGCTTCGTCGTTCACCTGAACTACGAGAACCCTTACCTCTCGCCCTTCGACGAGTTGCAGCGCTTCAAGACCCACCCCGACATTGCGCCGATGTTCAAGGGCGGCAAGCGGCTCTCCTATGGAGCTCGCGCGATAGGCGAGGGTGGCTATCAGTCGATGCCGAAACCGAGCTTTCCGGGTGGACTTCTACTTGGCTGCGCGGCCGGCTACGTGAACGTGCCCCGCATCAAGGGCAGCCACAACGCGATGCTGTCCGGCATCCTCGCCGGCGACCAGATCGCGGCGGCGCTCCAAGAGGGGCGCTCCAACGACGAGATCGTCGATTACGAGCGGACGCTCCTCGACAGCGAGATCGGCCAAGACCTGCGAACCGTGCGGAACGTGAAGCCGCTCTGGTCGAAATTCGGCACGTTGGCGGGTGTCGCGCTCGGCGGGGTCGACATGTGGTGTCAGGAAACGCTCGGCTTCTCGCCCTTCGGCACGATGACGCATGGTAAGCCCGATCACGAGTGCTTGAAGCCTGCCGACAAGTTCAAGCCGATCGAATACCCAAAGCCGGACGGGACGCTGACCTTCGACAAGCTATCCTCCGTCTTCGTCTCCAACACGAACCACGAGGAAGACCAGCCGGTCCATCTTAAGCTCAAGGACCCCGACCTGCCGGTCCAGAAGAATTGGCCGATCTACGCGGGTCCGTCCCAGCGTTACTGCCCGGCCGGCGTGTACGAGTTCGTCGAGGAAGGCGGCGTGCGCAAGTTCCAGATCAACGCGCAGAACTGCGTTCACTGTAAGACCTGCGACATCAAGGACCCATACCAGAACATCGTCTGGACCGTGCCGGAGGGCGGGGGCGGGCCGAATTACCCAAACATGTAGGTTCGTTAAGGTTCGCCGCGCCGCGAGCGCCTTGGGGCCGCCATGCTTATATGTGCGTATGCGCCGCGATAGCGGTAACGCACCTGAGAGCGAGAGCGATGAAAACGGCCTATCCCCTTACCGGCGCGCTCGCGGCGGTCCTGATCGCCTTGGCATCGCCAGCTGCGGCGGAACGCTCGGTCGGATCGGAAACCTACGCACGCTCGCTGGCAGGCAACTATCTCGCCGGGCTCTATGCGGGTGCGGTGAAGGATATCGACACCGCAGTCCATTTCTACGAGCGAGCGCTCGAGGAGGACCCGGAGAGCCCGCAGCTCGTCCAGCGCACCTTCCTCCTGATGCTGGCGACCGGACGGATGGATCGTGCGGCCGATCTCGCCGAGCGATTGCTCGAAGAGACCGGCGAGAACAAGTTCGCCCGCATGACCCTCGGCGTCCGCGAGTTGCGGGCGCGGGATTGGGACGCGGCGTTGGAGCAGTTCGCGTCCGACGGCGACGATCCGTTGACGACGCTGACGCTCGGCATTCTCGAAGCATGGGCGCAGCAGGGCCGCGGCGAGACCAATGCCGCATTGGCGACCCTGTCGGACCTCGAAGGCCCGGGCTGGTATACGCTTTTCGTCGATTATCACTCCGGTCTCATCGCCGAGCAGGCGGGCCGGCTGGAGGAAGCCGCGGCGTTTCTGGAATCAGCCAGTTTGAGCGGTGACGCAGCCTTGCGCGTCGTCCTTGCCCGCGCCCATGTGCTGGCCCGGCTCGACCGGCAGGACGAGCTGGACGCGCTTCTGGGCGACATCACGGGCGTCTCCGACAACAATCCCTTGATGATCGATTTCCAGGCCGTCCGCGATACTGGTGGACCCCACGGTCCCTACGTGTCGGACGCGCGCTCGGGCGCCGCCGAAATTCTCTACGGCCTCGGAACGGTTCTCGGACGGGAGGGTGGCGAGGAGGTCGCGGCCATCTACCTGCGCCTCGCATTGCGTCTGCGCGAAGACGACCCCTATGCGCTCTTCGCGTTGGCCGGCCTCTACGAAGGTCTCGGGCAGTATGCCGACGCCGCCTCGCTTTACGAGCGGGTGCCGCTCGACGCCAGCGTCTACCGCATCGCAGAGACGCAGCGCGCGCTGAATCTCGACAGGCTGGACCGCACGGACGAGGCGCTGCTCGCCCTCGAAGGGCTGACGGAACTCGACCCCGAAGACGCGAGCAACGTCGTCACTATCGGCAACGTGCTCCGTTCCGAGGAGCGGTTCGAGGAGGCCGCGGAGACCTATACGCGCGCTATCGAGATGATCGGCGAGGACAAGGTCGACGACTGGACGCTCTTCTATTTCCGGGGCATCTCCTATGAGCGGGCGAAGCAGTGGGAGAAGGCGGAGGCCGATCTACTGCGGGCGCTCGAAATGGAACCCGAGCAGCCGCTCGTCCTCAATTATCTTGGCTATTCCTGGATCGACCAGAACCTCAATCTCGAGGAAGGGCTCGACATGGTGCGCCGCGCCGTCGACCAGCGCCCCGACGATGGCTATATCGTCGATAGTCTCGGCTGGGCCTACTACCGCCTCGGGCGCTATGAAGAGGCGGTGGAGGAGCTGGAGAAGGCTGTGCTTCTGCGACCGGCGGACCCTACGATCAACGACCATCTCGGCGATGCTTACTGGCGCGTCGAGCGCCGGCTCGAGGCTCGCTTCCAGTGGCGCCACGCGATGGACCTCGACCCGGATCCGGAGCTTGAGGCGAAGGTGCGGGTGAAGATGGCGACCGGGCTCGTTGACCCCGTGATCGAAGCCGTGCAGGCGGGTATCGAGACAGATGCCGACGACGCGAAGGACACGTCGGACGGCGGGGATACGGACGAGCCGACCGAGTGAGTTCGCTCGGTCGGGAAGCTGCCCGCGCCAAGGTGAACCTCAATCTCCACGTTACCGGCCGAGACGCCGAGGGCTATCATCATCTCGAAACGTTGATGGTCCTCGCTGATGGTGCGGAAGACGTCGTCACGCTGGTGGGGGTCGCGGAAAGAGATCATGTGGACGTCACCGGCCGGTTCGCGGGCAGGCTCGATGGCGACGGCGATAATCTCGTACTCGCCGCCACCCGCCTCGTTCGAGAGGCCCAACCAGGCTTGCCGCCGCTTGCCTGGACCGTAGCGAAGAAGCTTCCGGTCGCTGCGGGTATCGGTGGGGGCTCCGCTGATGCGGGGGCGGCGCTTCGTCTGATGGGACGCACCTTCGATGTCTGCCCGGCCGCGCTTCGCTCGATCGCCGGGCGGCTCGGCGCCGACGTCCCCTTCGCGTTCGGCGACCGGGCCGGGTGGGCCACCGAGCGGGGCGACCGCATTGCACCGTTGCCGGTCCCTCCCATCGCGGGCATACTCGTCAACTCGGGTGATGCGTGCCCTACGCCGGCGGTCTTCGGCGCCTACCGCTCCGGCGCGTACCCGTTCTCGGCGACCATCGAGGGACCGGCCGCACCAGATGCTGATACGCTTATAGACTGGTGCGGCGGTACCCGGAACGACCTGCTAGACGCCGCCCTCGACGTCACGCCGTCCATCAAACACGTGCTGGCAGCATTGAAGTCGCTCGACGCCTGTCGGCTAGCCCGGATGTCCGGTTCGGGCGCTACATGCTTCGGACTATTCGCCGCGTCCGCCGATGCCGAAGCTGCGGCCATCGCCCTGCGCGATCGCCACCCGGAATGGTGGATCGCCCCGGTTACGCTGTCCTAGCGACGAACGGTCAATGCGCCCGCTGGATGCAGAAGGCGACCGCGTCCATCAGCGACGTCTTGTGCGGCGTGTCGGGGAAGATCGCGAGCGCGTCGAGCGCGACGGCGCCATAATGCTCGGCCCGCTCGACGGTGTCCTTGATGGCCCGATGTTTGGTCATGTACCCGAGCGCCCGTTCGAGATCGCCATCCTCGAGATCGCCCGTCTGAAGCGTGCGGGTCCAGAACTCGCGCTCCTCCGGCGTGCCGCGCCGGTAGCTCAGAACCACGGGCAACGTGATCTTCCCCTCGCGAAAGTCGTCCCCGACGCGCTTGCCGAGGTCCGACTGGCTGCCCGAATAGTCGAGGGCATCGTCGATGAGCTGGAAGGCGAGGCCGAGATTTGTCCCGTAGGAGCGCATCGCCGCGATCTGGCTTTCGGGGGCACCGGCCAGCGTAGGACCGACCTCGGCGGCGGCGGCGAAGAGGGCCGCGGTCTTGGCGCGGATGACCGCCAGATAATCGTCCTCCGTCGTCGCCATGTTCTTCGAGGCTGCCAGCTGCGCGACCTCGCCCTCGGCGATGACGGCCGCGGAGTTCGACAGGATGGCAAGGCAGGGCAGGGACCCGACCTCGACCATCATCTTGAATGCCTGTCCGAGGAGGAAGTCGCCGACGAGGACGCTCGCCTCGTTGCCCCAAACGCGCCGGGCGGAGGGTTGCCCGCGTCGCATCTCGCTCTCATCCACGACATCGTCGTGAAGGAGCGTCGCGGTGTGCATGAACTCGACGGCGGCCGCAAGCTTGAGGTGGCCCTCGCCCTCGTAGCCAGACATCGCGCCGGCCGCGACGGTCATCATCGGTCGGATGCGCTTCCCGCCCAATTCGATCAGATGGTTGGCGATCTCCGGCACCATACTGACGTCCGAGCCGGTGCGTGAAAGGATGATCTCATTCACGCGCGCCATCTCGGCGCGAGTGAGGGAGACCAACCCCTCGATGCTCGGCTCACGGTCCTTCACGAGGGGAACGACGATACCCAAGACGATCTCCAGAACCGGCCGGGCGGCCGAGCTAGGCGGGGAGGGCCGCTCGGACTATGTTCCCGGAGGCGTTAGCAACGCGCGGCGCGTCGCGGCCAGTGTAAGGCGCGGATGCTGTGCCACAACTGCACCATGGGCGCAAACCACCCCTGCGTGACCGGACAGGTCGTCGCGGGTACCGCCAGGGAGGCCGAGAGCGACGTGGAAGAACTTCTCCGGTCCAACGACATCGTCCTCCTCAACGTTCTCGGCGTCATGCTCGACGATGCGGGGATCGGCCACATGCTGCTCGACGAAAACACCAGTGTGATCGAAGGATCGCTGGGTGTTCTGCCGCGACGCGTCCTGGTGGAGAGCGCCCGGATAATCGAAGCTCGAGACATTCTGTCCGCCGTCAGAGCCGATCGTGAGCACGACTGACGCCATCGCTCGGCTCGGGCCGCTGACGCATGACGCGTTTCTCGGGGGTCGCGTCCGTCTCTGGCAACCGAAACGAGGACATCGCGCAGGCTTCGAATCGGTCCTTCTCGGCGCGTCGGTCGACGCTAAGGTCGGCGAGCGTTTGATCGATCTTGGAGCAGGCGTCGGCACCGCCGGGCTGTGCGCGGCGATGCGGATCGGCGGGGTGCTCGTCTCGCTTGTAGAGCGGGAAACGGGGCTTTCGGCTCTCTCCGCGCGCAACGCGGAGGCGCTCGTCTGCAGCTACCGTTGCCACTGCGTCGACGCCACTGAGCTGCCGGCGGTGCTGGTGGAACACGGTCTGCTCCCTGAGAGCGCGGACCACGTCATCTGCAATCCGCCTTTCCGGTCCGCCGGGCACGGGACACGATCCCCGGATGGCATGAAGGCGCGGGCGCATAGCGAACCGGGCGATCTTCTGCGGCATTGGCTGAAGACGGCGCTGATGTTGGCGCGCCACGGTGGCACCATCGCCTTCGTGCTGCCGCCGGAGCTACTGTCCGTCGTGCTGGGTTGGGCGGAGGGTCGCATGGGGGCGATCCGCGTGCTGCCGATCGCCCACAGGCCAGGCCTCGACGCGGTCCGGGTGATCGTAAAGGGCGTGCGCTCCCGGCGCAGTCCTCTCGTCCTTCGTCCGTTCCTCTGCCTCACCGATAAGGACGGCGCCGAGACCGAGGCCGCGCGCGCCGTCCTTCGCGAGGGAAAAGCGCTCGCCGTCTAGTCGGAGCAGCGCACGGAAACGAGCGTCCGCACGCCATCGACAAGCCCGTAGACTTCCTCGCATCGGCCGGTCGTCTTGACCGGGCCGCCGAAGAGATCGATCGAGATGCCGCCGCGCGGGGCTTCGCTGGGTATCGTGCCGGGCGGGGCGCTGAGGCGGCTGGCCGAACGCGTGGGCTCGTGCGGCGTCGGGAAGACCTCCGGGAAGTCTTGCGCGACCGCGACAGTCATGCCGGCCATTAGGGCACATGCGGCCAATAGTGAGCGTTTCATCGTCATCTCTCCGAGGTCCGTTCGATGGTATGCTTCGTCTATCAAAGCTTGAAGAGCGCGGGAGGTTTCATTCTGCCGTAGGGGGCGTCACCGTTCGCGGTCCTTGACCCCGCGCGGGCCAGCCGTCTAATCCACGCGACTTCTCCGAGATCGCGCCCGTCCCGAAATGCCTGGATGCTTCCGATGACCGCCGACACATTCGCCGACATGCCGGACCACATGCGGCCGGACCGGTCCTTCCAGGGGCTTATCCTAACGCTCCATCGTTTCTGGGCCGATCGAGGCTGCGTGATCCTCGAGCCTTACGACAAGGAAGTCGGCGCGGGCACATTCCACCCGGCCACGACGCTACGCGCGCTCGGCCCCCGGCCTTGGAAGGCCGCCTATGTGCAGCCCTCCCGCCGCCCGACCGACGGGCGCTATGGCGAGAATCCCAACCGGCTGCAGCATTTCTACCAGTATCAGGTGCTTCTGAAGCCAAGCCCGTCGGACCTCCAGCAGCTCTATCTCGACAGTCTCGTCGCCATCGGTATCGATCCGCTGCTGCACGACGTCCGCTTCGTCGAGGATGACTGGGAGAGCCCGACGCTCGGGGCCTGGGGCCTGGGCTGGGAGTGCTGGTGCGATGGGATGGAGGTGAGTCAATTCACCTACTTCCAGCAGGTCTGCGGACAGGATTGCGCGCCCGTGTCTGGCGAATTGACATACGGGCTGGAGCGCCTCGCGATGTATGTCCAGGGCGTCGAGAACGTCTACGACCTTAACTTCAACGGCCGCCAGGGCGCCGAACGCATCACCTACGGCGACGTCTTCCTTCAGGCGGAGCGCGAATACAGCCGGCACAACTTCGAGGCGGCCGATACTGACAAGCTCTTTGAGGACTTCAGGCGCGCCGAGGCTGAGTGCCACGCTCTCCTGAAGGCCGGTGACAAGGAGGATGAGGCGAAGATCGTGCTGCCCGCCTACGATCAATGCATCGCCGCCAGCCACGCCTTCAACCTGCTCGATGCGCGGGGCGTCATCTCCGTCACCGAGCGCCAGAGCTATATCCTCCGCGTGCGCGAGCTCTCCAAGGCGTGCGGCGAAGCCTGGGTGCGGACCGAAGCCGGCCGCGCGGCCTGAGGACACACGAACGATGCCCGAACTTCTCCTCGAACTCTTCTCCGAAGAGATTCCCGCCCGCATGCAGGCGCAATCCGCCGACGATCTGCGAAAGCTGGTGACCGGTGCGATGGTCGACGCCGGGCTAACCTATGAGGGCGCTAAGGCGTTCGCGACCCCCCGCCGGCTAGCCTTGACGGTTTCGGGCGTGACCGCACGCTCGTCCGATGTTCGCGAAGAGCGCAAGGGCCCGCGCGTCGGCGCACCGGAGAAGGCGCTGGCCGGCTTCCTGCGCGGCGCGGGACTGACGTCGATAGACGATGCGCAGATTCAGTCCGACCCGAAGAAGGGCGATTTCTATGTCGCGGTCATCGAAACACCGGGGCGCGCTGCCGAAGAAATCATCGCGGATGTGATGCCGGGCATCGTTCGGCGTTTTCCCTGGCCAAAGGAGATGCGCTGGGGCCCGGCATCCGCGCCCGCCGAACAGGGCATGGAGGCGCTACGCTGGGTACGTCCGCTGCAATCGATCGTCTGCACGTTCGGCCCGGAGACAGAGGACCCCGTCATCATTCCCTTCGAGGTCGGCGGGATCGTGGCCGGCGACGTCACTTACGGCCATCGCTTCCACGCGCCCGAGCCGATCACCGTGCGCCGCTTCGAGGATTATGTCGAACGCCTCGGCGCCGCCAAGGTGGTTCTCGACCCTGAACGCCGCCGCGACACGATCCGGCAGGATGCCCGCGATCTCGCCTTCGCGCAGGGGCTTGAGCTAGTCGAGGACGAGGCGCTGCTGGAGGAAGTGGCCGGCCTCGTCGAGTGGCCGGTGGTGCTGATGGGATCGTTCGACGAGAGCTTTCTCGACGTGCCGCCCGAGGTCGTCCGCGCTACCATTCGGGCTAACCAGAAGTGCTTCGTCCTGCGGCGCGCGGATGGCGCGCTCGCCAATCGCTTTCTCATGGCCGCGAACATCGAAGCCTCGGACGGCGGTGCGCAGGTCATCGCCGGCAATGAGCGCGTCATCCGTGCCCGTCTCTCGGACGCCCGGCACTTCTGGCAGACCGACCTCGGCGATCTGCCGGACTATGCCGACGCCGGCAAGCCGCTCGATCAGCGCCTCGCCAAGCTCCGAGCACTCAACATCGTCTTTCACGAGAAGCTCGGCACGCAGGGCGAGAGGGTGGACCGCATAGCCCGCCTCGCTCGCGAGATCGCACCGTTGGTCGACGCCGATCCCGACTTGGCCGAGCGCGCCGCGCGCCTCGCCAAGGCCGATCTCGTCACCGAAATGGTTGGCGAGTTCCCGGAGCTGCAAGGCCTGATGGGCCGGTACTATGCCGAGGCGCAGGGCGAGCCCGAAAGCGTGTCGCGCGCGATCGAAGGGCATTATAAGCCGCAAGGCCCGTCCGACGACGTGCCCGATGACGCCGTGAGCGTCGCCGTCGCTCTAGCGGACAAGCTCGATACGCTCGTCGGGTTCTGGGCGATCGACGAGAAGCCGACGGGGTCGAAGGACCCGTATGCGCTGCGGCGGGCGGCGTTGGGCGTGGTGCGGCTGATCTTGCAGAATGCGCTGAAAGTGAGTTTGGCAAAGCTCGCAAGCGGGCACCGTGGCGGCGTCGATGTCGGAGACCTCCTCGCCTTCTTCGCCGACCGCCTGAAGGTCTACCTCCGCGATCAAGGCCAGCGGCATGATCTCATCGACGCTGTCTTCGGCCTCGGCGATCAGGACGATCTCCTGCTCGTCGTCCGCCGCGTGGAAGCGCTCGGCCGCTTCCTAGACACCGAGGACGGCGCGAACCTTCTTGCCGGCGTGAAGCGCGCGACGAACATCCTGCGTATCGAAGAGAAGAAGGACGGTCGGACGTTCGATGCTACGCCCGACGCCGCGCTCTTCACGCAGGACGAGGAACGCGCGCTGGGGGAGGCCGTGTCGGCGGCGGAGGCCGACGCGGGACGCGCGATCGCCGACGAGGACTATGAGGCGGCGATGACGGCGCTCTCGAGATTGCGAGCGCCGGTCGATGCGTTTTTCGACAAGGTGACTGTCAACGCGGACGAGACCGCTCTGCGCGCGAACCGATTGGCTTTGCTCGGCCGAATCCGCGCCGCGACCGCCACGGTGGCGGATTTTACGAGGATCACGGGCTAGCCGCTCAGCTGTCGGCAGGTTGTGCCGGCTCCGTAGACGGCCGGGCCGTGCTTCCGCCGCCACACGCGCATCTGGCACAATTGACCTTCCGTGACGCCCTAACTCCCTGTTAAGCTTCTGTTGCAAACGTCCCTTACGCGATGGATCAAAAGAGACGCTTCGTCCGTCTCTGTTTCGATTGCGACGAGGAGTGTGAGTGATGGGACCGGTTTTAAACACGCGCATCGCAGCCCGGGATTCGAATGCCGCTATCAAGGTGCGCATCAGCCTTTGCGGACGGCAGGCCTTGGCCGAGATCGCCCCCTTCGCGTGCGAGCATGACGGCGTGACCGTCGAGTTCCACGGCTTCGCGACGCCGGTTCCGGCGGACTACGCCATGCGCCATGCAATCAACCTCTCGAAGCGGTACGACATACCGCTTGACGTCGAGGACCCGCGTCGACGCGTCGTGCCGCTCTTTCGCGCTGCAGCATAGGGCGTTCGCAAGGGCGCCTCAATTATCCTCGAGTAGAGAGACACGCCTAAGGTAGGCCTTGCGTCCAGCCGCGTTGCGGCTACTTTGCACGGGTCATGTTGCATTGCACGCCAAGATGCCGATAGCGCCCGCGATCGATCGATCGGTCTACACGTTCGGAGACGGGCGCGCGGAAGGTCATGCCGATTTGCAAGGCCGCCTCGGCAATAAGGGCGCGGGTCTGGCGGAAATGGCTCGCCTGGGCCTCCCCGTACCTCCAGGCTTTACCATTACGACAGATGCGATCAGGACCCTGTCGCCGGGCCATGCGCCGGCCGAGCTTGTCGATGCCGTCGAACGTGGGTTGAAGGCCGTCGAGCGGATTACGGGGCGCACGTTCGGCGACGAGAGCGGGATGCCGCTCCTGCTATCCGTCCGCTCCGGGTCCACGGCGTCGATGCCTGGGATGATGGACACCGTTCTCGATCTTGGCCTCAATCCGCGAACGGTCGCGGCCTTGGCCGAGGCGAGCGGCGATCCCGCCTTCGCCTATGATGCGTACCGCCGCTTCATACGCATGTATGCGACGCTCGTGCTTGGCGTCGACGCCGGCCTCCTCGACGCCGTCGAGGATGATGATGGCGACCCGCGGGATCTGGTCGATGCCTACCGCGCCGTTCTCGAGGCCGCCGGACGGCCGATTCCCGATAATGTGGGGGAGCAGTTGTGGACGGCCATCCACGCCGTCGCGGCCTCTTGGGACAACGATCGCGCGAAGAGCTACCGGCACATCCACCGCATTCCGGGGTCCCTTGGGACTGCGGTCACCGTTCAGGCCATGGTCTTCGGCAACCTGTCGGAGAGTTCCGCGACCGGTGTCGCCTTCACGCGCGACCCGTCGACGGGGGAGCGGCTCGTTTTCGGCGAGTATCTGCCGCGCGCGCAAGGAGAGGACGTCGTCGGCGGCGCCCGCACGCCCTACGATCTAACCGAGGCCGCCCGCCATCGCGGCGGCGGCGCGCGTTCGCTGGAGCGCGCGATGCCTGCTGCCTATGCGGAGCTGGTACGCGTTTGCGGCGAGCTCGAACGTCATTATCGGGACGCGCAGGACATCGAGTTCACGATCGAGAACGGCAAGCTCTGGCTCCTGCAGACGCGGACCGCCAAGCGCTCGTCCCGCGCGATGATGCGCATGGCCGTCGATATGGCGCGCGAAGGCTTGATCTCGGAGGCCGAGGCCGTGCTGCGGATCGAACCGGGCAGCATTGATCAGATTCTCCAGCCCGTCCTCGATCCGAAGAGCGACACCGTGCGCATCATGCGGGGGCTTCCCGCATCTCCCGGCGCGGCCACGGGCGTGATCGCTCTCGATCCGGAGGCCGTCATCGCCGCACGGGACCGAGGTGAGGCGGCGATCCTCGTGCGGGTCGAAACGAGTCCGGAAGATATTCAGGGCATGTCGGCCGCCGCCGGCATCCTGACGGCACATGGCGGCATGACGAGCCATGCGGCGGTCGTCGCTCGAGGCATGTCGAAGCCCTGCATCACCTCGGCGGGCGCCATGCGTATCGATCGGACGGCGCGAGAGGTCGTCTTCCCCGGCCTTGTGCTGAAGGAGGGCGAGATCATCACCATGGACGGTGCGTCCGGCGTCGTGATGCGCGGCCGGGTTGCGATGACCCAGCCTTCGCTTCCGCCCGAGTTCATGCGTGTCATGACCTGGGCCGACAAGCATCGCCGCATGAAGGTCTTCGCGAACGTCGATACCCCCGCCGATGCCAGGACGGCACGCGCCTGCGGGGCCGAGGGCATAGGGCTGTGCCGGACCGAGACGCTCTTCTTCCGCCCCGGCCGCATTGAGCCGATGCGAACGCTCATTCTATCCGACGACGCGGCAGAGAAGGCGAGAGCCGCAGGCAAGCTCCTTGCGCTCCAGCGTGCCGAATTGCGGGAAATTTTCGAAATTATGGCCGGTCTGCCGGTCACCCTCCGCCTGTTGGACATGCCGCTGCACACCTTCCTGCCGCAGGCCGAAGGGTCCGACGACGACGCCTCCTCGCGTCGCAAGCGGCTCGTTCTCCAGGAGCAGAGCCCCGCGCTTGGACAGCGTGGGCCGCGCATGCTCCTCGCTCATCCGCGCATTGTCGCGATCCAGGCGCAGGCCGGGGTTCTTGCGGCGCAGGATCTCATCGATGCCGGTATGAAGCCGATCGATCTGCGCTTCATGGTGCCCTTCGTCATCAGCTCGCAGGAAGTCGTCGCGCTCAAACGGCGCATCGCACAGGCCCTGCGTTCCGTTCCGACCGCGGTGTCGTACAAGGTCGGGGCACTGATCGAGACGCCCCGGGCTTGTCTGGTGGCGGACGAGCTGGCCCGCGTGGCCGATTTCCTCTCCTTCGGCTCAAACGATCTCACCCAACTCGTGATGGGACTGGGGCGGGAGGAGTCGGCGCCATTCCTAACGCGCTATCGGAATGCAGGGCTCCTGCGGGCCGATCCGTTCGTGGCGCTCGATGAAGAAGGCGTCGGCGCGTTGATGCGCATAGCCTGCGAGCGCGGCCGTTCCGCCCGCTCCGATATCGATATCACGGTCTGCGGCGAGCACGCCGCCCATCCAGATTCCGCGGATCTCTTCGAGAGCTACGGGGTCGACGGCCTGTCCTGTACGCCGTTCCGCGTCCCAATGACGCGGCTGGCCGCGACGCAGTCTTATCTAAAGGCCTCAGGCGCCGCTAACGATGTCGCCGATCTCGCGCAGGGCGTCGCGTAGGCGCGATACAAGCGCCTTTTTTTTCCGTCGATAAAGCCACACCCCGCCGAGATTCGTTCGGGGGGAACCAAACGTGGTGTCCAATTCCCTAATCCCGCCCCATTCTTTGTTAGGTATTTGGCAAGGTTAATCGACCTACAACAGTTCTCATCAGTCGCGTTTCACAGTGTCAATTTGTGGCGTTCCGATGTCCACATTGTGCCTGAAACGTGCATCAAACTGGAAGTTCCTGTTTATGTTGCAGCGTTCCTTGCGTACACGGCTAGTATCTCGCTCTCTCCGCGCCTTAGGCGTTTGTACTGTTGCGACTGGCTTGTACGCCGGATCGACGAATACGATATCCTTTGAAGATTCTATCGATGTAGCGATTGGTTCCATGTCGTCTTCCGAGCGCTGGACGGCCTACTTCGACGCCGCCTCTCCCACGCTCGTCATGCCGGCGACCTTCGTTTTCGACGCCGATACGAGTGCCTTCGGTGAGGCCCGCAAGGATGCCCTCCTTCAGACTGTGTCCGGCACGGTCGATCCTCTGGTCGCAAATCTCGCCTCCGTCGAGCGGATCGACACGCCCGTCGCTGTCATCCGGCATGGCAAGCAGGATCGACTTTCCACGATCGCGCGTCGTACACCGTCCGAGCGCACGGTCGGCGCAGGCGTCATCGGCAGCGGTGCGGACGTCTTCAAGCCCGTCGCGACCAAGACGCTCGACACGGTCGTCGCCAGCCTCGGTCAGGCCGAGCCGGCCGAGAAGCAGGTCGCGGACCTGACCGTTGACGACGTTCTCGGCCCGGCCATGCGCATCAAGCGGAGCGTTCCGGAACACGCTCTCGGCCTTGCGCCGGTCGATGCGGACGTTTCGGATGGTGGCGCGGTCTTCGGATCGGTCGACATCGACCCGACGCTGCCTCGCCTCGACGTGCCGCTGCCCCGCACGCGTGCCGAGATCGCCGATCGTGCCGCAAAGCGTTCGACCCGGTTCGCCAGCATCGCCAAAGCGGCCATGCTCAGCTCCGGGGACAAGAAGAAGGCGCTGCAGTGCCTCGCCGAGGGTATCTACCATGAGGCCCGCGGCGAGCCGCGCGACGGCCAGATCGCGGTTGCGCAGGTCATCTTGAACCGTGTCGACAGCCGCCACTACCCGAACAGCGTCTGCGGCGTCGTCTACCAGAACAAGCACCGCCGCAACGCGTGCCAGTTCTCCTTCGCCTGCGACGGCATCTCCGATCGGATCGGCGAGTCGAAGGCCTGGTCCCGTTCGAAGGAGATCGCCAAGTCCGTCAGCGACGGATCGAGCTGGCTACCCGAGGTAGGTGATTCCACGCATTACCACGCCGACTATGTGAGCCCGCACTGGATCTCCGAGATGCAGAAGAAGTACACGGTCGGCAAGCACATCTTCTACCGCGTTCGCCGCTGGAAGGGGTGGGACAACGCTTAGGGCGCCAGTCTCGCTCCGGCTCTGATGCTGCGAAGCGAGGCGCCTTGCCGTTCCCCTTCTGCGGATAGTGGGGAGGGCCACCCGGTCGGGGGACCGGGTGGCCTTTTTCGTTTAGAGACCTAGCTGTCGACGACGATGTCGAGACCGATGTCAAGCGTCGGAGCCGAATGGGTGAACCGCCCGACCGAAATATAGTCGACACCCGTCTCGGCGATCTCGCGCACGGTCTGGAGATTCACGTTGCCGGATGCCTCCGCGATGAGCCGTCCGTCGATCATCGCCACTGCTTCGCGCAGCGTCTCCGGCGCCATATTGTCCAGCAGGACGACATCGGCGCCCTCCGCTATCACGTCCGCCAACTGAATGAGGTCGTCGACCTCGATCTCGATCCTCACCAGATGTCCGGCGAACGCCTTCGCGCTTCTGAGAGCGTTCCGCACTCCTCCGCAGACGGCGATATGATTGTCCTTGATGAGAATTGCATCGTCGAGCCCGTAGCGGTGGTTCGACCCGCCGCCGCACCGGACGGCATGCTTCTCGACGCTACGGAGGCCCGGCGTCGTCTTGCGTGTGCACGTCACCCGCGCCTTCGTATGGACGATCAGGTCGGCGTAACCGGCCGTCGTCGTCGCCACTCCGCTGAGATGACCGAGGAAGTTGAGCGCTACCCGCTCCCCGCTCAGCAGCGCGCGTGCCGGCCCTGTCGCGCGGGCGAGGACGTCGCCGGGCTTCACGCGGGCGCCGTCACCGAGCTCGACGACATAATCGACCTCCATATCGAGCGCGGCAAAGGCTTCCCTCGCCAGCGCCTGACCGGCGACCACGCCGGCATCGCGCGCACGCATGACGAAGCGAGCCTGCGCATCCGCCGGAATCGTCGCCTGAGTGGTGATGTCGCCGGCGCGCCCAAGATCCTCGAGCAAGGCCGCCTCGACAGCCTGCCTTACGAGGGGGCGGGGGAGGAGGTCGGTAAGATCGCTCACGCCGCGTTCGCGCTCTCGTCGGCGATGTCGTTCAGCGTCAGGTAGGTGCGTTTGGCCAAGTCCTCGTTCTGGTCCGGGAAGTCACTGCGATAGTGGCCGCCCCGGCTCTCCTCGCGGGCTAGCGCCGCCCAGGTGACGATGCGGGCGGACACCACCATGTTTCGCAGCCGCCTGGAGATGCCGGCACGCTCGATCGCGGCGATCCGGTCGAGCGCATGGCGAAGGCTGGCAGCCGAGCGAATGACGCCCACATCCGCCGTCATCACCTCACGCAGCGCTTCGACGTTTTCGTTATCGAGGGGCAAGGCGGCGGGCATGGGTTCGGGATCGCGCCAGAGGCCGATGCGGTGGTGGGGGAGCATGCCGTCGATGTCCTGTGCCGTGCGACCTGCGAAGACGACGGCTTCGAGCAGCGAGTTCGAGGCGAGCCGATTGGCACCGTGCGCACCTGTGCACGCCACCTCGCCGCAGGCCCACAGACCGTCCAGCGACGTGCGTCCATTCACGTCCGTCATCACACCGCCCATGTGGTAATGGGCGGCGGGGGCGATGGGGATGGGTTGAGTGACGGGGTCGAGACCGGCGGCCTGGCAGGACGCGTAGACCTTCGGAAAAGCTTCCGCAAAATGGGCACCGATGGCCTTGCGACAGTCGAGAAATGCACCCTCGCCGCTCTCTCGCTGGGCGTGGACGGCACGCGCGACGATGTCTCGGGGCGCGAGATCGCCCATGGGGTGGACGCGCTCCATGAAACGCTCGCCCTTTGCGTCGATCAGGACGGCACCCTCTCCACGCAGCGCCTCGGTCGCCAGCGGCGCGGGGTCGAGGCCGACGTCGATGGCGGTGGGATGGAACTGTACGAATTCCGGGTCCGCGATCACGGCACCGGCAAGGGCCGCCATCGCCAGCCCATGGCCCGAGGATTGCGGCGGGTTCGTCGTGACCGAATAGAGGTGGCCGATGCCGCCCGTTGCGAGCACGGTCGCGCGCGCAGGAACGCGGATCGTATCTTCGCCCCGCCGAACCGTGACACCGGTGACGAAACGTCCGTCATCCATCAGACCGATGGCTTCCAGACCTTCGATGACGCGGATGGAGGGTGTTGCGCGCACGGTCGCGACGAGCGCTTCCATGATCGCCTTGCCGGCCATGTCGCCACGAACATGGACGACCCTTCTCTCCGAATGCGCGGCCTCGCGGCTGACTTCGAGCTGGCCTTCGAGGTCACGGTCGAAGGGTACGCCGTAGCGGAGCAGATCCTCCACGCGCTCCGGCGCTTCGCCGGCGAGAAGGTGCGCCACCCGTCGATCGACCAAGCCGTCGCCGGCGGCGATCGTGTCGGCAGCATGGCTCTTCGGGCTGTCGCCTTTCGACACTGCCGCTGCAATGCCGCCCTGCGCCCAAGCGGAGGAGGCGCCCTGGCCGATAGGCGTCGGCGACAAGATCGTGACGGGCCGAGGGCTTAGCTTCAACGCGCAGAAAAGCCCGGCGAGCCCCCCGCCGACGATGACCACCTCGTCCGATCCACCCCAGGAAATAGGCGTGAGATCGCTGCCGTCAGAGCGTTCGTCGGACATAGGCGCTTTCCTTCAATGTAGCGTCACCCTGACGTCGTCGGGCGCGGAGGTCGGTATCAATTCGTCAGCCGAACCATCCGCTCGACGGCCTGTCGGGCGCGGGCGCCGACCTCGGGGTCTATCAGCACCTCTTCGCGCATGTGGATGAGGCTGTCGAGAATGGCCGGCAACGTGATCCGCTTCATGTGCGGGCAAAGATTGCAGGGCCGGATGAACTCTACATCCGGTGTCTCGGCCGCAACATTGTCCGCCATCGAGCATTCGGTCACCATGACGACCTTGGCCGGGCGATTGTCCTTCACCCAGTCGATCATATGCTTGGTGGAGCCGGTGAAGTCCGCCTCTTCGATCACGTCGGGCGGGCACTCCGGGTGGGCGATGATCCGGACATTCGGGTCGGCCGCGCGATAACGGCGCAGTTCCTCGCCGGTGAAGCGTTCGTGGACCTCGCAATGACCCTTCCAAGCGATGACCTGAATGTCGGTCTGCGTAGCGACCCACTTGGCGAGATACTCGTCCGGCAGGCACAGGACGCGGTCCGTGCCGAACTGCGACGCCATCGCCTCGACGACCTGCACTGCGTTTGACGACGTGCAGCAGATGTCGCTCTCGGCTTTCACATCGGCAGACGTATTCACGTAGGTGACGATTGGAACGCCCGGATAGGCCTCGCGAAGCGCACGCACGTCGGCGCCGGTGATCGAGGCCGCCAGCGAGCAGCCGGCCTGCATGTCCGGCATCAGTATCGTCTTGTCGGGGTTCATAAGCTTCGACGTCTCGGCCATGAAGTGCACGCCGCACTGGACGATCACGTCGGCATCGACCCTTTCCGCCTCCTGAGCCAGCTGCAGGCTGTCGCCGACGATATCGGCCACGCCATGGAAGATTTCCGGCGTCTGGTAATTGTGCGCGAGGATGACCGCGTTCCGCTCGCGCTTCGCATCGTTGATCGCCTTGATGTAGGGCGCGAAGAACGTCCACTCGACATACGGAATGATGTCCTTGACCCGCGCATAGATGTCGGCCGTGGCGGCTTCCACCTCGGGCGTGAACGTCAGGTCCGGCATCGGGAGCGGCGCGTGCCGAGACGTTTTGCGGCTTTGACGGGCAGCGGACGTCGCGAGATCGGTGAAGGCCATGCCATCCTCCTTATGCTCAATATGAGCATATTACGGATCAAGAAAAAGGCCGTTCGCCGGCCACCCATGTTAGGATAGGCATCCGGGCGCGGTTTGCAAGCTGGCCAGGCGGCGTAGGATGGCCTGACGGCCTCGACGAAGGAAACAACCATGGCGCGGAAACGTCTCGCGGTTTTGCTGTATTCGTTTCTGGCGGCAGGCGACGCACTGGCCGCGCCGGTGCCAGTCGAAGGCGATCTGACGGCGCGCGAGAGCCCCGCACGGGGGGTGGTTGCGAGATCGAAGCTGCTGCAGAACGACGAGTTGCCGGAGCCGGTGGCGCGAACGCGCAAGCTCTTGATGGACATCGCTCGAACCGGAGACATTGAGGGGCTCGCGGCGGTCATCGAAGACAATCGCCGCACGCCGCTCTTCAGCTTCGGCGGCGACGAGGATCCCATCGCGTTCTGGCGTGAGGTGTCGGGAGACGGGGAGGGACGCGAGGTCCTCGCTATCCTCCTCGAACTGTTGGAAACCCCGCCCGCCCTCATGCGGGAAGGATCGGCGGAAGCCTTTTACGCATGGCCCTACTTCGAGGCGCTCAACCTTGAGGAGTTGTCGCCCGCGCAGCAGGTCGAGCTCTTCACGCTCGTGACGGCGGGCGACTATCTCGACATGCTCGATTTCGGCGGCTACATTTTTTATCGCGTTCACATCTCGCCCGATGGAACGTGGGAAGCCTTCGTGGCCGGCGATTAAATCGCCTCCGGCGCGGCGCCGCCCTCCAGAAGATGGCGTTGCTGCTTCAACGCTCGGCCAGCGAATTCCATGAAGACTTGCACCCGTGTCGAACTGCGCAAGTCGCGGTGCGTGAGGAGCCAGAGTTCTGTGCCGGAATGGTCGTAGGGCTCGGTCAGCCGCTCCAGCGTCGGCTCCTGATCGCCGACGAAGCAAGGCAGGATCGCTATCCCGGCATTGGCGCGCGCGTAGGTGAGAATGCCGAGCACCGTGTTGGCACGCATTCTGATGACGCGATCTTTCAGCAGCGCTTTCTGCGTCCGCCCGATATCGGTGTGAGCCATCGTATCGTCGAAACCGCACCATGTGTGGTGCACGGCATCGGTATCGCGCCCCTCGCGGTCGAGATAGGTGCGGCTACCGTATACGGCCGTCATGACGGGGCCGATGCGACGTCCGACCAGCGTGTCCTGCGGCTTGTTTGTCGGTCGGATGGCGACGTCCGCGTCGCGCTTCGTGAGGTTGAGATAGGCGTTCGAGGTGACGAGTTCGATCTCGATCTCGGGATAGACGACGCTGAATTCGGCTATGATGGTGCCGAGCAAGTGTGTGGCGAGCGTGTCGGCCGTGGTCAGCCTGATGCAGCCGGACGGGCGAAGGTCGCGGCCGACGAGGCGACGCTCCAATCCGTCGACGTCCTCCTCGAAGCGCTGCCCGATCTCCGCCATCTCCTCGCCTGCAAGCGTGGCGCGCAAGCCTTCGCGGCGACGCTCGAAGATCTTCACGCCAAGCCGATCCTCCATCGATTGAAGCCGTCTAAGAACGGTCGAGTGGCTGACATCGAGCGTTCTCGACGCGCCTGACAACGTGCCTGCGCGATGAACGGCGAGAACGGTCTTGAGGTCTTCCCAATCCATCGGACGGGCCCTTTCGGTCGGCAAAGTGGGCCCACCATCCTGTCCGCGCACGCACAGGTCAATTGATCGCCGCGATCCGAGCCTAAGGCCGAGACCAGGACGTTCGCGAAGGACGTCCTGCCGAAAGCGGTAAAGCGAGGCAGGGCGCCCCTGGGAGGGGCTGCTCTTGGCGCCCGTCGGCTCGACCAGGCGGGCGCTTTCGACGAGGCGGCGGAAGTTCTGCTTGTGAAGACGCCGCCCGGAGATCGCCTCCGCGGCGGTCTGCAATTCGGTCAGCGTGAAGATATGCGGCATGAGCTCGAAGATGACGGGGCGGTATTTCAGCTTGCCGCGCAGCCGGCTGATGGCGGTCGCGAGAATGCGTCGATGGTCGAACCGCATGGAGCGCCCGAGCGATGATGGCAAGCCGCGAAGGCGGGCGGCATCGCGACCGTCTCGCCACGCCTCCTGGACGAGCCCCGCCTCGTAGAGAAGTTCGTAGCGCTCCAGCGTTCGCTCCTCGTCCCAGCTTGCATCGGGATCGCTACGCACCGCGCCGAATGCGGCGTCGACCCGCAGGTCGCGCACGGTACCCGAACCCGAGGCCGCCCACGCGTCGAGCGCGGCGAGCAGTCTCTCATCGAGGATCTCCGGCCGCCCGTTCCGCCAATCCTCCCAAGGGAAGTAGCCGTACCAATCCGACCAGCTGACCCGCTGCGCGCACTCGTCGACATTCGAGGCGCGGGCGAGCGCGAGGTATCCGATGGATACGGTGTGCGGGGCGGAATCGCCGATCTCGGCGTGGCGGCCCCGGTCGGCGAACGTGTAGAGCTGCTCGGTATAGCCGAGGGGCAGGGCGGTCTGCTCCTCCACCCAGGTTCGCAGTGCGATCTCGAGGGTACGGTGTCGGGTCGGCTCGAATGCGCCGAAGGGTAGGGCCGCCTCGCCGCCTTCCACCGGCACCGGCTTCGTCGTCACGATCAGCGGCGTTTGTGCGCGCAAGGCGACGATCGCCGCCGAAAGATCGATCTCGATGGCGCCGGCCGTCATCCTGTCATACGTCCAGGCGGAACGGGACGCCTTCCATCGTGGCCTGCCCGCGCCCTATCGAGCGAACGGCATCGACCATGCGGCCGCTCCGGTTCAAGAGACCGTCGGCGTAACCGACGATCATCGGATTGGGTGAAGCCGTCGGCGAGAGGAACCGGATTTCCTTCGCGATCTCCTGCTCCGCCCGGTCGGGTTGCAAAGCGCATGCCACCGTGAAAGCCGCCGCCGTGGACCGGCTCACGCCTGCCCAGCAATGAACGATGACCGGCTTCCTCCGGTCCCACCCGGAGGCGAAGTCGATGAGGTGCTGAACCTGTTCGCTCGACGGCGGCACGAACCCCTCGCGGGGCGCCGCGATGTCGTTCATGCCGAGAAAGAGATGGTCCTCGGGGGCGATGCCGGGCGGCGTAGGAACGGGAGTCTGAAGGTTGATGAGCGTCAGGACATGTCCCGCGTCGTGTTCCTTGACCGCTCCTTCGAGGTGCGAGAGCGGACAGACATAGAGGTACATCGATGGGACCTTGCGAGCGGGGTGGCGGCGGGTTGAGAATTACGGGCTCCCCCGCTCTTTATACGCGCTTTCGAGTTCGTTGAACCGTTCGATGAAGGTCGTCTGCGCTGCATGGACGGGCAATGGCGTCAGCATCGGCTCTAGCCCGGTCGCGGTCGGCGGCGGGCGACCGAAGAAACGCAAGGCCTCATCGGTCGCGAATCCGGCAAGCTCCGTCGCCTCGTAATAGGCCGAGACCTTGTCGGCGCGCTTGATGATCGCCTTCTGGCGCACCGGCGTTCGGGGCGGCAGTCCGTAGCGCAGATGGATCGCGGCCGTAAGCCGACCCTCGACTTCGCCATAGGCCTCTCCGATGATCGTCTTGAAGGGGCTGATCATGTCACCGATCACGTATTCGGGTGCGTCGTGGAGAAGTGCGAGCAGGCGCAGGCGCGCGTCCGCGTCAGGCTGAATGCAGCCGACAATGTGCTCCACGAGTACCGAATGCTGCGCGACAGAATAGGCGTGCGGACCGTGCGTCTGCCCGTTCCAGCGCGCGACGCGCGCGAGCCCGTGCGCGACGTCCTCGATCTCGACGTCGAGCGGGGAGGGGTCGAGAAGGTCAAGCCGACGGCCCGACAGCATGCGCTGCCAAGCACGCGGCGTTCGGTGCGCAGGCACAGGCTTAGGCCGTGGGCAGCTCGAACTTGGCCCAACCGGGGCGGCTGGGTGTCACGGTCGCCGATCCGGCGCGGAGCGGCGTGCCGTCGGTGGGCAGACGGTCGAGGCGAAGCATGGCGAGGCCGGCATCACCATAAACCGAGCCCAGCGTTCCGATCGTCCGGTCTCCGGCCGAGACTTCCGATCCCGACAGCGCGACCCCGTCGATTGCGACGGGCAAGATCCGCCGCCGCGCAGTACCGCGATGCTTCATCCGGCTGACGACCTCCTGGCCCACGAAGCAACCCTTGTCGAAGTCGACGCCGTGGAGCTGGTCGAGCATGGCGTCGTGGGGGAAGTCGTCGCTGCCGAAATCCTTGCCGCCTTCGGGGACGCCGAGTCGGATGCGATGGTCGTGGTAGCCAAGCTCCGTGCCCTCGGCCGAGGCCACTTCGAGCCATGTGTTGAGCGCGTGCGGTGGAGCGACGATGCGCCATCCAAGGGCGGGCAGGCGCGGGTCGCGATAGGCGAGGCCGGGCGGATCGTCAGGCGTTGCCCGCTCGTCGCCCCAGGCGACGGCTACGGCGAACGCATCGCCGGTTTCCTCGAACACGGCGTCGGAGCGCAGCTTGTAGAGGGTCAGTCGCTGCACGAACTCCTCGGCGCGGTCGGCGGCGATGTCGAAGAGGAAGCCCGCCTTGTCCTTGATGACGAGCGCGTCGAAGAGGATCTTGCCCTGCGGCGTGAGCAGCGCCGTATGCCGAGCCTGACCGGGGCCGAGAGTCGCGATCTCCGTCGTCAGAAGGTCGTTGAGGAGCTTCGTGACGTCGGGGCCGGTGGCGCGGACGATCGAGCGGTCGGAAAGAAGGGCGGCGCGGATCATGTCGTTCCCTGAATGGCGAGGCTGTCTCCGGGAGATAAGTATGGCGCACGACGAGCCTTCCCAGAGGCGGACCCCGGCTTTTCGCGTCGGACCACTTGATACCGACCCGGCCGTCCGGCAAACCCGCGGCATGACAAAGCCCTTCGACACCGTCTACCGCAACGCTACACTTGTGACGCCGGGCCGCACCGCCGTTGGGGACATCGCCGTCAGGGATGGCCGCATAGCCGCGCTCGGGCGGGTGGACGGCTCGTCTGAAGCGGTCCGCGAATGTGCAGGCCTGCACATCCTACCGGGCGTCATCGACACGCAGGTCCACTTCCGCGAGCCCGGCATGGAGCAGAAGGAAGACCTCGCCTCCGGTAGTCTCGCCGCCGTGATGGGCGGCGTGACGAGCGTCTTCGAGATGCCGAACACGAACCCGACGACGACGTCCGAGGAAGCCCTCGCAGACAAGATCGATCGGGCGGCCGGGCGGATGAGGTGCGACCACGCCTTCTTCGTCGGAGGCAGTGCGGAGAACGCGGCCGACGTGGCGCGGTTGGAACGCCTGCCGGGCGCTGCGGGGATCAAGGTCTTCATCGGCTCTTCGACGGGCAACCTCCTCGTCGATGATGAGGATGCGCTGCGGGCGATCGTGTCGCGCATCGAACGGCGAGCGTCCTTCCACTGCGAGGACGAGACGCGCCTTCGCGCGTGTGCCGAGTTGCGGGTCGCGGGGGACGCCTCGTCGCATCCCGTCTGGCGGGACGAGGAGGCTGCGCTCATCGCGACCGAGCGGCTCCTTCGGATCGCGAGGGAGTTTGGCAAGCAGGTCCACGTCCTCCATATCACCACTGCGGCCGAGATGGATCTCTTGGCTGAGAACAAGGACTTGGCGAGCGTGGAGGTGACGCCGCATCATCTCACCCTGGCCGGCCCGGATGCCTACGAGCGTTTGGGAACGAAGGTCCAGATGAACCCGCCTGTCCGCGATGAGGCGACGCGCGACGCGCTTTGGCGCGCGGTCGAGAACGGCATCGTTGACGTCCTCGGCTCCGACCATGCACCGCATACGCTCGCGGAGAAGGCGGCGGAATATCCCGCCTCGCCCTCCGGGATGACCGGCGTTCAGACGCTCGTCCCCACCATGCTCGACCACGTGAACGCCGGTCGCCTGACGCTGGAGCGGTTCGTCGACCTGACCGCATACGGCCCGGCCCGCCTCTTCGGCATCGCCCGCAAGGGGCGGCTAGCCGTCGGGTACGACGCCGATCTGACCGTCGTCGATCTCGGACGGCGCGAGACGATCACCGATGGCTGGATAGCCTCTCGCGCCGGCTGGACGCCATATGATGGCGTAGAGGTCACGGGATGGCCGGTCGGGACCGTCATTCGCGGCCAAGAAGCAATGTGGGATGGCGAGAGCATCGGCGCGCCCGGTGGGCGCCCGATCCTCTTCCATGGCACCCGCCGCAGCTAAAGCTCTGAAACAATCAGGCAGGTGCCGGTACGGCCACGGCTCGATCTCGGATGGGGAGGTGGATGATGCCGGCGACGATGCCCATCGCCACGCCGGCCCACCACATCCCGTCATAGGATGCCGTCGCCTCGTAGATCGCGCCGCCCATCGCGATGCCGATGAACGAGCCGATCTGATGGCTGAAGAAGACGACGCCGTAGAGAAGGCCCATGTTGCGCGGCCCGAACATCGCCGCTACGAGGCCGGCCGTCGGCGGGATGGTCGACAGCCACAGCACCCCCATCACGGCCGAGAAGACGAGGACGCCGAGCGTGCTCGGCGGCGAGAGTACGAAGAGCGTGATCGCCGCCGCGCGGGCGAAGTAGATGGCGCTCAATATGCCCTGCTTCGGCCTGCTTCGGCTGAGGAGGCCGGACGAATAGGCTCCCACCACGTTGAAGAGGCCGATGAGCGCGATCGCGAACGCGCCGAGCGCCACGGTCAGTCCACCCGGCAGCGTGACGCCCGGCAGGCCGAGCTCGTTCACGTAAGGCGGCAGATAGACGGTGATGAACGCGACATGGAAGCCGCAGACGAAGAAGCCGAGCGTGAGGAGGACGTAGGAGCGGTGGCCGAAGGCGAGCGCGAGCGCTCTGCCGGGTGGAAGCCGCGACGCGGTCGGCGCGGCCGTCGCCGCTTCCTCGATCTGCCCACCGCGAAGCGCCGACGCGAGGAAGGGAATGGCGAGCATCACCGCCGCTAGCACGTAGAGCGCGCCCTGCCAGCCAAGCGCGGCTATGAGGGCACCGCCCGCAGGCGCGAAGAGGAACTGTCCGAACGACCCGGCCGCCGTGCCGAGCCCGAAGGCGACGCTGCGGTTGTCGGCGGGGATGAGCCGCGTGAAGGCCGTCAGCACGAGGCCGAAGGCTGAACAGGCAACGCCCAGGCCGACGAAGAGCCCCGCCGCAACCTGCAGCATCCAGACGTCCGTCGCAATCGCCATCGAGGCGAGACCCAGTGCATAGATCAGCCCGCCGAATATGAAGACGGGAAACGCGCCGTAGCGATCCGCCGCCGCTCCGGCGAAGGGCTGCGCCGCGCCCCATACGAGGTTCTGGACCGCGATCGCGAGCGCGAACTGCGTGATCGACCATCCCCGCGCCCCGACCATCGGGTCGAGGAAGAGCCCCATGATCGCGCGTGGGCCGAAAGCGAGTGCGCTGACAACGCAGCCGCAAAGGATGATCACCCAAACGGCCTGCCGGCCGCCTTGGGACGCGGTATTCGTAACCGTCATGAAGCGTCGTCCTGAAGAGGGAAAGGCCCGCGAGAGGCGGGACAGCGCCAAGGCGAATCCCTATATCTCACGAACGGGAGCATGGAACCAAACGATGGAATGGCGCGACGAAGGCATCGTGATCGGAACCCGGCATTTCGGCGAGACGGCCGTGGTGCTGGAGGTGATGACGCGCGAGAACGGCCGCCATTCCGGCCTCGTCCATGGAGGCCGATCGCGCAAGAAGACCCCAACGCTCCAGCCCGGCAATACCGTCGCGCTGCATTGGCGGGCGCGGCTCGACGAGCATCTCGGGACGTTCGCCGTGGAATCGCAGTTGCAGCGCGCCGGACACCTGCTGGAGTCCGAGGTCTCGCTCCTCATCGTCGGAACGGTGTGCGAGCACCTGCGTCTCCTGGCGGAGCGCGATCCGCACCCGGCGCTCTACGAAGCGGCGACGATCGTCCTCGACGCGTTCCCGCGCATCGACGTCGCGGCGGCGCTTCTCATCCGCTTCGAGATCGCGCTGCTGGATGAGCTCGGCGTCGGGCTCGATCTGACGCGGTGCGCGGTCTCGGGAGCGGTGGGCGGCAACGCAAACCTCACCTATGTCTCGCCGAAGACGGGGCGGGCGGTCAGCTCGGTCGAGGGACAGCCCTATGCCGCAAAGTTGTTGCCGCTCCCGGCCTTCGTCACCGACCCGAAAGCCCCCCTCCGACCGGATGATCTTCGCGATGGCTATCGATTGACCAGCCATTTTCTCGAGCGGCATCTCTACGCGCTCAGCGGTGTGGCGATGCCCTATCCGCGTGAGCGGTTCGGTGCGCTCGTCGGGCGGGCGGGCGACGTTGATGCAACCTTGGTGGGGGCTTCCGCGTAGCTCTTCGGACACACCGAGGACATTCCATGATCGCCCGCTACCTTATCGCCTCCGCCCTTCTCGTCATGCCCGCCAACGCCGCCCCGAAGGCCGGGGCCGGAGAGACGTTCCTCGCGGCGCTCGACGGAAGCTGGAGCGGTCGCGGCGAGGTCCGCATCCGCACCGACAGGTCGCCTCTGCGCATCTCTTGCGATGTCGAGGTCACGACACCGCAGGACGCCTTCGACCTCTCCGGCGAATGCGGCGCTCTTTTCGTAAAGCGCGAGATCGGCGTCGCGCTGGAGCGCGACGGAGACGGCTTTAGCGGCGTCTACACGGGCGCTGGCTCAGGCCCGGCCAAACTCATGGGATCGCTCGATGGCGATGCGGTCGAGCTCGAGATCACGTGGAACGCCAAGATCAACGGGGACGACGAAGCCGCCATGTCCCTCTCCCTCACGGAGGACGGAACGTTGCGGCTCGTAACGCGCGACCGCGACCCTGAGACCGACGCTATCGTCGTGACGTCGGACATCGCGCTCAAGCGCGCCG
Source organism: uncultured Alphaproteobacteria bacterium (assembly GCA_963799285.1). Lineage (GTDB taxonomy): Bacteria > Pseudomonadota > Alphaproteobacteria > Rhizobiales > CAWCWK01 > CAWCWK01. The sequence goes on from CAWCWK010000004.1 coordinate 1,152,546, forward strand.
ATTAAGCGGCGCAAAGAGGCAACTCCGGCGACGCAATTCGCCGCCTCGCCTTGTTCGCCGCAATCTCGCGCGGTATGAGAACGCATGGGAAACATCACGATCAAGGACGGCTCCGGCGGGGACGTCCAACCGATAGACCTGCGCGAGGCGCTTGAAGAGCGCTACCTCGCCTACGCGCTCTCGACCATCATGCATCGCGCGCTGCCGGACGCGCGCGACGGGCTCAAACCCGTTCACCGCCGGCTGCTCTACGCGATGCGGCAGCTGAAGCTCGACCCCGGTCAGGGCTTCAAGAAATGCGCCCGCGTCGTCGGCGACGTCATCGGCAAGTATCACCCGCACGGCGACCAGTCCGTCTACGACGCGCTCGTCCGCCTCGCGCAGAGCTTCGCCGTTCGCTATCCGCTGGTCGACGGGCAGGGCAATTTCGGCAATGTGGACGGCGATGGCGCCGCTGCGATGCGATATACCGAAGCGCGTCTGACGGAGGTCGCCAAACTTCTGCTGGACGGACTGGACGAAGGCGCGGTCGACTTCCGCGAGACCTATGACGGCGAGGACGCCGAGCCGATCGTCCTGCCGGGCGCCTTCCCCAACCTGCTCGCCAACGGCTCGACCGGCATCGCCGTCGGCATGGCGACGAGCATTCCGCCGCACAACGCCGCCGAGATCTGCGCAGCGGCGCAGCTGCTGATCGACGATCCCGAGATCGAGACATCCGCGCTGATGGAGGTCGTGCCGGGGCCCGACCTTCCGACGGGCGGCGTTCTCGTGGAGACGCGGGGCTCGATGCTGAAATCCTACGAGACGGGACGTGGCAGCTTCCGGCTTCGCGCCCGCTGGTCGGTCGAGGACCAGGGGCGGGGCACCTACACCATCGTCGTCACCGAAATTCCCTACCAGGTGCAAAAGGCGAAGCTGATCGAGCGCATCGCCGACCTCATCCAGACCCGCAAGCTGCCGGTGCTGGCGGACGTGCGAGACGAGTCGGCGGAGGACGTGCGGGTCGTGCTTGAGCCGCGCGCGCGCACGGTCGATCCGGCGCTCCTAATGGAATCGCTCTTCAAGCTGACCGATCTCGAAGTCCGCGTGCCGCTTAACATGAACGTCCTCATCGGCGGCAAGGTGCCCAAGGTCGTCGGGCTGCGCACGATGCTGCGCGAGTGGGTCGACCACCGCCGCGAGGTGCTGGTGCGCCGCTCCCGCCACCGGGTGGACAAGATCGCGCACCGGATGGAGGTGCTCGGCGGCTACCTCGTCGGTTATCTAAACCTCGACGAGGTGATCCGCATCATCCGCGAGGAGGACGAGCCCAAAGCCGTCCTGATGGCGACCTTCGAGCTGACGGACGTGCAGGCCGAAGCCATCCTCAACATGCGGCTCCGCGCCCTGCGCAAGCTCGAAGAGATGGAGATCCGGCGCGAATACGAGGCGTTGGAGAAGGAAAAGGACGGTTTGGAAAAGCTGCTCGGGTCAGATCGGCGCCAGTGGAGCCGTGTATCGTCCGAGATCGCGAAGGTCGGCAAGATGTTCGGTCCCGACACCGAGCTCGGCCGCCGCCGTACCAGCTTCGGCGATGCGCCGGAAACCGACGAGGCCGCCATCCAGCGTGCGATGGTCGAGCGTGAGCCAGTAACGGTGTTGATTACCGAACATGGCTGGGTCCGCGCCCTGAAGGGCCATGTGGACGATGTGTCGAGCGTATCGCTGAAGGCGGGCGATAGACTCGCATTCGCGTTCAAGGCCGAGACGACGGACAAGCTAATCCTCCTGTCCAACGAGGGGCGGGCCTTCACGCTAAACGCCGAGCGTCTGCCGGGCGGGCGAGGGCAGGGCGAGCCGGTGCGCCTGATGGTCGACCTCGCCGAGGGCGACGGAATCGCGGCCGCGTTCCGTCACGAACCGGGCGCAAAGCGTCTCCTCATCGCTGGCGATGGGCGAGGGTTCATTGCGCCCGAGGCGGGCATGGTCGGCAACGCACGCAAGGGCAAGCAGATATTGGCCGTCTCGGCCGGCGACCGACTGGTCGTCTCGGCGCTCGTACCGGACGCCGCCGACGTCGTCGCACTGCTTGGCGAGAACCGAAAGCTTCTCGTGATCCCGCGCGAACAGGTACCTGAACTGGCCCGAGGGCGCGGGATGCGGTTGCAGAAGTTCAAGGATGGCGGGCTCGCGGACGCAATGCCGCTCGTCTGGGCGGACGGCCTCACCTGGGTGGACGGGTCTTCGCGATCCCACACGCGAACCGGTAGCGAGATCGAGGAGTATCGCGGCGACCGCGCCCAAACAGGCCGTCTCGCGCCGCGCGGCTTCCCGAAAGCCAACCGGTTCGATGCGAGCGGGCTCAAGGTCGGGTAGGCACTCCGCTACAGCCGTGCCGCCGCCTCGGCACGGATGCGGGTGATCATCGAGTTCAGCCCGTTGGCACGCTGCTGCGAAAGGTGTTCGATGAGGCCGATGCGCTCGAAGAAGGCCTTGGGGTCGCTGGCCGCGATCTCGGCCGGCGTCCGGCCCGATGTCAGGCGCGTGACGAGGGCAACGAGGCCCTGGACGATATGCGCGTCGCTCTCGCCGCGGATCGTCATCGTATCACCTTCCGGCTCGATCGACAGCCAGACTTGGCTGGCGCATCCGGAGACCTTGTTGTGGTCATTGCGCTCTTCGCTCGCCAAGGGGGGAAGCTCGCGGCCGAGTTCGATCACGTATCGGTAGCGATCTTCCCAGTCGTCGAGGAAGGCGAAGTCGTCCTCGATCTCTTCGATGGTCTTCATCCGGCGATCCATTCGGCACGAAAGAGCTTTGGCCGGCTCCGATAACATCGGGCCGGCCGGCGGGCTACTTGGCGATAGGACGCGGATTGTCGACGATCAGATGCGCTGGCCGCCCTGCCATGCCGGGGCCTGGTCAGCGGCCGTGAGCGTACCGCGCTGCAGGACCGTCGTGTTCGGCTCGTTCGTCGGCATGACCCGCGTCACGTTGCGAGCGGCCGCGGCAGAAGCTGAAGGCAGGGTCAGATCAGAGGCCATTTCCGGCCGCGCGACCACGCCCGGCGCGGTGAAGGGCACGGTGCGAACGGTGCGGACGTCGGTCTCGCGTTCGGTCGGCGTATAGGTCCGGTCGGTCGCGAAGGCATAGGCCCACTTCGCGCTCTCCGCCATCTTGTGGCCGAGCGCGCTGACCGCCGTGGCGCTCGTCTCGCAGGTTCCGGGGTTGCGGTCGCAGAAGCCGGACAGATCGGCAACGGCCGATTTCGCGGCCTCGAACGCGTCCTCGCTTCTGAACTGCGTGTCGCCGCCTATCGGCAGCAGCAGGACGACGATACCGATCCAGAACATCGATCGTACGATGAAATACATAGGACACCTTTTCCCATCTCGTCCCGACCGTTTTCCCGTGGCCGGGTTCTCGATAGGGCCGAACATACGGGGCAGGTGGAAAGCCCTCGTTGGAGAAACCGCTCAACTTCTTCCTATCTGCCGATCTTCTCGATTTCGAACGGCAAAGCGAAGGAACGGCACCTCTTTTGGTTCCCAATGCGGACGGGCCCTTAGCGCCCCTTTAAGACGCATGTCGCATGATCGGCCTAAGTTGTTCGGGGTTGCGTTGTGAACATCATTCGCCAGTTTCGTCGGCTCGCCGACCTTATAAACGGCACGCCAGATGCCTCCGGGCTGAACAGTTCGGACGAGGCGCTGAACGAGGCCAGGCGCCGTTCGTTCGTCGCATCGCACGTGGTGGCGGGCGTTCTCGCGCTCGCCGTGCTGCCGATCTACCTCCTCCTCCAGCCCTCGATCTCGGTCGAGGTCGTGCTGGTCTATGTTTGGCTGTGCGTTCCCATCGCGGTGGCGGCCTTCGCCGCGCATAGCGGAGCGGTCCGGCGGGCGCATATCTTCTCCACGCTCGGCCTTGCCGGCCTGGTCATCTACGTCGCCAGCATCACCGGGGGGCTCGACTCCTTCGCGGCCTATTGGTTGATCGCGATCCCGGCCGAGGCCGCGCTGTCCGGCTCCCTCCTCGTCGTGGGTGTCTCTGCGGGCGTCTCCGTTCTCGGCATTCTCTTTCTCGGCCTCGTCGTCCCTGGGCTCGCCGGCGCCGATGGCATGGCAATCATCGGCGCGCTGACGGCCTCGGCCTATGTCGCCGCGATCATGTTCGGCGGTGACCGGTTCGGGCGGATGCGCGAGACGATGCTGCAGGAACGCGACGACGCCTTCCGGCTCCTGGCGAACAATGCGGGCGACGCCATCACGCGGCACGATCCCGATGGCACCCTGACCTTCGCGAGCCCGGCGGCTGAGTTCGTCTTTGGCGCGACGCCGAAGGCCCTGGCCGCGCATGGTTTGCGCGAGCGCATCCACCTCATCGATCGCGTCGCCTACCTGCGCGCCCTTCGAACCGCTGCCGATGGCGCGGAGGAGACCGTCGAATTTCGCGTCAAGGCGACATCGGACAGCGAGGGCCCGTCCTACCGCTGGATGGAAATGCGCTGCCGGCCCCTCAATGATGACAGCGGAGGCGTCGTGAGCATCACCCGCGATATTCAGGACCGCAAGGACCATGCCGAAGCGCTACTCACCGCGCGCGAAGAAGCCGACAGGGCCAGCGGCGCCAAGATGCAATTCCTCGCGAGCGTCAGCCATGAGCTTCGCACCCCGCTGAATGCCGTCATCGGTTTCTCCGACATGTTGAGCGGCGACATGCTGGCGATGCTTAGCGAGGAGCAGCGTAAGGAATATGCCGAGCTGATAAACCAAAGCGGCAAGCACCTGCTCCAGGTCGTGAACGACGTGCTCGACATGTCGAAGATCGAGGCTGGCCACTTCACCGTGACGCTCGAGGGCTTCGACCCGACGGCCGCCGCCCGCGATTGCTGCCAGATGCTGTCGAGCCAGTTCTCCGAAGCCGGTCTCGTTCTCGTTCAGGATTTCGATGTGCTGCCCGAACTGACGGCGGATAGCCGTTCGTTCCGGCAGATGCTCATCAATCTCCTGTCGAACGCGCAGAAATTCACCGAGCCGGGCGGCGAGGTGACGCTCAGCATGGAGACGATCGGGCGCAACCTGCGCGTTCTCGTGAGCGACACCGGGATCGGCATCTCGAAGGAGGACCTTCCGCGCCTTGGACAGCCCTTCGTGCAGGCCGAGTCGAGCTATAGCCGCAACTACGAGGGCACGGGCCTCGGCCTCTCCGTAGTCCGTGGCCTCGTAGACCTCCACCAGGGTTCGTTCGAGATGACGAGCGAGCTTGGCGTCGGTACGACGGTATGCATCACTTTGCCGCTCGATCCCAATGGCGGTGCGACCGTCAGCCAGCTGCCGCTTCGGGAGGTCGCATGACAACGCCGCGAAAGCCGATCGATCCGAAGAACCGCCGCAAGCAGGGAGGCCCCTCCTTCACGCTCCCCCGTATCCGACCGAAGGCGCAGCACTTCTGGGTCTTTGGCTCGGCCGCATTCTTCGGCTTCGCCGCGCTCAACGCAACCGTGTTGCAGCCGGGCGCCCATCCGGCACCGCTCTTCAAGTCCGATCAGGTCCTCCGTCCGTCAGCGATGAGTGTCCGGCCCGGTCCACTGGCCGATCCGAATGTCCGCGAGCTACAGTCGCGGTTGCAGGCGATGGGTCTCTATGACGGCGATCTCGACGGCCTGATGGGGAGGCGCACGCTGAACGCCGTCTACGCCGCTCTGGAGGGTGAGGCGGCGGAACCCGTCGCGCAGACGCTTCGAGCCGACCGACCTTCCGCAGGCGCCGGCGCCGGCGATCCGCTGGCGGCGCTTCTCCAATCATCCAAGCCACGTCGGATCAGCTCCGGCTCGTCAAGCCGGTCTGAGCCGGAGATCGCGAAGGACGCGATCGTACGTCTCGTGCAGGAGCGACTTGCGGAGCGCGGTTTCGATCCGGGTCCCGTGGACGGCATGATGGGCCGTGCGACCCGAGAGGCACTGGGTGCCTTCCAGGCGAGCGAAGGCCTGCCGGTGTCAAATGGCACGGATACCGAGACGCTGGCAGCGCTCGGTCTTTCTAGCAACGGCTGAGACGCTGCGCGTCACCTCCGAGTTTTGGGTTTCAGCCTTCCTTCGCCGCGTTCGGGATGGCGGTGGCTATGGCATGCTGGCACGGCGCGGCGCTCGGGAGGCGGGGGCCATTCACCTTCGCATCATCGCCCGGACGGGCGAGCGCCTTCTCAGTCCGGCGATGATGGACTTTGACGACGACGGATCGGTCCGTCGCTGGTCGGTTCGACTCGAGGGAGAGCCGAGCGCCATCGACGCCGCGCTCGCATCGGAGCTTCGGTTCGACACCGACGCCTGGGTCGTCGACGTCGAGGATCGGGAAGGACGCGACTTCCTCGCCGAGGAAGAACGCGGGGACTAAACCGCTTGCCGGCGCAGGTCCGCCACATAGCGGCGGCCGATCGCATAGCCTGCCGGGCTTTCCACCACGTGCCGCGCACGATGGGTTGGCCATTCACTTACGCCGCGAACGACGTCTACGATCCCCGGCGCGAGGCAGACGCCCCGCAAGCCGAGGGCCAGCAGGAGCGGGTCGTCATCGGCCACGAGTTTCGTCACCGCTATTGTCGACAGGCGCAGGAGGCTTGCGAGAACGTGGAGCATTCCGGCGTTGTCCCCCTCCGCCGCCATGGCCGTGATGCGTTCGGTAATCTTCGCCAGCAGCGGCGAGTCCGCTGGCGCGTCGAGCGACGTTAGGCCGATGACGGCCTGGCGGATCCGGCTGAGCCGCCCATTCATCGTCAGTCGCTCGAGGTCTGCAGCGAGATCGTCGGAAAATCCATCCTTGCGGGCTGACAGCACGTCGCCCAACCGGCTGTCACTCTGACCGATGCGCGAGGCGAGGGCCTGTCGGACGCTATCGGGCATCGGGGCCGGGTAGAGCCGGCCGAAGGTTACCTTCGTGCTCTCGGTCGCCTCCAGGATGGCGGGGAGGACCGTGGTCTCGAAGTCTTCCCGCATGCAGATGGCTTCGATGACCTCGTCCGGAAGCAGCGATGCCTGGTCGAGGACATCGCCGGGAATGGTGGGGAGGCTTCCAGCCATCTCGGCGCCGCCCTGTAGGAAGACCGTTCGAACGAGCCCGTCGGCCCAATCGGGGTGGCTCTCGATATGGGTGAGTATGTCGGCCCGAAGGTCGTCCGGAACGTCCGGCCAGATCGCCTCGAGAACCGCGCATGTCCGCCGGACGCCGCGCTCATCGCCGCGCGCGAGCCCTTTGGTCAGCTGATCCCGCAGGATGCCGGCCAGCACTTCGCGGGTCTTCCGGCCGGGGAAATGGACCATGTCCCGCGGCAGCGCCTCCGCGCGCGAAGGCGCATCGTCAGTCGGACGGGCCTTCTGAGGCGATATGGAATGGGGCATTTCGTGATGGAACGACGAGGTGGCCATGGGCATCTCCGGCAGGGCCCGATGGTGCGCCCAAAGCCTTAGCATTCGCTTAACCATGGCGGTCGACAGTCTGGGCAACCGGAGAGGTCGCCCGTGCCGAAGAACGTCGTGTTTCTACTGCCCCGTCTGCCGGACGGTACGCGCCGGGAGGTTCCGGCAACCGTCATGCCCTTCACCGGGGCGTGGAAAGGTGAGCGGCTCGAACTGCGGCCCGCTAGCGGATCACGGACCCCGTGCCGGTCGACGGGGCCGAGCCGATAAGCTCCTCGAGGGACTGCGGGCGGGGCGGCGGCACGTCGATGTCCAAAAGCTCGCATCGCGCCCGGTCGAGCGCGGCCTCGATGACACGTTGCTGACTGGGCCGATCGACGAGGGCGCGCAAGACGATATAGCCGTCCACAGGTGCGAGCCGAACGACGGTCGCGTCGCGAAGACGCTCATCCTCCTCGTCCGCCAGCGCACGCGCCTGCCGCCGCGTCGCGATGACCAGCCGCATCGTGCCGTCCTGCGCGGCGCGGTCGTTGAGGAGGGCGTAGGAGAGGCCAAATCGGTCGTGCACCGATACGCTCCAATAACCACTCGGGATCTCGGCCTCCACCCGCATGGCCGATGCGTTGAGGAGATCGAACGCGCACACGCGGCGCAGGAGGTTCGGATCGCGGTCGAGGAAGAGGTCGCTGCGGTCGATGGGTGAGAAGCCCGCCTCGGACAAGGGGCTCTCCAACCGGTCCGCAATCGTGAGCGGTGCGAGGCGCGGCACGAGGAGCACGACGACGATATGCGTGATCGCGCCCAGAACGATGGCGAGGGCCAGCCCCAGGATCACGGCCCTCACGTCGCGCAGCGCTCCCGACGGATGACGGGAAGCGCCGTTCGCTCTTGGGTGATCCCGCTGAGTAGCGTCGTATCGTAGAGGTTGAGGACGAGACGATAGTCGACCGGCGTCGGTATCCAGTTGCCGCTGGCAACGTCGGGAGACAGGCTAATGGCGTAGTTGCTCTTCTCGGTGCGTACGACTTCCGACGAGGTGAAAGCGGTGCGCATTGGCGGGTCCATCTCCGGCAGCTCGACGTTTGGAAGGGCCGTGAGCGTCCATCGGCGCGCGGGCAGTCGAACGCCGTCGATGACGTAGCGGCAGGCCGCTGAGAGCACCGCGCCCTCACTGTCCGACGAGGCGACGAAGGTTAGGGTCTCTCCGCCGTTGAAGCCGAAGGTCGGCCGCTGCGCCCGCCTTGCCCTCGCATAGGGGTTGGTGTCGGCGAGATAGGCGGTCGGGGTCGCGATCCATGGTCCGTCGTTCAGTTGCGCGAAAGCGACCTCGCGGTCGAGCGCGGCCCAGGCTGTCCATACGCCGCTTGAGATCCCGGAGACGAGGACGAAGAGTGCGACGGCCAGCAGCTTCATAACGGCGCGGCATCGCTCGGCGCCGCCGCGACTTCGGCACTGGCCGATGGCGCCACGGGGGCCCGTGCGGTCACATACGGCCCGAGGATCTGTTCGAGGTCGCGGCGCATGGCGGCGAGGACTTCGATCGCGCTGTCGTTCAGCACGTCGTAGCGCTGCTGCTGACCCTCGCCCGTGGCGGGACGCTGGCGAGCGACGAAGTCCGGAGGATCGACGCCCAGCATCGGCTTGAGATCGATGCCGCTATGGGCGAAGTCCATGATCTGCTGCCAGGTCTGCGCCGGCGTGGAGCCGCCCGTCATGTCGTTGGTCTGCGTGAAGTCGTCATTGCCGAGCCAGACGGCGCCCGCGAAATTGCCGGTGTAGCCGACGAACCACGCGTCGCGATAGCTCTGCGTCGTTCCGGTCTTTCCGGCCACGGTCACACCCTCGATCTGTGCCCGCCGGCCGGTGCCTCCGATGACGACGGCATTCAGCATCTGGTTCATGCCGGCCGCCACACGTTCCTCTAGGATGCGGGGCCGAGCGTCCGGCGGGCGCTGGTAGATGATCTCGCCGCTCGAATCTCTAATGCTGATGATGCCGTAGCCCCGGGACTCTCGCCCGCCATTGGCGAAGACGGCGTAGGATTGCGCCATTTCCAGCACCGTGATTTCGGCAACACCGAGAGGGAGGGATCGGGTGATGAGGATGGGCGAATCGACGCCCATACGCTTGGCCAGCTCGACGATCTTTCCCTGCCCGATGGTCTGCGCGAGGAAAACGGGGATGGTGTTGATCGAACGCGACAAAGCGTTCTGCAGCGTCACGTTGCCGGCATAGCGACGGTTGTAGTTGCGCGGCGTCCAATCGCCATATGTGCGTGGCTGATCGCGGACGACCGTGCTCGGCTCATAGCCCTCGATGAGCGCCTGCGCGTAGACGAAGGGCTTGAAGCTGGAGCCGGGCTGGCGCCGGGCCTGCGTGGCGCGGTTGAATTGGCTCTCGCCGTAGTCGCGGCCACCGACGATTGCGCGCACCGCGCCGTCCGTCTCCATCACGACGGCCGCCGCCTGCTCGACGCGCTTTTCCTTGCCGATCTGGCGGAGCGTCGTCTGAACGACCTGTTCGGCGTGGCGCTGAATGCCGACGTCGACCGTCGTGCGAACAAAAATCGTCCGGCCGCCCGGCGGTACGAGTTCCTGGACGCGCTCATACGCCCAGTCAAGGAAATACTGCGCGCGCTCGACCTCGTCGCGAGCGATCGGAGAGGCGGGTTGTAGGCGTGCGTTCCGGATCTCGCCCTCGGTCATGAGACCGGCCTGGACGAGATTGTAGAGGACCTCGTTGGCGCGGGCTCTGGCGCGAGGCAGGTTCCGGTGCGGCGCGTAGTTAGATGGCGCCTTGAACAGACCTGCCAGCATCGCGGACTCGGCCAGCGTCACGTCCCGGATCGACTTGTCGAAATAGAAGCGGGCGGCTGCATCCGCCCCGTGTGCGCCGCCGCCCATATAGGCGCGGTCGAGGTAGAGCTTGAGTATCTCGTCCTTCGTCAGGTTGGCTTCGAGCCAGAGGGAAAGGAACGCCTCCTTGATCTTGCGATCCAGCGTCTGCTCGGACGAGAGGAAGAGGTTCTTCGCCAGCTGCTGCGTCAGCGACGAGCCACCCTGTACGACGCCGCCTGCGCGCGCATTCGTCACCATGGCGCGCAGCGTACCCGGAATGTCGATGCCGAAATGCGAGTAGAAGCGACGGTCCTCGGTCGCGAGGACCGATTTGATGAAGTAGTCGGGGAATTCCTCGAGCGGAACCGAATCGTTCTGAAGGATTCCGCGCTGGCCAATCTCCTCGCCATAGCGATCGAGAAAGGTGACGGAATATTCCGTCTGCGCGCGCCAGTCCTTTTTCGTTTCCTCGAACGCCGGTATGGCGAGCATGATCGTGACGAGGCCGCCCAGAACGCCCATCGTCATCGCGTCGGAGGCAAGCTCGTTGAGGCCGCGGCGCCAGCCGCGAAGCCTGAACCGATCCATGAAGATCGAGACATTCGACCAGGCGCGGCCGAGCTTGCGCCGTGTCAGGTAGAGGCCGGTATCGATGGCCGAGTCGATCTCCATGAAGCGCAGGCCACGCCGCCGGCGCTTCGTCGTCGAAAATGGATCCTTGAACACGCGTCTTGCCTTTCAGTCGCGCTTTGCGCGGCCGCCTCATCTTGGAGTATGCCTTACCGCGCAGCGCACAACCACCCGTGAGACACAATCGCTCGCGGGCCGCAATCGCCGGCACGGTCATCGGTCAGGAGCACTCCCATTCCCAACGCGAAGCCCGCGCCCGAGTTCTGGCGTTACAAGACGCTCGAGAAGATGTCTCGCACCGAATGGGAAAGCCTATGCGATGGCTGCGGTCTCTGCTGCCTGCTGAAGCTCGAGGACGATGAGACCGGCGAGGTCGAGTATACCGACGTCGCCTGCCAACTACTCGACTGCGAATCCTGCCGGTGCAGCGACTACGCCAACAGGCAGGCCAAGGTGCCGGATTGCATCGGACTGACGCCGGAGGGACTGAAGTCGGTGTATTGGCTTCCGCCGTCCTGCGGATATCGGCTCGTGGGAGAGGGGAAGGACCTCTATTGGTGGCACCACCTCGTCTCTGGCGATCCAGAAACCGTACATCAGGCCGGCATCAGCGCGCGCGGACGGGTGGTCAGCGAGGAGGCCACGGAGGACGACATACTCGACCGAGTCGTCGCGTGGCCGATCACGCAGCCGCCGGAGGGCAGGCTCGACTGATCGAGTGAGCCGACATCTGGCGGCATTGCCGTATCGTGGCTGCGGGACCATTTGTTAGCGCGACATGAGCAAGGACATCGAGAAATCCGGGGATGCGATCAGCGGCGACGTCGCCGCTTTCCTCGCCCGCGCGAAAGCCGTTGCGGCTCCCGGCACGGGCGTGCGCGGACGTCTCATCTTCGGCGTCGACGCGACCATGAGCCGTCAGCCGACTTGGGACATGGCGAGCCAGCTGCAGTCGGAGATGTTCGCGGAGGCCGGCGCGATCGGCGGCCTCGACGTGCAGCTGATCTACTTTAGAGGGTTCGGCGAATGTCGCGCCAGCGCGTGGTATTCCGAGCCAGCCGAACTTGGACGGGTGATGTCTCGCATTCGCGTGGCCGGCGGGCGAACGCAGATCGGCAAGGTGCTGTCTCACGCCCGGAAGGCCGCGCGGGAGAGGGACCCGTCCAAGGCGGTCCGTGCGCTGGTCTATATCGGCGATGCGATGGAGGAGGATGTCGACCGCCTCTGCACCATGGCCGGAGAGCTCGGGCTACTGGGTCTGCCCGCCTTCGTCTTTCACGAGGGGCACGACGCCGTGGCCGAGCGCGCCTTTCGCGAGATCGCGCGTCTGTCCAACGGGGCCTATTGCCGTTTCTCTCCAGGCTCGGCCGCCGAACTGAGAGCGCTGCTGCGAGGCGTCGCGATCTACGCCGCGGGCGGGCTGGCGGCTCTCAAGGCCAGCGATGCGGCAGGCGCTAAGCTCCTTCTGTCTGATATGACGAAGAGGAAGCGCTGATGCCCTATCTGGTCCTAGGGCTCGGCGCCTTCGCGCTGATGATGTTAGGCGCCAATCTCTTCATGCGGGCGAACCCCGCCGTTCTGGCCGTCGTGCTGAGAAGGGCGGGCGGTTTGATCTGTCTAGGCCTCGCGCTCGCCTTCCTCGTAACGGGTCGAATCGGGCTGGCCATTCCCTTGGGCGGCGTCGGCCTGGCGCTGCTGGCCGGTCGCGGTTTGCCGTCCGGTTTCGGCGCGAGGCGGACGAGGCCGACGGCGGGGCAGGGGTCGCGCGTGGCATCGCGCTATGTCGAGATGTTCCTCGATCACGACACCGGAGATATGATGGGTCGCGTTCTCGCCGGCTCGTTCACCGGTCGCGATCTAGAGACCCTAAGCCTGGCGGATCTAAAGGGCGTCCTGGTGGAGGCTTCCGGCGATGCCGACAGCGTCCGGCTGCTCGAAGCTTATCTCGACCGCCGAATGCCCGGATGGCGTGAAGACGTCGAGGGCAATGGCGACACGGGGCGCGGCGAGGCGGGCGGCGCGGGTGGTCTCGGAGCGCTCACCCTTGAGGAGGCCTACGAAATCCTTGGCCTTAAGCCAGGGGCGACCGCGCAGGAGATCGGCAAGGCCCACAAGACCATGATGAAGAGGGTCCATCCGGACTTCGGCGGCTCGGCCAGCCTCGCGGCCCGCGTCAATGCGGCCAAAGACCTGGCTTTGAGACATGCGAGTGAGTGAAACGCGTCGAGACATCGAGCACTCCTGAGATACGCGGGAGCGGAAGGGTGACGGGCGCGGGCGCCTGTCGGGTACAGACTCGCAATTGCGACTAGTTGGTCGTCGCGTAGCAGGCGATGCCGTTTAGGGTCAGCGCCTCGCAGGCTTTCCAGGCATGGTCCTTGCCGTTGAAGCCGGCGAGCCGTGCGCGGTAGAGCGTGCCGCCGCCCTTGACGATCGGCATCGTGAACGGCTGCGCATGGGAGACCGCCGCGACCTGGGCCTGGGCGTTTGCGAGCATGGAGAGCGCGCGGGCGCGATCGTCGACGGCCGCGATCTGCACGACCCAGCCCGTGATGCCCGCACCATCGTCGAAGCTCGGAGCGCCGACGGTCGATTGCGCGACCGGCTGGACATATGCCGCAACCTGCTGGACCGGCGCGGGACGGTTTGCCTGGGCCCGTTCGATCATCCGAGCTACGGCGCCGCTCGGAAGGCCGCCCTTGCCATTGCTGGCGACCGCAAGGTCGGAGGGCATGGCGGCGGCGGCGATGCGAGCCGTCTCGCCGTAAATGGATCCCTGCGGGAGGGCGCCCTTCGCGGCGGCGTTCGGCTCGAATGAGCGCTGCGGGATGGCGCCGACAGAAGCCGGTGCGGGGGCGGACGCGGCCGCTATGACGACCGGCGCGAATGGGCGGCTGCGCGGCGCGGGCGGGAGGACCGGCGCCAGCGAGGCGAAGCGTGTCGGGCCAGGTTTCCTGACCTGCAACTCGCCACGACGGCGGGTCGCCTCGCCGACATAGCCCTTGATAAGCTCCGCCATGTGGGCGTTTCGCGTATTCCCCGATCGGCCGCCCATCACGACGGCGACTATGCGGCGCTCGCCGGCCGTGCACGAGGCGAGAAGGTTGAAGCCGGATGCGCGGATATAGCCGGTCTTGATGCCATCGACGCAGGCCACGGACCCGAGAAGCCGGTTGTGGTTCGAATAGGTGTTCTTGCCATAGCGGAACGAGCGAGTCTTGAAGATCTCGAACTGCCGCGGAAAGTGCTCGCGTATGGCTATGCCGAGGCGCGCCAGGTCGCGCGCCGTCGTCTTCTGCCCAGAGTTGGGCAGGCCGGACGCGTTGCGGAACGTGGTGCGCGTCATGCCGAGCTGATGGGCCTTGGCCGTCATCATGGCCGCGAACTCGGACTCGGTGCCGCCGAGATGCTCGCCGACCGCGGCTGCGACGTCGTTGGCGGACTTCGTCACGAGCGCCTTGATGGCGTCGCTCACCGAGATCGAGCTGCCCACCTTGATATAGAGCTTTGAGGGCGGCATCGACGCGGCGTGGCGCGACATGACGACCCGATCATTCATCTTCACCCGGCCCTGTTCGATGGCCTCGAAGAGCATGTAGAGCGTCATCACCTTGGTGATCGAGGCCGGATAGCGCGGTTCATCAGCGTGTCGCGAATAGAGCGTCTTGCCGGTCTTCGCATCGATGACGATCGATGCGTAGAGCGGGTTGGCCTGCGCCGGCGCGGCCAACGACGCTGCAAAGGCTATCGTGCCGGCTGCGAGGGCGGCCTTGAAGAAGCGGGAGACGCGAGGGGTATGCCGGTACACTGGCTGACCTATCGTTCGGGTACGCGAGGGCCGGCGTCCATGACAACGCGAACGCGTAAACGACCCCCATCCAGCTTCCGAGATTAAGGAAAAGCCCTTGATACGCCGTTAAAAGATGCTTTCCGGAAAGCGTCAAAACCCCGGAGCGTGTGTCGAACCGGGATCGCCGACAGCAAAAAGCGCGCTATGGTGCGGTGCACAAAAATGCTCTTGACCTGCGTGGTGCGGTGCACATATATAGTCCACAGGCAAGCGGACACTTCGTGTGCACCGCACTTTCCCACTCTGATAGGAGCGTATGATGCAGGACACGATGCAAAACTGGCAGTCCATGAACAAGGCCGGCGTCGAGGCTGCGACCCAGTCCGCGACGGTCGTCGCCAAGGGTACTCAGGCTGCGATGGTCGAGCTGACCGATTTCTCGAAGGAGACCTTCGAGCGTGGTGCCTCTGCTGCCGAGAAGCTGATGTCGGCGCGTTCGCTCGACAAGGCCGTCGAGGTTCAGACCGAGTTTATGCGCGACGCCTACGAGGCCTTCATGGGCCGGATGACGAAGATGGGCGACATCTATTCGTCCTCCATGCGCGACGCGTACAAGCCTTTCGAGAACGTCGCTCAGCGCGCTTCGTAAGAGGCGCCGCTTCGGCGGACAGCGAAATCTTCGATCGTGGAAGAGCCCGGCCCAGCGCCGGGCTTTTTGCGTTTGGATGCCTGCTAGCCCTGGAACGCCAAGACGCAGTTTCAAGGTCTGGCGAAACGCAGAATCGATGCCTATCATCTTTGCCAGACGTCCGCCGTGGGGTGCGGGCGCGCCAGCCAGACACGAGACCCCGCCATGGCGGACAAAGACCGAGAGAGTGACGACGACGGGATCGGCGTCGGCACAGCCACTAAACCGAAGACGCGCACGCAGCGGCCGAGCCTCTATCGCGTTCTGCTTCTTAACGACGATTACACGCCGATGGAATTCGTCATCTACGTGTTGGAGCAGTTCTTCTCGAAGGACCGCGAAGCCGCAACTCGCATCATGCTGCATGTCCATCAGAACGGCGTGGGCGAATGTGGGGTCTATACCTATGAGGTCGCCGAAACCAAGGTGACGCAGGTCATGGACTTCGCCAAGCAGCATCAGCATCCGCTGCAATGCGTGATGGAAAAGAAGTAGCCTCGACTATCGATCCCGACCCGAGCCTGGGAGACTGACAGTGCCGACATTTTCCAAGAACCTGGAGCAGGCCCTGCACAAAGCGCTCGGACTGGCCAATGAGCGCCATCACGAATACGCGACGCTGGAGCACCTGCTACTCGCCCTCACCGACGACACCGACGCCGTCGGCGTTCTGAACGCCTGCAATGTCGAAGTCGCCGCCCTCGCGAAGACCGTCAGCGACTATCTCGATAACGAGTTGGACAACCTCATCTCCGACGGGGACGACGACTCCAAGCCGACCGCTGGCTTCCAACGCGTCATTCAGCGCGCCGTCATCCACGTCCAGTCGTCCGGCCGGGAGGAGGTGACGGGGGCGAACGTGCTCGTCGCGATCTTCGCGGAGCGCGAGAGCCATGCCGCGTATTTCCTGCAAGAGCAGGAGATGACGCGCTACGACGCGGTCAACTACATCTCCCACGGCATCGCAAAGCGGCCCGGCGCATCGGACAGCAAGCCCGTGCGCGGCGCGGAGGAGGAAAGCGGAGAGGACCAGAGCGGCGGCAACAAGACCGGCGAGGCTCTTGCAGCCTATTGTGTCGACCTCAACGAGCGGGCTCGGGAGGGCAAGATCGATCCGCTCATCGGCCGCGCGCCGGAGATCCAGCGGACCATCCAGGTCCTCTGCCGTCGCTCGAAGAACAACCCGCTCTATGTGGGCGACCCGGGCGTCGGGAAGACGGCCATCGCCGAAGGCCTCGCGCGCCGCATCGTGCGCGGCGAAGTGCCGGAGGTCCTGAAGGAAGCGACCATTTATTCGCTCGACATGGGCGTGCTCCTCGCCGGTACGCGCTATCGGGGCGATTTCGAGGAGCGGCTGAAGGCCGTCATGAAAGACCTCGAGAACACGCCGAACTCGGTGCTGTTCATCGACGAGATTCACACTGTCATCGGCGCCGGTGCCACGTCCGGGGGTGCGATGGATGCCTCGAACCTTTTGAAGCCGGCGCTGGCTTCGGGCGCCATTCGCTGCATCGGATCAACGACCTATAAGGAATATCGCCAGCATTTCGAGAAGGATCGTGCGCTCGTTCGCCGGTTCCAGAAGATCGACGTGAACGAGCCGTCTATCCCCGATGCGATCGAAATCATGAAGGGTCTGAAGCCGTATTTCGAGGAGCACCACTCCGTGAAGTACACCAACGAGGCGATCACGACCGCTGTCGAGCTCTCCGCCCGCTACATCAACGACCGGAAGCTCCCCGACAAGGCGATCGACGTCGTCGATGAGGCCGGTGCGGCGCAGATGCTCGTCGTCAAGTCGAAGCGCAAGCGGACGATCGGCGTGAAGGAGATCGAAGACACGGTCGCGACGATGGCGCGCATCCCCCCGAAGTCGGTCTCGAAGGACGACACGGCGGTGCTCGCGGATCTGGAGAAGAACCTCAAGCGGGTGGTCTACGGGCAGGAGGGCGCTATCAGCGTCCTAGCCTCGTCGATCAAGCTCGCCCGCGCTGGCCTGCGCGAGCCGGAGAAGCCGATCGGTTCCTACCTCTTCTCGGGCCCGACCGGCGTCGGCAAGACCGAGGTCGCCAAGCAGTTGGCTTCGATCATGGGCGTCGAGCTCTTGCGCTTCGACATGTCGGAGTACATGGAGCGCCACACCGTCAGCCGCCTGATCGGGGCGCCTCCGGGCTATGTCGGCTTCGACCAGGGCGGCTTGCTGACGGATGGCGTCGACCAGAACCCGCATTGCGTGTTGCTGCTCGACGAGATCGAGAAGGCCCATCCGGACCTCTTCAACATCCTGCTGCAGGTGATGGACCACGGAAAGCTGACCGACCACAACGGCAAGCACATCGATTTCCGCAACGTCGTCATCATCATGACCACCAATGCTGGTGCGGCCGATATGGCGAAGGCCGGCATCGGCTTCGGCTCGGCCAAACGGGCTGGCGAGGATATGAAAGCCATCGAGCGTATGTTCTCGCCCGAGTTCCGCAACCGTCTCGATGCTGTTGTTCCGTTTAGCAATCTTCCGCGCGAGGTCGTGCACCGAGTGGTCGAGAAGTTCGTGCTTCAGCTCGAAGCGCAGCTCGCCGACCGCAACGTCGTCATCGAACTGAGCCCCGAGGCGGCGGACTGGTTGGCCGTGAAGGGGTACGACGAGAAGATGGGTGCCCGCCCGCTGGCCCGCGTCATTCAGGAGACGATCAAGCGGCCCATCGCCGACGAGATCCTCTTCGGTGCGCTCAAGGATGGCGGCACGGTTCGCGTCTTCGTGAAGGAGGGCGAGGACGCGCTCGGCTTCGACATGATGCCGGGTGAGCCGAAGGCCAAGCCGGTCAAGCCGAAGAGTGCGAAGGCTGCCAAGCCCAAGCAGAAGCGGCCGTCCAAGGATGCCTCGGACGAGCTGGCACCGAAGCCGGAGGGGACTGATGGGCCTGACCTCGTCCTCGCCGGTCCGGCCACCGGCGGCGCGCCGGCCGGCAAATCGGGACCGGTGCCGAAGGTCCGCCGTACTCCGAAGGCCGCCCCGACGGACGAGACGTAGACGTCCAGGATGGGGGATGTCCGACATGTTCGGGCGTCCCTCCCTTCCCTCGCTTGAATGGCGTACTGCCAGCCTATGCGTGGGCACCGACTGAGGTAGACTGCGGCAATCCCTCAGCGAATCGAACGCCATGCCGCCCGCCCTCATCCGATCGTCTCCGCTTCGAGAGGGCGCGGTCGCAGCGCTCCGCACGCCGGGCACGTATATTCTGATGCTGGGATTCTTCGGCTTCGGCGGTTTCGCTCGGGAAGCCGGTTTCGACGTGTTCGAGGGAACGCTGATGTCGGCGACGACATGGGCCCTTCCAAGCCAGGTCCTGCTCGTCGGTGCCGTGATCACTGGCGCGAGCCTCGGGGCCGCGACGCTCCTAGTCTCCGCGAGTGCGATCCGCATGGTGCCGATGATGGCGTCACTCATCCCCCTCATCGCGCCGACGAGGCCAAGGCCGATGATTGGCCTGCTCCTCTTGTCGTCCATCCAGGCGATTACGTCGTGGATCGAGTTGCAGCGCCGGTTACCATTCATCCCCAACGAGGATCGCTTTTCCTTCGCGCTCGGTCTTGGCGGAACGATCTGGGTCGTCAATGTCGCAACAACGCTTGTCGGCATGTTGGTGGCGAGCGGGTTGCCACCCGGGATGCAGGCGGCACTCGCCTTGCTGTTGCCGTCCTACTTCCTATTCGGCCTCGTTGCCGCGTGGCGCGATCCGGCCGATGCGTTCGCGACCGTGCTCGGCTTCCTTCTAGGTCCCTTGCTCGCGCCCGTCTTCCCGGGCACCAGTCTACTCTGGGCCGGGCTGCTCGCCGGCACGTTCGCCTACGTCCTGCACCGCTGGTTGCCGATAAAGGCCAAGCCGACATGAGCACGTCGCTCGCCGGCGCATCATGGTGGTGGCCCTATATCGTGATCCTCGTGGCCGGCGCCCTCTCAACCCAGGTCTGGCGCTGGCTCGGCGTGCTGCTCGCAGGGCGATTGTCGCCGGACGGCGCCATCTTCACTTGGGCACGCATGGTCGCCACCGCGATCATCGGCGCGCTCGCCGGCCAGCTCATCCTGCAGCCGCAAGGCGCCCTGCAGATCGTGCCGGTGTGGCTGCGGCTTGTCGCGATCGTGATCGGCCTAGTCGTTCTCCTACGATTTCGCGCCCATCCGGCGTCCCTGACGCTCGGCCTGGTCGTGGCGTTAGCCGCGATGGGCATCGGCTATCTCGCGTTCGGGCCGGCATAAAAAAAGGCCGGCGCAAAGGCCGACCCCTTCTCTACCCGTCTTGGCAGCTTTATGCGGCCATTAGGGTCTTCAGATTGTCCATCCGCGCGTGGTCGGCGGCAATCTTTGTCCAGTGCGCATCGACGAAGGAGCGCGTCTGCGCGGAGATGTCGCCATCCCTGATGGCCTTCTCGAACTGCTCCTTGATGTAGCTCTCACCCGTCTCGACTTCGCTGATCGCGGCCTTCGCGTTGTCCTGAAACGTGCTTTTCAGGTTCAGGAACTGGCGATGCGCGGCGGCGAGATAGGAACCGTCATCCTCCGGCGTGCCGCCGAGGCTGCGCACGAAGGTCTTGAACTCCTCCGACATGGCGCGGCGCTGGGTGGCGAGCGCATGGAACTCGGCCGTAATGTTAGGGCGGTCGTTGATCGACGCGGCCTGCTCGTAGCCATCGGCGCTGTCGATCAGGGTCGAGATCAGGCCGTTCAAAATCTTGATGTCGTTACTCATGACATACCTCTATGTTCGCTGGTGAAACGCGCGTGCATAACGCGAGGTGCGTCGTGGTAACGGGCTGCGAACGCTTCGGTTTCGCCGTCATCGTTAAACTTTTTTAGGAACTATTCGAGCGCGTCGCGAATGGCTTGCGCGTGCCGTTCCAAAATGTCCGTCGCGGCCATCTCGCCTGTATGGGGACGCATGGGCTGTCCCTTCCAGCGGGGTATCACGTGGACGTGGGTGTGAAAGACGACCTGTCCTCCGGCCGCCTCGTTGAACTGCTGGATGGTAATGCCGTCGGCCTTCATCGCCGTCATGGCGGCCCGCGCCAAGCGTTGCGCGGCCTGATGGACGGCTGCGAGGTCGGACGGCGCGATATCGAGTAGGTTGCGTGACGGCGCCTTTGGAATGACGAGGCAATGACCGTCGGCCCGCGGCATGATGTCCATGATGGCGATGACGCTCTCGTCCTCCATCAGCTTATGGGAAGGCAGCTCGCTGCGTAGGATCTTCGCGAACGCGTTGTCGGTGTCGTAGGCGGTGGTGTCAGTCATTCGTCGTCCTCCATGAGCGCGTCCGCACGCAGGCCCTCGTCCGCAAGAGTACCGCCACCTAGCGCGCCTTTGCGATAGGGTGCGAAGCGCAGGAGCTCGCGTTGCTCCGCCGACACGGCCCGGCGTTCCTGTTCGAGATAGTTCTCCACCGCGCTTCGAAAGCCCGGGTCGGCGATCCAGTGCGCGGAATGCGTCGTCGTCGGAACATAGCCGCGCGCCAGCTTGTGACTGCCCTGCGCACCGGCTTCGACGCGGGCGAGCCCATGCGCGATCGCGTAGTCCATGGCCTGATGGTAGCAGACCTCGAAGTGGAGGAAGGGGTGATCTTCCACGCAGCCCCAATAGCGACCATAGATAGCGTCTGCGCCCACGAGATTGAGCGCGCCGGCGATATCACGGCCCTGTCGCGTCGCCATCACGAGGACGACCCGGTCGCCTATCCGCTCGCCGAGAAGCGAGAAGAACTTCCGGTTGAGATAGGGCTGGCCCCACTTCCGCGAGCCTGTGTCGGTGTAGAACTCGTAGAAGGCATCCCAGCGAGCTTCCGTCAAATCCGCGCCCGTTATCACCTCGATAGCGATGTCATCCGCAAGCGCTTCGCGCCGTTCGCGTTTCAGCGCCTTGCGCTTCCGAGAGGCCAAGGTCGCGAGAAAGTCGTCATAGGTCGCGTAGCCGTTGTTCAGCCAATGGAACTGCTGGTCCGTGCGATGGAGATATCCGACCTCTTCGAGCGCCTTGGCCTCCGACTCCTCGGCGAAGGTGACGTGCAGCGACGAAACGCCCATCTTCAGCGTCACCTGGGCGAGAGCGGCGGCAAGCGTTTCCCTGGTGCCTTCGCCGGCGTCCGACCGGACGAGGAGGCGAGGGCCGGTGGCGGGCGTGAACGGGACGCTGACCTGCAGCTTCGGATAGTAGCTCCCTCCGGCCCGCTCATAGGCATGAGACCAGGAGTGATCAAAGACGTACTCGCCCTGGCTATGCGTTTTCAGATAGCAGGGCGCGGCGGCAATCACCTCGTTCCTGCGCTCCATGACGACATGCCGCGTCATCCACCCCGTTCGCCGGTCGACGCAACCCGCGTCCTCGAGCGCCTTCAGAAAAGCGTGAGAGACGAACGGATTGGGAGGCGGAGCCCCATCGACCGCACCCGCACACGCGTCCCACGCCGCCGCCGGCACCTCGTCCAGCGACTCGATCTGCTTGATGGTGATGGCCGACAAAAGCTGCGTTCCCGAACTGTCCCTGCAGCGAAGATAAGGCGCCGGCGAGGTTTGTGCAGTGCGGCGGCTTACCCCTCATGCATGGACCACGCCTTCGCCCGGTCGGGAAAGTCTTCCCGCTGCGGCTTGACGAGGCAAAAGCGGTGGCCGGTGGGCGCTTCCATCACGATCCACCCCTTCACAGCGCGGATACGCTTGGCACCGAGTCGCTCGAGACGGACGGCCTCGGCCTCCCGGTCGTCGGTCTCGATGTCGATATGGATGTGCGACGCGTGGTCGACCGATTGAAGCAGTACGGCCGGGTGACCATCCGGCGTCCTGATGATGGCGTACTATCCGTCCGCGTCGACGCTGCCGTCATAGCCGAGCGCTGCCGTCCAGAAGGCGAGGGCGTCCGTAAGGTCTACCGTCTGACAGTCGACGACGATGACGCCGAGGCGCGAGTAGTGGGTCAAGAAACCTCCGGTTCGAAGCCTTCGAAGATGATCTGATCGAGAACGGTGCTCAGCCGATCGGCCTCACCCTGCGAGCGGATCGTCCAGGACAGGAGGGGAATGCCAAGCGCGGCCGCGGCGCGGATCGGAACCGGCGCCGGCAGTGCGGCGGCCTCGTAGGCGATGAAGTGCGGGCGCGACCACGGCAGATGAAGGAGATGCGCGCCGCCCCAATGCTGCCAGCCGGGCACGTGGCCGTCATTGTTGCTGGCCGCGCCGAGCGCGACGATGCCGCGCGGGCGGTCGGGCATGGTGCTGCGAGAGAAGACGACCAGGCGCGGATCGAAGGACATGAGCGCAGCATCGCCACCATATCCGCCCATCACCTCGCCGACCGCCTCCGCAAGTAGCTTGTTGCGGCCGTGATGCGGGGCCCGGCCGAGCACACGCTTGTCCTGCCGTTTCAACTCGACGAAGAGCGGCGCACGGTCCGCGACGAAGGCGAGGAACGCCGCGAGCGACGGGATCGGTTCCTGGGAGCCGCGCAGATGCAGCCTGTCCAGCTCGGCGGCCGTATGGTCACGGATCGCACCGCTACCGTTCGTCATCCGATCGAGCGTCTCGTCGTGGAAGACGTAAGGGATCCGATCGACGCTGAGTTGCACGTCGCATTCGATCGCATAGCCGGCGTCGATCGCGGCCTGTGCGGCGCCCATCGAGTTCTCCGGCGGACCGCCGGGACTATGGAGGCCGCGATGCGCGATCGGACGCCGCGCCATCTCGCGCACCAAGGTCACGAAATTCGTCATCGCTATCAACGAAGCTCGAAGATGGCCTCGACCTCGACGGCGGCGTCGAAGGGCAGCCCGGGCGCTCCGACGGCGAAGCGGGCGTGCCGGCCGGCCTCTCCGAACACGTCGGCGATGAGGTCCGACGCTCCATTGATCACCTTGGGCTGGTCGCCGAAGCCCGTCTCGCAATTCACGAACCCGCCTAGCTTGATGCAGGATGCGATCGCATCGAGATCGCCGAGCGCGGTCTTCGCCTGTGCGAGGATGTTGATTGCGCAGAGTCGTGCCGCCTCGACGCCGTCCTCCATCGATACGCCGGCGCCGACCTGGCCGGTGTATGCGACCTTGCCTTCCGCCATTGGCAACTGACCGGAGACGAAAAGGAGATTGCCCGTCCGCCTGGTCGCGACATAGTTGGCCGCCGGTGCGGCTGCGGCAGGAAGGGTTATTCCCATCGCTTCGAGTTTGGCTTCGATGGCCGACATTGCGAGGCTCCTTGTGTCCGCGATGCGCCAGACTGGCGGCTACCCCGTCTTTGCCTTGTCGGTGGACAGCGGGCAAGCCGGCCTTGTACGCGTTGCACAGCGAGCGTCCTATGCCGATATGCCGAGAGAGCGCCCCAGCCGAAGGTTGATTTGCATGTTCCGTCTCATTGCGTACCGGACCGCGGGTGTCGGGATCGGCTTGATCACGGCAGGCGCGGGCGCAAACGCCGATCCATTGCGGGGAATCGCCCCCCACCGCGCGGTCTATGACATGACGCTCGCCAGCGTTTCCGAAGGTTCAAGCCTCTCGTCGCTGAACGGCCGGCTGGTTTACGATCTTCAGGGCACGGTCTGCGACGGCTTTACCGTCAACTTTCGGCTCGTCACGCAGTTCGCGAACACTAACGGCGAGAGCACGACGACCGACCTTCGCTCCTCCACGTTCGAGGAAGGCCTCGACTTCGCGGCCGGCACGGGGCGGTTCAGCTTCCTGACCCGGAACCTCGTGAACCAAATTTCGTCGGACGAGACGGCGGGGCTCGCCGACCGCACGGCCGGGCAGACGGCGGTCTCGCTCGACAAGCCGGAGAAGACCGAGATCGAACTTCCGGCCGATATCATGTTTCCGACCGAGCATCTCGGCCATCTCCTCGAGGCGGCGGCGGGCGGCAAGCGCGTCTTCCAGGCGCGCATCTACGATGGCAGCGAGGACGGGGCGACGATCAACGAGACGACTGCGATCATCGGAGAACCGCAGGTGAGCGAAGGCGCGGGATTTGCCGATCTCGAGACCCGGACTTATTGGCCGGTTACATTGAGCTACTACGATGAAGGGGCCACAGGCGATCAGCTGCCCAACTACGAGATCAGCTTCAACCTCTTCGAGAATGGCGTCAGCGACACGCTCACGCTCGATTACGGCGAGTTCGCCGTCAGTGGCGCATTGTCCTCGCTGGACTTCGCCGAAGCCCCCGAAGCCTGCGAATGACTAGTTGTCGGAGACAAAGTCTCCATCGCCCAGCGCTCCGCGTGCCGCGACCACCGTTTCCGGATCTACGCCGATATCCTGAGCGAAGCCGACGAGGACGCGTTCGTCGCTCAGAAGGTAGTCCAACAGGCTGACGAGGAAGCGCGGATCGTCGCCGGCTGTGCGCAGGGTCTCGGGCGTCAGGCCGGTCAGCCTCAGGAAGCGTTCCGCGCGATCTTGATCCGAGCCCAGGAAGGCGAGGGCTCGAATGGCGAGCTGCTCCGCGCTCTCGCGATCCATCCGCTTGATCGGCATCGTCGGCTGACCTCGTCTCTGCCTTCACCATTCGTTCATCGTGAAGCGGCAATGGCTTGGCCGCAACGGCTTTCGTAAGATTTTACCGACACACTGGCCTGAGCGCGGGGCCCGACCCCCCAGATCGCACCCGCTAGGACTAGACCGGCATGGCCAAGACCATTCTCATCGTCGAAGACAACGAGCTTAACATGAAGCTCTTCAACGATCTCCTGGAGGCCAACGGCTACCAGACGCTGCAGGCCCGAAACGGGCATGACGCGATGGCGATCGCGCGCGAGCACATTCCCGATCTCGTGCTCATGGACATCCAGCTGCCTGAGGTGTCGGGGCTGGAAATCATCAAGTGGATGAAGGATGCGGAGGACCTCAAGCACATCCCCATCGTCGCGATAACCGCGTTTGCGATGAAGGGCGACGAGGAACGGATCAGGGCGGGCGGATGTGAAGCCTACCTGTCAAAACCGATCTCGGTCGTGAATTTCCTGGAAACCGTTCGCACCTATGCTGGGGTTGCCTGATCTTTAAATGGCCGCCGCGAATGCGTTTCGTCTTGCGTAAGGATTGCCTCTATGACCGCCCGCGTTCTCGTCGTCGATGATCTGATCGCCAACGTGAAGCTTCTAGAAATTCGGCTCACGAGCGAGTATTTCGACGTCACGACCGCGATGAGCGGCGCGGAAGCGCTACGTGCCTGCGAGGCTTCCGCCTTCGACATCGTCCTCCTCGACGTGATGATGCCTGGCATGGATGGCTTCGAGGTTTGCCGGCGGCTCAAGGAGAACCCGGCGACGCATCATATCCCCGTCGTCATGGTCACCGCCCTCGATCAGCCGTCCGACCGCGTGCGGGGCCTTGAGGCGGGCGCTGACGATTTCCTCACAAAGCCAGTGGAAGAGATCGCGCTCATCTCGCGGGTGAAGAGCCTCGTCCGCATGAAGATGCTGACCGACGAGCTTCGCGCCCGCGTCGAGACGAGTCGAGGGTTCGGACTGGACGATCCGCTCGCCATCGCGGCCTCCGCCAGCGGTACCGACGCACGCCTCGTCATCGTGGACGACCGCGCGAGCTCGGCCGCCAAGATCGAGCAGGCGCTGCGCAAGGAGCATCAGGTCGAAATCGAGTCCGACCCCCATAACGCTATCATCTCCGTGCCGGAGGGCGAGTTCGATGCCGCGCTCGTCTCGCTGACGTTGAACGATTACGATGGCCTCAGGCTCTGTTCACAGCTTCGCTCGCTGGAGCGGACGCGGAACATGCCGATCATCGCCATGGTCGATCCCGACGATGACCGCCGCCTCCTTCGCGCGATGGAGCTCGGCGTGAACGACTACGTGTCGCGGCCAATCGATCGCAACGAGCTCGTTGCTCGAATCCGCACGCAGGTGAAGCGCAGGCGCTATGCCGAAAGCCTGCGCCAGGACGTGCGGCAGACGATCGAGATGGCCGTCACGGACTCGCTCACCGGGTTGCACAACCGGCGCTATCTCGAGAGCCACCTGCGAACGCTGATCGGCCGCTCCCTCAATGTAGGCAAGCCGCTCAGCCTCCTCGCGCTCGACGTCGATCACTTCAAGGCGGTCAACGATACCTATGGCCACGGCGCCGGCGATCGGGTTCTCCAGCAGCTCGCCACGCGCATGAAGGCCTATGTGCGCGACGCCGATCTCGCCTGCCGTTCGGGCGGGGAGGAGTTCGTCATCGTGATGCCTGAGGCCGAAGAGCAGATAGCGGACGGCGTCGCCGAGCGCTTGCGCGCGGCGGTGGCGGGCGTGCCCTTCATCATCGACGACAAAGGGCAGACACTCTACGTGACGATCAGCGCGGGCCTCGCCCAGCTGCGCCATCCCCAGGACTCTATGGAAGACCTTCTTCATCGCGCCGACGCCGCGCTCTATCGCGCCAAGGGCGACGGGAGAAACCGGATCATCCGCGCCGCGGCCTGATCGCGTTCAAGGCCGCCAACCACGCTTGCGGGGGTGCGGGCGCCCTGGCCCCAGCATGGGACCACCAGCCGCATCCCGAAGGCGGCGCATCGCCGCTTCGGGCAGCTGCCAGGCTTCGGCCGCCGGGATGATCGTTCCTTCGAGATAGGCTCTGACCGCGCGTCCACGCCCCGGGTTGAGACCGATATAGGTGAGGGCGACAACCAAGGCGCCGTCGCTGGTCCTCACGCGCACCACACGCTGAATGTACCGACGCCGCGCCACGCCCTCGAAGACGTCGAGCGTCGCCACATCTCGCGCCGTCATCCGCCATAGGACGCCGTGAACGACGTCCCCGGGCGCCGGCCGGATCGTCGCGGTCCCCCGGGCATTGATCGCAAAGCGCCAACCGTCTAGCGACGCGGCGCCGACCGCGCGTGCCGCCGGGCACCGTCGTCGCATCTGGGCGCGGCTCATGTTCGAGCCATAGGCGAAATAGAGGCGCATCGGCGGCACATCGCGTAGAGGGGCGAGGACGCGCTTCTATCTCCGGCCCCTGGGCCTTGTCATCCGGCGTCCAGAATTTGCCACTCGCTTTTTTGACTTCAGCGGGCTAGGGCGGCGGTCCAAGCCGGACCGATCGTCCTTCCGGTCGGTGGCCGAGGCCATTCTATGCTGCGCAAGCCCCGTACGTCCGATTTCGCGCTTATCCTCTTCGTGGTCATCATCTGGGCGTCGGCGTTCCAGGCGATCAAGATCGCGGCGCCGCAGGTAGGCGCGCTCTGGACTGCGGCGATCCGAACCTGGCTGGGCCTTCTCGTTCTCGTTCCCTACGCCGTCTGGCGCGGCTGGCTTTGGCCGGCGGGAACGCGGCAGTGGGCTTTCCTGATGATCCTCGCCTTTCTCAATGTCGTGCTGCCCTTCATCCTCATTTCCTGGGCCGAGTTGACGATCTCCTCCAGCCTCACCGCACTCCTGATGGGGGCGGGGCCGATGTGGGCGCTCCTCCTGAGCCACGTCATGACCGACGACGACAAGCTGAACGTCTGGAAAGTGTTCGGCGTAATGCTTGGCTTCGGAGGGGTCGCCCTGGTCGTCGGTCAGGATGCCCTGGACGGGCTGGGCGGCTCCGTTTGGGCGCAGCTCGCGGCCTTTGTCGGAAGTCTCTGCTACGTCGTCTCGGGCGTCCTCGTACGGAAGGTCGATGGCATTCCGCCCGTTCGCCTCAGTACGCTCGTCCTCGCGCTGGCCTCAGCGCAGTTCGTCGTCATAGTCCTGCTATTCGGCGAACGCTTTCCCTCTACCTACGAAAGCTCGGCTCTGTGGGCGCTTCTCTATCTCGGCCTGCTGCCGACGGGGCTGGCCTATCTCATCCGCTACTATCTTATCGGATCGATCGGCTACACCTACCTGGCCCTCGGCATCAACCTGCTACCCGTCTTCGGGGTCATGCTTGGTGCGTTGCTTCTGGCGGAGCCGATCACGCCGGTAATGATCGTCGCGCTGATCCTGATCCTTCTCGGCCTCGCGATAGCGCGGCGAGGAACGGGGGCGCCGCCTACGGAAGCCGTGTCCGCAAGGTCTTGACGGCCGCGAAGAGGCGAGGGCGCCCCTTCACGAAGCGCTTCGCCTCGGCCGCCCCCTTCATCGCCGCGATGGCGGGAAGGCCGCGTGGTGTCTCCACGCGATAGAGGGTCTGAAGCGCGTGAGAGCGGTCTGCCCAAACCGCCTTATAGGGCTCGTCTCCCATGCCGAAGTCGAAATGGGAGAAGCCCTCGGAGCAGCTGCGCTCAAGGACGTAGTGTAGGAGCAACTGGCCAGGGGATGCCTGGGCAGGGGCGTCCGGCGCAATGGCCGTCTGGTAGAGAAGGCGCGTTCGCCCACTGCCGATCGAACCATCGAGACAGTGCATCAGCGCTATCGGCGCGCCGTCGAGCGCGAGCGCGAAGATCCGGCCTTGGCGACCCTGCAAGATGCTGGCGCGGATGATGGCGAGCCCGTCGGGATCCTTGAAGTGATCTGCAGCACCGGTCGACTTCAACTGCCGCCTCTTCCAGTCGATCATTAGGCCCGCATAAATGTGGGCCTCGACGGGGTTCTCCACGAGGAACGTCTCTACCCGACCTGTTTCCGAAAGGAGTCGGTGCTTTCGCCGGATCGTACTGCGCGACTTCGCGCCGAGCTTGCGGGCAAGGAGCGCGGGCCACTCTGGCGATAGGTCCATGACATGACCACGGTCGCTCTCGACGCATTGCCCGCCAACTCGCCCAAATCCGTTCGCCGTGCCGTCGGCCCTTGTGTCGGGATTCTTTCGCAGGACGACGGCGTCAGGGGCGGCGCCCGTAGCGTCGATGGCGTCGCGAAGGACTTGCGCTGCATCGATGGCGCCGAGCTCGCTCGAGAGGACCGGTCCGCAATAGTCCGTCCAATCCTGGCCCGCCCAACCACATACGCAGCCGCCCAAGGTTCGGCGGATGGCAAAGGGGAAGAGCGCGACGACGCTGCCATCGGCCGTGCGGCCTGTCACGAGAAGGGCTCGTTCACCTCGAATCACGTCGATGATCGCTTCGAGCCAGCCCAAGGTCTCGAAGGGCGCCCGGCCTGGGAGGCAGAGAAAGCTTCTTATGTCCGGCGTGATGTGGTCGTCGCAGTGCCAGGATGCGATTTCTCTGCCGCGGTCCGTCGCGAACGGCTCTACGAGCACTTGCTCCTCGGAGCCTGCGATCGAAGGGTGGGGTAGGGCGGCCATAGACAGTTCTCCGGGCCCCGGCAGCTTCGTCGCCGCCATGCCGCGGTCGTCACCCTAACGGGAAAGGCCTACCGCAAGATGTACGCAATCGCCGACACAGTGAGAACGGGTTGGCGAGGCGTGGCACATCGGACGATGCCGGTTCCCTCCGTCGGTCTCCTTGGAGCTCAAGACCGAAGAAGACGAGCCGGGAGCGAAGCCTTTGGTCCGGAACGTGGCCCTATATCTTGTACGCGCAGCGGAAACCGCCCCAGTGCTGACCCTGCACGACGATGGGAGCATCGATTTCCTTGAGAAGTGTCATCGTTCCGCCGCCCATGTCGCGCATGTAGGACTGAACGAGGAATGGTCGCGTGTTGCGCGCGGCGGCGAGGCCGGCGCGGTCGTCGAAGATACGCTTGTTGCGGCTATGCTTCGTGTTCCAATCGGTCTCGCCAGGACGCTGTGGCTGCGAGTACATGCGATTGTGCACGGGAATATAGCCGTTCCGGTCGATGGCGAGCGCGAAGATCATCCGTGGGTCGCGGCCGAGCACGCTTTCAAGATGGTCGGGGAGAACGCGCTCGAGAACGTCGAGATTGGCTGTGGTGTACTGGCGCGGATCGGTGCCGTCGATCTCGCGATAGTCGGTGTCCATCAGTTGCGTCATACTGAGCCGGCCGTTCGCGACCGCGTTCGCCATCAGCTTGGCCGAGGTCGCGGCTGCCGCGCAGGCGATCTCGATGAGGCCGGCATGCTCGTCCTCTAGTCGCGCCAAAAGGTCGGCGACCCGCCTCGTCGCCGCGTCGCTCATGGCTTCGAAGGCTACATGAAGGCCGAGACCGCTCTTCCCCACGATGCGCCCGCGAACGGCGCCGATCTCCGCGAACTCGAGATCGACGACGCCGGTCGGTAAGGTCTGGTCGCCCGCATCGGGCGTGAAGAGCACGCCGCCCTCGCTGATATCGATCGTTTGGCCAACCACGCTTCGCCCTGCGCTGCTTATCGTTCCACGCAGCACATATGGCCAGCGGTCGAATAGGCGGCGGTCTCCGATCTGGTTCTGACGCAGGACGAGGGTGGTGCGCTCGACCAGATGGTCAATGGCGGAATCGGACAGCGTCGTGTCGTTCACGGCCTCGGCGCGCCTTGCGACCTCGACGATCCCGGCGGCATCCGCCGTCACCGCCTCGATGAAAAGCGCAGAGCGGCGCGAGATATCGGACGTCGCTTTCATCGTATCGTTTTGCTGAGCGGCGGCGCTCGCGACGGCGGCGAAGGCCGGTTTAATGTCCTTGATGATCGTGCGGATCTCTCCCACGGCATCGATGCTCGACGATGCGTCCGCGCGGAGTTGTCCGATGCGTGTGGCGATCTCGTCGGCGGCCTTTTGACTTTCCATCGCGAGGGCCTTCACCTCGTGCGCAACGACGGCGAAGCCCCGTCCTGCCTCCCCGGCTCTCGCGGCCTCGATGGTCGCGTTGAGGGCGAGAAGATTGGTCTGCTTGGCAACGGACGCGATCAGCTCGATGACTTCCTCGATATAGTCCGAAGAAGCGCGCAGTCGATCGACACTTTCGCCGGCGGTCGAGGCGGCGACTTCGGCGGCGTCGGTCATCCCGCTCACCATCGTCATGCGGTCGCCGATTTCCGCAGAGGCTGACGAGACCTCGGACATAGCGGACGTCATCGATTGCGCGAGGCCGACTGCTTCCTCGGATTTGCCGGCGAGATCCTCGCCCTTGGCGGAAATTTCGCGAAGAGACGCGTTGGCGGCCTGCACCGCCGCGCCCATCTGACGGCTGTTCGAGCGGATCGCATTCATCACGCCGCGCATGTCGTTCTCGACATGGTGGAGAACGTCCAACGTCGTCTTGCGCAGTTCCGCAACGCTGTCGTTATCGGCGCCCGGGATCTGGATTGGTCGTTCCAGGTCTGGTTCGACCTGAACGGACCGTCGCTCCGCACGTCCAAAGATCATCGGTCCACTCCGTCCACCCCATGCATGGAACTTACGAGCGGATGGTAAACGAGAGGCTAAGCTATCCCTGCGACAGCTAGAAAAGGACAGCCTCGCCACGCAGGAGGCCACCTATGTCGTCGGCGGGGGCCGCGTTGCCGGCCGGCGGATAGGTCGACACGTCGGCGAGCCCAACGTGAGAGCGAACGGAAACGTTGGGCGGGGCCAAGGCGGAAACCGACGAGGAGATCGTGCCGGGCGCGATGGCCTGCGCTACGGGGACCGGCGCTGCCGAAGGCGCCGGGCGCCCACGCTTCGCACCGGCTCGCTTTCCCAGCCATGCGTTCCAGGCGCGCTGCCCACCCATGAAGGCATTCCGATCGACATCGCCTTCGATGCCGGGCACCCGTCCCGTCGTCGTGAATTGCCAGAAGGCGAACGGACGGTTGCGGTAGCGCTCCTTCGGCTCGGCCGCGGTGGAGCGGATCCAGAAGTCATCATCACGCAGATAACCCTCCAGCACGTCCTCGTGGAAAGGAATGTCCGTGTAGATGATCGGACGCTGGCCGTAATGCGCTTCGAGCGCCTCGATCATGTATGCGATCTTGCGGCGCGCCAGGTCATGGTCGATGCGGGCCGGGCAGAGGCGCGAATGCGAGTTCCACTCGGCATCGATGACCGGGGGCAGGGCCTTGTCGTCGCGCGGCACGTTCTCGATGAACCAGCGAGCCTGATCCTCGGCCGGCCGACACCAGTACATGAAGTGATAGGCGCCCCGCGCGACGCCGGCACGCTTCGCGGCGTCCCAATTCTGGCGGAACTTCGGATCGAGATGATCGCCGCCCTCGGTCGCCTTGATGAACGCGAACTGCTTGCCGGAGCGTTTGACGGCGCGCCAGTCGATGTCCGCCTGCCAGCGGGAGATATCGATGCCCTGGACAGGCATCCGGTGTGCGCGGGCGACCTTGGCATGGGGTTCCGCATCGCCGACATTCGTCAGCGTATCCGGCACCCCGCCGCACGCGGCCAGAATCGTCAGCATGGCCCCGGCGAGAAGCCTACGGGAACGAGCGAGAGACACGCGCATGTAAGGTCCAGCCGCATTCGAGGGGATGCGGATAGAACTAGTTCACGAACATTAAGGCGCCCTTGCGGAAGCCGGTCCCGACCGTCCCGAAGCGGGTGCGATCAGCCTACGCCGAACCAGAAGGCGGCGAAGCCGAGAAAGGCGAAGAAGCCGACAATGTCGGTCACCGTCGTCACGAAGACGCCCGACGCGATAGCTGGATCGATCTTGAGGCGTTGGAGCGTCAGTGGAATGAGGATGCCGGCCAGCCCCGCCGCCAGCATGTTCACGACCATGGCCGCCGCGATCACCAGCCCGAGCTGGATGTTGGAGAACCAAAGGGCCGCCACGATACCGATGAGGATGGCGAAGAGAACGCCGTTCACGAGACCGACAATGGTCTCTCTCCTGATAATTCGCCGCGCGTTGATATTCCCGAGATCGCGCGTCGCGAGTGCGCGGACGGCGACCGTCATCGTCTGCGTCGCCGCGTTGCCACCCATGGAGGCGACAATGGGCATCAGAACGGCGAGGGCGACCATTTGCTCGATGGTCGCCTCGAAGAGCCCGATGACGAGGGAGGCGAGGATGGCGGTAGCAAGATTGATCGTGAGCCAAGTGAAGCGCGAACGCACCGTCTCGCGGACCGAGTCCGATATCTCCTCGTCGCCAATACCGGACAGGCGCCTGATGTCCTCGTCGGCCTCTTCCTGGATGACGTCGAGAACGTCGTCGACCATGATGACGCCGACCATGCGCTCGCTTTCGTCCACGACGGGCATCGAAAGAAGGTTGTAGCGCTCGAAGAGTCTGGCGACGTCCTCCCGGTCGGTCGTTGCCGAGACCATGTGGCGGGTCTCGTCGATAAGATCGCCGATCGAGATGGAGCGGCGCGTCTGGAGGAAACGGTTCAGCGGCACGGCCCCGACGAGCTTGTGGGCCGGATCGACCACGAAGAGTTCGTAGAACTGCGGGAGCTCGTCCTCCTCGCGCATGTAATCGATCGTCTGCCCGACGCTCCAGAAGCTCGGAACCGAGACGAACTCGGTCTGCATTAGACGCCCGGCCGATTCCTCCGGATAGTCGAGGCTACGTCGAAGCTGGATCTGTTCGCCGATGGAGAGGCCCGAGAGAACCTTTTCCTGCTCGTCCTCGCCGAGATCCTCGAGGATGCGCACCGCATCGTCGCTGTCGAGGTCCTCGATACCCATGACGATCTGTTCCGCTTCCAACTCGTCGAGGAGCTGTTCGCGGACGCGGTCGTCGACTTCGGTCAGGGCGGTGAAATCGAAGTCACGGCCGAGGAGGCGGACGAGGTCTGGACGCTGGTCTTGATCCAACGCCTCGATGAGGTCGGCAAGGTCCGCCTCGTGTAGGTCGGCCGCGAGGATGCTGACCGTACCGCCGTTCTCGGCGGAAAGCGCTGCGACGACGGCCATCAGATATTCAGAGGCGACCTGTCCCGACTCATCGCGAAAGCCCTTCGGAGCGCCTTCGTCGATGATATCGTCGTCCCGAGGATCGGTTCGCTCGGTCGAGCGTGGGTCGGCGTCCGACATCAGGCGCCTCCTCCGGGCCGGGATTTTGGGTGCGGATTTGGTCTGCTGCACATCCTTACGAGGGTGAGGCGGGGTTCTCAACCGCTATGTCGAAAAGGGTCGTTCAGACGTCCCGAAAGGTGCTGGCGTCCGTCCGGACAGTCGTTGATGAGCGCGGCGGGCGAGTGGGCGGCTCTGAACAGGGGCACGCCCCTCGCAAAGGCCGCCCCTCTCACTACAACGCCATTAGCCAAGCGCGGGCGAAGTCTACGTCCTGTTGGATCAGGCCGTGGGCGGCATCCAGAATGTGTCGCTCGACCTGGGCGCCTGCCGCCGACAGGCTGTCTTCCAGCTTACCGGCCTCGGCGAGCGATATGAGCGGATCATGCCGCCCGTTAAGGAGAAGAACGGGCAGGTCCGTTCGATAGGGCGGCATGTCTCGGAAAGGCGCCTGCGCCCTCATCAGGATCGCGCCCCCTAGCACATCGGGTCGCCGCACGATGACGGCGGCGGCGATGTTCGCCCCGTTGGAGAAGCCGAGCGCGACGGGGCGTTCGAACCCATATGCCTTGCCGGCCGATAGGATTGTCTCGGCCAGCTCATCGGCGCGCCGTGCGACATCCTCTTCGTCGAACACACCCTCTTCGAAGCCGCCGAAAGAACCGGGGCATCCCGTTCTCCAACACCCGGCCGCGCGGGCTGAAGAGCGCGCGACCAGGGGCAACCGTCTGGCCGAGAGGGACGAGGTCATGCTCATCCCCGCCCGTGCCGTGCAGCAGGACAAGCGCAGGCGATGCACCGACTTCGAAGGTGTGGGGCCCGAAACTAGTGGTCGCTGCGCTCTCGTCCCTCATCGCCGCCTCCTCAATTCAGTGCCGGCAGTGCCGCCTCGATCTCCGCGCGATGCGCCTCGTATTGCGATGGAAGCTTCAGCGATTGGCCGAGACTCGCCTCGTCCTCGTCTAGGGTGAAGCCGGGCGCGTCCGTCGCGATCTCGAAGAGAATTCCGGACGGCTCCCGGAAATAGACGGAATGAAAATACGTCCGGTCGATCTGCGGGGTCGGCTGAAGGCCCTGGTCCAAGACCTTGCGGCGCAATGCCATTTCGTGCGCGTCGTCCGCCGCTCGAAAGGCGATGTGGTGGATCGTGCCGGTGCCCTGCCGTTCCCCATTGCCATCCGCCATGACCTTCAGATCGATGACCGGACCCAGACCGCCCCCACCCATGGCGCGGTACCGAATGAGGTCCCCCTCCTCGCCGACGGCCTCATAGCCTAACGCATCGGTCAGCACCCGAGCCGTCCTGTCGGCATGCCGTACCCAGAGCGAGACGCCCGAGAAGCCGCGAACGGCATGCTCGGCTGGCACTTGGTCCGCCCCGGCCTCGGCGTTCGTCCAGCCGGGCAGGGCACCGGCCCAGTCCGTGCCGACGATCTCGATCGCCAATCCGTCCGGATCGGCGAAACGAACGACGCTCTCGCCGAAGCGGTCAGCCAGCTTTTCGTGCACGATATTGCGCGCGGACAAACGCTCGATCCAGTAGGCAATCGAGGATTTGGGCACCGCGAAACCGATCTCGACGGCCGAACCCACGCCATGCCGGCCGCGTGGTACGCCGCGGAACGGGAAGAAGGTCAGAGCCGAGCCTGGGGTTCCGGTCTCGTCGCCATAGTAGAGATGATACGTGCCAGGATCGTCGAAATTGACGGTCTTCTTCACGAGCCGGAGGCCGAGTTCGCGGGTGTAGAACCGCGCGTTGGCCGCAGGATCGCCGCAGATCGCTGTAATGTGGTGAAGCCCCGCGCTTGGGGCGGCGGTGTCGGTCGTGGCCATCGGATGTCTCGCTATCCATCGTGCGGGCTGGGGCCCGGTGTCACGGGATACCTAATGTGCATTCCTGATAGCACAATTCGCACCCATGCTTCGTCCCGGTGCAATTTCGCACAGGCTGGAGGCCTCGATGTTTTTTGTGGCTTCGAAGGTCTTCTGGTTCGTCCTTGCACCCTCGAACGCTCTCCTTTTGGGGCTCGTGCTTGCGACCGTGTGGATGTCGTGGGCCGCTCAGTATCGTCCGCGTACGCGCGGCAAGGCTCGCGCGCTCCTTTACTTCTGCGTCGTCGCGCTCGGCCTTACCATCACGCCCCTCGGGCAAATTCCGCTGGCGATGGTCGAGGACCGGTTTCCGGCGATCGCATATGAGGACGTACCTCGAGATCTTGCGGGCATCGTCGTTCTCGGGGGCGCGCTCGACATTCGGCGGACGGAGCAGAGGCGGCAGCCGCAGTTGAACGACGCCGCCGAACGCATCACGGCCCTCGTGTCGCTCGCGGCGGCGAGGCCGGACCTGCCGATTATCATCTCCGGCGGCCAGGGCGCCCTGCATCCGTCCGATCTTTCCGAAGCGGAGGCGGTGACCGACCTTCTTGCCGATATGGACGTCGGTAGAGGCCGGCTCCAGCTCGAAACCCGCTCGCGCAATACGCATGAGAATGCGACGTATACCCGCGAGCTTGTCGTACAGGCTGGATTGTCGGACGGCCGCTGGCTGCTCGTGACCTCGGCTTTCCATATGCCCCGCGCGGTCGGCAGCTTCCGTACCGCCGGGTTCGACGTCGTCGCCTTCCCCGTCGATTATCGCCTGCCGTTAGGCGGGAGCGGTCTCGCGCCTCTATCAAAGGCTTTGACGCTACTCGATGTCGGCGTTCGCGAGTGGATCGGCCTCGTCGCCTACAGGCTGGCCGGCTACACGTCCTCGCTATGGCCCGGGCCGGCCGGCGGCAATGCGAGTCGGTAGATACCCTTGAAGTCGTCCGGATCGACCGGCTTTCCCTTCCGCGTGATAGCGATCGTACCTTTCTTCATCGAGTCGATGGCGCTTCGCCTGACTTCCGGAAGATGACGCCGCCAGCGGTCCGGCTCGCCTGCGCCTGCCGCGAGTCGACGTGCGACCTGGGTCGGACAGATCGAAGCGCCGGGTCCGCGTCTGTCGCGCTGCTCGCACAGGAGCGTAACGATGGTCTGTGCTACGTTCTCGTCGCTCATTGGCGTCTGTACCCACCGCTTTGCGCCCTCCGAGGGCCGCGTTTTCCGCGCTCCGTAACCCTACCGCCACAATCACGATGGGGAACCCCGAATTACCGCTTGCATCTGCGATTAAGACGTTGTTAACGGTCCCGCGACAGGGTGTTCCCCGTTGGTGTTTCGTTAATTGAGCCGGCCATTTTGCCATCCTTCGGCCGCTTTGTTTAACGACCTAAACCAACCCACGGATGCGGACGCCTGATCCAGGAGTTTCTTCGAATGGATTTTGATGACAAGCCGGCCTGCTGGGGCACGGCCACTTGGACGCTTGCCGCGTTCGCCGCAGCGATCGTATTGACCTATCTCTTCGGCGGCTTCGACTCGTCGGTGGCGGTCGCGGCGGCGCAGTAGCACTAGCGCAATTTGCGGCTTGATCTGTCTCAGATCGGAACTCCGGGGCCGGTGGTCCGTTTTGGCCACGTCGACCGAGCAGCCCGCCCGGTCCCCGCGTATGGAGTAATCACATGGCCGATCCCCGCTACGACGATCCCAACCTGAACCACAAGCCTGCGACGGATACGTACG
This sequence comes from uncultured Alphaproteobacteria bacterium, assembly GCA_963799285.1. Lineage (GTDB taxonomy): Bacteria > Pseudomonadota > Alphaproteobacteria > Rhizobiales > CAWCWK01 > CAWCWK01. The sequence goes on from CAWCWK010000004.1 coordinate 1,190,209, forward strand.
CCGGTGTCCGTCCCACCGACGATCTCTACGCCGACCGCGCGAACGATCCTCTTCGCGACGCGCATGCCACGACAGTCGGCGAACCGCGTCGCAACAATAGCTGGGGTCGCATCGCGCTCATCGGCGCTGCCGTGATCCTCGGTCTCGCCCTTCTCAGCGCGCTCTTTACCGGTCCCGAAGTCGAGGACGGTGAGCTGGCTACCGCGCCGGTGATCATTGAGGAAGTCGATCCCGTCGTGACGGGTACGGTTCCCGATACGGCCGATACGGTCGTCGTTCCGGTCGACTAGGGCATCAGCTTTCGCTCCTTCGTCCTTGTCACCCACGGGCGCGCGTGTTGAACAGCATGCTCGTGCGAAGCGGGAGGCGAAGGAGCCGTCATGCCATCGGGTCTGGTGCGGGCGGCCATCTTGGTCGCCCCATTCGTTTTCGTGGTCCTGTGGTCGACCGGTTTCATCGGCGCCCGACTGACCATGCCATACGCCGAGCCGATGACGTTCCTCGCCATCCGCTTCGGCCTCGCCGCCATCATCATGTTCGGCCTCGCCGTCAGCCTCGGTACCGCTTGGCCCAGGGACACCCGAACGGTCGCACACACGGTCGTAGCCGGTCTTTTCATCCATGCGGCCTATCTCGGCGGCGTCTTCGTCGCGGTTCGTGCAGGCCTCGAGGCGGGCGCCTCGGCCCTTATCGTCGGCGCGCAGCCTATGCTGACGGCTGCGCTGGCGGGCCCCATGCTTGGCGAGAGCGTGACGCCGCGCAAATGGGCGGGACTGACGCTCGGCGCGATCGGCGTCCTAGTCTTCGTTGCGGAGAAGCTCAGCGAGGGGGTCGGAACGCCCGCAAGCATAGGCTTCTGCATCCTCGCTCTCTTCGGCATCTCGCTCGGCACCGTCTATCAGAAGCGGTTCGTCTCCGGCGTCTCCATCGTCTCGGGCGCAACCATCCAGTACGCGGCCTCCGGTCTTGCTTGCTTGGCGCTCGCATCCGCGTTCGAGACCGGCGTCATCGAGTGGTCTGAGTCGTTCGTCTTCGGGCTCGTGTGGTTGACGTTCGTCCTCTCCATCGGCGCGGTCAGCCTTCTTTACGCGCTCATCAGGACCGGTGAGGCGGCGAACGTGGCGTCGCTCTTCTTCCTCGTTCCTCCTGTGGCCGCGCTCATCGCCTGGCTTATGTTCGGCGAGACGTTGGGGCCACTTGCCGTGGGTGGCATGGTCCTGGTTGCCATCGGCGTCGTCCTGGTCAACACCGGCGCCAAACCCATCCCTGCGAAAGGCGCGATGTGATGCTGTCCCTCGTCATCGGCAACAAGAACTACTCGTCGTGGTCGCTGCGCCCCTGGATAGCGATGCGCCATGCCGGGCTCGCCTTCGAGGAGGTGTTGATCCCACTCGACCAGGACGACACCGCACGCCGATTGTCGGAAGAGAGCCCGAGCGGCCTCGTGCCCGTCCTTCGCGATGGCGATCTGACGGTGTGGGATACGCTGGCGATCTGCGAGAGGGTGGCCGAACTGGCACCCGATGCAGGCCTGTGGCCGGCCGATGCGAAGGCCCGCGCGGTCGCCCGTTCCGTCGCCGCCGAGATGCATTCGGGCTTCTCCGCCCTGCGCTCGGAATGCCCGATGAACATCCGGCGGCGCAGCGCTTATGCGGCCTCGCCGGCCGTTACGAGGGACATCGATCGGATCAAGACGGTCTGGCGGGAATGCCGCACCCTCAACGGCTCGGGCGGACCCTTCCTTTTCGGCGCCTTCACCATCGCCGACGCGATGTACGCGCCCGTCTGCACCCGGTTCCGGACCTATGGCCTCGCCGAAGACGATGTGGCCGGTTCCTATATCGACGCCGTTCTTGCCCATCCCGCAATGCGGGATTGGACCGAGGCCGCGCGAAACGAAGAATGGGTAATTGCGCGCTCCGACCTATGAAGCGTTATCAATCGCCATGCCTTCGATCGGGAACACGACATCGGCGATCGCGCGGCCGTAAAGCCGCGAGATGTCCGGCGTGACGTGCATCCGGTCGGTGTAGACCATCTGGCCATCAATGGCGACGACGCAGTCCAGGCTGCCGCGCTCGCAGAGATAGGGTGTCAGATCGACGATTGCGGTCCCGCGCGCAGCGGCGAACCGGTGTAGAACGGCATTGACGGCGCGGAAGTCGTCCGAGACCGAGCGATCGTTCTCCTCGACGGTGCCACGAATAGCGATCTCCCGAAGCCATCCGCCGGATTCGTAGGAAGGCGTTTGCGCCACGAGGACGACGTCGTGCCCGGCCACTTCCAAACGCTCGACAGTCGATGTCAGAAGTCGCTCGAACCCGGCTTCACCGATGTCAGCCTCGACGACCCGCCAGTTGCCGGAAAGGATGATGGTGGATGGCTCGGCGAACTCCGCGTCGGCCAGGAATCGGTCGTAGAGGTCCGCGCAGCGCGCCATGAGGCCGACGTGACGGAGCGGCGCGCATTCGGTGCCGGTGTATTGCATGAAGGTGACCGGACGATCGGACAGTGCCTCGTCTAGTCCGAGGCTCAGATGCGCGGCGAGGCTGTCGCCGAAGAGAACCACCCGCCGCGTGCCGGGGGTGGTGGGGGCGAGGCAGTCGTTGTCGGCCAGCGTGTCGGCCGTCTGATGGTAGTCGATAAAGCAGGTCCCCAGACCGTACACCTTCATCGCCGGGCGGAAATCATCATAACCGCGCAGCAGGGCCGCGAGATCCGGAGAGAAGCGGTCGTAGCGAATGCTCGTGCTGTTCCCGACGAAGCCGAGCGCGAGGATGAGAACGGCGAAGGCGCCCGAGGCCGCGAAGATGGGCGCGCGGCCCGGCAGCAGAGGCTTCGTCTTCCGGCCGGACTTGTATCGGAACGGTTGCTCGACGAGCCGCCAACTCACCCAGCCCAGCACGAGCGAGAAAACGCTGAGCGCGAGCATGAACGCCTGTGAATCGACCGGGAAGCCGCGCAAGCGGGCGAAGGCGAAGACAGGGTAGTGGTAGAGATAGGCGCTGTAGCTGATGACGCCGATGCCCACGAGGACCGGCACGCTCAGCGCCCGCGCGCTCATCATCCCGGGGCGAGCGAAGAGGATGACGAGAGCGGCACCACCCACCGGCGCCAAGGCATGGGCCGACGGCATCGGCGTTGCGCTGTCGAAGAGGACGACCGCGCCGATTATGAGGCCGATGCCGAGGGCGGCCAGGCAATCCCGTGCTCTCGCCCCAAGACGGCACTCCGCACCGGAACGGGTTTGCACGAAAGCGCAGAGCGATCCCGCAAGCAGTTCCCAGGCCCGCCCATGCGGCAGGTAGAAGGTCGCGTCCGGCGCGTAGGTCGAGCCGAGCTCGGCCATGGCTAGGCTGACGAGGGCGCACGCGGCGATGACGTAGAAGACCGGATCGCGGCCGAACCGCCAGGCCAGGATGAGGAAGACAGGGAACAGGAGATAGTACTGCTCCTCGACCGCGAGGCTCCAGGTGTGCAGCAGCTGGCTTTTCCTCGGCCGCCGTCGAGAAGTAGTCGGTCTCACGCCAGAAGAGGACGTTGGACGCGAATAGCGGGACGGCGATGAGGCTTTGCGAGAAGTCCTTCAATTCTGCCGGCAGCATCCACAGCACCGCGAAGGGAATGCAGGCGAGAATCATGACGAAGAGGGCCGGCAGGATGCGCCTCGCCCGCCGCTCGTAGAACGACAGGAGCGAGAAGCGACCGGAATCCAGATCGGCGAGGATCAACCGCGTGATGAGGTAGCCGGAGATGACGAAGAAGACGTCGACCCCGACATAGCCCCCGCCGAAGCCGGGAATGCCAGCATGAAAGAGGATGACCGGCAGGACCGCCAGGGCACGCAGACCGTCGATCTCGGGTCGGTGGTCAATTCGGTATGGTAAACGGTTCGTCATCACGTCCGCGCGCATTCGTGCCATCGAGACACGATTTTGCGGGCGGGTGGGCGCGAACGCGAGCGAAAGCCTCGAAGACGCTTAATGGCGCTCCGGAGCTTCCATTCCGCGCCCGAAGTGGACGATGGCTAGCTGCGACTGTTCTGCCGGTTCGCGATCAGGTCGTCGACGACCGCCGGCTCGGCGAGCGTCGAGGTATCCCCGAGATTGCCGAACTCGTCCTCGGCGATCTTGCGCAGGATCCGGCGCATGATCTTGCCCGAGCGCGTCTTGGGAAGGCCGGGGGCGAACTGGATCTTGTCGGGGCTGGCGATCGGACCGATCTCCTTGCGGACCCAGGTGACAAGCTCTTTCTTCAGATCGTCCGACGGTTCTTGTCCGCCCATCAGCGTCACGTAGGCGTAGATGCCCTGGCCCTTGATGCCGTGCGGGTAGCCGACGACGGCCGCCTCGGAGACCTTGTCGTGCGCCACGAGGGCGCTCTCGACCTCGGCGGTTCCCATGCGGTGCCCGGACACGTTGATGACGTCGTCCACCCGGCCCGTGATCCAGTAGTAGCCGTCCGCGTCGCGACGGCAGCCGTCGCCGGTGAAGTACTTGTTCGGATAGGTCGAAAAGTAGGTCTGTTCGAAGCGCGCGTGGTCGCCGTAGACGGTACGCATCTGGCCGGGCCATGACTTCGTGAGCACGAGGTTACCGCTCGTCTCGCCCTCGAGAACCGTTCCCTTATCGTCCACGATCTCCGGGACGACACCGAAGAACGGGTTAGTCGCCGAACCCGGTTTCAACGGCGTTGCGCCGGGGAGGGGTGAGATGAGGATGCCGCCTGTTTCCGTCTGCCACCACGTGTCGACGATGGGACAGGTCTCATTGCCGACGACGCGGTAATACCAATCCCAGGCCTCCGGATTGATCGGCTCGCCGACCGAGCCCAGCAGCCGCAAGGACGAGAGGTCCGCAGATCGAACGTGGTCGTCGCCCGCGCCCATAAGCGCGCGGATGGCGGTGGGGGCGGTGTAGAACGTGTTGACCTTGTGCTTCTCGCACACGTCCCAGAAGCGGGATGGGGAGGGGTATGTCGGCACACCCTCGAACATCAGAGTGGTCGCGCCGTTCGCGAGTGGCCCGTAGACGATATAGCTGTGCCCCGTCACCCAGCCGACATCGGCCGTGCACCAGTAAACGTCACCGTCCTGATAGTCGAAGACGTATTGGTGAGTCATCGACGCGTAGGTCAGATAGCCGCCCGTCGTGTGAAGCACGCCCTTCGGCTGGCCGGTCGAGCCGGACGTATAGAGGATGAAGAGCGGGTCCTCCGCATTCATCTCCTCCGGCTCGCAGACGGCGTCGACATCGGCCGAGGCCTCGTGCCACCACACGTCCCGGCCGGCATCGAAAGCGACGTCCCCGCCCGTATGACGTACGACGAGGACGGTTTCGACCCCCGAGGCCTGTGTCAGCGCTTCGTCCACATTCCTCTTCAGCGGCACCGTTCGCCCGCCGCGCTTGCCCTCGTCGGCCGTTATGACGAAGGTCGACTGGCAGTCGTTGATCCGCCCGGCCAGGGCGTCCGGCGAGAAGCCCCCGAAGACGATGGAATGGACCGCGCCGATCCGCGCGCAAGCCAGCATCGCATAGGCCGCCTCCGGGATCATCGGCATGTAGATCGTGACGCGGTCGCCCTTCTTTATCCCGCGCGCCTTCAGCACGTTGGCGAAGCGGCAGACATGCTCATGGAGCTGGCTGTAGGTGATATGCGCGTCTACCGAAGGGTCGTCGCCTTCGAAGATGATCGCCGTCTGGTCTCCGCGCGTCGAAAGGTGCCGATCGATGCAGTTCGCGGACACGTTGAGCGTGCCGTCCTCATACCATTTGATCGACACGTTGCCCGGCGCGAAGGACACGTTCTCGACCTTAGTGAACGGCCTGATCCAGTCTATCCGCCGGCCCTGTTCCGCCCAGAACGCCTCGCGATCCTCCACCGAGCGGCGATACATCTCGGTATAATCGTCGGCCTTTATAAGCGCCCGCTCGGCCCAGGCCGCAGGCACGGGATAGACCGGGGCGGAAGGGTGGGCGGAGTCGGACATGGCGTTTCCCTCGTCACGGCGGCCGTGTTCGAAGTGGAGCGGCCGCATCGTTCTTGTATTCGGACCTATCTAGCCGGGCGGCGAGGCGAGCGCAGCCCGCCTTTGGTCGTAGGTTTATTACAGCTCGCTCGGGTCGAGTTCGCCCATGGCGCAGATCATGGCGAAGGCGTCGGGCTCCACGGGCTGGACGGAGAGCCGACTCGTCCGCACGAGCGCCATTTCGTACAGCGCGGGCGTCGCCTTTACCTCGGCCAACGTGACCGGGCGGGGCAAGGGGGCGACGGCCTCGATATCGACGCACATCCACTTGCCGTCCGGGTCCGTCGTGTCGGGGTGCGCCTCGCGCAGGACGCGGACGATACCGACCACGGCCTTCTCCGACATCGAATGATAGAAGAAGCCAAGGTCGCCGACGTTCATGGCCAGCATGTTGTTCTTGGCGAGGTGATTGCGCACCCCGTCCCATTCCTCGCCGTCGCTTCCCTTCGCGACCTGATCGGCCCACGACCAGGTGCTCGGCTCGGACTTGAAGAGCCAATAGTGCACGCCGCTAAACGCCTTCGGGGGCGCCGACGACCCATTTCCAGCGAGACACGCTCACGCTCTCGAAGAGGTTGGCTTTCGCGTAGGGATCGTTATCGAGTTCGGCACGAAGGGCGGCCTCGTCGGGCGCGTCGACGATAAGGAGGCTGCCGACCATGCGCTCGCCATCGTCGCTGAGAAGGGGGCCGGCGGCGTGGATCCTTACAGCCTCGTTGGACAGCCAGCCGACATGTGCCGGGCGGTTCTCCAGACGAACGTCTTCGTGGTTCGGCTTGTCCCTGCAGGTGACCGCAAACAGCATCGCGTTGTTCCTTTTCTGAGCCGCGTCTTTAGCGAGGCATTCCCGCAGCGGCCAGCCCTATGCCGGTCGTCACGCCTTGGCACCCGGCTTCGCGCTTGCCCCGTCGAGCGGCCAGCGCGCACGAGGCGCGGCGTCGAGACCGTGCCGCTCTCCGCGCAGGAATCGCTCAAGCCCCGCCCAGGCGATCATCGCGGCGTTGTCCCCGCACAGGCTGACCGGCGGCACGACGAAGCGCATCGCTCGATCCTCTGCCACCTCGGAGAGTTCGGCGCAAATGCGGATGTTGGCTGCGACGCCGCCCGCGACCACCAAAGCCGGCGGGGGCGAGCCTGTCTCGACTTCGTAGATTTCGATGGCCCGCCGTGTCCGGTCGGCAACCGCTTCGGCCACGGTATGCTCGAACGCCGCGCAGAGATCCGACACATCGCCATCCGTCAGCGGTGCCGCCCTCTCTGCCGCAAGCCGCAACGCCGTCTTCAACCCACTGAAGGAGAAATGCGGCTCGCTCCGCCCGACCATAGGGCGTGGCAGCGTGAACCGCCCGGCGTCGCCGCCGCGCGCCGCGCGCTCCACGGCCGGCCCACCCGGATAGCCGAGGCCGAGCAGTTTCGCAGCCTTGTCGAACGCCTCGCCCAGCGCATCGTCGACGGTCGTGCCGATCCGGCGGTAGTCGCCGACGTCGAGGACCGCCAGCGTCTGCGTATGTCCGCCCGAGACCAGTAGCAGAAGATAGGGCGGCTCTACGCGATCGGTCAGTCCGACGGTGAGGGCGTGGCCTTCGAGATGGTTGATCGCCAGGAAGGGCTTGTCCGCCCCGACCGCCAACGCTTTTGCCGTCGTAAGCCCGACGATGAGGCCGCCCATCAGGCCAGGCCCGGCGGTGGCGGCGATGGCGTCGATATCCTCGAGCGTTGTTCCGGCGGTCGCCAAAGCGGTCGCTACCATCGTGTCCAGCACGTCGACGTGCGCCCGCGCCGCGATTTCCGGGACTACGCCGCCGTAGAGCGCGTGCTCGTCCTGGCTGCGAACGAGGCTCGATAGCAATTCGGGTGCACCATTCGCATCGCGGCCGACGACAGCTACAGCCGTCTCGTCGCAACTCGTCTCGATGCCAAGAACACGTGGCAAGATAGCAAACCACCCTTACGACCGAACGATTGCGAACCCTAGGTCATCACGCCCCGGTTGTCCGCGCGCAGCGGATATCGCATGGAGGGGGCACGCGTCGACCCACGCAATCCCCTCAGCCGGACACGCCCCGTGACGACCAGTTCCGCCAGCCCTCAACTTCGCATCGGGACAAGAGGCAGTCCGCTCGCTCTGGCGCAGGCATCCGAGACCCGCGCCCGCATCGCCGCGGCGCAGGGATGGTCGGTGAACGCCATCGAGGTCGTCATCATCCGCACGTCCGGCGATCGCATCCAGGACGTTGCGCTGCGCGAGGTCGGCGGAAAGGAGCTCTTTACCAAGGAGATCGAAGCCGCTCTCACCCAGAGACGGATCGACATCGCCGTCCATTCGGCCAAGGATGTCGAAACCGAGATGCCGGCCGATCTCACGCTCGCAGCGGCCCTCCCACGGGAGGACGTTCGGGACGCGCTCATCAGTCCTCATGCGAACAGCATCGCGGGATTGCCGCGGGACGCCATCGTCGGGACGGCATCCCTCCGCCGCGAGGCGCTTCTGAAGCGCCTTCGGCCCGATATCCGGACGGTTCTCCTTCGCGGCAACGTCGGGACGCGGCTTCGGAAGCTGGATACCGGCGAGATGCACGCGACGCTGCTGGCCAGCGCTGGCCTCCGCCGGCTCGATCTCTCCGACAAGGCCGCCGCCTTGCTCGACGTCGAGGCGTTTCCCCCGTCGCCCGGCCAGGGAACGATCTGTCTACAGACCCGCACGGCCGACACATCGATGACGACCATCTGCCAATCCATCAATGACGAGGATTCGGAACTCTCGCTGTCCGTCGAGCGCAGCTTCCTCGGTGCCCTCGGCGGCTCCTGTCACACGCCGGTGGCCGCCCACGCCATCGTGGATGCCGGCCGCGTGCTGTTTCGCGCTCTCGTTCTCACGGCCGATGGCACGCAGGTCTTCGAGCGACGTTGGGAGGCCTCAGCCGACGAGGCCATTGCGAGCGGAGCCGCGTCGGGCAGCGAACTGCGCGTCGAAGCGCAGGGCCATGTCGACCTGCTCTGAGCGATGGCGCGCGTACTCGTCACAAGACCGGTGGAAGACGCTAGACGGACAGCGAACGCCTTGGCGGTGAGGGGACATGTCTCCGTCATCGCACCCGTGCTGGCGCTTCATACGCGAACGCCAAGAGTTCCTGACAGACCTTGGCAGGCGGTCCTCCTGACCAGCCGAAATGCCGCGATGCTGCTTCCTTCAGTGGTGCCCAAAGATATCCCCTGCTTCGTCGTAGGGACCACGACGGGACGGGCGGCCGAAGCGCAAGGATTCGAGGATATTCGTATCGCGGGCGGAGATGCGGCAGCGCTCGCGACGCTCGTTCGTTCGAAGCTCGACGAGGCCGAAGGGCCGCTGCTCTATCCCTGCGGCGTCCACCGTACTGGCGATCTTGTGGAGCGCTTGAGCGATGACGGGTTCGAAGTCCTCGCGGCGCCTTGTTACGAGATGCGCATTCAACCGCTCCCAGACGACGTCCAGACTGGCCTCTCGGGCGGCGCATTCGACGCGGTCTTGCTCTATTCGCCACGCTCGGCCGTGGCCTTCGCCGAGGCGGTCGCTCATATCGCCATACCCGACGGCCTTCGACTCCTGGCATTATCGGACGCCGTGCGCTCCGCGCTGCCAGCGCGGTTGCGGCAGCAGTCGAGCAGCGCCGAAACCCCGAACGAGAGCGCACTGCTCGACGTCCTCGACACGATCTCGCGGCAGGATTGAACCGCTTGGTCGGGAGATCATTTAACGCCTATGATTGATGCGTGGTGCATTTCAGCGCCGCGTTGACTTTTGGCGCCCCGCGCGGCGCAGTGGCCGCGCGGCGAGAATCGCCCGAGCGGGATGGGAGAATGGTATGGCGTCCAGCGGCGGAAACGGTCGGAAGGGAACACCTCCGATCATGAAGCGGTCAGGCCCCCCGCCCACGATAGAAGGTCGCGCGCAGGACGTGTCCAAGTCGGCCAAGGCGCAGGATCCGGTGTCGGCAAAGCCGGCGGACCCCTCTAAGCCCGCCGGAAAGTCTCCCGCATCAACGCCTGATGCGATGTCGACGCCGACGAAGGCCGAGCCGGGGACGAGTACCGCAAGCACACCTCCGTCTACGGCGAAGTCCGAGGCCTCTCCGGAGGCTAGCAAGGCGTCGAGCGCCAGCGCCGCCGCGGGCACACAAAGCGCCGTTCCGGCGAAGTCGTCGGCGGTCATGTCATCGGCGACGTCCGAGGCCAAGACGTCGAGCGCCCCCGGGTCGTCCTCGACGCCGCCCACCCAATCGACGGCCGCATCGACCAAGCCTGCAGGCAGCGGCGCGACGAAGCCGGTATCGCCCACAACGCCCGCCTCGCGGGCCGGTGGCGGCGATGGGCGCACGCCGCCCCCCGCGAAGTCCGATACGTCAGGCCCCGGCATGGGGCCGCTTCTCCTCGCCGCCGTCCTCGGTGGTGTCGTGGGCGCCGGTCTCCTCTGGGCCCTGTCCGCCTTGTCGGGCGATGGGGACGAACTCGCCGCGCAATTGGAAACGCTCCAAGCGCGTCTGGCATCGCTCGAAACGCAGGAACCGTTCGACACGGAGGCGCTCGACGCCCGTTTCGGCGCCATCGAGACCCGCTTCGCCGACCTTCCCGTGGTCGCCGAGACCGATCTGGCGCCCTTGCAGCAAGCGCTGGCCGCGCTGGAGGCCGAACTGGCCGCGCAATCGGAGCGGCTGATTGCGCTCCCCGCGGCGTCCGACTCTAGCGACCTTACGGCAACCGTCAGCGAACTTCAGACCCAGATGGCGGCCATCCAGGCTGAGGTCGCGGCGGTGGGCGAAGGCGTGCCATCGCAGCCCGACGACACGCTCGTCGCGCGGATCGAAGCGCTCGAGAGCGCCCGGCCCATCGCCGCAGCAGACGCCGTGCCATCGGCGGAGCTTGCAGACCTCAACGCGGCCGTGACCGAACTTCGTGCGGACGTAGACGCCGTCGCGACTATCGATACCGAGGCATTCGCAACGACATCGGCGGTCTCCGACTTCGATGTGCGTGTCAGCCAGCTGTCTGACGACATCGGCTCCATCGAAGCCAGCGTCAACGACATGCGTTCGTCCCTGGATGAGCGCATCGCATCGATGTCCGGCGAGATAGAGAACCAGGTCGGCGAGGTTTCCAGGTCGCTCGACGGACTGACCACGCGGACGGACGAAGTGGTCGCTCAGATCGAGGACGTGCGGACATCCGTCGGCGAGTTGGGCGGTACGGTCGAGACCCTTCAGGCGTCCAGCGAGACGAATCAGGCCTCCCTGCAAGACATCACCACGCGCATCGACGATCTTACCGGTTCGGTCTTCGCGCTCGGCAACGATATCGACGCCGTCGCGGGTCGGATCGATGCGCCCGGCGACCGCGAACGGGCCATCGCGGCCGTCGCACTGGCCGGCCTGCAAACCTCCGTCGACCGCGGGACGCCCTACGCGACCTATCTCGAAACCCTGACATCGTCCGGACTCGTGCCGGACGCGACGCGCAACGTGCTGAATGCCGGCGCGGCCAGCGGCGTGGCGACGCGCAGCGAGCTAGAGGCGGGCTGGGCGGAACTCGCCAGCCAGGCGCGCCGGGCAGCCGTCCGGTCCGAAGCTTCGAGCGGCGTAGCCGGCATCTTCGCCGGCGCCCGTTCCCTGATCGATATCGCGCCGTCCAATCCAGGTGAGGGCGACGAGCCGAACGCTCTCGTCGCGCAGATCTCGCGGCATCTCGATGCTGGTGCCCTCGACCGTGCCGTTCTCGCGTGGCAGCGCCTGCCGGAGGCCTCGCGCGAGGCCACGCAGGATTGGGGGAAAGCCGCCCAGCTCCGCCTCGGAATCGAGCGCGCGCTGCGCGACACCGCCGATGCCGTATTGGTCGACCAGATGGCCGAAGGGGCGAGCGATAATGGCTAGGCTAAAGGTGATCGCGACCGGTTTCGCGTCGATGGGTGACGTATGATCGCGGTCCTTCTTCTTTTCGTCTTCGTCGCGCTCGGCGCGGCGGGCATACTGTGGCTGCGAGGCCGTCCGGGTTCGGTCGAGATCGATTGGTTGGGGCAGATCATCGTTCTCGACATCGGTCTCGCCCTGGCCGCACTTGCCGTGACGATCGTTCTCGCGCTTGTCGTGTGGAGTCTGATCCGGTCCGCCTTCCGCGCGCCGAAATCCGTTTCGCGTGCATTCTCTCGCAGGCGTCACCGAAAAAGTCTCGCGGCCGTTCGTGAGGGCCTTTTGGCCATCGGCGCGGGCAATGTCGGGCGGGCGCAATCGGCCAGTTCGCAGGCGCAGCGGCTCGTTCCGGACGAGCCACTCGCCCTTCTGCTGAAAGCGCAGACGGCGCAATTGACCGGCGATGGCGACGCCGCCGCAAGTGCATTCCGCTCGATGCTCGAGAACCCGGAGACGCGAACGCTCGGATTGCGCGGCCTCTACGTCGAGGCGAAGCGTGTCGGTGATCGCAAGATGGCCGAACGGTTCGCGCTCGAAGCCTCGAAGATACAATCCGGCCTGCCTTGGGCCGGACGCGCGGTCTATGAAGCTCAGTGCCGCAACGCGGATTGGGATGCCGCCCTCGAAACACTGACACGGCTTTCCACGGCCAAGATCGTCGACCGCGAGACCGCCCGGCGGCATCGTGCCACGCTCCTGACCGCCGAGGCAGTCCATCTCGAAGCGAACGACCCCGAGCGGGCCGCGCACCTCGCCAACGAGGCGCACCAGTTGGCGCCCGACCTCATCCCGGCAGCGCTCGTCGCCGGTCGGCAGGCGTCCCGCGCGGGCGATGTGAAGCGCGCGACGAAGATCGTCGAGACGACGTGGATCAAGGAGCCGCATTACGAGCTTGCCGACGTCTATGCCCACGCCCGGGCCGGCGATTCGGCGAGCGACCGACTGGAGCGGGTCCGCACGCTCGCACGCATGATGAACGTGAGCGACGAAGGCGACATAGCCATCGCCCGCGCCGCCATCGAGGCCAAGAACTGGGACGCGGCCCGCGAAGCCCTTCGCCCGCTCGTCGAGCGTGGGCCGTCGCGCCGCGACTGCATGTTGATGGCGCATATCGAGGAGATGGAGAAGGGCGATACCGGCGCGGCGCGCGAATGGCTGTCGCGCGCCCTCAGCGCCAAAGCCGATCCGGCCTGGATCGCCGGCGATATCGTCAGTGAGGTCTGGGCGCCGATCTCTCCGGCGACGGGTGAGGTGGACGCCTTCCGCTGGCGCAGGCCATCCGAAGCGGGCGAGGGCCTCCTCCTCGACGATGGCGGCCGCACGGACTCGTTTCTGTCGCTCACCGCGACGCGTCGGCCGAACACCATCGAAGACGATACGACGGTCGTGGAAGACGCGATCATCGCCGATACGAAGCCGCCTTCGAAGGCGGGCGCTTCCGCTTCGGTCAGCTAGAGGCGCAAGGTCGAGAGGGGCGCTTGTCAAACGAGCGCGTGGCAGCTATGTGCTGCCACCGTTCGCGGCGGGGCGATGGAAGCCTGCCGCGGTAAGCCGCATTAGCTCAGTTGGTAGAGCAACGCATTCGTAATGCGTAGGTCGCTGGTTCGAATCCGGCATGCGGCACCATCTTCCCCCAAACGCCGTCGTTCCAAGTAGGCGCGCGCTCGCGATGGGCCAGCGCGCAGCAGGCTCGCCTACTCGGTCTCTTCGCGCTCGAGTTGCTCGTCGGGCCCGAGTTGACCATTGAGATAGACGCGGACGTCCTCCATCAGATCGTCCACCTTGTTCTCGAAAAAGTGGTTCGCTCCGGGGATCACCCGCTGATCGATCGTGATGCCCTTCTGCGACTTCACCTTTCCCATCAGGTCGAGCACCGTCGCATGAGGCGAGACGTTATCGCTGGCGCCATGGAAGAAGGCGCCCGAGGACGGGCAGGGGGCGAGGAACGTAAAATCGTAGATGTTGGGCTGCGCCGAGATCGACATGAAGCCCTCGACCTCCGGACGCCGCATGAGCAACTGCATGCCGATCCACGCACCGAACGAAAAGCCGGCGATCCAGGTGCCGCGCGAGTCGGGCATGATCGTCTGCGCCCAATCGAGCGCCGCCGCTGCGTCGGCAAGCTCTCCGTCGCCATGGTCGAACATGCCCTGACTCCGACCGACACCCCGGAAATTGAACCGGAGGGCAGCGAAGCCACGTTTCGCGAAGCCGTAGTAGAGTTGATAGCAGATCTGATTGTTCATCGACCCGCCGAACTGCGGATGCGGATGGAGAATCAGCGCGATCGGCGCATTCTTCTTCTTGGCGGGGTGGAACCGCCCCTCCAGCCGACCGTCGGGTCCGGCGAAGATGACTTCAGGCATGGTGTGTCCCTGGACTGAGGATGGCCCGGTGCCGCCTGGTGCAAATGGCAGCATCGCGTGGGCGTTGCTGCTCCTATAGCTAAGTCGCGGGACCTGCAACGCAATGGCGCGAAACGGCTGTCGTGCGACACCCGATCCGTCTTGACCAGCCAGACCCCGCTCCCTAGAAGTTTGGAATAGTTCTAAACTGGAGTTTTGCCGGCGTGTCTGCCCTTCGCGCCTATCTCGATTACAACGCTACGGCGCCGCTGCGCACCGTCGCGCGCGACGCGATGTGCGAGGCAATGGCGTCTGTCGGCAACCCCTCGTCCATTCATGCGGATGGCCGGGCCGCGCGCCGCCTCATCGAGTGCGCACGCGCCGATGTCGCGGCACTCGCCGGCGTTCCGGCCGAGGCCGTCATCTTTACCTCCGGTGGGACCGAGGCCAACGCGACGGCGCTTCTCGGCTGGGACGGCCCGGTCGCCGTCAGCGCCGTGGAGCATGATGCCGTCCGCCTTGTCCGCCACGACGCCGCGATCCTTCCCGTCGACGTCCAGGGTCTCACGGACCCTGCTTCCCTCGAGACCTTGCCGGCCGGCACCCTCGTCAGCGTCATGTCGGCGAACAATGAGACAGGTGCCATACAGCCCCTCGCCGAAATCGGCGACGCGGTCGCTCGGAGTGGGCTCGTCTGGCATTCCGACTGCGCGCAGACGTTCGGGCGCATGGCCGTAAACCCGCTCGAACACGGCGCTCATGCTATTTCCGTATCGGCGCACAAGATCGGTGGGCCGAAGGGTGTGGGAGCCCTCATCCTTCGGGACGACGCCTTTCGCTTCACCCCGCTCCTGCGCGGCGGCGGTCAGGAGCGCCATCGGCGGGGCGGGACGGAGAACGTCGCGGCCATCGCGGGGTTCGGTGCGGCGGCGGCCGAGATCGCCGGTGCCGGTTATGGCGGCCTCGAAATGCGCACGCTTCGGGACTGGATCGAATCGTCCATCGTCTCCATATCTCCGACAGCGGTCATCGCCGCACAATCGACCGAGCGACTGCCGAACACGATCTGCGTCGCGGTGCCGGGCGTGGATGCGCAGACGCTGCTGATTGCCTTCGATCTGGCGGGCCTATCGCTCAGCGCCGGTGCGGCTTGCTCGTCCGGGAAGGTCGCGCCCAGCCACGTGCTTCTTGCCATGGGCTGGAGCGAAGCCCTTGCACGGGGCGCCGTGCGCATCAGCTTTGGGCCTGAGACGGCGCGCGCGGAAGCCGAGCGCCTCGTCGTCGCGTGGAGAGAGATCGTGCTGCCGCTGGCGGCCAACCAAACGGCAGGCCTCGCGGCCTGATAAAGACACTATTCGCGGGGCTCGCCTCGCACCATGGGAGAGTCCGATGCCGGCAGTCCAGGAAACGATCGAGCAGGTTCGCGCCATCGATGTCGACAAGTACAAGTATGGCTTCACGACCGAGATCGAGATGGACAAGGCCCCCAAGGGCCTGAACGAGGACATCATCCGCCTTATCTCCGAGAAGAAGGGCGAGCCGGCGTGGATGCTCGACTGGCGCTTGGAGGCCTATCAGCGCTTTTTGAAGATGACGCCGCCGAACTGGGCCAAGGTCGAGTATCCCGCGCTCGACCTCCAGGCGCTCCATTACTACGCCGCGCCTGCGAAGAAGGCTGGACCGAAGAGCCTCGACGAGGTCGATCCCGAACTGCTTCGCACCTACGAGAAGCTGGGCATTCCCTTGCGCGAGCAGGAGATGCTGGCCGGCGTCGAGCAGCGCAAGGTGGCGGTCGACGCCGTCTTCGACAGCGTGTCGGTGGTGACGACTTTTAAGGAAGAGCTGGCGAAGGCTGGCGTCGTGTTCGGCTCGATTTCCGAGGCGATGCATTCGCATCCCGAACTGATCCAGAAATATCTCGGCTCGGTCGTACCTCAGGGCGACAACTATTACGCCGCGCTCAACGCCGCCGTCTTCACCGACGGGTCCTTCGTCTACATCCCGAAGGGGGTGCGCTGCCCGATGGAGCTGTCGACCTATTTCCGGATCAACGAGAAGGAGACGGGGCAGTTCGAGCGCACGCTCATCATCGCCGAGGCGGGCTCCTATGTGAGCTATCTCGAGGGCTGCACAGCGCCGATGCGCGACGAGAACCAGCTCCACGCCGCCGTGGTCGAGCTTATCGCGCACGACGACGCCGAGATCAAATACTCGACCGTGCAGAACTGGTATCCGGGCGATGCCGAAGGTGTCGGCGGCGTCTACAATTTCGTAACGAAGCGCGGCGATTGCCGTGGCCGAAACTCGAAGATTTCGTGGACCCAGGTCGAGACGGGGTCGGCGATCACCTGGAAGTACCCGTCCTGCATCCTGCGTGGCGACAACTCACGCGGCGAGTTCTACTCGATCGCCATCTCGAACGGGCGCCAGCAGGTCGATAGCGGCTCGAAGATGGTGCATCTCGGCAAGAACACGACGTCGAAGATCATTTCGAAGGGCATATCGGCCGGACGCTCGGAGAACACCTATCGGGGCCTCGTTTCGATGCACCGGAAGGCGTCCGGCGCGCGCAACTTCACCAATTGCGACAGCCTTCTCATCGGCGACGAGTGCGGTGCGCACACGGTGCCGTACATCGAGTCGAAGAATGCGACGGCGATCGTGGAGCATGAAGCGACGACATCGAAGATCGCCGACGATCAGCTCTT
Organism: uncultured Alphaproteobacteria bacterium; assembly: GCA_963799285.1. Classification (GTDB taxonomy): domain Bacteria; phylum Pseudomonadota; class Alphaproteobacteria; order Rhizobiales; family CAWCWK01; genus CAWCWK01. Next base: position 1,207,226 of record CAWCWK010000004.1, read on the forward strand.
CTACTGCATGCAGCGCGGCATCCCCGAAGAGGAGGCGATCGCGCTCATCGTCAACGGCTTCGCTCGTGAGGTGATCCAGCAATTGCCGATGGAGTTCATGGCCGAGACGCAGCGGCTAATCGGAATTTCTCTCGAAGGTAGTGTGGGCTAGCCCCGTCTTCTTCGACATAGGATCGAGTTCAGGACAGACAGTATGCTAGAGATCAAGAACCTCCATGCCCGCATCGCCGAAGAAGACGGCGAGCCCGGCGCGCAGATCCTGAAGGGGATCGACCTGACGATCGGCGACGGCGAGGTCCACGCCATCATGGGTCCGAACGGATCGGGCAAGTCGACGCTGTCCTATGTTCTCGCCGGGCGCGAGGACTACGAGGTGACCGAGGGCTCGGTGACCCTGGACGGCGTCGACCTTCTCGAGATGGGTGCGGACGAGCGTGCGGCGGCCGGTCTGTTCCTCGCCTTCCAGTACCCGCTGGAAATTCCGGGCGTCGCGACGATGACCTTTCTGAAGGCCGCGCTGAACTCGCAGCGCAAGCAGCGCGGCGAAGATGCGCTGACGACGCCGGACTTCATGCGTCTGGTCAAGACCGCAGCGGAGAAGCTCGGCATCCGGGCGGAGATGTTGAAGCGCCCGCTCAATGTCGGCTTTTCCGGCGGAGAGAAGAAGCGCAACGAAATTCTGCAGATGGCGCTTCTCCAGCCCAAGATGTGCGTGCTCGACGAGACCGATTCCGGTCTCGACATCGACGCGCTGAAGGTTGTGGCCGACGGCGTGAACGCGCTGCGCGGCACAGGCCGGTCCTTCCTTGTCATCACGCATTACCAGCGCCTACTGGACTACATCGTGCCGGACCACGTCCACGTGCTCTCGGCTGGGCGGATCGTCCATTCGGGCGACAAGGACCTCGCACTCGATCTCGAGGCGGTCGGCTACGCCGACTATCTCGACGACGCAGCCTGAGGGAGCGTGCCATGCCCACCCCGAACCTGAAGATCGCCCGCACCCCTGTCGAGGATGCGCTTATCGAGGCGTTCAAGACGCAGAGTGGAACGGGCGAAGCCAAGGGTTGGGCGCAGGATATGCGCGCGGCCGCCGCCGAGATCTTCGCGGACCTTGGCCTCCCACATCGCCGCTTAGAGACCTGGAAGTGGACCGACATCCGTCAGTCCCTCCAGGACGTCTTGCCGCTCGCGAGCCCCGCCAGCGCCACCCCGATGGATCTCGACGGCATCGACGCCGACCGCGCCGTCTTCTTCAACGGCCATTTCGACGCCTCGCAGTCCCGCCTGCCTGATGGCGTCGAACTGTCCCGGACCGCCGATCTTCTCAACGGAGAGCGTGAAGGCCTCGCCTCGCGCATTGGAGAATTGGGCGATATCGGCGAGCAGAGCCCGATGTCCCTGAACACGGCGTTCATGACGGACGGCGTGGTCCTGCGCATTCCCGCCGGCGTAGAGCTATCGCGGCCGCTACACGTCGCGCACGTCTTCACCGGCGACCCCGCTGCCGTATACGCCCGCAATGTCGTCGTGCTTGAAGACGGTGCATCCGCCGAGGTCGTCGAGACGTTCGAGGGGCCGGCCGGCATCGCCTATAGCGCAAACCATGTGACGGAGGCGCATATCGGCGAGAACGCCACTCTGCGCCACCGCAGCCTCCAGGCGGAGGGTGCGGGTGCCGTGCACCTCAACGCGCTTCTCGTCACGCTTGCCGGCCACGCGTCGCTCGACCATTTCGTTCTGCAGGTCGGGGGCAAGGTCGCGCGCCACCAGATCGGCGTGCGGATCACGGGCGAGTATGCCGATCTCAAACTCGCTGGCGTCAGCCTCCTTCGGGATCGTCAGCACGCCGACGTGTCTCTCGTCGTGCAGCACGCGGCGCCGCACGGAGTCAGCCGCGAGACGTTCGCGACGGTCCTCGAAGACCGCTCGCGGGGCGTCTTTCAGGGGAAGATCGTCGTGCCGCCGAAGTCGCAGAAGGTCGATGGTCAGATGATGTCGCGGGCGCTTTTCCTGTCGGATGCCGCGGAGTTCGATGCGAAGCCGGAACTGGAGATCTACGCCGACGACGTCCTCTGCGCGCACGGCGCCACCTGCGGTCAGATCGATGCGGACCATCTCTTCTATCTGATGGCACGCGGCATTCCGCAGAAGGAGGCCGAGTCGTTGCTCGTAGCCGGGTTCATCGAGGAGGCGATCGAGGCGGTCGAGAACGAAGACCTGCGCGCCGTCTTCTCTGCTCGCGCCGAAGCCTGGCTATCCGAGCGGGGTTCCGCATGAGCCTCGCCCACGCGCCCGAAGCGCGCGAAGCCCCCGCCTTCGACGTCGAAGCCGTTCGGAGGGACTTCCCGATCCTCCGCACCGAGGTTCACGGCAAGCCGCTGACCTTTCTCGACAGTGCGGCCTCGGCGCAAAAGCCCAGCGTCGTCATCGACGCCGTGAAGCATGTCTACGAAGCGGAGTACGCGAACGTTCACAGGGGTCTGCATTACCTCTCCAACCTGGCGACCGATCGCTACGAGTGGGCGCGCGGCAAAGTGCAGACCTTCCTTAACGCTGCGTCGCCGAACGAGATCGTCTTCACGCGGAATGCGACGGAAGGCATCAACCTCGTCGCGCACTCCTATGCGATGCCGAGGCTGGGGGAGGGGGACGAAATTCTCCTCACCACTATGGAGCATCACGCCAACATCGTTCCCTGGCATTTCCTGCGGGAGCGGCAAGGCTGCGTCTTGAAGTGGGTCGACGTGGACGACGATGGCGCGTTTTCACTCGAAGCGTTCGAGGCCGCGCTGACCGAGCGCACGAAGTTCATCGCGATCACGCACATGTCCAACGTGCTCGGCACCGTCGTGCCGGTGAAGGAGGTGTGTCGCAGCGCCCGGGAACGCGGTATCCCCACGCTGATCGACGGATGCCAGGGCGCGGTTCACGAGATCGTGGACGTGCAGGATATCGGCTGCGACTTCTACGCAGTCTCGCCTCATAAGCTTTACGCGCCGTCGGGCGTGGGCGTGCTTTGGGGGCGCGAAGACCTCCTCAACGACATGCGGCCATTCAACGGCGGCGGCGAGATGATCGAGACGGTATCGCTCGACGACGTGACCTACAATCACGCTCCACACCGCTTCGAGGCCGGTACGCCGCCCATCGCTCAGGCGATCGGCCTAGGCCACGCGATCGACTACGTCGAGGCTCTGGGTCGCGACGCCATCCGGGCACACGAGCATACCGTTGGCGCCTACGCGCACGATTTGCTGCGTCAGTTCAACGGCGTCCGCGTCATTGGCAATGCTCCCGGCAAGGGCGCGATATTCGCCTTCGAGGTCGAAGGCGCCCACGCGCACGACGTCTCCACGGTTCTCGATCGCTATGGTATCGCCGTACGGGCCGGTACGCACTGCGCGCAGCCGCTCTTGAAGCGCTTTGGCGCGACCTCCACATGCAGGGCATCCTTCGGGCTCTACAACACGACAGACGATGCCGATCGCCTCGCCGAGGGTCTGAGGAAAGCGCAGGAGTTCTTCTCGTGACGACCGACGACGCACCGGCCGCGCAGGCCGAGACCGAAGCGGCGATATCGATCCCGCCCGAGGAGATCGAGCGGTTGACGAACGATATCGTCGGCGCGCTGAAATCCGTCTACGATCCAGAGATTCCGGTCGATATCTACGAGCTCGGCCTGATCTACCGCGTCGATATCGACGACGACCGGAACGTGGCGATCGACATGACGCTAACCGCGCCTGGCTGCCCGGTGGCAGGCGAGATGCCGATCTGGGTGGAGAACGCCGTCGAGAGCGTGCAGGGCGTTGCCAGTGCGAAGGCCAACATGGTCTTCACACCGCCTTGGACACCGGAGAGAATGTCTGAAGAGGCGAAGGTCGCGCTTGATTGGTATTGAGGACCTGACGATGGCCAGACCGAAGATGCAGATCGCCACCATGACCGATGCCGCGCGCGACCGCGTTCTGGCATTGACGCGAGATGCCGGCCGGCCGGAAGCCATGCTGCGGATCGGCGTCAAGAACGGCGGCTGCGCTGGAATGAGCTATACGATGGACCTCGTGGATTCCGCCGAAACGCTCGATGAGCGCGTCGAGAGGGACGGGGCGGTCGTCCTCATAGCGGCGCAGGCGGTCTTGTTCCTGCTCGGGACGGAGATAGACTACGAGATCGATACGCTGCGTGCGGGCTTCGTCTTCAATAACCCGAACCAGACGAGCGCTTGCGGTTGCGGCGAGTCGGTATCGCTGACGGCTGCTCGAGCCTGAGTACCGGCCCCGTTCAGGCGACGGCCCTTTCCTCGGCGCTTTCCACGTCGGTAGACATCTTTACGCAATTTCTGCCGGCACGCTTCGCAGCGTAGAGCGCTTTGTCGGCTCGCTCGATGATGTCCTCGGCCGTATCGCCGGTCCGTAGAGTCGCGATGCCGAAGGAAATCGTCACCCGGCCTATCGTCGCGCCGGACGATTTCCGCACGAGCTTCTTCATCATGATTTCGCTGCGGATGCTATCGGCTAGCGTTTTCGCATCACGCAGACGGGTCTCCGGCAGGATGACCGCGAACTCTTCGCCGCCGTAGCGCGCAGCGACGTCGCGGCCCTTTACGGAGCGCCGGATGACACTGCTCACGAGCTTGAGGACCTGGTCGCCTGTCTGGTGACCCCACGTGTCGTTGAAACTCTTGAAACTGTCGACGTCGCCGAGGATCAGCGATAGGTCCTGGCCGGTATCGAAGCTGTGCCGAATGGCCTCGGTGAGGACGTGGTCGAAGTAGCGGCGGTTCGACAGGGAGGTTAGCTGATCGGTAATGACCTCGTTCCGCACGGCTTCCATCGTGGTGCGCATGTCCGCCATCTGCGTATGCGCCTCTTGGAGACGCGTTTCGAGATGGGAGTTGCGCTCCTGCATGACCGTGGTCGCGCCTATCAGCTTTTCCACGACGCCGCTCAACCGCTCGTCGTCAAAGCCGGCGAGCTCTTCCGTCGCCGACTCGAGCGAGTTCGAATAGTCCGTGATCGTAGACTGCCCTTCGGCAACCTCCCGAACAATCGTGTAGAGCCAGGAGCTCAGGCGCGTGCAGACCTTCCCGATGCTGTCTACATCGCTCTGCGGGCGCAGGTACTTCCGACAGATCGCGTTCGCCTCTTCATGCGAGATCACGCCGTTCGCATTGATGAGGCTATCGACGGCCGCATTCAGATCGGAGTTCTGGCCTTCGAAATAGGTGTACCAAAGTTCGTAATTGCGAGGAAATGCGCCCAGGCCCAGGCTGTGGACCCGCTCGATCGTATCGAGGGCGATCACCATGGACCGCCGCAGCATCCTATCGTTCGTCACCGCTCGGCCCCTGCAATTCGGCTAGGCGGATCGTGAGGCAAAGCACTTAAAGTGAGATGAAGAGCAGGCCGAACTTCTCGCTTGGTCGAACAAAACCGAAGGAGCGTACGACGACAGTGCTACCCTGCGCTGGCCTGAACGTCGGAAAGCGCACTTCTCAGCATGAATGCGGGCACATGGTCGCCAAAGCCAAGGGGGGCCGGCTCGTCGTCGCGATAACGGTCACGTCGACCACCACGGGAACGCTGGCCCCGATCGTCCTGGTCGCGGGCACTTCGGTTATCGGAGGCTTTCTGCATTCGTGTACCCTGGTTGTCGCTGCGTTCGGATTTCGCCGGCTTGCTCTCGTCGGCAGTCGGCTTCGATTCCTTTGGCTGTTCGTCGACCTTTGCGGCCTCCGTTATCGGCGCAGCCTCGTCGGAGCGTGCTCGTCCACGTCCCCCGCGTCGGTTGCCACGACCACGGCGTCCGCCTTCCTCGGCCGTCTCGGCGCCACTGGCGGCCGAAATCATGTCGATCACGTCGAGCGACTTGCCGATCAGCTTCTCGATATCGCCGACGCTACGAGCGTCCTCCGACGTCGCGATTGTAAACGAACGTCCGGCGCGCCCGGCGCGTCCGGTGCGGCCGATCCGATGGACATAGTCCTCCGCATGGCGCGGCACGTCGAAATTGAAGACGTGGCTCACCGCCGGCACATCGAGCCCGCGCGCCGCAACGTCGCTCGCGATGAGAAGGGGAATCGTACCTGCGCGGAACCCGTCCAGCGTGGCCGTTCTAGCGCTCTGATCCATGTCGCCGTGCAACGCGCCGGCATCGAAGCCATGTCGCTCCAACGAGCGTTGCAACGTGCCGATGTCACGCTTGCGGTTGCAGAAGATGATTGCGTTCTGCAGATCCTGCGCATCGGCAAGGAGCTTGCGGAGGGCGGCGCGCTTTTCGGCCGGGGAGTTTCCCGCCTTGACGACTTTCTGGTCGACCGTAGTCGCCGTCGATGCCGGCCTCGCGACCTCGACGCGAACTGGATCAGTCAGGAACTTGTCGGCCAGCTTCTTGATTTCGGGCGGCATCGTCGCGGAGAAGAGAAGCGTCTGATGCTTCTTCGTGATCAGCGACAGAATGCGTTCGATATCGGGAATGAACCCCATATCGAGCATCCGATCGGCCTCGTCGATGACCAGCATGTCGATGCCGTTCAGCAGCAGCTTGCCGCGACCGAAATGATCGAGAAGGCGTCCGGGCGTGGCGATGAGGACGTCGGCACCGCGAGTCAGCTTCGCGTCCTGCTCACCGAACGAGACGCCACCGATCAGAAGCGCCACCGTCAGCTTGTGGTTGACGCCATAGGTCTCGAAATTCTGCTCGACCTGCGCGGCTAGCTCGCGAGTCGGCTCCAGGATCAATGTGCGCGGCATCCGCGCCCTCGCGCGTCCGCGCTCGAGCTTGGTCAGCATGGGCAACGTGAAAGACGCCGTCTTTCCCGTTCCGGTCTGCGCCACGCCCACGACGTCGCGGCCCTCCATGACTTGAGGGATGGCCTGCTCTTGAATGGGGGTGGGCTGGGTGTAGCCAGCCTCAGTGACTGCGGCGAGAACCTTCTCGCTCAGTCCGAGATCGCTAAAGCTCATGCGGATCAATATGCCGTTCAGTTTGCCACGGGGACGTCTTTCGCGGGTCCGGCAACCAGCGATTGGGCGCAATGTATGTGCCGGCATGGGAAAGTCAACGGCGCGGCGTAGTTATCCCGCGCAGCGTGAGAAGTCGCTGACATCGTTACCCCGATGTCGGCGCTATATGTCCAACTCTTCGACGAATGTGGCACGTTCCTGGATGAATTGGAACCGGGCTTCGGCCTTCGTACCCATCAACCGGTCGACGGCGTGACGCGTCTCCTGCGGATCCTCTTCGACGCCGACGCGCAACAACGTGCGTTTCGCCGGGTCCATGGTGGTTTCCTTCAACTGGGCCGGCATCATCTCACCCAGACCCTTGAACCGCCCGATGTCGACCTTCTTGTTCTTGAAGGTCGTTTTCAGGTGGCGTTCGCGGTCGGCGTCGTCGAGCGCGTAGACCGTCTTCCCGCCCGCGCTTAGCCGATAGAGGGGAGGGACGGCGAGATAGAGATGCCCATTTCGGATTAGCTCCGGCAGCTCTTGAAAGAAGAACGTGATGAGGAGCGACGCGATATGCGCGCCGTCCACGTCCGCGTCCGTCATGATAATCACACGCTCATAACGCAGATCGTCCTCGCGATACTGGTCGCGCAGCGCGACGCCGAGCGCTTGAATGAGATCGGAGAGCTGCTGGTTCTGCGCGAGCTTGTCCCGCCCCGCGCTGGCCGTGTTCAGGATCTTGCCACGAAGGGGCAGGATGGCCTGCGTGGCGCGATTCCTCGCCTGCTTGGCCGACCCGCCGGCGGAGTCGCCCTCAACGATGAAGATCTCCGTGCCGGCCTGGGCCTGCTGCGTGCAGTCCGCGAGCTTGCCGGGGAGCCGCAGCTTGCGAACCGCGCTCTTGCGATTGACCTCGCGCTCCTGCCGGCGGCGCTTTCGCTCCTCGGCGCGGTCGACGATCCAATCCAGCAGCTTCTTCGACTGCGCCGGCGTCGCGGCGAGCCAATGGTCGAAAGGATCGCGCATCGCCTGCTCGATGATCCGCACCGCTTCGCTGGTCGCCAGCTTGTCCTTCGTCTGCCCCTGGAATTCGGGCTCGCGGATGAACACGGACAGCATGCCGGCGCAGGCCGCCATCACGTCGTCGGCCGTGATTTGGCTCGCTCTCTTGTCGCCGATGAGTTCGCCGTAACCGCGCAGACCCCGCAGGAGCGCCATGCGAAGCCCCTGCTCGTGGGTGCCGCCTTCGGGCGTCGGCACGGTGTTGCAGTAGGACTGCGTGAACCCGTCATAGGCCACCCAGCCGATGGCCCACTCGACGCGCCCGTGACCGCTCTGGTTCTCGGTGCGGCCGGCGAACATGTCGGGCACCACCGTCTCGCGGCCATCGAGGCTGGCCTTCAGGTAATCGGCCAGGCCGCCGGGGAAATGAAATACCGCCTCGGATGGTGTGTCGGTACCCTCGACGAGTTCCGGCGCGCAGGTCCAGCGGACCTCGACCCCACTGAAGAGATAGGCTTTCGATCGCGCCATCTTGAAAAGGCGCGCCGGCTTGAACCTTACGCCCTCTCCGAAGATCTGTGCATCAGGAAGAAAGCGGACCTTGGTGCCACGCCGGTTCTGCGTCTTGCCGATCTGCTCGGCCTTGCCGACGGCATATCCGCGCTCAAAGGCCTGACGGTGAATCGTGCGGTTTCGCACGACCTCAACCTCGAGCCGCTCCGACAGCGCGTTGACGACCGACACGCCGACGCCGTGGAGGCCGCCCGACGTCTCGTAGGCGCCGGAGCCAAACTTTCCGCCGGCGTGAAGCGTCGTCATGATGACTTCGAGCGCAGTCTTGCCCTTCACCTTCGGGTGCGGGTCGATGGGAATGCCGCGGCCATTATCGGTGACCGCCAGATAGCCACTCGCCTCGAGATCGACGGTAATGACCGTCGCATGTCCGGCCACGGCCTCGTCCATCGCGTTGTCGATGACTTCGGCAAAGAGATGATGTAGTGCGCGCTCGTCCGTGCCCCCGATATACATGCCGGGGCGCCGGCGGACGGGTTCCAGACCCTCCAAAACCTCGATATCGGCTGCGGTGTACTCGCTCTCGTCCCGCTGCGAGGCTGGCTTCGACGCGGCTGCCTTCAAGACGGCGCCACCACGGGTGGTCCTGCTCGTCGGTCCTTCGAAAAGGTCCTGGCTCATCCTCCGCCCCACCCGTTTTGCTGCCTGTGCGATCGGTCCGCTCCCTGTCCTAGCGCAACGCGGTTAACACGTCATGCAGAGGAGAACAAAATAGGAATATCGCTTAGGGATAGCAAGCTGGCCGGATGACGCAACCCTTGGCGGCCTCGGGTTCGGGCTCGTCCAGAGAAAGTTTGGTCTCTTCAGCCTATGGTGCCGGAACGAAAAAGGGCGGCCGAAGCCGCCCTCGCTGCATCTTTGAAAACGACCGTCAGGCCGAGTAGTACATGTCGAACTCGACCGGGTGCGGCGTCATCTCGTAGCGCAGCACGTCGTGCATCAGCAGCTCGATATAGCCGTCGATCTGGTCCTGCGAGAACACCCCGCCGGCGGTGAGGAAGGCATGATCGGCCTTGAGGCTGTCGAGCGCCTCGCGAAGGCTGCCGCACACGGTCGGGATACCGGCCAACTGCTCCTCGGGAAGCTCGTACAGGTTCATGTCCATCGGGTCGCCCGGATGGATCTTGTTCTGGATCCCGTCTAGGCCGGCCATCAGCATGGCGGCATAGGCGAGATAGGGGTTGGCCAACGGGTCCGGGAAGCGGATCTCGAGACGCTTGCCCTTGGGGTTCGTCACGAACGGGATGCGGCAGGAGGCCGAACGGTTGCGGGCCGAGTAGGCCAGCAGCACCGGGGCCTCGTAACCCGGGACCAGACGCTTGTACGAGTTGGTCGTCGGGTTGGTGAAGGCGTTAAGCGCCTTGGCGTGCTTCAGGATGCCGCCAATGTAGAAAAGGCAGGTCTCGGACAGGTCCGCATAGACGTTGCCCGCGAAGATAGCCTCGCCGTCCTTGAAGATCGACTGATGGACATGCATGCCCGTGCCGTTGTCGCCGAAGACGGGCTTCGGCATGAAGGTCGCCGTCTTGCCGTAGGCATGGGCAACCTGGTGCACGGAATACTTGTAGATCTGCATCTTGTCGGCGATGCGGGTCAGGGTGTCGAACTTCAGACCGAGCTCGTGCTGGGCCGCGGCCACCTCATGGTGATGCTTCTCGACCTCGACGCCCATCTGCTTCATGACCGAGAGCATCTCGGAGCGGATGTCCTGGCTGGAATCGACCGGCGGCACGGGAAAGTAGCCGCCCTTGGTGCGCGGGCGGTGGCCCATGTTACCGGCTTCGTAGTCGGTATCCATGTTGTCCGGCAGCTCGGTCGAATCGAGCACGAAGCCGGTGTTGTACGGGTCGGCCTTGAAGCGCACGTCGTCGAAGATGAAGAACTCGGCCTCGGGCCCGAAATAGGCCTTGTCGCCGATGCCGAGCTGCTGGACGTAGGCCTCGGCCTTCTTGGCGATGCCGCGCGGGTCGCGCTCGTAGCTCTCGCCCGAGATCGGGTCGAGGATGTCGCAGAAGATGACGAGCGTCGACTGCGCGAAGAACGGGTCGACGTGAACCGTCTCGGGGTCGGGCATCAGCACCATGTCGGACTGCGAGATGTCCTTCCAACCGGCGATCGACGATCCGTCGAACATCGTGCCGTCGGCGAAGAGGTCTTCATCGACGAGGCTGATGTCCATCGTGACGTGCTGCATCTTACCGCGCGGGTCGGTAAAGCGCAGGTCCACGAACTTGATATCGTCGTCCTTGATCTGCTTCAGGATATCGCTGGCTGAAGTCATGTCGGCTCCCTGTGGTTATCAGCGTGGTCTTGTCGAAGTGGGGATTGGCGGCCGGCCGCTAGACGGCTTCGTCGCCGGTCTCGCCGGTGCGGATCCGGATGGCTTCCTGAATATCGGAGACGAAGATCTTGCCGTCGCCGATCCGGCCGGTCTGCGCTGCCGTCTTGATCGCCTCGATGGCGGGCTCGAGCAGGCTGTCGGGGATGACGACCTCGATCTTCACCTTCGGCAGGAAATCGACGACATACTCGGCGCCGCGATAGAGCTCCGTATGGCCCTTCTGACGGCCGAAGCCCTTGGCCTCCGTGACCGTGATGCCTTGAAGACCGACCTCCTGCAGCGCTTCCTTCACCTCGTCGAGCTTGAAGGGTTTGATGATCGCCTCGATCTTCTTCATCTGCGCACAATCCCTTGGTTCAGGCCGGGTTCTACCCTAGCGACGGGGCGAGCCCTAGAGAGGCCCGCGCCGTCGCCGGCCGTTGTATGCCTATATTTTGGGCGACAAGTGCGGTTTCTAGGCAGTCTGCGCTGAGGGCGCCCTGGAGCGCCTGCCGATCCCAGACGGCGTCGGCAGGAATTAGATCGCGCGCCGCTGGCGTTTTCGTCGGCGTGCATGCTATAGGCGCGCCGAACGGCCCGACCCCTGCCGCCGACACTGTCACGGCACGGGTTTAGCGCGAGCGTGGCGGGCGTGGCGGAATTGGTAGACGCGCCAGGTTTAGGTCCTGGTGGGGAAACTCGTGGGGGTTCGAGTCCCTCCGCCCGCACCATCGCGATGGCTGAAAGAGAAACGTAAGCGCGGGCCGTAGACGGCGCCGCCAATGGCAACCGAGCGAGAAACGATGCAAGTCAACGAAACCCTGTCCGAAGGTCTGCGCCGCGAGCTGAGCGTGGTCGTCCCCGCCGCCGATCTGGCCGCGAAGGTCGAGACGCGTCTTGCCGACATGAAGGGTCGCGCGCAGATCAAGGGCTTCCGTCCTGGCAAGGTGCCGGTCTCCTATCTCCGCAAGCTCTACGGCAAGTCGCTGATGGGCGAGGTGGTGCAGGAAAGCATTAACGAGACGAGCCTCAAGGTCCTCCAGGACCGCGACGAAACGCCGGCCTTCCAGCCCGACATCGCGTTGACCGAAGAGCAGGAAGAGATCGAGAAGCTTCTGGAAGGTGGCTCCGATCTCGCCTACGGCATGACCTACGAGGTGATGCCTTCCTTCGAAGCCATGGATTTCTCCAGGCTGACGCTTGAGAAGCTCGTCGCCGAGATCGCCGACGAGGATGTCGATTTAGCCATCACGCGCCTCGCCGAGCAGAACCGGACGTATGAGGACAAGGGCAAGAAGAAGGCAGCCGACGGCGATCGCGTTACGATCGACTACCTCGGTAAGCTGGACGGCGAGCCCTTCGACGGCGGCAAGGACGAGGACGCCAAGCTTGTCCTCGGATCCAACCGCTTCATTCCGGGCTTCGAAGAGCAGCTTGTGGGCCTGAAGGCCGGCGACGAGAAGGTCATCGAGGTCAAGTTCCCCGACGAGTACGGCTCCGAGGAACTCAAGGGTAAGGACGCGACCTTCGACATCAAGGTGAAGGCCGTCGAGAAGCCGGTCGAGATCGAGATCAACGACGATCTCGCGACCAACCTCGGCATGGAGTCGCTCGACAAGCTGAAGGAAGCAGTCCGCCAGCAGTTCAGGTCGGACTATGACGGTGCGTCGCGACAGAAGCTGAAGCGCGTGCTACTCGACGCGCTTGACGACGCTCACAGCTTCGAGCTGCCGCCTACGCTGGTCGAGCGCGAGTTCGACGCGATCTGGCGCGAGGTCGAAAGTGACCTCAAGAAGCAGAAGAAGACCTTCGAGGACGAGGGCACGACCGAGGAGAAGGCCCGCGCCGAATACAAGGCGATCGCGGAGCGCCGTGTGCGCCTCGGCCTGCTCCTCGCCGATGTCGGCTCGAAGGCCAAGGTCGAGGTGACCGAGCAGGAACTGCAGCAGGCGCTTGGTCAGCGCGTGCGGCAGTTCCCCGGTCAGGAACAGCAGGTCATTCAGTTCTATCAGCAGAACCCGGGCGCGATAGCCGAGCTGCGTGCGCCGATCTTCGAGGACAAGACGGTCGACTACATCCTGGAGCTCGCCACCATCGAGGAAAAGACCGTCTCCCGCGAGGAGCTCTTCGCGGATCCCGACGACGACAACCCTTTTGCGCACGATCATAACCACGATCATGACCACGATCACGACGGGCACGATCACTGACGCTTAAGGCATCGCGCGCTAGACGGGGAAGGGCACCCCTTTCCGTCGTCTGCCGTGACGCATAAGTGTGGTAGCCACCACAGTTCGGGCCGCGCGATGTGCGTGCGGCCGACCAGCCTGGACATCACGATGCGCGATCCCGTCGATTACTACACCAATACCCTCATTCCCATGGTCGTCGAGCAGTCGGCGCGGGGCGAGCGGTCCTTCGATATCTTCTCGCGCCTTCTGAGGGAGCATGTCGTCTTTCTGACCGGCCCGGTCGAGGATCACGGCGCTTCGCTGCTCGTGGCGCAGCTGCTCTTCCTGGAGTCGGAGAATCCGACCAAGGAAATCTCGCTCTACATCAACTCGCCCGGCGGCGTCGTCACGGCCGGCATGGCGATCTACGACACGATGCAATACATCCGCCCGCCCGTCTCGACGCTTTGCGTCGGCCAGGCCGCGTCGATGGGATCGCTGTTGCTGACGGCGGGCGCCGAGGGCATGCGCTTCGCGACGCCGAACGCGCGCATCATGCTTCACCAGCCCTCGGGCGGCTTTCAGGGTCAGGCCTCCGACATCGAGCGTCATGCCGAGGACATCGTGAAGATGAAGCGGCGGCTCAACGAGACCTACGTCAAGCATACCGGACAGGACTACGACACGATCGAGCGCACGCTCGACCGCGATCATTTCATGACCGCCGATCAGGCTAAGGAATTCGGCCTCATAGACGCGGTGATCGATCGGCGCCCGACCGAGGACGCCGCGAAGGCAGCTTAGGCAGACCGCCGGGAGGGGTGTGCCGATGGGGCACATTCCAACCGGCCGTTGTACAGCCATGATCGGAGGTCTAGGCTGATGGCTGAGCCCGCGGCCACGGATCGGAATTTGAATTGCCGTGCCACCGCGTTAACGGTTTGTTGACGGACGGGGTGGACGCTCGGCGTAAATGAGATCGGGGCAGGGGATGCCAACGGTATCCTTGCGCCCCTCAGGAGCAGACCCATGAGCAAGACCGGCGAAACCAAGAACACCCTGTATTGCTCGTTCTGCGGCAAGAGCCAGCACGAGGTCAGGAAACTCATTGCCGGGCCGACAGTCTTCATCTGCGATGAATGCGTCGAGCTTTGCATGGATATCATTCGCGAGGAGAACAAGACCTCGATGGTGAAGGCGCGGGACGGGATACCGTCTCCGCAGGAGATCTGCACGGTCCTCGACGACTACGTGATAGGCCAGAGCCGGGCCAAGCGCGTCCTCTCGGTCGCGGTGCACAATCACTACAAGCGGCTCAACCACGCGGCGAAGAACAACGACGTTGAGTTGGCGAAGTCCAACATCCTTCTCATCGGCCCGACCGGTACCGGCAAGACGCTGCTCGCGCAGACGCTTGCACGGATCATCGACGTTCCCTTCACGATGGCCGACGCGACGACACTGACGGAGGCCGGCTATGTCGGCGAGGATGTCGAGAACATCATCCTCAAGCTGCTCCAGGCGTCGGACTACAACGTCGAGCGCGCGCAGCGTGGCATCGTCTATATCGATGAGGTCGACAAGATCAGTCGCAAGGCCGAGAACCCGTCCATCACGCGCGACGTGTCGGGCGAAGGCGTTCAGCAGGCCCTCCTCAAGATCATGGAAGGCACCGTAGCCTCCGTGCCACCGCAGGGCGGGCGCAAGCACCCGCAGCAGGAGTTCCTGCAGGTCGACACCACCAATATCCTCTTCATCTGCGGCGGCGCCTTTGCCGGCCTTGAGAAGGTCATCCAGAAGCGCCATCAGAAGACATCTATTGGCTTCGGTGCGCAGGTGCAGGGCGAGGACGACCGCCGGCTCGGAGAGATCTTCGCCGAGGTAGAGCCCGACGATCTCCTCTCGTTCGGTCTTATCCCGGAGTTTGTCGGCCGCCTGCCCGTGATCGCGACTCTGAACGATCTCGACGAGGCCGCGCTCGTCCAGATTCTGACCGAGCCGAAGAATGCTTTGGTGAAGCAGTATCAGCGGCTCTTCGAACTCGAGAACGTCAAGCTTTCCATGCACGAAGAGGCGCAGCGCGCCGTTGCGCAGAAGGCGATCAAGCGGAAGACCGGAGCGCGCGGTCTGCGCTCGATCCTCGAGACCATGCTGCTCGACACGATGTTCGATCTGCCGGGCCTCGACAATGTCGAGGAGGTCGTGATCAGTCAGGACGTCGTAAACGGCGGCTCTCGCCCGCTCTACATCTATTCGGAGCGGGAAGAGGACAAGAAGCTGCCGAACTCGGCCTGACCGCCGAGCGAGCATCCGGGTCGTCGATGCCGCGTTGAAAGCGCGGGGCCGACGGCCCATCTCTTGAGTCCGAAGGGTTGAACGCGCCGGCCTCCGTGCGACAGCGGAGCCGGCCCGCGCATTTGGCCCGCCCGATACGCCTTCATGGGTGTCGGCCGGGTGCAGGAGACAAGCATGACCAACAAGACCAATAAGAACGCGCCGGACGAGACGGGCGCGCAGACCACCGCCGGCGAGGCATCCGAGATGCCCACCGTCGAGCGCGCGGACGGGGCCTATCCCGTCCTGCCGCTGCGCGACATCGTCGTCTTCCCCCACATGATCGTGCCGCTGTTCGTAGGCCGCGAGAAGTCGATCCGCGCGCTCGAGGAGGTGATGCGGCAGGACAAGCAGATCCTGCTCCTGACCCAGCGCGAGGCCGGAGACGACGACCCGAAAGCGACCGACATGTTCGACGTCGGCGCCATCGCGTCCGTCCTTCAACTGCTGAAATTGCCCGATGGTACGGTGAAGGTCCTCGTCGAGGGCCTCAGCCGGGCAAGAGTGACCTCGTTCCTCCCGCGCGAGGAGTTCTTCGAGGCCGAGGCTGAACATCTGGCGGAAGAGGACGACGTCGAGGTCGAGCTCGAAGCGCTCGCGCGTTCTGTCGTGGCCGAGTTCGAGAACTATGTGAAGCTGAACAAGAAGATCAGCTCCGAGGTTCTCGGCGCCGTTCAGCAGATTGAGGATTACGCGAAGCTCGCCGACACGGTCGCCTCTCATCTCGCTATCAAGATCGCGGAGAAGCAGGAGATCCTAGAGCTGCCCTCGGTCGTGAAGCGGCTTGAGCGTGTGCTCGGTATGATGGAGTCGGAAATCTCCGTCCTTCAGGTCGAGAAGCGTATCCGCTCGCGCGTGAAGCGGCAGATGGAGAAGACGCAGCGCGAGTACTATCTCAACGAGCAGATGAAGGCGATCCAGAAGGAGCTTGGTGACGAGGACGGCGGCGACGAGCTCGCCGAGCTCGAGGAGAAGATCAAGAAGACCAAGCTGTCCAAGGAAGCCCGCGAGAAGTCCGAGGCCGAGTTCAAGAAGCTCAGGAACATGAGCCCGATGTCGGCCGAGGCCACGGTCGTGCGGAACTATCTCGACTGGATCCTCGCTTTGCCGTGGGGCAAGAAGAGCAAGGTCAAGAAGGACTTGGCGCTCGCTCAAACGGTTCTCGACGACGATCACTATGGCCTGGAGAAGGTCAAGGAGCGGATCGTCGAGTATCTCGCCGTCCAGCAGCGCGCCAATAAGCTTAAAGGCCCGATCCTGTGCCTCGTCGGGCCTCCCGGCGTGGGTAAGACGTCGCTCGGCAAGTCGATCGCCAAGGCGACGGGTCGCGAGTTCGCGCGCGTTTCGCTGGGCGGCGTGCGCGACGAATCGGAGATCCGTGGTCACCGACGGACCTATATCGGCTCCATGCCCGGCAAGATCATCCAGTCGATGAAGAAGACCAAGACCACCAATCCGCTCTTTCTTCTCGACGAGATCGACAAGATGGGCATGGATTTCCGGGGCGATCCCTCGTCCGCTTTGCTGGAGGTCCTCGATCCGGAGCAGAACGGCACGTTCGCCGACCACTACCTCGAGATCGAGTACGATCTCTCGAACGTGATGTTCGTCACCACGGCCAATACGCTCAACATTCCTGGTCCGTTGATGGACCGGATGGAGATCATCCGGATCGCCGGTTACACCGAGGACGAGAAGATCGAGATCGCCCGCCGGCACCTTATCCCCGAGCAGATCAAGTCGCACGGGCTGAAGGCGAACGAGTGGACGCTCGATGACGACGGCCTGCGCGATCTCGTGCGCCTCTACACGCGCGAGGCGGGGGTGCGGAACCTGAAGCGTGAACTCGCAAAGCTGACGCGAAAGGCCATCACGGAGCTGCTGACGAGCGAGAGCACCGAGGTGAAGGTCACGTCCGAGAACCTTTCGGACTATCTCGGCGTGCCGAAGTACCGCTATGGCGAGATTGATGGCGACGATCAGATCGGGGTCGTCACGGGCCTCGCCTGGACCGAGGTCGGCGGTGAGCTCTTGACCATTGAGTCTGTCGGCATGCCCGGCAAGGGCAAGATGACGGTCACGGGCAATCTGAAGGATGTGATGAAGGAATCGGTGTCGGCCGCGGCATCGTATGTCCGCTCCCGCGCGGTCGATTTCGGCATCGAGCCGCCGATCTTCGAGCGCCGCGACATGCACGTCCACGTGCCCGAAGGCGCGACCCCGAAGGACGGCCCGTCGGCAGGTGTCGCGATGGTCACGTCGATCGTCTCCGTCCTTACCGGGATTCCGATCCGAAAGGACGTGGCGATGACGGGCGAGATTACGCTGCGCGGCCGCGTTCTGCCGATCGGCGGCTTGAAGGAGAAGCTTTTGGCGGCCCTCCGGGGCGGTATCAAGACCGTATTGATACCGCACGAGAACGCCAAGGATCTCGCGGAGATACCGGACAATGTTAAGAACGCGCTCGAGATCATTCCCGTCGAGCAGATGGGCGAGGTGCTCAAGGTGGCGCTGACACGTCAGCCGGAGGCGATCGAGTGGACCGAAGCGCCCGTCGAGGTGCCGGCGCCTATCGGTGTCGAGGGCACCGATCCTGCCGTTGTCGCGCACTGACGTAGGGGCCATATAGCGGTAATGAATAGGAAGGGCGGTGCTTCGGTGCCGTCCTTTTTCTGTGGACGGGAAGGGGTGTCCGATCAGAAACGGCGGAACCGCTTGCAAATTCGCTGCGTTTCACTCACCACGGACGCGTGAGCATGGCTTTTGCGTCACGATGAGAAAGGTATTGAGTCATGAACAAGAGCGAACTGATCGACCACGTTGCGAGCGAGACCGAACTGTCCCGCAAGGATGCCGCAGCCGCCGTGGACGCGTTGCTTGACGGCGTTGTCGCGACCCTGAAGAAGGGCGATGAGGTCCGACTGACGGGCTTCGGCACGTTTGGCGTTTCCGCCCGGGCCGCCCGCGATGGACGTAATCCCCGCACCGGTGAAACGATCAAGATCAAGGCGTCGAAATCGCCGAAATTTTCGGCCGGCAAGCAGTTCAAGGACGCGCTGAACTAGCAGCCGTCGATTTCTAGTCAGGGAAGGCCCGGCGCTTGCCGGCGTCGGGCTTTTTCGTGCATGTAGTGTATCGTTGCCGGCGTTGTCCGGGCGGTTAGCTCAGTTGGTAGAGCGTCTCGTTTACACCGAGAATGTCGGCGGTTCGAGCCCGTCACCGCCCACCATTTTCTCGCTCTCCCATCTCATTCGCAATTGTCTTCCCGAGGCGCTTGACGCCATCCGCGTCGCCCTCTAAACCCGCGCTACTCCGCCGATACCAAACGGCGTCTTGCGGGGGTGTAGCTCAGTTGGTTAGAGCGCCGGCCTGTCACGCCGGAGGTCGCGGGTTCGAGTCCCGTCACTCTCGCCATTTTCCTATCTTCGTCATAGAATTCGGCGCCTTCAGCCTTGCGGCCTGCATGCGCACGGGCTAGGCCCGGTGCGACAAGCGTCCGCCGTTGACGAGGGCCGGATCGCGCGTATTTTCCGGGCCATGAACCCATGGAGAATCCATGACGCCGCTGCTCTACGATTATCTGCCGCTCGCGATCTTTATCGGCGTCTCGATCCTGATATCGGGCGTGCTGATGGCGTCCTCCTTCGTCGTGGCCTACTCGAAGCCCGATTCCGAGAAGCTGTCGGCGTATGAGTGCGGGTTCGCCGCCTTCGACGACGCGCGTATGAAGTTCGACATTCGCTTCTATCTCGTCGCGATCCTCTTCATCATCTTTGACCTCGAGATCGCCTTCCTATTCCCCTGGGCCGTGGCCTTCGGTGAGCTCGGCTGGTTCGCATTCTGGTCGATGATTGGCTTCCTCGCGGTGTTGACGGTCGGCTTTGCCTACGAGTGGAAGAAGGGCGCCCTGGAGTGGGATTGATGGACAACAGGCTCGTGCTTACGCCGAACATGATGGCGGCACCCGAGGGCGTCGCGCGTCAGCCGGGCGGTACTCTCGTCGCACCGCAGCCTAAGGGGGTTCTCGATCCCGCTACGGGCAAGCCCGTGGGTGCCGACGACCACTATTTCCGTGGGTTGAACGACGAGCTGTCCGACAAGGGCTTCATCGTCACGGCCGCCGACGATCTCATCACGTGGGCCCGCACCGGCTCGCTGATGTGGATGACATTTGGCCTGGCCTGCTGCGCGGTCGAGATGATGCAGATGTCTATGCCGCGCTACGATGCGGAGCGTTTCGGCTTCGCCCCTCGCGCCTCACCACGCCAGTCCGATGTCATCATCGTAGCCGGAACGCTCACCAACAAGATGGCGCCCGCCATCCGCAAGGTCTACGACCAGATGCCGGAGCCGCGCTACGTCATCTCGATGGGATCGTGCGCCAATGGCGGCGGCTACTACCACTACAGCTACTCCGTCGTGCGCGGGTGCGACCGCATCCTCCCCGTGGATATCTACGTGCCGGGCTGTCCGCCGACCGCGGAGGCTCTTCTCTATGGCGTCCTCCTCCTTCAGAAGAAGATCCGCCGCGTCGGAACGATCGAGCGTTGAGGGCGACCCATGGCCGATGATACCGAGACCGCCAAGCCGACGGGCGAGCCCATCATCGTCGAAGGCCCGTTCGACGAGACGATCGCCCACTTGACCGAGGTGTTGGGGGACGCGCTATTGTCGACCTCCGATAGGCTCGCCGAACTGACGATCGAGATACGCCCCGACGCCGTTGTCCGCGTGATGTCCACGCTGCGAGACGACGTCCGCCTTAAGTTCTGGAGCCTCATCGATCTCTGTGGGGTCGATTACCCGCAGCGCGCGGAGCGCTTCGACGTCGTCTACCATCTCCTCAGCCCGACGCAGAACGCCCGCATCCGCGTCAAGCTGAGTGCGAACGAGGAGACGATGGTTCCGTCGATCATCTCGGTCTTCCCGAACGCCGACTGGTATGAGCGCGAGGCCTACGATCTCTTCGGTATCTTCTTCTCGGGCCACCCCGATCTGCGGCGACTTCTGACGGATTACGGCTTCGACGGTCATCCGCTGCGCAAGGACTTCCCACTGACCGGTTTCGTCGAGGTTCGCTACGACGACGATCTCAAGCGCGTCGTCTATGAGCCCGTCCGGCTTCAGCAAGAGTTCCGCTCCTTCGATTTCCTCTCCCCTTGGGAGGGTCCGCAATACGTGCTGCCGGGCGACGAAAAAGCGTCCGAGAAGCCGAACTAGGGTCCGCACGTCATGGCCGAGGCCGAGCTTCGCAATTTCACCATCAATTTCGGGCCGCAGCACCCTGCGGCGCACGGCGTGCTGCGCCTCGTGCTGGAGCTCGACGGCGAGGTGGTCGAGCGGGTCGATCCGCATGTCGGCCTGCTGCATCGCGGCACTGAAAAGCTGATCGAGCACAAGACCTATACCCAGGCCATCCCTTATTTCGACCGGCTCGACTACGTCGCGCCGATGAACCAGGAGCACGCCTTCTGTCTTGCGGCCGAAAAGCTGGCCGGGATCGAGATTCCTTATCGGGGTCAACTCGTGCGCGTTCTCTTTTGTGAGATCGGCCGCATCCTCTCGCACCTCCTCAACGTGACGACCCAGGCTATGGATGTCGGTGCGCTGACGCCGCCGCTTTGGGGCTTCGAGGAGCGCGAGAAGCTGATGGAGTTCTACGAGCGTGCCTCCGGTGCCCGGCTCCATGCCAACTACTTCCGCGTCGGCGGCGTTCATCAAGATGTCCAGCCCGAGCTTCTGCAGGATATCTGGAACTGGTGCGACCCGTTCCTCCAGGTCTGCGACGACCTCGAAAGCCTGCTGACCGAGAACCGCATCTTCAAGCAGCGAAACGTCGACATCGGCGTAGTCTCGGCGGAAGACGCCTGGGCGCGAGGCTTCTCGGGCGTTATGGTGCGCGGCTCCGGCGTCGCCTGGGACCTTCGCAAGAGCCAACCCTACGAGTGCTATGCCGACCTCGATTTCGGCGTCGCGATCGGCAAGAACGGCGACTGCTACGACCGCTATGTCGTCCGCATGGATGAGATGCGCGAGTCGGTAAAGATCATGCGGCAATGCATCGAGCTGCTGAACTCGCCGAAGGGGCAGGGCCCCGTCACCACCGCCGACGGCAAGGTCGCGCCGCCGAAGCGCTCCGAGATGAAGCGCTCGATGGAAGCGCTGATCCACCACTTCAAGCTCTACACCGAGGGCTTCCGCATCCCCGCTGGCGAGGCCTATGCGGCCGTCGAGGCGCCCAAAGGCGAGTTCGGCGTCTACCTCGTCTCCGACGGCACCAACAAGCCCTACCGTTGCAAGATCCGCGCGCCGGGCTTTGCCCACATGGCCGCCATGGACTTCATGTCGAAGGGTCACATGCTAGCCGATGTCAGCGCCATCATCGGAACGCTGGACGTCGTGTTCGGTGAGATCGACCGCTAGGCGGAACGAAGATTTAGGAAGATACGCATGGCCGTCCGCCGCCTCGCCGCCGAGCAACCCGAAACCTTCGCCTTCTCCAACGACAACGAGGAATGGGCCAAGGGTCAGATCGGCAAGTTTCCCGAGGGCCGCCAGCAATCGGCGGTCATCCCGCTTCTATGGCGGGCGCAGGAGCAGCATGACGGCTGGCTGCCCGAGCCGGCGATCCGCTACGTCGCGGACATGCTGGGCATGCCTTATATCCGCGCGCTCGAAGTCGCGACTTTCTACACCATGTTCAATCTCTCCCCAGTGGGAAAGCACTTCGTCCAGCTCTGCGGCACGACGCCCTGCATGCTGCGCGGATCGGACGAGATCCGCGAGGTCTGCAAGCGCGTGATCGGGCCGGAGAGCACGGTGTCGGACGATGGCATGTTGTCCTGGCTGGAGGTCGAGTGCCTCGGCGCCTGCGTGAACGCGCCGATGGTGCAGATCAACAAGGACTATTACGAGGACTTGACCCCGGACGGCTTCGAGGCGCTGCTTCTAAGGCTGCGGGACGGCGAGGACGTAAGCCCCGGCCCGCAAAGCGACCGCACCACGTCCTATCCGCTCGGCGGCGCGACGACGCTGACCGACGAAGCGGCTATCACTCGCACCCCACCGCATGAGGAAGGCCCGGTCGATCCGGCCACGGAGGCCGTCCCGAAAGGGCAGCCGAAGGCCGCCGACGAGCGTCTGGAAGCGGAGGTCGACAGCGCGTCGGGAGAGGTCGCCGACGAGATCAAGGAGCGCCGCGACGGTACGCAGGCCCTTGATCCGGCCGACACCGCGGCATCGGACGTGGTCGCGAGGACGCCGCAGGGCGAGGACCGGTCCGGCGATGCGGTGGCCCGCGAGAAAAGCAGCGTCGAATCGAGCACCTTCGCGAAGTCCGAGAACGCCCCGGTCGGCGGCGGCGCTCCAGGCGCGACGACGGGTGATGCCGACGCCGAGCGCCGCGCCGACGCCCGCCGCCCGGACCCCGGCAAGAGCGTTCGTATAGGACAAGAGGCCATGTCGGGCTCGGGAGGAACCGAGCGAGCGAGCGCGCCTATCTCCCCCAAGGGGTCCCGACAGACCACACCGCCCCAGGCCGGCGACGGGCCGCGCTCCGGCGCCGATGCGACCGTGGGCGTCAACGATGACGACGGTGCGTTGCCCAAGGAGACGCCGGCCGGCAGCGTCATGTCCGCCGCCGACGACGTTCGCCAGGACACGGCAGCGGCTACGGACCCGGCCAATCCCTCGTTGGGGGCAGCAGCCAAGGCCGAGCAAGTTACAAATCCTGTCAAAGCCGATGCGTCTGCAGAGACGATCGAGGACGATACGCCAACCGCCACCGTGAAGCTCGGATCGAAGACGACGGCGGAGGAAGCCAAGGCCCTGCGCGCAGCGGCGCGCACCGACGAACGCGCGCCGCTCGTGCTCGAAGCTGCGCGTGGAGAGGCGGACGACCTCAAGCGCATTTCCGGCATTGGGCCGAAGCTCGAAGGCCTGCTGAACCTGCTCGGCTTCTTCCATTTCGGCCAGCTTGCCACATGGACGGACGAAAACGTCCAATGGGTCGACGACCACCTCGACGGCTTCAATGGCAGGATCTCGCGCGACGATTGGGTCGGACAGGCGAAAACCCTGTCGGCGGGCGATACCACCGACTTTTCCAAACGCTATGACGACGGCGAAACCGGTCAGACACCCGATGGGCTGAAGGACTGATCGGCGCGCTGCGCAGCCAAATGAAGCCTCGCCAAGCGAGCGACAAGGAACGGGCCATGCTCCGCGACGAAGACCGCATCTTCACCAATCTCTACGGCCAGCGCGACGTCGGCCTCGCCGGCGCACGCCGGCGCGGTGCTTGGGACGGCACGAAAGGCCTGATCGAGAAGGGCCGCGACTGGATCATCGAGGAGATGAAGAACTCGGGCCTTCGCGGTCGCGGAGGGGCCGGCTTTCCCACGGGCCTCAAGTGGTCCTTCATGCCCAAGGAAGTTGCCGAGCGACCCCATTACCTCGTCGTCAATGCCGACGAGTCGGAGCCTGGCACCTGCAAGGATCGGGAGATCATGCGGCATGACCCGCATATCTTCATCGAAGGCTGCCTGATCGCCAGCTTCGCGATGCGCGCGCACGCCTGCTACATCTATGTTCGCGGCGAATATATCCGCGAGCGCGAAGCCCTGCAGCGCGCGATCGACGAGTGCTACGAGGCGAACCTCCTCGGCGACGACAATGTGCACGGCTGGCCAATGCACGTCTACGTGTCACACGGCGCCGGCGCCTATATCTGCGGCGAAGAGACGGCCTTGCTCGAATCGCTCGAAGGCAAGAAGGGGATGCCTCGGCTGAAGCCGCCCTTCCCGGCGAACATGGGCCTCTACGGTTGCCCCACGACCGTCAACAACGTCGAATCGATCGCCGTTGCGCCCACGATCCTCCGTCGCGGCGCGGCGTGGTTCTCCGGGCTGGGCACGCCCAACAACACTGGCACCAAGCTCTTTTGCATTTCGGGGCATGTCGAGAAGCCCTGCACGGTCGAGGAGGAGATGGGGATCACCTTCCGTGACCTCGTCGAGAAGCATTGCGGCGGCGTGCGCGGCGGGTGGGACAACCTCCTTGCTGTCATTCCGGGCGGCTCGTCGGTGCCGGTCCTGCCCGCCTACCAGTGCGACGACCTCAAGATGGATTTCGATACGCTTCGGAATCTAAAATCCGGTCTCGGCACCGCCGCCGTGATCGTGATGGACAAATCGACTGACATCGTCCGCGCCATCGCCCGCATCTCCTATTTCTACAAGCACGAGAGTTGCGGCCAGTGCACGCCCTGCCGAGAAGGCACGGGCTGGATGTGGCGCGTTCTCCAGCGCATGGCGAAGGGCGAAGCCGACAAGCGCGAGATCGACATGCTTCTCGAAGTCACATATCAGGTCGAAGGACACACGATCTGCGCGCTCGGCGACGCAGCTGCCTGGCCGGTCCAAGGCCTCATTCGCCATTTTCGGTATGAGATCGAGCGCCGAATAGACGACTTCTCGCGCAACCCGCGACCCGAACCGCTGCCGATCGCCGCGGAATAGCCGACGATCTTTATCTAATCCGATGAGACCGTCGCCATCTCGCCCGGTCGTGGGGAACTGCCCGAATGACGGCCAAGGAAGCGTTCTCCAAGGAGCGGGTCTTCATGATGGTCGGCATCTGGCTGGCCGTCTATCCGACGGTGACCGGTCTGTCCTATCTCACGAGCGACTTGAACGCGCCGACCCTTGTGGAGACTTTCATTTCGACCATTCTCACCGTGCCGCTCATCACGTTCATCGTCGCGCCGTTGGTCGACAAGCTCATAAAGAAGGTTAAGAAGGCGGCCTGACACCGTCGCCTCACGGATCGAAATGCGCCTTTTCCGCTGCCTGACGATATTCGCCTGCCTCGCTCTCGCCGCGTGTCAGAGCACGACTGTCGACGCGGGCGGAAGCGTCCGGTTGGATGGCGGCGTGGGTCGCGGCGCATCCTCGGGCGGGGCGCCGTTCGGCCACGCGGCGGACTGAGCCGTGACGAGGCCGGCGGCAAACCTGCTCCTGCTCGTCGCGGGGGCGGTCTGGGGCATGGCGTTCATCGCGCAATCGACGGCCATGTCGTCGATCGGTCCGATGTTTTTCGTCGCCGCGCGGTTTCTCCTGGCGGCCGCCGTGCTTCTCCCCTTCGCGATCTGGGAGCAGGGGCGAAAGGGATCTGCGCCGACGCGGTCCGACTGGCGCACCTTCGCGATGATCGGCGCCGTTCTCTTTCTCGCGATGGCAACGCAGCAGGTCGGGCTGCTGACGACGACGGTCACGAATTCCGGCTTCCTCACCGGGCTCTACGTCGTCTTCGCCCCCTTCGTCGCCATCGCGCTCTTCCGGCAGTGGCCCCACCGCGTCGTTTGGCCCGCCATGGGGCTCTCGATCGCCGGCATCTTCCTCCTCGGCGGAGGTGAGTTGGGGGCGCTCACGGCAGGAGACGGCCTCACGATCGTCAGCGCAGGCCTATGGGCGCTCCAGATCGTTCTCATCGGCCGCTTCGTGAACGACAGCGGGCGCCCCTTCCTCCTGTCGCTCACGCAAATGGCGGTCGCCGGCTCGATCGCGCTCGTCGCAGCTGTACTTCTCGAGGATGTCGGGCTTGCGCCCCTCGTAGCGGCCTGGCGGGAGATCGTCTACACGGCCGTCGTCGCGTCGTCGTTGGCCTTCACCTTGCAGATCATCGCGCAGCGGTACACCACCGCGCCACAGGCCGCGATCTTTCTCTCCTCGGAAGCGCTCTTCGCGGCGCTCTTCGGCGCGATCTTCATGAACGACCGGATGGGCGCACTTGGCCTTGTCGGCTGCGCGCTCATCTTCACCGCGATGCTTCTGGTGGAGCTCGTTCCGATGCTGGGCGACCGAACGGACAGGCTGACCAAGGCGCCGAGCGCTTAGCAAGCGTGAACCAGACCTACTCCGCCGCGACGGCACGCGGGGCCTGGGGCCTCCGTTCCAGTAGCTCCTTCAGGAATCGCCCGGTATAGCTTCGCGGATTGGCTGCGATATCCTCCGGCAGACCCACACCGACGACTTCCCCGCCGCCATCTCCGCCCTCGGGTCCGAGGTCGATGACCCAGTCTGCCGTCTTGATAACCTCCAAATTGTGCTCGATCACGGCGACTGTGTTGCCTTGATCGACGAGCTTGTGCAGCACGTCGAGCAGCTTGGCGACATCGTGGAAGTGAAGCCCGGTCGTCGGCTCGTCGAGAATGTAGAGCGTCTGGCCGGTCGAACGGCGCGAGAGTTCCTTGGCCAACTTGACGCGCTGTGCCTCGCCGCCCGACAGGGTCGTCGCCTGCTGGCCGACCTTTACGTAAGACAGGCCGACATCACAAAGCGTGGAGAGCTTGTTGCGAATGCTGGGGATGGCCTCGAAGAACGTGTTGGCCTCTTCGATCGTCATGTCGAGAACGTCCGCTACTGACTTTCCCTTGTGCAGAACCTCGAGCGTTTCGCGGTTGTAGCGCTGGCCCTTACAGGTATCGCAGGTGACGTAGACATCGGCGAGGAAATGCATCTCGATCTTGATGACGCCGTCGCCCTGACACGTCTCGCAGCGCCCGCCCTTCACGTTGAACGAGAAACGCCCGGGGCCATAGCCGCGTACCTTCGATTCCGGCAATTGCGAGAACCACTCGCGGATGGGCGTGAAGGCGCCGACATAGGTGGCGGGGTTCGAGCGCGGGGTCCGGCCAATCGGCGACTGATCGATATCGATGACCTTGTCGAGCTTCTCCAAACCCTCGATCCGATCGTGCGCGGCGGGAATGGCGCGGGCACCATTGAGCTTTCGCGCGGCCGCCTGATAGAGCGTGTCGATCAGGAAGGTCGACTTTCCGCCGCCCGAAACGCCCGTTACGCAGGTGAAGGTGCCCAAGGGCAGTTCGGCGGTCACGTCCTTCAAATTGTTCGAGCGAGCCCCGACGACCTTGATCTTCGACGCCTTCTTCACCGGGCGGCGCGTGTCCGGAACCGGCACCGCGCGGCGGCCGGACAAGTAGTCGCCGGTTATGCTGTCGGGATCGTTCGCGACCTCGGCCGGCAGGCCTTCGCTGACGATCGTACCGCCGTGCACGCCGGCACCCGGCCCTATGTCGACGAGGTAGTCGGCCGCCCACATCGAGTCCTCGTCGTGTTCGACGACGATCACCGAGTTGCCGAGATCCCGCAGGCGCTTTAGCGTTTCCAAGAGCCGCTCGTTGTCGCGCTGATGGAGGCCAATGCTCGGCTCGTCGAGAACGTAGAGGACGCCGGAAAGCCCTGAGCCTATCTGTGAGGCAAGGCGGATGCGCTGGCTCTCGCCTCCGGACAGGGTGCCCGACGCGCGCGAGAGGTCGAGGTAGTCGAGACCGACATTATTGAGAAAACCGAGCCTGTCGGTGATCTCCTTGAGTATGCGGCTAGCGATCTCGGCCTGGTTACCCTCGAGCTTCTCGCGAAGATCATCGAACCATAAGGCCGCGTCCTTGATCGACAAGCCGCTGACGCTCGAGATCGTTGTCCGATCGACCTTGACGGCCAGCGCCTCGGGCTTAAGGCGAGCTCCGCCGCAGCTCTTGCAGGGCGTGGTACCGTGATACTTCTCGATTTCCTCACGAACCCAGGCGCTCTCCGTCTCGCGCCAACGTCGCTCCATGTTCGGGATGACGCCCTCGAAACTCTTCTTCGTCTTGTAGGACCGCAATCCGTCATCGTAGGTAAAGGTGATGGCCTTGCGGCCGGTACCGTAGAGAATGACGTCGCGTTGCGCCTCGTCGAGCTCGTCCCAGCGCTGGCCGAGATCGAAGCCGTATTCCTTGGCTAGCGCCTCGAGCGTCTGGGTGTAGTAGGGCGACGACGTCTTCGACCACGGCACGATGGCGCCGCCGCGCAGCTTGAGATTGCCGTCGGGCACGATCAATAACGGGTCGATCTTCTTTTCGGACCCCAGGCCATCGCAGGTCGGGCAGGCGCCAGCCGGGTTGTTGAAGGAGAAGAGGCGCGGCTCGATTTCGGAGATCGTGAAGCCGGAAACAGGACAAGCGAAGCGCTGAGAGAAAACGACGCGCTCCGGCTGCCCGGCCTCGTCGGTGCGAGCGGCCACCTCGGCTATCGCGATCCCGTCCGCTAGGTTCAGCGCGGTCTCGAAGCTGTCCGCCAGCCGCCCGGCAATGTCGTCGCCGACGACGATGCGATCGACAACTACGTCGATCGTATGCTTGAACTTCTTGTCGAGCTTCGGCGCGTCCTGGATCTCGTGGAACTCGCCATTGACCTTCACGCGCTGAAAGCCGCGCTTCAGGTACTCTGCCATCTCCTTCCGAAACTCGCCCTTCCGGTCGCGCACGACAGGAGCAAGGAGATAGAGTCGCGTGCCCGCCTTCATAGCCAACACCCGGTCGACCATCTGGCTGACGCTTTGACTCTCGATCGGCAGGCCGGTCGCGGGTGAATAGGGTATGCCGATCCGCGCCCAGAGAAGGCGCATGTAGTCGTAAATCTCGGTGACGGTGCCAACGGTCGAGCGGGGGTTGCGGCTCGTGGTCTTCTGCTCGATCGAGATCGCCGGCGACAGGCCATCGATCTGATCGACGTCGGGCTTCTGCATCATCTCCAGGAACTGCCGGGCATAGGCCGACAACGACTCCACGTAGCGGCGCTGGCCTTCGGCGTAGATCGTGTCGAACGCGAGCGACGACTTGCCCGATCCAGACAAGCCCGTGACGACGACCAGACTGTCGCGCGGCAGGTCGATATCGACGTTCTTGAGGTTGTGCTCGCGGGCGCCGCGGATCGACAGGAGTCGCTTGTCCTTCAGACCGACGGAAGGCTTGCGAGCGGACCTCGCCGCGGCGTTCGTCGGTTTGGCGACGCGAGGTTTCGCGACCTTCGGCGCTTTGGCGGCGGCCGTGGTCCTGCTCGCGCGTTTCGCCATGCTTCGGGCCTTTCGACTTGAGAATCGTCTAGAACATATGTAGAACGAATGTGCTTGTAAACGCAGCCTTGTCAGCGCGCGGCTATCTAGATGTGGACAGCGCAGCGCGTCGGGCAAGGCTGGCGACTGCGGGGGTCGTCACGCCCCGGACTGCGTCTATAGGCTCGCGCGAGATTTTCGAAGCAGGGAATGGTGAGTGGATCATGGCAGGTAGCGTCAACAAGGTCATTCTGGTCGGCAATCTCGGCCGTGATCCCGAAGTGCGGCACACGCAGGATGGTCGTTCGATCGTCAACCTTCGCATAGCCACGTCCGAGACCTGGAAGGACCGCAATAGCGGGGAGCGTAAGGAGAAGACCGAGTGGCATTCCATCGTCATCTTCGGCGACGGTCTGACCAAGGTCGCCGAGCAATACCTGCGCAAGGGCTCCAAGATCTACGTCGAGGGCGCGCTGCAGACGCGGAAATGGCAGGACAAGGACGGTAACGACCGGTACTCGACCGAGGTCGTCCTACAGGGCCCCCGCGCGGTGATGACGATGCTCGACGGCCGCTCCGGCGGCGGGGGCGACGGCGATTACGGCGGCGGCGGATCGAGCGGTTCCGGCGGCTTTAACGAAGGTTACGGCGGCGGCGGTAGTGGTCGCTCTGGCGGAGCGTCGTCGTCGCGGGACACGTTCCGCGACGAGTTGGAAGACGACATTCCGTTCTAGGGCTCGCTCGAAGCGCTGCTTCGGCGCTGGGCGGGGGCGGGGGCGAGAATGGGCTCGTCTTCCTCGGCTCGTCGCCTCGAACTAGTCGTCGCGGACCCGTCGCTTCGGTGACGAGAAGATTGGTGCGAGGATCGGTATGATGTTTCCATGGCGCGTGACCTTGTGCGCTGTCGCTTTCACGCTCGGCGCCGCCGAGGCGGCCCTAGCAGGACAGGCCGACGTAATACGGGTGTCTTTCGAACGGACGGGCGAGCGCTTGGCGTTCGCGGTGACGATCCAGCACGCCGACGAGGGCTGGGACCACTATGCGGACCGGTTCGAGATCGTCGCGTTGGACGGTACCGTGCTGGCGATCCGCGAGCTGACGCATCCACACGTTGATGAGCAGCCCTTCACGCGTTCCATCGGCGGCGTGCGCATCCCCGAAGGTATCGGCGGGGAAATCACCGTTCGCGCGCATGACAGTGTTCACGGCTTCGGCGGGCAGGAGTTCGTCGTGAAGATCCGGAAGGCCTATGCCTGCGGCGTGCCGGTCGAGTCTGGTCTCACGCCGCCTGCGCCAGAGCCCGTGTCAGGTCGTGTGCGATGTCCCGAGCATCTTCCAGACCGATAGAGAGCCGCAATAGACCCGGTGTGATTGCCAACTCCTCCTTCGCCTCGTCGGACAGGCGTTGATGCGTTGTCGTGGCGGGATGGGTGATGAGGCTTTTCGAGTCGCCGAGATTGTTCGAAATCTTGATGAGCTCCAGACCGTTCAGGAGATCGAAGGCGCGCGACTTGGAGCCGACGTCGAAGGCGACGACGGTACCGCCGTCCGACATCTGGCTCATCGCGAGATTGTGCTGCGGATGGGAAGGGTGTGACGGGTAGAGGACCCGTTCGACCTTGGCCTCCTCGGCCAGGACGTCGGTCACGAACCGCGCGTTTCTGCACATCGCGTCGACCCGCAACGGCAACGTCTCGAGGCTCTTCAACATCACCCACGCATTGAACGGGCTGAGCGCCGGGCCGGTGTGCTTGAGGTAAAGGTCGAGGTAATCGTCGTGGAAGGCCTGGCTGCAGCAGATGATGCCGCCGAGGCAGCGACCCTGGCCGTCGATATGCTTCGTGGCGGAATACATCACGACGTCGGCGCCGAGCTCCAGAGGCTTCTGCAGCATGGGCGAGGCGAACACGTTGTCGACGAAGACGAGAGCATCATGCGCCTTGGCGAGCCCAGCCACGTTGCGCACGTCTACAATCTCCAACTGAGGGTTGGTCGGAGATTCGAGGAAGAACGCCTTCGTGTTCGGTCGAATGGCGGCTTCCCAGGCCTTGGGGTCGCGGCCGTCGACCAGCGTCGACGCGATGCCGAAGCGCGGCATCAGCTCCTCGACGATATAGCGGCAGGAACCGAAGAGCGCGCGGGACGCGACGATATGGTCGCCGGCGCTGAGATAGGCGAGCATGGCAGAGGAGATCGCGGCCATGCCGGTCGATGTGCCGCGCGCCGTTTCCGACCCCTCGAGAACCGCCATGCGCCGCTCGAACGACTCGACTGTCGGGTTCGAGAAGCGCGAGTAGATATAGCCTTCGTTCTCGCCGATGAACCGACCCTCTGCCTGCTCGGCACTGTCGTAGACGAAGCCCGACGTCATGATCATCGCCTCGGACGTCTCGTTGAAGCCGGTGCGCGGCGTTCCCTCGTGTACGAGGCGGGTGCGAGTTCGAAGGCTGGAGGTCATGCTCGGATGTCCCGGTTGAAGAACTGCGCTTTTAGACGATCGCGCAAACCGCTCAAGCGCCTCTGATGAGGGCGAGCGCACCGTCGACCACATATTGCACCGCCAGCGCTGCGAGGAGGAGGCCGAGGAGTCGCGTGATTACGGCACGGCCTGTCGCTCCTATGAAGCGATCGACATAGCCGTAGAGCAAGAACGTCGTGAGACATGCGAGGAGTCCGATGACGGTCACCGCGTAGACGGTGACGTGATCGGCCACGGTCGTGGCGCGTCCGCTGAGGAGGATCACGGCCGTTATGGCTCCCGGGCCGGCGAGGAGAGGGAAGGCGAGGGGGAACGCCGCGATGTTCGTCGCCTGATCCTGAGAGATCGCCGTCTCGGCAGTATCGGCCTTTCGTTGCTCGCGCTTCTCCATCACCATCTCGAGGGCGATGAGGAAGAGCAGCAAACCGCCCGCGACTCGAAACGCAGCCAATTCGATCCCAAGTACATCGAGCAGCTCGTCCCCGAACGCTGCGAAGGCGAAAAGGATGACGGTGGCGATGAGCGCCGCCTTGACCGCGACAGATCGGCGGAGAGCCGGCGTCATCCCGCCCGTCAACGCACCGAAGATCGGGGCGAGCCCTAGCGGGTCGAGCGTCACGAGGAGGGTGACGAGGGCGCGGATCGCGCTGTCCATGTCTATGCCCAGGTCCATGGCAAGGGCCCAATCCGCGCTTGAGGGTGTGTCGGTGGTGCATAGGCCGTTCGTCGTGCGGCCGGAACCCCCCTCGCCGTTTGGCATTTCCGCCGTAAAATCCTATATATCGGGGAACACGATACGGTAGAGATTCCCTTGAGCGACGATAAGACGACCACCCCGCCCGCCGCCCCGCCGAGCGGGTCGGACATCCGGCCGATCTCGATTTCCGAAGAGATGAAGCGCAGCTATCTCGACTACGCGATGAGCGTGATCGTTAGCCGCGCGCTGCCCGATGTGCGCGACGGCTTGAAGCCCGTGCATCGCCGCATTCTCTATTCGATGTACGAGAACGGCTACGACTGGAACAAACCGTACCGGAAGTCGGCCCGTGTCGTCGGTGACGTCATTGGTAAGTACCATCCACACGGCGACCAGTCGATCTACGATGCGCTGGTCAGGATGGCGCAGGAATTTTCAATGCGCCTGCCGCTGATGGACGGCCAGGGGAATTTCGGCTCCGTCGACGGCGATCCGCCGGCGGCGATGCGCTATACCGAGATTCGCCAGGCCAAGGTCGCGACCGCGCTTCTTGACGATCTCGACAAGGATACGGTCGATTTCCAGGACAACTACGACAACTCGGAGCGCGAGCCGAGCGTACTCCCGGCCGTCTTCCCGAACATCCTCGTCAACGGCGCGGGCGGCATTGCCGTCGGCATGGCGACGAACATCCCACCGCACAATCTCGGCGAGGTCTGCAACGCGACGATCGCGCTGCTGGAGCGCCCGGATATGGATGTGGAGGAGCTGATCGAGATCGTGCCGGGGCCAGACTTCCCGACCGGCGGCATCATTCTGGGGCGTTCCGGCATCCACTCGGCCTACCGCACGGGGCGTGGCTCGGTGCTCATGCGGGGCGTGGTGAATGTGGAGGAGGTTCGGAAGGACCGCCACGCGCTCGTCGTCACCGAAATTCCGTATCAGGTCAACAAGGCGACGATGATCGAGAAGATCGCCGAGCTGGTGAAGGACAAGCGCGTCGAGGGCATTTCCGATGTGCGCGACGAGTCGGACCGGCACGGCATGCGCGTCGTCGTCGAGTTGAAGCGCGATGCCGTCGCGGACGTGGTTCTGAACCAGCTCTACCGTTTCACGACGCTGCAGACGAGCTTCGGCTGCAATATGGTCGCGCTCAATGGCGGCCGGCCCGAACTGATGGCGCTGAAGGACATCCTGACCGCGTTCATCGCCTTCCGCGGCACGGTCATCACGCGGCGGACCAAGCACCTCCTGAATCGCGCTCGCGATCGCGCTCACGTCCTTGTCGGCCTTGCGATCGCGGTGGCGAATATCGACGAGGTCATCGCGCTCATCCGCTCGGCGCCGGATGCGGCGGCGGCGCGCGAGGCGCTGATGGCGAAGGATTGGCCGGCCGGCGACATGGTGCCCCTCGTCCAGCTTATCGACGATCCGCGCCATCGGATGACGGAAGACAACCGGCTGCGTCTCTCAGAAGCCCAGGCTAGAGCGATCCTCGACTTGCGTCTCCAGCGCCTCACGGCCCTCGGCCGCGACGAGGTCGGCGACGAATTGAAGACGCTTGGCGGTCGCATCGCGGACTATCTCGACATCCTGTCCAGCCGCGCCCGCGTACAAGCCATCATCAAGGATGAGCTCGAGGCCGTGCGCGACGAGTTCGCGACGCCGCGGCGCAGTGAGATTACCGAATCGCTCGGCGACTTCGAGGACGAGGATCTCATCGCGCGAGAGGACATGGTCGTGACCGTGTCCCATACGGGTTACGTGAAGCGCGTACCGCTCGACACCTATCGGGCGCAGCGACGTGGCGGCAAGGGCCGGTCCGGCATGCAGACGCGGGACGAGGACTTCGTCACCCGCCTCTTCGTGGCCTCCACCCATGCCGAGGTGCTGTTCTTCTCGTCGCGCGGCATGGTCTACAAGATGAAGGTGTGGCGCCTGCCGATCGGTGGGCCGAACTCGCGCGGCAAGGCGATGGTGAACCTGCTGCCGCTGGAGCAGGAAGAGCGGATCACGACGATCCTGCCGCTGCCCGAGGACCGCGCGGAGCAGCATCAGATGCACCTGATGTTCGCTACCCGCGACGGCACGGTGCGGCGGAACGAACTCGGCGATTTCGTCCAGGTGAACCGCAACGGCAAGATCGCGATGAAGCTCGAAGAGAGCGGCGATTCGATCATCGGCGTGCAAATCTGCCGCGCCGGAGACGACGTGCTGCTGAACACCGCGAAGGGGCAGGCGATCCGCTTCCCGGTCGAAGACGTGCGCGTCTTCAAGGGGCGCGGCTCGACGGGCGTTCGCGGCATTCGCCTCGGCCGCGGGGACAGCGTCATCGCCCTCAGCATCCTTCGCCATATCGACGCGTCCCCGGCGGAACGTCTCGCCTATCTCAAGCGGGCCGCGATGCTGCGTCGCGCTTTGGGCGATGAGGTCGAGGAGCCGGTATCCGACGTGGACGAGGCGGAGGAAGCCGCCGACCTCTCGCAGGAGCGCTACGCGGAACTTGGCGCGGCGGAGCAGTTCATACTGACCCTGTCCGAGAACGGCTACGGCAAACGCTCGTCCAGCCACGAGTACCGGGTCGCCGGGCGTGGCGGCAAGGGGATCGTCGGTATGGCGACGACGAAGCGAAATGGCGACGTGGTCGCGAGCTTCCCGGTCGAGGACAGCGATCAGATCATGCTCGTGACGAATGGCGGCAAGCTGATCCGCACGACCGTATCCGATATCCGGATCGCTGGCCGCACGACGCAGGGCGTGACGATCTTCAACACGGCCGACAGTGAACAGGTCGTCAGCGTCGAGCGGCTGTCGGAGGAGCCCGAGGACCCCGAGGAGCAAGCTGACCCGGCCTGATGCGGAAGGCACGTGGGAAAGCCATCTTGCCCCCACGCGCCGGCTCTCTTATACAGCCGACCACGTCGCCGCTTCGGCGACTCCAGGCGCCCTTCGTCTATCGGTTAGGACACAACCCTTTCAAGGTTGAGAGACGGGTTCGATTCCCGTAGGGCGTACCATTTCTCTTGCGAGCGGCTGTCGGCCAATCCCAAGCGCGGTCGGCGAGCTGGTCTCGCCACCCGCTTCGCTCGGTCGGTACGCGTCGGGTTACCAGCTTCCCGTATTCTCCATCGAAGCCCAGGGCTCCTGCTTCGGTTTGGAACCGTCTTTCTGAAGAAGTTCGATGGAGATGCCGTCGGGGCTCTTCACGAAGGCCATGTGGCCGTCGCGCGGCGGGCGGTTGATGGTGACGCCGGCGTCCATCAGCGCTTGGCACGTGGCGTAGATGTCGTCGACGACGTAGGCAAGATGGCCGAAATTGCGTCCTCCATCATACTCTTCGGTCTTCCCGTCTTCGTCCGGCCAGTTGTAAGTCAGCTCGAGCAGCGGCGCCTTGCGGGCGCGCCCGGCCTCCTCATCCTCCGGCGCAGCGAGGAAGATGAGCGTGAATCGGCCGCTTTCGCTCTCGCTGCGCCGAACCTCCAAAAGCCCCATTTTGGTACACCAGAAGTCAAGCGACTCCTCGATATCGCGGACGCGGATCATCGTATGCAGATAGCGCATGGCTGGGCCTTTCGGTCTTTCGTTCAAACGCGGGGGTCTCTTCGATCACATTAATTGGATCGCCCGTCCGGAGCGACCAGCATCAGCGTTAGTAAAGTTTGAAGAGTGTGTCCTCTCGGTCATTGCGTCCTACACAACCCTCGGCAATCCTAGCGTCAGTAGGGTAGTGGTGGGTATCGGGTAATGAGTGACTTGCAGATCGAGCTGTCGTCGACCAAGGACGTTGAGGCGAACGAGTTCTCCGTCGGTCCCGACGAAGAGGTCATCGAGGTCGCGGGGGCGATCAAGTGGTTCGACGTCTCGAAGGGGTACGGTTTCATCGTGCCCGATGACGACATGCGCGACGTCCTTCTCCACGTCACCTGTCTGCGCCGCGATGGATATCAGACCGCGCACGAGGGCGCCCGCATCGTTTGCGAGGTCCTGCGGCGCCCCAAGGGTCTGCAGGCGCTGCGTATCATCAGCATGGACGCGACGACCGCCATTCACCCCTCGCAGCGCACACCCGCCCGCACCCATGTGCAGGTCGAGGCGCACAGCCCGCTCGTCGACGTGACGGTCAAGTGGTTCAATCGCGTGAAGGGCTACGGCTTCGTGTCCGAGACGGAAGATTCGCCAGACATCTTCGTCCACATGGAAACGCTGCGTCAGTATGGCATCGCCGAGTTGCGGCCGGGCGAGACCGTCAAGGTCCGCTACGGGCAGGGCGCCAATGGCTTGATGGCCGCCGAGGTCCGCGTCGAGGGCGACGACGCGCCGGCCTCACATTGAGCAGGGTGCTCGCGCTCGCCGCGTCCCTCTGGGTCGCGGCATCGGGTGCGCTTGCTCAGGATCGCGAAGCGCTCGTCATCGTCTCCGGCGACGCGCGCCACGAACTGGCGGTCGAGATGGCCGTCACGCCGGAAGAGAAGCGTACCGGTCTGATGTTCCGCCGCGCCATGGCCGACGATCATGGCATGCTCTTCGTTTATGACGGCGAGGCCGTGCGGACGATGTGGATGCGGAACACCATCTTGCCGCTCGATATGATTTTCGTCGGCGCGGACGGCGAGATCGTCTCGATCCACGAAGATGCTGTTCCGTTCGACGAGACGACAATCTCCAGCCGCGTGCCCGCTATGGCCGTGCTGGAGGTGAATGCCGGAATCGCGGATGGTCTCGACATCGCGGTCGGCGACAGGGTCGAGCACCCGGCCTTCGACAACTGAGCACCTTGCCCGTCGGGCGGGCGGCGGTGTATGCGTGCGCAGGCGGACTCGGGGCATAGCTCAGCCTGGTAGAGCACCGGCTTTGGGAGCCGGGGGCCGCAAGTTCGAATCTTGCTGCCCCGACCATCCGCCCTGTTGAGTTCTCGGAGACGCCCGTGGTCGCCCGCATCTACAAGCCCGCTCGTACCGCCACCCAATCTGGCTACGCGAAGGCGAACCGTTGGGTTCTCGACTTCGACCCCGAGCGGCCGCGCGTCGTCGAGCCGCTGATGGGCTGGACCAGCAGCACCGACATGAAGCAGCAGTTGCGCCTCTTCTTCGCCACGCGAGAGGAAGCCGTCGCCTATGCCGAGCGCAATGCCATTCCGCACAAGGTCTTCGAGCCGAAGGAAAAACGGATTCGGACGGTGAGCTATTCCGACAATTTTCGGTTCGACAAGCGCGAGCCCTGGTCGCATTGATCGGCCACCCGGTCCCGTAGCTCAACTGGATAGAGCAGCGGACTTCTAATCCGCAGGTTGCAGGTTCGAGCCCTGCCGGGATCGCCATTCCTCTTTGCCCAATACGCGATCCGCGGATTGGTGGAAGAGAGCGAACGCCGCGTTGGCGCCCTCCGCCATAGCCGCTTCCGGCGCGCTCGCGGCGTCGAGCGCTACAAGGAATTGCGGCCAAAATCGTTGATCGGCGCCATGGGAAAGGTAAGCCGTGGCGCGCCGCACGGCCGGATCGCGGCTTGCCCGGACCCGCCGGAGAAGGATCTGGCCGCCGAGCCGTGCGCCCTCCAAGACGTAGAGCACCCCCCAGGCCTGCGCCCTGGAGTGGAGAGGAACGCTGGCAACCGCAGGAGGGGGCACATCGCCCAGCGCCTCGAGGTCCGCCAGAATGGCAGCGCTGCGGCGCCGCCTTTCCCAGTCAGGCAGCAGCGCGCCGGCGCCGCCTCTGTCGAGGGCCTCCTCGAGGGCGAGCGTCGGGTGCGCCACGATATTGAGAAACGCAGCGTAGCCCTCGAGCGACTCTATCGGCAGCGCGCCCAGCCGATCGTCGAGGCTCTGGTGCGTCCTCTCGGTTCCGGCCCTGAGCCGCCATCGCGGGCTTGCACGACGCCCGGGGGCCGTCGCGATATGATCTAAAGCGTCTGTCATCGGTCGGCCACCTTTTGCCGGCCTGTGTGTCGCGCCGTCAGCCGGGAGACGTCAAGGCGTGTCGCTCAGACAGACATTCGAGAGATGGGAGGCCGGACTGGCCGACTGGGCCGCGCGGGGGACGCTGCTGCGCGTCGCGCTGCTCGTCGGCTTAGTGTCGGTCGCGATGAGCCTGCCCGGGCTGATGTCGATCCCGCCCATCGACCGCGACGAGGCGCGCTTCGCGCAGGCGACCAAGCAGATGATGGAGACGGGCAATTATATCGACATCCGTCTGCAAGACGAAGCGCGTCACAAGAAGCCCGTCGGCATCTATTGGCTGCAGGCTGCCGCGGCAAAGGTGTCCGGACGGGGCGCGGAGGCACCGATTTGGGTCTATCGCATACCGTCGGTCATCGGCATCGCCATTTCCGCTATGTTGTCGACGGTTGTCGCGGCGGTCTTTCTCGGTCGGAGCCGGGCGCTTTTGGTCGGCCTCCTTGTGGCAGCCGCCATCCTCCCGAACGTCGAAGCGCGGCTGGCAAAGACGGATGCCGTGCTGCTCGCGACCATCGTCGCGTTCCACGTCCTCATCGCCTGCGCCTGGGTGGGGCGCAGGACGTCCTCGACCCCACCGCGAGGCCTCTGGATAGCGAGTTGGCTCGCATTGGGGCTCGGCGTTCTCGTTAAGGGGCCTATC
Source organism: uncultured Alphaproteobacteria bacterium (assembly GCA_963799285.1). Classification (GTDB taxonomy): domain Bacteria; phylum Pseudomonadota; class Alphaproteobacteria; order Rhizobiales; family CAWCWK01; genus CAWCWK01. The sequence goes on from CAWCWK010000004.1 coordinate 1,246,241, forward strand.
GCTCCGATGGTCGCCGGCCTGGCGACCGTCTCGCTCTGCACCGTGTCGAGGGACTGGCGCTGGCCCAGACATATGCGGCCACTACCCGGTCTCGCCCTCGTCCTTCTCGTCTGCCTGCCTTGGTACCTGGCAATCGGCATTCAGACCGACTGGGCGTTCTATAGCGCGTCAGCCGGCGACGACCTTCTTGGGAAGGCGGCTTCCGGCCAGGAATCGCATGGTGCCCCGCCGGGGGTGCATCTCCTCGCGTCGCTCGGCACGTTCTGGCCCTTGTCCGCCTTCGCGGTTCTGGCGTTCGCGAAGGTCCGCTCGCAGCTGAGCCATCCAGCCGTCCTCTTTTCCCTGTGCTGGGCGCTCCCGACGTGGATCGTCTTCGAACTCGTGCCGACGAAGCTGCCCCACTACATTCTCCCGATCCTTCCTGCGATAGCCCTCCTGACCATGACGCTCTTGCAAGGCACCGATCGTGACCGCCCACGATGGCTCGGAAGGCTCGCCGAGGGCCTTTTCGTTCTTGTGCCCGTCGTGCTTGCAGCCGCTCTTCTAGGGGCGGGATTTTATCTGGCGAGTCTGCGTGTCCTTACCGGAGCGCTCGTCCTGACCTTCGCTGCATTCCTGGCCATTCGGCTCAGGCCGGTGCCTCAACAGACATCCGTCCTCGCGTCATGCGCCGTGGCTTTTCTCGTCTATCTCGGCACGTTTCCACTCGGGATGGCTGGTCTGAAGCCGCTCTGGATCAGCTCCGCATTGGCGAACGCCGTCGAATCGGTAGCCCCCTGCGAGCGGCCAACCGTCCTCCTCGCCGGATTTCGCGAGCCGAGCGCAGTCTTCCTCCTCGGAACTGGGACGCAACTCATGCGCGGCGCGGAAGCGGCGGTCGCCTTCCGAGATGCGGCGTGCGCCGTCGTCATCGTCGAGCGGCGGCAGTCCGATGCCTTCCGCGACGTACTCCACATGGCATATCCGATCCGCCGCGTGGAGGGCATCAATCTCAATGGCGGTGACGAACTCGCCTTCGACATTTACGCGACCGCACCGTGAGGCGTCGTCTATGGGCAATTGCGACCCGTTATCAAGACGGATGGCGCATCCTGCGGCGCGGCGCGGGACGGGCTCGGCGGATCGGCCGGAGACCTGTCCGCGACCATGCCCGCCTCTTCAACGCGGCATCGCTCTGGCTCCTCGCTATCGTTCTATGCCTCGCGCTGCTCGATGCGCCCCTGTCGCGCATCGCTCGCGAGAGCGATCCGGACCTTCGCGCCCTCTTCCGCTTCTTCACCGACCTTGCCAAGTCCGACTGGATGCTCGTCGCCAGCGGCGTTCTCGGACTTGGCTTGATCCCCATCGCCGCCCGGGGACAGCGCCGTCGCAAAGCGATCGTGGCGGCGTGGATCGGCTTATGCGCGTTTGCGTTTGCCGCGATCGCGGGTTCCGGGATCGCCGTAAACCTTCTCAAGATCGTCTTCGGACGCGGGCGGCCAAAGACCATGGCAACCGAGGGCCCGTTCGTCGCTTTCCCGTTCACGATCGATCCGACCTATGCCAGCTTTCCCTCCGGTCATGCCACCACAGCCTTCGCTCTGGCGGCCGTGCTTGCGCTCCTCATGCCGCGTGCGCGGACGGGATTTCTGGCGTTCGCAGCCGCGCTATCCATCAGCCGGGTGGTGGTGGGTGCGCATTATCCGAGCGACGTGCTGGCGGGCGGCCTTCTCGGTCTCGGCTTCACCTACGTACTCGCATCGGCGTTTCACCACCGGGGCCTCGTTTTTGCCGTCAGGCACGGGCAATGGACGCTTAAGGCACCGCGCACGCTGTTAAGGCCGCTGCGGCGCATGACTTATCGCGAGCCCATTTCTTGACCAGCAGCCAATTAAGCGCGGACGAGCCGACCGTCAGCGTCGTCATTCCCGCTCGAAACGAGGCGCTGAACCTGCCCGGTCTCATAGACGAGATCGACATGGCCCTCGCCGGCGTCCCGCATGAAACCATTGTCGTCGACGATGGCAGCACCGACGACACCGCCGAGGTCGTCGGGAGTCGAATCGAGGCCGGCGCCTCGGTGCGGCTCGTTCGGCATGCCGGCAGCTTCGGGCAAAGCGCAGCCCTGCGCTCCGGCGTTCGGGCCGCGAAGGCTGCCTATATCGGTACGCTCGACGGTGACGGGCAGAACGACCCCAAACACATCCCCGACATGCTGGCCATGCTGACCCAGAACGCCGCGCTTGGCCTCGTTGCCGGTCAGCGTGTGGAACGCAGCGACGGCCGCAAGAAAGCTTTCGCCTCCCGCGCCGCCAACGGCATCCGCGCCCGCGTCCTGCAGGACGGAACGCGCGATTCCGCATGCGGCCTCAAGCTCTTCCGGCGTGACCTTTTCCTCATGCTTCCCTTCTTCGACGGGCTGCATCGCTACCTCCCCGCGCTGGTTCGGCGCGAGGGTTACGGGGTAGGCTATGTCGATGTCATCGACCGTGGACGCCGTCACGGTACGTCGAACTACGGTGTTGTCGACCGCCTGCTCGTCGGCATTCCCGATATCCTTGGTGTTTGGTGGCTGACCAGGCGGGGCCGGACGGTGGGATACCGCACGACCGACTTCAACGAGACGAGCGAGACATGACCTGGGCCGCCATACTCCTCAATCCCTGGACGATTGTCGGCTTCTTCGGCCAAGCGCTGTTCTCCGCCCGGTTCATCATCCAGTGGATTGCCAGTGAGAAGGCGAAGCGAAGCATCGTGCCCGAAGCGTTCTGGATCTTTTCGATCGCGGGAGGCGTAGTGCTCCTGTCCTATGCGATCTACCGGCGCGATCCGGTCTTCATCGCGGGGCAGGGCGCCGGCCTCGCGATCTACTCCCGCAACATCGTTTTCATCCTTCGCGAGAAGGCCGCCAAACGCCGCGCTCAGTCGCCCGACGTGACGCGCTGAGCGAGTTCGAACGCATTCGCGAGGTCCGCCACGAGATCGCCCTCGTCCTCCAGCCCGATATTGAGGCGGATGAGCGTTCCGGGCTCCTTGAGCGGGCTCGCCGTGCGGAATGCGTTCGGGTGGCACGGAATGACGAGGCTCTCATAGCCCCCCCAGGATGCGCCGATGCCGAAGAGATCGAGTGCATCGATGAAGGCGTCGACAGCGTCACGCGACAGGCTCTCGCTCAGGAGAACGCCAAAGAGGCCGGACGCCCCTTCGAAGTCCCGCTTCCACAGGCGGTGGCCGGAATCGTTCTCCAGGCCAGGATGGAGGACGCGCGCGACCAGCGGCTGCTCGCTCAGCCAATGCGCGATGGAGAGCGCCACGCGCCCCTGCTCCGCAAGCCTCAGCGGCATGGTGCGCAGGCCTCGGAGCGCGAGATAGATATCGTCCGGCCCCGCCATCAGCCCAAGCTCGCCATGCGTATCGGCAACGGCTTTCCAGGCTTCTCCGCTGGCGCTGATCGTTCCGATAAGGGCATCCGAATGCCCGACGATGTATTTGGTCGCGGACTGCATGGAGATGTCGACGCCGTAGTCTAACGGGCGGAAATAGAGCGGCGTCGCCCAGGTATTGTCCATCAGGGTCGTGATGCCGCGACGGCGGGCAACGTCCGTGATGGCTGGCACGTCCTGCACCTCGAACGTCAGCGAACCCGGTGATTCGAGGAAGATCGCGCCTGTATTCTCGCGTACGAGGGCTTCGATGCCCGCCCCGACGGTCGGCTCGTAGTACTCCGTCTCCACTCCGAACCGTTTCAGGAAACCATCGCAGAAGCTGCGCGTCGGTTGGTATGCGCTGTCGACCATGAGGAGGTGATCGCCCGCCTTCACCGCCGCCAGGATCGCGACGGACATGGCCGACGCGCCGGCCGGGGTGAGCATCGTGCCTTCCGAGCCCTCCATTTCGTTCATCGCCGTTTGGAATGCCTCGATCGTCGGCGAGCCCCGGCGGCCATAGGGGTAACGTGCGCGTCGTTCGCGAAAGGCACCGGCATCCTCATAGAGAACGGTCGATCCGCGATAGATCGGCGTGTTGACGAATCCGAACTGCTCATCGACGCGCCGCCCGGCCAGAACCGAGCGGGTGGCCGGCGCATAAGCACTTTTGTCTTTCGTAGAAGCCATAAGAACGTGTTCCAAGTGCTTGATCCCGCAACGGCATGTCGCCGCGGTAGTGATGGTTGTCAAAATATATGCAGACGTTTGGGAATGCCGCTCTTGACGGCAGTGTTGAAATCCCATTCGATCCCGTGATCGTCCCGAGGCACGAACTCGAATGAGTCAGCCCGGCGGCGATCAAGCGTTTAGACGCTAACGAAATCAACAGGGAAACTGCTCTCACATGAACAAACAAATCCTTCTGGGCGCGACCGCCGCGATCGCGATGGTCTCCTCAGCTTCCGCCGCTACGCTCGACGACGTCAAAGCCAAGGGCTACGTCCAATGCGGCGTGAGCCAGGGCCTCCCCGGCTTCTCGAACCCCGATAGCGCGGGCAACTGGACGGGCATCGACGTCGACGTCTGTCGCGGCGTCGCCGCCGCCGTCTTCGGTGATGCGACGGCCGTGCGCTACACGCCGCTGTCGGCCAAGGAGCGCTTTACCGCCCTTCAGTCGGGCGAGATCGACATCCTGTCGCGCAACACGACCTGGACGGCCACGCGCGACAACTCGCTCGGCCTCGATTTCACGGGCGTCACCTATTACGATGGCCAGGGCTTCATGGTCCGCAAGGACCTCGGCGTCGAGACCGCAACCGACCTTGGAGGCGCGGCCGTCTGCACCAATACCGGCACGACGACCGAGCTGAACGTCGCGGACTATTTCCGCTCCAACGGCATGGACTACGAAGTCGTCGCATTCGAGAAGTCGGACGAGGTCGTTGCGGCCTATGACGCGGGCCGCTGCGACGTCTACACGACGGACGCCTCCGGCCTCTACGCTCAGCGCCTGAAGCTGGAGAACCCCGGCGACCACATGGTTCTGCCGGAGATCATCTCGAAGGAGCCGCTCGGTCCGGTCGTTCGCCAGGGCGACGATCAGTGGGCCGACATCGTCAAGTGGACGCTTTACGCGATGATCAACGCCGAAGAGATGGGCATCACGTCCGAGAACATTGAAGAGATGGCCAGCGCGGCCGATCCGAATGTCGCCCGCCTCCTTGGCAGCGAAGGCGACTTCGGCACCCAGCTCGGGCTCGACAATGCGTGGGCCAAGAACATCATCGAGCAGGTCGGCAATTACGGCGAGAGCTTCGCCGCTAATGTCGGTCCGGAGACGGAGCTCGGCATCGAGCGCGGCCTCAACGCTTTGTGGACAGAAGGCGGCCTCCAGTACGCTCCGCCGATTCGCTAGGTACTCGACGAACGATGCGCCGTCGGCTCTCCGGCCGGCGGCGTTTTCGCAAGGGAGGGCTAAGGACGGCAACAGACCGCCAGCCTGAACGCGCGAAAATCAGGGGGAAGGCATGACGATACAAGAAACCGCCGGTCCCGGGGCCGGCGATCCCAGGTCCGCAGGGGCAGGCACGGCGCCGAAAGTCGCGCTGCTGAACGATCCGAAGGTGCGAGGCCTGATCATCCAGGCCATTCTCGTCATCGTTCTCGCCTTTGCGGCCTACAGCATCGTCACCAATACGATAGCGAACCTCGAACGCCTGAACATCTCGTCAGGCTTCGGCTTCCTCGACAATCAGGCGGGTTTTGGTATCAATCAGACGCTCGTCGAATATTCCGAGACGTCGTCCTATGGCGGCGCCTTCATCGTCGGTCTGCTCAACACGCTTCTTCTGGCCGGTATTGGCGTGGTGCTCGCCACCATCCTCGGTTTCGTCGTCGGCATCGCGCGGCTGTCCAACAACTGGCTCATCAGCCGGACGGCCTACGTCTATATCGAGTTCATCCGTAACATCCCGCTGCTCCTCCAGATCTTCATCTGGTATTTCGGTGTCCTCCGCCTTCTGCCGGCAAAGCAAGAGGCCTGGGATCTCGGTCTATTCGGCCAACTGAATGTCGCGGGACTCTATTTGCCCAAGGCTGTCTACGGCAGCGGCTTTTCGTTCGTCGTTTACGCCTTCATCGCAGGCGTCATCGCGACGATCGGCATCCGCATCTGGGCGCGCAATCGGCAAATGGCGACGGGGCAGCAGTTCCCCGTCCTCCTCACCGGCCTCGGCCTCATCATCGGTCTGCCCTTGCTCGTCTTTCTCGCAATGGGCCTCCCGCTCGCCTTCGAATACCCGACCGCTGGCCGCTTCGGACCCCGGGGCGGAACGCGCGTGCTGCCGGAGTTCATCGGCCTCCTCCTAGCCCTCGTCAGCTACACCGGCGCCTTCATCGCCGAAATCGTCCGGGCGGGCATCCTCGCGGTGAACAAGGGGCAGACGGAAGCGTCCTATGCGCTCGGCGTCTCGCCCGGCAAGACGCTGCGTCTTGTCGTCATTCCGCAGGCCCTGCGCGTCATCATCCCGCCGCTCACCAGCCAGTATCTCAACCTGACGAAGAATTCGTCGCTCGCCGTGGCCATCGCCTATCCGGAGGTCGTCTCCGTCGGCGGCATCATCCTCAACATCACGGGGCAGGCGGTCGAGATCATCCTGATGTGGATGGGCGTCTACCTCACGATCAGCGTCCTCACGTCGATCTTCATGAATTGGTACAACCGCCGCATGGCGCTGGCCGAGCGATAAGAGGCCGCACCGATGTCCGATATTGAAAGCCAGGTCACCGCCCCGCCCGCGCCCGAAACCTTCGTTCGCCGGGAAATGAACGAGTCGAAGCCCGCACCGATCTCGGACTCCGGGGTCATCGGCTGGATGCGTGCAAACCTTTTCTCGAACTGGATCAATGCGCTCGGCACGATCCTCGTCGCCTATATCATCTGGGTCATCGTCCCGCCGCTCATACGTTTCGCGTTCATCGACGCCGTCTGGACGGGCTCCGATCGTACCTATTGCGCGACCGAGGCGCAGGGCGGCATACGGGAAGAAGGCTGGTTCGGCGCCTGCTGGGCCTATGTCGGCGAGTATTTCCCGCAGTTCATCTACGGGCGCTACCCGGTCGATCAGCGCTGGCGCGTGGACCTCGTCTTCGTCGGTTTTGCGCTCGGGCTCATCCCGCTCCTCATTCCGACGGCGCCCTACAAGCGCACCAACATCGTCTACATGCTCGCCTTCCCGATCGCCGCGCTCATCCTGCTGACCGGCGGCGACTTCGACTATGACGGCATTCTAGGCCTCGGCCAGGCGATCGGTCTTGGCAGCTTCGCCTTCCCGTTCGACTACCTTGTCGTCACGGCGATCCTTGCGGGCATAGCCGTCCTCTGGGCGAAGATGTCGGAGTCGAACCTGACGCAGGCGGCACTCAGCGTCGTCGCCGTCATGGCGGTGCTGGCCGCCATCCTCTTCGTGCTGGGGCTCGATCTCGGCCTCCGGCCGGTGAGAACGGCGCTCTGGGGCGGCCTTCTCGTTACCCTCGTCATTGCCGTGACGGGTATCGTCGCGTCACTGCCGATCGGCGTCCTGCTGGCGCTCGGCCGGCGTTCGGAAATGCCGATCGTGCGCCTGTTCTGCGTCGCATTCATCGAGTTCTGGCGCGGCGTTCCGCTGATTACGGTCCTCTTCCTGTCATCGGTCGTCCTGCCACTCTTCCTTCCGGAAGGCGTGACGTTCGACAAGCTGCTGCGCGCCGTGATCGGGGTCGCGCTCTTCGCGTCGGCCTACATGGCCGAGGTCATCCGCGGTGGCCTGCAGGCCATCCCGAAAGGGCAGTACGAGGGTGCCCGCGCGATGGGCCTGACGTTCTGGCAGATGATGCGCATGATCGTGCTTCCGCAGGCGCTCACGCTCGTCATTCCAGGCATCGTCAACACCTTCATCGGCCTCTTCAAGGACACGACGCTCGTCCTCATCATCGGCCTCTTCGACTTCCTCGGCCAGATCCAGTCAAGCTATACCGATGCGAGCTGGTCGACACCCGTACAATCGCTATCGGGCTACCTCTTCGCGGCCTTCGTGTACTTCTGCTTCTGCTTTGCGATGTCGCGCTATTCGATCTTCATGGAACGCCGGCTCGATACCGGCCACAAGAGCTAACGAGGGAACCACCCCATGTCCGTCCAATCCGCCCAGGCACCCGTCGCCATGGAATCGTCGTCCACCGATAAGCTCATGGTGGAGATGGTGGCGCTCAACAAGTGGTATGGCGACTTCCATGTGCTGCGCGACATCGACCTGACTGTCCGGGAGGGAGAGCGCATCGTGATCTGCGGCCCTTCCGGGTCCGGCAAGTCGACGATGATCCGCTGCATCAACCGGCTTGAGGAGCACCAAGCCGGCAAGCTCGTCGTCGACGGCACCGAGATGACGAACGACCTCAAGAAGATCGACGAAATCCGCCGCGAGGTCGGCATGGTCTTCCAGCATTTCAATCTCTTCCCGCACCTCACCATTCTCGAGAACTGCACCCTCGCGCCGATCTGGGTTCGCAAGATGCCCAAGAAGCAGGCCGAGGAGGTGGCGATGCACTATCTCGAGCGGGTCAAGATTCCCGAGCAGGCCAACAAGTATCCCGGGCAGCTCTCGGGCGGCCAGCAGCAGCGCGTCGCCATCGCCCGCTCGCTCTGCATGAGCCCGAAGATCATGCTCTTCGACGAGCCTACATCCGCTCTCGACCCCGAGATGATCAAGGAAGTGCTGGACGTCATGGTCGGGCTCGCCGAGGAGGGCATGACGATGCTCTGCGTGACGCACGAGATGGGCTTCGCGCGACAGGTCGCCGACCGCGTCATCTTTATGGATGTCGGCCAGATAGTCGAGCAGAACGTGCCCGAGGCCTTCTTCACCAACCCGCAGCACGAGCGAACCAAGCTCTTCTTGAGCCAGATCCTTCACTAGAGAAGGTCTGACCTCTTCGCAGGTCTGCCGTATTCGAGCGTATGTCGGGCGTCAGCCTTTCTCCACCGGCGCGTCCGGCAGCGAGCCCCATTCGGCCCAGGATCCGTCGTAGAGCTTCGACGAGTGGCCGAGTATCGCCAGGGCGAGGCTGAGGACGGCCGCTGTCACGCCCGAGCCGCAGGTCGTGATGATCGGCCGGTCAAAATCGATCCCGGCCTCCTTGATGATCTTACCGAGTTCGCAGTCGGGTCGGATAAATCCGTGGGCGTTGGTGACCCGGTCGAACGGCAGGTTGTACGCGCCCGGCATGTGACCGGGCGTCAGACCGGGTCGGGGCTCCGGTGCGTCACCGCGAAAGCGGGCTCCGCCCCGCGCGTCGAGGAGCTGGCTGCGGCTTTCTCCGCCGCTGGCCGCCCGTTCTACATCGGCGAGCGTAGCGACTGCCCCGGCGTCGAATACGGGTTCGAAGACGGCTTCCGCGGGGGCCGAGGCGCCTGTCTCGACCGGGTGACCCGCCGCTTTCCATGCCGGCAACCCGCCATCCAGAACGCGTACGTCGATAGCACCCATCGCTCGGAGCGCCCACCAGACGCGCGCAGCGCTGAAGAGACCGACGCTGTCGTAGACGACGATCGATTGAGTGCGGCGCAGGCCGAGGCGTCCCGCTTCGGCGCCGAACGTCTTGGCGTCGGGCAGCATGTGCGGCAGATCGGAAGCCGTATCGCTTACGGCGTCGATATCGAAGAAGACGGCGGAGGGGATGTGTCCGGCGGCGAACTCGGTCTTCGCGTCTCGATTGGCGTTCGGCAAATGCCAGGATGCGTCGACGACCGCGACATCGCCCGTGGCGAGCGCGTCTGCCAGCCCTTCGACGTCGATGACGTGGTCGCTGCGTGACATGAGCACATCCTCCAGTTTCGGGAGAACGATGGCTAGCGCGTACGAGGGGGCGGTAAAAGGTTGGCTCCCCGGGCCGGATTCGAACCAGCGACCGATCGATTAACAGTCGATTGCTCTACCACTGAGCTACCGAGGAACACCGAAGCCAGCCTATAGCAGACGGTTTCCAAGCCTTTCAAGTCCCCACGGGGCCGAATGGCACGCAAACTTCCCGCCGACTTGCAAGCGGGGGTGTTCGTCCCGAAATCGGGGGAGGGCGGCATCGCGCTCTAACGGAGCCGGCCATGCGGATAGAACGAAAGGCAGATGGGACTGCGAGCATCCACGTCGCGGGCCGGGAGGTGGCCATGCCCCGCTCGCGCGGGCTTCGGGTCGCACTCGCACTCGCGCTCATGATCGGCGGCGTTCTGGGTTTCCTGCCGGTCCTGGGGCTGTGGATGATGCCGCTGGGACTTCTCGTCCTCGCGATCGACTACCCACCGGCCGGTCGGCTGGCACGCAACATCATGGCCCGGTGGAGGTTGTGGCGGCGCCGGCGAAAGGCAGAGGAAGAGAGGCGCTGACGGGGGTGTGATTGGAGGCCGCGCCCGGAATCGAACCGGGATAAACGGATTTGCAATCCGGTGCGTAACCATTCCGCCACGCGGCCTCTGCGCCGCGCTATAGCAGAGCCGATCGATCGTCTCAACGCGTTTCGCGCTTGAGGGGGAGGGTAAGCTGCCTTATCCCACCGGGTAGACCGTTCGGGTGCCACCCGAACCGACCTGCCAGACGAGGACATGCGACACGCCATGGGCACGGGACTGAACTACGCGCGAGCTCGCGACATGATGGTGGACGGCCAGTTGCGCACCAACACGGTCGTCGATCTCACCCTGCTGGCCGCCATGGGGTCGATCCCACGGGAGCGATTCGTGCCGTCCGGACGCCGCTCACTGGCCTATATGGACGAGGACCTCAAGATTTCCGACGCCGGCGAGGAGCCGCGCTATCTGATGGAGCCGGCATCGTTCGGCCGTCTTGTCCAGCTTGCCGACATCCAGCCGGACGAGCTCGTGCTCGTCGTCGGCTGTGGCTATGGCTATTCCTGCGCCGTCATCGCCCGGTTGGCAGGCGCGGTCGTCGGTGTGGAATCGGACGCGGACATGGTGGCCCATGGGACCGACGAACTCGTCGCGCTCGACATCGGCAACGCGGCCATCGTCAATGGCCCGCTGGACCAGGGCTGCGCGAGCGAGGGGCCCTATGACGTCGTCCTCATAGAAGGCGCGGTCGAGCGGATCCCCTCGGCCATCATCGACCAGCTGAAGGAGGGCGGTCGCCTCGTGTCCGTTCAGGGCATCGGGCGCGCGGCCAGCGCAATGACCTATACGAAGCTCGATGACGAGCTTCGGGGGGCGCCTGCATTCAACTGTTCGGTCGCACCATTGCCGGGATTCCAGAAGGACGCGGCCTTCGTTTTCTAGCGACGCGGCCGATCGCGCTGTGGCCCCGTGATCACAGTGCGCCATAAATCGTGAATCTAACGCGCGCGTTGCCCCAGGGCATGATCGTGCCGCAACTCGCGGCTAACCCGGTGTAGGTTCCTCTGTCGTGGTGCCTGCGGGTCCTCTCCTGGGAAGCCGATACGTTCGGCTGTGATCTATGACATTAAATCGCCTTATCGCACGCACGGGCCTCGCCGTGTCGGTCTTCGCTCTCGTCGGCGGGCTGTCCCTGGGCACCGTCTCGGCGGAGACGATCAACGACGCTCTGGCGCAGGCCTATGTCACGAACCCGACAATTAACGCGCAGCGGGCTTCTGTCCGTGTGACCGACGAGAACGTCCCGATCGCGAAGTCGGCGCAGCGCCCTCAGCTGAGCGCGGTGGGCAGTGCCAGCGTGGCATCCCAGTCCGTGGACGGTGGCCCTCCGTCCGTCTCCCGGCCCTTGAGCCTCGGCCTCCAGGCCCAGCAGAACGTCTTCTCCGGCTTTCGCAACAGAAACAACGTGCGTCAGGCCGAGACGGGCGTTCTCGGTGCTCGCGCGCTGCTCGACGCGACGGTGCAGGACGTTCTATTCGAAACGGTCCAGGCCTATGCCGACGTCCTTCAGTCGGAGGCGATCCTCGCCGTTCGGCGCGATAGCGTGGGTTTCTTCGAGCAGCAGTTGCGCGCGTCGCAGGACCGCTTCTCGGTCGGCGAGGTAACGCGCACGGACGTCGCGCAGGCTCAGGCCGGTCTGAACCGCGGCCTCGCGAACCTCAGCCTCGCCGAGGGCAATCTGGCGACCGCGCGGGCCATCTATGCGCGCTTGGTTGGCAGCGTGCCGCAGAACCTTCAGCCGATCAGGCCCCTCTCCAAGCAGCTTCCGAAGTCGCTCGATCAAGCCATCGCGATCTCTCGCGAGGAGCATCCCAATGTCCGCGCAGCAAGCTTTCAGTCGGATGTCGCGCAGATCGCCGTCAAGATTTCGGAGGCCGACCTCTATCCGACCGTAACGCTCAACGCCAACGCGACGCGCGTCTATCCGGGCATCGAAGGCGGTTCGCAGAACAACCCGAACTATCGCGACGAGTTCGAGGTTCGGGCGGGCGTGAACGTGCCGCTCTACCGAGGCGGTGGCACGTCTGCACGGATCAGGCAGTCCAAGGAGACGCTAGGTCAACGCTTGATCGAGCTAGACCTTACCCGCGTGCAGGTCGAATCGATCGTCATTTCGGCCTTTGCCGCATTGCAGACATCCGCCGCAGCCGTCGAGGCCGGCGGCGCCGAGGTGCGTGCGGCCGTGAGCGCCGTCGACGGCGTGGTCGAGGAAGCGCGCGTAGGACAGCGCACGACGCTCGACGTTCTCGAAGCGCAGGAGAACGTGAACACGGCCCGCATCCGGCTCATCCAGTCGGAACGGGATCAGGTGGTGAGCTCCTACCAGCTCCTGTCGGCGATCGGGCGTCTCACGCCTCAGGGTCTCGGTCTGCAGGTCGCGACCTATGAACCCGAAGTCCATTACAAAAAGGTTCGTGACAAATGGGGCGGTCTGCGCACGCCCAGCGGAAACTAGCGGTCGCGACCCCCGAAACGTAACCGCTCGTTAACCATCCCCGTGCAGAAGTAAGCTCGGATTAACCATTCGAGCCCGCTGACGTAGCGAGGATGTCATGAGCAACGCCGCAGCCGTTCAAGAACCTACGATGGAAGAGATACTGGCTTCGATCCGCCGTATCGTTTCCGACGATGAGCCCGAGGCCGCCCCGGCCGAGAGCGAGACCGTCCTCAACCTGACCGACGACATGATGGACCCGGCGCCGGTCGCCATCGGAGCGCTGCGCGAGGTCGTTCTCGAAGACGATCCGTCGGCCGAAGATGCGGAGATCGCGATGGCTCGGCCGGAGGAAACGCCAAGCCGCGCTAGCGCGAGCTCGGCGGCGGAGGCGACGACGCCCGGTGACCTGATGTCGGCCGGCGCGAGCACGGCCGTCGCTTCGGCGTTCGGCAATCTCACGCACCTCGTCATGTCGCAGAACGCTCGCACGCTCGACGACATCGTCACCGAAATGATGCGGCCCATGCTCCGCGAGTGGCTCGACGACAACCTTCCGCCGCTTGTCGAGCGCCTTGTGAAGGAAGAGATCCAGCGCATCTCCCGCGCGCAGTAGCGGTGGCGGAGGTGGCCGGCGCTTGACTGCGTCGCCCAACGGGTCTTTCACAGCGCTCGATCCGTTACGCGCCACAGAAAACGGACGGCTTCGGCCGTCCTTTTCGTTTGCGCCACCCGACGAGCGACACGATGCTGGACAAGACCTTCGACCCGACGACGATCGAGCCGCGGATTACCGCGCTCTGGGAAGAGCGGGATGCGTTCAAGGCGATGCGGCCCGACCGGATCGACGCCGACCCGTGGTGCATCGTCATCCCGCCGCCGAACGTTACGGGCGCACTCCATATGGGGCACGCGCTGGACGACACGCTTCAAGACATCCTGGCTCGATACAATCGGATGCTTGGCAAGGATGTGCTCTGGCAGCCGGGCATGGACCATGCCGGCATCGCGACGCAGATGGTCGTCGAGCGCCAGATGGCGGAGGACGGAACCAACGTCACCCGCCGCGACATGGGCCGCGAGGCCTTCGTCGATCGCGTCTGGCAATGGAAGGCCGAGTCGGGCGGCATGATCCTCAACCAGTTGCGTCGGCTGGGTGCGTCCTGCGACTGGTCTAGAGAGCGCTTTACGATGGACGAGGGCCTGTCGGAAGCGGTCCGCAAGCTCTTCGTCGAAATGTACGACAAGGGTCTGATCTATCGCGACAAACGCCTGGTGAACTGGGACCCGAAGTTCCAGACGGCAATCAGCGATCTCGAGGTCGAGCAGAAGGAGGTCGAGGGCCACATGTGGCGCTTCGCCTATCCGCTCTGCGAGGAGCGAAACGGCGAACTGGTCGATATCGAGGTCGACGGCGTCAAGGAGATCGTGATCGCGACGACCCGGCCGGAGACGATGCTGGGCGATGGCGCCGTCGCGGTTCACCCAAGCGATACGCGCTACGAAAAGCTCGTCGGCCGAAAGGTTCGCCTACCCGTCGCGAACCGCCTCATCCCGATCATCGCGGACGAGTACCCCGACCCCGACTTCGGCTCGGGTGCGGTCAAGATCACCGGCGCGCACGACTTCAACGACTTCGAGGTCGCGCGCCGCAACGACATCCCGCTCATCGTCCTGATGGACGAGCAGGCGCGGATGGTCTCGAACGCGGAGAACAAGGTGCCGGCGCGCTATGGCGGCGTCGATCGCTTCGAGGCGCGAAAGATGGTGATCGCCGAGATCGAGGCCGACGGGCTCTATCGCGGCGTCGAGGACAAGATCATTGCCCAGCCTTTCGGCGACCGCTCGGGCGTCGTCATCGAGCCGATGCTGATGGACCAGTGGTACGTCAATGCCGAGGAGCTCGCCCAGCCGGCCATCGCGGCCGTCCGCGAGGGCAAGACGAAGTTCACCCCCGCGACGTGGGAGAAGACCTATTTCAACTGGATGGAGAACATCCAGCCCTGGTGCATCTCACGCCAGCTTTGGTGGGGGCATCAGATACCGGCATGGTACGGGCCGGACGGAACGATCTTCGTGGCAATGGACGAAGCCGGGGCATCCGCGAAGGCTTCCGCGCATTACGGCGTGGCTACCGAGCTTCGACGCGACGAGGACGTCCTCGACACCTGGTTCTCCTCCGGCCTCTGGCCCTTCTCGACGCTTGGCTGGCCGAACGAGAGCGATCCCGCCTTCAAGAAGTTCTACCCGACCAACACCCTCGTCACCGGCTTCGACATCATCTTCTTCTGGGTCGCCCGGATGATGATGATGGGATTGTACGCGACGAAGGAGGTCCCGTTCCGCGACGTCTACATCCACGCGCTCGTCCGCGACGAGAGCGGGCAGAAGATGTCGAAGTCGAAGGGCAACGTCATCGACCCGCTCGACCTGATCGACGCATACGGCGCCGACGCGCTGCGCTTCACGCTCTGTGCGATGGAGAGCCAGGGACGCGACATCAAGATGTCCTCGCAACGTGTCGAGGGATATCGCAACTTCTCGACCAAGCTCTGGAATGCCGTCCGCTTCGCGGAGATGAATGGCTGCGTGCGCACGGAAGGGTTCGATCCGGCGGCCGTCACGCTTCCGGTCAATCGGTGGATCGTCGCGGAGGCCCGGGCGGCCAGCGAGGGAATGACGAGGGCGATAGAGGCGTTCCGGTTCAACGACGCGGCGGGCACGGTCTACCGCTTTACGTGGAACACATTCTGCGACTGGTATCTCGAACTGATCAAGCCCGTGCTGAACGGCCCGGATGGAGCGGAGAAGTCCGAAACGCAGGCCGCTTGCGCCTGGGCGCGAGACACGATCCTCAAGCTACTGCACCCGGTCATGCCGTTCGTGACGGAAGAGCTTTGGCAGCGCTTGGCTGCCGAGGGCAGTGTCGATGCCGAAGTCCTCTGCCTTTCCGCCTGGCCGCACGTGCCGGAGACGGACGATCGGGGCGCGGCGGCCGAGATCGCCTGGCTTATCGACCTCGTGTCGGCCGTTCGCTCGGTCCGAAGCGAGATGAATATAGCGCCCTCCGTCAAGTTGCCGCTCGTCCTCACGCGAATGCCGGACGGGTCCGATGGATGGGTCGACAGGCAGCGCGACACGCTTCTTCGTATGGCGCGTCTGGAGAGTGTCGCGACGGCCTCCACCTCTCCGGCCGGCGCCGTTCAGATCGTCGCGGGAAGCTGCGCCGCCTCGCTCGTATTGTCTGGCCACATAGACCTCGACGCCGAGCGTGCCCGCCTAGCGAAAGAGGATGGCAAGCTCGAATCCGACGAGACCAAGCTGGCTATGAAGCTCTCGAACGAAGCGTTTCTGGCAAAGGCACCCGATGCGGTCGTTGCCGAGCAGCGGGAGCGCCTGGAAGCCATTCAGGCGAAGCGGGCGACGTTGGCCGCCGCAAGCGAGCGTTTGGCCACACTGGGCTAGCGTTCCGAGGATGCAGGACGACGCTGTTCTGCTTCGATCGCTCGAGGATCGTCCTCGAGCCGGCGTTCGCGGGGCGAGCTTCCTAACTATCGCACCTCTGGACGCTGGGGGCGGTGTGCGAGAATGACGGCGGATTAAGGGGTCGTCGTCCAGGCGCAGTCTCCTCGAAGCGGCTGGCGACCGCGTCGACGCTTCGACCACCCGTAGCGAACCGCGTTGCGGCGCGGCCACACCTCGCGGTGCGCCCCGAAATCGTCCAGCCCCGGCCCCATTCTGCGCCCAATCGCGCGCCACCTTGTCATCATCGAAGGCGGCCTTCTCGGGTCTGTCATCTCCTCTGACTTCGAGCCTGAAGGACGCTTCGCCGTGGACGCGAAAACCCCTCGCCATGTCTTGATCGACAAGGCCAATCTGCCCAGCCGCCACGTCACCGAAGGGCCGTCCCGCGCGCCGCATCGCTCCTATCTCTATGCGATGGGTCTCGACAGCCACGAAATCCATCAGCCGCTTGTCGGCGTCGCGACCTGCTGGAACGAGGCCGCGCCCTGCAATATTTCGCTTCAGCGTCAGGCGCAGGCCGTGAAGAAGGGCGTCGCCGCCGCTGCCGGCACGCCCCGCGAGTTCACCACCATCACCGTCACGGACGGAATCGCGATGGGCCATCAGGGTATGAAGGCCTCGCTGGTAAGCCGAGAGGTCATCGCCGATTCGGTCGAGCTGACCATGCGAGGGCATTGCTACGACGCGCTTGTCGGCCTCGCCGGCTGCGACAAGTCGCTGCCGGGCATGATGATGGCGATGGTGCGTCTCAACGTGCCAAGCGTCTTCATCTATGGCGGCTCGATCCTGCCGGGCACCTTCAAGGGCAAGCCGGTCACGGTTCAGGACGTCTTCGAAGCGGTCGGCAAGCATTCTGTCGGCGAGATGTCTGACGAGGACCTTTTCGAACTGGAGCAGGTCGCGTGCCCGTCGGCCGGGTCCTGTGGTGCGCAGTTCACCGCCAACACGATGGCAACGGTGGCCGAGGCCATTGGCCTCGCGCTGCCCTATAGCTGCGGTGCGCCGGCGCCCTACGAAATGCGCGACAAGTTCAATTTCGCGGCCGGCGAGGCCGTCATGGACCTGCTCCGCACCAACATCCGTCCGCGCGACATCGTCACCCGAAAGGCGCTTGAGAACGCCGCCATGGTCGTCGCAGCATCGGGTGGATCGACCAATGCGGGGCTCCACCTTCCCGGCATCGCCAACGAGGCGGGCATCGAGTTCGACCTGCTCGACGTCGCGAAGATCATGCGCGACACGCCCTATATCGCGGACCTGAAGCCCGGCGGAAAGTACGTCGCGCGCGATCTGTTCGAGGTCGGCGGCATTCCGCTTATCATGAAGGCGCTCCTCGACTCGGGCCACCTCCATGGCGACTGCATGACCGTGACCGGCCGGACCATCGCCGAGAACATGGAATCGGTGAAGTGGAACCCCGATCAGGACGTCGTCTACCCGGTCGCCAAGGCGATCTCGAAGACGGGCGGCGTCGTCGGCCTGCAGGGCAACCTCGCGCCCGACGGGGCGATCGTGAAGATCGCCGGCATGAGCAACATACAGTTTACCGGTCCGGCCCGGTGCTTCGATAGCGAGGAGGAAGCCTTCGCGGCGGTCGACAAACGCGCCTACAAAGAGGGGGAGGTCCTCGTCATCCGCTACGAAGGTCCCAAGGGCGGGCCGGGCATGCGGGAGATGCTGTCGACGACGGCGGCGCTCTACGGCCAGGGCATGGGCGACAAGGTCGCGCTCATCACTGACGGGCGTTTTTCCGGCGCGACGCGCGGTTTCTGCATCGGCCATGTCGGACCGGAGGCCGCGGTCGGCGGTCCGATCGGCTTGCTGAAGGACGGCGACATCATTTCGATAGACGCCGCGGCCGGCACGATCACAGTCGATCTCGACGACGAGGAACTGGCCGCGCGCCGTGCACACTGGACCCCGCGCGAGCCCGAACTGCGCTCCGGCGCCATCTGGAAATACGGTCAAATCGTCGGCGATGCGCGCAAGGGTGCGCTGACCCATCCTGGAGCCTCGGCGGAGATCAAGTCCTATGCCGACACCTAGATCCGGGCGGATCGCCGCCGCGTGCCTCATTGCTGGTCTCGCTCTGCCGCTGACGGCGCAGGCGACGAACCCACTCGCTGACCAGCCCCGCGTCTCGTTGGCGGTGACGACGCCTGCTGCGGACGACAGTCTCGGCCAAGTGCGTCTCAAGGCCGAGGCCGGCGATATCGGTGCCATGGTGGAGATGTCGCGTGCCTATCGCGATGCGACAACGGTGGAGGCCGATCCGGTTCAGGCCTTTCGCTTCGACAGGCTTATCGTAGAGCGTCATGCAGGTGTCGAGCCGGCATCGCCCGACGCCGCGCTCGTTGCCGAGGCGGTCGTGCGCTTGGCGGAGACCTACCGTACTGGGCTCCCCGCCGCCGGGATCTCGCCCCGTCCTGATCTCGCCATGTCGCTTCTCACCCATGGGGCGAGCTATCTGGGCGACCCGGAGGCGCAGTATGCCCTCGGCGTGATTCTGCTGGAGCAGGCCGGCGCCGACGACCGCGAAGCGCGCCACGCCGCACGCTGGCTGCTACTGGCGGCTCGCAAGGGACATGTCGGTGCGCAGGTCGCTCTCGGACAGCACCTCTCGATGCAGGCCTCGGAGGCGAGCCGGATGCGCGGTGCCTATTGGCTCGAAACCGCCGCTGCGGCCGACAACGAGAGGGTCCTCCTCCGCACGACCGCGCTCAACGAATAGGCGGCGTCAGTTCAGCCCAAACAGGCGTATGGTCGGACGGTTTCGGCCAATCGCGCGGCCCACGGTCAACACCTGAGAGCGACAGCCTGTCCGCGGCTTGAGCGTTCAGTAGCAGGTGATCGATGCGAATGCCGCGATCCTGTTCCCATGCGCCGCCTTGATAATCCCAGAACGTATAGAGCTGGGGGGCGTCCGAACAGGCCCGAACGGCATCGTAGAGGCCGAGGTGGAGAAGGCCGCGCCAGGCTTGGCGGGTTTCCGGGCGGTAGAGCGCATCGCCCTCCCACGCCGAGGGATCGTCGGCGTCGCGGGCGTCGGGGATGACGTTGTAGTCGCCCGCCAGGACAAGAGGATCCTCGCTGTCGAGAAGGACCTTCGCCCGCTCGTGCAGGCGCTGCATCCAGCCGAGCTTGTAAGGATACTTTTCCGTATCCACCGGATTGCCGTTCGGCAAATAGATCGAGGCCGCCCGCAGCCGCACGCCGTCCGACGCCGTGATCGTGCCCTCGACATAGCGCGACTGCTGGTCGTCATCGTCTCCGGGCAGTCCGATCAACGGATCCTCGATGGGTGTGCGGGAGAGGAGTGCGACGCCGTTGAACCCCTTCTGGCCGTGAACGAGCGCAGTATAGCCCGCCGCTTCTACGGCCTGTCGCGGAAAGTCGGCGTCCTGACATTTAAGCTCTTGGAGGCAGACGACGTCCGGCTTCGTTTCCTCAAGCCAGCGTATGAGATGGTCGGCCCTCTGGCGCACCGAATTGACGTTCCAGGTGGCGATGCGCATGGAGAATCCTAGACCGCGAAGGAGGTGCCGCAGCCACATGCGGCGACGGCGTTCGGGTTCCTGATCTGGAACGATTGACCGATGAGATCGTCGACGAAATCGATCTCCGAGCCCGAGAGGAACTGCGCCGAGGTCGTGTCGATGAAGACGCTGGCGCCATCGCGCTTCAGCACGATATCATCGCTCGCGGGCTCGCCGTCGAGCTCGAACGTGTATTGAAAGCCCGAGCAGCCGCCGCCAATAACGCCGACACGCAACGCCTTGTCGCCGCCTTGCTTGGCGACGATGGCGGAGATGCGCTTCGCGGCCCGTTCCGAAAGCGTGATGTCGATTGTCGAAGCGGTCATGGTCGGACCCTAGTCTGTGATGCGTCTAACTAGGTGACGCGGGAGCGGGATGACAAGATGCGCTGGAGTCTCGACACCCATCGCGCGCGGCCGCTTCCGGTGCCCCGCATCGCCGAGGTCGCGCCCTATGCGTGCGATCCTCGCCAGAGCAGGGGCCGCCTGCACGGCGGGGCGCCCAGCCCGACGCGCAGCGAGTTTCAGCGCGACCGGGACCGGATTCTCCACAGCACGGCATTTCGGCGTCTCAAGCATAAGACACAGGTTTTTATACTCCACGAGGGCGACCACTACCGCACGCGCCTGACGCACACGCTCGAGGTCGCGCAGGTGGCGCGCTCCATCGCGCGAAGCCTTTGGTTGAACGAGGATCTGGCCGAGGCGGTGGCCCTCGCGCACGATCTCGGTCATCCGCCGTTCGGCCACGCTGGCGAAGACGCGCTGGACGAGGCGATGCAGGGTCGGGGTGGCTTCGACCACAATGCCCAGTCTCTTCGCATCGTAACGACGCTGGAGAATCACTATGCCAAGTTCGACGGCCTCGACCTCTGCTGGGAGACGCTTGAGGGGATCGTGAAGCATAACGGCCCGCTCGAGCCACCATATGCCTATGGGCTGACGGCCTATGAAGGGTTCCACGAACTGCGCGCCGAGACGTTCGCGAGCCTCGAGGCCCAGGCGGCGGCCGTAGCCGATGACGTGGCCTACAACGCGCACGACGTTGACGACGGGCTGCGCAGCGGAGCCTTCACGGCGGACGATCTGCGCACCGTCCCGTTCGCTGCCGCCATCATGGAGGAGATCGAGCGATCCTACGGGTCTCTCTCCGACAGGCGGATGCGTCACGAGATCGTGCGGAGGCTCATCACCTATCAGATCGAGGACGTCATCGCCGTCGGCTTCGCCGCGCTTGGACGGGGCGATATCCGGACCGTCGAGGACGTCCGGATGGCGGGACGATGCCTCCTCTCGTTTTCCGAAGAGATGTCGGAAGCGATTGTCGACCTGAAGGCGTTCCTGTTCGAGCGCCTCTACCGGCACCCGGAGGTCCTCGTCGTCCGTGCGGACGCGAAGGCCAAACTGACGGCCGTCTTTCATCGCCTCCTTGATCGTCCGGCGCTTCTGCCGGAGAAGTGGCGCCGCGAGGACGACGACCTCGCACGCCGTATATGTGACTATGTGGCGGGCATGACGGACGGCTACGCCTTCCATGAGCATACCCGGCTGTTTGCCGATTCGAACATTATGGAAGCGCAGAACTCATGAATATATACAATGCCGTACGCGAGGACGTTATCGCGGCGGTCAAAGCGGTGGCGTCCCAGCGGGAGATAGTCCTCGACGACGCGATGCTCGCCCGCGTCGTGGTGGAGCCGCCCAAGGACGAGAGTCATGGTGACATGGCGACCAATGCGGCGCTCGTGCTTTCCAAGGCGTTTCGCGGGAAGCCGCGCGATCTGGCGGAAGCGCTGGCGGCAAGACTGGCCGAGGCCGATCGCATCACCGCCGCCGAGGTGGCGGGACCAGGCTTCGTGAACCTGCGCCTGCCAGTCGAAGCTTGGTACGGCGTCGTCGATGCCGTTCTCGAAGACCCCGCCGCGTTCGGGCGGACCGACCTCGGCGCCGGACGGCGGGTCAACGTCGAGTACGTTTCGACCAACCCCACCGGCCCCATGCATATCGGCCACTGCCGGGGTGCCGTCGTCGGCGACGTGATCGCCACGTTGCTGGAGCGAGCCGGCTACGAAGTCGCGCGCGAATATTATGTCAACGATGCCGGCAACCAGATCCTTGCCTTCGCCCAGACGGCGTATCTGCGCTATCGCGAGGCGCTGGGCGAGACGATCGGGGACATTCCCGATGGTCTCTATCCGGGCGACTACATGATCTCGATCGGTCAGCGGCTGGTGGAAGCCTATGGGGACCGCCTGCTGGACATGGCGGAAGACGAATGGCTGCCGGTGGTGGCCGAGTTCTCGGTTCTCGCAATGCTCAACGTCATCAAGGCCGATCTCGCCCTCCTTAGGATCGAGCATGACGTGTTCTTCTCCGAGAAGTCGCTCCGCGAGCCCGAGGACAAGGTGGCGCGGACGATCGAGGCCTTGCGCAGCCAGGACCTCGTCTATCTCGGCCGGCTCGATCCGCCGAAGGGCGAACTGCCCGACGATTGGGAGGATCGCGAACAGACCCTCTTCCGCTCGACGGCGTTCGGCGACGACCAAGACCGTGCGCTGCTGAAGTCCGATGGGAGCTACACATACTTCGCCTTCGACATCGCCTATCATCTCGACAAGTTCGAGCGGGGATTCGTGGAGATGATCGACGTCTTCGGCGCCGATCACGCGGGCTATGTGAAGCGGATGCAGGCTGCGGTGACCGCTGTCTCGGGCGGCGAGGGCGCGCTCGAGGTGAGGCTCTGTCAGCTCGTACGTCTCTTCAGGGACGGGGAGCCCTTCAAGATGTCGAAGCGGGCGGGCAACTTCGTGACTTTGCGGGAAGTCGTCGAGGAGGTCGGGCCGGACGCCACGCGCTTCATGATGCTGACCCGAAAGAGCGACGCGCCGCTGGACTTTGACTTCGTGAAGGTGAAGGAGCAGAGCCGCGACAACCCCGTCTTCTACGTGCAGTATGCCCACGCGCGCACGGCTTCGATCTTCCGGAACGCGGCCGAGGCGGGGCAGGGGCGCCCGGCGCCCGGGGCGGAACTCTCGCGGCTCGACTCGGACGAGGAGCTTCGGCTGATCCGCACCATCGCGCAGTACCCCAGAATCGTCGAAGCGGCGGCCCTCGCGAGGGAACCGCATCGTATCACCTTCTACCTCAACGACCTTGCGGCAACCTTCCACGCGCTTTGGAATGCAGGCAAAGACTCGCCACATTTACGGTTCATCCACGCTGACGATGCAGGGTTGACTGCGGCACGGTTGTCACTTGTTGGCGCCGCGCAGGAGACCCTCGCTTCGGGACTGCGGTTGCTGGGCGTCGAGCCCGCCGAAGAGTTGCGATAGGGACAGCGCCTGCCAGGGCGTCCCGTTCGCCGCCGCGCCCAATAAGTCATGCGCGCCTCTCGTACGGGCGTATCGGGAGTGAACGAGATGGACAGGCACGATCCCTACAAGGCGCAGTCCGACGATCCGCTCGGTGAGCTGACGCGTCTGATCGGCCAGCCCGATCCGTTCGTGGCGCAGAATTCGCTGCATCAGCCTACTACCGAGTTCGACCTCGATCCGTTGGACGACGCCGACGAGGAGGCCTACCTCGCCGAGCTCGAGAACGAGTTGGCCGTCTCGATGGCCGATGGCGACGATGTGCAGGACGACGCCGAGTTCGGCCTCGACATCGACCCCACCTATATCGAGGACGATCTCGCGGCGTTCGACGACGA
This sequence comes from uncultured Alphaproteobacteria bacterium, assembly GCA_963799285.1. GTDB lineage: Bacteria > Pseudomonadota > Alphaproteobacteria > Rhizobiales > CAWCWK01 > CAWCWK01. Next base: position 1,269,788 of record CAWCWK010000004.1, read on the forward strand.
CGTCGCCGACGCCCCGGCCGGAGCCGGCTTTGCGTCCGCCGGTGCCGGGTATGCCGCAGCCGCGAAGCCCCGTTCGAGCCGCGCCTTCCCCATCGCCGCCTCCGTCGCGCTCGTCGCAGGTCTCGGCGTCGCGGGCTTCTATGGCTATGGCGCGATGAAGGTCGCCGACAGCGGCGAAGTCCCCGTCATCCTGGCGGACGCGACGCCGGTCAAGCGGACGGTCGAGGGCCCGACGGGCCGCGAGATCCCGCATCAGAACAAGTTGGTCTATGACCGCGTCACGGGCGCAGAGCCCACCGTCGAGCTTGCCACGCTTTTGCCGGAGCCGGACGTCGTTCGTGAACTGCCCGAGAGCAATGGCAGCATCGAGCCTCGCAAGGTTCGCACCGTTACGGTTCGCCCCGATGGCACGATCATCCGCGACGGCGCCATTCCGATCACGCAGCCCGTCAGCGCACCGGCCGAGCAGCCGATCACTTCGCAGCAGGTGGCCCGCGCTGTTCCCGTTCGTGTGATCAGCACGCCCGGCGGCGCAACGCGGGAGGTATCCGAGGCCGAGGCGAACGCGCTCGCGAACTTCTCCAGCAATACCGACGCAGCTGACATCCGTCCCACCGTTGTCGAGACGATGGCCGTCGAGACGGTGGCCGTCGAGCCGACTGTCGAACCGACCGTCAAGGTTGACGAGGAGCCGGCTGCGCCGGTCGTCCTCGCGGCGCTGCCGATGGCTAAGCCCGCAAACCTGACGGATCCCGTCGCCGCACCTCTGCCGGCCGCACCGGTCGTCGAGCAGGCCGCGGTGGAGGCCCCGGCCGCCGCGCCCGCCGCCGCCGAGAACGGATGGATGGTTCAGCTGACCTCGCAGCGTTCCGAAGCGCAGGCGCTCAGTGCCTACGATGGCATCAAGGGACGCTTCTCCGGCGTTCTCGGCAATAAGGCGCCCTCCATCGCGCGGGCGGACCTCGGTGATCGCGGCGTCTTCTACCGCGTTCGTGTGGCCGCCGCGTCGCGGTCCGATGCGGACAAGTTGTGCGGCTCCCTCAAGGCGCAGGGCGGCGACTGCTTCGTCCAGTACGTTAACTAGCCATTTACCCTGCCAGACGAATTCTGGGCGACCGCCAACCGGCGGCCGATGAGGGGCTGGTCATGACGAGAGCATTCATCTGCGGGCTTCGCGGACCGGGTATCGATGCTGACGAAAAGGCGTTCCTTGCCGACGCGCAGCCCTGGGGCCTCATTCTCTTCGGTCGCAATTGCGAAACGCCGGATCAGATCGCGGGGCTCGTCGAGCGTTTCCACGACGCGGTGGGGTGGGATGCTCCCGTCCTGATCGATCAGGAAGGCGGCGCCGTCCAGCGCCTCAAGGCGCCACACTGGCAGAGCTATCCACCGGCGCGGCAGTTCGGCCAGCTTTACGAGCATTCCCGCGATATCGCGCTGAACGCCGCCCGCGCCAATGCTCGCCTGATTGCCCACGATCTCCACACGCTCGGCATTACGGTGAACTGCGCGCCGGTCCTCGACGTCGCCGCGCCGAAGACGCACAAGGCGATCGGAAGCCGTGCCTATAGCGATGATCCGCAGGCGGTCGCCGCGCTCGCCCGCGCCGTTGCGGAGGGCTTCATGGAGGGCGGCGTCCTTCCCGTCATGAAGCACGCGCCGGGCCAGGGGCGCGCCGAACACGACACCCATTTCGATCCGGCGATCGTAAGCATCGATGCGGCGATTCTCGAAGCCGTCGATCTTCAACCTTTCATCGCGATGCGCGACTGCCCCATCGCCATGACGTGTCACGTCGTGTTCAGCGTCTGGGACGATCAGCCGGTGACGCTATCAGCGCCGGTCATCCAGACGATCATCCGCGGCCGCATCGGCTATGACGGGCTCTTGCTGACCGACGATATCAGTATGAAGGCGCTGCATGGCGATATGGAGGACAAGGTCCGCAAAGCCCTCGGTGCCGGCTGTGATATCGCGCTTCACTGCAACGGCGATCTCGACGAGGCGCGCGCCGTCGCATCCGCCGCACCGGAACTGACTGGTCCCGCTCTGCGCCGCGCCAACGCCGCACTTTCGTTGCGGCAGGCACCAGCGGCTTTCGACGTCGACGCATCCCGTGCGCTTCTCACGTCGGTGGAAGCCGCCTGAAAGCGTCCGACCTTGCATCTCGCCGTCGCACGGCCGACGTAGGGCGCTGCGACCCCGCGCTCGAGATTCTCCCGTCAGATCATGCGTCTTCCTCTCAATATCCTTCCGAAGAGCGGTTGGCGTGCGCCTGCGGGCGTCTCCCTGCCATCGACGCTGACTCTGGAGGGCGTTGGCCGGAGGTTCGGCTCGAAGATCGCGCTGCAGGATATCGACCTCGCGGTCGAACGCAGTGAGATTCTCTGTCTTCTCGGCCATTCCGGCTGCGGCAAATCCACGCTTCTGCGTCTCATAGCCGGTCTGACCGAGCCGACGGAAGGGCGCATCCTGATCGACGGCCAGGAGGTCGCGAACCCGCAAGAGAGCCGCCAACCCGAAACGCGGGGCGTGGGTATGATCTTCCAGGACTACGCGCTCTTCCCGCATCTAACCCTGCTCGACAACGTGATGTTCGGCCTGCGCCGGTTGGGCCGAAAGGCGGCCCGGCAATCCGCGCTGGTCGCTCTCACCCGCGTCGGTCTCGCGGAGGAGGCGGGGCGCTATCCGCACCAGCTGTCGGGCGGCGAGCAACAGCGCGTGGCGCTCGCGCGCGCGATCGCCCCCCGGCCGGGCGCGCTCCTGATGGACGAGCCCTTTTCTGGGCTCGACAAGCGTCTGCGAGACAAGGTGCGCGGGGAAACGCTCTCCGTGCTTCGCGAGACGCGCGCGACCTGCATCGTCGTCACGCACGACCCTGAGGAGGCGATGCAGATGGCGAGCCGGATCGCCCTGCTCCGTGCCGGCCGGCTCGTGCAGCTCGGGACGCCGATGGACGTCTATGAGAACCCCATCGACATGAATGCCGCCCGCTACTTCAGTTCCATGACGGAGCTCACCGTGCGCCGGCTTCAAGGTGCGCTCGATCTGCCGTTCCCCGGTCTCGCGGCCCCCTCCGGCACCATCGATGGCGACCGGCTGGATGTCGGCATACGGCCCGAAGGCGTCGAGATTCTTCCGGCGGGCCAAGGGGTGCAAGGGCGCGTTCGAAGCGTGCAGTTCCTGGGGGAGATCGATTCGATCGAACTGGCCGTTGAGGGTCTCGATGTGACACTGACGGCGCGGCGGCGCAGCCGGCTTGGCATTCGGCCCGGACAGGACGTGGGCGTTCACATCAGTCCGCGCCATGTCCTTGCGTTCCCCGCGAGCGACGCCTAACTCGAAGACAGTCCGAGCGCTGCCGCCCGCGTTGTGCGGCGCGCCATCCTTTGCGATAGTCGCGCCAGCAAGCGCGTGGTCCGGGACCGCGCCGTAACAGGAGACCGAACCGATGATGCCGAGCTGGTTTCAGATACTCATCGTACTCGTCCTCGTCGTGCTGCTCTTCGGCCGGGGCAAGATTTCCGGCCTGATGGGTGATGTCGCGCAGGGCATAAAGAGCTTCAAGAAGGGCATGGCGGACGACGATGTGGCGAAGACGACCGTCGACGACGACGGCAAAATCATCGAGCACTCGCCCGCCGAGCCCGCCCCAGTGATGGAAAAGCACCGCGAGGCCAGTTGAGCCGAGGTTCGGTAGCAGCGGTTCCGCGTCCGGGAAGGACCGTTCCATGTTCGATATCGGCTGGACCGAAATGATGGTGATCGCCGTCGTGGCGATCGTCGTGGTCGGCCCGAAAGAGCTGCCGGGCATGCTTCGCACGTTCGGCAAGACGATGGGCAAGGTCCGTCGGATGAGCCGCGACTTCCAGCGCCAGTTCGACGACGCGCTCAAGGAGGCCGATCTCGATGAAGTCCGCAAGGGCATCGAGACGGTCAAGAAGGCCAACCCGACGCAGGCCTTGAAGCAGGCCATGAGCCCGATCAGCGACCAGATGACCGAGGTCGCCGGTACGGCGAAGGCGCCCACGGCGTCGAAGCCGGTCTCCGCACCGAAGGCCCCGGTTCCGCCTGCGCCCCCCGCCGATTTGCCCGAGCCTGCACCGGCCGACACGCTTAGCGATCCAGAGCGCGCGGCATGACGAAGTCGGCCGACGAACCCACCGTCGATATCAAGTCCGCTGATACCACGGCGGCCAAGGAGATGGAGCCGATCGTCGATCCCGCCGACGACGTCGAGTCGTCGCGCGCACCGCTAATCGAGCATCTCATCGAGCTTCGCACGCGGCTGGTCTGGGCACTGGCCGCCTTCGCGCTGGCCAGCATCGGCTGTTTCTTCGTCGCGGCCGACATCTTCAACATTCTGCTATGGCCGTACAAGTGGGCGGTCGGCGGGCGGCCCGTAGAGCTCATCTACACGGCGCCGCAGGAATTCTTCATCACGCAGCTGAAGCTGGCCGTCTTCGGTGGGTTCTTCATCGCCTTCCCGGTCATCGCGACACAGATCTACAAGTTCATTGCGCCGGGCCTCTACAAGAACGAGCGGCACGCCTTCGCGCCCTATCTCGTCGCGACGCCGGTACTGTTCGTCTTGGGCGCGGCGGTCGTCTATTTCATGATCATGCCGCTCGTCCTCGCATTCTTCGAGGGGCTGCAGCAGGCCGGAACGGCCGACCTCGCGGCCATTCAGCCGCTCTACCAGGTCAGCGCCTATCTCGGGCTTATCATGACGCTGATCCTCGCCTTCGGCATCTGCTTCCAGCTGCCGGTCGCGCTGACGCTGTTGGGGCAGGCGGGCATCGTCTCGTCCGACACGCTGCGGGCGAAGCGGAAATGGGCGATCGTCGGCGTTTTCTGCGTCGCCGCCTTCTTGACGCCGCCCGACTTCTTCAGCCAGGTCGGCCTTGCCCTGCCAACCCTCATTCTCTACGAGGCGTCCATCTATTGCGTACGGCTCGTGGAGCGTCGCCGGGCAGCCGCAGCGGCGGCGGAGCCGGATGGACATTCGGCCGGCGCAGCCTAGTCGGCGCGCCTCCTCGCGCCGGCGAACAGCCAGCGTTCGGACACCATGTACGATATCAAGATCATCCGCGACGACCCCGCGACCTTCGACGCCGCAATGAAGACCCGGGGCCTGACACCGCAGTCGCCGGGCATCCTCGCAGCTTATGAGGCCCGCACGGCGCAGACCACCGCCCTCCAGGACATCCAGACCCGCCGCAATGCCGCTTCCAAGGAGATAGGCACGGCCATGAAGGCCGGCGACAAGGAAACCGCGGAGCGAATGAAGGCCGAGGTCGCGGCGCTAAAAGCCGATCTTCAGGATGGCGAGGAGACGTTGCGCGGCCTCGAGGCCGCCTTGGCCGATCTTCTCGCCGGCATCCCCAACCTTCCCTATGACGACGTGCCGGTCGGGCCGGGCGAGGAGGACAATGTCGAGATCCGCCGCTGGGGCACGCCCAGGGATTTTGCCTTCGAGCCGAAGCAGCATTTCGAGCTTGGCGAAGCGAGCGGCGAGATGGATTTTGAAGCGGCGGCGCGGATGTCCGGCGCCCGCTTCGTCGTCCTGCGTGGCCAGCTGGCACGATTGGAGAGAGCGCTCGCGCAGTTCATGCTGGATACGCATATCGAGCAGCATGGCTATACCGAGGTGTCCCCGCCCTATCTCGTGCGCGACGAAGCGATGTTCGGCACCGCGCAGCTACCCAAGTTTCGCGATGATCAGTTTGGCACCACCGACGGCCGCTGGCTCATCCCGACCTCGGAAGTGCCGCTGACGAACCTCGTCCGCGAGACGACGTTGGAAGAGGCTGACCTACCGCTCAGGGTCACCGCCTACACCCCGTGCTTCCGCCTGGAAGCCGGCTCGGCGGGCCGCGATACGCGAGGGCTCATCCGGCTCCATCAGTTCGCCAAGGTCGAGATGGTAAGCGTGACGACGCCTGAGGCCTCGTCCGACGAGTTGGAGCGGATGACGGGCTGCGCCGAGGCCATCCTGAAAGCGCTCGATCTGCCATATCGCGTGATGAAGCTCTCGACTGGCGACATGGGTTTTGCCGCTCGCCGCACCTATGATCTCGAAGTCTGGCTGCCGGGGCAGGGCGCATTCCGCGAAATCTCGAGCTGCTCGGTCTGTGGCGACTTCCAGGCCCGCCGGATGGAGGCGCGCCTGCGGTCAAGCGGGTCGAAAAAGCTCGGCTACGTCCACACGCTCAACGGATCGGGCGTCGCCGTCGGTCGCGCCATGGTCGCGGTGATGGAGAACCACCAAGGACCGGACGGGCGGATCACGGTGCCGGACGTGCTGCGTCCCTATATGGGCGGTCTCGAAACGATCGGTTAGGCTCGGTTAATGCCGCGTTAACCCTGTTGGGCGCATCTTGCGCGTACTGTCTCGCGAGGTTGCCGGCATGGGTCTCCCCATGATGCAGGACGATGTGGATCGGGCGCGGATGGCGCGCTTCATCATGGCGCTGCGCGCGCGCGGCATCCGCGATCAGCGCATCCTGAATGCCTTTGAGCGGGTGCCCAGAAGCAGCTACCTCCCCGGGCATCTCGAGGCTTACGCCTATGAGGACTGGCAGTTGCCCATCCCCTGCGGTCAGACGATCGAGTCGCCATTCCTTCTCGCCTATCTCCTCGAGCACCTCGCCGTGACGACCGCCATGAAGGTGCTCGAGGTCGGCACGGGAACGGGCTTCGGCACGGCGCTGCTGGCGCGGCTCTGCCGCCGCGTATACACGGTCGAGCGCATGCGCGAGCTTCACGAAAGCGCCGCCCGGCATATCGCGGCCGAGCGACTGTCCAATGTCGAGCTCGTCCACGCCGACGCGCTTGACCGTCGGGTCGGGGCTGGGTTCGACCGTATCCTCGTGCACGGATCGATCGACGAGCCGTCCCGCACCCTTATCGATCAGCTGGCCCCTGGGGGACGCATTTTCGTCACGGTGGACGGAATGCTGACGGAATTCGAGCGGGCGAGCGGCGAGGTCAAGCGCCAGGTCATTGGTCCGCACGCCACTCAGCCCTTGATGCGAGGCACCGCTACACTTCCTTAACCATGCCTCGACACCCCGGGTTTACCTGAACGATGTTTTATCGGGGAGTGTCGTGAAAAGGTGATTGTGTAAGTGATGCGTTCAGCCCCCCAACGCCGCGCCGTCCGCCCCGCGGCCTCCCTTCTCGTACTCGCCGGCCTGACGGGTGCCGGTTGCAGCGCGGACGTGACGCGCTTCGCCTATCTCGATGCGGGAGGAGGCTATGCTTCCGCCCCGGCCTACGAGGCGCGACCGGCACAGACAATGCAGCCTGTGCGCCAACAGGTCGCCTATGCCGCCCCGCCGGCGGCCTACGCCGCGCCGCAGGCCGGCAACGCGCTTCCACCCCCGGCCGACGCCGCCAGCGCCCCCGCCGCCATCGCACCCGCACCGATGGCGACACCTGCATCGGTCGCCGCAGTGGCGCCGGTCTCCACTCCAGCTACGCCGACGAATGGCCGCCATACCGTCGCTTCGGGCGACAATCTTTGGGGTCTTGCCCGTCGATATGGAACGACTCGCGACGCCATCGCGGCGAAGAACGGCATCGCACCGGACGCGACGCTCCAGGTCGGCCAGACGATCGCCATTCCGGCTCCGGGCGAAGCGCCGCTACAGGTCGCGGCCGTCACGCCCCCCGCTCCTGACATGCCTGTTGTCGTAGAAACGCCCGTGGTCACGCCGGTCGCGAACACGCCGACGGTCCAAACGGCGGCTCCCACCGTCGCCACGGCGCCTGCCGTGGAACCCGCGGCGGCGAAGTCCGACGTCGCGACGTTGCCCAATGTCACCGCTTCCGACGATAACTCTTTCAAATGGCCGGTGCGCGGCCGCATCATCTCCGAATTCGGCAAGAAGCCCGATGGCCAGAAGAACGACGGCATCAATCTCGTCGTCCCAGAGGGCACGCCCGTGAAGGCGTCGCGCGATGGCGAGGTCATCTACGCCGGCAACGAGCTGGAGGGTTACGGCAACCTCGTCCTCGTCCGGCACCCGGGCAACTGGGTCACGGCCTACGCGCACAACAGCGAGCTTCTCGTGAAGCGCGGTGATCAGGTCCGGCGGGGCCAGCCGGTTGCCAAGGCCGGCAGGTCGGGCAATGTCAGCTTCCCGCAGGTCCATTTCGAGATCCGCAAGGGTGCGACCCCGGTCAACCCGATGTCTCACCTCCAGGGCTGAGGGGCTCAGCGCGCCGTATAAAGTCGCGTTCGATCCGAGACCCCGCCTCTATCCGCCGAGCCTCGCCTCCAGCCGGCCGGCGAGGTCCTGCACGAATTGCCAGGCGACGCGGCCCGACCGGGCGCCGCGCGTCGTCGACCATTCCAGCGCCTGTGGGCGCCATTCGTCTTCCGGAATCGCCAGCTCGTGGCCCGAGACGTAGGCACGGACCATGTCGAGATATTCGTCCTGGCTGCATTTGTGGAAGCCGAGCCACAGCCCGAAGCGGTCCGACAACGAGACCTTCTCCTCGACCGCCTCGCCAGGGTTGATGGCCGTCGCGCGCTCGTTCTCCATCATGTCGCGAGGCAGCAGATGGCGACGATTCGACGTGGCGTAGAAGAGGACGTTGTCCGGTCGACCCTCCACGCCGCCGTCGAGCACGGCCTTGAGGGACTTGTAGGACGTGTCGTCCGCGTCGAACGAGAGATCGTCGCAGAAGAGGATGAAGCGCTCCTCGCGCCCCCTGAGGCTTGTGAGGAGTTGCGGCAGCGTGTCGATATCCTCTCGGTGGATCTCGATGAGCTTGAGAGATGGAAAATCCCGGCTGACGGCGGCGTGGGCAGCCTTCACGAGCGAACTCTTGCCCATGCCCCGGGCGCCCCAAAGGAGTGCATTATTGGCGGGCAGGTCGCGCGCGAAGCGGACCGTGTTCTCGAGGAGCGTATCGCGGGACCGGTCGATACCCTTGAGGAAGTCGATATCGACCCGGCTGACCTTTGGCACCGGCGTCGCGATACCGAGGCTTGGAGACCAGACGAAGACGTCGGCCGCCTTCCAGTCGGGCGCCTCCGGTTCCTGCGGGGCGAGGCGGTCGAGGGCGTCCGCGATGCGGAGGATGGCGTGGCGGGCGGACTTCTTCATAGGGCCTCGTCTCGGCGGTTTCCCTGCCATAGCCGCGCCTTATCGCCGGGTCTATAACCGCGCCGACACGCAGCGACGACTCGAGGATGACGGCCATGGGCCATGCCGATCAGAACAACTGGACGCCGACCTCCTGGCGCGCAAAGCCGGTCAAGCAGATGCCGGAGTACCCGGACAAGGACGCACTCGAGCAGGCCGAGTTCGAGCTAGGCTCCTTTCCGCCGCTCGTCTTCGCCGGCGAGGCGCGGAGCCTGAAGCGGCAGCTTGCCGAAGTCGCGAAGGGCAACGCGTTCCTCATGCAGGGCGGTGACTGCGCCGAGAGCTTCGCCGAGCATGGGGCCGACAACATCCGCGACTTCTTCCGCGTCTTCATGCAGATGGCGGCCATCCTCACCTATGCGGGTGCGGCGCCCGTGGTGAAGGTCGGGCGCATCGCCGGCCAATTTGCAAAGCCGCGTTCGTCCGATTTCGAGTCCGTCGATGACGTGTCGCTGCCGAGCTATCGCGGCGACATCATCAATGCGATCGAGTTCACGGAGGCCGCCCGCACGCCCGATCCGCGTCGGATGCTGGAGGCCTACCGCCAGTCGGCCGCGACGCTGAACCTTCTGCGCGCCTTCGCGCAGGGCGGTTTCGCCGATCTCAGCAAGGTACAGGACTGGACGCTGGGCTTCATCGCCGACAGCCCGGCCGGTCATCGCTACCGCGCAGTCGCGGACCGCATCTCCGAGACGCTCGACTTCATGCGGGCAATGGGCATCACGTCCGAGAATACGCCGCAGCTTCGGCAGACCGACCTCTTCACGAGCCACGAAGCCCTATTGCTCGGGTACGAGGAAGCGCTCGCGCGCGTCGACTCGACCTCGGGCGGTTGGTACGCCACGTCCGGCCACATGATCTGGATCGGCGACCGCACCCGCCAGCCGGACGGCGCCCATGTCGAGTTCGCGCGCGGGATCGCCAATCCGATCGGCATCAAATGCGGTCCGTCGCTGAAGCCGGACGAGCTCATTCAGCTTATGGACCTTATCAATCCGAAGGACGAGGCGGGGCGCATCACGCTTATCTGCCGCTTCGGCGCGAATCGCGTCTTCGACCACCTGCCGGCACTCATCCGGGCGGTCGAGCGCGAGGGGCGGACCGTCGTCTGGTCGTGCGATCCGATGCACGGAAACACGATCAAGGCCTCTTCCGGTTACAAGACGCGCCCGTTCGACCACATCATGCAGGAGGTGCGGAACTTCTTCGCCGTCCATCAGGCCGAGGGCACCTATGCCGGCGGCGTGCATGTCGAAATGACCGGCAAGAACGTGACGGAGTGCACGGGCGGAGCGCGTGCCCTGTCGGATGACGATCTTGGCAACCGCTACCACACCCATTGCGACCCGCGCCTTAACGCCGATCAGGCTCTGGAGCTGGCCTTCCTTCTCGCCGAAGCGCTGAAGGTGGAGCGGGACGCGGCGGCGCGCCCGCAGGTCGTGGCGGCCGAATAGGGCGGACGGCTAGAACTTCAGGTAGCCGCCCAGGGTGATGTTGGTCTGCTCATGGGCGGCTCCGGCCGCATCGTCCCCGAAGAAGCCGGTCGCGCCGGTGACGGTGTCTTCGACGCGGCTCTTGCCCTTGGAATTGGTATAACGCTCGTGGCGCAGCCCGGCCGTCAGGCCAAAATTCGATGTAATGTCGAAGGCGGCCTGGGCTTCGAGCCCTATCAGGTAGTGGCCACCGGTATCGTCGTCGAAGTTCAGGCGGCGCGCCCAATGGTCGTCTTCGGCGCCGGAGAAGACCGGCATGCCGATGAGGCCGCCCGCCCGGGCCGAGAAGCGGCCTGCGTCGGCGCCCACTTCGAGGCCGACATAGGGGGAGGTGAACTGCTGCTGGTAACTGATCCCGGCCTCGCCGTCGGGGAAGACGCCGACGACATCGCGCAACCCTTGCTCGCTGTAGACGTAGCGGCCGCCATAGGCTGTCCATTTGATGTCTGTGTGCCGAACACCACCCAGGAGGTTCACGCCGACGGGCCTACCCTTGCCGACCACGCGCTTGGAGATCTGCGCATCCAGCGAGAAGGCGTGATCGAGCTGCGTATCCTCGTGATAGGACGCGTGGGTCCAATCGGTGTAGCCGACGAGGCCCAGTCGATCCGCCAGCCAGTCATAGTCTTCCATGTAGCTGTCGTCCTGAACGACGAAGCTGCCGCGCAGCCGCGTCTCCAGGCCACCTATCGTCTTTCCGGTCGCGGTGATGCCTACGGTCGTCGCATTGTCCGTCTCCCAGATGAGCTCGCTCACCTTCCGGCCGCCTTCGTAGACGAACTCATGCGATTTCGCCTTCATCCGACCGAGCTCGACGCCGACGGCGAAGTTGCTCTCGTCGGCCGGGGCGGCGATCGTCTGACCGAACCCGGGGTGATAGCTCGGTCGCAGCATGTCAGCCGCGATGACGGGCGAGGCGAAGACGGTCACGCCGGTGATGAGCGCAGATACGGATGCAGACGCGCGGAACATGGGTTCCCTCCAGGTTAAGAGGGATGGTGAACGAGTTTGATGAATGAAGGGTAAGGCGTTTACGCCAGACCAGTCCCAGGTCCATACAGCGGCTAACCCTCAACACGTCTACTGCGCAGGAGATTTCCTTGACCGTACGCGTCCGCTTCGCGCCGTCCCCGACCGGGCTCCTCCACGTCGGCAACCTGCGCACCGCGCTCCTCAACGCACTCTTTGCGCGCCGTAGGGGCGGACAGTTCATCCTTCGGCTCGATGACACGGACGGCGAGCGGTCGACCGAGGCGTTCGCACAGGCAATCGTCGAAGACCTCGCGTGGATCGGTCTCGTTCCCGACCGCATCGAGAAGCAGTCGGAGCGTCTCGGTTTCTACGACGCCGCCGCCGAGCGCCTGAAGACGTCCGGACGTCTCTACGAAGCTTTCGAGACGCCCGACGAGCTCGAACGGCGGCGAAAGCGGGCGAGGGCGCTTCACAAGCCGCCGATCTACGATCGCGCCGCGCTCTCGCTTTCGGACGAGGACAAGGACGCCCTGCGCTCGGACGGACGGCAACCGCATTGGCGTTTCCTGCTCGATGCGCGAGAGGAGCGTTGGTCGGACCTCGTGCGGGGTGATCAGTCCGTCGATTGCGGGTCGCTGTCCGATCCCGTTCTCGTGCGCGCCGACGGATCCTATCTCTACACGCTGCCGAGCGTCGTCGACGATGCGGAGATGGGGATCACGCACGTCATCCGTGGCGAGGACCATGTCGCCAACACGGCAGCGCAGATCCAGGTCTTCCGTGCGCTCGAGGCCGACATCCCGTCCTTCGGCCACCACAACCTGCTGACCCTGCCGGACGGCTCTGGCCTTTCGAAGCGTCTGGGGTCGCTTTCGCTGCGATCGCTGCGTCGGGAGGGGCTCGAACCGATGGCCGTCGCCAGCATCGCAATGCTGATCGGCACCGCGCACGATGTTGAACCGGCGCCGAGTCTGGATGCGTTAGCGGAGATGCTGGAACTCGAGCGCATCTCCCGTGCGCCGGCCCGGTTCGACCCGGCAGAGCTACGTCGGCTGAATGCGAAGATCGTCCACGATCAGCCCTATGACGCGGTGCGAGAGCGCCTTGCGGCGATGGGCGCGGACCGCGGCGAAGCGTTCTGGACCGTTGTCCGGGAGAACCTCGAGACGATAGGGGAGGCCGCTGACTGGGCCGGCATTCTCGATGCCGACCAACCTTATGGAGCGTTGGACGAGGGCGACGTCGTTTTTGCGCGAACCGCGTGGGAGCATCTGCCCGCCGAGCCCTGGGACGAGAACACGTGGAAGATGTGGACCGCCGCCGTGAAGGAGGCGACGGGCCGAAAGGGTAAGCCGCTCTTTATGCCCCTTCGGCAGGCGCTGACGGGACGTTCCTCGGGGCCCGATCTGGGGAGATTGATCCCACTAATCGGTCGGACAGGAACTTTGGCCCGACGACCCTGATCGCCGCAGGCGCCGCCGGCGCTTGTGCGACCGCAGTGGGTGTGACGAGGTTGCCCGCCTCGTCGAACTCGGGGCGCGGCATCGGAAGGACGGCGAGCGGGGCGTTCCCGGACGCGACCATCCGCGCGAGCCGCAGATCGCGGGGCAGGGCCATCGGGCTGGCGATAATCTTAGTCTCGACGCCGCGGCCGCACTGATGCTCGTCGTTATAGGCCGTGCGGTAGGCGTGCGCGCTGGGGATCCGCGTGTAGGGAGAACCATCGCGCGCCGACATCATCTCGTCGGTCTCGCCGCCGAGGCGATGGATGTAGAGCTTGACGTCCTGGCCCGGACAGCTTGCGATGCACTCGGCTTCCTTGGCCTGATAGTTGTGGCGCGAGACGGTTCCACCGGCGGGCCAGTAGTACCCATCGCCCATGCGCACGCAGACGGCGCGGTAGTCGCCGCCGCCAAGCCCGCTGCTGGACGGTGCGGACGCCTTCGTACGGCGCTTTCCCTCCGCCCGCTCGACGGACGTGTTGCGCGGCGCGATTGATGCTGTCTGCACGCGGGCGGTACGTACGCGCTCGCGTTCGACCTTTCGCTTGTTGCCAGCGTTGCGCAGGCTCTCGAAGAGGCCTGGACGCTTCTTTTGCGCGGCAGCTACCGACTTGACGTTGCACGAATTCTGAATCGAGCGGCGCAGCGAGGCCTTGCGCGCTTCGTTGCCACCGCCATTGGCCTTCCGCTTGAGCGTCTGGACGTTGGCCAGCATCTGACGCTGCGCGCTCGCATACTGACTGCAGGCATTGCTGCGCTGGCTGCGGCAACGATTGGAACGCAGGGCCTGCTCGACCTTCTTCAAGGCTGCGTATTGCTGGCTGAGCGCCCGCTTGTACTTCGCCGAGCCCCCACCAGAGCGCTCCAACTGCCGCAATTCGTTCGACATCGCACGGCACGATGCGGCGTCAGCCGTCGTACCGAGGCCGGCGAACATGATGAGAGAAGCGGTAGCGAGCGCTGCGAGCCGGGCAAAGCGCCCCTTGGCTCGGCGGTTGACGAAGGACGGCGTGTTGCTGGCCATTCGAATTCAATCCCATTGCACGAACGAGGGCGGGAACTCAGGGCCGTAGACCCTAATATGGCTTCATCGAACAACGCCACACGATACGTTCGATACACTAGGGACCGCTATCGAAACGGTAAGCCAGAACGATGCACTTGCCCTGAATCGGTCACCTAACGAACACACTGTAGCCAAAGTTTCCCGTGATCCGCAATTCCGTATCAGGCCGGGACCTCGCCAAGGTTAAGAAAGCGTTACCAGCCTCACGAAACCGGCTAGCGAATTGCAGCGGCCACCTGTAGTTTTCAAACAGATGGACATAATCGCAACAGTTAAGAAACCTTTTCGTCGCCTGGCGCTCGGCGAGCCTTTGGCGTGGCTCGTAGAGCACGTTTCGGCCGTACAGGGTGCGCGTCGCAGGCGGAAATCGGAGTTCGTCTTTACGGCCGGCGTCATCGCTCTCGCCGCGAAGATGGCGAAGGCCGACGGGGTCGTGCTGTCATCCGAGATCGACGCCTTCCTCGAGATCTGCGACGTCCCCCAAGACGAGGCCGACAATGTCTCGCGGCTCTTCAACCTAGCCAAGCAGAGCGTTGGCGGCTTTAAGGCCTATGCCGACCAGATGGGCCGGTATTTCGGCGACGCGCCGGACACGCTTGAGCATGTGCTCGACGGCCTCTTCCATATCGCGAAGGCGGACGGCGCCGTCCACGACGACGAGATCGCGTATCTGCGCGCAGTGGCCGACCGCTTCGGGATCGAGGAACGGTTCGAGGCGATCCTGGCCCGGCACGCGCGGGCCGAGGGCACCGATCCCCACACCGTGTTGGGAACCCGGCCGGGCATGGACAAGGCGGCGTTGCGAGGCCGCTACCGCCGCCTCGTCGCGGAGAACCATCCTGACCGGCTTATCGCGCGGGGGGTGCCTCCGTCCTTCGTCAAGCTCGCCAACGATCGCCTGGCCGTCATCAATGCGGCCTATGCACAAGTCGTCGCGGAGTCGTGAGCGCCGCCTTCGTTGCCGACAGTCCGCACGTCGATGCCCTCACGCCATCGCCTAACTTCAATGAACGCCCGTCGCCGATCGATATGGTGGTGCTGCACTATACGGGCATGCCGGATGGCGCGGGCGCGCTGAAATGGCTTTGTACGCCCGAGGCGCAGGTCAGCGCGCATTACCTCATCGAGGAGGACGGCCGGGTCTTCCAACTCGTGGCGGAATGTCGGCGCGCGTGGCATGCGGGCCTGTCGGCTTGGGCAGGACGGGCGCGGCTAAACGACTGCAGCATCGGCATCGAGATCGTGAACCCCGGCCACGCGCACGGCTATCGTCCGTTCCCGGCGCCGCAGGTCGCATCGGTCGTTCGCCTCGTTTCCGATATTCGTCGCCGGCACGGTCTGCCGGTCCGCCGGATCGTCGCCCATTCCGATATCGCGCCGACGCGAAAGGAAGATCCGGGCGAACTCTTTCCGTGGTCGACGCTTGCCAACGAAGGCTGCGTGTTGCCGCTGCCATCGGTTGCAGAGCGGGGTTCAGGAACGGTAGCCAACCATCTGAAAAAAATAGGTTACGACCTTTCGATCGATCATGACGAAGCGCAGTTGACGGCCTGCGTCGCGGCGTTCGGGCGACGGTTCGGGGCGCAGGCTTCCGGGTCCCTCGCCGAGGCTTCTTCGCTCGCCATCATGCGTGCGGCTGCGCTGGCCACCATCGCGGACGCTTGACGCGCCGCCATGACGGCTTCACATGCGCAGCGTCAGTCGGCTGGGCAGCCGCTTCGCGTAAGCGAAGAGGAAAGTCCGGGCTCCACGGAACGACGGTGCCGGGTAACGCCCGGCGGGGGCGACCCCAGGGACAGTGCCACAGAGAGCAGACCGCCCGCACGATGCTTCGGCAGCGCGCGGGTAAGGGTGAAAGGGTGCGGTAAGAGCGCACCGCGAAACCGGCAACGGGATCGGCATGGCAAACCCCACCGGGAGCAAGACCAAATAGGGGCGGCATCCGTCGCGGCCGGCTCGTTCGGTCCGACACCGGTGTTTCGCCGTCGTCGCCCGGGTTGGTTGCTGGAAGCGGTCCGCAAGGGTCGCTCGAGATGAATGGCTGCCGGCGGCCTGCGAGAGCGGGGCGACCACAGAACCCGGCTTATAGGCCGGCTGACACATCGCTTCGCCTCTTCGCCCAGATACGATGTCACACAGGCCCTCTCTCCGTTGGGTCGCAAGTGTCGGTCGCAGGTGTGATTCCGACGATACAGCGCCGCCGCTCCGTGCCATGTCGACCGATGGCCCGTTGACCGCGAATCACCTCGGCAGGTACGCTTCGTTCATGCGCTTCTCTGCGATCTCGATGACGGGCCGACCACGATGATGGCGGCCGGCGAACCCCATATTCCCGTCCTCCTGGACGAGGTCGTCGCTGCCATCGGCGCGAAGCCGGGCGACGTCGTCATCGACGGGACGTTCGGGGCGGGCGGCTATACGCGGGCGGTTCTCGCTGGCGGGCCGGAGCACGTTCTCGGCATCGACCGCGATCCCGTAGCCCTCGCGATCGGGAACGACCTCGCGGCGATCGAGCCTCGCTTCGCGATCCGTGCGGGCACGTTCTCCGATCTAGATGCGATCGCCAGGGATGCCGGGCACGAGACCGTGGATGCCGTCGTCATCGACATCGGCGTGTCGTCCATGCAGATCGACGAGGCGGAGCGCGGCTTCTCCTTCATGCAGGACGGGCCGCTCGACATGCGCATGTCGCAGGCTGGCAAGTCCGCCGCCGACTACGTCAACGCGATGGACGAGGCGCCGCTGGCCGACGCGATCTACCGCTATGGCGAAGAGCGCCGGTCGCGCCGCATCGCGCGGGCCATCGTGCAGGCGAGGGCGGAGGCGCCCATCACGCGAACCGGCCAGCTTGCGCACATCGTCGCGAAGGCGGCCGGCCCGTCGAAGCCCGGCCACCATCCGGCAACGCGGACGTTCCAGGCTCTTCGCATTCTCGTGAACGACGAGCTGGGGGAGCTGGCCGGAGCGCTGCAGGCGTCGGAGCGCATTCTCGCGCCGGGTGGTCGACTCGTCGTGGTCACCTTTCACTCACTCGAAGACCGTATGGTGAAGGACTTCCTCACGGCCCGCACCGGCCGTACCGCGTCAGGGTCCCGCCATATGCCTCTCTCCGCGCCCTCCGAGGCCCCGACATTCCGTCAGTCGCAGCGCAAGGCTGAGACCGCGTCGGCCGCCGAGATAGCGCGCAATCCCCGTGCCCGCTCTGCCAAGCTTCGGGTTGCGGAGCGCACCGACGCGCCCGTCTCCGCCGCCTTCTCCCACGTCGCGTAAGGATCTCGCTATGAAGGCCACCTACGTCATCAACGCCGGGTTTGCCGCCATCCTCGGCCTTACCGCCTTCGGGACCTATACGCTCAAGCACGACGTCGAGCAGACGGCGCAGGATCTGCGGGCCTTGAAGGCCCAGATTGCGGATGAGTACGATACCATCAACATCCTCAATGCCGAATGGGCCCACCTCAACCGCCCCGAACGACTGCACGAGCTGGCGCGCCGATATCTGCCCCTCCAACCCCTCGATGGAAGCCAAATCGTGCCGCTTCGAGACGTGCCGGCGGCCTTGCGGACCCCGCCCGAGGAATAGGCGCACACGCTTTGGAAACCTAAACGCATCATGATGGAAGTCCTTCGAAGGGGGACCATCGTTGCGTATCGCGTCAGACCTCTTCCGCCCGAAAGCCAAGCGCTCGCGCGGCAGAACGCTTTTGCTCGCAGCCGGCTTCCTGGCCGCCTACGGCGTCGTCGGCGGCCGATTGGTCGCTCTTGGATTGGGCGAACCGCCCGCCTACGCGCTGGCATCACAGACCGCCCGCTCGATCTCGGCCGCCCGCCCCGACATTCGCGATCGCAACGCGATGCTCCTGGCGACCGACCTCAAGACCGCCTCCCTCTACGCCGAGCCGCGCTCCGTCATCGACGTCGACGAGGCGACTGCCGCCCTTGTCAGGGCGCTGCCCGAGCTGGACTATGACGACGTCCGCCGCCGGCTCGATACGAACAAGGGTTTCGTCTGGCTCAAGCGCGAGCTGACGCCCCAGCAACAGCAGATCGTCCACCGCCTGGGCGTTCCCGGCATCGGCTTCCTCAGGGAGAATCGCCGCATATACCCGAACGGCCGGGCCGCCGCCCATATCCTCGGACACGTCAACGTCGACAACGAAGGGCTCGCGGGGATCGAGCGCTATATTGACGGTGCCGGTCTCGGCGACCTCCATGCCTTCGGCTTCGCACGCGATGCGGACCAGACCCCCGTCGATCTCGCGCTCGATCTGCGCGTACAACATACGATGGCGGAAGAACTCGCGACGGCGCTCACGACCTTCAACGCGAAGGCGGCGTCAGGCGTCGTAATGGATATCCACACCGGCGAGATCGTCGCGATGGCCTCGCTGCCGGATTACGATCCGAACAACCCCGTAGGTGCGCTCGACCCCGCCAACCTCAACCGCATGACCACGGGCGTCTTCGAGATGGGGTCGGTCTTCAAGACGTTCACAACCGCCATGGCGCTCGACGCCGGGCTGGTGACGACGCAATCATTGATCAACGCGCGGGGCAACCTCCGGGTGGGGCGCCATTCCATCGGAGATTTCCACCCGGAGAACCGTGTGCTCACGGTCGAGGAGGTGTTCACCTACTCGTCTAACGTCGGCACCGGTCGCTTGGCGCTATTGGCCGGCAAGGACCACCACAAGGCATTCCTGCAGAAGATGGGGCTGCTGGATAGGCTTCGCACCGAGGTGCCCGAAAGCGGCTCGCCCATCGTTCCCGCCCGCTGGGGGGATATCAATACCGTCACAATCTCCTTCGGACACGGCCTTTCGGTCACCCCTCTCCAAACCGCCGCCGCAGCGGCCGCTCTCATGAATGGCGGCGTGTACGTCACTCCGACCTTCCTCAAGCGAACCCGCGAGGAGACCACCGGTACGCGTGTCGTCTCCGCCGAGACCAGCGCGGATATGGTTGGGCTGATGAAGGCGAACGCTGAGCGCGGCAGCGGGCGCAAGGCCGCCGAGATCGCCAAGGGCTATCGCCTAGGCGGCAAGACCGGTACTTCGGAGAAGGCGATCAACGGCCGCTATTCGAAGAACCGTCTCTTCACCTCCTTCCTCTCGGCCTTCCCCATCGACGCGCCGCGCTATGTCGTTCTCGTCAGCCTCGACGAGCCGCAGGCGACGAAGGACACCTATGGCTACGCCACGGCCGGCTGGAATGCCGCACCGACGGTCGGCAAGATTGTCGCCCGGATCGGACCCATGCTAGGCATCGCGCCGAGCGAACGGTTGGCCCTGAAGGTCGTCCGCTGACCGCTGTCGAACGCGCCGACGAGGCCAATTGTAGATGCGCTTGGGCGATCTTTCGCATATCGGCTCGGTCGCGCCTGAGCACGCCAACACCGGTATCGATCGATTGGCGCTCGACAGTCGAAAGGTAGGGCGCGGCACGCTTTTCGCTGCTCTGCCCGGCTCCCAAGTCGACGGGTCGACGTTCATACCGGCCGCCGTCTCCGCCGGGGCTTCCGCGATCCTTTGCGAGCCTGGCGCCGTTGATCGCGTACCCGACGGCGTTTCGACGCTCGTCTGCGAAGATGCCCGGCGCGGACTGGCTCTGGCGGCGGGCGCGTTCTATCGCGAACGCCCGGAGATCGCGGTCGGCATTACCGGTACGAACGGAAAGACATCGGTCGCGTCGTTCACGAGCCAGATCTGGAACGAGGCCGGCGTGCCCTCCGCCACGATCGGCACGCTCGGCATCACACACCCGGACGGGCGCACTACCCCGTCTCTAACGACGCCGGACACAATTACGCTGCACGAAAATCTGGTCGACCTCGCGCGCGAAGGCGTGCGGGCCGTCGCGCTCGAGGCTTCCAGCCATGGCCTGGACCAACATCGGCTCGACGGCCTGCCTCTTCGAGCCGCCGCCTTCACGAACATCACGCGGGATCACCTCGACTATCATCTGACCTTCGCAGCCTATCTCACTGCCAAAATGAGGATATTCTCGCTCCTTGACACTGACGGTGTTGCTGTCGTGGATGCGGGAGGCGAGGGTATGGCCGATGTCGAACGGCAGGTTCGACAGTCCGGCGTACGCGTCGTCACGGTCGGCCGCCAGGGGTGTGACGTGACGCTGTCGAACGTCGAGGCCGTCGGTTTTACGCAACGGCTATCCGGCAACGCGTTCGGGCGTCCGTTCGAAATCGATCTGCCGCTCGCCGGCGACTTTCAGGCCTCGAACGCGCTCGTCGCGCTGGCCCTCGCCGTCTCTACCGGCGTCGACACCAAGCGGGCCGTCGAGGCGTTGGCGACGCTTCGCGGGGCACCGGGACGTCTGGAGCATGTCGCGACGACACCTTCCGGAGGGCGGGTCTTCATCGACTACGCCCACACGCCCGCTTCGCTTTCCATCGCCATCGACGCTCTGCGCCCCTTCGCGAAGGGGCGGCTCATAGTCCTCGCCGGCGCCGGTGGCGATCGTGATGCGGGCAAACGTCCGCTTATGGGAGCAGCCATCGCGGCCGCAGACGTCTCGATCGTGTCCGACGACAATCCGCGCTCGGAGGATCCGGCCTCCATTCGGGCCAGTA
This sequence comes from uncultured Alphaproteobacteria bacterium, assembly GCA_963799285.1. Classification (GTDB taxonomy): domain Bacteria; phylum Pseudomonadota; class Alphaproteobacteria; order Rhizobiales; family CAWCWK01; genus CAWCWK01. The sequence goes on from CAWCWK010000004.1 coordinate 1,290,568, forward strand.
TCCTCGAAGGCTGCCCCGGCGCCGTCGAAATCGGCGATCGACGCGCCGCCATCGCGGAGGGCGTGGGGCAGCTTGATGACGGAGATGTTTTCCTCGTGGCCGGCAAGGGGCACGAGACCGGGCAAACGATTGCCGGCGTTACCCATCCCTTTTCGGATCACGATGTCGTCCGCGAGGCCGTTCGGCACTTGGAGCAAGCGAACCGATGACGACTGCTCTCTGGAGCCGCGCGGCATTCCTCGACGCCATCGAAGGCACGCCTTCGGCCATCGATGAAAACGTGCTCGGCATATCGATAGACAGTCGCACGGTCGCGCCGGGGGACGCCTTCTTCGCCATCGAGGGCGACCGCTTCGACGGCCACGATTTCGTCGAGCAGGCACTGGCCGCCGGCGCGAGCTGCGCCGTCGTCTCACGACCTGTTGGTGAAGGGCGGAAGCAGCTCGTCGTGCCGGACGTCCTCGAGGCCCTCCGCGAACTCGCCCATGCCGCCCGGGCGCGCACCGACGCGGTCGTCGTCGGCGTGACCGGCAGCGTCGGCAAGACGAGCACGAAGGAGATGCTGCGCGCGATCTTCGCGAGGGCGGGCAAGGTCCATGCCGCGAACGCGTCGTTCAACAACCACTGGGGCGTCCCACTCACGCTCGCGCGAATGCCGGCCGACACAGACTATGCCGTTTGCGAGATCGGGATGAATCACGCGGGTGAGATCACCCCACTGACCCTTATGGTACGGCCCGACATCGCGATCGTCACCACGGTCGAGGCGGTGCATATCGAATTCTTCGAGAGCGTCGCCGCGATCGCGGACGCGAAGGCGGAGATCTTCGAGGGGCTGGAACGCGGCGGAGTAGCTATCCTCAACGTCGACAACCCCTACTTCGATCGGCTCTCCAAGGCCGCAGCGAAGCGAGGAGCCCGGATCGTTGGATTCGGTCGCGATCCTCGCGCGACCACCCGTCTCGACGCGGTCGAGCCTACGCCTCTCGGACTGTCGATGGGGATCACGCTCCACGGGGCATCGTATCAGGCCACGCTGGGCCTACGCGGTGACCATATGGCGATGAATGCCCTCGCGGCGCTGGCCGCCGCCGAGGCCGCCGGGGTCGACGTCGAGACAGCGTGCGAGGGGTTGGCGAGCGTCACGCCCGCGCCAGGTCGCGGAGTGCGCCAGCACGTCGCCGTCGAGGGCGGTAGGATATTGCTGATCGACGAGAGCTATAACGCCAATCCCTCTTCCGTCGCGGCGGCGCTCCGTGTGCTCGGAGCCGAGCGTCCCCGCAGGGTCGCGGTCCTCGGCGACATGCTCGAACTCGGCGCGGCAGGTGAAACCTTGCACCGGAACCTGTCCGGCGAGATCGCCGGACATGCCGATAGAGCCTATCTTTGCGGACCGCTCATGCGGTCTCTGCATGACACATTGGGCGACCGCTCCGTCTGGGCGGCCGACAGTGCGGCGCTGACGCCCCTTCTCCTTGCCGACCTTGCGCCCGGGGACACCGTTATGGTGAAAGGGTCGCTAGGCAGCCGGATGGGCCCGGTGGCCGACGCCATACGCGCCCTTGCGCGAGCCTGACAGGACCGCACAGCTATGCTCGCCTTTCTCGGCCTCTTCGCCGACGACTTCGCCCTGTTCAACGTCTTTCGCTACATCACGTTTCGGACCGGCGGCGCGATCCTGACGGGTGCGGTCTGGGTCTTCCTCTTCGGCCCCGCCATCATCCGGAGCCTGCGCATCCGCCAAGGCAAGGGCCAGCCGATCCGCGAAGATGGTCCGCAAAGCCATCTCCTAACAAAGAAGGGCACGCCCACGATGGGTGGCCTTATGATCCTAACCGGCCTCGTCATTTCGACGCTGCTATGGGCGGACCTATCGAACCGCTATGTCTGGATCGTGCTAGGCGTCACGCTTTTCTTCGGTCTCATAGGGTTCTACGACGATTTCTTGAAGGTAACGCGTAGCACGACGAACGGCTTCGGAGGGCGTCAGCGCCTTGCGCTGGAATTCATTGTGGGGATGGTGGCGACCTTCCTCATCGTCCAGGCGGGCGAGCAGCCCTTCGCGACCTCGCTGACCATTCCGTTCTTCAAGGATCTCCTCATCGATTTCGGGTGGTTCTTCATCGTCTTCGGCTCTTTCGTCATCGTGGGCTCCGGCAATGCCGTGAACCTGACGGATGGCCTGGACGGCCTCGCCATCGTACCAGTGATGATCGCCGCCGCGTCCTTCGGCTTCATCGCCTATCTCGTCGGCAACGCCGTCTTCTCCGACTATCTTCAGATCAATTTCGTGGGCGGAACGGGCGAATTGGCCGTTCTTTGCGGCGCACTCCTGGGGGCGGGGCTGGGCTTTCTCTGGTTCAACGCGCCGCCGGCCTCGATCTTCATGGGCGACACCGGTTCTCTCGCGCTTGGCGGCATGCTCGGGACTATCGCGGTCGCAACGAAGCACGAGATCGTCCTAGCGATCGTGGGCGGCCTCTTCGTGCTCGAAGCCGTCAGCGTTATCGTGCAGGTAACCAGTTTCAAGCTAACTGGTAAGCGCGTTTTTCGCATGGCCCCGATCCACCACCATTTCGAACAGCAGGGGTGGTCGGAGAGTCAGGTCGTGGTCCGATTCTGGATCATCGCCGTCATGCTCGCCCTTATCGGCTTGGCAACGCTCAAATTGAGGTAGGTCGATCCCGTGATTCCCGCTGCGACGTTCAAGAACAAGCGCGTCGCCCTGTTCGGCCTCGGAGGCAGCGGGAGGGTCACGCTGGCCAGTCTGAAGGCCGGCGGGGCCGAGGTCTGGATCGGCGATGACAACCCCGAATCCGTTGCATCGGTCCGCGCAGACGCGGATGGCGTCATCGATCCCGGTCAGGAGCTGAACGGGTTCGATGCCCTCGTCCTGGCTCCGGGCATTCCCCTCACGCATCCCAAGCCCCATTGGGTCGTGGCGAAGGCGCACGAGGCGGGTGTGCCGGTGATCGGGGATATCGAAATCTTCGCCTTGGAGCGCGCGGCGACCGCGCCGGACGCGCCTCTCGTGTGCATCACCGGGACCAACGGCAAATCGACGACGACGGCCCTCATCGCGCATATCTTGCGCGAAGCCGGGCTCGACGTCGCGATGGGTGGCAATATCGGTGTGCCGGCGCTCGAGCTGTCGGCGCCGGCCGCCACTCGGTTCCACGTCATCGAGTGCTCGTCCTATCAGATCGATCTCGCGCCCAGCCTGGCGCCGAGTATCGGGGTTCATCTCAACCTCAGCCCCGACCATATCGACCGGCACGGGACGTTCGAGAACTACGCCGCCATCAAGGAACGCCTGATCGAGCGATCTGGTCTCGCCATCGTCGGCGTAGACGACCACGCATCAGCATCCATTGCGGACCGGGCGGAACGTCGCGGTCAGCGCGTTCGACGCCTCTCCTCCGCCGCCCCTGATGTCGGCGACGGCGTCCTCGCCGTAGGGCCCGCGCTCACCTCTACGTCCTCGGACGGAGCGGCACGAAGCGTCACGCTCCTCGCTGCGGCTAACTTGCGCGGTTCGCACAACGCGCAGAACGCCGCCGCCGCGTTCGCCGTCGCCGAAGCGCTCGGCGTAGCGCTCAACGATATCCAGTCCGGCCTCGACGGTTTTCCCGGTCTCGCGCACCGCATGCAGCTATTGGGCGAGATAGACGGCGTCGCTTTCGTCAACGACTCCAAGGCGACGAACGCTGCCGCGACCGAGAACGCGCTGCGCACCTATCCACACATATTTTGGATCGTCGGCGGTCGCGCCAAGGCCGACGGCATCGATCCGCTGACCGCTTACTTCCCGCGCATCGAAAAGGCCTATCTGATTGGAGAAGCCACCGAGCGATTTGCCGAGACATTGCACGACGTTCCCTTTGAGCGCTGCGGTACGCTCGAGGTCGCAACGCGGCGTGCGGCGGCCGATGCCGCTGCGAGTGGGGTCGCCGAGCGGATCGTCCTTCTATCCCCGGCCTGCGCCAGCTTCGACCAGTTTCCGAGCTTCGAAGCCCGCGGGCGGCGCTTCGCCGAAATCGTAAACGAGTTCGGCGATACGGGAGTGGCCAGATGAGACTGACCCGCATGAAGCACGCCTGGCTCCTCGACTGGTGGCTGACGGTCGATCGAACGCTGCTGTCGATGTTCGGCACACTCCTCGCGTTCGGCGTCGTCCTCTCGATGGCGGCAAGCCCATCCGTCGCCGAGAGAATCGGCATCGCCGACGACCTGCACTTCGTCAAACGGCAGATCCTCTACGCCATTCCCGCCTTCGGGCTGATGGTCTTCGCGTCCATGCTTTCTATCAAGGCCGTTCGGCGCATCTCGCTCCTGGTCTTCTTCGTCAGCCTCGGTCTTATGGCGCTGACGCTTCTGATCGGTCCCGAGGTGAAGGGAGCGCAGCGGTGGTTGCCGCTCTTCGGCTTCACCTTGCAGCCGTCCGAGTTCGCGAAGCCCGCCTTCGTCGTCCTCGCGGGCTGGGCGTTCTCCCAGAGCGCGCTGCGGCAGGACGTTCCGGCCTTTCCGATCGCCCTCGGGCTCCTCGCCGCCATCGTCGGCCTTCTTCTTCTGCAACCCGATCTCGGTCAGACAATTCTCGTCTGCGCCGTCTGGGGCGCCCTCTTCTTCCTCTCGGGCATGCCGCTCTGGACGATCGGCGTGTTAGGCTCGCTCGCCGTCGTCGGCATCGCGGGCGCCTACTATGCGCTGCCGCACGTCGCATCCCGGATCGATCGCTTCATCAACCCGGACTCCGGCGAGAATTATCAGGTCGACCGGGCGCTCGAGTCCTTTCAGCGTGGCGGTTTCCTCGGCGAAGGGCCGGGAGAGGGGAGCGTGAAGCTCGTGCTACCCGATGCCCATACGGACTTCATCTTCGCCGTTATCGGCGAAGAGTTCGGAATCATCGCCTGTCTCCTTCTCGTCGCCTTCTTCGGCGCCATCATGCTGCGAGGCATGGGTCGGGCCCTCATCGCAGAAGACGTGTTCCAGCGCGTTGCCGGCGGCGGCTTGATCACACTATTCGGAACGCAAGCCTTGATTAATTTCGGCGTCAATCTCCAGCTTTTGCCCGCCAAGGGCATGACGTTGCCCTTCCTCTCCTACGGCGGCTCGTCGGTGCTTGCGATGGGTTTCGGCATGGGCTGCGCTCTCGCGTTGCTGCGCTTGCGCCCGCGGGACTATCGCACCACGCTAGTGCCCAACTTCGCCGGAGCTGGCACTTCGGCATGAGGGAGCGTCGCATCGTCCTCGCTGCCGGCGGAACCGGCGGGCACCTCTTTCCGGCGTCCGCACTCGGCGCGACCCTCCGCAAGAGGGGCTATGAAATCGTGCTGATCACGGACGAGAGGGGCGCACGCTACGACGATCGCTTCCCGGCCGATGCGATCCACATCGTCTCGTCGGATACCGTTCGCGGCCGGAGCCCGGTCAAGCTGGTGAAGACCCTGATGTCGCTCGGCCGTGGGTTCTGGGAGGCCCGGGCGCATCTGACGCGCTACCGTCCCTCCGCAGTGGTCGGTTTTGGCGGATATCCTTCCTTGCCGCCTCTCTTCGCCGCCCGCCTGATGGGGCTGCCGATCGTGCTGCACGAGCAGAACGCCGTTCTCGGCCGCGCCAACAAGAGCATGGCCCGCTCGGCGCGGCGCGTCGCCTTCGGCTTTCCCTATGCGTCGGCAGGCCGACTCGATCCGCAGAAGCTCGTCGTCACGGGCAACCCGCTTCGGGCTGAGGTACTGACGGCGGCCGGCTACCGGCACACAGCGACCGACCGCTTTCGGCTACTCGTCTTCGGCGGCAGTCAGGGCGCTCGTGTCTTCGCCGACGTCGTCCCCGACGCCATCGCGAAGACGGGCGAAGCGCTTCGCTCGAAGCTGCACGTCGTCCAGCAGGCCCGTCCCGAAGATGTCGAGCGCGTGCGCAAACGATACGCGTCGCTCGGCGTTACGGCCGACGTCGCGCCCTTCTTCGCCGATCTGCCGATGCGGATCGCGAACTCCGATCTCGTGCTCGGACGAGCCGGAGCCTCGACGGTGTCGGAACTGTCGGCCATCGGTCGCCCGTCCATCCTGGTCCCGCTGCCGCATGCCCTTGATCAGGATCAGGCGGCGAATGCGCGGGTGTTGACCGAAGCCGGCGGCGCGCGCGTCGTGCCACAGGCGGAGTTCACGGCCGAGACCACGGCGGCACTTTTGACCGAACTGGCGAACGACGCTACGACCCTCGCCAGCATGGCGCAGGCGGCGCGAAGCGTTGGCCGCCACGATGCCGCCGAACGCTTGGCCGACCTCGTCGAAGATGTGATTTCGGAGAACCGTCCATGAAGATGCCGAGCGATGTCGGTGCCATCCACTTCGTCGGGATTGGCGGCATCGGCATGAGCGGGATCGCCGAGGCGCTGAAGGCGCTTGGCTACACCGTTCAGGGATCCGACATGGCGGACAGTGCGAACGTCCAGCGTCTGCGCGACAACGGCATCGAGGTCGCGATCGGCCATAGCGCCGCGAATCTCGGGCAGGCTCGGGTCGTCGTGGTCTCGACGGCAGTGAAGCGTGACAACCCCGAAGTCGTGGAAGCGAGAACGCGCCTTCTGCCTGTGGTACGCCGTGCCGAGATGCTGGCCGAGTTGATGCGGTTGAAGTCGAGCATCGCCGTTGGCGGCACGCACGGCAAGACGACGACGACCTCGATGGTCGCCGCGCTTCTCGACGCCGGCGGGCTGGACCCCACGGTCATCAATGGCGGCATCATCAACGCCTATGGCTCCAACGCGCGGATAGGCGATGGCGACTGGATGGTCGCCGAGGCGGACGAATCGGACGGGACATTCGTCAAGCTGCCGGCTGACGTGGCCATCGTAACGAACATCGATCCGGAACATCTCGATCACTACGGCGACTTCGATGGCGTGAAGAACGCGTTCCGTGCCTTTGTGGAGAATGTGCCGTTCTACGGCTTCGCGGTCATGTGCCTCGACCATCCGGAGGTTCAGTCCCTCGTCGGCAAGGTCGAGGACCGGCGCGTGATCACCTATGGCGAGAACAAGCAGGCCGACGTCCGCGTCTGCAATCTGACGCCCGTCCCCGGCGGCTCGAATTTCGATATCGTGGTCACGGACCGTGTCACAGGCGATGTGCGGGAGATCGATGGGCTGCATCTCCCGATGCCTGGCCGCCACAACGCGCTCAACGCCGCAGCCGCCATCGCCACCGCCACCCGGATCGGCGTCGATGGCGATGCGGTGCGAGCCGGACTAGCCGCGTTCTCCGGCGTCAAACGGCGGTTCACGAGAACCGGCGAGTGGGACGGGGTCACCATCTACGATGACTACGGGCATCACCCGGTCGAGATCGCCGCCGTTTTGGCTGCCGCCCGGTCGTCCGCCGAAGGCCGTGTGGTCGCCGTGATGCAGCCGCATCGCTACTCAAGGCTTCAAAGTCTCTTCGATGCCTTCTGTGCCTGCTTCAACGATGCCGACATTGTCTTTATCTCGCCCGTTTACGCCGCCGGGGAGGAGCCCTTGCAGGGTTTCGACGCCGAAGCGCTCGCGCAGGGCATACGCGCGCAGGGCCATCGCCATGCCGAAACATTCGAGGGACCGCACGTCCTCGCACAGACCGTGCGCCGTGTGGTGAAGCCGGGCGATGTCGTCATCTGCCTCGGGGCCGGCACGGTCACGCAGTGGGCGAACGCGCTGCCGCGCGAACTTGCGGACTTGTCATCGCGGATGCCGGCATGAGGTTTCCGGATATCTCGGACGGCGTCCGCGCTGCCGTGCCCGACCTGCGCGGTCGGCTCACCCCCAATGCGCCGCTCGGTGACATCACTTGGTTCCGCGTCGGCGGGCCCGCGCAGCTGCTCTTCACGCCAGCGGACGAAGCCGATCTCGCGGTCTTCCTGGGGGCACTACCCGAGGACGTTCCCGTCACCGTCATCGGGTTAGCCTCGAACCTCATCGTCCGCGACGGCGGCATACCGGGTGCCGTCATACGGCTGGGACGGGGCATGGGCGGTATCGAGCGCGAAGGCGAGACGCGGCTTCGCGTCGGCACGGCCGTTCCGGACGTGAAGGTCGCCCGCGCCGCAGCCGATGCAGAGATCGACGGTCTTGCGTTCTTCCGCGGCATTCCGGGCGGCATTGGCGGCGCGCTTCGCATGAATGCCGGCGCCTATGGCGGCGAGACGAAGGACGTTCTCGTCTCCGCGCGCGGCGTGATGCGGGACGGAACGATCCGAGAGCTGTCGAACGCCGACTTCGGGTTCCGCTACCGTGGCTCCGACGCGCCGGCCGACATCATTTTCACCGAAGCGCTCTTCGAAGGCCGGCCGGGCGAACGTGCCGACATTTCCGCGCAGATGGACAGGATCACGGCTTCCCGCGAGGCGACCCAGCCGGTGAAGAGCCGGACGGGCGGCTCGACGTTCAAGAACCCCGAGGGCGGCAAGTCCTGGCAGCTGATCGACGCCGCCGGCTGCCGCGGCCTTCGTCGCGGAAATGCGCAGGTCTCCGAACTGCACTGCAACTTCCTCCTCAACCTCGGCGACGCCACGGCGGACGATATCGAAGGCCTTGGCGAGGAGGTCCGGCGACGGGTCCTCGACAATAGCGGCGTCGAACTCCATTGGGAGATCAAGCGCATCGGAGTGCCGCTCGAAGGGGCGAGGGCGGCCGCGTGACCCGCGTCGCGGTGCTTCTCGGTGGCTGGTCGGCCGAGCGACCCGTCAGCCTCGCCTCCGGGACCGCCTGCGCGGACGGCCTGGAGGAGCAAGGCTTCGACGTCACCCGCGTCGATGCCGATCGACAGCTGGCGAAGACCCTCGCGGATCTAAAGCCGGACGTCGTCTTCAACGCGTTGCATGGGCCATTTGGCGAGGATGGATGCGTGCAGGGTGTCCTCGAGACCCTCGATCTGCCCTACACCCATTCCGGCGTTCTGGCCTCCGCTCTCGCGATGGACAAGGACCGCGCGAAGTCCGTGATGGCGGCGGCCGGCGTGCCGGTCGCCTTCGGCAAGATCGTCGCGCGGAAAGATGCGGCCCGCGAACACGTCCTGCCTCGACCCTATGTGCTCAAGCCGAACGCGGAGGGCTCCAGCTTCGGCGTCTTCATCGTTCGCGAGGACATGGACCATCCACCTCAGGAACTGCACGCCTCCGAATGGCAACACGGCGAAAACATGTTGGCCGAGGAATTCATTCCGGGGCGCGAGCTCACCTGCGCCGTGATGGGCGACGAAGCTCTTGGCGTTACAGAGATTATCGTCGAGGACCGCTTCTACGACTACGAAGCCAAGTATGCTGAGGGCGGATCACTTCACGTGTGTCCCGCCAAGATTAAACCGGATCTTTACCACGAGGTCCGAAACCTCTCCCTGAAGGCGCATCGCGCGCTCGGTTGCAGGGGTGTGAGTCGGGCCGACTTTCGCTACGACGAAGCGAATGATCGGCTGATCTGTCTGGAGGTGAATACCCAGCCAGGCATGACCCGCACATCCCTCGTCCCCGAGCTTGCGAAGGAAGCCGGACTGTCCTTCGGGCAGCTGGTGCGCTGGATGGTGGAGGACGCGTCTTGCAGGCGATAGCCGAACGATCCGGTAGCAGAGAGTTCGAAAAACAACACGGGGCCTCGCGGTCGGTGCGCAGGATGGGGCGATCGGCCTTCCGATCCGCCGTCACGCGAACGCTCCTTCGTAGCGCGTCGGCGGCGAAGTCGTGGATGCTGGAGACGCCCCGATCGCATGTGCCATGGCGCGGTCCGCTCATGGCGGCCGGCGGCCTCATCGTCGCGTCGGGCGTCTATGGCGCGACCTTGGGCGGGCACTGGCAGGCGGCGCTCGATTGGTCGGCGCAACGCGCGATGGAGACGGCCGCCGCCGCCGGTCTCGATATCGAGGCCGTCAGTTTCGAGGGTCTCTCCGAACTCGAGGAAGCCGATCTCCTTCCGCTCGTGCTGATGCGAGAGGGCTACGGCAACGAAGCGTTCGACGTCGGCGCCGTAAAGGCCAGTCTCCTCGAGAACCCTTGGGTTCGAGACGCGGACGTGCGGCGCCTGTTTCCCAATCGGCTTGTGGTCGCGATCGCGGAGAGAAAACCGGTTGCGCTCCTCCAGAACAACGGTCTTCATCTCATAGACGAAGAGGGCAACTGGCTCGGTCTTCTGGAGGGCGAGCGCTACGCGGCCTTGCCGGTCATCGCCGGGACCGGCGCCGTGGAAGCCAGCTCGGAGCTGAAGCGGCTGATGCGGGCGGCGTCCTGGATGCCGTCGAAGCCTCGCGGCGCCGTCCGCGTCGGCGAACGCCGCTGGAACATGGTGCTCGAGGATGGGTCCGTCCTGCGTCTCCCGTCCGTTCGGCCGGGTGCCGCGCTCGCTCGGCTCAAGGCGCTGGACGAGTCGGCCGTCGTGCTCACCAGCGCGATGCTGAGCGGAGAGCCGATCGTCGTCGACCTACGCTATGCCGATCAGGTCACCTTCGCCGTCCTCAACGCCGCGTCCGAGCCGAAGGGCCAAGACATCATGGGGGCGCCGTCATGAACCGCCATGTCGCCATGCCGCGCGCCACTCCGCTCGGCGAACGCGAGACGTCCCGCGTGGCCGTGCTCGATGTCGGCTCCCACCGCATCTCCTGCGCTGTCGCGGAGATGCGCCCGATACGCACGCCAGGCGTCCATACGCATCGTTGCTCGATCCTCGCCCACGCGGAGCAACGCTCCTGCGGCGTGAAGGGTGGGCTCGTCGTCGACGCGTCCGCCGCCGCCGCAACCATCAAGAGCGTCGTGGACACGGCCGAGAGAGCGGCACGGGCGACGATCACATCCGTCGTCGTTGGCACGACATGCGGTCGCCTCACCAGCGAGCGACTGAGTGCCGATGTTCCGCTGCATGCCGAATATGTCCGCGACATGGATGTCTCGAACGTCTTTACGGTGGCCGCGCAGATCGCGAGCGGGGGCGAGCGGGTAACGCTGCACGCGCTCCCCGCGGGCTTCGCCCTCGACGGCCATCGCGGCATCGTCGAACCCGTCGGCATGCGCGCCGAGTTGTTGACGGCGGACATGCATCTCGTCACGGCCGAGGCCGGGCCCGTATCGAACCTCATTGACTGCGTGGAGAGCTGCCAGCTGGGCGTGGAGGCCATCGTGGCTTCGCCCTATGCGAGCGCGCTCGCCGTGCTGTCGGACGACGAGATCGAGCACGGCGCCACCGTCATCGACCTAGGCGGGGGCACCACCACCGTCGCATCCTTCGACGGCGGCGCTCTCAGCTATGTCGACGCGATTGCAGTCGGAGGCGAGCACATCACGCGCGACATCGGCCGCGTGCTACGACAATCGATGGCGCAGGCCGAGCGCCTCAAGGTCCTGCAAGGCAACGCATTCTCGCCGCTGGCCGACATGAATGCCTTCGACGACGCCTTCGACGTCGAGGACCTGACACTCGAAGAGAAGCTCGGCGATGCCGTGCGCTCGCGAACCGAGGAGATCTTCGATCTCGTCCGGCAGCGCCTCGACCAGGCCGGCTCCGACGGATCGCTCGCCCGCGTCGTCCTTACAGGTGGCGGCAGCCAGCTCTCAGGCGTAGCCGAACTCGCCCAGGCCGTCTTCGGGGAGCATGTGCGTCTAGGCCGGCCACGGCAGGTCTACGGTGCGGAAAGCGCCGCCGGGCCTAGTGCCGCCGCCCTCGTCGGGCTGGCTCACTACCCGACGTTCGCCGCGAACGAACGATTCGGCGGCGTGGCCGCTGCCGGTGCGGCGGGATATTGGTCCCGTTTCGGGCACTGGCTCAAGGAGAGCTTTTAGCTCACCAGAATTGACGACCGGCGGGGCCATCGAAACCTGCCGTTAACCATAGCAGTCGATCATTGCGTCCAACCATCCGAGGCCCAGGACGCCTAGCAAGGACGCGTATCATGACCATCAACCTGACCTCTCCGGACATTCGCGAGCTTCGCCCGCACATCACCGTCTTCGGCACCGGCGGCGCCGGCGGCAATGCCGTGAACAACATGATCACCGCCGGCCTCCAGGGCGTGGATTTCGTGGTAGCCAACACGGACGCGCAGGCGCTGACCAACGCGAAGGCCGAGCGACTCATCCACATGGGCGTCACGGTTACCGAAGGGCTCGGCGCCGGTTCGCAGCCTGAGGTCGGGCGCGCCGCGGCCGAAGAGTGCATCGACGAGATTCGCGATCACCTCACCAACGTCCACATGGTCTTCATCACCGCCGGCATGGGCGGCGGAACCGGAACGGGCGCGGCTCCGGTCATCGCGCGTGCGGCTCGCGAGCTCGGCATCCTCACCGTCGGCGTGGTCACCAAGCCCTTCCAGTTCGAGGGCTCGCGCCGCATGCGCTTGGCCGAAGCCGGCATCCAGGACCTGCAGCAGTGCGTCGACACGCTGATCGTCATCCCCAACCAGAACCTCTTCCGCGTCGCCAACGAGCGCACGACCTTCGCCGACGCCTTCTCGATGGCCGATCAAGTCCTCTACTCCGGCGTCGCCTGCATCACCGACCTCATGGTCAAGGACGGCCTCGTCAACCTCGACTTCGCCGACGTGCGCTCGATCATGCGCGACATGGGTCGTGCGATGATGGGCACCGGCGAGGCTGAAGGCGACGGCCGCGCGATCCAGGCCGCCGAGGCCGCGATCGCCAACCCGCTCCTCGACGATACGCATATGCGCGGCGCGCAGGGCCTTCTGATCTCGATCACGGGCGGCCAGGATATGACGCTCTTCGAGGTCGACGAAGCGGCGACGCGCATCCGCGAGGAAGTCGACGAGGACGCCAACATCATCTTCGGTGCGACCTATGACGACTCGATGGAGGGCAAGGTTCGCGTCTCCGTCGTCGCGACCGGCGTGGGCGGCGGCGAGATCACGGCCATACCGCAGCCGAAGATGTCCACCGCCGAGGTCCGCCCCGCGCCCAAGCCCGAGCCGAAGCCCGAGCCGGTGGCGGTCGCGGCGCCGGCGCCTCGGATCGAGCGTGAGGTCATTTCGACGAATGGCATGACCATCCGTCAGACCGAAGCTCCTGTCCGTGCGCCCGCCCCGCAGCCCAAACCGGTGCAGGTGACCGCGACGGTCGATACGCAGCCCTTCATCGCGCCAGTCGCCGAAGAGCCGATCTCGACGCCGCGCATTCCGGCCTATGAGGACTTTCCGCCCATCGCGCAGCGCCAGCTTCGCACGACGGAGGACGAGCGTCGTCGCCCGGGCGCCATCGGACGCTTTCTCTTCGGCCGCGACGAGGAGAGCGAAAGCCACGCGCCCGCCGCTCAGCCGGAAGCGGCTCCCCCGCGCGCCGAGCAGGCGCCGCGTCATGAATCGGTCTACGAGCCGGCGCCCGAATCGCGCGCCAACTCTTCGCTCGATACGCATGGCCGAGCCAAGCCGCAGGTCCGTCCGCTCAACGAGGACGAGCATTTGGAGATTCCGGCATTTCTGCGGCGGCAGAACAGCTAGACGGACTGTCAAACGAGAAGGGGCGCCCGAGGGGCGCCCATTTTGTTTCTAAATTACAACGTCTTCGCGCATTGTTGCGTCTGTAACACGACGAAATCAACCGTGTGTTCGATTGGTCTGATCCTTGCGTTACCTAATGGGTAGCACAGAAGGTCGCGACCCATCTTTCGTAGGTGGGCCGGCCGCAGCGGAGACGGACCGGGCCGGTGGCGTTCGGGTCGGTGGAACGGGATCGAGCATGGCACGGACCAATGGAATGCAGGTCACGCTGGCGTCCGACGTCGTCGTAGAGGGCATCGGCGTTCACAGTGGATCGCCCGTTCGTCTGACCGTCAGACCCGCCGTAGCGGACACCGGTATCGTCCTGTCCCGGTCCGACATCTCGGACAGGATCGTTATCCCAGCGCGCCACCATCTCGTATCCGACACGTCGCTCTGCACGGTCGTCGGCGTGCAGCCTGGACCGGGCATCAGTACGGTCGAGCATCTCATGGCCGCACTTGCCGGCCTCGGTATCGACAATGCGTCCATCGAGGTCGACGGTCCCGAAATGCCGATCATGGACGGATCGTCTCAGCCCTTCATCGAGGCGTTCAAGAGGACGGGGACCGTTCGCCAGTCGCGCGCCCGCCGCATCGTGCGCGTGTTGGAGCCGGTCTCGATCGAGGTCGGCGACACGAAGGCGACGCTTCTTCCGCACGACCATTTCCGCATCGAGGCGACGATCGATTTCCCGCACCCCGTGATCGGGCGGCAGAGCTTCGTCTATGACGAGGTCGAGAGTGATTTCGAGACCGAGATCGCGTCCGCACGCACCTTTGGTTTCTTCAAGGACGTCGAGGCGATTCGCGCGGCCGGTCTGGCGCGTGGTGCGGGTCTGCACAACACTGTCGTCGTCGGGGATGACGCGGTGATGAACGAGGGTGGTCTGCGCTACGGCAACGAGTTCGTACGCCACAAGGTGCTGGACGCCATAGGCGATCTGGCGCTGGCCGGCTTCCCCATTCAGGGGCTCTACCGTGTGGAGCGCCCGGGGCATCGCCTTAATCACGCCATCCTGACCGCGCTTTTCTCGCAGCAAGGCGCCTGGGTGCTCGCGGACGCTCCGACACGGACGATCGTACCGGGTGCCGCCACCGCGATTACGGGTGCGGCGCTGGCTCCGGAGATCTGATCGCCTCGCGATCCCCTCGATCTCTCTGGCGCCACCGTAGACCAGGTCGGCAAGAGGATCGCACGAATGACACGTATCGATACGTATCGCGTAAGGGCCCTTGGCGGGCTTCTCTGCATCGGAATGTCCCTCGGCGCTTGCGCATCGGGCGAAATCGGGCAGTTGGTCGAGGTCGAGCCGGCCGACGCTCTTTATAATTCCGCGCTGGCCGATCTCGACGCCGGCGACATGAAGGGCGCGAAGGAGACCTTCGAGACGCTCGACAGCCAGCATCCCTATTCGACGCTCGCCCGTCAGGGTGTCCTCCTCACTGCATTCGCATCCTACAAGGCCGGTGATTACGACAGCGCGATCGCCTCGGCACGCCGCTTCGTGACGCTCCACCCGCAGAGCGAAGACGCGGCCTATGCGCAATACCTCATCGGCGAGTCGTATTTCCGCCAGATCCGCGACGTGACGCGCGACCAGGCCACGACGCAGCGCGCCCTCAACGAAATGGACCAGGTCGCGACCCTCTACCCCGATTCGGAATATGCCGACGACGCCCGCCGCAAGGTTGAGGTGGCGCGTGATCAGATCGCCGGTCATCAGATGCAGGTCGGGCGCTACTATCTCGAGCGTCGCCGCTACACAGGCGCCATCAACCGGTTCCGAGGCGTCGTCGAGGACTACCAGACGACGCGGCACGTGGAGGAGGCGCTTTATCGCCTCGTCGAAGCCTATCTCGCACTAGGTATCGCCTCCGAGGCCCAGACGGCTGCCGCCGTTCTCGGGCACAACTATCCCGATAGCCGCTGGTATCAGGATGCCTATGCCTTGCTGGGCAAGGGCGGGCTCGCGCCCAACGTCAACGAAGGTTCCTGGCTGGCCAGAACGCTAGGCCGCGTCGCGAGAACATAAGCGGCACACTTTCCGCTCAGGCGCGTTCGCGGGGTCTTATCTTCGCCGGCCGACGGCGCTATCTAGCGCTCTATGTTGGCTAGCCTGTCCATCCGCGACATCGTCCTCATCGACCGACTCGACCTGACCTTCGAGGGCGGCCTCACCGTGCTGACTGGAGAGACCGGCGCCGGCAAATCCATCCTGATGGACGCATTCGCTCTGGCCCTCGGCGGTCGCGGAGACGCGGGGCTCGTCCGCGCCGGGGCGGCGCAGGGACAGATCACCGCGGCCTTCGACGTGCCGTTTGATCATCCGGTACACGCCCGCATTCGCGAGGAGGGCGTCGATGCCGAAGATGGCGAGGTGATCCTTCGCCGCGTTCAGGCGTCTGACGGGCGTGCGAAGGCCACCCTCAATGGCCAGCCGGTCAGCGTGAACGTGCTGCGCGCCGTCGGCGAGATGCTTGTCGAGATCCACGGCCAACATGCGGACCGTGCCCTTATAGACCCCGCGACGCACCGTGATCTGCTCGATGCATTCGGCGGCCACGCAAGTCAGACCGCGAAGGTCTCACAGGCCTGGCGCGAGTGGCGCGAGGTGTCTCGCGAGTTGAGCGATCGGCAGGCGCGACTAGCCGAAGCGCTGGAGGAGGCGGACTACGTTCGCCACGTCGTGGAGGAGTTGAGTGCCCTCGCGCCCGACGAGGGCGAGGAAGAGGCGCTGGCGAACGAGCGGCAGCAAATGATGCAGGGCGAGAAGGTCGCCGCCGATCTCAACGAGATCCAGGAACTCTTCCTGGGCTCGTCGTCTCCGACGAGCCTCGTCGTTTCGCTGATGCGGCGCGTGGAGCGTAAGGGCGCGGAGCCAGGCTCCATCCTCGCCCCGCTCGCCGAATCGCTGGCACGCGCGGCGGACGCGCTGGGTGAGGTCGAGAACGATGTCGAGGCCGCTATGCGGGCGACCGATTACGATCCCTCCGCTCTCGAGCGGATAGAGGAGCGGCTTTTCGCGCTGAGGGCTGCATCGCGCAAGCATAACGTTCCGGTGGACGGACTGGCGGACTACGCGGCGCGGATGGAGTCCGAACTCGCCGATCTCGATGCCAGCGAAGCCACCGTCGCCCGCCTGATCGAAGAGGAGAGGGCGGCACGCGCTACCTATGAAAAGCACGCGACGGCTCTGTCGAAGGCGAGGGCCGGCGGCGCGAAGAAGCTTGACAAGGCGGTGCAGGCCGAGCTTGCCGACCTGCGCCTCGCGCAAGCCCGCTTCACGACGCAGATCGACGTCTTGAGTATCGACCAGGGCAATGGAAGCGGCATCGACCGAGTTGAGTTCTGGGTTCAGACCAACCCAGGCACGCATCCCGGACCGATGCTGAAGGTCGCATCGGGCGGAGAGCTGTCGCGCTTTCTTCTCGCGCTAAAGGTCGTGCTTGCCGACAAGGGCAGCGCGCCGACCCTGGTCTTCGACGAGATCGACGCGGGCGTCGGGGGCGCGGTCGCGGAGGCGATCGGAAAGCGTCTCGCACGGCTGGGCGACCGAGTGCAGGTCCTCTCCATCACCCACGCGCCGCAAGTCGCCGCGAGGGCGACCGGCCATCTGCGGATCCGCAAGGACAGCCCAAAGCGCAATGTGACGAAGACATCGGTCGACCGGCTTTCGCCGGACGAGCGGGGTGAAGAGATTGCGCGGATGCTCGCCGGCACGGACGTCTCCGACGAGGCCCGCGCTGCGGCCAGACGTCTGCTCGCGTCGTGACCGAAGTCGACGTCGAGAAGCTGACGCCCGAAGAGGCGGCAGCGGAACTGGCGCGGTTGGCGGAGGAGATCGCCGCGCATGACGAGCGCTACCATCAGCAGGACGCGCCGACAATCTCGGATGCGGACTATGATGCCCTCCGCAGGCGCAACGACGCGATCGAGGCGCGATTTCCCGAGCTGACGAGAGCGGATAGCCCGGCGGCGAAGGTCGGTGCCGCGCCGGCGGGCGCGTTCGGCAAGGTTCTGCACCGGGTGCGCATGCTCTCGCTCTCGAATGGCTTCAACGAGGCCGACATTGCGGACTGGCTGGACCGCATGCGCCGGTTCCTCGGCCTGCCTCCCGACGGCGAGCTCGCGATCACGGCTGAGCCGAAGATCGACGGCCTATCCGCCAGCCTGCGCTATGAGGATGGCCGGCTCGTCACGGGCGCGACGCGGGGCGACGGGCAGGTGGGCGAGGACGTCACGGCCAATCTTCGTACGGTCACCGACATTCCCGAGAAGCTGCCGGCCAGCGCCCCTAAGGTCTTCGAGGTGCGCGGCGAGGTCTACATGGCCCACGCCGACTTCGCGGCACTCAACGAGCGGGTCGTGGAGGAGGGCAGGGCGCCCTTCGCCAATCCGCGCAACGCGGCGGCGGGTTCGCTCCGGCAACTGGACGCTTCCATCACGGCCTCGCGGCCTCTCCGCTTCTTCGCCTACGCGTGGGGCGACGCGAGCGAGGTGCCGGGCGAGACGCAATGCGACGTCGTCGCCGCGCTCAGCCGCTGGGGCTTCTCGACCAATCCTATGATGTCGCGCCACCTGTCGTTGGCTTCGCTACTTTCTTTCTATGCGGACGTTGAGGCGCAGCGAGCGACGCTCGGATACGATATCGACGGCGTGGTCTATAAGGTCGACCGGCTCGACTGGCAGGAGCGGCTTGGGTTCGTGTCGCGCAGTCCGCGTTGGGCGCTGGCGCACAAGTTCCCGGCCGAGCGGGCGACGACGATCGTCGACGGAATCGACATACAAGTCGGCCGGACAGGCACGCTGACGCCCGTGGCGCGGCTGCGCCCCGTGACGGTCGGCGGCGTCGTCGTCACCAATGCTACGCTGCACAACGCGGATGAGATCGCGCGGAAGGACGTTCGCGTGGGCGACACGGTCGTCCTCCAAAGGGCAGGGGACGTGATCCCGCAGGTCGTCTCCGTCGTGGCGGACGCACGTCCTGCGGGGACCGCGTCGTTCGAGTTTCCGACGGTGTGCCCCGCCTGCGCAAGCCACGTCGTGCAGGAGGTGAACGTACGAACCGGCCGCACGGACGTCGCCCGGCGTTGCACCGGCGGGCTCATTTGCCCGGCCCAGGCGGTCGAGCGGCTGAAGCATTTCGTCTCCCGCAACGCCTTCGACATCGATGGGCTGGGCGACAAGCAAGTCGCCGCTTTCTACGTCGACGGGGCCATTCGCACGCCTCAGGACATCTTCACCCTCGCGGCGCGCAACGCGGAGTTCGAGGTACCGATCCGCGACCGTGAGGGGTGGGGCGACACGTCGGAGGCCAAGCTCCTGCGTGCGATCGACGAGCGGCGCACGATATCGTTCGCGCGCTTCCTCTTCGCCCTCGGGATACGGCATGTCGGGGAGACGACAGCCGCGCTGCTCGCGCGAACGCACGGCGACTGGGCGAGGCTGTCCGCGGCGGTCCGGAGCGCCGGCGCGGCGAGACCGGGGCCGGCCTACCGGGCGATGATCGCCATCAAGGGAATCGGTCCGTCGCGGGTTCGCGATATGGCGGCGAAGGTCGCCAGCGCCGAAGGATTGGCTTTTCTCGGCAATGCCGATGCGCGCCTGTCGGCCATCGCACCTGCCGGTGCGGTCGCGCTTCTCATCGGGCGATACGGGGATGCGGACAAGGCGCTCGCCGCGCTTCGCGAGGCTGCGCAGCAACTACCGGGCCCGGACTATGCCGAACTCGTGTCGATAGACGGTCTCGGCGAGGAGGTCGCCGACGCGCTCATCGATTTCCTCGACGAGCAACACAATCGCGAGGTCGTCGACGCGCTGCTTGAGCAGATCACGTTCGAGGCCGTCGAGAAGCGGCAGACGCAAAGCGCGTTGTCTGGAAAGACAGTGGTCTTCACCGGGACGCTGGAAACGATGACGCGGGGCGAAGCCAAGGCGCTGGCGGAGCGTCTGGGTGCGAAGGTGACGGGATCGATCTCCGCAAAGACGGACCTCGTCGTAGCGGGGCCGGGCGCCGGGTCAAAGCTGGCGAAGGCAGAATCGCTCGGCGTCGAGGTCGTCGACGAGGCCGGCTGGCGTGCGCTTGCGGTGTCAGCCGGTTGAGCGTCTGGCATCGCTCCGCTAGGGAGGCCGGGCACAACGAGGGCTTGGCAACATGAAGACGCGGATCGCGATCCTTGGCGCGAGTGGCTACACCGGCGCCGAACTGCTGCGCCTGCTGCTGCGCCACCCGAACGTCGAGATCACCGCCCTCACGGCCGACCGCAAGGCGGGGCAGGCGATGGCGGACAGCTATCCGCAATTCTTCGGGCTAGATCTTCCGCGACTGACGACCATCGCCGCCGTCAGCTGGGACATGGTCGACCTGGCCTTCGGCGCGCTGCCGCATGCGACGACGCAGGAGGTCGTCGCGAAGCTACCCGAGCGCGTCCGGGTCGTCGATCTTTCGGCCGATTTCCGCCTGCGCGATCCAGCGGCCTATGAACGCTGGTATGGCGGCCCGCACGCCGCGCCAGACTTGCAGGCGACGGCCGTCTTCGGGCTTCCGGAATTCTATCGGGACGAGATCGCCGGTGCGCGGCTAGTCGCGAATACGGGATGCTACGTCGCGACATCACTCCTCGCACTCGTGCCGCTTCTCGATGCCGGGGTCGTCGATCCGGAAGAGATCATCATCGATGCGAAGTCGGGTGTCAGTGGAGCCGGGCGCGCGGCGCGCGAAGGCAGCCTCTTCACGGAGGTCTCGACGGGAATCCATGCCTACGGCGTCGGCGCGCATCGGCATATGGCCGAGATCGATCAGGAATTGTCGCGTAGCGCCGGCCGCGAGGTGGTCGCGAGCTTCACGCCCCACCTGATGCCAATGAATCGGGGCATGCTCGCAACGATCTATGTGCGCTCGGCGGGTGGCGCCGAGGCGGTGCACGAAGCTTTGGCGCAACGCTATGCGGACGAGCCCTTCGTAGGCGTGCTGCCGCTCGGTACGATGCCGCAGACGCGCCATGTCAACGGCTCGAACAACTGCCGGATCGGGGTCGTGGCCGACCGTCAGCCCGGCCGGGTCATCGTCTGCTCGGCGCTCGACAACCTGATGAAGGGTGCATCGGGCCAAGCCGTGCAATGCATGAACATCATGCTTGGGCTCGACGAGACGACCGGCCTTACAGGGATCGCGCTCTTCCCTTGAGTCTCAGCGTTCCAATCGCTCGGCGCGAAGATAGTTCTCCGCGACCGGCAGGACGCGCTCGAGGGCGGCCTTGGCGACGCGGTTTACATTGGCACGGGAGAGGTTGCGCGTGCTCGCGGCCGCGGCGAAGCAGTAGCGTTGTATGCGACAGCGCAGCGGGCCGGGCGGGTAACGTCGGCTGCTCTTGTGCCCGATATAGCGATTGCGGCACACCCGGTCGAGGCGCTTCTCGGTGAGCCACCCTTCCTGCCGGCCGCGCATGGAGGCATAGCAGTCGGCGACCACCTCGCTTTGACCCATGACGTGATGGCCGCACTCATGGGCGTAGACGAAGAGCTTCGTCTCTTCGCTGGTACGTTTGAGGTTTTTCGGGTTAATGACGATGAGGCGGACGGTGCCGTTCTCGCCGAGCGCGGTCAGCGCTGCCCCGCCGACAGGCAGGTCCCCCGAGATCAGAGTCGGCACCGACCCGCAGCGCGGCGAATAGTTGCCAATCTTGAACTCGCCCGGTTGCAGGAGCGTGTCGTCGGAGCCGATCCTGGCCGATTGGGCGCTCGCGCCGAAACCTCCGGCCAAGACAAGGGCGGATGCGAGGAGAGCCGGACGTATCATGGGTTATCCTTAAAGGCGGGCGTCTTAAGGTCCCCCGAAGCGGCGACGCAGTCAAATGCCTTGATGGCACACCCTCTACCTCACGCCTTGACCCTCACATAGGAGCCCGGTGCGGCCTCGATCGCATTGAACCGCCCGCCACCGATGCTGCGCGCGGCCACGCGTTCGTCGTCCTGCGCTTCCAGCCATGCGTGCCAGTGCGGCCACCAGGATCCGGCGGTCTCCTGCGCGCTCGCCACCCAGTCCTCGAAGGACTTCTCGTCCCGCGCGCCCTCCCAGAACTGATATTTGTTGCGCGAGGGCGGGTTGACGACGCCGGCGATGTGGCCCGAGCCTGCCATCACATAGTCTACCGGTCCACCAAATGCGTTCGAGCCCGTGTAGACCGACAAGGGGGGCGCGATGTGGTCCTCGCGGGTGGCGAGATTGTAGATAGGTATCTTGACGTTCCCGAGATCGACCGCACGACCGTCGATGATCATGCGGCCGTTCGACAGGTCGTTCCGCAGGTAGCAATGGCGCAGGTAGAACGCGTGATTGGCCGCTGGCATTCGGGTGGAGTCGGAGTTCCAGTAGAGGAGATCGAACGGGAAGGGATCCTTCCCGCGAATGTAGTTGTTGACGACGTAGGGCCAGATGAGGTCGTCCGGGCGAAGCATGTTGAACGCCGACGCCATCTGCGAGCCCTCGAGATAACCCTTCTGGGCCATCTGCTGCTCGACCGCTGCAATTTGGTCCTCGTCGGCGAAGACCTTCAGGTCGCCGGCATGGGTGAAGTCGACCTGGGTCGTCAGGAACGTGCAGCTGGCTATCCGGTCGTCCTCATCGGCCGCCATGTGCGCCAGCGTGGCCGCCAGCAGCGTTCCGCCGATGCAATAACCGACGGCGTTTATTGGCTCGCCTCCGGTCACGTCACCCACCACGCGAACGGCTTCGAGGATCCCGTCCTTCGCGTAGTCGTCGAAGGACAGTTTCGCGTGACGCGCATCCGGGTTGACCCACGAGACGACGAAGACGGTGTGGCCCTCGGCAACGAGCCAGCGAACGAGCGACTTCTCCTCGTTGAGATCGAGCACGTAATACTTGTTGATCCAGGGCGGCACGATGAGTAGCGGTCGCTTCAGCACCTCGTCCGTCGTCGCCTCGAACTGGATGAGTTCGAAGAGGTCGTTCCGGTAGATGACGGCGCCAGGCGTCGTTGCGATATTCTCACCGAGCTTGAAGGGCGACGTGTCGGACTGCCTGAGCTTGAGCTGTCCTTCGCCCTCCTCGAAGTCCCGCGCCAACGCCTTCAAGCCCCGAACGAGGTTCTCGCCGTTCTCCTCGAGGGTCTGTTTGAGAAGCTCCGGATTCGTCGCGAGGTAGTTCGAAGGCGCCGCGGCGGCGAGCATCTGGTTCAGATAAAAGCCGGCCTTGTGCCGGGTGTGATCGTCGAGGCCCTCGGCCTTCTCGACGATGTCCCGCGTCCATCCGTCGAGAACGAGATAGCCCTGTCGAACGAGGTCGAAATAGGCGTTCTCACCCCAGGCCTCGTCCTTGAAGCGCTTGTCGCGCGGGTCGACCTTCGCGACCGGCGCGGGCTCTTCGCCGGCCAGCTTGCGTGCGGAAAAATCCCAGAGTTCGAAATAAGACCGCCACAGGCTCGTCTGTGCCTGCAACATCTGGTCTGGATTCGACAGGACCGACTGCCAGACCTCACCGAACGTCTTCATCACCTCGCCCTGTGTGCTGGCGAGAGAGGTGGATTGCGTGGCAGGGTCGGCGGGCATCATTGCGCTGGCGAGGCGCGAACTGAGGCGCGTCACTTCCGCCATATTCTCCGCGAAGAGTTCGGGATCACGCGGTCCGAGCGGCATCGAGTGCGCGGCGTCGGCCGAATGGGTGCCGGTGTCGGCCATGCTGTGTCCTCCCCGGTCACCGGCTGTTAGCGCCGGTTTACTGGATATCGGTAGCATAGGGTGCGGCTGGTGAATTGCGAAGACCGCGGGCGGGCAAAGAGATGAACGGGCAACGAAGGACGGGTCAGGCCATGCGGCGGCGGGCCGGCATCATTCTCTGTCTCGCGCTCGTAGTGGCAGGCTGTCGCCAGACCCGGGACGATATCGCAGGGGCGGTGGGCTTTGTGAAACAGGCCAACGCGATCTCGGCACGCCCCGACGAAACGGGCGCTTTCCCATCTCCCTATCGCACGGCGCAAGGCGAGACCGCCGGACCGGAGCCGCTGACGCCAGCCGAGCGAAGCCAGGCGGTTGCCGACCTCAAGGCCGCCGGCGCGTCGACGACCAGCGGCGTCAGAAGTCGCGAGGCGGCTTTGAAAGCCCTTTCGCCCTACTGATAGCCCTTGCTATTGAAACCCGGTAGCGAAGCCTTGCTTAGCGCCCGTCCCATCCTGAGGCCGAGATGACCGAACTCGATTTCCACAAGACCAAGCGTCTGCCCCCATATGTCTTCGAGCAGGTGAACAAGCTCAAGGCGGCGGCGCGAGCGAACGGCGCCGACATCATCGACCTCGGTATGGGCAATCCCGACCTGCCGACGCCGAAGCACGTCGTCGAAAAGCTGATCGAGACGGTGCATAACCCCAAGACGCACCGCTATTCGACGTCGCGCGGCATTCCCGGCCTGCGGGCGGCGCAGGCACGCTACTACAACCGCCGATTCGGTGTCCGGCTGAACCCCGATACGCAGGTGATCGCGACGCTGGGCTCCAAGGAGGGTTTCGCGTCGCTGGCGCAGGCCATCACGACGCCCGGCGACATCGTGCTCGTGCCGAACCCGACCTACCCGATCCACGCCTTCGGCTTTATACTGTCGGGCGCCTCGCTGCGGTCTATCCCGGTCGAGCCTGATGATCGATTCTTCGCAGCCCTCGACCGCGCGGTGCGCTATTCGATTCCGAAACCGACCGCCGTGGTCGTAAACTATCCGTCCAACCCGACGGCCTATACGGCCGATCTCGCCTTCTACAAGGAGCTGGTGCGCTTCGCGAAGCAGCACGACATCTTCGTCCTATCGGATCTCGCCTATTCGGAGGTCTACTTCGACGACCAGGCGCCGCCGCCTTCCATCCTCCAGGTGCCGGGCGCGATGGACGTGGCGGTCGAGTTCACTTCGATGTCGAAGACCTTCTCGATGCCCGGTTGGCGCATGGGCTTCTGCGTGGGCAACGAGCGGCTCGTCGCCGCGTTGACGCGGTTCAAGTCCTATATGGATTACGGCGCCTTCACCCCCATCCAGGTCGCCGCGACGACGGCGCTCGACGGCCATGAGGACCATATCAAGGCCGTCCGCGATATCTATCGTTCGCGCCGCGACGTAATGGTGACCTCGTTCGCGCAGACCGGATGGCACGTGCCGGCGCCGGAAGCGACGATGTTTGCCTGGGCTCCGCTTCCGGAACGATTCAAGGCTGTCGGTTCGCTGGAGTTCTCCAAGCTGCTCGTGGAGAAGGCGGGCGTCGCCGTCTCCCCGGGCATCGGCTTCGGCGAACATGGCGAGGGATACGTTCGCATCGCGCTCGTAGAGAACGAGCAGCGCATACGGCAGGCCGCACGCTGCATCCGCAAGTTTCTCGCACAGGCCGATACGCATCTCCACAACGTCGTGCCGCTCGCGGCGAACGGCTAGGATCCGTTGGCCCGTCGTCCCCAGCTACGAATAGGCGCGACGGAGAGCGATGCGCTGGATAGGGATATCGGTCGCGGTCGGCGTGCCTGAACGCATGAGGAAGCGCGCAACCGCCGCGTCAGCGCGGAGCTCCGGTCGGGTTGCAGCCAAAAGCGAACCCCCTTAAGGCTCGCAGATATCGAGTTGTAGAGCGACCGACTTCCAGGCCCTATCATACTTATGACCTCCGCACTTCGCATCGGCGTCGCCGGTCTCGGCACCGTCGGACAGTCCGTCCTGCGACTTCTCGACATGCACGGCGCCCGAATGGCGGAGCGGGCGGGGCGGGCTATCGAAGTCGTCGCGGTCAGCGCGCGCGACAGAGCGAAGGATCGCGGGGTCGATCTGTCCTCCGTGCGCTGGCACGACGACCCGGTCGGCCTCGCGAACGATGGCGACATCGACCTCTTCGTCGAACTCGTCGGAGGCGATGAAGGGCCGGCGCGGGACGGCATCGAGGACGCGCTTCGCAATGGCAAGTCGGTCGTTACCGCCAACAAGGCGCTTCTTGCCAAGCACGGCCAATCGCTCGCGGCCCTGGCCGAAGCGAACGGGGTGGACCTTCGCTTCGAGGCCGCGATCGCCGGTGGAATTCCCGTCGTCAAGACATTGCGTGAGGCCTTGGCGGGCAACGGAATTACGCGGATCACCGGGATCCTCAACGGCACCTGCAACTACATCCTGACCCGGATGGAAGACGAGGGCATAGCCTTCGAAGACTGCCTCAAGGATGCGCAGGCGCTCGGCTATGCCGAGGCGGATCCGACCTTCGACATCGAAGGCTACGACGCGGCGCACAAGCTCGCCCTCCTGACCAGCCTGGCCTTCGGCACGCGGGTGGCGAGCGCGGACGTCTACGTCGAGGGCATCACGGCGATCCGTCCGGTCGACTTTCGCATGGCGGCCGATTTCGGCTACCGGATCAAGCTCCTCGGCGTCTCCGAGATGGTTGATGGGCGGACCGAGCAGCGCGTGCACCCGGCGCTCGTACCGCAGGGCCGGGCCATCGGAGGCATCGACGGGGTGACGAACGCGGTCGAGATCGAAGCGGACTTCGTAGGCGACCTCCTTCTGACCGGCCCAGGCGCGGGCGGAGACGCGACGGCCTCAGCCGTCGTCGGCGATATCGCGGACTTGGCTGAGGGTCAGCTGGAGGGCGGCAGTCCGGTCTTCGGCATGCCGGCCTCGACCATGCGCGCCGTTGAACCCGCGCCGATGGCCGATCACCGCGCGAGCTACTACCTTCGCTTGCAGGCCGCGGAACGCATCGGCGCCGCGGCCGGCATCGCGACCCGCATGGCCGAACGCGGCATCTCGCTCGAGAGCATTGTTCAGCGCCGTGACCTGCGCCAATCCGGTCAGGCCGAATCGGTGCCGGTCGTTCTCGTGACTTACGAGACGACGGAGGACGCCGTGACGGCGGCGCTACGCGACATAGAGGCGGATGGACATATCGTCGAGCGCCCGCAGATGATCCGCATCGAGACCTGACGCGCCTGCAGCGCGCGACATCGGTACGCTACGCAAGGAGAAGACTATGGCCGACCAGTACGACATCGCCATCATCGGCGGCGGGCCGGGAGGCTATGTCGCCGCCATCCGCGCAGCGCAGCTCGGCATGAAGACGGTCGTCATCGAACGAGAGCATCTGGGTGGCATCTGCCTGAACTGGGGCTGCATCCCGACCAAGGCACTGCTGCGCTCAGCCGAGGTTTACCATTACATGGAGAACGCGGAAGCCTTTGGCCTCAAGGCGGAGAAGTTCTCTTACGACATCAAGAAGGTGGTCGAGCGCTCACGCGGCGTCTCGAAGCAGCTCAGCGGCGGCGTCGGCCATCTTATGAAGAAGAACAAGATCACGGTGATCGACGGCGAGGCGCGCATCACCAAGCCGGGCGAGATCAAGGTCTCCGGCAAGAACGCGACCGACGTCAAGGCCAGCCATATCGTCGTCGCCACCGGCGCCCGGCCGCGCGTGCTGCCCGGCATCGAGCCCGACAAGAAGCTGATCTGGACATACTTCGAGGCCATGGTGCCCGAGGAGATGCCGAAGTCGCTCCTCATCATCGGATCCGGCGCCATCGGCATCGAGTTTGCGAGCTTCTACCGTACCATGGGTGCCGAGGTCACGGTCGTTGAGGTCATGGACAAGGTCCTGCCCGTGGAGGACGCCGAGATTTCGGCTCATGCCCTCAAGCGCTTCAAGAAGCAGGGAATGAACGTGCTGACCTCCTCCAAGGTCACGGCCGTCCAGAAGAATGGCGACTATTGCGTGGTTTCCGTCGAAGACGGCGAGGGCAAGATGCAGGAATTCAAGGTCGACCGCGTCATCTCGGCCGTCGGCGTTCAGGGCAATGTCGAGAATGTCGGGCTTGAGGACGTCGGCGTGAAGGTCGAGCGCGGGGCCGTCATTACCGACGACTACGGTCGTACCAACGTACCGGGCATCTACGCCATTGGCGATGTCGCCGGCCCGCCGCTTCTCGCTCACAAGGCCGAGCACGAGGGCGTCATCTGCGTCGAGGCGATCAAGGGTCTCAACGACGTGCACCCGATGAAGCGTGAACTCATCCCGGGCTGCACCTATTGCAACCCGCAGGTCGCTTCGGTCGGCCTGACGGAGGCGAAGGCGAAGGAAGCTGGATACGAACTTCGCATCGGCCGCTTTCCCTTCGTCGGCAACGGGAAGGCGATCGCACTTGGCGAGCCGGAGGGCATGGTCAAGACGATCTTCGACAAGAAGACCGGCCAGCTCCTCGGCGCGCACATGATCGGAGCCGAGGTGACCGAGCTCATTCAGGGCTACATCGTAGCGATGAACCTCGAGACGACCGAGGAAGAGCTCATGCACACCGTCTTCCCGCACCCCACCCTCTCCGAGATGATGCACGAGAGCGTACTCGACGCCTATGACCGCGTCGTCCACATGTGAGGTGATTCCTAGGACGGTCGAACGAATCCGCCGCTGTGGCGTTTGATTGCCGACGGAGCGGGGCAGGGTGCCCCGCCGGATATTCGGAGTTGGATTATGGAAGGCATGGGCTGGTTCCTCGCGATCATCGCGGGCGCCATAGCGGGCTGGATCGCCGAGAAGGTCATGAAGAGCGACATGGGGCTCATCATGAACATCGTCCTCGGTATCGTCGGCGCCATCATCGGTAATGCCATTCTGGGCATCTTCGGATTGGCGTTCGGTGGCTTCATCGGGCAGATCATCGTCGCCGTCATCGGCGCGTGCATACTGATCTTCGCGTGGCGCGCGATCAAGGGTCGCGGCTAGCGACAGCGTTGATCGCCGATCCGCGCTTGAGAAAGAGCCGGCGCATGGGCACATAGGTCCCATGCGCCGGCTTTCTTGCGTTTTGGACGGGGAGGGCGGTACACGAGGGCGCAGGACCGGAGAGACCATGGCCACCCTGATCGACACGCTCGCCCCGCCCAAACCGCGCCCGTCCAGTCAGCCGCGTCACCCCGAAAAGGCGCATCGACCAGACACGCCCGTCCTTAAGAAGCCGGACTGGATCCGGGTCAGGGCGCCTGCCGGACGGGGCTATGCCGCGACCCGCGAGATCGTGCGCGAGAACAACCTTGTCACTGTCTGCGAAGAGGCGGGATGCCCCAATATCGGTGAGTGCTGGGAGAAGAAGCACGCGACCATGATGATCATGGGCGATACCTGCACGCGCGCCTGCGCTTTCTGCAACGTCCGCACCGGCAAGCCCGAAGCGCTCGATCCGAACGAGCCGGACAATGTCGCCCGCGCGGTCGCGACGCTCGGGTTGCAACACGTGGTGATCACCTCCGTGGATCGCGACGACCTCGACGACGGCGGCGCACGGCATTTCGCCGACGTCATCCACGCGACCCGCGCCGCGAGCCCCGCGACGACAATCGAGATCCTGACGCCCGATTTCCTGCGAAAGCCGGGCGCGTTGGAGATCGTCGTGGCGGCGCGACCCGACGTCTTCAATCACAACCTCGAGACGGTGCCGTCGAACTATCTGACCGTTCGCCCCGGCGCGCGTTACTTCCACTCCATCCGCCTCCTGCAGCGGGTGAAGGAGCTCGACCCGGCGATGTTCACCAAGTCCGGCATCATGGTGGGCCTCGGCGAGGAGCGGAACGAAGTCATGCAGTTGATGGACGACCTGCGCTCGGCGGACGTCGATTTCCTCACGATCGGGCAGTATCTGCAGCCGACGCGAAAGCACCATCAGGTCATGGCATTCGTGACGCCGGACGACTTCAAGTCTTACGAGACGGCGGCCTACGCGAAGGGTTTCCTTCTCGTGTCGGCCAGCCCGTTGACGCGCTCGTCCTACCATGCCGGCGAGGACTTCGCGCGGCTGCGCGCGGCTCGCCTGTCCCAACTGGCAGCATAGCGGCCATTCCATGAAGCGTTTCAGCAATGTCCGCCGTGTGCGCCACGATGCGCGCGAAATGTTCGACCTCGTCGCCGACATAGAGCGCTACCCGGACTTCGTGCCCTATTGCGAGCGTCTGACGATCCGCAACCGGACCCGCCAACCGGACGGCCGGGAAGCGATCGTCGCGACGATGACGCTGGGCTACAAGGTCTTCAACGAGAGCTTCGGTTGCCGGGTCGTGCTGGACGAGCCGAACCTTACGATCGTCGTCGAATATCTCGACGGACCGTTCCGACACCTGCATAACCGTTGGAAGTTCAAGCCGCTCACGCAGGGGTGCGAGGTCGATTTCTACATCGAGTACCAGCTTCGTAGCCGATCGCTAGGGCTCATCGTCGGATCCGTTTTCGACCGGGCTTTCGAGAAGCTGTCGGAAGCTTTCGAGCGGCGTGCCAACACGATCTACGGCATGCGATCTGAAATGGCCTGAAGGCGGGCACCGAGTTCGCCAAGCGCGAACGCGACCGATTCGCGTCTGATCTCCGCCCGGCCTAGTGCTCCGAACTGAAGGGTCACGGTCTCCGCACGACCCTCCTGCGCGAAGCCGAAGCAGACCATGCCGACGGGCTTCTGGTCCGACCCACCACCCGGCCCGGCGATCCCGGTGACGGAAACGGCAAGGCGCGCTCGCGAGCGATCGAGCGCGCCCAGCGCCATTCCCCGCGCGACAGCCTCGCTGACGGCGCCATGCTTTGCCAGCATGTCTCGTTCGACACCGAGCATATCGACCTTCGCCTCGTTCGAATACGTAACGAAGCCACGATCGAAGGCGGCCGACGAGCCTGCCACCTCTGTCAGCGCCGCCGCGATAAGCCCGCCGGTGCATGATTCGGCCGTTGCGATCAGAATTCCGCGCTCCGACGCCAGCCGAACGACCGTCGCGGCGTTCATAGCGGAAGCGCGATCGTTGCGGTGGCGAGCGCAGCGATGCCTTCCCTGCGGCCGGTGAAGCCCAGGCTTTCGCTGGTCGTCGCCTTCACCGAGACGCGATTGACCGGGGCGTCCAGGATACCGGCGACGGCCGCGCGCATGGCATCGCGGTGCGGACCGATCTTCGGCTCCTCGCAGACCATAGTGATGTCCGCAAAGCGCAGGGTGCCGCCCCGTTCGGTTAGCCGCTCGCAGGCGAAGCGGAGGAACTGGTCGGAACGCGCGCCCTTCCATCGGGGGTCGCTGGGCGGGAAATGATGGCCGATATCCCCGTCCGCGAGCGCGCCGAGAATTGCATCCGTAAGAGCGTGGAGCGCGACGTCGGCGTCGGAATGACCGGACAGCGTCCGACTGTGGTCGATCTCGACGCCGCAGAGCCAGAGGCTTGACCCGTCCGCGAAGGCGTGGACGTCGTAGCCCTGGCCGGTCCGGATATCCTGCAGGCCAGCGTCATAGCTTCGTCGCGCCTGAGCGAGATCGTCCGGGGTGGTGATCTTGACGTTCTCGATCTCACCCTCGACCCAGCTGACCGGTTCTCCGGCGGCCTCCATGACCGCCGCGTCGTCCGTCATGCCCCGCTCCGCCCGCTCATGCGCCGCGAGGAGGGCGCCGTAGGGAAAACCCTGCGGTGTCTGGACGGAGACGAGCGTCTCGCGGTCCTGCGTGCGGAGAACCTCATTGTCGGCGGTCTGCTTGAGTGTGTCGGTAACGCGACGGGCCGGAACGATGCCGGCATAAGCAGGTCCGGCCAATACCCTCTCGATCAACGATTGGGAGACAAACGGCCGCGCTGCATCATGAATGAGCACGCGTTCAGGCGCCGCGTTCTTAAGCGCCTTCAGACCAAGATACACTGATTCCTGGCGGTCTCGGCCTCCGGCAATCGGAGTCATCAATCGCGAGTCGGCAAGCCCTAACTTCGCGAACAGCTCTTCGGCATCTGCCGAGATGACAGGCAAAACAGCGGAGATTCGCGGGTTCGCGAGAAAGGCGCAGATGGACCTTTGAAACAGGGTATACGCACCAAGCTTCTCGTATTGCTTCGGAATCGGCCCGCCAAGTCTCGTGCCGCGACCTGCTCCAACGATGATGGCGACCGTGTGCAATTCCGGTCCGCCCCCTTGATTGCGCTGCATCCCTGTCTAGTATGCAGGCAGGCGAGCGATTTGACCACATGTTGTGCAGGAGGGTCTGTGGCCTCGGAACACAGAGCCGGTTCTACTGGAATCGATCGCTTCGCGGAAGGCATGTTAAACAGCCTGCCCCACCCCGTACTTCTGGTGGATGGGGATGACGTTCTCTACTGGCTGAACAGCGCCGGCGAGCATTTCTTCCAGATCAGCGTGAAGGTCGCGCGGGGACAGCCGCTCTCTCAGTTGGTGCCATTCGGCTCACCACTTCTCTCGCTCGTGCCACGTGTGCGCGAGCAGGGCGTCTCGATAACGGAATACAAGGTCGACCTCGGCTCGCCGAAGATCGGGTCTAACAAGGTTGTCGACATTTATGGCAATCGCAGCACCGATCTCGATGGCGGGGTCATGCTGCTTCTCCAACCGCGTGGCATGGCGGAACGGATCGACCATCAGCTCACGAGCCGCGGGTCCGCGCGAAGCGTCGTCGGCCTGGCCGCCATGCTGGCGCACGAGATCAAGAATCCGCTTTCCGGCATTCGCGGCGCCGCGCAGCTTCTCGAACAGTCCGTCGGACCGGATGACCGGCCTTTGACCTATCTGATCCGCGACGAGACCGATCGCATCGTTCAGTTGGTCGAGCGGATGGAGGTCTTCGGCGACGAGCGTCCGATGCCGCAGACGGACATCAACATACACGAGATACTGAGCCGGGTGCGAACGCTCGCGAACGCGGGCTTCGCCTCCGATATTCGGATCGTTGAGGACTACGACCCGTCCCTTCCGATGCTGAAGGGCAACGAGGATCGATTGATCCAGGTCTTCCTCAATCTCGTGAAGAACGCCGCCGAAGCGCTTGGCAAGCGCAACAATCGCGAGATCGTCCTTCAGACAGCGTTCAAACCGGGCATTCGCCTGAAGGTGCCTGGCACGGACTCGGTCATCAACATGCCGATGGAAGTGACCGTGCGCGACAACGGGCCGGGCATCCCTGCCGACATTCGGCCCCATCTCTTCGATGCGTTCGTGACGACGAAGGAAAGCGGCAGCGGGCTCGGGCTAGCGCTCGTCGCGAAATATATCGCCGACCACGGCGGCATCGTCGACATCGATGGGTCCGGCCCGGGAACGTCGGTCCGCGTGCTCCTCCCATGGAGCCCGCTCCAGACATCGAAGCCGACGGCGGCCCTCGAGGCTGCCAGTACGCCTTCCATTCACGCACCGAACTTCGGGGAGACGTCTTGATGCCGACGGGAACCGTGCTTGTCGCCGACGACGACGCCGCCATCCGCACCGTCCTCAACCAGGCGCTGGGCAGAGCCGGCTATCGCGTTCGCGCGACGGGCAACGCCGCGACGCTGTGGAATTGGGTGAGCCAGGGGGATGGCGATCTCGTCATCACCGATGTGGTCATGCCGGACGAGAACGCCTTCGACCTGCTGCCCCGCATAAAGACCGCACGTCCCGACCTACCTGTCATCGTGATGAGTGCGCAAAACACGTTCATGACCGCGATACGCGCGTCCGAACGTGGCGCGTACGAATATCTGCCCAAGCCCTTCGACTTGAAGGAACTTATCGGCGTCGTCGGACGGGCGCTCGCGGAACCGCGCAGTGCCGCCGACAAGACGAAGACGGAGCCGCAGAACGGAATACCGCTCGTCGGACGCTCGGCGCCAATGCAAGACATCTACCGGATGATCGCGCGGTTGATGCAGACGGATCTGACCGTGATGGTGGTGGGTGAATCGGGTACCGGCAAGGAGCTCGTAGCCCGCGCTCTCCACGATTACGGACGCCGGGCCAACGGCTCGTTTGTCGCCATCAACATGGCCGCCATCCCGAAGGACATGATCGAGACCGAACTCTTCGGCGCCGAGGGCGGCGGGGAGGGCGTCATGCGCGAGGTCGGGCGGTTCGAGCAGGCGGAAGGCGGGACGCTCTTTCTCGACGAGATCGGCGACATGCCGCTCGAGGTGCAGACACGGCTGCTCAGGGTGTTGCAGCAGGGCGAGTACACGGCTGTGGGCGGCCGCACCCCCATCCGATCAGACGTCCGCATCATCGCCGCGACCAACAAGAACCTTCAGCAGTTGATCAATCAGGGGCTCTTCCGGGAGGACCTCTTCTATCGCCTCAATGTCGTCCCGCTGCGCATTCCTCCTCTGCGCGACCGACTGGAGGATCTGCCGGACCTCGTCCGCCATTTCCTCGGCAAGGCGCAATCGGAGGGTCTGCCGGCAAAGCATTTCGAACATGATGCGATGGAGCGCCTGAAGCGGCATTCGTGGCCAGGCAATGTCCGCGAACTTGAGAACATGGTGCGGCGTCTGGTCGCCCTTCATCCTCAGGATTCGATATCGGGAACGCTGGTCGACACGGAGCTGACCGACCACGCGCCGTCGCCGAGCCTACCGGCCAACGGTGCCGCAGCGAACCTCGGCGAAAGCGTCGAGCGTCACCTGCAGGGTTACTTCGCCGGTTTCGACGACCGGCTGCCGCCGCCTGGCCTCTACCATCGCGTTCTTCGCGAGGTCGAGACGCCGCTCATCGCGGCGGCGCTGGCCGCCACGCGGGGCAACCAGATACGGGCGGCGGAGTTGCTGGGCGTCAATCGAAATACGCTTCGCAAGAAGATCCGCGATCTCGACGTGGTCATCACCCGGATGCCGCGCTAGCCAACCTGACCTCAACGATTGGCCGCAATTCAGTCATGAGGCCGCCACAACACACATGTAGCTGATCGGCAACAGTGAGTTGTAGCGTGGGAGCGGGCAATGGCCATGTCGGCCACTGATGTCGAGGCGAGTCCGGCGGCGCCTTCGGTGCGTACGACGCGCGTTCGCTATGCCGGTCTCGTCGCCATGGCTCTGGCTCTTCTGTCCGGCGTGGCGACGTTCCTGGTCCTCACCGGCCTCACACCAATCGTGCCGACGACGACCATCACGACGGCCGCGCTTCTCACGAACCTCTTCTTCGTCCTCATTCTAGGTGCGTTCATCGCGGTGGACGTGCGGCGGCTCTGGGTGGCCTGGAGGGCGGGTAAGATCGGTGCGCGTCTTCATGCGCAGATGGTCGGGCTTTTCAGCGGTATGGCGGTCGTGCCTGCCATCGTGGTGGCGATCGTGGCCGTCATCACGTTGAGCCAGGGCCTGGACCGCTGGTTCTCGGAGCGGACGCGCACGATCATCGCGGAATCGATCACGGTCGCTCAGGCCTATCTCAACGAACACGCCCGAACGTTGCGCGGCGAGATGATCGCGATGGCCAACGACATCAATCGTGCCGGCGCCCTTTACAACGAGGATCGCGAAGGCTTTCAGCGCCTTCTGACGACGCAGAGCGCGCTCCGGTCGACGCCGGGCGCCTTCATCGTTCGCGCCGACGGCGAATTGATGATGCGCAGCGGCATCGACACAGAGCGGGATTTCCCGGGCCCTCCGGCGGAGGCATTGGCGAAGGCCACGGCCGAGAACCCGGTTATGATCGCACCCGGCAATAGCGACCTCGTCGGCGGCGTCATCGGCTTGCCGACCCTGCCGGATTTCTTTCTCTATCTGGTCCGTCCTATCGATCAGCGCGTGCTCAATCACATGCGGCGGGCGGAAGAGGGAACGGCCGAGTATGCCGCGCTTGAACAGGGCAGAACCGGTGTCCAGGTCGCCTTTGGACTGATGTATCTCTGTCTGGCGCTAATCGTTCTCGCCTGCGCGATCTGGTTGGGGCTCGCCTTCGCGAACCAGATTGTTTCGCCCGTGCGCCAGCTTGGCCATGCGGCCGACGCTATATCGAAGGGTGATTTCGACGTGCGCGTTCCGGTCGCGCGGAACCAGGGCGATCTGGCGCGGCTGGGCCAGACTTTCAATACGATGGTCGAGGATCTGCAGGGTCAGAGGACGGCCCTTCTCGAAGCCAACGCGATGAGCGACCGGCGGCGTCGTTTTACCGAGGCGGTCCTCTCCGGCGTCACAGCGGGCGTGATCGGCGTGAACAGGCGCGGCGAAATTACGCTCGCGAACCGGCCCGTTCTCGATATGCTCGGCGCCCGTGCAAAGGACATTCTCGGCCAGCCGGTCACGAAGGTCGCGCCCGAATTGACGCCTCTTCTCAAGGAAATCGATCGTAAGGCTGGCCGAATCAGTCAAGGCCAACTCGTCTTGCGCCGCAGGGGGGCGGAGCGCACGCTCAACGTCCGCGTCGCGCGCGAGCGCGGCAGCGGCAGCGGGACGGTGGTGACACTGGACGACATCACCGACCTCGTCGCCGCCCAGCGTACGTCGGCCTGGGCGGACGTGGCGCGCCGGATCGCGCACGAGATCAAGAATCCGCTGACACCGATCCGACTTTCGGCCGAGCGGCTGCGCCGAAAATACGGGAAGGTCATCGTCGAAGACCGGGAGATCTTCGAGCAGTGCACCCAGACCATCGTGCGCCAAGTCGAGGATATTGGCCGAATGGTCGACGAGTTCGCCTCGTTTGCGCGGATGCCGAAGGCCCAGCCGGAGGAGGGCGATCTGGCGGAGACTGTGAAGCAGGCCACCTTCCTGCAACGGATGGCCAACACCGATCTCACCTACGACATCGACGTTCCCGCAAGCCCGGTGCTGGCACAGATCGATAGGCGGCTCATTACGCAGGCGATCACCAATATCGTGAAGAACGCTGGCGAGGCCGTTAAGGCCAAGCGGTCGAACGGCGGCAGGATCGCCGTCGCGCTCGTTCAGACCGAGACCGAGCTTATGGTCGAAATCAGTGACAACGGACCCGGTTTCCCGCGCGAGAGCCGGCAGAAGCTCTTGGAGCCCTACGTGACGACACGGACCGAAGGCACCGGGCTCGGCCTCGCCATCGTGAAGAAGATTTTTGACGAGCATGACGGCCGGGTCGAGCTCGGCGATTCCAAGATGGAAGGCGGCGGCGCCCTCGTGCGCCTTGTTCTCCCCAAACCCGGCGCAGCACCGAGCGACGCTCCAGACGGCGACGACGGGCTGAGCCTGCAGACCCCCGAAGAGGTGTAAAAGAGTATGGCGACCGACATCCTCATCGTCGACGATGAGCCCGACATCCGCGAACTCGTCGCTGCGATTTTGGAAGACGAGGGGTTCTCCACACGCACCGCGCGCGACAGCGTGGAAGCGCTGGAGCAAGTCGCGAACCGCAAGCCTTCGCTCGTCTTCCTCGACATCTGGCTTCAGGGCAGCCGTCTTGACGGGCTGCAGGTGCTCGACGCCATCAAGGCGGAGCATCCCGATCTGCCGATCGTAATGATTTCAGGGCACGGCAACATCGAGACCGCGGTCTCCGCCATCAAGCGGGGCGCTTACGACTTCATCGAGAAGCCGCTGGGGGCCGACCGGATCGTCCTCGTCGCGGAGCGCGCCCTGGAAGCCAAGCGGCTGAAGCGCCAGGTCGCTGACCTTCAGAATCGTTCGGTCGATACGGTCGAGCTCATCGGCACCTCGACCGCCGCGAACCGGCTTCGCCAGACGGTGGCGCGCGTGGCACCGACCAATAGCCGCATCATGATCTCTGGCCCCTCGGGCGCTGGCAAGGAACTGACCGCTCGCCTGATCCATAGCGGCTCGGCCCGTGCGAGCGGACCGTTCGTCGTCATCAATGCCGCCAACATCACGCCTGAGCGCATGGAGGTCGAGCTCTTCGGAACGGAGGGCGAGATCGGTGAAGCGCGCCGGGTCGGAGCCTTGGAGGAGGCACATGGCGGCACGCTCTATATCGACGAGATCGCCGACATGCCGCGCGATACCCAGTCCAAGGTGCTGCGAGTTCTGGTCGACCAGGCGTTCCAGCGAGTCGGCGGTGCGAACCGTGTGAATGTCGATGTGCGGATCATCTCGTCCACCAGCCGGGATCTCGAGAAGGAGATTTCGGAGGGGCACTTCCGCGAAGACCTCTTCCACCGGCTAAGCGTCGTACCCTTGCGCGTTCCAGCGCTCGCGGAGCGGCGCGAGGATGTGCCGGTCCTCGTACAGCATTTCGTGGATCAGCTGACGCGGGCCCAGGGTCTGCCCTCGCGGAAGATCGGCGAGGACGCACTGGCGGTCCTCCAGTCACACGACTGGCCGGGCAATATCCGCCAACTTCGCAACAATGTAGAGCGCTTGCTCATCCTCGCGACGGGGGAGGGCGATGAGGCGGTAAGCGCCGACATGCTTCCCCCCGAAGTCGGCTCCGCCATGCCGCCCATGCCGACGAACGCGAACGGCACGCATCTGATGGCACTGCCGCTTCGGGACGCCCGGGAGGTCTTCGAGCGGGAATACCTCACCGCGCAGATCGATCGCTTCGGCGGCAATATCTCGCGCACGGCCGAGTTCGTCGGAATGGAGCGCTCGGCGCTCCATCGTAAGCTGAAGACTCTGGGCGTCGGCGCGACGGCATGACATTCAGCGCCGTCAGCATCGCGACGGCGAGCTTCTTCCTAACGCTGGCCGCCGTGCTGCTGATCGCCCCAGACCTTATCTACTGGGTCTTCTCTCTTGAAGCGGGCGAAAGCGCTGATGGTCTCGCACGGCGTGCCGCGCTCCTGTTCCTGGGCCTCGCGACGATCAGCTATCTTGGCGGCACGCTCAAGGATTCGACCTCGCGAAGCGCGATCTCTCCTGGCATCGTCGTCGCGATGGCCGGCATGGCGTTGCTTGGGGTCCTCGAGTATCTGCGTGGCGGCGTCGGGGCCGGCATTGGCGTGGCCGTCATGGTCGAACTGGCGCTCGTGGCAGCGCATGCGCGGTTCGCTCTCAGGCGTTAATCCGACTTGTTGCGAGCTTGTTGCAGGCTTGCCCTTCGCGCCGAGAGGTTCCGGGGGTAAACCGTCCGATATGGATCGAACGATTTACACATGCGGGTAGTCATCTGCGGAGCGGGGCAGGTCGGTTTCGGCATTGCCGAGCGGCTGGCCGCCGAGGACAACGACGTCTCGGTCATCGACACGAGCCCCCGCCTCATTCAGGCGATCTCGGACAGTCTTGACGTGCGCGGATTCGTCGGCAACGGCGCCTATCCCGACGTGCTGGCGCAGGCCGGTGCCGAGGACGCCGAGATGCTCATCGCCGTCACCTTCTCCGACGAGGTGAACATGATCGCCTGTCAGGTCGCGCATTCGCTCTTCAGCGTGCCGACCAAGGTCGCGCGGGTGAGGGCGCAGAGCTATCTTCGGGCTCACTACGGCGACCTGTTCAGCCGCGATCACATGCCGATCGACGTCATCATCTCGCCGGAGCTTGAGGTCGGCGAGATGGTGCTGCGACGCCTCGCGCTACCGGGCGCATTCGACGTGATGACGTTCGCGGAGGACACGCTCGTCGTGATGGGCGTGACCTGCGACGAGAACTGCCCGATCATCGACACGCCGCTTCGTCAATTGACCGAACTCTTCCCCGACCTCGCATCGGTCGTTCTCGGGATCTCGCGCGAGCGCAATATCTTTGTGCCCAAAGCTGACGATGCCATGCTGGAGGGCGACGAGGTCTATGTCGCCGTCGAGCGCAGCCAGATCGCGCGCGTCCTTCATCTCTTCGGTCATGAGGAGAAGCAGGCCAGTCGCGTCGTCATCGCCGGCGGTGGCAATATCGGGTTCTACGTCGCGCGAGAGTTGGAGCGACGAAACAGTCGCGCCCGAATCCGCATCATCGAGAGTTCGAAGGATCGAGCGGTCGAGATCGCCGACAGGCTGCGCCGAACCATCGTGCTCAACGGCAGCGCTCTCGATGAGGAAATCCTCCGGGAGGCGGACGTCGACGAGGCACACACCACTATTGCGCTGACCAATGATGACGAGGTCAATATCCTCTCGTGCATCATGGCAAAGAAGCTCGGTAGCACGCGCAACCTCTGCCTCATCAACAATAGCGGCTACCCGGCCTTCACCCGCGCCCTCGGCATTGACGCCTATGTCGATCCGCGCGCGGTGACCATCAGCCGCGTCCTTCAGCACGTCCGCCGCGGACGCATCAGCGGTGTCTACGCCGTACAGGAGGGTGCGGCGGAGATCATTGAGGCCGAAGCGCTCAGCACGTCGCCGCTCGTCGACCGGCCATTGCGCGACGTCGCCTTGTCGGATGGCATCAAGATTGGAGCGATCTATCGGGACGGCGCGGTGATCTTCCCCGATGGCGACACGCGGGTAAAGGCGAAGGATAGGGTCGTCGTCTTCGCGATGGCCGAGCGGGTGCGGGAAGTCGAACAGCTGTTCCGCGTCAGCATCGATTTCTTCTAAGCCGGTGCTCGTCTCTGTCCGCATCTTCGCGCAGTTGCTGGGCATTCTCGCGCTGGCGATGATACCGGCTACCCTGGTGGCGGGAACGTATGGCGAGCAGACGCTTCTCGTCGTCTTCGCCGTCTCGGCGCTCCTCATAGGCTTCTTCTCGGGCGCGCTGGCCTTCACCCTGCGAGGTCAGGACAGGCGCATGCGGCGTCGCGAGGCGCTGACGCTGGCCGTGCTCGTCTGGTTCGGCTTCCCGCTCCTCGCCGCCTTGCCGTTCACCGGCGCCGGTTTCGCGCCCGTGGACGCCTATTTTCAATCGGTGTCCGCCTTCACGACGACGGGTGCGAGCCTGGCGGTTACGACGGCATCGCTGCCGCGCGGCATCGTTTTCTGGCAGGCTGCGCTGCAATGGCTCGGCGGGCTCGCCACGCTCATGACCATCATTCTATTGCTCGCGCCAACCGGGGTAGGGGGGCTGCCGACGACGCTCCTCCGGATGATCGACCACGTTCGCCCCACCGCCGCGCAGCGCACCCGTACGGTGATGGGTGGCATCCTCCCCCTCTATGGCGGCATGACGCTTGCCTGCGTCCTTCTACTCCTGGTAGCGAACGTACCGGCGTTCGACGCGCTTTGCCTTGCCTTCTCGACTGTTTCGACAGGCGGGATGACACCGCGCGACGGCGGGTTGTCTGGCTATCGGTCGGCGCTCGTGGAGCCCGTGCTCGCCATCTTCATGCTGTATGGCGCTACGAGCATTCTCTGGCACCGGATGCTTGCGTCGGGGGAGACGCGCCTTCTGAAGCGGCATCGCGAGAGCTATCTCGTGGTCGCGCTCACTCTGTCCATCGGCCTCGTCTACGCTTACCAAGGCATCCTTCTCGGAACGGATGCCGGCCAAGCGCTCCGCGAGGGCTTCTTTATGGGCGCGTCCCTCGTGTCGACGACCGGGTTCGAGTCTCGCGTCGGACTGGTCGCGAGCATCCCGATCGCTCTGGTCATCGGCCTCACGCTGTGTGGGGGCGGCAGCTTTTCGACGGCCGGCGGCCTGAAACTTTATCGCATCGGGGCGATGCTGACGCAGTGCGGCCGAGAGCTTCGCGGCCTCGTCCACCCCCATGCAGTGTTGAGCCGTCGGTTCGGCAGTCACGACTTCGACCCAGGTCTGATGTCGTCGGTCTGGAGTTACTTCGCCCTTTTCCTTCTCACGCTTGCCGGCCTCACGGCCATCCTGTCATGGACGCATCCCGCCGCCGAGGGGGCCTTCATGGCGGCGTTGGCCGCGCTCTCGAATGTCGGCCCGATCTACACGCTCGCTTGGCCGGACGCCGGCGGATGGCCGACCTACGCCGCCATGCCCAATGTCGCGAAGGTCACCCTGATCTTCGGAATGGTCCTTGGCCGACTGGAGCTCGTCAGCTTCATCAGCGTCCTGCTCGCCCTTCGAAGGGCCGTGTAGCGCAACCGCCTCGGGAAAAGCGGCGAATGCCGCGTGACTGTGTCGGACCGTATCGTTAACAATGCATCGGGCCGCCACGCATGAAGCGCTGCGGCATGAGAATCGGAAACCTATATGGCCGGCGAGAAGACACAGAATCTTCAGGACAAGTTTCTGAACGAGGTTCGCAAGACCAAGACGCCCCTGACGATATTTCTCATCAACGGCGTAAAGCTGCAGGGCGTGGTGACGTGGTTCGATAATTTCTGCGTTTTGCTGCGCCGTGATGGGCATTCACAGCTGGTCTACAAGCACGCGATCTCGACTATCATGCCCTCTGCACCGATCAACCTGCAGGATTCGGCTCCTGCCGACGGCGCTTGACGCATTGATCGACCGGACCCCACAGGCGACCGCGCGTGCCATCGTCATCGTGCCCAGCGAGAAGTCGATGCGGCGCGATCTCGATCCGAGGACGCCCGACGCGCAACTGGGCGAGGCAGTCAGCCTCGCCGGTGCCATCGACCTCGAGATCGTCGATGCCCAAATCGTCAATCTGAACCAGGTTCGGCCCAGCACCTATGTGGGGCAGGGCAAGGTCGACGAGTTGCAGGAGCGCGTGAAGGCCGAGGAGATCGAACTCGTCCTTTTCGACTGCGCCCTCGCGCCTACACAGCAGCGAAATCTAGAGCGCGCGATCGGCGCCAAGGTTCTCGATCGGACCGGCCTCATACTCGAGATCTTCGGCCGCCGGGCTTTGACGAAGGAAGGCCGGCTACAGGTCGATCTCGCTCATCTGACCTACCAGAAGAGCCGCCTCGTCCGCTCATGGACTCATCTCGAAAGACAGCGCGGCGGCGTGGGCTTCCTAGGCGGCCCCGGTGAAACGCAGATCGAGGCCGACCGCCGTGCGCTGCAAGACAAGATCAGCCGTATCGAGCGCGATCTTGAGAAGGTGCAGAAGACGCGCCAGCTTCAAAGGGCAGGGCGCCGCCGTGCCAATGCCCCGACGGTGGCCCTGGTCGGCTATACCAACGCTGGGAAGTCGACCCTTTTCAATACGCTGACGGAATCAGAAGTCCTCGCGGCAGACCAGCTCTTCGCCACTTTGGACCCCAACCTGCGGGCGATGAAGCTGCCGGGCGGAGCGACGATCATTCTGTCGGATACCGTCGGTTTCGTCTCCGATCTGCCAACCCAACTCGTCGCCGCCTTCCGCGCGACCCTCGAAGAAGTCATCGAAGCCGATCTTATTCTGCATGTGCGAGACATAGCCACCGACGAATCGCAGGCGCAAGCCGAAGACGTCGAAGTCGTCCTCCGCGAGCTCGGCGTGCCGGAGACGATTGCGCGTCTAGAGGCTTGGAACAAGATCGACCAGGTTTCGGCGCAGGACCGCGATGTCCTCTCGGAAGTCGCGGACCGGCGAACACCGCGTCCCGTTCTCGTTTCGGCGAAGACGGGGGAGGGGCTGGATGCCCTTCTCACCGCAATCGGCAACCAACTCGCGAAGGATTTCACGAGAGCAACGGTTCACCTCCCCGCCTCGGACGGTCGAACCTACGCTTGGCTCCACCGCACGTGTGAAATCCTCAGTGCCGAGATGAGCGACGACGTCCATATCCTCGATATCCGCGCGCCGGAGGAACGGCTCAACCAGCTCAACCGCATGATGGGCGAGGGCGGTTATTTCGAGCTCGCGGGCGCGGATAAAGCTTCGTGATCAGCCGCGTTCCACCGCCTTCGCGGCCTGCCAGCGCCTCTCCATCGTGTCGAGCGACATGGTCTTGAGATCGCCGACGCTCTCAACGGTGCGAAATCGTCGGTCGAACTTGGCGTTGGCACGGCGGAGAGCGGCGTCGGCGTCTAGGCCGAGCTTGCGGGCGACGTTGACGAGCGAGAAGAGGACGTCGCCGAGCTCGTCCTCGGCCGCGTCGTCATCCTTGCCGGCAACCGCCGAGAGTTCGTCGATTTCCTCTCGGGCCTTCCGGATCGCGCCGTCGGCGTCCGGCCAGTCGAACCCGACCTTAGCCGCACGCTTCTGAAGTTTCTGCGCCCGTACCAGCGCCGGCATGCCACGCGGCACGTCGTCTAGGATCGAAGCGGACGTCCGGCCCGCGGCTGCCTTCTCCTCGTCCTTGATCGCCTCCCAGTTCGCCTTCACCGCGTCGGCACCGGCCGCGTCGACCGTCCCGAAAATGTGCGGGTGGCGCCGCTCCATCTTCTCGCAGATGGCGTCGATGACATCGGCGATCCCGAACCGACCGTCCTCCTCCGCGATCTGCGAGAGGAAGACGACCTGAAGGAGGAGGTCGCCCAATTCGTCCGGTAGCTCGTCCAGCGCGCCACGCTCGACCGCGTCGGCGACCTCGTAGGCTTCCTCGATCGTGTAGGGCGTGATGCTGCGATAGGTCTGCTTCAGGTCCCAGGGACACCCGTCCATCGGATCGCGCAGCTGTCGCATGATGCGAAGCAGGCGGAGAAAGGCATCCGCCTCGCCATCATCACCGGGATTCGCATAAGACATATTATGGAACCTGATCGGGTTCGATGACGAGGCCGTCATAGGCGATGTCGATGTGGTCGGACGTCTTCGCCATAAGTGCGTCGTAGTCCAGATCGATGTGGAGATTGGTCAGAATGCTCCGTTTCGGCCTCAGGCGCTCGATCCAGGCAAGTGCGTCGCTGAGGCTGAAATGACTGGGGTGTGGCGTCTCCCGCAGGCTATCTATGATCAGGACTTCGAGGTTCGAAAGCCGGCCAGCGGCTTCATCCGATATGACCTTGACGTCAGGCATGTAGGCGACGTTTCCGAACCTCAGACAAAGGGCATCGATATCCCCGTGGTTCACCGTGATGGGCGTGATGTCGACCGGCCCGCCGGCACCTTCCACGGTCAGCCCCGCGTCGACGTCGAGGCGGCGTGCGTCGAGGATGGGTGGATAGCTGCTGCCCGGCGGCGTCTCGAAGCAATAGCCGAAGCGGGTGTGCATCGTCGTCCAGACGGACGGATCCATGTAAACTGGCATGCGTCGCCGCATACGAAGCGAGAAAGCCCGCAGATCGTCCACGCCATGCGTATGGTCGGCATGATCGTGCGTGTAGACGACAGCGTCCAACGCGCCGAC
This sequence comes from uncultured Alphaproteobacteria bacterium, assembly GCA_963799285.1. Lineage (GTDB taxonomy): Bacteria > Pseudomonadota > Alphaproteobacteria > Rhizobiales > CAWCWK01 > CAWCWK01. The sequence goes on from CAWCWK010000004.1 coordinate 1,334,814, forward strand.
CTCGGCATCCAGCATCTGCTCACGCAGGTCAGGCGACGTGTCGACGAGGACCGTGGTTCGGCCTGCCTCGCCGATCCGTTCGACGAGAAGCGAGCATCGGCGTCGTCGGTTCCTGGGATTGGTCGGATCGCACGCACCCCAGTCCGGGCCGATGCGCGGCACGCCGCCCGAGGACCCGCAGCCAAGGATCGTGAAGCGGAAGCTCACGCGGCGCGGCTCGTAGCGACGGCCGAGGCGAGCTTCGGAAAGAGGCTGTGCACGTTGGCCGTCGTTTGGCGCGCGACCTCTTCGAGCGTGACACCTCGAGTCTCCGCTAGGACGGATGCGGTATGGGCGACGTAGCTCGGCTCGTTCGGCCGTCCCCGATGCGGCACGGGCGCGAGGAAGGGTGCATCGGTCTCGACCAGAAGCCGATCGAAGGGCAGCACTGCCGCGAGATCCCGAAGGTCCGCCGAGTTCTTGAACGTCAGAATGCCGCTGAACGAGACATAGAGCCCAAGGTCGATGCCGCACCACGCGAGGTCCGCGCCCCCGGTGAAGCAGTGGAGAACGGCGGTGAAGGCGCCCTTCCCCATCTCGTCCCGCAGGATTGCCGCCACGTCCTCGTCGGCGCCGCGCGCGTGAATGACGAGCGGCAAACCCGTCTCCCTCGCGACCGCGATGTGGTTGCGAAATCCGGCATGCTGATTGGGCCGAGAAGCGTTGTCATAGACGTAGTCGAGCCCGGCCTCTCCGATTCCCACGACCTTTGGATGCCGCGACAGCGCCGCGATCTCGGCGGGATCGATGTCCGCCTCGTCATCCGCATTGTGCGGGTGCGTGCCTACTGTACAGGCGATGTTCTCGAAGGCTTGGGCGATGCCGAGGACGCGGTCGAACTCGCGCACGCGCGTGCCAATCGTGATCATGTGGCCCACACCGGCAGACGCCGCACGATCGAGGACGCCGGGCAGATCCTCATGCAGCCCCTCATAGTCGAGATGGCAATGGCTATCGATCAGCATCAGGTCGCGTCCGGTTTGGGCTCGACATAGCGCGGGAAGACGGCTTGCGGCGGCGGGAGCGACGTTCCGGCCGTCAGGGCGGTATCGCGGGTCAGGCTATCGAAGCCCCTGCCCTCACGGACGCCCAGAAGGTCGAGCAGCCGGCTCATCGCGTCCGGCATCACCGGTTGCAGCAGCGTCGCGCATACGCGGGTGACCTCGGCGACCACGTAAAGCACCGTGCCCATGCGCTCTGGATCGCTCTTATTGAGCTTCCACGGCTCCTGCGCCTGCATGTACCCATTCGCGGCACCGACGACGTCGAAGACGTCGGACAGCATCCTGTGCGGGGCGACGTCCTCCATGTGTCGGCGGCAGGCGTCGAGCAGGGCATAGGCGCTGTCGAGAAGCGCCTCGTCACCTTTGGCCAGCGCGCCGGCTACGGGCACCCTGCCCTCGCAGTTCTTCGCGATCATGCTCAACGAGCGCTGTGCCAAATTGCCGATATCATTCGCGAGGTCGGAGTTGATGCGGCCGACGATGGCGTCATGGCTGTAGTTGCCGTCCTGGCCGAAGGGCACCTCCCGCAGGAAGAAGTAGCGGGTCTGATCCAGCCCATAGCTCTCCACTATGAAGAAGGGGTCGACGACGTTGCCGACGGATTTCGACATCTTCTCCCCTCGATTGAAGAGAAACCCGTGCCCGAAGACCTTTTGAGGCAGCGGCAGGCCGGCCGACATCAGGAAGGCCGGCCAGTAGACGGCATGGAAGCGCACGATATCCTTGCCGATAACGTGCAGATTTGCCGGCCAGTAGCGCTGCCAGAGATCGCTCGACGGATCGGGATAGCCGAGCGCGGTGATATAGTTCGTCAGTGCGTCGACCCAGACATACATCACGTGGTCGGGATCGTCGGGTACAGGCACGCCCCAGTCGAACGTCGTTCGAGAGATCGAGAGATCCTGCAGGCCGGAGCGGACGAAGCTCGTGACCTCGTTGTTCCGGGCGGCCGGGCTTACGAAGTCGGGATGCGCCTCGTAATGCGCGAGCAGCCGGTCCTGATACGCGGAGAGGCGGAAGAAGTAGCTGTCCTCCTCCGTCCACTCGACCGGTGTCCCTTGCGGGCCGACACGGGTGCCGTCTTCCAACAGCGAGGTTTCGTCCTCGCCGTAATAGGCTTCGTCGCGAACGGAGTACCAACCGGCATATTGCGATTTGTAGATATCGCCCTTGTCCTTCATCGCCAGCCAGAGGGCCTGCGTCGCCTCATAATGACGGGGGTCGGAGGTGCGGATGAAGTCGTCGTTGGAGCAGCCGAGAACCTCGACCATCCGTTTGAATGCCGGCGCGTTCCGGTCGGCGAGTTCGCGTCCGCTTAGTCCTTCCTTCGCGGCGGTCTGAACCATCTTGAGGCCGTGCTCATCGGTACCCGTGAGAAAGCGGACATCGGCGCCGTCGAGCCGGTGCCAACGCGCGATCGCGTCCGTTGCGAGCGCCTCGTAGGCGTGGCCGATATGGGGCGCGCCGTTCGGATAGGAGATCGCGGTCGTGATGTAGAAGGGACGGGAGTCCGGCATCAGATATCGTCCAGGCTCAGCTAGGTTGTGCGGGCGGGCCTTTCGCGATCTCCGCCGCAGTCAGCAGCGCATCGAGAACGACCTGCTTGCGCTCGAGATTGTATTCGTCGGCAAGCGCCGCGGCGCGGGCCGTCTTCTCCCACAACGCCGCCCACGCTTCAAGGCGACCCGGTAGCAGGGTGTGGGAGCTGGTGGCGGTGCCGAGAGCGGTCTGGCGAACCGATCCGGCGAGCCAGTCCTGAAGGATCGGAAGAAAGGCCAGAAACGGCTCGCGGCGGTTGAGGCTATCGGCGAAGTCGTGCGCGCGGTCGAGAGGCAGACGCGGGAGCGTACCCACGAGCTGCCGGAAGCGCTCTTCGATCTCGAGATCCTTGCCGGACAGCGCGAGAAAACGTCCGACGCTTCCCTTCGCCAAGGCAAGCCGGCGGCTGCGCTCCGCATCGGACAGCTCGCCGGCCATCCTCAGCGCGCCGAGGGCTCGATCCATATCGCGATTTGAGAGCGGGTGCAGTGCCGAGGAGGAACAGCGCGAGCGGATTGTCGGGAGAAGCGAGCCGGGGTGATGCGAGACAATCAGGATCAACGTCTTTCGCCCCGGCTCCTCGAGTGACTTCAGCAGCGCGTTGGCTGCCGGACCGGCCATGTCCTCGCCGGGGTCGATCAGTAGGACCCGCCATCCGCCGAGCGCGGCCGTCTGTTCGAGGAAGGCCGTCGCTTTTCGCAGGATCGCGATCGAAATGCCCTGCTTGCCGTCCATCTTTGCTTCGATGGCGAGCATGTCCGGGTGCCCACCCGCCGCGGTCCGGGCGAACTCGGGATGGTCTGGCGGAATGGCCAGCGACGGCGCCCGCTGCACGGCGTCGGCTCCCGGATCGGGATGGGCGAGGACGAAACGAGCGAACCGGTAGGCGAGGGTCGCCTTACCTATCCCCGACGGGCCTTTGAGGAGATGAGCGTGATGAAGCCTCTGGCGTTGGTACGCGCCGAGGAGCCTGGCCTCGACGGCCTCGTGCCCGTAGAGGACAGGCGTCGTGCGCGGATGCGGGATCTCGTTCGTCGCAGTCATGGGGCATAGGCATCTAGCCGAGGGGCGACGACCTTCGCGACGAGCATGGCTACGCGGTCGGCGTCTCCCGCAGCATCGACAACCGCGACCCTGTGGGGCTCGCGCGCCGCGATGGCCTGAAACTCCGCGCGAAGTCGCTCGTGAAAGGCGAGCGTCTTCCGCTCGAACGTGTCTTCGGCGCCCCCACGCCGCCCAGCCCTTGCCAATCCCAAGGCCGGCGCGAGGTCAAGGAGAAGAGTCAGGTCCGGTGTCGTCTCGCCTATCACGTGCTGTTCGAGACTGGTGAGCAGTGCCGCATCCGCATCGCCACCGGCGCCCTGATAGGCACGCGTCGAATCGTGAAAGCGGTCGCAAAGGACGATCGCACCCGCGTCGAGGGCCGGGCGAATGACCTTCTCAAGATGGTCCTGGCGGGCCGCGTAGAAGGTGAGCGCCTGCGTCGCGGCGCTCAAGGCCGCGGACCCGTCGTGAAGGAGGATGTCGCGCAAACGCTCCGCAGTAGGCGTGCCGCCGGGCTCGCGCGTCGTGACGACATTCCTTCCCTGCGCTTCCAACTGGGCGGCGAGACGGGCAATCTGCGTGGTCTTGCCGGCCCCCTCCCCGCCCTCGAACGTGATGAAGAGGCCTCGGCTAGAAGAGGCCACGCGCCAGTTCCAGCGCGGCATCGCCCGCACGCCGCCAGATCGGCCCGGCCGCGACGGGGGCGCCCGCGACGAGCGGAACGGACAGGGCGACCGTCTCGCCCTGGCTAATGCGCAGCGTACCGATTGCCTGACCCTCCGCTACCGGGGCCTCGATCGGCGCCTCGTAGACGACATCGGCGGAAACATCGGGATCGACACCGCGGGGCAGCAGAATCGCGACGTCCGCCTTGGCAACGAGCGGCACCGTGAAACCGTCGCCGCCATAGACGCGCGCCGACACGACTTCCTCGCCGCGTTCGAAGAGCTTGTGATCCTCGAAAGCGCGGAAGCCCCAGTTGAGGATCTTGCTCGCCTCGCTACCCCGCGTCCGTGCGCTCTCGGCACCATTGATGACGACGATCAGGCGCTGCCCATCTTCGACCGCCGATCCGACCAGGCCGTAGCCCGACTCTTCCGTAAAGCCGGTCTTCAGCCCATCCGCGCCGATGCCGAGCCGGAGCAGCGGATTGCGGTTGCCCTGCTCGATCCCGTTCCACTCAAAGGAGGTTTCGGAATAGATGCTGTAGAATTCCGGAAACTCGGTGATGATGTGCTCCGCGAGCTTGGCCAGGTCCCGGGCCGTGACGCGCTGTTCCGGGTGTGGCAGACCGGTCGCGTTTCGAAACGTCGAGTTGGTCATACCGAGTTCTTCGGCTCGCGCATTCATCATCCGCGCGAAGCCGTCCTCGCTGCCGGCTATGCCCTCGGCGAGCGCGATGCTGGCGTCGTTGCCGGACTGGATGATGACGCCCCGTATCAGGTCTTCCACACGCACCCGCGAGTTGAGCTTCGCGAACATCGTCGATCCGCCGGAGTTGGCGCCGCCACTACGCCAGGCGTTCTCCGAGATCAGGAACGTGTCGTCGAGCGAAAGGCGCCCCCCCGCGATTTCGTTGAACACCACCGCCATCGTCATCAGCTTTGCCATGCTGGCGGGCGGCATCAGCGCGTCGGCGTCCTTGTCCAGGAGCACGGTGTCGGTCGCGGCGTCGATGAGAAACGCGTAGGGAACGCTGGTTTCGAAGTCCTGCGCAAAGACCGTGGCTCCCATCATCAGGAAGGCGCAGAAGCCTGCCGTGGTCCGTGCGGCTGTCTTGTACATGAACGTCATCCCAGGGTTTAAGTCGCCGCCGAGCGAACGACTACCAATCCCGTGCGGTTCCTACAATGGCATCCGAGAGGGCATGCGTCAGCGAGACAGGATGCGGGCATCCGTGGCGCCGAGACCGTGCGCCATGTCGAGCGCCGCCTGCGCGAGGCCCGGATCGGTCGTGCGAACCGTCATATGCTGGAGGAGCTGCCCGCCGAACGTGATCGGTTGCATATCGACGGTGCCGAACTGTCCAAGAACGCCCGCGACGTATTGCGCATTGGCGGCATCGCCGAACGCGCCGACCAGAACGTCCGTCGGCTCGCTGACATAGGCGTTCTGGATGGGGGCGGCGACAGGCTCGAACTGCTCCACCGCGACCTGGACGGGAGCAGGCGCCGCCGGGGTCGTCGCCCTCGGCGCCGTGGTCGCTGCGACCCTCAAGGCCCGCTCGCCGACGCCGAGCGCCGCAAGCTGGCGAGCCGACATCCGCTCGCCCTGGATGCTGGCCGTCGTGATCAGCCAATCGTCGCGGCCATCGAGATCAGCCTTGTCGACATAGGCCACCGATACATCGCCTATGCCGGCCTTCTTGAAACCGAGGATCTCCGCCGCCTTCTTCGATACATCGATCACGCGCCCGCCGTGGAAGGGACCGCGATCGTTGACGCGAACGACGACCGAGTGACCGTTCTGGCGGTTCGTCACCCGGACATAGGACGGCAAGGGCAGGGTCGGATGCGCCGCCGAGAGGCCGTTCATGTCGAACACCTCGCCATTTGCCGTCAAGCGACCGTGGAATGCCTCGCCATACCAGGACGCCTTGCCGCGCCCGCGATAGTTCGGGTCCTCCTTCGGGTGGTACCATCTCCCGGCTATCTTGTAAGGCTTGCCGACGTGGTAACGCCCTCCCCCCTTGCTGATCTTCTCGCCCGAGGCGACGCGCGGGCTTGGCTTCACGCCGTATTTCGGATCGACCGAAAGGCCTTCGGCGCCGCAACCGGCAAGAAGGGCGGCGAGGACTGCGGGGAGGACAAGCGTGCGCAGACGCATGGGACACCGGACGCTAGAGTTGAAACTTCTCGCGGATGCGCGACGTGAAACGAAGTGTCGCGCGGTTTGGTGAATGACATCCTCGCCAAAGGCGCGAAATTCATGGCGAAGGTTTCGAGTGCGTTAAGAGTGTGCTTGCGCCGCCGAACCCGGCGCGGCATATCCACCCGCGTGGATGGGTGGCCGAGCGGTTGAAGGCACCGGTCTTGAAAACCGGCAGGCGGGAGACCGTCTCGTGGGTTCGAATCCCACCCCATCCGCCACCTCGGCGCGCTTCGCGGCGTTCTTCTCTTATGTTTCACGAGGCCGTGCGGGGCCCTCTCGCCGGTGTGTCAGAAACCGCGTAGACGCTATGGAACGGACATCGGATTGACTCGTTTCAAAGCCGCTTCTCTCGAAGTCCTCTCACACATGACCCGGATCGACCCTGCATGGCCCGCGTAGACGATGGCGTTCCCTACCCTCTTGGCGCGACTTGGGACGGGAGGGGCGTCAACTTCGCCCTCTTCTCCGCCAACGCGGAAAAGGTCGAGCTCTGCCTCTTCGACCCGAGCGGGCGACGCGAGACGGCACGCATTCCGCTGCCACACCGAACCGACAACGTCTGGCACGGATACGTTCCGGCCTGCCGCCCCGAACAGCTTTACGGCTACCGGGTCTATGGACCGTATGATCCGCACAACGGGCACCGGTTCAACCATCACAAGCTGCTGATCGATCCCTACGCCAAGCGGCTGCACGGACGGCTCATCCAGCACGATGCGCTGCACGGCTACCGGATTGGCTCGCGCCGCGAGGACCTGAGCTTCGACCGGCGGGACAGTGCGCGCATGATTCCGAAATGCGTCGTGACGGACGGGCACAACAAGTTTCCCGACGACCGGCCGCAGCGCGATTGGCGCGAACTCATCGTTTACGAAACTCACGTGAAAGGCCTCACCGCCCGGCACCCAGACGTACCGGGCCCGCAGCGGGGCACATTCGCAGGCCTCGCCAATCCGGCCGTGATCGATCATTTCGTCGCGCTCGGCGTAACGGCGGTGGAGCTCCTCCCCGTCCACACGTTCGTCGACGATCGCTTCCTCGTGGAGAAGAAGCTATCGAATTATTGGGGCTACTCCACGCTCAACTTCTTCACGCCGATGGCACGCTATCTCGAGAGCGGCATGCTCGACGAGGTGCAGGCGACCGTGGCGACGCTGCACGAGGCCGGTATCGAGGTCATACTCGACGTGGTCTACAACCATACGGCCGAGGGCAACCATCTTGGCCCCACCCTCTCCTTCCGCGGCATCGACAACGCGAGCTACTATAAGCTCTCGCCGGAGAGCCCACGTCACTATTTCGATACGACAGGCACTGGGAACAGCGTCGACCTCAGTCATCCGCGCGTGACGCAGATGGTGATGGACAGCCTTCGCTACTGGGTGGAATATTTCCACATCGACGGCTTCCGCTTCGACCTCGCGTCCGAAATGGCACGCGACCCGTTCGAGTTCTCCGACCGGGCTGGCTTTCTCGACGCCGTCCGCCAAGACCCGGTGCTCGCCGGCACGAAGATGATCGCTGAGCCTTGGGATCTCGGACCGGGCGGCTATCAGGTCGGCGGCTTCCCGACAGGCTGGTCGGAATGGAACGACAAGTTCCGTGACACCCTGCGCGGCTTCTGGAAGGGTGATCTGGGCCATCTGCCGGAGGTCGCGTCATGCCTCGCCGGTTCGTCGGAGACTTATCGTCCGTCTGGGCGGAAGATCTGGGCGAGCGTCAACTTCATCACCGCGCATGACGGCTTCACGCTGGAAGACGCCGTCTCCTACAACGAGACGCACAACGAGGCTAACGGCGAGAACAACGCGGACGGCCACAGCCATAACGTGACGTGGAATCACGGTGCGGAAGGCCCGACCGACGACCCTGCGATCAACGATCTGCGCAACCGGCAGAAGCGGAACATGCTGCTCACGCTCCTCCTCTCGCAGGGGGTCCCGATGATGCTCGGCGGTGACGAGATGGGCCGGACCCAGGGTGGCAACAACAATGCCTATTGCCAGGATAACGAAATCAGCTGGTACGACTGGCAGGCCCGCGACGAGGACCTCGAGGCCTTCGTGACGGCACTGACCGCGATCCGCTCGCAGGAGTTGGCCTGGTTCCGCCGCTCCTTCTTCGATGGCGCGCTCGATCCCTCTACCGGGCTCCTCGACGTCCATTGGCTACACCCGTCTGGCCGGCAGATGGAGGTCGATGACTGGCACGCGCCCGAGTTGCGGACGATCGGCATGGAGTTCGGCGCCGCCGATCCGACCGCCGACCGCTTCCTTATCCTCCTTCACGCCGGGCCGGACCCGATCGACTTCGCGATGCCCGCTCTCGGTACCCTGCGCTTCACGCCCTTGCTCGACACCCGGCACCCGCGCGGCACGATCGAGGATGGTGCGGCAGCCCTCTCGGCGGGCGCGGTGATGAACCTCGTCGGTCGTTCCGCCGTGCTGCTGCGAGGCACGCGCTGATGCAGCGCGCCTCCGAGTTATCGTTCGGTGCCACGGTAACCGACACCGGGACCCGCTTTCGTCTCTGGGCGCCGACGGCGTCGTCGGTCCGACTCCATATCGAGGGGCGGGACCCGCTGTCGTGCGAGCACGACGAGGCGGGATGGGTCGATCAGGTCGTCGAGGGCATCCGCGCCGGGGCGCGATACTCCTATGAGGTAGACGGAACGCGCGTTCCGGACCCCGCCTCGCGCTATCAGATCGACGACCCGGACGGCCCAAGCGTCGTCGCCGATCCCTCCTCGTTCGACTGGTCGGATGGTGCGTGGCGCGGCCGGCCCTGGTCGGACGCGGTGATTTTTGAGGCGCATGTCGGGACAGTCACGCAAGAAGGTACGTTCGCGGCGCTGGCCGACCGGCTGGCCGACCTCGCGGCGACGGGCGTCACGGCTCTCCAACTCATGCCGCTCGCCTGCGTGCCCGGCCGCCGGAACTGGGGCTATGACGGCGTACTGCTCTATGCGCCGGAGGAAGCCTACGGCACGCCTGATGATCTCAAGCGCCTGATCGAGACCGCGCACGCCAATGGAATCATGGTCTTCCTCGACGTCGTCTACAATCACTTTGGCCCGTCCGGAAACTACCTCCCGCTCTACGCGGATACGTTCTTCGATCGCGATCATCCCACGCCGTGGGGCGCGGCGATCAATCTCGATCCGGGAAAGGCCGGGCCGGTTCGCGACTTCATCATCGAGAACGCGCTGTATTGGCTGGAGGAATATCACTTCGACGGCCTACGCCTCGATGCCGTGCACGAGTTGCAGGACAAGAGCGACGAACACATCCTCGTCGAACTTCCGCGACGCGTCCGCGAGCGCTTTGGGCCCGACCGCCACGTCCATCTTATCCTCGAGAACGAGAACAACGACGCGACCCTTCTCGAGCGCGATGCGAGCGGTCGGCCCGTGCACCATACCGCGCAGTGGAACGACGACATCCACCATTGCTGGCACGTCCTCCTCACTGGCGAGTCCGACAGCTACTATGCGGCCTATGCCGAGGACCCGGCAGAACGTCTCGCGAAATGCCTCACGAGCGGCTTTGGCTACCAGGGCGAGAGCTACGGGCCGCGTGGCGGCGAGCCGCGCGGGACGCCATCCGGGCATCTCGAGCCAGGAGCCTTCATCGCGTTCCTTCAGAACCACGACCAGATCGGCAACCGCGCGTTCGGCGACCGCCTGACGACCCTTGCCGATCCCGCGAAACTTCGTATGGCGATGGCCTGTCTCCTCCTGTCGCCCCAGCCGCCCATGCTCTTTCAGGGCGAGGACCATGGCGAGACGAACCCCTTCCTCTTTTTCTGCGATTTCACCGATCCGGCCTTGCAAACCGCCGTTCGCGAAGGCCGTAAGCGCGAGTTCGCGGCCTTTCCGCAGTTTGCGGAGCGTATGGCGGACTTGCCGGACGCGACCGAAGTCGCGACCTTCGAGCGCAGCAAGACCCATATCGGGTCCGCGGCCGAGGCGGCGGACGTCGCGCGCCTCCTCGCATTGCGGCACGCCCATGTGACACCCCTGCTCGCCTCGGGGTGGCAAGCATCGCGCGGAACGGCCGATGAGGGGCTTGTGACGGCCACCTGGACGTTCGCGGCGGGTACGCTACACCTTCAAATGAACCTCGCTAACGGGCCGCGCGAAGCATCGGTGCTCTCGGGCGAAATCATATTCTCGTCCGGCGAGGGCGCGGGCGATACGCTGCCGAGCTGGTCCCTTCGATTTGCCCTGGAGGCAGCCCGGTGAATGCTGCAGATTTGAAAACGGCCTGCCGGTCGGCCGGCATCGCCACGCGCTACCGAGATGGAGACGGCATCGAGCACAGGCCCGGCGAAGACGCCCTTCGGGCCGTTCTGGAAGCGGTCAGCATCGACATCGCCGGTTCGCCTCCCATTATCGTGGCGGCCGACCGCGCATCCCATGTAGCCACTGAAGGGTCCGCAGGGGCGGCCGAACTCATCGGTGAGGACGGATCGCGGACGTCGATCGACATCGAGAACGGACTCGCGTCCCTCCCCCCGCTAGACGTCGGCTATTACCGGCTCGAATGCGGCGGGACGCAGGTCTCCGTTCTAGCCACGCCGGCGAGAACCTACTGTCCCGCCCCGTGGCCGCGTGGAAAGGCCTGGGGACTGCAAGCGCAGCTCTATGGTCTTCGGCGGAACGAGCCGAAGGCGATCGGCGATCTCGGTGACTTGGCCGAGCTCGGCCGGATCGCCGAGGAGGCCGGTGCCAGCTTCGTCGGCATCAACCCCCTCCATGCTCTCTTTCCCCACTGGCCAGACGCGCGTTCGCCCTATTCCCCGTCTTCGCGGCTCTTCCTGAATCCCATCTATCTAGACTTGTCGAAGGTGCCCGGCGCGCCGGTCGACCAGACCATTGGCGATCTCGGCACGATAGACTACGCCGATGCGTGGAAGCAGAAACTCGCCGCACTTTCGACGGCCTACCAGTCCTTCGAGGGCGACCCGGCCTTCGATGACTGGCGAGCCGGCGAAGGCGAAGCGTTGAAGCGACACGCGCTCTTCGAGGCGCTGACAGCTCACCACGATGACAAGCCCTGGCGCGAGTGGCCGTCCGAGTTGCACGACCCCACCTCCCCCGCCGTCGCCGCCTTCGCCACTGCCAACGAAGACGCTGTCCGCTATTCTGCTTGGCTGCAATGGCACTGCGCGAAGCAGCTGAAAGTGGCGGCGAATGCAACGCCTGGTTTCGGTCTCTATCGAGACCTCGCCGTGGGCGCGGATCGCGCGGGATCGGAGTACTGGGGCCAGCAATCCCTCTTCGCCGCGACCTTGGATGTGGGCGCCCCTCCGGACGGGTTCTCGCCGAACGGCCAGAACTGGGGCCTCCCGCCCCTGAAGCCCGCCACCCTTCATACCGAGGCGGGGCTCGACCATTTTCGGCAACTGATCGGATCGAACATGCGGGGCTCGGGACTCCTGCGCATCGATCATGCGTTTCAGCTGGAGCGTCTGTTCGTCGTGCCGCATGGATTCGAGAACCGCGACGGCACGTACATCGCCTATCCGCTCGACTTGTTGCTCGCGGTCCTGAAGATCGAAAGCCACCGGCACCGCTGCGTCGTCGTCGCCGAGGATCTCGGAACGGCGCCCGACGGCTTTAGGGACGTCATCAGCGACGCCGGCCTCCTCACCTACAAGGTCTTCTATTTCGAGCGCGATGGGGTCGCCTTTACCGATCCCGCCGACTGGGACCGGATGTCCTTCGCGTCGATCTCGACCCACGATCTGCCGACCCTCAAGGGTTGGTGGGCCGCCCACGACGTCGAATGGCGCGAGCGAACCGGGCAGACGAGCGAGGCGCAGGCCGATACCGCCCGCTTAGAGCGTGCGGCCGATCGCGAGGCGTTGGGCCGGACCCTCGCCCTCCCGCCGACCGAGACCGTGCCAGCGGACGACATCATCGCGCATGTCGCCTCAGCCGGCTCGATGCTGGTTGGGGTGCAGCTCGAGGACGTGATCGGCGAGATCGAGCAGGCGAACCTGCCCGGCACGATGCACGAGCACCCCAACTGGCAACGCCGCCTTGGCAAGACGCTCGAAGAAATGGAGCCGTTGATCGACGAGGTTGGCGACACCATGCGAGCCGCCGGGCGCGACGGCAAAGCGGTCTCGCCTGTTCGGTCGACATACCGTCTTCAGTTCCACGAGGGTTTCACCTTCGCGGATGCCGTCGCGATCGTTCCCTACCTCGCGGCCCTCGGCGTCAGCCACATCTACGCGTCGCCCATCTTCGAGGCGGAGCCAGGTAGCACGCACGGCTATGACGGTGTCGACCCGACCCGCGTCAGCGGCGTCTTGGGAGGCCCGAAAGGGTTCGCGGAGCTCGCAAGCGCCGCGAGGAAGGTCGGCCTCGGCATCATTATCGATATCGTTCCGAACCATCTCGGCATAGCGAGCGATGCGAACCCCTATTGGTGGTCCGTCCTCATGTGGGGCCGCGCATCTCCTCACGCCGCGACCTTCGACATCGATTGGGCACCCTATGGCCCGATGCAGAACAAGATCACGATGCCGGTCCTCGGCGAGAGCTACGGCGCGATGCTCGAAGCCGGGGACCTTGCGATCAAGCTCGACGACGAGGTCGACAGGTTCGTCGTGACGGTCCCCGGCGCGCGCTACCCGGTCTGCCCGAAGACGTATCCCGATATTCTCCAGTTCGCCGGGGTGGACCTGAAAGACGCCGGGCGGTTCGCTGTCGCGGAACCGGACGCTACCCCATCGCTTCGAGACTTGCCGCTCGATCGCGCCGACCTCGAGATGGCGGCGCGCGCGATATCCGCTACGTTCCGGATTGGCCAACACGGCGCGCTGCATAGGCTCCTCGAGCGGCAGCATTATCGACTCGTGCATTGGCGCGCGGGCGTGGACAGTCTGAACTACCGCCGCTTCTTCGACATCACGACCCTCGCAGGGCTTCGGGTCGAGGACGAGAGTGTTTTCGAATGGGCTCACCGGGAAGTCTTCCGGCTTCATGCGGAGGGCCTGATCGATGGTGTGCGGATCGATCATGTCGACGGGCTCGCCGACCCGACAGGTTATCTCAAGACCCTTCGCAAACGGATGGGTCCCGATGCCTATATCGTCGTCGAGAAGATACTGGAGCACGACGAGGTGTTGCGTCCGGATTGGCCGGTTGACGGCACGTCCGGCTATGACGCGCTCAACGCGATAAACGGTCTGTTTGTCGATCGCTCGGCGCTCGAGACCTTCGACGCGCTCGACCCGACGGACCGATCGTTCGACGAGCGTCTGAAAGCTGCCAAGCGGCAGATGCTCGATGTGAGCTTTCGGGGCGAGGTCGCTGCGCTCGTCAAGGCGCTGCAGCGGGGAGCTCGCGAGGAACTCACCACGCGGGACCTCACCCACGCACGCATCGAGGTCGCCGTACGCGAGCTTCTCGTCGCGATGCCGGTCTATCGAACATACATCGCCGGCGGCGTCACCGCGGCGGACAAGGCCGTTCTCGACATGGCCTTCGCGGGCGCCGAGGCGGAAACGCGGGGGGCGATCACTGACGTTCTCTCCTTTGTCAGAACCGCCTTGGAGACGGATGACGGCGAAATAACGCGGCGCTTCCAGCAGCTTGGCGGACCGGTGATGGCCAAGGGGCTCGAGGACACGCTCTTCTACCGCGACCCGCGCCTCATCTCGCTTAACGAAGTCGGCGGCGCGCCACAGACGTTCGGGCACGATGCCGCCCATCTGCATCGATGGGCCGTGGCGCAGGCGCGCGACTGGCCGAACGGAATAATCGCGACCGCGACGCACGACACAAAGCGCGGGGAAGATGCGCGCGCGAGGGTGTCTGCGCTCACCCACCACCCCGGCCTCTGGATGAGCGCCGTTCAGGAACTCGACGTACGTCATGCCGAGAGTGGTGTCGACGAGACCGACCGGCGGATCTTTTACCAGGCCGTTCTTGGCGCCTGGTCTGACCATCCCGACCAGATCGAACGGTTGCAGGGCTACGCGGAGAAGGCCGTTCGCGAGGCGAAGCGGCACAGCACTTGGACGGAGCCGAACACGTCCTATGAGGCCGACGTGCGGGCGCTGATGGCGGAGCTGGGCGCTCCGGAGAGCGAGAGCGGTCGCATCATCGCGAATGTTGTCCGCCGCATAGCCCCGACCGCGATGCATATCTCGCTCGGCCAGCTCGTTCTCAAACATACCCTGCCCGGCGTTCCCGATACCTATCAAGGCACCGAACTCGCAGACTATTCGCTCGTCGATCCCGACAATCGTCGACCCGTCGACTATGGCGCTCTACGAGGCACCAAAGCGGCGCTGACGAAAGCGTTGCTCGCGCTCAGAACTGCACTTCATCCGCTCTTCACGGCCGGTACATACGAGCCGGTGGAGGACGAGAATGGCGTCGCATTCCGGCGTCGATTCGGCGGGATGGCCTGCGAGGTTCGCGTATCTCTCGACCCCGAAACGCCACCGACGCTGTCCGATGAATTCACAGCGCCAAGCCCCGGATCCTTGATGACTTCGGAGATTTCCGCCGCCGCAATAGGGTTGAATTCGCAGGCCCGTGTGGCATTTGAACGGTTCGTCGAGACACGGGCCAGGCGGGAGACGCAGGATCAATGAGGTCAGCCAGATCAACGCGCGCCGCACCAGCGAAGTCCTCGAGAAGGGCGTCAGTTTCCGAGAGAGGTCGGCTGACATCGCCGCCCAGGATCTACAATCTGTTCCCGCTGCTCATCGGATCGATCGACAACTGGGCACGCGAGCTGCCGCGCATCGCGGCGATGAACTTCGACTGGATCTATCTCAATCCCGTCGCGACGAGTGGCTTTTCCGGAAGCCTCTATGCGACGAAGGACCCCTACACGCTGGATCCTCGCTTTCACCCGCATTACTCGAATGCCGAAACGGTCGAGGATGCCGCGCTGATCGGCAAGTTCTTCGAGGCTTGCGGGAAGGCCGGTCTGCGCGTGATGGCCGATATCGCAATTGCGCATACCTCGCGGGATGCGAGCCTCGTGGAGGATGAGCCGCGTCTTTACCTGCGCGAGGCGGACGGTGACCTGCTGAGCCCGACCGCTACCGACCCCAGGACCGGCGCCGTGACCCGGTGGGGTGATCTGGCGGCGCTCGCTTGGTCGGAGGAAGGGGCGCGGCCACGCCTGATCGACTATTGGGACAAGGTAATCGCGCACTATCAGTCGCTCGGCGCCACGGGCTTTCGCGCGGATGCCGCGGAGCGTGTGCCGCTCGAGGCCTGGACGTCGCTGATCGACAAGGCCCGCAAGCGCGACCCGAACGTCGTCTTCCTGGCCGAGGCCCTCGGCTGCCCGCTGCCGGACGCCATCGCTCTATCGCGCGTCTTCGACATCACGACGAACAGTTTCTGTTGGTGGAACGGGCGCGATCGCTGGTTCCTCGACCAGCAGCGTGCGTTTGGAGGGCTCACCACCACCCTCGCCTTCCCAGAAAGCCACGATACGGATCGGCTCGCGAGTGAGAGTGCCGACGCGGGGACGGCCATGCATCGCGCTCGGATGCGCTACGCGATGGCGAGCCAGGTCTCCGGCGCCGTCATGATGCCGGTCGGCTACGAGTTCGGCTTCACGAAGGCGCTCGACGTCGTGGCGACGACCCCGGACGATTGGCAGGAGACCGGCATCGACATCAGCGACGTCATCGCCGCGCTGAACGCCATCAAGCGTGATGGCGGAGTGATCGCCGATGGCGAATTGCGGCGGCTCAGCGCGCCCGACGCTCCCGTGACCGCTCTCGCGCGTCACACGGGTGGAACGACGCTGGCCGCCCGGTCGGGCATACTCGTCGTCGCCAACGATGGTCCCGAGGATCGCGACCTCGGCCCGGCCGGTGTCGTCTCCAGTCTGGGGGGAATGACGAGTGCGATGCGCGATGTCACTCCGCAGGCCACGCCCCTCAATCTCCACGCCAAATCGCAGCCGATCACGGCCTACGACGCGCGCGTCATCGAAGTCTTCGCCCCCGAGAGAACGGACCCTATGCCCCCCGCCATCGACATGTCGAACCGCGTCGTGGTCGAGCGTATAACGCCCGAACTCGACTGCGGCGCCCACCCCATCAAACGGACCGTCGGGGAAACCCTGCATGTGGAGGCCGACATCTTCAGTGACGGCCACGACAAGATCGCGGCCGAACTGATGATGCGGGCCGAAGGAACCGAGGGTTGGGCCCGCGCGCCGATGCGGTTCGTCGACAACGATCGCTGGGAAGGGCGGATGCCGATCGATCGGATAGGCAGGCACACCTATCGCATCGAAGCTTGGCGCGATCGGTTCGACAGTTGGCACAACGAGGTGTCTAAGAAGCGTGCGGCCGGCCAGGAGCTGAGCTCCGAGCTATTGGAGGGCCGGAAGCTGCTCGACGAGGCGACGACCCGCGCCGTTCGCGACGACGCCATCCGCCTGCAGGACTTGTCCGATCGGGTCGCAAAGGGCGACGCCGAGGCGGCCTTGGACATTCTCCTCGCCGAGGAGAACCGGCCGCTGATCCGGCGGAACGTCGAGCGCCAGAACGTTACGAAGACGCGGAAGCTGACGGTCTCCGCCGACCGTTTGGCGGCGCGTTTTTCGGCCTGGTACGAACTCTTCCCACGCTCTGCGGGTACGGACGGGCATCGCCATGGTACGTTCAAGGACGTGGAGACCTTGCTGCCCTACGTGCGCGACCTCGGGTTCGACGTCCTCTACTTTCCGCCCATCCACCCGATCGGTGCCGTCAATCGGAAGGGCAAGAACAACAGTCTGAAGGCACAGCCGGGCGATGTCGGTTCGGTCTACGGGATTGGATCGAAGGATGGCGGCCATTTCGACGTGGAGCCGAAGCTCGGCACGCTCGATGATTTCGATCATCTTGTCGCGGCGGCAGCCAAGCATGGCCTAGAGATCGCGATGGACATCGCCGTCCAGGCGGCGCCCGATCATCCGTGGATCAAGCAGCATCCCGAATGGTTCGATTGGCGCCCCGACGGCACCATTAAATATGCCGAGAACCCGCCGAAGAAGTACGAGGACATCGTCAACGTCGACTTCGACAAGGGCGGGGAGACGCTTCTGGAAGGAACTGCGGGACGTTTTCCTCTTCTGGGCAAAGCGGGGTGTGCGCATATTCCGCGTGGACAATCCGCACACGAAGCCCCTCCCCTTCTGGCGCTGGGTCATCGCGACCGTGAACGCCGAGTATCCCGACGCGATCTTCCTCGCTGAAGCGTTCACCCGTCCGAAGATGATGCGAAATCTTGCCAAGGTCGGATTCCAGCAAAGCTATACCTACTTTACGTGGCGCAACCACAAGGCCGAGATTATCGAATACGTCGAGGAACTGGCGCATTCGGAAATGGCCGAGTACTATCGTCCCAATTTCTGGCCCAATACGCCCGATATCAACCCCCCTTACCTTCAGACAGGCGGGCGCCCCGCACATATTGTCCGCGCGACGCTGGCGGCGCTCCTGTCCTCGAGCTACGGCATCTACAACGGCTTCGAGCTATGCGAGGCGACGCCGCTGCCCGGACGCGAGGAGTATCTTGACAGCGAGAAGTACGAGTTGCGCGTCTGGGACTATGACAAGCCGCAGAACATCAAGGATCACATCCGCGCTCTCAACATTGCCCGACGAGACAACCCAGCGCTCTGGGACTGGCGCAACATCCAGTTCCTGAACGCGTGGAACGACAATATCCTGGCCTTCGTCAAGCAGACGGCGGACAAGGCGAACACCGTGTTCGCGCTCGTCAATCTCGATCCGCACAGCCCGCAGGACGCAAGTTACGAGGTGCCACTCTGGCTCTTCGGACTCGGCGACCACGAAAGCGTGGGCGCGGTCGACCTGTTGACGGGCACCGAGTTCACGTTGACCGGCAAAACGCATCACATCAGGCTCGATCCGAACCAGAATCCCGTCATGGTCTGGCGCCTCAAGGCTCCGGATGGAGGTAAAACGCAATGATCGATCGCTCGCAAACGGATTGGTATCGCGACGCGATCATCTATGAAGTGCATATCAAATCGTTCTTCGACGCGAACGACGACGGCTACGGCGATTTTCGCGGTCTGACGGAGAAGCTCGACTATATCCGCGATCTCGGCGTCACGGCCGTCTGGATCCTGCCCTTTTATCCCTCGCCCCTACGCGACGACGGCTACGACATTCAGGAATATACGGCCATCAACTCCAACTATGGGGAGATGGCCGACTTTAAAGCCTTCGTCGAGGCGGCGCACGAGCGTGGCTTGCGGGTCATCACAGAGCTCGTCATCAACCACACGTCCGACCAGCACCCCTGGTTCCAGGCCGCCCGCAACGCGCCGCCGGGCTCCCCGGAGCGCGACTACTACGTTTGGTCCGACACGGACGACAAGTTCGACCAGACTCGGATAATCTTTACCGATACCGAGCCGTCTAACTGGACGTGGGACCCGGTCGCCAACGCCTTCTTCTGGCATCGCTTCTTTAGCCACCAGCCCGACCTCAACTTCGACAATCCGAAGGTGATGGAGGCCGTGCTCGACGTCATGCGATTCTGGCTCGACATGGGCGTCGACGGGCTGCGGCTCGACGCGATCCCCTATCTTGTCGAGCGTGAGGGAACCAACTGCGAGAACCTGCCCGAAACGCACGACAAGGTGAAGCAGATCCGCGCGACCCTCGACGCCGAATATCCCGACCGGATGCTCCTCGCCGAGGCCAACATGTGGCCCGAAGACACGGCCACCTATTTCGGCGACGACGAGAACGGCCGCGAATGCCACATGGCATACCACTTCCCCTTGATGCCACGCATGTATATGGCCGTGGCGCGCGAGGACCGGCATCCGATCACCGACATTATGCGCCAGACCCCGGAAATCCCGGAGGGGGCGCAGTGGTCGATCTTCCTGCGCAATCATGACGAGTTGACGCTCGAAATGGTGACCGACGACGAGCGCGACTACCTCTGGCGCTTCTACGCCGCCGACAAGAGGGCCCGCATCAACGTCGGCATTCGCCGCCGCCTCTCGCCGCTGTTGGAAGGAGACAGGCGCAAGATCGAGCTCCTCCATTCCCTGCTCTTCACGATGCCCGGAACGCCCTGCCTCTATTACGGCGACGAGATCGGCATGGGAGACAACATCTATCTCGGAGACCGGGACGGCGTCCGCACGCCGATGCAGTGGTCGCCGGACCGGAATGGCGGCTTCTCGCGCGCCGATCCGAACCGGCTCTATCTACCGGCGATACAGGACCCCATCTACGGCTTCGATGCCGTCAACGTCGAGCAGCAGCAGCGCACTCCGTCTTCGCTACTCAACTGGGTCAAGCGCCACATCGGCGTGAGAAACCGGCACCGCGTCTTCGGGCGAGGCGAGCTTCGGTTCCTTTACCCCGGCAACCGGAAGGTTCTGGCCTATATTCGCGAGGACGAGAACGAGGTCATCCTCTGCGTAGCGAACCTCTCGCGTTCGCCGCAAGCCGTCGAGCTCGATCTTGCCGAGTTCGAGGGGCGCGTGCCCGTCGAACTCGTCGGCGACAGCGCGTTTCCTCCGGTGGGTGAGCTGCCCTACCTCCTGACGCTGCCGGCCTATGGGTTTTACTGGTTCCACCTCAGCCAGGAGGCTGCGATGCCGGACTGGCATGAAGCCCTCCCGCCCCCGGCTCCCGCACTCTCCACGCTCGTCGCTCAGCACGGCCTGCAGAGCGTCATCGACGGGCGCGAGCGCGCCGCGTTCGAGAGCCAGGTGCTTCCCGACTTCGTTCGGCGCCAGCGTTGGTATGGCGCCAAGAGCGGCGGGCGGCCTCGGACGCGTCTCAGCGAAACGGCGCTCCTGCAATGTGGGCAGACCGAAGTCGTCCTCGCCCGCGTCTTCACGCGCGGTGGCGGATCGGAATCGGACTATTTCGTGCCGCTCGCGGGCGACTGGCAGAACGACGTCCTTGATGCCTTCGTCCTTGCCAACATTCGCAAGATGGCCACCGTCGGCCATCTCGTGGACGCGACGGAGATGGCCGACTTCGCGGTCGACATCGTGCGCCGGATGCGCGCGGAGGACAGCGTTCCCTTCGGCTCCGGTCAGTTGCGGTTTACCAAGTCGAGCGCCTTGGACGGCGTCGACGTGGCGGACATGATGGAGGTTCGCCGGGTCGCGGCCGAGCAGAGCAACACATCCGTGCTGATGGACGATACGTTCGTCCTCAAATTCTACCGTCGCCTTGAAAACGGCCTCCATCCCGAGATCGAGATGGGCCGCTACCTCACCGAGAACGGCTACGCCAATACGCCGACGCTCTACGGTACGATGGAGCAGCTGGCCGACGATGGCACCGTGACGGCCTTCGCCACGTTGCAGGCCTTCGTGCGGAACCAGGGCGACGGTTGGCGCTACACGATCGATGCCGTCAAGCGCGAGCTCGATTTGCCGGACGCGGCCGATGTGCCCCTCGCCACCTATGACGTCTATGCAGAGGCCATCGGCCGGCGAACGGGCGAGTTGCACGCGCTCCTCGCAACGCCGACGGACGACGAAGCCTTCGCGCCCGTTCAGGCGACGCGGGACGATGTCGCGGAGATCGTCGCGGGCATGCGCGCGCAGGCTGAGACGAGCCTCGACCTTCTCGCCAAGGTTCGCGGTACGCTCGATGATGAGAACGGCGCCTTGGCCGATAGCGTCCTGGCGCAGCGCGATAAAATCGCCGCGCGGTTCGATGCTCTAGCCGCGCTCGACACGCTTTTGCTGACGCGTGTTCATGGCGACTACCATCTCGGTCAGATCCTCATCGTTCAGGACGACGTCCATCTCCTCGACTTCGAGGGTGAGCCGGCAAAATCGGGCGACGAGCGACGCGCGAAGCAGTCTCCCTACAAAGACGTGGCCGGAATGCTTCGCTCCTTCGATTATGCCGCCGCGACGATCCTGTCCGACATGACGACGGCTCGCCCGGACGAGGCGGATTGGCTGAAGACGGCGCTCGCCGCATGGCAGAGCCGCGCCAGCGCGACGTTCCTGTCCGCCTACGATGCTGCGATCAAGGACAGCCCCGTCGCTTCGTCCGACGATCGGGAGAAGGTCACGATCGACGCCTTCGTTCTTGAAAAGGCACTCTACGAGATCGCCTACGAGGCGCAGAACCGGCCCGACTGGATCGGCATTCCGCTGCATGGCGTTCTCGATATTCTTTCCGGACCCGCACAGCCGGCCGAGGCCGGCGAGGACCATCCATGACAGACCATTGGACGCCCGAATTGAGGCCTGCGCTCGAAGCCGTCGCGGCAGGTACGCAAGGCGATCCCTTCGCCGTGCTGGGCCTGCACGGATCTACCGTGCGCACCATGCTGCCCGATGCGCTTTCCGTCACCGTGATCGACGGCACAGGCAAGAGCTTGGGGGACATGGAGCGGGTCCTGCCCGAAGGCGTCTATGAGGTGACCCTGTCCGCCGCCCCTGAACGCTATCGGCTTCGGGCCACGTTTCCGAGCGGAACGGTCGATCTCGAAGATCCCTATCGGTTCGGCACGATCCTGAGCGTCGAGGCTCTGGACAGCTTTCGCGACGGCGAACATGAGGCCCTCTATGAGCTGCTTGGCGCGCACCCGCTCACCATGGACGGGGTGGTAGGCTTTACCTTCGCCGTCTGGGCTCCGAATGCGAAGCGCGTAAGCGTTGTCGGCGACTTCAATGCGTGGGACGGCAGGCGGCATCCTATGCGCCGCCGCCCGGAGGCTGGTGTTTGGGAACTCTTCATCCCGCACGTCTCGCGAGGAGACCGCTACAAGTTCGAGGTGATCGGCGCGCAAGGCCATCTCCTGCCGTTGAAGTCGGACCCGATGGCATTTCAGGCCGAGATGCGCCCTTCGACGGCTTCTATCGCCCATGGCCTGCCCGAACCGATCTGGCGTGACGATAGCTGGATGGGCGCGCGCGATACCGCAACCAAGCGGAACGCGCCGATCTCGATCTACGAGATCCACCTCGGCTCTTGGCGTCGCGGGCATGATGGCTCGTTCCTCTCCTACGAAGAGATCGCGCGAACGCTCGTTCCGTATGTGAAGAAGCTGGGCTTCACCCATGTTGAATTCCTGCCGATCAGCGAGCACCCGTTCGACGGCTCGTGGGGCTATCAGCCCATCGGCCTCTATGCGCCGACGTCGCGCCACGGCACGCCGGACGAGTTCGCCTTTCTGATCAACGAGCTGCACGAAGCCGGAATCGGCATCCTCCTCGACTGGGTCCCGGGCCACTTTCCGACGGATGTCCACGGCCTCGGCCTTTTCGACGGCACCCACCTCTACGAGCACGCCGATCCGCGGCAGGGGTTCCATCAGGACTGGAACACCCTGATCTACAACTTCGGGCGAAGCGAGGTCTCCAACTTCCTGATCGCAAACGCGAAGTACTGGCTGGACAAGTTCCACATCGACGGCATCCGCGTCGACGCCGTCGCGTCGATGCTCTACCTCGACTACTCCCGTAAGGCGGACGAGTGGATCCCGAACCAATATGGCGGACGGGAGAATCTCGAGGCGATCGACCTTATGCGATCGATGAATGAGACGGCCTACGGCTTCTCTGATGGCATCATGACGATCGCGGAGGAATCGACCGCTTGGCCTGGCGTCTCGCAGCCGACCTACCTCGGTGGTCTGGGGTTCGGTTACAAGTGGAACATGGGCTGGATGCACGACTCGCTCCAGTATATGTCCAAGGACCCGGTCTATCGGCGACACCACCACAACGACATCACCTTCAGCCTCGTCTATGCCTTCTCCGAGAACTTCGTGCTGCCGATCAGCCATGATGAAGTCGTCCATGGCAAGGGATCGATGCTGGAGAAGATGCCGGGCGACCGATGGCAGAAATTCGCGAACCTCCGAGCCTATTACGGCTTCATGTGGAGCCACCCCGGCAAGAAGCTGCTCTTCATGGGCTGCGAGTTCGGACAGCAGAGCGAGTGGGCGGAAAGCCGGTCGCTGGACTGGCACCTCCTCGACGATCAGCTTCACCTCGGCGTGCAGTCCCTCATCGCCGACCTCAACGATGCCTATCGCAACGTACCGGCGCTCCATGAGAAGGACTGCGAAAGCGAGGGCTTCGAATGGCTGGAGGGCGGCGACGCGGAGAATAGCGTGTTGGCCTTCCTGCGGCGTGGCGTGGCGTGGGACGATATCGCGGTCGTCGTCTGCAATTTCACGCCCCTGGTGCGGCCCTATCGTATCGGCGTTCCGATGCCGGGCTACTATGCCGAGCGCATCAACACGGATGCCGCCATCTATGGCGGCTCCAATGTAGGACTGATGGGCGGCGTCCAGTCCCAGGAGATCCCCTGGGGCGGGCGGGACCATTCGATCGAAGTCACGCTTCCGCCGCTAGCCACCCTCATCTTACGACGCGACGGGTAGCGTGGTCGCCGTATAGGTCGATCCCATTTTCGCACTGCAACGAAAAAGGCCGGGCGACGAGCCCGGCCTTTCTCGATTCGGCGATGTAAAGAGCTGCTGAAGGCGGAGCCTAGTTCGGCACGCTGTCGTCGATGCCGGCGATGTAGTAGTTCATCCCAAGAAGGTCGGCGTCGGAGAGGACTTCTCCTTCGGGCACAACCACTTCGCCGGCTTGGTTGGTAATCGGCCCGGCGAAGGGGTGCAGCTCGCCCGACCAAATTGCCTCCTCTGTCGCGGAGGCGCGTTCGGCGACGTCGGCGGGGATGTTGGCGTAGTCGGCCATCACGACTTCGCCATCCGCCAGACCGCCCCAGGTGTCGGTCGACTCCCACGTTCCGTCGAGCACGGCCTGCACGCGAGCGATATAGTAGGGCGACCAGTCGTCGATGATCGACGTCACCTGCGCAGTCGGGCCGAACTCGGCCATGTCGGAGGCCTGGCCGAACGCCTTCACGCCGCGCCGCTCCGCAACCTGCATCGGCGCCGGGGAATCAGTGTGCTGGGTGATCACGTCCGCACCTTGGTCGATGAGCGCGTTCGCCGCGTCCGACTCCTTGCCCGGATCGAACCAGGAGTTCACCCAGATGATCTTCACCTCGATATCGGGATTGACCGACTGCGCGCCCAGCATGAAGCTATTGATGCCGCGGATGACCTCCGGGATCGGGTAGGAGGCGATGTAGCCTACCGTCCCGCTCTCGCTGATCTCGCCGGCGATCTGTCCGATGATGTAGCGCCCCTCGTAGAAGCGCGCGGCGTACGTGGAGACGTTGTCGGCGCGCTTGTATCCGGTCGCGTGCTCGAACTTCACGTCGGGAAACTGAGCGGCGACCTTGACGGTCGGATTCATAAAGCCGAACGAGGTCGTGAAGATGAGGTCGTGGCCGCTCTCCGCCATCTGACGAATGACGCGCTCGGAATCGGCGCCCTCCGCGACGTTCTCGACAAAGCTCGTCTCGACACGGTCGCCGAACTCTTCCTCGACCGCGAGGCGACCCTCATTGTGCTGGAACGTCCAGCCATTGTCGCCGACCGGGCCGACATAGACGAAGCCGACCTTTAGCGGCTCGTCCTGCGCGAGGACTGGCGCGGTCATCAGCGCCGCCAGCGCGGCGGCAGTAAAGAATGCTTTCATATCGTTAGCTCCCCAAATCTTCATAAGCGTCGGCGCGCACTATGCAGCGCGCGAACCTGCACACAAGCGGAGCATGCAGGAAGGGTTGATGCAACTCCGATCAATAACCGGGCGATTGCTTAACGGGTAGGCACAAACGGTATACCGAGACAGGCCGGCGTGTTGCGGGCCGTCCGAAGGCTGTCGCGGCCTATGACGACGAGAACGACGACGGTTGCGAGATAAGGCAGGCTCGAGAGAAATTGCGAGGGAACGCCCAGTCCCAAGGCCTGACTGTGTAGCTGGAGAATGGAAACGGAGCCGAAGAGATAGGCGCCCAGCAGCACGCGCCAAGGTCTCCACGAGGCGAAGACGACGAGTGCGACCGCAATCCAGCCCCGGCCCGCGACCATGCCTTCCGTCCAGAGCGGCGTATAGGCAAGCGAGAGATAGCCGCCCCCTATTCCGGCACAGAACCCGCCGAAGAGGATCGCGGCGAGGCGAATCCGCACGACGGGATGGCCAAGCGTGTGCGCCGAGTCGTGGTCGTCGCCGACTGCCCGCAGAAGAAGGCCTTGCCGAGTTCGATCGATGAACCAAGCCAGCCCCACGACGAGCGCGAGGGACAGGTAGACGAGGATGTTCTGCCCGAAGATCAGCGCGCCGACGACGGGCAGATCGGTGAGGATCGGGATGTCGATCCGCGGCATGGCCGACAGGTTGCGGCCCACGAAACTGGCGCCCGCGAGGCCGCTGAGCCCCAGGCCGAGAAGGGTAAGGGCCAAACCGGAGGCGACCTGGTTGATGCCGAGACCGAGGACGAGCACCGCGAAGAGAAGGCTGAGCGAAAGCCCCGCCATGCCGGACGCGAGTACGCCCAGCACCTGGCTTTCGGTCGTAAGGGCGACGATGAACCCAGTCACGGCGCCGACCGCCATCATACCCTCCACGCCCAAGTTCAACACTCCGGACCGTTCGACGACGAGTTCGCCGAGCGCCGCGAAGAGAAGCGGCGTCGAGGCGGTGACGACGGTGAGGAGGATAGCTTCGAAGGCGGTCATGCCGGTCTCGCCACGCGGGACGCTATCGTCGGGCGATAGACGATGAATGTGTCGCAGGCCAGGACCCAGAAGAGTAGCACGCCCTGCATGACCTGGCTCACGTTGCGAGGCAGGCCGAGCGAAATCTGCGCCGCCTCGCCGCCGAGATAGGACAGCGCGAGGAGGAGGGCCGCGAGGACCACGCCGATGGGATGCAGCCGGCCGAGAAAGGCGACGATGATGGCAGTGAAGCCATATCCGGGCGAAATGCTCGGTAGCAGCTGCCCGATCGGCCCGGTTACCTCCACCACGCCCGCCAGACCCGCGAGCGCACCACTGAGGGCGAAGACGGTGATAACGACACGCGCATTGCTGAAGCCGCCGAAACCCGCCGCTCGCGGAGCCTGTCCGGACACCCGGATTTCGAAGCCGCCGAGGGTGCGGAAGAGATAGAATGTCCCGACGATCGCCAGGATCAGAGCCAGGACGAGGCCGATATGAAGGCGGCCCATGTCGAAGAGGATCGGAAGCGTCGCGGATGGCGAGAGGAGTGCCGATTCCGGGAAATTGAACCCGTCCGGGTCGCGCAGTGGCCCGCGCACCATGTAGTCGAGCAGATACTGCGCGACGTAGACCAGCATGAGGCTGGTGAGGATCTCGCTCGCCTTAAAGCGAACCTTCAGGAGTGCCGGGATCATGGCCCAGGCCGCACCGCCGAGCGCACCAGCTATAAGGACGAGCGGAAGGACGAATGGCGAGTCCCAATGACCGAGCCACAGGGCCACGGCGCCTCCGACCAGCCCGCCGATCGCCAGCTGACCCTCGGCACCGATATTCCACGCATTAGCCCGAAAGCAGAGCGCGAGACCGACGCCGATCATGATGAGAGGCGACGCCTTGACCAGCAACTCCTCCCGACCATAGGGACTCGTCAGCGGCGACACGAAGTAGACGAAGAGCGCTTGCAGACTGTCTTCGGTGTAGATTCCGAAGATCACGAGCCCCGTCAGGAGCGTGAGCGCGAAGGCAATGACGGGCGACAGCATGACCATCGCCATACTCGGCGCGGCGCGCTTGCGAAGTTCTAGTCTCATGCTGTGATCGCCGAGATGGAGTCCTCGTCGGGCGTCATGCCGCCCATCAACAATCCAAGGCGTTCGGCCGTCATCGCGGCCGTCGGGTACAGGCGAGAAAGGCGTCCGTGATGGAGGACCCCGATTCGGTCCGCGATCTCGAAGACCTCGTCGAGATCCTGGCTGATGATGACGACCGCCGCGCCTTGCTGCGCCATCTCTATCAGCGCCTGCCGGATCGTGCGGGCCGCGCCGGCGTCAACGCCCCAGGTCGGCTGGTTGACGACGAGGACGCTCGGCACCGTGCCGATCTCGCGGCCCATGACGAACTTCTGAAGGTTGCCGCCTGAAAGGCTCGAGGCCAGCGGATCCCCGCGCCCACGTCTTACGTCGAACGCGTGGCCGATCTCGTCAGAGCGACGACGGGCGAGGCGCCATTTTACGAGCCCCCCTCTTGCGACATCGTCGGTCGCATGGCGGCTCAACACGACATTCTCGCTCAACGGCATGTCGGGCACGGCCGCGTGGCCCAGCCGATCCTCCGGGACGAAAGCGGCGCCGCAGCGCCGGCGATGGGTTATGCCACGATCGCCAAGCAATTCGCCGTCGATGGAGATCATCCTCTGCTCTACCGTCAATTCGCCGGAGAGCGCCGCGAATAGCTCGCTTTGCCCGCTGCCCGCCAAACCGGCAATGGCGACGATCTCGCCGCCCTGGACCTGAAGATCGACCTCTTCGAGCGGGGGGCTGAACGGCGTCAGGGGCGGCACGGTGAGGTTCGCGACGGAGAGGCGAATCGCACCACCCGGGTTCTTCGCGCCCTTGACGAGGTCGTCGACGCCGGCGCCCATCATGCCGATTGCCAAGCTCTTTGGCGTCTCTTGGCGGATGTCGACCTGCGCGACCGTCCGTCCGCCTCGCAGGATGGTGCCGTCGTCACAAAGGTCGAGCACTTCTTGAAGTCGGTGGCTGATGTAGAGGACCGAGCAACCCGAGGCCGCCAGCTGGCGAAGCGTGACGAAAAGGTTGTCCGCCTCCTGCGCGGTCAAGACGGATGTCGGCTCGTCCATAATCAGGAGCGAAGGCTTTTGGAGGAGGCAGCGAACGATTTCGATCCGCTGCTTCTCTCCGGCGGACAGCGTTCCGACCATGCGTCGCGGATCGATCGGAAGGCGATAGGCTTGGGAGACCTTGCGGATCGCATCGTCCAGTACGGACACCTTTCGCGGTGCGTCATCCATGCCGAGCGCGACGTTTTCCGCCACGGTCAGAGCGTCGAAAAGCGAGAAGTGCTGGAACACCATGCCGATGCCGAGAGCCCGTGCCTGCGCCGGGGTCGCGATGCGGACGGGTTCCCCTCGCCAGCGGACCTCGCCCTCGTCGGGCTGCAACGCGCCATAGAGAATCTTGACGAGCGTCGACTTGCCGGCGCCGTTCTCGCCGAGAAGGGCGTGGATAGAGCCTGGGCGCACGAGAAGGTCGACGGCGTCGTTCGCCACCGTATCGCCATAGCGCTTGGTGATGCCCCGCGCTTCCAGGAGGTATCGTTCGTCAGCCGGCACGCTGAAGGCCCTTCGGCGCCGCTACCGCGCTGCGCAACGCCTCCCGCCTGATGCAGAGGTCGGCGGCGACCGAGGCGGCTATGCAGGCAGGATGCTTGTCTTTCAGCGCGGGTAAGCCGATCGGGCAGTGCAGGCGCGCCAAGATCGGCGCCGGCACGCCCGCGCCGAGAAGACGGGACGTGAAACGCGCGCGCTTCGTCTCGCTGCCGATCAGTCCGACATAAGCCGGCGCGGGGTGGCGAAGGGCGGCGTCGGCCAAGGCAAGGTCGAGGGCATGGCTATGCGTCATGATGACCACAAAGCACCCATCGCCGGCGTCTACCAAGCCTCGCGCGCACCATTGGTCCGGCTTCTGCACAGATATGAGAGTCACGTTCTCCGGAGCATGGCCCGGGAAGGCCTCGGCGCGCTGATCGACCCACGTGATGCGGTAAGGCAGGGGCGCGAGCGCCAGCACGAGCGCGCGGCCCACATGACCGGCGCCGAAGAGGACGAGAGGCGTGCGGTCATCACCGAAGGTTTGCCGGAAGACGTCGCCTGACGCGTAAACGACGGATTCAGCAGCACCCGGCCGCGCCGTCACCAGATCGCCAGAAAAGGTCAAGGTGACGCCGCTCGCGCCTTCCGTCTTCGCCCAGGATGCGGCTTCCTCGGCATTCGAGAACCGCTGGTAGGCCAGGGTCACGCGGCCGCCGCAGCATTGGCCGAGCTTCGGCCCCAGCGGATAGTCCCGGCTTACCGGCGCCATGCCGGGCGCCACGTTGGCCTGCGCGGCCGCCAGCGCCTGCCACTCCAGAGTTCCGCCGCCAATGGTGCCGTGGAAGGACCCGTCAGGCGCGACGATCATCCGGGTACCGACACCGCGCGGAACGGAACCCCTCGCATCCACGACCGTGATCAACGTGCACGAACCATGCCGCCGGATCAGTGCCGCCGCCTTCTGCCAGATCAGCAATCACGCACCCCGCAACGCATCGGCGGCGCGGAGAATTTCCTCCGGGGTCGCGGGCGCGTTCAATGGTGGCATGCGGCCGGGGGCGAGGCTGGCGAGAGCGTCGACGATGGCGGACCATGCAGATATGGCGAGCATGACCGGCGGCTCACCGACCGCCTTCGAGCGGTGGACGGTCGGCTTGGCGTTCTCGTTTTCGAAGAGCGCTGTGTGGAAGGCCTCCGGGATATCGCCGATGGCGGGTATCTTGTAGGTCGCCGGATTGTGCGTCAGCAGCCTCCGTCCGGGCCCCAAACGAGTTCTTCGGTCGTCAGCCAGCCGAGGCCCTGCACGTAGCCTCCCTCGATCTGGCCGATATCGATGGCGGGGTTCAGCGAGCGGCCGACGTCGTGGAGAATGTCGATCTGATCGACCTGTATCTCGCCCGTGAAGGTGTCGATCGTCACCTCGGTGCAGGCCGCGCCATAGGCGAAGTAGAGAAATGGATTTCCGGTCTTCTCCATCCGATCCCAGGTGATCCCGGGCGTCGCATAGAAGCCCGTGGCCGACATGGGAATGCGGTTGAGGAAGCCGAGCTTGGCAATCTCCGCCAACGGCACGTCGTGCCCCGGCGCGCGAACGTGCCCGTCCTCGAAGCGGATCGCCTCCATCGGGACGCGCCACGTCTCGGCGAGGAACGTTCTGAGCCGACCGACGATGTCTTCGGCGGCGTTCTGCGCGGCCATCGCGTTGAGATCGGTTCCTGACGAAGCCGCCGTTGGCCCGGTATTGGGCACCTTCGACGTATCTGTCGCCTTGATTTGAATGGCGTCGACCGGAAGACCGAAGACCTCCGCCGTCACTTGCGCGACCTTCTGGTAGAGTCCCTGCCCCATCTCGGTGCCGGCGTGATTCAATTGAACCGTACCGTCGGTATAGAGATGGACGAGCGCTCCGGCCTGGTTGAGATGGACGAGCGTGAAGGCGATGCCGAACTTGACCGGCGTCAGCGACAGCCCCTTCTTCAGGATCGCGCTCGACGCGTTGTAGGCGGCGATCTCGGCTCGGCGTTGTCGGTATCGGCAGGACGTCTCGAGCGTCGTCAGGAGCGGTTGAAGGACGTTGTCCTCGACCGTCATTCCATAGGGCGTCACGTCGCGCGGCGCTGCCCCGTAAAGGTTGCGCAGCCGGATATCGAGGGGATCGACGCGGAGCGTATGGGCGAGATGGTCCATCGCACGCTCGATCGCCAGAACGCCCTGAGGACCGCCAAAGCCTCGAAATGCAGTCGCGGAGACGGTGTTCGTCTTCATCCGCTTCGAGACGATCCGCGCGGCCGGTGCGTAATAGGCATTCTCGGCGTGAAACATGGTGCGGTCGTTGACGCCAAGCGAGAGGTCAGCCGAGGCTCCGCACCGGGAAGCGAAGGTGACGTCCCACGTTGCCATGCGTCCCTCCCCATCATGGCCAAGCCGATAGTCCGCCACGAAATCGTGTCGCTTGCCGGTGGCGATCATGTCGTCGTCGCGGTCGAGGCGAACCTTGACCGGCCGCTCCGTCAGGGAGGCGCCCAGTGCGGCGATGGCGGCCCATTGCGCGGCCTGGCTCTCCTTCCCTCCGAAGCCGCCCCCCATTCGGCGCACCTCGACCGAGATGGAGGCGAAGGGCCGGTTGAGGACATGCGCGATGGCGGCCTGCACCTCGCTGGGATGCTGCGTGGAGCAATGCACGTGCATTTCCCCGCCCTCGCCCGGTATGGCGAGCGAGACCTGACCTTCGAGATAGAAGTGCTCCTGGCCACCGATGCGGAAAGAGTCGGAGATGCTCGCCGCCGCTGGAACTGCATCCACGTTACCGCGCCCGAACTCGTAATCGGGCAGAACCGGCTCGCCACCGGCCAGCGCGTCGTCCACCGTGAGGATCGGCGTCCCCTCTTCGAACGTCATGGCGGCTTTCGCTGCGGCATCGCGCGCAGCTCGCCTCGTGTCGGCCAGAACGGCAAAGACGATCTGTCCGTGGAAGGTGACGGGACCCTCACAGAAGACCGGGTCGTCCTTGGCGCCGGCCGGGCTGACGTCGTTGACACCTGGAACGTCGTCGCACGTCAGCACGCGCACGACCCCCGGAGCGGCGCGGACGGCATCCAGCTCCAATCCGCTCAGCCGCCCGGCGGCGATGCTGGCGAGGCCGAAGGCGACGTGGAGCGTGCCTTGGGGCTCCGGCATATCGTCGATGTAGAGCGCGGTTCCCGCAACGTGCCGCTCCGCGCTATCGTGCGGAAGGGACTTGCGGACGACGCGCAGGCCATCGTCAGCGAGTGCATTGACGTCATGCCGCATGGGGAACCTCGCGGCGATCTAGCCGGGTGACGGTCTCGGTCGTCAGATCAAGCAGGACCTTGTGGGCCAGCGATCCAGCGACCCGAAGGCGATAGTCTGCCGAGGCGCGTTGATCGGACAAGGGCTGGAAGTCGGCGGCGATCGCGGCGTCGATATCAGCGCGGGTGATATCGCCCGCCGGCCGCCCGGTGAACGCGGTCTCGAGGTTTGTCGCGCGAGCGGGAACACCGGCCATTCCTCCAAACGCTATGCGCGCGCCTTCGAAGACACCATCTCGGATACGGAGCCGGAACGCCCCCATGACGGCCGAGATGTCATCCTCGCGGCGTTTCGAGACCTTATAGCAGCGAAAGGCGTCTGCCTTGAGCTTGTCGATCTCCACGGAGACGACGAACTCGCCCGCCGCGCGGTCCTGTTTGCCGTAGCTCAGGTAGAGATCCTCGAGCGCGATCGTGCGGGTCGTCGCGCCCTTCCGGAGCAGAACACGCGCGCCGAGCGCGATGAGCGCCGGCATGCTGTCTCCGATGGGTGATCCGTTGGCGATGTTCCCGCCGATGGTCCCGACGGCGCGCACTTGCGCGCCAGCGAACCGGTCCCAAAGCTCCTCAAGATCGGGATGGATCGCCGCTAGGGGATCCAAGGCCTCCGCGTGGGTGACACCGGCGCCGAGGATGAGGCGGTCATCGTCGTCTTCGATGGCTTTCAAGGCCTCGACGCGATGCAGGAAGACGGCCTTTGAAAGCCGATCGAGACGCTTCGTGACCCAGAGTCCGACATCGGTCGCGCCAGCAACGACGGTCGCGTTCGGCTCGGCCTCCACGATGTTCGGCCAACTCGTCCACCGTCCGTGGGATCACGAGAAGGCCGCTTTGCGATTTGCGAACGACCGCCACATCGCCGGCGAGCTCTTCGAGCCGCACGCGCAACGCCTCCTCGGCCTCGTCGAACGCGTCGGGCGGCGGTGACTGGCAGCTTGCCATAGTGGCATCGACGATCGGCCGATAGCCCGTGCAGCGGCAAAGATTGCCGGCCAGCGCCCTGTTGATGGACGGGCGATCCAGCGCGTCGTTCTTTTGTCGGTAGAGGGCGAACATCGACATCACGAAGCCCGGCGTGCAGAAGCCGCATTGCGAACCATGGTGCTCCACCAACGCTTTCTGGACCGGATGAAGGATGCCATCATCGGCCGCAAGATCCTCGACCGTGATGAGCGCCTTGCCATCCAGCATCGGCAAGAGGTGAATACAAGCATTGACGGGCTCGTAGCGCAGTCGGCCGTTCGCGAGATCGACGAGGACCACCGTGCACGCACCGCAATCGCCCTCGTTGCATCCCTCCTTCGTGCCCGTCCGGCGCTCGGTGAGGCGGACATAGTCGAGCACCGTCGTCGACGCCTCGAAATGGTCGAGCGAAACGATCTCACCGTGGCGGACGAAACGAATGGCCGTGCGCATCGTCTAGCTCCCCCGATAGGTCGAATAGCCATAGGGCGAGAGCAGCAGCGGCACGTGGTAGTGACCGTCCGCCTCGGCGATGCCGAAGGCGATCACGATCTCGTCTAGGAAAGCCGGCTCGGGCAGCGGTTGTCCGGCGGCGCGCAGATAATCACCGGCATGGAAGGTGAGCGCATACCTGCCGCGTTTGAGCGTGCCGGTCAGCAAGGGCTCATCCACCCGGCCGTCAGCATTCGTGACAGCCTCGACCAAACGCTCCGGTGCAACGTCCATCCGATCGAGCGTGACCACGAGGCCGGCGGCCGGTCTGCCCGACGCAGTGTCGAGTACATGTGTGGTCAGCCGACCCATTTTCTGACTCTCCGATCAAATTCGCCTCGTTATACGACGAGGCGGAGAGAGCGGAAAGTGACACGGTGCCCGTATCTTTCGCAGCTATGCCGCGCGCCGCAGCCTCCAGGTCTCGTAGAGCCCTACGGCCCAGCCATAGGCGCCGCACAGCGTCAGCGCCCAGGTGACGAAGCTCGGCGGATCGAGCTTCGCGACCACGGCCCAGATGGCCAGCACCAAAGACAGAAGCGTGATCCCGAGGGTCAGTGTACGCCAACGCATCACCCGGGTCGGATGGACGAAGTCGATGGGCACGAAGGTCAGCACGGACAACACGACGACAAGCCCGAAATTGAACCACGGCGCCGCGCCCCAGAGGAAGAGATAGAGGAGCACCATGTTCCAGACTGCGGGAAAGCCTCGGAAATAATAGCCGTCGGTCTTCTGGCTGGTGTCGGCGAAGTAGAACGTCCCCGTCATCAGCACGGCCGAGGCCGCGACCCAGCCGAGACCGTCCGGCATCAGGTCGGCCGCGATCATGACGTAGGCGGGGATGAAGACGTAGGTGAGATAGTCGATCACCCAATCCATGATGTCGCCGCTGTAGCGGGGCAGCGCCCGGTGCGTGTCGGCCCAGCGGGCCAGTGGCCCGTCCGCCCCGTCGATGACGAGCGTTATCCCAAGCCATAGGAAGGTCGCTGGCCAATCGCCTTGCGCGGCGGCGAACATGGCAAGCATGGCGAAGAGGACGCCGCTGGCCGTAAACGCATGGACCGCATAGGCTGCGGCGCGGCGCCGCGATGATGTGTCTTCGGTTTGCGACATATGTCCTCTCGCAACCCGATGGGCTCGTACCAGTTCCGCGACACGGTGGAGTTTAGCTGATGGCCGCCAATGATCATACCAGGATCGCCGTCGTCGGCGCCGGCCCCACAGGTCTTTTGACCGCATTGCTGCTAGAGCGATCTGGCCTCGACGTCACGCTGTTCGGCACGCCGCAGACGGAAGACGAGCACCGCCGCACGGCCGCGCTCCTGCAGGGCTCGGTCGAACTGATCCGCGAGGCCGGCGTGTGGGATCTGGTCGGACCCGAGGCGACGCCCCTCGAGGTGATGCGCCTAGTCGACGACACGGGCCGCCTTCTCCGGGCGCCGACCGTCACGTTCCGGGCCGAGGAAATCGGAGAAGCCGCGTTCGGCTACAATATCGGCACCGCCCACCTCTCGCGCATCCTTGCCGACGCCTATGACGGCCCGGCAATACGCCACGCAGTCGAGGGTATCGACGCCGGCGAAACCTGCGTTTTGCATACCGAAGACGGCGGATCCCACACCGCCGACATCATCGTCGGAGCGGACGGTCGGGGGTCCGTCGTACGAGAGAAGGCCGGCATCGATGTGTGGCATTGGTCCTACGATCAGGCCGCGCTCGTCACGGTCGTCGAGCACGAGTTCGACCACGACTATGCCTCGACGGAATTTCACCGAGCGGCCGGCCCCTTCGTGCTCGTTCCGATGCAGGGGCGCCGCTCCAGCGTCGTCTATTGCGGCCGTCCGGACGAGATCGGCGGACTGATGGAGGCCGATGCGGCCGACGTCGCCACGACCTTGGGCGAAGCGAGCCATTGGCTTTTGGGCGACATGACGCTGGTCGCGCCACGACAGGTCTATCCCCTGTCGAGCTTCGTCGCGAAGAGTTTCGCGGACGGGCCCTTCGCGCTTGTCGGAGAGGCCGCGCACGGCTTTCCGCCGATCGGGGCGCAGGGGTTGAATCTCGGTCTTCGTGACGTCTCGGGCCTTGTCACTGCGCTGCGGGCCGATGTGTCGCAACGCGCGCTGCGCAGCTATGCCGAGGGGCGGCGCGCGGACGTGCTGACGCGAACCGCCGGCGTCGATGCGCTCAACCGGTCGCTGCTGACCGGCTTTCTGCCGGTACAGGCCGGGCGTGCGGCGGCCCTTTTCGCAGCCAGTGCGAGCCGGCTCGTCCGGCGCGCGATGATGCGCGAAGGCATGCAGCCGCTTCTCGGTCGCTAGAAGGGATCGAGCGGCAGCATGTCGTTGGCGATCGCGTAGAGGAGGCCCGTCACCGTCCCGACAGAGAGGACGGTGCCGATGAGAACGCCCGAGGAGGCCCGTTCGACATAGCTGTCATATTGCTGCGCGAGTACGAAGACGTTCAACGCGGGCGGCAGCGCCGCCATCAACACGGCGACGAGGAGCCAGGTCCGATCGAAATCGCCCACGTAGGAGAGGAGCAGGAAGACCAGCAGCGGATGCCCGATCAGCTTGAAGAGCAGAAGCGCGGGCATCTCCCGCGGCACCCGCCGCACCGGTCGCTGCGCCACGGTTATGCCGAGTACGAAGAGCGCGCAGGGCGCGGCGGCACCCATGAGGACGTTAAGCGTACGCTCGATCGGCGCTGGCGGAACGTAGGCGAAGTAGGCGCCGAGAATGCCGGCGAGGGTCGCGAGGATGAAGGGGTGGAGGAAAACGCGCTTCACGATGAGCAGCGCCGTGGCCCAGATTCCGCCGGCCCCGCGCCCGCCAAACGCCATGAGAATAGGTACGATGACGAAGAAGAACGTGCAGTCGAAGCTGAAGATGAGGGCCGTCGGCACGGCGGCCGAGGGGCCGAACACGGCGAGCGTCAACCCCGGCCCCATATAGCCGACGTTCGAATAGCTGCCGAGAACGCCTTGGATCGTCGCCTCCGGCAGGGACGAGCGTACGAGCACCCCTACGACGAAGGCCAGCGTGAACATGGCGAATGTCGCGAAGGTCGTCGTCGCGACATAGGGCCAGTTCGTCAGCTGATCGAAGGGCGTCTTCGAGATCAGCTGGTAGAAGAGGGCGGGCAAGGCAACATAGATGATGAAGAAGTTCATCCAGGCCAGCCCGTCGGCGGGGATCCGCTTGATCTTCCCGCACGCGTAGCCGATGAAGATGATACCGAAGAAGGGCAGGCTCAGCGACGCGATGTCATTCATGTTCGCACCGGCCCCTCACCGCCTGGCGGGCCCCGTCCGGCCGTCCACGATTGCCTGTCGGTAACGGGGCGTGGGGGAGAAGGCAATCACCACCCTCGACCGGCTGCGGACCCGCGCCGAGCATCTCGGTCTTCGCGCGGTGGGCGGGCTGGTGCGCGCCCTCCCCTTGCCCATCGCATCGCGCGCCGGAGCCTTCGCCTGGCGCTGGCTCGCCCCGTTCAACCGGCGGCATAAGCGTGCGCTGAGCAACCTGGAGAAGGCGTTCCCCGAACGCGACGCCGAGTGGCGCGAGGGCGTCTTGAAGGGCATGTGGTCGAATCTCGGCGCCACATTCGCCGAAGGTTTCGCCTTGGGCAAACTCCTCGACAGCCCGGACCGGTTCGACATCGCACTGGCCCCCGAGGTCGAGACGGCGCTGGCCCATCAACGCGGCAATGTCGTTCTTGCGTCACTCCATACCGGAAATTGGGAAGTCGCAGTTCTGCCCCTCGTCTGGCGAGGGATGGAGCCGTCCGGCATCTATCAGAAGGTCCGCAATCCTCTCGTCGATGCCGACATTCGAGCCGCGCGCCATCGCCTCTACCCTGGGGGTCTGCTTCCCAAGGGCGCGCAGACGGCACGTGCGGTTCTGAAGAACGTTCGAGTCGGTGGAATGGTCAGCATCATGGCCGACCTGCGTGACAGGCAAGGCGTATCGGTGCCGTTCTTCGGCAGGCCAGCGCCGTCCACGCTCTTCCCCGCGCTCGTAGCGCGCATGTCGGGAGTGCCCCTCATCGCGGGACGCGTCGTCCGGCTGGGGCCGGCGCGGTTTCGGATCGAGGCCGAAATCGTCGAGGTGCCGACGACGGACGATCGCACCGCGGACATGGAGGACGCGACCCGGCGCCTCCATACCCTCTTCGAGCGATGGGTTCGGGAGTATCCGGACCAATGGATGTGGGGCCACCGCCGTTGGGGGGCGGTGGCGGTTCGCTCCGAGCGTCGCTCAGGTCGAGACTAGTTCGCGGGCGTATCGCCGCTCTCTTCGAGAAGGCGCTGCCGGGCCGCCTCGGCACGCTCTGCCAAACCGTCGCGCAGCTTCTGTTGGTCGGCCTGCAACTGCGCGGCGTCGACGCCCTCGCCGTCATACGCCGCGGTGAAGCCGGCCAGGGTGAAGGGAAAGTCGACCCCCTCGCCCTGCTGGTTCAGCGTCGTGACGGTCAGGTTGCTGCCGCGCTTGAGCGCGTTGACGAAATCGGTATCGATCGTCGCATCGGCGAAGCAGGCCCCGCGCGAGCAAATGCGGTAGGGTATCGTCTGTGTCGAAGAGCCGTCGATCTTGAGCTGGAGGCCCGGCGGCAGGATGACGCCCTCGGGAACCGCGATGAGGAAGCGACGCTGCTCGCCCGTCTCCTGAATCTGCACCTGGGCGACGAAACCGCCGGCATCGGAGCGCAGGCCCTGGGTCACGTTGCAGGTGCGGACGTTGTCGGCCGGATTGGTGCCGCAGATCTTCTGCCAAGCGGGCTGGGCGTCTTGCGCGACGGCGGACGTCGCGACGGGCAGGGCGAACGCCCCGAACATCAGACCGAAAATTGCGCGCGCGCGAAACGACATCGAGACCTCTTCCCCGTTTGGTCGCGACTTGCTTCGCCGCGTTGGTTGCGTAACGTAGGCGCCAGATTTCATAGCCCGCCCGCCTGTCCGGCGTGATGTTCGAGGAATGGGGCGACAGCGTGTCTATCGGCCCCACACCCGTCCGACACCGCCGCACCACGCTAAGGGCCCTAGGGAGAAGGTCTCACCCATGCCGCGCTTTACAAGACACGCAGCCTTTGTCGCCAGCCTGCTGGCGTCCACGGGATTCGCCCACGCGGAGTTCAAGCACGCGATCGCGATGCACGGGGAGCCTCTGAAGGGGCCGGACGAGCCATTCAACTACGTCAATCCGGACGCGCCGAAGGGCGGCTCGATGACGCCCGGAATCGTCGGCACGATAGGGTCGTTCGACAGCCTCAATCCCTTCATCATCAAGGGCGTGACACCCTCCCGCCTCACGCGGGTCGGGCGCACGCCGGGCTTGGTCTTCGAGTCGCTCATGACCTGGGGACTGGACGAACCCTTCACGCTCTACGGCCTCGTCGCCGAAGGCGTCGAGACCGACGACGCGCGAACCTACGTCTCCTTCAAGGTGCATCCAGACGCCAAGTTCTCCGACGGCGAGCCCATCACTGCGGACGACGTGCTCTTCTCGTTCAACCTCATGATGGAAAAGGGTCGCCCAGGCGCCCGGCGGACCTATGCGAAGGTCAAGACCGCGGAGAAGCTCGACGACCGGACGGTGAAGTTCACGTTCAACGACGACATCAACGACCGCGAGCTGCCGCTCATCATCGCGCTCATGCCCGTCCTGCCAGAGCACGCGACCAACGTGGAGACCTTCGAGGAAACCACGCTCGACAAGCCGATAGGCTCGGGACCTTACACGATCGGCACGGTCGATCCCGGCACCTCGATCACCTTCGAGCGCGATCCGGACTGGTGGGGTGCGGACCTCGCGGTCAATCGCGGGCAGTTCAACTTCGATACGATCAAGCTCGACTACTACCGTGACGGGAACACACAGTTCGAGGCCTTCAAGCGCGGTCTGATCGACTTTATGCCGGAGGGCGATCCGACCCGTTGGGAGAACGGTTACGACTTCCCCGCCGCGCAGAACGGCGAGGTCGTCCGCCAGACCTTCGAGATTAAAACACCAGCCGGGATGAACGGCTTCGTCTTCAACACGCGCCGCCCTATCTTCTCAGACGTTCGCGTGCGCGAAGCGCTCACCATGCTCTTCGACGCCGAGTGGGCCAACAAGAACCTCTTCTTCGGCGCTTACACGCGCAACCAGAGCTTCTTCTCGGGGTCTAGCCTTTCATCCTTCGGAAATTCGGCGGACGAAGCGGAGCTGGCGCTCCTGGCGAACTATGCCGAGGCCGTCCGACCCGACATCCTGGACGGCTCCTACAAGCTGCCGGAAACCGACGCTTCGGGCCGTGACAGGCAGAAGATGCGGGACGCGACCGCGCTTCTCAAGGAGGCGGGGTTCGAGACGCGCGACGGCGTCCTCGTCAATGCCTCCACTGGCGAGCCCCTCGCCTTCGAAGTCATGGTGCAGCATGCCGATCAAGAGCGCCTAGCGCTCAACTGGCAGGACCGGCTCAAGCGCATCGGCGTGACGTTGAACGTGCGGGTGGTCGACAGCGCTCAGTTCGAACGCCGGCGCATAGCCTTCGACTTCGACATGATGCCGTTCCTCTACCCGGCCTCCATGTCGCCGGGGAACGAGCAGAACTTCCGCTGGTCGTCCGAGGCTGCCGGCAATGAGGGCACGTTCAACATCGCAGGCGTCCAGTCGGAGGCCGTAGACAATATGATCGGCCAAATCCTGGAGGCGCGAGATCGCGACGATTTCGATGCGGCCGTCAAGGCTTACGACCGCATCCTTCGGTCCGGCTTCTACGTCATGCCGCTCTTCTATCTCGGCGAGGCCCGCGTGGCCTATTACGACAAGTTCGAGCATCCGGAGTACACACCGCTCTACGGCTACTACCTCGATGCCTGGTGGCAGAAGCCGGACGCCCAGTGAGGGCGCGGCGGTGAAGTCGATCCGCATCGACGTCGTGTCGGACGTCGCCTGTCCGTGGTGCTATATCGGCAAGCGCAGGCTCGAAGCCGCGCTGGCCGCGCGCCCGGACGTCGAAGCCGAAGTCCATTGGCAGCCCTACCAGCTCGATCCTACGATCCCGCCCGAAGGCCACCCCCGCCGCGCCTACATGGAGGCGAAATTCGGCTCGGCAGAGCGGACGGACGAAATCTTCGCAACCGTCACCCGCGAAGCCGCAAGGGAAGGCATCGTCTTCGATCTCGAGGCCATCGAGGTCGCGTCGAACACCCTGAATGCGCATCGCCTCATTCGCTGGGCGGGTGAGGCGGGCGTGCAGGACGCCGTGAAGGAAAGCTGTCTTTCGGCCTTCTTCTGCGAGGGACGCGATGTCGGGAATACCGACGTATTGGTCGCCATTGCGGAGGCGAACGGCATGGACGGCGCCTCGGTCCGCGCCCGTCTCGGGACCGACGAAGACGTCGCTCGGGTTCAGGCGGAGATCGCGGAATCTCGACGGATCGGCGTGACCGGCGTTCCCTGCTTCATCTTCGACCAGCGCACCGGCATGGTCGGCGCGCAGCCAAGCGAGGCGATCGTTGCGGCGATTGACGAGATCGTCGCAAGCGCCGCCTAGGCGGCCTTCTTGTCGCCGACAGCGAGCGACGCCAACTGGCGCAACAAAACACTCGCACCCTTCAGCCGATCCTCCGGCTGCGGCCAGTCGCGCTTGCAGACGATCTTGTGGTCGGGCCGAATCTTGGCCTGGGTGCCCTGCCCCACGATCCAGTTCATCAGCGCGGCGGGCTCAGCGAACTCGTTCTTGCGCAACGTGATAACGGCGCCCTTCGGCCCCGCATCGATCCGCTCCACATTCGCGCGCCGGCACAGGGCCTTGATCGCAACGACCTGCAGCAGGTGGTCGACTTCCTCGGGCGGGTTGCCGAAGCGATCGGCGAGTTCGGCGCCGAAGCCGTCTATTTCCGTCTGGTTCTCGAGATTGGACAGCCGCTTGTAGAGGTTCATCCGGAGGCCGAGGTCCGTGATGTAGGTCTCCGGGATGAGGACCGGTACGCCGACCGTGATCTGAGGCGACCACTCGCCGCCGATCTCTTCCGCACCCCCATCCTTCAGGCTCGCGACCGTCTCCTCCAGCATCGACTGATAGAGCTCGAAGCCGACTTCCTTGATGTGGCCGGACTGTTCTTCACCGAGCAGGTTGCCGGAGCCGCGAATGTCGAGGTCATGGCTGGCGAGCTGGAACCCGGCTCCGAGCGTCTCGAGAGATTGCAGCACCTTGAGGCGCTTCTCGGCCTGCGC
Organism: uncultured Alphaproteobacteria bacterium; assembly: GCA_963799285.1. Lineage (GTDB taxonomy): Bacteria > Pseudomonadota > Alphaproteobacteria > Rhizobiales > CAWCWK01 > CAWCWK01. Next base: position 1,376,528 of record CAWCWK010000004.1, read on the forward strand.
CGTCAGCCGGCGGTTGGCGGGCACGGTGAAGAGCGAATAGGCCCGCGTCTTCGACCGCCCCACCCGGCCTCGCAACTGATAGAGCGCAGCGAGGCCGAACATGTCGGAGCGGTGGACGACCATCGTATTGGCGCTCGGAACGTCCAGCCCCGATTCGACGATGGAGGTCGAGAGCAACACGTCGAACTTCCCTTCGTAGAAGGCGCCGATGATGTCCTCGAGCTCGGTCGGGGCCATCTGCCCGTGCGCGATGACAGCCTTCACCTCCGGCACTTCCGCGTCGAGGAACGCCTTCACGTCCGCGAGGTCCGAAATGCGGGGGCAGACGTAGTAGGCCTGGCCGCCGCGATAGCGCTCGCGCAGCAGGTTCTCGCGCACGGAGAGCGGATCGAAGGGGCTGATGAAGGTGCGCACCGCCAGCCGGTCCATCGGCGGCGTCGCGATGATCGAGAGCTCGCGCACGCCCGTCAGCGCGAGTTGCAGGGTGCGTGGGATCGGCGTCGCGGTCAGTGTCAGCATGTGCACCTCGGCGCGGAACTCTTTCAGCCGCTCCTTGTGCTTCACGCCGAAATGCTGCTCCTCGTCGACCACGACGAGCCCGAGATCGCGGAACTTGACCGCCTTGCCGAGTAGCGCGTGCGTGCCGACGACGATGTCTACCTGCCCGCTCTCGAGATCCTTCTTCGTTTCGTTGAGCTGTTTGGTCGGCACGAGGCGCGAGGCCTGCTCGATGCGGACGGGAAACCCGCGGAAGCGTTCGACGAAATTCTTATAGTGCTGGCGTGCGAGGAGTGTGGTCGGCACGACCACCGCGACCTGCTTGCCGGAGAGCGCGGCGACGAAAGCCGCGCGCAGGGCTACCTCCGTCTTGCCGAAGCCGACGTCGCCGCAGATCAGCCGGTCCATCGGCTGCCCCTTCGCCATGTCTTCAAGGACGGCGTCGATGGCGTTCTGCTGGTCCTCCGTCTCATCGTAGGGGAAGCGCGCGTTGAACTCATCCCACACGCCTTCGGGCGGGGTGAGGATGGGCGCGTCCCGCAGTGCGCGGGCGGCGGCTATCTCGATGAGCTTGGCGGCCATGTCGCGCAAGCGGCCCTTGAGCTTCGCCTTGCGGTTCTGCCAGCCGACACCGCCGAGCCGGTCGAGGTTCACACCGGCGTCTTCCGAACCGTAGCGGCTCAGAAGCTCGATGTTCTCGACCGGCAGATAGAGCTTGTCGTTGCCCGCGTAGTGTATTTCGAGGCAGTCATGCGGCGCGTTGCCGACATCGATCGTCTTCAGGCCGACGAAGCGGCCGATGCCGTGCTCGACGTGGACGACGTAATCGTCGACGTCGAGGCTCGTGGCCTCGGTCAGCACGTCCGCACCACGCTTTGACTTGCGCTTGTTGCGCACGATCCGGTCGCCGAGGACGTCCTGCTCGCCGATGATCGCGAATTGCGGCGTCTCGAACCCACTCTCCAGGCTCAGGACCGAGAGGCCGACCTCCTTTTTGCCCAGACCTTGCAACTGGACCCAGGACGACACATTCACCGTCGCCCCGATGCCGCGATCCTGCAGGACGGCGGCCATGCGGTCGCGAGAACCCTCCGACCAGCAGGCGACGGAGGCGCGCTTGCCGGCCTTCTGTCGCTCGCGAAGATGCGCGATGACGGCGTCGAACACGTTCGCGTTCTCATCGGCCCGCTCTGCCGCGAAGCTGCGGCCCTCGCGTCCGCCGAGGTCGAGTGCGTCGCGCCCCTCCTGCGCAAATGGCGTCAGACGGATCGAGCGCCGCTTGCCGAGCGCATCCTTCAACTCGTCTTCGCCCATATAGAGCGCGTCGGGTTCCAGCGGCTTGTAGGGCACGGCTCCGGCGGCCGCTTCGGAAGTGCGCTTACGGGCTTGGTAGTAGTCGTGAACCTGCTCGTCCCGCTCCGCCAACGCCTCTTCGATAAGCGGCTCGAGGACGACGGGGCTATGGGGCAGATAGTCGAACAGCGATTCGAGCGACTCGTAAAACAGCGGCATCCAGTGTTCCGCTCCGGCAAACCGGCGGCTTTCGGATATGGCCGTGTAAAGCGCATCATCCGGAGAGGCTGCGCCGAACGTGGCCACATAGCTTTGGCGGAAACGTTTGATGGTGTCGGGGTTGAGCGGTACCTCGCTCATCGGCACGAGGTCGAGCGCCTTGAGAGGCGCCACCGTTCGCTGCGTCTGCGGGTCGAAGGTTCGTACTGTTTCGAGCGTATTGCCGAAGAAATCGAGGCGGACCGGCGCCTCCTCACCCGGCGCCCAGAGGTCCAGAATGCCGCCGCGTACGGCGTATTCGCCGGTCTCGCGAACGGTCGAGGTCCGCATGAAACCCTTGCCTTCGAGCCATGCCACGAGATCGTCCATGCCGACCGATTCACCCGGCTTGGCATGGAGCGACTGCGCGCGCATCGCGTCGACGGGCGGCACGCGCTGGATGATCGAGTTGGCTGTCGTCAGAACGACGCAAGGGCCGCTCAGTCCGGCCGCAACCTCGCTGAGGGCCGCCACCCGCCGCGCGGCGACGTCGGGCGACGGGGACACGCGGTCATAGGGTAGGCAGTCCCACGCCGGGATGGTGACGACCCGAACTTTCGGCGCGAAAAACGTGAGGCCCGCCCTGACAGCGCGCGCCCGTTCCGCGTCCCGCACGACCGCGAGGACCGGAACGTCCCGCCCCTGCGCGAGGTCGCCGAGGACGAGTCCGACCATCCCGTCGGCGACGCCGCCAAGGATCGTGGAGCCGGCGCCTTTGAGTTCGGGCAGCTTCATCGGATCAATGCGCCGTGCTGGAATCGGACGTGACGGGATTGGCGACGCTATAGGCGCGGATCCGGTCGATGAGGGCGAGGTTCTGATTGGCCGGCGCCGACTCGCGCCCGTCGATCCACTTCAGCAATTCCTGGTCGGGCAACCGCATCAACGCCTCGATCTCGTCGAGCTCCGGGTCCGTCATCTCGCGGACATGCGCATCCATATAACGCCCGAATAGCAAATCCATCTCGCGGATGCCGCGATGCCAGGCGTGGAAGGTCAGGCGGCGGCGGCGCGTGTCGAGCGGGGCGGCGTCGGTCATATGGTAACCTTGCAGGCGACGTAGTGGCGGGCGATAGGGTGGCGGGGGTCATATCGGATGCCGAGCCGTCCGTCAGCCCGACGCCCGACCTACCCTTGTCAGAGAGCCCAAGAACCTCAGAGTTAGCGTGCGCCCCGCAATCCTCAACCCACTCTTCGCCTCCGTCGAGACGATGCCCGGTATCGGACCGAAGATGGCCGGGCTGCTCGATAAGCTCCTCGTGCCCTCCGGCGTAGAGCGGCACGCGAATGTCGGCGACCTACTCTTCCACCTGCCGACCGGCGTGATCGATCGCCGCGCCCGCCCGCTCGTCAGTCAGGCGCAGGACGGAACGTTGGCGACGTTGCGCGTTCGCGTCGACCGGCACAGCGCGCCGCAGCCCGGCAATCGGCGGGCGCCGTATCGCGTCCATGCCAGCGACGGGACCGGCGAACTTCAGATCGTATTCTTTAACATGGGTGCCAAGACCGCCGAGACGATCCTGCCCGTCGGTGAGGAACGCCTGGTCAGCGGGCGCATCGAGATTTATCGCGACAGCGTGCAGATCGTGCACCCGGACTACGTCGTTCCGCTTGAGCAGGAGGCGGACCTGCCGGCCGTCGAACCCGTCTACCCGATGACGGCCGGGTTGACCGGCAAGCCGCTGCGCAAGGCGGTGGCGGCGGCCCTCAAAGAGCTGCCCGATCTGCCCGAATGGCAGGATGCCGCCTGGCTCAAAAAGCAGGGTTGGCCGAGCTTCGACGCGGCACTGCGCCGCACGCACGCGCCCGAAGCGCCCACGGATGTCGGAACGGACACCATCGACCGGCGTCGCCTCGGCTTCGACGAAGCGCTGGCCGGTCAGCTCAGCCTCGCCCTCGTGCGGCAGCAGATGCGGCGACCGCGCGGACGGGCTTTGGCGGGCGACGGATCGCTCGGCGCCAAGGTCGAGGCCGCCCTGCCCTTCTCGCTGACGAACGCGCAGCGCTCGGCCCTCGCCGACATTCATGGAGATCTTCAATCCGACAAGCGGATGCTGCGTCTCCTTCAGGGTGACGTCGGAAGCGGCAAGACCGTCGTCGCGCTTCTCGCGATGGCGACGGCGGTCGAGGCCGGCTATCAGGCCGTGATGATGGCGCCGACCGAGATCCTCGCGCGCCAGCATTTCGAGACGCTGCGCCCGCTCTGCGTCGCCGCCGGCATCGAGATCGCCTGCCTTACCGGTCGGGACAAGGGGCGCGAGCGACAGGGCATCGAACTCGGATTGGCCGACGGATCGATTCAGCTGGTCGTCGGCACGCACGCGCTCTTCCAGTCGAGCGTCGCGTTTAGGAAGCTCGGTCTTGCCGTCGTCGACGAGCAGCATCGCTTCGGCGTCCACCAGCGCCTCGCGCTCTCGGCCAAGGGCGAAGGCGTGGACCTATTGGTGATGACGGCCACCCCCATACCGCGCACACTGGTGCTCACGCATTTCGGCGATATGGATGTCTCTCTGCTGAGGGAGAAGCCCGCCGGACGAAAGCCGATCGACACGCGCACGGCGTCGGTCGAGCGGCTGGAGGAAGTGGTCGAGGGGCTCGATCGTGCGGTCTTCAATGGCCAGCGTATCTACTGGGTCTGTCCGCTGGTGGAGGAGTCGAACATGCTCGACGTCTCCGCCGCCGAGGCTCGGCACACCATGCTCGCCCGCCGCTTCGGCGATAGGGTCGCGCTGGTGCACGGGCGCATGAAGCCGGCGGAGAAAGACGCCGCGGTCGCCCGTTTCGCGTCCGGCCAGGCCGTCGTCCTCGTCGCGACGACCGTGATCGAAGTCGGTGTCGACGTGCCGAAGGCGACGATCATGGTGATCGAGCATGCCGAGCGCTTCGGCCTCGCCCAGCTACACCAGTTGCGCGGCCGGGTGGGACGTGGCTCGGAGAAGAGCACCTGCCTACTCCTCTACAAATCCCCGTTGGGAGAGACCGCTCGCAAGCGGTTGGAGACGTTGCGCGAAACGGAGGACGGCTTCATCATCGCCGAAGCGGATCTCGACCTGCGCGGGGAAGGCGACGTTCTCGGCACCCGCCAGAGCGGCGGCGCCGTCTCCCGGATCGGCAACGCGGAGATCAAGCCGGAATACATCGAAGCCGCCCGCGACGACGCCCGCCTCATCCTAGGCCGCGACCCACGGCTCGCCAGCGAGCGAGGCGAAGCGCTGCGGATATTGCTCTACCTGTTCGAGAAGGATCAGGCCGTGCGGTTGCTGGAGGCGGGGTAGGCCATACCGACCACGCGTTCGCGCGAAGCCTCAGGCCGCGTCACTCTCGATCCGCCGCCGCTCCAACTCGTTTGCCGCCTCATTGACAACGTCCGCCACCCGGTCCACGGCCGTGTCGCCGACAGGCTCGTAGTCGGGCGTCACCAAGCCGGCCGAGATCACGAACTTCGCGGCTTCCTCCACCGTCATGTCGAGCAGGACGACGTCGCGCTCGGGTACGATCATCAGGAAGCCCGTGGTCGGGTTGGGCGTCGAGGGCATGAAGACGGCGAGCATGGGCTCGTGGTCGTCCGTGTGCGCCGCGACCTTGAGGGGGATCTCGCCTGCGGCATCGGTCGAGACGAACACGATCGCCCAGACTCCCTTGCGCGGATATTCGAGCAGGCCGACCTGCTGGAACGAGTTGTTGGTCTGGCTGAGGACGGTCTCGAAGATTTGCTTCAGCGCCCGGTAGATCGTGCGTACGAAGGGCATCGAATCGACGAGGCTCTCGCCGAAATTAACGATGGAGCGACCGATGAGGCTCGCCGTCAGGAAGCCGAGAAGAACGAGGAAGACGAAGGCGAAGATGAGCCCGAGGCCTGGCAGGCCGAAGGGCAGATAGGTCTCAGGGTTGTAGATCCGTGGAATCAGCGGCTTCACGAACCGGTCGACGGCCGTGATGAAGGACCAGGTCAGGTAGATCGTGATGCTGATCGGCGCCGCGATGACGAGGCCGGTCAGGAAATAGTTGCGCAACCGGGTCGCGAAGCGGCTTCGCTTCGGTTCGAGCTTGCGAGGCTTGCCGCCCTTCAGGTCGCGCGCAGCGCGTTTGGCTGACATCTCGTTTCCTTGTCCCGCCCCGGGCCTACTCAACCGTTACCGATTTGGCGAGGTTGCGAGGCTGGTCAACATCCGTGCCCATGTGCACCGCGGCATGATAGGCCAAAAGCTGGATGGGAACAGCATAGACCAATGGCGTCAGCAGCGGATCGATCTTGGGCATTATGATCGTTTCCTGGGCAGTGCCCGCCGCGCTCGACGCTCCGTCCGCATCCGTGATCAGAACAACGCGGCCGCCACGGGCGACGACCTCCTGCATGTTGGAGACCGTCTTCTCGAAGAGGTCGTCGAATGGTGCGATGACGATAACGGGGGTGTGCTCGTCCACGAGAGCGATAGGACCATGCTTCAGCTCGCCTGCGGCATAGCCCTCCGCGTGAATGTAGCTGAGCTCCTTGAGTTTCAGCGCGCCTTCCATCGCGAGCGGATAGCTAAGCCCTCGGCCGAGGTAGAGGACGTCGCGGGCCCGGGAGATCTCGCGGGCGATGCGCTCGATTTCCGCTTCGCCCTGCATCGCCTCGTTCATCAGGCGCGGAACGCTTTGAAGGATACCCAGAAGCTCTGCCTGGCGCTCGTCGGACATGGCGCCACGCGCATTCGCCGTGCCGAGGGCGAGGCAGAAGAGCGTCGCGAGCTGACACGTAAAGCCTTTGGTGGACGCGACGCTGATCTCCGGTCCGGCCAGCGTCGGCAGCACGACGTCCGCTTCTCGCGCGATGGTCGATTCCATTACGTTGACGACGCTGGCGATTGTCTGGTCGTTCGCCTTGCAGTAGCGCAGTGCCGCCAATGTGTCGGCCGTCTCGCCAGATTGGGAAATGAAGAGCGACAAACCGTTCTCCGGCAGCGGCGCTTCCCGGTAACGGAACTCGGAGGCGACATCGATGTCGAAGGGGACGCGCGCCAACCGCTCGAACCAATATTTTCCTGTCAAACCCGCGAGATAGGCCGTTCCGCATGCCGACGCCGTGACCCGCGAAATCGCGGCGAGATCGACGCGCCCCATGTCCGGGAGCGTGATAGTCTGGTCGAGGAGGTTGGCATAATGGGAGATCGTATGCCCGACGACCTCCGGCTGCTCGGCTACCTCCTTGGCCATGAAATGCCGGTGGCTGCCCTTGTCGACGAGCATCGCCGAAGCAGAGGAGATGGCGACCGGACGCGCGACCGCGTGGCCGTTGGCGGCGACAATTTCCACCCCTTTCCGCGTGAGATAGGCAAGATCGCCATCTTCGAGGTAGCTGATGCGGTTGGTGAAGGGCGCAAGCGCGATGGCGTCGGAGCCTAGATACATCTCGCCGTCGCCATAGCCGATGGCGAGCGGGCTGCCGCGCCGGGCAGCGATGAGAAGATCGGGTTGATCGGCAAAGAGGAAGGCGAGCGCGAACGCGCCCTCGAGGTCGGGGATGATAGCCTCCACGGCTGCACGCGGCGAGAGGCCGGCGTCGACCTTCTCGCCCACCAGCATGGCGACGACTTCGGTATCCGTGTCCGTCTGCGGCTGCCGACCTCTCTCGATCAGGGCCTCGCGAAGCGGACGGAAGTTCTCGATGATGCCGTTGTGGACGACGGCGACCTTGCCGACGGCGTGCGGATGGGCGTTGTTCTCGGTCGGGCCGCCATGGGTCGCCCAGCGCGTGTGCCCGATGCCAATGGTGCCCGGCAGGGGATCGTCCTCGACCTTCCGTTCGAGGTGTCGCAGCTTGCCGGACGCCCGCCGCCGATCGAGCGCGCCATCGTGCAAGGTCGCGATACCAGCCGAATCATAGCCGCGATACTCCAGCCGCTTAAGAGCTTCCACGAGAGGTTCGGCGACGTTCGACGTGCCGAGAATGCCAACGATACCGCACATGCCGCGCAACTCCTTTTGGGCCGGCGGCTGCTTAGCCGGCCGGGCCGAACCTAGAAACTCAACTCGGGTTAGCCTTCGTGTCCGCCCTTCAGGCGCGCCTTGAGCGCAGCAAGCGTCTTGCGGATGGCGGTGGCGCGGTCCGGCTTGACGACCTGCCGACCGCGACCGATGGCAAGCGCGTTGTCCGGAACGTCCTCGGTGATGACGCTGCCGGAGCCGACATAGGCGCCCTCTCCGACGGAGACAGGGGCGACGAGGGAGCTGTTGGAGCCGACGAAGGCATTGGCCCCGACCGTCGTGCGATGTTTGAGGTAGCCGTCATAGTTGCAGAAGATCGTCCCAGCGCCGAGGTTCGCGTTCGCGCCGACGTCCGCATCGCCGATATAGGTCAGGTGCCCGGCCTTCGCGCCTTCGTGCAAGGTTGCGCCTTTCACCTCGACAAAGTTTCCGACCTTCGATCCGGCGCGCAGATCTGCCCCGGGGCGAAGCCGGGCGTAGGGGCCCACGGACGCGCCCTCGCCTACGGTCGCACCCTCGAGGTGCGAGAAACCGAATATGCGAGCATTTGGCGCGACCGAGACGCCCGGACCGAACACGACATAGGGCTCGACCACGACACCGCGATCCAGCCGGGTGTCGGCGGCGAGATGAACGGTTTGCGGCGCGACCAGCGTCACGCCGGCGGCCATCGCGTTCGCGCGCAAACGATCCTGCATCATGGCTTCCGCCTCGGCCAGGTCGGCCGGCGTGTTGACGCCGGCGGCATCGGCGACCGCACCCTCGACTGTCGTGATGCGCAGACCGTCCGACCGGCCGATCCCGACCGCATCCGTCAAGTAATATTCGCCGGATGCGTTGTCGTTTTGCAGGCGGTCGAGGAGGCCGAGAAGGATGCCCGGTCCAAACGCCATGGCGCCGCCGTTGCAGAGTGTGATCGCGCGCTCTTCCGGTGTCGCGTCCTTGTGCTCGCGAATGGCAACGAGCGCGCCATCCTTCTGCACGAGCCGACCATAGCCCGTCGGATCGTCCGGCCGGAAGCCGAGCACAGCAATGCTCGCACCGTCGTCTATGGCGGCCGCCATTCGTGCCAGCGTATCGGACGAGATGAGCGGTGTGTCGCCGAAGACGACCAGGACGACGGTGTCGGGCGAGATCGCCTTCCGCGCCGCCGCGACGGCGTGGCCCGTACCAAGCCTCTCCCGCTGGACGTGGAGGCTCGCGACCTTGTCGACGGATTGCACAAGACGTTCGGCGTCTTCCGAGTCGGGCCCGAGAACGATAGCCCGCCGCGAGTCCCCCAGCTCCATCGACGCGCGTAGGACATGTTCGACGAGCGGGCGCCGTGCGACTTCGTGCAGCACCTTGGGCTTGTCCGAGCCCATGCGCGTGCCTTTGCCGGCCGCGAGGACAACGACGAGGCGGGACGCACTCATGGGGTTAGTGCTTTTTTCATGATGACAGCCGATCCTCTCGAGGTAGCGTTCTGCGTACCGAGTATCAGCCATGTTTGAAAATGACGTTTCACGAGAAGGCGACATCGGCCTTCTTCTTGTCGCCTCCGGCGGCGGTCTCATGCTGGTCGCGGGCGCCCTCGCGCTCGTACTCGCGATGATGGGGCCGAGCGAGGCGCTGGTCCTGTCGACCTTCGTATAATCGCGAGCCTTGCGGGCCGCTCAGGCGGCCTTCGGCGCGCGTTTGGGAGCAACCCGCTTGCGCGGCGCGCGCTTCGGCTTGACCGGCGCAGCCGACGCGGCCATCACCTCGAGGACTTCGCGCTCGGCCTGAAGCCAGTGCAGCGGTGCTCGTGTGGCGGGGCGGCCTTCGGCCTCCCAAAGGGCATAGGCGCGATCACTAATCATTCGATGCATATCTGACATGACGAACCTGCGTTGCTTTCAGCCGACACCTCTTGGCCGACGTCCGCATCAAACCGCTTTATGGTTAGCAGGGTCTTAACGCCCGATGGTTAGCAGGGTCTCCGCGGCCGCTACGCGCCGACGCGGTTGCGGGGGTTCGAACCGATCAAGCAGCGACAAGATCGCCTCCGCGGGTACACCACTCTCGCCTACCGTAGCTGCCGCTGTCGCCGGTTCGGAGTTGAGGCCTTGAAAGGCCTCCTCGAACTTGTGTCGCCGTCTGATGTTGGACCGGCTTGCTAATCAGCTCCCTGCGCCAATCCGGCATTTCCTGAGCAGATAACTCTGACGCCTTTCGCGGCCACGCAGTAAGACCAACGAGCTTGCAGCGCCCAAAACGGCGGCGGGCAGGGCCAAGCCGCGAACGCGATCTTTCCGGTCGCCGGAATGCCCCGCTGGTACAGGCACTTATGGTGAGCGCGGCGGGGCTCGAACCCGCGGCCGTCTGATTAAAAGTCAGATGCTCTACCAGCTGAGCTACGCGCTCGCGGCCTAGCTACAGGAAGAGCGGGATCCGATCAATCGCCTAAAGGACACGCTGACCGGCGCGCGACTTGGCATTGTCGGCATCCTTGATCGCGCTACCATCGTAGCTCGTAGAGTTGGCTATCTGGAGAGGATGACGATGACCTACAGGCGAAACTTCTTGAGCGCTGTCTTTGGCGCCTCACTGCTGCTCTCGCCAGCCGCGATGGCCGAGGCACTGAACGAGCGCGTGCAAGACACTATCCAGTCGCAGATGACAGCCTTCATGGCGGATGACGCGGCGACGGCCTACGGGTTCGCCGCACCGAGCATCCAATCGTATTTCGGATCGCCCGGTCGGTTCATGGACATGGTTCGCAGCGGCTATCTGCCGGTCTACCGCCCTTCCAACGTCCGCTTCGGCAAGTTCGCCGAGCGCGACGGTCAGCTGCTGCAGGAAGTCCGGCTGACGGGACCCAAGGGCCAGGATTGGGTCGCGCTCTACACCCTGCAGGCACAGGACGACGGATCGCTGCGCATCACCGGTTGCCAGCTCATCAAGGATGTCGGGGTCGGTATCTAGCGCACCGCCGCCGTCAGGAGATAGGCGCGAGATCTCCGCGCGCCCAGCCTTCGCGTGTCGCCGCCGCGTAGTCGGCGAACGCGCCGGCCATGATTGCCTCTCGTGCTCCGCGTACAAGTGCGAGATAGTAGGCGAGATTGCTCCAGGTTATGAGCATGCCGCCCAACGGCTCGTCGCTGCGAACGAGGTGATGGAGATAGGCGCGGCTGTAAGCGCTCGTCGCCTCACAATCGCTGGCTTCGTCGAGCGGACGCGGGTCGTCGGCGTGGCGCGCATTGCGCAAATTGACTCGGCCGAAACGGGTGAAGGCCTGCCCGTGACGACCGGATCGGGTGGGCATCACGCAGTCGAACATGTCGACGCCCCTCGCGATGCCGCCGAGGATGTCGTCCGGCGTGCCAACGCCCATAAGATAGCGCGGCCGATCGCTCGGCAGATGGGCTACGTTGGCCTCGATCGTTCGAAACATCACATCCTGCGGCTCGCCAACGGCGAGGCCCCCGATGGCGTAGCCGTCGAAGCCCATCTCGGTGAGGCCCTCGGCCGATCGTCGGCGCAGTACCTCGTCCGTGCCGCCCTGAGTGATGCCGAAGAGACCGTAACCCTCGCGTTGTACGAAGGCGTCCTTGCACCGTGCCGCCCATCGAAGCGAGCGCTCCATAGCCGCCTCGATGACAGCCTGCTCGTTCGGCAGCTCCACGAGCTCGTCGAGCTGCATCGTGATGTTCGAACCGAGCAGGTGCTGGATCTCGACGCTCCGCTCCGGGGTCATGTCGTGCTTCGAGCCGTCGAGATGGGAGCGGAACTGGACGCCCGTCTCGTCTATCTTGCGGATGCCCGAAAGCGACATGACCTGAAATCCGCCGGAATCGGTCAGGATCGGATGCGGCCACTTCATGAACGCGTGAAGACCGCCGAGCCTTGCGATGCGTTCGGCCGTCGGGCGCAGCATGAGGTGGTAGGTGTTGCCGAGAACGATATCGGCGCCAAGCGCCCTCACCTGCCCCGGATACATGCACTTCACCGTTGCAGCCGTCCCGACCGGCATGAAGATCGGGGTGTGAACCTCGCCATGCGCGAGGGTGAGCGTCGCCGCGCGGGCCGGTCCGTCCGCCGCATCCAAGGTAAAGCCTATCGTCATCGATGGCTCGTGTTGGCGAGCAGGCACGCGTCGCCATAGGAGTAGAACCGATAGCCCGACACGATGGCGTGCCGGTAGGCGCTCTGCATGGTCTCAAGGCCTGAGAAGGCCGCGACGAGCATGAAGAGCGTCGAGCGCGGCAAGTGAAAATTGGTGAGCAGCGCGTCGACCGAACGGATGGGCACGCCCGGCGTCAGAAAGATATCGGTATCGCCCTCGAAGGCGGCGACCCGACCGTTCGCATCGAGGGAAGATTCGAGAATGCGGAGGCTCGTCGTGCCAAGCGCGACGACGCGCCCTCCGGCCTCGCGGGTATCGGCGATGCGGGTCGCGACGTCATCGGAAACCGTGCCCCATTCCGCGTGCATCCGATGGGCATCCGTGTCGTCGGCCTTCACCGGGAGGAAGGTGCCGGCGCCGACATGGAGCGTGACGGTCTCGATCGCGACGCCCGCGGCCATTAGGGCCTCGCGAAGCGCATCCGTCACATGCAGCCCGGCCGTCGGTGCCGCCACGGCGCCGACCTTGGAAGCGAAGCGGGTCTGATAGTCCGTCTCGTCTCGTTCGTCCGGCTTGCGCTTGGAGGCGATGTAGGGCGGCAGCGGCATTTCACCGACAGATTCGATCGCCGCGTCGAGAGCGTCGCCTTCGCTATCGAAGCGCAGCCGCGCCTCACCAGCGTCTAGGGCTTCGACGCAGGCGTTCAGCGTACCGCCGAAGCGTATCGTCTCGCCGAGCGCGAGCTTCTTTGCCGGGCGAACGAACGCTGCCCAGCCATCCCCACCCAAACGCTTGTGCAGCGTGACGCCGATCTTCGCGTCGATGCCGTTCCTCGTGCGAACGCCGTGGAGTTGAGCCTTGATGACCCGGGTATCGTTGGCGATGAGAAGATCGCCCTTGCGCAGAACCTCCGGGAGGTCCCCCACGAGGCGATCCACCAAGACGCGATCCCGGCGAGGATCGATATCGAGCAGGCGCGCGCTCTCGCGCGGTTCGGCCGGGCGGAGTGCGATCCTGTCGTGTGGAAGATCGAAGTCGAACAGATCGACGCGCACCTCACCCGGCCTTTCGGTCGCCCTAGTCCTGCAACCGCATCGAGACGATCGAGTCGGGGTCGCGCGGCGGCTCGCCCTTGTTGATGGCGTCGATCGTGTCCATGCCGTCGACGACTTCGCCGATGACGGTGTATTGCCCGTTGAGGAAGCTGCCTTCGTCGAACATGATGAAGAACTGACTATTCGCGCTGTTCGGGTCGTTCGAGCGCGCCATGCCGATGGTGCCGCGCACGAACGGCTCGGACGAGAACTCGGCCGCCAAGTCCGGCTTGTCGGAGCCACCCATGCCCGTGCCCGTCGGATCGCCGGTCTGCGCCATGAAGCCGTCGATCACGCGGTGGAAGATGATGCCGTCATAGAAGCCGTCCGCCGCCAGCTCCTTGATGCGCGCGGCATGCTGCGGCGCGATGTCGGGGCGCAGGCGAATGGTGACGGGGCCCTTCGTGGTCTCCATCAGTATGGTGTCCTGCGCCTGCGCGGCGGTTGGCGCGGCGGCCATGGCGAGCAAGCTTGTCGCTGCGGCCATCATCATTGTCTTGAGGATCATGAAACTCTCCTAGGATATGGCCGCGAGGGCGGCCTTCAAAGCGTCTACCGCATGGCGCGGCACGAAGCCGGACACGTCTCCGCCCATGCGCGCGATCTGGCGCACCTGGGTGCCGGCGATATGGCCCATGCCGGGGCTGGCCGGCAGGAACACGGTCTGAACGCCCGGGGCCAGCCCTGCGTTCATTCCGGCCATCTGCATTTCGTAATCGAGATCGAGCCCGCCGCGCACGCCGCGAAAGATGACGCTTGCGCCGAGGTCCACGGCGTGGGCTGTCACGAGGCCGTCGAAGGTCGAGACCTCTGCCGACAAGCCACGCTCTAAAATCTCGCGGTCGATGAGTGCCGTCCGCGTCGCCACATCTAGCATGGGCGTCTTGCCAGGATGGACGCCGATCGCGATCACAAGCCGATCGACCAACGCGGCGGCGCGAACCATGACGTCGACATGGCCGAGCGTCAGCGGATCGAAGCTGCCGGGGTAGAGTCCGACACGCGTGCCGGATAGTGCGGGTTCATTCATCGCGCGGAGGCGTAGCCCGCAGCGGCCCACACCGCAAGGGCCGGCGAGGTCGGCTCACCCGTCAGCCGGAGCGGCGTCGACGACGTGCAGGGAAACCTTCTCCCGCCCGCCCCACCTGTCGATCCGAAGTGTCCCGGCGACGTGAACGCGGTGGCCGTAGGCGGCGAGGAGCGCCTCGCCGAGCGGTGCGTCGGCTGCGCGGAACGCAATCGCCTCGACGCTCTTTCCGTCGGCCGCGAAGCGCAGTTTGACGTGGCGCCCTCCCACGACCTCGGCCCGGGCGACGGTATGGTTCGGCAGCATGACCATCGGCGCCGGGTTGCCGGCTCCGAAGGGACCGGCACGGTCGAGCGTGCCGACCATCTCGAGATTGGCGCCGCCGGCGGACACGGTCGCGTCGATGGATATCACCTCCGCCAGGCGCGCGCTCTGCCAGGCCTTCGCGACATGCGCCTTTAGAAAAGCGCGAAACGTGTCGATCTTATCGGCGGAAACGGTGAGTCCGGCCGCCATCGCGTGTCCGCCGCCCTTCTCCAGCAATCCTTTGGCGACGGCACTTCGCACCGCCTCGCCCAAGTCCACCCCATCGACGGATCGGCCGGACCCCGTGCCAGTCTCGCCGCGCATCGCCACCGCGACGACCGGTCGGCGGAAGCGGTCCTTCACGCGTGAGGCCAGAAGTCCGACGAGGCCGGAATGCCAGCCGGTATTCTCGATAACCAGCGACGCCACGTGCGGGTCGGCGGCGACGGTGCGTTCCGCATCCGCCAGGGCAGCCTTCAACATCTCGGCCTCCATCGCCTGGCGCTCCGCATTGAGCGCATCAAGCTCGCCGGCGTAGCGAAGGGCGATGGCGGGATCGTCGGTCGTCAGGAGGAGGCTGCCGAGCTCGGCGCGGCCTATGCGACCGCCGGCATTGATGCGCGGTCCGAGAACGAAGCCGAGATGGTACGGCGTCAACACGCCGCTCACGCGCCCGACATCCTGAAGTGCGGCCAGCCCGGGGCTCATACGCCGCCCCATGACCGTGAGGCCTTTCACGACGAAGGCACGGTTGAGTCCGACGAGCGGGACGACGTCGCATACCGTCGCCAGAGCGACGAGATCGAGCCATTCCAGCAGCGGTGCCGCTTCGCGGCCCTCCGGCGGATCGGCACGCAACAGACGGGCGACCGCCACCAGCGTGAGAAACACGACGCCAGCCGCACAGAGATGCCCTTGCCCACTCGTGCAGTCCGGCCGGTTCGGGTTCACCAGGGCCAGGACGTCCGGCAGGTTCTCATCCGTCTGATGATGATCGAGGACGAGAACGTCGAGCCCGATTGCTTTCGCGTGCGCCAGTGGCGCATGGCCCGACGTGCCGCAATCGACGGTGACCAGAAGGGTGGCACCCTGCTCCGCGAGCCTGTCGATCGCGTCCGAGTTGGGGCCATAGCCTTCGGTGATCCGATCTGGAATATGGATCTGCGGGTTCAGACCGTAGTGGCGGAGAAAACGGGCCAGGAGCGCTGAGGACGCGGCGCCGTCGACATCGTAGTCGCCAAAGATCGCGATGGGTTCCCGCCGCCGTATCGCGTCGGCCAGGCGCGCGGCCGCGGCATCCATGTCCTTCAAGAGGCTCGGGTCCGGAAGAAGGCGTCTTAAGGTGGGGTCGAGATAGTCCGCCACCTCCTCGTCCGCGATGCCCCGGATGGCGAGCAGGCGCGCGACGGCATCCGGCAAGCCGTGCCGCTGCGCGATGGCTAGGCCCGCACGAACGACGGCGTCCGATGCCGGGTCGGTCCATGTCCGCCCGGTGAAGGACTCGCCTATGAGAACGCGAGTTGCGCGCGATGGGTCTGCCGGCATCGAGCCAACATCAGTCGTCACGGCGAAAGCGCAAGGGCGGCTGCCCGGCGTCGCCTCGTTCGATTGCCCGTCAGATGAACTTCGCGTCCTCGTGATGCTCCGCGCGGATGAAGCGCTGCGTACGGGTCGATGAGCGCATCACGACGGTTTCGGTCATGATGCCCTGCTTCTTGAACTGGACGCCCCGAAGCAGGTTGCCGTCCGTTACGCCCGAGGCCGCAAACATCACGTCACCCTTGGCCATGTCGAAATGGGTCATGATCGCGTCGGGATTCTCTACGCCCATGGCGATGGTTCGCGCACGCTGCTCGTCGGAGTTCATGACGAGCCGCGCCTGCATCTGACCACCGATACAACGCAAGGCCGCGGCCGCGAGCACGCCTTCGGGGGCGCCGCCGATCCCCATGTAGAGGTCGATGCCGGTCTCATCGGGGTCCGTCGTGTGGATGATGCCCGCTACGTCGCCGTCGCCGATCAGTCGGATAGTCGCACCCGTGGCGCGGACCTTATCGATCAGAACCGCGTGGCGCGGTCGGTCGAGGATGCAGCATCCGAGTTCCGCGATGGGAACGCCCTTGGCCTCCGCGACGCGGCGGACGTTCTCGGCAGGATCGAGATCGATGTCGATCACGCCGGCACCATAGCCGGGCCCGACGGCGATCTTCTCCATATAGGCGTCGGGCGCGTTAAGAAGCCCTCCTGCCTCGGCAAAGGCTATGACGGCGAGCGAGTTCGGCAGGTCCTTGGCGCAGAGCGTCGTCCCCTCTAGGGGATCAAGCGCGATGTCGACCTTCGGGCCTTTCTTCGTGCCGACCTTCTCGCCGATATAGAGCATCGGCGCCTCGTCGCGCTCGCCTTCTCCGATCACGACCGTACCGTCGATCGGCAGGCGGTTAAGTTCCTTGCGCATCGCGTCGACCGCGGCCTGGTCGGCGGCTTTCTCGTCGCCCCGCCCACGCATCCGCGCTGCGGCGACGGCCGCGCGCTCGGCGACACGCACGAGCTCGAGGGTGAGAATCCGCTCTAATATCGAGCCATGATGCTCGTCGGCTTCCGCTCCGAAGTGAATCGCGTCCGACGTCATCATCATTCTCCCGCAAGGTTTTCGCCTGCCTGCCAGACCTCGAGACAGGATGTCACGCACAACCGTTTAGGAACACGGTCTTTAAGAAATTAATCTTCCTCGACCGGCGTGGGAGTTGTTAACAGGCGTTAGAACAAAGGAGGGACGACGACGGCGAGCACGGCTGCCCTCGATAGGATGCCGCCCATACACTCCATATCGCTCACATTCGATCTCGTGATGGATAAGGGCCGTCATGTGCGCCGGCGGACAGGTGAGCCCTGCGATAGCGCTATCGTAAACGGCAATAGTTGAGGTGGCTCTCCTACGTCGATCCTTTTAGTCGCCAAGGTGTTCGTACGTTTGCCAAGCGCGTCCCTCCACGGGGCAACCTCGTGACGTCTGGACGTAGGTCGCCATTGCGCGAACGAAAAAAGCCGCTGCAGTTCCCCGCAGCGGCCCGATCTGTCGACGTCTCGAGGGTATGAGGTTAGACGAGCATGCTCATCGGCGCCTCGATATAGCCCTTGAATGCGCCGAGCAGCTCCGCACCGAGCGCGCCGTCGACCACGCGGTGATCGCAGCAGAGCGTCACGGACATCACGGTGGCAATGACCACAGCGTCCCCTTCCACCACCGGCCGCCGCTCGCCCGCCCCTACCGAGAGGATGGTCCCGTGCGGCGGGTTGATGATCGCTTGGAAGTTCTTGATGCCGAACATCCCGAGATTGGAGATCGACGTGGTGCCGCCTTGATACTCGTCAGGCTTCAACTTCCGGTCGCGGGCACGCGTCGCGTAGTCCTTCATCTCAGCCGAGATGGTCGACAGGGTCTTCTCCTCAGCCCGCCGGATGATCGGCGTGAAAAGCCCGCCCTCGATAGCGACCGCGACGCCGACATCGGCATGCTTGTGAACGAGCGTCGCAGCCTCGGTCCAGCTGGCATTCGCACCCGGCACCGATTTCAAAGCCAATGCCATCGCCTTGATGACAAAGTCGTTGACGGACAGTTTATAAGCCGGCTTGCCGTCTACGTCGGGCGCGGCGCCATTCAGTTGCTTGCGCGTGTCCAGCAGCGCGTCGAGCTTGCAGTCCATGGAGAGATAGAAGTGCGGAACGGTCTGTTTCGACTCGAGGAGCCGACGCGCGATCGTCTTTCGCATGCCGTCATTCGGCACTTCATCGTAGGAGTCGGGCGCGAACATCTTGCGCACCGCATCGTCGGACGGGCCTGTCGGGGGCGTCTTCGCGGGCGTGGCGGCAGGGGCGCCTGCCGCAGGCTTCGTGGCCTCGGCCTTGGCTTTTCGGCGCACTGACGCCATTGGCGACGGCGTCCTCCACGTCGCGCTTCACGATCCGGCCGTGCGGGCCCGATCCCTTGATCTCGTCCAGCGAGATGCTCGCTTCCGCTGCCAAGCGGCGGGCAAGCGGACTGGCGAAGATGCGGTCGCCCGACTTCGCGGCGCTGTCGTCTTTCGATCCGGTCGGAGGGGCGACGGAAGCCGGAACCTCTCCGCCTTTCGTTCCCGGGGCGCCCTTCATCTCGCGCCCGTAACCGTCCGGCTCGGCTAAAGCTGCCTGCGCATCGGCGGTCAGCGATGCGGGTGCGCCGCTCTCCGCTTTCGCGTCATCCGGCGGCGTGTCGCCGATACTGCCAGCGTCCTCGCCCTCTTCCAGCAGCACGGCGATGACGGCGTTCACCTTCACGTCGGCCGTGCCGTCCGCCACAAAGATCTTACCGATCCGCCCCTCGTCTACGGCTTCGACCTCCATCGTTGCCTTGTCGGTCTCGATTTCCGCAATCACGTCGCCGGACGAGACCTCGTCACCCTCCTTCACGAGCCACTTGGCCAGCGTGCCTTCCTCCATGGTCGGTGAGAGGGCAGGCATGAGGATATTGATAGGCATCGTCGTCGATCTCGTCTCGTCAGGGCAGCGGGCGGCAGGTGATCTGGCGCGCTACGAAAGGAGTGTGTTGGCGCCGGGTAAGTCGTTTTCCGTCCAGGCTTTTGCGAAGGCAAACTTGATTTTCTCGAGCGCCTCGACCTCCGGCCATCGGCCGACCTCGGCTCCGCCGCGAGCGAACTGGACGGCGAGGAGAGCGAGAAGCTGGCCGCATTCCTCAGCATCGTCGATCGATGCGAGATCGAGGCTCACCTGAACGTCCCCTTCATCCGTGCGCACGGCAAGAACGAGAAGTTCGCCCTCGACACGTTCGACATCGCCGTCGCCACCGTCATCGAATACGATCTCATCGCCCGTCGCCATCAGTCGGAATAGGTGACGGCGCGAACCGCGGCCACGACCTTGTCCACGGACGGCAGAGCGAGCTTTTCGAGATTGGCCGCATACGGCATCGGCACATCCTCTCCGGTCACGCGCATCGGCGGCGCATCGAGATAGTCGAACGCTTCGGCGGTCGCGCGATAGCCGAGTTCCGCGCCGATACCATTCTGCGGATAGCCTTCCTCGACGGTCACGAGGCGACCGGTCTTCTTGACGCTCTTTATGACGGTCTCGAAGTCGAGCGGGCGGATGGTTCGCAGGTTGATGACCTCGCAGTCGATCCCTTGCCCCGCCAGCTCCTCGGCGGCCTTGAGCGCATAGGTCATCCCGATGGAGAACGACACGATCGTCGCATCGCTGCCAGCGCGCTCGATCTTCGCCTTGCCGATGGGCAGGACGAAATCGTCCATCTTCGGCACGTCGAACGTCTGCCCGTAAAGGATCTCGTTTTCGAGGAAAACGACCGGGTTCGGATTGCGGATCGCCGCCTTCAACAGGCCCTTCGCATCGGCTGCGGTGTAGGGTGAGAGGACGATGAGACCGGGGATAGCGGAATACCAGGCCGTGAAATCCTGGCTATGCTGGGCCGCGACACGGGCCGCCGCCCCGTTCGGTCCGCGAAAGACCATCGGCGAGCCCATCTGGCCGCCCGACATGTAAAGCGTCTTCGCCGCCGAGTTAATGATCTGATCGATCGCCTGCATCGCGAAGTTGAACGTCATGAATTCGACGATCGGTTTCAGCCCGGACATCGCGGCGCCGACGCCAATGCCGGCAAAGCCGTGCTCGGTAATCGGCGTGTCAATGACCCGCTTCGCCCCGAACTCCTGGAGAAGGCCCTGGGTCACCTTGTAGGCACCCTGATACTCCGCGACCTCCTCGCCCATTACGAAGACGTCGGGGTCGGCGCGCATCTCCTCAGCCATCGCATCGCGCAGTGCCTCGCGGACGGTCTGCTGCACCATCTCGGTGCCCTCGGGCACGTCCGGGGTCGGCAGGCCCTCGGGCTCCGGGGGATTGGCGGCGGCGGAAGTCGACTTCGGCGCATCGGCGCCGCGCGCGGCCGTAGCCGGCGTCGTCGCGTTGCCCAGGTTCTCCGCGACCTTCTGCTCGGCTGCGGGATCGTCGGAGGAGTCGGCCTCGGCGGCCGAGGTCGACGCCTGGCTCATGTCCACGCTGTCGGCATCCTCGCCCTCGCCCAGAAGAACGGCGATCGGCGTGTTGACGGCAACGGCATCGGTGCCTTCGGGAACGAGGATCTTGCCGACCTTCCCTTCATCGACGGCTTCGACTTCCATCGTCGCCTTGTCGGTCTCGATCTCCGCCAGAACGTCCCCGGACGAGACGTCGTCGCCCTCCTTGACGAGCCATTTGGCGAGCTTGCCTTCCTCCATCGTGGGAGACAGGGCCGGCATCAGCACTTCGATCGGCATTCGGGCGTTCCTTGGAAAACTGCGGTCGGGGCGGTTTGTATCTGGCGCCTATTCGGCCGCCACGGCCATCTCTTTCAGAATATCGGTGTAGAGTTCGCTGGGATCGGGTTCGGGGCTGGCGGTCGAGAAGTCGGCCGCCTCGCCGACGACGGCACGAACCTGCTTGTCTATCGTTTTCATCTCGTCTTCGTTGCCATAGCCCTTCTCGGCCATGTACGCCTTGAGGTGCTCGATCGGATCACGCTCGGTCCGCATCTGCTGAACCTCCTCGCGGGTCCGGTACTTCGCCGGATCGGACATGGAATGCCCGCGGTAGCGATAGGTTTGCATCTCGAGAATATAAGGTCCGTTGCCGGAGCGGGCATGCTGCAGGGCGCGGCGGCCGGCCTCGAGGACGATGCGGACATCCATGCCGTCCACCTGCTCGCCCGGAATGTCGAAGGCCTCGCCGCGCTTGGCGAAGTTGGTCTGAGCGGAAGAGCGCTCGATGCTCGTACCCATCGCGTAGCGATTGTTCTCGACGACGTAGACGACGGGGAGCTTCCAGAGGCTCGCCATGTTGAAGCTCTCGTAGACCTGGCCCTGGTTGGCCGCGCCGTCGCCCATATAGGTCATCGAGACGGTGCCATCGTCGCGGTAGTTGTTGGCGAAGGCGAGGCCCGTGCCGAGCGAGACTTGCGCACCGACGATACCGTGCCCGCCGTAGAAGTTCTTTTCCTTGGAGAACATGTGCATCGAGCCGCCCTTGCCGCGCGAGTAGCCTCCCTCGCGCCCCGTCAGCTCGGCCATCACGCCCTTCGGGTCCATGCCGGCCGCGAGCATATGACCGTGGTCGCGATAGCCGGTGATGACCTGATCGCCATCCTCCGACGCCATCTGCATGCCGACGACGACGGCTTCCTGCCCGATATAGAGATGACAGAAGCCGCCAATGAGCCCCATGCCGTACATCTGACCCGCCTTTTCCTCGAAGCGGCGGATGAGGAGCATGTCCTTGTAGGCGGCGTGGGCCTGGTCCTTGTCGAGCTCCGGAAGATTCGCCCCTGCGCCGTTCGCGCCGGCCGGCTTGTCGCCGCCCTTCGCATTCGTGTCGCGGGTCGATTTGGAACGCGTGCCGGACGCAGATGCCATGGGCCTACCTCGGGTTCGAACGAAACGAGCGCGCGGGGAACGCACCCGACTAACGTCTTATAACAGGTAGGGCGGGACATGCGATGAAGCAAAGGCGCTGTCAACGCGAAGCGTCCGTAAAGACGTGCTGCAGCGCAGCAAATCTAGAGCGTATTTCTACTAATCGGACTTCGTCAGAACCATGACGTCGTTGGGACCGACGAATTGGAGCGTCGCGCGTACACGCTCTTCAAGAAGGTCGGGATCGAGGCTTTCGGGGCGCATCAGCGCGACGTTCCGCTCCAGCCGCTGACGTTCTTCCCGGACGAGAAGAAGCTCGCGGCGGGCCGACTCCGTCTCGCGCTCCAGACGCATCTTCGCCTCCAGACCGTAGTCGCCGTAGACAGCGTGGCCCGCGAAGTAGACCACACCCATGATCGTCAACAACGGGATGACCGCCGCCTTGGCAAGCCTCGTCGCAAGGCTCTGTCGCGCACGCATCACACTCTCCCGACCGGTCGATCCGCCGACAATAAGGACCCGAACGAGGATCGAATCAACGCCTTGACAGATGGTTAATTCGAGCGCCCGGAGAAGCGTTGCAATTCCGTCTAGCGGCGTCCGCGCACCACGGCCGTGCCGGGGTAGATCGCGCTGTCCTCGAGCAATTCCTCGATGCGGATCAGTTGATTATACTTCGCCAGCCGGTCCGACCGCGCCAGCGATCCGGTCTTGATCTGCCCGCAATTCGTGGCGACCGCGAGGTCGGCGATCGTGCTGTCCTCGGTCTCGCCGGACCGGTGTGACATCACTGCCGTGAAACCCGCGCGATGGGCCATATCGACAGCCGCGAGCGTCTCGGTCAGCGTGCCGATCTGGTTGACCTTCACGAGGATCGAGTTGGCGGCGCCTTCCTCGATCCCGCGCGACAGGCGCTCGGTATTGGTGACGAACAGGTCGTCGCCGACGAGCTGGACCGTCTTGCCGAGCACGGTATTGAGCGACTTCCAGCCGTCCCAATCGTCCTCAGCCATGCCGTCCTCAATCGAGACGATGGGAAAGTCGCGGCAGAGCTGCTCGTAATAGGCGACGAGTTCGTCGGACGAGAGAACGCGGCCCTCCCCGTCGAGGTGGTATCGGCCGTCCTTGAAGAACTCGGTCGACGCGGTGTCGAGGGCGAAGACCACCTCGTCACCCATCTTGTAGCCGGACGCCTCGACCGCGCGGGAGACGTATTCCAGTGCGGCCACGGCTGAGGGCAGGTTCGGCGCGAATCCGCCCTCGTCGCCGACATTGGTATTGTGGCCGTCAGCCGCGAGCGTTTTCTTCAGCGCGTGGAAGATTTCGGCACCGCAGCGGACGGCCTCCGAGATCGACGACGCGCCGACCGGCATGATCATGAATTCCTGAAAGTCGATTGGATTGTCGGCGTGCGCGCCGCCGTTCACGATATTCATCATGGGAACCGGCAGGGTGCGGGCGGAAACACCGCCGACATAGCGGAAGAGCGGTAGGCCCGCGCTGTCGGCGGACGCTTTAGCGACGGCAAGCGATACGCCGAGGATGGCGTTGGCGCCGAGCCGCGCCTTGTTGGGCGTTCCGTCGAGCGCGATCAGCGTCTCGTCGATCGCCGTCTGCTCCTCGGCGTCGAGGCCGGTCAACGTGTCGGCTATCTCGTCGTTCACGGCCATGACGGCATTTCGCACGCCCTTGCCGCCATAGCGCTCGTCCTTGTCGCGAAGCTCGACCGCCTCGTGTGCGCCCGTCGAGGCGCCGGAGGGCACGGCGGCACGCCCGAAGGAGCCGTCCTCGAGAACGACATCGACTTCGACCGTCGGATTGCCGCGACTATCGAGGATTTCGCGGGCGAGTATGTCCTGGATCATGGCCATGACGGAAGTCTCCTGATGACGACTAGAAGGTCTGGGGATGGGATTTGGCGACGGCGTCGAACGCCAACAGGGTGCGCAGTAGCGCTTCAAGCTTGGAGAGCGGAATCATGTTCGGCCCATCGGAGGGTGCCGCGTCCGGGTCGGGATGCGTTTCAATGAAGACGCCGGCGACACCGACGGCGACGGCCGCCCGCGCCAGGGTCTCGACGAACTCTCGCTGGCCGCCCGACGTGCCGCCCTGCCCACCCGGCTGCTGCACCGAATGGGTCGCGTCGAAGATGATCGGCGCTCCCGTCTCCCGCGCCATGATGGGCAGCGCGCGCATATCGGAGACGAGCGTGTTGTAGCCGAAGCTGGCACCGCGCTCCGTAACCAGCACATTGGGATTGCCGGCCGCGGCTATTTTCTCGACCACGTGCTTCATGTCCCAAGGCGCAAGAAACTGGCCCTTCTTGACCTTTACCACCCGCCCCGTCTTCGCCGCAGCGACGAGAAGGTCCGTCTGGCGTGAAAGGAAGGCGGGGATCTGGAGGACGTCGACGATCTCGGCCGCCCTCTCACACTGCTCGGGCGCATGCACATCGGTAAGCACCGGCAGGCCGGTCCTTTCCTTCACCTCGGCAAAGATGGGCAGCGCCTCGTCGAGCCCGATTCCGCGCGCGCTCGACAGGCTGGTCCGGTTGGCCTTGTCGAAGGAGGTCTTGTAGATCAGGCCAAGCCCGAGCCGGTCGGTCATCTCCTTTAGCGCGGCCGACATCTCAAGGGCGTGGGCGCGGCTTTCGAGCGCGCAGGGGCCGGCTATGAGCGTCAGGGGGCGATCGTTGCCCAGCGTCAGCGAGCCAACGGGGACGTGCGCGTTGCGCGAGGCGGTCACGACGCCGAGTCCTCGAAGATCAGGGCAACGCCGCATGCGGCGCCGGCCGGCACGGTCTGCGAAGGGCCATCCACGAGAAGCGCTCCGAAAGCCGGCGTGTCGCCATGATCGATGTCCGCACCAGGATATCGCGCGTCGAAGGCCTGCGGGGTCAGAACGTGCAGCGTTCCGCGCGGCATGGTGAGCGTCAGTCCAGCCGAGCTCGAGCGGATGTCCCGAAGGCCCAGCATGGTCGCATAGAAGATATGATGGTCCGTCGGGTTCTCGTCGACGATCACCGCGCCGCGTATGTCGCGAGCGCCGTTGGCATGACTCGTCGGTCCGGCGGCCCAGACGATATCCCGCGTCTCATGTTGGCAACCGAATAGCGCCAGATCGGGAAGCCGGGGGTCGAGGGCGTGCGATGCGACGAAGGAGACGCGCTCCTCTCGTCCATCGGCCCGCGATGCCATGCGACCAAAGGCATGCGGTGCGAACGCGGTAAGCCCCTCGTCGGCATAGCGCCTGGCTTCGGCGGCCGCGTCCTCCACCCGCAGGGCCATCATGGCGAGCCCTTCGTGGTCCTCGAGATAGCGCTCCACGAAGGCGGCGAACCCGAAGTCCTCCCGGGTCGGCTCCGGTACCTTCGCGGGATCGGCGATCGCAATGAGTTCGATATAGGTGTCGCCCAGCAGCGCCAGACGGTTCGCGGTGCCGAACGGATGGGTCGCCTTCGCCGTCAGGGCAAAGCCAAGGCCTTCGTAAACCGCCGCCGCCGCGTCGAGGTCGCGAACGGCGATGACCGCATGATCCCATCCGCGCGGACGGCTGGGTGGCAGTACCTCGCTCTCAGCTTCCATGTCGCGGACCTCGTCTCTTTGCACCGGGGCGCAGCGTTGCGGCAACGGCCGTCTATCAGACCAATCGGCTCTGTTCCATCGCCGCGCGAACGAAGGACGCAAAGAGGGGATGCGGCTCGAACGGCCGCGATTTCAGCTCGGGGTGGAATTGCACGCCGATGAACCAAGGGTGATCCGGCCGTTCGACGATCTCGGGCAGCAGTCCGTCGGGCGAAACGCCGGTGAAGCGCAGGCCTTCGGCCTCCAGCCGGTCCCGATAGCCCATATTGACCTCCCAGCGATGACGATGCCGCTCGGCAATGCTCTCGGCGCCGTAGATGTCGGCGACCTTGCTGTCGGCAGCCAGATCGCAGGCATAGGCGCCGAGGCGCATCGTCCCCCCGAGGTCACCGCCTGCAGCGCGCTTCTCCAGCTCGTTGCCCTTCATCCACTCGGTCATCAGGCCGACGACGGGCTCGTCCGTCGCGCCGAATTCGGTCGAGGAAGCGTCCTCGAGGCCGATCTGGTTCCGCGCCGCTTCGATGACGGCCATCTGCATGCCGAAGCAGATGCCGAAATACGGCACCTTGTTCTCCCGCGCGAACTTGGCAGCCTCGATCTTGCCTTGCGATCCCCGCTCGCCGAAGCCGCCGGGTACGAGAATGGCGTGAATGCCTTGGAGGACATCGCCAACATTGGTCTTCTCGAAGACCTCCGACTCCACCCACTCGATCTCGACCTTAACCCGGTTGGCGATGCCGCCGTGCACGAGGGCTTCGATCAGCGACTTATAGGCGTCCTTCAGTTCCGTGTACTTGCCGACGACGGCGATCCTGACATGCCCCTCGGGGTGGTGGATGCGATCGGAGATGTTCTCCCAGACCGCCAGATCGGGGCTCGACGTGGAGTCGAGGTTGAAGAAGCGCAGGACTTCACTGTCCAGCCCTTCGGCGTGATAGGCCGCCGGCACGTCGTAGATCGAGCTGACATCACGCGCCTCGATGACGCTTTCCGGGCGGACGTTGCAGAAGAGGGCGAGCTTGCGGCGCTCCTCCTGCGGTATGGCGTGTTCGGCGCGCACGAGAAGGATATCGGGCTGGATGCCGATCGAGCGGAGCTCCTTCACGGAGTGCTGCGTGGGCTTGGTCTTCAACTCCCCGGCCGCTGCGACATAGGGCATGAGCGTAAGGTGCATATAGAGCGCCGAACCGCGCGGCAGCTCATTGCCGAGTTGGCGGATCGCCTCGAAGAAAGGCAGTCCCTCGATATCGCCGACCGTACCGCCGATCTCGATGAGGACGAAGTCGTACCCTTCGTTGCCCTCTCGGCAGAACGTCTTGATCTCGTCTGTGACGTGCGGAATCACCTGTACCGTGGCGCCGAGATAGTCGCCGCGCCGTTCCTTGGCGAGAATGTCCTGATAGATGCGGCCGGTGGTGATGTTGTCGGCCTGGGTGGCGGGGCGACCCGTGAAGCGTTCGTAATGCCCGAGGTCGAGATCGGTCTCCGCGCCGTCGTCGGTCACGAAGACCTCGCCGTGCTGATAGGGACTCATGGTGCCCGGATCGACGTTGAGATAGGGGTCGAGCTTGCGCAGCCGGACCTTGTAGCCGCGCGCCTGCAAGAGCGCCCCGAGCGCCGCCGCGGCCAGCCCCTTGCCGAGCGAGGAGACCACGCCGCCGGTGATGAAGATATAGCGCGCCATTAGAAACCAACCCCGAAACGAAGACGGGGCCGCTCGTCAGAACGGCCCCGAAAGAATTCTGCGAAGTGCGACGACGCCTACTGGCTCGTCGGGACCTGCGGTCCGTCCGCCGTCGGCGCATCGCCCTGCAGCTGCTGCAATGCATCGAGAACGCCGCCCGATCCACCTTCCGCCGACGATTCGATACCGTCGAACGGCGAGACCGTGGTGCGCCCCTGGCCCGCGATGATCGCCAGCGTGAGGCTGGTCGCGAAGAAGGCTAGCGCGAGATAGGCCGTGGCACGCGTCAACGCGTTGGCGGTGCCGCGTCCGGTCATCAGGCCGCCGCCCCCACCGCCGCCGCCCATGCCGAGCGCACCGCCTTCGGAGCGCTGAAGCAGGACCGTGCCGATGAGTGCGGCGACGATCAACAGATGAACGATTATCAGTACGGTTTCCATGAAGACATCCGCGCGGCGGCTTTCACCGCATCAATAAACGAGAGGGGAACGAGAAGGAGATGGGCGCCTGCGCCCTCTGTCGCAACCTAGTCCGCCGCGCGGACAATTGCCAGAAAATCATCCGCCTTGAGACTGGCGCCGCCCACGAGCGCGCCGTCGACCCCGTCGAGACCGAGGATCTCCTTCGCATTTCCGGGCTTTACCGAGCCACCATAAAGCACCATCACACCCTCGAACCGGTCCGCCAACCACGCGTGAACGCGGCGGTGCATGTCAAGGATATCGTCGCTCGACGCAGTGCGCCCGGTGCCGATCGCCCAGACGGGTTCGTAAGCGACGACGAGACCCGCGCTCGGCTTTTCATCCGGCAGGGAACCGGCAAGCTGCGCCTCGACGACCTTCCAAGCCCGGCCAGCATCGCGATCAGACTCGCTTTCTCCGACGCAGACGATCGCACGGAGCCCGGCCCGCGCGGCGGCCTCGGCCTTGCTCTTCACGGTCGCGTCGTCCTCGGCGTGGTCGGCACGGCGCTCCGAGTGTCCGACGATAACGGCGCTCGCGCCTGCATCGGCGAGCATTTCAGCCGAAACGTCGCCAGTATGCGCGCCGGATGCGGCCGCGTGGCAGTCCTGCCCCCCGATCCGCAGTTTCGTGCCCTCGGCGCGCGACGCCGCGACACCGACAAGCGTCGCCGGCGGGCAGATCAGCACCTCCGGACCGGACGAGCGAAGGCCGGCGATGACGTTGTGCAGCTCGCTCAGTTGCGCGTTCAGTCCGTTCATCTTCCAATTGCCAGCGATCAGCATGTCCTGCGCCCTGTCTTTGCCCGGTTTCGCCAGCATCAAGGCGCCGAGGGAACGACCGCGTTCCCGCGGACCTTGCGGCTGTCTCTAATGTGGGGCATCAGGCCGGCGCAAGGACTATGGACATCCATCGGGCGCGACGACGTCTGCACCCGCGTAAGACGATGGCGGAGGGAACGGGCGGAACATGCTCTCAGCATTACGGAAATTTGCCGGCGGCTGGGTCGCCATGGTATTCATCGGCCTACTCGTGCTGAGTTTCGCGCTCTTCGGTATCAACGATATTTTCACTGGCGGCGCCAATACCGCCCTGGCGACCGTCGGCGAGCGGACCGTGACCCCCGAGGCCTATCGCGCCGCCCTCCAGCGCCGTACGAACGAGCTCAGCCGCAACTTCGGTACGACGCTCAGCCTCGAGCAGATTCGGGCCCTCGGCATACCGCAGCAGACGGTCGATCAGTTGATCAACGAGGCAGCGCTGGACGAGCGGGCGGCCGTCTACGGTCTGTCCCGTTCGGATGAGGCGCTGGCCACCGAAATCGTAGACGGGCCCGCCTTCCGAAATGCGTCCGGGCAGTTCGACCGCAACCTTTTCAACCAGATCCTGCGCTCAAACGGCCTGAACGAGGCCACGTATATCGTCCTTGAGAAGCAGGTCAGCGGCCGCGCCCAGTTGACCTATGCGATCCGCGCCGACATCCCGTCCCCCGCCCCGCTCGACACCGCGCTTGAGCGCTATCGCCTCGAGGAGCGGACGATCCGCGTGCTGGACGTGACGGCATCCGACATCGAGCCCATCGGCACGCCGGACGACGCGGTGTTGACGGCCTATTTCGCCGAGAACGCGGACCGTTTCCGCGCACCCGAATATCGCAGCTTCGACTATATCAAGATCGAACCGGAGGATCTGGCCGATACGATCGACGTCTCGGAGGACGATCTCGCCGGGGAGTACGAGAGCCGACTGGCTGCCTTCACGACGGAGGAGCGCCGGTCCGTTCGCCGGATCGCCTTCGCTTCCCGCGACGAAGCCGACGCTGCGGCGGCACGCATCGCCAACGGCGCGACGTTCGACGATATCGTCGCCGAGCGTGGGTTGGCCGCAGCTGACGTATCGCTCGGAACGGTCGCGCAGGACGACCTTATCGACACCGCGATCGCCGAGGCCGCGTTCGCTCTCGACCTCGGCGCGGTCAGCGATCCCGTCGATGGGACGTTCGGCGCCGCACTCGTGACCGTCGATACGATCGAGGCGGGCTCCGTTCAGCCTCTCGAAGAGGTGCGCGATCAGCTTCGCCAGGATATTGCGCTGCGCCTGGCACAGCAGACGATCCTCGACAGCTATGACGCCATCGAGGATGGCCGCGCCGCAGGCGAGACCCTCCCGGAGATTGCGGATCGACTGGGCCTGCAACTGGTGTCCGTCGAGGCGATCGATCGGACGGGCGCGAGCAAGACCGGCATGGCCGCCGAGCTTCCATCCGCGCAGACCCTCCTCGACGCCGTCTTCGAGGCGGAGATCGATTTCGAACCCGATCCCATCCAGACCCGCGACGGCTATCTCTTTTTCCACGTCACCGATATCGAAGCCGATCGGGAGCGCTCGCTCGATGAGGTCCGCGCCGATGTCGCCGCCGCCTGGGTGGAAGCTGAGACCGCCGGCGCCATCTCGGCCCTCGCCCGCGAGATCGTAGAAGAAGTATCCGCCGGCGCGCGGATGACGGACGTGGCGGCCGCACGGGGCCTTGCCGTTCGCGACCTCGGTCCCTTCGATCGGTCCGGCAACGGCCTCTCCCAGGCTGCCACGCGGCAGGTCTTCACGACACCGCTTGGAGGTACGGCTTCGGCCGTCGCCGGGAATGGCCCCGATCGTATCGTCTTTCAGGTGCTAGACGCGGCGGTTCCGGAAGCCGCAGACGACGTGCCGCCCGAGGTCGGTCTCGGCGAGGATCTTCTGGCGCAGTATATCGAAGCGGTTCGAGAGATCGTCGGCGTAGAGACGAACGAGACCGCGCTGCGGACGACGCTGGGCGAAGGCTGAGGTAAGAGACGCGAGATGTCCGACGACTTGAAATCCATTCTCGCGCGCCTCGCTCTAGGTGAGATCCTCTCCCGGGAGGACGCGTCAGGCGCCTTCGAGACGATCATGTCCGGCGGCGCGACCCCGGCGCAGATCGGGGCGTTCCTGATGTCCCTGCGTGTGCGGGGCGAACGGGTCGAGGAGATCGTCGGCGCTGTCGATGTCATGCGCGCGAAGATGCGCCGGGTCGATGCGCCGGCCCATGCCATCGACATCGTCGGTACCGGCGGCGATGCGTCGGGCTCCTATAACGTGTCGACTTGCAGTGCCATAGTCGCCGTTGCCTGTGGGCTTACCGTCGCCAAGCACGGAAATCGCGCCCTCTCGTCGCGCTCGGGCGCTGCCGATACGCTGGCCGCTCTCGGCGTGGATATCGACCTCGCGCCCGATGGCATCGCCGATTGCATCCGCAAGACCGGCCTCGGCTTCATGTTCGCGCCCTTGCACCACTCGGCCATGCGGCATGTCGGGCCCGCACGCGCCGAGATCGGCACCCGCACCATCTTCAATCTTCTCGGACCGCTTTCGAATCCGGCCGGCGCGAACCGCATGCTCCTTGGCGTCTTCGCGCCGCAATGGGTCGAGCCGCTTGCATACGTTGCACGAGACCTCGGCATCCGTTCGGCCTGGGTGGTTCACGGCCAAGGTCTCGACGAGATCACCACGACCGGCGCGACCTCGGTGGCCGAGCTGAAGGCAGGCGAAATTCGGACCTTCGAGATCACCCCCGAGGACGCCGGCCTGCCCCGCGCCGAAATGTCCGCTCTGAAAGGCGGAGATGCCGCCCAGAATGCTATTGCTCTCCAGGCCGTTCTCGACGGCACGCCCGGCGCCTATCGCGATATCGTCATCCTCAATACCGCTGCCGCCCTCCTGATGGCGGACGCCGTCGCCTCCCTGCACGAGGGCGCGACGCTCGCGGCCGCTCGCATCGACGACGGAACGGCGCGGGACGTTCTCCAACGCTTCGCCGACGCCTCCCGCGAGGCCAGCAAGGCATGACCACCGCCCTCGACCGCATCCTGGCCTATAAGCGCGACGAAGTGGCCGCGCTCAAGGCCGGCCCCGCCCCGGATGTGGCCACGGCCCCGCCGCCGCGCGGGTTCTATCGGGCACTGCGAGGCGCCGCGGATGCGGGCGCTGTCGGTCTGATCGCCGAGGTCAAGAAGGCAAGCCCTTCCAAGGGCGTTATCCGCCAAGACTTCGAGCCCGCCGCGATTGCGACCGCCTATGAGAGTGGTGGCGCAACCTGCCTCTCGGTGCTGACTGATGAGCCTTCCTTCCAAGGTAGCGAGGCGGCGCTCCGCGCGGCACGCGCAGCCTGCGCCCTTCCGGTCTTGCGCAAGGACTTCATGATCGACGTCGCGCAGGTCGCGGAAGCGCGGGCGATGGGTGCCGACGCCATCCTCGTCATCATGGCTGCCGTCACCGACGGTCTTGCAGAGGATCTCGTCGCCGCTGCCCGTGAAAATGGAATGGACGTGCTCTTAGAGGTCCACGACCGCGCGGAGCTCGATCGTGCTCTTCGACTGCCCGTCCCGCTCATCGGCATCAACAACCGCGACTTGCGAACTTTCGCTACCGACCTCGGCACCACGGAAGCCCTCGCGGGCGCCATTCCCGCCGATCGATTGATCGTTACGGAGAGTGGCATCGCGCAGGCTGAGGACATACGGCGCATGGCCGCAATCGGCGTGACGACCTTCCTCGTCGGCGAAACGCTGATGAGGCAGACGGATCTCGCTGGCGCTACCAGGGCCCTGGTCACCGCGATCTAGCGGCTTGTGGAGTAGCGAAGCATTCACGTGCGTCGAACGCATCGATGAGGACGATGAGGCAACCTAAGACTTGCAGAACGCATGCGGAACATTTAGCGTACAGGCACGAACATCCCGAATCGCACCGGTAGCGCCATGTTGACGAGCAAGCAGCACGATCTCCTCAAGTTCATTAATGACCGGTTGAACGAAACCGGCGTCCCGCCATCCTTCGACGAGATGAAAGATGCGCTCGAGCTGAAGTCGAAGTCGGGCATACATCGGTTGATCACGGCGCTGGAGGAGCGCGGCTTCATTCGCCGCCTGCCCCATCGCGCGCGCGCGATCGAAGTGTTGAAGGTGCCGAAGTCCATGCCTCGCCGCCGGGGTTTCGTGCCCGAGGTCATAGAGGGCTCCGGCGGTCGTGGCCGCGAAGCGGCGGTTTCGGCACCTAAGTTCGATGGGGCGAGCGTGCCGTTGATCGGTCGGATCGCCGCCGGTGTTCCGATCGAGGCGATTGAGAACCAGGCGCAGTCCATCGCGGTCCCGCCCGATATGTTGCGCGGCGGCGAGCACTTCGCCCTCGAGGTGAAAGGCGACTCGATGATTGAGGCCGGCATCCTCGATGGCGACACCGTCGTCATTCAGCGAACGGACTCGGCGGACAACGGAGAGATAGTCGTGGCCCTCGTAGAGGATCACGAGGCCACTCTGAAGCGGCTTCGGCGCAGGGGCGGCTCCATCGCCCTCGAAGCCGAGAATCCGCTTTACGAAACGCGCATCTACGGTCCTGACGAGGTCCGTATTCAGGGTCGTCTCGTCGGCCTCGTCCGCCGCTACTAGGGACGCGAAGCCCCGTTGGCGCGCCAAGGGCGGTCGTGGGGGGTCGCGGTCCGGATAGGATGGTGCGAATTCGCGGGATCGAGCAGTAGCGTGCCGGACCCCAGCATGGCTGGATCCACGACCATCGACGGGCCCGGACAGTCGGCGGGTCGATTGAGCGGAGTGATCAGGATGGCGTCGGTCAGACAGGCCGCCATCACGGATGCCGGATCCCAGGCGGCGTGGATGGCGTATCGCTCGTCGCGATAGACGCATTGCGTACGATCGCAGACGGTTGTGAAGACGGGCGTGCGGTTCTCAGCGGTGATATCTTCCTTGAATGCCTCGGCATCGGTCCACCGCGCGTCGGTAAATGCGGAGAAGCGCGCTCCTGTCGTCACCAGGCTGTCATCCGCCTGCCGCACGGCGAACGTCTTGCCGTTTTCGGCAATGATGATCGGCGGCGGTGCGTGGTTGAGCTGGACGAGCGCCGCGATGACAAGGATGGCAACGCCTCCTATCAACGGCGCAAAGCCGCGTAGCGTAGCCGAGAGGTAGAGCCCAAGCGATCCGACCGCGAGCGCCACGGGGACGAGCGGCGGCATCGCGCGCATGGCGCCAGGCCATGCCGACACCGCGTTGGCCACCCCTAGCAGTCCGTCGATGCCGCCTCCCATCACGATGAGTGGCACCGTCTCCAGACCAAAGGGCATTGCTAGAAGGCTGGCGAGGCCGGCGGGCATGATGAGGATGGAAACGATAGGCATCGCGGCGAGGTTCGCCGACAGGCTGAACGCCGCGAGTCGATGGAAATGAAAGACTGCGTAAGGTGTGGTCGCGAGGCCTGCGGTCAAGGACGTGACGAAAAGCGTCGCGGCCTTTTGACCCGGGACGGCCAGCGCTGCCTCGCTCGCACGTGCGCGCCCGTTCCACCGCTCATAGACGGCGACGAGCGCGATGGTCGCCGCGAAAGACATCTGGAAACTCGCGCCGAGAAGGCTTTCCGGCGATGTGGCCAGCACCACGAGTGCCGCGGTCGCGACGTTTCGCAGTGTCAGCGCAGGCCGGTCGAGAAGGATGGCGACACAAGCGATGGCGACCATGATATAGGCACGCTGCGTGGCGATCTGGCCGCCGGAGATAGCGAGATAGAAGGTCCCGCCCGCGAGCGCTCCGATGGCGGCGAGTTTCTTCGCCGGCAGTGACCGCCCGGCGAGGCTGGCCATGGAGAATGACACGCGCAGAACGGCGAAGAGGGACATGCAGAACAGCCCCATATGCATGCCCGATATCGCGAGCACATGCGCGAGCCCCGAGCCGCGCATGGCCTCCAGCGTCTCCGTCGACAGCCCGCCGCGTTCTCCTGTCAGAAGGGCGGTCGCCATTGCGGCCGCCTGCCCGGAGAGCACACCGTCGATCCGGCCTGCGATCATCGCCCTGATCTCGGCGATGAAGGCGCGTCCCCGGTCGAGCCGCGTGATGCCACCCGTCGCGGCGGAGAACGGACCGGCGATGAGTACGCCCATGGCTTCGACGCCGGCGAAGTAGAGGCGGCGCGCATGGTCGTAGTGGCCGGGCAATACCGGCCCGGGCGCCCTGTTGAGAATGGCCACCACCCGGACCGGACTGCCGACGGCGGCGCCTGTCCGTTCGCGCGCGGTCAGAAGGACCCGGTCTGCGCCCTTCACCCCAGATAGGATGCGAAGCGTGATCCGCTCGCCGCTCTCTCGCCCCTCGATCCGTTCGATGACGCCTGTCATGGATCGGGGGCCTTCGGGCAGCGTCCTCGGGAGTGGTCCCAACCAGGCGGCGTGGAGCGCTGGTAGTGCGATGCCAGCAACGAGAAGCGCGGCACCACGGAGGACGAGATAGCGCCGGCCAAACCAGCCGAGCCCACTCGCAACCAATGCCGTGAGAAGCGCCGCGGGCTCGTGCGGAAGGTTGAAGTAGACGAGGATGCCCGCCGCGAGGCAGGCGGGCGCCAGGAGGTAGACCCGGCCGCTGGACGAGACGCGGGCCCAATCGTCCCGCGTGATGGCGCGCGCGCGCTCCAACCACGACGTTCGGCCCACTACACCGGGTCGCGACCCCGTGCTACGAAGGTCGGGTACCGGGACGGCGACCCCGCCGGCCCTCACGTCATTCCCCGCTGTGACCTGCGCCGAGCCGTCGGGCCGCCTGCCCGACTGTCGATCGACGGGCGACAGCATGCGCCGCCGCTCAAGAGAACTTTCATGCCAAACGTCGTAACGCGATTCGCCCCATCGCCCACGGGATTTCTCCATATCGGGGGCGCGCGGACTGCGCTCTTCAACTACCTTCTCGCCCGTGCCAATGGCGGGCGGTTCCTCCTCCGCGTCGAGGATACGGACAAGGCGCGCTCGACCGAGGAGGCCGTGGACGCGATCATCGATGGCCTGCGCTGGCTTGGCCTCGAATGGGACGGCGACGTCGTCTTCCAGTCGGAACGCCAGGATCGGCACGCTGAGGTCGCCGCCACTCTGCTGGACGCCGGCAACGCCTATCGCTGCTATGCGACGGCCGAGGAACTGACTGCCATGCGGGAGACCGCACGAGCCGAAGGTCGCCCTCCCCGCTATGATGGTCTTTGGCGCGACCGCGATGCGTCGGAGGCGCCCGACCGCCCCCATACCGTCCGCCTACGCATGCCGAAGGACGGTGCGACGATCATCCGGGACTGCGTACAGGGCGACGTGACGATACAGAACAAGGAGTTGGACGACCTCATCCTTCTTCGCAGCGACGGCACGCCAACCTACATGCTGTCCGTGGTCGTTGACGATCACGACATGGGCGTCACGCAGATCCTGCGCGGCGACGACCATTTGACGAACGCCGCGCGTCAGCTCGCGATCTACGATCTCATGGGCTGGCCGGCGCCGGCCATGGCGCACGTTCCGCTCATTCACGGGCCAGATGGCGCGAAGCTGTCCAAACGGCACGGTGCGCTCGGCAT
This sequence comes from uncultured Alphaproteobacteria bacterium, assembly GCA_963799285.1. GTDB lineage: Bacteria > Pseudomonadota > Alphaproteobacteria > Rhizobiales > CAWCWK01 > CAWCWK01. The sequence goes on from CAWCWK010000004.1 coordinate 1,412,662, forward strand.
CGAGGCCTATCGCGCGATGGGCTACCTCCCGGCGGCCCTGCGCAACTATCTCGTACGCCTTGGCTGGGCCCATGGGGACGAAGAAGTCCTGTCCGAACAACAGATGCTGGAACTGGTTCGGCCTCGATGGGATGGGGAAGTCCCCCGCCCGGATCGATTTCAAGAAGCTGGAGAACCTGAACGGCATCTACATGCGGGAGACGAGCGCGGACGTTCTGACGCGCACCTTTCTAGCGACGCTGCCTCATCTCCCAGGCGGCGACGAGATGGCTGCGGCGATGACCGATGCGCACGTCATTCAGCTGCGCGCGGCGATGCCGGGTCTGCAGGAACGCGCGAAGACACTCGTCGAACTTGTCGAAGCGTCGCGCTTCCTCTGGACGAAGCGGCCGTTGAAGCCGGACGAGAAGGCGGCCAAGCTGCTGGACGAGGCAGGGAGGGCTACGATCTCCGAATTGGTGGGCAGGTTCGCAGCCTTGGACCTTTGGACGTCTGACGCCCTGGAGGCGGAAACCCGCGCCTACGCGGAGGCAGCCGATCTCAAGCTCGGCAAGGTCGCGCAGCCACTGCGTGCCGCCTTGACCGGCAGGACGACCTCGCCTGGAATTTTCGACGTGCTCCTCGTTCTGGGGCGCGAGGAGAGCCTTGAGCGGCTGTCCGACTGGGCCGCTTCGAGCCCCGCGTGACCGCGCGAGCGCTTGCCGCCTTCCCGCAAATCCGATACCGCAGGTGCGAAATGGCACCGTCCACACCACGATGCAAAATGGGGATAATCCTATGACCGACGCCACCGCGACACTGACGATCGAGGGTGAGGACAAGCCGTTTGCCATCAAATCTGGCACGATAGGGCCCGACGTCGTCGATATCGGTTCGTTCTACAAGGACACGGGCAAGTTCACCTATGATCCTGGCTTCACGTCGACGGCAAGTTGCTCCTCGGAGATTACTTATATCGATGGCGAAGCTGGCGTGCTGCTGCATCGCGGCTACCCGATAGATGAGCTGGCCGAGCATGGCGATTTTCTCGAGACGGCCTACCTCCTTCTTTACGGCGAGTTGCCGACCGATGCGCAGAAGAAGGACTTCGTGCATCGCATCACCTATCACACGATGCTCCACGAGCAGATGCATGCGCTCTATCGCGGCTTTAGGCGCGATGCGCACCCGATGGCGATCATGTGCGGTGTCGTCGGCGCGCTCTCGGCCTTCTATCACGATTCGACCGACATATCGGATTCGCATCAGCGCATGGTTGCGAGCTACCGATTGATCGCGAAGATGCCGACGATCGCGGCTATGGCATATAAGTATTCGGTCGGACAACCATTCGTTTATCCGAGCAACAATCTCGATTACGCAGCGAACTTCCTGCACATGTGCTTCTCGGTGCCGTGCGAGGAGTACAAGGTCAACCCGGTTCTGGCGCGTGCGATGGACCGCATCTTCGTGCTGCATGCGGACCATGAGCAGAACGCTTCGACATCGACGGTCCGCTTGGCCGGATCGTCCGGCGCGAACCCGTTCGCCTGTATCGCTGCGGGCATCGCCTGCCTTTGGGGTCCGGCGCACGGCGGTGCCAATGAGGCAGCGCTCAACATGCTGCAGGAGATCGGCACCGTCGATCGCATTCCCGAATACGTGAATCGCGCGAAGGACAAGAGCGACCCATTCCGCCTCATGGGTTTCGGCCACCGCGTGTATAAGAATTACGACCCGCGCGCCAAGATCATGCAGCTCACGTGTCACGAAGTGCTTTCGGAAGTCGGCATCAAGGACGACCCGTTGCTCGACGTGGCGATGGAGCTGGAGCGGATCGCGCTGTCCGATCCCTACTTCGTGGAGAAAAAACTCTATCCGAATATCGACTTCTATTCGGGGATCACGTTGAAGGCTCTCGGTTTTCCGACGACGATGTTCACGGTCCTCTTCGCGCTCGCTCGCACGACTGGCTGGGTCGCGCAGTGGAACGAGATGATCGCGGATCCGAACCAGCGTATTGGTCGGCCCCGCCAGCTCTATACGGGATCTACGAAGCGCGACTATCGCCCAATTTCGGAGCGATAGCGCCGCGTTCGCTGAGAAGGTCGAGGATGGCACGTGCGGCGATATCGCTAGGCGCGACGCCGTCACCGACCATCGCGGCCACGACCTCATCCGCCGCGACAAGTTGGGCGTCGCGCACCGGTCCGCTATCGAGTAGCGGCAGAAGCGCGTCTGTCAGCGCATCAACGGTCGCGTCTTCGTGAACAAATTCCGGGAATGCATTCCGCCCGATCACGAGATTGGGCAGAACGATAGAGGGCACCGACCCCAGCCAACGCAGACGCGCTACGATCGGATCGAGCCTATACGCCACCACCATCGGCAGGCGCGCCAGCGCAAGCTCTAGGGTGACGGTGCCCGAGACCGCCAAGGCCGCACGCGCCGTCCGCATGGCTTCGTATTTCTTCCCGGGCTCGACGACGCGAACCGGCCGCGACCACTCGCGAAGAGCATCTTCGATGGCACCACGCACCCGCGGAACGGCCGGCAGAACGAATTCGACGCCCGGATGACGGGCCTCGACTTTTTCTACGACCTCTCCGAAGAGCGACATGTGGCGGGCGATCTCGCCTGCGCGGCTGCCGGGCAGAAGTAGGACGGGCGCAGCGGGCAAGATCTCGGTGTTGTCGCCGCCTGGCGGGCGCAGTTCATTCAGCCGTTCGATCAGCGGGTGGCCGATATACGTTGTCGGAGGGCCGCCCAGGCGTTCGTGAACGGCCGGCTCGAACGGCAGGATTGCCAGCAGACGATCGACATAGGCCGCCATCGCCTTGGCTCTTCCTGGTCGCCACGCCCAGACGCTTGGCGAGACCACCTTTACGATGGGAATAGCCGGCTCGGCCTGCCGGACCCGCTTTGCCACCCTATGCGTGAAGTCGGGACTGTCGATGACGAGCAGGAGGTCCGGTTTCGTTTCGACGACATGGCGGGTCGCGTCGGCGATGCGCCTGAGGATAAGGGGCAATCGGGCGATGACCGCACTGATGCCCATTACGGCGATGTCGGCCAGCGGGAAGATCGAGCGCAATCCCGCAGCCTGCAACGCATCGCCCCCCGTTCCGCTGATGTGGAGCCCTACGTCCGTACCAAGCCGATCGCGCAAGGCATTGACGATGGCCGCGCCCATAGCGTCCCCGGATTCCTCACCGACGACTACGCAGATATGGAGCTCCGTCACGACATCCCCCAGACAAACAGTCGGTGCTCCTTCGCAAGCGTCTCTACGGCCGGACGTTCGAGGATCATCACCCGTCCGGCCTCGACCGCGATCCCGACGAGCCCCGCCGCCGCCGCCGCGCGAACGGTGTCCGGGCCGATTGTCGGCACGTCAAGACGCATGTCCTGTGATGGCTTCGCCGTCTTCACGAGAACGCCGGATCGTTCGCCAGTTCTCCAACGGCCGGATTGGCGTAGGGTACCGGCGCGAGCGATCATGGCATCGGTGCCCTCGACCCCTTCGAGAGCTATGGCCCGACCACGCTCCACGATGACGCTCTGGCCCGCGTCCACCTCTCCGAGCCGCCTCGCCGTCGCGGCGCCGACAACGATCTCGACATGGTCTGCCGATGTCGGTGACCGTCCAGACAAAACACCAATTCCTGCGGTGATTTCCGGGGCGATCTGAAGAGGTGATATGAGCGTCAGACCGTATTCGGCAAGGAGGTCGGCGACCTTCCGAAGCAAAGCATCGTCGCCGCCCGTGAGGAGCCGCGGGAGCTTCGGCATCAGTTGCAGTCCACCCCAGTCCGGGCGGATCGACGCTAAGGACGGGCGGTGGACGCCGCCGGCGAAGACGATTTCCGTCACGCCGGCATCGGCGAGGAGTTTGGTGATCCGCCCGAACTCGCCGAAGCGCACCTCATGCGCGTTGAAGCCGTCGAACGCCTCGTCCGTCTCTCCGTGCAGCCGGAGGACGGTGACGGGACGGTCGGCCCTCCTGGCGGCGTCGGCAAGGTATCGAGGCAGGCGGCCGCTGCCAGCGAAGATGCCGAGCGGTCTGCCCGGAGCCGTCATTTCTGGCGAGGTGTGCAGAGCGCCCGCTGGCCGCCTTCGGTCACGAATGCGATGAGTGTATCGACGGCCGGCGTGCCGCCGTAGCGGGTCTTCAGCGCTTGGACACGGTCAGTCTGGCTTCCTTCCTCCGAGAAAAGAAGCGCGTAAGCCGCTCGCAACGCATGGATATCCGGCCGCGCAAAACCGCGGCGCTTGAGACCGACGAGGTTAAGCCCGCCGAGTTGCGCGCGGTTGCCGATCGCGGACGCGAACGGGATGACGTCGTTCTCGACCCCGGACAAACCGCCGATAAACGCGTGATCGCCTACACGGACGAATTGATGAACGCCAGCCCCGCCGCCGACGATGACATGGTCGCCTAACGTGCAGTGCCCGGCGATCATCGCGTTGTTGACGATGATGCAGCCACGGCCAATCCGGCAGTCGTGAGCCACATGAGCACAGGCCAGCAAAGCGCAGTCGTCTCCAATGACCGTTTCGCCAATCCCGCCGGCCGTGCCCGGGTTGATGGTCACGTTCTCGCGGATGATCGCGCGCGCGCCGATGCGGAGGCGCGTAGGTTCGCCCTTGTATTTCAGGTCCTGTGGCGCGAGGCCGACCGCCGCGAAGGAAAAGAGTTGAGTGCCCTCACCTATTTCGGTGTCGCCGGCAATCACGACATGGGAGGTCAGAACGCTGTTGGCGCCGAGCTTCACCTCAGCGCCTATGTGGCAGAACGGACCGATCGTCACGCCGTCGCCGAGCACGGCGCCAGGCTCGATGATGGCCGTCGGATGAATGGAGGACATCGGCTAGAGGTCCGTCAGCATCGCACCGACCTCCGCCTCCGCGACAAGGACCCCATCGACCTTGGCCTCGCCCTTGAACCACCACATCGCACGCCGTTGGCGCAGTTTCGTCATGTGAAAGCGGACCTGGTCACCCGGCACGACGGGCCTGCGGAATTTCGCGTTGTCGATCGTCATGAAATAGACCGCCTGCGGCGCGGCGCTTTGCCCGCCATTCCACAGGCAAAGCGCGCCCGCCGTCTGGGCCATGGCCTCGATGAGGAGAACGCCCGGCATGATGGGCTTGTCGGGAAAGTGGCCCTGAAAGTGCGGCTCGTTCGCCGTCACGTTCTTGATACCGACGCACGACTCGTCGCGGTCCATGTCGATGATGCGATCCACGAGAAGCAGCGGATAGCGGTGGGGTAGGAGCTTCAGGATCTCGCCGATATCGACCGCGCCCAACTCTCTTTGCTCGGGCTCGTCCGACATAGAAGGCTCCTCAATCCTTGCTGCTAGGTTTCGCCGTCTTGTTATCACGCTTGGCGAGACGGTCCAGAGCGGCGATCTGCTTGAACCATTCGCGTACCGGGCGGGCGGGCGTGCCGCCATAGCGCGCCCGCGCCGGAACGTCTCCATGGACGCTGCTCACCGCGGCAATCTGTGCTCCGTCGCCGATGGTCACGTGGCCGTTGATGCCGGTCTTGCCGCCTACGGCGACATAGTCGCCCAGTTTGGCGCTGCCCGAGATGCCGACCTGCGAAACGATGACACAGTTTCTCCCGATCTCGACGTTGTGGCCGATCTGAACGAGATTATCGATCTTGGTGCCCTCGCCGATGACCGTATCGCCCAACGCGCCACGGTCGATCGTCGTGCCCGCACCGATCTCGACGTCGTCCTGTACGATGACGCGGCCGACTTGCGGCACTTTCAGATGACCTTCGAGCCCCATCGCGAAGCCGAAGCCGTCCGAGCCGATGGTGACGTTGGGGTGGACGATGACCCCGTTGCCGAGATGGGTCGACTGGAGCACGGCATTCGGCCCGACCGAGCAATCCCGCCCGATCGTCACGCCGTAGCCGATGACGGCGCCCGCGCCGATCCGCGAGCCGCGGCCGATCTCGGCATTGTCGGAGACGATCGCCCCCGGTTCCAACGCCACGTCCTCTTCGATCCTTGCCGAATCGGACACGAAGACATCGCTACGGTCGGCCTCGGCGTTCGCGCGCGGACGCATGGCCTCGGGATAGAAGTAGGCGCCGGCCTTCGCGAAAGCCCGGTAGGGCTGACCAGCAACCAGCGCCACGCATCCGTCCGGGATACGCGCGGCGTTTCGCGCACTGCAGAAGCAGGCGCCCGCCTTGGTCGCCAGGAACGCGTCGAGATAGGACGGGTTGTCGAAGAACGCGACGTCGGATGGTCCAGCATCGGTCAGGGTCGCGATGCGGCGGACGACGAGGCGTCCCATTTCCGGATCGACCACCGCGCCGGTCAGCTCAGCCAATTCGGCCAAGGCGATCGACGGCGGGGGTGACAGGAACCGCGAGGCCGAAGCCTTGTCGAAGACGGTCATACGGCGCGCGCTCGCCTAGAAGGCGCGGTAGGCGCCGAACCGAACGAGCTGCGTCTCGTCGAAGTCCTCCTCCGCGAGCGGATAGGCGACATCGACACGGAGCGGGCCGAAGGGCGACTCCCAGAGAAGGCTACCGCCAACCGATGCGCGCAGGGCAGCGTCGGTGCCGATGACGTCCGTCGCGACGAACTGACCGAGGGCACCCGGCTTCGCGATACAGGCCGCCCGATCGGTGTTCTCGACCTCCACGCGGTTGACCGTGTCGAAGCACTCGGGAACGTCGATATTGCCGAACGTCGTACCAGCATCGGCGAAGAGCGCACCCCGCAGGCCAACGGTCCGGGTAAGCGGTCCGAGCGGGAACTGGACCTCGGCCGTGGCGGCGAGGAAGCCTGTCGCGCCGACGGCGTTTCCGGTGACGCCGTTCGGCGCGCCCGAGGTGAAGGAGACCGAGCGAGGACTGATGCCGCCCGTCTTGAAGCCGCGAACGGTCTCACCACCCTTGGTGAAGCCGTCGAAGGTGCGAACCTCCTGATCGCCGAACCCGGCCACGTGGCCGCCCGTAAGCTTCAGGAAGCCGATGATATCCGGATAGACCTCATAGTATCCACGAAGATCGGCCGCCGAGCTGATGAGGTTCACATCGCCGCCGAGCCCTGTCAGGTCCTGGCCGAAGCTGAGGTAAAGACCGTTGCGCGGGTTCACCGTGCTGTCGAGGCTGTTGTAGACCAGCGAGTAGCCGACCGAAGACGACAGGAAGCTCTCATCCGCATACTGAAGGATGATCGGCGACGCCGTCGACGGAACGTCCTTGATCTCGATCTGCGATAGGCGATAGCGCAGCTGCAGGCCGATCTCCTCGGTGATCGGCAGGCCGAAGCGCAGGCCGCCGCCTACGAGATCGTAGTTGTAGGACGAGACGTCCTGCAGTTCCTGCTGACGGTAGAAGAGGTCGAAGCCGGCCGAGATCCTGCGGCCGAGGAAATAGGGCTCGGTGAAGGAGAAGTCGATCGACTGGCGCTCCTCGCCGAGCGAACCTCCGATCTTGATCTGCTGACCGCGACCGAGGAAATTCCGCTCCGTCAGCGAGGCGTCTACGACGAAGCCGTCGCCGGAGGACCATCCGCCGCCGAGGCCGAGATTGCCCGTCGAGTCCTCTTCGATGAAGACGTTCAGGACGATCTTATCCGGCGCCGAGCCCTGCTCGTTCGCGATGCGGACACGCTTGAAGTATTTGAGGTTCTCGAGCCGGCGCTGGGCACGGTCGACGAGCACGCGGTTATACGCATCGCCCTCGGCGAGGTCGAACTCGCGGCGGATGACGAAGTCCTGAGTTCGCGTGTTGCCGACGATGTTGATGCGCTCGACATAGACCCGGGGGCCTTCCTCAACGACGTAGGTGAGTTGGACCTGATCGGTGTCGGGATCGCGGAAGCCGCGAGGGCGGACCTGGGCAAAAGCATAGCCCTTCTCGGCGACGGCCAGAGTCATGTCCTCGAGCGTCTTCTCGACGTCCTCGGCATTGTAGCGGTCGCCGGCGTCCGTGCGGACTTCGCGGCGCAGGTCCTCGCCATCGAGGTCGGCGATGTTCGATTCAATCCCGACTTCGCTAACGGTGTACCGGTCGCCCTCGTCGATCGTGTAGGTGATGAAGAAGGCCTCGTCCGACGCATCGTAGTCGGCGACGGCCGAAACGATGCGGAAGTCGGCGTAGCCGTTCTTTAGGTAGAAGCGGCGCAACCGTTCCTGATCGGCATTGAAGCGGTCGGGGTCGTAGACGTCGCTCGACTTCAGGAAGCTGAGAAGGTTCGACTCGGTCGTGAGCAGCTTGGAGCGCAGCGTGCCGTCACCATAGCGATTGTTGCCGATGAAGTTGATGCGCTTCACGCCGACCTTGCGGCCCTCCGTGACCACGAACGCGAGGTTGACGCGATTGTTGCCGATCGGAATGATTTCGGGCGTCACGGTCGCGTTGAACCGGCCGCGGCGGCGATAGAGCTCCAGAACGTCCTGAACGTCGGCTTGGACCTGGGAGCGCGACAGCACACCTTGGGAACGCGACTCGATGGCAGCCTCGAGCGCGTCGTCCTTGATGCGGCGGTTGCCCTCGAAATTGATGGCATTGATGACGGGGTTCTCGACCACGCGGACGACCAGCGTGCCGCCGCGACGGGTGAGCTCGACATCCTCGAAGAGGCCGGTTGCGAAAAGCGCCTTCAGCGAGTCGTCCAGCCGGCTCGCCGTGGCGGCCTGGCCGGGAGATACGGTGAGGTACGAGCGCACGGTTTCCGCTTCAACGCGTTGGTTGCCTTCCACGACGATGCTGCTCACGCCCTGCGCGCTCGCGATGCTCGTGGACGCCATCAGCGCCAGAACCAGTGCGCTGGATCGCAGCGCGGCCCGGCTCGATCGACCGATGATCTTCTTACGCATCCTACCCGTCCCCATCTTCAAGATGACCCCCGGACTTCATGAAAACGACAAGCCCCCCGACTCATCGTCTCCCGTCGTTTTAGCCGCCGTGGGCCACTAGGCAATTGCTGCCGACTGGTTCGGCCCACGCAAGGAATAACCGTTGCTGAACGGCCACTCCCTAAATGATGTCAAGATTGGAGAGGTCGTTCCAAGTCGCGAACATCATTAACAGCAAGACAACAGCAAGTCCTATTCTGAACCCGAACTCTTGTGCACGAGGACTTAAGGGCTTACCTCGAATTGCTTCAATTGCATAATACAGTAAATGGCCCCCGTCGAGCATCGGAATGGGAAAGAGGTTAACCAAACCTATGCTGACCGATAGTATCGCTGCGAGGTTCATCAGCGCTACGAAACCTACTGTGGCGACCTGACCAGACACCTGCGCGATCCGAATAGGGCCGCTCAACTGGTCGGCAGCCTCACGCCCGACAATGACGTCCTTGAGGTATGTCAGCGTGCGCGTGACGACGAAAGCCGTCTCCTGAACGCCCATCCACGTCGCGGTCAATGGATCGTAGCGCACGACCTCGATCTCCTCGCCCTCGCCGCGCGTGCGTTGCAGGCCGAGAATGCCGACCCGGTGTGTGTTGCCGAAGCGGTCGGTCACCTCTTGGCGACGCGGGGTGGCCGTCAGTTCGATCTCGCGCCCGTCGCGGTCCACGACGATGGTCAGTTCCCGGTCGGCGCTCCCCGTCACGATCCTTTGGAGGTCGCTGAAGGACTCGATCTCCTGGCCGGCGATTGTCAGCACCACGTCACCGCTCCGGAAGCCCGCGGCTTCAGCAGCGCTACCGGCCGTTACGGCATCGACGCGCGCCGTCGTCTGCGTTCGTCCGAACACGGTGAAGATCGTGGCGAAGATGACGATGGCGAGAAGGAAGTTCGCGATGGGGCCGGCCGCCACGACGGCGGCGCGTTGCCCGACTCGCTTGGCGGGAAAGCTCATCGAGCGCACGTCGTCGTCCATGCGCGCAACGGCATCGTGGTCGGGCACGCTCGCGACATTCTCGTCTCCGAAGAAACGAACGTAGCCTCCGAGTGGGATCCACGAGAGCTTCCAGCGTGTGCCATGGCGGTCGTAGAACCCGAAGATTTCCGGTCCGAAGCCCACAGAGAAGGCCTCGACCTTCACGCCGTTCCAGCGCGCTACGAGAAAGTGACCGAGTTCATGAAAGAAGACGACGACGAGGATGACAAAGATGAACGGCACCAGGTAGGAGCCGAGCGCTATCACTCCGGAGCTAATATTCAGCAGCGAATCCATGCCCGTCCTCAGTCGTCAGAGGACCGACAGTAGCGCTGAATGTGGCTGGAAGCGGTCCGAGCGGTCGGACGATCGCCTTTCCTTACCAGAGCAGAAGTGCCCTCGGGACGTCGTCGGGATTCCTAATCAGCGCCGTAAGCGCACAGATGGCGGCTGCGGCGACGAGGCTGTCGACACGGTCCATCAGGCCGCCGTGGCCGGGGATGAGCCGGCTTGCATCCTTCACGTCGAACCGCCGTTTGATAGAGGATTCTAGGAGATCGCCGGCCATGGAGACGACCGCCACGAGGCCCGTCAACGCAACGAAGGCGAGGAAGCCGGTCGCGGGGGTGAGGACGACGAAGAGAACGCCGACGATCAGCGCCCCGGCAAGACCGCCAAACGCACCGGACCACGTCTTGCTCGGCGAAACGCGCGGCCAAAGCTTCGGTCCACCGACCTTGCGGCCTACGAAATAGGCGCTGCTATCGGCTGCCCAGACAGTAATGAGGAGCCAGAACATTGCAATCGCGCCCAGCGCCCCGTCCCCGCGCACGGCCGCGACCGTCAGCAAGAACGCGCCTGCATAGGAGAGGCCGATCGCGAGCCAGGGGCCCCGCCCAGCCGCGTAAGACGCGACTGCCGAGGCTACCACCCCGATCGCGAGGACTATCCAGGCTATCGTCGCGTCGAAGAGGAGAAGCGCGCCCGCCGTCCCGGTCAACGCCGTCAGCGGCAGGATGGAGGGCAGCGTCCAGCGCGTTTCACCGACGATCCGGCGCCATTCGAGGAAGACGATGGCGGAACACAGAAAGAGGAGGACGATGAAGGGTGCGCCGCCGAACCAGGCGGCAAGCAAGGCAATCGGCGCAAGCGCGACGGCCGCAAGAACCCGCCGCTTCAACTCGCGGCGGCGTTCACCGCTGCTGCCAGGCGTCGAGTGAGCGCTCATCCAGTCGCCTCTGCCGCTAGGCCGCCAAACCGACGCTGGCGGGCCGCGAAGACGGAGATCGCTTCCTCGAGATCGTCTCGCGTGAAGGCCGGCCAATAGGTTGGCGAGAAGACAAGCTCGGCATAGGCCGCCTGCCACAAGAGGAAATTGCTCAGCCGATACTCGCCGCCGGTTCGGATGAGCAGATCGAGCTCGGGCAGGTCCTTCGTGTCGAGCCGACCTGCAAGCATCTGCACGTCGATCGTGTCCGGATCGAGAGATCCGGTGCGAACATCCCCCGCCAAGGCGCTGGCAGCCCTCGCGATCTCGTCCTGAGCGCCGTAGTTGAATGCGATGGCCACCGTCATCCCGGTATTCTCCGCCGTCAACCGTTCCGCCTCTGCGATCATCCGCTCGATATCCACCGGGAGGTTCGCGCGGGAGCCGATGACGCGAACTCGGAGGTTGTTCTCGTGCAGCTCCACGAGGTCCTTGCGGATGAACCGCCGAAGCAGCCCCAGCAGGTCGTTGACCTCGTCAGCGGGGCGCTTCCAGTTCTCGGAGCTGAAACTGTAGAGCGTAAGGCAGGCGAGGCCGATCTCGGCTGCGTCCTTCACGATCCGCCGTAGCGTTTCGACGCCCCGGCGATGGCCGACGCCCCGTGGCAACCCGCGCTCACGCGCCCAACGCCCGTTGCCGTCCATGATGATGGCGACGTGGCGGGGTGTGACAGCGCGTCGGTCGGCGCAATCGCTGGTGGGGGTCGCCAAGGTGTCGGTCCGTTACTCCGGTGACTAGACTGTCGTGATCTCGGCTTCCTTCGCCGCGAACGTGTCGTCGATCTCCTTGATGACGGCGTCCGTTTCCTTCTGCAGGCGGTCGGTCAGCGTGCGGGTGTCGTCCTCGCTGACGTCCTTCTGAAGCTTCTTGATATCATCCATGCCCGAACGGCGAACCTGGCGGACCGACACGCGCGCAGCCTCGGCGTATTTGTTTGCCGCCTTCACCATCTGGAGGCGGCGCTCCTCGTTGAGCTCGGGGATCGGGATACGCAGCATCGTACCCTCGGTGATCGGGTTGAGCCCCAGGCTCGACTCGCGGATCGCCTTCTCGACTGCGGGGGTCATCGACTTGTCCCAGACCTGAACCGAGATCATGCGCGGCTCTGGTACCGAGATTGTCGCGACCTGATTAAGCGGCATCTTGGATCCATAGGCGTCGACCTGCACCGGCTCAAGCATGCTTGACGAGGCGCGGCCAGAGCGGAGGCTCGCCAGTTCCGTCTTCAGGTTCGACACCGCGCCGTCCATGCGGCGGCGGTAGTCTGAAAGGTCGAGAAGGTCGTCCATTGCGGCCCCGTCAGTGCGGTCCGCGCGCGACGAAGCGCGCGCGAAGAGTCGGTTCGTATCCCGTCGGTGTATGTCGCCTGAGGCCGGACCCGTCAATCGAACCCGTTCAGTTCGTCACGGTCGTACACCGGCCCTCGCCGCTCAACACGGCGATGAGACCGCCGCTATCCTGCAGCGAATAGACGACGATGGGCGTATTGGAATCGCGCGCAAGGGCGAAGGCGGCCGTGTCCATCACCTTGAGATCCTTCGCAATCGCCTCGTTGAAGGTGACGGTGTCGTAGCGCGTAGCATTCGGATCCTTGTTCGGGTCGGCCGAATAGACGCCGTCGACCTGCGTACCCTTGAGGATCACGTCCGCCCCGATCTCGGCCGCGCGAAGCGCCGCCGTGGTGTCGGTCGTGAAGAACGGTTGGCCGATGCCGGCTACGAAGATCGTCACGCGGCCGACACCAAGATGGTGGACGGCCTTCGCGCGGCTATAGGTTTCGCAGATGCCTTGAATCGGGAATGCCGACATGACCCGCGCGTCGATGCCCCGATCGCGAAGCGCGCCGGCAAGCGCGATGCCGTTGATGACGATCGCAAGCATGCCCATGTGGTCGGCGCTTACGCGGTCGATGCCGCTATCTGCCAGCGCCGAGCCCCGCATGTAGTTGCCCGCCCCGACGACGAGCGCGACCTGCGCGCCGGCGACGTGAGCCTCCACGATGTCGTCGATAATGCCGTCGACAGTCGGTTTGTGATGACCGAAGGCCTCCGGGCCCATCAACGCCTCGCCGGAGATTTTCAACAAGACGCGCGTGTACTTCAAGGTCATCGTGTTCGTCCCCTCGCCCCTCCGCCGGCCAAAGCCGGCGGAGCGGTTTGCGCGCCCCTACCGGGCGGGGACTTAGCCCTTGCCGACGGTTGCGGCAACCTCGGCGGCGAAGTCGGTCTCTTCCTTCTGGATGCCTTCGCCGATGACGAAGCGCTCGAAGGCCTTCAGCGTGATCGGTGCGCCGATATCGCCCTCTGAGTTGGCGAGGTACTTCTCGACCGGGGTCTCGCCGTCCACGACGAAGGTCTGCTTGGTCAGCACCGACTCCTCGTAGAACTTCCTGATGCGGCCCTCGACCATCTTCTCGATGATGCTGTCCGGCTTCCCCGACTCGCGCGCCTGCTCTGTGAAGACGGCCCGCTCGCGTTCCACGAGCGCCGGATCGACGTCTTCGATCGTCAACGCGACCGGCTGCGCGGCGGCGACGTGCATCGCGACCTGCTTACCGAGTTGCATGAGCTTGTCGACATCGCCCTCGGATTCCAGCGCGACGAGCACGCCGATGCGACCAAGCCCTTCGGAGACCGCATTGTGGACGTAGGACGCAACGACGCCCTTCTCGACCTTGAGGGTAACGCCCCGGCGGACCGACATGTTCTCGCCGATGGTCGCGACGAGAGCCTGCACCTTCTCACCGATGGTCTGCGTGCCGCCGGGGAAATGCGCGGCGGTGATCGCCTCGGCCGATCCGTCGGTGTTGATGGCCGTCTTGGTGACCTCACGGACGAACGCCTGGAACTCGGGGTTGCGCGACACGAAGTCGGTCTCGGAGTTCACCTCGACCATCGCGGCGTGTTTGCCGGCGCTTTCGACGCCGACGAGGCCCTCGGCCGCCGTGCGGCCGGCCTTCTTGCCAGCCTTGGCGATGCCCTTGGCGCGCAGCCAGTCGAGCGCGGCGTCCATGTCGCCGTCGGTCTCCTTGAGAGCGGTCTTGCAGTCCATCATGCCGGCGCCAGTCGTCTCGCGCAGCTCTTTCACCATGGCGGCAGTGATCGTGGCCATCGGGTCCTCGCTTGGGTTCTGTTATGGGCCGAACTGGTCGGCCCGATGTGTGACAGGGTTATGATGCGGCGAGCGAAAACGGGGCCAGAAGGCCCCGTTCGCTCAATGGTGAAACGGGTGCGGTGCGCGCTGCACCGCCGCCTCTACGACTTCGAGGCGTCGCCAGCCTCGGGACCGGAAACCGTCGCGATGTCGGAATACTGACCCGGGCTCGGAACGTCGTTCGGGTCGAGACCCTGGCCGGTGGCCAGCTCGACCTCGGTGCCGACCTTGAGCTGCGACTGGGACCGGAAGTCCTCGGTCTTGCCCTTGACCGAGAGCTTGCCCTCGACGTCGGAGACATCGCCATCCTTCATTCCGGCGAACTGCCAGAAGTGGAAGATGCCGAGCTCGTTGAGCTCCTCGGAAAGCTGAGGCGTCATACCATCGAGCTCGTTGAGATCGTCCGGCGCGCCGCGCGGAGCCGTGAGATACTCGAAGCCGAAGGCGCCGGCGTCGCCGGTCGGCAGGATCTCGCCGGCCGGACGGTCGCCGCCTAGATCCTCATCTGAGGGAAGGTCCTCGACGAGGTCTTCGGAAGCGCCGACATCGATGCCCATATCGGACGTTGCGCGGGAGATGCCGTCGATGGCGGCGCGCGAGATCATGTCGCAATAGAAGGCGATCGCGCGACCGGCGTCATCATTGCCCGGGATCGGGTAGGTGATGCCCTCGGGATCGGTGTTCGTATCGACCACCGCGACGATCGGGATACCAAGGCGCTTGGCCTCCTGGATCGCGATCTGCTCCTTGTTGGTATCGATGATAAAGAGAAGATCGGGCACGCCGCCCATGTCCTTGATACCGCCGATGGCGCGCTCCAGCTTGTCGCGGTTGCGCGTGATCGTTAGCCGCTCCTTCTTGGTGAGCGAGTTGGCCTCGGGCGAGTTCAGGAGATCATCGAGCTTCCGAAGCTGCGCGATCGAACCGTTGATCGTCTTCCAGTTGGTTAGCATGCCGCCGAGCCAGCGGGCGTTGACGAAATACTGGGCCGAGCGCTTCGCGGCGTCCGCGATCGGCTCTTGAGCCTGGCGCTTCGTGCCGACGAAGAGTACGCGTCCGCCACGCGCCACGACATCCGACACCGCCGTCAGCGCACGGCTGAGGAGCGGTACGGTCTGCGTGAGGTCGAGAATGTGGACGTTGTTGCGAACGCCGAAAATGTACGGCTTCATCTTCGGGTTCCAGCGGTGCTTCTGGTGGCCGAAGTGGACGCCGCTCTCGAGGAGCTGGCGCATCGAAAATTCTGGCATAGCCATGGGTCTGTATCTCGTCTTTACCGGTTAAGCCTCTGCGGGAAGGGAACGCGATGCTTGAAGCAGCACCGCGACCGGATGGGCTGACGCCCGCTTCACCGCATGTGGATTTGCGCGCCGACTTCCGGCTGCGCGCGCGTTTGCTAGCCGATTGGGAACGCTTATGCAAGTAGCATCAGCAAGTGGCAAAGCTACGATATAGCTAGCTATAAATTTCGTCGACGGTGAGAATTTCGCGGGGGTACCGCCGGAGAGATCTAACTGTTTCGTCGGTCACAGCAAACTGTGCTCCGAGAGATATACGCACTGATCGCCGATCCTTTGTAGGAACGGTTATATGTATGGCATTGGAGCCCGGACCTGGCATCTCTGCAGATACGGCTGACAGTTCAGCCGGTTGTCGAAGATGTATGACGAGGTCGCACCGTTTTCTAGTAGCTGCACGTGAGAGTATCTGCGCTCGCAGGATAGTTATGCGAGCCCCTTCAGGGCGCCACTCGCCTTCAACGTCAAGGATTAGTTTCGCATCCTGAACCAACAAATCGTCGTACTGCTGCAGTGTCTCGGAGAATACTGTAGCCTCGCATTGTCCCGTAGCGTCGGAGAAGCAAAATATTCCCATTCGCTTCCCGGCCTTCGTTCGCAGTTCGCGCCTACTGTGAATCACGACAGCCATCCGGGAGTGAGCACTCCCTGACTCAATGAGTTCGGACTTAAGGGCGGAACACGAAACTGTGCCAAGGCGCGCGATGAGCTGAGCGTCGTGGGCCAGCGGATGGTCCGAAACGTAAAAGCCTAGCGCCCGATGCTCTGCGTCCATCTTTTCATACATTGTAAAAGGGGCAGACTTCGGCAGCTTCACCTTGGCGGCGACGATGAGTTCGCCGAACATGCCACCATCCTGCGCGCCGGACTGGTTCATCTCGCGCATCAGCACCTCGATGCCGTCAAGGATGGCGCGCCGGTTCTTCTCCAGCCCATCGAAGGCGCCTGCGGCAGCTAGGCACTCCATCGAGCGCTTGTTGACGACCTTTGCCGGCATGCGCCCCACGAAATCGGACAGCGACTCGAAGCGCTTGCCGCCCCGCGCCTTCACGATCTCGGCAACGACATTCTCGCCCACACCCTTCACGGCCGCTAGGGAGTAGGCGATCGAAGGCTCGCCATCCGTGCGTTGTGGCTCGCTCTCCGGCCAGGGCGCGAAGACGGCTTGACCCTCATTCACGCAGGGCGGCCGGACATTGATGCCCTTCTCCCGCGCATCACGAACGAACTCGCCGAGCTTGTCGGTATTGCCCTGGTCGTAGGTCATGAGCGCGCAGAAGAGTTCGCGCGGGTGATGGGCCTTCAGCCAAGCCGTCTGGTAGGCGATGAGCGCGTAGCAGGCGGCGTGGGACTTGTTGAACCCGTACTCCGCGAACTTCGCTACGAGGTCGAAGATCATGCTCGCTTGGCCGGCGTCCACGTCTCGCGCAACGGCCCCTTCGACAAAGCGCGCCCGCTGCGCCTCCATCTCGGCGCGGATCTTCTTGCCCATGGCGCGGCGCAGCAGGTCGGCTTCTGCGAGCGAATAGCCCGCCAGCACCTGCGCGATCTGCATCACCTGTTCCTGGTAGACGATGATGCCGTAGGTCGGCCCGAGAATGTCCTTCAGCTTGGGGTGGAGGACGTCCACCTCCTCATCGCCGCGCTTGCGCGCGCAATAGGTCGGGATGTTCGCCATCGGTCCGGGCCGATAGAGCGAGACGGCCGCAATGATGTCCTCGAAGCGGTCGGGCTGCATGTCCGCGAGCGCCCGGCGCATGCCCACCGATTCCAGCTGAAAGACACCCGTGGTCTCCGCGTCCGCCATGATCTTGTAGGCCGCCGGGTCGTCGAGCGGGATGGCGTTGATATCGAACGCCGCATCGCCCTTCTCCTGAATGAGATTGACGGCGTGCTGCACCACGGTGAGCGTCTTGAGGCCGAGGAAGTCGAACTTGACCAGCCCGGCGCTCTCGACCCATTTCATGTTGAACTGGGTCGCCGGCATGGGCGAGCGCGGATCGCGGAAGAGCGCTACGAGCTCGTGCAGCGGCCGGTCGCCGATGACGACGCCCGCCGCATGCGTCGAGGCGTGCCGATGCAGGCCTTCGAGCTTGAGGGCGATGTCCATGAGGCGGCGCACGTGAGGGTCGCGGTCGCGTTCGGCCTTGAGGCGCGGTTCCTCGTCGATGCTTTGCTGCAGCGTCTTCGGGTTCGTCGGCACGAACGGCACGAGCTTGCAGAGCCCGTCGACCTGACGAAACGGCATTTCAAGCACGCGCCCGACATCGCGCAGGACTGCGCGGGCCTGTAGCGTTCCGAAGGTGATGATCGCTGCGACCTGATCGTGCCCATAGCGGCCGCGCACATAGGCGATCACTTCGTCGCGGCGTTCCTGGCAGAAGTCGATATCGAAGTCCGGCATCGACACGCGCTCGGGGTTGAGGAAGCGCTCGAAGAGAAGGTCGAACTGGAGCGGATCGAGGTCGGTGATCATCAGCGAATAGGCTACGAGCGAGCCCGCGCCGGAGCCACGCCCGGGCCCGACCGGGATACCCTGCGCCTTGGCCCATTTGATGAAGTCCGAGACGATGAGGAAGTAGCCCGGGAACTTCATCTTCTCGATCACGTCGAGCTCGTAAGCCAAACGGTCTTCGTACTCTTTCCTGTCCTTGCCTGCTACCAGACCACGTGTCCGCAGCCGCTCTTCCAAGCCGGCGGCGGCCTGATCGCGCAGCGCCTGTGCCTCCGCGTTCTCGGCCGCCTCGGCATCGGCGCCCGCGCCGCCCGTGAAGCGCGGTAGCAGCGGCGACCGCTTTAACGGCCTATAGGCGCATTGGCGGGCGATCTCGATCGTCTGCTCGAGAGCCTCCGGCAGGTCGGCGAAGAGTTCGCCCATCTCGGCGCGTGATCGGAAGTGGTGCGTTTCCGGCAGGCGGGCGCGTCGCTCATCGCCGACGAACTCGGCGTTGGCGATGCAGCGCAATGCGTCATGCGCCTCGTAGTCGCCGCTCTCCGGAAAGTAGCATTGGTTCGTCGCTACGATCGGAATGCCGCGCGCGAACGCCCGCTCGACGAGCCATGGCTCGACCTTCGCATGCTTCGCGCCGCTATGACGCTGCAATTCCATCCAAAGGGAGTCGCCGTAGATCGAGAGCAGCGTCTCCAACCGGTCCGCCGCTTCTTCCTCGCGTCCGTCGCGAAGCGCCGTGTCGAGCGGCCCGCACGGACCGCCGGCGAGAGCTAGAACGCCCTTCGAATGCCGCCGCAACGTCTCCCAATCGGAATGTGGCGCCTCCTCGTCCTCCTTGGAAAGATAGGCGTGAGTGGCGAGCGCCATGAGGTTGCGATAGCCAGCCTCGTCCGCGGCGAGGAGCGCGATCGCCGGCATGGGCTTCGGCCGACCGTTGCGGTCGGGCGCGTCGCCAAGATCCAGGGAGAGCGAGAGGCCTACGATCGGCTGCACGCCCTTGGCTTTGGCCTTCTCGGAAAACTCGAGCGCGCCAAAGAGGTTGTTGGTGTCGGTCAATGCGACCGCCGGCTGACCGTCCGCCTTCGCCAGGCCGACGAGCCGGTCGATCTTGAGCGCCCCCTCGGAGAGTGAATAGGCGCTGTGCACGCGGAGATGGACGAAGGCCTGTTCCACACCGCGACTCATGAACTCTGCCTCCGGGAAAGACCTCCAAGATGGATCGGAAGGGATGAGTGAGTCTCTTACGCCCCGCCCCGGCCGTACGGTTATCAACAGGACTCTTCGGCGAAAGTCTTCACCAGATAAGGATTCCGCGGCCGGTCTGGACGGGTCTGTGGCGACCCCGCCACGTCAGTCGAGCTCGACGACGATCCCGTCCCGCACGCTGACGCGCCGGTCCATTCGTGCGGCCAGGTCGAGATTGTGCGTGGCGACAAGCGCAGCCACACGCGCGGCTTTCACCAACCCGGTCAAGAGCTTGAAGACGCGCTCCGACGTATCGGGATCGAGGTTCCCCGTCGGCTCGTCGGCCAGGAGCACGCTCGGCGCATTGGCGAGCGCCCGGGCGACCGCGACGCGCTGCTGCTCTCCGCCCGAAAGTTCGGACGGGCGATGGTCGGCACGGTCTCCGAGACCGAGCATGCCGAGAAGCTGCCGCCCCCGCTGGTCGGCCTCGCCGTAGTCGAGGCCCGCGATCAACTGCGGGAGGACGACATTCTCGATGGCGCTGAACTCGGGCAGGAGATGATGCGCCTGATAGACGAAACCGATCGCATCCCGGCGCAGGGCCGCGCGGGCATCGTCGTTCAACGCCCGGCTCGCCTCGCCATCGAGGTAGACCTCTCCCCCGTCCGGCGGCTCGAGGAGGCCCGCGATCTGGAGGAGGGTCGACTTGCCCGAGCCCGACGGGCCGACGAGCGCGACGAGTTCGCCCTCGTTCAGCGTCAGGTCGACCCCGCGCAGGACGTCGAGCGTCTGTTCGCCTTGGGAAAAGGTCCGGGTGACGCCTTCGAGGCGGAGTGGCGGGACGGTCATTCGTTGCGCAGAGCCTGAACGGGATCCAGCTGCGCCGCGCGCCATGCGGGGTAGAGCGTGGCGAGAAGCGACAGGACGAGCGCCATCACGACGACCATCGTCACCTCGCCGGCCTCCATCTCGGCAGGCAGCTGCGAGAGAAAGTAGATGTCCGGCGAGAAGAGTTCGGTCCCGCTGAGGCGTGAGAGAAGCTGGCGCAGGTTCTCGACGTTCAGGCAGATGATGGTGCCGAGAACGAGGCCGGCCAAGGTTCCGACCACGCCGATCGCAGCCCCGGTCATGACGAAGATGCGCAGGATCGCACCGCGCGTGGCGCCCATGGTGCGGACGATGGCGATGTCCTTGCCCTTGTCCTTCACCAGCATCGTGAGGCCCGAGACGATGTTGAGGGCCGCCACGAGAACGATGAGCGTGAGGATGACGAACATCACGTTCCGCTCTATCTGCAGGGCCGAGAAGAATGTCGCGTTTCGCTGGCGCCAGTCGGTGACGATGAGCGGTTCCGGCACGGCCGCTGCGATGCGCTCATGCACGGCGTCTACATCGTCCGGATCGTCGATATAGACTTCGATGGCGGTCACGCCCTCGCCGGTGTTGAAATAGTCCTGGGCCTCGGCAAGGGGCAAATAGACGATGGCGCTGTCGAATTCGGCCATGCCGATCTGGAATGTTCCGACGATTGGATAGCCGACGATGCGCGGCGTCACTCCGAAGGGCGTCACTTCGCCTCTCGGGCTCACGAGCGTAAGATTGTCGCCCGTGCCGAGCCCCAGCGAACCGGCCAGGCGCCCACCCGGCAGGACGCCCCCATCGGCGGCGAACCGATCCATGGCGCCCTGCCCCGCGCTATCCGCGATGGAGGTCAGCTTGGCGAGATCTTCTGGCGTCAGACCGCGAACGAGCGCGCCCGAGGCGCCGACATCGCTGCTCGCCAGCGCCTGACCCTCGACGAAGGCTATCGCGAACTCGACGCCGTCCACACCTTCGATGACCGTGCGTATGCCCTCGAAATCGCGGGTCGGCTGATCGAATGTCTGAATGAGAAGATGACCGTTCAGACCCAGGATCTTCGACATCAACTCTTGGCGAAAGCCGTTCATCACCGACATGACGATGATGAGCGTCGCGACGCCGAGCATGATGCCGATAAAGGAAAAGCCCGCGATGACCGAGATGAACGTCTCCTTGCGCCGCGCGCGGAGATAGCGCGACGCGATCATCCATTCGAAGCGGGAGAAGGCACCGGGCCCCTTCCTGATCGGCGTCGCCGTGTCCTCCGTCTCCGCCATCAAATCAGCCCTTCGCGACCAGCGCGTTCATCGCGGCGTCGACCGTCATCTCTTCGCGCTCGCCCGTCGCGCGGGATGCCAGTTCGACGGTGCCCGACTTCAGGCCGCGGGGACCGATAATGAGTTGACGCGGCAATCCGATCAGCTCTGCGGTCGCGAATTTGGAGCCCGGGCGCTCCTTCGTGTCGTCGTAGAGCACGTCGACACCCGCTGCGTGGAGCTTGTCATAGACGTCCTCGCAGGTCGCATCCGTTTCGCCGTCACCGGCCTTCAGATTGATGAGCGCGACGTCGAACGGGGCCACGGCCTCGGGCCAGATGATACCCTTCTCGTCGTGGCTTGCCTCGATAATGGCGGCGGCCAGGCGGGTGGGGCCGATTCCGTATGAGCCCATGTGAACTTCGCGCTCCTTGCCGTCCGCGTCCTGAACGGTGGCGCGCATGGCCTCGGAGTACTTGGTTCCGAAATAGAAGATGTGTCCGACCTCGATCCCCCGGGCGCTCACCTTTCGATCATCCGGCAGCGCGTCGAAGGCGGCAGCGTCGTGCATCTCCTCCGTCGCGGCATAGGGCGCCGTCCAAGCATCGAAGATGGGTTGGAGGTCGGAATCGAAGTCGACGTCCTCCCCGGGCGGCGTCATCTCGACGACCGCCTTGTCGCAGAACACCTCGGACTCGCCCGTCGAGGCCAGGATGATGAACTCGTGGCTGAGATCGCCGCCGATGGGGCCGGTGTCGGCCCGCATCGGGATCGCCTTCAGACCCATGCGCGCGAATGTACGCAGGTAGGCCACGAACATCCGGTTGTAGGATTGCCGCGCGCCCACCTCGTCGAGGTCGAAGGAGTAGGCATCCTTCATCAGGAATTCGCGGCTGCGCATGACGCCGAAGCGCGGGCGCACCTCGTCCCGAAATTTCCATTGGATGTGGTAGAGGTTGAGCGGCAGCTGCTTGTAGCTCTTCACCGAACCGCGAAAGATGTCGGTGATCATCTCCTCGTTCGTCGGGCCGTAGAGCATATCCCGCTCATGACGGTCCTGGATGCGCAGCATTTCCTTGCCGTAATCGTCATAGCGGCCGGACTCGCGCCAAAGGTCGGCCGACTGGATCGTCGGCATCTTCAATTCGACGGCGCCGGCGCGGTTCTGTTCCTCACGGACGATCGCATTGATCTTATCCAGCACGCGCAGCCCGAGCGGTAGCCAGGCATAGGAACCGGCTGCCTGCTGCCGGATCATCCCTGCCCGCAGCATAAGGCGATGCGAGACGATTTCGGCCTCGGACGGGTCGTTGCGCAGGATCGGCAGGAAGTAGCGGCTGAGGCGCATACGGACGGGTCGCTCTGGGAATGGAGGGATGGGTTTTGCGGGTCGTGCTTGTCAGACCAACGCGGCGGAAATGCAAGTGAGGCGTCCAGCGCATATTTAATGTGCAGGTGCCGCCTAAATGGGTGACAACTCCGTGAAGGCTCGCTACGGTTCAGACATAAGAAGGACCGAAGCTCAGCGTCAGGCTACCGGCTCAGGTCTGGGAGGAACGGCCCGAACGGCTCACGCCGGAAGAGGCATCGCGCCGCGGAAACGTGCAGACGCGACGAGGAAGGTCACCTGCGAAGGTGGCCTTTCTACGTTTCGGGGATCGGATGGGCCGGCACCGCCATCTCGGGCTTCGCGCGAGATGCGACGGCGCAGCCAAGCGCGATCAGGCCGGCAGCCACGATGTGCTGAGGCCCCGGCCACTCATCGAAGAAGAGCGCGCCGAAAAGAATGGCCCAGATGAAGGCGGTGTACTCCGCAGGGGCGATGTCCGATGCGCGTGCGCGGGCAAAGCTGCTTGAGAGGAGCAGGTGCCCGAGCGTGCCGAAGACGCCGATGATCGCGAAGACGATCCAGAGATTCGCCGGGATGCCGGTCCAGGCCGCCATCCCGATGGGCGTGGCGATGGCGAAGGCGGCGACGGTCTGCAGGAACACCATCACCGGCACCGGATCGTGCGCCGCGCGTTGGCGGACGAGCACCAGGGAAAGCGCTAGGGTAAAGGCCGCGGAAAGCGCGGCAGCGATGCCAAGCATGTCCCGCGCGCCCGACCCATCGGTTTCCGAGAAGAGATAGACCACGAGAACGCCCGCGAACCCCAAGCCGACGGCGCTCGACGCTCGGGCGGTGAAGGGTTCGCCCAGCAGCACCCGCGCAATCACCAGGATCCAGATCGGGGCCGTGAAAGCGAGTGTGATGGCCTCGAGAAGCGGTAGGCGGCTAAGGGCGAAGAAGAAGCACGATGCCGTGAGGATCACGAGAACGCCGCGGCCGAGATTGGGAACCAGCGACCCCCGGGGAAGACCGGCCGCTGATGTAGCGATATGCGAAGGGTGTCGCCATCGCGAGACCGAACCCGTAGCGCAGCCAGACAATCTCCCAGATGCCGACGCTCGCGGACGCAAACTTTACCAGCGCGTCCATGCTGGAGAGCAGCGCCATCGCGAGGATCGCCGTCATCAGCGGATGTCGAAGGGCCTGCATCCGCTCGGTCTCGGCTCAAGGATCGCTGCTCAGTAGCGCAGTTCGCGCTGGAACGGAATGTCATCGAGCGTGAGGCCGCTCTCGAAGCGCAGCCAGTAGAAGACGGCGAAGAGAATGGTCGAGATGACCGTCGTCGCGATGGCCTTGGTCAGGATGTGCGGTCGCACCGGTGCTGCGGGCTCGGTGCCGGGCACGATGACGGCGTCATCCTCCTGGCTTCGCGCGCCGAATGGCAGGACGGCGAAGAGGACCGTCCACCAGATGACGAAATAGACAGCGAGCAGGGAAACCGAGATGAGCGCCGCGCCGCCGATGATCGCGAGAACCGTTCCGATCAGAAGGCCTCTCAACGCCATCGCGCCGATCTCCGGTGCGGCGATGCCGTCGACCGGGTCGCGCAACGTGTGCGCCACCAACACGAAGGCGAAGGCGAGGCCGTAGGCGATGAGGAGCGTCCAGACCCATTCAGACGCCATCGCCGCCGACTTCCTCCAACTCGATCAACGCGCCGTCGGTGTCCGCCGGATGAAGGAAGACGACCGGAGTCCCGTGGGCGCCGGTCCTTGGGGTTCCGTCGCCGAGAATGCGATAACCGGCCGCCTCGAGGGTCGGTATGGCATCGCCGAGCCGCGCCACCTCGTAGCAGATGTGGTGAATGCCCCCGCCCTTCGCCACGAATTTCGCGATGGGCGAACGGTCCCCCAGCGGCGCCATCAACTCGACCTTGCTGTTGGGGAGCACCACGAACACAACGGTAACGCCGTGCTCGTCCAGCCGCTCCGGCGCGGAGACGTCCGCACCGAAAATGTCGCGGTAGCGGGCCGTCGCCGCGTCGAGGTCGGCTACGGCGATGGCGACGTGGTTAAGACGGCCGATCATCCTACACCCAGTTGACGAGCACGCTACAGGCGGGGCGCTTGCCCCACGTCTGGAAGATCGTGTTGCGCACCGCCCGCCGAAGCGATTCCGTCACCTTCTCGTCGTCGCGTCGGCGCGACTTGGGCATGCTTTCCAAGGCGCCGATTGCGGCATCGAGAGCGGCCTGCGCGGCATCGAAGCTCGTACCCTCGCCCGGCATGCCGATCGTCTCGACCTCCACGTCGGAGGCCAGATCGCCGCGATCGTTCATGGCCAGCGTGACGAGCACGACGCCCGCCTCGGCGAGCTTGTCTCGTTCGCGGTAGGACGGATCGACCGCCGGTATGAGGAGCCGGCCATCGCGCGCGATCATGCCGACAGGTACCTCGTCGACGACCTTGGCAGAGCCGCCCAGAAGGCGAAGCATCTGCCCATCCTTCACCATGGCGACCTCGGGAATGCCGCTATCGCGCGCGAGGGCGGCCTGCTCGTGCATGTGCAGCGCTTCACCATGGACGGGCACGAGCAGCTTCGGCTTGACCCACTCATACATCCGCCGCAACTCGTCACGCCGGGGGTGGCCCGTCACGTGGACGAGATGTGTGCGATCGGTGATGACTTCGACGCCCTGGTCGATCAACGCATTGATGACCGTGTTGACCGAGCGCTCGTTGCCGGGAATGGCTCGCGAGGAGAAGATGACCCGGTCACCCTTGTTGAGCGTGATTTCTGGATGATCGTCGCGCGCGATGCGGGCGAGTGCGGCCCGATCTTCGCCTTGGCTGCCGGTACAGAGGAGCACGACCTTCTCTCGAGGCAGATGGCCGAACGCGTTCTGATCCTGGAAGGGCGGCAGCCCGTCGAGGTAGCCACACTCCGTGGCGACCTGAATCATGCGCCACATCGAACGCCCTGATGCGACCACTTGGCGGTCGGCGGCACGAGCGGCCTCGGCGATGGACCTGATCCGCGCGACGTTCGACGAGAAGATCGTGACGGCCACACGGTGGGGCGCATCCTTGATCAGCTCGGCGATATTGCGGCCGATTTCTCCCTCGGACGGGCTTTCGCCCTCGCGCAGCGCGTTGGTCGAGTCGCAAACCATCGCTTCGACGCCTGCCTCTCCGAATGCGCGTAAGGCTTTCTCGTCGGTCACCTGTCCGACGACCGGTTCCGGATCGAGCCGCCAGTCGCCGGTGTGGAGGACGCGTCCGACCGGCGTCGTGATGGCCAGCGCGTTCGACTCCGGTATGGAGTGGGCAACGTTGATGAACTGGATGTTGAAGGGGCCGATGTCGATCGTACCGCCAAGGGGTACGGTGTGGAGATCGAGATGCGTCGCGGCCTCGCGTGTCTCACCGCGCTTTGCGCCAAGGAGGGCCGCGGTGAACGGGGTCGCATAGATCGGGGCCGTAACGCGCGGGTAGAGGTCGAGGACGGCACCGATATGGTCTTCGTGACCATGGGTGATCACGATGCCCAAGAGGTCCTCGCCCTTGAGGAAGGTCGTGTCCGGCACGACGATATCGACGCCCGGCACGTTCCCTCCGGTGAAGCCGATGCCGAGATCGACCATGATCCATTTGCGCGAACGCTGATCACCGAAGCCGTAGAGCCCGAGATTCATGCCAATTTCGCCAGCCCCGCCTAGGGGCAGGAATACCAATGATTCCGTCAAGTTGAAGAGTGTCCTTAAGTACGTTTCGTTTAGGTATCGTGGAAGTCGTCAGGCCAGTTCGCCGCTTGATACCACGACCCGACCCTCCGCAGTGTCCATGAGAAGGCTGCCATCGTCGGCGAGGCCCGCGAAGCGGCCCGTCGTGCCGGGATGCGACGACGGAACGACGGGGGTTCCAAACGGATGCCCCCAACGGAGCCAAGCATCGCGCACCGGTTCGAACCCCGCGTCCCGCCAACGGCTCAGCCAGGAGATGAGACATTCGTCCAAAGCCGCCAGGAGGCTTTCGCGATCGGTTCCAGCAAGCGAGCTGATTGCCTTGTCGCTACGTTCCACGGGTACCAGGTTCACGCCGAACCCGATGGCCGCGACCGAGGCCTCCCCGGTGATCCGGCTCTCGACGAGCAGGCCCGCCAACTTTCCTCCTTCGAGCAGAATGTCGTTCGGCCATTTGAGCCGGATCGCCGCGTCAGGCACGCAGCGGTTCAGAGCCTCGCACATGGCGACGCCGGCGACGAAACACAACTGTGGCAGCCGTCGCTGCGGCATGTCCACGAGAAAGGACGCCGTCGCGTTGAGGTTGCCGAGGGGCGATGTCCAATCGCGGCCCCTGCGGCCTCGCCCCTCCGTCTGCCGGTCTGCCATGACCCAAACGGGCGCCTCGACCACACCCGGCGGGCGGGCGAGCGCCTCGTCCATCGTCGAGCCGACGGTCCCGAGCGCCGTCAGCCTTTCCCGTAGCGAAGCGCGGGTCGGCGTCAGAAGAACAGCGATGCGGAGACGGTCTGCGCCCGAAGCGCAAGGCCGCCGATGAATACGGCCAGCAGAACGACGAAGCCGGACGAGATCGCGACGACGGCCGACAATTCAAAAGGCATGGCTACGAACTCGGGGGCCGGCTCATCGAAGAACATCAGCTTGACGATCCGTAGGTAGTAGAACGCGCCGACGGCGCTCGTCAGCACGCCGATGACGGCCAGCGGATAAAGACCGACCTCGATGGCGGCGACGAAAACGTACCACTTGGCGAAGAACCCGGCGAGCGGCGGTACGCCGATCAGGGAGAACATCATGAGCGCGAGTGCGATCGCCGTTCCGGGCTGCGTGCGCCAGAGCCCGGCAAGCTGGTTCATGTCCTCCACATAGCCGTCGGATCGCCGCATGCCTAGAATGCATCCGAAAACGCCAAGGGTCGTGACCATATAGATCGTCATGTAGATCACGACACCGTTGAACCCTGCGGCGGACCCGGCTGCCAAGCCAACGAGCGCGTAGCCCATATGCCCGATCGAGGAATAGGCCATCAGCCGCTTGATATTCGTCTGTCCGATCGCCGCGAACGCACCGAGGATCATCGAAGCCACGGCGATGAAGGCGATGATCTGCTGCCAGACGTCGACGACAGGCAGAAGGCCGTCCGCAAGCACACGCAGGATGATCGCCATGCCTGCGACCTTAGGCGCCGCCGCAAAGAAGGCCGTTATGGGGGTCGGCGCACCCTCGTAAACGTCCGGCGTCCACATGTGGAACGGCACGGCCGAGATCTTGAAGGCGAGGCCGGCAAGGAGGAAGACGATGCCGAAGATCAGTCCGATGTTTACGTCAGCAGTCGCCAGGATCAAAGCGATCCCCGGCAACGAGACGGTACCAGTGAAGCCGTAGACCAGGGACATTCCGTAAAGCAGCATGCCCGACGAGAGGGCGCCAAGCACGAAATACTTCAGCCCGGCCTCTGTCGAACGGAGGTTGTCCCGGTTGATGGTGGCGATGACATAGGCCGCCAGTGCCTGCAATTCGATGCCCATGTAGAGGGCGATCAAATCGTTTGCCGAGACCATCACCAGCATGCCGGCCGCCGACAGGAGGATCAGCACGGGGTATTCGAAGCGCTGCAAGCGCTCGATCCGCATCCAGTCGACGGACATCACGATAGCGGTTGCTGAACCGAAGAGGATCAGCACTTTCATGAAGCGTGCGAAATCGTCGAGGATGAAGCTGCCCTCCAGCCCGATCGCCTGATCGTCACCGAAGGTCGTGATACGCCCGTCGGGGATGAAGAAGACGAGGAACGCGGCGCCCAGCAGCAGCGCGATCGCGACACCGATGCAGGTGTTGTAGGCGCCGTCGCCGCGAAACGCGCCGAGCATCAGGAGCGCCATCGCGCCGATGCCGAGGACGAGCTCCGGCAGGATCGGCATGACGAGGGGGGCGACGAATGACATTAGCGTGCCCCTTCGGCAAGCGCGGCCTGGGCCGGTTCTGCGAGTTCCCGCGCGGCCGCGACGAGATCCATCCGGGCGACGAGGTTCTCGACCGAGGCACTGGACAAGTCGAGGATCGGCGCGGGGTAGACGCCGAAAAAGATCGTCAGCACGACAAGCGGCACCAGTGTGGCCAGTTCGCGGCGGCTGAGGTCGGGCAGCGCTCGCAGGCTCTCCTTCTCCAGTGATCCGAAGACCACGCGGCGATAGAGCCAGAGGGCGTATCCGGCCGAGAGGATAAGGCCCGTCGCGGCAAGGCCCGCCGCCCACGGGCTCGCCTTGAAGGCGCCCATAAGCGCCAGGAATTCACCGACGAAGCCGGACGTTCCCGGCAGGCCGACATTGGCCATCGTGAAGATGAGAAAGATGACGGCATAGACCGGCATCTGCCGAACGAGACCGCCATAGGCGTCGATCCGGCGGGTGTGCATCCGATCGTAGATCACGCCGACACAGAGGAAGAGCGCGCCGGAGACGAGGCCGTGCGAAATCATCAGGAAGAGCGCGCCGTGCACGCCCTGAACCGTCGCGGTGAAGATGCCCAGCGTCACGAATCCCATGTGCGCAACGGACGAGTAGGCGATGAGCTTCTTCATGTCCTCCTGCATCAACGCGACCAGCGACGTGTAGATGACCGCGATGCAGGAGAGGACGAAGACAAAATTCGCCAGATCGAACGAAGCCTCCGGGAACATGGGCAGGTTGAAGCGTAGAAATCCGTAGCCACCCATCTTGAGGAGGATGGCCGCCAGGATGACCGAACCCGCCGTGGGCGCCTCCACATGCGCGTCCGGCAACCAGGTGTGAACCGGCCACATCGGCATCTTCACCGCGAAGGAGGCGAAGAAGGCGATCCATAGCCAGGTCTGCATGCCCGACGGGATCGCGATATCGAAAAGGCCCAAATGCAGCGTCTGTGCGACCGATGAGAAGTCGTGGTCGAGAAGCACTCGAATATCGGTCGTGCCGGCATCCCAATACATGACCATCATGGCCAGCAGCATCAGCACCGAGCCGACGAACGTATAGAGGAAGAACTTGAAGCTCGCGTAGATGCGCCGCTGCCCGCCCCAGACGCCGATGATGATGAACATCGGGATGAGGCTGCCCTCGAAGAAGAGGTAGAAGAGCACCAGATCGAGCGCCGAGAACACCCCTATCATCAGCGTTTCGAGCACGAGGAACGCGATCATGTAGGCACGGACGTTCGTCTTGACCGAGTCCCAGGATGCCAGGATGCAGATCGGCATGAGGAAGGTCGTGAGGATAACGAAGAAGAGCGAGATGCCGTCCACGCCCATGCGATAGGCGATACCGCCACCCAACCATTCCGCCTCTTCGACAAACTGGAAGCCGGGGTCCGCCGGATCGAAGAGGATCCAGATTAGGAGCGACAGTAGGAAGGTGAACGTCGTCGCGATCAGCGCAAGTCCCTTCGCATTGCGCTGCCCGTCCGCATCGTCATGCTGGACGAGCAACGGCATCGCCAGCGCCACGATCAAGGGGATGAACGTGATCGTGCTGAGAAGGGGGATGGGAAATTCCATCGGTCCGATAGGCCTTTAGGTCGCGCTTCTCAGCCGAAGCTCTGGAACATGAAATAGGTGATGAGCACCGCCACACCGATCAGCATCGCGAAGGCGTAGTGGTAAAGATAGCCGGACTGTAGCCGGCCGATACCGCGCGCCGTGCTCAGCGTTGCAGACGCGATGCCGTCCGGACCAAACCGGTTGATGGTATCCTCGTCGCCCCGCTTCCAAAGGAAACGGCCTATGGCCTTGGCGGGTCGGACGAAGAGCGTGTCGAAGAGTTCGTCGAAATACCACTTGTTGAGCAGGAACTCATAGAGCAGCGGCTGCGCACGTGCGATGGCGCCGGGAAGGTGCGGCTGGGCGATATAGAGCCAGTAGGCCAGACCGAAACCGGTGACCGTCATGAGGAACGGAGCCCAGTAGACGAGTTCCGGAATATGGTGGTGCATCTCTTCAAGTATGGCTTCCCCGCCATGATCCGCCAGCGCGGTCGCCCAGAAGGCATGAACCCCATCGCCCGCGAAGACGGGGTAGAAGACGATGCCGGCGAGCACGGCACCGACCGCCAGCACGTAAAGCGGCACCAGCATGACCGGCGGGCTCTCATGGATATGGCTCATCACCTCGGCAGACGCGCGAGGCTTGCCGTGGAACGTCATGAAGATGAGCCGCCACGAATAGAACGAAGTCAGCAGTGCAGCGATGACGACCATCCAGAAGGCAAAGAGGCCGGATGTGCCTTGACCGAAGAACGCGGCCTCGATGATCGCGTCCTTGGAATAGAAGCCGGCGAACCCGATGAGATGCGGAATTCCAACACCTGTAAGGGCCAGCGTTCCGATGATCATCATCCAATAGGTCTTCGGGATATGCTTGCGCAGCCCCCCCATGCGGCGCATGTCCTGCTCGTCTGATACGGCGTGGATGACCGAACCGGCCCCAAGGAAAAGCAGCGCCTTGAAGAAGGCGTGTGTGAAGAGGTGGAAGATCGCGACCGACCATGCGCCGACCCCGAGCGCGACGAACATGTAGCCAAGCTGCGAGCAGGTCGAGTAGGCGATGACGCGCTTGATGTCGTTCTGAACGAGTCCGATCGTCGCCGCGAAGATGGCCGTCACGCCCCCGATGACGAGGACGACGGTCATCGCCGCCGGTGCCTGCTCGAAGAGCGGCGACATGCGGGCGACCATGAAGACGCCGGCCGTGACCATCGTCGCGGCATGGATAAGCGCGGAGACGGGTGTCGGCCCCTCCATCGCATCAGGCAGCCACGTGTGAAGCGGCACCTGAGCCGACTTGCCCATCGCACCGACGAACAGAAGAAGGCAGATGACCGTGAGGGCGTCGACGCTGTCGCCGAACCAGGGAAAGCCGGGCCGGGTCTCGCCCAGCGCTTCGGCGCCGGCGAAAATGACGTCGAACTGGACGGAGCCGAAATAGACGTAGCAGCCGAAGATACCGAGGATGAAACCGAAATCGCCCACGCGGTTCACGATGAACGCCTTCATGGCCGCGGCGTTCGCGCTCGACTTGTGATGCCAAAAGCCGATGAGGAGATAGGAGGCGAGGCCAACGCCCTCCCAGCCGAAGAACATCTGAACGAGGTTGTCGGCGGTCACCAGCGTGAGCATGGCAAACGTGAAGAGCGACAGATAGGCGAAGAAGCGCGGACGCGATCTGTCGTGGTGCATGTAGCCGATCGAATAGGCATGCACGAGGAAGGAAACGGTATTCACGACGACAAGCATCACGACAGTCAGCGCGTCGATGCGAAGGCTCCACGCGACGTCGAGATCGCCGGAGGCGATCCAGTCCAGCACGCGATAGCTGCCGCCGCCATCGCCATAGCCGACCGTGAAGAGACCGACCCAGGACAGGAGCGCGGCCAAACCCATGAGAGCGGTCGTGACGATCTCGGAGGGGCGGTCTCCGATCACGCGACCGAACAGGCCTGCGATCAGAAAGCCGATGAGCGGCAGGAGGACGATGAGCGTGTACATAAATCCGCCGTCAGCCCCGCATCACGTTGACGTCTTCGACGGCGATCGAGCCGCGATTGCGATAGAAGCTCACGAGGATCGCAAGCCCGATGGCCGCCTCTGCAGCCGCGACCGTGAGGACGAGAAGCGCGAAGACCTGCCCGACGATGTCGCCGAGGAAGGCGGCAAAGGCCACGAGGTTGATGTTGACCGCCAGCAGGATGAGCTCGATCGCCATCAAGATGACGATGACGTTCCTGCGATTGAGGAAGATGCCGAAGACACCGATCGTGAAGAGAAGCGCCGAGACGGTCAGGTAGTGGTGGATCCCGATTTCCATAATCAGATCCCCTTACCGGTCTCGACCGCCACGACCTCGCCGGCGGTCGCTCGCGTGCGCGCGACCTGAGCGGAGATGGACTGGCGGCGGACGCCTTCCTTCTGGCGCAGCGTGAGGACGATGGCGCCGATCATGGCGACGAGGAGGATCAGCCCGGCGATTTGGAAGAACAGGATGTAACGCGTGTAAAGGACAAGACCTATCGCCTCGGCATTGGAGACACCCTCGGTCGGCGGCACGATCAACACGGCCTCCCGGCCCGTGACGGTATTCTCGGCGGCGACGACGTCGGCCGGACCTTCGACGATAACGACATCGGTACCAGGCCGCTCGACGACGGCGATCTCGCCTGCGTCGGACGACGTGTGCTGCACGAGCGGACCGTCCGCCATCAGCACGCCCGACTGCCACGAACCCAGAACGAGCACGAGCTCGAGCAACAGCACGATCCCGACCGTCGCGCCGATCGGCAGATATTGGAGCGCGCCGCTGCGCAACTCTTGAAAGTCGACGTCCAGCATCATCACGACGAAGAGGAAGAGCACAGCGACCGCGCCGACGTAGACGACGACGAGGATCATCGCCAGGAACTCGGCGCCGACGATGAGGAAGAGCCCGGCCGCGTTGAAGAAGCACAGGATAAGATAGAGGACCGAATGGACGGGGTTCCGGCCTGCCACGACCATGAAGGCGGAAGCGACCATGACGCCGGCGAACAGGTAGAAGAAGACGGTGGCGATCGCCATGGAGGAAACCTTGCGGGGACCCGTTCGAACGAACCGGCGTGAATCTCTCGCGCTGGGCGCTTCGGGCGGTATAGGCGTTGCGCGGGCGGCCCGTCTAGTGGCGAAGGCTACGCGGCGGCGCGCCGCTTTGGAAGAAGCGCGGTTGGGATGGGCCCTCTACTTGTAAGGCGCGTCCTGCGCGAGGCGGTGGGCGATCTCGCGCTCCCAGCGATCTCCGTTGTCGAGAAGCTTGGCCTTATCGTAGAGAAGCTCCTCGCGGGTCTCGGTCGCGAAGTCCATGTTCGGACCCTCGACAATAGCGTCGACCGGACAAGCCTCCTGGCAATAGCCGCAATAGATGCACTTCACCATGTCAATGTCGTAGCGCACGGTGCGCCGGGTGCCGTCGTTGCGGCGTGGGCCGGCCTCGATAGTGATGGCCTGGGCGGGGCAGATCGCTTCGCAGAGCTTGCAGGCAATACAACGCTCCTCGCCGTTGGGATAGCGCCGCAAGGCGTGCTCTCCCCTGAACCGCGCGGACTTCGGCATGCGCTCGAAGGGATAGTTGATCGTCGGCTTCGGCTTGAAGAAATAGCGCATGGCCGTGCCGAAGCTCTTCACGAACTCCCAAAGGAAGATGCTGCGCGCGGCGCTATCGAGTGAGAGCGTGGCCATTGTCAAACCCTATCGAGACTGTCTTGCGTCGGGTAGCGCGATGACGCGCCGATGGCGATGCGGTGCGGGGCCGCGTCAGGCGATGTCGAGCAACTTAACGACGGCCGCCGTGATGACCACCATTGCAAGCGAGATCGGGAGGAAGACCTTCCATCCGAGCCGCATAAGCTGATCGTAACGGTAGCGAGGCACCATTGCCTTCACCATGGCGAACATGAAGAAGACGAAGGCGACCTTGAGCAGGAACCAGATGATGCCGGGCACCCAGGTAAAGGGCGCGATCGGGACCGGCGGCAACCATCCGCCTAGAAAGAGGATGACCGTCAGCGAGCACATCAGGACGATGGCGACGTACTCGCCGAGCATGAAGAGGAGGTAGGGCGTCGCGGAATATTCGACCATGTAGCCGGCGACGAGTTCCGACTCGGCCTCCGGAAGATCGAAGGGCGGACGGTTCGTCTCGGCCAATGCCGAAATGAAGAAGACGATGAACATCGGAAAGAGCGGCAGCCAGTACCATTGGAGCATACCGAGCGGCCCGGCCTGGCTCATCACGATGTCGGTGAGGTTCAGCGATCCGGCGCAGAGCAGCACGGTGATGATGACGAAGCCGATCGAGACTTCGTAGGAGATCATCTGCGCCGTCGAGCGGAGCGCGCCGAGGAAGGGATATTTCGAGTTCGACGCCCAGCCGCCCATGATGACGCCGTACACCATCAGCGAGGAGACGGCGAAGAGGTAGAGGATGCCGACATTGATGTCGGCGACCACCCAGCCGTAGTCGAACGGAATCACCGCCCAAGCCATCATCGCCAGTGCGGCGAAGATGAACGGCGCAAGGAGGAACACGCCCTTGCTGGCGCCGGCCGGAATGACCGGCTCCTTGAGGACGAACTTCAAGAGATCGGCGAAGGATTGGAAGAGACCGAAGGGCCCCACGACATTCGGTCCGCGCCGAATCTGCACCGCCGCCCAGATCTTGCGGTCGGCCAGAAGCATGAAGGCCAGCGCAATAAGCAGTGAGACCAGCACCAGCAGGCTTTGCGCCAGTATGAGCAGGACGGGCCAGACGTAGTCCTGAAAGACGATGATCATGCGGGGTCTCGGATGTCGGCGTTCGTGTCGTGTCTAGTCTGTCGCTCGGCAATGGGAAAGGCCGGCGGGCCTACTCGGCCGCCTGCAGTTCCTCGCTCGCGGCGGCGCGAGCCTTCGCAAGAGCACTCAACTCGGCCATCACGCCGGAGGCACGTGCGATCGGGTTGGTCAGGTAGAAGTTCTTGACCGCAGTGTCGAAGGGCGCGTCCTCGAACTCCTGAGAGACGTCGGCCAGTCGCGCGATCTCGCCCGGATCGCTGAGAAGGACGGTGTCCTCGTCGCCAAGATGCGGATGCGCCTCATACATGACGGCCCGGAGCTGCTGCAACGAATCGAAAGGCAGGCGCTTGCCGAGAACGTCCGACAGGGCGCGCAGGATCGCCCAATCCTCACGCGCCTCTCCGGGCGGGAAGGCGGCGCGGTTGGCCAGTTGGACGCGGCCCTCCGTGTTCACATAGGTGCCGGACTTCTCCGCATAAGTCGCGGCGGGCAGGATGACGTCGGCGCGATGTGCGCCCCGGTCGCCATGGCTACCCTGATAGACGACGAAGGTGTCTTCCATGCCGTCGAGTACGATCTCGTCGGCGGCCATCAGGAAGAGCACGTCGAGCTCCCGGTCGCGGCCGGCGAGGATCATCTCCCAGACGTCCTGTCCCCCCTCGCCCGGCACGAGGCCGAGATCGAGACCGGCCACGCGCGATGCTGCGGTGTGGAGGACGTTGAAACCGTTCCATTCGGGGTCGGCGTCCGGCGAAAGCGCACCGACCGCCTTGGACAATGCGGCGGCGGCGGCGAGAACAGATTCGCCGTCGGCCCGTGTCAGCGCCCCCTGCCCTACGATGATCATCGGACGCTCGGCCTTCGACAGCGTCTCGAAGAAGGCGCCATTGCCGGCCGCGATGTCGGCAAGCGTCTGCGCGCCGTTGCCGAGATGCTCGTAGGGATATGTCAAATCCGGCTGCTCGGTCCCGATCGAGGCCACGGGCAGGCCGCTTTCCAGCCAACGCTTGCGTATGCGGGCGTTGAGGACCGGCGCTTCCCAGCGAGGATTGCTGCCGAGGAGGAGGAGGGCGTCCGCCTCGTCGATACCTTCCACGGTCGCGTTGAACGTGTAGCTCGCCCGGCCGTGGCCCGGATGCAGCTTCGCGCCGTCCTGGCGGCAGTCCAGGCTCTTCACTCCGAGGCGATCCATAAGCGCCTTGAGGGCGAACATGTCCTCGGCGGCACAGAGGTCGCCTGCGATGGCGCCAATCCGATCGGGTGTCGTCGCCTTGATCTTGTCCGCAATGGCCGTGAATGCCTCCGCCCAGGATGTCGGCCGAAGCCGTCCATCGACGCGGACATAGGGCCGGTCTAGGCGCTGCGCCTTCAGCCCGTCCCAGACGTAGCGTGTCTTGTCGCTGATCCATTCCTCGTTCACGCCGTCATGCGTGCGCGCCACGATGCGCAGCACCTCACGACCACGGGAGTCGATGCGAATGTTGGAGCCGAGCGCGTCCATCACGTCGATGGCCTGCGTGCGGTTCTGCTCCCATGGCCGCGCCTTGAAGGCGTAGGGACGGTGCGTGAGGGCGCCGACGGGGCACAGGTCGACCGCGTTGCCCTGAAGCTCGGACGAAAGCGCCGACTCCAGATAGGTCGTGATCTCCATGTCCTCGCCGCGCCCGATTGCGCCGAGCTCAGGCACGCCTGCGACCTCCGTCGCGAAGCGAATGCAGCGCGTGCAGTGGATGCAGCGTGTCATGATCGTCTTGACAAGCGGACCGATATATTTGTTCTCGACGGCCCGCTTGTTGTCGGCGAAGCGCGACGTATCCACGCCGTAGTACATCGCCTGGTCCTGCAGGTCGCACTCGCCGCCCTGGTCGCAGATCGGGCAGTCGAGCGGGTGGTTGATGAGCAGGAACTCCATCACCCCTTCGCGCGCCTTCTTGACGTAGGGCGTCTTGGTGTTGATCTCCGGCGGCTCGCCGTTGCGGCCGGGGCGCAGATCCTTCACCGCTCCGGCGCAGGACGCTAGCGGCTTCGGCGCGCCGACGATTTCTACCAGGCACATGCGGCAATTGCCGGCGATCGAGAGGCGCTCGTGATAGCAGAAGCGCGGTATCTCGGCGCCCGCCTGTTCACAGGCCTGGAGGACGGTAATGTTGGGATCGACCTCGATCTCCTTGCCGTCCACGATGATCTTGCGGAGGTCGTCAGCCATGCGTGCGCCTATGCGAGCGGATATCCATTGCGGGTCTCGTTGCAGCTACCGGCGCTAGCTGCACAGCGCAAGGGGTTGGAGGGTCGCAATGCGCCGCGATCGACGTTACATCGGGCGCTTGGAATGCGCGCTTAGCGGAGGTCGAGCCTTCTGATGACACAGCCTCTACACATCGTCGGCGGTGGTCTGGCCGGGTCGGAGGCGGCGTGGCAGGCCGCACAGGCCGGCGTGCCGGTGATCCTGCACGAGATGCGTCCCGTCCGCCCAACCGACGCGCACAAGACGGGGAACCTCGCGGAACTGGTCTGCTCCAATTCCTTCCGCTCCGACGATGCGGAATACAACGCCGTCGGCCTGCTGCACGAGGAGATGCGGCGCTGCGACTCGCTGATCCTCCGAGAGGCCGACGCGCACCAGGTGCCCGCGGGCGGCGCGCTCGCGGTCGACCGAGACGGCTTCTCCGCCGCAGTCACGGCCGCACTCGAAGCGCACCCCAAAGTCACGATCGTTCGCGAAGAGGTCGCCGGTCTGCCGCCCGAGGAGTGGGGCGGCGCGATCGTCGCGACCGGACCCCTCACCTCCCCGGCCCTCAGCAAGGCCCTGCAGGCTTCTGACTGGCGAAGATGAGCTTGCCTTCTTCGACGCCATCGCGCCCATCGTCTATCGCGAGAGCGTCGATATGGGCGTTGCATGGTTTCAGTCGCGTTACGACAAGGCGGGGCCGGGCGGCTCAGGCGCGGACTACCTCAACCTTCCGATGGACGAGGCGCAGTACAACGCCTTTCTCGACGCATTGATCGAGGCCGACACGGTCGCCTTCAAGGAGTGGGAGGCGGACACGCCGTATTTCGACGGCTGCCTACCGATTGAGGAAATGGCGCGCCGAGGCCGCGAGACGCTGCGCCACGGACCGATGAAGCCCGTGGGTCTCACCAATCCGCACGACCCGACGGTTAAATGCCACGCCATCGTCCAGCTGCGCCAAGACAATGCGCTCGGCACGCTTTTCAACATGGTCGGTTTCCAGACGAAGCTGCGCTATGGCGATCAGGCCAAGGTCCTGCGCCTGATCCCGGGCCTCGAAAACGCGGAGTTCGCTCGGCTCGGCGGCCTGCACCGCAACACCTTTCTCAATTCACCGAAGCTGCTGGACGGCACGTTGCGCATGAAGGCACGGCCCGATCTGCGCTTTGCCGGTCAGATCACCGGCGTAGAGGGCTATCTCGAAAGCGCGGCCACCGGTCTTCTCACAGGCCGCTTCGCAGCAGCGGAGCGCTTCGGCGCGAGGCCGCAGCTACCACCCGAGACGACGGCGCTCGGCGCGCTCGTCGCGCACATTACCGGCGGCCACCTCGTGGAAGGCAAGGGCAGCTTCCAGCCCATGAACGTGAACTTCGGCCTCTTCCCGCCGATCCCGACGCCCATGAAGGCGGACGATGGCCGGCGCCTCAAGGGCAAGGAGCGCGGTAAGGCGCGCAAGCGTGCGATGACGCGCCGCGCCCTCGCCGATCTGCAGACATGGCTCTCGCCCTATGCCGAGGCCGCCGAATGACGGCGATCGACGTCCGTCCGCTACGGCGGGACGAATACGAGGCCTGGTTGCCGCTCTGGCAGGGCTATCTGACGTTCTACGAGGCCAGCGTTCCTGATGCCGTGACGGCCGTCACCTGGGCGCGCTTTCACGATGTGCTCGAGCCGATGACCGCGCTCGGCGCCTTTGCCGACGGCGGGCTGCTCGGCATCGCCCACTACCATGTCCAGCGCTCGA
The DNA here is from genome assembly GCA_963799285.1 of uncultured Alphaproteobacteria bacterium. Taxonomy (GTDB): domain Bacteria; phylum Pseudomonadota; class Alphaproteobacteria; order Rhizobiales; family CAWCWK01; genus CAWCWK01. The sequence goes on from CAWCWK010000004.1 coordinate 1,451,637, forward strand.
CCTGGGCTCCGATGGGTTACGTCTACCTCGAAGACCTGTTCACGGTTCCGGAGGCTCGCGGACGCGGGGCGGGTCGCGCCCTCCTCGCATTCGTGCAGCGTACGGCGAGCGAAATGGGCGCCAGCCGGCTCTATTGGTCGACGCAAACCGGCAACGACACCGCACGAGCGCTTTACGACACGATCGCGGACGTCGCGGATTTCGTGCAGTACCGCAAGCCGCTCTGACCGTCAGCCGACCGGCCAGGGATCTCGTGTCTTCAGTATCTCGACCTCGTCACCGACGGCGACTTCACCCATCGTGCGCGGTACGGCATTCCAGCCGAAGAGCACGCCTGGCGTCCGTTTGTCCTTCGAGCGGCGGAAGGTGGCGAGCGTTCGCAAAGGTTCGTCGGAGGGCCGCTCGCCCGTCGCCTGATCCGTCGTCGTGACGACGCAACGCACGCAGGGTTTGTTGATGTCGAGGACGACGGACCCTATCCGTATCCGCGCCCACGCATCGTCCTCCCAGGGCGCCGTTCCTTCGATGACGACGTTTGGTCGAAAACGCTCCATGGGGAGCGCCGCGCCGCCAGCGGCCGCGATCCGCGCATTCAGATCATCGAGCGAAGCGCGTGTCGCGATGAGAATCGGGAAGCCGTCCGCGAAGCTGACAGGCGCATCGTCGCCGGCCCATTCTGCGCTCACCGTCCGGGTGGCAGCTCCGTCCATGTAGACGAGATGGACGGTTACCCCGAGGCTATCGCTCAGGTATCGGCTCGCCTCTCCGTCCGCCAAGGCGGCGTCGACCGCCGATTTCCAGACCTGAACGACGCGGCGCGCTCCGCCATCCGGGACCTTCACGTGATGGCGCGACCCGTCATGCTCGAGCGATAGCCCGCCGGCCGTTTCCTGAACTGCCAGCCTCGCAAGTGCGGGCAGTTCGCGCTGGGTCAGGAACCGACCGTCCTCATCGACCACCATCCAGCGGCGGTCCCCGGCAGGCCCACGAGCCTCCACCGACGCGCGCGAGAGGGCATTCCCCCTCGCTCCCTTGATCGGATAGACTTCGAGGCGTTGCACGGAGAACGTCACGGAGCGAAACCCCTCTTGGCAATCTTCCGAAGGGCCCAAAGCCGTCGCCAGAGCGGCGCATGTGTTCGGGCGTTACCGCCGCCATGGGTGAGATCGAGCTGCGCGAGCGCTACGGGCATGAAGGCTGGTCGCGCCGCAGCGGGGATAGCCTCGGCGGCTAACAGGAAGGCGCCGATATGGGCGAGCGCCCGCTCCCGCAACTCCCCGGCCACGGCGTCGAAACCCGCGTCGGAGGTCGCCTCCTCGCTCAATCGTGCGCTGAGATCGCCCGGGAGAAACACCTGCCCGGTCGCGGCATTCGCATCGAAGTCGAAGAGGGCGTCGCGAAGGAGAAGCGCCACCCCTCCATGGCCGGCCGCGTCGGCCGCGGGGCCGGTCTGTGGCAAGTCGGGCGCGAGGATCGCGCTCGCGAGAGAGAGAATGCGCCCACGCGTCTCGCCGGCATAACCTTCGAGGTCGTTCGCCGTTGGGAACGGATCGTCGTAGAGGTCGAATATCCTTGCATCGAGAAGGTCAAGCAAGGCTTGTATCGGCAGTTGCCGCCGGCCCATCAGGCTGATGATGTCGGTCGCGAGCGGATTGCCCTGCGGCTGGCCGTTCGCCAGCGCATCTCGCCACCATTGCAGCCGCACCTCGCCCAGCATGGCCGTGCTGACCTTCGACCGTATCCCCGCGATCTCGGCGTCGAAGGCGTAGAGCGCGAAGAGGTCGGAGCGGGCGTCGGCCGATGCGTAGAGGGCGGAGAAATATCGATCAGGTGCGGCTTGGCGGATTATGCCGGCGTAGTCGCTCATCTCACGCGACTGCAAGGAGCGCCGCGCCGACCTTGCGTGCCTCTGCGAGGAGGACATTGAATGTGCGGGCCGCGGCACCGGTCGTCATGGCCTCGATGCGAAGCCCCCGCTCCCGCATCTCCCGCTTGAGCGCGAAGAGCGGATGCGCCGTCGCGCCCGTGCCGACGATCAGGAACTCCAAAGCGTCCTTCTGGTCGAGCGCGGCGGCAAGATCGTCCACCGTCAGGTCGTCGGCCGCCGTCGCCGTCCAGCCATGAACGCCGGTTGGCAATACGAGGATGGACCCTTTGTGTGACATGTCCGCGAAGCGAAACCCGCCATTGCCATAGGCATCGATCTGGGCAGGCTCGGGGAAATGCGCGTCCAGGACCATCACCCGGCCGCCGTCGCACCGTCGTCGGCGCCATCTTCGATGGGCTCACCGGGACGGCGAACGTCCGACGTCCGTAGCCCGAGCCACATCAGGATCGGCGCGGCAATGAAGATCGACGAATACGTGCCGACCACGACGCCCCAGATCATGGCGAAGACGAAGGAGCGCAGCACCTCGCCACCAAAGATATAGAGCGCGAACAGGGCCAGCAGGGTCGTGACTGACGTGAGGATCGTGCGTGAAAGCATCTGATTGATCGAAAGGTCGAGCAGCTCGCCGAGCGGACGCTTCTTGTAGCGTCGTAGGTTCTCGCGCACGCGGTCGTAAACGACGACGGTGTCGTTTAGGGAGTAGCCGACGATGGTAAGAATGGCAGCGATCGACGCCAGCGCGAAATCGAGCTGGAGGATCGAGAACATGCCGATGGTCAGCACGACGTCGTGGACCGTCGCGATGATCGCGCCGACGGCGAAATGCCATTCAAACCGGAACCAGATGTAGATGAGAACGCCGAAGAGCGCCGTGAGGACGCCGATGATGCCATTCTGCACGAGTTCGCCGGACACGCGCGGTCCGACGACCTCGACGCGGCGGTAGTCGACGCTGTCGCCCAGCGTTTCGCGGACCTGCTGCAGGGCGACCTGCTGCGCCTCGTCGCCACCGTCCTGCTGCTGGATGCGTATCATAACGTCGTCCGGCGCACCGAACTCCTGCACCTCGACGTCGCCGAGACCGAGACCATTTAACGAACGCCGCAGTTCATCGACCTCCGCAGGACCGTCCGTCTTTATCTCGACCAGCGTGCCGCCGCGGAAGTCGATGCCGTAATTGAGGCCGACGGCGAAGAAGAGGCCAAGGGACACGACGGCGGCGATCAGCGATACCGGGAACGACACCGTGCGCCAGCGCATGAAACGGAACGTCGTGTCGGTGGGGACCAGTTTGAGTAGCATGGTTGGTCCTCAGATCGGCACGGTGCGGGGGCGGGAGCGGCGCACCCAAAGCGCGACGAGAAGGCGGGTGACGGTGTAGGCCGTGAAGACTGTCGTCAGGATGCCGATGGCGAGCGTAACGGAAAATCCTCTGACGGGCCCAGAACCCAAGAAGAAGAGGACGACGGCCGCGATGAGCGTCGTGATATTCGCATCGACGATCGTGCCGAGCGCACGGCTGAAACCGACGTCGATCGCGGAGATCGCCTGCCGGCCGTTCCTGACCTCCTCCCGTATTCGCTCGAAGATGAGGACGTTGGAGTCGACCGCCATGCCGATCGTCAGCACGATGCCAGCGATACCGGGCAGCGTGAGCGTAGCGCCGAGGACCGAGAGGGTCGCGATGATAAGGCAGACGTTCACGACGAGCGCGATGTTAGCGAAGACGCCGAACAGGCCATAGGCCAGCACCATGAAGAAGAGAACGCCGAGGGCGCCGATAATGGCGGCGGTGCTGCCGGCCGCGACCGAATCCGCGCCAAGCCCGGGACCGACGGTGCGTTCCTCGAGGATGTTCAGCGGCGCGGGAAGCGCGCCCGAGCGCAGGAGAACTGCCAGGTCGTTCGCCTCGGGTGCCGTGAAATTGCCGCTGATCTGGCCCGATCCGCCGAGGATGGCCGTCTGGATGACGGGCGCGCTGATGACCTGGTTGTCGAGCACGATCGCGAAGGGACGGCCCACGTTCTGGCGGGTCGCCTCGCCGAAGCGGCGGCCGCCGGACGCGTTGAAACGAAAATTGACGACCGGCTCTCCGGTTTGCGCGTCATAACCTTGCTGCGCATCAACGAGATCCTCTCCCGAAACCATGATCCGCTGCTCGACGACATAAGCGCTTTCGGCGGGATCGACGGAGGGGAGGATGTCTGTGCCGACCGGCGGACGATCACCCGCCTGCGCCGCCGTCGTCGATACGTCGACGAGTTGAAATGTCATCTTCGCCGTCGAGCCGATGAGGTCCTTTAGACGCTGGGGATCGTCGAGACCGGGCACTTGGACGAGGATCGTGTCGAGACCCTGGCGCTGGATACTCGGCTCGGTCGTGCCCAACTCGTCGATCCGTCGGCGGATGACCTCGATCGACTGGTCGACGGCGGCACCGAGACGCCGCGCGAGACCGTCTTCGGTCAGAGACAGGGTGAACGTGTTCGAGTCCTGCGCCAGCGTCACGTCCGGCGCCACCGCCCCAAGGGAAAAAGACTGGCTGGTGTTGGCGCCGAGCACTTCATCGAGAATGGCCTGGGCGGCCGCGACCTGCTCATCGTCGCGGATCGTGACGCGGGCGCCCTGCGGCAATGCTTCGAGATCGACGTAGCGGATTCGGTCCTCACGAAGCTCGCTTCGGATCTGTTCGCGCAGATCGTTCGAAATCTCGCCGACCAACGCGGCCTGATCGACTTCGAAGAGAAGATGCGATCCGCCTTGAAGATCGAGACCTAACGTCATGCGAGAGCTGGGCAATGCGTCCGGCCACCAAGCGGGATCTTCCCGCGAGACGAAGTTCGGGATCGTCAGAAGGATGCCCAGCACCGCTACGAAGGCGATGGAGACGATCTTCCACTGGGCAAAATGCAGCATGTCGTATCTCGAGCGGACGGCAAGCCCGCATTAGGGTATCGGCGTGGCCGCGCGCAAGCCCGGGCCTTGCCGATGTGGTCGGCATGACCGCGAAGCGAAAAGGCTACGAGCGCCTACTTGGCCTCGACGGGCTCACCCTTTACGCGAACCTCCGAAATGGTGCCACGCACGGCACGGACGCGAATACCCTCGGCGAGCTCGATTTGCAGTTCGGTGTCATCCACGACCTTGTAGACCTTGCCGATGAGACCGCCGCTGGTAACGACGGTGTCGCCGCGCCGCAAGTTCTTCACCATCTCCTGATGCGCCTTCACCCGCTTCTGCTGCGGGCGAATGAAGAGAAAATAGAAAATCGCGACGATGACGAACAGCGGCGCGAGCTGCAGCAGGAAATCGCTGCCGCCGGGCGCGGCAGCTTGGGCGTAGGCAGGCGTGATGAACATGAACGTCTTTCGAAGAATGTCTGGATGGGCGGGGCCGAATCCCGGAAATCTCGCGGACTATAGGCAGCGTGCCGGTAGGGAGCAATGCAGCGTCAAGCTGTCTCCCGATGGAGCGTGCCGTCAAGCGCGGCGGCGATGAGATCCAGCGTGCGCTGCACGCCGTATATCGCGACGAACGAGCCGAAGCGCGGACCCTGCTCTTGGCCGAGAAGGACCTCGTAAAGGGTCTGGAACCAGGCGCGCAGCGGCTCGTACTGGTGTGCCTTGCCGACCGCGTAGACCTCGTTCTGGATGGTCTCGCCTACCGCGCCTTCGTCGAGCTTGCGCAATCGGTCGGCAAGATCGGCCAGAGCCGCGCGATCACGCTGGTCGGGCGCACGGAAGCGCTTGTTCGGCTTCACGAAATCGTCGAAATACGCGATTGCGTGATGGACGAGGCGGTCGAGCGTCGGATGCGTCTGCGCCGTGGTGCCCGGTTCGTAGCTCTCGATGTAACCCCAGAGAACGCCGACATCGCTGGCGTTGGATGCCGAGACGAGATTCAGCAGCATCGCGAACGAGACCGGAAGCGCGCCTTCCTCGGGAGGGCCGGCGTGAATGTGATAGGCCGGGTTATTCAGCCGCTTCGGGTCGTCCGCGTCGAAGCTCGCGGCGTGCGCGAAATACTCGTCGACATGCTTCGGAATCACGTCGAGATGGAGCCGCTTCGCCTTCCGCGGCGACTGATACATGAAGAGGCTAAGGCTTTCGGGAGGCCCGTAGCGAAGCCACTCGTCGATCGTTAGGCCGTTCCCCTTCGACTTCGAGATCTTTCCGCCGGCCTCGTCGAGGAACAGCTCGTAGTTGAACCCCTCCGGGGGGCGGCCGCCGATGGCGCGGCAAACCTGGCTCGACAGCTTGACCGAGTCGATGAGGTCCTTGCCGTACATTTCGTAATCGACGCCGAGCGCAGCCCAGCGCATTCCCCAATCGGGCTTCCATTGTAGCTTGCAATGTCCGCCCGTGACCGGTGCGGTGATGCGTTCGCCCGTCGTCGGCTCCTCATAGGTGATCGTGCCGGCCGCCTCATCGCGATCCAGCACGGGAACTTGAAGGACGTGGCCGGTGATAGGGCTGATAGGAAGGAAAGGGCTGTAGGTGGCCCGCCGGTCGGGTCCGAGGGTCGGCAGGATGGCCGCCATCACCTTGTCGTAGGCCTTGAGGACCTTGAGGAGCGCGTCGTCGAAACGACCGGACGTGTAGCACTCGGTCGACGAGAGGAATTCGTATTCGAAGCCGAACCGATCGAGAAACCGGCGAAGCTGCGCATTGTTGTGCGCGGCGAGGCTTTCATGGCTACCGAACGGATCCGGCACGCGGCTGAGCGGTTCGCCGAGGTGCTCCGCCAGCATCTCCTGATTGGGCAGATTTTCAGGCACCCTGCGGAACCCGTCCATGTCGTCGGAGAAGCAGAGCAGCCGGGTTGGACGATCCGAGAGAAGCGTGAAGGCGTGGCGCACCATGCTCGTTCGCGCAACCTCGCCGAAGGTCCCGATATGCGGCAGGCCGGACGGACCGTAGCCGGTCTCGAAGATAACAGGCTGATCGGCCGGGCGGTCCTCGACCCGCTTGAGAAGCTTGCGCGCCTCCTCAAACGGCCAAGCCTTCGCATGGCCGGCCAACGCGCGCAAAGCGCCTGCGTCCGCACGATCACTATTTCGCGACAAACTGGTCGACTGTGGCGTCGTCATTATCGGTTCTCATCCTGTCCTCAGGCGGCTTCGTATGGCCGAGCGACGCGAGGGTCAACGCGGTTGCGGGCCACGGCCGGCTATCATACGTCATCTCGCATGGCCGACAGCGCCTTGCTTTACAGGAAAGACCCGATGACCCAGACCACGCCGCAGACCGCCCTCATCTATGCGATGGTCACCGCATCCGCCGTGGACGGCGATATGGCGGACGCGGAGCTCGGCACGATAGGTCGTCTGGTCGAGACGCTTCCCGCCTTCGAGGGTTTCTCGTCCGACGACGTGGTCCCGACATCCCAGGCCTGCGCGGCCCTCCTGCAAGGTCCCGGCGGGCTGGAAGACGTTCTCGACATCATCGTATCGGCCCTGCCCGAGACGCTGCGCGAGACGGCCTATGCGCTCGCGGTCGACATAGCAGCGGCCGACCTTGCCGTCGTCCCCGAAGAGATGCGCTACCTTCAACTGCTGCGCCAACGGCTCGGCGTCGATCGGCTGGTTGCGACGGCGATAGAGCGAGCGGCACGCGCCCGCTACCGCCGTCAGTAGAGGCCGAGCGGAAAATAGCGTAGATAGAGTTCTGCGAAGGTGCCGCTGTCTATCACGCGTGTAAGTGCCGCCTCCAAGGCTTCGACGAGGTCGCGGTCGTCGGAGCGCAGGAGCATCGTCAGGCCTTCGCCGAAATAGCGCGTCTCCGTGTAGGCCCCTGAAGACAGCACGCAGCAAGCACTCTCTCCGGCGGATAACCGGGCGGCCGCGGTGATGGCGTCTGTGAAGATCGCGTCGACCTCTCCGCCCTCCAGCGCGGCCCATTGCGCGTCCGAGGTCTCGAACGGCTTGAGCGAGAGGTCCGGGGCGAAGGTCGCGAGATAGCGCTCGTGGGCCGAACCCGCGAGGATGCCGACCGTCGTCCAACTCCGATCGGCCGTGCCAGCGCGCCGGACGAACCGCGCCGGGTTCGCGAGATAGGGCGAGGTCTCGATCAATCCGCCCGCGCGTCCGGCCACCCTATGCCCGGCAATCGCCACGTCGCCGCTCCGCGCCGAGAGCCGCAGCTCCAACTGGCTCCAGGGTACGGCCTGCATCGAACAGGCCGTATCGAGAATGTCGCACAGCGCGCGCGCGAGATCGACGTTGAAGCCGGTCGTCTCGCCAGAAGGCCCGCGGAAGTTGAGCGGCGGGAAGTCTTCCGTCGTCAGGAAGCGGATCAGGCGGCGATTGGTCGTGGCGGATCGGTTCGGCGCCGGCTGATCGTATCGGGGAATGAAGATAGTCTGTCGCGGCGCCTCGGTCTGCGCGATCGCGCCGGTCCCATAGACCGCGACGAGGAGAAACGCCGATATCGCTAACTTAAGATAAACGGACAAGGACTTAGACTCTCCGACGGTTTCCGCGCACCTTCAGTCGCGGCTCCACGGAGGTCTAGCGTGCGCAGCCGGCGGGAACAAATCGAGACGCCGAACCCCGCGCATGCCCTCGTCGGCGCTCTCGCCCGCCGCTGGAACGTTCCGCCCGTCGACATTGCACGGTCTATCGGCATCGCGGACGAGACGCTGCTCGCGCGCGCCTACGCCGCGTGGCGCGAACGGCCCTTCCTCCACATCGGTGACCCGGTGCCGGACATAGGGCGAGACGCTGCGCTCGTTGGAGCACGGCATCGGGCGGTCACGGTCGCCAATCGGAATGGGGGCGTCCTGGCGCTGATGCCGGCCCCCGAGCGACCAACCGACGAGGCCATCGGTTGCGAGACCATTGTCTATACGACTCCGTCGGCCTTCCAAAAGCTGCTGAACCCCTACTGGCCCGATATCGTGCGCCACGAGACGGCACGGCTCGCGACGGAGCGGCCGCATTTCTCGGCCGCCTATCGCCGCACCGGTCCGCAACTCGTCTGGTTCGCCATCTGCGCCTTCACTACCGCCCTCGGCGTCGTGCCGATGTTTCCTTGGCCGAGCGTCGCCGCGAATTTGCTGCTGTGTATCGCCTTCCTGTCGCTCGCCATCCTCCGCGTCGCCGCGTGGCAGTCGCCGACATATCGACCGACGCCCCTCCTTCCCGAGCGAGACCTGCCAACCTACACGGTCCTCGTTCCCGTTCACCGCGAAGCCGCCGTTCTCGCGGACCTTGTCGGTCACCTTTCCGATCTCGACTATCCGCCGCCGAAGCTTGACATTCGGCTGCTTGTCGAAGCGGACGACGAGGAAACCCGAGCGGCGCTCGCCCAGATCTCGCTGCCTCCGACGTTTAGCATCGTCGATATCGCCGTCGCCGAACCCCGTACGAAGCCGAAGGCCCTTAACGTCGGCATGCTCGGCGCCTGGGGTGAACTCGTCACGATCTACGATGCCGAGGACGTGCCGGACCGGGACCAGCTTCGCAAAGCCGCCTCTTATCTGAAGGCAGCCGGCCACGATGTCGGCTGCGTACAGGCCAGGCTTCGGGTGGACAATGGCGCGGCCGGTCCCCTCGCCGCGCTCTTCGCTCTTGAATACGAAGCGCTCTTTCGCCGGTTTCTTCCTGCCCTCAGTCGGCTAGGGCTTCCGCTTCCCCTTGGCGGCACGTCGAACCATATCCGCGGCCTTATGTAGCAAACGCACCAAGACATTCATAGCGATTGCAGTGGTTTAGCACCATATCGTGTGCATGACCGAACCGATAGACCCGAACGTCCGCTACGGCGGGCAACCCGACCTCGTCATTCGCGGCTTGCTGACGAAGCGCGCCGATCTTCTAGGCGAGGCAGAGACGATCCGCGATAGGCTCGCCGCAATCAAGAACGACGTGGGTGCGGTGGACCGGACATTGGCCGTGCTAGGCTATGATGGCGATCTAGAAGCGCAGATGCCGCGCCAGAAGCGTCACGTCCTATTCGGACGGGGAGAGCTCACCCGAACCGTCTTCGCGATCCTGCGGGACGCTACGGAGCCGATGACGACACGAGCCATCACGCAAGAGATGCTGACGCTACAGGGGATGGACGGGCGGGACCGGGCGCTGTTGTCGGACGCGGTGAAGCGAACGGCCAAGGCGCTCAAGGTCGCGTGCGAAAAGCATGGGGCGGTGCGACGGGTTAAGGCCGTCACTGGGGAGTGGTTGTGGGAAGCGGGAGCGACAGAGGGTATTCAAGGTCAACGGGGGCGATGATCGAAGGCGGCGCCCCCAAGCCCTCTGCGGACTGAACTTCGACCTTTGGAGCTATGAGGCTCCAAATTGAAATTAGGCCAGCTACTACAACAGGCGTGGCCGCCACGCCCCCTAATCCGATGGTGCATTTCTCAGCGAAGGTACATGACTGCCACCCGCTCCATAGGCGGGAACGCAATCCACGTTTTCCATTCGGGTTCGTAGCCTGATACGCTACAGTAAAAGCAATCTCTATTAAGCAGTCTATTTGAGCTTGCGAGAAGTGATTACCACGCTGACCGTCTTTAGAGCAGACATCTTTGACTGCCTCTTCTATCTTATCATGCAGGTAAGCCTCGCGATGGCTTACGTTCGGGATCTTCTCACTAGATGCGAAGTGATCTGTGAGTGCTTGCGCTGCATTTATTCGCTTGGAGCGTCTGTCGCCAGCCACCATCATGCCTCCTTGAGGCGACGATTGGAGACCTCAATGACTGGGGTGACTACATCCGAGCGAAAATCCGTGCAAGTTGCTGGGCCTCGTCTCTGGGGAAAGATCGAGCGTGCAGCTGGTCTGAAACTGCGTTGACATCCAGCGGCTCACCCGCTTCCCAGTATGGGCGAATTATGTTGATGATCGCATCGACCTCGTGAGACGTGAATCCCTTAGAAAGGATGCGGCGCATATCGAATAGCCGTGATCTTACTCGCGCGTCATTAACACGCCGACCCGTATGCTCACTGATATGATAGTCCGTCACATCGGCATCCCTGTATGCCAGCGCCATCGTATCAGCCTGCTATTAGTGTCGTTCATATGGCGTTACACAACGCACTTGATGCGCACTCGTTTCCGCCACTGCACATTAAATGGTGCTTCGCTGTTGCATAATCCACTACGCTACCGCTGCCAATACCCCGCCCATGCCCGGCTAACCGGATGCACGAGCGATAGACCGAGCATTGCGCCAACCTGCGTCCCGTTGTCCTGACGACGATGATCCTCGCGCCATGCCGCTTCGTTCGCATACTGCGCGAGGTAGCGCGGCGAGACGTGGTGATGCTGGCCAGTGATAGCGCGGCGCAGGCGGCTAAAGAAGCTCTCGACTTGGTTCGTGCAGCTATCGCCGTTGGAATATTCGACGCTGTGATTGATGCGGAACGCGTTGTGGGTGGCGTGCAGCGCGTCCCAATGCGTGGCTTCGTCGGCGTGTAGCTCCATGCCGGGGCGGACGTGGCGACGAACGATGGCGACGCCCTCGTCTTCGGAGCGGGTCACGAAAGGTAGCGTGCGACCGGCACGCTGGCGAAGAGCGACGACGACGCGGCGATGGGGCGACTGGTTACGCTTAAGGCGACGGTCAACGCGATCGGCCTTGCGGTTCGCGGGACGAACGACGCCGCCGGTATACATACCATCGACCTCAACGGCGCCATCGCCGTCCAATTCGGCCGAAGCGACTTCCGCACCAAGGGCCTCGCGCAGCTTGTGCGCCATGACGAAGGCCGTCTTGTATTGAACGCAGAGGTCGCGGCTAAGCTGCAACGCGCTGATACCCTTCACGGCGTTGGCGAAGATGGCGATGGCGGCGAGGATGTCCTGAAACGACAGCTTGCGGCTGGCGAAGATCGTGCCGGACGTGACCGAGAACTGGTGATGGCAGGCCTGGCACTTCCACTTGCGGCGCGTGGTGATCTCGTAGGTCGCGGCGCACTCGCAACGCGGGCAAACGGCACGGCCTTCGGTCGCGGCCCAACGGATCGCCTTGAAGCGTTCCCAGGCGGCATCGTCCGTCATGCGCCAGATCGCCTTGAGGCTGATCGTGCGGGCTTCGGCGGAAAGGAGAAAGTGCTGGGCCATTGTCATCATCTGTAGTGCGTTATGCACTCTATATGATGACAGACCGTCACTGCGTCAAGGGCAAATGCACGCTAAATGATGACAAATGCCATTCCTCGCGCTACATGGACCGTAGCACTAGGAGGGCGCGATGCCAGAACGGACGGATTGGGAGGCCAAAGCGCGAGGGATCGTGCGAGGCGAGATGGCACGGCAAAACGTGACCTATGCGCAGCTAGCCGAGAAGCTGGCGGAAATCGGCGTGACGGAAGACGAGCGGAACCTGCGCAACAAGATCAGCCGGGGCAAGTTCACGGCGGCGTTCATGATTGAAGTTCTCGAAGCCGTAGGTACCCGTGAAATCCGGCTGGGCTAAGGCTTGGCCAATCCTCGCAATCTGCGTTCTGCCTTTCGCGCTGGTTCAAGTTTTGATCGCGCTAGAACGGCAGGGTCCAGAACAGGAACGGTGGGAAACTCAAAGCCAAGCCGACGCCCTCAATCGCAACCGAAAGGCCCAGGAAGCCGGCACTGGCGCCGATCAATCTGTAGCGATATCCCCGCTCGCTAGCGACCGAGCGGTCCCAGCCTCGGCCGCTGACGAAGAAGCCCAGGAAGGCGACGCAGGCGCCAAGAGGGAGGCGCGCGAGCTTGCCCGGCGTGATCTCGCCGCCCAGGAGAGTATGGCCGAGTCCACCCGCTCGATAGTAGCTGCGACGTGGATCATGGCCGGTTTGACCGCCATCGGAGTCGTCATGCTCTGGCGCACCTTGGCTTATACGCGTGAAGCCGCTGTCGCCACGCGGGACACCGTCGCCGCAACAAGGGAGATCGGCCAAGCTCAAGTTCGGGCATATATCAGTGTTGACCGGTTCGAAGCTTCGCCGGTCGCACGGCACAAAACGCGCGTTGAGCAAATACGCATCACGATTTGGCTGAAGAACACTGGCCAGTCGCCTGCGTTCTTGGAACAACAGGCATCCCAAATCCTTCTGCTCCCAAATGAGGCCGACCTTTACCCCCGGTTCGTCTTCCCCAAGGAAGACAGCATCAACGGGACGGCGGTAGGGGCTGGGACGGACATCAATTTGGACTACCTTTTCCTCGGCGACCATGATTCCAATGGCGTCGCTACCGGCGCCGTCCGATGCTTCCTGCTCGGCTATGTCCGCTTCAAAGACATCTTCTCCAAACCAGGAGAGTCCCGTGAAGAGCGGTTTTGCGTGGAACTGAAAATCGCGACACCGCTCTGGGTAGCCAACGACGAAATTATCAGGATCGGGAACCTCCCCAACGGCTTCTATGATACCCGCTCCTGGTCTCGCTTCGAGATCGGACCAGAAAGTTAGTTGAGCCATACCGACGAGAACGAAGACCTTCTTCCAATCATGCGCACTCATGCGAGCGGTCCTTTCCTGTAGGACCGGCCCCGTAGCTTGGTGCTTTTGCTACATAAGGCCGCATATCCGGCGCTCCGCACTCGAACGGGTCGGCGGCTGGGACCCCTACAACGTCACCGAGGATGCCGATCTCGGCCTCCGCCTCATTCGCTATGGCTACCGGACGGAAACACTCGACTCAGACACATGGGAAGAGGCCCCGAACACGCTTTCCAACTGGATGAGCCAGCGTAGACGCTGGTACAAGGGCTGGCTGCAGACCTGGATCGTCCAGATGCGCAACCCGGCGCTCTACGTTCGCCAAGCGGGTTGGAGGGGCTTCGTGGGACTTCAGCTGCTCATGGGCGGCATATTTCTTTCGGCTCTGGCCCACCCGATCCTGATCGCTGCACTCGTCTTCTGGGGCCTCGGCCTCTACGGCCCGCCGATCGGCAACACCTGGCTCGCCGGTATCAACTTCGGCACCATTCTGATCGGACATGGCGCGATGCTCGTCATGGTCTGGCGCGCCGCTGCGGATGGGCCGGAACACGGGCGCAGGCGCTGGCTCGTTCCCCTGATGCCGCTCTATGTTCTTCTCCACGCCCTCGCGGCGGGCGGCGCGACGGCGGAATACCTCCGCCGGCCCTACCACTGGTCGAAGACCGACCACGGCAAAACCCGCCGCGACGCAAGCAGACGCCAGCGTCCACGCCATAAACCCTGAGCAACCTGGAAAGGAATTCTGGAGCGGGTGATCGGGATCGAACCGACGACATTCAGCTTGGGAAGCTGACGTTCTACCACTGAACTACACCCGCGCGACTTGAAGCGTAGCGGGATGTCGGCCGTCTCGCAAGGACGTTGGCAAGCGGGCCCTGATGACTGGGTCTCGGATTGACAGCGCGTTCCGGTTTCCGCAAACCTCGCGGGACCGCCCGAAAGGCGGTTTTTTTCGTTTGGAAAGGGCCCGCGCCGTGTCTCCCGCCCCCGTGTCTCCTGCTTTGCTGCCGACCTACAACCGTGCCGACCTTGCCTTCGAGCGCGGGGAAGGCGCCTGGTTGTACGACGAGGCGGGCGAGCGATATCTGGACTTTGCGTCGGGCATCGCGGTGAACGCGCTCGGCCATGCCCACCCGAAGCTCGTCGAGGCGCTGAAGACGCAGGCCGAAAAGCTCTGGCACACGTCGAACGCGTTCCGCATCTCGGGTCAGGAACGGTTGGCCGAAAGGCTGATAGCGGCGACGTTCGCCGACTATGCGTTCTTCGTGAACTCCGGCGCCGAAGCCGTCGAGCTTTCGATCAAGGTCGCGCGTCGGTATCAGGATCGGCAAGGCCGGCCCGAGCGCTACAGGCTTGTGACGGTCTCGGGCGCGTTCCACGGTCGGACCATGGCCGCGCTCTCCGCGGGGGGAAATCCAAAGCATACCGAGGGCTTCGGGCCAGTGGTGGACGGGTTCGATCAGGTGCCGTTCGGCGATCACGACGCTCTGAAAGCTGCGATCACCGATCGGACGGCGGGCATCATCGTCGAGCCGATCCAGGGCGAAGGCGGCATACGGCCCGTGCCGGCGCAATGCCTGCGCGGTCTGCGCGAGCTTTGCGACGAGCGCGGCATCGTGCTCATCTTTGACGAGATCCAATGCGGCATGGGGCGGTCCGGCCACCTCTTCGCGCATGAGGCTGTGGGCGTCACGCCAGACATCATGGCCGTCGCAAAGGGTATAGGCGGAGGATTTCCGCTCGGGGCCTGCCTGACGACACGCGAGGTCGGGCAGCATATGACGGCCGGCAGCCACGGAACGACTTATGGCGGCAACCCACTCGCCATGGCCGTCGGCAACGCCGTGCTCGACATCATGCTGGACGACGGCTTCATGGAAGGGGTCCGGCAACGCGGTCTTCGCCTGAAGCAGAAGCTGGCCGGGCTCGTCGATCGTCATCCCGACCTCCTCAAGGATGTGCGCGGCGACGGTCTTCTGCTTGGTCTAGAATGCCGGGTGCCCTGCGCAGATGTCGTGGCGGCGATGCGGAACCAGAAGATGCTGGCGGTGGTCGCGTCGGAAAACGTCGTCCGCCTGCTGCCGCCGCTCAACGTCGAGGATGCGGATATGGACGAGGCGGAACGGCGCCTGGAGGCGGCGCTCGACAATCTCTCCGCCCATGCAGAGGCGGCGGAATGAGCGGCGCCGACAGGGACTTCCTCGACCTGGCGGACTTTACCGGCGCCGAGCTTCGCGGCCTTCTCGACGGGGCGCGCCGCACGAAGGCGGCCCGCGCCGACGTTACCGGCATGGGCCGTGATCGCGAGCGTCCGCTCGAAGGGCGCGTCCTCGCGATGATCTTCCAGCAACCCTCGACGCGTACGCGTGTGTCCTTCGACGTCGGCATGCGCCAGCTGGGCGGCGAGACGATCGTGCTGTCCGGCTCCGATATGCAGTTGGGTCGGGGCGAGACGATCGAGGATACGGCGCGCGTCCTCTCTCGCTATGTCGATGCGATCATGATCCGCCTGCTCGACCATGACGAGCTGCGCGCCTTGGCCGAGGCGGCGACGGTACCGGTGATCAACGGTCTGACGCAGGCCTCCCACCCCTGCCAGATCATGACCGACATCATGACGGTGGAGGAGCATCGGGGCGACGTGGCCGGCAAGACGATCGCTTGGGTCGGTCCGCACAACAACATGCTCGCCTCCTTCCTCGAGGGCGCGCCGCGGCTTGGCTATCGCATGGCTATCGGCGCGCCGGAAACCTTGTCGCCGGATGCTTCGCTCGTCGCTCGCGCGAAGGCAGACGGCGCCGACGTGCTTCTGACTGCTGATCCCGCCGAGGCGGTCGCTGATGCGGACGTCGTCGTGACCGACACTTGGGTGTCGATGGGCGAGGACGGCGCCGCGCGCCACAACACCCTCGCGCCCTATCAGGTGAACGAGGCGCTGATGGCCGAGGCTGCGCCCGACGCGCTCTTTCTCCATTGTCTTCCCGCCCATCGCGGAGAGGAGGTTACCGACGCGGTGATCGACGGGCCGCAATCCGTGGTCTTCGACGAAGCCGAAAACCGATTACACGCGCAGAAGGCCATCCTGCGCTGGTGCATGACAGGCGAAACCGGCTGACCCACGTCGTTACGGGGTGCGACACGAAAGTGGTGGGCGCGTAGGGCCCTGCGTGGCAAGTTGGGCGCCACTACCCTACATGCGGGCCTATGGAACAGACACCCTACCCCACCGGCGCATCGACCGCGCCTGAGCCCAACGTATTCGAACTGGAGGCGATAGACGATCGCGTCCTGCCGCTTGCGGTCAACGCTCTCGACGTGCGCGGTCGCGCTGTCCGCCTTGGCCCCGCGCTCGATGCGATCCTGTCCCGGCACGACTATCCGCCGGCCGTCCGGCGGCTGGTCGGCCACGCGGTCGTTCTGGCGGCCCTTCTCGGGACGGCGATGAAGTTCAAGGGCCGGTTTATCCTTCAAACGAACACCGACGGGCCCGTCGACATGATCGTCGCGGACTTCACGACGCCGAATCATTTGCGCGGCTATGCTCGCTTCGACGCCGATAAGGTCGCGATGGCGGATGACGACATGGCAAGGCTCGTCGGCTCGGGCTACCTCGCGCTGACGGTCGATCAGGGTGAGCATATGCAGCGCTATCAGGGCATCGTTCCGTTGGAGGACGGTGACCTCATCGCCGCCGCGCACACCTATTTTCAGCAGTCCGAGCAGATCCCGACTGCGCTCAAGATCGCCGTCGCCGAGTCGATCGAGCGGGGGGGCACTTCTTCGTGGCGTGCTGGCGGTCTGATGGTGCAGCACCTTCCCTCCGAGGGCGGCCGGCCGCGCGATCTCGATCCGGGCGACGGCTCGATCGACGCGCGCGCGGACGATCCAGCATGGGAGGAGGCGATCGCGCTCGTCGAGACGGTCGAGGATCACGAACTCGTCGACCCAGGCCTCTCCTCGGAGCGGCTTCTCTATCGCCTCTTTCACGAACGCGGCGTACGGGTGTTCGACGGTGTCGATGTCATCGACCGCTGCCATTGCTCCGGCGACCGCCTGAGAGCGGCCATCCAGGCGTTTTCCGATGAGGACAAAGCCGAGATCGTCGAGGACGGCTCGGTAGAGGCGACCTGCGAATTCTGCGGTACTGTCTACGCCTTTCAATCCGAGGAGATCGCCTAGACCATGGCCGACGGGGGCGAACACGGATCGGCCGTCTCCCGTCTCGCCAACGCGACGGGCCGGGGCTTTGGCTTCTTGATGAAGCTGGTCCTCCCCGCCGTCATCCTCGGCGGCGCGGTGATCGGCCTACAGGCGATGCGGTCCGGGGAGGAAGGCGGACGCAGCTTCGAGCGCCGCGAGCAGGCCACGCCGATCACGACGCAGCCCGTCGTCTTTCGGGATGTCGCACCCGAGATCGAGCTCTTTGGAGAGCTCGTCGCTTCGCGGACGGTAGAGCTGCGCGCTCCGGTGCCGGGCGAGGTCGTCGAGGTCCATCCCGCCCTCGTCAGCGGCGGCATCGTCCCGGCGGGCGAGACGCTGCTCGCCATCGACCCGTTCGACTACGAGGGCGCCGTCGTGCAGGCACGCGCCAACCGGGACGAGGGCCGCGCCCGCATTCGAGAAGTCGAGAGCCGCATCGCCCTCGAGACGACCTTGTCTGAGCGGGCGGAAGAGCAGTTGGCCGTCGTTCAGGAAGACATGGCGCGTTTCGAGGAGTTGCTGCGGCGCGGCAGCGCCACACAGGCGCAGGTCGACACCAAGCGTTTGGAATTGAGTACTCGCAGTCAGGCCGTCGATCAGCGGCGCGCCAATGTCGAGATCGAGATGGCGCGCCTTGAGCAGACCCGTGCACAGGTGGAACGGCTGGACTGGCTGCTCGAAGTCGCCGAGCGCGACCTGTCCCGCACCGCCCTTCAGGCGCCCGTGAATGCCGTCGTGCGCGAGGCCAACGCCGAGGTCGGCAAGCTCCTCAACGCGAACGACATCGTCGCCGTGCTCTACGACCCCCAATCGCTCGAAGTCCGCTTCGCCCTGCCGGATGCGCTCTACGGCCGACTCTTGAGCCAGGGCGACATCATCGGGCATCCCGTCTCGATCAGTTGGCGGCTCGGGCGGGACGTCCGCTTCGCGGAGGGCGAGATCGTGCGCGTCGGCGCGGACATCGCGGCCGAGCGCGGGGGTGTGGACGTCTACGCCAAGGTTCGCGACGCTGACCCGTCCTTACGGCCGGGTGCCTTCCTCGAGGTCGCCGTTCCGGACATGACCTACGAGGACGTGCTCCTCGTTCCAGAAGCCGCGCTCTATGACGGGCGGAAGATCTATACCGTGGCGGATGAGCGCCTGGTCGGCCACGAGGTGACCGTGGTGGCCTCGGTCGAGGAGGGCTTCCTCGTCGCCAGCGACGTCGAGACCGGGGCCGCGCTGATGACGAGCCGGATGACGGAGGCCGGTGACGGCGTTCTCGTCCGCGACGTAAACGCGCCCGTAAATCCCGAGGAAGAGGACGAGGGCGAGCGCGGCGAGCAGCCTCCCGGCGCCGCCGGCCAGGTTTCAGAAGGCCCGCCCGTTGAAGGCGCGCCGCGCGGCGAAGGCCGTCCGCAGACCCGCGATCGTGCCGGCGCCAACGCGGACGAAAGCCGGTAGATGGCGCGAAAGTCCGGCAACGGCCTCGTCGGCTTCGTCGTCCGTCACCCGACGGCGGCGAACCTCGTCATGGGCCTGATGATCCTCTTTGGGCTCTTCGGGCTGACACAGCTCAATACGCAGTTCTTCCCGACAATCGAGACCAATCGCATCACCGTCTCGGTGCCTTGGTCGGGTGCAAGCGCGGAGGATGTCGAGGACAGCATTCTCGAATCGCTCGAGCCCGCGCTGCGCGATCTCGATCAGCTCGACAATATCGACAGCTACGCCCGGGAAGGCTCCGCCACCATCGTTCTCGAATTCGCGTCCGACGCCGACATGCAGACGGCGCTGCGCGACGTCGAGAGCGCGATCGACACAGTCACCACGCTGCCGGAAAGCGCGGACGATGTGAAAGCCAGCCTGCGCGCGTGGCGCGAGACGGTGGCCAACATCATGATCGCGGGACCGTTCGAGGAGGAAGCGCTCAAGAGCTACGCGCGCCGCATCCGCACCACTCTCCTCGACGCGGGCATCGATACGGTGACCTTTACCGGGCTGCGCGATCGCGAGATCGTCGTCACCACTCAGCAATCCGCGCTGTCCCGTCTGGACCTCACCTTACAGGAAATGGCGGGTCGCATTCGCGAGCAGACGCAGGACGCGCCGTCTGGCACGCTCGACGGTACCGTCACCCGCCAGCTGCGCACGCTCAGCCCTGAGATCGACGCGCGGCGCATCGAGGAGATCGATATTCGGGCACTGTCCACCGGCGAGCGTGTGCGGATCGGCGACGTCGCCGATGTCGTGACCGCCTATGACGACGAACCGCAGGGCTTCACCGGCGGACGCCGCGCCATTCAGTTGACAGTTCAACGCGCGGCCTCGGCGGACACCTTGGAAACCGCCAACACGCTGCAGGAAACGCTCGACGAACTGCTGCCCACGCTGCCTGAAAGCCTGATCGTCCAGGTCTACGACGTGCGCGCGGACAGCTTGGTCGAGCGCATCGCCTTGCTGACGAATAATGGCATTCAGGGCCTCGTTCTGGTGCTGGTCATTCTCTTCGTGTTCTTGAGCGCGCGCATTGCCTTCTGGGTGGCGGTCGGGATACCCGTCGCGATGATCGCGACGCTGGGCGTGATGGCGATGACAGGATCGAGCATCAACATGATCTCGCTCTTCGCGATGATCATGACGCTCGGCATCATCGTTGACGATGCGATCGTGGTCGGGGAGCACACCGCGACACGCCTGGCGGCCGGGGACGATCCACTGCTGGCCGCCGAGCGAGGGGCCGGGACGATGCTCTTTCCCGTCGTCGCCGCGACGCTGACCACGCAGGCCGCGTTCCTGCCGCTTCTCTTCATCAGCGGCACGATCGGGCAGATCATGGCGTCGTTGCCTTTGGTGGTGCTCGCCGTCCTGACAGCGAGCCTCGTCGAATGCTTCCTCGTCCTCCCCGGCCACCTTCGCCATGTGGGTCCGGCCAAGGGTCCGAACCGCTTTCGGCGGACCTTCGATCGGGGCTTCGGTGCCTTCAGGGACGGGCCGTTCCGAAAGGCCGCGACACTCGCGGTGCGCTGGCGCTACACCACCGTCGCGCTGGCCGCCGCGTCGTTGATCGTCGCGGCGGGGTTCCTGATGTCGGGGCGGGTCGGCTTCCAGTTCTTCCCCTCCCCCGAGCCGGAAAGCATCACCGCCAACGTCACTTTCGCAGCCGGAACGCCAGAGGCCGACGCCATTGCCGCGCTTGGCGTCATAGAGGCGGCGCTCTTCGACACCGAGACCGCCCTCTCGCCGGACGCCCCCCTCGTCGTCAACGTCTTCACCGAGCTCGGACGTTCCGGCCGCGCGACGGGTGACAATCTCGCGCGCCTGTCCGTGCAACTGACGCAGGCCGAGGACCGAGACATCCTCACGCGCGATTTCAGCAGCGCGTGGCGCAAGGCGATCCCGGACATTCCGGGCGTCGAGCGCGTCGCCATCGCCGGCAATCGAAGCGGCCCTCCGGGACGTGATGTGGACATTCGCCTGACCGGCGCTTCCACCGCCGTTCTCAAGGAAGCCGCGCTCGAGGTTCGCGATGCCATCGAGACGATCGAAGGCGTGTCCGCCGCCGACGACGACCTGCCGTTCGGCAAGCCGGAACTCGTGCTCGAACTGACGCCCCGCGGCGCCGCCTTGGGCTTCACGACCGAAACCGTCGGGCAGCAGGTGCGCGACGCCTTCGAGGGCCGCATCGCCCGCCGCTTCGCCGATGGCGAGGAGGAGGTGACGATCCGGGTCGATCTCGCGCAGCGCGGCTCCGGCCTTGCTTCGCTCTACGCGCTCGTCCTGCGCGCGCCGTCCGGCGAGGACGTCGCCCTACCCGAGATCGTCGACCTGCGCGAGCGCCGCGGCTTTCTCGTCATCCAGCGCCGCGGCGGCGTTACCGCCGTCAGCGTGACCGCAGACCTCAATGCGGACATCACGACGACGGAGAAGGTCGTCGCCGCGCTCGACGACGGACTGATGCCCCGCATCGCCGCCAAGTACGGCATCGACTACAGCTTCTCGGGGCGCGACGAGGAGCGGCGCGAGGCTTTTGCCGACCTACGGGTCGGCGTCGTGATCGCGCTTGGACTCATCTACATCATTCTGGCGTGGATATTCGGGTCCTACGGTCGGCCACTAGCAGTCATGCTCATCATCCCCTTCGGCATCGTCGGCGCGATATTCGGGCACTGGCTCATGGGGTTCCCGCTGACGATCCTAAGCCTTATGGGGCTCCTCGGCCTGTCCGGCATCCTCGTGAACGACAGCATCATCCTCGTCGAGCGCTATCAGGATCGCCGCGAGAACGGGGAAGATCTCTACACCGCCAGCATCGGCGCCTCGCAGGATCGGTTGCGCGCGGTCGTGTTGACCTCGCTGACGACAGTCGCGGGCCTCTCGCCCCTCCTCTTCGAGAAGAGCCTGCAGGCCCAGTTCCTCATTCCGATGGCTCTGACGCTCGTCTTCGGGTTGGCGGTCGCGACCCTCTTCGTCCTCTTCCTCGTTCCGGCCTTCGTCTGCATTGGCGGCGATATCGTACGCGTCGTCGGCGGCACATGGCGCTGGCTCGGCTTCGGCTCAGCCCCGCCAGAACTGCGGAACGAATAGGACGAGAACGGTGAGGAGTTCCAACCGGCCGACTAGCATGGCCGCGCTTAGAACCCATTTGGCCGCATCGGGCAGCGCCGCGAAGTTTCCTGCCGGGCCGATGATCTCACCGAGGCCGGGGCCGACATTGGAGATCGCGGTCGCGGAAGCCGAAAGAGCCGTGATGGCATTCAGCCCCATCATGCTGAGGAGCGCCGCGACGACGATGAAGACAAGCATGTAGAGGAAGAAGAAGTTCATGACGGCGGCATAGACGCCATCCTGGATCCGCCGTCCGTTGAACCGCTGCACCACGATCTGATTAGGCGATAGCGTCTGCGCGAGATGCCGCCGAATGTTCGCGACGATGACCTGAAAACGAAACACCTTCATGCCGCAGCTTGTGGACCCGGCGCATCCCCCGACAAAGGTGAGCGTGAAAAAGAGCCAGACCGAGAACGCGCCCCAGGCGCTGTAGTTCGCCGTCGCATAGCCCGTGCCCGTCATGATCGAGGTCACGTTGAAGAGCGCCTCTCGCGCCGGAGTGAACCCGACCGCGTCAAGCGCGAGCACCTGATAGGCCCAGGCCGCGAGAGCGAAGCAGATCAGGATGCCGAAGAAGGCGTGGACCTGGTCGTCGTTGAAAAGCCCGCCCATCTGACCCGTCTGCACGATCTTGAGATAGAGGAGGAACGGCAACGATCCGAGGATCATGAAGGTGATTGCCACCAACTCGATCGACGGACTTCCGAAATACCCGATCGACGCGTCCCTCGTGGACATTCCACCCGTCGCCACCGTCGTCATAGCGTGATTGATGGCATCGAAGCCGTCCATCCCCGCGACCGTGTATGCCCCCGCGCAGACGAAGGTAAGCATGATGTAGATGAGCGTCATCTGCCCCGAGATCTGCGTGGCGCGCGGCAGGATCTTCTCGGGCGTGTCGAAGGCCTCCGCCTTGAATAGCTGCATGCCGCCGACCTTAAGCATCGGCAGCACGGCGATTGCCATCACTACGATACCGAGCCCGCCCAACCATTGCAGCAACGAGCGCCAGAGAAGGACGCCGGGCGGCAGTCCATCGAGCCCGATCAGAACGGTCGCGCCGGTCGTGGTGAGGCCCGAGACGGACTCGAAGAGCGCGTCCGTGACCGTCACACCCGGCAAACCGGCCCAGTAGATCGGCAGCGCACCGAACACGGACAGTGCGATCCAGGTCAGCACCGTCATCACGAAAGCCCCGCGCAGGGAGAGTTGGCCAGCCCGTCCGCGCGACGCCGCCCAGAGCACCATCCCGACAAAGGTCGTTACGAGCGCCGAGCTGGTGAAGACGATCCAGTCCGGGCTGCCGGCCGCGAGGTCGAAGAGCGCGGGAATCGTCATCGTGCCGCCGAGCGTCATCAGCAGCGTGCCGATGATGAGGGCGATAGGTCGAAAATCGATCACGTAGGGCCGGTCTCAGGTGCACGGGAAGAAAGGCTTAACCGCGTGCTGCGATTGATGGGCGAATGACACGTCCGGCGCAACAGGGGCTTTTGCCCGATCATCAGCTCGAACGCCTTCTCTCGGAGGGCGTCATCGCGGCAGACCGCGCGGTGGCCGATGGCCAGGTGCAGCCGGCGAGCCTCGATCTCAGATTGGGCGCCGTCGCCTACCGCGTGCGCGCGAGCTTCCTGCCAGGCCCTCACGCCATCGAAAAGCGGCTCGCCGACGTTTCGATGCACGCGCTCGACCTTCGCGAGGGCGCGGTTCTAGAAACGGGCTGCGTTTACATCGTTCCGCTGCAGGAGCGGGTTTCGCTACCGGCCGAACTCCACGGGCGGATCAACCCGAAGAGCAGCACCGGCCGCCTCGACGTCTTCGTTCGCGCAATCACCGACCGGGGCGCGCGGTTCGACACGGTTGAGGCCGGCTATAGCGGGCCGATCTATCTGGAGATCAGTCCGCGCACCTTCCCGATCCTCGTCCGGACCGGTTCACGGCTTGCGCAAATGCGCATCGGGGCAGGTCAGGTCGTCCTAGACGACAAGGAGACGGCCAGTCTCCACGCCGACTCCCCCCTTGTCGATGGAGAGGCCAGCATACGGGGCGGCCTCGAACTCAGCGTCGATCTCGGCGCGGCCGATCGCCCGGTCGGATATCGCGCCCGTCGCTATGGCGGCGTCATCGACGTCGATCTCAAGGGTGCGCAGCCCTGGGATGAGTTTTGGGAGCGCATCCACGCGCGGGATGGCAGCATCGTGCTCGATCCGTTCGAGTTCTACATCCTTTCCTCGCGCGAGGCGGTCACGGTGCCTAAGGACCACGCCGCCGAGATGGTACCGGTCGACCCGCTCGTCGGCGAGTTTCGGGTCCATTACGCAGGCTTCTTCGACCCCGGTTTCGGCGATCCGGAGGCCGGTGGCACGGGCAGCCGCGCGGTGCTCGAAGTCCGCAGCCGCGACGTTCCCTTCGTTCTTCATCACGGACAAGCGGTCTGCCGGCTCGTCTACGAACGGATGGCCGAGATACCGAACGCTCTCTATGGCACAGGGCTCGGATCGAACTATCAGGCGCAGACCCTCAAGCTTTCCAAGCATTTTCGCTAGCTGCCGAGCGAGAAATCGTTACAATGCCGTCGCGGCGGACCGGCCGATCTTAACCATTTGTTCGCATTTCCTGTTGAGAAGGCGAATCATTTGAGGCCCATACGGGACTCACCCCTTCCCGATCCTCTAGTCTCCGCCTTACCCGGACGCCGACCCCAGGCGGTCGCATCGTCATGGCTTGGAGATTTTGTATGAGTTGGACCGACGAGCGGATCACATTGCTTCAGCAGCTCTGGAGCGATGGACTGAGCGCCAGCCAGATCGCGACCCAATTGGGCGGTGTCACGCGAAACGCGGTCATCGGCAAGGTCCATCGTCTCGGTCTGTCCGACAAGTCCCGCGTCAAGGCCGGCAACCACCGTCCCGGACAGCAGGTCACATCGAAGCCGCCCGCGGTGGCCGAAGCGAAGCCGGACGCAGCGCCGGCCAGCGTGACGTCGCTCTCGGAAGCACGCGAGGCCAAGGCCGCCGGCGAAGCGCAAAAGATCGAAGTCCCGACAGCGCCCGCGCCCGACCCCGTCGTCGTACCCTCGACCACTTCATCGCCGACGCAGCCGGAGAGGACGCAGGTCGAGCAGATCGTGGTCCCGACAGCGCCGGACCGTGGCACGATAGGGATTCTCGAACTGACCGAGCAGACGTGCCGCTGGCCGTTCGGCGACCCGACGAAAGCCGGTTTCCATTTCTGCGGGGCACATAGCCCCATCGGTGACGTCTATTGCTCGGACCACGCCAAAGTCGCCTTCCAGCCAGTCGAGGCGCGTCGCCGCCGCTGAAGACCTCAGGTGCCGGCAAGGAACGTTTCGTCGAAGGCATAGCCAGCGCCGCGCACGGTTCGGATCGGGTCTGGAAGATCGCCCTGGTTGAGGGCCTTCCGGAGCCGGCCGACGTGGACGTCGACGGTCCTCTCGTCCACGTAGACATCGTGACCCCAGACGCCGTCTAGCAGCTTCTCGCGGCTGAAGACGCGGCCGGGGCTTTCCAGCAGAAATTCGAGCAGCTTGAACTCCGTCGGGCCGAGGTGGAGTTCGCTGCCCGCCCGGCGCACGCGATAGGTCTCGCGGTCGAGTTCGAGGTCGCCCGCCTTGAGGACCGTTGTCGCCAGTTCCGGCCGCGCACGCCGCAGCAGCGACCGCGTGCGGGCCATCAGCTCCGGGATCGAGAACGGCTTGACGACGTAGTCGTCGGCGCCCGTCGAAAAGCCGCGCAGCCGCTCGCTCTCCTCACCCCGCGCCGTCAGCATGATGATCGGCATCTCCCGAGTTTCAGGCCGGTTGCGAAGTCGGCGGCAGAGTTCGATGCCGGAGAGGCCGGGTAGCATCCAGTCGAGGAGCAGGAGGTCGGGCTGACGCTCCTTCAGCGCGATCTCGGCCTCGTCCCCGCGCTCTATAAGATCGACTTCGTAGCCCTCGGCCTCCAGATTGTAGCGCAACAGGACGCCGAGCGATTCTTCGTCTTCGACGATGAGGACGGAGGTCGGCATGTTCGTCCCCTCCCCGCTCAAGCTGCGTCCGGCGTCATGGTCTGATCGTCCATCGGACGCTCGTCGCGCAGGTTGTCTCCGCTGACGAGGTAATAGACCGTTTCCGCGATATTCGTCGCGTGGTCGCCCACCCGCTCGATGTTCTTGGCGCAGAAGAGCAGGTGCGTGCAGGGGCTGATATTGCGCGGATCCTCCATCATGTACGTCAGCAACTCGCGGAAGAGCGCTGTGTAGAGCGCGTCGATCGCGTCGTCGTTGCCCCGTACGCGCATGGCCTTTTCAGCGTCCTGCTCGACATAGGCGTCGAGCGCGTCCTTGATCTGAGCGAGGGTCAGCTCGACCATGTGCTTGAGGCCGGACGAGAGGCGGAGCGATGTCCTGTCGTCGCCGATCGCGGTCACCCGCTTGGAGATGTTCTTGGCGAGGTCGCCGATCCGTTCGATGTCGTGCGCGATCCGCATCGACGAGATGACGGCCCGCAGATCGACCGCGACGGGCTGGCGCCGGGCGATGACGAGGACGGCGGATTCCTCGATCTCGGCTTCGATCGCATCCACCCGCGCGTCTTCCGCGATGATGCGGGCGGCAAGTTCCACGTCCTGCGTGTCGAGCGCGCGGATGCTATCGGCCAGCATGTGCTCGGCCAACCCGCCCATGTGAAGCACGCGGTCGGAGAGGGAGCGAAGCTCCTCCTCGAAAGCCTTGACGGTATGTCCGTTCATGATCCTCTTCCTCCCCGTCAGCCGAACCGACCGGTGATGTAGTCCTGCGTGCGCCGATCCTTGGGGTTTGTGAAGATCTGGTCCGTCGGCCCCTCCTCCACCATGTGTCCTAGGTGGAAGAAGCAGGTTTTCTGGCTCACACGTGCGGCCTGCTGCATGGAATGCGTGACGATAACGATGGTGTAGTTTTCCCGCAGCTCGTCGATGAGTTCCTCGACCTTGGCCGTCGCAATCGGATCGAGCGCCGAGCAGGGCTCGTCCATCAGAATGACGTCCGGCTGCGTAGCGATCGCGCGGGCAATGCACAGCCGCTGCTGCTGACCGCCGGAGAGGCCGGTGCCAGGCTCCTGCAAACGGTCCTTGACCTCCTCATAAAGGCCGGCGCGGCGCAGGCTGGAGAAGACGATCTCGTCCATCTCCGCGCCTGCACGGGCAATACCATGGATGCGGGGGCCGTAAGCGATGTTCTCGTAGATCGATTTCGGGAACGGGTTCGGCTTCTGGAACACCATGCCCACGCGGGCGCGCAGTTCCACGACGTCGAGGTCCTCGTCGTAGATATCCCGACCATCGAGCTCGATCCTGCCCCCGACCCGGGCGATGTCGATCGTGTCGTTCATCCGGTTGAAGCAGCGCAGCACCGTCGACTTGCCGCAACCGGACGGACCGATGAAGGCCGTGACGGCGTTCTGCGGCACGTCGATGTCGACGCCGTGGACCGCCTGCTTGTCACCGTAATGCACGGTGAGGTCCCGCGCCTGCATCTTGGTCGGATAATCTTCGAGCGGGCGTCCGCCGGCGGACGGTATCGCGATGTTCTGAACGCTGTGTTCCACGGTCGTCGGACTCCGGTGGGGGAATGCTTACCAGGTTCGCTCGAGGCGCTGGCGAAGGAAGATGGCAAGCCCGTTCATAATGACGAGAAAGCCGAGAAGGATGAGGATGCCGGCCGAGGTGAGAGCGCGGAAGCCACGCTCCGGGCTGTCCGCCCAGATGAAAATCTGCGTCGGCAGGGCCGTCGCGGGAGCGAGGATGCCCTCGGGCGGGCTGGTGATGAAGGCGTTCATGCCGATGAGAAGGAGTGGTGCCGTCTCGCCCAGCGCCTGTGCCAGGCCGATGATCGTTCCGGTGAGAATACCGGGAAGCGCGAGCGGCAGGACGTGGTGAAGGATGACCTCGTGCTTGGAGGCGCCCATGCCGAGCGCCGCCTCGCGGATGGAAGGTGGCACGGCCTTGAGCGAGGCACGAGTGACGATGATGATCGTCGGCAGGGTCATCAGCGAGAGCACCATGCCGCCGACGAGTGGTGCGGAGCGGGGTAGGCCGAACCAGCCTAGAAAGACAGCGAGACCCAGGAGGCCGAAGACGATCGAGGGCACGGCCGCGAGGTTGTTGATATTCACCTCGATGAAGTCCGTCAGCCGGTTCTTCGGAGCGAACTCCTCCAGATAAACGGCGGACGCGATACCGACCGGGAAGCTGATGAGGAAGCAGACCAGCAGCGCATAGGCCGACCCGACGATGGCGCCCTTGAGGCCGGCCAGTTCCGGAAAGCGGCTGTCGGAACTCGTCAGCAGGTCCCAGTTCAGGCTGCTCTCGATCCGGCCCTCTTCATCGAGCGCATCGAAATAGGCGATGGACTCGTCACTCAGACCGCGCGGTCGCAGTCGGGCCGGCAGGTCCCGGTCGATCTCGCCCTTGTTGAGCTGATCGAAGGGGTCGGCGACGGCGACGGGAAAGTCGAAGGTCCTGCCGATCAGCGACGGGTCGGCGATGACGGCGTCGCGCAAGATGAACTGCGCGTTGTTCGTGGGGATCGATTGCAGATCCCGTAAGCCCTTGCCCTCCGCGTCGGGGAAGAGGTCCGCGATGCCGTCGCGGACGATGTTCCGCCACGGCGCGGAGAGGATGTCCTCGGCGTCGACGAGGTCGGCCGAGAGGGTGATCGGGATGACGACGCGCGTCTTCGAGAAGCCCTTGTAGCCCGACACGACGATGGACGCGACGAGGATGAAGAGGAGCGCGATCGCGGTCGAGATGGCCGCGATGCCCATCCATTGAAGGCGTCCGTTAGCGGCATGGCGCCGCTTGCGCCGCGCCTTGGCGGCGTCCGACGTCCAGTCGATGGGGGCGGCGATGGTGGCATCGGTCATGGTGGACGGTTCCGGTCGGAGAGCGCTGGGCGAGGTCGGTGCCAAGGCCTACTCGTAGCGTTCGCGATATCTACGCACGATGCGGAGCGCGAGAACGTTGAGCACCAGCGTCACGGCGAAGAGCACGAGGCCGAGCGCGAAGGCGGCGAGCGTCTTCGGGTTGTCGAACTCGGTGTCGCCCGTCAGCAGCGTGACGATCTGAACGGTCACGGTCGTCACCGCCTCGAACGGGTTGGCGGTGATCTTCGCGAGGAGGCCGGCCGCCATCACTACGATCATCGTCTCGCCGATGGCCCGGCTGACGCCGAGGAGAATGCCGCCCATGATGCCGGGCAGCGCCGCCGGAAGCAGCACCTTCGTGATCGTCTCGTTCTCGGTCGCGCCCATGGCCAGCGAGCCTTCCTTCATCGCGCGCGGCACGGCGTTGAGCGCGTCGTCGGAGAGGGAGGAGATGAAGGGAATGATCATGATCCCCATCACGGCGCCGGCCGCGAGGGCGGAGTTGGGGGAGATGACGATGGCGTCCCATGGCACCTCGAACCAGCCGCCGCCACCTCCGGTGAACCAGCGAATGCTGTCGCGCAGGGCCGGCGCGACGACGAGGATGGCGAAGAAGCCGTAGACGACCGTCGGGATGCCGGCGAGGATCTCGAGGATCGGCTTGACGACGCTGCGAAATCCAGCGCTCGCGTATTGGTTGAGATAGATGGCCGACAGAAGCCCGATCGGGATCGCGACCAGCATCGCGATTGTCGCGATGAGAATGGTTCCGGAGAAGACCGGGATCGCGCCGAACGCCCCGCTGCCCGCGACCTGGTCGGTGCGGATCGCGATCTGGGGGTCCCACTTGGTGCCGAACAGGAACTCGTTGGCCGGCACCCGCGCAAAGAAGCGTAGCGACTCGTAGAGTAGCGAGGCGACGATGCCGACCGTGGTGAGAATGGCCAGGGAGGCGCAGGCGACCATCAGGATCGTCATGACCCGCTCGACGCCGTGGCGGGCACGGAAGCGAGGTGCGAGGCGCGAGGTCGCGTAGAAGAAGGCGAGCGCCATCATGCCGAGCACGATGGCCACCATCGCCCAACCGGCCAGCGCACGCCATGCAAGATAGCGTTTCGCGGCGGCCAGCGTCACCTCATCGGGCTCGCCGAAGGTCACGCCGCCCGCCGCCGCCTTGATCTGACCGATGAGGAGGTTCTGTTCACCACGCGAAACGCCTTCCCGAACGTCGGCCGGCAGGCTCGCGAAGAGAAGGCTTTCGATCACCGTCTCTTGGAAGAGAAGCCAGACGATCGTGAGGAGGATGGCGGGGATGCCGACGAGGCTGGCGACGAAGGCACCGTGGTAGACGGGCCGCGAATGCATCGCGCTCAGCCCGCCGGGCACCGCCCGGGCATAGGAGGCGCCGCGCGTCCGGCCATAGAGAAAGGCGAGTGCGGACAGGAGAAGGATCGCGAGGAAGAGCGTCTGCGTCATGCCTTCGGTCCTGGTCCGGGTCGTATACTGCGGATGCGAGAACGCGCGCGGCCGTGAAGACCGCGCGCGCTGGTGATTTTAGACGGCCTAGTAGCCGACGTTGCTCGTGCCCTCGGCGACAGCGGTCCGCAGAGCTTCGCGCTCATCCATCGAGAGCGGCGTCAGACCCCGCTCGGAGAGGTAGCCGCCATCGCCAATCGCGTCTTCGGAGACGTACATGCTGACGAACTCCTCCAGGCCGGGAATGACGTCGCGATGCGCGTTCTTGACGTAGAAGAAGAGCGGGCGGGCGACCGGGTAGGAGCCGTCCGCGATGGTGTCGGCGTCGGGCGCCACGCCATTGATGGAGGAAGCCTGGAGCGTGTCCTGGTTCTCGAAGAAGAAGGAGTAACCGAAGATGCCGAGCGCCGCCGGGTCGGCCTGCAGCCGCTGAACGATGAGGTTGTCGTTCTCGCCTGCCTCGATGAAGGCGCCGTCGGAGCGGAGCGTTGCGAGCGCGTCGTCGGCGGGCTCCACGCCGGCCGCCTCGTAGACCTCCGCGCCGCCATCTTCCATCACGAGCTCGACGAAGGCGTCACGCGTGCCGGATGTCGGCGGGGGGCCGAAGACCTGGATAGCGACCTCCGGAAGGGATGCGTCGATATCCGACCAGTTGACGTTCGGATTGGCGACGAGCGCGCCGTCGATCGGAAGCTCGGCTGCGAGCGCCTGGAAGATCTGCGCTTCGGTCAACTCGTAGGCATCGCCCTCGTTGGAGCCCGCGATCGTGATCCCGTCGAAACCGATTTGGACCTCGGTGACCGACTCGACGCCGTTCGCCTGGCAGAGCTCATACTCGGACTGCTTCATCTTGCGCGAGGCGCCCGTGATATCGGGCGTATCGGCGCCGACGCCGTCGCAGAAGATCTTCATGCCGCCACCGGTGCCGGTCGACTCGACCACCGGGGCCTGAAACTGGGTTGCGTTGGCGAATTGCTCGGACACGGCCTGGGTATAGGGGAATACGGTGGACGAGCCGACGATCTGGACGCGGTCGCGGGCCTGCGCCGCTCCGGCGAAGAGGACACCGGCGGCCGCGAGCGCGACGACGCTCGTACGAGACGTGAAGGTCATGGGATACTCCCTTTGGGGATTTGATAATCTCTCGATCGAAACGACGCTTGGAGGACTCACCGTCCTATCCGCAACGTTCGATAAGCTGCTGCCTAGCGGCTCACTTCTGCTGTTCTATGAAAGATCGATGACAGTTGGATGACACCGCCTCGCTCCTCATTGCCGCTCAGAGAGACGGGAGTTCGGCGGTGAACGTCGCGCCCTTGCCGAGTTCCGACGAGACGTGAAGACGGCCTTCATGGCGGAGAAGGATGTTCTTCGCCAAGGCGAGGCCCAGCCCCGTCCCGCCCTTTGCGCGGCTATCCGCGACATCTATCCGATAGAAGCGCTCGGTGAGACGCGGTACGTGTTCGGGCGCTATGCCCGCGCCGTGGTCGCGCACATCTATAAAGAGGGATGCTCCGTCCCGATGGGCGCGAACGTCAATCCGCCCGCCTTCCCGCCCGTATTTGATGGCGTTCTCGATGAGGTTTTCGAACACCCGCGTCAGTTCGTCCCGGTCGCCGCGAACGGTCGTCGCGGGCGTCGCCTTCTTAAGCCGGACTTCGACGCCGAACTCGGCCGCGAGCGGGGCTAGGCCGTCCACGACGTGCGCTACGACTTCCCAGGCGTCGACCGTCTCACGCGGGCGGACATGCGAGCGCTCCTCGATCTTGCTGAGCGATAGAAGGTCGTCGATGAGGCGGGACATCCGCCTCGCCTGTTGAGCCATGATCCCCAAGAATCGCTCGCGCCCCGGCGCATCGTCCTTGGCCGGGCCCTGCAGGGTCTCGATGAAGCCGAGGACGGAGGCGAGCGGCGTACGCAATTCGTGACTTGCGTTCGCGACGAAATCAGTCCGCATCTTCTCGATGCGCTCGGCGTGCGAGATATCTTTCAGTTGAAGCAGGAGGACCGGTTCGGCATCGTGCTGCGGAACGAGGGAGACGGATACGTCGAACGCCTTCTCGCGAAAGCCCGGGTTGCGCAGCCGGACGGTGCGAAGCCCGCCCCCCGTCCGAACGGCGTCGAGCGCCTCGAGAACGTCCGGCGCGCGAATGACGAAAGAGATCGGCACGTCGATTTTCGCCCGAGGAAAGGTCTCCCGGGCGGCGGCATTCAGACTGGCGACACGGCCCGATCGGCGGAGAACCATGCTGGGGTCGGCCAGAGCGTCCGCGAGGCTGGCCGGGTCCATTTTAAGGAGGCCGTCGGGCGTGGCGTGGATCGGGGGCAGCGCCTCGCCCGCGTCGACCGTCGCGGCCGCGACGAGAAAGATCGCCACGACGCTGCCCGCCAGAAAGGCGGCATTGCCGTCCCCGAAATGGACCGTCGCGAGACCGAGCATGGCGGCGAGCAGCACCCAGCGGATCCGGGCCAGACTGCCGCGAACGGTCGTGATGGTGCCCGGCTCGCTCCCCGCCGCCGCTCGTTCGTCCGCCAGGGCCATCCGCCACCCGCTTTCGTTCGCAATTGGCAAGCGCGCTCGGCGCGCTACATTCCTCGAATAGGAGATCGCATGTGACAAGCAAACGACAAGGCGTGACCGCCATTCGCGACGAGCTCGAAGAGATCGAGGTTCGTGCCGCCGATACCATCGTGAAGCTCGATCTCGACAATCCGTCGTTGCCGGGCGTGATCGAGAAGAACATCTTTCACAGTGGCGGCTACCCGTACAAGAAGAAGCTGAAACGAAAGGCCTACGAGAACGATCTCGAACGCCTCCAGATCGAGCTCCTCAAACTTCAGACCCGCATTCGAGGAACGAAGCAGCGTATCCTCATCATCTTCGAGGGGCGCGATGCAGCGGGCAAGGGCGGTACCATCTCACGGTTCCGCGAGCACCTGAACCCCCGCTATACCCGCACGGTCGCCCTCTCCAAACCGACCGAGCGCGAGCAGGCGCAGTGGTACTTCCAGCGCTACGTCCCCCACCTGCCCAGCGGCGGCGAGATCGTGCTCTTCGATCGGTCCTGGTACAATCGCGCGGTCGTCGAGAAGGTCATGGGCTTTGCCGAGCCGGAAGCTGTCGAGACCTTTCTTCGCGAGGTTCCGGTCTTCGAGCGGCTTCTGGTCGAGGACGGTCTCATCCTAGTGAAATTCTGGCTCAACGTCGGCCGCGAGATGCAGCTGAAGCGCTTTCATGACCGTCGCCACGATCCGCTGAAACGGTGGAAGCTTTCACCCGTCGACATCGCGAGCCTTGGCCGGTGGGACGACTATACGACGGCGCGGGACGCGATGTTCGAGACGTCCCACACCCGCCACGCGCCGTGGACGGTGCTGCGCGCCAACGACAAGCGCCGTCTGCGGATCAACGCGATCCGTTCCGTACTCGCCGGCATCGACTACGAAGGGAAGGACTTCGACGCCATCGGCCAAGTGGATGACAAGGTCGCCCTTGCGGCGGACGACTTCATGGCCGATTTCAAGGACTGAGCAGTCAGAATCGGCTTTGGCCCTGGAGGGGCACCCATGAACCGCATATTCGGCGGCCCGCCACTCCTCGTGCTCTTGAAGCTCGTCATTCTCTCCATTCTCGTCGGCGGAGTGCTGTCCTTCCTCGGCCTCAGTCCCGCCGACATCTACGGCCGGGCGATCGCGATGGCCCGGTCGCTTTGGGACATGGGCTACGAAGCTTTCGACCTCGTGGTCGAGTATCTTCTGGTCGGCGCGTTGATCGTCGTGCCGATATGGCTGATCTCGCGGGTCCTGAACGCCCGCCGCTAAGCGCCGCGACGTTTATTTTGCATCGCACCATTTGATGGCTAATGTGCCGGCGACAGCCGCTGGAGTCGCCGTGCCCGAGAATATCAAGAACATCACCAAGATCCTGGTCGCGAACCGTTCGGAGATCGCAATCCGTGTCTTCCGCGCCGCCAATGAACTGGGCTTGAAGACGGTCGCCGTCTTCGCCGAAGAGGACAAGGTCGCCCTTCATCGCTTCAAGGCCGACGAAGCCTATCAGGTCGGACAGGCGACGGCAGAGCGGGCACAGCTCGGGCCTATCGAGGCTTATCTCTCCATAGACGAGATCATGCGCGTCGCGAAGATGTCGGGTGCCGATGCGGTCCATCCCGGCTACGGCCTCCTGTCCGAGAACCCAGACTTCGCGGAAGCCGTGATCGATGCCGGCTTGACCTGGATCGGGCCCCGGCCCGAGACCATGCGCAAGCTCGGTAACAAGGTCTCGGCCCGCAATCTCGCCGAGGAAGTCGGCGTTCCGGTGGTGCCAGCGACCGCCCCGCTGCCGGACGACATGTCCAAGGTCGCGAAGATGGCCGAGGCGATCGGCTACCCGTTCATGCTCAAGGCGTCGTGGGGCGGCGGGGGACGCGGCATGCGCGTCATCCGCTCGGCCGACGAGCTCGAAAGTCAGGTCACGACAGGCAAGCGCGAGGCCGCCGCAGCCTTTGGCAAGGACGAGGTCTATCTCGAGAAGCTCATCGAGCGCGCCCGCCATGTCGAGGTGCAGGTGCTTGGCGATACGCACGGCAATCTCGTCCACCTCTTCGAGCGCGATTGCACCGTGCAGCGGCGCAACCAGAAGGTCGTGGAGCGCGCGCCCGCGCCTTACCTCGATGACGAGCGCCGCGAGAGCCTCGCCCAGTCGGCGCTGAAGCTCTGCGGAGCGGTCGGCTATCGCAATGCGGGCACCGTCGAGTTCCTGCTCGATAGCGACACCGACGAATTCTATTTCATCGAGGTCAATCCGCGCGTTCAGGTGGAGCACACCGTCACCGAAGAGGTGACGGGCATCGACATCGTGAAGAGTCAGATTCGCATCGCGGACGGCGCGCGCATCGGCACGCCCGAATCGGGCATTCCCGCGCAGAAGGACATCAAGCTGTCCGGCCACGCGATCCAGTGCCGGATCACGACGGAGGACCCGGACAACGGCTTCATCCCCGACTACGGTCGCATCACCGCCTATCGAGGCGCGACCGGCTTCGGCATCCGGCTCGATGGAGGGACGGCCTATTCAGGCGCCGTCATCACCCGGTTCTACGACCCGCTGCTGGAGAAGATCACGGCCTGGGCCCCGACGCCCGACGAGGCCATCGCGCGCATGGACCGCGCGCTGCGCGAGTTCCGCATTCGCGGCGTCGCGACGAATCTCGCCTTCGTCGAGAACGTCGTCGAGCATCCGTCCTTCCGCGATGCGAGCTACACGACCCGCTTCATCGACGAGACACCCGAACTCTTCCAGTCGACCGACCGGCGTGATCGCGCGACAAAGCTGCTGACATACATTGCCGACGTGACGGTCAACGGCCACCCGGAGGCGCGTGGCCGGCCGAAGCCGGCGGCCCATGCCCGCACGCCCAAGCTGCCGCGGTTCGAAGGCCCGCCGCCCAACGGCACCAAGCAGCGCCTCGACCTCGACGGCCCGGAGAAGTTCGCCCACTGGCTGCGCGAACAGCGCCGCCCGCTCGTCACCGACACCACGATGCGCGACGGCCATCAATCGCTACTCGCGACGCGGATGCGCACCAGAGATATCGCTGGCGCTTCAACCGCTTACGCGCACACACTGCCACAGCTTCTCAGCCTGGAATGCTGGGGCGGCGCGACCTTCGACGTCTCCATGCGCTTCCTGACCGAGGACCCGTGGGCGCGCCTGGCGAAGATCCGCGAGGGGGCGCCCAATATCCTCCTCCAGATGCTCCTGCGCGGCGCCAACGGCGTGGGGTATGCGAACTATCCCGACAACGTCGTCCGTCATTTCACCCGGCAGGCGGCGGAGGCGGGCATCGATCTCTTCCGCGTCTTCGACTGCCTCAACTGGGTGGAGAATATGCGTGTCTCCATCGACGAGGTCTGTGCGGCCGGCAAGCTCTGCGAAGGCGCCATCTGCTACACGGGCGATCTGAACGCACGCGATCCCGGGACATACGACCTCGCCTATTACGTAAGGATGGCGCGCGATCTTCAAGCCGCCGGCGTCCATATCATCGGCATCAAGGACATGGCGGGTATCCTCAAGCCCGCCGCCGCAAAAACCCTGGTGCGAGCCATCAAGGAAGAGACAGGCCTCCCCGTCCATCTCCACACGCACGACACATCGGGCGCATCGTCGGCGACGGTGCTCGCGGCCGTCGAAGCCGGCGTCGATGCCTTCGACGCGGCGATGGATTCGATGGCCGGTCTTACCTCCCAGCCCGCCCTCGGCTCGCTCGTCGAGGGACTGACGAACACGGAGAAGGACACCGGGCTCGACCCTTCCGCCATCCGCACCCTCTCCGACTACTGGGAAGCCGTTCGCGAGCAGTACGCGGCCTTCGAGGCAAATCTCAAGGCGCCGGCGTCCGAGGTCTATCTGCACGAGATGCCCGGCGGCCAGTTCACCAACCTCAAGGAACAGGCTCGGTCGCTCGGCCTCGAGTCGCGCTGGCATTCGGTCGCGCAGACCTATGCCGACGTGAACGCCATGTTCGGCGACGTCGTAAAGGTGACGCCCTCCTCCAAGGTCGTCGGCGACATGGCGCTGATGATGGTCAGCCAGAACCTCACCCGCAGCCAGGTCGAGGATCCGGCGGTCGATGTGGCATTCCCCGAATCCGTCGTCGGCTTCTTCAAGGGCGATCTCGGCCAGCCGCCCAACGGTTTTCCCGAAGCTCTGCAGCGCAAGGTGCTGAAGGGCCAGGAGCCCATCACGGTCCGGCCCGGCTCGCTGCTGCCGGATGCCGATCTTGCGGCGGTGCGAGCGGACGTCGAGGCGCAGATCGACCGCAAGGTGACGGAGACAGAGCTCGCCTCCTTCCTGATGTATCCCAAGGTCTTCGTGGACTATGCGCGGGCCGAGGCTACCTATGGGCCGGTCGAGGTACTTCCGACGCCGACCTATTTCTACGGTCTCCAACCCGGCGGTGAGATCACCCCCGACCTGGAGCGCGGCAAGACGCTCGTCGTCCAATGCCTCGCCATCGGCGAGACGGACGAGGAGGGTCAGGTCCGGGTCTTCTTCGAGTTGAACGGCCAGCCGCGCACCGTGAAGGTGCCGGACCGCATCAAGGGTGCGGACATCGTCGCGCGGCCGAAGGCGGAGGAAGGCAATCCGCTCCATGTCGGCGCACCAATGCCGGGTTCCATCGCGACGGTGACCGTGGAAGCCGGGCAGACGGTGAAGGCCGGTGACGTGCTCCTCTCGATCGAGGCCATGAAGATGGAAACCGCGCTGCATGCTGAGGCTGACGGGACGGTCGAGGCCGTTAACGTCTCGCCTGGCGCGCAGGTCGAGGCCAAGGACCTCCTCGTGACCTTCGCCGCCGGATGAGGGACGCCGCTCCCGCGCGCCTGAGCCGCCTTCCCTGGCTCGACACGGCGCGCGGGGCCGCACTCGTTGCGATGGCGATCTATCACGGCGCGTGGGACATGAGCATGCTTGGGCTCACGGACGTCGATATCTACTGGTCGCCGGGCTGGACATTCTTCGCGCGCTGCATCGCGGCAAGCTTTCTCTGCCTCGTAGGCATAAGTCTCGTCGCGGCGCACAGGCGCGGTGTGGGCCGGGCAGCAATTCTCCGGCGGCTTGCGTTGATCGGCGGCGCGGCGGCCATCATCACCATAGTCACGTCGATCGCTATCCCGACGACGCCGATCCTCTTCGGCATCCTCCACTGCATCGCTCTGGCCAGCATTCTCGGGCTCGTCTTCGTCCGCTTGTCCGGATGGGTCTCGCTCGCGCTGGCGCCCATCATCGCGACCCTGCCCTTTTGGGGCGGCCTCGCGCTCGACCACCCGGCGCTCATATGGCTCGGCCTTCGCTCGGCACCTCCGGCATCGCTGGATTACGTGCCGCTATTCCCGTGGTTCGGTGCGACCCTCGTCGGCATCGCCGCCGCCAAGCTCGCCCCCATCCTGGTCGAACGGCCGGGCCCGCACATCCGCGCCTTCGGCTACCTCGGACGCCGCAGTTTGATGGTCTACATCCTACATCAGCCGATCCTGCTCGCCGTTCTCTATCCAATCTCGCTCATAGTCGCCTAGCCAAGCAAATCCGCCGTCAGCGCATCGTGCACCTCGACGCCGTCGGGAAACGGCCTTCCGACGGCAAAAGCACCGGGAAAGCCGATCGTGCGGATGCCGGCTGCCATGGGCGAGGCAGCGCTCTCCGGCGTATCCTCGATGGCGAGCGCATCGCCTGCAGCGGCATCCAGTCGGGCCAGCGCAAGCCCGTAGGCGTCCGGAGACGGCTTCTTCGCCTGCACCATCGTGCGGTCGACGATGACGGCGAAACTGTCCGCGCCGAGCCCTGTCGCCTGCAGGATCGCGTCGATGTTCGAGCGATCCGTCGTCGTCACGAACGCAACAGGGATGCCGCGCGCATTCGCGGCCTCGATCAACGCCTTGATGCCCGGCCGAGGTTCCAATCCGTTCGCGACGAGATCTTCAGAATAGAGCCGCGCCTTCTCTAAATGGAGATGCGCGGTGTCCACATCGTCATTTCGCTGGGCTGCGTATCGCGCGATTCGATCCTCGCCGCCCTGCCTCGCGAGCAGCTGGCGATAGGTGCCGGCGTCCCAATTCCAGTCGAGGCCAGCAGCCGCGAATGCCGCATTGAACGCCTGGCGCTGTCGGTCGGACGTTTCGGCGACGACGCCGATGGAGCCAAGACAAAGGGCTTTGACTAGCATGTTTGCGCTCGCGTTCGGTGTCGTGAGCACGAGATGGCGCCCGCCCCGGCAAAGTCCAGCGGCTACGCCTCACAATGCCTTGCAAGCCGGTCGTAGAGCGCAACGACCATGCGGCCGACAATGTCGTCGCGATAGTCCTCCGTAGCGATCGCGCGGCTTTTAGCGCCGTAGGCAAGGCGAAGCGCGTCGTCTTCGATCAGCGGGCGGAGAGCCGCGGCCAACGCCTCCGGATCATTCACCGGAACCAACGCTCCGTTGCGCCCGGATCGGGCGATCTCTCGCGATCCGGGGACGTCCGTCACGACGAGCGGTCGGCCACAGGCAGCGGCCTCGATGAGTGAGCGCGGCAGCCCCTCCCCGCCCCGGGACGGAGCAATGGCGATGTGGCATTGCCGCCAGACGTTCCGCACGTCGGCCGAGAACCCGAGCCAGCGAATGCCCTCCTCTGCGTTCCAGGCCTCTAGCTGCGTCCGCGGCACCGCTCTTGGATTGTCGGGGTCGGATCGACCGACGAGCCAAAGTTCGCAATCTACGCCTGCCGCCCGGAGGTGTCGAAGCGCTGCGACGGCGGTCTCCGGTCCCTTCTGCCAAAGCATCCGGCCGACGAGCGCGAAGCGGATGGGCCGGGCTTCGGGGTCGGGCGAGGCGGCGAAGTGCTCGACGTCGACGCCGGCGCCCGGAAGGAGCGTCGTGCGGTCGGGCGTCGTCCAGCGACGCTTCACTGCCAGCGCGGCATCGTCAGGGTTTTCAAACAGCATGTGCACGCGCCGCGTGTTGAAGACCGGCGCCAACCCGCGCCACAGGCCCGCGCGCAAGGCACGCATCCGCAACTCGGTCGCAACGCGCAGATAGCCAAGCCCGGTAATCGCATTGACGATAGCCGGCACGCGGGCGGCCCGGCCCGCCAAGGTTCCTACCAGCGCGTATGACAGCGCGATATTGTGGAGGACATCCGGTCTCTCGTCGCGAAGTATCGCGGCGATATTCTGGACCGTTCTAACCTTCCGGAGAGGATTGAGGTCGTTGCG
The DNA here is from genome assembly GCA_963799285.1 of uncultured Alphaproteobacteria bacterium. GTDB lineage: Bacteria > Pseudomonadota > Alphaproteobacteria > Rhizobiales > CAWCWK01 > CAWCWK01. The sequence continues at coordinate 1,491,880 of CAWCWK010000004.1, forward strand.
CGCGAACGCGATGGTGCGAACGCGGAAACCCCTAGCTTCGAGTTCGGCCCGACGATCGCCCGGGCGCGTCAGGACGACGACCTCCCACCCGGCTGCAAGGGCCGCATCGCCCATTGGCAGGAAGTGGGAGCAGAAGAACCAGTCTTCGCCGACGAGGTAGACGAGCTTTCGCTTCGCGACGACCGTCACCCGCGTTCGTCCTTCCGGTTCTCGTGCGTCTTTTGCGCTCGGCCAAAGGAATCGTATAGCGGTGGGTGCAAGAGCTTCGCAAAGCTGGTAACTGGCGGCGCCTTCGTCAAAACCGCATTCCCTCACGCACACAGACGGCGACCCAGATGACCGACCAGACGCCCGCCTCCGCGCAGCCATTCGCGCCCCGTTCGGACTTCCTCCGCATCATGCAGGAGCGCGGCTTCGTGCACCAGTGCTCGAACCTCGAAGGGCTCGATGCGCTGCTGACCTCGGAGAGCGTGACGGCCTATGTCGGCTACGATGCAACGGCGCCTAGCCTCCATGTCGGCAATCTCCTCACCATCATGATGCTACGCTGGCTCGGCAAGACGGGGCACCAGCCGATCGCGCTCATGGGAGCCGGCACGACGCGGGTAGGCGATCCTTCGGGCAAGGATACGGCGCGGCAGCTTCTGACCGACGTCGCGATCGACAGGAACCTCAGCACGATCCGCACGACCTTCGACCGCTTCCTCGACTTCGGCACCGGGCCCGGCAAGGCGCGGATGGCCAACAACGCCGACTGGCTTCTGAATCTCAACTACGTCGATTTCCTTCGTGAGTACGGCCGCCACTTCTCGGTCAACCGTATGCTCTCCTTCGATTCGGTGAAGCTGCGGCTGGAGCGCGAGCAGCCGCTCTCCTTCCTCGAATTCAATTACATGATTCTCCAGGCGTACGACTTCGTGGAGCTGAGCCACCATTTCGGCTGCCGGCTGCAATTGGGCGGTTCGGACCAGTGGGGCAACATCATCAACGGGATCGACCTCGCGCGGCGGACGGGCGGGCCGGAGCTCTTCGCCCTCACCTGCCCGCTGCTGACGACGTCGAGCGGCGCGAAGATGGGCAAGTCGGCGCAGGGCGCGATCTGGCTCAATGCCGACCTGCTGAGCCCCTATGACTACTGGCAGTTCTGGCGCAACACGGAAGACGCTGATGTCGGCCGTTTCCTCAAGCTCTACACCGAACTGCCCCTCGACGAGATCGCCCGCCTCGAAGCGCTGGATGGCGCAGAGCGGAACGAGGCGAAGAAGGTCCTGGCCAACGAGGCCACTCGTCTCGTGCACGGCAAGGACGCCGCGACGACGGCGGCAGAGACCGCCCGCCGAACCTTCGAGGAGGGCGCATCGGACGACAACCTGCCGACCATCACGGTCGCGCAAGCCGAACTCGATGCCGGGATCGGTGTCCTCGGTCTCTTCGTCGAGGCCGGGCTCGCAAGCTCGAACAGCGATGCGCGGCGGCAGGTCCAGGGCGGTGCGGCGAAGGTGAACGACGTCGCGGTCAGCGACGCGAAGGCGACCGTCTGCGCGAATGATCTGACGGACGGCCGCATCAAACTGTCGTCCGGCCGCAAGAAGCACGCACTCGTAAGGGTCGTTTAGCGCGCTACTCGGATGCCGGGCCGAACTCGAAGATCTGCCGGAACATGCCCGGTGCGATGGCGGAAAGCGGATTGACACGTAGGGTCGGCCCGGCAATCGGCCCGTCCATCGCGAAGGTGAGGCCCCATAGACCTTCGCGTTTGCGCCCGCCGAGTATCGCCCCGACGACCGGCACGCGGCTGAAGACGTTGTTGAGAATATAGAGCGGTACGAAAGTACCGCGGATCGCGACCGTGTCCGCGCGCAGATCGAGACCGCCGGTGAACGTCGCCCCGGCGACGGGCCCGCGTACGAACCCCTCCCCGATCGCGATCCGGCCATTGGCGTGACTGAAGGGCACGCGGAAGCGATCGAAAGCCATCGTGGTGCGCCGGTCTGCGTCGGCATCCTTGGTCAGCACTTCGAGGCCAGCCTCATCGGCGATCTCGAAGTTCCAGATCGACAGACTTCCGAATGTCGAGCCGTCATCCAAGAGGCTTGCCTCTACGCCAAGTTCACCGCCCTGTACGCGCTCGTAAATGTCGACGAAACGCAGGGTTTCGCCCGCATCGGCCGCTGACAGGGATACGACGCCCCGCCCTTCCTCACGACGGATCGATGCGCGAAGTGCGCCGCCGCGCGCAAGTCGCGCCGAGGCCGAAAGGAGCGATGGCGTGGCCCCGTCGAGGTCGAGCTGGAGATCGAGGTCCGTCAGCGCGTTGCCGTCATAGCCGATCACGCGGTCGGCCGTCGCGGCCAGCGAGGTCGACGAGCGGCCGTCCGCGCCGACGCCTTCTCCGCTTGCGAAGAGCCAGTCGAGGATCGGACGCGCGTCGAGCGAAGCGGCATGGAGAACGAGAGACGTGCTGGCTCCGCGGGTGGCAAGCGACAGGCTGCCGCGATCATCCTGCCCAATCACATAGTCAGAGAGGCGAAGGTCGATATTGCCGACAGTGTCGATATCGAGCTGGCCCCGCGCCCGAAAGGTCGTCGCGTCAACCGTCATGCCACGAAGCGAGACTCCGCCGCCGACCGGCGCGACGGATGCGACGAGGGTCGCGGGCGCCCCCCTGGCCTTGATCGGCCCGCGCGCAGGCACGGTAACGGAGGCGTTGGTGAAATCGACCGTGACGCGCTCGACGCCGGCTGCGGGATCCGACCCCGCAACGCGCGCGGTGATTGTTCCCTCGATGTAGTCGGTGAGATCGATGTCCAGCGCCTTGAAGGCCGCCGCCTCGTCGGTGATCGACGCCGTGACGATCTCTACGCCGCCGTCAGGGCTTCCGAAGAGGGAGAGCTCGACCGGAAGACCGGCTAGCGTTGCGGAGCCGCTAAGGTCGAAACCCGCGGCATTGGCACGAAGCGCGACGACGGCATTCTCCAGCGCGCGACCACCATAGACACCCGGCAACACCCCATTTCTGATGTCGGCGGTTAAGTCGTAGTAGACGGCATCCACAGGGATATCGCTCTGCAGGGGCAGACGGAGGGATAGTGTCGCGTCGACAGTCCCGGTCATGCCCTTCGGAAGCGCGGCGATGGTACCCGTGAGCGGTCCGCGAAGGTCGTAGACGTTCGTCGCGTCCATCGCGAAGCTCGCCTCGAGCGCGCCTATGGCCGGCTGCGCGCGGACGTTCTCGATCGTGAAGGTCGCGGCTTTGAGGACGCCCGATAGGCGGTCTTCGAGGCGGCCTTTGCCGGACCCGAGGTCTATCGTCGCCATACGGGTTCGAAACGACACGTGGCCGGCGGCCTCGGTGATCTCCGGAAGGCCGGTGACGTAGTCGAACGAGACCGCCTCGAACGGCACGTCGAGGACGATCGCATCGTCGGGCAGCGGGTTGCCGTCATCTGCGTCGTCTATAGCGTTCGGCTCGACGACGATGCGACCGTCGATAGGACCGACCGAACCCTCTCGCACGTGGTCGAGAACCCAGCCGCGAGTTCGCTGGGCGAGAAAACGCGGCCAGAGATGCTTGGCGAGATCGCCACCGAGCGCCGTCGTCTTAACCGTCAGATCGAGCGCCGGGGATCGCTCCGCGAACGCGATCGTGCCGTCGAGGTTCGCGACGGCGTCCCGGTGAAAGACCCGGGCGATATCGAAGGCCACGCCCGGGCGATCGATGAGGAGTGCACCGTTGAGCTCCAACCGAGCGCCCTCCACCACATCGACACCGTCCGCCTCCGCCAAAACGATGTCCTTGCTCGACAATGCAAACCGCGGCGCGCCGGTCAGCCCATCCGCGTATCCAAGCGCGCCGTCCACCGTTCCACCGGACAGACCGTAGTCGAACCGCGCGTCCGCGATCGCGCACTCGGCGCTTCGAAGTGAACAGGGCAATGTCACGCGGAAGGAGCGCCCGTCCGGGCCGGTACCCGCGACGCGCAGCAGAGCTTCGCCCGCGAAGCCTCCGGCGTTGGCGGCGGCATCGATCCGCAACACGGCCTCTTCGAGCACCACCTCCTTCGGCACGCGCTTGCCGAATGCGATAACCTCATCCGTGACCGCCAGATCTAGACGATAGCGGCGCTCGCTCCCCTGTCCTTCGACGCTCGCACGCAATTGCCTTGTCGCGTCGCTCGCGTCGATCTCGATCTGGCCTGTCAGACTGTCCCGTCTGGCGGAGACCTCCACCCCTTCGAACCGCATCCCACCCGGCATCTCGATGGCGGCGTCGAGGACTGCGATCGTCGTATCGCCGAAGCCCGCCTCGAGGGTACCGATCGCGCGTCCGAACTGTTCGAGCCAGCCCGCCACCGCCTCGCCGGTCAGGTCGAAGCCGACCTCGCGGTCCGTCGTCGGCAAAACGATTCTGGGGCCGTCGAAAATCAGCTGGCTGGGTTCGATGCGCTGAGCGAGGAGGGCCAGCGGATCGAGCGTGACACGCAAGGTCCGGATGGATGCGATCGAGGCCGTCGGGTCGGAGAGGGAGACGGCGTCGATGTCGACCACGATCCCCTGCCGCGACAACGCCAGCGAAGCTCTCTCCAGCGACAGGCCGAGCTCTGGCGGCAGCCGCATATCGATCTCGCGGCGCAGGCGGGCCGTCAGCTCGTCGGATGTCAGCGGAAGCGCCGTCAGCGTGACGACGATAAGGGCGAGGAAGACGAGCGCACCGACCAGCAGGCCCCACCGCGTGCGTAACCTGCGGGCCGCGCGGCGTCCTCCAAGGAGCAGCGACAAGGGGCCGCGTCGTTCGCTCGTTTGCCTCGGCGCTGACACGGTCGGCATCTTCCTTATGCGAGCCCTACACGTCGCGATGCCTTGCCAGACGGAGCCGACGGGGCCAGTAACGCGGCCGAGCCCTGATCGCAGCGTCAGGAACCGCGCAATCTAGCCGAAAGGGTGACCGCCATGGCCGAAGCCGTCGTAGAGAACGTCGCAGCCCCCGATTTCAGCGCACCAACCGATAACGGAGGCTCGCTGAGCCTCGCCGATCTGAAGGGCGCAAAGGCTGACCTCTTCTTCTACCCGAAGGACGATACGAGCGGTTGCACGAAGGAAGCCATCGCCTTTTCCGAGGCGCGCGAAGCGTTCGACGCCGCGAACACCAAGGTGGTGGGCATCTCCGTCGACAGTCCGGCTTCGCACGACAAGTTCATCGCCAAGCACGACCTCAAGGTTCCGCTGGTCAGCGACGAAGACAAGGCCATCGTGGAGGCCTATGGCGTTTGGGTCGAGAAGAGCATGTACGGCCGCAAGTATATGGGAACGGACCGGGCGACCTTCCTTCTCGATGCGGAAGGCGTCGTACGGCAGGTCTGGCGCAAGGTGAAGGTTCCGGGGCATGTCGAGGACGTGCTGAAGGCGGCGCAGGCGCTTTAGCTGTGGCGGGCGTACGCGCGGCTACGCTGCACGACGCGGCCATCGACGTGCTGGAGACCGCCGATCCCCACGAGAAGGCGGCGCTCGGCTACGCTTCGGCGAAGGCGTGGTTCGGCGGGCGGCTCGGCGTCGGACCGTCGGACCGCAGGCGCCGGCCTCCCGACCGTCCGGCCCGGCTCGATCGTCCGATCCTTCTCTCGCCGCGCGAGATGCCCAAGCGCAGCTCAGGTTCGAACGCCGGGCGGATCGCCTATGTGCATTCGCTGGCGCATATCGAATTGAGCGCCGTCGATCTGACCTTCGATCTCATCGCCCGCTTCTGCCCAAGGGCGATGCCGCGCGGCTTCTATGACGACTGGGTTCAGGTCGGTCTCGAGGAATCGAAACACTTCCGCCTTCTCGCCGAGCGGCTGACCGAGCTCGGCGCGGCCTATGGCGACCTTCCGGCCCACGACGGGCTGTGGCAGGCAGCGGAGGAGACCGGCGACGATCTGACGGCGCGCCTCGCCATCGTTCCGCTCGTCCTAGAAGCGCGCGGCCTCGACATCCAGCCGAGCCTCATCGAGAAGGCACGCCGCGCCGGCGACGAGAAGACGGCGGCGGTCCTCGACATCATCTACCGGGACGAGAAGAAGCATGTCGCGTTCGGCGTGAGGTGGTTTCGCCATCTCTGTGCGGCGGAGGGTCGGGCGCCCGAACCGGCCTTCCACGACCTCGTACGCCGCTACTTCCGTCGCCCTCTCCGCCCGCCATTCAACGATCGCGCGCGATCTGAAGCCGGGCTCACGCCTGGTTTCTATCGACCCCTGGCAACCGTGATATCGTGAAACCGACGCCGGGCGTCAGACTCTCTTAACCCTAATCCTTTCTAATGCGTGGCACATGAGCCACGCTTTTAGGGATCGGACGACGATGGCGACGGGACAGGCGTCCAGTGCCTCGCAGCTCAAACCCTTCGGTCGCCGGAAGACGGCGCCGAAGGTGACGATCTCGCGCGGCGACAAGGAGCACAGCTTCTACGTTCGCCCCTGGCTGTCGGCATTTATCGGCCTGTCGAGCCTCGCCGCCGTCGGCCTGACCATCGGTGCGGGCAGCTACATGCTGATGCACGACGACGTCGTCGCCATACTCTCCAAACGCATGGGCGCGATCGAGACGAGCTACGATGCCCGTGTCGACCGGTTGCGCATGCAGCTCGATATGGCGCAGAGCCGCAGCGCGGTCGCGGAAGCGACGCTGGTGGACGATGTGAGGACGCTGCTACGCCGGCAGGATGAGATCGCCGCCCGGCATGCGTCCGTGACCCGTGTCCTAGACATGGCGCGCTACACCAAGGTCGTCGCCGCCACGCCGCCGCCGCTCCCGCCGGTCATGCAGCGCGCGAGCGTGGCCCTGTCGGCATTCGCGCCGGTCGAGGCAGGCCTGCCGACCCGCATCGCGACGGCCCGTGAGACCATCGAACTCATTGCGGCCGAACAGGACGCGGTGGTCGACAAGATCGCCGACGACGCGGACGCCTTCCTCGGCTCGCTCCGCACGGCGATCGAGGACGTGCCGATGCCGGCCGATCTCAAGAGCGAGTTCGACGGTGCGGGCGGCCCCTATATTCCACTCGCGAAGGCCGATGACTTCGCGAGCAGGACTCTGCGCGCCGAACTGCTTCTGGACGCTGTGCAGCGGGTCCAGTCGCTGACTGGCCGAATGCCCCTCATCGCGCCCGTGGCGGGCCGGCGTTCTAGTAGCTTCGGCAGCCGGATCGACCCATTCAACAGCGCCCCGGCCTTTCATGCCGGCCTCGACTACGCCGCGCCGCGCGGGACCCCGGTCAAGGCGACCGCGGGCGGCACGGTTCGATCGGCCGGTCGCAAGGGCGGCTACGGCATCATGGTGGAGATCGACCATGGCGCTGGCCTCACGACACGCTATGCGCATTTGAGCGAGGCACTCGTATCGCGTGGCGAGCGCGTCGCGCCCGGTCAGTTCATCGGCAAGGTCGGCTCGACCGGTCGCAGCACCGGCCCGCATCTCCACTACGAAACCCGCAAGAATGGCAAGGCCACCGACCCCGCCATCTTCCTTCGTGCCGGCCGCAAGATTGCGAGCCTGCTGCGCCGCTAGGACGTGGCCGCCTCGGTGTCTACTCCGACCCTCTGCGCTAGCGCCGCTTCCATGAAGGGATCGAGCGCGCCGTCCAGGACGGCTGATGGGTTGGTGCTCTCCACGTTGGTCCGCAGATCCTTCACGAGCTGATAGGGCTGCAGGACATAGGACCGAATCTGGTGGCCCCATCCGATGTCCGTCTTCGAGGCGGCTTCGGCATTGGCCGCTTCCTCGCGCTTCTTCAGCTCTTCCTCGTAGAGACGCGCGCGCAGCATAGACCAAGCCGTGGCGCGGTTCTTGTGCTGCGAGCGCTCGGCCTGGCAGGCTACGACGATGCCCGTCGGCTCGTGCGTGATGCGCACGGCCGAGTCGGTCGTATTGACGTGCTGGCCGCCGGCGCCGGACGCGCGATAGGTATCGATCCGCACATCCGATTCCGAAACGTCGATCTCGATCGAGTCGTCGATGACGGGGAATACCCAGACGGAGGCGAAGCTCGTGTGGCGCCGCGCGCTCGAGTCGTAGGGCGAGATGCGCACCAAGCGATGCACGCCCGACTCCGTCTTCGCCCAGCCATAGGCGTTGTCGCCCTTGATCAGGAGTGTCGCGGACTTAATGCCCGCCTCCTCGCCTTCCGAGACGCCGATCACCTCGACCTTGTAGCCGCGATCCTGCGCCCAGCGGGAATACATGCGCAGCAGCATGTTCGCCCAGTCCTGGCTTTCGGTGCCGCCGGCGCCGGCGTGAACCTCGAGATAGGTGTCGTTGCCGTCCGCCTCGCCCGAGAGCAGCGCCTCGACCTGCGCGCGCTGGGCCCGGGCATGGAGCTCGCGCAGCGTCGCCTCTGCATCGGCGATGATCTCCTGGTCGTCCTCGGCTTCGCCGAGCTCGATGAGATCCTCGACATCCGAGACGCCCGCCTCGATCTCGCTGACTGCGCCGAGCGAGCCTTCCAGCTGCTGCCGTTCGCGCATGACGCGCTGCGCGGTCTCTGCGTCGTTCCAGAGGTTGGGATCTTCGGCACGGTGGTTCAGCTCGTCCAGGCGCTTGCGCGCCCTGTCCCAGTCCAGATGGCGACGAAGGAGCTCCAGCGATTGCGTGATGTCGTCGACGAGTCTCTGCGCTTCGGCGCGCATAGGACGGCTCCATGACCTTCGGGGATGTGTGCCATCACATAGGCGGCGTCACCGGGACTGTAAACGCGAAGGGGGAGACGACGCAGCCGTCGCCTCCCCCTTCCGTCGGCGTCTTCGTCGGACGGACCTAGTAGAGGCCACCCGTTCCCAGCGTCACGCCCTGCTGGGCGGCCGGGGTCGTCGCCGTCGAATCCTGGAAGCCGATCAGCGAATAAGTCGACGTCGGGAACATGCCGGGCTTGAACGCTTCCGCGATCGAGCCGTCACCGGACGAGGGGCGTCCCGAATTGAGGTCGACCTGAATGATATTCATGCCCTCGGGCGGCGTGAACTCCTTCGCCGGCACATCGGCAAGCGCTTCGGTGAGGAAGGCGCTGACGATCGGCGCGGCGAGGCCACCACCCGTCGACCCACGCCCCATCGGCTTGGGCTGATCGAAGCCGACATAGACGCCGACGGCGATATCGGGCGTGAAGCCGATGAACCAGGCGTCCTTCTCCTCGTTCGTCGTGCCGGTCTTGCCGGCGACCGGGCGTCCGACTTCGGCCATGGCGGAGACCGCCGTGCCACGCTGAACGACGCCTTCCATGATCGAGGTGATCTGATAGGCGGTCATCGGGTCGAGCACGAACTCGCGGTTGTCGATGAGGGTCGGCTCGTCCTGGGGGTGCCAGTCCGAAAGGCTGCACTCGCGGCATTCGCGGTTGTCGTGCTTGTAGATGGTCTTGCCGTAGCGATCCTGCACGCGGTCGATGAGCGTCGGCGTAATCTTCTGGCCGCCATTTGCGATGGTGGCATAGGCCGCCGTCATCTTCAGGACGGTCGTCTCGCCCGCGCCGAGCGACATGGCGAGGACAGGCGAGAGATTGTCGTAGACGCCGAAGCGACGGGAGTACTCGGCCACGAGCGGCATGCCGAGATCGTTCGCGAGCCGCACCGTCATCAGGTTGCGGGACTTCTCGATGCCGCGACGCAGCGTCGAGGGGCCCGCCGAGCCGCCGCCATAGTTCTTCGGTTCCCAGACGCCGCCCCGGCCGTCGGGAAAGCTGACTGGCGCATCGAGGATGATGCTGGAGGGCGTATAGCCGTTGTCGAGCGCCGCCGCGTAGATGAGAGGCTTGAAGCTGGAACCTGGCTGGCGCTGCGCCTGGGTGGCTCGATTGAAGACCGACTGGTCGAACGAGAAACCGCCGACCATGGCGAGCACGCGGCCCGTCTTGGTGTCCATCGCGGTGAGCGCGCCCTGGACTTCGGGGATCTGCTCGAGGGTATAGTTGCCCTCTTCCTCGCGCGGCGAGACGTAGACGACGTCGCCGACGGACAGGACGTTGCCGAGGCTCTTGCCGGTCCAGCTCACGCCGTTGGGCGTGATGGTACCGGTCTCGCGGTCCTCGGCCACGCGGTTGCCGCGAAGAGTTTGCGGACGCAGGCCGATCTGCGCGCCTTCCCCCGACACGTTGAGCACGACGGCCATGCGCCAGGGCTCGACGTCGTCGAGGTCGTCCAGCTTCTCGATGTCGAGACCCCAGTCGCTGCCGAGCTCGATCTTCTCGACCGGACCGCGATAGCCGCGACGGCGGTCATAGCCGACGAGACCGTCGACGAGGGCCTTGCGGGCGACCTGCTGCATCTTGGGGTCGAGCGACGTCCGGATCGTCAGGCCACCCTCGTTGAGCGCGGCCTCGCCGTAGCGCTCGCCGATTTCGCGGCGGACTTCCTCCGCGAAGTATTCGGCGGCTGCGATGCGGGTGCCGAGGGGGCGCGGGTTGACGCTGAGATCGCGCGCCTTCGCGGCCAGCCCCTCTTCCGGCGTCGCATGGCCGTTCTCGATCATGCGATCGATGACCCAGTTGCGCCGGATGAGCGCTTCCTCGCGGTTGCGATAGGGATTGTAGTTTTCGGGCGCCTTGGGGAGCGCTGCCATATAGGCGGCTTCGTGCAGCTCCAGCTCGTGCACCGACTTGTCGAAATAGTTCAGCGCCGCGGCGGCTATGCCGTAGGAGCGGAAGCCGAAATTGATCTCGTTCAGGTAGAGTTCGAGGATGCGGTCCTTGGAATAGGCCGACTCGATGCGCAGCGAGAGAATGGCTTCCTTCGCCTTGCGGTCGATGGAGCGCTCGGAAGTGAGAAGGAAGTTCTTCGCGACCTGCTGCGTGATGGTCGAGCCACCGACGAGACGCTGATTGGAGCCGAGGAACTTCGACTCGAAGAAGACCTTGGCCGCGCGGGCGAGGCCCATGACGTCGACGCCCGGATGCGTGTAGAAGTTCTTGTCCTCGGCGGAGAGGAACGCGTCGATGACGAGCTGCGGAACCGCCTGGATCGGGATATAGAGCCGTCGTTCGGTCGCGTACTCGGCGAGAAGCTGACCGTCCGAGGCGTAAGTGCGCGTCATCACCGGCGGCTCGTAGTTCTTGAGCGCGGCGTAGTCCGGCATGTCCTTGGTGAGGTTCCAGAGGTAGTAGCCGACGCCGCCCGCGACGATGACAAAGGCGACCGTACCAATGCTGAAGAGGTAGCCGGCGATCCGGAAGACCAGTGGCGCCTTACGCTTCTTCATACGCAACCCCTCTTAACTCGTATCGTGTGCGATGCGTCATACCCCGACGCACACCACGGCAGACGCCCGACTCGCGCGCCCTGACTGCCGAGCACGCAGATGCCGCCGCTTTTATGGGATAAGTATGGCGTTAACGCTGAATAGGAGGTGAAGCGGCGACGACACCTCGCGTCGAGAAATAGGCTTCCACGGCCGCGACGACGCGCTTCGTGGTCCTTGCGCGCCATTCATCGTCCCCGAAGCTGGTGGCATCGTCCTCGTTGGACAGGTAACCGAGTTCCAGAAGGACGGACGGCACGTCGGGCGCCCTCAGAACCTTGAAGCCGGCGGAGCGGATCGGGTTCTTGTTGAGGCGGGTGGTGCCTCGAAGCTCGCCGACCAGTGTTCGGGCCGCGAGGATCGAGAAGTTCTTGGTCTCCCGCCGTGCGAGGTCGATGAGGATATCGGCGACGTCCTGATCGTCGTCGTCGAGCGTGAGACCGGCGAGCATGTCGACGCGGTTCTCCTTGCTCGCCAGCGCGGCTGCGCGGGCATCCGACGCACGCTCGGACAGCGTGTAGACGGTGGCGCCGCGCACATAGTCTTCCTTCACCGCGTCGGCGTGGACGGAGATGAAGAGGCGCGCGCCCTGCTCCCGGGCGAAGCCGACACGCTCGGCGAGCGGGACGAAGCGGTCGTCGTCGCGCGTCAGCACGGCCTCGAAGCGTGGAGTGGCATTGAGGGCGTCGCGCAGCGTTCGGCTGAACTCGAGGACGACATCCTTCTCCAGGTCGCCCGACCGGCTCGTCGCGCCTGAATCGATGCCGCCATGGCCGGGGTCGATCACGACGACGATGGGTCCCGATGCTGCCGTGGCGCCGGGGATCGCGATTGCGCCCTCTGCGCGGTCCGCCTTCGGCGTCGCCGTCGGCGCATTGATGGAAACGCGCTGAACCGGCGGGAACGGCACGGTGGCGACACTGTTGAGGACCGAGTCGAGATCGGCCTGCCGAAGGACGAGCGTCATGCGCTGCCCTTCGGCGATCGGCACGGTCTTTTGCGAGACGATCTTCACCGGGCTGGTGAGGTCCGCGACGATGCGGGAGCGGCCCTCGCCCAGCAATCCGAAGCGGTAGGCCCGAACGAGCCCCTGGCCGGTGCCGTGGTCTTCCGGCCGTAAGGCGAAGCCGACGTCGGCCATGTCGATGACGACACGGTTCGGACCGGTCAGCACGAAGGCCGTCGCGGTAGCCTCCGTCGTCATGTCGAGTTCGAGGCGCGTTTCAATGCCGTCGCCACTCAGGCGGGCGTCGTAGACGATAGAGGCGTGGTCATCCGCGCGGAGGTGAGGCACGGCGAGGCTGCCTATGCCGATGGCCATTAGAACGACGAGACAGACTCCGACAAAGGTTCTCATTCGTCTCACATCCGAGACGCGTTGCCCCCGCACACGTCGCATCAAACCAGCCCTCACCTTGCCCACACAGGGTCAATGACTGGTTAATGTGGCTTCCCACCATAAGGTGCCGTAGGTGCCGAACGAAGAGCGGAAAGTTGTGGCTTCCGGGCAACGCGGCCCGAAAAGTCTTGCCAAGATGCCACGGGCATCGCTACATGAAAGTTCGGTGCGGGGAACAAAGGTTCCCTCCGCCGACCGACGAGCGGCTTGCTGGTGCGGGCATGACACACTTTGTGCCCGGCTCACCCGACCGCTTGGCCGGTTCAGGCTCTGAGAGCGCATTTCCGATGCGGGACGAACGCGAGAAGGCGGCCCGTCCCGGCATCGCCATCCATGACCCTGGGAGGTCGGCGTTGTGTTTAGTTTCCTGCGTCCGCAGTTGCGTCGAGCCGCGTTTTCGTGGCCGGCGACGCACACGGACAAGGGCTTCGCCGTTCCTAGACGTCCTTTCCGTAATCACAAGACTGCTGCGCCGGCTGTCATCAGCCTTCGCGACCGGACCGTTTCGTCCCGCGTGACTTGTCGGGAGGCGTCGACATGACGTTCCCCTGCGAGATCTCGCATGTCTCGATGCGGTCCGGGCCGCCGGGCATCCCCCGGCGCGGCCAGGATCTACCATGTCCAACAAGATGCTTATCGACGCCGCCCATCCGGAGGAGACGCGCGTCGTCCTCACTCGCGGCAACAAGGTCGAGGAATTCGATTTCGAGTCCGCCAGCCGGCGCCCGCTTCGCGGCAATATCTACCTCGCGAAGGTCACCCGCGTAGAACCGTCACTCCAGGCGGCGTTCATCGAATACGGCGGAAATCGCCACGGCTTTCTCGCCTTCAACGAGATCCACCCCGACTACTACCAGGTTCCCCATGCCGACCGGCAGGCGCTGATCGAGGAAGAGCAGCGCGAGCAGGAAGAGGCGCGCCGGGCCGAAGAGGAGATGGACGCTAAGCCGCGCCGTCGTCGTAACACGCGCAAGTCCAAGAGGAGCGAAGAGCGGACCGACGAGGCGGCGACCTCCGACGACGCTGCCTCCGACGATGATGCCGCGCCCTCCGCAGAGGCGGCTGCTGACGAGTCCCCCTCCGACAGGGCCGGCGACGACGGTTCGTCCGACGACGAGCCGACGTCTTCCCAGGCGCTGGAGGTGGTGGACGACGGCGAGGAGGTTTCCGAGCCCGCCGATGAGACGTTCGACGACGACGAAGACGATGACGACGACGAGTCGAATGTCGAGGCCATGGGCGACGGCGATGCCCTTGAAGAGGTGCCTGTCCGCAAGCCGCGCCGCGCCAAGCAGTACAAGATCCAGGAGGTCATCAAGCGCCGCCAGATCCTGCTCGTGCAGGTCGTCAAGGAGGAGCGCGGCAACAAGGGCGCCGCGCTGACCACCTATCTCAGCCTCGCCGGTCGCTATTGCGTTCTGATGCCGAACACGGCGCGGGGCGGCGGAATCTCGCGCAAGATCACCAACGCGTCCGATCGCAAGCGCCTCAAGACCGTCGCCGAGGACCTGGACGTGCCGCAAGGCATGGGCCTCATCGTCCGAACGGCGGGCGCGAGCCGCACCAAGACGGAGGTGAAGCGCGACTACGAATATCTTCTCCGCCTCTGGGAGAACGTCCGCGACCTTACGCTGAAGAGCCACGCGCCGACCCTCGTCTACGAGGAAGGCGACCTCATCAAGCGCTCGATCCGCGACCTCTACACCCGCGATGTCGACGAAATCCTCGTCGAAGGCGAGGAGGGCTATCGCGAAGCCAAGGACTTCATGCGCATGCTCATGCCGAGCCATGCCAAGAATGTGCAGCCCTTCCGCGAACGCCAGCCGCTCTTCGCCAAGCACGGCGTCGAGAGCCAGCTCGACGCGATGTTCGACCCGCAGGTCCGGCTGAAGTCCGGCGGCTATCTCGTCATCAACCAGACCGAGGCGCTGGTCGCGATCGACGTGAACTCGGGCAAGTCGACCCGCGAGCACAACATCGAGGATACCGCGACCAAGACGAACCTGGAGGCCGCCGAAGAGGTGGCACGCCAGCTTCGCCTGCGCGATCTCGCCGGCCTCATCGTCATTGACTTCATCGACATGGACGAGAAGCGGAACAACCGCGCCGTCGAGAAGAAGATGAAGGACTGTCTGAAGACGGACCGGGCGCGCATTCAGGTTGGCCATATCAGCGCCTTCGGCCTCCTCGAGATGTCGCGCCAGCGCATCCGCACGGGCGTCGTCGAGGGATCGAGTGTCATCTGCCCGCATTGCGCAGGCTCAGGGATGGTCCGATCCGACGGATCGTCCGCGCTCCATCTGCTTCGCGCCGTCGATGACCACCTGACGAACGATGCGAGCCACGACGTCGTCGTCCGCACCCGGACCGACATCGCGCTCTACATCTTCAATCAGAAGCGCGACCACCTCGCCGCGATCGAAGAGCGCCATGGCGTGAATATTCGGATCGAGGCCGACGAGTCGCTCGAAGGTACGGGCTTCGCCATCGACCGGGGCGAACGAGCCGACCCGGCCACGCGGCCCAAGCCCGTCGCCGCCGCTCCGATCCAGGCCGGAGGGCCCGAGATCGAGGATGCCGTCGTCGAGGAGGTCGACGAGATCGAGGAGGAAGAAACACCTGCGCTTCGCGCCCGTGAAACCGAGGCCGAGACGGACGAGGACGAGAGCGGCGACCGCAAGCGCCGTGGCCGCCGTCGGCGCAGGCGCGGCGGGCGCTCGCGCGACGGCGATGAGGCGGTCGCCTCCGACGAGGCCGGCGCCGAAACAGAGGCTGCATCGTCCGACGAGCCCGAAGAGAAGGTCGCCACGGTCAACGAGGATACCGATCCGGCCGACGAGAACGGCGACGCGGACGGCCGCCGGCGGCGTCGCGGCCGTCGTGGGGGCAGGCGCAACCGAAAGCGGGACGAGGACGGCGTCGAAGAGATCTCGGCCGCCAATGACGATGCGCGCAGTGCGGACGAGAAGGGCTATGACGAGGCCGTCACCACGCCCTCGACGGACGGCAACGATATGCAGCCGATGGGCGATGTCGGTTCCGAGATCGTCGGGCCGGACGATGGCATGAGCGACGTCTCTATCGACGATACAGTCGTCGACATCGAGACCGTTGAGGAGATCGAGGCGCAGGGTACGGCGGTCGACGCCGGCGATGCCGTGCCGGTGCTCGGCGATCCCGACGATCCGGCACCCGTCCCGCAGGAGCCGAGTGTCGATGCGCCGGAAACCGCAACCGACGATCTCGGCGCATCGAACCCCGTGGCGGAACCCGAGCAGCCCCGCAAGCGCCGCAGCGGCTGGTGGCAGCGTGGGATCTTCGGATCGTAGAGGTAGCAAGAAGAGAGGGGCTTAGGCCCCTCTTTTGCTATCCAACCTCAGCCAAGCGTCGGCAGGAAGGCAGCCATGCGGTCCAGCGATTTGGCGATGTCCTCCTCGGACCCAGCGAAGGACAGGCGAACGTAGCCCTTCCCTCGGTCGGGGTCGAAGTCGGCACCCGGCGTCAGCGCGACGTTGGCCTCGTTGAGCAGCCGCGCGGCGAAGGCGCCGCTGTCGTTCGTGAAGCGATGGACGCCGGCCCAGAGATAGAAGGCACCGTCGGCCGGCAGCACGTCGGAGAAGCCGAGCGAAGGCAGTTCCGCAAGCAGCAGCGCCCGGTTACGGGCGTAGACGGCCTTATTGGCCTCCAACTCCTCGGTTGCGTCGAAGGCCGCGACGGCGGCGAGCTGCGAAATCGTCGGGACCGAGATGTAGAGGCTCTGTGCAAGCCGCTCCATCGGCCGGACGAGATCGTCCGGTACGACGAGCCAGCCGATGCGCCATCCGGTCATGCAATAGTATTTCGAGAAGCTGTTGACGACGATGGCGTCTTCCGTGTGCTCCAGCGCCGACTGGGCACGCCCGACATATTCGAGCCCGTGGTAGATCTCGTCGGAGATGAGACGCAGCCCCTTGCGCCGGCAGGCCCGCGCGAGCGCGCCGAGGGCGTCGCCGTCGGTCATCACGCCGGTCGGGTTGGCGGGGCTCGCGGCGAGGACGCCGGACAGATGGCCGACATCGGCGAGATGCGAGGCCGTCAGCGACCAGCGTGTCGACGCGTCTAGCGGCACGCCGACCGGCTCGATCTCGAGCGCGCGAAGAATGTTGGCATAGGCCGGGTAGGAGGGCACGCCCATGCACACACGGGCGCCGGCATCGAAGAGGGCGAGGAAGCTTAGCAGGAAGCCGCCGGACGAGCCGTTGGTCACGATCACCCGCGACGGCGAGATGGCCACGCCGTACCGCTCCTCGTAGTGACGTGCGATGCGTTCGCGCAGTTCGGGAATGCCCAGCGCATCTGTGTAGCCGAGCCTCGACGAGGCGATCGCCTCTGCTGCGGCCTCGCGGACGACACGGGGCGTGGCGGCTGCCGGCTGGCCGATCTCCAACCGGGCGATGTCGTGGCCGGATGCGGCACGGGCATTGGCATCGCGCAGAACGTCGAGCGCCATGAAGTCGGAGACCGGCCGGCGCAGCGCGACGCAGGGCTCCGGCGCCTTCGAGACCGTGCCGGTTCCCTGCCCGGCCGGCGGTGCCTGCTCCGGCGCAAACCCAATCTGTCCGTCCATTTGTCCTGCCCCCCAAAGAGCATCGGGACGGGTGCGCGCCGCTAGCGGCGAAGCGCGCACACCACTCCCCATCCATCGTCGAGGGGTCAGGACAGAACAGGTTCAAGGCGCTTTCACGTCGGCTGAGCTCCGCGCGTCCTTCCGGCGTCGTTTTTTCGCGAGGTGGGGCCTCGCTGGCACAGCGCCCGGTCCGAACCCGCGGCCGCACCCGCTGCCTTCCACCTGACGAGATCGTGAGGCATAAGGCGCCGGATACCGCGCTAGACTGGCCGGGCCCATCAGTTCGAGGACCATCAAGATGACCCGCCCCCGTTTCAGCATCGTCGCGGCCGGCGCCGCCGCGCTCCTCCTCGCAACCGCAGCGGGTGGCGCCCAGTCCGCCGAAAGGGCCGAGATCGAGGCGATCGTACGGGACTATATTCTTACCAATCCGGACATCGTGCAGGAGGCGCTCGACCTCATCGCCGAGCGCGCATCTGCCGCCGAGGTCGCGCAGCGGACGGAGGCGCTGGAGAGCAACCGGGCTTTGCTCGAGAACTCGCCGAACCAGATGGTGCTGGGCAATCCTGAAGGCTCGGTCACGATGGTCGAGTTCTTCGACTACAATTGTGGCTTCTGCCGCCGCGCCATGGGCGACATGCTCGACCTCATCGCGGAGGAACCCGAGCTTCGCGTCGTCCTGAAGGAGTTCCCGGTTCTCGGCCCGGGCTCGCTGGCGGCGGCACGCGTCTCTTCGGCCATAACGATTATGGAACCGGGCAAGTATCTCGCCTTTCATCAGGCGCTTCTCGAATCGCGCGAGCAGGCCGACGAGGCCGTGGCGCTTGCCGTCGCGGAGGAGGTCGGCGTCGACATGGAAGTTCTGCGCGCCACGCTGGAGCGCCCCGAGGTGATGGTGCCGATCCAGGAGGCCTATGCCCTAGCCGAGGCCTTCGGCCTCAACGGCACGCCCAGCTACGTGATTGGCGACGAAGTCGTCATCGGCGCGGTGGGCTACGACGCGCTGCTGGACGCGATCGAGACGGCGAAGGGCGAGGTCGAATGACGGGCAGCATCCTCGTCCTGAACGGTCCCAACCTCAATCTGCTTGGCAAACGCGAGCCCCATATCTATGGCGCAGAGACGCTAGACGATGTCGCGGCGCGGTGCCGGAGACGGGCGGATTCCCTTGGTTATGCGGTCGACTTCCGCCAAAGCAACCACGAAGGCGTGCTGATCGACGCCATTCACGAAGCGCGCGAGAGTCATGTCGCGATCATTCTCAACGGTGGCGCGTTCTCGCATACGTCCATCGCGATCAGGGATGCTCTCGCGACCGTCGATGCGCCCGTCATCGAGGTTCATATCACCAACATCCACGCTCGCGAGTCCTTCCGCCACCACTCCTACAGCGCGACGGTCGCGACGGGAATGATCGCGGGGCTCGGGACGTTGGGCTATGAGCTCGCCATCGAGGCAGTCGCGGCGAGGCTCGCCTCGCTACAGGGCGCGCCCGCCTAGCCTCCGCCAGTTGCGAGAAGGCGCTTGCGCGGTTCTCGCTGGCTTCCTCTTGCACCCTTCTGGCCATTCGGGCACACGTCTTGCCGAACGGCTTAAAGCCGGTGTGGAACAGTCGAAGGCAGCGTTCATGGCCCACAGGGACTCGAATGGGGACTCGAATGGGGACTCGCAAGACAGCGCTATGAAGGAGCCGGTCGACCCAGATCTCGTCGAGCGCCTGGCCGAGATTTTGGCAGCCAACGGGCTGACCGAGATCGAGATCGAGCACAAGGATCTCAAATTGCGCGTCGTGCGCAAGCACGCCCCCGTCGCGGCCCAGATCGCGGCGCCCAGTGCGCCGGCGGCCCCCATCCCGTCCACTCCCGCAGCCCCCGCTCAAACGTCGAGCGCGGAGACCGCGGAAACCGAATCGCAGAAGCCCGACACGGCAAAAGCCGTTCCGTCGCCGATGGTGGGCACCGCCTATCGCTCGCCGGAGCCTGGCGCGAAGACGTTCGTCGAGGTCGGATCGGACGTTCGGGAAGGCCAGACCATACTCATCATCGAGGCGATGAAGACGATGAACGCAATTCCCGCGCCGCGCGCCGGCAAGGTGACGGCCATCTTCGTCGACGATGCGCAGCCCGTCGAATACGGCGAGCCCCTCCTGGTCATCGAATAGGGCGCCCGGCACCGTGGTCGCCTCTTCCGACATCCGACCCTTCAGCAAGGTCCTGATCGCGAACCGCGGCGAGATCGCCCTTCGCGTGCTCCGTGCGTGCAAGGAGCTCGGTATTTCCACCGTCGCGGTTCACTCGACCGCCGATGCCGACGCGATGCATGTCCGGTTGGCCGACGAGAGCGTATGCATCGGCCCGCCCCAGGCACGCGACAGCTATCTCAATATCCCGAGCCTTCTGTCGGCCTGCGAGATCACCGGGGCGGATGCCGTCCACCCGGGCTACGGCTTCCTGTCTGAGAACGCGCGCTTCGCGGAGATACTCGAGGCGCATCAGATCACGTTCATCGGCCCGACGTCGGAGCACATCCGCACGATGGGCGACAAGATCGTCGCCAAGCAGACGGCCGAGGAGATCGGCCTGCCTTGCGTGCCGGGCACCGGCAAGCTGGGTTCCTACGAGGAGGCCCTCGTCGCCGCGCGCGAGGCCGGCTTCCCGGTTCTCATCAAGGCGGCGGCGGGCGGCGGCGGGCGCGGCATGAAGGTCGCGCTGACCGAGGACGACCTCCAGAACGCCTACTCGACCGCGCGCTCGGAATCGGCCGCGGCCTTTGGCGACGATTCGGTCTACATGGAGAAATATCTCCAGCATCCGCGCCATATCGAGATCCAGATCATCGGCGACGGCAATGGCAACGCCATCCATCTCGGCGAGCGCGACTGCTCTCTCCAGCGCCGTCACCAGAAGGTTTTCGAAGAGGCCCCCTCGCCCGCCCTAAACGAGGAGCAGCGTCACCTCATAGGCGAGACCTGCGCAAACGCCATGCGGCGGCTCCGCTATCGCGGCCTCGGCACGATCGAGTTTCTCTACGAGAACGGCGAGTTCTATTTCATCGAGATGAACACGCGGCTGCAGGTCGAGCATCCGATTACCGAGGCCATCACCGGCATCGACCTCGTCGAGGAGCAGATCCGCGTCGCGGCGACCGGCCGGCTGACCTATCGCCAGCAGGACGTGCGCTTCAATGGTCATGCGATCGAGGTGCGGATCAACGCCGAAGACCCGCGGACCTTCGCGCCCTCGCCGGGCAAGATCAGCTTCTACCACCCGCCGGGCGGTCCGGGCGTGCGCGTCGATAGCGCGATCTATTCGGGCTACACGGTGCCGCCCTTCTACGACAGCCTCATAGGCAAGCTGATCGTACGGCACAACACGCGCGACCTCGCGCTCCTGCGCCTCTCCCGCGCGCTCGATGAATATGTCGTCGACGGCGTGAAGACGACGATCCCGCTCTTTCGCGATCTCGTCATGCAGGAGGCTGTCAGGAGCGGCCGCTACGATATTCGCTGGCTCGAGACGATGCTGGCGGAGAGCAAGACGGCTGACGGCTGACCGGTTTGCGCCATCCCCCAAATTCGCCGGTGATCTCGCCCGACGTCCTGCTGCACGCCTATGCCTGCGGCATATTTCCGATGGCGGAGAGCGCCGACGACGAGACGCTCTTCTGGGTCGAGCCCGAGGCACGCGGCATCATTCCGCTGGAGACGTTCGCACCGTCGACCTCGCTACGAAAGCTCATTCGGCGCGAGACCTTCGAAATCCGGATCGACAGCGACTTCGACGGCGTCGTCGCGGGTTGCGCGGCGCCGGGGCGTGATCGGGAGACGACCTGGATCAGCCACCGCATTCGCGAGCTTTACGGTAAGCTCTTCGATCTCGGCTTCTGTCACACCGTCGAGGCATGGCGCGGCGGCCGGCTCGTCGGCGGACTCTACGGACTTGCCATCGGCGGCGCCTTTTTTGGAGAGAGCATGTTCTCGCGCGAAGCCAACGCGAGCAAGGTCGCGCTCACCTATCTTGTGGCTCGGCTGAAGGTGGGCGGCTTCACGCTGCTCGACACGCAATTCACGACGGAACATCTGCTCCGGATGGGGGCCGTCGAGATCGACCGTCGGGACTATCGCGACCGGCTCGCGCGGGCCCTCGCACGGCCGGCGCGCTTCGACTACTGGCCGGGCGCCGGCACGTCGGTATCCGTCTTGCAGGCCACCAGCCACACGTCGTAGACGGGGTGCTCGATGGCGTTGAGCCCCGGGCTCTCGGCGAACATCCACCCGTTGAAGATGCGCTGGATCTCCGCCTGCAGCGTGATCTCATCGACTTCGACGAAGGAGATGACGCGCCCATCGTCGCCAGCGACCTGCTCGCGGCAGGTTCGGGGCGTCACCTGAAGGGCGCCGAACTGGACTGTCTCGTCTATCCAAACGTCGAAGGTCGTGATCCGGCCGGTGATCTTGTCGAGCCCGGTGAACGTCGCGACAGGGCTTTGGGCGGCCTGCTGCTGTGCCGATGCCGGCGCGCCCGACAGCGCCAGCGCGGCGCCGAGCGTCACAACTGCGCTCAAGGTCATGGCCGACAGGCGCCGGGCCTTCCTCTTCAAAGACAGACGCATCGTGGTCCTCTACTCGATACTCACCGGCACGGGATACCGTCGCGGCGGCAGCATCCTATCGCACGCTGTCGCAACGGGGGATGAACGGATGCCGCCTCACCCCGCCGGACCCTATTCGGGCGACCAGGCCTCGTAGTCGCCTTGCGAGACGTGGCGCCCGCCCGGCCTGGAAAGGCTGCCTTGGGGCTTGTAGGCATAGGGCGTGCCGGTCATGTTCGGGACGTGCGGCTTCTCCCAGGCGCGGGGCACGTATCCGCTCTCGTCGGGGACCGTGTCGAACGTCTTGTTCAGCCAGCCGAACCAGCCGGGAGGAATGCTGGTCGCCTCCACCGTGCCGTTATAGATGACCCAGCGCTTGGAATCGTCGGCGTTGCGATAATAGGCATTGCCGTAATCATCCGTGCCCACCGCCGTGCCGTTGCGCCACGTATGAAACCGCGTGCCGATCGTCTGGCCACTCCACCAGGTGAAGATTTGGAGGAGATTGTCTTTCAGGGACATGATGCCTGCCCGGTCGGTGGTATCGCTCGATAGTCGTGGGCGGGAGATAAACCCGCAACCGGCCCTTCGTCCAGCCTGCGAGTCCGTTTGCGACCGCATGTCCAGGGACGAAACGTTATCCACAGCGCATGCCACGCTCGAACGACCTGCCGGAATTATTTCGCGAAGGCCCGAATCGTAGACGCTGGAACCGCCTAGCCGGACCGCTCGGACCATCATCCTATCGAGGTCGGGGACGTCCTATCGGTCTCCGAGGCGGCGACGACGGGATTCCGTATTGAGTCACGGCTAGTTAGGCGAAACGAAATTTGGTTTCGCATAATTCGCGCTGATCCACTATATCTTGTGGAGAACTCTGGAAGACCCACTACCCGTTGACCGTCAGCATTGCTGCCAACTAGCCTGCAATCCTGTTGGACCAAAGCCGGCGGCAACATTGATGCCGAGGCTCGCGACCCCTGACTGACATTCGTTAATGGCGCAGGCGTCTGCGTAGGCCGGGATGGGTGCGCCCGGTTCGAGGAGAATTGACCATGAAGTTCGAGCGTCGTTTCACGTCTGCCAACGAAGATGCCTACGCGGCCATCGCCTTCAAAAAGGCGACCAGCGAGATCCGAAACCCGGACGGATCGGTCGTCTTCCGTGCGGCCGATATCGACGTGCCCGAGCAGTTCAGTCAGGTCGCCAGCGACATCATCGCGCAGAAGTATTTCCGCAAGGCCGGCGTCCCTGCCCGGCTGAAGCGGGTTGAGGAGAACGCGGTTCCCTCCTGGCTCTGGCGCTCGGTCTCCGACGAGAAAGCCCTCGCCGCCCTCCCCGAGGACGAGCGCACCGGGCCCGAAACCGACGCGCGGCAGGTCTTCGACCGTCTTGCCGGCACGTGGACTTATTGGGGCTGGAAGGCGGGCTACTTCACCGCTGAGGACGACGCGCGCACCTATTATGACGAGCTACGCTTCATGCTCGCTACCCAGCGGGCCGCGCCGAACTCGCCGCAATGGTTTAACACCGGTCTGCACTGGGCCTATGGCATCGACGGTCCGAGCCAGGGCCATCACTACGTGGACTTTGAGACCGGCGAGCTCACGCGGTCCAAGACGGCCTACGAGCATCCGCAGCCTCATGCCTGCTTCATCCAGTCCGTGGCCGACGACCTCGTGAACGAAGGCGGCATCATGGACCTGTGGGTCCGCGAGGCGCGTCTCTTCAAGTACGGCTCGGGTACCGGCTCCAACTTCTCGCACTTGCGCGGCGAGAGCGAGCGGCTGGCCGGCGGCGGGAAGTCGTCGGGCCTGATGAGCTTTCTCAAGATCGGCGATCGCGCGGCCGGCGCGATTAAGTCCGGCGGCACCACTCGCCGCGCGGCCAAGATGGTCGTCGTCGATGCCGACCACCCGGACATCGAGGCCTATGTCGACTGGAAGGTGAAGGAGGAGCAGAAGGTCGCGGCTCTCGTCGCCGGATCAAAGGCTTGCGCCAAGCACCTCACCGCCGTGATGAAGGCCTGCGTGAACTGTGAAGGCCAAGGCGACGACTGCTTCGACCCCTCCAAGAACCCGGCTTTGAAGCGCGAGATCAAGGCGGCCAAGAAGGCGCACGTCTCGGAGAACTACGTCCAACGCGTCATTCAGTTCGCGCGCCAGGGCTACACCTCGATCGATTTCCCGACCTACGATACGGACTGGGATTCGGAGGCCTATCTCACGGTCGCCGGCCAGAACTCCAACAACTCGATCCGCGTGACGGACGACTATCTGCGTGCCGTCGAGCTCGACGAGGATTGGAACCTCATTCGCCGCACGGATGGCGGCGTCGCCAAGACGATCAAGGCGCGCGACTTGTGGGAGCAGGTCGGCTTCGCGGCCTGGGCCTCGGCCGATCCGGGCATCCAGTACCACACGACGATCAACGACTGGCACACCTGCCCGAAGGCGGGCGAGATCCGCGCTTCCAATCCGTGCTCGGAGTACATGTTCCTCGACGACACGGCCTGCAATCTCGCCTCCATCAACCTGATGCAGTTCAAGCAGCCGGACGGCATGTTCGACACGGCCGCCTTCGAGCACGCGGTGCGCATCTGGACGGTCGTCCTCGAGGCGTCTGTCACGATGGCGCAGTTCCCGTCCAAGCAGATCGCTGAGCTGTCCTATCAGTACCGCACGCTCGGCCTCGGCTTCGCGAACATCGGCGGCCTCCTGATGCAGTCGGGCATCCCTTACGATTCAGACGAGGGCCGCGCGATCTGCGGCGCGATCTCGGCTGTGATGACGGGCGTCTCCTACGCCACATCGGCCGAGCTAGCCGAGAAGGTCGGGCCCTTCCCGCAATACGCTCCGAACGCCGACGACATGCTTCGCGTGATCCGCAACCATCGCCGCGCGGCGCATGGCGAGACGGAGGGCTACGACGCGCTCTCCACCCTCCCCGTCCCGCTCGACCACGCCTCCCTCAACGACGACAATCTCGGCGCTCGGGCCAAGGCGGCGTGGGATCGCGCGTTGGAACTCGGTGAGAAGCACGGCTATCGCAACGCGCAGTCGACCGTCATCGCGCCAACCGGCACGATCGGCCTCGTCATGGATTGCGACACGACCGGCATCGAGCCCGACTTTGCGCTCGTGAAGTTCAAGAAGCTGGCCGGCGGCGGTTACTTCAAGATCATCAACCGCTGCGTGCCCGAAGCGTTGAAGACGCTCGGCTACGGCACGAACGCAGTGAGATCGATCATCGACTACGCGGTCGGCCACGGCACGCTCGTCGGCTCCCCGACGATCGATCACGCGGCGCTGGAGGCCAAGGGCTTCACGCCGGAGAAGATCGCCGCCGTCGAAGGCGGTCTGAAGAGCGCCTTCTCGATCAAGTTCGCCTTCAACAAGTGGTCGCTCGGCGAGGACTTCCTGCGGGACGTCCTGAAGGTGCCGGCCGAGAGGATGGAGGATTTCGAGTTCGACCTTCTCTCCTTCCTCGGCTTCTCGAAGTCCGAGATCGAAAAGGCGGACGTCTACGTCTGCGGCGCGATGACCCTCGAGGGCGCGCCGGGCCTCGACGACAAGGACCTTGCCGTCTTCGACTGCGCGACGCCCTGTGGCCGTCTCGGCAAGCGCTACCTCTCCGTCGAGAGCCACATCCGCATGATGGCGGCGGCGCAGCCCTTCATTTCGGGCGCCATCTCCAAGACCGTCAACATGCCGAACGACGCGACCGTCGAGGCGTGCAAGGAGGCGTACATGCTCTCCTGGCGGCTCGGCGTTAAGGCGAACGCCCTCTACCGCGACGGCTCGAAGCTCAGTCAGCCGCTCTCGGCCTCTCTGATCGCCGACAATGACGACGATGGGGACGACGCCGTCGAGGCGCTGATGGCCTCGAGCCAGCCGGCCCGGGCGACGGCCGTCGCCGAGAAGATCGTCGAGAAGGTCATCGAGCGCATTCGCGACCGCGAGCGCGAGAAGCTGCCCGACCGCCGCAAGGGCTACACGCAGAAGGCCCGCGTCGGCGGCCACAAGGTGTACCTTACCACCGGCGAGTACGAGGACGGCCGGCTCGGCGAGGTCTTCATCGACATGCACAAGGAAGGCGCCGCCTTCCGTGCCCTGATGAACAATTTCGCGATATCGATCTCGCTCGGCCTCCAATATGGCGTGCCGCTCGAGGAGTATGTCGACGCCTTCACTTTCACCCGCTTCGAGCCGGCGGGCATGGTCCAGGGCAACGACGCGATCAAGAACGCGACCTCGGTGCTCGACTACATCTTCCGCGAGCTCGCCGTCAGCTATCTCGGCCGGCACGACCTCGCCCATGTCGTTCCCGGCGATCTGGCCGACACGGCCATTCGCGAGGTCGACAGGGAGCGGGCGGCACAGGCCGGGACGAAGATTTCGACCGGCCTCGTTCGCGGGCGCGTCGGCGAGACGCTGTCGCTGATCTCCGGCGGGCGCGATCTCCAGTCGCTGTCCGAGACCACCACGATGTCGACCGCCAAGACCGTCGCGACCGCCGCTCAGGCCGCGACGGGCCTTGCCTCCATAGCGGTCGCCGCCGTCGCCGCGGCGCCCATCCCGGACGCCGCGCCGCACACCGAGGCGACCCGCCGCCTGGAGGCCCGCATGAAGGGTTACGAAGGCGAGAACTGCGCCGAATGCGGCAACTTCACCATGGTTCGCAACGGCACTTGCCTGAAATGCGACACCTGCGGCTCGACGAGCGGCTGCTCGTAGCCAGTTCGGTACGTCCCCAGGTAGAAAGCGACACGATTAATGCAAATCGTGTCGCTTTCTCGAACTTGATAGCCCTATCCAGCGGTTCGAGTTTTCCATCAGATCGGTTCTCGTTTAGTCAGAATTTCCATTTCCAGCCGAGCCGCATCGTCCTCCGACATAAGGACTACGTCGCATACCGACAGGTTATTCACGATCTCTAATAGGTCTAGGCCGAGTTCGACTACCTTCGCCTAGGCAAGATCGATGTCGACGTTAGTCGGTTGCGGATCGTCGCCTCTGGTGCCGTCCTCCGTCAAAGGTCTTCTTGCAAAGGAGTCAATGAGATCGTGATGTAGGAACCGATCCGTGTTTCGCATCTATCTTAGCCTCGGCTAGGTCGCATGTATCCTAGAAAGGATCATACTTGGTCGGCGAGCGAGTTCGAATGCGTCTACTGCGATCATGCCGGCACGATCTCCCATCGCCCGTGATAGTGCCGCATCGGTCGTCCACAGAGGATGTCCAGGAACCAGCCTGTGGCGCCGGCCCGTCATCTCCACGTCGAGCGTCGGGCGTCCGTCGCTCGTCTTCGGTCCATCCTCGACCGCGTCGAAGAACGACGCCAGTCCCGCCAAGTCGCGGGCAAGCGTCGCGTGCCACCCCTCGAGTTCAGGCACGTCGGGGCCTTCCAGACCACACCTGTGGTTAGGGTCGAAGACTAGGCGGAGAAAGGACATCCCATATCGCCAGTCCAACAGGCCGTGTAGGTGACGGTTTCCATAACGTTGGATGCACCGGTAACAAGATTGGTTGCATGCCTCAGAATGCGCAACGACATCGTCGTTCGTACCGGCAAGCATCGCGTTAAGGGGCCAAGCGGTCCGGTCGTCCAGGATCGATCGGACCATTCCCTTTAGATAGGCTCCGTCGTCGTCCAAGAGCTTTCTGCAGAACCCAGAACCGTTGACCAAGTCGTCTGCGATCTGGAGTACAGGAACCTTATGGCCACCGAGGTCGCGTAGCCGGGGTGCCAGCGCCTCGAACTCGGTCGGGTCGGCGTCGAGGTCCATCGATGCGCGGAGAACAAGGATCTGTGTCGCCGAGATCGCCGCGGCTCTCACGCTCGTGGACGCTACGTCGCGTTCGCCGATCCGCGCGACGTCTACCTCACCAAGTCGCAGTCCGGGCGCGACCATACCTGGGTAGATCGAAAGGGCGTTGGTGACCTTCGAGGAAGCCAGCCAGAAGCGTTCTATCTCTCCGTCCACCTCCCGCAGCCTATCGTCGGGCATGACGCCGGAGCGGATGATGTCTTGATCTATTCGCTGATCCTCCAGGACGATCTTCATCCTGCCGGCTCGAGGGTGTGGCTTCCAATATCCAGCATTGCCATCGATGAATGGGGACGCCTGGTATCCATCATCGTGCTCACCAGGGTTTAGCCGGTGCACATGGCACGACTCGTCCAAGACGGCTCGAGCGCCGCCGACGGTCGTCTCGACGCCCAGCCCTGCCACCTCGGCTACTACGATCGTACGACCTTGGAGCGAACGTCGATCGTCTCGAACCGGGTGAAAGGAGGTGCGGTATCCAGCCGGCGAGACGCATTGGATCGCTTCTATTCGGCTAAGATCCTCGTCGCAGATCGGACAAGCCGCTTCCTTGGTCCAATTTCCACAAGTCCTGCAAGGCTTCAGGTCGTACTCCTCCGCCTTCCAACTCGAACGTGGACGAAGCGTGAGACTGTTGCCGCCATCACGTGTGTCCACGGGATTTGGAAGGGGCCCCGTGAAACCGATGCACAGATGAAGGTTCTTGTCTCTCGGCAGGATGGCGCCTGGGGCGAACTCGGAGACGGCGATGTCGCTGTCGCGATCGATGCTGTCCCATTCGGGCGTCTCTCCTCGTTCCGACAAGGAGGTCTCTAGACCGACGTACAGGTCCCGTACTCGGTTCGGCATACCGTACAGAGGAAGGTGACCGTCTTCGGTCATCGCCTTCGCCAGACCCACCTCCTGTCCCGCACGAAGTGTCGCGCTCGCCGTCGCTTTGGTTAGGGTCGTTCGTACGTCGACGCGGTTCCGAAGCTCGGCCGTCGGTACTCCTGTCATCTCGGACAACATGGACGCTAGTCTGTCACGATAGCCCGTCGTATCGCGAAGGGCACCGTCGATGCGAGCGGACCAAGCATCGACGTCGTCGGATATATGTCGGCAGGATACGAACTCGCCGTTGATGTCTGGCGGTACGAGATCGTCGCCCGGCCACGCGCGACCGGCCGCTACGAAGTCTGTCCGGATCTCACGGAACGCCTCGACCAGCCAAGCCTTCGTTAGCACCCTGGTAGGAATATCGGCTAGCCCGACGGTGAGGAAAGGCGGTGGCGGAGGGTCGCCCGTCATCGCGGCTGGGTTACGGAAATAATGGAGGTCGTGACTATTTCCTCGACAGATGGTGAGGACGGTGCTGAAAGCCTGTCCTCTTCGACCCGCGCGTCCGACCCTTTGCTGATAGTTGAACCGTTGTGGAGGCATGTTCGCCTGGAGCACGGACTGCAGGGAGCCGATGTCCACCCCGACCTCCATGGTCGTCGTGACGGAAAGGACGTCGATGCCTTCCACACGGCGACGAAACTCTAAGTCTTCGGGTGTCTCGTCCTCTCCGCGGACGAACACACGACGGAATTTCTGTAGCCGGTCGATCATGTTGCCGACCTGTCCCGTCAACTCTTCCGATCGCAGCCTGTATGGTTTGTCGCGCCCCGATAGGGACTCGCTTGCTCGAAGACCGAGATGGTTCGATCGACGTACCTCCCCGGCGGTCTCGGTCGGTGTGGTCGGAAGCGGATCGCCACATCTTGTGCAATAACTGAACCCGAAGTGGAGGTGCACGCGCGAACACGTATTGCAGCGATATGCGGGATCCTCTTCCGAGACTGGTCTGATGTATAGCTGCTCGACCCTGATCCAGCCTCCCGGCATGTTCTTCCTGGAGAGCCAGTCGAGAAACCGGCTCAATTCGTCACCAGCACCGAACCGAGCATCCAACCGCGCCATCAGGGTTCGAAGACGCGTCGAACTGGAATATGCGTCGTCGGCGGAGTGCCAATCCGTCCCCACATGTACATCACCGTTGTACGGATCCGGCTTGACGCGATAGCTGTCGGCCATGATCCGCAACCAGGCGTCCCGTTTGCGGTCTTCGTCGTCGTATACCTGTATGCCAAGGAGGCTCGGGTAGCCGAGCCCAGTCTCCTCCATTGCGAAGTAGGATCGACTGAAGAGCAGGTCCGTCGCCGCGACGGAGTGGTCGTTGATGACCTGCTCCTTAGCCTTGCCTCGCGACTTGATCTGTTCGCCGGCCTCCTTCCAACGAACCTGCCCGTCCGCCATCCGAAAATGCGAGTGCCAGCGCCTCCCGTCGCCGTTAGTCCCTAGCTTCGCGTTGCCGGGTCCTCGCAACGGATGGATGCCAAGCCCGATCAGCCGTTCCGTGACAGGTCGCAAGACGTCGCCATACGCTTCGCCCGTCCTAAGCTCCAGCAACTGCGGAAGGTGGACGCTACGTCCATGCTCGACCTGGCGACGTGCATCCCTCTTTCTTCGAAAGACAGCCTTCAGCTTATCGACGATCTCGTCCGGCTGTTCGCTGTCATCTGCGTCTCGATATTCTTTCTTGGCTCGCTCGACCTCTTCTTCCGAAGGGACAGGTTCATTGCTTCGCAACGCTTCGTCTAAAAGTAGCTCTCTTCTAACGTCTTGATGGTGGCCGGTCTCTAGACCGATGGCTAGATCGGCCGCGTCTCGTCGACTATCCGAGAATGCTACTAGCGTACCGTCGCCTCCTTGCGCCTTCAGCGCGGCGACGAGTTCGCTCGTCAGGACTTGGGCAGTCTTGCCGAAACCGGTCCTGAAGCTTCGGATCGGCGACAGCCTGCTCTGCATGTTCGTGCTGCCATCCCTACGGCGAGGTCGATAATCGGTGCCGCATGCTGGACAGGAGTATGGAACCGACGTTTCCCGAGCAGTCGATGATCGACCATGAGCGTCCTGTCCCGTCGTCCTGCAGAGGATGTGACCGGCTACTGCCACCTCGTCGTTCTCGAAGGGTATGCCGACGGAGCAGCAACCGCTCGTTGCGTCGAGCCATGCAGGTCGCCATGAGAAGTGTTCGTCCCCCTCGCCGGCACCTCCTGCCTTCGGCCAGAAGAGTGCGTAGTCGTCGTAGGAGCCATCCTCGAACCTGTCCGCCGACGACTTCTCCGGAAGGCTCTCGAGATCCTGCGCGGACGGCAGCAGCCAGGTTCGCCTACCTTCGAGGACACTTCCGCCTCGGCGTCCCCCTACGAACGCCTCGCCGCAACATTCGCAGTAAAGAAGCTCGAAGCGCCGTCTACCCGTCTCGCCGTCGAACGCAACGCCTTTCTCGAAATCCGGTCGCGAGAAGGTTACGCGGTCGCCATTCGGCTCCAAGGCGGAGTAGAGGCCGTCCAGGTTTCGGACGAACTGATGTATGCGAAAGCTTGGAGCGCCTGCAAGTCGCGCCTGCTCAGTCAAGGAAAAGGGTGTGATCCAAGGCCGTTCGTGCGAAGTGCACCACTCCGGCATCGATCTGAGGACCATTAGCCCGCGCACCGCTTCGGTGCATGCGGACGACCCGAAGAGACGATCTGCGATCTCGCTCAAGGTGCACGGTCCGTCCTTACAGGCCGACGCGAGAGCGCCGCCTGCTCGCAACACAGCTTCCGTTCTGTCCTGATCAACGACGTCCGGGGCGATCTCGCGAACGGCTATATCGAGCCTTTTCTCCGCGTCGGCCACCTCGGTCGTAAGGAGCGAGGCGATATCTTCGTAGACCGACGGACGACCGAGCGCTCGCGAAGATGGAGCGGTCTCCTTCGTCCCCTCCACGATCGCGGCCGACCAGGCGGCGTCGAGATCGACGGGCGGACCTTCGTTGGACCAAGTGCCGTGCGAGCCGTACATGCTCTTGAGAAAGTCGAGACTGGACCTGCGCTGCTCGGCCTCAGCGATCGGTAAGGAGGCACTCGACGCCAGGATCCGCAACTTGTGACGCGTGCTGGCATCGGCCAGACCGAGTCGCTCGATCAGAACCCTCAGCGAGCCGGCGATCTCCGTACCCGTGGATCCGCGAAGGAGATGGAGTTCATCGAGGACCAGATAGAAACGAGCGTCTTCGTCGTTCGCCAACCAGTGTCGGGTCTGGTCCAGGATCGGCGCGTCCACTTCCCTCACCAGCATCGCGTTCAGCATGGAGTGATTGGTGACGAGAATGTCGGGCGGGCTAGCCTGCATGTCCCAACGAGCGATGATCTCGTTGCCGTCCACCGACGGAAATGCGTACCGATCCGGATCTGGCGGGCTTCCGACCCGTTCTCGGGCGTGCCATTCCGCGAGGGTCTCCGTGTCGTGCTGTCTGACTGCGTTCTGACCGTCCCTTATGTCCTGCATCGCCCGCTTCAAACGGCTACGACGCCCGGCTGCAGATTTCTTTTCTCTTTCGTCGTCCCGTCTTGGATGGCGCCACCAGTTCGGAACTGGAGTCTCTCCGTTGTAGCGGCCGAAATAGATGCGGTTGCCGCCTAGTCGCCTATCCATCGCGGCCCGGGCGTCCTCGGAGTCGAGAGCCTGCCGCAGCCGACCGACCTGATCCTCGACCAGGGCGTTCATCGGATAGAGGATCATCGCGCGAACGGCTGCGGGACGCACCTCGTGCGTACGTCGGGGACGGTAAGACCTACCAGGCCTGAGCCATTCGGTCGGTTCCTCCATCCCCTCGGCTGGAGCCCAATTTTGCGCTTCCTTAACGATGCTTGCTAGGATCGGCAGGAGGAAGGACTCGGTCTTGCCAGACCCCGTACCCGACGTGACGATGCCCGGGGATCCGTCCTGGACGCCCTTTTTGAGCATCGCCATCTGATGGCTGTACGGCTTGAAGGCGCCGCGCCGACTGACCGGGTCGTCCAAGTGCTCGACGGTTCCGTCGTCCGCCAGCGCCGGCGGGAACAGCCCGCACAAGGCTATTTCCGCAAACGCGGCCCTCGTAGCCACATCGAAGTCCGTGAGGATGGCGTCTCCGGCCGGTCCTACGAGATCTTCAAGCCCAAGGTTGTCCGCCCTGTAGCGCGGGACCATCTCCACTATGGGCTCCTGACGGAACTGGCCAAACCCGTCCAGGAGCCGCCGTCTTTCCGAAGCGAGGGCCGGATCGCCGATCCGAAAGGCCGTCTCTGCGTAGGCGGCGAAGTACCGTGCGACCCTTTCGAGCCCTCCGATAGGATCGATCATACGTCTAGCCCCCGTCCGACGACGCCTCGGCATGTACCATTCGTAGGTCCACGGCCTCGACGTCGCCACATAGTTCCCACCACCTCCACAACACGGTTGACAGGTCCGAATACAGAGAGGATTCGCTTAGTAGATGTTCGCATGCCGAACGCAGGCGAGCTAGTACTTGCAACTGCTCTATCGAGGGCTCTTTGGTCGCCGTCGAACCCTCCTGCAAGCTCGCGTCTTCCCAGATGTCGCGTTCATGGGCGATATCCGCCTTCGAGAGAACTTCGTGATATCGTCCGACGTCGTCTCTTGTCGCGCATTCCAACGGAAGTGGCGGGCGAGACGACGCACTCGCGACGACCGGAACGCATCGGCGCAGGTCGATCGGGGTCATCGCGTTACGCCCCTCGCCACCTCTCAGCGACGCGGTCACAAGGATTCGATCGACGTCGGTCGAAGTCGCAAGCCTATGTAGAAGTCCAGACAACCAGTATCGTGACGGAGCTTGATCGACACCGGATAGATGCAGGACGTGGACCGCCCCCTCCGAAGTGCCAACTCTCCTAAGAAGATCCCGAAGAACCTTGCGATCGAGCACGTCGTCGAGAGATATGAGCGTCGGATCGCAGTCGAGTCTTTGCAGGCGACCACCCGCCAGACACCAAGCGATGCATTCGGCGACGCGGTCGGACAAAGATCCTGTTAGAAGTGGTAGATGTCCCGTCGCAGCGAAGGCCAGCGTTGAGGCGACGGTGTCCTTCGACAACGCCATCGCGCGTGCCGCCTTGGTAAGCGCCGATATGCGATCCTCGACATCCTTGATCATCGGAACCGCAGTCTCGAGCTCATCGACGGTCTGATCTCGAGGTTCCTCGTCACGATCAGATGCCAGGTTCGGCCTGTGCGCCAAGGCGACCCGTAGCTTCTCTAATAGTCCTCCACTTTCGAGCAGCGTTTCGAGCCTTCTATCGACTTGTTCGCCGATGGTAGCGTCGAGCTTCGACAGTTCTTCATCCAAGTAGGCGCGACAAGCATCGATCCGGACAGTTAAGCCAGCGTTCGCCTCGATCGAAGCCTTTACATCCTCGGCTTGGCTACGAGCGAGGCGAAGCGCCTCGAGCCCAAGCTCGATCTCCGATTGCCTTCGTTCGATCTCCGTCTCCACGACCTTCATCCGCTCCTTCACGACCTCGTTGACCAGCTTCTTCTGTAAGATCCTCCCAGCCGGCACGCTCGAGCGTCCGATCGACCAGCGACGGTGGCAACCGTCCAAGCGGGGTCATCTCGACCACACGGCTAAGCCTCGCCACCAAGCGATCGTCTATTGCGTCACCCCGATCGCGCAATGTCGCAACTGCCCGACTCAACCCGTCGTCAGAGGGCTGGGCGAGCCGTTCTATGTCCGCCGCCAGAAGCGGGAGGTCAGCTAGGACGTCCTCGTCTTCTCTTAGGTCGATCAGTCCGACGGGTGTCCGCACCCATTCCGACGTCCTTAGTATCCCATGCTCGCAGAGCGCGATGATCTCCGTCGAGGAACCGTCGAAGGCTTCGATGAATGGTCCGTCGGATCCAAGTTCGACGAGCCGCCCGTCATCGAGGCGCAGGAGGTCGGGTAGAATACCGTTCCACCGATGTCTTCGTGCCTCTGCGAGCTCCTTCCGGACGTCCGATCCCTTTGCAAAGATCACCAACAAGGCCCGCTCCACCGATACCCGGTCCGAGCGGGCGGGCTTCGGCGAAGGCAACCTTGCGCTCGGACTTGTCTTATCGTTCGAGGGCGGGACGAAAGGCTCCGACGAGGAGAAGATCGGACCCACGCGACCTACAGAGGATCGTAGTTCCTCGGTTCGGGACGGAGGGCGTACGTCGATCGTTGCCAAAGGAAGGGCGGCTGTCGCCTTGCCCTCTTCGGCACTGGCGGTGATCCAAGATACAAGATAGGCCTTGCCGGGCTCGACGGACGATCCGTCTGCAGGCCTTACGATCTGACCTTCTTTGCTTGTCTTCCCAAAGCTCTTTCGGTCAGATGTCGCACGGAATATCTTGAGCGTTCCGTCGCCGCGACTTTCGGTAGTCGCGGCTAGGTAGATCCGGCCACTCACGACACGAGGTATCCGTGTCCGCCTACGACGAAACTTCGTCCGACACAGGCTGCCTTGGTCCACGGGGGCTGAACGTCACTACGTATCGCGGTCGTGAGGTTCGATAGCGCCACTGCTGCGCTGGCGTCGGCCGGAACACCATAGGTCCAACCATGGCCAAGCTTTCGCGGACCGCCGGATCTCAGGACGCGACGACGCAGCCATCGCGACCATGACGTCGGCATTTCCGCACCAGGTACGCGACGTACGAGTTCGCCGTCTTGAAGGACGAACGCCGGCTGTCCTGTCAACTCGCACTTCCGAAGCATGGCCAACGTCCTAGAGCGGTAGACCTCGTCCTCGGCGCCTGGGAGGGCCCAAAGCGGCGGTGCGGCCCCGCCGTCGATCTCGAGCCTCGCGAGACCGAACTCGAGACGTTTCGTCCAACCTTCCGTACTTTGCGTTGCGCGTGCCCTGCTGGCGACTTCCGCGATCTTCGGGCAGAACTTTACGCGCAGGGCTTCATCGTCTAGACGGAGCGTCCCTATGTCCGCTCGCTGTGCCATTGCTACGATGGCTTCCGTCTCTCCGGAAAGTCGTAGAACCGGAAGCCTCCATGCCGCGCCGGATCCGATGGTCGCGACGAGCCCCGCTCGAAGGGCTATCTCTTCGAGCCGTTCGCACCAGTCCTCGCAGACGGTGCCTTCAAGCAGTGCTCCATCGATACCGATGACGAGAGTCGGTGGACGCGGCAGCAAGGTGCGCGCAGCTGCCCGGCGATTCCAGACGAGATCGCACCACCCAGCGTCCGCGAAGGCGCGGACGACATCCCAGGGCACCGGATCGTCCGGACCTACGACGCGGCGAGCCATCTCGAGCGCAATTCCAAGCGATAGCCCCCGCGCGATCCTCGCGTAGAAAGCTTCCTGCAGAGCGTGCAGTGCTGGACTAATCTTCGATCCGCTGATCTCTGGCCATGGCGTGGCAGGGCACGGCGGAGTCAAATCGCGCAGGCCTGCATCGTCGTCGAGATAGCGAGTGGGGTCGTAGGTCTTCAGGCGCCTCCTAGGAAAGGCACGGGAACGCGACGCGAAGTCTCGGCTGCCGACATAGCACGAACCGTCGCTGCGGCGGACCGAATAACTAATCGTACCCTCGAGAGACATAGACGGACGTACCAAGTCCGGCTCTTCGGGATGCCGCTCCAGATCGAGGCGGATATCCGAGCCCTGCGAGCGGCACTCCACGACCGTCCCGTGAGTTCCACGAACCCACGGGACGAAGGGATACACCCCTAGGCGACGTCGACCGACCATGATGGCGTCGCGGAACTCGAGAATCCGGTCGGGTTCCTTCGCGGGATACCATATCGTCGGGTAGGTCCGAATAGAAACGCCACGTTCCGTCCCTCCCGATCAGGCTGGTGGCTGCGTACTGCACCGAGGACGAGCCTTGGAGGAATTCCGTTGACATCGCGATCGCGTCGGCCTTCTCACGACGATCCTCGAAGACCCAATGCCCATACCCCTCGTCCCGGAGCCAGAAGGATCGCTTGCGTCGCAGTGCTTCTCGAAGTTTCGGACGAAGATCGGTACGGTCGGATACGTCATCGAGCCGGACACGTTCGAGCGAACCGTCCTCGTCTCGCAAGCAGGCTTCGAAACCCCAGGTCTCGCGCAGAAGGACAAGCGTGACTCCGCCGATCCCTCGCTCCTCTCTCAAATTCCTCAGAACCTTGGCGAACGGTAGCGACGAAGGATCCTCGCGACGCCTGACCGCGATGCTCCATTCCGCAAGGTGCGCCTCGAAGGCCCCCTTGGATACGGGAACCATGTCGGCGAGCGCGTATGCGACCGCGTCGTCGTCCAACTCGACCGCGCCGTCCGGCGGCAGGACCCTTCTGAGAAGACTTCGGTCACGCCAAGTCGGGAAGGTCAGGCCATAGGACGAACCTATGTTCGCGGGACCGTCTTTTACGATGTCGAGTTGGACGTCGTGCTCTCGCGCAAGCCACCTGGCGAGATGTTCCCACATGAGCGGAATGCCCCGCCCACCCCAGTGGGATCTGTTCCAGGCCCGAGGTCTCAAGGCATCTCCGAAGTTCTGCCAGAAGACCCTTTTGCCATCCGCATCGCCCGTTTCCGTCATTACCGCGCAGGTCAGGACAAGCAGCGCCAGATAGTCGGGCTCTCCTTCGCCGTCTGGACCGTGTTCGAGGCGACGCGTCGTCCATAGACAGTCGGGAAGGCTGTTCGCTAGACGCTCGCTGAGGCGGCTGCAGCCGAGGTCCTCCCGTAGACGACGTCCTGCTTCTCCTTCCAAGTCGACGCTACGGACGGGCCCGTCGACGGCTGGCTCGAGGAACAGCCGTTCCAGGCAAGCTTTGTCGACGTAGGAAAACATCGTCGTCACCGCTTCGCGCTTTGGCGCAGGCCGAGTAGTTCGGTCAGCCGGAGCGCAAGATCGGTTTCCTTGCGCGTCTGGCACTCCCAGACGACGATCACCGTCCAACTCATCTCGCGCAGCCTTGCCTCGTAGAGAGCATCTCGCTCGACGTTGCGCGCGAACTTGGCCTGCCAGAAATCGGTTCGGGTCTTAGGCGTCGAGGCCATTTTACACCCAGGGTGGCGATGCCAGAAGCAGCCGTGCACGAAGACGACCGTTCGAAGCCGGGGCAGGACGATGTCGGGGCTTCCCGGAAGGTCCTTTCGATGAAGTCTGAACCGATAGCCAAGTCGATGCAGCAGCCGACGGACCTTGATTTCCGGCTTAGTGTCCTTGCCTCTGACGCGAGACATTAAAGCGCTTCTCGCCGGATCCACCTCGGGATTGAGATCAGCGGAGGTCATCTTCGAACGGCAGCTTCCATCGCATGGTCCACGATCGCAATCGGACCGAACAAGTAGGAGCCCTCCTGGGCATCTTTCGACACTTTTATCTTGGTGATCGGTATCCTTCGCGTCGGCCTGACACTCCAGATGGTCCCTGACGTCTCGCAGCGCCCGACCTTCGGAATACCTCCGACGCGGGCCTTGCGACCGATCTCGACAGTCTCGATGAACTCATCGACGAGCCATTCGTAGGGAAACTCGAGGCGCAGGGTGGTGGGGGCCGCGGCGACGAGAAGCGCCAATGCGGGCGACCAATCGTAGGCATCGTGCTCGGGGCCCGCATCGACGTCGATCAGAAGCGTGCGATCTCTTAGACAGATGGGTGCGGGTGCGGCGCGTCCACGAAGCCGCTCGAGATGCCGAGACGATCGTTCCTCGTCTCTACTGGGGCGCCACTCGTCTCTACGCCGATAGCGTACGTCGACCGGGCGTAGACGATAGGCGTCTCGATGATCGGGCAGCGTATCGGGGCGCTCTCCCCACCCGACCGGCCAGTAGGTACCGTTCCCATAGCCTTCGCCGGCATGCTTCGAGTCGCTCCTTCGTGCGGCGAACCTCGACGTCATGGGAGGTAGCTTACGTCCGCTCCGGAGGAACTCCGACGTGAGGCGAGCCGGACGACCCTCGCCTTCGCCTTGGAGGTGACGGATCATGGATGCCATGGCCAAAGGAGGCACGGCATTGCCGACCTGCCGATACTGGGCGGAGCGAGGCCCCTCGAACTTGTATGCGTCCGGAAATCCTTGGAGCCTCGCACCCTCCCG
This sequence comes from uncultured Alphaproteobacteria bacterium, assembly GCA_963799285.1. Classification (GTDB taxonomy): domain Bacteria; phylum Pseudomonadota; class Alphaproteobacteria; order Rhizobiales; family CAWCWK01; genus CAWCWK01. The sequence goes on from CAWCWK010000004.1 coordinate 1,530,481, forward strand.
GACGGTCAGAGCTCCATCACGTCTGGGATGTGCGAAACAGCCGGACGTCAGGTTCGAGAACCCAGCCGTGATCGTGTAGGCCGGGTTCATCTCGTGCAGACGGCCATAGAGCGTCTGATAGTCCGTCATCCTGACGTTGAGGAGCCGAGGTGGAAGCAGGTCCGCAGGCATGTCCTTCCAACAACCGCCCTGTGGAATGCTGGAGATGCGGCGTCGGTTGAGATCCGAGCAGGTCGACGCCCAGTGATCTAACACCGCGTCGCAATTACCTCGTAGCACGGACTGATATCCCGTCGTTGGCTGGATGGGATACGGCGTCGCCTTTCCGTCCTTGGTCGGAGGCATTTCGAAGAGGTCGCCGATAGCATCGGCCACCGTGACGAACGAAGGTAGGACGCCCTCGCCGTCGTTATGTGTCGCGGTCGGAAAGGTCGTCGGCCTAGGTTCGGACGTCGCAATCAAAAAGAACCTATGCCGAAGCTGCGGCAATCCGAGGGATGCGAGGTTCAGGACGTCCGCGTAGACATGATAGCCATTCTCTTCCAGGAGCCGAAAGACATCTCGGGCGATCCGTACGTTCTTTCCGTAGACGACGCCAGGAACGTTCTCCATGACAACGGTATCAGGGCGCCGACCGTTCTCGGTAAGCTCCTTCAGCAGACGTGCGAAATGGTAGAAGAGCTTGTTTCGAGGGTCGCGATGATCGAAGCAACCCATGGTGCTGACCGCGGTGCAAGTCGGTCCGGCGAACAGGTAGTCCAACCGATCTAGACGTCCGAGTTCTATGATATCCCGGCCTCTCACCACCTCCACGTCTCTGTTGTCCGCGTAGGACAGTGGGTGGTTCCGGGCGAACGTGGACAGGGCATGGCGATCGACGTCCAGGCCGTAACGAATTTCGATCTCCGGATCGGCCAGATGGGCGCCTGCGGAGATGCCTCCGCACCCGGAATAGATATCGATCGCAAACTTATTCATGAATCCCCCGCATGTAGAGGATAGCGAAATCGGACGTGCTCGTCGACCCCGAAGTAGGAACCCGAACTACAGTCATCGGCATGTGACAGGCCGGCCAAACACGTTAACCTTACCAGCAATCTTGCCTTGCACCGAGGTGTTTCTACCCGATATGCGGGTTGCATGACCGAACAGAAACACATCGTTGACCTCGACGCAGACCAAGCGACCTACCTCGACCGAGCCAACCGGCTGGCATGCGCCTTGGCAGATCTCGACCGTCGGCTGGCCGACATGATCGGCGGCGTGACCTGGAAGACCGCGCGCGGCCACGAGTACCTCTACCGTTTTTGGACGGAGCCGCTGACCCGCAAGAAGCGGTTCGAAGGGCAAGGACGCAGGTCGCCAGAGACGGAGGCGGCCTACGAGGAATTCCGAACCACCAAGGCCGAACTCGAGGCCGAGCGCGCGAAGCTGCGGGACCATGTGCCGCGCATCTCGCGTATGATGCGGGCGCTCAATCTGCCGGTCCTGCCGGGATGGCAGGCGGAGGTGCTCAGCAACCTTCGCCTCGTAGGCTATGCAGAAATTCCGGTCATGCTCGGTCCCGCCGGTCTCCTCGCCCACGCCTCGGAGGGCTCGTTCCGTCTTTCGAACGTCCTCTTCAAGACGTCGGATCTGACCCTCGTCGCAGAGGTCGAGGCGGACATTGCGATGATCCTTTTGACCCATCGCGAGGACGTCGGCCTGGAGTTTCGCAGCCGAGGCGAGGCGGTCGACGTCGTCGCCACCAGCGAGACCGGAAGGCGACTGCACGTGCTCAATCAGGCTGGTCTGAAGCGATCGATCGCGGAGCATTGCAGAGCCGACGTCGCTGACGTCCTGCTGGACGCCTTGGAGAACGAGCCCCTGAACCGTGGCGCGATTGCAACACCTGGCGCGGATTCTCGTCGCCGTAGCCGCGCCTAGCCCGACGGTCCTGACGCTTCTAGCAGCTTTCGACGCTCTACATCGTGACGATCCGATGACCCTCCTGGAGTTCGCGGAGGCCGCTTGGGAGGTCGCACGAGATCGGTGGCACGAACCGCCGTCTCCAGCCGTGGAAGCGATGCTGACGGACATTCTCGACGACGTTTCGTCGATGAGAATGACGGCATGAGCAGACGGTCCTTGCCCCGCAAAAGCCCCTCCCCGGTGGAGGGGCTTTTGATTCCAGGCGCCCGCTAACCGACTCGTTCGTTTCGCGATTTTTGGCGACGAGGGGTTTGCGTTCGCCGGATATCGAGTCAGCATTAGCGAAGATGGTTAACAGGATTCGCCGTCGACCGACCCAACAGGAGACATCCGACCCCGAAGAGATGCACCGCCCATAGAAACGCAAAACCCCCAGCCAATGGCCAGGGGTGCGCACAGAACGTCCTACGACCTCAACAGGCCTGGAAACCTCGGTCGGAGGACTCACCAACTGCTCCCGCAGTATGCCTGATGGCATGCCTACGAGCAAGCGGCTGCGCGCGCCCTGGTTCCGATCGAAAGGACCAATTCGATGCGCGCCGCCATTATCGACCTCCCTCTGCATGGAGGGCTCGCATGACCGCGAAGGCTCTCGCCACCCTGGAACGGGTACACAAGGGACCTTACCCGGTCGGCCCTTGTCTGGCTCCCAGGCGATCGCTGACCGGTTTGCCTTTGCCCACCCGTGCCGTTCGCGGTGTAGCCCATGGTCGCCGGTACAGCTTCACGGCCCGGCTTCGTTCGACGCTCACGGACCGCGTCGTGCTCTGCGAAAGCCTGCTCGAGGCCCGTTGCGCCAAGATCGCGGAGGTCGATCCGCAGATCATGGATGTGGAGGAGCAGGTGCTGCGCTTGGAGACGGCCGATGGTGTCCATGTTCCCGATTTCCGGTTCACGTTGCGCTCCGGGCTGAGGGTGCTCGGCCTGGTCAAGCCGCGTGGGCGTGGCGACGCGATCGATTTTGGAAGCACGGTCGAGGCCGTCGTGGAGAGCCTGACGCCCGACGTGGCGGACCGGGCGATCTGGCTAGACGAAGAGAAGATCCTCGCAGAGCCTCGGTTGGCCAATGCGGAGCGCATCCGTCTGGCCCGCCGTTGCCAGCCCTCGATCGAGGCGAGATCGGCTGTCCTGGATCACGCTCGGGCATCCTCGGCGCCGATCAGGCTTTCGGATCTTCCGGCTCGCTTGGCCTCTCCCGACGCATGGGACGCTGCCCTGGTCCTGGTAGGCGAGGGCCTCCTTCGGCCCTGCCGGCCGACGCCTGCGCTGGACGACGACGCGCTTCTCACGCGCGCCTCACCCGACGGTCCGGCTTCGCCCTCCGTCGGCTTCGACCTGGAGGCGCTTCGGTGATCAACGACATCGATTGGATCGGATTGCCGATCGGGACCGCGATCGCCCTCGGGGGTGCCGTCTACGAGTTCGAAGGCTACGACGACGGCGTCGTGTCGCTCATGCCGACGAACGGCCTGATCCGTCCAATGCATCTGCCGATCCCCGAGGCGCGGGCGCTCCAGGACATCCGCGTTCTCGAAGAGGAGGACACGAGCGACATCCCTGTCAGCAAGGACGAGAACGGCTTCCTCGCCTACTTGAAAAAGGAGGATCGCGAACAGACCCTCGAGCGCCTCGTCTTCGTCCGTTGGACGGAGCGCGTTCAGGCTCGCTATCCGCACTGGACGACGAAGAAGGCTATCGAAGCCGCGATCCCCCTAGCCGTCGAAGAAGTGTGCCGGAGGATCTTTCCTCACGGTCGGAAATCGGGCTCGTGCGAGACCTATTGCAAGCCTGGCTACCACACGGTCCGTAGATGGATCCGTATCTACCAGGAGAATGGCCTGTTCGGCCTCCGCTCCAGGCAGTCGGAGCGCGGGCCGAAGGGCTCGACCGATCTCGATCCTAGGTTGGTCGACATCGTCAATGCGGCGATGGATCCAGTACTTCGACCAGGGCGACATCTCAAAGCTCGACGTGCACGACAAGGTCATCGACTTGGTCGATGCCGCGAACGAGGCTAACGGGTGGGATCTCGTCCCGCCCTGTCGGCGGACTGTCGAGCGTCATATCGATAGGCGCAAGGAACGTGACGCCGTCTACGCCAGGGAGGGCGAGAAGGCCGCTCACGACCAGTTCGAACCTGTCGCGGCAATGGCCAAGCCGGAGCGCTCGTTCGACGTAGTCGAACTGGATTGCACGGTCGGCGACATCTTCGTTCGCGATACCCGACTGCTCTACCTCGCCGCCCTCGGAACGCCCGAGATCCGCGAGGAACGTCCGTTTCTCGCAGCGATGCGGTGCCGTCGCAGCGGATACGTTCCGGCATCTCGTTGGTTTCTTGGATCGCCGAACGGTCGAGCGGTCCAGTCCGTCATCATCCAGGCCTTCTCGTCGCAACGCGATCTTCTGGCCGCAGCCGGGGTCAGAGCTACGGCTTTGCCGCCGGCTGGTATCGGCGCCGTAGTGCTGGACAATGGTTCGGAGAACACGGTCGCTGTCGAGATCCTTCCGATATGCGGCGCGGATTACCTCGCGCCACCTGCGGCGGAGGCTTGGCATCGTGGTGGCTGCGAAGGTCTATTCCGCATCGTTCACGCCTTCTACGCCTGGCTGCCAGGACAAACTAAACGAGACATCTACGTCAGGAAGGGAAAGCCACCCGATCTGACGAACCTCCTGACGCTGGAGGAATTGAACAAGCTGTGGTTTCGCTGGCTGCACGACGTCTATCACGCGAAGGCGCGAAAGGATGTCGATGGGCGTTGCCCTCGGAAGATCGTCGAGGCGGATCGCGCGCTTCGCCGTCCCCTCCCCGTCCCCAGCGAGAAATCCCTTGCCGGCGCGGCAGCGATCAGGGCCAGTGCCAAGCTGGTCAGGTCTGGCCTGCGTTACCAGAACATCACCTACTTCAGCCTCGCTACGAAGAACGCACACCACCAGCGGCGGCGCGACGTGCCGATCCTCGTCGACCCTCGCCGTCTGGATAAGATCGAGGCGGATCTCGGTGATGGGTACGTCGAGGTCCCCATCAAATTGCCCCGCGGGATCCCGAACTGCTTCGACAAGATCAGTTTGGATAACTGGGTCGCCGGCGGCCTTCTGACCCGTATGGACGGGGCAAAGGAAAGTGCCGACGGAGTCATGCCACGTATCCATGCGGCTTTGGCCATCCGGGAGGAGGCCGCCGCGATCGGCGAAGGTCGCCGTCAGCTAGCGCCCATGAACTACGGCGAGAAGGCGCTTCGAGTCTTGCAAGGCGATGTACCGATCGACCTCGGCGCTACCGATCTCGACATCGCTGATCGGACCGGACGGGGCAGGTTCGATGCCGATCTGGGGCTCGAAGATGAATAGGATCGATCCTCTCGCCGATCGGCCCGCCCCCGATCGATATCTGGGCGGAACGGCGATCCGTCATCCGGATCGAAGTCGGTTTTGTCAGGTTCTGGAGCAGATCATGCTTCGTCAGAGCCTCATCGCTCGCGGTCAGCACGACAAAGGGCAAGGAATACGCCTGATCGGGCCGTCAGGTACCGGCAAGTCCGAACAGCTCAAGCAGATAGATACCCTCTTTCCCGCTCTCAAAAGCATCGATGACGGGATCACGACGCGTCGGCCCATATTGCAGATGCAACTCGAGCCGGGCGCGGACGCCCTTGGGCTCGTTCGCCAACTTGTAGTCGCCCTAGAAGGAACTTGGAGGGATCGCGAGAAGGGCGCCATTCTTTGGGCACGTGCACGCCGCCGACTGGTCGCCTCGGGTGTGCAGATCCTTATTATCGACGAAGCTGATCAAGGCTTGACCGGCGGCGCGCTCGACCTTCGCCTGGGCAATCGGATCAAAGCGCTTCAAGACAATGCCGACTGGCCGATCTCGGTGATACTTTGCGGTACAAAGGCGTTGAACGAGGTCATTGGTAAGGAGATGCAGATCACCAGACGTCTTTTGCTCGCGCGTCTGCGTTCACTCGATGTCAAGACCGGGCGTGCCGTCGCCGATCAGTTGCTTACGACCGGCGCCTCTCGCGCAGGTGTGCTGCTCCATGACGAAATTCGCCGCAGTGACGCACCGCTTCGTATCGCGCACGGATGGGGTGGTCGCTTCGGACTGATGATCGACGGTATCGACCGCGCTCTGGGCTTTGCCGTCCTCGACGAAAAGATCCTTCGACAAGATCACCTCGTACTAAGCTTCGAGATCGACTATCCCGACCGCAAGAACCCCTTCCTAGTTGCAGATCCCCTGAGCGTTCCTCAGGGACCGCCGAACGATGATTGATGCTCGCGTCACCTTTGTCGCCGGAGAGACTCTGCTGTCGCTTCTTCGCCGATTGGCGATCGCGAACTACTGCCCGAATGTCGAGACTCTGCAGGTCGATCTTGGATTGTGCGCGAAGGCGTTGGCAGCGCATAGGCCGGAGGAAGTTCGTCGTCTGGAGTGTCTTCTCGGATGGCCCGAGAAGACACTTGCACCGATCACAGCGACCCGACTGGACCACGGTTCGCGTCGTCTGGGACGAGAGGTCCTAGATCGCAATCGGATTCGTCCGTCTTCCGGTCGTGTTTGTTCGCGCTGCCTGGCCGAGATCGATGCCGAAGGGGTCGATCTACTCCGATGGAGCATTCGTGACATCGAAGCATGCCCCCTCCATGGCACGATGTTGCGTACGGTGTCGGACGAGCATCTCGAGAAGGGGGACATCGTCGCTGCGGAGGGGACTGTAGCCGAAGCCTATTTTCTTGGCAGGCTCGGCCTCCACCGCTCGATGAAGGTGGAACTCTTGGACGCTCTGTCCTGGCCCCGAGCCATTTCGCTCGTCAAGGCTATCGGGATCCCTTTCCTTTTAGGACCCAGCCACTCGATCGAAGACGTCTCCCGTGAAGCAAGGCAGACGGCAATCCAACAGGGCTTCCGTGCACTTCGCCATAAGGTGGCTCTGGTCGCGGCCCTCGATGAGATTGTGGGGCGGGTACAGCCTGGCAAGGAGATGGGCTTCATCCGGACGTACGGAGAAGGCCTTCGCCTTTTCCTGCGACGGGACGAGGAAGGCGAGGAAGGCGTTAGGGCGGTGTTGCGAGAACACGCTCTCGACCACCTGCCTTTCCGAGCGATATCATCGATTTTCGAGGCGACAGGCGAGCGCACCGAGACTGTCGTCAAGGCCGCAAGGACGTTCGGCGTCCATCCGAAGACGTTCGAGAAGATCCTTCAGACATACCCGAGGCCTGCCTTTCACGTCCGCCACGTACTGGTGCCCCGCACCGTCATGCGACAACTCCGGCCACGCCTCGAGAGCCTGATGTCTCGCTCCGACCTCTTCATGCGGCTCGGTCTCTCGCTTTCTCATGGCAAGGCCCTGGTCAAGGCCGAACTTATTCGTCCGGTCTACCCTGGGTCGATCAACAATAGGATGTGGAGCCTTCGCGACGCCCGGGACTTCGTCGCCGATCTGACCGAAGGCGCTGCGAGGCGGAACGACGTGCCGAAGGGCTCGATCGGACTACTGGATGTCGGCAAGCGGTTCCAAGCCTCTTGCGTCGACGTGGTCCTGGCCGTTCTCATCGATGACGTCGAGATCGCAGCCGTGACGAGGGAAGGCAGGTTAGACGGCATCTGGCTGGACGAAGGATCCACTCGGGCATTCTTCGGGCGTCGAAGGGACGGTTTCGGATTGCCGGTCTACAAGGCCGCAAGGCAGCTGGGCATCGGTCCGAACGTTCTCGAAGGCCTGATAGCCGATGGCTATGTCGTCGCCTCTTCTCGAACCGTCCCGGAGACAGGACGGTCTGGGACATATGTGAGCGAGGACGAAATCGAACGCTTCGAGATCGAGTATGTGATGCTGCAGAAGCTTGCTCGGCGATGGCGGACGTCTATGAAAAAAGCGAAGGCTCGAGCGATCGCCACCGGCGCAAGACCGTGCGAGGCAGTCAACACACCCGCGACCTTCTTCGTCCGTCGAGAGGTCGAGATCGACCCTATCAAGCAGCCATGACCCGTAGAAAATTGCACCAATGGTGTCGCGCGGGCTATGTGATTTGAAGAAATAGGGTCGGAAAACTTTGCTCTGAATAGGGGTTGATACAACCCTATTCAGCAAATTCAATGCCTTACGACCACTGGAATTGCATTATTTCTGACGCTAGACACCAGGAACGGCGTCGGCGGCATCACGCTTCCGGCGCCGTTTTCGTATGTAAACAAGAGAATGGTGGGCCCGGCAGGATTCGAACCTGCAACCAGACCGTTATGAGCGGCCGGCTCTAACCGTTGAGCTACAGGCCCGCGCGAACGGGTTGCCCCCGCGAACGGGCGGCACGATAGCGGCTCGTTCCGTGAAGTCCAGACGGGGGGACGCTATATGATCTCGTCTTCGTCGAGCAGTGGATCGGCGACGAGTTGGGCGGTCAGCGTATCGACCTTCTCTCCGGCGGCGACGGGCTTGCTTAGGTCGGCGATATGGAAGAGCGCATCCCCCTCATTGATGACCGGCAGTCGCGTCGCGCCGACGATGATGCCCGGCTCCTCGGCCAGGATCTCGTGCTCGGTCTCACCGAACGGGTCAGAGATGGCGCCGAGCGTCTCGCCGCGCTTGACCGTGTCGCCAGCCTCCTTGCGAGCGCGAAAGATGCCTCCGCTCGGCGCGCGCACCCAGGCCGAGGAGTTGACGACGATGGGATGGACCTTGGGCGGGCGAACGCCCCTGCCGCCCGTCATCCCGATATGCTTCATCACACGGAGGATGCCCGACAGGCCGGCGCGGATGGCCAGTTCGTCGAAGCGCAACGCCTCTCCGGCCTCGTAGACGAGCACGTCGATATCGTACTCCGCCGCCGCTTGGCGCAGGGAGCCCTCCCGCAAGGGCGACGAGAGGATGAGCGGCGCGCCGAAGGTCGAGGCGAGCTCCAAGATCTTGTCGCGACCCGGCGACACGCGCACCTGCGGAAAGTTGGTGCGATGATAGGCGGCGGTGTGAAGATCGATGCCGAGATCGGCGCGCCGGACGACCTCCGTCATGAAGAGATGGGCGAGCCGGCCCGCGAGTGAGCCCGTGCGGTAGCCGGGGAAGGAGCGATTGAGGTCGCGCCGGTCCGGCAGATAGCGCGAGTGGGACAGGAAGCCGTAGCCGTTGACGATCGGCACGACGAGGAGCGTTCCCGCCACCCGCCGGATCTGCGATGACCGCAGCAGCCGGCGCAGGATCTCGACGCCCAGGATCTCGTCGCCGTGAATGGCGGCCGATACGAAGAGCGTCGGCCCGGCCTCGGCCCCGTGTATGACGTGAACAGGAAGCGACATCGGGAGATGGTTCGACATGACCGAGATCGGCAGGTCGATCGTGCGCCGCGATCCGGCCGCGACGTCGACCCCGCCGAGATGGAAGGGTGCACGCGAGGCGCGGCGTTCCCGCTTCTTGGTGTCCGGCAAAATTCAGGCTCCTGCAGGGCGATGATCGCCAGGCACCTCTTAAGCGGTCAACGCGCGCACTGCCTAGGCTATCAGCCAGCCCCTTTGGTCTTCGTCGAATTCGGCTTGGCCTGCTTCTCGAGCAACTCGATGATCTTGCCCGCCACGTCGATGCCCGTGGCCTTCTCGACGCCTTCGAGGCCCGGCGAAGAGTTCACCTCCATGACGACGGGGCCATGATTGGCCCGCAGCATGTCCACGCCGCAGACGTTGAGGCCCATGGCCTTGGCGGAGCGGATCGCCGTCGAGCGTTCCTCCGGGCTGATCTTTATCGCTTGGGCAGAACCGCCGCGATGCAGGTTGGAGCGGAATTCGCCCTCGGCACCGGTTCGCTTCATGGCCGCCACGACCTTGCCGCCGACCACGAGCGCGCGGATGTCGGTGCCGCCGGCTTCCTTGATGAATTCCTGCACAAGAATGTTCACGTTGGCGCCCCGGAAGGCCTCCACGACCGACTTGGCCGACCGGTTCGAGTCGGCGAGGACGACGCCGATGCCCTGCGTGCCTTCCAACAGCTTCACGACGAGGGGCGCGTCGCCCGCGAGCGCCAGCATCTCCTCGGTCACCTTCGGATCGTAGGCGAAGGTGGTGACGGGCAGGCCGATACCGTCTCGCGCAAGGAGCTGCATCGAGCGCAACTTGTCGCGGCTTCGCCCGATGGCGACCGATTCGTTGAGCGGATAGGTGCCCATGACTTCGAACTGGCGTAGCACGGCCAGGCCGTAGAACGTGATCGAGGCGCCGATGCGGGGGATGACCGCGTCGTATTTCGGCAGCTTCTCGCCATTGTAGTAGACGGTCGGCCGACGCGACGCGATGTTCATATAACACCGTGTCGTGTTGATGATGTCTAACGAGTGGCCTCGCTCCTGAGCGGCCGATTTCAGCCTTTCATGCGAGTAGAGATTAGGGTTGCGCGCCAGCATCGCGATCTTCATGGCATGGCTCCGATATGCGTCAGTGATGGAACACCCGCCGACCGGCGGCCTCGCTCACAGCCTCGCGTCAGCCGGCCGCGTGTCAAGAGCGAAGCCGTTGTTCGGCATCGATCAGGTCGCACGGAGATCGCCGTAATTGGTCTCGATGAGATCGATGATATGGCCCGCCACGTCCACGCCCGTCGCCTCCTCGATGCCCTCAAGGCCCGGCGAGGAATTGACCTCCAGGACGAGGGGACCTCCCTTCGATCGAATGAGATCGACGCCGGCGACGCCCAGGCCGAAGACCTTCGCCGCCGCCACGGCGACCTCCTTCTCGCGCTCCGACAGGTTCGCCTCGTAGACCTCGCCGCCTTGATGGACGTTGGAGCGGAACTCCCCGTCGGCGGCCTCGCGCCGCATCGCCGCGATCACCTGACCGCCGACGACGAAGCAGCGAAGGTCCTTGCCGTCCGCCTCTTCGATGAACTGCTGGACGAGCGCGTTGTCGTGGGACGAGGAATAGTTGTCGAGCGCATCCTCGACCTCCTCGTCGGTGTTGACCAACTCGACGCCATCGCCATGGGTGGAGTTGAGCGCCTTCACCACGGCCGGAACGCCGCCGACATAGCGCGTCACGTCGGCATGGGGCGCCCGGCGCGCCAGGAAGACGGCCGCCGGCACGGGCAGGCCGGCATGGGCGAGCATCTGCTGCGAGGTCAGCTTGTCGCGGCTGTTGGCGATGGCTTCGGGCGTGCTGATGGTGCGCGATCCCATGATCTCGAGCTGGCGCAGCACGGCGACGCCCGTCCAGGTGATCGATGCGCCGATGCGGGGGATGAGAACGTCCGGCGGCGGCAACTCGTCGCCGCGATGAAGAAGCTTCAGCCCCTCGGTGACCATGACGAGCGTGCAGCGCAGCGCATCGATGGGCACGACGCTGTGACCGCGCTCTTCCGCCGTCTCGATGATGCGTTTGTGGCTGTAGAGGCTCGCCTTGCGAGTCATCAGACCGATCTTCATGGCGTAGCGTCCAGTTCCGGCTTTTGGTAGGCGGCGTCGAGCATGTCCGCGCTCGGCGGCGCGGCGGTGAGGTAGGAGCGGGCGGGATCGACGAGCAGGCCGGACATCGCGGTCCGGCCGATCAACATGCGAAAGCCCATGTTATCGCGGTTCGTCAGCGTGACTTCGACATTGCGCGTCTCCGTGCCGATCACGAGGGCGGTTCGGATGACGAGGCGGGGCTCCTCGTGCCCCCCGCTGTCGCGCACCACGCGCTCGTCGATCACCGTGGCCTCGCAGGCGACCGCAAGGTCGAGGCGCCGCTGCAGGGGGTGCATCAGAAGCATCACCCGATCGCCCACGCGTTCGACCCGGGCGGCATGGAGCGCGCTGGTGCGCGCGCCCGTATCGACCTTGGCCTTGATATGGGTCAGCCCGAGTTCGGGCAGCATGACCCATTCCCGCCAGCCGACGGGGCGACGGTCCGGTTCGGCGGTCGTCATGGATTGGGATGAGGCAAGATAGGACGGACTCTGAGATGTCGGCGCGGCGGCGGGAGGGTGCGCCCTGCCCCCTTCGCAACGGACGAGATAGGGATTAGTTCAGGGGGCGTGCCGTTCGCCGCCTGATTCCGGCTTACATCATCCAAGGGGACCGATTTCGATGCAAGAGCTTCTCGCCGGCTATTCGCGCTTTCGCGACCAGACCCTCGAGCCGCAGCGCGCACGCTGGAGCGCGCTCGGCGAAGGGCAGTATCCGCGCGTCATGGTGGTCGGATGCTGCGATAGCCGCGTCGACCCCGCGACGATCTTCGACCAGCGGCCGGGCGAACTCTTCGTCGTGCGCAACGTGGCGAACCTCGTTCCCCCACACGAGCCGGACGGCAGCTATCACGGCACGTCGTCGGCCCTCGAGTTCGCTGTGACGGCGCTGCGCGTGCAGACGATCCTCGTTCTCGGCCACGCCAGCTGCGGCGGCGTGGAGGCGGCGCGCAAGGGCGCGTCGGAAGATCCGGCCATGTCGGGCTCCTTCATCGGCAAGTGGGTCAGCCTTCTCGACGAAGCCCGCGCGCGGCTAAAGCGCGACGGCTGGCCGAAGGACGAGGCCGAGGCACAGCTCGCGCTGGAGCTTATGGGTGTGCGCGTCTCCATCGACCGGCTGAAGACGTTCCCCTTCATCAAAACGCGCCTCGACGCCGACAATATCGAGCTGCGCGGCGCGCATTTCGGCATCAAGGATGGTGCGCTGCGCGTGCTGGGCGCGGACGGGACGTTTAGCAAGGTGGAGTAAGTCGCCCCTCGGGTTCGTCGGTCGAAGTCATGGCCTGCAATTTGAAACTCTGGCAGGCGAGCTCAATCCGTTTGCGTTCGCTTCTTAACCCTAAGATGAAGCTGCCTCGCTGATTCGGCTCCTTGGTAGATCGGCTTCACAGCAACTTAATCGGGCGCGATCAACGTCTCGCCATGAACCTGATCTCCGCCATTCGAGAGCGTGTCCTGCCGGCTTACGCGGCAGCGGGCTGCTTGGCAGGTACGCGAACCGCCAGCTTCGCAGCTGATCAGCGCGGCGTGGTCGCCATCGTATTCGGCATAGCAGTGCTGCCGATCTTCGTTCTCGGCGGCGGCGCGCTGGACTATGCCAGAGCGGTCGGCGTGAAGGCCGAACTTCAAGGTGTCGCGGACGCCAGCGTCCTAGCCGCCGGCATCGTGATGCGCGATGGCGGGAAGAAGGCGGACCAGCGTGCCGCGGCGCAGCAGGTCTTCGATGCCTACTGTGGCGACGATGCCTGCGGCATCGGGGCGGAACTCGTTGTGCAGCTCGATGGCGAATTGACCACCGTGATCACGTCGGCGGTCCCCACTGCGTTTCTCGGTCTGGTCGGTCGGCAGAGTTTCGATGTCGACGCAACGGCGACGGTGAAGGTCGGCGTTCCGCGCGTCGAGACGTATTTCGCGCTCGACATGTCGGGCTCCATGAACATCCCCTTCGGGACAGACGAGATAAAGCGGTTCGCCAAGGAGTATCGCCCCTGGGGCGGGCAGTGCGCGTTCGCCTGCCATCACGTGACGGCCGGCAACTCTCCACTGAAGGACACCCGCGTCGGCTACGAAGTCGCACGTGAGAATGATGTGACCCTCCGCGAAGACGAGGTAAAGAAGCGCACGCGGGCCGTCATCGACCGTCTCGACTCGGCCTACGGTGACGAAGTCAACGTCGGCATCGGAGTCTTCGGTCATACGAGGGACACGTGGCTCTACGAGCGCCACTATGATCTGGATGGCGATCTCGACGCTGCGCGTGCTGCTGCCTATTCGACTCCGTCCGGCTCGGGCGGCACCTATCTCTATGGTGCGATGGAGGAAACCGCCGCGTGGCTGAAGGAGAGCGACGTGCCTAATCATGTCAGTCTCTCCCAGATCGTCGTCCTCGTCACGGACGGCATGGACGACGGCAAGGTCCCGATCGATGCGGCCCATTGCGACGTCGTGAAGGAGACGGGCGCCGAGTTGTTCGTCATGAATGTGGTATATCCCGACCCGAAGCACATCGGCGCGACGAAAGAGGATAAGAAAACACTCGAAGACGTCCTCAAAGTGCTGCCAGCCGCGCTCGAAGCCTGCGCGTCATCGCCGGATCACTATTTCGAAGCATCGGACGGTGCGCATTTCCACAAGGGGTTCGACAAGCTCGAAGAGCGGGTCGCGAGCGTGCTGGAGCTTTACCTGTCGCAGTAGCGCAGGCGTTGCGCGCGTCAGAGGTCGCGGCTAGATAGGGCACCAAATCCCCTACCGTTTGACAGGACCCCGCAGCCCATGGCGCGCCAGTTCATCTACCACATGCACGGCCTCTCCAAGACCTATGCCGGCGGCAAGAAGGTCTTGGACAACGTCCACCTCTCCTTCTATCCCGATGCGAAGATCGGCGTGCTCGGCCCCAACGGTGCGGGCAAGTCGACGCTCCTCAAGATCATGGCCGGGCTCGACACCGAATTCTCCGGCGAGGCGTGGATCGCGGAGGGCGCGACGCGGGGCTATCTAGCGCAGGAGCCGGAGCTCAACCCGGAGAAGGACGTGCTCGGCAACGTCATGGAGGGCGTGGCCGAGCAGCAGGCGGTGCTCGACCGCTACAACGATCTGATGATGAACTATTCGGACGAAACGGCCGACGAGGGCGCCAAGCTCCAGGACCGTATAGACGCCGAGAACCTCTGGGACCTCCAGACCCAGGTCGAGCAGGCCATGGACGCGCTGCGCTGCCCGCCCGGCGACGCCGACGTCGCCAAGCTTTCGGGCGGCGAGAAGCGCCGCGTGGCGCTCTGCAAGCTGCTGCTGGAGAAGCCCGACCTCCTCCTTCTCGACGAGCCGACCAACCATCTCGATGCCGAGTCCGTCGCCTGGCTGGAGGGCCATCTCTCGGCCTATCCGGGCGCCATCCTCATCATCACCCACGACCGCTACTTTCTCGACAACGTGACGGGCTGGATTCTGGAGCTCGATCGCGGGCGCGGCATCCCTTACGAGGGCAATTACACCGCCTATCTGACCGCCAAGGCCAAGCGCATGGCGCAGGAGGAGCGCGAGGAGGCAGGCCGCCAGAAGCAGATCGAGCGCGAGCGCGAGTGGATCCAGTCCTCGCCCAGCGCCCGTCGCACCAAGTCGAAGGCGCGCATCCGCTCCTATGACGAGTTGCTCAAGCGCAATCTCGACCGCGCGCCCGGCAACGCGCAGATCATCATCCCGCCCGGCGAGCGGCTCGGCGACGTCGTCATCGAGGCGCAGGGCGTCAAGAAGGGCTATGGCGACACCCTCCTCGTCGACGATCTCGAGTTCAAGCTGCCGCCCGGCGGTATCGTCGGCGTCATCGGGCCGAACGGCGCGGGCAAGACGACCATGTTCCGCATGATCACCGGCGAGGAGACGCCCGACGACGGCCAGATCCGCCTCGGCGAGACGGTGAAGCTCGGCTATGTCGATCAGTCGCGCGACGACATGGACGGCAACAAGACCGTCTGGGAGGAGATTTCCGAGGGCGCCGACATCATCCAGCTCGGCAAGCGCGAGATGAACTCCCGCGCCTACACCTCCGCTTTCAACTTCAAGGGCGCCGCCCAGCAGAAGAAGGTCGGCCAGCTCTCCGGCGGCGAGCGCAACCGCGTCCACCTCGCCAAGCTTCTCAAATCCGGCGCAAACGTCATCCTCCTCGACGAGCCGACCAACGACCTCGACACCGAAACCCTGTCGGCCCTCGAGGACGCGTTGGAGGATTTCGCCGGCTGCGCCGTCATCATCAGCCATGACCGGATGTTCCTGGACCGCCTCGCGACGCACATCCTCGCCTTCGAAGGCGACAGCCACGTGGAGTGGTTCGAGGGGAACTTCGAGGCGTATGAGGAGGACAAGAAGCGGCGGCTGGGCGTGGATTCGACCGTGCCGAAGCGGATCAAGTATAAGAAGTTTGCGCGAGCCTGATTCCGGCCGGGGTCGGCGACGCCGTTGGAACGGCGTCGCCTTGTTAGGGACTAGTGGCATCGGCCGGAGATTCTCGCCCGCCGTATAAACGGGGTCAGATCCGCGCGAGACTGGCATCGCTTCGGCAGCGGCGGCGCCTTGCCGGTGGGAAGCTCAGCGGCCTTCTGAAGCTCGCCGCTCGGCCATTCTCCAACGGCGTCCGTTCAGGTCCAGCGGCGCCTCGGCATTCGGATTGGAAGCACCGGCCGAGGTACGGCGCGGCTAGCGCGCCGACCTCGTCTGCATCACGTCACTTCGACTTGCCGCTGCCGTTGCCGTTGCCGTTGCCGCCGGCATTGCCGTTACCGTTGCCGCCAGCGTTGCTGTTGCCGCTATCGCCCGACTGCGGGGTTCCCGTCTCGTCACCGCCCTGGTTACCGGCGGAATTGCCCGGGTCGCCACCTTCGTCGCCGTTCCCCTTTCCGGAGTTCAGGTCTGAGTTCGGGTTCTTGTCCGACCCGTCGGGAGTGCCGTTGCCACCAGCGTTGCCATTACCGCCGGCATTGCCGTTGTCGTTGCCAACACCGTTGTTATCACCGCCGTTGCCACCAGCGTTGCCGCCGCGTTGCCACCGCGTCGTTACCACCACCGTTGCCACCAGCGTTGTTACCACCACCGTTGCCACCAGCGTTGCTGTTACCGCTATTGCCCGGCTGCGAGGCTTCAGTCTCGTCACCGCCCTGGTTACCGGCGGAATTGCCCGGGTCGCCGCCTTCATTGCCGTTTCCGTTTCCAGAGTTCAGGTCTGTGTTCGGGTTCCGGTCCGGCCCGCCGGGAGTGCCGTCGCCGGGCCCGGTCGGTGTTTCACCCGTTCCGTTGCCTCCGCCGCCGGATCCAGCCGAACCGCCACCCGGCGCACCACCGTCGCCGGCGGTACCCCCATCGCCGGACGTGCCCTGCCCGTCCCCGTCGCCGCCGCCCGAACCAGCGCTGCCATCGCCCGAACCGGCGCTGCCATCGCCCGAACCGGCACCACCGCCACCGGTGCCGTCGCCGCCGCCCGCGCCGCCGGTCGTTCCGGAACCGTCCGTCACGACGATCTCTGGCTCCGTTGACGTTCCGCCGCCCGTGCCGCCGCCCTCAGTACCCGAACCCGAACCGCCGTCCGCCTCGGTGCTTGTGCCGCCTCCGGAGCCCGCCGTCCCGCCGCCAGGACCCGATGGCGTGACGGAACCGGTGCCGGTGCCTCCCGCCGATGTGGTGGGCGGCGTCGTCACGGCGACGGTCGTAGGAGGCGTAGTCACCCCCCCGGTCGTCGTGCCCGTCGTTCCACCGCCGGTCGTCGGGGTAGTGGTGACAACACCGCTCGTGGTCGTACCCGTGCCAGCGGTACCCGTGCCACTCGTACCCGTGCCAGCCGTACCCGTGCCGGTCGTGACGGCCGTCGTGACCGTCGTACCCGGCGAGGTCGTCGTGGCCCCCGTGACACCACCTCCGGCAGCCGGAAGCCCGCCCGTCTGACCTTGCGGGACGGATACGACCGACCCAGGGTTTACGCCGCGGACAAGACTGTCGTCCCGCGACACGTTCCCAGGTCCGCAATCGAGGTTGGAGGGGCGGAACGTATCGCGAAACGCATCCGCCTCCTGCCGCATCAGGCGTTGGTTGCACTCGCGATAGCGAAGCCGCTCCGAGTCCTGAGATTGCGCCTGCGCGCTGGCCAGGGACGCTGCGGCGATACCGAGGGCAAGAAGTGATACGCCGCAATGTTTGCGGGCTTTCTTGCCAAAATGACTATTCATGGAGAATCCCTACGCAACTCGGGTACTTCATCGCCAGGAATTTGGCGTGCTAGTCCCGTAGGCGGACCGCGGAGATTATTCGCCCCGTTCGAAGCTGTCTAATGGTTTCTTTAACACTATTTTTGTCCTTCCTCTTGAACGAAGGAGAGGTCGTTACCACCACCGGGAACGATATTGGCGTATGGGACGAGGTCCGGATGAAGACTCCGGGGTCTCCTTGATTTTCGACGAACTGCGGTTCGGCAACGAATGGGGATAACGGCGCGTCCCGCCTTCGTTATCGTCACCCTCCTTCTTCTCACGAGGCACCGCCATCCGGACCCGGCATCGCGTGGGGCCGTTGCGGCGCTTGTCTCTCGCAGCGACCGGTAGCTGCGCGCCCCGAAAGGCCCTGCGTCGATGCGCCCGTCCGGCACTAGAACCGGCCCGCCAAATGGGAAACCCGCGAGAGGCCTAAGGCATCGGTCGTGCCCGGTTGGGAGAAGGGTCGGAGCCTGCCCCATCACGGGGCATGCAACGGCCGAGATCCGTTGCCTTGCACGCGCTGTCGCCGAAGGGTGCAACTCGTGCGCCAGATGGTAGAGCCTCCGCAAACCACCACCGTCGGGAGCTGCCTCCGGCGGATGCTACCCCCCCAGCCAGGCCCTTCGGGGCCGCGGTCTCACTGCGCTCGCGTGCCTATTTCTTGGAGGCAAAGAATTGTGACACGACGAACCAAACGGCCACGGCCCGCGCGTGACCGAACTCCCGCCGCGGATGCATGGCCGAAGGATACGGAAGCACACTGGCGGCCCTCAGGGCCCCGCAAGCACTATTCGATCACGATGCGCGGCGCGGCCGGCTTGCCGCTATCCTGCAATGCGTTCCAGGTTCGCCGCGCGATGGCGATATAGGCGGCCGAATGCGGGCCCTCGGGCTCGATCGCGACGACGGGCCGGCCGGAATCGCTCGTCTCGCGGATGCGCATCTCGAGCGGCACTCCGCCGAGGAAGGGCACGCCGATCGTCTCCGCTTCCCGCTTCGCGCCGCCCGAGCCGAAGATATCGTGGCTGGAGCCGCAGTCCGGGCAGACGAAATGGCTCATGTTCTCCACGACCCCGAGGATCGGCACGTCGACGCGCTTGAACATGTTGATACCCTTCCGCGCGTCGATCAGCGCGAGGTCCTGCGGCGTCGAGACGATGACGACGCCCGAAAGCGGCACGTTCTGGCTCATCGTCAGCTGCGCGTCGCCGGTGCCGGGCGGCATGTCGACGATCAGCACGTCGAGGCCGCCATCCTCGTTCCAGGCGACCTCGCGCAGCATCTGCGTGATCGCCGAGATCACCATCGGCCCGCGCCAGATCATCGGCGTGCCCTCGTCGACCATGAAGCCGATCGACATGACCTTCAGCCCATAGGCATCGAGCGGGCGGAGGATCTTTCCGTCGAGGATTTCGGGCTTCGCATCGACGAGGCCCATGAGCCGAGGTTGCGAGGGCCCGTATATGTCGGCATCGAGCAGCCCGACCGAGAGGCCGAGCTGGGCCAGGCCAAGCGCGAGGTTCGCCGCCGTCGTCGATTTGCCAACGCCGCCCTTGCCCGACGCGACCGCGACGATGTGCTTGACGCCCTCGACGGGCTGCCCAGCCCGCGACGGCGGCGCGGCTCGCGCAACCGGCGGTGGCGGCGCGGGGCGCGACGTGCCCGCCGCCTGCTCCGCCGTCATCACGACGAGCGCCGTCTCCACGCCGGGCACCTCGGCTACCACACGCTGGGCCGCTTGCCGCAACGGCTCCAACGCCTGCGCCCGCTCCGGCGTCACCGTCAACGACACCGTCACCCGCCCCTCGTCGACGCTGACGCCTGAGATGAGGCCCGACTTTACCAGATCGCGTTTGAGATCGGGCCCGGCAACGCGGGACAAGGCGGTCAGGACGTCCTGTTCGGTAGGCATAGGGCTCGGCCCCTCTCGTCAGTAGCGTGCGGCAGATAGGCGGATGGCGCAAAGAACGCCAGTCTAGGCGCCGAGGAAAGCCGGGATCGGGCTTTACGGATGCGTCAGGGCATTTATGCTCGCCGACTGGTCGAGCCGAATCTCGTACGCGAGACGATGGCTTCGCAACTCAAAGCCACTACAGGGAAACGATACATGCGCATTCTGATCGGCCTCGCCGCCGCTCTCACGCTTTCCACCTCCGCGATGGCACAGGACGTCGTCCGCATTGGAACGGAAGGCGCCTATCCCCCATTCAACTTCACCGATTCGGATGGCCAGCTGAAGGGTTTCGACATCGAGATCGCGCAGGCGCTCTGCGACGAGATGGACGTCACCTGCGAGTTCGTGACCCAGGATTGGGACGGCATCATCCCCGCGCTTCAGGCCAACAAGTACGACGCGATCATCGCCTCGATGTCGATCACCGAAGAGCGGATGCAGCAGGTCGATTTCACCGACAAGTACTACAACACGCCGCCCGCGCTGGCCGTTCTCGCCGATAGCCCGTTGACCGAGGCCAGCTTGACGGCGCTCGACGGCATGGTCGTTGGCGCGCAGTCCTCGACGACCCATTCCAACTTCGCCGAAGCAAAGCTGGAGGGCGCCGAGGTTCGCCTCTACCCGACGCCGGCCGAGTACCAGGCCGACCTCGAGGCCGGCCGTGTCGACGCCGTGATCGACGACGTCGTCGTCCTTTCGGAGTATGTCGACGGCACCGACGGCGCGGTGAGGATCCTCGGCACGCTGACGCCCGACCCGGTCATCAATGGCGCCGGCGCCGGCATCGCGATCCGCAAGGGCGAGGACGAGCTTCGCGAGAAGTTCAACGCAGCGATCGACGCTATCCGCGCGAACGGTGTCTACGAGACGATCCAGGCGAAGTATTTCGACTTCGACGTCTACGGCGGCTAGCCAGGCGATCAGCGCGCCGGGGCCTAGGAGTTCCGGCGCGGTTCGTCCCCGGAGGGTCTGACGGGCACAGATGGACATTCTCACCCTCCTCGCATGGGGCTCTGGCGGCTGGGGCGACGAACTCGCCGCCGGTCTCTTCATCACCATCGCCCTGGGCGTGTGCACCCTGCCCTTCGGTCTCGCGCTCGGCTTCGGCGTCGCGTTGGCGCGTCGCTCCAGAATCTGGTGGCTTCATGATGCGGGTAGCATCTTCACCACCATTTTTCGGGGTCTTCCCGAACTCCTCACGCTTTTCCTGATCTACTACGGCGGCCAGCAACTCCTTCAGACGGTCTGGCAGGCGCTTGGCGGCACCTATATCGAGGCCAACGCCTTTTTCGCAGGCATGATCGCCCTCGGCTTCGTTTTCGCGGCCTTCGCCTCCGAGGTCTTCCTGTCAGGTTTCAAGGGCATTCCGAACGGTCAGTGGGAAGGCGCCGCTGCGGTCGGTCTCAACCGGTTCGCGACCATGCGACTGGTCATATTCCCACAGCTCATTCGCTTCGCCCTGCCGGGCCTCGCCAATCTCTGGCTCATCCTCTTGAAGGACACCGCTCTCGTCTCCGTCATCGCGGTCGATGATCTGATGAGGCAGACGCGCGTCGCGGCGGGATCGGAGCGCGAACCGTTCTTTTTCTACGCGATCGCGCTGCTCATCTATCTCGTCCTCTCGATGATCTCCTCGATGGGCATCAACAGGGTGGAGCGCTGGTCGGAACGCGGCCAGGCGGCAGTCGGTCGATGAGCGTAGGCACGGACGCGACGGTCGCTCGAGCGACGATCCCGGCGCGGCCTGCGCCGGCGAGCGTCGGCGGCGATAATGCCCATGTCGGCCGTCCACTCCTCATCGCGGCCTTCGTGATCCTCATCGCGCTTTACGCGGTCAGCGTCGACCGTGATCTCGTCGTCCGCTACGGACCCCGGATCCTCTGGGGTCTCGCGACGACGATCAAACTCGTGCTGACATCCGTCGTACTGGGCGGGTTGCTCGCACTGCCGCTTGCGTTCGCGCGTCTCTCGACAAACCGGATTGTCGGACCCGTGGCCTACGCCTACAGCTACTTCTTCCGGGGCACGCCGCTCCTCGCGCAGATATTTCTTTTCTACTACGGGGCGGGTCAGTTCCGTGGTGTCATGGAGACGCTGGGGATCTGGTGGATCCTGCGCGACCCCTATACCTGCGCCGTCCTCGCCTTCACGCTCAACACGGCGGCCTATCAGTCGGAGATCTACAAGGGCGCGATCTCGGCCGTCGCGCGTGGCCAATGGGAGGGTGGCCGTGCGCTGGGGCTCCGCGACGCAACGATTTTCCTCAAGGTGGTCCTGCCGCAAGCGGCGATCACGGCGCTGCGACCGCTTGGCAACGAAATCATCTTCATGATCAAGGGTTCGGCGATCGCGTCCATCATCACCGTGTACGATCTCATGGGTGAAACCCGGCTGGCGTTCTCGCGCACGTATAATTTCGAGGTCTACCTCTGGGCGGCGGCGCTGTATCTCGTCATCGTCGAAGTGTTGCGGCGCGGGTGGGACATACTCGAAACGCGCCTCACCCGGCATCTTGTCCGGTAGTTCGCAACAAGAGCGCATGGCGACCAATCACGAAGCCTGTGGATAGGCCTCGATCGTAGCGTCTGGAGACGGGCGCCCCTCCCCGATATGACATAGAGGCGCCCCTTCCTTCCAAGCTTGGCGCTTCTTCGAAAGGCAAAACACATGGCGAAAGTCGCATTTCTCGGCCTCGGCGTTATGGGCGGGCCGATGGCCGGACATCTTGCCAAGGCGGGCCACGAGGTGACGGTCTTCAACCGCACGGCCGCGAAGGCGGAAACCTGGGTCGCGGAGCATGGCGGCACCCATGCCGCCACGCCAAAGGACGCGGCGGGCGGCTGCGACTTCGTCTTCGCCTGCGTGGGCAACGACGACGACTTGCGCGAGGTCACGCTCGGCGATGACGGGGCCTTCCAGTCGATGAGTTCGGGTAGCGTCTTTATCGACAACACGACGGCTTCGGCCGCGATCGCGCGCGAGCTGGCCGAGGCGGCGACGACCGCCGGATTCGCCTTTCTCGACGCCCCCGTCTCCGGCGGTCAGGCCGGCGCGGAAAACGGCGCCCTCACCGTCATGGTCGGCGGTGACGCGGACGCCTTCGCAAAGGCCGAACCGATCATCGACGCGTTCGCCCGCAAGGTGGGGCGCATGGGTCCGTCCGGCGCCGGGCAACTGACCAAGATGGTCAACCAGATCTGCATCGCGGGCCTCGTCGAAGGGCTCTCCGAGGGCATCCATTTCGCGCAGAAGGCGGGGCTCGACGTCTCCGAGGTTATCGACGTGATCTCGAAGGGCGCCGCCGGATCCTGGCAGATGGAGAACCGCTACAAGACGATGGATGCCGGCGAGTTCGATCACGGCTTCGCCGTCGACTGGATGCGAAAGGACCTTGCGATCGTACTGGCCGAGGCGCGGTCCAATGGCGCGCAACTTCCCGTCACGGCCTTGGTCGATCAGTTTTATGCCGAAGTCCAAAGAGCGGGCGGCAACCGCTGGGATACGTCGAGCCTCCTTACGCGACTGAAATAGGTTCAGGTCGCGAAAGGAGGGTCGCGGCTCAACCCCTTGGCGGCGAGTTCGGCCAGATAGTCCGACCAGATGCGCTCTCGCTCGCGTGCGAGTTCCGCGAGGTAGCTCCAGGCGTAAAGGCCGCTGTCGTGACCGTCGTCGAATGTGAGCCGGATCGCGTAGTTGCCGACGGGCTCGATCCCGATGACCGCGACGTTGCGCTTGCCATAGACGGTCTTGGCCTGGGACGGGCCGTGGCCGCGAGCCTCCGCCGAGCGAGTCTGAACGCGCAGATATTCGGCGTCGAAGACGGTCTCCCGAGCTCCAAAGGCGAGGGTCAGGGTTCGTTTGTCCTTTGACAATCGAACCTCGTCGGGCGGGCGCAGATCGCTGGCTTCGCTCATTTTCGGGCTCCATCGGGTCGGCAAACATTACGGATTCAGGCTGCCTCTTCAAAGTGCTGTCACCGGCCGAACGATTGGCCTATAACCGCGCGATGAAAACGGGTGCGAGACGGATGGCAAGATCCCTGCTGCTTTGCGGCGTAGCACTCACGCTCGCGCCCGCCTCGGCCTTCGCGCAGAACCTGCCGGACACGCCGTTGCCGATTTGGGCGGTCCATACCGCCGCGCAGATGTGTTCGGCGTTGCAGGATGTCGAAACATCGTCGCTTCAACAGCTGTCCTCGCTCATAGCGCAGCGTGTGGTTTCTGCGAACCTCGACGTCACGAACGAGATGGCGATCCGGGCGACCTTCGAGACGAGCGAAGGCCTCTCTCTCACGGTCACGTCGCTCGAACACAGCACCGAGCAACAGCGGACCGTTTTGGTCGGCTCGGCGAGTGTCGGGGGCGAAGCGCTGGAACCGATCTTCCGAATCGTCCTCCGCCCAACCTGCGAGGTCGCGTCGGCCCGTGCCCTGGCGCTCGACGAAGACGATAACCCGCGTTCCATCGTCCGCTTCACCGGCCCGCAACTGACCCTCGAGGGCGTCGACAAGCTCAATCCGATTGTTCCCGACGGTGCCGATCCCGGCGGCGTTCGCGTCGTTCAGGTCGGCACGGGTGTAGCCTATGACCGGCCGGAAATCGCAAGCCGCCTCGCGCGCGACGAGGACGGCGCGATGCTGGGCTACGACTTCAAGGACGAGGATACCCGACCGTACGATCGCGATCCTCTCCAGCCTCTCCTCTTCGCCCGCCAGCGCGGCACGGCGGTGGCGTCGCTTCTCCTTCGGGAAGCCGAAGAAGCGAGTCTCATTCCCTTCCGCTTTGCACTATCCAGCGAGGCGCTGGCGCGCATTCCCATCGAGGCCGTCGCACGTGGCGCACGGGTGGTGATGCTGCCGACGAGCGCGGGTGATGCTGAACACTGGGAAGGCTTCGTGGAGGCGGCACGGCAATTTCCCCATGTCCTCTTCGTCGTTTCGGCCGGCACGCAAGGCCGGGATATCGACAACGAGCCGAGCTACCCGGCAAGCCTGCGCGCGCCGAACTTCATCAGCGTCACTTCGGTTGAATCCGACGGGCACTTCTCGAGGCGTGGCAATTGGGGCGTTCGCAGTGTCGACGTTGCCGTTCCAGCCGAGCGCGTGCCGATCCTCCTCGCCTCCGGAACGGAAGGCCTCGGATCGGGAGCGGAGTTCGCAGTCGCGCGCGTTGCGGCGATGGCCGCGCGTCTGCTGGCCGATGATCCGGGCCTCAACGGCGCGGAACTGAAGGCGCAGATCATAGAGGAAGCGCAGCCACTGCCTGGAATGGCAGGCGCAATGACGACCTATGGCTGGATCGAGGATCCGACGGGCTGATCGACGAGACGCACTGTCACGAACGGCAGGGCGCGCTATATCGGCCGTTCTGAACGACTGGATCTTCTCCTCTCATGACAACACGAACGGCCGGACGAGCGCTCTCCGGCCCGTCGTCGCAGCGGCGACAGAACGCGATAGGCATCCTTGCCATCCTTGTCGCGATGGCCTGTTTCGTCGCGAACGACGCCTTGGCCAAGCTCGCGAGCGACGATCTGCCCCTCGGCCAGATCTTGGTCGTACGCAACGCCTATATCTGCTGCGTCGTCCTCGTCATCTGTTGGGCGATGGGGCTGCTCGGCAGGGTGAAGGACCTCTTCATCGCGCCCGTGGGGTGGCGCACGCTCGGCGAGCTCGTCTCGACGCCCCTATACCTCCTCGCGCTCTTCAACATGCCTATCGCCAACGTGACGGCGATCCTTCAGATGCTTCCGATTGCCGTGATGGTCGCTGCATTCGTTTTCTTTTCAGAGAGAGTGGGGCCTAGGCGTTGGACCGCCGCCGTCATCGGCCTCGTCGGCGTGCTGCTCATCGTCCGGCCGGGCTTTGCCGACTTCAACCCTTGGGCGCTCTCGGTGGTCGCGGCCGTGGCCTTCATCACCATGCGCGACGTCGCGACGCGGCTTATACCGGCCGAGATCCCGACCATCCTCATCGCCGGCTCCACCAGCGTCGTAATCATGCTGCTGGGCGCCGGTATGATGGCATTCGGCGAGTGGCAGCCCATGGACGGCCGCCTTGTCCTCCTTCTTCTCGGATCCGGCACCTTCCTCCTCGTCGCCTATTCCGCGATCACGATCGCCATGCGGACGGGTGAGCTGTCGCTCGTCGGCCTCTTTCGCTACTCGATCGTGCTATGGGCTGTCCTCCTCGGTTATGTCATCTGGGGCGAATGGCCGGATCCACTGGCACTGACCGGGTCCGCTCTCGTCGTCGCGACGGGCGCCTACACGATCTATCGGGAACGCAAGGTGAAGTCCGTCGATGGCTGATACGTCCATGCCTTCGACGAAGGCCATCGCGCCTCCGATCTGGATCCTGATCCTCGTCTCGACGATCAGCCCGGTCGGCATCAACATCTTTCAGCCCTCGCTTCCGGGGCTGATGGATGTCTTCGCCGTCGACTACGCGACGGTGCAGCTAACGCTGACGGTCTACCTCGCCGCCATCGCGATCGCGCAGCTCGTCGTCGGGCCACTATCCGACCGGATCGGCCGGCGCCCGGTTCTCCTCGGCGGCCTCGTCGTCTTCTTGGGCGGAACGGTGCTGTGCATCGTGGCGCCCAACCTCACGACGCTCCTCATCGGGCGCGTCCTGCAGGCGGCAGGCGGCTGCACCGGCATCGTCCTCGCGCGGGCGATGGTCCGCGACCTCTATGAACGGCGCGAGGCCGCGAGCATGATCGGCTACGTAACGATGGGCTTCGCAGTAGCCCCGATGGTCTCCCCCATGATCGGCGGCATTCTCGACACGGCCGCGGGATGGCGTGCGCCCTTCGTTTTTCTCCTTGTCTTCGGCGCGGTGGTGACGGTGGCCGCATTCGCGCGGTTGAGCGAGACCAACACCGAGCCGCACGTCGTTCCGCCGCGCGTTCTCCTCGGGGAGTTTGCCTCGCTCGGGCGAGAACCGCTGTTCTGGTGCTTCGCCTTGACGTCGGCGCTGGCCTCGTCCGCATTCTTCGTCTTCGTCGCGGGTGCGCCCTACGTGATGATCGAGATCCTGGGCCGCTCATCGGCGGAGTACGGCTACTATTTCGTTCTCGTGGCTGGCGGCTACATGGTTGGCAACTTCGTCAGCGGGCGGTTCGCCGCGCGGATCGGCACGCATCGGCTGATGATGGCGGGCTGCCTGCTACAAATCGCCGGCCTTTCAGCGGCTGGCATTCTCTTCGGACTTGGGTTCGACCACCCGGTCTCGCTCTTCGGCCCGATGCTCATCGTGGGGATGGCCAACGGGATGATACTTCCGTCCGCATTGGCCGGCGCCATCAGCGTTCGTCCGGAACTGGCGGGCGCTGCGTCGGGGTTTGCCGGCAGCATGCAGATCGGCTTCGGCGCCGCGCTGACGCCAGTCGTGGCGGGCCTGCTCGATCTTACCGTCTGGCCCATGCTCAGCATCATGTGCGGAGCCTCGGCTCTCGCCTTCGTGACGGCGACCCTCGCTTCCCATTTCGATCCCGCGGTCCGGAACGAAAAAGGGCGACCCGAAGGCCGCCCCACTGAATCCAGTCAGCGCTGACGCCTAGCCGACGATCTCGTCGTCGGAGAAGAAAAACTTGATCTCCTCGGCGGCGGTCTCGGGCGCGTCGGAGCCGTGGACCGTGTTCGCCTCTATCGACTCGGCGAACTCGGCGCGAATTGTGCCCGGCTTGGCATCCTTGGGGTTCGTCGCACCCATGACGTCGCGGTTCTTAGCGACGGCGTTCTCGCCTTCGAGCACCTGGACGATGACGGGACCCGAGGTCATGAATGTTACGAGGTCGTTGAAGAACGGGCGCTCCTTGTGGACGCCATAAAAGCCTTCGGCCTGCTCCTTCGTCATGTGGATGCGCTTTTGCGCGACGACTTTGAGGCCGGCGGTCTCGAGCTTGTCGATGACTTTACCGGTGATGTTGCGGCGCGTCGCGTCAGGCTTGACGATGGAGAAGGTGCGTTGCACGGCCATGGTGCGTTCCTCGATGTTGGAAATTCGTCGACACCCACGCATGTGGGTTCGCGGCGGTGTATAGGGACCGGCGATGCCCGCGACAAGGAAGGACGCCAATGCTTCATCGCCAGCTGCAGATGTTCGCCGCGTACAACGCCTGGGCAAACGACCGCCTTTTTTCAGCCGCCGGCGCGCTGACGGACGACGACTACCGGCGCGATGCGGACGTCTTCTTTCGCTCGATGCACGGCACGCTCAATCATATCCTTGTCGCCGACCGCATCTGGATGCAACGGTTCACCGGAGCGGGCGAAGCGCCTGTGCGGCTCGATGCCATCCTCTTCGAGGGCTTCTCCGAATTGCAGGATGCGCGCCAGGCGGAGGACGGGCGTATAGCCGATTGGGTCGGTTCGCTCGATGACGAAGCGTTGGCGGCGTCCTTTACCTACGCGCCCATCTCAGAGCCTTTGCGACGCACCACGCAGCCGCTCGCACCGGCTCTTGCGCACATGTTCAACCACCAAACCCATCATCGCGGTCAGGCGCACGCCATCCTGACGCGGCTTGCAGGGGATGCGCCGAGCCTCGACATGATCTATTTCCAGCGTGAGACGGCCTCGCGCTGACCGCACCACACAAACATCGTTAGACGATTCATGCTCCTCATCGACGGCCTGACCTATCGCCTTGGCGAACGCGTCCTCTTCGACGAAGCCTCCGTGCGTCTGCCGGAAGGCACGCGGGCGGGGCTCGTGGGGCATAACGGGACGGGGAAGACGACGCTGCTCAACCTGATCTCGGGCGAATTGCAGCCGGACGCGGGCGAGGTCGGTCTGCAGGGCAAGGGCACCATCGGGCGGTTGCTACAGGAAGCGCCGGACGGGCCTCAGTCGCTGCTAGACTACGTTCTCGACGCCGACAAGGAGCGCAAGCTTCTCCTGGACGAGTCGGAGACCGCGACGGACCCGCAGCGCATATCCGACATCCAGTCGCGCCTCGTCGACATCGACGCGCATTCCGCACCCGCGCGCGCGTCCATCATCCTGACGGGCCTCGGGTTCACGGGCGACGCGCAGAACCAGCCCTTGTCGGCGCTCTCGGGCGGCTGGCGGATGCGCGTGGCGCTGGCCGCCCTGCTCTTCTCGGAGCCGGAACTGCTGCTGCTTGACGAGCCGTCCAACTATCTCGATCTCGAAGGCGTGATGTGGTTGGAGCGGTTCCTGACGAGCTATCCGCGCACGCTCGTCATCGTCAGCCACGACCGCGACCTTCTCAACGGATGCGTCGACACGATCGTCCATCTCGAACGGGGCAAGCTGAAGCTCTACAGCGGCGGCTATGACAGTTTCGAGCGCCAGCGCCGCGAGAAGGCTCTGCTCGCTTCGAAGGCGGCGCGCAAGCAGGAGGAGCAGCGCAAGCACCTTCAGGCCTTCGTCGACCGCTTCAAGGCGAAGGCCTCTAAGGCCAAGCAGGCGCAGAGCCGGGTGAAGATGCTGGCGCGGCTCGAGCCGATCGCAGCCGTGGTCGAAGACCGGGTGCCACCCTTCCACATGCCGAACCCGAAGGAACAGCTTTCTCCGCCCATGATCCGGATCGACAAGGCGGCGGTCGGCTATGGCGCGAAGGCAATCCTCGACCGCCTTTCGCTGCGGATCGACCAAGATGATCGGATCGGGCTTCTGGGCGCTAACGGCAACGGCAAGTCGACCTTCGCGAAGTTCCTCGCCCAACGCCTCGAGACCATGGCCGGGGAGATGTGGCAGTCATCGAAGCTGCGCGTCGCGTTCGTAGCTCAGCACCAGATCGACGATCTCGAAGAGGACGAGACGCCCCTTTCACACGTGCGCCGCATCATGCCGGACGCGAGCGATGCCGCCGTTCGCGGGCTCGCCGCCAAGCTCGGATTTGGCCCGCAAAAGGTCGAGACTCCGGTGCTGAACCTCTCGGGCGGCGAGAAGACCCGGCTGCTGATCGGTCTCGCCGCGCAGGCAAAGCCGCACCTCCTCATACTCGATGAGCCGACCAACCATCTCGACATCGATAGCCGCGAGGCGCTTGCGCAAGCGCTCAATGGCTACGAAGGCGCCGTAATCCTCATCAGCCATGACAGGCGTCTGCTGGAGAGTTGCGCTGACCGGCTCTGGCTTGTCGCGGACGGCACCGTCACGCCCTATGACGGCGATCTTGACGACTACCGGCGCTGGCTTCTCGACGGTGATCCCACGCACAAGGCGGTGAACGACGACAAGCCGGAGAAAGCCAAGGCCGAGAAGAAGCCGAAGGTCCGCCAGTGGGGCGACCAACAGCAGCGGCGCGATGCGCTGGCCGGTCTCAGATCCAAGGTGCGTGAGGCCGAGGCGGAGATGGTCAACATGGAAAAGGCCATCAAGCTTCTCGACAAGCGGCTCGCGGAACCAGGCCTCTTCTCGAAGGATCCCGTCAAGGCCGCCGACTACGCGCGCAAGCGTGCCCGGGCCGCGCAGCGCAACGCGGATGCCGAGGCGGCCTGGCTGGAGGCGAGCGCCAGGCTGGAGGAAGCGCAAGCTGCCTAGCTGGCTTGCGCCGCGGCCTTGTTCTGCCAGCGCCCGCGATCGTCCTGCTGCCAATAGCTGATGTCATGACCGGCGGCCTTCAGCGTCTTCCACTGCGCGCGGGCTTCGGCGACGGCATCGTCGTCGCGCCCGTCGAAGAGGAAGAGCGTGCGCTGATAGCCGTCCACGGCGGACGGGACCGCACCATCGACGAAGAAGCGTACGATCGCCTTGTTGGGGTTCTCCGGCCCGGCCGTCAGATAGACCGGCTGCTCCGTCGCATGTCCGTCCCTCGCGGTGCCGTGCGGCAGGAAGGACTGGTCGTCATAGGACCAGAGATGGGCATCGAGCGCCTCGACGCGCTCCTCGCTCCCCGCCTGGACGACACACCGCCAGCCACGCTCCAGCGACTTCTGCAGGAGCGTGGGCAAGGTGTCCTCGAGCGAACGGCGCTGGAGATGGTAAAACCAGACTTCTGTCATTGACGGGAGATAGTTAGCGCCGCTTCTTCATGCCAGACCTACCCCTCGTAATTCGTCTTGATCCACTGGTTCAAGAGCCGCACGCCGAAGCCGGACGCCCAGGAGGTGTTCGTCTCGGTCTGCGGGGCCGAGATGGCTGTGCCGGCGATGTCGAGATGGGCCCAGGGCAACCCGTCGGTGACGAAGCGCTGGAGGAACTGCGCGGCGGTGATCGCGCCCGCATAGCGACCGCCGACATTCTTCATGTCCGCAAACTTCGAGTCGATCAGCTTGTCGTAGGCCTTGTCGAGCGGCAGGCGCCAGACGCGGTCTCCGGTCTCCTGTCCGGCGTCGTGAAGCTGCGCGGCGAGGTCGTCGTTGTTTGAGAAGAGGCCGGCATTGTGACTGCCGAGCGCGACGAGGACAGCGCCCGTCAACGTCGCCAGATCGACCATGACCGAGGGCTTCACATGCTCCTGTGCGTACCAAAGCACATCGGCGAGCACGAGCCGGCCTTCGGCGTCTGTGTTGATCACCTCGATGGTCTGGCCGTTGGCCGAGGTGACGATGTCCCCCGGTCGCTGCGCATTGCCGTCGGGCATGTTCTCGACGCAGCCGATCAGGCCGACGACGTTGACGCGCGCCTTCCTCGCGGCGAGCGCGTGCATGAGGCCGACCACCGTCGCGCCGCCGCCCATGTCGCCCTTCATCTCCTCCATCGACGCCGCCGGCTTTATCGAGATGCCGCCGGTGTCGAACATGACGGCCTTGCCGACGATCGCCAGCGGCGGTTCGCCCTCCTCGCCGCCGCTCCAGCGCATGACGGCGAGGCGCGCCGGACGGACGGACCCCTGCGCGACGCCGAGAAGCGCGCCCATGCCCATGGCCTTCATCGCCTCGGGCTCCAGGACCTCCACCTCGACGCCAAGTTCGGACAGTTCCTGCGCCCGCTCGGCCATCTCGACCGGGCCCAGCACGTTGGCCGGTTCGCTAGTGAGGTCGCGCGCGAGGTTGACGCCGGCGACGACCGCCTCGACATCCGAGCCGAGTGTACTGTCCGCCTTGTCGGTCACGATGAAGATCGTACCGACATCCGAATCGCCTCCGTTGTCGTCGTCCTTCTTCGTCGTCTTGTGACGCTCGAAACGGTAGCTCGCGAGCAGAATACCTTCCGCAAGCGCGCCCAACTGATCCTGCGTCAGCGCAATGCCGACGCTCACGATCTCGGCATTGCCACCGGACTTGGCCAGCCGGGCCGCAAGCGTTCCGCCGACCTTGCGCAAGCCATGCCCGTCCTGGTCCGCTTCTTCGCCGAGCCCGATGAAGAGAAGGCGCTCGATATAGCCCTCGGCGCCGAGGACCTCCGTCGTTTGGGCGAGTTTTCCTTCGAATTTCGAGGTCTTTAGCGCGCGCCGCGAAGCGTCCGCCGCACCGCTTTCGACCGTCGCGTCGGCGCCCTTCGCGACGAGAAGAACCCGGGTCGCTGCGCTCCGGGATTCGGTGGTGAACTCGATCGTGGGCGCCTTCGACATATGACCTCGCTTCAGGTTTGGTTAACCGTGTTCTGATTTGTTAAGCACGACCGCAGGCAGAGTGTTGCCGCCACGCTATCGACGTTAACGCACGCCATCTATAACTCCTCGAACGGGATTTATAGAGGACGGGTGCGCGGATGCCGCGTATTGAGCGCTACATCCTGCGGCAAGCACTCTCCAGCTTCCTTCTAGGACTGCTGGTGTTGACACTCATCGTCTGGATCACGCAGGCGCTGCGTGAACTCGACGTCGTGACGGCCCAGGGTCAGGCGCTCTGGATGTTTCTCAGCCTTACGGGCCTTGCCCTGCCGCAGCTGGTGGTCGCGATCGTGCCGGTCGCGCTCTTCGTCGCGTGCCTCTTCACCCTCAATCGGCTGAATGCCGATAGCGAGCTCGTCGTCATGTCGGCCTCTGGCATGGCGCCCCTGACGATCGCGCGGCCCTTCATCGTTCTCGCCGTCATCGCAACGATCCTAAGCGGCGTCCTCAGCCTCTATCTCGCGCCCTTGAGCCTGCAGAGCTTTCGCGTGCTATTGACGCAGGTCCGGGCGGACGTGATCTCCTCGGTCCTCAAGGAGGGACAGTTCACCCGTCTCGAGCAGGGCGTGACGCTCCATATCCGCGAGCGCAGCAGTGAGGGCGCGTTGCGCGGTCTCCTGATCGAAGATCGCCGCGAGCCGGAAGCGCAGGTCGTCTACATGGCGGATACCGCTCGGCTGGCCGAAATCGAGGCCGGCAGCTTCCTCGTCATGCGCGATGGGACGATTCAGCGGCGTGAGGGGTCGGCCGACACCGTCACGACGATCGACTTCGATTCCTATGCCATCGACCTGTCCGTCATGACGGCGCGGGACGACACCGTCTACTTCAAGGCGCGCGAGCGAAGCACCGCCGACCTCCTCGCACCAGATGAGACCGATCCCCTGTTCGAGCGCAATATTGGCAAGGTGCGCGCCGAACTGCACGAGCGCTTCGTGACCCCGCTCTACCCGATGGCCTTCGTCGCGGTCGTGTTGGCGCTGATGGGATATGCGCGGTCCAACCGCCAGTCTCGCGTCGGTGCGGTACTGGTCGGCATTGCCATGATCGTGGGTCTTCAGGTCGCGAAGTTCGGCGCGGCCAGCCTTGCGATCTCGACAGGCGCGGCCGTCCCGCTCATGTATATCGTGCCCATCCTCGCGATCGTCGCGGCGGTCTGGGTAATGCGCGGTGGGCGACTGCCGCGCAGGGTCTCGGGACCCGTGACGCGTGCCGTCGGCGCAGCCGTCGACCTCGCGGTGCGCGTTCAGGTGCGGATCACACGGCGCGGCGTGCCGGCATGAATGTCGCGGCGGCCCATGCGACGTCCTATGGCGTCGTTTACGGCCGCACGGCCGGTCGGCTCGGGCGCTATATCGCGGCGCGGATCGTCGGGTGGACGCTTGGCCTCTTCGCGGCGTGCCTGGCGCTCATCTTCCTCGTCGACGCGATCGAGATGCTCCGCCGGACCGGTGACCTCGACGACGCGACCCCGTTGGACGCGCTCGCCGTCAGCGTCCTGCGCCTTCCCTGGCTCGGTGAGCAGCTGCTGCCCTTCGCGGTGCTCTTCGGAAGCATCGTCGCCCTTCTAGGTCTCAGCCGACGCCTGGAGCTCGTCGTCGCGCGCGCGTCCGGCATGTCGGTCTGGGGGTTCCTGCGCCTGTCCATGGTTTGCATCTTCACCGTCGGGGTGATTTCCGTGACGGTCTACAATCCCGTGTCTGCCTCTCTGAAGACCCGCGCGGACGCGCTTGAAGCGAAGATCTTCAGCGCGTTCCGTCCAGCCGCCGCCTCGCTCTGGCTTCGCCAGGAGGGCGCCGACGGCCAGTCGATCGTTCGCGCGGCGGGCGTGGATGAGGGCGGGCGCAGGCTCATTCGCCCTACGTTCTACGTCCTCGACCGGGAAGGCCGCTTCATCGAACGCGTCGAGGCCAGCGTGGCCGATCTTCGGCGGGGCCTCTGGCGTGCGCGGGACGCGTGGGTCTCGTCTGCAGCTTCCGAAGCCCGGCAGGTCTCCACCTATATCGTCACGACATCGCTTACGGCCGAGGACGTGACCGAAGCGCTAGCGGATGGGCTCACCGCCTCGTTCTGGTCCCTTCCCGCCTCCATCGACCGGTCCCGCGCAGCCGGCCTGCCCGCCTACGCACAAAGACTCGATTGGCATGCGATGCTGGCCCGCCCGATCCTTCTCGTCGCGATGCTCGTCATCGCCGCGTGCGTATCACTGGGTCTCGCCCGTTCGGGGGGCATCGCGCGCACGGTCGTCAGCGGCGTGATCGCGGGGTTCGGGCTCTATATCGTCACCAAACTCTGCGCGGATTTCGGTTCGGCCGGCCTAATCTATCCCGCATTGGCCGCCTGGGTCCCGCCGCTCGTCGGCGTCCTTCTCGGCACTTGGGTGCTGCTGCGGCGGGAGGACGGGTGATGCGCTTGAAGGCACTCCTTCTGGCCGGCACCGCAGCCCTCGCGCTGTCCCTGTCGCCTTCATTGGCGCAGGACCTGCCAAGCATCGGTACGCAGGCCGTCGCCGCCGGCGAGGAGGAGCTTCTCCTCGAAGCGGACGAGCTGATTTACGACTACGACGCGAACGTCGTCACCGCCGCCGGCGCCGTCCAGATCTACTACGGCCCCTATACGCTGACGGCCGACCGGATTACCTATGACCAGAACACGAAGCGCGTCGTCGCAGAGGGCGGGGTGCGCATCACCCAGCCGGACGGTACGGTTTTGACGGCCGAACGGGCCGACGTGACCGATACGCTTCGCGACGGCTTCGTCGAGGCTCTTAGCGTCCGCACGCCGGACAATGCCCGCTTCGCCGCCAACCAGGCAGAACGCATCGACGGCGACACGACGGTCTTCACCAAAGGCGTCTACACGGCCTGCGAGGAATGCAAGAAGGACCCGACCAAGCCGCCGACATGGGCGATCAAGGCCTCTCGCATCGTCTACAATCAGAAGAGCGAGTACGTCTATTATCGGGACGCGCGGATCGAGTTCTTCGGCCGCCCGATCGCCTATCTACCCGTCTTTCTGCATGGCGATCCGACCGTCACGCGTCGCTCCGGGCTGCTCATGCCTCGCGTGTCCTACACGGAGAACCTCGGCGTCGGCGTCACCGTCCCCTATTATGTGAACCTCGCGCCGAACTACGACCTCACCTTCCGCCCCACGCTCTATTCGAGGCAGGGCCTCCTGGCCGATGGCGAGTTCCGGCACCGCTTGATGAACGGGTCCTACTCGATCCGGGCCGCCGGCATTCTGCAGGCGGACCCGGGTGCGTTCGAGGCGGACAACGTGGCGGCGCCCGGCGCCCTGGACGGCGATCAGGTCGCTCGCGGCTCCGTCGAGACCCATGGCCGGTTCCAGATCAATTCGCGCTGGAACTGGGGCTGGGACGGTTATTTGATGAGCGACCGGACGTTCCTGCGGAACTACGGCCTCGTAGCGGCGGGACAGACTGAGCTCGCATCCGAGATCTTCCTGACCGGTCTTGGTCGCAGGAATTTCTTCGACGCCCGGATGCAGCACTTCACGACGCTCACCACGGATATCGGACAGGAGAAGCTGCCAAGCCTCCATCCGCTGGTCGACTACCACAAGATATTCAACGACCCGGTCTTCGGGGGCGAATTGCGCCTCGACGGCAACCTGACGAGCCTGACCCGGCGCGATCTCGACGTCGCCTGCTCCGCCAGGGGTCCGAGCAGCGCGAACGGAAACGCGCTCTGCGGCGGCGGAGTGGCCAACGTCCTCGGCGTCGAGGGCACCGTCACACGAGCGACTGCCTCGGCGGAATGGCGCACGACGCTGATTACGGATTTCGGCCACGTCTTCTCCCCCTTCCTGTCTCTACGCGCCGATGGGTTCTGGACAGACGTGGAAGCCAATCCGTACCTACCTGCGGATTTCGACACCGACTCGACCTTCTACAATCGACTGACCCCGACGGCCGGTCTCGAATATCGCCTCCCCCTTGTGAGCGAGCAGGCCTGGGGCACGCAGACGATCGAGCCCGTCGTGCAGCTCGTCGCGCGCACCGACGAGGCCGAGATCGGGACGATCCCGAACGAAGACGCACAAAGCCTGGTCTTCGACGCTACGACCCTCTTCGAATGGGACAAGTTCTCCGGCTACGACCGCGTCGAGGGCGGCATGCGGGCCAATGTCGGACTGAGCTATTCGCTCGAAGGATTCGATGGTTGGAAGGCGGACGCGCTGATCGGCCAGTCCTACCACCTCGCCGGCAGGAACTCCTTCGCAAAGGGCGACCTCGTGAATGTCGGCGTCGACTCCGGCCTCGACAGCGACGTTTCGGACATCGTAGGGCGCGCATCCATCGGCAAGACAGGCATGTTCGACCTCTCAAGCGACTTCCGGCTGGATGAAGCAGACCTCTCTCTCCGTCGCGTAGAGGTAAAGGCG
This sequence comes from uncultured Alphaproteobacteria bacterium, assembly GCA_963799285.1. Taxonomy (GTDB): domain Bacteria; phylum Pseudomonadota; class Alphaproteobacteria; order Rhizobiales; family CAWCWK01; genus CAWCWK01. Next base: position 1,567,000 of record CAWCWK010000004.1, read on the forward strand.
CGCGCGGAGAACACGCGGGCCAGCCTCGACCTAAGCTACGTCGCCCTCGCGGCCCGCGAAGCGCTCGGCATCTTCGATGATCGCAAGGAAATCACAGCGTCGGCCAGTTTGAAGGTCAGCGATCATTGGACGGTCAACGGCGGCCTGCGCTACGACATCGACGACCAATACGCGGTCACGTCGAACTTCGGTCTCAACTGGGCAGACGACTGCTTCGACATCGGGCTGGGCTATAGCGGCACGTATTTCGAGGACAACAGCGCGACGCCCGAGCATCGCCTGACGCTGAGCGTCAGCTTGCGGACGATCGGTGGCGGCGGGTACACGCAGCAACTCGGCGGGGCCTCCTCGACGGACGAGGACACGACGGCGACGCTGGGTGGTTTGGACGGCCTGGTCGGCAACACCCGTGCGTTCTAACTGCCGAACACATCCCGGAACGTGTTCCGCAGCGTAGCGTCGACCTCCGGCATCGTGGCAGCGCGGCCGAGATCGCGAAGCGACGTGACCCCGTAGCCGTTCACGCCGCAAGCCACGATCCCATCGAAATGCTCAAGGTTCGGCTCCACGTTGATGCTGATACCGTGGAACGTGACCCACTTGCGCAGACGAATGCCGATCGCCGCAACCTTGTCTTCGGCCGGACGCGGGTCGCCGTCCACGAGAACCGGTGCCTTTTCCGGCCGCGCGACCCATACGCCGACGCGGTCTTCCCGGCGCTCGCCTCGTATCTCGAAGGCCCGAAGCGTCGCGATGATCCAGGCTTCCAGGCTGGCAACGAAGCGCCGCACATCCCGACCCCGGGCGTTGAGGTCCAGCATCACGTAGGCGACGCGCTGGCCGGGGCCGTGATAGGTCAACTGCCCTCCCCGGCGTGTCTGATGGACCGGAAAACGCGGCGCCAGAAGGTCGTCCTCGCGCGCGGAGGTGCCGGCCGTGTAGATCGGCGGATGTTCGAGAAGCCAGACGAGTTCACACGCCCGGCCCGCTGCGATGGCGGCCGCGCGCTCGTCCATCGCCGATACCGCGTCCTCATAGGGGACGAGCGTCTCGGACACGCGCCATTCGATCGGCCGGGCCAGAGCCGGAAGCGTCGGAAGAGCCTCGCGCGGCGTGCTGCCGGTCGACTGGTCAAGCATTGATTAACCATATGGACGGCATGGTGTCGGGCGAAGTCGCCCTACCGTCGTTCGTGACGACCCCCATGAGGTTTATCCTGTGTCCGACCTGAAGCGCGTGGAAGTCGAGCTCGATGTCCTTCTGGGCCAGACGACGATGCCGATCAAGCAGCTCCTGCGCATGGGCCGCGGCGCGATCATCGAGCTTGATACACGCGAGCGTGCCGACGTGCTGATCTCCTCCGCAGGCAAGACGATCGCGCTCGGCGAGATCGCGGTCGAGGAGCAGTCGATGGTCGTCCGCGTCACCGAAGTGCGCTCGGAAGAGGTCACCGAAGTCGCGTAAGCGAAAAGTCCCGGAAAATAGGGGAATCGCACTTGATGGGCTCGGTCGCCTTTGCTACAGGATCGGCCCCGTAGGACGGTTCGCCGGCCTACCCGAATAAGCGGTCGTGGCGGAATTGGTAGACGCGCAGCGTTGAGGTCGCTGTGGGGTTAAACCCGTGGAAGTTCGAGTCTTCTCGACCGCACCATTCGAACGGTAAAACGGCGGCACCGGAGCGATCCGATGTCGCCGTTTTGCGTTTCTCACCGACCGCTCAAGACGCCTCTGCCAGTGCTTGACGGGTATCCAGGCGCGCCAGAACCGCGCGGATGAGGTTGAGCCCTGCCTCGCCATCCCAGCTCAGCAGCGATTCCGGATGGAACTGGACGGCCGCGACCGGCAGGCTGCGATGCTCGATCCCCATGACGACGCCATCCCGCGAGCGCGCGTTCACGATGAGGTCTGCCGGGAGATCCTCGGCCGCGCAGAGGGAGTGGTAGCGTCCGGCTCGGAAGGACTGCGCCAATCCCTCGAAAAGGCGGCCGCCGACCACTTCGACTTCGCTCGGCTTGCCGTGCATCGGCACGTCGAGCTGGCGCAGGGTGCCGCCGAAATGCTCGACGAGGCCTTGAAGGCCAAGACAGACGCCGAAGAGCGGCAGATCGCGTTCGCGCGCCAGCGAGATCGTCGTGGACATGTCGAAGTCCGCTGGTCTCGCGGGGCCCGGCGAGAGGACGACGAGATCGTAGTCTTTCTCCGTGAGGGCGACCCGCGCGAGGTCGGGGCGAAGGGTTTCCACGAGACCGCCGGCCTGCCGGATATAGTCGGCCAGCGTATGGACGAACGAGTCCTCGTGATCGACTAGTAAGACCCGCTTGCCATGCGGGGGCGCGGTTATGGCGACCGGGGATGCAGCCTTCACCTTGCCGGCCCGTATCGCGGCAAGCATGGCGGACGCCTTGAGCCGGCATTCGGCATCCTCGGCATCGGGATCGCTATCGTAGAGAAGAGTGGCGCCGGCGCGGACCTCCGCGATGCCCGCGTGCATCCGCACGGTGCGAAGCGTGAGGCCGGTATTCATGCCGCCGTCGAAGCCGATCATGCCGATGGCCCCGCCATACCACCGCCGCGCATCGGCCTCCATACGTTCGACGAAACGCATCGCCCACACCTTGGGCGCACCCGTCACGGTGACGGCCCACATATGCGTCAGGAAGGCGTCGAGCGCATCGAATTCCTCTCGCAGCGTTCCCTCGACATGGTCGACGGTGTGAATGAGGCGCGAGTAGAGTTCGATCTGGCGGCGGGCGATGACGCGAACCGAGCCCGGCTCGCAAATGCGCGCCTTGTCGTTCCGGTCGACATCCGTGCACATCGTCAACTCCGCCTCGTCCTTGGCCGAGTTGAGGAGCGTGCGGATCTGCTCGGCATCCTCGACGGCATCGCGCCCCCGGGCGATCGTGCCAGAGATCGGGCAGGTCTCGATGCGGCGGCCGGCGACACGAACATACATTTCCGGACTGGCCGCGACGAGGAACTCGCCTTCGCCGAGATTGATGAGCGCGGCATAGGGAGACGGATTGGCGACTTGCAGACGGCGGAAGACGGTGGATGGCGCCTCCCGGCAGGTCTCGCGAAAGGTCTGGCTGAGGACGGCCTCGAACAGATCGCCCCTTGCGAAGAGTTCCTGCGCAGCGCGAACCTTGTCGGCGTAGGCGTCGGCACCATGGTCGGAAGCCGGTGCGATATCGGGTCCGCCCTCCCCGTCCCAAGGATCGACGACCGGGTCTCGCGGCAGGCCGATCGTCGTCAGCCCCTTGAAGGTGACGTCGTAGGAGCGTCGCTGAGCCTCGCCCGTGATGTGATCGACGATGGTGATCTGGTCCGGCAGATACAGAACGAAATCGCGCTGATCGTCGGGCCGCTCCAGCGCTTGGGGTATAGTCTCGAACTGGCGGACGAGATCGTAGGAAAAGGCCCCATAAAGGCCGAAGTGGCGGTCGTCTCCGAGGTAGAGGAGATCGCGGATCCCGCGAAGGACCGAGAAAACGGAAGGTTGACGTGAGCGCTGCTCCTCCGGAAAGCCCGGCTCCACGTCTCGCACCGTCAGCATGACGACGGCGCCGTCGCCGGTGATCGATGTGATGTGTTCGTGTCCGTCGAGACCCTCGCGAATGGCCTTGAGGAGAACTTCGCCGCGTGGGTTCAACACCTCGACGCGGACAGTCCGTTCCCGCGCCGTCAGGACCAGCGGCGGGTCGATGAAGCCCATGTCCCACCGCGTGTAGCGCCCCGGCACGTCGCAGCCCGAGGAGAAGAGCGCGCCGCGGCGGGCATCAAGCGCGTCGATCAACGGCTCGCTGGCGTCGGCGTAGGTAATGGCAGTAATCGCGCGGTGGACGGTCAGCCCACCGCCTGTCGTTATCGTCTCGTGCTGGGTATCCGGCATCTCGAAGCGTCCCTCTCCACCCGGATCGGAACGCCCTAATGAAAGAGGCCGCCCCGGTCTCGGTGCGGCCTCGTCATCGGTGCGTCTGCGCGCACAGCTCCAAGCCGCGTTTCAGCGGCACCACCAGGAGCTGTTGCAGGTCAATGTCATCGCAGGACGATGCGGGCGGGCGGCGCCGAAGTCAAGGCGCGACGGATCGAAACGCTCCAGCTCGCGTTCTGAAAGGCGATCCCGGAGACATGACAATGACGACTTGTGCCGTTCTGACCCGCCTCCCGACGAAGCCTGACAGGCTCGAGGCCTGCGCACAGGCGTTGGCTGAGGTTCACTCCGGCCTCATGGCGGGGGAGCGGGATTGGGTCTCCACGGACATTTTCATCGATGAGGAGGGCGAGGGCGTCCTTCTCCTCACCCATTGGCAGCGCGCGGAGGCCTGCCATACCTTCGAGACGACCGCCGGCCACGACGCGATCATGAAGCGTCTGGCAGACCATCTCGCGGGCGCCCCCACGTCCCGCGTACTCAAGATCGTGCGCGAGCGCCGGCGCGGGCAGGCCGATGAGGTCGATATCGCAATCAGCGGAAGCCTTGGCGACTAGGGTTCGTCAAACCGACTTGGCGACGGTGCCATAGCGGCTGACGAAAGATGCCGCCGTCATGTCCCGTAGACGGGCGGCGCGCAGCTTCTCGGCCATCGTGTCCGCGCCCCAGAGCGCGCTATTCCAGTCCTCGTCCACATGCGCCGCCGCCCAGGCCTTCTCCAATGGCAGATGATCGTCCGCGTGGGCCAGTGCGAGTACGAGGGAACTCGTCAGCGTCGTCATGACATGAAGCGCGGCCAGGCGAAGCGGGCCTCGGGGACCGATCGCACGGCGTGCGGCATCGAGCGCGGCGGAGGGCTGCTCTATCGGCATCACGCCGCTGGTGATCTGAAGGTCGATTTGGTGCGCGTCTCGAGCCCAAGCCACGAGCGGATCCCAGATCGCGGCCTGCTTGGCGACGAGCTCGGCCGGCGAGATGGCGCGATAGGACAGGAGGTCAGAGGCGGCATAGCGGGCGATGTCGTCTACGACATCGTCCATCCGGGGTGCCACCCCGTCTATCGCGGAGTTGACGATGCGGGTGAGCGGCATGGTCGTCGGATCGATGTGGACCGTTTGCGCGTCCCATTCACCCGCCAGTGCGGAAGCCAGTTCGCGCGTCGGCACCTCGATGGGCTGACGACCTGGCGTACGGACCGATCGTCCGTCCAGGACGACGGCGAAACCGGCCTCGGCGCTTCGATAGCCGGCCTCCGTGTAGAAGCGCTTCGGCCTCTCGACCACTTCGCGTTCGAGGCCGTCTCGAAGGGGAATGGCGTTGTCGTTCGATGTCGTCATGGGCGCCTATGTGGATGCGCGAACGGGTCGGCTCAAGCGGTAGGGTCGTCTTCGTCCTCGTCCGGCTCCCAACTATCTCCGACGCGCAGTCCAAGCAGGTTCCAGCTCTGCTGCATGTGCTGCGGCAAGGGGGCGGTGACGTCGATGACGCCCTCCCCGCTCGGATGCGGGATCACGAGGCGTCGTGCGTGGAGATGAAGCCGGTTCTGGATGCCGCCGGGCAGCTCCCAGTTCTCGACGTCGAAATATTTAGAATCGCCGATGATCGGGTGCCCGATATGAGCACAATGAGCGCGAAGCTGATGGGTACGACCGGTGACCGGGCGCAGCGTCAGCCACGCAAGTTTATGGCCTGAGTTCTCGATGACGGAATAGTTGGACACCGCGTGCTGCGCATCCTTGCCGGCGCCGACGATGGCCATCCGCTCGGCCTCTTCGTCCCTCGCGATATGCGTCGAGATGCGCCCCTGCGCTGGCTTCGGAACGCCGCGAACCAGGGCCCAATAGATCTTGCGCGTGCGACGAGAGCGGAAGCTGCCGGCAAGCTCCGACGCGGCGCGGCGGGTTTTGGCGACGATGATGACGCCGCTCGTCTCGCGGTCGAGCCGGTGGACGAGGCGGGGCTTTCGGCCCTGCCTGTCGCGCAGCGCTTCCAGCATCCCGTCCAGATGACGCGAAAGGCCGGAGCCACCCTGAACGGCGAGATTGTAGGGCTTGTTGAGAGCGAGGACCGCGTCATCCTCGAAGAGCACCATGTCGCGAATAGCTGCCGCGTCTCCATCGAGCGCGGGCGGCCGGTCGGCGCCCGTCTCCTCGACGCGCAGCGGCGGCACGCGCACGCTCTGGCCAACGTCGATCCGCGTGTCGGTCTTTACCCGCTTACCGTCGACGCGAACCTGACCGGTCCGGAGGAGCTTCTGCAGCTGGCCGTTCTTAAGCGAGGGGTAGCGACCGCGAAACCAGCGATCGAGCCGCATCCCGTCTTCGTCGTCGGAGACCTTTTCGATGGTGACAGCCATAATCGTTCAAGATGCCGTGCCGAAGACGGGAAGCGGCTCGTCGGAGACCTTTTCGCGCCGTTTGCCGTCGGCGCGGAGCGTACCCGCAAAATGCATCGCGACGTGGCGCTGAAGCGGTCGGGTCCGGTGTTCGGCCAGATAGAGCCCCTGCCAACGCCCAAGCATCATCCGCCCCTCGGCGACGGGAACGGAGGCATTCACGCCGGACAGCATGGACCGGATATGGCCCGGCATGTCGTCGGGGCCTTCACTGTGGTGCGTGTAGGCCGCGTCCTGCGGCGCCAGCCGATCCAGCGCCGCGACAAGGTCCGTGATGACGGTCGGGTCGGCGTTCTCCTGAATGACGAGCGAGGCCGAGGTGTGCTGGACGAAGAGCGTCAGCAGGCCGGAGTCCGCATGGATCGTCTCCAACCAACGGGCGACGTCCCGCGTGATTTCGCGGAAGTCCTGACCACGGGTGATGACGGGCAGTCGCTCGGTCCGGTGGACCGTGATCGCATCCTTCGATGTCTCGCTCATAGACGCGTACTCACTCACTCGGTTGCATCGGCGCGGTAGCCCGATCTCCCAGACACCAAAGCCGCTTCCAAGAGCTCTATGCGATCCTGCCCCCAGAACGGCTCCCCGTCGAGAACGTAGCCCGGCGAACCCACCACCCCGTAGGAGACGGCCGCTCGCGCGTTATCATCGTAGAGCGCTCCGATCTCGGGCGTCTCGGCACGCCGAAGGAGCGAGGCGCCATCGAGACCCGCCGAGCTCAGAATAGCACGAATCGTGTCCGGGTCACCGATATCCCGGTTCTCCACCCAGATTGCCCGGAACGCGTGCAGCGTCAGGTCTCGCACATCATGGCCATCGGTGAGCGCGGCAAGTATCGCCCGGTCGATGAGCGCCGGGTCCGCGGGAAAATACGTGGGCCGGAGCGTCAGCTCCACGCGGCGAAATTCGCGCCAACGCTGTAGCTCGATCATACGGTAGCTGCGCCGGGCCGGGTGGCGCTGCTTGAGCGGCACGCCACCGGTCTCGGGAAAGACGTTGCCGAGGGCCATGGGCTTCGGGACGAGCGTCGCGCCGCGGCGCTTGGCCACGGCGTGAACCGCATCATGGCCCAGATAGGCCCAGGGGCTCGCGACGGTGAAGAAGTATTCTATCGTCGCCACGAGCGTTTCCCATCGGGTCTGTCAGGCCGCCATCTTCTGCGGTGCGAACCGGGTGTAGAACGTCTCGCCCTTCTCCGCCATATCGCGCAGGAGTTGGGGCGGCGAGAACCGCTCACCGTGCTTCGCCGCCAGGTCTTCGCAAAGCGCCACGAAGTTCTCGGCCCCCATGCCGTCGATATAGCTCAGAGGTCCACCCGTGAAGGGTGCGAAACCGAAGCCGAGAATGGCGCCGACATCCGCCTCGCGCGGATCGGTGACGACTCCGTCCTCGACAACCCGAGCGGCCTCGACGGCCTGGATGACCAGAAAGCGGTGCTTGAGCTCCTCGACGTCAATATCGTCGGCATCGAGATGCGTTGGCTGAAGGTCCTTGAGGCCAGGCCAGAGCGACTTGCCCCGGCCTTCTTCCGGGTAGTCGTAAAAGCCTTTCTTGTTCTTGCGACCGAGCCTGCCTTCCTTCTCCACCAGCGTCTCGAGCAGCTCCTTCTGGCGCTGGTCGACGGACCCCTCCCCCATCTGCGCCTCGGTGGCCCGCATGATCTTGAGACCGAGGTCGATGGCGACCTCGTCGTTCAAGGAAAGGGGGCCGACGGGCATGCCTGCCATCTTGCCGACATTCTCGATCATCGCCGCCGGCACGCCTTCGAGCAGCATTTCGTGCCCCTCTGCCACGTAGTTCAGCACGCAGCGATTGGCGAAGAAGCCGCGCGCGTCCTGCACGACGATCGGCGTCTTGCGGATCATGCGGACGTAGTCCATCGCAACGGCGAGCGCCTTGTCGCCCGTCTTCTCGCCGACGATGATCTCGACCAGCATCATCTTCTCGACGGGCGAGAAGAAATGGATACCGATGAAGTTCTCGGGCCGCGCGCTGGCTTTGGCCAGACCCGTGATCGGCAGCGTCGAGGTGTTGGATGCGTTGATGGCATCGGCGCCGATGACGGCCTCGACCTTCTGGGTGATCTCGGCCTTCAGCTTCGGGTCCTCGAAGACGGCTTCGATGACGAGATCACAGTCCTTCAGCGCCGCGTAGTCCTCGGTCGGTGTGACGCGGGCGAGGATCTCGTCGCGTTTCGCGCCCGTCATCCGCGCCTTCTTGACCCGCCCGTTGAGGCTGTCCTCGATGATGGTGCGGCCCTTGGCGGCCGACGCCTGATCGCGATCAACGAGGACCACGTCGAGGCCCGCCTGCGCCGTCACGCTGGCGATACCGGCACCCATGAAGCCTGCGCCGATGATCCCGACGGTCTTCAGGGTCGACGGCGCGATGTCGGCCGGGCGGCGCGCGCCCTTGTTGAGCTCCTGCATCGAGAGGAAGAGCGTGCGGATCATCGCACCGGCTTCCTTCGTCTTCAGCACCGCCGCGAAGTGGCGCGCCTCGATCGTCAGAGCGGTGTCGAAGGGTACGAGCAGGCCTTCGTAGCAGGCGCTGAGGAGGTGGCGGGCGGCCGGGTAGTTGTTGTGCGTCTCGCGGCGCATGATCGCGTTGGCGGCCGGCCAGACCTGCATTCCGGCACCGGAATAGATGCGCGAGCCTACAGGGAGCTTGTAGCCCTCCATATCCCAGGGCTGCTGGTTCGAGACCTTCCCCTCGCGAACGAACTGCGCCGCCGTCGAGATAAGCACGTCGGGCTCGACGACCATGTGGATGAGACCCTTGGCGACAGCCTGCTCTACCTTGAGCTTCTGCGCCGTCAGCATCATCTGCAGCGCGTCCTGCGCCGGCACGAGACGCGGCAGGCGCTGCGATCCACCGGCACCCGGGAAGAGGCCGACTTGGATCTCGGGGAGCCCGAACTGCGCCTTGGGGTTCTTTGCGGCGATGCGCCCGTGGCAGGCGAGCATAAGCTCAAACGCGCCACCGAGCGCCGTGCCGTTGGCCGCAGCGACGAAGGGCTTGCCGCAGGTCTCGAGCTTGCGGAAAAGCGCGCCGAGCTTGCCGGCCTCCTCCAACAGCTTGACGTTCGCTGCCTCCTCGTTGCCCCGGGCAAGCGTCTGGAACTCCTGGAGGAGTCCTTCGAGCATGGAGAGATCGGCACCGCCGGAGAACGATCCGTCCTTGCCGGAGGCGATGACGCAGCCCTTTATCGCCTCGTCGGCGACAACCACATCGATGATCGCGTCGAGATCGGCCATGACCGAGAGGTCGATGACGTTCATCGATTTGCCGGGCATGTCCCATGTCGCGATGGCGACGCCGTCTTCGATGGAAACGTTGAAGTTCGTGTAGTCGGTCATGTCGATCAGACCCGCTCGATGATGGTGGCAGTGCCCATGCCGGCACCGATGCAGAGGGTGACGAGGGCGGTGTTCAGGTCGCGCCGCTCCAGTTCGTCGATGACGGTGCCGAGGATCATCGCACCGGTCGCGCCCAGCGGATGGCCCATCGAGATGGCACCGCCGTTCACGTTCACGTTGGAACCGTCCAGCTCGAAGGCCTGAAGGAATCGCAGGACCACGGCGGCGAACGCCTCGTTGACCTCGATCAGGTCGATATCCGACAGCGCCATGCCCGAGCGATCAAGCACCTTCTTCGTCACGTCCACCGGGCCAGTCAGCATCAGGGCCGGATCGGAGCCGATATTGGCGAAGGCGCGGATCTTCGCGCGGGGCTGCATGTCGCCGCCGGCCGCCTTCGAACCGATCAGGATCGCCGCCGCGCCATCGACGATACCGGACGAGTTGCCGGCGTGGTGGACGTGGTTGACCTTCTCGACCTCCGGGTGGGCCTGGATACCCACGGCATCGAAGCCACCCATTTCGCCCATTTGCGCGAAGCTGGCCTTGAGCGCGCCGAGCGACTGCATCGTCGTCTCGCGCCGGGGATGCTCGTCTCGGGCGAGGATGGTGACGCCGTTCACGTCGCGAACGGGCATGATCGACTTCGCGAAGCGGCCTTCGTCCCACGCTTCATGCGTGCGCTTCTGGCTCTCGACGGCCAGCGCATCGCAGTCATCGCGCGTGAACCCGTATTTGGACGCGATGAGGTCGGCGGATACGCCCTGCGGCATGAAGTAGGACGGCACCGCGACGCTTGGATCGACCGGCCAGGCACCGCCAGATGCGCCAAGGCCGACGCGGCTCATGCTCTCGACGCCGCCCGAGACGACCATGTCGTGCTGACCCGACATCACCATCGCCGCGCCCATGTTCACCGCATCGAGGCCGGACGCGCAGAAACGATTGATCTGGACGCCGGGGACGCCGTAGCCCTTGATACCGTATCCGGCGGCCAGGGACGCCGCGCGCGGAATGTCGCCGCCCGCCTCGCCGACCGGATCGACGCAGCCGAACACGATGTCGTCGACCTTGGACGTGTCGAGCCGGTTGCGCTCTTCAAGGCCTTCGAGCACCTGCGTGGCGAGGCTCAGCGCCGTCACCTCGTGTAGCGAGCCGTCTTTCTTGCCGCGGCCCCGCGGGGTGCGGACGTGGTCGTAGATGTAAGCGTCGGTCATGGGAAGATTCCTCGGAACGGGCGCGTCAATCGCGCGAAAGGAAGGGGCCGGAGCTGCAGATGTTGACGGGATAGGCACGAACGCCGCCGATGCGGACGAGCTCGTTGGAGACGAGGGTAAGCGGGCGGCGGGTCTCAAGACCAGCCATCAAGGGGCCGGCGAAGGAACACGTAGCGCCCCCCGCGTCGCCATCGGTGACGACGAAAGCGGTTCGTCCCACGCGCCCCTTGTGACGGTCCGACACGGCGATCTCGGCCACGATGTTCGACGGAGCGTTCCGTTCGCCGGTGACGCGCCGCACCGCAACGACCCGCCCAGTGAAGGCTATGGCGCTTTCTGCGATGATGGAGGCCCGATACTCGGACATCGACCCCGTAGGCCGCACACAGGAACAGGCCGCTGCCCGGTCGGGCAGTACGGACAGCCCCGCAGCGAAGCCTAGGGCAGCGAACGACAGAGATTTGAGCCGTCCCATCTTATCGCCTCCGTGGTCGGATTGTCCGAATGACCGCAACAGCCGCAGCAAGCTAGGGTGCGCGACCACTCGATCAGCGACGGTCGCTACATCCCACCCCGTGGGAGCTCGATAAAGCCGGCCCCAGCAGCGCGGCGAACGAGGGGGCCTCGCCGAGAGATGCGAACACGGCCAAGCCAGCGGTCACACCAGATCGCCGCATGTCGTCTCCAGACCCATCTCGGCAACCTAGAACGCTTCTGCCGGCATGGCCATGATCGCGTCGCCGCCTGCCTGGATGCGGGTGAGGCGCAGCGCGGTCTCGGGCATCTTGCGCTGAATGAAGTAGCGTCCGACGTCGAGCTTCGCCTGCATGCGCGAGGCGTCGCCGTTGGCGCCGTTCTCGAGCCGTGTCTGCGCCGCCTTGGCGATGCGGACCCACATCAGGCCGAGTGCGACGAGGCCGAAGAGGTGCATGTAGTCGGTCGAGCCGGCGCCGGCATTGTCGGGGTTGGCCATCGCGTTCTGCATGAACCACATGGTCGCGGTCTCGAGGTCCTTGCGTGCGGCTTTCAGCGCATCGCAGAAGGGTGCCATCGCGGCGTTGCCCTCATGCTTGGCAAGTTCTTCGTCGACCTCCTTGAAGAAGGCCATGACCGCGCGGCCGCCATTGCGAGCCAGCTTGCGGCCAACGAGATCGAGCGCCTGGATGCCGTTGGCGCCCTCGTAGATCATCGTGATGCGGCAGTCCCGGACGAACTGCTCGACCGCGCCATCGACGGTGAAGCCGGTGCCGCCGTAGACCTGCTGGGCGGTGACGGTGTTCTCGAACCCCCGGTCGGTGAGCACGCCTTTCACGATCGGCGTCATCAGACCCAAAAAGTCGTCCGCGACGTTGCGCTCGGCCTCGTCCTCGGATCGGTGGGCGACGTCCGACTGTATCGACGTCCAGAGCATCAGCGCACGGGCCGCCTCGTTGAAGGAGCGCACGTCGAGCAGCATCCGGCGCACGTCCGGGTGAACGATGATCGGGTCGGCCGGGCCGTCGGGGTTCTTCACGCCGGTCAGCGAGCGACCTTGCAGGCGGTCATGCGCCCAATCGACGGCGTTCTGATAGGCCACCTCCGAGAGCGCGAGCCCTTGGATGCCGACGGCGAGCCGCGCCTCGTTCATCATGACGAACATCGCGTTGAGGCCCTTGTTCTCCTCACCGACGATCCAACCCTTGGCGCCGTCGTAGGACATCACGCATGTCGCGTTTCCGTGGATGCCCATCTTGTGCTCGAGGCCGGCGCACTCGACGCCGTTCCTCTCGCCCGGATTGCCATCGGCATCGGGGAGAAACTTCGGAACGACGAAGAGCGTGATGCCCTTCGTGCCCTCGGGGGCGCCTTCGATGCGCGCCAGGACGAGGTGGACGACATTGTCCGCCATGTCGTGCTCGCCGGCCGAGATCCAGATCTTCGTGCCCGAGATCGCGTAGGAGCCGTCCCCGTTCGGCACGGCCTTCGACTTGAGGAGGCCGAGATCGGTGCCGCAATGGGGCTCGGTCAGGTTCATGGTGCCCGTCCACTCGCCGGTCGCGAGCTTCGGGCAGTACATCGCCTTGATCTCGTCGTTCGCGTGCGTCTCCAGTGCGGCGTATGCGCCCTGGCTCAGGCCCGGATACATGCCGAAAGCGAGGTTCGCCGACGAGGTGAACTCGCCGACGATGGAGTTGACCGTGGCGGGGAGGCCCATGCCGCCGTGGTCCTCGCGCGCCGAGACGCCGACCCAGCCGCCATCGGTATACTGCCGATAGGCGTCCTTGAATCCCGAAGGCGTGGTGACCGCGCCGGCATTCCAGATGCATCCTTCCTTGTCGCCGGTCTGGTTGAGCGGCTGCAGGACCTCTTCAGAGAGCTTCGCGGCCTCACCGATGATCGCTTCGACCGTCTCGAGATCGGCGTCGGCGAAGCCCGCGAGGTTGCCATAGCGCTCCCACCCCAGAACGTCCCGCAATAGGAACATCACGTCTTCGACGGGTGCGTGATAGGACGGCATCTCGGGTCTCCAGGTTGTGAACTACACAGATATCGGCGTGTGGGGGGACATCTATGCGCAGCTTACGTATACGTCAACTCTCGGCGTCGAGCCGCCTGTCGATTTCGTTCGCCAAGGCCTTCAGTTCGTGCGTCGCCGTCTCGAGATCGCGCTTCTGTTCCTCAAGGACGTAGAGCTGCTGGCTAAGCCGCTCGCGCGTCACTTCAAGCTGCCTGCGCTGCCCGTCCGGCAGGTCGTAGAGCGCGAGAACGTCGGCGATCTCGTTGAGCGAAAAGCCGAGGCGCTTCCCCATTAGGATCAGGCTCAAACGCGCCCGATCGCGCCTTGAGTAGCGCCGCGTCTGCCCGTTTCGCTGCGGTTTGAGGAGGCCCTTCTCCTCATAGAACCGCAGGGTTCGAAGGGTCGCGCCAAACTCGCGGGAGAGGTCGCCGATGCTGAAGGGATAGTTCCGCACGCGGCGGTCGGTGGCGTCCTTCACGACGTCGGACCGGATCGGCGTCGCTTCGCCGTCGCCGGTCGTCTCGTCCGGTTCCATGTAGGCTGACATACGGCCGTCCCGTCCTTTTGATTCGTGTGCGGGTATAACCGGTCCTGCCGTTTACGTCAGCCGAAGGACCTGGCCCGCTTTGGCGAGATTAACGCGGCGTTTACCAAAAGGTCGGCATTTTCGTCCCACGACATGAATAGGCCGTGCGACTCACGGGAGCGGATCTTGACCAGCTATGCGCAACAGACCCCACCGTGGGCCCCTGCCTCCGAGAGCGTGACGAGCCCTCAGCCGACCACGTCTCATCCGACGGCGTCCAGATCCGACGATCCCAGAACCGCCACGTTGGAGAAGCTCGCTCGCCTCCGCGATACGCTGTCGAACCTTCAGGCTCCGGCCGCGCGGCCATCACCGGCGCTGTCACAGACGGATCGCTCCGACCCGCCCGGAGCGAAGCCGGAGGGTGCCGTCGATCGCATTCTGAGACGTCGCGGCGAACATTCCCATCAGGCAGCGGTACAGAACAACATGCCGCAGGACGTAAACGAGGTCCGCCGTCAGCTGGGCGAGCTGACGAGCGCCGTCGCGCCGCGTCCCCATCGGAATCCGCGAGACGACACCGCGACGTTTACCGCGCTGCGGAACGACATGTCGGATAGGCTGGACGCCTACCTCGAAACCATCGATGCCCGCGTCGATCGCGGCCTGCGCGATCGCGGGACCGACGAGATGGCGGCGGCGCTGCGAGACCTTTCAGCGCGCTTCGATGAGGAGACGTCGCAGAACGCGGAACGCCAGACCGTCGAGGCGGGGCGCCTCGCGCAGCACATCGACAGCACGGTCGGCGGCCTGTCGGACCGTGTCGGCGAGCAGATGGATAGTGCCGTTCGGCGGGCGCAAGGCTATCTCGTTGAACATGGCGCCGAGTTGTCGCGCGAGAACCGGTCGCTCTACGAGCAGATCCTCTCGAGCATCGGCGAGCTGACCGATGCCTTCACCTACCGGTTGGAGCATTCGGCGAACGACGCATCGCTTGCCGAAATGGAAGCGCGCCTGTCCGACCTCACCGACATGATGGCGAACATCGAGCGCAACGTGAACGACGCGCCGGTACTCCGCCGCGTTGAACGTGAACTCAAGTCGCTGCTCGATCCGTCGCTCGGCCTCGAGGCGCGCCTGAACGCCCGCTTCGACACCATTGACGGCCGCTTCTCGAACAGGGCCGACGACAGGACGCTTTGCGAGATCAACGGCAAGATCGACGGTCTGGTGCGGCGGCTTGCCGAAGCGCCGGGCCATCTCGATGCGCGCGGTATCGCCAGCATCGAGGCCGAGATACAGGCCCTGCAAGACCGCGTTCTCGAGTCCTCGCTGAGGAACGAGGACCTCCTGCGCGAGATTGCCGGCCAGATGTCAGCGCCGCGCTCCGAGCGCGCCGATATCGCCCCCGTTCTCGCACAGATCGAGGAACGGCTAAGCGCTCTTCAGTCCCAGGCCATGGCCACGTCTGCGACGGCTTCGTCTGGCTATGCGGAG
Organism: uncultured Alphaproteobacteria bacterium; assembly: GCA_963799285.1. Taxonomy (GTDB): domain Bacteria; phylum Pseudomonadota; class Alphaproteobacteria; order Rhizobiales; family CAWCWK01; genus CAWCWK01. Next base: position 1,582,425 of record CAWCWK010000004.1, read on the forward strand.
GAGCAGATCGATACCCTCGTCACCCGCATCGAGGCGCTCGTCGCCGGTGGCGGTGCGCAGCAGTCATCGGCGCAGCTCGAACATCAGCTCGCGATCCTGTCCGAACGGATCGACCACTACGCATCGGCCGCTCAACAGGGCGGCGTCTCGCGCGACGAGATCCTGACGGCCGTGCAGCAGGCCGCCGAGCAGACTCTGCGGGATGCGCTCGACCGGACGCCCGCGGGAAATAATGGTGAAGCTGCCGCTTCCGCCGTTCGCGAAGGTCTCGCCGAGCTTCGCGTGGCGCAGGAATCCGGCGATCGCCGCACGAAGGATACCTTGGAGACAGTCCGCGATACCGTCGAGCGTGTCTTCCAGCGGCTTGAAGCCCTGGAGCGCACCGCACCAACGGCTGCGGCTCCTCGCCCTGCGCCGACACCCGCGCCCGTGGCGATGGCGCCGGGGCATGACAACGGGTCCTCCTTCGCGGTCGGGGACCATCTGCGCGCAGCACAGGACCATGCGCACGACATGCCCGACGATTGGGCGCCCATCGCGCCCGGTGGTGGCGTTCTGCCGAAGCATGCGGCGCCGTCGAGCGCGGCGCCCGCAGAACCGGCGCAGAACAGCCGCGCCAATTTCATCGCCGCGGCTCGCTTGGCCGCGCAACAGTCCGCGCAAGAAGACGACGACCCTGAGGACGCTGTCCAGTCGGACACGGAGTCCAGCCTGTCACGCGTTCGCGCCATCATAGGCTCGCGTCGCGCCAAGCCGGTTCTGCTAGCGGCGGCGGCGGTGATCCTGGCTCTGGGAACGCTGAAGCTTCTCTCATCTGCCGTGATCTCGACAGACCTGACCGGAACAGACATGGCGATCGCACCCGTCGCGGTCGAAGCCCCGCTAGTGACCGAAGCAGACGTACCTGCCGCCGACGTCACGATGGGCTCCGAGACGTCGCCTGAGATCATCGCACGTCAGGTCCCGATCATGCCCTTGCCCGCCGGGCCGGACGAAGCCGCGAACCTGGCGCGTCTCGATGGCGTGCCCGCGATCGGATCGGAGGACCAGTTCGCGAGCTATGATGCGGTCACCGCCGACCTCTTGGCCCCCACGCCAGCCCTGCCTGAGGACGCAGCGCTTCTGGAGCCGGTTAATGCGGCGTCGGTACAGAGTGCTCTTGCAGCCAACCCGACGGCGCCCCGTCCCGTCGCCGGCCCCGAACCGACACTCCTCGCCGAGCTTCCCGATGCCATCGGCCCGGAGGCGCTCCGCATTGCCGCCGCGTCCGGCGATCCGAAGGCACAGTACGAGATCGCCCGTCGCTTTGGCGCGGCGCAGGGTGTCGAGAAGGACGACGTCGAGGCTTTGGCCTGGCTCGAGCGCGCCGCCGCGCAGGACCTCGCCCCGGCGCAGTACCGTCTCGGCAGCATGTACGAGAAGGGCATCGGCACCGAGCGCGATGCGAGCGTCGCGCGGGCCTGGTATGAGCGCGCCGCCGCACAAGGAAATGCGAGGGCCATGCACAATATCGGCGTTCTCTACGCCGAGGGCGCTTTTGGCGAGGCCAATTTCGAGGAAGCCGTAACGTGGTTCGAGCAAGGTGCCCGGTTTGGCGTGCCGGACAGTCAGTTCAATCTCGGCATCATCTACGGGCGTGGGTTGGGTGTACCGCAGGACCTCGCTGGCTCCTACATGTGGTTCGACGCGTCGGCAAAGGCCGGCGATGAAGATGCCAAGGCCAAGCGCGATGAAGTTGCCGGCGTGATGGATTCCGAGACGCTGACACGTGCGAAGGCGATGTCGGCCGAGCTCGTCATCGCCGACCCGCTTCAGGAGGCCAACCTCGTCGTACTCTCCAGCGAAATGACGGGCGAACCGGCGACGCAGCAGCTCTCCGCCGCCGAGGAGACCATGCTGATCAAGCAGATCCAGGCCGTCCTGACCCATCGTGGCTACGAGGTCGGTCCGATCGACGGCATCCCCGGTGGCCGGACCGCAACAGCCATCCGAGCCTTCCAGTCCGCCAATGGCCTCCCGCCGAACGGCAAGATCGACGAGGCGCTGCTGGAAGCCCTGTCGAACAAGGGGTAATCGCTCCGCTCAGAGCAGACTTCTACGCAGGGGGGGCTTCGCCCCCCTTTTTCGTGGCAAACAGCGACGGCCGTCAGCGTCCCGCGTCTGCGAGGATCATCGCGGCCGCCTTGTCGGCGATCATCATCGTCGGCGCATTCGTATTGCCGGATACGATGGTAGGCATCACCGAGGCGTCGACGACACGGAGCCCTCGAACGCCCCGTAGGCGTAGCCGAGCGTCCAGCGGCGCGGTCTCCTCGGCACCCATCGCTACGGTGCCGACCGGATGAAAGATCGTCGTCGAGATGCGCCGCGCAGCGTCGACGAGTTCCTCCTCCGACTGCGCCGCCTCCCCGGGCAGATATTCGACCGGGTCGTGGGCCGCCAGCGCGGGCTGTGCCATGATCCGCCGCGTGAGACGGATCGCGTCCGCGGCCACGGCCCTGTCCTCTTCGGCCGCGAGATAGTTCGGACGGATCGCCGGTGCCGCATTCCATCCCGGCTTGGTCGCGTGGACCGTCCCCCGGCTCTCGGGACGCAGGTTGCATACGCTCGCCGTGATGCCGGGGAACCGGTGGAGCGGCTCGCCGAACGCATCGAGCGAGAGGGGCTGGACATGGTATTCGAGATTGGCGGTCTCGTAGCGGGGGTCCGACCGGGCGAAGGCGCCGAGCTGGCTGGGCGCCATGCTCATTGGGCCGGACTGGCGCAGCACATATTCGAGACCGACCTTCGCCTTCCCGAACAGCGTCGCCATCCGCTCGTTCAGCGTCAGCGCATTCCTCACGCGGTAGACGGTTCGGATCTGGAGATGGTCCTGCAGGTTCTCGCCGACGCCCGGGCTGTCCACCACGACGTCGAAGCCGAGCGATTTGAGAAGTTCCCCTCGCCCGATTCCCGATAGCTCGAGGATGTGTGGTGAGTTCACCGCACCGGCACTCAGAACCACCTCGCCATCCGCATCGGCGCGCCGCTCTTCGCCCTTCACGTCGAAGACCACGCCCGCCGCACGACCCTCGACAAGGTCGATCCGCTTGACCTGCGCGTTCGAGACGACCCGGAGGTTGGCGCGCCTCTTTGCCGGCTTCAGGAACGCCTTGGCTGCGTTGTGGCGAATGCCGCGCTTCTGGGTGACTTCGAAATAGGAAGAGCCGAAATTGTCCCCCCGGTTGAAGTCCGTCGATTTCGGCACGCCAGCCTGCTCGGCGGCATCGCGCCACGCATCGAGGATCGGCCAATGCAGCCGCTGCGGCTCGACGCGAACGCCTTCCCCGCTGCCGTGATAGTCGTTCGCGCCGCCGTGGTGATCCTCGCAGGCCTTGAAGTGCGGCAGGACATCGTCCCATCCCCACCCGGACAGACCCGACTGGCGCCACCCATCGTAGTCTCGTGCCTGACCTCGCATGTAGATCATGCCGTTGATTGACGACGACCCGCCCAGGACTCTACCGCGGGGATATCCGATCTTGCGGTCGCCGAGCCCCGCCTCCGCATCGGTGCTGTAGCACCAGTCCGTCCGGGGGTTGCCCATGCAGTAGAGATAGCCGACCGGGATATGCACCCACATCTGGTTGTCGCTTCCACCGGCCTCGAGGAGAAGCACCGTATTCCGCGGATCGGCGCTCAGCCGGTTGGCCAGCACGCAACCGGCCGAGCCGGCTCCGATGACGATGTAGTCGTAGCGCCCAATCGTCTCCGGCATCCCGCCTCCCAATCCACCCGATCGACGTTGTACGGCTCCGCCGCCCCGCGCTATAGGGCGGGCATGACGGACATTACCCACGCGCCAGGCGAAACGGTCACCGCTTTGGAGCGTATCCTGCTTACAGCCGTCGGCATCCTATCGCTGGCCACGCTCGGCTTTTCCGCCGCATGGTGGATCGATAATGGCGCGTCTGTCTACGTAGCGCGCATCGCGGCCGGCTTCATTCTCTGCCTTTAAGGTCGCAGGGCGAACCCGCCGGGCTCTAAACCGTTCATCACCGGCCCGCTATCTCGCATGGGCCAGAGGACAGTCCATGAGCGACACTCGCGCGGTCTCAGATGCCCGCACCCATGCACGCCCTGAGCATCATCCGCGCGATCGACCCCCCCTGCGAAAGAACGTTCGGCCAGACCAGCAACGCCTCTACCGCCCCCTCCTCAGAGCCGGCGATGCGGTGATCCATCTCGACCATGGCATGGGCAAGCTGCTGGGTCTCGCCGAGGGGCTGGAAGCCGACGGCCCGGAGCGGATCGCCATTGAGTATGCTGATGGCACGCGCCTCATGGTCTCGGCCGACGAGATGGACCGTGTGTGGCGCTACGGCTCGCAGCCCGATGCCGTGACGCTTGACCGGTCCGACTCGCAGGCCTGGCTCAAGCGCGCGCGACAGGCGGCGAAGGACGTGGCCGAGGCAGCAGTAGCCCTCGAGGAGGCCGCGACCTCGCGGCGCGAGACCCCCGCTCCCGTCATCTCCCACGACGAGGAAGCCTACGACCGTTTCTGCGCAGGCTTCACCCACCGGCTGACCGGCGACCAGACCGCCGCCATCGAAGCGGCTCGCGAGGACATGGCGCGAGGCTATCCCATGGACCGGCTCGTTTGTGGCGATGTCGGATTCGGCAAGACGGAAGTCGCGCTGCGCGCCTCCGCCGCAGCAGCACTGGCCGGTGTCCAGGTCGCGATCGTCGCGCCAACCACGGTTCTAGCCCGCCAGCATGCCCTTACCTTCGAACGGCGCTTTGCTGCCATCGGCATCAAGACCGCGCATCTTTCGCGTCTGACCCAGGGCAAGGGGATCAGCGCAATCAAGGCCGACATCGGGTCCGGCGAGGCGCGTGTCGTGGTCGGCACGCACGCCCTACTCAGCAAGACCGTCCGCTTCGCCAATCTCGGCCTGTTGATCATCGATGAGGAACAGCGCTTCGGCGCCACTCACAAGGTTGGACTGCGCGAACTTGGCGACGGTGTTCACTGCCTCGCGATGACCGCGACGCCCATTCCCCGCACGCTTCAGTCCGCGATGATTGGCTTGCGCGACGTCAGCGTCCTTAAGACACCCCCGCGCGAACGCCAGCCCGTGGCCACGCACGTTGCCGAGTGGGGCGATGCCGAAATCGCAGCCGCCCTCGGCGCCGAGAAGGCACGAGATGGCCAGAGTTTCGTCGTTTGCCCGCGCCTATTAGATATCGAGGCGATGGAGGAGCGTCTGCGCCGCATCGCACCCGATCTCACGGTCAGCATGGCGCACGGGCGCATGAAGGCCGATGCGCTCGACGAGGTCATGACCCGGTTTGCCGATGGCGAGGGCGACGTTCTCCTCGCCACCAACATTATCGAGAGCGGTCTGAACGTACCGCGTGCCAATACGCTCGTCGTCTGGCGAGCCGACATGTTCGGGCTCGGCCAGCTGCATCAGTTGCGCGGCCGGGTGGGTCGCTCCCACCTCTCGGCTCAGACGTACCTCACCTATGAATCCGATGAAGCGTTGAGTGCAACCGGCCGACAACGCCTCGTTGCGCTCGCGGCAAACCAGTCCCTGGGCTCGGGGTTCGAGATCAGCGCTCTCGATCTCGACCAACGCGGCGCCGGCTCGGTCACGCGCGAGGAGCAGGCAGGGCATGTGACCGTGCTTGGCGCGAACCTCTATGCGCATCTCCTCCACATGGCGTTGAACGGCAGCGATGTCACGGACGAAGATGCCCTGTGGTCACCAGTGCTCAAGCTCGGCCTCAAACCGCGCCTTCCGTCAGACTACATTCGCGATGAAGCGGAGCGGCTGGCGCTCTATGCCCGCATCGCCCGCGTTCTCGACGAAGACGAGTTGCAGACCGTGCGAGCGGAGATCGAGGCGACGCATGGGACCCCGCCCCCGGCCGTCCTTGTCCTGACGGAACGCGCCCGCCTGCGCGTCCTCTGTCGGCGTCTTGGCGTGGCAAAGGCGACTGCGGGGCCGAAGGGCGTAGCGCTCGATCTTCGCGGCGATTGGCAGACGACGAACGCGCTGGCTTTGAACGACGAGACGATATCGAGCGACAAGGGCCGCATCGTGCAGTCCGTTACTCTCAAGACCCAGGCCGATCGCCTCAGAGCGACCCGCGACCTGCTACGGCGTCTCGACAAGGCGAAGAGGGCGCCCGATGGCTGAAGCGTTCTCCGATCACGCTGGTCAGACAGTAGCCTAGTCTTCGGCGATCAGCCGCAGCTGCGCCCCGTCGCGCGGTTCCTCCAGACCGAGATGGCGAAAGGCGGTTCCTGTCAGCATCCGGCCGCGGGGCGTGCGCTGGATGAAGCCCTGCTGCAAGAGGTAAGGCTCGACGATGTCCTCGATCGCGTCGCGAGGCTCGGCCACCGCTGCGGCGATCGTCTCGATGCCCACCGGGCCGCCGCCATAGTTGTAGGCGATACATTCGAGATAGCGTCGGTCCAATTGATCCAGGCCGCGCGGATCGACCTCGAGTTCGCGGAGGGCGCGGTCGGCGATCGTATCGTCGACCGCCTCCTTCCCCATCACGGCTGCGAAGTCGCGCACCCGGCGGAGCAGCCTGTTGGCCACGCGAGGCGTACCGCGCGAGCGGCGCGCGATCTCGGCCGCGCCGCTTGCAGTGATCGGCGCACCGAGAACGCGCGCTGCCCGCGTAACGACTTCGGACAGCTCCTCATCGGTGTAGAAGTTAAGGCGGATCGGAATGCCGAACCGATCCCGCAGCGGGGTCGTCAGCAGGCCGGCGCGGGTGGTCGCGCCGATAAGCGTGAATTGCGCGAGCTCGATGCGGACTGATCGCGCCGCCGGCCCTTCGCCGATGATGAGATCGAGCTGAAAATCCTCCATCGCAGGATAGAGCACCTCCTCGATAGCCGGATTGAGCCGGTGGATCTCATCGATGAAGAGAACGTCGCGCTCCTCGAGATTCGTGAGCAGCGCGGCGAGATCGCCGGCCTTGGCGATCACAGGGCCGGCGGTCGCGCGGAAATTGACGCCGAGTTCCTTGGCGACGATCTGCGCCAGCGTCGTCTTGCCGAGGCCGGGCGGTCCGGCGAAGAGGGTATGATCGAGCGCCTCGCCGCGCGCTTTCGCAGCCTGGATGAAGATGCCGAGGTTAGCGCGCGCCTGCGCCTGTCCGATGAAGCTCGACAGGACTTGCGGACGCAGATGCGTCTCATCGTCGACCGCGTCTGTCCCGGTCTTCTCGGCGGTAATGATGCGGTCGGTCATGGTCGTGTCTCGAAGATCGGGTGCCTTGTTGCATGGCGCAAAATCGTGAACATAATAAGAACATGCGAATCGGAGGGATGTCGAGAGATGAACTTCATGACGGACACCTTGGGTACGTACTGGCCGGGTATCCTCCTGTCCTACTCGGCGCTCTTCCTGGCGCTTACAAGTCCGGGGCCGAGCGTGGTGGCGATCATGGGGACGTCCCTGGGGTCGGGCCGGCGCGCGGGCCTCTCGATGGCGGCAGGCGTCGCGGTCGGCTCGGCGACCTGGGGATTGCTGACGGCGGCAGGATTGTCGGCGATGGTGACGGCCTATGCCTGGTCGCTCGTTCTCCTCAAGATCGGGGGCGGCCTATTCCTACTCTGGTTGGCGTACAAGGCGTTCCTTGCGGCCGCGTCCGATCAGGACGTCGTAGCGCAGGCCTTCGGAGGGACGCGCCGCGAAACGTCCGCGCATTTCGCCCGCGGTGTCGGCATTCATCTTACCAACCCGAAGGCGGCCCTGGCATGGATCGCGATCATCGCCCTCGGCCTGCCCGCCGAAGCGCCGCCGGCAGTTGCCACGATCATCGTGGCGGGCGGCTTTGTGATGTCGTTCGCAGTGAACGGCGCCTACGCGCTGGCATTCTCTACCCCGGTCATGGCCCGCGTCTATGCGCGGGCAAGTCGCGTCATACAGACCGTGATGGGGACGGTCTTCGCCCTTGCCGGCATCCGCCTCCTTCTCGCACGCAACTAGACCGACAACTCGCGCAGGCCAGCCCGTATCAGTTTGTCGGTCGGCGCATCGTCACCAAGATCCTTGAGGGCCCGAGCCACAGCCGCGCTAGCCTGCGCCGATGCATAGCCAAGATTGACAAGCGCGGAGACGGCGTCCGCCGCCGGCTGGGCGGCGACGCCTTCTCCGAGGTCGGACTGAAGGCGCATCGTCGCGGGGTCGATGCCGGTGTCGCCGTCCAACAGCGCCGGCGCCTTGTCCTTCAACTCCGCCGCGATGCGCTGCGCGACCTTCGGCCCGACGCCAGGAGCCCGCGCGATCATGGCCTTGTCGTTCAGGGCGATCGCGGATGCGAGCTCGGCGGGGCGCAGAGTCCCGAGGATGGCCAGCGCGACCTTGGTACCGACGCCTTGGACACGCGTGAGCAGCCGGAACCAGGCTCGCTCGCTCGCGCTCGAAAATCCGTAGAGCCGGATCATGTCCTCACGCACGACGGTCTCGATGCTCATCGTCGTCGCCTCGCCGACGGAGGGCAGGTCGCCGAGCGTGCGGGTGGACGAATAAACCTCGTAGCCGACGCCGCCGACATCGAGGATCACGAAGTCGTCGCCATAGGCGTCCACGATGCCCTTGAGCCGGCCAATCACGACGGCGATACGATCATTGTGGCGACTCCAGGATGGTACGCCAGATGGGCGCGGGGATCTTATGTTCGGAAGTGCTTCTAGTCGGGCCCGTCGCGTTGGACAATCTGCGGGTTCCGTCGCCGAGGACGTGCTGGCTTGGCGCCAATGGCGCCTCGGATTGCGCGGCCTTCTCCTGAGCGTCGGCTTCGCGCTGTCGACCGTCGCCGCGACCGCGAGCGTACCCTGCGAGACGATCACGCATCTGGGAAGCGAGTATATCGTCTGCACTGTCGACCTGAGATCGCACGACCTGCGTCTTTTCCTGAACGACGATGCGGGTCGCCCGATGGGCAGCTTCAGCGCGGTGCGAGCGGCGCTCGACGAGGACAGCGAGACGCTCGCCTTCGGCGTGAACGGTGGCATGTATCACCGCGACCGCAGCCCCGTCGGCCTGTACATCGAGGACGGCCGCGAGTTGTCAGCGCTCAGCACCCGTGATGGCCCCGGCAATTTCCACCTTCTTCCAAACGGTGTCTTTGGCTGGGAACACGGACGGGCATTCGTGATGGAAAGCCGCTCGTACCAGTCCGCCGGCATCACGCCGGACTACGCCACGCAGTCGGGCCCCATGCTGGTAATCGATGGCAAGCTCCATCCGCGCTTCCTCCCGAACGGCACATCGAACAAGATCCGGAACGGGGTCGGCGTTCAGAACGACGGACATACGGTCGTCTTCGCAATCTCGAAGGACCGCGTAAACTTCCACGATTTCGGCACGCTCTTTCGCGACCGCCTTGATACTCCAAACGCGCTCTTCCTCGACGGTACGATATCGAGCCTTTACAGCCCGACGGCGAAGCGGGCGGATGGGTTCTGGCCCATGGGTCCAATCATCGGGGTGGTCGAACGCGACCGCTGACGCCGAACGACAAGGAAGCTCCGGGCCGCGATGGCGCAACGGAGCTTCCGGTCCGGGTTCGCCGGACGTTCAAGGTCTTTTGATGGCGATGCCAATCACGCAACGCGGCCTAGCAGGATGCTCCGAGTCCTATACTCGGCCTAAACCGCAACACACGAAGCGCACCGCTTCATACTAACAACAATGTATGGTGGTTCGCTGCCTTCAGCCTGACCCGTATCGGGCAGTCTGCAGCGACGTCTGCATAGGCGGATCCATTGTCTTAGACCTCCTTAGCTGGTACTGGGAGAGTTTGCTCCTCTACTTGACGCCCGTCAAGCAGGATTTCGAGGTCACTCGGCGAGCAAGCGTCCGGTATGGTGCGCGTGGGTGATCGCGATGGCGAGCGCGTCTGCCGCGTCTTCGCTGTCGACCTGGGCCTTCGGCAGCAGGATCTTGATCATCAGGCCGATTTGCTTCTTGTCGGCGTGCCCTGCGCCCACCACAGTCTTCTTAACGAGATTGGGCATGTATTCGCCGACCGAGATACCTGCCTGCGCGGGGGCGAGTAGCGCCATGGCCCGCGCGCTGCCGAGCTTCATGGTCGCCCGGGGATCCTTGTTCACGAACGTCTCCTCAACCGCGGCCTGATGCGGCCGATAATCGGCAAGGATCGTCGTGAGCGCGTCATGCAGGAAAAGGAGCCGGTCCGGCAGCGTGTGCGCGGTCGGCGGCTTTATGGTGCCGGCAGCGATGAAGCGAAGGGACGACCCCTCCTTCTCGATGATACCCCAGCCCATCTTCCGAAGGCCGGGGTCGATCCCGATGATGCGGAGGGCCTTTGGAGGGAGCACGACCGCCTGCCGTCAGGCCGCCTCCAGCACGGCGTCCGAGACCTCGAAATTCGCGTAGACGTTCTGAACGTCGTCGCTGTCTTCGATAGCTGCGAGCATCTTCAGCATGGTGGCGCCGGCGTCGTCGTCGAGTGCTATCGAGTTTTGCGGACGCCAGACCAGGTTCGCGCTGTTCGGCTCACCGAAGCGATCTTCCAACGACTTCGCGACATCGGCCAGCGATGTCATGTCGCAAATGATCTCGTGCGTTTCCTCGCCCGTTTCGACATCATCCGCCCCGGCCTCGATCGCGGCCTCGATCATGTCGTCTTGGCTCCCGGCATCGAGCGGATATTCGACCACGCCCACCCGGTCGAACATGAAGGAGACAGCCCCTGTTTCCGCCATCGAACCGCCGTTCTTGGTGAACGCGGCCCGCACTTCGGACGCCGTGCGGTTCCGGTTGTCGGTGAGAGCTTCTACGATGACGGCCACGCCGCCCGGGCCATAGCCCTCGTAGCGAATCTCCTCGTAGTTGTCGCCTTCGCCGGACTGCGACTTATCGATGGCGCGCTTGATGTTGTCCTTGGGCATGTTCTGCGACTTGGCCGCCTGGATGGCGGCGCGCAGGCGTGGGTTCATCTCCGGGTCGGGCAGGCCCATCTTGGCAGCGACCGTGATTTCCTTGGCGAGCTTGGAGAACATCTTCGAGCGCTTCGCGTCCTGCGCGCCCTTGCGGTACATGATGTTTTTGAATTGGGAATGTCCGGCCATGATGGGCTGCCTGGGTAAGGAAGAGGAGTGAGCGGCCGGTCCTTGCGCAATACCGGCGGGCGTAGAAGGGCTGTATAGCGGGGCGCTTCGGGCAAGGAAAGTTGCCGGACCAAACGGTCGGCTGTGCCTGTCGCCACCAAATCCCCAAGACAGTTACCGACCCTTAATCGTCAATCCGTAAAGCTGTCCGCAGCACGCCCTGGTGGCGTATTGCGAGGTCGGGCCGCGGGACGGCACCAAACGTGAGAGGACGTTGAATGTTCAGGCGCGCCAAGAAGGTCGACGAGACGATTGAGACCGATATGGGCGATGCCCTAATCGTCGCTTCCTTCGAGATCTCCCCCAACCCCATCCTCATCGCCGACGATGCCGGCATCGTCATCCGGGCCAATGCGGCGGCACGCGGACTCTTGGGGTCTCGTGCGAATGAGGGTGTCTCTGTCGATGGGATCGCGAAGGGACTAAAAATACCCGCCGGGGAGGGAACGCTTTCGGCCGCGGGCGAAGATTACACCGCGCGCGCCAACCCGATCGGCGCCGAAGGTTCTCTCATCGTGCTGGCGAAGCAAAGCAAGGACCGGTCGCAACGGGAGGTGATGGAGCGCTTCCAAAGCGCGGCACGCAACGTTCACGACAAGCTGGAGCATCTCGGCTCCGCCATGCAGTCGGTGATGCATGCCAGCTCGGAGCAGCTGCAGTCGGCGAAGACCGTCGGCGGCGGAATCGAAGAGGTGTCGAACACCTTCGAAGTCGTCGCCGCGGCGGCCCAGGAACTCGATGCCTCGATTTCGGAGATCACCCGCCAGGCGAATCAGTCCTCAATCGAGGCCGAAGCCGCCGTCGAGCGGACTGAGGCTGCGAACGTGACGGTGCGGCAGCTGGCCGAGAGTTCGGAGCGGATCGGCGAAGTCGTCGGCCTCATCGAGGAAATCGCCGCCCAGACCAACCTCCTCGCCCTCAACGCCACCATCGAGGCGGCTCGTGCCGGTGAGGCCGGCCGGGGCTTTGCTGTAGTCGCCGCGGAGGTGAAGAACCTCGCTCAGCAGACCACGAAGGCGACGGGCGACATCACACAGCAGATCAGCACGATCCAGTCCACGATGCGGGATGCGGTCGGTGCCATCGACGGGATCAACTCGACGATCAAGCAGATCAGCAACGTATCGACGTCGATCGCCGGCGCCGTCGGACAGCAGTCCTCCGCGACCGCCGATATCAGCCGCAACGTTCTCCTGGCCGCCGAGAACATGCGTCAGCTCGGCGACAATGTCGGCATGATCGCCAAGACGACGGAAGGCACGCCGGGGCAGATGAACGCGGCGCTCACGACCGCTCGCGAGGTTGCCGATCTGAACGGACAAATCCTCAGCCAGGTCGAAGCGATCGTGAGGAGTATGACGAAGGCAGCCTAAGGCCGCGTCAGAGAAGCGCCAATTGCTTCTCCCTGGGTGCGACGAGAGAACGAAGCCCGGCACTGTCGAGGGCGCTGCCGGGCGTGTGATCGATCGTCGATACGAACGGCCGGGCCTTGCGCCAGGTCTTCGTCAATCGAGCAAGGTCATCCATTCGTAGCGAGCGATGCGGCCTCGATCGGAGGATCGCATCGACCGTCTTCTCGCCGAGGCCGGGAACCCTCAGGAGCATCTCGCGAGGAGCCCGGTTAAGATCGACCGGGAAACGGGCCCGGTTCTTCAAGGCCCAGGCGAGCTTGGGGTCGATTTCGAGGTCGAGCATTCCGCCCTCTCCACCCGAAACGATCTCTTCCACCTCGAAGCCGTAGAACCGCATCAGCCAATCGGACTGATAGAGGCGATGTTCCCGGATCAGCGGGACGGGATCGGGCGGCAGCAACTTGCTCGCATCCGGAATAGGGCTGAAGCCCGAATAGTAGACCCGCCGCATATCGAAGGCGTCGTACAAGGAGCGGCTGCGCGCGAGAATGGCGCCGTCGTCGGCCTTGTCGGCGCCAACGATCATCTGTGTGCTCTGGCCGGAGGGCGCGAACTTAGGCGCCGACTTGGCGTTCGCCATACGGCGTCGCTTCGAGCCGGAGTCTTCCTTGGCCTGCGCGATATGGCTCGCCAGATCGTCCATGGACGACGTTATCGTCGCCTCGTCTTTCTCCGGTGCCAAAGCGCCGAGGCCTTCGGCGGTGGGCAGCTCGATATTGATCGACAGCCGATCCGCCCAGAGTCCGGCCTCCGCAATAAGCTCGGGAGATGCCTCCGGGATCGTCTTCAGATGAATATAGCCCTGGAAGCCGTGCTCCTGACGCAAGGTCTTAGCCACGAGGATCATCTGCTCCATCGTGTAGTCTGACGACTTGATGATGCCCGACGACAGGAAAAGGCCTTCGACATAGTTCCGTCGATAGAAGCTGAGGAAGAGGTTGACCAACTCATCCGGCTTGAAGCGCGCTCGGGCGACGTTGGACGATCGGCGATTGATGCAGTAGGCGCAGTCGTACTGACAGAAGTTGGTCAACAGCACCTTTAAGAGGGAAATGCACCGGCCGTCGGGCGCATAGGCATGGCAGATGCCATGGCCCTCGGTCGACCCGATACCACCATCGACGGCGGTCCGCTTCGGAGCCCCCGAGGATGCGCAGGACGCGTCGTATTTGGCCGCATCGGCCAGTAAGGACAGCTTATCAATCAGACGCATCTTCCCACCTGCGGACGCCACGAAATCGTCTCGGTAGATGGGAGTGAAGCTTTAGGAATTCAACGTTCTAGTGGCGTTTTGCACAGCCGAGACCGACGATTTTTTGCCCGGCAGATGATCGGCTCCAAGGGTATGGGCGGGTGCCTACGCGACACCCGCCCAAGCCTAACTCAGTTGCAGTATACGACACCGTTCCGGGCACGATAGCAGCCGGCGCGGGGTGTCGTGCTGGCACCGATGGCGGCACCACCGACACCACCAACGGCGGCACCGACGAGGGCGCCGCGCGAGTTGCCGGAGACGAGGCCTCCGACGATTGCACCCGTACCGGCGCCGATGGCGGCTCCGCCCGCGGCGCGCTGTTCGGTCGCCGTGCAGGCACCCAGGCTGGTCATCGCGACGAGCGTCGCGGCGATTGCAAACTTCTTCATGTCTTTCTCCTTGATCCGTCAGCGGCACCATAGCGCTGACCGGACGCGGACGAACCGGCCGCCATGCCATCGACAGTTCAACGCGTTCCAAGCGCCGGCATGATGACCGGGTCGTGTCGCAGGTCAAGCCTTTTCCCGCGATGGGCGCCCGGGTGGCATTGTGATATGCGGCGCGACCATCACCTCCCTTTCCCGTTCGCAGTTTCCTCGCCCCATGGCTCTAGTCCGACTACCCTCGTACCTCGTCCACCCCGTCATCGCGTCGGCGATAGGGATCACGCTTGGGCTCGTCGCCTTTGCAGCCTTGGCCTACGTGCTGTTGGAGACCGAACGCGCCGAGGCGGAGGTCGAGGCCGTCTTGCTATCTCGTACCCGTGCCTACAGCGCCATTGGCGAGATGCGGCGAATCGAGGCCGTCGTCCGGCGGCAGGCGAGCGGGGGCGAACGTCCCGACATGGGCGAATCGGAACTCGATCTGAACCGGCTCTATGCTCTGCGATCGGCCTATCTCGATCGCTTTCCCGACATCGGCATATCGGAGGAGGCACTGGTCGACCTACGGGCCAGCTTCGAGGCCATGGAAGATGCCGCGCGCCTCGCGGTTCGGCCATCGCTTCCGCGAAATGATCGCAGCCGAACCTTCGAGGCTCTCGCCGACCGCGTCGACGAGCTCGTCGTGGGCATCGAAGCGATCCAGGCGGAGGAGACGTTGGCGATCGGCAGCGCGCGCGCCGAGCGGCGCCAGCTTCGTCCACTTATCTGGCCCATCGTCGGTCTTGCGCTTCTCGGCAGCCTTGTCGGGGTAGGCTTTGCCGCCCTCTCGATCCTTCGTGCGAGCCGGAAGGCGATGTCGAGCCAGGCGCAGCTGCGCGAGCTGGCCTCCTCGCTGGAGAGAACCGTCGCCGAGCGTACGGCGGAACTGACGCGATCGAACGCCGAAATACAGCGCTTCGCCTACATCGTCAGCCACGATCTTCGCTCCCCGCTCGTCAACGTGATGGGCTTCACGCACGAGTTGGAAGAAGGACTGAAGGTACTTCGCGATCTGCTCGTCCGACTGGAGGCGGACGGTTCGCCCGCTATCACGGATCGCGATCGGGACACGATACGCGAGGATTTCCCCGAGGCATTGGGTTTCATCGTAGAGTCCACGGCCAAGATGGATCGACTTATCCAGGCCATTCTCTCACTCTCCCGCGAGGGACGACGCAAGTGGACGATCGAGACCTTCGATGCGACGGAGGTCGCCGAGGCGACCGCTGCGACTCTCGTCACTCTTGCGGAACGGAAGGGCGCTACGATCTATATCGGCGCCCTCCCCCAAGTCACGACCGACCGGGTAGGCTTCGAACAGATCCTGTCCAACCTTTTGGAGAATGCGGTGAAGTACGGCCATCCGAACAGGCCCAATCGGATCGTGCTGGCCGGCGAAGAGACCTTCGACCGTGTCAGGATCAGCGTAAGCGATACCGGGCGTGGCATTGCCGAACGGGACCGTCAGCGCGTCTTCGAGCTCTTTCGCAGGGCCGGCCGGCAGGACGAGGCCGGCGAGGGTCTCGGGCTCGCCTTCGTGCGCGCGACCGCGCGGCGCCTCGGAGGAGACGTGTCCGTCGCTCCGAACGGAGAGGGCGGCTCCTCATTCACCCTCGACATGCCGAAAATTCCACCTACCGCTGCGTCAAACGCATAAACGGTCGCGGGCTGGAACCAAGGATCAAAAGCCGACTTTACGAATGCGCTCATGCCCGGCATGTAGCGCCGCTGGCGACGCGACAGGCCAGCGAGGCGTCGGCTGACGAGTCGACGCACGAAGATATGACCGGTTTCGGAGCCCACCGCCCCATGACGACCGCCCTTAAGATCGTGATGATTGAAGACGACGATGGACACGCCAGGCTCATCGAGAAGAACATACGCCGCGCCGGCGTCTCGAACGATATCACCCGGCATGCCACCGGTCGCGACGCGCTGGACTGGTTCGACGGCGCGCACGACCTCAGCGATACGCTCGTTCTCCTCGATCTGAACCTGCCGGACATGAGCGGCGTCGACATTCTCGCGAACCTGAAGAAGGACAAGGCACTGCGCCCGATGCCCGTCATCGTGTTGACGACGACGGACGACAGAACCGAGATTAACCGCTGCTATGAGCTGGGATGTAGCGTCTACGTCACCAAGCCGCTCTCCTACGAGAGTTTTGCGGAAGCAATCCAGCGTTTAGGCCTCTTCTTACAGGTGGTTAAGGCGCCTGCGGGCGAAGCCTGATGGCCGATCACCTTTTGAAAGGTCAGATGAAGCCCGTTCGCCAATCGCTCCGTCTGTTGTTCGTCGATGACGACATGCCGCATCTGGCGTTGGTCAAGCGGAGGCTCGCTCGGCTCGGCTTCGAGATCGCCTCGGCGCAGGACGGCGAGACCGCGCTTGGCATGGTCCTGCGCGAGACGTTCGACGTGATCGGTCTCGATGTGAATCTGCCCGATCGAACGGGCATCGACGTGTTGCATGAGCTGCGCGGGCGCGGAAACACCACACCCGTCGTCTGCATCACCGGGATGAATGACGCGGCGGTAGCCGTCGAGGCGCTCAAATCCGGCGCGCGAGACTTCATCGTGAAGTCCGGGGAGTCGGCCTATTTCGATCTCCTTGGCAATGCTCTTCGACAAGCCTACGAGACGGACGCCATTCAGCGCGCGCGGGCCGAGGCCGAATCGTCGCGCGACATCCTCATGAGGGAATTGGCGCACCGGGTGAAGAACCAGCTGGCCGTCGTCAGCAGCATCGCGACGAGTTCCGGCCGGCGAGCAACCGACGTGCAGTCCTTCGTCCGCGATTTCGGGGCGCGCATTCAGGCGATATCGGCGTCCTACGACCTGCTCTTTCAGGCGGATTGGCAGCCGGTTTCGGTCGAAACGGTCGTGCGCGGGGTTCTCAGGATCTCTATCGGCGAGGTGATAGACGCCAATCTTCCGCCCTTGCGGATCGACCCGCAGACCGTTCAGGCCCTCAGCCTCGCCCTACACGAGCTGGGCACCAACGCCGTGCAGCACGGCGCCCTCGCCGCCAGCGGCTCGCTTGCCCTGCGCGGAGATGTAGACATTGTCGACGGAGAGCGCTTTCTCGTCATCGAATGGGCGGAGACGGGCGGCGGCGCTACGTGCGAGCCTGAGAAACGCGGTTTCGGCCTGACAATGTCCCAGAATGTGCTGGCTCAGCTCGACGGGGGCGCGACCTTCCAATGGCGGCCGGACGGGCTGCGTGCGCAGCTGCGCCTGCGCATCGACCAACCGGTGCAATTGGCCGCGACAGGATAGCGCCGGTCGATCGGCGGAACGAAGGGGCGATCGACACCGTTCATCGCAGGCTGGGAGCGGGGCATAACCGTCCTGCCTCGAGACGAGCGAGAGAATCCGATGTCGGTGCGAGCTTACAGTGAACCCGCGGTCGATGTCCTCATCGATGGCGAACACGAGCGCCGCATGGCACGCCTGGAGGCGCTGGAGCGCGTCCTGGATCGGCAGTTTCGTCTGCCGATCGTCGGACAGGTGGGCCTTGACGGGGTAATCGGACTCATCCCGGGCATCGGCGACGCCGCCACGGCCGCGATCTCCGGCTACCTCATCCTCGAGGCGCACCGCGCCGGCGCGCGCAAGCGTACGCTCGCACGCATGGGCGCGAATGTCGGGGTCGATCTCGCGCTCGGGCTCGTTCCCATCGTCGGCGATATCGCCGATTTCTTCCACAAGTCGAACTCGAAGAACCTCGCTCTTCTCAAGCGCGAGCTCACCAGCCTCGAAAGGCCTCACGCCATGACCGACAAGAATCTGAAGCCCGAACCGGTCGGCAAACGCCTCGGCCATCGTTCACCCGACAACTCGACGCCCCCGGCGGACCAGCAGCGCGAAGGTCATACCAGCGACCACCGCGCGGCCGCCGCATCCCTCTCGACTGACGAGGAGTCCGGCGCGCAGCCCATGCCGCATCCCGTGAAGCAGGCCGAAGAGACGGTGCAGGATGCCGCCGATCGCGGTCGCGGCGGCTCCGTCCGCTAGGCTCGGGTCGACGGGACATGATAGAGGACAGCCGCCTTCAGACGCTCAATGACGCCGAGCCGGACGCCGACGGTCGGTTCGTCCTCTACTGGATGCAGGCGTCGCAGCGCGCCGAACACAATCACGCGCTGGAATACGCAATCGAGGTCGCCAACGACCGAGGGGAACCAGTCGTCGTTCTCTTCGTCCTCATCGACGATTTTCCCGAAGGCAACGCGCGCAGCTATGCCTTTATGCTGGAGGGGCTGGCCGAGACGGCGAAGGCTCTTCGGGATCGAGGCATCCCGTTCGTCTTCAAACTTAACGAGATCGTCGGCACGGTTCTCGACGTCGCGAAGGACGCATCCATCGTCATCACGGATCGCGGCTACCTCGCCTTCCAGCGGGACTGGCGGAGACGCGTTGCCGATGATGTCGGCAAGCGCTTCGTGCAGGTGGAAGCCAACGCCGTCGTCCCGCTCGAAGTCGCGTCGACGAAGCTGGAGAGTGCCGCGCGGACGATCCGCCCCAAGATCCAGCTTCATGTCCAGGACTATCTGCACGCCCTGGAACCCCGAACGGTGGAGACGAGCGGAGCGAACGTCGACCTCGCTAGCGATCTGGATCCGACCAATGTCGACGTTTGCCTGGAGGCCATCCAAACCGACGAAAGCGTACCACGCGTTTCGCGCTTTATCGGCGGAACGTCGGAAGGCTATCGTCATCTTGCCCATTTCCTGCGGACGCATCTCGACGGCTACGACGAACACCGGAACGAGCCGTCCAAACCCGCGACATCCATGCTGTCGCCCTACCTTCACTATGGCATGATCTCACCGGTCGAGGCGGTTCGGAGAGTGAAGGCGTCGGCGCACGGCAATTCTGCGGACGCGTCGAAATTCATTGAGGAACTGGTCGTCCGACGCGAGCTGGCGAACAATTTCGTGTCCTACGAGCCGGACTACGGAACGTGGGCGAGCATTCCAGACTGGGCCAAGACGACGCTTGCCGAACACGCCGGCGACAAGCGCGACGCGACCTATACGGTCCAGCAGCTGGAGGCGGCGGAGACGGACGATCCCTATTGGAACGCTGCGATGCGTGAGATGCTGAAGTCCGGCTACATGCACAATCACATGCGCATGTATTGGGGAAAGCAGATCGTCTACTGGATACCCGGCGGCAAGGAGGCCTTCGAAATCGCACTCTACCTCAACAATAAGTATTTTCTCGACGGACGGGACGCGAATTCCTACTCGAACGTATCCTGGCTCTTCGGCGTTCACGACCGTCCCTGGCCCGTTCAACCGGGCTTCGGCAAGGTCCGCTCCATGAAACCCTCAGGCCTTAAGCGCAAATTCGATCCGGACGCCTATGTCCGCTGGGTCGACGCGCTCGACGGCTGAAAACGAAGGTCATCGCCATGCTTCGCATCTCCATAGTCCTAACCGCCGCAGTCGCCGCCAGCTCAGCCTTCGCGCAGGACCCTGCAAATCCGAACACACCCGACGGTACCCGCCCCGCGCCGATCGAGATCGTGATGAGCCAGGACGGGCAGACCCCCGCCTGCGCGCCGGAAACGTTTCGAATCCCGGTCGACAATATGGTCGTCCTTCTCCTGAGAAATGGCGGAGGGGGTACGCTCGACTTTACTGCTCCCGAACTCTTCGAGACGTCTCTGATAGCGGACCGCCAAGGCGGCCAGGCTTGGGTCACGGAAGATGGAGCCCTTCTCGCGCGCGTGCCTCCGGCCGGGTCGGTCGAGATTGCCATGACGGCCATGAAAGCCGGAACGTTCGACTATGCCTGCGTCATCCCCGGAATGCCCGAGATGCGGGCCACGGGAACGATCGAGACCGTTCCGACGCCGAGCGACGGTTAGATGTTGCCAGACGTCGCCGGTTGACGCCGGCGCCGGCGCGGTGATCAATGGGACCGAACCCGGCCGCTAGCGGCGCAGTGGAGCGGACCCGTGATCGCCTCGACGTTGAACGTGTCCCAGTGGCTTGTCGGCCTCACCCTTGTGGCCGCACTCGCCCTCTTCGCTTCGGGCCGCGTGCGTCACGATGTCGTGGCTGTCCTCACTATGCTCGTCGTCGTCGTGTCGGGCGTCGTATCGGTCGAGGACGCGTTCCTCGGCTTCTCGAACCCTGCCGTCGTGACCGTGGCTGCGGTCCTCATCATCAGCAGGACCTTGCAGGCCACCGGCGTCGTAGCGTTGATCGCGAGGCGTACGAGGCCACTGACGGAGACCTTCTACGGCCATCTCGGCTCGCTGACGGGAGGCGTCCTGGTCGCCTCGTCCTTCATGAATAATATTGGGGCACTGGGCCTCATGATGCCGGTCGCCATCGAAACGGCGCGCGAGCGGCTTCGCTCCCCTGCCCTCTTCCTCATGCCTATGGCCTTCGCGTCCCTCCTCGGAGGCATGACGACGCTCATCGGCACGCCGCCCAACATCATCATCGCCAGCTTCCGTCGGCAGGAGACTGGGGAAGCCTTCCAGATGTTCGACTACACACCGGTGGGGCTGGCGGTGGCGCTCGGCGGTCTTGCTTTCATCACCCTTGCCGCACGCTGGCTCCTGCCGACGTCGCGCGAAGGCAGTGCGCCGGACCTGACGACCTTCGATGTCGGCAGCTACTTCACCGAACTGCGCGTCGAGAAGGACTCGGTGCTCATCGGCAAACCCCTTCGCGACGTGCCGGGCGTGGCCGACAAGACCGTCCAGATCGTCGGACTGGAGCGCGATCATCGCGCCTTCAGCTTCGCGCGCTACCTCACGCTCAGGGCCGGTGATGCGCTCATCGTGCAAACCGACCCGGCCAGCCTTTCCGAATTGACGGAGCCGGGGCGCCTCACTCTCCTCAAAGGCAACGAGCCGCACCGCATCGCCGACCACAACTGGCAGGATATTCGCCATGTCGAGGCGGTCGTTCCGCCGGGCTCGGTGCTCGAAGGGCGGCGGATGCGTTTCGTCGGTCGTCGCCTCGGTCGCACCGGCTACGTGCTCGGGGTGTCGCGTGCCGGTGCGAGGCTTGGCCCCCGCCTGCGGGACATCACCTTTCAGGCCGGCGACGTGCTTCTGATACAGGGAGAGGCCGATGACCTTTCCGAGCGATTATCGGACCTCGGGCTGCTACCGCTTGCCGAGCGCGACATTTCCGTCGGTGTCGAGCGGCGGGTCGTATTGGCCGTCGCCATCTTCGCCATCGCAATCGCCATCGCGGCGATGGGCTGGCTACCCGCCGCCGTCTCCTTCGTCGCGGCCGTCGTCGCCTATGTGCTGACCGGCCTGCTGCCGGTCCGGGATCTCTATCGCGGCGTCGATTGGCCGATCGTCGTACTTCTTGGCGCCATGTTCCCGCTTGGACAGGCGCTCGAGGTGACGGGGCTGACGCGGATCGTCGCGGAGACGATCGTGACGTTCTCCGGCGACTGGCCCGCCTGGTGCGTGCTCGCCATCGTCCTTATCGTGACCATGTGGATGACCGACGTCATCAACAACGCGGCAACGGCCATCGTGATGGCGCCAATCGCAATAGCGGTCGCCAAGGCACTCGGCGTCTCGGTTGATCCGTTCCTGATCGCCGTCGCCATCGGCGCTTCGGCCGCGTTCCTGACGCCGATCGGGCACCAGTCCAACATGCTCGTGATGGGCCCCGGTGGCTATCGCTTTACCGACTACTGGCGGCTGGGCCTTCCGCTCGAACTCGTCGTATTGTTGATTTCCATGCCGATGATCCTCTGGGTCTGGCCATTTTGAGGACGCCCCATGACGACGCCCGAGAGCGACGCTGCATTACACGAGATACTCACCACCCTGCGCGATGGGCAGGTCTTTTACGAGGAGGCGGCCAAGGCGTCTCGTACGCCTGAAATCCGCCAGCTCTTCGCCCGGATGGCCGAGGAAAGGGAACGCGGAGCCGTGAAGCTCCAACCGTATCTGTCCGGAGAAGCACCGGACGATGAGAGCTGGACCAATCTCGCCGACCGGCTCTATGCCGACTTCCAGGCCCTTCTATCGGACCCGGATGCCGTGTTCCTCGAAAAGCTGCGCGAGCATGAAGCCGCGCTCCTCGCGACGATACGAGATGCCGGACACCGCGTATCGATCGGCGCCGCGCGTGATGCGGTTCATGAGGTCTACGAGGAGTGCTTGCGGACGCACCAAGCGATGGCGGAGATCTAGGTGCTTACCTTCCGTCCCGGGTCTTCACGCCATGGGAACGGGCCTAGCCGTTCAGCAACCAGATTCCGGCATTCAGATATGTCGCGAAGGCGACCCAGGCCGCGTAAGGGATCAGCAGCCACGCTGCCAGGGGCCGAATGGCCGCGAACTTCGCGATGGTGAAGAGTATCAAAGCCAACAGCACGGCGATCCATACGAGCGCCGCTCCGGTCAGACCGGCGGTGAAGAACACGAATGTCCATCCGAAATTCATCGCCAGCTGCGCCGCGTAGACGATCAGCGCCCCGCGACGCGCCGGATCTCGGCTGCGCCAGATCATAACGCCCGCTATGGCTATGAGCGCGTACAGGATCGGCCAAACGGCTCCGAATGCCCAATCCGGCGGATTGAACATCGGTTTGGCAAGCCCCCTATACCAACCGTCGATAGCTTGAGACGTCGAATACCCGATCAACCCGCCGACGAGTTCGATAGCGACGACGGCAAGAATGTAAGGAAGAAGGCGACCGGTCGCCATCGCCTTCAGCTGTTGGCGCTGACGTATGTGACCGCGAGCATGTCGGAGCCGCCAACGGCCCGCGCATGCTGCTCGGCATAGGTCGCGCCGAAGCCAGCCGCGAGGGCGGTCAGCAACACGGTAGCGATAATCAAGGCAGCCTGCGGAGACATGGCGAAACACCGATGGTTTGGCGTCATACAGGTAGCACAACGCCGGGGCACCGATTCAGTTTCGCACTAATATCTTAAGATTGCGGCAACCTTGGCAGGCGGATTTTCCATCGCAAGGGGGTAACTGTAAACCTGCCCGCCATTGCCCAACGTCTTCACCACCGCGAGGTCGATGAGATCGACGGCCGTCGGGTCGCCGAGCGATGCGAAGCGGACCTTGCCGTTCTTTTCATCGAAGGCCCCCCAGACCTCTGCCTTCTGATCGACGATCAATGCCTCGACGCGCCCAAAGGCCGCCGCAGCTACCACGGTCTCCAGATCGTCCGAGGCTCCCTCGCCGCCATCGTTCAACCGCGCCGTCACCCGCTCCATGGCGGCGTCGCGATCTTCCTCGAGCTTCGGGCGGGCGATCTCATAGACCTTGGCGTGAAGATCGGCTTCGGTGAGGCCGGACCAAGGTTGGTCGCGCACGCCCGCCTCGAGCGTATGATTGTAGCTGATCTCATCGCGCAGCATGCCCAGCAGCTTATCATCCGCCGCGAGAACGAGCGGATGCCCCTTGCCGCCCAGAACCGCATCGACGCCGTTGCCGATCTGAACGGCGTACTGCTTCAACTCGGTTGTCTTGTAGTCCTTCGCGCTCGGACCCTGCGAGGCCGAAACTGCGGTGGGGTTGCCCCCTGTGGCAGCGACAGGTCCGGTCGGCCCCGCCGAGCGCAGTGCGTCTTGTTCCTCGAAATCCGTCATGCCGAGAAGCGTCTCGATCGACTCAGGGATCCGGTCGTCCTTGATCGGCTTCATTGCATAGCGCGACGCCACGAAGAGTTGCGTGCGGTCCTGGCTCGAGGCCAGGACGTAGAACGTGCCATCGCGCATCAACAGCGGAAGCAGCGGCTTGACGTGGTAGGTCCGGCCGACGTGGACAGCCTCCTTGAGTTTGATCGGCACCTTGAACCAGTGCGTCTTGCCCGGCTCCACGAAAACGGCGAGGCCATGGTCCTGATGCTGCCAGAACCCCTCGGCGAGATCATGGTCGTTCAACTTGGCATGAAGCTCGTCTAGAAAACCGTCCGGCGAGATATCGTGCTCTTTCAGCTTCGCCTCGGCCGCCTTGATCGCGTTCTTCATCCGTATCGGATTCTGCCGCACATCCTGGCCGGCTTTGTGCATCGGCATGAAAAGGCTGACATGCACCTCTCCGGTCGATGCGATCAGAGAGCGGAGGTCTTCGAAACCGATCATGGAGGTCCTCGTCGAGTAGGCCGAAATGCCTCCCTGACATGGGGCGTCGGCGAACCGAGGAAAGACCCTAGACGACGGGCACGGGGTCCGATGTTCTAAGCGCTATCAGGCGATAGGGGACGAGTGCGACGCTTACCGTGAGGATCTTAACGCCGAGGTCGCCCAGCGCCCAGGACATCCAGCGCGGCGCTTCGAGCGCCAAGCCGAGGAGCGGCGCGTGCTCGACCGCAAACCCATCGACGACGGAGAGGGGCCAGAACGCGCCCGGCAGGGCCGCGAAGGCGAGGCTGAAGAAGAGGGCCGTGTCGACCAGCGATCCAACTACCGACGAGACCAGCGGTGCACGCCACCATGCGCCCTTACGCAGCCGGTTGAAGATACCGACATCCATGAGCTGCGCCACGAGAAATGCGGTCCCGGAGGCGAGGGCAATGCGCGGCGTCGCCATCCAGATCGACAGCACAACGGCCAGCGCGAAGCCGACGTAGACCACGCGACGCGCGGCGCGCGGGCCGTACCGGCGGTTGGTGAGATCGGTGGCGAGGAAGGCTAGCGGATAGGTAAAGGCACCCCAGGTCAGCAGGTCCTGCAGGCCGAGGACGTGCACCGGATACTGAACCAACACGTTCGATGCGACCACGACGGCGCACATGAACGCGATCGGGGCCCAAAGGCCCCGAGCGGATCGATCGATCGACATCAGTCTATCCATTCTCGATTTGCCAGACCGGACGGCCGGCAAGACAGGCTAGGCCGTCGCCGTCGCGGACTCGGCGGCCTGCTTCTTGACCTGGCGACGGATCTCGCGAGCCTTCGGCGAGAGCTCGTCGACCTTGGCCTTCATGAGGAACGCGTCGAGACCACCGCGATGCTCGACCGTACGGATCGAGCTCATCGCGACGCGCAGCCGGAAGGCGCGGCCGAGCGACTCGGAGGCCAGCGTCACCACATTCAGATTGGGGAGGAACCGACGCCGGCTCCTATTCTTGGCGTGGCTGACATTGTTGCCAGTCATCACGTCCTTGCCGGTCAGCTCACAACGGCGGGCCATGGGGATATTCCTTGGGTTCGCCCTTCGGGATTCGACGGCGGAATCGCTGGTGCCGATACGGCGAGCGAAAGCCGGCGGCCAAAAGGGATTTTGACAGCGTGCGCGGTGTTTAGTGCTGGAGGGCCGTGGCGTCAACCGCCGGAGATACAGTGGCGCTCGTCGACTGCGCCCGGGGGCCTGCCGTTCATCTGCCATACATTCGGGAGACGTTAACCATGAGCCGTCAACATCGGGGCGGCTGGGGTCGTTGGTCCGATTGGGAGTTGTGCACGTGTCGATATCGAGAACCCTCGCACGTGCCATTCTGCCACGTGCGCTTCGCGGCGCCGCGTCTGCCGGCGTGCTCTCCCTTGCCCTTGCCACCTCCGCGCTGTCGGCGGATTGGACGAGCTTCAGTGGCTCCTATTCGGTCTCCCTGGCCGGTGTACCGATCGGCAAGGTGAATCTCGACGCGACCGTGAACGACAGGGCCTACCGCCTCGCAGGCGGCGGCAAGATCAGCGGCGTCGCGCAGCTCTTCGCGCAGGGAAAGGGCCGCGTCTCGAGCGTCGGCACGTTCGAGCGCAACAGGCCAGTGCCAAGCCGCTACGACTATTCTGAGACGTCGGGCGGCGAAGACCTCGCGATAGGCATTGCCCTGCGCGGCGGCAACGTGACTGCGGCCAGCGTCGTCCCGCCCCTTGACCGCATGAGCGAGCGCGTGCCCGTCACGAAGGCACATAAGCGCGACGTGGTCGATCCGCTGAGCATGCTCGTCGTACCCGTCTCGAACGTCGAGAAAGCCATGGCAGGCGACGCCTGCAACCGGACCATTCCCGTCTATGACGGCCGTGCCCGCTTCGACATCAAGCTGCGCCATATCGGCAGCGAGGCGGTGTCCACGGACGGCTATTCCGGCCCGGCCGTGATCTGCCGCATCATCTTCAAGGCGGTGTCGGGTCATCGAAAGGGCCGCAAGGAGATATCCGAAGCGGAGAGCCAGGCCGACATCCGTCTCTGGCTCGCCCCCATAGGTGATACCAAGGTTCTGGCGCCCTACAAGCTGACGGCAAAGACCTCCGTCGGTACCGGCGTCATCAAGGCGCGGCGCTTCGCCGCCAAACCGTTGCCTAAAAGCGCCGCCGTCCGGTAGCCGAGCGGGTCGGCGGACCCTACATTCCGGAACGACCTACGAAGGATGCGCGGCTCGTGCCGCGCGACCGCCCCAATCCGCGAGCCCTCCCCATGGATCTTGACGCGCCCGCCCGCTCCCCATCCCGGAGCGACTTCACGCGCGCGCCGCACATGCGCTCGCGCGGGGTGACCGCCGTCCTTGGGCCGACCAATACCGGCAAGACCCATCTCGCCATCGAGCGCATGATCGCGCACGAAAGCGGCGTGATCGGCCTGCCCCTGCGGCTTCTGGCGCGCGAGGTCTACGGACGCATCGCCGCGCGGGTGGGCGAGGATCAGGTCGCGCTCGTCACGGGTGAGGAGAAGATCAAGCCGAAGAACCCGCGTTTCTGGGTCTGCACGGTCGAGGCCATGCCGCGGGACGTGGAGCCGGCCTTTCTGGCCATCGACGAAGTGCAGCTCGCCGCCAATCTGGAGCGTGGCCACGTCTTCACCGACCGGATGCTACACGCCCGCGGCTCGCAGGAGACGTTGCTGCTCGGGTCCGATACGGCGCGGCCGCTGATCGAGCGGCTGATGCCCGGCGTCTCCGTCGTCACCCGCCCCCGCATGTCGATCCTCGCGCACACCGGCCACAAGAAGGTGACGCGCCTGCCGCAGCGCTCCGCGATCGTCGCCTTTTCCGCTTCTGAGGTCTACGCCATCGCGGAGCTGATCCGCCGTCAGCGCGGCGGCGCGGCCGTCGTGATGGGCGCGCTGAGCCCGCGCACGCGCAACGCGCAGGTCGCACTCTATCAGGAGGGCGAGGTCGACTACCTCGTCGCGACCGACGCGATCGGGATGGGCCTGAACCTCGATGTCGACCACGTCGTGTTCGCCTCCACGCGCAAGTTCGACGGCTTTCAGTTCCGCCAACTCAACCCCGCCGAGATGGGGCAGATCGCGGGACGTGCCGGGCGCTACAAGAATGACGGCACGTTCGGCACCACGGGCCGGGTCGATCCGCTCGACGACGAGATGGTCGAAAAGATCGAGACCCATAACTTCGACGCGCACAAGGTCTTCCAGTGGCGCAACCCTGACCTCGATTTCGGATCCGTCGAGAGGCTCGCGGCGTCGCTCGACATCATACCGAGGGAGCATGGGCTTACCCGCGCGCCGCCCGGGCCCGACGTGCAGGTGCTGGAGATCGCGCGCAAGCGGCCGGAGATCATGGACCTCGCCGCCACGCGTGACGACGTGCATCGTTTGTGGGAATCCTGCCTCGTGCCGGACTACCGAAAGGTCTCGCCGAACTCCCATGCCGACCTCGTCTTCAACCTCTTTCGCTTCCTGTCGAACGAGGGGAAGATTCCGGTCGATTGGTTCGCCAAGCAGATTGGCCATTGCGAGCGGTTCGACGGTGACATCGACACGCTGAGCCATCGCATCGCCCACATGCGGACTTGGACCTTTGTCGCCAATCGGCCGGATTGGCTTGACGATCCGGCCCATTGGCAGGACACAACCCGGGCTATCGAGGACAAGCTGTCGGACGCATTGCACGAGCGGCTGACGCAACGATTTGTCGATAGGCGCACTTCGGTCCTGATGCGCCGCTTGAGAGAGAACGCGATGCTGGAAGCCGAGATCACGGATGCGGGCGATGTGCTGGTCGAGGGTCAGCCCGTGGGCCGGCTGGAAGGCTTCGTCTTCGCGCCGGAGCGAACCGAGGATGCCAGCCAGGACAAGACGTTGCGGTCCGCCGCCCAGGCTGCGCTTGGTCAGGCCGTCAATCTGCGGGCCGACAAGCTGGCCGAGGCCGGCGACGGTTCATTCATCCTCGCGTCCGACGCCATGCTGCGTTGGGACGGCCAGCCCGTCGCTAAGCTCGACGCGACAGATGACATTCTGAAGCCGCGCGTGCGCCTCATCGCCGACGAGCATCTGACAGGACCGCACCGCGACAAGGTGCAGGCGCGGCTCGACACCTGGCTCGACCACCACATCACGAACCTTCTTCGCCCGCTCTTCGAGCTGAAGACCGCCGAAGGCCTGGAGGGCATCTCACGCGGCATTGCCTATCAGCTCGCCGAGATGCTCGGCATCCTGCCGCGCACGGGCGTAATGAACGACGTCAAACAGATCGAGCAAGGCGAGCGCGCCAAGCTGCGCGCCCTCGGCCTTCGCTTCGGCGCGCATCATCTCTACGTGCCCCTCCTGCTCAAGCCTGCCCCGCGCGCGCTTACAATCCTTCTCTGGGCGCTCAAGAACGACGCGCTCGAGGCGCATGGACTCGAGGACCTTCCCCGCATCGCTCTCTCGGGCCGTACCTCCTTCGCGCGCGACAAGGAGACGCCGGACGGTGCCTATATCGCATCCGGCTACTATCCGGCCGGGGATCTTTGCGTGCGCGTCGACATTCTGGAGCGGCTTGCGGACAACATCCGCCCTGCCCTCTCCTGGCGCGAGGGTTCGGGCGATAACCGCCCGTCCGGCGCCATGGGCGGCGCGTTTCGTGTCACGCAGGACATGACGTCGCTTCTGGGCGCTTCGTCGGAAGCGTTCGCGTCCATTCTCAAATCGCTCGGCTACAAGCCTGAGACCAAGCAGATTCCGGCCAGCGTCCTGGCGGTTCTCGACGCAAAGCCCGACCCGAAGGGCAAGGAGAAGCCGTCGGGGAAGACCGAGCCCAAGCCGGCGGGCGCCGAGAGGCCTGCCGAGGTCATAGAGGCTGAAGATGTCTCCTGGTCCGAAGGGGCATCCGCCGAGGCCGTCGAAACACTGCCGGTCGTCAAATCCGAAGGCGCTGCCGGGGTCGCCGTCCCCGCGCAGATGGGGGGCGACGAAACAGCCGCGGAGGCGTCGCCCGCCACCGCCTTGCCCGAACCTCAAGCCGAAGCCGGGGGACAGGCAGCATCCCTCGTCGAGGGACTGGAAGCCGATACGTCGCCGGACGCGGCGGGCGATGAAGCGACGGTCGTGCCGGAGGAGATGGGTGAAGCGGCCACGGCCGCACTCGGCGCGGCGGAAAGCGCCGCCGCACTGGATGCTACACAGACGAACGACGAACCGGGCCAGGTCGAAGCATCGGTCGATGCGGCCACGGAGGCCGACGGCGGGCTCGACGCCGCGACGGAACTCGAAATGGTCGAGGTCCAGATCTGGCGACCGGTGCGGCGTCAGGCCGGCGGTCGTCCCGATCGGCGCGGGCGTCCCGATGGCGATGATCGGCCCGGCCGGCGCGGGCCTCCGCGTACCGAGTTCGCCCGAGCCCGCAAACCCAAGTTCGAACGGGGCGGCGATCGCCCGCAGCGCGATCGTGGTTCGCGGCCGCAGCCCGAGCGCCAAGCCTCGCCCCCGCCCCGTCGCGGCCCCGACCCGGACTCGCCTTTCGCGGCCTTGCTGGCGTTGAAGAACTCTCTCGCGAAGCCAGAGGCGGCGGCAAACAAGCCCGGCGAGAAGTCGAACAGGAAGCGGAGACCGAAGCGCGGCAAGGGTTCCGCCGAGGCGAAGTCGGATACCGGAACCGCTTCCGAGGATCGCAAACCCGATACCGCTCGAGCCGACACGTCCGCGCCGGCCACAGAAGGGACACCCGAGGCAGACTTGAAGGGCATGACGGCAGATATCCTCGAGCCCGTTCCGACCCAGCGGATCGACAAGTGGCTCTGGCACGCGCGGGTGGTGAAGACCCGAACGCTGGCGCAGAAGCTCGTGGCCGACGGCAAGGTTCGCCTGAACCGCGAGGTCGTCGGTGCGCCGAAGCAGGCCGTGCGACCGGGTGACGTGCTCACCATCGCGCTCGAGCGCCGTATTCTCGTCTTCGCGATCGTGGGTATCGGCGAGCGGCGGGGACCGGCGACGGAAGCGCAGGCGCTCTACGAAGACCGCAGCCCTCCTCCGCCCCCGCGCCATGAGCCCGCCGGCCCACGCCCGACCAAGCGCGACCGCCGCCGGCTCGAAGCCGCTCGCAGCGACATCTTGCGGGATGGGGACGGCGAGGGCTAAAGGCTACGCCAACACCGTCCCCTTCTTGCGGATTTGCCCGGAGAGACCTGCCCGAATGACCTATGTCGTCACCGAGAACTGCATCAAGTGCAAGTACATGGACTGCGTGGAGGTCTGTCCGGTCGACTGCTTCTATGAAGGCGAGAACATGCTCGTCATCCATCCCGACGAATGCATCGACTGCGGCGTGTGCGAGCCGGAATGCCCGGCCGATGCCATCAAGGCCGACACGGAGACCGGACTCGACAAGTGGTTGAAGGTCAACGCGGACTATGCGGACCAGTGGCCGAACATCACCGTGAAGCGCGAACCGCCCGCAGATGCGGAGAAGCATGACGGTGAGGAGGACAAGTTCGAGAAATTCTTCTCGCCCAATCCCGGCGAGGGAGACTAGGCCCTTCAAGGGACGCACCCAGGCCTTCTATCGCCATCCAGGCGTTTCCAAAGGTGGTAAACGGGACAAAGTTTCCCTTTTCCGCCAAGGGTCCTTCAATACCTTACCGCTAAGGTTTTCGAAGGCGGGGAGAAAGGCACTGCTTCCAATCAGGGCAATAATGTGTTAAGCATTTGTTACCCAACCGGGCGAGTACCGTAGCGCCCGACCCTATCCCACTGTCCAACCCGGGAACGAGACCGGGCCGATCGAGAGCCAATCAGTTTGTCGAGAACGCCTTGATCGGCACGTTAGCTTGAACCCTGCCCTGACGCGGTTCCGCTTCAGGGCTTAGCGCTTGCGCAGGTCCTCCCTGCGCCGAGCGCACAATATCCAGGAGACCGCGAATTTATGGCCGCAGCTAAGAAGATTGCCCAGCGTCAGGGTTTCAAGGTCAACGAGTATGTCGTCTACCCGGCGCACGGCGTCGGTCAGATTACCGGTATCGAAGAGCAGGAGGTCGCGGGTTATCCGCTCGAACTGTTCGTCATCAATTTCGAGAAGGACAAGATGACGCTTCGCGTGCCCCTCGGCAAGGTCAAGAGCGTGGGCATGCGCAAGCTCTCGTCCACCGCCGAGATCGATAAGTCGATCGAAGTCTGCAAGGGCCGTGCCCGCGTGAAGCGCACTATGTGGTCGCGCCGCGCGCAGGAGTATGAGGCCAAGATCAACTCCGGTGACATCATCCAGGTCGCCGAGGTCGTTCGCGATCTGCACCGCGCAGCCGAGCAGCCTGAGCAGTCCTACTCCGAGCGCCAGCTCTACGAGCAGAGCCTTGACAGGCTAATGCGCGAGGTCGCCGCCGTTCGCAATGCGACGGATACCGAGGCGCAGAACGAGATTGAGGTCGCGCTGACAAAGTCTCCGCTTCGCCTCAAGGCCATCCAAGCCGCGCAGGCCGAAAAAGATGCCGAGAAAGAGGCGAAGGAAGCCGCCTGAGCGCGTTCCTAGCCGATATCCAGGATTGAGAAAGGGTGCCTTTTGGCACCCTTTTTCGTTTGGATCCCCCGCTTGACCTTGGTGAACTTGTCTCCCATCGGGACAATCCCGTTAACTCTTAAACAAGGTCCCGTTTTGGGACAGCGGGCGACCGCGATAGTCTCTCCATTACCGGCCCTGCGATTCCGCGTCGTCTTAGACCCGGGGCAGGTGTCCCGCAGGAGAGCCAGTCATGTCCGTCGAACGAACGCCTCGACCGGAGAGCACAGAGCGCTTTCGGCTTTCCGACTGGACGGCGGACGCGCTCGCGGCATGGAACCGCAGGCCGATCAGATCCACGCACCAACTCGCGGAGACGGGCCTCTTCACCGACGACGCGCTAGCCGACCTCATCGACAGGTTCCCCGCCGACCAGCGCAGCCTCGTCCAAATGGGAGCACCGGGCGACGAGCGGCGCTGGCGGACGGGGCGTATCGAAGGAATGTCCGGCGCGGACGTCATCGGCTATCTCGGGCACCACCGCCTCTGGCTGAATCTTCGTTCGGTCGATCGTGCGGATTCCCGCTATGCCGGTCTGTTCCGCGATCTCCTTGCCGAACTCAACGAGGCCCTTCCCGATCTCGGTGCCTACGCCGGCAAGATGGGCATTCTGATATCCGGGCCGGGTACATGCGTAGACTATCACGCCGATCTGCCTGGCCAGGCGCTCCTGCAGCTACGTGGCGAGAAGATGGTCCATCTCTACCCGGCCGCGCCGCCCTACGTCTCGCTCGAGCAACTGCAGGACATCGCGTATGACGGCGTCGAGAAGATCGCCTATCGGGCGACCTTCGAGAAGGGCGCGACCATCTTGCCTCTTCGTGCCGGCCAGATGCTGCACTGGCCTCACAACGCGCCCCACCGGATCGAGAACGGGCCGATGCTGAACGTGTCGGTTACGTTCGAATACCTTACACCGCGCATTGCCCGCCTCGCCCGGATGAACCTGGCGAACGGAATCCTGCGTCGCCGTATCGGGCTGCGCACGACAGCTCGCCCGGTCTCCGGCCCCGGGTACTGGGCGCGTCACCTGCTGCAAGCGGCGGCGGCCAAGACCGGGGTGATCAATACCGCTCGCAGACAGGGCGAGAAGGACGGCTTCGTGTTGAGCAAGGAGCGCTCCGGCTCGATTGCGATGCGCGACTTAGGAGAATGATACAACCACGCACATTCACGGTCGATCTCTGCGACGACCCCGCACGTCTTCTTCGGATCGCGAACGCGCGTCCGGTCGATGCGCTCGGCGCCAATATCGGCTTCACCGATCCGCGTTGGTTGTCCCTCTGGTACGAGAGCTTTACACGCCACACGGAGATCGAGGCGTTGATCGCCGTGGTCAACGACGCGGGCGTTCCCGCCTCCGCGGACGACTTGGACCGTGTGGCGATGGCCATACCGCTCATCCGCCGCAAGAAATACGGCCTGCCAGTCATCGAGTTCGCAGATCGCGGCGTGACCGACTACAACCTCCCGGTGGTTGGCCCGCGACTGCCCGTGGAGCGCGCCGATAGAGACGCCGCATTCCAGGCACTACTGAATAGCCTCCGTCCCTTTGCGGCGCTTCGCCTCCACAAGATGCCGCTGGACGTCGACGGACGCCCCAACCCGCTCGGCCGCGCCGTGCGCGCCTCGATAAGCGACCTCGGCGGTCATACCTTGGATGTCGAGGGATCGCCGCAGGCGTTCGAAGACCGGCTCAGCAGGAAAAAGCGCAAGGAACTTCGCCGCGAATGGCGAAATCTCGAAGCGCTAGGCGGCTTCGACTTCGCACTGGCCAATGAGCCGGGGGAGCGAGAAACCGTCTTCGACATGATCAAGGCATCGCAACGGATGCGGGTGCCTGCCAAGGGCCACCCCTACATTCTGGAAGACCCTGGCTATGGCGAGTTCTACGATCGTCTCGTCTTGGACGGCGCCTTCGCGGGCTTCTCGATGCTCTTCGCCCTATGGCTCGATGGCGCGCCGGTGGCGGGCCTCCTCGCTGTCCAACGAGGTGATCGATTGACCTGCCTGCGTATCGGCCAGACGGACGATGCCGCCCTTCGCCGGTTCGGGCCGGGTCGTCAGCTCGTCTATCGAACCGGTCTATGGGCGGCGCAGCAGGGTCTCAAGACGTTCGACCTGTCGTTAGGGCAGAGCGACCTCAAGGCTTGGTTCGGATGCGAGACATTGCCTCTGGTCGATGCCGACATGCTGCTGGGCGGCGTGATGCCGTTCGGTCGGCGGGTAGCCTGACCTACTCCCACTCGATAGTGCCGGGCGGCTTCGACGTTACGTCGTAAACAACGCGGTTGATGCCCTTCACCTCGTTTACGATCCGTGTTGCGACCTGGGCGAGGAAGCTCATGTCGAACGGGTAGAAGTCGGCCGTCATACCGTCCACGGAGCCGACGGCGCGGAGCGCGCAGACACGCTCGTAGGTTCGATCGTCGCCCATCACGCCGACCGTCTTCACCGGTAGCAGCACCGCGAAGGCCTGCCATATCGCATCATAGAGGCCGGCCCTTCGGATCTCGTCGAGATAGATCGCATCGGCCTTTCGCAGAGTCTCCAGCTTGTCGCGGGTAATCTCGCCGGGGCAGCGGATGGCGAGGCCCGGGCCGGGGAAGGGGTGCCGGCCGATGAAGCTTTCGGGCAGACCGAGTTCGCGGCCTAGCGCGCGCACTTCATCCTTGAAGAGTTCCCGCATGGGCTCCACGAGAGCCATATTCATCCGCTCGGGCAGGCCGCCGACATTGTGATGCGACTTGATGGTGACGGACGGCCCGCCGGTGAAGGAGACGCTTTCGATGACGTCCGGATAGAGCGTGCCTTGCGCGAGGAAGTCGGCGCCGCCGATCTTCTCGGCCTCCGCTTCGAAGACGTCGATGAACGTGCCGCCGATGATCTTGCGCTTTCGCTCCGGGTCGGCGACGCCGGCCAATTTGTCGAGGAAGAGGTCGGCCGCGTCGACCTTCACGAGCGGGATGTCGTACTCGCCTTGGAAGAGGGACATCACCTGCTCGGCCTCGCCCATGCGCAGGAGCCCGGTGTCGACGAAGACGCAAGACAGTTGCTCCCCGATGGCCTCGTGCAACAGCACGGCCGTCACGGCGCTGTCGACGCCGCCGGACATCGCACAGATCACGCGGCCCTCGCCGACCTGGGCGCGGATCTTCTCGATCTGCGCCTGTCGAAACGCGTCCATCGACCATGTCGCCTTCGCACCCGCGATGTTGCGGGCGAAGTTGGCGAGCAGCTTGCCGCCGTCCGCCGTATGGCTGACCTCGGGGTGAAACTGGACGCCGTATATGCGCCGATCGTCGTTCGCGATGGCCGCGAAAGGGGCGCCGCCACTGCGCGCGACGACCCGGAAGCCGTCTGGCAACGCTGTCACCCGGTCGCCGTGGCTCATCCACACGGTATGGGTCTCGCCCGGCTGCCAGACGCCGTCGAAAAGCGGACAGGCCTCGACGACATCGATCGTCGCGCGGCCGAATTCGCGGTCATCCGCCGGCACGACGGTGCCGCCGAGCTGCGCGCAGATCGTCTGCTCGCCATAGCAGATACCGAGGATAGGCAGGCCACTCTCGAAGACGGAGTGCGGAGCGCGAGGCGTGCCCTCCCCGCTTACGCTGGCCGGCCCTCCCGAAAGGATGACGCCGACCCAGCCGCCTTCGGCCAGGGCCTCGTCGGCCTTCTGGAACGGTACGACCTCCGCAAAGACCCCCGCCTCCCGAACGCGACGGGCGATCAGCTGCGTTACCTGGCTCCCGAAATCGACCACGAGCATACGCTCGCGCATCGCATCGAGAGGAAGATCGTGATCGATGGCAGTCATAGAGCTATCCGGTTACGGCAAAGTCCCTTCTCCCCGGGGAGAAGGAAAAGCGGGGGTACGCGGTGCCGACGCCGTCAGACGGCAGTGGCCTTGTCTAGAAGGGCCACGAAGAATCCATCGGTGTCCGACCGCAGCGGCGATAGGCGAATATAGGGCCCGGCAACGACGCTTGCGGGCACCTCGGCCCCGACGTGCTGCCGCCAGGCCTCGCTGGCGTCGCGAACCGTCAGCGACGGATCCCGCGCGAGAACCGCTTCGACCTGATCTTCGTTCTCTTCGGGCAGGATCGAACACGTCACATAGACGATGCGACCGCCGGGGCGGACGAGGCGGCTGGCCTGATCGAGCACCATGACCTGTTCCTCGCGCCGCTTCTCCAACGCCATCTCGCGAAGCCGCCATTTGGCGTCCGGGTTGCGGCGCCAAGTACCGGAGCCGGTGCACGGCGCGTCGATGAAGACGCAGTCGAGCTTGCGTTCGAGATCGCCGAGGTCT
Organism: uncultured Alphaproteobacteria bacterium; assembly: GCA_963799285.1. Lineage (GTDB taxonomy): Bacteria > Pseudomonadota > Alphaproteobacteria > Rhizobiales > CAWCWK01 > CAWCWK01. The sequence continues at coordinate 1,618,635 of CAWCWK010000004.1, forward strand.
TCCGCCTTGCGCGGTTGGCGGACCTGGACATTCCTCGCACCCGACCGGGCGAGCCGATCGTGAATGGGCGCGAGCCGGCGCGCATCCGTGTCGTAGGCGTAGATCTGCCCCTTGTTGCCCATCATCGCGGCGAGGGCCAGCGTCTTGCCGCCGGCCCCGGCGCAAAGATCGAGGATCTGCTCGCCCGCAGTCGCGCCGGAGAGCAGGGCCGCGATCTGCGAGCCTTCGTCCTGCACCTCGACCCAGCCCTTGGCCCAGGCGGTCGACGACTGCACGTCCGGCGCGCGGGCACCGTCGGCCGGGGGGGATAGACGGAGGCCGTTCGGCGCGAGCGGCGTCGGGGCGGCAGGTTTGGGAAGCGCCCGGTTGGCTCGGTCCGGTTCGACCTTCAGCGTGTTGACCCGCAGGTCAACCGGTGCGCGCATGGCCAGCGCCTCACCCTCGGCGGCGGGATCGTCCGACACGCGGGCGAGCGAGGCGTGCAGCCATTCGGGATAATTTCCGCGAACGTGAGCCGGTGCGTCGTCGGAGAGATCGCGTGAGAGCCGCGCCCGCTCGTCATCGTCCAGCGCCGCCGGTGCGTGGCCGTCGCCCTCGAAGAGCGCCGCGACCGCATCGGCATCCATCCCCCGCGCCAGACGCAAGGCTCCGAGCGCGACGGCGCGTGCCGTTTCCGCACCCATCAACGCGGCGGCGGACCCGCGGCGGCGGAGCATGTCGTAGGCTACGCCGGCGATCGCAGCCCGGTCCTTGGACCCGGCGAACCGGTGCGTTCGACCCCATTCGCGTAGCGCCTCGGCGATCGGCTGACGTCCCTCGGCCGTTGCCTCGAAGACTTCGATGGCGGCGGCCACGCGCGCACCGGGCCTCATGACGGGCTCGGGTAGTTGGGAGCTTCGCGCGTTACCATTACGTCATGCGCATGACTCTCGCGCAGGCCGGCATTGGAGATGCGCACGAACTCCGCCTTGTCTCGAAAGTCGGCCAGAGTCACTCCCCCGACATAGCCCATCGAGGCGCGCAGACCGCCGATCAGCTGGTGGATGACGCTCATGGCCGGTCCCTTGAAGGGCACCTGCCCCTCGATGCCCTCGGGCACGAGCTTCAGGTTGTCTCGCACGTCCTGCTGGAAATACCGGTCGGCGCTGCCCCGCGCCATCGCACCCATCGAGCCCATGCCACGATAGGACTTGTAGGAGCGGCCTTGGTAGAGAAACACCTCGCCCGGGCTCTCTTCCGTGCCGGCGAGAAGCGAGCCCACCATCGCGCAGGCCGCACCGGCGGCGAGGGCCTTGGCGAGGTCGCCGGAATACTTGATGCCGCCATCCGCGATGACCGGCACACCGGAGCGCTGCCCCTCCTCGGCGGCTTCCATGATCGCCGTCAGCTGCGGCATCCCCACACCCGCCACGATGCGCGTCGTGCAGATGGAGCCAGGCCCGATGCCGACCTTCACGGCGTCCGCGCCCGCGCCGACGAGAGCCTTGACGCCCTCCCCCGTCGCGACGTTGCCGGCGACGATCTGTACCGCGTTCGACGTCCGGCGGACCTTCTCGACGACACCCAACACGCGGGACGAATGTCCATGCGCCGTGTCGATGACGATCATATCGATCTGCGCATCCAGCAACCGCTCGACACGCTCCATGTCGCCTTCGCTCGTGCCGATGGCGGCGGCGGCGCGCAGGCGGCCCTGTGCGTCCTTGGACGCATGCGGGTTCAGCGTCGCCTTCTCGATGTCCTTGACGGTGACGAGACCGATGCAGTTGTGGTTCTCGTCGACGACGAGGAGCTTCTCGATCCTGTGCTGGTGCAGGAGCCGCTGCGCTTCGTCCTGGCCGACGCCTTCGCGAACGGTGACGACATCACGCGTCATGAGCTCGGAAACGGGCTGCGCTGGATCGGACGCGAAGCGCACGTCGCGATTGGTGACGATGCCAACCAGCCTGGAGGGCGAGGCGGCATTCTCCACGACGGGAACGCCCGAGATGTTGTGCTCGCGCATGAGTGCCAGCGCATCTTCGAGCGTGGCGTCGGGCGTGATCGTGATGGGATCCACCACCATGCCGGACTCGAACCGCTTGACGCGGCGAACTTCCCGCGCCTGCTCTACCGGATCGAGATTGCGGTGGATGACTCCCATGCCGCCGGCCTGCGCCATCGCAATGGCAAGGGCGGATTCGGTAACGGTATCCATCGCCGATGAGAGAAGCGGAATGTTGAGAGCGATTTCGCGCGTCACCCGCGTGGAGACGTCGACCGTATTCGGCAGCACCTCCGAATAGCCGGGACGCAGCAGAACGTCGTCAAAGGTGAGTGCAGTGTCGCTGCCGAAGGGTTCGATGAGTCGCGCCATGGCGCTGTTTGCCGATGGTGCGGCATGAAATCAACCCGTCTCGTCGCCTGCCGACGCGTCGCGGCCGCGAAAGCCCTTAGCGACGACGAAGAGTTCCGACGAGTCCGTCCGGCTTGACGGCGGCTTCACGTGCTTCGTGAAGGTGAAGTCGCGCTTCAGCATGTCCATCAGGTCCTTCTCGCCACCGCCACGAAGGACCTTGGCGGCAAAGGTCCCGCCCGGTTTCAGCCAGTCATGCGCGAACGCTGCGGCCGCTTCGCCGAGCGCCATGGTCCGCAGATGGTCGGTCTTCTGATGGCCGGTCGCGGCAGCGGCCATGTCGGAGACGACACAGTCGGCGCGCGCGCCGGACAGCATCGCCTCGAGCGCCGCCAAGCCATCCTCGGACATGAAATCGGCCTGCAGGAATTCCGTGCCGGGCACAGAATCAATGGCCTGGAGGTCGATGCCGACGACACGCCCCTTCGGCCCCACCTTCTTGGCCGCGACCTGGAGCCAGCCGCCGGGCGCCGAGCCGAGATCGACGACGATGCCGTTGCGGGGGATGAGATCGTACATCTCATCGAGTTCGGCGAGCTTGTAGGCGGCTCGGCCACGCATCCCCTCGGCCCGCGCCCGCTGCACATACGGGTCGTTCAACTGGCGTTGCAGCCACAGGCGGGACGAGGTCTTGCGGCCCTTCGCGGTCTTCACGCGCTGCTTTTGCGTGCGAAAGCCTGCGCCGCCGGTCGTCGGTTTCTTCACTGGGTCAGTCCTCAGGCAGGCTGTGGCTCGCACGCGTCCTGCTCCATCAGCTCGCGCAGAATGCCTTCGCGCAGACCTCGATCGGCCACGCGCAGGGGTCCTATACCCCATTCATCGCGCAAGGCCTGCAAGATCGCACACCCGGCCAGCACGAAGAGCGCACGATTCACGCCGATGCAGGGGCTGGCGCATCGCTCTTCGTGCGTCATCGCAAGAAGCCCGCTAATGGCTGCGTCGATGGACGCACCACCGAGCCACAGGCCGTCGACCCGCGCCCGATCGTAGCGCCGCAGCCCAAGGTGAATGCCGGCCAGGGTCGTCGCCGTACCCGAGGTCGCCATCATGTGGACGGAGCCGGTCTTCACGACCTCCACGATACGCTCATAGGCTCCAAAGGCCGGCAATTGGTCGCGAACCTCCTGGATCATCGCATGGAAGATCGCCGGCGTAACATCCCTGCCGCCGAACCGCTCGGAGAGGTTCACGACGCCGAAGGGCAGCGATGCCCAGGCCCTCATGCCGTGGCGCGTCGCGTCGACGGGCTCGAGCCAGGCGATCTCCGTGCTTCCCCCGCCGATGTCGAACAGGAGGACGCCGGCCGCCGAGCGATCGATGAGCGACTGGCAGGCGTTGACGGCGAGCTCGGCCTCGGTCCGCCGATCGATGACTTCGAGGTCGAGTCCGAGCTCCCGATAGACGTCGTCGAGAAAGGCCGGGCCGTTCTCCGCGATCCGGCACGCCTCGGTGGCCACGAAGCGGCTGCGTAGCACGTCGGTCGATGCGACCTTGTCGCGGCAGACCTTCAAGGCCCGCATGGTCCGGAAGATCGCGGCATTGCCGAGCCGGCCGTGCTGCGTCAGCCCCTCGCCGAGCCTGACGATACGCGAAAAGGCGTCGACGACGCGGAACCCATCTGCCGTCGGACTGGCGATGAGGAGACGGCAATTGTTCGTACCAAGATCGAGTGCGGCGTAGAGATCCCGATGGCGGGACTGCGCGACGACGTTATGCCGTCCGGCCCCGCGACCGCGGGCAGCCCCCTGCGGGGCCCGCCAATCTGGGGCCATCCCATTAAATTTGAGACTCTCGCTCAACGCAAAACCCATACATCTCGCTGGTCCGGCCGACGGGACGCCGGCCCGGGACCAGGGCTTGGAGCCATCATTGCCCGAGCCTCTTCAAAGGTAAAGGAAGGCCGATCACACGCCGCGAGCCATGATCGAAGAAACCGGCTTGAAACCCATCCAAACCTCGGCCTATAACCCCGCCACCGCAAGACGGCCCGCCTTCGACGCGACCGTCCTGCTGGGGAATAGTTTAATGGTAGAACAGCGGACTCTGACTCCGTCGGTCCTGGTTCGAGTCCAGGTTCCCCAGCCAATCGCTCCCACGCCTCTCTGATCGTTCCGGATTGGCCCGTCGCGGCCAGGAATTGCTCCAACTGGGTTACATGCCTGGTTCACAGGGGCATGCATGCAGAGGCTCGCGCACCTCACTAGACGCGGCGCGGTCTACTATTGGCGGAGGCGCCTTGGACTTGCCGAAGGGCGTTCCAAGATCCGGCGTCGCACACGCGATCCGAAAGTCGCCCGTCGACGTGCAGCCAAGACCGCCGCCCAGGTCGGTCTGACCGGTCAACCGTCTACCGCGAACTCGCCCTGCGCGACGCCGCGGACCGAACCGATCCCCAGGCCAGCGTCCAATCCGACGCCGTCAGCCCTTAGCGCACGATCCTACAGAAGCCCCGACGGGATCCCGGCCTGCTATCGGACGCCGATGGACCAGCCGAGCGCGTCGCCTTCCTGCCAGAGAAGGGCGCGACGCCGCCTGCCATCAGCAACAACTGCGTGATCGTCTCGCTCGGCTCGAACATCGCGGAGGTCGCATGCGTCGCGCTCGAAGAGGGTGAAGCTGCGGTTCTGAGACCGGACGGCGGCGGCTTCGATGTTTCAGACACGCTCTCGCCAGAACAGTGGTAACGCCTCGTCCTCAATCCGAGGGGGAACGTCATCAACGCCCGGTCTCGCGCGGCTGACGACCGAAATCTGCAAAAGATCGATCCTTATATGCAAGACGTTTCGGCATCGAAGTCGGACAAGAGCGGGCGTGATCTTACGCCTGTCGTTTAAAAGCTCTGCACTTGCGTCCAGACCTCGAAGGAGAGAACGATGACCTTGACCCTTCGGAGCATCACGGCTGGAACCCTTTTGCTCCTTGCCCCCGTCATCACGCCGGCTTCTGCCCAGCACATGATGCAGTCGGTTGGCGAGGAGGAGTTCATCGTCGACCCGGACCTGTTGCGTTCGACGCGCATCACGCCCGAGGCACGCGCGCCGCAAACGATCGGCGAGCGCGTCGTTATGGATGCCGAGGCGACGGTGGAAGAGATCGCGGCCGCCGCGGACGAGGCCCGCGTCTTCTTCGAGCCGCGCGGCCTGCTGGGCCAGATCCGCGAGCGGCCGGACCTTGTCCTCCTCATGCGCCATGGGCCGACCGACTGGTCCTTCCTCGATCGCGACGACGTCGAGCCCGAGGACTGCTCGAGTCAACGCGTCATGACCGTCCAGGGCCGCGAGGACATGCGCGCTCTCAGCCACGTCATGGCGCAGGGCGGCATCGTCCCCTCCCACATCGTCTCGTCTCGGTGGTGCCGCAACCAGGACACGACGCGCAACTTCCTGGCCGGCCTGCGCGCCCATCCGAACTCCGCGCGTCGCGAGACGACGCTGGAATGGGACGACGGGATCAACCTGCTCCTGTCCTCGCAGGGCGCGGAGACCGTGACGCCGCTGCGCCAGAGGATCGCGGACTGGAACGCGCGCCAGGATGGCGAGACCGACGAAGAGCCGCTTCCCGGGCCGCTCCTCATCATCTCGCACTTTACCAATATCGCCGAGCTGACCGAGTTCAACGTCTACGAGGGCGAGATGCTGGTGCTCGACCCCGACCGCAACAATCGGGTCTTGGGCTACCTGCGGCTGGCCGACGCCGCGCCCGACATCGGGCATTTCGACCCATCGGTCGCCGCCGCGCCGGCGTCCTCGACCACCGACGCCATGTCGATGGATGGCGTCGACGAGGCCACGGTCGCGGACGCCGCGGCCGATCCGGCGCCTGCACAGGGTCCCATGGCCGTGACGGTGGTGGGACGCGAGGGCGAGGACGTCATCTTGGCCGACGAGGCGGGTCGTCCACTACGCATGAGCGCCGACGAACTGCTCGCCCTGCTCGAGACGATCGGCAAGGTCGCGCCCGACGACGACGAGACCTGACCGGAGGAGTCCCGATCGACAGGCCCCGCCTGCCGGAGGGCTCCCCCTCCCACGAGATCGCCGACAGCATCCCGCCGGCGAGAACCGCCCAGCCCGATCCGCTTCAGATTGGACCCCGACTGGATCGGAACTGGCTTTGCCAACGTCCCCACGAGGAGAAACGAGACATGAAGACGCTTGCCACCACCACGGCCGCGCTGGCCATACTGACCGTACCCATGCTCAGCGGAACGGCACACGCCCAGAGCCAGCGCCTGACGGTCGACGAGTCGGGCACACAGGTCTCCATGCGCAGCGCGCGCAGCGGGGCGACCGACCTTGAGACCCTGGGCGCGGATGGCGGATTCGTCGTCTTCCGCAATCCGCAGGGCGGCTTCTTCCGCATGCGCATGACGGATCTGTGCGATGTCGACCCGAGCGACTTCATCAATGACGAGAACGCCGAACGCGCGATCACGAACTCGATCTTCGAGTGCGGCTAGCCTGCCGAACCCGGCCCGGGCGAAGGATACGAACGCTCGGGCCAGACGCCGCGTCAAACCCGGCAAAACGCAGCTGGACGAGGAGACCCGCAATGGCGACGGACCCTGACAGCCCGGCCGGGACACGCGCTCGATATCGGCGCGGACCGTCGCGGCGGCGTCTGCTATGGGCCGGCGCGGTCGGTGTCGCCGGCGCCGCTGCCGGCGGCTGGGCGCTGTCGCGATGGCGCTCGGACGAGGGCGCCTTCGATATTGCCCTGTCGGACGACGAATGGCGCGAACGCCTCACGCCCGAGCAGTTCTACGTGCTGCGCGAGCGTGGCACCGAGCCCCCCTTCTCCAGTCCGCTGAACGCAGAGGCACGTACGGGTCTCTTCGCCTGTGCCGGCTGCGGCCAAACCGCCTATCCGTCCGAGACCAAGTATGACAGCGGAACCGGCTGGCCGAGCTTCTGGGCGCCGATCGACGAGGCGCAGATCGGGACCCGGCTCGACCTGGAACTGATCTATCCGCGGACCGAGGTCCACTGCTCGCGCTGCGGCGGGCATTTCGGACACGTCTTCGACGACGGACCGGAGCCCACCGGCAAGCGCCACTGCCTGAACGGCACCGCCCTGGCCTTCCGGCCCGCCGTGGGCGCGACGACCCAGGCCGGCTAGGGCCATACCCGCTTCGCGCCCTCCGACCTCACCCGAACGAGCACACCCGCTATGATCGTAACACGCAATGTCCGTACGGCCGTCACCGCGATCGTCCTCGCGTTTCTCGCCACGGCGGCGCTGGTGGTCATGCCGTCGAGGGCGCAGGCGCCAGCCGAGGGCGACCTTCCGGCCGCGCCCAGCGACGTCGTGCTCCACGTCTCGCCCTATGCGTTCGACGAGACCATCGCGCGCTTCGAGCGCATCATTGCACGCTTCCGCTCGCAGGATGGCGTCCTCATCGACGTCGATACGGATTTCGCGGCCAATGCGGCGTCCGTCGGCGAGGCGGTGCGGCCGACCACGGTCCTCGTCTTCGACCATTTCGCGCGCAATGCACGGCTCGTGCGCGACAACCCCGTCGTGGCGCTCGATCTGCCGGTGCGCGTGCTCGTCCTGGAGGACGAGACCGGCCGGACCCTCGTGGCCCACCGTAACCCGGCCGCGCTGGTCGAGCTCTATGCGCTCAGTGAGGCTCGCCCCGTCGCCGATGACATTCAGCGGGCTGTCGACAGCGTCGTCGCTGCAGCCATCGGAGAAGAGATGGGCGGCGCAGCGGCCCGGTAGCGTAGCTAAAACCCGGCAAGCGAAGACGTACCAGAGCGTCCCATGATCAACGTTTCACAAGCATGGCCGCCCGTCCGCTCACCCGCACTACACCCGTTCGATCCGGCGATCCCGCCCGATCACGACGTTGATGCGTTCGGGGGAATAGGCCTTCATGGCGACCTCGCCCGGATCGATGACAAGGCCGAGGGCCCGGCGCCGCCATCGCCGGAATCACGGTTGGAATAGAAGGTGAAGCACAGATCCCCGTCGATCGCCCAGAGGGTGTCGACCGAGCTGTCGCTGAAGTCCTGGAGCCTCGAGCGCTCGGTCCGAAGCGCCTCGTCGGCAAGCGGTCTCTCATCGGACTCTTATTCGCTCTGGCACATGCTAGGGTTCGACGGGGTCCGTTCCGGCACTCTGGTCCGCCGGGCAGCCGCTCTCTTGAAGAAACACAGCGGTTGCCTGGCGATCGGCCACCTACACGAGCAGCCCATCGGTCATGGCATCCCGGGTGATCCCTTCGATCGTAATTGAGGCGTTGTCGGCGAGGGTGATGTTGATCCCGGTCGGGGTGTCGGTGATGTTTGCGAGGATGTCCGCCTTGGCCATGCTCATCGCGCTCAGATCGATCGTGTCGATGCCGGTCTCGAAGCCGGTCACTGTGTCGTGTCCGTGGCCTTGCTGGAAGACGAACGTGTCGGCAGCGCCATCGTTCGTGCCTAGATCGATGATGTCGTTGCCGGCGCCGCCGTAGACGAGGTCGGCGCCGGTGCCGGCTTCGAGCGTGTCGTTGCCCGCTCCGCCATAAAGCGTGTCGGCGCCCTCGCCGCCCACGGCGCGATCGTCGCCCGAGCCGGTGCCGAGAAGGTCGTCGCCCTGCCAGCCGTAGAGCCCGTCCGTGCCGCCGCCGCCCCAGACGACGTCGTTGCCAGCACCGCCGTCGAGATGGTCGTCGCCGGGCGCGCCGCCGCCGAAGATGGTGTCGTGGCCGCGCCCGCCCCAGATGGCGTCGGAGCCGAGGCCCCCGCCCAGCACGTCGTTTCCGGCCTCGCCTTGCAGCGTGTCGGCGCCGGCGCCGCCGTAGAGCGCATCGTCGCCGGTGCCGCCGTTCAGGGTATCGGAGGCGGCGTCGTTCCCGCCGAAGAGCGTGTCGTTGCCGTCCGCGCCGCGCAGGTCGTCCGCGCCGGCGCCGCCGAAGAGCCTGTTGCCGGCCGCGTTGCCGATGATCGTCTCGGACCCGGAGCCGCCGCGCGCATTCTCGATCGTCGCGCCGTGGGCGATCGCGATATTCTCCCTCATGCCACCGACGGAGGACCAGGCGCCGGCATTGAGGTCGATGACCGTGTTGTCGGCAAAGCCCGAGACGTCGAGCGTGTCGATGCCGCCGGCGTCCCAGAGGGTGAGCACGGGCTCGTCGTTGCGGGTGAAGTCGTAGACGGCCTCGTGGCCGGCGAGGCCCGAGACGTTGAAGCCGTATGTGGTGTCGCCCGTGCGGGTCGTCATGTCGGCGCCGTAGAGATCCTGGATGGCGGCGATGTCGAGCAGCATCGGGGTCTGGGCGAAGACGATCTGACCGTCGGCGCCGCGATGGTCGGCACCCCCGCCGGAGCCGGCGTTGAAATAGCTCATGACGGTGAACTGGCGCGTGTCCTCGGCGAACTCGGCCGAGTTGGCATAGTTGATCGGCCCGGCCTGGTCCGCATTGTAGGTGCCCGGATGGCTGAGGCCGAGGGCGTGGCCGATCTCGTGCAGGTAGGTCAGGCTGCCATAGGAGCCCGTCGTCATGTCGGCGTCCTCGTTGTGGGTCGACCAGCCGGAGTTCAGCCAGATGCCCACGTCCTTGAAGCGGTCGACGCCGTTCCGGATACCGTCATAGTAGAAGCTGTAGCTGGCATAGGTGCCGCCGCCGGCGGTCGTCGCGCTCTCGGCGATGGTGAGGGCGGCGCCCTGTCCCTCAGCGATGTCGACGGCGATCAGGTCGTCCCAGAGTTCGAACGCGGTTTGCGCGACGCCGGCCTTGATGGCCGAGAGCGCCTGAAAGCCCGCCCCTTCCGCGCCACCGCTGACGGGTCCGGAGAGGATATCGTAGCGGATCGTGCCGCCGGACCACTTGATCGGGCTGGGGTCGGCCTCGTGCGTCCAGGACGTCTGCAGGTTGTCGATCGCCTGCGCCAGCGAAGCGGACCCAAGCTGCGCTGTTCCCGAGCCCGTTGCCTCCGTGTTCGCCCCGATGTGATCGATGCGGGGATGCCCCGATGCCTGACAGAGAACGCACATGAAACAGCCCCGCAATCACGGCGCCGCCCCGGCGCCTTTTCTGGGGTTCATTGTGCGGACGGCAGGCTGAGATCGCCCTAAGGTTGTTGGTTAGTCTCTATCTATTCGAACAAGGTTTTATTAGCTTTACCGATTCGGAAAGTCGCACGACTACTGGATTTAACCATGGAGCGTCTGCTCTTTTGAAGATATACGATTAGCCTTGTTGGCTATTGAAGCGGTGAATGGGTTGATGCGGAGCGACCCCAAACGCGCATCGCGACTCATTCCATGCGTCCTGGGCGCATCGGCGCGCTCTTTGCTACCTAAGGATGCAGTTCGGATCCTTCGCTTGGCTTTGCCCCGATAGGCCCCGCTATAGATGTCGCCAGTCGATCCCGTGAACATTCGCCGTGGGAACGGGCGAGGGAGAGGTCTTCGAATGTCCTCGCACGCCCAAATCGACCACTCGTTTACCATTAGGACTGAATTAACGTTACCGAGACGTTGACGTTATTGCCGTTGCGGCCGTCAAGGTTCATGATCGCTATGGGTATCGCGTAAGGGACACGGTCATGAACATCTCGGGCACGCAGACGTCCGGTGGAGCGGCCGACATCCTTCGCGGATCGGACGGCGACGACAGGCTCTTCGGCTTTGGCGGCGAGGACACGCTCCTCGGCGGGGCCGGCGACGACAGCCTCTTCGCCAGCTTCGGCCGCAACGTCGTCGATGGCGGTTCGGGTTTCGACACGGCCTCGATCGGCCCCTCCCCGACGCGTATGGCGGACGCCGCGACATTTGCGGTATCCGGCCAGACGGCCGTTTATATGCAAGGCGGATCCGTCTCGACCTTCACCGATGTCGAGGCCTTCGTCGTCTTCGGCGGAGCCGGTGACGACGTCTTAGTTGGCGGTGATCATGCCGACTGGCTTGATGGCGGCGCCGGCGACGACACGATCGCGGGTGGCGCTGGTGGCGACACCCTCAATGGCGGTGCGGGCGCCGACCTCTTCACCGGAACGGCGGCGGAGATCGCGGGCGATACGATCGCCGATTTCGGCGTCGGCGACAGGCTTTTCGTCATGGGCGCGAGCGCGGCCACGCGCGTGACCTATGACGGCGATGCCCTCTCGATCACGCTGGCCGATGGCGCACCGGCCTTCACTGTAAACGTCGCCGGTGGGCTCGCCGGCCAGTTCTCGAACGATGGCTCCGGCGCCATCGTCTACACGCCCGCCGGGCCGACGCTGGCCGTGGGCGGCGGGCGGAGCGATGGTGCAGACCCGATCGCCGCGGCCTCGCCCGCCTTGACCGGCACCGCTGCCGCTGACGCCCTCACCGGCAGCGACCGGACCGATACCATCATGGGCGGTGCGGGCGCCGATACTCTGGCGACGATGGACGGCGACGATGCGCTCTATGGCGGATCGGGCGACGATCGCCTCTTCGCCGGCGATGGCGACGACACGGCCATGGGCGGCGATGGCGACGATGTGGTCTCGGGCGGTCTCGGCGACGACCAGATCTTCGGCGGAACAGGCAACGACGTGCTGGGCGGCGGCGCCGGCGACGACGTGCTGGGCGGCGGCGCAGGCGATGACGTCCTCTATGGCGGCACGGGCGCCGACAGGCTCTATGGAGGGTCGGGCGACGACGTGATCTTCCTTGGCGCGGGAGACGGCGCGCGCGACGTATATGCCAGCGTGCTCTCCAACGGGTCCGACACCCTCTTCGGGTTCGAAGCTGGCACGGACAAGTTGGACCTCACCGCGAGCGACCTGACAACGGCGTCCGACATCCTCGGCCGTATTGGGCAGGACGGTTCGGGGCAGGCGACGATCGACCTCGGTGGCGGCGGCATGCTGACGCTGAGCGGTGTGTCTGCGTCCGATCTCGATGCGGACAGCTTCCTTTTCTAAGGGGTTACTCTGCCTGGGTATTGCCCGATGGCAAACCGGCAAGGCTTCGAAAAGGCTGCCTGCGCGTAAGGTCGCGCCCCTCCCCGTGAGGACGCTCTTCACCTCGTCCACATAGAGTTATATTGGCGCGGCAGTTCGGCGCTCCTCCGGACACGGTCAGAACGTGCTGGCGCTGCGCAGCGGAACGCCGCTCCGCTCCACGATAGCGTTGCATTCAGCGATCACGACCGCGTTCTCGCGTCGCCAGCGCTCGGCCCGGGCGGCGCATAAGATGCCGCTTGGTGGAACGGTATGTCGAGCGGTGTCGTATCGACCGGGATGATGGAAAGGCGGGCCAGGTTTCGCCGTTGGCGGGTTCGAAAAAGGCCCTATGCTTCTGGCCGTTTGCACTCTTTACCCGTTTCGCCAACCCTTGCGGCGCAGCGGTGGCGAGGCGCGCCTCCGTCAAACGCGCCTTCGGCATCGGACCTTCCGCCCCGGCAAGAGGCCTATACGATGGCCGAAGCGCTGGTCACAGGGCAGCAGGTCTGAAGACAAGGGAAGGACAGCGCGAAAGCCCAGGGCGTCCGCAAACCGGGCCTGCAACGGGCCTCCGGCGGCGGGGTCGCTCGAGAGCCGTGAACACCGTCTTGGCGACGTTATCAATTCGTGAACGACAAATGAGGGAAAAGGCGCAAATCCGTCACGAACGGAGCGCAGCGGTCACAGTCCCGCGCGCCGCTCGCGCCGGGACCCGATCGTCGCAACACGGATGACCCGCGGCATGTCCTTTGCATCGTCGTCGCTTCCCTCGTTCGAGACCGAGACGCTCGAACGGCTCGTCCTGTCTGTCGGGGTCATCGTTTGCATCGGCGCGGTCAGGTTCCTCGCGGAGCGGCTCTGGGTCGGCCGCGTGCAGGGCGGGGAACGCCACCGCCGCCGCGTCGGCATGCGCGTCGCCTTGAACGGCCTGCTCGCGGTAGCGCTGCTCGCGCTGTGGATAAGCCAGCTTCAGACCGTGGTCCTGTCCCTCGCCGCGGTGATGGTGGCGCTGGTGATCGCTACCAAGGAGCTGATCATGTGCGCGGCGGGCGCCGTCTTGCGGGTCGGCGGCCATCTGTTCCGGGTGGGCGACCGCATCTCGGTGCGAGGCCTGCACGGCGAGGTGATCGACCACGGCCTCTTCTCGACCACGCTTCTGGAGCTTTCGCACGCGGGCGCCGGCCATCGCGGTACGGGGCGTACCTTCGTGCTTCCCAATTCCGCCTTTCTGACCGAGGCCGTGCGGATCGAGGCGGGACCGCGGCGCTACGCCCCGCACCGCTTCGCCCTGACGCTCGAGCATCAGATGCGACCGAGCGAGGCGCTGCGCGAACTTCGCCGCATGTCAGAGGAGGCGTGCGCCGGCGACCGCGAGCGCGCCGCGCGCTTCCATTCCATGGCCGCCCTGCGCACGGGCTCGGAGGACGAAGGCCCCGAGCCGCGCGTGCGGGTGAGGACCAGCGAGCTGGGCAAGTTGGTGTTCGAGGTGTCGATCTACTGCCTGGTCGAGGAGGCCGACGCGCTGGAAGCCACCATCGCGACGGAATGGCTCGACTGCTTCGCCACCCCGGCCCCTGCCGCATCGGTCGCCGCGTCGCCTGTGCGAGAGGCGGACGCACACGACCTAGCCGGATCGGACGCGCACGTCCCGAGGGCGGACGAGCGGGCCGAGCGCATCCGCCGCGAGCTGCGCCCGGTAGCCGAGCGGATGCGCTCAGCCGCCTGACGGCACGTTGATCCCATCGGCGGTTCTGCTTGGGCGGGCTGGTGTGGGCTGTTTTTTCTAGAAGCATGGGTCGATCAGCACCCGCCGGATGCGGCGGGTTCATCGACCGTCAGACCGGGGACGCGACCGCCGGCGATCGCGGCTATGCTTCGAGGGGTCGTTTAGGCGACCCCGGTCGGCGCGAAATGCCGGACGTTGCGCGTAACCACCGTCAGATCGTGCTCAAGCGCCGTCGCGGCGACTAGAATGCCGGATCGAGAGCCTCGACGCGGATGCTGGCTCGTCCGCCTATGGCGACCTCGTAAGCGGGTTCGAGCTCGGCGCGGAATCTATCGCCTGCGCCTCCACGCCACCGAGGGGAACGGCGTCGGTGGTCTCACGCTGGCCGATGTCGCGGTCACAGACGTGCAGTCGGCAACACTGCCGGACGGCGCCGATGCGCCGCCCATGCACCCCGCATGAGGGGTCGTGCTCCCCTTCCCCTTGGTTATGCTGCATCGGAAGACTAGGTTGTCGGTCGAATGCCAGCTCACTAACGATCTTCTAAACTATCGAGCGAGCGACAAGGGCAAATCGAATACTGTCAAAGATAAGAGGCTACTCAGCATTTCTACGACTGTGCCACCTCATGTTCCGTCTATGACCTCTCTGCCTTCCATCGGCTCGGAGACATGCCGTAGCGTTTCGAGAAAAGGCGCGTCATGTGTGCGTGGTCCGAAAAACCGAACTCGTGTGCGATCATGGCCAAGCTGTCGGTCGAATTCTCTATCATGTTTCGCGCGCGCTCGAGCCGCCGGTCGCGTACGTAGGTGTGGACGGGTCGACCCGTGACATCGCGGAAGCAGCGCGCGAACCACGACGGGCTCATGCCAGCGACTGAGGCGCAGTCGGCGACCCCGAACGATCTGCCGAGGTTTGCCTCGATGAAATCGATGGCACGCGAGATGCGGGCGTCGGTGCCGGCCGTCGTGACCTCCACGCCGGCTTCCGCGAACAGCGCGAGGCCCTTTGCCGCGATAGCGAGGCCGATACCCTCGAGGTAGATGCGGTCGATCTCACCGTATCTGAGATGATCGATCGCCATCTGGCCCAGCAGGTTCGCGGCCCGGTCGACACGGCTCGCGAACGCTCGGTCCCCTTTGGTTCGACCGTCTATCGACTCGGCCGATATCATGTCCAACTTTGCGTCGGTGATCTGAACAAGACACTCCCAGTAACGGTTCGTAGATCGAATTTCGAAGTCCGCGCCCGATGCATAGATGTCGAGGCCGGAAGTCTCCGATGCAAACGTGGTGATCGGCGTTCCGTTCACCGCCAATCTGTCCACGCTTGCGCTGTTGCGATTTGGGATCACATTTAACGTTGTCGGCAGTCTGGACAGAGTGAGGTCTGCATTCCCAGGCGGCATGGCCATGATGGAGATGCCGCTCGACTCGCAAACATGTCCGCGCGGAGTCAGGATGCGGGAGATCCATGGATCGCCGACGTCGTTGCGGAATATTTGCTCTTCGGTCACGACCGATCCGCCTTCCACCGGTTTGGCTGAGCGACCATTCGACCCCCTTGGCGACGAGGTGCGTGACCGCGGCGGACGAGGCCACACACGCGCACAATCGCTCTCGAGGGCGCGAACGAAGAGATACACTCTATCGCAAAAAGGAGATCATGCGCTCGGACTACGGTTTCCGCCGCACCGGGTTTTGAGTCCATTCCTGACCGACCTCCCAAACGACCTCCCACGATACGCAGTACCCCGATGGCCCTAACTGAAAGACGCTACTTACAAATGAGAAGTTTTCCAAGCGTCTTGGCGACAGAACAGCCGCTGCGTTCAAGCGTTCGCCATCTCTGTGCAAGCGATGACGTGTAGACCTGATGGCTTCCAGCTGCCAGGGATCCGCCCCGAGCGACGAGTCCGGCAACGACTTGTGTTGTCTGCCATCGATCGTGACGTCACCCCGCTATGATCGTTATGGCCGCAGGCTCATCCATCCATCGTCCTTCTGACAGTACCTAGCGGCGGTAGCCCGGATAGTCGCGAACCGGGGACCAGTCGGGCTGGATCGGATCGAGTGGAGCGACCGCGCCGACGAACGGACCGGACCCGTGCACCGGCTTGCCAGCGGTGAACGTCAGGAGGCTGGTGACGTCCAGCAGCTCTTCAGCCGGCACTTCCAGGTAGTGACGGTCGAGGATCGCGAGATCGGCATACTGCCCGGGAGCAAGCCTGCCTTTGACGTTCTCATCCTGACTGAACCAGGCGGAACCCACGGTGTGATAGTAGAGTGCTTCCTCGCGGCTCAATTGATGCCGCTCGCCGTGTAGCTGGGTTCCACCGATGCTCTTGCCGGTGGTGGCCCAATAGAGGGTGTTCCAAGGATTATAGCTGGCGACGCGCGTGGCATCCGAGCCCAGACCGAGCGGAAGACCGGCTTCGATGAAGTCGCGCAGCGGCGGCGCGTTTCGTGTCGCATCCTCACCGTAGCGCTCCAGGAAGTATTCGCCGGCGTAAGCCATGCGAGCCTGAGAAGCGATCCCGCCACCCAGTGCCTTGATCCGCTTCAGCGTGTCCGGCTTGGCGGTTTCGGCATGGTCGAAGGCCAGCCGGATGCCTGCAAAACCCGGGCGTCCCTTTGCGCGTTCAAGACGATGCGCTTCTTCGAACACATCGAGCACCCGGTTCATGGACTCATCGTAGGTCGTGTGGATACGCAGTGGCCAACCTTCCTGGAGAAGGTGGCGCGTGACATCCATGAGCTGCGTGTTCCATCCCTCGCGGTCGGTGATATCCGGGGCTTCGGCCAGAAAATTCTCGAAATCGCCGGCGGCCCAAGCAAGGAACTCGCCGCCGCCTTCGACAGTGTACCCGTTCTCCAGACCCTTGGCCCGGTTCACCCCGGCGGCCCAGTTCTCGGTCCAGTTGAAGAACTCCGCGAGTTCAGCCCCCTTGTTCTGCGGGAACAGGTAACTGGAGATGCGGATGGGCAGCGTGCCGTCTTCAGCCAGCGCGTCCGTTCCGACATAGTTGTCTGGGAACGTGTGCCCGCCGCCGCCGGCATCGATGATGCTCGTGAGGCCCAGCCGGTTCAGCTCGCGGTAGAAGTGCCGCGTCGAGAGCACCTGATGGGCTTCCGACAGGGAGGGTAGCGCGCCAATGGTCGCGTAGAGCAGGTCCGGATTGGGCTCGCCCTTGATGATCGCGCCACCGTCTTCGGTGAACTCGTAGGCAGTGCCGGCCGGTACTTCCGTATCGGGTGTGATGCCCCGCTCTTTCACGGCAGCCGCGTTGAGAAAGCCCTGGCTGTAGAGGAAGAGCACGTAGACCGGCGTGTCGGGCGCGGCGCGGGTGAGCTCGGCCGGCGTCGGCATACGGCGCTCGGCAAACTGGTAGGGCGACCATCCGCCGATCACCCGCACCCACTGGCCCTTCGGCGTCTTCTTCGCTGCCGCGGCGATCATATTCAGCCCTTGCTCCAGCGACCGAAGACCGTCCCAGCGCAGTTCGGTCGCATAGAAGCGCCCACCCCGGGTGGGGTGCATGTGGCTGTCGTTAAGGCCGGGAATGACGGTGCGACCGCCCGCGTCGTAGACCGTGGTCGTCGTTCCGCGCAGGCTTTCCATCTCGTCATTGGATCCACTCGCGACCACCAGTCCGTCGCGCATGGCGAGCGCCTGAACCTGGGGCTTGAACGGGTCCTGAGTGAGAATGCGCCCATTGGTGAGGATGGTGTCCGGTGTGGCTGCGGATTGAGCCCAGAGCGGCGTCACGGCCAGAGCGGACGTGGCTGCGGCGCCCGCGAGAAACGTGCGACGCCGGAGGGGCATCGAGAGACGGGGAACTGACATGGGACTAGGCCTTTCGTGTGCTGCGTTCGACAGCGTAGGTGTGCAACCTTTCGTGCGCCGACTGCTCGTCCGGTTCGGAAGGGCAGTCGAAACCGCTAATTCTTGAGCATGAACTCGATCTCCATCTCGATCTCGACAACCGAGGAGACATCGACGCCTGCGCCGTAGTCGAGGCCGAACGTCGTACGATCGAACGTGCCCTTGGCGGAGAAGCCGAGCATCGGGACCTTGAAGTGGAAATGCTCCGCCAACGAGCCGTTGAAGGTGGCATCGAACATCACGGGCCGGGTATTACCCAGCAACGTGAGGTCACCGCGCACGGTCGCGGTGCGCGGACCGGTCATCTCGACCTCGGTAGACTTGAATGTCATTTCCGGATGGGCGGAGGCATTGAAGAGGTCCTCGCGCTGCGCCAGTTCCTGGTCCCAGTCCCGTTCGCCAGGCTCGTATCCGGTGTCGACGGAGTTCGCCTTCACGGCGATCTCCACGGTGCTCTTGGAGGGATCGTCCGCATCGAACTGCAGGGTCGCGGTGAGATCGTCCATGCGTCCGGCATAGCCCGCCATTCCCGCATGCCTGACACGCCAGTAGAGCTGTGTATGGGTCATATCGTTGATGTAGGTGCCGGACGGCACGACGACGTGATCGACGGCGGCGATGTTCTCCGGGTCCGGCGTATCGGCGCCACTGGCCGGTAGAACCACGAACGGTGTGATCGCGATCGCAACGCTTGCGACAAATGTTCGAATGGAATGCCTCATGGATGGGGCTCCGTTGCTGGTCAGTCGTCGAAGACGAGCCTGACGTTCTGAAAGGGGACGGCGTCGGTGTCGGTCTTGCGGCCCTTCAGCGGCACGCCGACCCCGACGACCCTCACGCGACCGGTGGCAGCGAACGCATCAAGCGCGTCCAGGTCGATCTCGACCTGGCTGGTGACGCGGCCTTCGAGGCCCCGTTCGAGATCGGGAACCGGCAGGATGTTGTGTGTCCCCACGTAGTGGGCATTCAGATCACCGACTGCTCCGCCGTCTTCCACGAAGAACAGGCGGTGGTGATAAGGGTGCGTCGGTAGGCTGATGCGGTCGTAGGTAACGGAAACGCGCTTCGTTCCCCGGCCCGCGCGGACCTGCTCGATATTCGCCAGCAGCTTCTCGTCGGCTATGATGGTCGCGAGTTCCCGACCACCGCCTTGGAAGCGAGGGCGGTTCTGCGGTGTCAGCGTGTGACGGAAGTCCGTGCGGTCGAACGCGTAGCCGAGAGCTCGCGTGTCGAGCAGGTCGCCGATGCGGATCGCGGTCGGCAATCCATCGCTGCCGAAGAAGCCGAAGCGATGGTCGAGCCAAGCCTGGTCGGTGGGGTTCACGTGCCCTTCCCCGGCGAGCCAGCTTTCCCATAGCCGATCGACCTGGCCGTGATGGCTCTGGAACAGGAGATCGTCGCCCGCTCCGTCGAAGCTGGCCATGTTGCCGCCGATCCAGTTGTGGACGCAGTTGTGGACGCTCTGCTCGAGCGTGCCTTCCACCTGAAGGTCGCCCTTGCGCCGGGGGAGCCCAAGAAACTGCTTCCAGTTCCGCGCGCGTATCGCTGGCCCGACCTCCACGAAATCCGCCGGGATCTCGTCGGTCGGCGACTGGTATCGGGTCGAGTTCGAAAGCGCGTTGTCGGTGCCGAAATACCAAGCCGGGATGGTCGGGTTTCGTGTCCAGTCCCAGTAGGGAAGCGCGAAGGACGGCTCGTTGAGCTGAACCCGGATCTTCTGTTCCAGATTGGCGAGATAGGCCCTGTGCCAAGGCAAGAAGTACCAGCCGTAGTGGATCTGCCGGTCGAAATCGGACGTCGCGCAAAACATGGAATGATGGATCCAGTGCTGTGCCCAGCCAAGCGGATCGAAGATGTTGGCCTCCGACAGCTTGCGCATATGGGCCACCGCCTCGCGGTACATGACGACGTCGTCGCTGAACTCGGTCAGCGTGTGCGCATCCTTGCGGACACCGAATCCGTAGATCGAATCTGGATCGGCCCGCTTCATGGACGGCGAGCTCTGGGCGAACGTGGGCAGGACCGCGCCCAGCGCGGCTGCACAAGCCACTCCGGTGCTGCCAAGCATCAAATCACGACGGGAAATATTCATGGCTTGCGCGGGTTCATCTCGGACCCCTCCCAGATGTTGGAAACGATTTTGTCGAAGGCGGCGTCCCCGACGTCCTGGCGCAGGTAGGTTTGGCCGTGCAGGGGCAGGACGGCGGCCAGGGGCAGGGAACCCACCAGCTTCTTCCAGGTGGTGAGGAAACGATCGTCCTCGTCCGCCTTCAGAGGACGTTCCAGGCGCGGCGTCTGATCAGACTGTTCCGGACCCGGCGCGACCGCGCTGTCGCCGGCAAGCAGGATCCCTCCACTATCCTCCAGATGGAGCATGATGGATCCGGGAGAGTGCCCGGGAATGCGAATGACCTTCGCTCCCGCCTCAGCGAGAGCCGCGCTCTCCATGGGATCGTGGAGCGGAACCGTCAGCTTGCGCGGCGCGTCCTCCTGCCAGTCGTCCGGGTGGAGCAGGATGGGGATCGAGAACCGCTCCACCATTTCCTCGAATGCGTCGCCGGACCCTGCAAGGTCCCGGTGGGAAAGCACGAGCGCCTCGGGCGGATGCCCGTCCCGTGCGAGCTGCTCGACGGCTTCCATGACCCAGGAGAAGGGGGCATCGAACAGGATCGACCATCCTTCGCGCAGGATGGCAAAGGAGTTGACCGGGCGCTTCGACCCTCCCGTCACCGAACCCGCCTGCGGGAGCAGGACGACCGGGCCGATGATGGGAATGGTTCTCTCGGAGTAGAATTGCACGAGTGGTCTTTCCTTCTCGATCCGTCTCATCCCCAAGGCGCGGCGGTTCTCCCTCAACCGATGGGAGGGTTCCCGGTCAGGCCGACAGTCTCCGCCACCGCCTTCGCGTTCTCGGCGACACCGAGGAAGGTGTTCATCGCGGCGTAGTACTGGCCCATGTGCTGGCTCAGCAGCGTGCCGATATGGGCGCCATTTTCGTGTGTGTTGCGGGCCAGTTCCGCGAGCACCGCGACCCAGGTGGTGACGATGACACCGGCCGCCGCCAGGCGGGTCATGGTGACCTGCGTAATGAAGGGATTGAAGTCCGCGCTGGCATCCATGACCACGTAGACCTCATAGCCGTCGCGCAGCGCCGAAAGCGCGGGAAACGCGGCGCAGACTTCGGTCGCCAGACCGGAGATGACCAGCTTCCTGCGGTCCGTGGCCATCACTGCCTGGCGCGACGCGTCGTCGTTCCAGAAGTTCACATACGGCCGGTCGATGACCTCGATGTCCGGGAACACCGCCAGAAGTTCCGGCATGGTCGGGCCATTGGGGCCCTGCGGCCAGCTGGACCCGATGACGACGGGAATGCCGAAAGCCTCGGCCGTCTTCGCGTGCCCCAGAATGTTGCTCTTCATGACCAGGGGATCGACCAAGTTCAGGAACTGCATCAGACCGACCTGGTGGTCGATCATCATGAAGACGCAGTTTTCAGGCGTCAGCTCGCTGCTTGGCAGTGTCATGATGGCAGCCTCGGGCTAGCGTGCGGCGGTTATACGGTCCAGACCGCAGCGCCCGTCTTGCAAGGACACCTTCAGTTCGGACGCTGTTTCCCGAAACTACTTAGACGGGCGGCTGGGGTCGTTGAACCAGACATGCGAACGCTTGAACGTTTCGTCTGTCCTTCTACCGCGCTGCGACATTCGGTTGGCTACAGCGCAGCCCTCATCGTTCAGTTGGTGATGAGGATCGCCTGTCCGTCCCAATGAGTGTCGGTTGCCACACGCGCGAGGAACTTGCCGACGTCGGTGCGAGAGATCGTCTTGGGCTCCGGTCCGGCACTGACGTCTTCGATCACGCGGACCGCATTGCTCGGTCCATCGGACAGTTCCGTCGGCCGGACGATCACCCATTCCGGCAGGTCCGAGGCCTTGACCACTTCCTCCTGTGCGGTTCGGTCCTGCATGATCCGACCGAGCAGGAGTGGCTCGATAATGTTGCGAAACATGAACTGACCGTGGCCTTCGGAGTCGCCGGCACCGATTGCCGTCATGCAGACGAGCCGGGGAATGCCGTGTTCGGTCATTGCCTTGACCACATTGCGGGTGCCGGCTTCGCACAGATCCGGCTTATGGAGGATGTTCTCCGTCGTTGGCGGAGCCCCGAACGTCAGCACCACGATGTCGTGGCCGGGCATGGCCTCATCGACGTCGTTGATATTCATGACGTCGCCCTGACGGATGGTTTGGCCATGGAGAGAGGGATCGAGTTTGCCGGTCGATCGTCCGAAGGACGTGACGCTGTGCCCTTCCTTGAGAAGGGCCTCTACCGTCTTGCGGCCCACCTGACCCGTGGCACCTATTACGAGGACATTCATGCCGACCCCTTTCGGGAAGCGCTGATGAACCCTTTCCGGTCGGAGGATGACTGGAACGGGTCATGTGAAGGGTTGGATCGCAAGGGCGCGAAGGATCGCGGTCGAAGTTCAACCTTCCTTCGGCTCACCGACCGTTGCGTCGTTGATGGTGTTGCCGTAGGCGGACGGCGACGGGCCGTTGATGTGGGTGTCGTAGATCTGGCCGAGCGCCTTGCCTTCGGGCGTCCGCCAGTCGGTCAAAAGCTCGGAGCCGAACATGATCCACGAGACGAACGACGCTCCGGCATCCTGCAGTCGAAGGAGGGCCGCCTGCTCGGACTGAACGCTATCCGTGCCCGAGATATCGTTCATGACATAGACCTCGTAGCCCGCGCGGAGCAGGTCGAGGGACGTCAGCATGGTGCAATTGTCCGTGGAGATACCGCCGATGATGACCTGCGTGCGTCCTGTCGCCTTTAAGGCTTCCTGGAACGTGCCGCTCGCCCATGCGGACGGCGTTGTGCGTTTGTGGACCGTACCGTCTCCGGCAAGGCCTTTGATCGGCGGGTGCATGGTACCGTAGAAGTCGCCTTCGTCCCCGAGCACCAGGATCGGAACGTCGAAGGTTTGCGCAATCTTTCCGGCCGCCACCGCGTTGTTGAGCATCGCGTCGACTTCGATCGTGTCGACGACCGGGTAGAGGCCGTCCGTGAAATCCACCATGACCAGCACTGCCTTGGATGGATCGATCTTCTTCAGGGCCGTGCTTTGTTGCTCGACCGGGACGGCCTGCTGGGCAAAAGCGGCGGTTCCGGTCAGGCTGACCGGCATGACGGCCGCCACGGTACCGAGGAGCGTTGCGGCCACGAGGGGCTTGAGCGCCGGAGGTTTCATAATGCGAGTTCCTTTCCCCGGGATTTCAGGGCATCCGCCCAAGCAGGGCTAAGGCTTGGGCGGACGGCCGAGGGTCGCGGTCTGGAGGGAAAGCGACCGCTGGAAGGAGCTTCCTCGGCCAGTCGAAGGTAGGCGTCCGCCGCGAAAGCGTCCTTGAACGGACTGACCGAACACTTGAACGTTCCGATGATCATGGCGGCCCCGTCGTCGAACGCTTAGCTCCGTTGCCGGTGGCCCCTCTTTTCGAAGGGATGGGGTTCATGGGAAACGAGAGACGACGCACGGCGTATCCGACTGGGCTGCGCGAGCCCGCGGTTCGGATGGTGCGCGAGCACGAGGGCCATCACGCCTCACGGGCCGCAGCGGTACTCTCGGTGGCCGCGAAGGTCGGGTGTAACCGGAAGACGCTGCGGCTCTGGCTGCGGCGGGCCGAGCGCGATGATGGTGTGAGGTCTGGGCCGACACGTGAGGAGCGAGATCGGATCAAGGCGCTCGAGCGCGAGGTCCTCGAGCTTCGCCAGGCCAATGAGATCCTCCGGCCGAGGCCGCCTCCTATAAAAGCGTAGAGATCACCGGAATGGCCACGTAGGCACACGAACCTGCCTCCGGCAAACGCAGGTCGACTGCAGCGACTGCGTGCTGGAACCGGGCACGCTGATTGCTGATCTGGTCAGTTCTGATTGTTCGTCGGTCTGACAGGAGCCTCCGCGTCGCCTGGCGAGGGGCCAGCGATGTCCGAGGCCGTCGACGACTTCGACAAGCGCGTCCCGTTCAAGAACAAAGCCCCGCCGTTCAACGACAAAGCGAACCGGATGGCGGAGGGTGGCGAATGCTCATCGCAACGAACCCGTGCTGGACCCTATTGACGCGACCGTTCACCGGCGGGCCGTCGTCCGTACGCGTTCGCGGGGATGTGATCCGCGGTGCGGCTCGCCATTGGGCCTCTCATTCGCGCTGCCAACGATCCGCCCATTTGGCAACCTCGATGAGTACCATGCGCAAGTCGTGGCCTTTCGGGGTGAGCCTGTATCCGGCTCGATCCTCCAGCGGCTCGACGATGTCGTTGCGCTCGAGCTCCTTCAGTCGGAGCGCGAGCATACGATCGCTGAGGCCGGGCACCGCGTCCGCTATCTCCCTGAAGCGCGATACTCCGTGGAAGAGGGAGCGGATGATCGCACCGGTCCAGCGCTTCCCGATGAGCTCGCTCGCTTCATGGAAGTGCGGGCTGAGAGGCCCTTTACCTCCCAAGAGACGCGAACCGCCGATCCCCTCGCCTTCCTCAGTCGTGGGCGCACCGTCGGCCGGACCCGTCCCCCTTCTTGCTCCTGATCCAGCGATCACTGTCAGCCCCGATCCCGTTGGCGAGGGCGCCGCGATTGCCCTCAATTCAGCGCATTCTTCGACGCATCGAAGCGCTTACTTATTGTTAGCATCAAATCTTCATCCCTAGGCGCCCCCTACCGTACGCGTGGACGTGGGCAAGAACCAGAACGCGGAGCTGACATGAATGTTGAACAAAAGGCTCCCAAAAGGCGCGCCAACCCCCGCAATCGCTACGCGTTCATCCTCCTGGTAGCTGCCAGCAGCACTTCGGCCCATGCGCAGCAAGTGATGGACGGTCCCAGAACGGCGGCCGACGGTGCGCAACAGTCCCTGCCCGCGAGCATTCGTCCCGCTTCTCCCGGCACGCCCCAACTCGGGATCGGAGGGACGCCCGAACGTCCCGGTCGCGCGGTCCTGCGCAGCGACGAGGACTGGAGTTGGGTCGACGGCCTACCGGAGCCCGATCGGCAGCCCCTGGATCGCTACAAGTACGTTCCCCTGACGTACGACGGTTCGACATTCGTTACGCTCGGTTTCGACGGGCGAACGGGGCTCGAGTACTTCTCCGACGGGAGTTGGGGTGACAACCCGGGCGACGATGCGACGTTCCACAGCCGCGCCAACCCCCATGTTTCGCTGACGATTGCAGATCGCTTGCGGTTCTATGGAGCGCTGAAGTTCGGCTCTGTCGAAGGCAGCAAATTCACGCCTTCCCCAGCCGACGACGATGGCCCGGACGTCCATCAGCTATTCGGCGAGCTTTCCTTCGGCGATGTATTCGGCCTCCCCACGAAGGACGTCTTCGTCCGTGCCGGGCGCCAGGAGCTGCACTACGGCGCGGGACGTCTGGTTTCCATTCGCAACGGGCCCAATGTGAGGTTCGACTTCAACGGGCTGACCAGCCGCGCGCGCATCGGCTCCACCGTTGCCGAGGCCCTCTACGTCCGACCCAGCGAGAACGACCCGGGCGGGTTCGACAACGGTGTCGATGAGAATCAAGCACTCTGGGGCCTGTACACGTCGACCGCCTTAGGGGGCTTCTCCGCAGACCCCGCTGGTCTTCTCGCCCAATCCAATCTCGATCTCTACTATCTCGGTTTCGATCGGGAGAGCTCCACTTACGCGTTTCAGTCGGCTCCCCTCGACGAGAGCCGCCACACGATCGGCACACGCTTCTGGACAGGGGGGCCACCCAATGCCGGCTGGAGCCTGGATCTCGAAGCCGGCTACCAGTTCGGCGAAGCGAGAGGCATCATCTCAGCAGCGGGTCCGGTGGATGCCGATATCTCCGCCGGATTTGCTGCCGGGATCGTGACGTATGGGTTCGATGACCTGCCATGGTCGCCCGTCATCGGCTCACGTTTCGGCATCTCATCGGGCGATGCCGATCCGGGCGACGATCTGCTGACGACCTTCCGAGGCCCCTTTCCTCCCGGTCGCTACTTCGGTGAATCCAATCCCATAGGTCCTGGCAACGTTGCCGGCATCGGTCCGTCCATCGCGGT
Organism: uncultured Alphaproteobacteria bacterium; assembly: GCA_963799285.1. Taxonomy (GTDB): domain Bacteria; phylum Pseudomonadota; class Alphaproteobacteria; order Rhizobiales; family CAWCWK01; genus CAWCWK01. The sequence goes on from CAWCWK010000004.1 coordinate 1,644,625, forward strand.
CACGCCCTTCGAGAAGCTCACCCTCACCGGTCGCTACCAGGCATTCTGGCGTGTCGAGACCGAAGACGGTCTGTACTCTCCGCCCCAGATCCCGCTCAGAATGCCTGCCGGGAACGATCGCTATGTCGGCCAGGAGTTTGCACTGACTGCCAACTATGCGCTCGATAACTATACCTCGTTGAACGCAACGATCGCTCGTTTCGATGCCGGCGCCTTTCTTGCCGATTCCGGACCGTCCGAGGACATCACGTATTTCGATTTCAAGCTGGCGTTCAGTTTCTAGACGTCATCGACGAGCCGAACGCAGCGACACGTGCCGGGAGGCGTATCGACCCGGGCACGGCAGCCTGCAGATGAGCCAGGATCGGCACGATGGCGCTGGCGGTGGGCAGACATTCCGCCTGCATTATTCAAGGGTAAGACCGCGACATACAAGGACGAGCCGGTCCGGCCGAGCTAGCATCTTCTCACACCAGCCTCCCGTCCGAAGGGATTGGAGGATCATCGGGAAGGCAAGCTTCATGATCCGAATGTCGATGCTTCTGCTGTCGATGACCCTTCCGACACTCGTTCAGGCTCAAGACCTGCCGACAGTCGATGTCGCCTCTCCCAGCGATGGCGACTGGATCGCCTACAACCGCACCCTGACGTCGCAGAGGCAATCGCCGCTCGCGCAGATCAACGGGCAGAATGTCGATCGCCTGGCCGAACTGTGTACCTACGACACGGGCCTGACGACCTCCTTCCAGACCGGACCCCTCGCGATCGGCGGGACGCTCTACTTCACGACCGAGTTCGATACGTTCGCCATCGACGGCGAAACCTGCGCGGAGACGTGGCGCACTACCCTCGAATATGAACGGGTGGGACCGCTGCGCGTCAACCGCGGAGCGGCCTACCTGGACGGCCGTCTGTTCCGAGGTCTGCAAGACGGCCGGGTCATAGCGCTCGATGCCGCGACGGGCGACCTTCTGTGGGAGCGGCAGATCGCGATCAAGGAGAAGGGCGAGACCATTCCGGCCGCGCCGACGGCCTGGGACGGCAAGGTCTTCGTCGGGAATGCCGGCGGGGACAACTACGGCGTGAAGGGCCGCATGTATGCGCTCGATGCCCGGACCGGCGATCCGATCTGGGAGACCTTTCTGGTTCCCAAGGAGCAGAACATCGGCACTCTCAGCGTGGTCGAAAGTCCCATCTCCAACGATGCGACGGACGGCTACGCTTCCGCCGGCGATCCCACGACCTGGAACGTTGCGGAGGGAGAGCCGATCACCGGTGGCGCGTCCTGGACATCCTACACCCTCGACCCGAATGCTGCTGGAGGCCGGGGTCTCGTCTACATCCCGACCGCCAATCCCGCGCCCGATTTCATCTCGTCGCTGCGGGAAGGCGCCAACCTGATGACGAACTCCATCACCGTGCTCGACGCACAGGACGGGACCTACCGACGGCATCATCTGATGGTACCCGAGGACTTCCACGACTGGGACGCGTCGGCCGCGCCGGCGGTCGTCACGACCAGAGCCGGGGTGCGAACCGTTCTGGCAGGCGCGAAGGACGGCAACCTTCATGCCTTCGAAGACATCGCGGCCACAAGCGGCGACGGGTCGGACGAAGCAGCGACCACGGCATCGCGCGACGCCGCGCCGGGGGGCGGAGAGCCGGCGGCACTGGTGCCGTCCAACAAGCGCTTCACGCGCTCCGTCACGACACGGGTCAATGCCGACGCGCCGCTGACCCCGGACGGAACCTACTTCTGTCCCGGTGCGCTGGGCGGTGTCCAATGGAACGGCCCGGCCTACTCACCCGATACGAACCTGGCCTATATCGGCTCCGTCGATTGGTGCACCACGATCACCGTGAAGGACCCCGAGAGCGTTCGGTCGATCTCGCTTGGCCAGCCGTGGTCCGGCAACAAGCCCCAGGACGAGGGCGAGACCTTCGGCAAACAGGCGCCGATGTCGGAGGGCCGCGGTTGGCTCAATGCGATCGACGCCGATAGCGGCGAGGTGAAGTGGGTCTGGAAGGCGCCGACGCCGCTTCTGGGCGCGGTGACACCGACAGCCGGTGGCATCGTCATGACCGGGGATCTCAACGGCACGTTCCGGGTCTTCGACAAGGTGAACGGCAAGCTCCTGGCCAGTCGCGCGATCGGCGGGCCCATCGGGGGTGGGATCGTCACATACACGAACGATGGCAGCCCCGCCGGCAGACAGCTCATCGCGGTGACCTCCGGCATGAACTCGCCCGTGTGGGACTGGAAAGGCGGACCCGCAAAGATCACGGTTCTGGGGATCAGGACGCCCTGAACCGATTTCCGACAAACCCGACCTTATCGGAGAACATGATGCGCATCGCACACATCCTAGCCGTCTGCCTCACCCTCCCTCTCGTGTCCGCAGGAGGATCGCTCGCTCAGGACATGTCCTATCTCACTGCCCCCAACGAGATGAGTGCAGAGAACGAGCTGACCGTGAGAGGCATCGTAGCGCGCCTCAACCACGCGCTCGATGCCGCTGACTATCAACTGTACAGCAGCTTCTTCTCCGAGGACGCCACGTTCATCAGCGATTTCGGCAGTGCGGACGGACGCGAGGGCGTCGCCGCCGCAATGGAGCAGTCGCGTCCGTTCATCACCGACAAGCGGCACGTGACCGCCAACTTCGTCGTGTCCGGGGATGACGAGCGTGCTGTCGTCACGACCTATCTCGTCGTCTTCGAACGCGCCGCGGGTCTGGATTTCCTCGGTTCGTCGGTGAACGTCGACACGTTGGAGAACCGTGAGGGAAAGTGGGTCGTCGTTCGGCACGATTCCGCTCTCGACCCGGCGACGAAGAAGGCGATCGAGGCCGCCATGGGGAACCAGTAACGTGACGCCCCGGTTCTCGCCCACACGCCGCACGCTCTTGGTCGGGGCCGGGGCGGCCCTATCGACGATGTCTCTTGGTCGTCCGGCTACCGCGCAGGTCGGCGGCAGGTCCACAATCCTTTCCAACGGTGTGTTTCTCACGCAGGACCCTGCGCGCCCGATGGCGGAAGCCTTGGCAATGCGCGACGGACTGATCGTTGCGGTCGGCGACCGTCGCGACGTCCTGGCTGCGGCGGGCACGCGCTCCGAAGAAATCGACGTCGGTGGGCGGACGGTCATTCCCGGACTGAACGACAGCCATCTTCATCTCACCCGCGGCGCTCGCTACTACGGTCACGAGTTGCGTTGGGATGGCGTACGCAGCCTGCGACGCGGTCTCGCCATGATCGAGCAGCAGGCACAAAGGACGCCGAGCAACCAATGGGTCAGGGTGCTCGGGGGCTGGTCGCCGGAACAGTTCGACGAACGACGCCTCCCCTCGCCTCGCGAGCTGACGCAGGCGGCCCCTGACGTCCCCGTCCTCGTCCTTTACCTCTACAGCCGAGCCTTCCTGAACGCAGCCGGAGTGAACGCCCTTGGCCTCACTGCAACTGCAGCGGAGGCAGCCGAGACGGAAACGGCCCGCTACGAACTCACCGAAGACGGTGGAGCGATCATCCACGCCGAGCCGGACGCCACGCTCATCAATGCCGTGATTGCCAAGCTCCCACCGCCGAGTGAGCAGGAGGAAGCGGCATCCGCGCAGCACTTCTACCGTGAGCTAGCCCGCTTCGGCATCACATCGGCAGGCGACCTTGCAGGGGGCGGACACGTCTGGCCCGGAAACTACGCCGCAACCAGAGCGCTTGCGGATACCGGCCTGCTGCCCATCCGCATCTCGAACTTCCTGCCGCCGCTCGAACCGGGCAAGGAGCTGGAGTACGTGCGGCGATACACCGAAGAGGAGACACTGAACGCCAACCTGGCCGAACGATTGCGCCATGGCTTCCTTGTCGAAGGCGTGGGCGAAGCGGTGCATTTCGGTCCGTACGATTCCGAGAACTTCCTCTGGGAGAAGCCGGACCTGTCGAAACGCGGCGACTGGCAATCGGCCATGCTGCCCGTCGTCCGGCATCTGCTACGCGCGCGCTGGCCCATTCGGATCCACGCGACCTACGGCGAGACGATCGCAGCGATCCTCGACGTTTTCGAGAAGGCAGACCAACATGAGCGTGAAGAAGGACGAGCTGGTTTCGCGGGTATCAGGTGGTCCTTCGAACATGCAGAGACCGTTACCCCGGAATCGCTGATGCGGATCGCGCGATTGGGTGGCGGGATCGCCGTTCAGGATCGCATGGCCTTCGCGGGTGAGGTCTTCGCCGAACGCTATGGCGAGGAAGCCGCTTCGAACGCACCTCCGTTTGCCGACATCGTAGCCGCCGGCATTCCCCTCGCGCTCGGGACGGACGGGACACGAGCGGCATCCTACAACCCTTGGGTCGCACTGGACTGGGCGATCACCGGTCGCACGGTCGGCGGTGCTGCCCTGATGGCTCCTCGCCATCGCCGCACGAAGCGCGAAGCGCTGTGGCTGTACGCGATCGGATCGGCATGGTTTAGCGGTGACGAGGCCCGCAAGGGTCGGCTGGCACCGGGACAGTACGCCGATCTCGCAGTGTTGAGCCGACCACTCCTAGACATCGAGGACGACGCGATCGCGGGAACTGAAAGCCTTCTGACCTATTGCGGCGGGCGACCCACGTGGTCCGCCGCACCGTTTGCCGGGATCGCAGACGACCTGACCGCGCGGCTGCCTGAATGGTCCCCGATCAACGCGTTCGGAGGCTATCAGAGCCAGACCTAGGCGCGGCGGGCCGAGCGTGACGATGGTGTGAGGTCTGGGCCGACACGTGAGGAGCGGGATCGGATCAAGGCGCTCGGACGCGAGGTCCGCGAGCTTCGCCAGGCCAACGAGATCCTGAGGAAGGCCAGCGCGTATCTTGCGGCGGCGGAGCGCGACCGCCGGTACAGACCATCATTGCGTTCATCGACGATCGTCGCGATGCGTATGGGGTAGAGCCGAAGCCGCCGCACCGGAGCGCGAACGGTCGAACGCCGGACAGACCTTGCAACGGTGCCCTTCGCTTGACGATTGCGGATCGTCTCTCGGCCTAAGGTCTTGCGTTGTGGCGGGCGTCCAGGTCCTTGATGGCATCGACGTTGGCGGCCGATCGTCCCGTCGGATCGAACGTGGCCGAGAGGTAGGCCTCCGCGATCGCGTTCGCGAGTTCGCCCCCGATCACCCGTGCGCCCATCGTGATGATCTGCGCGTCGTTTGAGGTGGCGGCCTTGCCGGCCGAGTAGGTGTCGTGGGTCTGCGCGGCGCGGATGCCGGGAACCTTGTTGGCCGAGATGCAGACGCCGATGCCGGTACCGCAGCACAGGATGGCCCGGTCATAGGTGCCGTCGAGAATACCCATCGCGACCCGTTCGGCGAGGTTGGCATAATACTCCGCCTGCCCGTCCGGCGGCGTCGAGACCTCGGCCACCATCAGGCTCGTGTCGCGCGATAGATGCGCGGCGAGCGAGTGTGCAAGGGGCGCTCCGGCGCTATCACCGGCAATAGCGATCTTCATGGCGGTCTCCCTCGTCATCCCGCATCCGCGCGCCCGGACGATGATCGCCCGCCAAGAGCTGTCTCGATATGCTCGACCTCCGCCGGCTCGCCGAAAATCAGCGGCGTGCGCGCGTGATATGTGCCCGGCACGCGATCGAGCACGGGGCCATGACCGTCAGAGGCACGCCCGCCTGCCTGCTCGATCAGGAACGCGATTGGAGCCGCCTCGTAGAGCAGCCGGAGATGACCCGCCTCGTAGCCGGGGCGCATGTCCGCAGGGTAGAGAAAGGCGCCGCCCGTCAGGAGGACGCGGTGCAGTTCGCCCACCGCAGCCGCAAGCCAGCGCATGTTGGCATCCCGCCCGCGTGGCCCCGTGCCGCCCGCCCGAATGCCCTCGGCCCAGATGCGCAGAGCGGGGCCCCAGAAGCGCTCGTTCGCGGCATTGTAGGCGATTGGACCGCCCGCTGGGATGCGCACGTTCTCCCGCACGACGCGGAAGGCCTGGTTGGCGGGATCGAGGGTAGCCAGCGCGACCCCGTCGCCCAGTGTCAGGCCCATCTCGACGGAGTGGCCGAACATGACATAGCCTGCCGCCACCGCGTCGCGGCAAGGCGCCGTGAAGGGTGTCGGCCGCGACGGCACGATGAGGAAGAACAATCCGAGCGGTAGGCCAAGCCCGATGCTGCCCGACCCGTCTATCGGATCCATCGTCACATCGAGCGAGGCTTCGGGATCGATCAGGATCGGATCGTCGGCCTCCTCGGAGAGGACATACCGTACGGGTGCATCGGCAAGGTAGGACAGTACCCAATCGTGAGCCGCCAGATCGAGAGCCTTTTGTGCGTCGCCCGCCGTGTTGCGCCCGACAATTCGGGCCGGATCGCCCGCCAGGCAGCCGGTCGCGAGGCGCGACGCCAGGCCCGGCACGGCCCGGGCGAATGCCTTCACGATCGCGGCGACGTCCGGGGCGGCACCAGCTATCCAGTCCCCCAGAAAGGGCGCTTCGCTGGGGCGATCACCTGGTACGCGCAACGTCGGGGAGCGTGGGCCCGTCAGGGATGCCGCCGCGGTCGCCATCAGTTGAGCCGGGTGCGGGCGCCGTCGCAAAGGCCCCGCAGGATCATCGCGCAGGACGTCGCGCCGGCATCGAGAACGCCGCGCGAGCGTTCGCCGAGGCGGCTGGCCCGGCCGATCTTCGCCACCAGGTCGCGGGTGCTGTCCCGGCCTCGCTCGGCCGCCGCTGCGACCTCGAGCAACATCGTATCGAAATCGCCCTCGGCCCCCGCCTCAGCGGCCTCGACGGCGGGTATTAGCGCGTCCATCATCGTCTTGTCGCCGACGCCGGCCGAGCCGACGGAGGCGACCCCGTCCAGCCCCGCGCGCAGCATCTTTGCGAATGCGGGCCCGTCGATCGCCTCTACGCCCTCCAGTGCGTCGGCCATCTCCATGAAGAGCATGCCGTAGAGCGGACCCATCGAGCCGCCGATCTCGCCCATCAGGACGTCCGACACGGTGGCGAACCCGTCCCGGAGCGAGGCGTCGTCCGGGATGCGCTCGCCGGCGCGGCCGAACCCCTTGGCCATGTTGACGCCGTGGTCGCCGTCGCCGATCTGGCCGTCGATCTCGCTCAGGTAGGCCTTGTTCTCGACGATGACGGCCGCGATGCTCCGCACGATTCCGCCGGAGCCGGCATCGGGAAAGCTAGCCATCAGGCCGCTCCGAAGGCGGGGCAGTCGGTCGGCGCGGCGAGGAGCTCGGAGAGCTCGTCGTCGAGCGCGACCACCGTCAGCGTGGCGCCCACCATGTCGAGCGCGGTGAAGTAGTCGCCGACATAGGCCTTCTCGATCGTCAGGCCCCTGCCCTCGATGCCCTGCGCTATGCGGTCGTAGAGAACGTAGAGCTCGTTGCGCGCCGTCGCACCGAGGCCGGAGACGAGAACAGCGACCTTGGAGCCCTCGGGCAGGTCGTGATCGTCCAGCACGATGCGGACCATCTCGTCTGCGATCTCGTCGGCCGTCTTCAACGGAGTGACCGAGGTGCCCGGCTCGCCGTGGTGACCGATACCCATCTCCATCGTACCGGGCTCGATCTGGAAGTTGGGGTGGCCGACGGCCGGCAGCGTGCAGGGCGCGAGGCCCACGCCGACGGAGCGGCAGGCGTCGATGGCCTTCTGTGCCGTCTCTCGCACCTCCTCGGCCGAGGCGCCGGCGGCGGCCTTGGCCCCACCGACCTTCCACATGACGATCTCGCCCGCGACACCGCGGCGTTTCTCCCGCTCGGATAACGGCGCGGAAGAGACGTCGTCGTTGGCTACGACGGTCAGGACCTTGGTCCCGTCCTTGGCGGCCATCCTGGACGCCATCTTCACGTTCATGTTGTCGCCGGCATAGTTGCCGTAGAGCACGACCACGCCCGCGCCGCCGTCGGCCGCCTTGATGGCGTCGGCGAAGCTCTTGGCGGTGGGGGACGAGAAGAGCTCGCCCACGGCCGTCGCGTCGACCATGCCGGCGCCGGTATAGCCGATAAAGGCCGGCTCGTGCCCCGAGCCGCCTCCCGTGACGATGCCGACCTTGCCCTTGACGGGCGCATCGATGGCCGCGACCACGCGGGCGTTGCCGGGGTCGATCTTCACCCTGTTCGCATGAGCGCGCACGAAACCGCGCACGGTCTCGTCGACGATGTCGTCGGGGTCGTTGAGGAAGCGTTGCATGAGGAACTCGCGTGCATTGGTGCAGTCTTGGTGCGCGGACCGCTATTTGATGGTGAAGCCGCCGTCGATGATGAGGTCCGCCCCATTCATCATCGCGGCCATGTCGGAGGCGAGGAAGAGCGCAGCGGCCGCGATCTCCTCCGGTTCGGCAAAGCGCCCGGTCGGGATCTGGGCGATCATCGTCTCGCCCTTCTCTCCGGCCCAGGCCTTCTTGCCCAGTTCCGTGAGGACAACGGTTGGCGAGATCGTGTTGGCGGTGATGCCGTGCGGACCCCATTCGAGCGCCAGGGTCTGCGTCATGCCGATTACGGCGAACTTTGAGGCGCAATAGGCGACATGCGCGTCGATCGCCACCCGGCCGGCCTGGCTCGCCATGTTGATGATGCGCCCGGACTTCTGGCCGATCATGTGCCGGCCCACGGCCTGCGCGACGAAGAACGAGCCCGTCAGGTTGATGTCTATCGTCCGGCGCCAGGCGGCTTCGGTCAGTTCCTCCGCGGGCGCGAGGTCGACGATGCCGGCGCAGTTCACGAGAACGTCGATGCGGCCGAAATCGCTGGCGGCGGCATCGACGGCGGAATTCGCGCTCTCTCGGTTCGAGACGTCGCAGGCATAGGCCTTGGCGTCGTCCAAGGCGCTGGCCTTAGCGCGTGCTGCGCTCTCGGCGAGGTCGACGACGGCGATCCTCGCGCCCTTGGCGTCGAATGCGTCGCAGACCGCCGCGCCGATGCCGGACGCACCGCCGGTGACGAGGACCACCTTGCCTTTGATCGCGGCGTCGAGGTCAAGGATGTTTGAAGGTAACGTCATACGCAGCGCCTTCGGGACGATCTGGAGTGGAAGATCTCGGCCAGGTCCCTTCTCCCCGCGGGAGAGGGTGTTGGCAGGCGGATGAGGGAAATGTCTCACTAGGCGGCACGGCTCTTCAGAGCCAGCGCTGGCCGAGACAGCCAGTGAGACATCCTCCCACCCTAACCCTCTCCCGCGAGGGGAGAGGGGACCTTCATTGTCCCCTGGACCAGGAGGACGAGGGGGACAGGGGTCGGGCGATTTCTCGCCGTAACCCGTTCTTTCGTGACTACTGACGCTGCGCCAACAAATCGTCCACGTTGTCCGCCGTCACCGGCGTCCACGGCACGTTGTAGGACGAGGCGGAGCCGCCTTCCCAACCCATATCCGTATAGGTCGTCCAGATGTCGGACTGGGGCTCGTAGTCGCCGTCCATCGCGGCGGCGATGGCCACATCGAGCGCGCCTTGCGCCTGGGCCCGCGCGTCCTGCAGGATGGACGACATCTCACCGGCCTTCACCGCGTTCAGCGCATCCGTTACGCCGTCGATGCCGGCGATGGCGAAGTCCTCGACGTTCAGGCCAGCCGCCTTGACCGCCTCGATCGCACCGAGCGCCATCTCGTCGTTCTGGCCGATGATGCCGTCGATCTGGTCAGGGTAGGCCGTCAGCCAGTTCTCCATCAGCGTCTGAGCCTCGGCGCGGGACCAGTTGGCGGTCTGCTGCTCCAGCACGGTCACGCCCGGGCACTCGGCGAGCGCCTTCTGGTTGCCCTCGAGGCGCTGGATCTGTGCCGACTGGCCGATCGGGCCCTCGATGATGACGACGTTCTTGCCCTCCTCGCAGCCGATCGCGTCGAGCACGATCTTGGCCTCCATGTAGCCCGACTGCACGTCGTCAGAGCCGACATAGGAGGTCAGGAGGTCGGAGTTGACTTGCGTGTTGGACCCGACGACAGGAATGCCGGCCTCGTTTGCGATCCGCACCGCCTCCGCGCCCGCCTCGATGTCGATGGGCACGAAGATGGCGGCGTCGAAGCCCTGCGTCACCATCGTTTCGAACTGCTCCTGCTGCACGAGTGCGTCGTAGCGCCCATCGAAAATCGTCAGGTCGACCATGCCGGAGGTGACGGCCGGATGCTCTTCGAGGGCCTCGGACCAGATCTGCATGAACTCGGCCTGGAGGCCGTAGACGGCGGCGCCGATCTTGAGGGGATCGTCTTGCGCGACGGCGGGGGCGGTCATCAGGCCGACAAGGGCCGTGGCGGCAAATAGCTTCTTCATGTCGTTTCCTCTCTAGAGACGTTTGCTTATGCCGGCGCGTCGGACACGCCGGTTCTTCCAAGCGACTAGTCGCGCTTGTTTCGTGTCTGATCGAGCATGACGGCGGCCACGATCAGAGTGCCCTTGATGACGAGCTGGTAGTAGGATTCGACCCCCATCAGATCGAGGCCGTTGTTGACGACGCCGATGAGGAGGGCGCCGATGAGTGTGCCCGTGATCAGGCCGACGCCCCCCGCAAGGCTCGTACCGCCGATGACGACGGCCGCGATGGCGTCGAGCTCGTAGGCGACGCCGGCCTGGGGAAGGGCGGAGCCGGTACGCGCGGCCAGGATCATGCCCGCAAGGCCCGCCAGCGCCCCGGAGATGACAAAGACGAGGAAGCGGATGCGGGTGACGTTTATGCCCGACACCTTGGCCGCATGCGGATTGCCGCCCGCCGCGTAGATGTGCCGCCCGAAACGCGTCTGGCTGAGTGTCCACCACGCGGCCAGGAAGACGACGGCGAAGATGATGACGGGCATGGGTACGCCGGCGATGTCGCCGGTGCCGATCCAGCGGAATTCCGGCGTGAGTGCCGGTACCGGGCGCCCTTCGGAATAGAGCAGCGTCAGGCCGCGCGCGGCCGACAGCATGCCTAGCGTCGCGACGAAGGCCGGCACGTTGAACCGTGCCACGACCGCGCCCGAGACAGCACCGCAAGCGCCGCCGACGAGAAGCCCGGCCAATAGCGCCAGAATGAAGGGATAGGGCCCCCCCGGCACCATCGCCACGCTGGACGTCGAGGCCAGAGAAGCCGCCACCACACCGGCCAATGCCACGACCGAGCCGACGGACAGATCTATCCCCCGCGCCAGGATGACGAAGGTGAGGCCGATCGCGAGAATGCCGTTGATCGAGGTCTGCCGCAGCACGTTGACGATGTTGCGCGGCGTCAGGAAGAACTCGTTGAGGAAGGTCAGCGCTACGCAGACTAGGACGAGCGCGATCAGGATGCCGTATTTCTGCAGGAAGGCGAGCATGGTGTCGCGCCGAGCCGGCACCGTCGCGCCATGAGCGGCGCCGGGGCTCGGCTGCGGATCGGTGCGCGCGGGGTCGGTCGATCCGGTCTCTTGAACGATCTCTTGGCTCATAAACGCTCCCGGTTCAGGCGGCCAAGTGGAGGAGGGACGGGCCGGTCATCGCCTCGCCGGTCAGTTCGCCCGCCAGACGCCCGTCGCGCAGCACGAGCGCGCGGTCGGCCATGCCCAGCACCTCGTCGATCTCCGACGAGACGAGAATGACGGCGCCCCCCGCCGCGGCGAACTCCGACATGATCTTGTAGATCTCGCGCTTGGCGCCGACATCGACGCCCCGGGTCGGTTCGTCGAGCAGCAGGATGCGCGGCTCGCACAGGAACCACTTGGCGAGCACGACCTTCTGTTGATTGCCGCCCGACAGGTTCACCACACCGAGCCTGTCCGAGGCCGTCTTGATACCGAACATGTCGATCATCCGCCGCGCGGCGCCGGCTTCCTTGGCCGGGCTCATCATGAGCGGCGTCAGGCCGAGATCGGCCAGCTTGGCGAGGCAGACGTTGGCCCGCACGTCCTGCGTGAGGACGAGGCCGGAGCCTTTCCGATCCTCGGTCACGAAGGCGATACCGGCGTCGATTGCGTCGCTCGGCTTCTTCAGGCGCAAAGGTTCGCCCTCCAGCGTCATCGTGCCGGCGCCGGGGTGCAGGCCGAAGAGCCGTTCCAGCACCTCCGTGCGGCCCGAGCCCATCAGCCCGTAGAGCCCCAGGATCTCGCCCCGGCGCAGATCGAAGGAGACGCCGCGCACGCCGTTCGCCCCGTCGAGCTCGCGCACGCTCAGCATGACGTCGGACCGCGGCACGTTCTCCTTGACGAACTCCTCGGTCAGCGGGCGGCCGACGATCAGCTCCACCAGACGGCGCTTGTCGATATCCGCGATCGCGCCCGTTTCGATGAAGCGGCCGTCGCGCAGCACGGTGTAGCGGTCGGCGATGTCGAAGATCTCGGTCAGGCGATGGCTGACATAGACGATGCCCTTGCCGGCCGCCTTCATCCTCCTGATCGCCTCGAAAAGGTGATCGGCCTCCGATTCGCCGAGCGCCGAGGTGGGCTCGTCCATGATGATGATCTCGGCATCGTAGCTGATCGCCTTGGCGATCTCGACGAGTTGCACCTTGGCCACCGTCAGGTTGGCCATCAGATCGGTCGGCGCGATGTCGAACTTGAGATCGTCGAGCAGCGCCTGCGCGGCGGCGTTCATCCGAGCGAAATTGACGCGGCCGAACGCGCCGACCGGTTCGCGCCCGAGATAGATGTTCTCGGCCACCGTCATCGCCGGAACGGGGCTCAACTCCTGCTCGATGATCGAGATGCCAAGGGCGAGCGCGTCCGAGGGCGAGGTCGGTGAGACCTCGCGGCCGCTCAGCCGGATGGTGCCGCCGTCCTTGGGCTGAATGCCCATCACGATCGAGAGGAAGGTCGATTTGCCCGCGCCGTTGCCGCCACACAGAGCGTGGACCGTACCCGCCTCCAGGCTGAAGCGGCCGTCGACCAGGGCGGGGACCCCCTCATAGCTTTTACGCAGACCCTCGACGTGAAGCAGCAGCGGCCCGGACGGGTGCTCCTGCATCACATCTGATCGAGGCGCATCGCTCATAGGGCTCTACTCGTTGCATTTGCACAAAGGTTGGCGCAATTGCACAACCTTCGTCAAGGGCAGGTTGATGGATATTTGTGCTGCGCTGCACAGATGCGATGTTGCATCGCGAACGGGGAGGTCATTTGACCCTCCTTGCCGGCTGGATCGCGCTCCTCGTCACATCCATTCGGTTTGACAGCCGTGTACATCGGTGTTCATTTGAACAATTGGACGCGCTGTTGGGCGCAAGCAGTTATGAGGCGTGACATGGGGAGGCAAGGTCCGCGGGCGCGATGCTCGATACCTCCGGCGCCTTGCCGCGCATGAACGGGTCCCAGGCCAAGGACGCGGCGACAGGGCTCCTCTCGGAGGTCGCGCGGCGCTATCACATCGAGGGCGAGACGCAGGAGGCGATCGCCCGCTCGCTCGACCTGTCGCGGATGAAGGTCAACCGAATGCTGCGCGAGGCGCAGGAAGTCGGTCTGGTCGAGGTTCGCGTCGGCTTTCAGTCCTCGCGCACGGGGCCGCTGGCGGCCGACCTGCGGGCCCGGTTCAACCTGCGCCATCTCCTCATCGCACCCAATGCGCAGTCGCCCGAGCACCAGCGCCGACGTGTGGCCACCGTCGTCAGCGCGTTCCTGGAAGCGAACCTGCGGGATGGCGACACACTAGCCATCGGCATGGGGCGCAACGTGGCGGCCGTCGCCGACGTCCAGACCCAGGCCGTCTTCGATTCGGTCACGTTCATCTCCGGTAGTGGCGGCGCGATCGAGGCGGGAGAGACGGGCAATGCGGACCATATCTGCCGCGCGCTGGCCCGTCGCTTCGGCGGCGCGGCCGTAACGCTCTACGCGCCCGCCTTCGTGCCGGAGAAGGCGACCCGCGAAGCGCTGATGAAGCACGAGACGGTGCGCCGAACGCTCAACCGCGCCCGCAACGCCGACTACGCGCTCGTTGGCGTCGGCGATCTCGGTGCCGACAGCCACATGTCGCGCATGGGCTGGTTTACGGCGCAGGAGATGCGGCGCGCGCAGGCGGCCGGAGTCGTCGGGGACCTGATGGGCTACGACTTCTTCGACCAGGACGGAATGCAAAAGAATGCGGAACTGGGCGGCCGCGTCATCGGCCTGACCCGCGACGATCTCGCGCGCATCGGCACGACCATCGCCATCGCGTCCGAAGACAGCAAGGTGCCCGCCATCCTCGGTGCCCTCCGTACGGGCGCGGTCGATGTCCTCGCCACGACGTTGAGCAATTGCGAGGAGCTCGTCCGCCTGGGATGAGAGGGCGCGGCGGCGGGTATCACAGGTGGAAGCCGCACCCTGACGGATGGCGCCTGATCCCTTTACGGCCGGCAACGTCGCGGACTGTCGTCGCGAAGAGGATTGCGACGAGCGCGACGATCAGGATGCGGGATGGGATGCCAGTCGATGCGGGACCGGAGGTGGGCAGGGAGGCCATGTCGTCAGGCGCGAGCGCCCGCGCTTCATTGAGAGCGATTCTCGTTGAGCCACATTTCTGGGGAGAGGGTGTGGCACCTATAAGGAGCAGAGCTCTACGCGGTCGGCAGGCCAGGCCGACGAACTGGGCTCAAGGGGTAGGAACCGTCGACCCGGCCGTGCGCGCAGGGTCGAGCGTCGTCGAGCCTTCAACGCCTGCGCCCTCCCTATCCCAGAACGGCTCGCTGCGATGCGCGAAGCGCAGGAAGATCACCGTCACCCAAAGGCCGAGCCCGCAGCCGAGCGCGTAGAGCGACCACAGTAACGGTCCGGTCAATCCGAGGATGCCGCCGATGGCCCATAGGCCTGCCACCGCCATGGCTCCGGTCTGGCCGCCCACAAGGAGTGCGCCGGATATCCCGACAAGGATACTGGAGAAATGCAACGACATGGCGCGCGTCCTTCACCAAGGCCGCGCGGGCCTAGCCCTTGCGATGCGCGCAGCCATGAGCCTTGAACACACGGCCCGATCGCTGGAGCCGCGGTCCGTCGGCCGTGGACGGAAGGTCTCGTGCATCGGCGGGCAAAGCGAGAGATGCGCTTCGACGGGGTTGCCCGCAAGAGCCCGCCCGCTCCGCTAAAAAATATTCTTGGCGTTATCAGGAGCGACCTCTTGCGCTCGGCTTTCCCCCGCTCATCTCTTACCTCATCAACGGCCCCGTGCCCTCTCGCGAGAGCGCCGACCCTCTCGCGATGTCGGAGCTGGACGCGTGCGTTCGGCCGGTGCAACAGGCTTCTTAGTGGTCCTTATCCCGATAGCGGCCGGGCTCGCCCTCCTCGTCACGGAGGGCGAGGCCCTGGTGCGAGGCGCTGTCGCGCTGGCGGCTAGGTTCAGCGTCTCGGCCCTCTTCATCGGCCTCACGGTCGCCGGCTTCGGCACGTCCACGCCTTGGCTGGTTACCTCGGCTGTCCCGGCTTTGCGCAGCCAGGGCGACCTCGCCTTCGGCAACGTCGTGGGCTCCAACAGACTCAATTTGCTCGGCACCCTGGGCGTCACGGCCCTCGTTCACCCTATCGCCAAGCCGGGAGACGTGACGGGCGTTGACGTGCTGATCCTCGCCGTCTCGACCGCTGGGCTGGCAACCGTGGCAGCGTCCGGATGGCGCGTCACGCGAATCGAAGGCAGCGTGCTCACGATGATCTATGGACTTTACCTGATCTGGGTCCTGGCCCGGGCCGGCCTGACGGGAGCAATCTCGTGAGCGCACCGGCCAAGGGAGCGCAGGCTGGCAGAATGCGATCGACTTCGCGATCGAGGATGCGCGCCCCGGCGCCGCTTCTCGCCCTCGGCGTCGTCTTCGGCGATATCGGCACGAGCCCGCTCTACGCTCTCAGGGAGGCCGTTGAGGCGGGCGGCGGGCCCCGGCCGGAGGTCGTGCTGGGCACGGCCTCGCTGATCTTATGGTCGCTAATCCTCGTCGTGACGATCAAGTATGTCGTCCTCATCCTGAGGGCGGACAACCATGGCGAGGGCGGCGTGCTCGCCTTGGCCGCGCTGCTGGACCTGGCGCGGCGCGCGACCCGCGCGCGGCGCGCGCTGCTTCTCGTCGCCCTCGTCGGTGCCGGCGCGTTGTTCGGCGATGCGGTCCTGACGCCTGCGATTTCGGTTCTCAGCGCGGTCGAGGGCGTGCGCGTCGCCCTCCCGCCGCTGTCGGGGCTTGAGGTTCCCATCGCCGCCGCCATCCTTCTCGCCCTGTTCAGCGTCCAGCGCTTGGGCACGCACGCCGTCGGGGGCGCGTTCGGCCCCATCATGGTGGTCTGGTTCTTCACCCTGGGAACGCTCGGGCTCCTGGCGGCGATCGACAATCCGGCCGTCTGGCAGGCTTTCGACCCGCGCCTCGGCATCGCCCTTCTCAGCCACACGCCCGGCATCGCCCTTGCGGTTCTGGCCGCGGTCTTCCTCGCGGTAACGGGCGGCGAGGCGCTCTACGCCGATCTCGGGCAGGTCGGCGCCCGGGCGATCCGCATGGCCTGGTACGGTCTGGCGCTGCCGGGTCTCGCGCTCGCCTATCTCGGCCAATGCGCGCTCCTGCTCGCCGATCCGGGCGCCATCGACAATCCCTTCTACCGACTGGCGCCCGACGTACTCCAGGTCCCCCTTCTGATCCTGGCGACGCTTGCCACCATCATCGCCTCGCAAGCTGTGCTGACCGGCCTTTTCAGCCTGTGCCACCAGGCGATGCGGCTGGGTTTCCTGCCGCCGCTAGAGACAACGCACACGTCGGGCAACGACGCGCATCAGGTCTATGTCCGCAGCGTCAACGGGCTCGTCGGCGTGCTGACGATCGCGACGGTCGTCGGCTTCGGATCGTCCGACGCGTTGGCAGACGCCTACGGGCTTGCCGTGGCTTTGGCGATGGTCACGACGACCGTGCTGTTCGTCGCCTGGCTCGCCCGCCAGATCGCGCGGCCATGGGCCGCCGCGATGGGCGTCGGTCTGCTTGCGCTCGATCTCGTGTTTCTCCTGCCTAACGGCGCCAAGATCGCGGCCGGCGGCTGGGTTCCGCTGGCCCTCGCGCTTGGCTTCGTTCTGGTGGCGCTAGCCTGGCAGCGGGGCCGTTCGCGCATCGTAAAGGGGCGGGGCGAGGCTTTGGGCCATCTGGCGCAGAGGATCGCGCCGGGCGGAGCATCCACCGTGGACCGGCCCGTCGTCTTCCTCGCCAGGCCCGGCATCTTGGCGCCGCATGCGCTACGCGAAGTCGAGCGCCTGCTCCAACTGCGCTTCGCCCACGTCTTCGTGGTGACGGTCTGGACGCGTGGGCGCCCCCGCGTGCCGCAGGCCGAGGCCGTGCACGTCATCCGATTGGGGCCGAGCATCACCCGGTTCGACGTCTCGGTCGGCTATATGCAGAGCGTCGATCTGCCGTCCCTGCTGGGACCAGCTTTGAAGGCCGAGGGTGTGGCGGCCGATGACGTGACCTATGTGGTGACGCTCGACCGCGTGCTACCGCCGGCGCACCTGCGCCGGCCCGGCGACGCGCTGGCCTTGCTGTTCGCCGCGCTTAGCCGCGTCGCCCTGCGCGCGCCAGACCGCTACCGCTTGCCACCCCGTCGGACCCTGGAAATAGGCAGTCCTGTCCAAGCCTGATCGTTCAGGGCCGGACAGGCTCGAATTCTAGGCGTTCGAACTCGTCGCGATCGACGAAGCCGTCGCCATCGGCATCGAAGAAGGCGAAGACGTCCGCTCCCGGGTCGTCCGGTCCGATCCAGTCGGCAAGCTCGTCGCGCGACAGGAATCCGTTTCGGTCGGCGTCCATCGCCTCGAAGGTCGGCACCTCGACCGCCGGGGCTACCCGGGACTGCGGCAGGACCGGCTCGACGGAGGTCGCGTGCGTAAGCGAAGGCGTTGCCGCGAGACAAGCCGCGACAGAGGAGAGACGAGCGAAGCGAAGCATAGAGGTGAGGCCAACGCCAACGGACGCGTGACGTCACGGCCCTCTGATCGGCGCACCAGACGATATGGGAACTGCGATTGCAATTTGCTTGGTGGTCCGCTCGCCAATAGGTGCCAAAATCGACACCACGCCTCTTATTCGACCGTCCGCACCACGCCACCCCGAGGGTCCGATCTCCTCAGCTAAGGGGTTGAGCGGCGCTGCGGTTGCAAGAAGGGGAAGACAGGCCGAGGGACAGATAGCGCAAGGCGAGCGCCGACGGCCCGGTTGGATAGTGACGGAGCGCGACCCGTTACCGACGACGCACGGCCCATTTGCGCATAGAACCCGTGCGCGTTAGCTAGGGGTTCGTTCGCGGCAGCCTCGAAGGAGTGTTCGGCTTGAAGAAGATCTACCCCGATGCGGAATCCGCGCTCGACGGTCTCCTGCACGACGGCATGATGATCGCGGCCGGCGGGTTCGGCCTGTGCGGAATTCCCGAGCTCCTTTTGAAGGCTATCCGGGCTGCCGGCACGAAGAACCTGACCTTCGCATCGAACAATGCGGGCGTGGACGATTTCGGTATCGGTATCCTCCTGCAGACGCGGCAAGTCTCAAAGATGCTCTCTTCCTATGTCGGTGAGAACGCGGAGTTCATGCGGCAATACCTCGCCGGCGAACTCGAGATAGAGTTCAACCCGCAGGGGACGCTCGCCGAGCGCATGCGCGCGGGCGGGGCCGGCATTCCGGGCTTCTATACCAAGACGGGCGTGGGCACGCAGGTCGCCGAAGGCAAGGAGCACAAGGATTTCGACGGCGAGACCTACATCATGGAGCGCGGCATCGTGGCCGATCTCGCCATCGTGAAGGCCTGGAAGGCGGACGACACGGGCAACCTCGTCTTCCGCAAGACGGCGCGGAACTTCAACGTGCCGGCGGCCACCTGCGGCAAGGTCTGCGTCGCGGAGGTGGAGGAGATCGTGCCGCGTGGCAGCCTCGACCCGGACAATATCCACCTGCCCGGCATCTACGTGCACCGGCTCATCGAAGGCGATCACGAAAGGCGGATTGAACAACGTACCACGCGGCCACGGACCAACACCGACGCAAGCCCGGCGGCTGCCGGCGATGCCGTCCAAACCGATGGGGGGAACGTCTGATGGCCTGGGACAGGAACCAGATGGCCGCGCGGGCGGCGCAGGAGCTGAAGGACGGCATGTATGTCAACCTCGGCATCGGCATTCCGACGCTCGTCGCGAACTACATTCCGGAGGGCGTCGACGTTACGCTGCAATCCGAGAACGGGATGCTCGGCATGGGCCCCTTCCCCTATGAGGGCGACGAGGATCCGGACCTCATCAATGCCGGCAAGCAGACGATCACCGAGCTCGGGCGCACTGCCTATTTCGATAGCGCGCAGTCCTTCGGCATGATCCGCGGCGGCAAGATCGCCATGGCGATCCTCGGCGCGATGGAAGTGGCCGAGAACGGCGATCTCGCAAATTGGATGATCCCCGGAAAGCTCGTGAAGGGCATGGGCGGCGCCATGGACCTCGTCGCCGGTGTCGGCCGGGTCGTCGTGGTCATGGACCACACCAACAAGAAGGGCGAATCCAAGCTCCTCAAAGCGTGTACGCTGCCGCTGACCGGCGCCGCCGTGGTGGATCGGATCATCACCAATCTCGGTGTGCTCGATGTCGGCGAGGGTGGACTGACCATCGTCGAAATGGCCGATGGCGTCAGCGAAGACGAGCTACGCGCGGCCACTGAGGCCCGTATCGTCTAGGTCCCGCTAGATCATCGGATCCTTGGGTCAGCGCCCGTGGCTCCGATCGTACTCGGAAGGCTCCGGGGCAAGGACGTCCGGCTCGACCTTCGGCCTATAGAGTTCGATGTCGAGCGGGTAGCACGAAGCGACATCGCTCGAGTGCTGCGCACCGCAGTCACCGCCCGGGCAGGTCGACAATCCGATGAGGAGGTCGATCTCGGCGAAGAGTTCGAGATAGTCGCCAGGCCGAACGGGGCTCGCCTTCATGAAGTACTGGTGCGTGTCCTTCGTGAAGCCTGTGCACATGAAGACGTTGAGGACGTCGTGCACCAAGGGCTCGGCTTCGGCGAGCGGCAGTCCGGACGCGTCGGACAACGCCCGGGTCAGGTTGGAATGGCAGCAGTGATGATAGTCCGCACCTGTGAGGAGCCGGTTCGTATAGGGGTCGCAGCGCGTGCCGATCACATCGTGCACCCCGGCCCCGTGGGCGTCGAAGCCGTACCAGCCGAGCGTGTCCCGCGTGATCGTCGCCAGCGGGCGCAGATGGGGCAGCGTGCTCCACAGTTGATCGCCCACTCCGACATGCGTTCCGTGCAGGGCCCGCGTCTTGCCGCTAAAGAAGCGCTCGGTAAGATCGTCCGCGTTCCAGAGGTTGAGATCGCCGACCTGCGGTCCTTCGACGCTCACGATGCGGACGACGTGTCCTCGCGGAACGGAGACCGTCCGTGCATCGCGGGGCGGCACTCTGACCGTCGTCACCAGTTCGAGCGCATGGGGTGCGAGACGCTTTCGATCGAGATGGGCGGGCGATAGCGTTCCCGTCGGGTATACGATGACGGGCCGAGCGGCGCGGCGAGCGTCTGCATCGGAGGGCGCGGAGATCTCGAGGCCTTGCACTGTCGGCGCTCCATCACAGCTTCGTCACGAAGAAACTTACCGAAACGTGAAGACGTGATTTGAACGAAACGGCGTCTCCGGTGTTTAATAGCAACACCGGGAACAGGACAGCCCAAACTCATGCGTGATGTCGTCATCGCATCGCTATTGCTCGGCGCGGCCGCCTATGTCGGCTTCGCCTACGAGCCCACGCCGGAGCCGACGATACTCGCGCTGGCCGAGACAGGCACGCCTGCGCTCGAGTCGCAGACGGCCGTGGCGGCGCCGGCGGCCGGGCCGGGGCAAGTGATGTCCCTTCTCCCGATTGCCAACCCCTGGCGCCAAGTGCCGGCGCCGATGGCTCGCCCGTCCACCGAGCGGGCCGTGGCCTCCCTTGAACCGACCCGCAAGATCGTCCGCCAAGACGTGTCTGTGTTGCACGCCGGTTTGGTCGAAGTGGATGGCGAGCGCCACGCCCTGTTCGGTGTCGACGCTCCGTCTGTCAACCAGACGTGCCGGCACGCGACCGCCGGGCTCTGGGCCTGCGGCACCGATGCCCGCAAGGCCGTCGCGGGGTTCGTATCCGATAAGGCGATCACGTGTGATGTCATTACCGGCGCGGTTGAGGGTGCGCCGGCGATCAGCCATTGCCGTGCCGACGACGTAGATCTCAATGAGTGGGTCGTGACGCAGGGCTGGGCCGTCGCGGATGCCAGCGTTCATAAAGACTACCTGCCCGCGCAGGGCGACGCCCGGCGTCAGAAGCGAGGCCTCTGGGCCGGCTGGTTCGAGACGCCGTCGGAATGGCGCGCGCGCAATACCGGCGATGTGAAGCTGGCACTCAGCCAAAACCGCATCTAGCGACGGCCGTCGCTCGTGTCTGTGTCGCGCCCTCTTGTATCACCCCGTCGGTAGGCACTAGGTGTGACCCGCATCGCGGCGATATCCTCACGCGCCCACACGGACAGGACCGCTTCATGGACGCGCTCTTCATCGGCCAGGCCTATATAGACGTCACCTTCATCACCGATCACATTCCGACGGGTGACGACAAATACGTAGCGCGCGACTACGCAGTCGCCTTCGGCGGCAACGCCGTTACGGCCGCTTTCTGCTGCGCCAAACTCGGCATCAAGCCGGACCTCCTGGCGACGAACGCCGACGATTGGCTCGGGCAGATGTTCCGGGACATGTCCTCGCGTTACGGCATCGCGCTCCATACGCGAAAAGTGCGCGAATCGTCGCTGTCGCTTGTGATCCCGAACGGCACGAAGCGCGCGATCGTGCGCTGCCGCGACGACGACTATCTCCACCCCTACCCCAACCTCTATCTGACCGGTTGTAGGGGGGTTCATGTCGATGGGCACCAACCGGACGCTGCAGCGCATTACTGCAAGCTCGCGCGAGAGCAGGGCATCCTGACGTCGCTCGACGGCGGCGGCGTTCGCACCAACACGCACGAGCTTCTTGAACTCATCGACGTCGCCGTGGTGTCCGAGCGTTTTCGCGAGCAGCTCGACCTCGACCATGCCGGCATGCTCGACCTCCTCAAGGCAAAGGGGTGCCGGATCGGCGCGATCACGCAGGGCGAGAAGGGTATGATCTGGTACGACGAGACCGGAGAGCGCCGCCACATGCCCGCGCTGCCGATCTCGCCCGACAAGGTCGTCGATACCAATGGTGCCGGCGACGTCTACCACGGCGCCTACATGTACGCGGCGATGGCCAATCCGGACGGGGCCTGGGAAGACCACTTCGCCTTTGCCCGCGCGGCCTCGGCCCATGCGATCCAACATCTCGGCAACGAGGCGAGCCTGCCGTCCCTGGCCGATGTAGAAGCCATGCAATCCAACTACGCCAAGGCCGCCTGACTTCGAATGGCGGCCCGACGCGCGTTCGCTTCACCAGTCGAAAGGGATACCCATGATGACGAAGATCGACATGCGCCGCACGGCCCTTCTCGCCGGAACGGCCGCCTCGCTTCTCACGATGCCGGGCGCTGTCCTCGCGCAGGACGCCGAGGCGATCGCCGAGCGATTCACAAGTCTTCTCGCGGAAACGACCGAGGGCGCGACGGTTTCCTATGGCGCCGCCTCCTCGACGGACGGCTCGGTGACCTTGACCGATCTGACATTCGTCTCGCCGGACGAGGAAGACGGCACGACGACCATTACGGTCGCATCTACGGTCATAGCATCCCCGGAACTCGGCGCCGACAATCTACGCGCGGCCAGTGTCACCATGACGGATGTGAGCGCGCTGTATGATGATGGCAGCTCGGCGTCCGCTACGAGCATGACGCTCAGCGATATCGATCTCGTGCCGCAGGATGCCGAATACGAGTCGCGCGTCGCGTCGTTCAGGCTGACGGACCTCGCTGCGACAGGCAAGGACCGCACGTCGGTCGAGGTCTCCTCCGTATCGTTCGACGTCGCGGCCTATTTCGAGGACGTGCCGACGGACGTGACGTTCTCCATCGAAGGTGTCCTGATCGAGCGCGGGGACATGGAGGGCGGCATGGACGCTATGTTCGATTCGGTCGGGCTGGACAGCATGTTCGTCGGCGTTACCGGTGACGGGAATTGGGACCGTGACGAGAACCAGCTCAGCGTCGACGACTTCACGATCGATATTCGCGATCTGGGTCGCATGAGTCTGACGCTGGCGCTCGGCAACGTGACCGAGCAGACCTTCGCGCAGCTGGAGAGCAACCCGATGATCGCGCTCAGCCCGTTGAGCCTCGTGTCGCTCTCTCTCGATCTGGAAGACGGCCCGCTCGCCGAGACGGCGCTGGCAAAGAAGGCCGAGGAACTCGGCGTTTCGGTCGAAGATCTTCGCACCACTGGCGTCGTATCGGCGAAGCAAATGCTGCAGTTCCTGGGCGACAGCACGTTCCGTCGAGATGCGGAGGCGGCGATCGAAAGCTATGTGCAGAACGAGAAGAACGGGCTGACGCTGACGGCGAACCCTGCGCAGCCCGTGCCTGTCATGGCCGTCGGCCTGACGGCGCAGACCGCGCCGGACTCCATCCCCGGCCTGTTGAACATGTCGATCTCGGCGCAGTAGGCGGTACGCCGTCAATCCCCCGGCGATCTCCGCCGGGGGACATGGTCGGGTCGTCAGTCGCCCGCTTTTTTCTGAGGCGCGAGGCGGATGTTGAGCTCGCGCAGCTGCGCGGCGGAGACCTCTCCGGGTGCGCCGAGCATCAGGTCCTCTGCCCGTTGGTTCAGCGGGAAAAGCGTGACCTCACGCAGGTTCTCGACCCGGCAGAGCAGCATCACGATCCGGTCGACGCCGGGCGCGATGCCGCCATGGGGCGGGGCGCCGAAGGAAAGCGCGCGCAGCATGCCGCCGAACTTTTCCTCCAAAACGTCTTCGCCATAGCCCGCAATCTCGAAGGCACGACGCATGATCTCGGGCCGGTGGTTCCGGATGGCGCCGGACGAAAGCTCGATGCCGTTGCAGACGATGTCGTACTGGTAGGCATTGATCTCGAGCGGGTCCTTCTCGTTGAGCGCCTGGAGACCACCCTGCGGCATAGAGAACGGGTTGTGCGAGAAGTCGACCTTCTTGTTCTCTTCATCCCACTCGAACATCGGAAAATCGACGATCCAGCAGAACCGGAAGGCTTCCGTCTCGGACAGGCCAAGTTCGTCTCCTATGCGGGTGCGAGCGGCGCCGGCCAGCGCGCAGGCTTCGGCCTCCTTGTTGGCGGCAAAGAAGATCGCGTCGCCGGGTTTGGTGTCGGTCTTCTCCGCCATGCGGGCGAGCACGTCGGTCGGAATGAACTTCGCGATCGGCCCCTTGCCGACGACCGCGCCGTCCTCTTCGGCCAGAATGACGTAGCCGAGCCCCGCGGCCCCCATCTCCTTGCGCGCCCAATCATTGAGCTTGTCGAAGAAGGAGCGTGGCTGACCGCCTGCACCCGGAGCGGGAATCGCGCGGACGACGCCGCCCGACGCGACCACGCCCTTGAAAGCCTTGAACGAAACCGACTCGTCCGCGAACTCGTCGGAGACGTCCGCGATGAGGAGGGGGTTGCGCAGGTCGGGCTTGTCGGAGCCGTATTTCAGCATCGCCTCGGCATAGGGGATGCGCCGGAAGGTCTCGTCGACCGTCCAGCCGTCGGCGAATTCGACGAAGAGATCGCGCAGCACCGGCTCGATGGCTTGGAAGACGTCTTCCTGCTCGACGAAGCTCATCTCGATATCGAGCTGGTAGAATTCGCCTGGTGAGCGGTCGGCGCGCGCGTCCTCGTCCCGGAAGCAGGGCGCGATCTGGAAATAGCGATCGAAGCCAGCGACCATCAGCAGTTGCTTGAACTGCTGCGGCGCCTGCGGCAGCGCGTAGAACTTGCCCGCATGCAGCCGCGACGGCACGAGGAAGTCGCGCGCACCCTCCGGAGAGGAGGCCGTGAGGATCGGCGTCTGAAACTCGAAGAATTCGGCATCGATCATCCGCCGCCGGATCGAGGAGATGATCTGGCTGCGGCGCATGATATTCTTGTGCAGCGTCTCGCGGCGCAGATCGAGAAAGCGGTATTTGAGGCGGATGTCCTCCGGATAGTCCGGCTCGCCGAAGATCGGCAGCGGCAGCTCCCCCGCCTTGGAGAGGATCTCTAGATCGTCGATATAGACCTCGACGGCGCCCGTCGGGATCGCCTCGTTCCGCGCGGCGGCGTCGCGCATCTTCACCCGCCCGTCGATCTTCACGACCCATTCGGACCGCGCTTCCTCGACCGCCTTGAAGGCCGGCGAGTCGGTATCGCAGACGCATTGCGTGATGCCGTAATGGTCGCGCAGGTCGATGAAGAGGACGCCGCCATGATCGCGGACGCGGTGGACCCAGCCCGAGAGCCTGACGCCGTCGCCCTCGTTCTCGGGCCGGAGTTCGCCGCAGGTGTGGCTGCGATAGCGGTGCATGGTAGTCTCCTCGCGCGAACGCGGCGCGCGTTTTTCGTCGAGCGGATGCGGGAACGGGGTTCCGCGCGCAATGCCCAAGACAGACAGGGCGACGCGCGGTCCGGTGTATCGGCCTCGTCTAGCAAATCGTTTCGTAGTTTTGAAGCGATGGCGTCGCAGATCGCGATCGCGGCCGTCAAAATTCGTGCATCGCGCGCAAAGAGCGTCTAGACCGTTGCGCAATATGCAGATCATCACCGACTCCGCCGCCCTTTCCGCCCTTTGTCAGCGCCTAGCGACCGTCGAGTACGTCACGGTCGATACCGAGTTCCTGCGCGAGAGCACGTATTGGCCGATCCTGTGCCTGATCCAGGTCGCCGCGCCCGAGGGCGAGGCGGACGATGAAGGCGCGATCATCGACCCGATGGCCGAGGGCATCGACCTTGCGCCGTTCTGGGCGCTCATGCGGGACACCGCGGTTCTCAAGGTCTTCCACGCAGCCCGCCAGGACATCGAGATCATGTGGCATCTCGGGCAGGTCATTCCCGAGCCACTCTTCGATACCCAGGTCGCCGCAACAGTTTGCGGCTTTGGTGAATCGGTCGGCTATGAAGCCATCGTGCGGACGTTGGCGAGGGAGGAGATCGACAAGTCCTCCCGCTTTACCGACTGGTCGCGGCGGCCGCTCAGCCAGAAGCAGCTCGACTACGCGATCTCGGACGTCACGCATCTGCGAACCGTTTTCGAAGCGCTTTACGACAAACTCGACGCGCAGAACCGGCACGAGTGGGTTTCGGACGAAATGCGCATTCTCACCAGTCCGGAGACATACGTCACCCGGCCCGAGGACGCCTGGAAGCGCATCAAGGCGCGGGTGAAGAAGCCGCAGGACATGGCCGTCCTCGTCGAAGTCGCCGCCTGGCGCGAGCGGGAGGCACAGAGCCGCGACGTTCCGCGCAACCGCGTGATCAAGGATGACGCCATCGGCGAGATCGCCATGCAGAAGCCGAGGACGATCGACGCGCTCGGACAGCTGCGCGCGATCCCACGCGGTTTCGAGCGCTCGAAGAGCGGCGCCAGCCTGCTGGCCGCCATCAAGGCCGGCCTCGCCGCCGATCCCGAAACCGCGCCGGAGCCGAAGAAGCCGGGCGGCGGCAATGGCGGCGTGGGGCCGACGGTCGAGCTTCTCAAGGTCATGCTGCGCATGATTTCCGACAACGAGAAGGTTGCGCCGCGCATCATCGCCTCCAACGACGATCTGGAGCGGATTGCGAGCGAGGACGATCCGGACATCGATGTGATGAAGGGCTGGCGCCGCGATCTCTTTGGCGAGCCGGCGCGGATGCTTCGCGACGGCAAGCTCGCCCTCGCCATGGAGAACGGCCGCGTCGCCCTCGTCGCACGCGTCGAGGAGGCGACCGTGGTGCTTGGCGGACGGGCGAAGCCGGCCGGGCGATCGCGCCCTAGGCGTCGATCCGGTAGTCGCAAGACGTCTGCTTCCCCACGGCCCGAAGGCGAGACAGCACCCGAGCCGTCTTCTGCGCCTTGAAGCGTCCGGTCAGCGTCAAGACGAGCTCGCCGTCCTCCATGGTCAGCGGCGTGCAGCCGAGCGCGCCGGGGTAGCCTGCGCTTAGGACATAAGCCAGCCGCAGGACGACGCCGATCAACAGCGCCCGCGCGCGCATCTCGTCCGGCATGAGCCGTGCGATGGGCGGGTCGAACTTCTCGGCGCCGCTGCCTTCGTTGCGCGCGAAGACGGCGTAGGCGACGAAGGCGCGGCCGACATGGTCGACGCCGATGAAGGGCGCGTGGGCGACGACGTTGAGGCTTTGCTCGCCGCGATAGTCAGGGTGGGCCCGCCACCCGACGTCGGAGAGGATGCATGCAGCGGCGCGAAGCCGCGCCATCTCTTCGTCCTCTTCCAACCCCGCCGAAGCCAGGAACCCGTCGACCCATGCGATCAGATCGTTGACGAATGGCATGGAGCGCACGCGCAATCGAGCAAGATCATAGGCGCCGAAGACCAGCGCGTCCTCAGCGGCGACCTCCGGAGAGAGCAACTCGTAGAGCTTGCCTTCCCGTACGCCGAGCGCTGAGAAGACGATGTTGCGCGGGTCCAACCGTTCGATGATCTCGATCAGCACGGCTGCGCCATAGGGCAGCAACGGCGCCCGCGCGGACGAGATGTGGCTGAGTCCGGGAGCGTCGTCGTCGACGCCCTTCATCATCTTTTCGCAAAAGCCCGCCATTTCCTTGGCCGGGACGGTGTAGCCGTGGGCCACGTGCAGGGGATGGTCCGTCGCGAACATGTGCAGCCGCCCGAGCGAGCGCCATGTGCCACCGACCGCATAGAAATCGTGGTCGCCGTCGAGGTCGAGATCGGCGTACGGCTTCAGCCGCTCCCGAGCGAGCGCGCGGGCGACCTTCACGTCGCCTTCCGCATCGTCGCGCAGGCGTAAGGCACCGAGCGTGGTGGTGATCCCGACGTCGGGAACGCGGTCGGAGACACGCACGAGTTCCGTACTGCCTCCCCCCATATCGCCGACGATTCCGTCGGGCTGTATCATGCCCGAGATGACGCCGAGCGCGGCCAACTCGGCCTCGCGCTCCCCCGTCAGCACTTCGATCGGATGACCGATGATCTGCTCGGCCCGGACGACGAAGTCCGGCCCGTTCTCCGCATCGCGCGCGGCCGCCGTCGCCAGCACGTTGACGCGCTCGACGCCGAGATGGTCGAGCATGAGGCGAAACCGGGTCAGGGCCGCGATGGCCTCTTCGACCGCCTCGTCCCCCAGGCGGTTCGAAGTCGCGAAGCCCTCGCCGAGCCCGCAAAGCGCCTTCTCGTTATAGGTGGGGATCGGTGCGCGCTTTAGGCCGTCATAGACGACGAGGCGGACGGAGTTGGAGCCGATGTCGACGATGGCGTGCGAAGGCATGCCCCGGTCAGACCCTGTCAGCAAAAGATTGGAGATCGTCTGTTCCTCGAGACTTGCCGCGCCCGGACAGGCTCGGATTGTTCATGAAATAGTCGTGGACGTTGAAGGGCGCTTCGTCGTCCTGCGGCGCGATGCGCTCGGAGGTGCCGTCGGCTTTTACCCGCCAGGTCTGTTCGTTGTCGGCGAGGTTGGCGCCCATGATCTGATCGAGGATCTGGGTATGGACGGTGCCCGACGGTACGGGAACGATGGTTTCCACCCGGCGGTCGAGATTGCGGGGCATGAGATCGGCCGATCCGATGTAGACCGCCGCGTTCTCGTTGGGCAGGTCGGCGCCGTTACCGAAGCAGTAGATCCGGCTGTGTTCCAGGAATCGCCCGACGATGGAGCGCACGCGGATATTCTCCGAGAGGCCGGAAATGTTCGGGCGAAGGCAGCAGATGCCGCGCACGATCAGTTCGACCCGCACACCGGCCTGGCTGGCCCGATAGAGCGCATCGATGATGCGGCGGTCGACGAGACTGTTCATCTTCAGCCAGATGCGCCCCGGCCGCCCCGCCTTCGCATGCGCGATCTCCTGATCGATATGGTCGAGGATGGTCGTACGAAGCGAATAGGGCGACATGGCCAGCGTCTCGAGCGTCGAGGGCTCGCCGTATCCTGTCACGAAGTTGAAGACGCGCGTGACGTCGAGCGCGATGCTCTCATTCGCGGTGAAATAGCTGAGATCGGTATAGATGCGGGCGGTGATCGGGTGGTAGTTGCCCGTGCCGATGTGGACGTAGCTCGTCAGGCGCTGCGCGGCCGCAGGACCTTCGCGCCGCACGACGAGGCTGAGCTTGGCGTGTGTCTTCAACTCGAGAAAGCCGAAGACGACCTGCACGCCCGCGCGCTCCAGATCGCGGGCCCATTTCAGATTGGCCTCTTCGTCGAACCGAGCCTTCAGCTCGACGATTGCCGTGACCGACTTGCCAGCTTCGGCCGCTTCAGAGAGCGCACGGACGATCGGCGAGTTCTTGGACGTACGATAGAGCGTCTGCTTGATGGCAATCACATCGGGGTCGGACGCGGCCTGGTTTAGGAATTGCAGGACGGTATCGAAAGACTCGTACGGATGGTGGACGACGAGGTCCTTCTCGCGGATCGCCGCGAACGTATCGCCACCGTGGTCCTTGATCCGCTCGGGAAAGCGCGGCGTATAGGGAGTGAACTTGAGGTCGGGCCGCTCGACATCGACCAGCTGGCTGAGATCGGCAAGCGCGATCAGGCCGTCGACATCGAAGACCTCGCGATCCGTCACGTCGAGCTCGTCGGCGATGTATTCGCGCAGTTGCGACGGCATCGAACGCTCGATCTCCAGGCGGATGACGGAACCGCGCCGACGCTGCTTCAGCGCCATTTCGAAGACCTGCATCAGGTCTTCGGCCTCCTCTTCCAGTTCGATGTCGCTGTCGCGGATGACACGGAAGGCTCCGCGACCTTCGACCTCGTAGCCTGGGAAGAGTTGGCCGACGAACAGCGTCAACGCCTGCTCCAGGGTGATGAAGCGGGCGGTCTCATCTCCGGAAATGGCGGGCAGCTGAATGAAGCGATCGATCTTGAGCGGCACGCGAAGGAGCGCATTCATGTTGCGCCCGGTTTGGCGCTGACGAAGCTGCAGACCGATCGTAAACCCAAGATTGGGGATGAAGGGGAAGGGGTGCGCGGGATCGACCGCGAGCGGCGTCAACACGGGGAAGACGTTGGCGTAGAAATAGGCTTCCAGCCATTCCCGATTGCGCGCCGTCAACTGTTCGGCATCGACGATGACGACGCCTTCCTTCGCGATCAGCGACCGCAGATTGCGCCATATTCGCTGCTGATCCTGCGACAGCTCCGTCACGGCATCCGCGATCTTGTCGAGCTGCTGCGAGGGGGTCAGGCCATCCTGACTCATGGTCGAGATGCCTGCGCGCTGCTGACCGCGCAGGCCGGCGACGCGGACCATGAAGAATTCGTCGAGATTGTTCGCGGAGATGGAGAGGAAACGGACGCGCTCCAGGAGCGGATGACGCTCGTTGCCAGCCTCCTCGAGGACACGACGATTGAACTGGAGCCAGGACAGTTCGCGATTGATGAAGCGCTCGGGGTCCGTAAGTGTCAGCGCGGGCGCCGACGCACGCTCGGCCTCACGGGTAGCATGCTCCCGGTCCTGGTCGTGCACGGGCGGCATGTCCACGTTCGCGGTGTCGACGGAGCGGCGCTCGGTCGGATCGCGCGATGTATCGGCCGGGTCGAGCGTCGGCGCGGTGGTCTGGTCGGTCACGGTGGTCATCCCTCGCATCTGCCACCCCCGGCGGTCCGGCGCAATCTCTACCGAACAGCGGGCGGCGGCGTTCCGTCAGGCGGCATCCTCGGCCAGACTGCGCAGCGCCTCGGCGACGACGTTCCGCGTGATCGGGCGCTTGGCAGCCAGGGATAGGCGGTCGGCGGTATCGACCAGCCGCGCGACGGCATCGGGGCTGCGTTCCATTCGCCGCAGGACGTAGGCGACTACATCCGGCGAGACGTCGATCTGGCGGTCCGAAAAGAGCTTGAGCGTCATCTGGCTGAGAAGGGCGTCGTCTGGCGCGGCGATGCGGACGGCCGGAATCGTGTTCAGCCGTGAGCGAAGATCCGGCAGACCGACCCGCCAGGCCGACACCGGGCTCCGACTGGTGAGGAGGAGCGCGGCTCCTCGCTCTCGCAAGGCGTTGTAGACGTGGAAGAGTGCCGCTTCATCCATGTCGTCGTCCGGCAGGTCCTCGATCACGAGGGCCGCAACCCGTGAGAGACCAGGTACGCTCGACTTCACGATGTCGCTCGCAGACAGGACGAGAGCCGCCGAGCGCTTCGCCCAGATGCGCGCGAGATGGCTCTTTCCACTCCCCTCCGGCCCGACGAGAACGAGCGCTTCGCTCCGCCAGTTCGGCCAGCGGGCGATGCTGTCGGCGGCCTGCGCGTTCCCGGGCGCGATGATGAACGTTTCGTCCGGCAGTCCGGGTTCGCGGCCGAGATCGAAGGTCAGCTGGGCCGGGCCCGTCACGCCGCGCCCTCCCCCGTATAGAGGTCTGATTCGCGGTAGCGGGTGGCGGCGAAGCGAAGGAGCACGCCCATCGCTGCCGCGATCGGGACTGCGAGGAGAACGCCGAGGAACCCGAAGAGTGCGCCGAAGGCGAAGAGGGCGAACATCAGCCAGACCGGATGCAGACCGACATAGGATCCGATCAGCTTCGGATGAAGGATATTGCCTTCGATGAACTGGCCACCGGCGAAGATCGCCACGACGACCCCTACCATCGCCCAGTTAGGCAGGAACTGCACGAGCGCGACGCCGACCGCGAGGATGAACCCGACGATCGTTCCGACATAGGGGATGAAGCCGATGATGCCTGCAATCATTCCTATGAGGGCACCGAAGTTCAGACCGGCGATCGTAAGGGCGACGGCATACATCGTGCCGAGGAGGATGCAGACCGTCACCTGCCCGCGAACGAAGTTCGACAGTGTCGAATCGACATCGCGCATGATCGACCGGACCGTATCGACATGGTCGCGGGGCATGAGTTCGTCGACATGCGCGACCATCCGGTCCCAGTCCAGAAGGAGGTAGAAGGCGACGACGGGGGTCACGACGGTGATCGAGATCACGCCCAGGAGCGCCGCCCCGCCGCTCCAGATCGACCCGACGATAGCGGCCAGCCACTGCGCGCCCTCCCCGACGATCGTGCCGAGCGATTCCTCGATGTCGGCGCGCAGGTCCCCGAGATAGGGACCGAGCAGGCCGTTCTCGGCGTCGATCAACAGCGCCTGCAACCGAAGTGCGTATTCGGGCAGCCGCTCCAGGAAGCCGGTCAGCTGACGGGTCAGAAGGGGCGCGACGAGGATGAAGGCGATGACGATGAGGAGGATGAAGAGGACGAGGATCGTCAACGTCGCCGCGAGACGGCTGAACTTCCAGGATTCGAGCCTGTCGGCGAGCGGGTCGAGGAGATAGGCGACGGCCATGCCGAGAACGAAGGGCAGCAGGATCCCGCGCAGCAGCCAGAGCAACAGAACGATGACCGCGAGACTTCCGATCCAGAAGATTGCCCGTCGGGGCCACTGCGATCGTCCGCTAGACGCACTCATCGGTTGCCCTTCGCTCCCCCGGCGACAAGGTGCCGCCGCAGGGCGTCAGCATAGAGGATTGCGGAGGCGCTCGTCAGCAGGGCGACCGAGCCAATGAGCAAGGTGTGGAGAAGCGGTGCATGGATGTCCGTCGCGAGATGCACGAGCGCCGCGCCGCAAAGGAGGAGCTGCGCGAGGGTGTTGGTCTTGCTGATCCGCGACGGGGCGACGGCCATCGGGCTTCCCCACGCCCAGGTGGCAATGACCGCGAGGACGATGACGATGTCGCGCCCCACTATCAATGCCACCAGCCACACGGGCAACAGACCGAGCCAGCCGAGGACTAGCGTGGTGCCTACGAGCAGGAGCTTGTCGGCCGCAGGATCGATCAATCGCCCGAACGCGGTTTCCTGTCCGAGCCTCCGGGCGAGATAGCCATCGAGGGCATCGGAGACGCCGGCCACCGCGAATGCGAGAAGCGCGGCGGCATAAGCACCGTTGAGCAGGGCCACCAGCGTGACGGGCACCAGCGCAAGGCGAAGGACCGAGATGACGTTCGGTACCGTGGCGAGCGAGCGCCAGCCTATGGCGACATCGCCTGTAGGAGATGCGGCGTCCGGCCGCCCACTCATCCGTCGTTCAGCTTGCCTCACATAATAAGACGTAAGCGAACGCCGTGAACAAAGCGAGAGGCGGCCGGCCCCGGCTGGGACCGATCAGATCAACCCCGCGACGATGCTACCGAGGAAGAGGATGGCGATACCGGCCATCACGGCTCCGAAACCTGACTGTCTGGTCATGACGACACCTCATGGCTGGATGATAAGTTAAGCAGAGGTGGACAGCGGTGGACACAAAAAACTGTGCTGCGCCGCGTCATATCTTTGGCACGTACACGAGTGTGACGACGCCTTCGACGGAGGAAGACTGAATGACACGAACGACTTGGCGCGCGGCCTTATGCACGGCTCTCATGCTCACTTCGCCGGCGGTGTCGCATGCCGACGAGCCGCTGCGAACCATCACCGTGCTGGGATATGGTGAGATAGCGGCCGTCCCGGATCTGGCGTCGGTCACGATCGGGGTCGAGACCGAGGACGAGACGGCCTCGGGCGCCCTTCGTGCCAACACGGCACAGATGGGTCGGCTCATCGCCGTGCTCGATACGGTCGGCATCACGGCGCGCGATCGCCAGACGTCCAACCTCAGCGTCCAGCCACGCTACCGATACGAGGACCGCGATGGGCGCAACGAGACGATCCTCACGGGTTATTCGGCCGCCAACACGTTGTCGCTTCGCATCCGCGATCTCGCGTCGATGGGCGACGTTCTGGACGCGCTGGTGGCGGCGGGCGGCAATCGCCTGAACGGAATCAACTTCGAGATATCGGAAAGCGAAGCACTGCTCGACGACGCCCGCGTCGCGGCGCTAGTGGACGCCCGGCGGAAGGCGACCCTCTACGCTGAGGGCGCGGGCGCCGTGCTCGGAGATGTCGTCACCATATCGGAAGTCGGCGTCGCGCCGCCGCCGGCCCCGCCCATCATGATGTCGGCGCGGGCCATGTCGAGCGACGAAAGCGTTCCCATCGAAGCCGGCGAGCGCACGATGAGCGTGCGCATCACCACGGTCTGGGAGATGGCGCCGTCAACGGCCCCGGACTGATCTGTAGCGGGCGATGAGCGCCTTCGTCGAGGCGCTCGCACCGCCGGCATCCTTTCCATCGCGGAGGCTTGGCAGGAACCGGTCCGCGAGCTCCTTGCCAAGCTCGACGCCCCACTGGTCGAAGGCGTTGATGTCCCAGACGACGCTCTGCACGAAGACCTTGTGCTCGTAGAGCGCGATCAGCATGCCGAGGGTATGGGGGTCAAGGATCTCGTAGAGCAGCGTATTGCTCGGCCGATTGCCCGGAAAGACACGATGCGGGGCGAGTCGGGCTGCCTCCGCTTCGCCGACGCCCTTGGCCAGAAGCTGGTCACGCGCCTCCTCCAGCGTCCGGCCGCGCATGAGGGCCTCGCCTTGAGCGAAGCAGTTCGCGACGAGCATCGCGTGCTGGTCGCCGACGTTCTCGTGCGACTTGACGGCGACGAGGAAGTCGACGGGGATGACGTCCGTCCCCTGGTGGAGAAGCTGGAAGAAGGCATGCTGTCCGTTGGTGCCCGGCTCCCCGAAGACCACCGGTCCGGTCTCTTCCGATACCGGATCGCCATCCCGGGTCACCGATTTGCCGTTCGACTCCATGTCGAGCTGCTGCAGGAAGGCCGGGAAGCGGGCGAGGCGCTGATCGTAGGGAATGACGGCGTGCGCGTGGCACCCCCGTATGTTGCGCGACCATATGCCGAGCAACGCGATAAGCGCCGGAATGTTTCGCTCGAATGGCGCGTTGCGGAAATGCGTGTCCATCTCGCGCGCGCCAGCGAGGAACTCGCCGAATTTGTCCGGCCCGATGAAAATCATCAGCGATAGGCCGATCGCCGACCACACGCTGTAGCGCCCACCAACCCACTCGGCGAACGTGAACATTCGCTTGTCGTCGATCCCGAAGGCCTTCACCGCCTCGGCATTGGTCGAGACCGCCGCGAAGTGCGAATCAACGGCCGCGGACCCCAAAGCATCGACGAGCCATTGTCGGGCATGGCCGGCATTAGCCATCGTTTCCTGCGTCGTGAAGGTCTTGGAGGCGACGATGAAGAGCGTTCGCGCCGGATCGAGACCGCGGAGCGTATCCGCGATATGCGCACCGTCCACATTCGACACGTAGAAGACGGAGAGCCCCGCCTGTCCGTAGGGCGACAGAGCCATCGCGGCCATGAAGGGGCCGAGGTCGGAGCCGCCGATGCCAATATTGACCACGGTGTCGAAGCGCTCACCGGTAGCGCCCCTCGCCTCCCCGGATCGCACCGCTTCGGCGAACGCGGACGCGCGAGCCCGCATTTCGCGGATGCCGGGCGAGACATCCGTCCCATCTACCATCACGGAGGCATCGTCGGCGGCGCGGACGGCCGTGTGCAGGACGGCGCGGCGCTCGGTCCCGTTGATCGCCTCGCCGGAGAACATGGCAGCGCGGCGCCTGTCGAGCCCGCTTGCCCGCGCGAGGTCCTCCAGCAGGTCCAGCGTTTCGGCCGTCACGACGTTCTTCGAATAGTCGAGATGAAGGCTTCCGAGTGTCGTCGAGAACCGCTCTGCTCGATCCGCCTCCTGGTCGAACAGGGCGCGCAGGGTCACGCTTTCCAAACTCGCACCGTGGCGCCGCAGCGCGTCCCAGGCTTCGTTTCGTGTAGACATGCCGTGCTCCTCGCGTGATCGAAGCTACATGTCATCCTCCACGCTTTTTTCCAACGTTTTGCGTTTGCCCCTTGTCTTGACAGCTTTCGCGCGCGACATTGCCGATGCGGGATAGCAAAATGCGCCCGCGGATGGCGACCGGGCACGCTTCAAGACGTGTACCAGGCAGACGCGAAGAGTCACTGGAAGACGATACGAGAAACCAGAGAGTTTCCTTGGATTGCGCCGAAATCATACCGGCCGTGTGCCCGACGGCCTCAAACTTCAAAGCGATGTAGATGAGCGACGACTATTACGACGACGACGATTCCCACGAGGATCGCAAATTCCGTGACAAGGCGAACAAGCCCCGCCGAGGCGGCCGCGACGAAGGTCCGGTAGACGAGTTCGGTGCCCCGATCGATCCCCCAGCAGCCGACGCGTTCCCGCCGAGCAACGACTTTGGCGACCGTGGTGGATATCGCGGCGGCGGCGGCGGCGGTGGTGACCGTGGCGGCTACGGCGGCGGCGGTGATCGCGGCGGCTACGGCGGCGGCGGCGACCGTGGCGGATACGGCGGCGGCGGTGGCGGTGGCTATCGCGGCGGCGGTGGCGGAGACCGTGGCGGCTATGGCGGCGGCGGTGATCGCGGCGGCTATGGGGGCGGCGACCGTGGCGGATACGGCGGCGGCGGTGGCGGCTATCGCGGCGGCGGTGGCGGAGACCGTGGCGGCTATGGCGGCGGCGGCGATCGCGGCGGCTATGGTGGCGGCGACCGTGGCGGATACGGTGGCGGCGGTGGCGGTGGCTATCGCGGCGGCGGTGGCGGAGACCGTGGCGGCTATGGCGGCGGCGGCGGCGACCGTGGCGGATACGGTGGCGGCGGTGGCGGTGGCTATCGCGGCGGCGGCGGCGGCGGCGGCGGCGGCGGTTTCCGTGGGGGCGACCGCGGCGGCCCGCGCAACGACGCACCCGAGCTTCAGACCGAGCCCGGCGAGCGCGTCGGCGGCACCGTAAAGTTCTTCAACCAGGAGAAGGGCTTCGGCTTCATCGCACCCGACAACGGCGCTCGCGACGTCTTCGTTCACATAACGGCCGTGCAGCGGTCCGGTATGGAGGAGGTCCAGGAAGGTACGAAGATCACGTTCGAGACCGAAATGGATCGTCGTGGTCGCGGCCCGCAGGCCATCAATCTGCAGCCGGCCGAGGAGAGCTAGGATCGTCCGCGATCTGCTAGACGCCTAACGGCAAAGCCTATCGATCGAAACGGCCATGTGGCAGCGATGCCGCATGGCCGTTTTGCTTTTCGAAGGCCCACTCGGCGCCGTTGACCGGCCGCATTGGCGTGCGCACCGTTCTCCTGAACGGAAGGTGCATCATGACAGCTTGGCTCTCCCACCGCGCGACGAAGCTGCCGACGATCGCGGCCTGCGCGATAGCCGCGCTTGTGCTGGCGGAGACGCCTGCCCTGGCGGCCGATCCCGCAAGCGGCGTCCGCGAAGGCAACGCAATCTCGCGCTTCTTCGGACGCTTTCAGGGTCGATCGAACACCACGGTTCAGCCCGCGCAGCCGGTACCGGGTTATATCGTGCGCGAGGCGGATGACGAGGGCGCTCTCGACATTCACGAAAGCGCGCTGGATCGCAACGTGACCACGCATGACAAGGCGCTGGACGTCGGCCGCATTATCGACGAGCGCCTGCTCGGCCTGCCGCGGAGCGCCGAAGACGAGCTGAAGGACAAGTATCGCCGCTCGCAGCTGCCGAATGCTCAGGCGAGCCGGTCCGGCATCTTCTCCGGGCTCGACACGATCAGTGCCGGCCGGGTCGCCGGCGCCCCGAATGTTCCGGCCGGCGCAACGATCTATAGCGCCCCCGACAGCAGCGCCGTCTACTCAAACGGAACGCCCAACGATGCGGCGCCCCGCATTCAGGACGTCTCGAAGCTCTGCTCCGATCCACGCATGCTGGCCAACATCCTCGATCGCTTCAACTGGGTGCAGCGCACCACGTGGGAAACCGACACCCGGATGGTCGCCGTCGAGCACCCGCGTGAAGTCTATTACCGCACCGTTGGCGACTACGCCTATCTTTCGAAGCGCTATTGCCGGGCGACCGTCGTGCTGAACACCGGGCACAAGCGGAACATGGTGTACCAGGTCGTCGAGGACACCGGCGGCGCGGGCGGCTTCTACGATCGCGCACGCTTCTGCGTGGTCGGCTACGACCGCATGAAGGAACACGAGCCGTCCTGCCGCGTCCTTCGCGCGCTATAAGACGGTCGGACGGCGATAGCCTCGTCAGCCGATCACGCGCATGGCGGCCTGTGCGCCGGCCTTGAGCAGGATCGCGTCGCTGCCGACGGCGACGAGATCGTAGCCCATCCCGCCATAGTCTCGTGCCGCCTCGGGCGTCATCGCGAACACGCCGGCGAGCTTGTCTTGCCGCCGTGCCGCCGCCAGAACGGTGCGGGCCGCTTCCACGATGTCGGGCTCCGTCGGGCCGAGGCGCGCGCCGTCGGAAAGGGTGACGCTGAGATCGCTAGGCCCGACGAAGACGCCGTCCACGCCATCGACGGCGAGAATGTCGCCCGCCGCCGCCATCGCCTCGCGTGTCTCGATCATGACGAGGAGGCAGGTCTCGGTGTTGGCCCGGGCGAGATAGTCGGACGAGGTCAGGCCGCTCAGCATCATCGCCCGGTTCGGACCCCAGCTGCGGCTGCCCATCGGCGGATATTTCGCGGATGCCGCGTAGCGGGTCGCGTCCTCGACCGTGTTCACCATCGGCGCGATGACGATGTTGGCCCCGAGATCGAGCGCCTTGCTGACCTCCCCGAACCCGTCGAGCGGGACGCGGACGATCGCCGGAAGATGCGCCGCCGCTATGGCGGAAATGCCGGGCGCGATGTTGGAGATGTCCCATTGGCCGTGCTGGCAGTCGAGCGTCACCGCAGCCATCCCGCACCGCGCCAGCACTTCGACGGTGCCGGGCGAGGCAATGGACGACCACGCCGTATAGAGCGTCCCACGGCCGAGAAAGGGCGGCTGAACGGTCGCCGGAAGCTCCGCCATCAGGACTGGCCGCTCCGCTCGATCGATTCGGCCGCATCGATCAGAAGCTGGTCCATCTTCTTGCGAAGGGCGGCGTCGTCTATCGCGACGCCGTTGGCCGCGAAGTCGGCACTGACCTTTCGCAACACGTCGTCGTCGCCCGCCTCCTTGAAGTCGGCCTTCACGACTTCCGAAGCGTAGGCGTCGGCCTCAGCGCCGCTGATGCCCATCTGCTCGGCCGCCCAGTGGCCCAGCATGCGATTGCGCCGCGCTTCGGCCTTGAAGCGCAGCTCCGCATCGTGCGCGAACTTGTTCTCGAAGGCGCGCTCGCGATCGTCCATTCCGCTCATTTGCCGGTCTCCTGCAAGGGTGGTCTGGTTATGGTCTATGTGTCGGACAGGAGGGAATCAATGCGGACCATCGAACCGTTTGTGCGCGATCACGGATTGGCGTAACGTCCGGCCAAATCGCCCCGGCCCCGTCGCGCGCCCCGGCCCCCGAAGATTCCTACCCGAACGGATATTCCCATGACCCGCCGCCGTCGCATCTTCGAGGGCAAGGCGAAGGTCCTCTATGAAGGACCCGAGCCCGGCACCCTGATCCAACACTTCAAGGACGACGCGACGGAGCACAACACCGCCAACGGTGCGCGCGACGGCCGGGTCGACGGAAAGGGTGTGCTCAACAATCGAATCAGTGAGTTCGTCTTCACCCAGCTCAACACCATTGGCGTGCCCACGCATTTCATCCGGCGGGTGAACATGCGCGAGCAGCTGATCCGCGAAGTCGAGATGATCCCGCTCGAGATCGTCGTCCGAAACGTCGCGGCCGGCAATCTCGTCAAGCGGGTCGGCGTCGAGGAGGGGCTGCAACTCCCTCGGTCCATCATCGAGTTCTACTTCAAGAACGACGAGCTTGGCGACCCGATGGTCTCCGAAGAGCATATCACGGCCTTCGGCTGGGCGACGCCGCAGGAGATCGACGACATCATGGCGCTCGCCATCCGGGTCAACGACTTCCTGACCGGTCTCTTCCTCGGAGCGGGCATCCGGCTCGTCGACTTCAAGATCGAGTTCGGTCGGCTCTGGGAGAACGACATGATGCGGATCGTCGTCGCAGACGAGATAAGCCCCGATTCGTGCCGGCTGTGGGATCTCGATACATCGGCCAAGCTGGACCGCGAGAGCGACGACGGCACCGAAGTCATACAGGCCTACGCCGAAGTCGCACGACGCCTCGGCATTCTGGCCGAGAACGAGCGTCCGGTGGGATCGGGCCCCGTCCTCGTGAAAGGCTGATGCTGCGCCGGAACGCACGATTGACACGAGGCGGTCCGGCCAACACATAGACGGTGAACCCGAAGAGTCGGAGACGCCCGATTATGCCGATGGATGCCAGCGAGATCGAACGCCTCATCAAGGCCGGCATTCCGGGCGCCCATGTCGAGATCCGCGATCTGGCCGGCGACGGCGACCACTACGCGGCCAGCGTGGTCTCGGAAGCCTTTCGCGGCAAGACGCGGGTGCAGCAGCACAAGCTCGTCTACGACGCGCTGGCGGGCAATATGGGCGACGCACTGCATGCCCTAGCGCTTCAGACCGCGACCCCGGAAGACGCCGCGGCGACCTGACACGATTTCTAGGAGATTACCGCATGGCCGATACCGATGCGCACACGAAGATCGACTCCGCCATCAAGTCGAACGACGTCGTCCTTTTCATGAAGGGCACGCCGGACTTCCCGCAATGCGGATTTTCCGCGCAGGTCGTTCAGATCCTGGAATATCTCGGTGTCGCCTATGACGGCGTTAACGTGCTGACCGATCCGGACGTTCGCGAGGGCATCAAGACCTATTCGAACTGGCCCACCATCCCGCAGCTCTACGTCAAGGGCGAGTTTCTGGGCGGCTGCGACATCGTCCGCGAGATGTTCCAGGCAAACGAGTTGCAGGACCACCTGACGCAGAATGGCATCGCCGTGAAGCAGCCTGAGGGCGCCGCCTGACGAGGGTGGTCGGGTTCCTCTGGGCCGAACCCACACCACAATCTAAAAACGGAAAACGGCGCCGCCCGATCGCTCGGAGGGCGCCGTTTTTGCGTGCGCTTGTCGGACCCTAGCGCGAGTAGAACTCGATTACGAGGTTCGGCTCCATGACGACGGGGTACGGCACGTCGGCAAGGTTCGGGATGCGGGTGTAGCCGGCGGTCATCTTGGTGTGGTCGACGTCGAGATAGTCCGGCACGTCGCGCTCGGCCTGGACGACGGCGTCCATGACGAGGTTGAGCTGCTTCGAGGCGTCCTTGACCTCGATCACATCGCCCGGCTTGCACCGGTAGGACGCGATATTGACCTTCTGGCCGTTCACCTTCACGTGGCCGTGGTTCACGAATTGGCGCGCGGCGAAGACGGTGGGCACGAACTTCGCGCGGTAGACGAGCGCATCGAGACGGCTTTCCAGAAGGCCAATCAGGATCTCGGACGTATCGCCGCGACGGCGAACGGCCTCGTCATAGATCTTCCGGAACTGCTTTTCGGTGATGTCGCCGTAATAGCCCTTGAGCTTCTGCTTGGCGCGAAGCTGAAGGCCGAAGTCGGAGAGCTTGGACCGGCGGCGCTGGCCGTGCTGGCCGGGACCGTATTCGCGGCGGTTCACCGGGGACTTCGGACGCCCCCAGATGTTCTCGCCCATACGGCGGTCGAGCTTATGCTTGGCAGATGTGCGCTTGCTCATCGCGTATTCCTTGTCATGCAGAACGGCATGGGGCCGCGTGCGCGAAGCGATAAAGCCTGCACACGGAACCGACGCCGCGACCGATAGGGTCTTGGGTTGGAACCGCGCCCTCCTCTGCGCCTCGAGCGAGGCGCCGACAGGTCCGAAGCCGCGTCAAAGCGAACCGGACCACGGGGTGCGTGAAAGTGTCGGCCAGAGCCGACGAGCGCGAGTTACGCGTTCGGCCCTTGAATGTCAAACCTGTCCATGCCCTTTCGGCATCCAAAGACAGGCCTTACCTGGGTGCGATGACAAACAGAACCGAACTCGACCTCGACACGCGCGACGGTCTTCCTGCCCACCTCCGGGTCCTTGCCGACCACTTCGCGCGGGAGAGTTGGGACGCGCATAGCGAGTTCGGCGCGCTGACGAAGTTCTGGCTCGACCGTCATCTGATGTTCCGCAGCCTCTTGGCGCGGATGGCGGAGGATGCGCAGTCCTTTCTTGATGGCGATATCGATCCGAGGCGCTATCAGGCCGCCCTCGCCCGCTTCGGCGGCCTCTTCGTCGGTCAGCTTCACGAGCACCACACGATCGAGGACCATCACTACTTCCCGCTCCTGATCGGCCTCGAAAGACGCCTTAAGGGCGGTTTCGACCTCCTCGACGCCGACCACCATGCCATCGATTCGCACCTTCAGGCCTTTGCCGACCATGCGAACGCGGTCTTGCAGGCGCCCAAGCCGACCAAGACGCAGACCGACAACTTCCTCACCACGCTCGGCCACTCGCATCGGCTCCTCGACAGGCACCTGACCGACGAGGAAGATCTCGTCGTGCCCATCATCCTCACCCATGGCGAGCGCGCGCTCAGTTAGCCGGCGCCACCACGCCTGACGAGTGCCGTAACCACGCCCCGCAGCGTGCGCACGTCCTGATCCGTCAGCCCGGCGCGGGTAAAGATGTTGCGCAGGTTGCGCACCATGCGGGGTCGTTTCTCCGGCGGCTTGAGGAAGTTGGCAGCGTCGAGCTCCGTTTCCAGATGCTCGAAGAGGCGCGCGATGTCGTCCTTGGTCGCGGGCGCCGCTTCCGGCGTCGTGAAGGGTATGTCCCGGCCCGAACCGCGCGCCCATTCATAGGCGCAGATGATGACGGCCTGTCCGACGTTGAGGCTCGCATAGTCCGGATCGACCGGTAACGTGAGGATGGCGTCGGACAGGCCGACCTCGTCGCTGGTCAGCCCCCACCGTTCACGCCCGAAGAGGATGCCGGCCTTCGCGCCGCCGGCGACATGCGGGCGGATGCGGTCCATCGCCTCACCCGGCCCGACGACCTCCTTGGCCTGGCCCCGTTCGCGTGCCGTCGTCGCGAAGACGAGACTGAGGTCGGCGACAGCCTCCTCCACGGTGTCGAAATGATAGGCATCGTCCAGGATGAAGCGG
The DNA here is from genome assembly GCA_963799285.1 of uncultured Alphaproteobacteria bacterium. Classification (GTDB taxonomy): domain Bacteria; phylum Pseudomonadota; class Alphaproteobacteria; order Rhizobiales; family CAWCWK01; genus CAWCWK01. Next base: position 1,687,465 of record CAWCWK010000004.1, read on the forward strand.
GCGGAGGAGGCCATCGCGTTCGCCTTCTCGTTCGGCCAGCCGTCGCGCGGCTTGACGAGTCGAAGCTCGCGCAGGCCGAAATTGGCCATTGCGCGGGCGGCGGCGCCGATATTCTCCCCCATCTGGGTTTCGACGAGGATGACGGCGGGGCGCGTCTGGGTCTGGGGCAGCGTCTGGTTCATGCGGGCGGGGATGCCCGCAATCGCAGCGTTTGCCAAGCGCCCCCGCCTTTTTGCAGAGCGCGCGACCCTTCCCGCGGAAACCCACTCAGGCTATAGCGCCGCCTGAGCCCGCTTCCATTTCCCCGAGCGCCCGCGCGGCGCGCCAACGAGGTTTCCCCACATGGCGAAGATCAAAGTCGAGAACCCCGTCGTCGAGCTCGACGGCGACGAGATGACCCGCATCATCTGGCAGTACATCAAGGACAAGCTCGTCCTGCCCTATCTGGATATCGACCTGAAATACTACGATCTCGGCATCGAGGCGCGGGACGAGACGGACGATCAGATTACCGTCGACGCCGCGGAAGCGATCAAGACGTACGGCGTCGGCGTCAAGTGCGCGACCATCACGCCGGACGAGGCCCGCGTCGAGGAGTTCGGCCTCAAGAAGATGTGGCGCTCGCCCAACGGGACGATCCGCAACATCCTCGGCGGTGTCGTCTTCCGCGAGCCGATCATCTGCAAGAACGTGCCGCGCCTCGTACCCGGCTGGACGCAGCCCATCATCATCGGCCGCCATGCCTTCGGCGATCAGTACCGCGCGACCGACATGGTCGTGAAAGGTCCGGGCCGGCTCACCATGACCTTCACGCCCGACGATGGGTCTGAACCGATCGAGCACGAGATCTTCAAGTTCCCCGGCGGCGGCGTCGCGATGGGGATGTACAATCTCGACGACTCGATCCGCGACTTCGCGCGTGCCTCGTTCAACTATGGCCTCAGCCGTAAGTATCCGGTCTATCTGTCGACCAAGAACACTATCATGAAGGCCTATGACGGGCGCTTCAAGGATCTCTTCGAAGAGGTCTTCGAGGCCGAGTTCAAGGACGCGTTCGACAAGCAGGGCCTCACCTACGAGCACCGCCTGATCGACGACATGGTCGCAGCCGCGATGAAGTGGTCCGGCGGCTATGTCTGGGCGTGCAAGAACTATGATGGCGACGTACAGTCCGACACGGTCGCACAGGGCTTCGGCTCGCTCGGCCTCATGTCGTCGGCCCTGCTCACGCCCGACGGAAAGACGATGGAGGCGGAGGCCGCGCATGGCACGGTGACCCGCCACTACCGCCAGCATCAGGCCGGCAACGAGACCTCGACCAACTCGACGGCCTCCGTCTTCGCCTGGACGCGCGGCCTCGGCCATCGCGCCAAGCTCGACGACAACGCGGAGCTCGCCCGCTTCGCTTCCACGCTGGAAAAGACGGTGGTCGACACCATCGAGTCCGGCCACATGACTAAGGACCTCGCCCTCCTCATCGGTCCCGATCAGGGCTGGCTGACGACGACGGGCTTCTTGGACAAGATCGACGAGAACCTGCAGAAGGCGATGGGCTAACGCTCTCGCAATAAGGACGCGATGTCGGCCTCCGGGCCGGCATCGCCAGACGAGAGTTTCAGCGCGATAGCATCATTGGCAGCGCGACGACTATTCGGCCGCGACCGCCTCACCGCCACCGATCGCGCCCGCGACGGCCTCCACGGCATCGCTCGCCTTCGATGCGTCCGGCCCACCGGCCTGGGCCATGTCCGGCCGACCGCCACCGCCCTTCCCGCCCATCGCCATGCTGCCGACGCGGACGAGATCGACGGCGTTGAACCGCGCGGTAAGGTCGTCTGTCACGCCAACGGCGATGCCGGCCTTGCCGTCGTCCGACACGCCGGCGATAGCGACGATGCCGGAGCCGACCTGAGCCTTGCCCTCGTCGACGAGACCGCGCAGATCCTTGAGGCTGATGCCTTCGGCGACACGCGCGAAGAGCTTCACGCCACCGACGTCGCGGATCGCGTTGTCGTTTCCGCCGCCGCCCATCGCGAGCTGCTTCCTGGCCTGGGCCAGTTGCCGCTCGAGATCGCGCCGCTCGTCCATCAGCGCACGCACGCGGGATGCCACATCCTCGGCACGGACCTTAAGAGCGGACGCGGCCTCGCCGAGCTGCCGGTCGCGACCGGCGAGATAGTCATAGGCCTCGGCGCCGGTAAGCGCTTCGATGCGGCGAATGCCGGAGGCGGACGCGCCCTCGCTCGTTACGACGAAAGCGCCGATGTCGCCGGCACGCTTCACATGCGTGCCACCGCAGAGTTCGAGCGAGTAGATCGACCCGCCGGGACCATCCTCGCCTTCGGGCCGGTGGCCAAGGCTGACGACGCGTACCTCGTCGCCATACTTCTCGCCGAAGAGCGCGCGGGCGCCTTCCTGCTGCGCTTCGTCGGGGCTCATCAAGCGCGTGGTGACGGCGTCGTTCTGGCGAATATAGGCGTTCACCTCGCGCTCGACGCGGGCGATCTCGTCCAGCGTCAGCGCTTCGTGGTGCACGAAATCGAAGCGTAGCCGATCTGGGGCGACCAGCGACCCGCGCTGCGCGACATGGTCGCCGAGCGCCCCACGTAGCGCTTCGTGAAGGAGGTGCGTGCCGGTGTGGTTGGAGCGGATCGCCGAGCGGCGACCGTGGTCGACCTCGAGCATCGCCGCCTGCCCCACGCCGAAGGTGCCCTCTTCAACGACGACCTCGTGGATGAAGAGGTCGCCGGCCTTCTTCTTCGCATCGCGAACCGTGCCACGCCCCCGCTCGCCGACGATCGTACCGGTATCGCCAACCTGCCCGCCGCTCTCGGCATAGAAGGGCGTCTGGTTGACGACGATCTGAACGGTCTCGCCTGCAGAGGCGGTCTCGACCTCCTTGGCGTCCTTCAGGATGGCGACGATCGCGCCCTCGGCTTTCTCGGCGTCGTAGCCGAGGAACTCCGTCGCCCCGACGCGGTCGCGTAGGCCGAACCAATCGCCCTCGTGTGCCGTATCGCCGGAGCCGGACCATGCAGCGCGCGCCTGTGCCTTCTGATCGGCCATGGCGGCGTCGAAGCCCTCGGTATCGACGGTGATGTTGCGCGCGCGCAGGGCGTCCTGCGTGAGATCGAGCGGAAAGCCGTAGGTATCGTAGAGCTTGAAGGCGGTCGATCCTTCGAGCCGGTCCCCGGCATCCAAACCGGCCGTCGCCTCGTCGAGAAGGCTAAGGCCGCGCGTGAGGGTCTGGCGGAAGCGAACCTCCTCCCTGCGCAACGTATCGGAGATGAGCGCCTGCGCTTGGACCAGTTCCGGGAAGGCCAGCCCCATCTCGGCCACGAGCGTCGGAACGAGCCGCCACATCAGCGGTTCGGCCGATCCCAGCAACTGCGCGTGCCGCATCGCGCGGCGCATGATGCGGCGCAGGACATAGCCGCGGCCCTCGTTGGAGGGGAGCACGCCGTCAGCGATAAGGAAGCAGGACGTACGCAGATGGTCCGCAATCACCCGGTGGCTCGCCGCCTGCGGCCCGCGGGGGTCGGTCGAGGTGGCCTCGGCGCTGGCGGCGATCAGCGTCCGGAAGAGATCGATGTCGTAGTTGTCATGGACGCCTTGAAGAACGGCTGCGATCCGCTCCAGGCCCATGCCGGTGTCGATGGAAGGTCGCGGCAGGTCGATCCGCCGCTCCTTCGACACCTGCTCGTACTGCATGAACACGAGGTTCCAGATCTCGATGAACCGGTCGCCGTCCTCGTCGGGGCTGCCGGGCGGGCCGCCGGGAATGCCCTCGCCGTGGTCGAAGAAAATCTCCGAGCAGGGGCCGCACGGGCCGGTCTCGCCCATGGTCCAGAAATTGTCCGACGTCGCGATGCGGATGATCTTCTCGTCCGGCAGACCCGCGACCTTGCCCCAAAGATCGAACGCCTGATCGTCCTCGGCGTAGACGGTCACGAGGAGCTTGTCCTTCGGCAGGCCGAACTCCTTGGTGATCAGGTTCCAGGCCAGCTCGATCGCGCGCTCCTTAAAGTAGTCGCCGAAGGAGAAGTTGCCGAGCATCTCGAAGAAGGTGTGATGCCGAGCCGTGTAGCCGACATTGTCGAGATCATTGTGCTTGCCGCCCGCGCGCACGCATTTCTGGCTGGAGGCCGCGCGAACGTAAGGACGCGTCTCGGCGCCGGTAAAGACGTTCTTGAAGGGCACCATGCCCGCATTGGTGAAGAGCAGCGTCGGGTCGTTGCGCGGCACGAGCGGACCGGAGGCGACGGGCTCGTGCCCCTCCCCCGCGAAGTAGTCCAGGAATGCGGACCTGATCTGATTGACGCCGGCCATCGTGATGCTCGTTTCTATTCCAAGCGCGGGTGGCCGCGCGGACTGACTCTTTCTGGCCGCGAGATGTAGCGGCCGCCCCCGCCGGTTGCAACGCGAACGCCCGAACGAGGGGGCCGACGGGAACACGTGCGGTGTTTGGACGGCGTTTACCAAGCTCTTCGCCATTCGCTCGAGTTTTACCGGTTGCTATCGCTTCGCAGCTCATCGTCTGCACGAGGAGTAAGAGCCGTGACCGATATTGCATTGACCTCCCCCGTTCGAGGAGCGCTCCTTTCCCTCCAAGCCTCCGCCGCGCAGCGGGCCGAAACGCAGGCCAGACTGGCGACGGGGCTCAAGGCGCGTTCGATGGTGCAGGATCCCATCAACTACAGCACGGCCGGCGCGCTCAATGCCCGCGCGAGCGATCTTTCCGGCCTGATGGACGGCTTCGGTCGCGCGACGTCCGCCATCAAGACCAGCCTTCATGCCGTCGAAGCGTCACGCAAGCTCGTCGCGCAGATGCGCGCGACGATCGAGGCCGAGATCGTCGATCCGAGCACGGCCATCGAGGACTTCAAGACCACGATATTCGGCGCCGGCGGTTGGGCGGCCGGCGACACGATCGGCTTGGCCAACGGCAATGAATTCAACCTGACGGTCGCCGACACGACGGACAATTCCGTCTTCAACCGAACGCAGTTCACCTACGGCACGGGCGGCACGCGGGACGGTACGACCATTCAGGACTATCTCGACAAGCTTAGTACCTCGCCTCTGGTGGAGGCAACGCTGGACGGCGGCAGGCTCCGCTTTGATTCATCCGACGGACGCGCCTTCTTCATCACGCAGGGCAATAGTTTCATTCCCAAGTCCGGCTTCCTGCGCGGTGCGTATTGGGCGGGCGACGAGATGACCCAGCGCGTCGTCACGGGCTGGAAGACCGGACTGACGCCGACAACGACGATGGGATCCATCGGCGGTGCCGGCAACCAGACCAACGTCTTTCAGAGCCGTGACAGTGCAGGGGCCTTGCAGGCTGCGAGCGTGACGAAGACGAGTGGGACGACCGTCCAGCAGGTCATCGATCAAATCAACGCCGACCCCGATTTCGGTTTCACCGCGCAGCTCACGGCCGATGGCCGCTTTCAGTTCGTCTCCAAACCGGACACGGACGTGATGAGCTTCCACATGCCGTCGGGCGGCAATCTCCACGGTGCACTCGGCGTGGTCGATGGTAGCGGCAGCGGATTGATGCCAACGCTCTCCTTGTCCGAGAAGAAGGTCGTCAGCGACCGCTGGCCGACCTTCGACGATCTGCGCAACCAGCTCGACGACGTCGTTCGCGACTCAAGCTTTGCCGGGTCGACGCGGGCGGACGGAGATATCGAGAGCGTCGTTCTCAACGATCGCGGCACGCGGCTGACCCTGTCGTCCGGCCCGCTCTCCATACAGTCCCTCGGTCTATCCGATCTCGTCAGCCGGGATTTTGCCGATAGGGACAGTCTCGAAGCCGCACTGGCTGAGATAGACGAAGCCGAAGAACGCCTGGAGACGATTGCCGGACGGCTCACCCGCGATCTCGGGGTCCTCTCGATCCGGGAGTCGTTCACGAAGGATCTGATGAACGTCCTCGTCTCCGGGGCCAGCGAGCTGGTTCTCGCCGACACGAACGAGGAAGGCGCTAATTTGCGCGCCATCGACACGCGGGAGCGCCTTGCCGGCGCCGCGCTGAGCTTCGTTGCCAACGCCGACCGCGAAGTCCTCCAGCTTTTCCGCTGAGGCCGACGACTGTGAGGGTGATGGTAGGCGCAACAGGGCTCGAACCTGTGACCCGCTGATTAAGAGTCAGCTGCTCTACCAACTGAGCTATGCGCCCGCCGAAATGCTGCCGGGCTTGGTGCCCCCGGCCAGCGGTGAGGCTGATATAGAGGGGGTCGCGCGGCGTGTCTAGTGTCGCGCGACCCGTCCCTTGTAGCCGCTTCGTCTAGCCGGCCAGCGCCTGAGGGGCGTCTGTGGGGAGGAGGTGCCGCTTGCGGGTCTTGAGCTTGTTGACCGCGGCTATGTAGGCGCGAGCGGACGCGACAAGCGTGTCCGGATCGGCCCCACGTCCGGTGACGAGGCGTCCTTCGTCTTCGAGCCGGACAGTCACCTCGGCCTGGGCGTCGGTGCCTTCGGTGACGGCGTGCACCTGATAGAGCTGCAGCGTCGCTTCATGGGGGATGATGGCCGTCACGGCGTTGAAGACCGCGTCCACCGGCCCATTGCCGCTGACTTCCCGTGTGACGTGGCGGCCCTCGACGTCCATCGTGAGGATCGCCTTCTGCGGCCCACCTGTGCCCGCGATCACGGTCAGGGCTTCCAGCGTGACGCCCTCCTGCGCGATCGACATCTGATCGTCGATGAGGGCTTCGATGTCCTCGTCGTAGACGTGCTTCTTGCGGTCCGCGAGATCCTTGAAGCGGCGGAACGCGTCCTGGAACTGGTTGTCGCCGAGCGCATAGCCGAGATCGGTCAGCTTGTCCTTGAAGGCGTGGCGTCCCGAATGCTTGCCCATCACCAGCGAGGTCGCGCGCACGCCGACATCCTCGGGGCGCATGATTTCGTAGGTCTCGGCGTGCTTTAGCATTCCGTCCTGATGGATGCCGCTCTCGTGCGCGAAGGCGTTCTTGCCGACGATGGCCTTGTTGTACTGAACGGGGAAGCCCGCCGCCGTCGCGACCATCTTCGAGGCCCGCACCATGTAGACGGGATCGACGCCGGTCTCGTAGGGCAGCGCGTCGCCGCGCGTGCGGATCGCCATCACGATCTCCTCCAGCGACGCGTTGCCGGCCCGCTCGCCAAGGCCGTTGATGGTACACTCGATCTGGCGCGCCCCGCCCTCGACGCCGGCCAGCGAGTTGGCGACGGCGAGGCCGAGATCGTCGTGGCAATGGACCGAGAGGACGACGTCGTCGGCACCGGGCACCCTTTCTCGAACCTGCTCGAAGATCGCGCGATACTCGTCGGGCACGCAGTAGCCGACCGTGTCCGGCAGGTTGATCGTCGTCGCGCCGCACCGGATCGCTGCCTCGACGCAGCGGCATAGATCGTCGATCGGCGTGCGCGTCGCGTCCATTGCCGACCATTCGACATCGTCCATGAGGTTGCGGGCCTGCGTGACCGTCTTCTCGACGATCTCGACGACCTCCTCGAGCGTCTTGTTCATCTGGTACTGGAGATGGATGGGCGAGGTGGAAACGAAGGTGTGGATACGACCGCGCGGCGCGTGCCGCACTGCCTCCCCGGCCCGTTCGATATCGGCGGGAATGGCGCGAGCCAGACCGGCGATGATGCTGTTCCTGGAGCGTTTAGCAATCTCGGAGACAGCCTCGAAATCGCCATTGGAGGCGATGGGAAAGCCGGCCTCGATGATGTCGACGCCCATCTCGTCGAGCAGGGCCGCGATCTGCAGCTTCTCCTCGTGCGTCATGGAAGCGCCGGGCGACTGCTCGCCGTCGCGCAGCGTTGTGTCGAAGATGACGACGCGGTCTTTGGTAGGCGTCGGAACGGATGTGTTGGTCATGGTCAGTCTCGCGGAATATTCGGGTCTCGGGTCGCGGCTGGCAGTCCCCTGAGCGCCCGCATCGAAGCGAAGCCGAGCGCGCTCAGGGGCGGCTAAGAAGAAGCGAGGCGAGAAGAAGCGGCGTGCGCAGCGCGGGACGCACGAGGGCGACCGGCGCGGTGCCGGCAGCGTGAGGGACGGCGATGTCGGTCGCGGTCGTCATGGCCCGAAGTCTGCGATGCGCACGGTTAACGATCCCTGAAGCCATAGCCCCTGCCATCTGCGACGGCAAGCACGCGCCTCGAAGCGGGCCACTGCAATCCTCGGTTAACCATAAATCGCGACATTGGGGCGAACCGAAGCGATCTCCCGGACATTGCCGATGCGCCTGCTCGCAACCTTGTTGACATCGGCCGGCATTCTGGTGCCGGCCCATGCGTCCGATTTGCTGGACATCGTCGAAACTCCGCCCATCGAAACCCACCTCCCCGAGCTTCGGCTCGGCGGATACACTGTCACGGCCAAACCCGAGTACGGACGCGTCATCACAGACGATCAGGACCGCGTTACGGACAAGGCGCTCTTCCAGCTTGAGTCGAAGCTGCGCGGAACGATCGAGACCAATACCGTCTACGTCTCAGGCTCCGCCAAGGGAAAGCTGCTGCTGGAGACAACGAACACGGCCGGCAAGTTTCCGATCCTGTCGCGCTTTCCGCATCAGCATGGCGGCACCGAAGGTTCTCGCTTCATCCTCTCGAACGCCGTCGGCGCCGTCACGGGAAACCTGGGCGAATGGCTCACGTTGTACGGACAGCTCGAACTCACCGATATCAATTTCGACGATCACGACGAACTGCAGGTCCGCCGAGCCTACGCGCTAGTCGGCAACCTGGAGCGGACGCCATTCTATGCCAAATTTGGGCGAGACGTCGTGGACTTCGGCGACATGGACGCCTTCAACCCCTTCACCCATACGGTCAACAACCACTTCTACCGCGTCGAGTCGGAAACGCCGGCTGCATCCCTCGGCTTCGCAAACGACAACTTCCACCTCGTCGGCACGGCGCTGACGGGCGGTCGCCATCTGCGCGTCGCGGACTCGCCGGAGGAGCACACGATCTCCAATTTCGCCGTGGACGGCACGGCAAGGTTCGTGCCTGTCGATGGCGTCGAGGTCCAAGTCGGAGCCGGTTACCTGCATGGGACGATCTACAACGCAGCCCGCCCGCACCACACGAGGGCCGAGGCCGCTGCGTTCGACCGATCGCTGAACCCGGCCTACGACCTTAATGCGCGCCTCACCGTCGGCCCCGTCGAGCTGATGGCGGAATATACTACGACGGTAGACGACTGGCCGACGACACGCGCGCCGGTTCAGGCGCTGACCGTGCAAGGGCGCTATAACTTCGAGGCGTTCGGCAAGACGGCCGCCGTATCGGCAGTCTACAGCCGAGGCGACCAGGGCCCTGAGGATAGCGAGTTCGAGCAGCTGGAGCAGATGGTGGCCGGCCTTGAGATTGGTCTCAGCGAGACGGCCTGGGTGGGCGTCGAGTACGTCCGCAATACTGGTTTCGTGCCGCTGGCCGTGATCCAGTTCGCCAGCGACAAGGATGTCGTCTCAGACAGCATCCTGGCCGGCTTTCGGGTCGCTTTCTAGACGAGCTCGCCCCGCGCCACCAGGACGGCGTGGCCGCCCACGCGCACCGCCTTCAGCTCGCCCGCGGACAGGGTTATCTCGAGGTCGATACGACTTGGCCGTCCCATTTCCCGGCCTTGCAGAACCGTCAATCGGTTGAGGCCGTCCTTCATCGCGTCGAACCGATGGACGGCGCCGGTGAAGCCTGCGGCCGCGCTGCCTGTCGCCGGATCCTCGGGAATGCCGGCGGCGGGGTCGAACATCCGGGCGGCGAAGCCTTGGCCGTGGCGGGTGTAGAGATAGAGCGCCGCGCCCTTGCCGAACGCCGTCTTGCAAAGCGCGGCCACCGGGTTCGCGCGTGCCAGGGCCGCCTCGTCGCGCACGGGCAGATAGGTGAAGTCGAGACCGGCGTTGAAGACGCTGGGGCGGTGGTTGTCGAAGTTAAGTTCGTTTGGCATCAGCCCGATGGCGGAAGCCATCGCGCTGCGATCCTCCTTCACATCCACCCGTACGGGCAGCTTCGGAATGTCGAACTCGGCATAGGGCGCGGCCTTGCCGAGGCGTACGCCGATCCGCACCGGGCCGACGCCTTCCTCGACTACGATCAGCCTATCGTCCTCCCCGTCCGCCTCGGCGTCGAGCGTCGCGAGGAGCGCTCCGGTACCGACGGTCGGGTGGCCGGCAAAGGGGAGCTCGCGCGTTGGGGTAAAGATACGCAGCTTAGCACGATGACCTGGGTTGTCCGGCGTCTGCACGAAGACGGTCTCCGACAGGTTGAACTCCCGCGCGATGGCCTGCATCCGAGCGGTCTCGACACCATCGGCGTCCATGACGACGGCGAGCGGATTGCCGGCATAGGGCGTGTCGGTGAACACATCGACGATGTAGTAGGGCAGCGGCATGAGACATCCGTTGGGAGAACGAGAGCGGGGAGAGGGATGCGGCGCGCGGCCGTCGGCGTCAAGCGGGGAGCGGGCTGACGCCGAAGGCCCAGGGGTGCAGGGCGAGCGAGCCGATCCATGCGATCACGGCGACCGCGATCCTCCACCACCCGATCGCCTTCAGCGATAGGCTGTTCCGGCCCGACACGATGGCGGCGAAGGGGAGGTTCGACGTGCGGGCTTCGTAGGCCGTCCAGGCCTCGCCGAGCTGCACTCTCTTCTTTGCATCGACAGCGAAGGTGCCGGCGAAGGCGAGCAGCCCGAGCGCGCCGAAGAAGACGAGATCGGCCGGCGCCGCGTTATTTAGCATATGCGAGAGCGACCAGAGCACGACGCCCCAGAAGAAGGGGTGGCGGGTGACTGCGTTGATGCCGACCGCGTTGGCTTCGCTCTTTAGCACCGCCCCCTGGCCGACCGTGCTGGGATTGGGCGTCAGGAGGCCGATCACGGCGAGGAGAAAGGCAATCGGCATCAGGATGTTGGCGATCCAGCGCGCGACCGCATAGTTGCCGATCCAGGCCGCGTCGTCGGGCATCGCTCCATAAGCCGCCGTCAGCCACCAGATGCCGGCGACGCTGGCAAGCGAGAAGAGACCGGTCCATGCGCCCTCCCCCACCCGCGAGACGATCGCGGCGCGCAACGGCGTCGACGATCCGAGGTGGATGCCGAGAAAGAAGAGCGCGGCCAGCACGAGGTTCAACATCGACGGTACTCCTTTCTCGCGAGCCTATCATGCCCGGCCGCGGCGGACATGGGCGGAGTGCATCGATCGGCGCTTGAAGCGCCGGTCCGCGAGTGCTATTGGCCCGCCCACGGTCGGAGTGTGGCGCAGCCTGGTAGCGCACCTCGTTCGGGACGAGGGGGTCGGAGGTTCGAATCCTCTCACTCCGACCAATCAACACCAGACAGACCCGCCCTATGAGCCGCGCCGCCGAAGACTTCGATCCGGCATATGGGCGCGCCGTCTCCGTCGCTCCCGGCTTGCGCCGCGTGACGTGCCGAAATGGCGGTCACATGACCGGGCCAGGGACGAACACCTATATCGTCGGGCATGGCCGGGTCGCGATCGTCGATCCCGGTCCAACGAACGCCGAGCACGGCGCCGCACTCCTCGACTCGGTCTGCGACGAGACGGTCGACGCCGTTCTCGTCACGCATATCCACCGCGATCACAGCGAAAGCGCCGCCGCTCTCGCACGGCGCCTCGACGCGCCGATTGTCGCCTGCGATCCGGCGCTTCGACGGCGCGTGCCGGGCGAAGGTTTCGGCATCGACGTCGATTTCTCGGCCGACCGCCATTTGACAGACGGCGAAGTGGTCACCCTGGGCGAGGCTACCTTGAAAGCCGTCTTCACACCCGGCCATGGGTCCGACCACATGAGCTTCGAGGTGGAGTCCGACGGCGGCCCGGCTCTCCTGTCGGGCGATCATCTGATGGGCTGGTCGACGACCGTCATCGCGCCGCCCTATGGCCATATGGGCGATTTTCTCGCCTCGGTCCGTCGCATGCTGCAGATGGACGAGATGCCCCTCTATCCCGGTCACGGCGCGCCGCTGACCTCTCCGCACCCGCACATGCGGGCGCTCCTCAACCACCGTCAGGGCCGCGAGTCGATGATACTCGCGCGCGTGCGCGACGGTCGTCGCACGCTGCCGGAGATCACTCGCGCGTCCTACCCGGAGCTCGACGAGGCCATGCTCAAGGTCGCGCAATATTCTGCTCTGGCGCACCTGGAGCACCTGACGGAGCAGGGGCTCATCACGGTGGACGACGGCGCGAGCTACGTACCGGCGTAGTCACACGGCCTAGGAGGTCGCGGCCGCCAGCTCCGACAGCAGACTGCCCACCCGCCGCGCGTTTGCCCCGAGGTCGTGCTCCCCGACGCGGGACGCCGACAGGACCTCGATTCGGGTTGCCTCTTCCGTATCCGAGATCGTGATGACCACGTCATCCAGAAATCCGAGCACGGGCGTGCGCGCGACGGCGCGGATGCGGCCCGATGGGTCTTCGGGGGTCGGCTCCGTACGCTCCAAGACCCGCCACCCGCGCTCGATCACGATACGCTCGGCGATCTGGAAGACGTCCTCGGACGGCCTTTCCACTTCAAGGGGCAGCAAGTCGGGATAGGCCGCGAGATCGGCCCCTCCGACGCGCACGCTTCCATCGTCTCGCAGCAATTGCCGCTCCGCGCTCAGAAGATCGATGCTCGTCGTCACCGCATTGACGTTCGGCAGCGCCGACGTGATCGCGGCGACGAGCCCGACCGGCAGCAACACCAGCGCCGCCAGGACGATACCGATCATGGCATCTCGCAATCCCTTCGCGTCGCTCAGGAAGATCTGAACGCCACCTATAAGGCCTAGAAGAATGGCGATGGCCGCAATTCCGAAGGTGATCGCGACTGCGAGCCCGAACATGTCGAGCTCGATCAGTCCCCAGCGCCGCCACAGCACGGCCGCGACGCCGAGCGCGAGGGCCAGCGCGGCCAAGCGGCGAGACCATCCGGCATTGTGCGCATAGGCACGGGGAAGACGGGTCCTCACGAACCATATCCGATCATGGGTACAGCCGCGTCTTGCGCCATCCTTCACCGACACGGCCGAACACGCAGCGGTCGTGCAGCCGATACGCGCCGTCCCGCCAGAACTCTACCGTCTCCGGAATCACGCGGGTGCCGGACCAGTGCGGCGGGCGGGGGATCTCGCGACCGTCATATTCCGCCTCCAACTCGGCGACACGTGAAACCAGCGTCTCCCGAGAATCGAGAGGGCGCGATTGGGCACTGGCCCACGCACCGATCCGGCTGCCCCGCGCACGGCTCTGGTAGTACGCGTCGGCCTCCGCGTCTGAGACGCGCTCGATCGCGCCGCGCACGCGAACCTGCCGCCGCAGGCTCTTCCAGTGAAAGCAGAGGGCAGCGCGGGGATTGACCGCCAACTCCTCACCCTTTCGGCTTTCGAGGTTCGTATAGAAGACGAAACCGCGCTCATCGATCCCCTTCAGCAGGACGATCCGAACGTCGGGCATGCCGTCGGCATCGACGGTCGCGAGCGACATCGCATTGGGATCGTTCGTCTCGCCAGCCTCCGCCTCCGTCATCCAGGCACGGAACACGCCGAAGGGTTCGTCGGCTGCGAATGCGTCACCGCCCATTAAGGTTGCCGAACTATTCTGGCTTTCCATACCCAACTTCCGTTCGTATCGCGTCAGGGCCCATGGACAACGTTCGTACCGAGCAGCACGTCGAAGCGCGTGCGCCGAATCCCGTAACCGATATAGCAGTCCGCCGTGCGGCGTCACGCCTGATCGCGGTTGGCGGTGTCGTCGCACTCGTCGGCTGCGGAACCTTGATGCCGAGCGTCGGCGAGCAGGCTTCGGGCCTCCACCGCGCCGAGACCATGGCCGTGGCGCGCAGCCTTGGCACCGTACCGGATGGCGAAGCCGCACCGTGGACCGAGATCGCGACCGACGCCGTCGGCACCGCGCGCTTCGTGGGCGAGGGCGCCGGCCACTGCCGCCCCGCGGAGATCATGCGCTGGCGCTCCGACCAGCTCGATACGCTGCGCATGACATTCTGCCAGACTTCAAGCGGCTGGGTGCCCGAACCCGGCTGACACTCGTCGTCATGAGGTGGTGCGGGTCGACGCCACCGCCTATATCGTCAGGACGAGCGGTTTTGCTCATCCCATTGTCCGTGACGAATCGATCGACGACGCATGCGTGATCCATATGACGTGCTGGGCGTTTCTCGAAGCGCCTCCGATGCCGAAATCAAATCGGCCTTTCGCAAGCTCGCCAAGACCTATCACCCCGATTCCAACAAGAGCACGGACGCGCCCAAACGCTTTTCCGAGGCGACCAACGCCTACGACCTTCTCTCCGACAAGGACAAGCGCGCCCGCTTCGACCGCGGCGAGATCGGGCCGGACGGCAATCCGCGCTTCCAGGGCTTTGGCGGCGGTGCCGGAGGCGGCGGACGCAGCGGTTTCGACGGGTTCGGCGGCGAGGGCTCGTTCAAGTTCAAGCCGGGCTCCAGCACCTCCTTCGGATCGGATGATCCGTTCGCCGACCTCTTCTCCGAACTGCGCGGCTTCGGCGGTGGCTCCCGGAGGGCGCCTCCCGAGCCCACACCGGGCGGCAACCTGACCGGCACGATGCGCGTCACCTTCGCCGAGGCGATGCTGGGCGAGCGTAAGCGCGTCGATCTCGGCGGCCGCGTGCTCGACGTCAACGTGCCGCCCGGCATCGAGGATGGCAAGCAGGTCCGACTGCGCGGCCAGGGGCTCGAGTCGAGCGATGGAGGCCCGAAGGGCGATGCGATCATCACGATCTCCGTCGAACCGCATCCCCTCTTCGAGCGCTCGGGCCGCAATCTGACGCTTGATCTGCCCATCTCGTTCGATGAGGCGGTCTTGGGGGCCAAGGTGAAGGTGCCAACGCTGGAAGGCTCCGTGGCCCTCTCCATCCCACCCGGCTCCAACTCCGGCACGACCATGCGCCTGCGCGGCAAGGGTCCGGCGATGAAGGCCGGCAGCCGGGGCGATATCCTTGTTCGTCTGATGGTCGTTCTGCCGGACGACGTTGCCCCGCTGGAGGCGGCCGCGAAGTCGGTGAGGAACGCCGGCGGCGGTTCGGTCCGCAAGGCCCCCTTCCCGGCCTGACGGGCGCCTGCGCTTGCCGCGTCCGCACGCCGCGTGCGATAGGCCGGGCGACACAATCTCGGAGTTCGATCTATGGCCGAAACGGCTGGTCTCCTCGCTGGCAAGCGCGGTCTCATCATGGGCCTTGCGAACACGCGCTCGATCGCCTGGGGAATCGCGAAGGCTTGCGCCGACCACGGCGCCGAGCTCGCCTTCACCTACCAGGGCGATGCGATGAAGAAGCGCGTCGCGCCGTTGGCCGAAAGCGTCGGCGCCCGCGTGGCCGGCCATTGCGATGTGACCGAGGCGGCCAGCATCGACGCGGTCTTCGACGATCTGAAGGAAGCCTGGGGCTCGCTCGATTTCGTTGTCCATGCCGTCGCCTTCTCCGACAAGGACCAGCTCGACGGCCGCTACGTCGACACCACCGAGGACAACTTCACCCGGACGATGCAGATCTCGGCCTATTCGTTGACTGCCGTCACGCAGCGGGCCGAGAAATTGATGACGAATGGCGGCTCCATCCTCACGCTGACCTATTACGGCGCCGAAAAGGTGATGCCGCACTATAACGTGATGGGCGTTGCGAAGGCCGCGCTCGAGGCGTCGGTGCGCTATCTGGCGGAGGACCTCGGCAAGGACGGCATCCGCGTCAACGCGATTTCGGCAGGTCCCATCAAGACGTTGGCTGCCTCCGGCATCGGCGACTTCCGCTACATCCTCAAATGGAATGAGTTGAACTCGCCCCTTCGTAGGGTCGTCAGCATCGAATCGGTGGGCGATTCGGCGGTTTACCTGCTCTCCGACATGGGGCGCGGCGTGACGGGTGAAGTTCACCATGTCGACAGTGGCTACCACGTGGTGGGTATGAAAGCGGTCGACGCTCCTGATATCGCGACGGTCACCGACTGATTTAATTGGAGACCATTATGCGGTACTTAGCTTGCGCACTGCTCGCCGGAGCCGTGCTCGCGGCCCCTGCCAGCGCGCAAACGCGATCGAAGGTCGTCGCTGCCGGACAAACGTCTGTCATCGATACGCAAACGCTCTTCTCCCGAACGACCTGCAAGACCCAGCCGCCGCCGCGCATGAGCCTAGACCGGAAGCCCCGTCACGGCCGCGTGGATTTCCGCCGAGCCCGCATGACGATCCAGAACTCGAACTCCAACTGCGACGGCCGGCGCGCGCTCGGCATGCAGGTCCTCTATACGCCCAACCCGGGGTTTCGCGGGCAGGATACGTTCGTCGTACGCTTTCGCAATCCCGCAGGCGGCCTCGTTCGCGTTCGCGGGCCGAAGACGCAGTCCTTCGCCGTGACGGTGCGCTGATCCATGCCGGACCTTTACGTGCTCCGGCACGGTCAGACCGACTGGAACGCGGAAGGCCGGCTTCAGGGAGCGACGGACGTGCCTCTCAACGAGGTCGGCCGCGCGCAAGCGAAGCGCAACGGAGAGGCGCTTGCCGCGCATCTCCCCGATCCGAGCGCTTTGCGCTACGCGGCCAGCCCGTTGAAGAGGGCCTCGGAAACCCTCGCCATCGCGCGCGCCGCGATGGGGCTGGAGGCCGACGATTTCGAGCGGGACGAGCGTCTGATGGAGGCACGCTTCGGCTCCTGGGAGGGGCGTCTGATGCGGGAGATCGCTTCGGAAGAGCCGGACGACTGGGAGGCAGCGCGGCGCGACCGCTGGAACGTCACGCCGCCCGGCCCCGAGGGTACGGCCGAGAGCTTCAAGACTCTGGCGGCACGGGTCGAGACGTTCCTGTGCGAGCGGTTTCACGCGGGCACCGGTGATATGCTTGTCGCGACGCATGGCGGTACGATG
Organism: uncultured Alphaproteobacteria bacterium; assembly: GCA_963799285.1. GTDB lineage: Bacteria > Pseudomonadota > Alphaproteobacteria > Rhizobiales > CAWCWK01 > CAWCWK01. Next base: position 1,704,355 of record CAWCWK010000004.1, read on the forward strand.
CGCGTCATCCGCGTTCTCTTCGGCGAGAGCGCGCCCGAGATCGTCGGCACACTCGACACGCCGCAGGACAAGGTGTTGCGCATTCGCGACGGGGCCATGATCGAATGGATCTAGCTGGGCGAATGCCGCCCTTCAGCTATTGAGCGCGTCGCCCACCAGGCTCGACAACGCCCTCGTCGAGCGTGGTTTCGTTCCCTCTCGTTCGAGAGCGCGCGACGCCATCCTTCGAGGGCACGTCCAAGTGGCGGGACGGGTCGCCACCAAGCCGGGACAGACCATCGGGCCGGACATTGCCATCTCCATCGATGATCCTGCCTCCGGCTACGTCTCGCGCGGCGCGCTCAAGCTCGTCGCCGCGCTCGATGCGTTCGGCCTCGATCCGGGCGGCCGTATTTGCCTCGATCTCGGCGCGTCGACGGGCGGGTTCACCCAAGTCCTCCTTAAACGCGGCGCCGCGCACGTGCACGCTGTCGACGTCGGCCGCGATCAGCTAGATATCAGCCTACACGACCACCCCCGCCTCACCCGGCACGACGGTCTCAACGCGCGTGATCTCGATCCTTCGGCATTCCCTGACGCGCCGAACGTCCTCGTCGCCGACCTGAGCTTCATCTCGCTCAGAACCGCCCTGCCCCGCCCCTTGGAATGTCTATCGCCCGAGCCTTCCTGGCTCGCCGTGCTCGTCAAGCCGCAATTCGAGGTCGGGCGTGCGCATATCGGCAAGGGCGGCCTCGTTCGCGATCCGGACGTTGCGCGCCGATCGGTCGAAGACGTCGCGGACTGGCTCGCCGAACTCGGTTGGGCCTGCGCCGACCCGATAACGTCGCCCGTGAAGGGCGGCGACGGGAACACGGAATATCTGTTGGGAGCCCGCCGTGATCGATGAGGTGCGCATAGCCCGCGTCGGACAGCGCGGCGACGGGATCACGGAGGACGGCCGGGCCGTCGCGTTCACGCTTCTTGGCGAGCGCGTCACGCTCGACCGGCTGGAAGAGGCCGACCGGCTGGTCGAAGTGGTCGAGCCGTCCCCAGACCGCGTCGAGCCGCCCTGCCCTCATTTCGGCACCTGCGGCGGCTGCGCGCTTCAGCATTGGGCGGAGGCGCCCTATCTCGGCTGGAAGCGGGATCAGGTCGTCTCGGCGCTGGCTCAGCACGGGCTGGAGGCCGAGGTCGACCCGGTCAGACCAGTCGATCCACTCACCCGGCGCCGGGTCGTGCTGACCGCGCGGCCGACCCCGCAAGGCGTGCTACTGGGCTTCCATGCGCGCGCGACGCACGATCTCGTCGATCTTCAGACCTGTAAGGTGGCCACGCCGAAGATCGCGAAGCGACTGCCGGTCCTGCGCGCCCTCCTCGCCCGCTGCCGTCTTCGGAAGGAGGCGCGGGTCACCGTCCTCGACACGCGCGAAGGGCTCGACGTCACGATCGAGGGCGCCCGCCCGCCGCAGCAGGGCGCCGCGCTGGCGCGAATGACGGAGATTTGTCGACGCGGCGGCGTCCTGCGCGTCTCGATAGAGGGCGAGACGGTCGTCTTCTTCAAGGAGCCGACACTGACTACCCCAACGTCAGGCACCACCTTCCCGCCGCCGGGCGCGTTCACACAGGCTGTGCGGGATGCCGAGATCGAGATGGCGGCCAGGGTCAGCGAGATCGTAGCCAAGGCGAAGTCGATCATCGAGCTGCACGCCGGCATCGGCACATTCACGCTCCACCTCGCCAAGATCGCCCGCGTGACGGCGTATGAGTCGGATGGTCCGGCATGCGCGGCGCTTCAGCGAGCGCTGGCCGGCAACACGGGCATAAAGCGCAGCCGGGCCATCCGCCGCGATCTCCATCAGGCACCGCTGAGCGCCGACGAGATGAAGAAGACCGACGCCCTCGTTCTCGATCCTCCCCGCGCCGGCGCGCCTGCGCAAATGCCGAATCTCGTCGCCTCGAAGATCCGTAAGGTTGCCTACGTCTCCTGCAACCCTACAAGCTTCGCGCGCGATGCGCGGGTTCTCGTCGACGGCGGCTTCACGCTGAGCCGGGTCACACCCCTGGACCAGTTCCTGTGGTCACCCCACATAGAACTTGTAGGCGCGTTCGAGAGGTAGGCGGGATGATCGCAGCAACGAGCCGTACGCGCAGCACGGGCTACGTGGTCGCCGGCGTGGCGACGGTCCTCGCCGGCATCATCATCTTCCCGCTGCCCGGCCCGATGGGGACACCGATCATTCTCTTCGGCCTTGCCCTGATCGTGACGGGAAACAGACGCGCTGCCGGTCGCCTGCGCCTGGTCCGCCGTCGCCGCCCCCGCTTTCACGCGCTCCTTGCAAAGCTCGAGGCGCGGCTGGGCAATAGCGCGGTGCAGCGCGGCCTCGCACGAACAAACCGGCGCTAATCAGCTGCGTTCTGCGCCTTCGCGCGCAGCCAATGGTCGGCGAGGACGCAGGCCATCATCGCCTCGCCGACCGGTACGGCGCGGATGCCAACGCAGGGGTCGTGGCGGCCTTTCGTGCGGACGTCCGTCGCTTCGCCGCTCGATGTCACGCTCGCGCGCGGTGTGAGGATCGACGATGTCGGCTTGACGGCGAAACGCACTGTCACCGGTTGCCCTGTCGAGATGCCGCCAAGGACGCCGCCCGCCTTGTTCGTGCGGAAGATAGGCCGTCCGTCCGGTCCCGGGTCCATCTCATCGGCATTCTCCTCGCCCCGTATATGCGCGGCCTCGAAGCCGTTGCCTATCTCGACACCCTTCACCGCGTTGATGGACATCATCGCGGACGCTAGGTCCTGATCGAGCTTTCCATAAAGCGGCGCGCCGAGGCCGGCGGGTAGGCCCGTCGCCGTCACTTCGATGATCGCGCCGACCGACGAGCCGTCCTTGCGGACGCCGTCGAGATAGGCCTCCCAATCGGGTACGGCCTCCGGGTCGGGGCAGAAGAAGGGGTTGGCGTCTATCACGGCATCGTCCCAGCGGTCCCTGTCGATCGCCTTCTCGCCCATCGCGACGAGCGCGCCGCGAATGGTGACGCCTTCGAGGACCCGCCGGGCGATGGCGCCGGCCGCGACGCGCATGGCCGTCTCGCGCGCCGAGGACCGGCCGCCGCCGCGATAGTCGCGCACGCCGTATTTCTGCTGATACGCCCAGTCGGCATGGCCGGGGCGATAAGTCTCGCGGATCTCCGAATAGTCCTTCGAGCGCTGGTCGACATTCTCGATCAGCAGCGAGATCGGCGTTCCCGTCGTGACCTGTCCCGCCATTCGATCGTCCTCGAAGACGCCGGAGAGGATGCGGACCTGGTCCGGTTCCTTGCGCTGCGTCACGAAGCGGGATTGGCCGGGCCGCCGCCGATCGAGATCGCGCTGGATATCGTCCTCCGTGAGGGCGAGGCCGGGCGGGCAACCGTCGACGACGCAGCCGATGGCAGGCCCATGGCTCTCCCCCCAAGTGGTGACGCGGAAGAGGTGGCCGAACGTGTTGTGAGACATGGCGCCGGGGTTAGACCGCACCATGCTGGTCGTCAACGATTACTAGAACGCAGCCGAGCTTCGAAGGCGATGTTGCTTGAGCGGCGAAACCCGTTCCCCCGACCAGAGGAGTCGGCAGAACGAGGCGACCCACCATAGGAGGATGGCCGCGACGCCCCTCTCGTAGAGCCCGTCCCAACTCGTCGGAACGAAGAAGAAAACCGGCGCCGCCAGAATCCACACCACGGCGAGCCAACCGCTGAGCCGCGCCCAAAACGCGTCGAGCCGCTTCAAGCCCCGCATTAGGGCCAAAGCCGCCAGCGCAAAGCCGATACCTAGAAAGGCGACGAGGTAGATGTGTATGACGAAACCGCCGTCATCACCGTCGCCGTACTCGTTGTAGATGCCGATGAGGAAAACCGCGATGGCGACGGCCGCGAGAATGGATCCTCCCAGCCACCAATCCCACCCCGAAAGCCGGCCACGAAGCAAAGCAATGGCCACGGCCAAAAGGCCTATTGCAAAGGCGCAGAGGCCGATGTCCTGAATCCACGCATAGCGGCCGGCGCCAAGATCGCTGATGGTATCAGCCACGAAGCCCGTTTCCGAATGGACGAGAACGCCGATGACATTCGTAGCGATGGCGAGGACGATGCCGACAGACCCCAGGACCGACGCGATCCGAGAAAACGTGTCCGCGAACACGTGGTTCGAGGCGTTCGGCATGGCAGCAGCTCCGGGTAGGTTAGACCGGCGTCAACACCTGAGATCCCAGCCCGTTCCGAAAGTGGCCTCTTTTCCTCAGTCCCCGCGCCTCTAGGGATACTGCACCTTTGGACTCGTCTTGTCCGCGGGCAGCGGAATGAACTCCTGCTCGTCGCCCGGCACTGTGTCGAAGCGTCCCGCCTTCCATTCCGCCTTGGCCTGATCGATCCGCTCCTTCCGGGAGGACACGAAGTTCCACCAGATATGGCGCGGGCCGTCCATGGGTTCGCCGCCGAAGAGCATGAAGCGAGCGGCGCTCAGGGCCGTCACCTTCAGGCGATCGCCCGGCTTAAAGACGAGCAGCTGCCCTTCTTCGAACGTGTCGCCCGCGATCTCGATCGTGCCGCCGACCGTGTAGATCGCGCGCTCCTCGTGGGTGGCGTCGATGGGGATGCTCGCGCCGGCTTCGAGCGAGACGTCCGCGTAGAGCGTCTCCGAAGCGGTCCGGAGCGGCGAGGTCGCATCCCAGGCCGATCCGGCGATGATGCGCGAGCGGGCGCCGCCTTCCTCCACTACGGGCAGGCCCGCCGCGCCGTGGTGGACGAACTCGGGGTCGCTCTCCTCGGCGTGCTGCGGCAGGGCAAGCCACGTCTGGATACCGAAGAGCCTCTGGCCTGAACGCTTCCTCTCCTCGCTTGTGCGCTCCGAATGGACGATGCCCTTGCCGGCGCGCATCCAGTTCACGTCGCCCGGATGGATCGCCATCTCGGTGCCGAGCGAATCGCGGTGCATGATCTCGCCGTCGAAGAGATAGGTGACGGTCGCAAGGTTGATGTGGGGGTGAGGCCGCACGTCGATGCCCTGGTCGGTCAGGAACTCCGCCGGGCCCATCTGATCGAAGAAGATGAAGGGGCCGATCATCTGCGCCTTCTTCGAGGGCAGCGCCCGGCGCACGGTCATCTCCCCGAGATCCACCGCGCGAGGAATGATGACGGTCTCGATCGCATCGCACGAATAGGCATTGCCCAATGTCGGGTCGTCGGCGGGACTCCAGCTCATGTCGCGGCTCTCCTCGGTGTCGGCGTCGCCCCTACGTGAGCGCCGAGGCTCCACCGGGCAAGACCGCGACCCTGTGCGGCCGCGCACGCCCGATCATCGGATATGCAGGCCGCTCCGCTCAAGGACGGTCATGACGCCGACGTAGAGCGCGATGCAGAACGCCATGCCAGCGAGCGGCCAGTAGCCGCCCAGGTTTCGGAAGACGAGCAGATAGAGGCCGACGACCGCTGCCAATGCGACGGCTCTGACGCCCCAGATCACTTCTTCTCCAGCATGAGTTGGCCTTCCTTCTGCAGTTTGCCCGACAGCTTCTCCGCCATGCCGGCGAGCAGCCACGGGAGCGCGACTTCGATGCGGACGGTCGAGGGGAATATGTCGAGGCGGCCCCGCACCGTCTGGCCCATCATCGTCGCGTCGAAGAGCATGGCATCGCCCTCCCACCGGTCGTTGAACTGGACTGCGCGGCCCATCAGCTTCGTCCGCACGAGTCCAAAGCCGGACTGAATGCGCGCCCTGGCGCCCTCGACGCCCAGTTCATGGCTTACGGTAACGGTTACGGGCTTCGCCATGCGTCTACTCCCTGTCCAACGGTTCGGTGCCCTCGGCCTCGCCGGAGCCCGACAGGCGGATCTTCTCGACCTTCGCCTCGGCCTGGCGCAGGCGGCGCTCGCAATGCTGCTTCAGCCTTTCGCCGCGCTCGTAAAGGCCGATCGAGTCTTCCAGCGCGACGTCGCCCTGTTCCAGCTTCCGGACGATCTCTTCCAGTTCGGCCAAGGCTTCCTCGAAGCTCAAAGACTTGATTTCCGGCTGCTCTGCCATTCCCGCTCCTTTGTCGAAGGCCTCGGGGGCCTCAGCGCGCGCTTATCAAACCGTCGACATGGGCGGCGACGCCCTCGACCAATCCTTCGAGATCATAGCCACCTTCGAGTACAGAGACGAGGCGTCCGCCGCAGCTATCGCGCGCGACGTCGAGGAGCCGCGACGTCACCCAGGCGAAGTCGTCGCCAAGCCAGGAAAGTTGTGCCAGCGGATCGTTCACATGCGCATCGAAGCCTGCCGAGACGATGAGAAGGTCGGGCTCGAACGCCGCAACCCTCGGCAGGATAAGCTCGTCATAGGCGCGGCGCATGGCCTCGCCGCCGGATCCGGGATGGAGCGGCACGTTGAGAATGTTGCCGACGCCGACCTCGTCTGGTGCGCCCGTGCCCGGATAGAGCGGCATCTGATGCGAGGAGCAGTAGAGGACGCTCGGGTTGTCCCAGACGACATCCTGCGTGCCGTTGCCATGGTGGACGTCGAAGTCGACGATGGCGACGGTTTCGATACCGTCGCGCGCCTGGGCATGCCGCGCGGCGATTGCGGCCGTCGAGAAGAGGCAGAAGCCCATCGCCTTGTTACGCTCCGCGTGATGACCGGGCGGGCGCGAGGCGACAAAAGCATTGTCCGCGCGGCCATCCACGACGGCATCGACAGCCGCGCACGCGCCGCCGACGGCGCGCAAGGCCGCCTCCCACGAACCGGGCGACATCCAGGTGTCGGCGTCCAGTTGAGTGAGGCCCGCAGCCGGACGGGCGTCGCGAATGGTGTCGATGTAGTCGGCCGGATGGGCATGGCGGAGGAGGGCCACATCGGCCATCACGGCCTCGCCTCGCAGGAGACCCGGATAGCGTTCCGGCGCCAATGCGTCCTGCACGGCGCGGATGCGATCCGGGCGTTCGGGATGGCCTTCAGGAACCGTGTGGTTCGCGAAGCTTGGATCGGTGAGATAGAGCGTCGTCATCGAAATCGATTAGGCGGACGGGCCCACGAAGGCCAGCCCTGATCGCGACGATCCCACCGGTCGAACGCCGCTTTTCATCGGCATCGTTCGTCAAGCGCGCTTTCGCTTCGCCTCGGCGGCCATGTCGAGCCGACGCTTGAGCTTGGCCAGGGCCAACTGTTCGAGCGCGCTCCGGGCGGCGCCGACCGGGCCGAAGGTCGAGACCTCCGTTCCGGTCGCGGGGTCGATCGCGGACACCTTCACAATATGACCGACGGTCTGGAATTCGAGATAGACGCCGGTCGTCGCCGGGGTGGCGGCTTCGGTCACCGTCAGTTCGCCGCGGCGTAGTTGGCGCCGTCGCGATTGTAGATGTCGGGGCGGAAATGCGTACGCCCGTCCGGCGTCGCCCAGCCCGTCAAGTAGATCCAGCGCAAATGCACCGGGTTCTCGATCCGTGCGTCGATCCGCTCGCCGGACGCGATCGCCGCATCAATGGCGGTTCGATCCCAGTTCGGGCTCTCGCCAAGCAACCAGACGACGAACTCCTTCACGTTCTGGATGCGCACGCAGCCCGAGGAGACGAACCGGTCGGCCGTACCGAAGAGGTTCTTGTAGGGCGTGTCGTGCATGAATACGCCATGCGCGTTCGGGAAGTTGATGCGCATCTGTCCGAGCGAGTTCTCGGGGGACGGGTCCTGGCGATAGACGTAGGCCGTGCCGTCCTCGGAGTTCCAGTTGATCGATTCGGCCTGGACCTCGGTACCGCCATAGCTGTCCGAGTAGATACGGATGTTGTTGTCGCGCAGATAGTTGATGTCCTTCTGCTGTGCCGGGATGAGGTCCTTGAGGACGATGCTCTTCGGCACGTGCCAGTAAGGATTGAAGTTGACCTCGATCATCTGCGAGGTCAGCTCGGGGCTCGGCCGGTCGTCCTTGCCGACGGCGCCCGTGTGGCGGGTCGCGACATAGCCGCCGTCGACGCCCTCGATCTCCGCGCCGGGAATGTTCACCGTCACGAACCGGCTCGGAAGCTTGGCCGTATAGTCGTCCAGCCGGCGCGCGTTCAATTCAAGCTGGCGGAGGCGGGTCACGGCGGGGATGTTCATCGACTCAATGGTCGAGGCGCCGACGATGCCATCCGGGCGCATACCGTTGCGGGTCTGGTAGCTCTTCACGGCCGCATCGACATAGGAGTCGAACGTGTCGCCGCGCCCGGCATACTGGTCGAGATCGCCCGAGATGATGAGGCGCTGGCGCAGCGCCAGGACCGCGTCGCCGCGAGACCCCGTGCGCAGCGTCTCCGTCGACGAGATGATCGGCCAACCGCCCTGGCTGACGATATTCCGATAACGCGCGATGGCCTGCTGGGTAGCGGCGCGGGTCGCATCGGAGAGGATCGGGTAGTTCGAACGGCGCTCGCGCGTCACGCCGCCGGCGGTGTCGAAGCTGTTGCGCCATTCCGCCTGATCGCGGATCTCGTAGGCGTTGGCCGGCAGCAAGCCAGCCCCGACAAGACCGGACAGACCGAGGGCAAGGATTTCGCGACGAGACCGCATGATAGACTCCACTCCGACTGGCGCCCGCGCGAATGGCGAGGGACGCAGAGCGCCGGTGAAGTGGTCGGGATCGTCCCGGGACCTGCACCGCGCTTACGCTTCAATGGGTTCATGACCCGTTAGCACGCGCGGCATTTACACAAGGTTAGGCACCGCCAGCGCGTTCGCCAGCGGTGCCGTCCCAATGTGGCCTAAGGATGATGGGGCCGAGGGGGAGAGCCCCGCCAGGACCCTAGAGGCGGTAGGCGATCTGGTCCGTCCAGAACCGCTCCATGCGGGCCAGCGAGCGGTTCATCTGCGTAAAGTCGTCCTGCTTGACCTCGCCTACGACTTCGATGCTCTCCGTGTGGCGCTGATAGAGGGCGTTGATCAGACCACGCACCTCCTGGCCCTTCTCCGTCAGGCTGATCCGCACGGCACGACGGTCGACCCGGCTGCGCTGATGGTGGATGTAGCCCATGTCGACGAGCTTCTTGAGATTGTACGAAACGTTGGAGCCGAGATAGTAGCCCCGCGTGCGAAGCTCGCCAGCCGTCAGCTCCTGGTCGCCGATATTGAAGAGCAGCAGGCCCTGGACGGCGTTGATGTCGTTGCGACCATGACGCTCGAACTCGTCCTTGATGACGTCGAGCATGCGACGATGAAGACGCTCGATGAGGTGAAGGCTCTCCAAGTAAAGCGAAGGAACATCCTTCGTTGTTTCTTCCGAACCGAACTCTTCGTAGATACGGGCCAATGCCGACATGGTAACTCTCCTGTTGATGCCGCAGCTTCATCGCCGTCTGTAGGGAGAGAATGCCTGTTGCATTTGAAGCACCGCCTAAAATTTCCGGTCAACGCTTCCTTACAAAGGCTGGAGTTAATCGTTTACCGAGCCATTGCCTAAAGATTTTATGATACCGGAGAAGTCGACGTCGCCGTGCCCGGCATCGACGAAGGCCTGGTAGAGCGCCGCAGCCTTTGCTCCAAGCGGTGTCTGAGCCTCTGCCCCCTGTCGTGCGTCCTGCGCGAGCTTGAGGTCCTTGAGCATCATCGCGGCGGTGAAGCCGGGTGCATAGTCGCGGTTGGCCGGCGATGTCGGCACTGGGCCAGGGACAGGACAGTAGGTCGTCAGCGACCAGCACTGGCCGGAAGAGACGGACGCGACGTCGAACAGCTTCTGGTCGTCCAGGCCGAGGCTGCGGCCCAGCGCGAAGGCTTCCGACACCGCAATCATCGACACCCCGAGGATCATGTTGTTGCAGATCTTGGCCGCTTGCCCTGCCCCGCTGTCGCCGGCGTGGATGACCGCCCGGCCCATGAGATCTAGGAGCGGTCGCGCCCTCTCCATTGCCTCAACCGGTCCGCCGACCATGAAGGCGAGCGTGCCGGCTTCGGCGCCGCCGACGCCGCCGGAGACGGGCGCGTCGATCATCGCAAAGCCCCGCTTGTCGGCGGCCGCCGCGACCTGCCGCGCGGTCTCGACATCGATGGTCGAACAATCGATCAGAAGCGCCTTTGGAGACACGGCATCGATCAGACCGCCTTCGCCGAGGTAGACCTCGCGAACGTGCCGTCCGGCCGGAAGCATCGTGATGACGGCTTCGGCAGTCGAGATATCCGCCTCCGCCGCTTCCCGGCCACCGGCTTGCACGAGGGCCCGAATGGCATCGGGACTGACGTCGCGCCCCGCGACGTCATGACCCGCCGCCGCGAGCCGCGCGGCCATCCGGCCACCCATGTTTCCCAGCCCGATGAAGAGAACGCGCATGCCCGACCCCCCTGAAACCGATGTGGCCCGAAGCTTAGAACGAATTCTCCCGCGCGTCCCACCGCACCCGCCACAAGGACAGTCCGAGATAGAAGACGACGACCGCGATGATCGCGATCGCACCCTGTTCGTTCGCCGAGACGCCGGGGACGAGCCCGAGGTCGAAGACCAGTCGCAGCGCTGCCGCGAGTAGCCATACGGCTGCCCCCCATGCCGTCGCCATCCAGAGACCGACGGTCACGAAGGGGTAGAGAATGGCGAGGAGGATGGTGAGCACCTGTAGCTCGACGGTGAGATCGGGCAGGAACGGCCCGTCGCCATAGCCGATGAGGCCCGACCACGTCCGCACCGCCAGCGCTAGGTAGACGAGCGCCAGCACGCGCATCGTGAACGTGAGGATGGCGCCCGGCGTGATCCAGCGGCGAAGGGAGAGGCCGGTATCGGGGTTGAGCCTGCTCAGCCCCTCGCGAATGCGGTCCTCGACCGAGGCCATCAGCGGTCGGGGAAGCTGACGTCACGCATGGGCGACGGCTCGAAGAGGGCCTCTACCTCGGCGCGATCGACCTCATTCAACGTCGACGGCCGCCAGCGCGGCTTGCGGTCCTTGTCGACGACGGCGGCGCGAACGCCCTCATAGAAGTCCTGCCGCTGAACGACGCGGGTCGCCACGCGGAATTCGTTGACGAGGCAATCCTCGAGGGATGCGCCCCGGGCCCTCTCGAGCAGGCCTTGCGTGGCCAACACGCTGAAGGGGCACTGCTTGCGAAGCGTCGCAGCCGTGGCCTGCGCCCATTCGCCATGCACGCCGTCTTCCGCGTCCAGCGCTTCGATAACGTCCGTGACACTGGCGTCGAAGAGGCCGTCGATCGTCTCGGCCATCCCGGCCAGCGCACTGTCCTCGGCGTCGACGCCGAAGGCTTCGACGACCTCGGCGGCCGTCTCGCCGTCAGCCAGACGGTCGAGCATGTTCGCGTGCTGCTGGCGGGGAACGATGGCGTCCGCGAGGTCCGCCCAGATCATGTCCGCCGATTTAACGCGCTCGCCGGTAAGGCCGAGATAGCGACCGGCCTGCCCCGGCATTCCGGCCAGCAACTTCGTACTGCCGACATCCGGCACGAAGCCGATGCCGACCTCGGGCATGGCGAAGGTGACCGATTCGCTCACCACCCGGTGCGACGCGTGGAGCGCAAGACCGGCACCGCCGCCCATCACGATACCGTCCATCAGCGAGAGGTAGGGCATACGGAGCGAGGAAAGCCGCTGGTTAAGTTGATATTCCTCACGATAGAAAACGAAGAGCTCGCGCTTGCCGCCCCGACCCCACTCCCAGAGCTTGCGAATGTCGCCGCCCGCGCAGAAAGCCCGACCCTCGGGTGACCAGAGGACGATCGTCAGAACTTCGTCGTCGGCCTCGGCCTCGGTGACGTAGCCGTCGATCGCGCGGACCATGTCGAGGTCGATCGCATTGAGCGCTTCCGGGCGATGCAGCGAGATGACGCCGAGGTTGCCGCGTTTCTCGTAGTGTACCCGGTCTGCCAGTGAGACCGGCTCCGCCACGACCTCGGGCTCGATCGGTGCGACTTCGGCCGGACCCTCGACACCGTTTTCGCGGTCGCTCTCGCCGCCCTTGCTCGATTTCGCGTTGATCTCGGCTTCCAGTGCGGCGCCGATTGCGGCATCGAAGTCGTCTGACATCATGTGGCTTCCGCGCCTTCCAGCGTTTCTCTACTCTAGGGCGACGATCACGCCACCCCCATGCGTTTCAAGTCCTCTTCGCACACATGGCCGTGGCGATACGAGGGCCCGTGTGCCAGGAATAGTAAACCATGAACGGTTTTGCACCGCTTAACGATCCCACGCGCCTCGATCTTCCCATCCGTCCGCGTCGCAACCGGATGGCGGGCTGGACGCGAAACCTCGTTCGAGAGACCGTTCTCACCCCGTCCGACCTCATATGGCCCCTTTTCATCACGGAGGGGCATGGCGTGCGCGAGCCGCTCAGCGCGATGCCAGGCGTCGAGCGCCTGAGCGTCGATCTGATTGCGCAGGCGGTGTGCGAGGCTCGCGATCTGGGCATTCCCGCCGTAGCCCTCTTCCCAAACACGCCCGACGACGTGAAGACGGTCGACGGCGCCGAGAGTATCAATCCCGACAACCTGATGTGCCGGGCCCTTCGCGCCGCGAAGGATGCCGCGCCCGAAGTCGGACTCATGGCCGACGTGGCTCTCGATCCCTATACCGATCACGGCCATTGCGGCATCCTGCGTGACGGGGTCATCCTCAACGACGAGACCGTCGAACAGCTGTGTCGCCAGGCCCTCGTGCAGGCAGAGGCCGGTGCGGACGTGCTCAGCCCGTCCGACATGATGGACGGCCGCATCGGCGCGTTGCGCTCGGCGCTCGACGGGGCGGGCTTCGCCGACCGGTTGCTGGTGTCCTACGCCGCGAAATACGCATCGGCCTTTTACGGCCCGTTTCGCGAGGCCGTCGGCTCGTCAGGCTCCTTGAAGGGCGACAAGCGCACCTATCAGATGGATCCGGGAAACCGGCGTGAGGCGATCCGCGAAGCGCTTCTCGATGTCGAGGAAGGCGCCGACATGCTCATCGTGAAGCCCGGCCTCGCCTATCTCGATATCCTGCGCGACGTATCGGACGCCGTCGACATACCGACCCTCTCCTACCAGGTGAGCGGCGAATACGCGATGATGGCGGCCGCCATCGCCAATGGCTGGCTCGACGGCGAGCGCGTCATCCTCGAGAGCCTGACCGCGTTCAAGCGGGCCGGCGCGGCCGGCGTTCTCACCTATTACGCCCCGACGGCCGCCCGTCTCCTGGGGGCCTGAGGTGCGCGGCTAACCTTAGCGCCGATCTTTAACTTGTCGTATACCAAGCGAGCGACCATGTTTGATCGGCAGCGCGACAAGGCGCGCCGATCATGGGACAGGACGATGATGGACGCTGTTGGAGATCATTCGCTGGGCAGGATCACGGAGAGCCGGGCCGCGCTCGACTTTGCACCCGAACTCCATCCGGCTCTCTTCGAGAGTGTTCAGCGGCGCCGGACGATCGCGTTTCTGATCGACATGACGATCGTCGGTTTCCTCGTCCTGATCGCGGGCTTCGTCGTCACCCTTCTCGGCATCATGACGTTCGGGCTCGGCTGGCTTCTCTTCCCCGCCCTGGCCCCCGTCGTAGCGCTCGGCTACGCCGGCTTCGGCGCTTCCCGCTACAGCGCGACGCCAGGTATGCGGATGGTCGGCCTCGCGATGCGCAACTGGACCGGAACGGCCGTCGATGGGCTCATCGGAGCGCTTCACAGTCTTCTTTATTGGGTATCGACCGCCATTCTGACGCCCTTCGTCCTCCTCTTCGGTCTCTTTAATCCTCGGAAACGGCTACTGCACGATATCGTCGCCGGCATCGTGGTGGTGGACGCCGGCGCTTTGCGCCGCGTCGAGGTCTAGGGCTCGGCCGCCCGAGGTGACGAAGCATGATCCGCAAGGACCGCAATTCTTCCTGACCGCGCCGACGCCCTGTCCGTATCTCCCGGGTCGGCGAGAGCGGAAGGTGTTCACGCATCTGGTCGGACCCTCGGCGCCGCGCGTCAACGACGTTCTCAGCCATGGTGGCTTCCGGCGGAGCCAGTCCATCGCCTACCGCCCGGCCTGCGAGGGCTGCAATGCCTGCGTGTCGGTCCGCGTCCTTACCAACGAACATGAGCCGACCCGCAACCAGCGGCGGGTCTTGGCCGCGAACGCCGATCTCGTAGGTGAAACCAAGCCGGCCAAGGCCACGTCGGAGCAATATTCTCTCTTTCGCTCTTACGTCACGACCCGTCATTCGAACGGCGGAATGGCCGAGATGTCGGCCCTCGACTACGCGATGATGATCGACGACAGCCATGTCGAGACGACCATCACGGAATACCGCAAACGCGGCCCCGATAGCGGGATTACCGGGCGGGGCGTTGACGAACTCGTCGCTTTCGTCGTCACCGATGCGTTGCGGGACGGTCTGTCCCTTGTCTACAGCGCCTTCGATCCTCAGCAGCGGGAACGGAGCCTCGGGACCTTTCTCATCCTCGATCACATCCGCCGCACCCGGATGCGGGGCCTGCCCTATCTCTATCTCGGCTATTGGGTCGAGGGTTCGCCGAAGATGGACTACAAACGCCGGTTCAAGCCTCAGGAGCGCTTGTCCCTGGAGGGTTGGGAGCGGGTCTAACGGGCCGCTATCTCAGCGTTCCGTAGTGGCGGGCAAGGGCGCGCAATCCGAGCCGCAAGACGACCTTGCCAGAGCGCTGCGGCAGTCCGTGCTTGCGCTCCACGTCCGCCAGGCCGATCAGCAGGCAGCAAACGTCCACTAGGAGCGTGGCGAAGTCCGGCCCGATTCGCTTCAGCGTCTTGTCCAAGCGCTCGCGCGCGGCCAGCATCACGTCCTCGTGTCGATCTCCGGTGGAGGGCCCTCCCCGCCGATCGGCGCTCCAATCCACGCCGAGATGCGGCATCATCTGGGCCAGTTCGAAGTCGCGGCGGAGTCGATCCGCGGCGGAGGCTTCGACAACGGAGAGAAAGGCTGTCCGTCCGCCCTTCGCGATCGCCAACCTCGTGACCGGGCTTTCGGCCATGTTGGAGATGAGCGGCCCGTCGTCCGCCTTTCGAAGTGCGAGAGCCTCGGTGCCTCGGGTCCTCAATGTCGTTAGAACGGTTCGCCCGTCCGTCGTGGCGACGAAGGTGTCTTCCGGCCCCTCGGCGACGAGTTCGCGCGCGATGAGAAAGTCGATGACCGATCTGGGGACCGGCCTCTGCGTGTCCCTGACTACGATCCGGTCGTCTCGGTCCGCCCAAGCGCCATTCTCGAGCACCTCGCAGACCAGCGATTTCAGGGCTTCGGAGGCGAATGTATCGAGTGTCGACATGAAAACGGGGCCTTCGCGATCACGAGGCCCCGTTTCTAGAAAGGCACGGTGTGCTCTGCGCCGACAAATGTCGATAACCTAAGGCTGTGTACTACCGCCCGGTACCACGGCGCTGTTGGCCGAGCCCCATCTTCTTGGCGAGCTGCGAGCGCGCTCGCGCGTAGTTCGGAGCCACCATCGGATAGTCGGACGGCAGGCCCCACTTTTCGCGGTACTCTTCCGGCGTCAGATTGTAGTGCGTGCGAAGATGGCGCTTTAGCGACTTGAAGCGCTTGCCGTCTTCGAGACATATCAGATAGTCGTCGCTGATCGACTTCCTGATTGGAACAGCCGGCTTCAAGGGCTCGGCCTCGGGCTCGAGATTGATCTGGCTCGTCTTGCTGAGCGCCATGTGCACGCTGTCGATCAGCTTCGGCAAATCATCTGCCGTGACGGAATTGTTCGACACGTAGGCAGACACGATATCGGTCGTGAGCTCGACGAAACTGATGTCCTGTTCGCTACTATCCATGTTACACAATCCCAAAATCTTGAATGACCGGCGGACTCGACTTTGAAGCTGTCGGGCTGGCCGCCACACAACGCACCGCGACACTTAGCGTGGGCCATACGCCAGCATTTGAGCGCTGTAAAGTCGGGGGTGCAAGAATTGATTATTTAAGGACCGTTAAGACCGGCGAGGAATAGAAACGTGATACACACTCTCAAGGCGTGTTCTACTCTCCGGATTTAGCGCGTGTGCGCTCGCTCTCGGACTGACCGGTCAAATGAGGCTTGTTAAGGCCGTAATGGCCCTTCAATTCGTCCCGATAAGTCTGGTCAGAGGGCTCGTATCCACGGAAGTACGCGCTTCTTGCCAAAAGGTGGGCCGAGACAGGGGTCGTGAGGAGCAGGAAAACGAAGCCTGCGACGGCGCGGGTCGCCACCGAAAGATCGAGCGCATAGAGCGCAACCGCGACGAGCATCAGGCCCGATCCGAGCGCCCCCGCCTTACTGGCCGCGTGCATGCGCGTGTAAAGGTCCGGTAGTCGCAACAGTCCGACGGCCGCGATGAAGCAGAAGAGTGCGCCAAGGAGGAGGAGGCCACCAACGGCCAGGTCGAGTACGATGCTCATCTACCGATCTCCGCGTCGTCGGCGGCGGACTGCTGCAGTTCGGCGATCTCGGGCTCCGGCGGCGGCGCGCCCATTTCCATAACGTAGCGGGCGAAGGCGACGGTGGCGAGAAAGCCGACGAGGCCGAGTGCGATGGCGACGTCGATATAGAGCATGAAGCCCGTCGCGATAGTGATGGCCGCGATGAGGCCGATGCTGACTGTCGTCAGCGTGTCGAGCGCCAGGATGCGGTCGGGCAGCGTATCGGCCCGGACGACCGAGATCGCGATCATCAGAAGCGATATCGTCACGAGGATCAGCGACAGAGTCACGAGAATGCTGAGAAGCGGGCTCATCGGAACGCCTCCATGATCCGTCGCTCGAAGCCCTCCGCGATATCGCGGCGCAGGGCGTCGGGGTCCGGCACGTCGAGCGCGTGGATGTAAAGCGTGCGGCGGTCGTCGGAGATGTCGACACTGAGCGTACCGGGCGTCAGCGTGATGAGATTGGCCAGCATCGTGATCTCGAAGTCCCGCGTGACCTGCAAGGGGTACCCGATCAGCCCTGGATTGAGCGGCATCCGCCCCGGCGTCAGAACGATCCGTGCGACGCGTATGCCGGACAGGGCGAGCTCGTAGAGAAAGAGCCAGACCAGTTGAAGGACCCGTGTCGTCCGGCGCATGTAGCCAATGGCGCCCGTCTGCTCCCGAATGATGAGAAGCGCAAGCGCGCCGACGACGAAGCCGAAGAAGAGGTTCTGCGCTGTGAAGGAACCGGTGACCGCACCCCAGGCCAGTGCGAGGAGGACGTTGATCAGAAAGAGCGGCGTCATCGGACCTCCTCCACGAGGTCGACGCCGGGGAAGACGACGTCGATATAGGCGGCAGGATCGAGCAACAGCGTCGCCGCGAGGCTTGCGACATCGAAGAGGGCGCGGGGCCAGAGGCCAAGCAGTACGATGATGACCGAGAGCGCCATAGCGGGCGCGACGAGCAAATGCGACCATTCGAGTGTCGGCAGCGGCCCGGCGGGCGCGGGCCGCCAGAAGGCGAAAGCGAAGACGCGGCCGAGGGCGATCGTGGTGAGGATGCCGGAGACGAGGATCGCCCCGGTGGCGAACCACGCCCCATCCTCGAGCGCCGCGCCGACGAGGACGACCTTCGGCCAGAAGCCCGAAAAGGGCGGCAGGCCGGCGCTGGAGAACATGATTGCGAGGAAGGCGGCCGCAAGGAGCGGGCTGGCGACATAGAGGCCACCGGCCTCGTGGAGGTCGTTCGTGCTCCACCGGACCATCAGGCCGACGACGAGATAGAGCGCCGTCATGGTGATGATGGAATGGACGGCATAGGCGATCGCGCCTTCGTAGCCGGACTGCGACCCGATGCCGATACCGATCAGCATCAGCCCGATACCGCTCACGACGACGTAGTTGGCCACCCGCCGGATCTCTGACTGCGCCAACGCGCCGACGGCGCCGACGAGCGCCGTCAGTCCGCCAAGAAGAACGACCGCGTCCAGCAGTTCCGAAGGCACCGCCGGGTACACCGTCGCGACCGTACGCAGGAGCGCGTAGACGCCGACTTTCGTCAGCAGTCCTGCGAAGAGCGCCGCCACGGCGGAGGGCGGCGTGTGATAGGAGGCCGGAAGCCAGGCGTTGAGCGGAAAGGCAGCGGCCTTCATGCCGAAGCCGAAGAGGAAGAGCATCGCGATCGTCGCGACCGGCATGTTCTCCGGCGGCGTCGCGAGGGCAAGCGAGATGTCGGCCATGTTGAGCGTACCGACGCTGCCGTAGAGAAGGCCGGTCGCGATGAGGAAGACGGTGGTCGCGAGGAAGTTGAGGACGCAGTAGCGCAACGCGCCGTCGAGCTGGATGGCCCGCCCGCCCAGAACGATGAGCCCGAAGCTCGAGATGAGCAGAACCTCGAACCAGACGTAGAGGTTGAACAAGTCGCCGGTGTGGAAAGCGCCGAGAACGCCCGTCAGGAGCATGACGGCGAAGGGGTAGAAGCCGAACCGTCGCTCGGACCGGCTCGCGTCCTTCAGCGCGTAGATGGAAACGGCGAGCGCCACCAGCGTCGCCGTGAGGCCGAATACGGCGCCGAGAAGGTCGACCGTGAAGGCGATGCCGAAGGGCGGGCGCCAGTTGCTCATCGTCATGACGAGAGGACCGGACGACCAGACCTCGGCGAGGAGTGCCGCCTCGAAGGCGAACATGGCGGCGAAGGCGGTGATGCCGAGCCGCGTCTGCACCTTGTCTCGGCGGCCACAGATTATGAGGATGGCGGCCGCGATGAGACCTGTCGCGACAGGCGCGACGACGAGCCAGTCCTGCACCGCCACGCCTTCGCTCTGGCGCGAGAGTGCGATGATGTCGGCGTATTTCTCGTAAACGGATTCGGTGGCCATCGATGCGTCTCAGTAGCCGACCGGCGGGCGCGGCATGTCCACGGGCTCGGACACGCGCAATTCGTGCGTCTCATCGGAGCCGAGCGTTTGGTAGGAACGGTAGGCGAGGACGAGAAGGAAGGCGAAGAGCGAGAAGCCGATGACGATCGCGGTCAGGATCAGCGCCTGGGGCAGCGGGTTCACAATCGGCTCGACTGCCTGATAGAGATGGGACGGGATGACGGGCGGGTCGTCCCGCGTGACGCGGCCGGCCGTGAAGATGAGGAGGTTCACGGCGTTGCCGAGAACCGCGATGCCGAGCAGCATCCGTATCACCGAGGTGCTCAGCAGAAGATAGATGCTCGTCGCGAAGAAGGCGGCCACGGTGAAGGCCAAGACGGTTTCCATCGTAGGCCTCTAATCGAGATTGGGTTCGGCGAGGGCTAGCGCGATCGTCAAGATCGCGCCGAGAACGACGAAGTAGACGCCGATATCGAAGACCAGGACGGTGGAGAGGGCGAGGACTTCACCCGCGACCTCGGGCTCCCACCAGAACGCGGTCATGAACGGCACGCCACCGACGAGCGCCGGAAGCCCGCTGAGGCCGGCGATGAGGAGACCCCAAGCCGCTATCGCAACGGGATGCATTTTCAATGCGCGGCGTACGGGGGCGACACCGTTGGCGATGCCGTAGATGGCGATAGCCGAGGCCGCGATGAGGCCTCCGATGAAGCCGCCGCCCGGCTCGTTGTGCCCGCGCAGCAGTACGAAGAGCGAGAAGATCAGCATGAGCGCCGTCAGATAGGGCGCGATGGTGCGGAAGATGATCGTGTTCACAGCACCGCGTCCTCCGAGACGCCGCGACGGACCGCACGCCGCAATGGCCGACCGCGCAGCCGAATCATCGCACGGATGGAGAGGCCGGCGATCATCACGACGGCGATCTCGCCCAACGTGTCGATGCCACGGAAGTCGACGAGGATGACGTTGACGATGTTGCGGCCGTGGCCTGCTGGACGGCTCGCCTCCGCGATGGTCGCGCTTAGGCTCGCATCGAAGGCGACACCCAGCACCGAAAGGAGAACGAGGCCGAAGCCGAGCCCGCAGGCCAGCGCGATGCCGCCATCCATCAGCGTCTGCCCGATGCTGCGCCGATCGTGCTCGTCAACGCGCAGGCGCGTCAGCACCAGTGTGAGAATGACCACGGACAGCGTCTCGACCATGAACTGCGTGAACGAGAGGTCGGGCGCGCCGAAGAGCATGAAGACGATGGCGACCGCGATGCCCTGAATGCCGAGCGATACGATGGCGGCAAGCCGCGTCTTGGCGACGATGACTGCGCCGAGACCAAAGATCGCGATGACGAAGACGATCCACTCATGCGGTCGAAGCGCGATGGCGGGCAAAGCGGTCGGCCACTCGTCCCACAACGCGAGGGGCAGGATGAGAGCGACCGCGAGAGCGCCGAGGACGACGGTCATGTAGGCCTCGAGGCGTCCGGGCTGAAGCAGGCGCGTGGTGCGGTAGGAGATCGCGACAAGCCCCGCGATCAGCTGGTCGAACCCCTTGTCGGGACCCCAGCCAATCGCGACGAGCGTGCGATGGACGATGTCGCGCAGCCGGTCGATCGTCAGGAAGGCAGTCACGCCGAGCGCGATGGTGAGGAGGGAGAAGAGGAGCGCGGCGTTGATGCCGTGCCAAAGGTAGAGGTGGAAGCCCTCCGCGGCCTCGGGATCACCGCTGACGGCTGCGAGGTTCGCGCCCAGAAGCGGTTCGATCGGATAGGCGGAGAGGCCGAAGGCGAGGCCGAGCAGCGCCAGCGTCATCGCGCCGACCCAGAGCGGCGGCAAGCCTTCATGGGCGTGGTCGAGCCCATCGGGACGCTTGCCGAAGAACGGCTTGATCGCGACGGCCAGCGCGACCGCCATCATCAGCGCGTTGCCCACGACGGCGACGGCGATCCAGATGAAATAAGTCGGCGTATGGAGGATACCCGCGTAGAGGATTTCCTTCGCGATGAAGCCGAAGAAGGGTGGAATGCCCGACATCGAAAGCGCCGCCAGAACGGCCGCCGCGCAGGTGATCGGCATGGCGCGGGCGAGTCCGCCGAGCTTTCGCACGTCCCGCGTACCGGTCCCGTGATCGATCGAGCCGGCGACCATGAAGAGGGCGCCCTTGAAGAGCGAATGGGCGAAGAGGTAGAGCACCGCGCCCTCTATCGCCTCCTCGGAGCGCCCGAGGCCGACCAGCATTACCAGAAGGCCGAGGGAAGCCACGGTCGTGTAGGCCAGCATCAGCTTGAGGTCGGTCTGGCGCACGGCGAGGATGGTGCCGACGAGGAGGGTGGTGCCGCCAAACGCAGGAAGGATGGTCTCCCAGGCGTCGGTGCCGCCGAGGATTGGATGGGTCCGCATCAGTAGGTAAACGCCGGCCTTCACCATCGTCGCGGAGTGAAGATAGGCCGATACGGGCGTCGGCGCCTCCATTGCGTTCGGCAGCCAGACGTGAAGCGGGAACTGCGCCGACTTGGTGAACGCGCCGCCGAGAACGAAAAGGAGAACCCAGCCATAGAGGGGATGCCCGGCCAGGCTGAAGTCGGCGACAAGAAGTTCGGACAGCGTCGTGACGCCTGTGAGCTGGCGCAGCATGATGAGGCCGGCCAAGAGGGCCAGCCCGCCCGCCCCCGTGATTACCAGGGCCTGAATGGCCGAACGGCGCGAGCGCTCGGCGGCGTGGTTGAAGCCGATCAATAGGAAAGACGAGATCGACGTCATCTCCCAGAAGACGAAGAGCGCGATGAGATCGTCAGCCAGCACCAGCCCGAGCATGGATCCCATGAAGAGGAGAAGGAAGCTGAGAAAGCGTCCGAGCTGCGGGTGGCCGCGCAGATAACCGCCGGCGTAGATGAGTATGAACGCCCCGATGCCGCTGATGAGGAGCGCGAAGGTGAGGCTCAGCCCGTCGAGGTGGAAGCCGAGGTCGATCCCGAGCGTCGGCACCCATGGCGTCGTCTCGACGACGCGGCCGCCGTCGCCAACGGTCTCGTAATGGCCCAGCATGACAACAAAGATGGCGGCCGGCAGGATCGCCAGAAGCCATCCCGACAAGCGTCCGGTGAACCGTACGACGAACGGGGCAAAGGCCGCCAGAACGAACGGCGCCAGGACGCTGACGGTGATGCCGAAGGCCATGAAGTCCCGAGAGAAGCTGCGACGTGCGGATATCCAGCACGTCCTAGGCCACGAGCGAGCGACCGACAACCATGAACGCGCGCCCGAGACGTATCACGGGCGGCTTGACGAAGCGTTATCCAAGCGCTGGCCGATCTATATGGAGGAAAATTGAGACTTCAGGTCAGGTTCTCGACCTACTCGCCCTTTGGCGACGGATCGTCGCCGCCGATGACCTCGGCGGCTTGCTCGTGCGTCACCCGCAGCGCATCCTCCGCGATCAGGTCGGCAATGGTGGGATCGCTCGCCGCTCGCACGCTGCTATGAAGGCAGGCATCGGCCAGGACGCCGAAGATTGGGCGCTCGAAGCCGGGGCCCTCGGCGGGGCCGGCGGCCAGAAAGACGATCTCCCCTTCCCGGCCCGCCGCCACGCGTGGCGCGGCGGCACCGGCCGCTACCGAATAGCCGCCCGTGTAGAACGGCAGCAGCAAGGTGATGTGGCCAGCCGGCAATGCCGTGTCGTTGTAGCCGACCGTCGGCGCGACGCGCAGGCGTGCCAGACAGTTATGGTCAATCGGAACGCCGCCGCCAATGTCGCGCTCGCAGGTCACGTCCTCTACGGCGACCACCGTTCCACGCGCGATGAGATCGGCCCCCCCGTCAAGCAGTGAGGCTCGATCGAACCCGTCGACCGGAGCATCGGCGCATGCCCAACTCGGCGTCGATTGCATGACCAGAACGACGGCGGCTGCGATGGCCCGCCTCATCCGTCCCCGTCCTCCCGTGCGATCCGCAGCGGCTCCTTGAAGGTGAGCGTGCGATAGGGGAACGGGATCTCGATGCCGGCCTCGTCCAGCGCGCGTTTGACGGCGGCGACCACCTCGTCGCGTGAGCGGCGTTCGTCGAGGGGCGTGGAACCGGTCCACCAGGTGACCTCGAAGTCGATGCTGGAGGCGCCGAACTCGCGGGCGAAGATCTGGATCGGCCTGGCGGCGGAACGCGTGACGGTGTCGCAGGTCTCGAGGGCTGCCTTGATGACCGCGCGGCTCTCGTCGACATCCTCGCCATAGGCGACGCCGCAGATGATGGTGATGCGCCGCAGGTCGAGATCGGTGACGATCGTCAGCGGGTTCTTGAAGAGCACCGAGTTGGGCGCAATGAGGAGTTGGCCGTCGACGCAACGCAGGTAGGTCTCGCGGATCGTGATGCGCTCGACCTTTCCCTCCATGCCCTCGCATTCGATGAAGTCGCCGATCCGCATCTCGCGCCGGAAGAGGATGATGATCCCGGCGAGGAAGTTCTCGAAGATGTCCTTGAACGCGAAGCCGATCGCC
This sequence comes from uncultured Alphaproteobacteria bacterium, assembly GCA_963799285.1. Classification (GTDB taxonomy): domain Bacteria; phylum Pseudomonadota; class Alphaproteobacteria; order Rhizobiales; family CAWCWK01; genus CAWCWK01. Next base: position 1,727,541 of record CAWCWK010000004.1, read on the forward strand.
ACCGTGCCGAACCCGAGGCCCGCGATGACGCTGGATGGTGTCAGCCCCGGAATGACGATGATCGCCGCGACGATGATCCCCACGCTCCATATGGCGATGCCGGCGAGATTCTCGAACAGCGTCTTCAGAGAGGGCCGCAGCCTGGTGCGCCGCAGGGTCTTCCCAAGGAGCGAAATGATGACGCGGCTCGCGAAGTAGGTCACGAGCAGGAGGACGAGCGCGATGCCGATGGCCGGCAGCACGGCGATAACGTCGCGGGCGAGGACTTCCATCTCCGCCAGAAGAATTTCGATCGGTTCCATGATGCCGTCCGATGGATTGACTGCCTGCTACTGTCGCGATCGCGGCGGGTCGGTCAAAGGGGTTGGATTGCCGGTCACGATGCGCCACCTAAGGCGCAGCGCCCCCCAGCGGCACCGCCCGAGGATATCGACGATGACCCAGCCTACCCCCGTAGAGAAGACCGACGCCGAGTGGAAGGCCGAGCTTTCCCCCGAGGAGTACAAGATCCTCCGCAAGCACGGCACCGAGCGCGCATTCACGGGCCGCAACTGGGACCTCAAGGCCGATGGCACCTATGTATGCGCGGGGTGCGGCACCCCGCTCTTCTCGTCCGAGACCAAATACGATTCCGGCACCGGTTGGCCGAGCTTCTACGCCCCTGTGGACGCGGACAATGTCAGCGAGCACGAGGACCGTAAGCTCTTCATGCGCCGCATCGAAGTGCGCTGCGCGGCCTGCGACGGGCATCTCGGCCACGTGTTCCCCGATGGCCCGCAGCCGACCGGTCTGCGCTATTGCATGAACGGCAACGCGATGAACTTCGTCGCCGAAGGTGAGGCCGCCGAGGACGGCGCGCATGCGTAAAGGACCCCTCGCCGAAGCGCGCCCGACCAGCCGCACGGTTCACGGCGTCGTCCTGGACGACGACTACGCTTGGCTGCGCGACGAGAACTGGCGCGACGTCATGCGGGACCCGTCGGCGCTGAAGCCCGATATCCGCGCGCAGTTGGAGGCGGAGAACGCGCATACCGAGGCCGCGCTCAGCGGCGTTGAGGGCCTGCGCGAAACGCTCTTCGGCGAATTGAAGGGCCGGATCAAGCAGGACGATTCCTCCGTTCCGGCGCCCGATGGTCCCTACGCCTACGCCAACCGCTATCGCGATGGCGGTCAGCATCCATTGCTGGTGCGGACACCGCGCGGGGGGGGCGCGGAGACCGTCCTTCTCGACGGCGACGCAATGGCCGAGGGCAAGGACTATTTCCGCCTCGCATCCGCCGAGCACTCGCCCGACCACACCCATCTCGCCTACGCGGTCGACGAGAAGGGTTCGGAGTATTTCACCGTCCGGTTCCGCCATATCGAGAGCGGCGAGGTGTTGCCCGACGCCATCACGGAGACGGCCGGCGGGGTCGTCTGGTCGGCGGACGGTCGGAGCGTCTTCTATACCCGTCTCGACGAGAACCACCGCCCATCCAAGGTGCTGCGACACGACCTCGGCGCCGAGGGTGAGGATACGCTTGTCTACGAGGAGCCGGACGCGGGCTTCTTCGTCGGTGTAGGGGCGACGCAGTCGCGGGACTACATCGTCATCGACAGTCATGACCACGAGACGTCGGAAGTCCGCCTGATCCCGGCGGACCGGACCGACGAGGCGCCCAGGCTCGTCGCGGCCCGCGAGGTCGGCGTCGAATACGAGGTCGATCATCACGGCGACGATCTCGTCATCCTCACCAACGCGGACGACGCCGAGGACTTCAAGATCGTCACCGCACCCACGGACCTGACCTCACGCGACAACTGGCGCGACCTGGTGCCGCATGAGCAGGGCCGGCTCATCGTCGACCACGTCGCCCTCGCCGACCATCTCGTGCGGCTTGAGCGGGCCGACGGTCTGCCGCGCATCATCGTGCGGAACTGGGCCGATGGGATCGAGCACGCCATCGACTTCGCCGAGGAGGCCTACGCGCTCGGCCTCTCGGCCGGCTACGAATACGAGACCGGCACGATCCGCTTCACCTACTCGTCGCCGACGACCCCGGCGCGGGTCTACGACTACGATCTCGGCACCCGCGAGCGCACGCTGCGCAAGGAGCAGGAGATTCCGTCGGGCCACGATCCGGACGCCTACGTCACGCGCCGGCAGATGGCCTTGGCCGAGGATGGCGAGACCGTTCCCGTCACCATTCTGCATGCCAAGGACGCGGATCTCGGACCCGATACGCCCTGCCTCCTCTATGGCTACGGCTCCTACGGCATCACCATCCCAAGTGGTTTCAACGCGAACGCGCTCAGCCTCGTCGACAGGGGGTTCGTTTATGCTGTCGCGCATATCAGGGGCGGTAAGGACAAGGGGCACGGCTGGTACATGGCCGGTAAGCGGGAGCGGAAGACGAACACGTTCACCGACTTCATCGCGGCCGCCGAGGGCCTCGTCCACCAGGGATATACCGGCGATGCACGCATCGTCGCGCAGGGCGGCTCGGCGGGGGGCATGCTGATGGGGGCGATTGCGAACATGCGCCCCGATCTCTTCCTCGGGATCATCGCCGAAGTACCCTTCGTCGACGTCCTCAACACGATGCTCGACGACACGCTGCCCCTCACGCCGCCGGAATGGCCCGAATGGGGCAACCCGATCGAAAGCGAGGACGACTTCGCGGCGATCCGCGACTACAGCCCCTATGACAATGTCGAGGCCAAGGCCTACCCGCACATCCTCGCCGTGGCCGGGTTGACCGATCCGCGCGTAACCTATTGGGAACCGGCCAAATGGGTCGCGCGGCTGCGCGCGACGAAGACTGACGACAACTTGCTTCTGTTGCGGACGAACATGGAGGCCGGCCACGCAGGTGCGTCGGGGCGCTTCGACCGGTTGAAGGAAGTCGCGCTCAACTACGCCTTCGCCCTCAAGATATCGGGCAAGGCCTAGCGCACGGGAACCGGAGCTGCGCTACGAGGTCCGCCGCGCAGCTCCTGGCCGTCAGGCTGCGCGAACGTCCAGGCCTTCCTCTTCCGTCGCGGACTCGCCCTCCGCCTCCGCCACGGCCTCGTTCACCGTCATGAACCAGTTGCCACGCATGATCGGAGCGAGGGCCTCGCGCATGCGTTGCATCCCCTGCACGCGAACCATGTCTCGCTTCACGCTGTCCTGGAGGTGATCGATATAGAGGTCGATATCGCCCAGCGTCGCATCCTGCAGCCGCTTCCAACGGTAGTCCGCGCCGGGCTCGGCCGGCGGCAGGCAGATCAGGCTCGGCGGATCGAACCGCGCGAGAATGCCCGGCAGGGCCATCTGTCCCTCCTGCCTGGCACGCCGCCGGGTGTTGTGAAGCGCGTTGCGCGCCATTTCGTTGATGGCCTGTCGGACGAGTTGGTCCTTGACGGCGGCGATCTCCGCCCCCTTGTTGCGGAGCACCCGCTGGACGAGGCGGCCTCGGTCGATAGAACCGTTCTCATTCAACTCGGCGTCCAGTTCGGCGCGAACCGCATCCCGCAGTCGCTCCACATCGAGAAGTTCGGTCATAACGCACCTCGTTATTCTTGATCCGTTATCATGGAGCCTTGCGGCGTCCGGTCGAGGCGTCCGCCCAACTTGTCCACAGCTTTGACACAGGCTCTCGAGAGGCCCGATCACATGCTCCAGCCGATATTCGACGGCCACAACGACACGCTGCTCAGGCTGTGGAAATCGGACGATCACGAAGGAACGAGCTTTCTCGAGCCGGTAGAGGCGGTCGGTCATATCGATCTGCCCCGCGCTCGCGAAGGCGGGCTGGTCGGTGGCCTCTTCGCGACGTTCATTCCGCCGAACGGACGGAGGCGGGCCGAGCGCGAGGCTCTCCTCGACGGCAACCAGCCCGAGATCGCGCCGGCCGATCAGGCCGAAGGTCTGTCCATCCTCTTGGAGCAGGCCGCTATCCTATCCCGCATGTCGCGGCGCCGGCCGGACCTCTTGCGTCAGTGCCGCACGGTCGAGGATATCGAGGATGCGCAGTCGGCGGGCGCCTTGGCCTGCGTCCTCCACATGGAGGGCGCCGACGGGCTGGACACCGCGTTGGGCGCCCTCGAAGTGCTTTACAATGCCGGGCTCCGCTCGCTCGGGCCCGTGTGGTCGCGCCAGACGGCATTCGGCTATGGCGTGCCCTTCCGGTTCCCCTCGACGCCCGATATCGGGCCGGGTCTCACCGAGGCCGGGCATCGCCTCGTCCGTGAGTGCAATACGCTCGGCATCATGGTCGACCTCTCCCATCTCAACGCAGCCGGTTTCTGGGACGTGGCGAAGACAAGCGACGCTCCGCTCGTGGCCACGCACTCCAATGCGCACGCGCTCAGCGCCTCGTCGCGAAACCTTACGGACGATCAGCTCGCGGCAATCAAGGAGAGCGGCGGTGTCGTGGGTCTCAACTACGCGACCTTCTTCCTGCGGGAGGACGGCAAGCGGCTCGATGTCGATCTGGACGTCGCGATCCGTCATCTCGAATACCTGCTCGAACGTTTGGGAGAGGAGGGCGTCGCCCTTGGCTCGGATTATGACGGTGCGCCGCCGCCCTCCGCCATCGCGGACGTCGCGAAACTGCCCAACCTCGTCGGGGCCATGCGAAACGCCGGGTGGGACGCCCCCATCATTCAGAAAGTCTGCCACGACAACTGGCTCGGTGTCCTCAAACGTACCTGGAAGGCCTGACCGTGCGTTAGGAGCCACAGGCGGGAGCCGATTGGCGGATTGGACCAGCCCGCCCTCGTGATCGCGCGTAGGCGCTGGTACCGTTTGCCCTTCACCCGATGAATTCGGGCAGGGGGTCTCGCAATGCCACGGCTGTCTAGCGCGCTGATGGGTCTCGTCGCAGGCGCTGTCGCGCTTGCGTCCTGCCAGTCGTCGGCTCCAACGGTGCGCGCGGCGCTGCCCGCGCCCGCGACGGCGGGGCCCGCCGTTACGATCAACGCGTCCGCACCGACGAATTTCGCGCAGTTCGCACCCATTCTCGGGCAGGCGGAAGCGCGGGCGCGGGCAACGCTCGTGATCGACGCCGATACCGGTCGTGTCTTCTTCGAGGATCGGGCCGACGCGCTGCGCTTTCCCGCCTCGCTCACCAAGCTGATGACGCTGCAGCTCGTCTTCGACGCGATCGAACGCGGCCAACTGACGATGATGACGCCGCTTACCGTGTCGGAGAACGCGGCAAGCCAACCTCCGACCAAGCTCGGGGTGAAGGCCGGCACATCGCTCCGCGTTCGCGACGCCGTAGCGGCGCTGTCGATCAAGTCGGCCAACGATGTCGCCATGGTGGTGGCCGAGAACCTCGCCGGGTCGGAGGAGGCGTTCGTCGCGCGAATGAACGCCCGCGCGCGCCAGCTCGGCATGCGCCGCACCCGCTTCGTCAACGCATCCGGCCTGCCCGACACAGGTCAGGTCTCGACCGCCCGCGACATGGCGATCCTCGCGCGCAACATTCGCCTGCGCCACCGGCAATACGCCCGCTATTTCCGTGCGACGGCCATCAACTACGAAGGCAGGCGCCTGAAGGCGACCAACAAGCTCATCGGCAAGGTCGCCGGCGTCGACGGCATGAAGACGGGCTATGTCCGTATGTCGGGCTACAACCTCATCGCGACGGCGCAACGCGGATCACGCGACATCATCGTCGTCTATTTCGGCGGCCGGACGGGTAGCGCGCGCGATGCCGAGGTGACGACGCTCGTCGAGCAATACCTTTAGTCGCCGCCGCACAAAGGCGGGCCTGCCCCATTGCCGCGAACCGGCACGGCTTCTATCTTCCCGACTACCGCGCGATGGTGGCAGGCGGGCCGCCATCGATCGCGCCCCCTCGCCCGCCCCCAATGCTAAGGAGCCGGAGATGGCTTTCGAGCTTCCCCCCCTCCCCTACGACTACGACGCCCTCGCACCGCACATGTCGGCCGAGACGCTGGAGTATCACCACGACAAGCACCATCAGGCCTACGTGACGGCCGGCAACGGCATGATCGAGGGCACGGACTACGCCTCGATGTCGCTGGAAGACGTCGTCAAGAAGAGCTTCTCGGACGACCCGAAGCTCTTCAACCAGGCCGGACAGCACTACAACCACGTCCACTTCTGGCAGTGGATGAAGCCGGGCGGCGGTGGTGCCCTGCCGGGCGACCTCGAGAAGGCTGTCAACGACGCCTTCGGCTCGGTCGAGGAGATGAAGACGCAGTTCACCGAAGCCGGCAAGACGCAGTTCGGATCCGGCTGGGCGTGGCTCGCCGTAAAGGATGGCAAGATCGTCACCATGAAGACGCCAAACGGCGAGAATCCGCTCGTTCACGGCGCGTCCCCGATCCTCGGCTGCGACGTGTGGGAACACTCCTACTATATCGACTATCGCAACCGCCGCCCCGACTATCTGAAGGCGTTCCTCGACCATCTCGTGAACTGGGACCACGTCGCGGAGATGTACGCCGCGGCGACCTGACAGACGACGAAACGCAGGTGCCGGCCATGCATACATCCTATCGCGTGGTCGGCCACGCGCTCGAGAAGTGCGACGACGGTCAGGATGCCGTCTGGATAGACCTGATCGAGCCGGACGAGGAGGCCCGGGCCTATATCGCCGGCCACTACGGGGTCGTGCTGCCCACCCCTTCCCAGATGGCCGAGATCGAAAGTTCAAGCCGCTACTACGCGCAGGACGACGTGCTCTATATGTCGGCCCGTGTGCTGCGCTCCTCGCAGGAGCCGCCCGCGCGCCTCGAGGACCTGGCCTTCATCCTAACGCCGGAGCGGCTCTTCACCGTCCACCTCGCTCCACTGAAGGCGATCGCGCTCTACGAGGGCGCCGCGCTGGCCGGGCACCGCAAGTGCCAGCACCCCGTCTCCATCTTCGTCGGGCTCGTCGAGGCCGTAATAGACCGCCTGGCCGATATCCTGGAGAACGCGGCCTTCGTCCTGGAACAGGTGTCTGAGGATGTTTTCACCCGCGTCAACGACGCGCCGATCCGCGGCCAGGACTTCAACGCGTTCCTGCGCCGCATCCACGATGTCGACGACATCGCGGCCAAGGCGCGCATGAACCTGACCAGCCTGGAGCGCATCCTGGCCTTCTTCTCCTCGGCCGCGCCCCCGGCGGAAATGAAGCTCGTCAAGGCGCGGCTGAAGACTGCACAGCGCGACCTCTCCTCGCTCGGCGATCAGGCGTCCTACCTGGATGGCAAGACGCAGTTCCTGATGGACGCGACCCTCGGGCTCATCGGAGTGGACCAGAATAACGTGATGAAGGTCCTCTCCGTCGTTTCCGTCATGCTCATGCCGCCGACCCTGCTGGCGGGCATCTACGGAATGAACTTCGCGCATATGCCGGAGCTGGACGAACCCTATGCCTATTTCGTCGTCCTCGCGCTTATGTTCGGCTTCGCGGCCGCCTCGTTCGCGTGGTTCCGGCGCAAGGGCTGGCTCTGATGGCGGAGTTCTACGTCGGCGTCGATGGCGGCGCGACGCACACCCGGTTGCGCCTGGCAGATGCGGACGGCAACACGCTGGCCGAGACGCGCGGAAGTCGCTCCAGCCTGACGTTCGGGGTCGAGCCGGCGGTGCGGATCATCAGCGATCTTCTCGCCAACGCCTGCCGCCGCGCTTTCGTGCCCATCGAGGCCCGCCCCATCATCGTCTGCGGCCTCGCCGGCCATCGCGACATCGCCCGGCGACAAGCCTTCGCGACGCAGATGTGGGAGCACGGCACCGTCGAGATCGTCTCGGACGGCTACGCCGCCCTTCTCGGAGCGCATGGGGGCAAGCCCGGGACGCTCATCGTAGCCGGCACGGGTTCGATCGGCATGCGCCTCGATGACGAGGGGGTCTGCGCGCAGGTGGGAGGTTGGGGCTTTCCGATCGGCGACGAAGGCGGCGGAGCCTGGCTCGGCTGGAGCGCGCTTCGGCGCGCCGTCCGCGCCTATGACGACACGTCGGCCGACAGCCGCTTCCTTTCCGATCTGCGCATCCGTTGCGGCGGCGGGCACAACGATATCCTCGCGTGGCTCAGCCATGCCAACGCCACCCAGTTCGCCGCCCTCGCGCCCCATGTGATGAAGGCTGCGGGACAAGGAGACGTGGTCGCCCTATCGCTGGTGGAAGACGCCGGACGCGAACTGGAACGGCTCGCGATCCTGCTGGACCCGGACGCCGAGAGCTCCATCGTGCTCTCCGGCGGCTTGGCCGATCCGATACACCCCTATCTGCCGGCGGACTTACGCGATCGTCTGATCGAGCCGGAGGCGGACGCACTTACCGGAGCCCTCCTACGGGCTCGGGGGCTGGCGCCTGCGGAACACATCGTCGACGCCTACTTCGCGTAGCATCAGGCCGTCTTGCGAAAGCGCAGCAGGGAGAAGAGGCCGAGCGGCGGGAGCGATACGTCCTCGACGAGCGTCATACCCGGATGTTGCACCCGCGCCTTGTCGAAATCCGCCCGCCAGCCCAGCCCGTCGCCGACCCTCGCAATCTGCCGCTCGATGATGGCGCGTGGTCCGTTCCCCTCCGAGGCGAAGTGGTTGATAACGTAGATGTCAGCGCCCGGCTTGGCCACGCGCACCATCTCGGAAAGGACGGCCTCGGGGTCCGGCACGACGGTGATCACGTACATCGCGGCCACCATGTCGAAGCTCTCGTCGGGAAATTCGAGCCGGCTCGCATCCATCTCGCGCAGCGCCTCGACATGCGTGAGGTCTCCTTCATCGACCCTCTTTCGAGCGAGGGAGAGCATGTCCGGGCTGAGATCGATGCCCGTCACGCGGATGCGGTTGGTATAGAGTGGGAGGTTGAAGCCCGTGCCGACGCCGACTTCGAGCAATCGCCCGCCCCGCCGGTTGATCTCGTCGATAGCTCTGCGCCGTCCGGCATCGAACATCTTGCCGAACACGCGGTCGTAGACGGGAGCCCATCGACGATAGGCGCCGACGACGCTATCCGTGGTCGGCCCGGGGGACGCATTCATGTGGAACCCTTACGAATGGACTCAGCTCGCGACGGCTAGCGCGGCGGACTGTGCGATGGGTGCGATCCAGCCACCGCCCAGAACGCGCATCGTATCGTCGCGCGACGGCTTGTAGAGAACGCAGGCTTGCCCGGGCGAGACGCCGTGCTCGCCCTCGGCCAGTTCGACGAAGACGCCGTCCACGTCCCGGTAAAGCCGCGCGGGCTGGGGCGGACGTGTCGAGCGAACGCGAACCAGTACGTCCAGGCCATCCGTCGGCAGATCGCCGAGCGCGCCATCGCCAAGCCAGTTGACGTCCCGCAGGCGAACACGCGTCGTCAGCAACGCCTCGCGCGGGCCGACGACAACCTGCGCCTTCGCGGCGTCGAGCCGAACGACGTAGAGCGGATCCGGCGCCGGAATGCCGAGGCCTCGGCGCTGGCCGACCGTGTAGCGCAGCACGCCCTCGTGGCGCCCCAGCACCCGCCCGTCGAGATGGACGATCTCGCCCGCGCGCGCCGCGTCGGGCCGAAGCCTCTCCACGATGTCGGTATAGCGTCCCGACGGCACGAAGCAGATGTCCTGGCTATCCGGCTTCTCGGCGACGACGAGGCCCATGTCGAGCGCGATGGCCCGCACCTCGTCCTTCGTCATACGCCCGAGCGGGAAGCGGACGAAGTCCAGCTGCGCCTGTGTGGTCGCGAAGAGGAAATAGCTCTGGTCCTTTGACGTATCGCGGGCCGTCATCAGCCGCCGGTTCCGCACGCCGCCCTCGCTGGCGATGTAATGTCCGGTCGCGAGCGCGGCCGCGCCCAGCTGGCGGGCCATGCCGAGAAGGTCGGTGAACTTGACGGTCTGGTTGCAGGACACGCACGGAATCGGCGTTTCCCCCCGCGCGTAGGCGTCGGCGAATTCGTCAATGACGGAGCTGCGAAAGCGCGATTCGTAGTCGAGCACGTAGTGCGGAATGCCAAGGCTTTCAGCCACGCGCCGCGCGTCGTGAATGTCCTGGCCGGCGCAGCAGGCGCCCTTGCGGTGGATGGCGGCGCCGTGATCGTAGAGCTGGAGCGTCATGCCGACGACGTCATACCCCTCCCGCGCGAGGAGTGCGGCGGTAACGGACGAGTCCACGCCGCCCGACATCGCGACGACGACGCGGTTGTCTTCCGGCCGGCCCGGCAGGTCCAGACTGTTCAGCTTCAAGGCGCCTCCGTCCTCGGTCATCTAAACCCTCGCCACTTCCACCGTCGAGCGATAGCGCATCGCCCATTCCTCTCCAAAAGCCAACAGGTCGCGGACGGCGACCCGGCAGAAACTGCCCACCCGGCAATTTCGACCCGGTCGAATCTGCGCCTCCTTGGCACGACCCGAACCCGATGTGGTGACGAAAGGTAGAGAATCGAAGGGGTCGCGCGATCTCTAGCCTCCGCGGGCCGGTCGCGCCGCTTTGGCACGCGGCTTGCATGCTGGAAGCCATAGGACAGGCTGGGGAAGCGACATATGATGGAGATCGTCCAAGCGGCGCCCGCACCGAAGGGCATGCCGAAGCCCGGCGGCACGGATGCGTCATCCGCATCGGCCGACGCGTTCGGCAGTCTCGTCGCGCCGTTGGCCAAGGACCAAGGCGGTAGCGCCCAGGCGAAGCTGCTTGCGGAGGAAGGATCGCAAACCATCCTCGATACAAAGGCTGCCGAGCCGGCAGGCGAGGGCAAGGCGACGTTCATCGCCGGGTTGGTCGCACTCGACGACGTGGTCACGACGGAACCGGAGGCGACCCCGGCGGCGGAGGTGCTGGACGGCGCCGAACTTGCCGGCGAGGCCGGCGCAGATCCGATAGCAGCCGCCTTGCAGACGGATGCCATCGACGCCGCATCTCTCAGGCCCGGCAAGGGCGAGATGCCTATGAGCGCATCGGCAGATCCGGCCGCTCGCAAGGCAACCAAAGGCGCCGAAGAGAATCCCGCCACTCGGCCCGTTCAAGCGGGCACGCTCGGTACGGCGAACCCGGTCGCGGCATCGGCGTCGGGCAAGCTGCCGATCGGCGGCACGGCGGGTATGGACGGCACGGCGGAGATGCCGGACACGCCGGGCCCCCGTTTGCCGCAACAGGCGATCGACAATGCCGGGCAGAAGGCGGCCCCGACAAGTCAGCCCGCCATCGCGGCGGCGCAGACAGCCGCCGGAGACGGCGCCATCCAGTCCGCTGCCGCGACGCAGCCCCCCGTTCGGCAGCAGGCTTCGCTGCGCGCGGACGCCGATAAGCCGGGCACGGCCATGACGGAAACCGGCGATGCCGTCGACACCCTAGACACCCTCGTGACATCCGACCGGGCAGCCGTGAAACCGACCGTCGTGCAGACGGTTGCCGACAAGCCGGCATCGCCCGCACAAGCCTTTCAAGCCACCATGGCCGCCGCCGAGCAGGCCATGATCAACGGCGAGCGCGTCCTTGCCGAGATGCAGGCGCGGGGCGAGCAGCGCGGCGAGCAGTTGGAGCGTCAGCTAACGTTGGCGGCCACGGGACGCTCCGGCGTCGACCACGTGGCACTGGGGCGGATGTACGCCCCGCCGGGGGCCACGCCGATCGGCGACTTCGCGATGCAGGTCACCCGCCGCATCACCGGCGGCGCGACGAAGTTCGACATTCGGCTCGACCCGCCTGAACTGGGTCGCGTCGATGTCTCTGTGGAGATGAAGGGCGACAAGGCCGTCATTCGCCTTGTGGTCGAACGCTCCGAAACGCTCGACTTCCTCGCCCGCGACGCACGCACCCTGGAGCGAACGCTTCAGGACGCCGGCATCAACGCGGATGCCAGCGAGATGAAGTTCTCCCTCGGCCAAGACGGCGAGGCGAGCGCCGGGGGCAGCGACCGCGACGATGCGGACGATGGCGCCAAGCGTCCCGAGGACACCCTCCTCGCAGAGATCGCACCCGTCGGCCGCACGATCCGCGCCAATGCCCTTCTCGATCTCATGATCTAGCCAGCACGACCCCCGTCGTCCGCAACGAGGACCTCTTCCCATGTCCATATCCGATATCGCCGGCAAGGCGCAGTCCGGGAGCTTCTCCGAGCTCACCGGCTCCAAGCAGACGATTGCCGAGAATTTCACGGCCTTCCTCTCGCTGTTGACCACGCAGCTAAAGAACCAGAGCCCGCTGGAGCCGCTCGATACCAACCAGTTCACGCAGCAGCTCGTGCAGTTCACCGAAGTCGAGCAGAGCCTGAAGCAGAACAAGTCGCTCGAATCGATCACGGCCCAGCTTGCCACGATGGAGACGAGCAATGCGGTCAGCTATATCGGGTCGAACGTCTCGGCCTCCGGCGTGCGCACGACGCTCGAGGCCGGCCGTGCCGAATGGCGCTACAATGCGGCTTCGGCCGGCAGCGCTGAGATTAGCGTCATCGACCGGTCCGGTAACGTCGTCTGGAACGAGACGAAGCCTGTCACCGGCGGGCGGGACTCCTTCACGTGGAACGGGCAAACGCTCGATGGCACGACGGCGCCCGAGGGCACGTACTCCATTCAGATGGTGGGCTCCGACCGCGAGGGCGAGCGTATCAAGATCGAGACCGAGGTTCTCGGCCGAGTGACCGAAGTCGAGTTCGCCGCCGGCGGTCCCGTCCTCGTCGTCGGCGGCACGCGCGTGCCGCTCAGCTCGGTCCGCACAGTTACCGGAGTCTGAATACCCGGGGCGCGTGCCGCGCTCACAGTGTACCAGGCTGGGTATCCTTACTCACTCCTCAATCAATCTGTTTGACTCTGCGACGAAGACTTAGACGAATTTTAAGCCGCGCCGGCTAACGTACTCATGTGTTGCGTAATTTGTTCTGTGAGTACCTATGACCAGCCATGCGCGTTCGCGGGCGAAGTTCGTGATCGGACCGGACGGTAGTCCGCTGACGATTTCGGACCTGCCGCCATCCTCCACCAAACGGTGGGTGATCCGCAGGAAAGCAGAGGTCGTCTGCGCGGTGCGCGGCGGCCTCCTCAGCCTTGAGGATGCCTGTCGTCGCTATACGCTGACGGTAGAAGAGTTCCTGAGCTGGCAGGCGTCGATCGAGTCGCACGGCCTTGCGGGCCTGCGTACAACACGCATTCAGCAATACAGACCCTGAACGTCGTTTCTCGACCTGATGTAAAGTGATAGGGAACCGGTTCAAAGAACTGGTTCCCTTTGGCATTTTCGGATGGAGACACTCCAGCTCTTACCGGAACCTGTCCTGAGGCGTCCAAGAACGGCACACGATTAACCCCGTGTTTACGAGACGGGCGGCATTTTTTGCCCCGTGGCGTGTCAGCGCCGCGCTGGGGGATTGCCGAATGTCGAAACTGACCGAACTCGTGGACAAGATCGGGCCTTCGCGGCTCGTGGCGATGGGAGCCGTGGGCCTGGCCCTCTTCGGGTTCTTCGCCTTCATCATGGTCCGAACGCTGTCCACCCCGATGGCGCCGCTCTTCGCGGAACTCGCCATGGAGGACGCCGCCGACGTCACGGCCGAGCTCGATGCCCAGGGCGTCCCGTACACGGTCGAGCGTGGTGGCAGCGCCATCATGGTACCCCAGGAGATGGTCTCCAAGCTCCGCATGGACCTCGCAGCCAACGGCCTCCCCCGCGCCGGCATGGGCTACGAGATCTTCGACCAGGGCTCCACGCTCGGCACGACGAGCTTCGTTCAGAACATCAACCGGCTCCGCGCCGTTGAGGGCGAGCTCAGCCGCACGATCTCTTCGCTCGACCAAGTCTCCAACGCGCGCGTTCACCTCGTCATGCCCGAGCGCGAGCTCTTCAGCCGTGAGAGCCAGGAGCCTTCGGCCTCGATCGTCCTCAAAGTTCGCGGTCAGCTCGACAAGGGTCAGATCCGCGCCATCCAGCACCTCACCGCCGCCGCCGTGAAGGACCTCACCCCCCAGGCCGTCTCGATCGTCGACGATGCCGGCAACCTCCTCGCGTCCGGCACCACCGAGGAGGGCTTCATGGCCGCCTCGATCGAGGAGCGTAGGGTCGAGCAGGAGCGCCGCATGCGCGCCGATCTCGAAGCGATCCTCGGCCGGGTCGTGGGACCGGGCAAGGCGCGCGTTCAGGTCGCCATCGACCTCGACGCCAGCCGTGTCAGCCAGACGTCGAACAATTTCGATCCCGAGAGCCGCGTCGTTCGCTCCACGCAGACGCGCGACGAGAACCGGAACATGCAGGAACCGCGCCGCGACACCCGCGTCAGCGTCGGCGCAGAGCTTCCCGGCGCCAATCGCGACGAGAGCGACAGCATGCGCCGTGAGACCGAGGAGATGGCCGAAGAGGTCGTCAACTACGAGATCTCAAACGTCAGCCGCACCGAGGTCACCGAGGCCGGTCAGATGCGCCGTCTCTCCGTCGCCGTCCTCGTCGACGGGGTCTATACCGAGGCGGCGGACGGGACGACGACCTACGCGCCCCGCTCGGAAGGCGAACTCTCGCAGCTTGCCGCCCTGGTGCGCTCCTCCGTCGGCTACAACGAGGAGCGCGGCGACCAGGTCGAAGTCGTCAACATGCCCTTCGCGCCCGAGCCCACGCTGGCCGAACTGGGCGCCCTGCCCTGGTACATGGCGCTGGCGCAGAAGATCGACGTCATGCGCACGATCGAGCTTCTGGTGCTCGGCCTTCTCGGTCTTCTCGTTCTCCTCGTCGTGGTTCGCCCGATGATGAAGCGCATACTCGAGGGCGATCCCGAACCCGTGATCCAGCACATTCCGCTGACACCGGAGTTGGACAACGAGCCGCTCGCGCTCACCAATTCGTCGGCCTCCGACGCGCTGGCCGCGGCCATGGCGGACAACGCCTCCTACGCCGAGTCCGTCGAGCAGATCGCCGGCCTCGTGCATAACAAGCCCGAAGAGGCGGTCGCCATCGTGCGGCATTGGATGCAGGAGCAGGCGTAATGGATCTCGCAACCGCACAGCTTCCGCTCGATATCGCCGGCGTCGGCGAAGGCGCGGACGTCTTCGCCAAGCCGGCAAAGAGCAAGCCCGTCGCCCCGAGCCGCGTTCTCGTCGGAATCGAGCGCGCGGCCCTCATCCTCCTCGCCCTCGGCGAGGAGCACGGCCGCCCGATTTGGGAGCGCCTGCATGACGACGAAATTTTCGAGCTCAGCCAGGCCATGGCCAATCTCGGCGTCGTCCCGCCGGACGCGGTAGAGGAGGTCTTCATCGACTTCATCCTGAAGCTCGGCGGCGCCTCGGCGCTCAACGGCGACATGGATGCGACCGAGCGCCTGCTTCGCCGCTTCATGAGCCCGGAGCGCGCCTCGGCCATCCTCGACGAGATCAGGGGCCCGGCGGGCCGCACGATGTGGGAAAAGCTGTCCAACGTTCCCGAGAGCGTGCTCGCGAACTACCTGAAGAACGAGTACCCGCAGACCATCGCCGTCGTCCTGACGAAGCTCATGCCGGCGCAGGCCGCCCAAGTGCTCGCCATCTTCCCCGAGGAGCTTGCCCTGACAGTCGTCCAGCGCATGCTGACGATGGATGCCGTGCAGCGCGACGTGCTCGACAACCTCGAGACGACGCTTCGCAACGAGCTGATGACGAGCCTCGGCCAGACCCGCAAGCGCGATCCGCACGAGCAGCTGGCCGACATCTTCAACAATTTCGATCGCCAGACGGAAGGACGCTTCCTCAACAAGCTGGAGGAGGAGAACGAGGAATCTGCCGAGCGCATCAAGACGCTGATGTTCACCTTCGACGATCTCGCCAAGCTCGATCAGAACAGCGCACAGGCGCTGCTCCGGGCCGTCGAGCGCGAGACCCTGGCCAAGTCCCTCAAGGGTGCCGGCGAGGAGATCCGCGAGTTCTTCTTCGCCAACATGTCGAAGCGGGCGGGCGAGATGCTCATGGACGACATGGACGTGATGGGGCCGCTGCGGCTCAAGGAGGTCGACGAGGCACAGGCCGCCATGGTGAACCTCGCCAAGGCCATGGGTGCGCGCGGAGAGATCCTGATCGTCAAGAACCAGTCCGAGGACGAGCTTGTCTACTAAGCGAACGCCATCGCCCGTCCGACCGGCCCTTGGAGGATCACCCTCGTGAGCACCGCAGCCGACCTGCGCTTTCTCTTCGACAACGATTTTCACGCGCCGAAGGTCGCTCCGTCCGCACGGGCGGAGCAAGCCTTCAAGCCCGACGTGAACGAGGAGCGGATCGCGCGCGAGACCGCGCAGGCCGAAGCCTCGGCGCAGGCCGCTGCCGAGGCCGATGCCGCCGGCTACGAGCGTGGCAAGGCGGATGCCCTCAAGGCGGCGGCCGAGCGCGAGGACGCACGACTCAACCTCCTTCTGGAGCGGTTGGACCAGCAGTTCGGCGCCCTTGCGGCGGACGTTCAGGCCCGCGTCGCGCAGGTCGAGAGGGCGGCGGCCGAGATGGGGGTGGAGGCCGCGCGCCGGCTTGCACCAGCACTCGTCGCAAGCCAGCCGCAGACAGAGATCGCCGCATTCTTCATGAAGGCGCTGAAGGACTTCATTGACGCGCCGAAGCTCGACATCCGGCTCAACTCGGCCGACGCGGAGCGGGCGGGCGGGCTCTTGAAGAAGCTGGCCGCGGGCGGCGGTTACGAGGGTGCGATCCGGGTCCGGCCAGATGAGGCACTCGCCTCCGGCGATTGCGTCATCGGCTGGGGCGATGGCGGCGCGCGGCGCGAAATCGGCGCGGTCGACGCGCAACTCGCCGCCATGGTGGCAGACTATTTCCGCACCGATGACGGTGCCGCGACACAGACGACCGAGGAATCAGGGACATGAGCATGAACACGGAAAGCGGCGGCCCCGAGCGGCGCGGCAAACTTGGCGGCAACGGCATGTCGCTGAAAGATCTCGACGGGCGTCCCATGCCGGCCCTTGGCTCGACCGACCGCGACGTACAGACGGTCAACGCGGCCGATCTCGAACCCCTCTACGACGTGCCGGTCACGGTCTCGGCCGTCCTGGGGCGCTCCAAGATGGAGGTCTCCGAGCTCCTCGGCATGGAGAGCGGCAAGGTCATCGAACTCGACCGCAAGGTCGGCGAGGCCGTCGACATCTTCGTCAACGGGCGGCTCATCGCACGCGGCGAGGTCGTCCTCGTCGAGGGCAAGCTCGGCGTCACCATGACGGAGATCATGCGCGCCGACCGCTGAACGCAGGCCTGCCGAGACGAAGAAGAACGAGACCCGGGGCGGAACGAGACATGCGACTCTTGATGGTAGGACGCCTAGGCGGCGAGATGGGCGCGGCGAGCCGCATGGCCATGGATGTCGGCGCCGATGTCAGCCACGCGTCCGATGTGGAAGAGGCGCTGACGGCGCTGCGCAACGGTCAGGGCGCCGACCTCGTGATGATCGACGTCACGCTCGACGTCGCCACCTTCGCCCGGTCGATAGCGTCGGAGCGCATTCACCTGACGCTCGTCGCCTGCGGCATCACAGACGATGCCGACGCCGCCGTTCGCGCGATCAAGGCCGGCGCGAAGGAGTACATTCCCCTTCCCCCCGACCAGCAGATGATCGCGGCCATCATCGCCGCCGTCGCCGGCGATACGCCGCGCATGGTGGTGCGCGATCCGGCGATGATGACGGTCGTCAAGATGGCCGAGCGCGTCGCGGGGTCCGATGCCAGCGTCCTGATCACCGGCCAGTCCGGCACCGGCAAGGAAGTGCTCGCCCGGCACGTGCACAATTGCAGCCCTCGCAAGGCGGCGCGCTTCGTGTCTGTCAACTGCGCCGCGATCCCCGAGAACCTCCTCGAATCCGAGCTCTTCGGCCACGAAAAGGGCGCGTTCACCGGTGCCGTGGCACGGCGACTCGGGCGGTTCGAGGAAGCGCATGGCGGCACCTTGCTGCTCGACGAGATCAGCGAGATGGATGTGCGCTTGCAGGCCAAGCTCCTTCGCGCGCTCCAGGAACGCGTCATCGACCGCGTGGGCGGCTCGAAGCCCGTTCCCGTCGACCTTCGCATCATCGCCACGTCGAACCGGGACCTCGCTGCGGAAGTCGAACGCGGCACGTTCCGCGAAGACCTTCTCTACCGGCTCAACGTCGTCAATCTCAGTCTGCCATCGCTCTCGCAGCGCCCGGCCGACATCCGCGCGCTAGCGACCCATTTCGCGTGTACCTATGCCGAGAAGAACGGCATGGATCCGCGCCCGATCTCCGACGATGCGATGGAGGCCCTTCTTGCCGCGCCATGGCCCGGCAACGTCCGCGAGTTGGAGAACACCATCCACCGGGCGATCCTCCTTGCGCAGGGCGATACGATCGACGGCGAGGCGATCGTCACGCCCAACGGGGGCGCCATCGGCCAGTCGCCCTTCGGCACGTCGAACGAGTCGGCACGCCGCGCCGCGCAGACGGCCGAACACGTCACGCGCAGCCTCGTCGGCCGCACCGTCAGCGAAGTCGAGAAGGACCTCATCCTCGACACGCTCGACCACTGCCTCGGCAACCGCACCCATGCCGCCAACATTCTCGGCATCTCGATCCGCACGCTGCGCAACAAGCTGCGCCAGTACGCCGACGACGGCTCGGCCGTGCCCGGTCCCGGGGAGATGCGCGGCGCTGCGTGAATGATCGGATCATGATAGAGGTCGGCCGCGACGGGTTATCGCCGTTCCGACGCCATCGAGGCTCGAGGGGCTGAAACCGACCTCAGGATCAACGAGATCGAGCGTCGCGCCGGCGACATCGTCGCCATGACGGCGTTCTACTCGGCGGCCTGCGGCTGGACGTTGACCGGCTAAGGACCCTGCTATTGCGCACGCCACGGCGCCGGCCTCGACGGCGACTTCGACGCCGATGGCAGCCCCGCGCCACGCACGGACGCCGCAAGCCGGGCACGGCGGGCGGATCACGACGCCCGCCCTCGACTTCCCGGCGGTCCGCGGATCCGCTCTGCCGACCCAAGCGGAAACGCGCTCGGCGTCTGGTCCGACACGGCGCCATAAAACCGCTTGAACTCCCCCACCCCCTTCGCTATATCGCTGCGCACCGCGTCCCGTTCGTCTAGCGGTTAGGACATCGCCCTCTCACGGCGAAAACAGGGGTTCGATTCCCCTACGGGATACCACGGCTTTCGGCGCATCGAGTTTCGATTGGGCTGGCACGCAAGGTCGGTCGGTTTTCGGGCCGCTGCAGTCGTAGGGCACTCGGCTTACTCTCCCCGCGTTCGACGAGGCCTTACTGACCTTTTGGCCTTGGCATCCGGCGCTTGTGTATGGACATGGTGACCGCCCAGGTGGCGTCATTCCGTGGCCGCCTCACGCGCGCGGCACCTCTTGCCATTCAAATATCGGCTTTCGAGGCGGTGTCGAGCAGGTCGATGAGGTCGGCGGGGGAGACGGACGCGCGCGGTGCCACGAGGACGAGGCCATTCGTTGCGACCACGCAGAGCTCTTCGACATCCTGTAGGATGATGCGGGGACCGTCCGTATAGGCCGTATTGTCGCCCGCCCGCAGGGTCAGAAGGGCGCCTGTCGGTCGGTCTGCGATCACCGCGTTGTTGCAGGCATCCTTCGGGAGGACGCCGTGCAGGGCGGCCCAGGTTCCGACATCGGACCAGTCGAACGAAGCGACCACGAGAGCGGCCCGCGTCGTCTTCTCCATTACCGCCTTGTCGAAGGGCGCCGTCGTCGCCTTGCCGAACGCAAGCGGGTCGAGCCGAACGAAGTCCGCATCGCGTCTGGCGTCGGTGACCGCACGGGCTATGGCTTCGGCCGTCGGCCGATCGAAGGTAGCGTATTCCGAGGCGATGGTGTCCGCCCGCGCGACGAAATTCCCGGAATTCCACAGGTAGCCGCGTTCCAGATAGTCCGCCGCGACGACTGCTGTCGGCTTCTCGACGAAAGCTTCGATGACGAAGATCCGACCACCGGCGATACCGGCGACGGGCCCGCTAGCTCGCACGTAGCCATAGGCCGGGGATGCTTCCGTCGGCGCTATTCCGAAGGTCACGATGTGCCCGCATCCGGCGGCCTGGGCAGCAAGGCCTGCATCGCGGCGGAAGGCGTCGCCATCGCGCACCGCATGATCGGCTGCGAGAGCTATGATGGAGGTGACGTCGCCGTCACGGTCCGCGATGAATTGCGCGCCGGCCAGCAATGCCGGTCCGGAATTGCGCGCGCTCGGCTCCACCAAGATGTCTGCCTCCACGCCGATGTCGGCCAGCTGCTGGGCGACGAGGAACCTGTGAGCCTCGCCCGTGACGACGACCGGCCGGCCGAACCGAACCGCGTCCCCACCCCCCGGCGCGACGCGCTGAACCGTGGCTTGAAACGTGGAGCGCTCCCCGATCAGTGGCAGGAACTGCTTTGGTCTCTCCGGCCGCGATGCCGGCCAAAGACGCGTGCCGCTGCCGCCCGAAAGGATGAGGGGGACGAGCGTCGGCATAGCGCAAGAGCGATTGTCGGAGCGCGTGATCGCAGCCTACTCGATCACGTGCGGGACGAAGCGCGAGAGGTCCCGCGTGATGGCACCCCGGTCCTCGCGCAGTCCCAGCCCGCAAGCGCGATCGCCGATCAACCAGGAGCCGAGCACGGCCGTCATCCCGGCATCCTCGAAGAGCGGTGCGAACGCCTGCACGATGCGCGGCTCGTCGCCATAGTCCCCGCCCGTCTCCTCCGTGACCATACCCCGCGAAAGGATGGCGACGTTGTCGCCCTCGCGCGAGAAGAACGGCTTGGTGACGGCGCGGTCGAGATCGGCCGCGCGCGGATCGTCCACGAAGTAGGCCGGCAAGAGGTTGGGATGGCCCTCGTGGCGTTCCCACAGCAGGGGCAGCATCGCCTTGTTCGACAGCACGGCCTTCCACGCGGGCTCGACGAAGACGCCGGGCTTCAGGTGCTTGGCGAAGGGTTCGCGGAACATGTCCTCCCAAGGGTAGAGCTTGAAGCAGCGATCAATGACGCGCTCGTTCGTATCCGTGAAGCGGCCTTCCGCGTCGACCCCGATGGCCTTGATGTCGATGAGGTCGACGCGGTGGCCGGCTTGGATCGCGCAGTCCATAAGGTAGGTCGCGGTACCCTTGTCCTCGTCGCTCTCGGTCCAGCAGGCGAAGTGGAAGATCGGGCCGGTATCGAAGCTCGCAAGCGCCTCGATGAGGCTCTCCTGCAAACCGTTGAACTGATCGACTTCGGGTGAGAACTGTCCGGCCTCGATACGGTCCATCAGCCAGTTGTGCTGGAAGAAGGCGGCCTCGAAGATCGAGGTCGGCGTGTCGGCGTTGTACTCCAACATCTTGGCTGGGCCGCAGCCGTCATAGGCGAGATCGAAGCGGCCGTAGAGGTGCCGGTCGCCAGCGCGCCAAGAGTTGCGCACGAGGTCGCGCTGATCGGCCGGGATCGCGAGACGATCGAGCGTCTCCTCGCTCTCGACGGCGTCGCCGACGAAAGCAAGGCACATCTCATGGAGGGCCTGGCTCGGCGCCTCAATCTCCGTCTCGATCTCGTCGAGCGTGAAGACGTAGGCCGCGTCGTCGATCCAATAAGGCTCGCCATACATCTCGTGAAAGCCGAAGCCGACCGCCTTGGCCTTCTCGCGCCAGTCCGGCCGTTCGGGAAGTGCGATGCGCTTCACGGCGCGGCCCCGTCAGCCACCCCAGCCGCGCGACGAGCTACGCCCGCCGAAGCCCTGGCGCGATACGGTCCGCGTGTTCACGTTGAGCGGCCGGGTGACGGGCCGGGCACTCGCGTCCGATCCCGCCGGTCGGTCGATCGTGACGCGGTTGCCGCTACGATCGCGATAGATCGGTGCCGGAACGTAGCCGACATTGCTGGTGCGATAGGTCTGATACGCCCCGTAGCTGGAGATCCCGCGCAGCGCCTGCCCGACGAGGAAGCCGGTGAAGAGCGGCATGAAATAGCTCTGCGAGCCGTTCCCCTCGGTGACCCGGGTGCACCCGTTGGCGCCGAACTCCGCCTCGCAGAGCGCCTGCTCCTCGAAGCGCGGGGCGGCCGTAGCGTGCTGGGAGAGAGCCTCGTTGAACTCGTTCTCGCAGACGACGCTCGTGAATCCCGCGTCGCGACATTCATTGATGTTGGCGAAGGCATAGTCGCCGTCGGGGCCACTGTCGCAGGCCGCGATGGTGAGGCCGGCCGCGGCGATAGTGCCGACGGTCAGCGACCTGCGCGTTCGGGCTGCGTAGCGCCGCCGGGTGATGCGGTCGCGCTGTGTCTTGGTCATGGCGCGGTCCTCAATAGGTCATGCAGGCAGCGTTGAGGATGCCG
This sequence comes from uncultured Alphaproteobacteria bacterium, assembly GCA_963799285.1. Taxonomy (GTDB): domain Bacteria; phylum Pseudomonadota; class Alphaproteobacteria; order Rhizobiales; family CAWCWK01; genus CAWCWK01. The sequence continues at coordinate 1,749,713 of CAWCWK010000004.1, forward strand.
ACTGCGAGCGCTATGCCCGCCGCCCAGCCCCCGGCCGCGATCTCGCCTGCCGTGATGCGCCCCGCGAGGTCCTTCATCGTCGCCGACGCGATGAAGAAGGCAATGATCTGTACGACTGCCCCGATGACCGCCCAGAGGATGAAGTCGATCACCGAGACCGAGTTCGCCGCCGCGGAGGCGAGCGGCAGGCTGAACCCGAGGATCGCACCGAGATAGGCCAGCACGGCCGCGCCGTTGCCGGCCTTGATGAGCGTCAGCTCCTTATGCGGCGTCGCCAGCGCATAGACGCCCGCGAAGGCCGCGAGGAGGATCGTTCCCGAGACGAAATAGGCGAGAAACGCGGGCAGGCCCGCAACGTATCCAAACATGCTTTTCTCTCCATATGCGGCCGGCAGGAGGCCGGATCCTGCGTCAGACCCGGCGGATATCGGCCGCGCTCAGTCCATAGCCTATCAGGAATTCCACGGATCCGCCCTCCCGGGCGGCACGCTCGGCGATATCGCGTTCGATCGTGATGAGCAGCATTTCCTCGGCGCTGCCCACGGGCCGCGAATAGAGCATGCAGCGCTGGTGGATGGCGCGCTTCGTCTCGCCGTCATCGATGTCTTCGGTGAACTCGACGAGGTCGACCTTGCCCGGTCCATCACCCCAATAGCGACGAAAGGGGATGCCGTCGGCATCGTAGTCGGCTTGGCCGATCAGACCGTCCGGGCCGGTCCACCGCTGCCATTCGGCCGGCGACATTGGAGCGACCGAGTCCCACGGCCCGTAGAGGCTGACATCCTCCACGCCCTCCGCGCCCGCGCCGGGCGGTGCGAGGACCTGAAGGATGCGGTGGTCGTCGTCATAGTAGCGCGTCAGCACGATGCCGCCGTCGAGCCGCGCCTCGCCGATGGCCGCGACGACGAAGGGCCCGCTCGCCGGCGGCTCCATGGCCGGTTCGCCTCCTGCGAGCAAGGCTTGGGTGCCGAGCGTATCGATCTCGACCGCGCCTCCGAGAATGAGGCCGAGCGGACCGTGCTCCTTGGGCAGGTCGGCACCGGTCTCGCCGCGCTTGAAGAACCGTCCGATCATGCGCGCCTCCCCTGCGCCAGTGCATCCCACGAAACGGCGTCGGCCTCCACCCGCTGATCCCCGATGTAGAAGACACGCTCGCCAGGCAGGAGCGCGCGGTCCGGATCGCAGTTGAGATCGAGGTCGCGCCCGCGATCCTGGCCAACGCCGACGAGCGTCAGGCCGTGGAGGCGTTTGAGGCCGATCATCGCGTCCAGATAGGTCAGCGGCCCGGCAGCGTCGGGGATCGCCATCGAGAAGGCGGTATCCTCCGACTTGGCGGAGAAGAGAAGGTCGGCCATGCGCGACGACCCGGGGTCGCGGGCCGAGCGGACGAGCAGCTCCGACGACAGCGAACCGATGGGCTCGACGCCAGGGCATTGTCCACCGATCAGTTCGGCCGAGCGCTCGTCTTCGAAATAGGCGACGATATGGACGTCAGGGGCGATGGAGGCGGCTGCAAGCGTAGCGGCCAAGGTTTCGTCGTCGTCGCGCCCACGCACGACCGCGCCGCCGGCCGTCGCGAGGCCGGCGCGGGCAAGGTCTCGGCGGGTGGACAGGCTGTCGGCGCGCACGAGATCGACCGCGTCCGGCATCGGGTTCTGCTCCAGCTCCCGCGCCACGAGCACGATGCGCTCGCCGCTCGGGTGGTCGGCCAGGAGAAGATCGATCAGACGGCGCGTACGCCCGCCCTGCCAACCGAGCACGACCGTGTGCCCCCTCCGGCCCGTATAGTCGCCATAGCCGTTCATCCGCCGCCTCCAGAATGCGCCGAGATCCGCGATGCCTTTGCCAAGCACCGCGGTGAAGATCGCGATGGAGCCGGGCAGCACGAAGATGAGCCCGGCCCAGCGACCGGCGGCGGTCATCGGCGAGAGGTCGCCATAGCCGACCGTCGTCGCCGTCGTCACGTAGTAGTAGAGGAAATCGACCGGCCTGTCCGCCAGATGCCCCTCGCCCGCGCCGGCGAGGAGGACGTAGGACACGCCCATATGAGCGAGGGCGGCCAGCGCGAGCGAGCTCCAGCTGAGATTCGCGATCGCGATATAGGCGCGTCGGAGCGCCACCTCTAGGAACGGCATGCGCGGGCCTTCTCATTCCGTTGGGAGACCTGTAGACGAGGTGGCCGGCCGATGGCAACGCGGCCGCGCCGACGAAGACGATGCCCCTGGCAAGCGGCGCGGGGCGATCCTACCTCAGCACGGTCGGCTCGAAGGCCGACTGATAGATGTCGATCGGAGGAGCCCATGGCTGCGGAAATGAGCGTACCCGAGGACGGGTGGACCCTGTCGAGCCTGACCGAGCTTTTCGCATCCGACCCCGAGGCGCTGGGCGACGTGGACGTAGACGTGGCCGAAGGCAGCGACGTGCTTCGTATCACGCTCAAGGACCGGGGTGATCTCGACATTCTGGTCGCGGCCAGCGGCGAGCAGATCCTCGCCAGCGTGGCGCTCGCTGCGGCGGAGACGATCCCCAAGCGCGAGGCGTTCGAGCGGTTCCTCCTGGCGACGCACAAGTTGGTGCCGCTCTCCACATTTGGCATCACGAGCATCAACGGGGCCGACTGGTACGAGCTTTTCGGCTCGCTCTCCTCGCATTCGCGCGCGCCTGTCGTCGTGGAGGAGGTCGCTGTGCTGGCGGCGAACGCCGTCGAGGCGGCCGAGATGATCGGCGAATGGATCGATTCCGGCGGCGACGCCTTCAAGAACGCGGCTTAGAGGAGGCCATCACGATGAGCGTTTGGGGAAAGCTCTTCACCGCCGTGCGCGGCGGCGCGAACGAGGCGGCGGAGGCCGTTGCCGACAGTCAGGCGCTTCGGGTGCTCGACCAGGAAATCCGCGACGCCGAGAACGCGCTGCGAAAGGCGCGGTCCGATCTTGCGGGCATCATGGCCGGCGCGAAACGTGTGGAGCGCCGCGCGAACGATCTGCGCGAGAAGTCGGAGCGCGACCTCGAAAGCGCCCGCTCCGCCCTCCAGGCCGGCCGCGAGGACCTTGCGCAAGCCCTCGCCACCCGCATCTCGGAGACCCGGGCCGAGATGCAGCGCGACGAAGCCGATCTGGAGCGCATGCGCGGGCAGCAGACGAGCATGATGCGGACCGTCCAAGAGACCGAGACCCGTATTCAGGCGATGAAGCGGGAGGTCGAGAGCGTGAAAGCGACGGCCTCGCTACAGCAGGCCCAATCCGCCATCGCGACCTCCCAGTCAGGCGTGAACTCCAAGCTGGGCAACGCGATGGATTCGCTAGAGCGCATCCGCCGCAAGCAGGAAGAGACGGCGGCGCGCATCGAAGCCGGCGAGGAGATCGCGATGATCGAGTCCGGCTCCAGCCTAGACCGACAGCTTCTCGAAGCCGGCATCGGCGGCAAGACGACCTCGGCGGACGATGTTCTGTCCGAAATCCGCCGACTCTCCGCGCCGAGCGACCAGAAGTCCCTGCCGTCGTCCTGATGGGCTCGCCCGGGCGCTAGATGAGGCCGTATTGCGCGGCCTTGTTGCGCAGGAAGGGCAGGCCCTTTTCCATCACCTCCTCGTGGCTCTCCGCCACGGGGCGCCACACGGAGAGGCCGACGGCGATCTCGGGCGGCATGTTGATGAAGCTCTCCATGGCCAGCCCGCCTTCGAACCCGATGGCGCGCAGGGCGGTGAAGATCTCGTCCCAGTCGCAGCAGCCCTCGCCTGGCGTGCCCCGATCGCTCTCGGAGAGGTGGATGTAGCGCAGGTAATCGCGCGCATCGAGCACGCCCTGACCCGCACCCTTCTCCTCTACATTCATGTGGTAGGTGTCGAGGTGGACGAAGACGTTATCCGCGCCGATGCGCTCTACCATCGCGACGGCTTGGGCGGCGGTGTTGATGAGGTGGCTTTCGTAACGGTTCACCGGTTCGATTCCGAAGGCGATGCCCGACGCCTTCGCCCTGCGCGCCGCGCCTTCCAGGGCTTTCGCGACGTTGTCGAGTTCGGCGTCCGTCGGCGGCGACCCCGAGCGCTCGCCGATACCACCATAGACGACGCCCGACAGAGCCTCGCCGCCCAGAGCCGCCGTCTTCTCGATCGCGACTGCGAGGTAGTCGATGGCCTCGTCGACATGCCCCCGCGACGGCCAGACGGCCTCCGGTAAGCCTAGGGAGCAGACGGCGCGCAGGTCGTGCTTGGCGAGAAGGGTCCGCGTGTGCTCGGCGTCGACACTCTTGGCGTCCAGCAGGGCGATCTCGATGAAGTCCACGCCGTATTCGGCGGCGCCGGCGATGGCACGCTCGGCGCCTGCCCGGTCCCAGGTCATCGCCCACATGCTGGTATGTACGCCGAAACCCTGCATCACGCGTCTCCAATCTCTAGCGACCCGGCCTCGCTCCGACGTCACGTCCGGCGCCGCCTGTTTGCTCTTTGCTGCCTCCCGTTCTTCCATGAAGGCACGATCGAGGTCTATATCGCCCGGTCCAAGATGCGATGTCGGCTTGGCGTGTCGGGCGAGCGAATGGGATGACCGAGCGGATGACGACCGAGTCAGCGACCAGCGACGACGATCGCTTCCGCGTCACCTACCGAATCGCCACGGCGGACGCGGCGGAGGCGCGCAGCGTCGCGGAAGGCATCGCGCTCGAGCAGACGGTCGAGTTGCCGCGAGACGTCGTTCCGGCCGGCTTCATCGAGGACGTGATGGTCGGCCGCGTCGAGGCCATCGAAGGTGTGACCGGCCATCACCTCGCGACCCTGTCCTACGCGCCCGAGACCGTCGGCGACGGCTTCGCGCAGGTCCTCAACGTGGTTTTCGGCAACTCGTCCATGCAGTCCGGCATCAAAGTCGTCGGCCTGGACCCCGGCGAGGCGCTTCCCCAAACGTTTACCGGACCGCGCTTCGGCTTAGAAGGCGTGCGCCTGCGGGCCGGGGCGCCCGAGGGCGGCATGATCTGCCCTGTCCTTAAGCCGATGGGTCTCGGCCCCGCCGGACTGGCCACCATCGCCGGCCGCTGTGCGCTCGCTGGCGCCGACCTCGTGAAGGAAGATCACGGCCTTGCCAATCAGCAGACGGCGCCGTTCCGCGCTCGCGTGGAGGCCACGGCGGAAGCGGTTGCGGAGGCCAACGGACGTACCGGCGGCAGCACCCTCTATCTTCCCAATCTCTCGAGCGCTCCAGACGCGCTTGTCGCCGACGCGATGTTCGCCAAGGCCTGCGGCGCGGGCGGCGTGATGATCTCGCCGGGTCTTTATGGCTTTGGTGCGATCTGGAAGCTGGCAAGCGATCCGGGCTTCAATCTGCCGATCATGTTCCATCCTGCCCTTCTCGGCTCCTTCGTCGTCTCGCCCGACATCGGCTTCAGCCACGGCGTGATGTTCGGGACGCTGCCCCGATTGGCGGGTGCCGACATCGCTATCTTCGTCAATGCAGGCGGCCGGTTCGGATTCTCGGTCGACCAGTGCCTCGAGATCGCGGCGGCCTGCCGGGCGCCGTCCGGCACCCCGGTCGGCATCGGCGGGCAAGCGTCGGGACGCGCCATCCTGCCCTGTCCCGGAGGCGGGATGACGGTCGATCGAGCGGGCGAAATGCAGGCGATGTACGGCGACGACGTCGTTCACCTCCTCGGCGGAGGCCTGCTGCGGTATGGCGACCGCATCGGCGTCGCAATCGCCGAGATGCAGGCCGCGCTCGGACGCCGCTGACCCCTGTCCGCGCGTATTGACTGACCCGGACCGCGCCGCCAAACACGATCCGGCAGGAGGAGCGCGCATGACCTACGTGATCGGCATCGACGGCGGGACCGAGTCGATCCGCGCCCACGTCTTCGACCTCGAGGGGCGCACGAAAGGCACCGCGAAAGGCGTCTACGAGACGACCTATCCCGAACCCGGTCAGGCCGAACAGGACCCCGAGGACTGGTGGCGCGCGCTGGGCGAAGCCGTTCGAGGCGCCGTGTCGGCATCAGGCGTCGACCCCGAGGAAGTCGAGGCGCTGGCCTGCGACACGACGAGCTGCACCGTCGTCGTGCTCGATGAAGCCGGCGACCCGATCCGTCCCTGCCTCCTCTGGATGGACGTGCGCGCCCACGCCGAGGCCGAAGCCGTGCTGGCGACGGGCGACCCCGCTCTACGCGTCAATGGTGACGGCGCGGGTCCGCTCTCGCCCGAGTGGATGATTCCAAAGGCCCTTTGGCTGAAGCGGAACGAGCCGGAGACATGGTCGCGGGCGGCAAAGATCGGCGAGTATCAGGACTTCGTGACGCTGCGCCTGACCGGCCGCTGGACCGCATCGCTCAACAACCTGACCATGCGCTGGCACTACCAGACCGAACATGGCGGCTGGCCCGACTCCCTCCTCGCCGCGCTCGACATGGCGGAGCTTCGCGGTAAATGGCCGCGGGACTTCGTAGCGCCTGGCGACGTGATCGATAGGCTCACACCCGAGGCCGCCGAGCATCTCGGCCTGCGCCGGACCACGAAGGTCGTGCAGGGCGGCGCGGATGCGTTCATCGCGATGGTCGGGCTCGGCGTCACGCAGCCGGGCGATCTCGCGCTCGTCACGGGCTCCTCGCACCTTCAACTCGGCATCGCGGCCGACGCCACCCACGCGCAAGGCGTGTGGGGCACCTATGCGGACTGTGTCTATCCCGGTCGCTACGTCATCGAGGGAGGTCAGACCTCGACGGGGTCCATCATCGCCTGGTTCAAGCGCCATTTCGCACCCGATACGAGCTACGAGGCTCTGAACGCCCTCGCGGAAGCCCTGCCGCCTGGCGCCGAAGGCCTCCTCGCCATCGACCACTTCCAGGGGAACCGCAGCCCGCACACGGACCCATTGGCCCGCGGTGCCATCACGGGTTTGACGCTCAAGCACCGGCCGGAGCACATCTATCGTGCCCTCATCGAGAGCATATGCTTCGGCACCCGCAGCGTCGTCGATGCGTTCGGCGTCGCCTTCGAAGCGAAGCGGATCGTCGTCGCGGGCGGCGCCGTTAACGCGCCCTTCTGGCTGCAGATACACGCCGATACGCTCGGGCTGCCGCTGGAGATTACCGAGCAACCGGAGGCGCCGGCGCTCGGCGCGGCGATCCTCGCGGCCGTAGGGGCCGGTCGGTTCGATACGATCGACGACGCCTGCCAGGTCATGGTTCGCACGGCTCGCACGATCGAGCCCAACCGGGCCGCCCATGCCGCCTACGGCCCGCTCTACGGGCGATACCGCGAAGGCTACGGGGCGCTGAAGGCGGTTCGGGAATAGGCAGCCGGCGCGCCCTGCCCGTCTTTGCAGCAGCGAACGGCCCTAGACGCCCATCCGCCCGGCGCTAAGATGGCCGGGAATCAAGCCGACCGCGGTCAACGCGGCTGACACCTTAGGGAGACATCCATGAAGAAGACGCTCGCAGCCACCCTCATCGCCGGTACCGCCCTCATCGCCCCCGCCCATGCGCAGGAGTCGAAGGACATGGCGACCGTCGTCAAGATCGACGGCATCGCATGGTTCAACCGCATGCGTGAAGGCGTCGAGGAGTACGCGGCCGAAACCGGCAACAACGCCTTCCTCGTCGGCCCCGCCCAGGCCGACCCGCAGCAGCAGTCGGCCCTCCTCGAAGACATGATCGCGCAGGGCGTCGATGCGCTCCTCGTCGTTCCGATGTCGCCCGAGGCTATCGAGCCCGTACTCGGCCGCGCCATGGAGGCGGGCATCACCGTCATCACCCATGAGGCGGCCAGCCAAGAGAACACGCTCTACGACATCGAAGCCTTCCAGAACGAAGACTTCGGCGCCAACCTCATGGAGCGCCTCGCGCAGTGCATGGGCGGCGAGGGCAAGTACGCCACCTTCGTCGGCAGCCTAGGCTCCCAGACCCACATGCAATGGATCGACGGCGCCATCGCGCATCAGGAAGCCAATTACCCGAACATGGAAATGGTCGGCGATCGCAACGAGACCGCCGACGACCAGCAGCAGGCCTATGCCAAGGCGCAGGAGGTTCTGCGCGCCCACCCGGACATCAAGGGCATGCAGGGCTCGGCCTCGACCGACGTCGCAGGCATCGGCCTCGCCGTGGAAGAGCGTGGGCTGGAAGATGCGACGTGCGTCTTCGGCACCTCGCTGCCCTCCATCGCCGGCCAGTACATGGAGACGGGCGCCGTCGACGGTATCGGCTTCTGGGACCCCAAGCTCGCCGGCAAGGCAATGAACAAGGTCGCCTCGATGGTCATCGCCGGCGAGGAGATCACCGACGGCATGGACCTCGGCCTCGAGGGCTATGAGAGCATTCGCCTCGACGGCAAGGTCATCTACGGCCAGGCCTTCGTGAACGTCGACAAGGATAATATGGCGGACTACCCGTTCTAGTCGCCTCTCCTTCGGGGCGGTCTCGTGGGGCCGCCCCATCCATATCGTCCGGGTCCCCTTCACGTGTCCGACACGCCCCTCGTCTCGCTCCAAGGCGTGACCAAGCGCTATGCCGCAATCACCGCGCTGGACGGTGTCGACCTGACGATCCGTGCGGGCGAGGCCGTCTGCCTCGCGGGCGAGAACGGGTCGGGCAAGTCGACCCTCATCAAGGTGCTCGTCGGCGTCGAGCAGCATGACGAGGGCCAGATCTTCTTCGACGGGACGCCCCAGGACTACATCACCCCGACGATTGCCGCAGCAGCTGGCGTGAAGGTGATCTTCCAGGATTTCAGCCTCTTTCCGAACCTCAGCGTCGCTGAGAACATCGCGATGACGGCAGAGCGCGCGGATGGCGTACGCTTCGTGAACTTCTCGCGCATGAAGGAGCGCGCTCGCGCCGTGATGGAGCGGGTGGGCGTCGAACTCGACCTGTCGGAGCGCGTCGAGACGTTGTCCGTCGCCCACAAGCAACTCGTCGCCATCGGCCGCGCATTGGCGTCCGACGCCCGCCTGATCATCATGGACGAGCCGACCACCGCGTTGACGGAGCGCGAGGTCGAGCGCCTACTCGACATCATTCGCCGCCTCAAGGCCGACGGCGTCGCCGTCCTCTTCGTGAGCCACAAGCTGGCCGAGGTGCTGGAGGTCTGCGAAACGGTCGTCGTGCTTCGAAACGGCGAGAAGGTCGCCGAGGGGCCGGCCGATACGTTCGACGCCGCTTCGCTGACCCGCGCGATGACCGGCCGCGACGTTGCCTCTGGCCCGCCCGCCCCGCTGACAGCCGACGCAAAGCCTTTGATGGTCGTCGAGAACCTGGGCAAGGACGGCGCGTTCGAAAACGTGTCCTTCACCCTCCATGCCGGAGAGGTTCTGGGTGTGGCGGGTCTTCTCGGGTCCGGCCGGACCGCGCTCGCCAAGGCGCTGTTCGGCCTCGTCGCTCCAGAACATGGCCGCGTAACGCTGGAGGGCCGGGTCCTCAAGACCGGCGACCCGATCGCGGCGGCAGATGTCGGCATCGGCTACGTTCCGGAGGACCGACTGACCGAGGGGCTCTTCCTTACCCAGTCTATCGCCCGCAATATCGCCGTCGGCCGGCTCGACGCGCACGCCAAGGGAGGCGTGCTCGATCTGTCCGGCCTCTGGGGCGAGGCGACCGAGTGGTTGCGGCGGCTTCAGGTGAAGGCGCCCGACCCCGAAGCGCCCGTCCGCTCCCTTTCGGGTGGCAATCAGCAACGGGTGGTGCTTGCGCGCTGGATGGCCCGAGCGCCCAAGGTGCTCGTCCTCAACGGTCCCTCGGTCGGGGTCGATGTCGGCTCGAAGGCCGAGATCCACGACATCATCGCGGACCTTGCTTCGCGCGGCCTCGGCGTTCTCGTCATCTCAGACGATCTGCCCGAACTTCTCGCCACCTGCCACCGCATCCTCGTGATGAAGGCGGGGCGGTTGACGGATGATATCGAAGGCGGGGCCGGCGTGACCGAGGACGATCTCTCCCATAGGCTCGCCTCGTGAGCGCGGCGGCGGAAGGGGGCTCGCCCCCGGCATCGCGGTCGCGGTTCAACTGGGCGCGCAACGAGGTGCTGGTCGCCGCCGTCCTCGTCGCGTTCTGCATTTTGGCCGGGTTCGCCGACCCCAACTTCTTCTCGATGCCGACGCTGACCGACCTCATGCGAAACTCGATCGTGCTCGGCATCTTCGCCGTCGGGGCGATGCTGGTTCTGGTGTCGGGCGGCATAGACGTCAGCTTCACCGCCGTCGCGGCCTTCGCAATGTATGCGACGACCGTACTGCTTCGCGACCTCGCGCCCGACATGGCCTGGCCTTTGGCCTTCCTCATCGCGACCGCCATCGGCGCCGCCTTGGGCGCAATCAACGGCGTCCTCATCGCCTTCTTCGGCCTGCCGACACTGATCGTGACGCTCGGCACGCTTTCCGTGTTTCGCGGCTTCCTCCTCACCTTCATCGGCACCCTGCAGATCTCGAACCTGCCGTCCGAGATGCGCGGCTTCTCCCGCTTGATGATGGTCCGCGGAACGAACGCGGACGGCTCGTTCTACTCGCTCCCCTGGGCTTTCGCCTTCCTCGTGGCGATCGTCGTCCTCACATGGTTCATCCTGCAACGCACCATGCTCGGACGTGCGATCTACGCTGTCGGCGGCTCGCCCGAAAGCGCGCGGCGGGTGGGCATCGACGTGCGCGCCACCCAGTTCTTCGTGTACGTCTATGTCGGGGCGCTGGCGGGACTCGCCGGCATCATCCACGCCTCGACGGCGCGTATCGCCAACCCGTTCGATCTCGTAGGGCTCGAATTGTCGGTCATCGCCGCCGTCGTTCTCGGCGGCGCTCGGTTGATGGGGGGATATGGCACGCTGACCGGAACGCTTCTCGGCGTCGCGCTGATCGTGCTCGTCAGCAACTCGCTCATCGTTCTCGGCATTCCATCGACCTGGCAATCCGTGACCATCGGCCTGCTCATTCTCCTCGGAACCGGCCTGCCCGCCTGGCAGGCCAAACGGGCGGAGGCGCGCGCGGCATGAGCGATCAGGCGCCGCCCACCCGATCCGTCGGCCGGCCCGCGTCGGCACCGGGCCTGCCCCAGCGCCTGTGGTCGTCGACCGAGGGGCGCCTCGCAGTCATTGCCGTCGCGGTCTTCGCGTTGATGGCCGTCCTCGCGCCGGACCGGTTCCTGTCGGCGCAGAACCTGACGTCGATGGCATTCCAGTTCCCCGAATTCGCCATCCTCGCTCTTGCCGTCATGATCGCCATGCTCACCGGCGGCATCGATCTCTCGGTCGTCGGGATAGCCAACCTCTCGGCCGTCATCGCCGCGACGGTGATGGCCGGCGTCGGCGTGGAAGGGGATGGAACGTTGCTCGTCGCCGCCGCCTTCGGCCTCGCGCTCGTGGTCGGCCTCTTCGCCGGGCTCTTCAACGGCGTCCTTGTTGCGACCTTCGGACTGCCGCCCATCCTCGCGACCCTCGGTTCCGGTCTCATCTTCACCGGCCTCGCCATCGCGATGACGGGCGGCAGCGCCGTGATGGGTATGCCACCGGCCCTCGCCTGGCTCGGCAATGGCCGCGTCCTGGGCGTGCCCGTCCCCCTCATCGTGTTCGTCGTCCTTGCCGCCGGCCTCGCCTGGGTGCTGCGCCGGACGTCATTCGGCCTCAAGACGATCATGTACGGCGCCAATCCCCTGGCCGCCCGATTCGCGGCCGTAGATGTCGGGCGGACCCTCATCAAGGTCTACGTGCTGTGCGGTGGGCTCTCCGCCATTGCCGGCCTCATCGTGATGTCGCGCGCCAACAGCGCCAAGGCCGACTACGGCTCGTCCTACCTGCTGCTAGCCGTGCTCATCGCAGTGCTCGGCGGCGTGAACCCCTATGGCGGCTACGGCCGCGTCATTGGCGTCGTGCTCGCCGTCCTCTCGATGCAGTTCTTGTCGTCGGGCCTCAACATGCTCCAGGTCTCGAACTTCGCGCGCGAATTGATCTGGGGGGCGCTCCTCATCGGCGTCATGCTGCTCAACGTCCTCACGGCCCGCCGCGCCGCCGCCAAGTCCGCCAGGAGATCCGCCCCGTGATGAAGAAGATCCTCAACGATCCCGAAGCCTATGTCGACGAGATGCTGGAAGGCCTCGTGGCCGCGCATCCCGAGTTCTATCGCCTCGTCGGAGACGATGGCCGCGTCGTCTCGCGCGCGAAACCAGGAGCCAAGGGCAAGGTCGGCATCGTCTCGGGCGGTGGCTCGGGCCATCTGCCCGTCTTTACCGGCTATGTCGGCCCCGGCCTCCTCGACGCCTGCGCCATCGGCGACGTTTTCGCATCCCCTTCCGCCGACCAGATGGCCGAGGCCATTCGCGCCGCCGATCAGGGCGCGGGCGTGCTGCGCCTTTACGGCAACTATGGCGGCGACGTCATGAATTTCGACATGGCGGGCGATCTCGTCGAAATGGACGATATTCGTACGACCACCGTCCTCCTCGCCGACGACGTGGCCTCTGCCAAGCCAGAGGAGGCCGAGAAGCGCCGCGGCGTCGCCGGCATGGTCTTCGCCTTCAAGATCGCAGGTGCGGCGGCCGAAGCTGGCGCCGATCTCGTCGAGGTCACCCGCATCGCGCAGAAGGCCGCCGACGCCTGCCGCTCGGTCGGCGCGGCGCTTTCACCTTGCACCGTGCCACAGGCCGGCAAGCCGACCTTCGAGATCGCCGACGACGAGATGGAAATGGGCATGGGCATCCATGGCGAACCCGGCGTCTGGCGCGACAAGCTCAAGCCCGCCGACGATATCGCCGAGGAGATGATGGACCGCCTTCTGGCCGACCTGCCGCTGGCGAAGGGCGATCGCGTGTCGATCCTGGTCAATTCATTGGGCGCGACGCCGGCAGAGGAACTCTACATCCTCTACCGGGTCGTAAAACGGCGGCTGGACGCTGCGGGCGCGACCATCGTCATGCCGCTCGTCGGGCGCTACGCGACCTCGATGGAGATGACGGGCGTCTCCTTCACGCTCGCCAAGCTCGATGCGGAGCTGGAGACCCATTTGACGGCGCCCTGCGACTGCGCGTTCTGGTCGGTCGGGCGCTGAGGAGCTGAGCATGATCACCGTCGCCGACATCCGAGCCGCAGCGATCCGCCTTCGCGATGCGATGGAGATCGAGGCCGACGCGTTGAACGCCGCCGATGGTGCGCTGGGCGATGGCGACCTCGGTGTCACCATGCGCAAGGGCAGCCGGGCAGTAGCCGATGGCGCGGACGCGCTGCCGGACGACGACCTCGGCAAGGCCCTCATGGCCTGCGCGCAGGCGTTCACGAAGGTGTCGTCGTCGTCCTACGGCACCCTTCTCGCCACCGGCCTCATGGCCGCCGCCAAGGCGCTGAAGGGCCGGGATGGGGTCGAGCCGGCCGATCTGTCGGACATCGTCGCGGCCGCGCGGGACAAGATGATGGAACGCGGCAAGGCCGAGCTCGGCGGCAAGACGGTTCTCGACAGTCTCGATGCGATCGCAAGAGCGCTCGGCGAGACGACGGACGCGCCGGCGGACCGCGCCGTCGAGGCGGCGGAACAGGCGCAGGCCGAGTTTCGCGACAAGCCGGCCACCGTCGGCCGCGCCCGCATCTTCGCGGAGAAGAGCATCGGCATGGACGATCCCGGCATGCTCGCGATGAGCAAGATCGTCCGGGCGCTCGTCGGCCGATAGCAACGCTCGGCCCGGCACCCGACGTCACTTTCGGAGCAAAATGAGGGTGCCCCCTCGCATCCTCACCCGGCGAAACCGGGTGATCCGCTGCGTAGGCGAATGAACTGCCCTCCGCCCCCTACCTCTTGCGTCGCGCTACGCCTTGTAGCCGTCCATGCCATCGACCTGCTGTCCGCGATGGAGCGCCCAGTCCGCATCGCCGAACGTGTCCTTGGCGAACTGGTGCTGGTGCCAGTGCGGGTAGATCAGTGGGGGGCGGGAGACGGCGTCGAGCTCCGCGCGCTCCTCGTCGGTGAGGGTAATGTCGCAGGCCGTCATGGACTCGGCGAACTGCTCCTTCGTCCGCCCGCCAACGACGAGGGTCGCGATCGCGGGCCGACCGAGGAGCCAGGCGAGTGCGATCTGCGTCGGCGTGGCACCCCGCGCCTGAGCGACCTTTCGAACTACGTCGACCACGGACCAGAGCCTGTCCCAATCGCGAATGGGCGGCTCGGTCCAGCCCATCTCTTGGCGGCTGTCGGCCGCAAAGCCCTCACGCGAGTGCTTGCCTGTCAACAGTCCGGCCGCGAGCGGGCTCCAGACCATGACGCCGAGCCCCTGGTCGACCGACATGGGCAGCAGCTCGTACTCGGCTTCTCGCGCCTCGAGCGTATAGTGGATCTGCTGGCAGGACGGCTTCTCGAAGTTCCGCCGCTCGCATGCGGCCAGACCCTTCATGGCCTGCCAAGCCGCCCAGTTCGAGACTCCGAAATAGCGGATCTTGCCATCGGCCACGAGCCTGTCGAGAGCCGACATAGTCTCTTCGACGGGCGTCGTGCCGTCCCATTCGTGGATCAGGTAGATGTCGATCCGGTCCCGGCGCAGGCGTTTCAGCGAGCGCTCGCATTCGCGGATGATGTGCCAGCGACTGGCGCCGCCTTCGTTCGGCCCCTCCCCCATGGGCATGCGGACCTTGGAACAGATGAGGATGTCCGGATCGCGCTCGGCCATCACCTCGCCGACGATCTCCTCGGCGCGCCCGGTCGAATACATGTTGGCGGTGTCGATCAGGTTCACGCCGTGGTCGATGCACGTATCGACGAGGCGCCCCGCTTCGGCCGGCTCCTGCGCCCCGACCATTCCGAACGGACCCCGGCCGCCGAAGGTGAACGTGCCCATCGCAAGGCTGGACACCTTCAGGCCACTGCGTCCGAGTGTACGATAGTCCATGCTGGCGCCTCTCCGTCGCTGACCGCTCTCGATACCGGCGGTTCTGAGCAACACTACAGGACGTCCACGTGCCTGTTGAGGGCCACACCGAACGTGGGTCTCAGAGGAAAGAGAGAATGGCGCGGGCCGTCATGAGGTCGAGATGTGCGCCGCCCCCATTCTTGAAGAGCGAGATGGCCTCCGCACTCGGTCGCCCGCCCTGCCCGGCAACGAGGTCGCAGAGATTGGCCTGAACGTCCGAGCGGTCGATGACACCCTCCGCGAGGGGCGTCGCCGGTTCGCCGATATGGTCGAGGGCCATCTCGCTTCGATCGACATGGACGGCAGCCTTACGCAGCAGCGTCGTTGGCCCCGCGCATGTCCCCTCGGAAGGCGCCGACGAGGTCGACATGGGTGCCCGGCAGAACCCACTGTCCGTGGAGGACGGGCTCATGAGACATGGTCGCCGTAGAGACGATGGCGGCCCGGCCGACGTCGCCGGCGAGATCGTCGCTTGCGCGTGCCGGCAGGACCTCGGCCCGCAATCGGTTCACCAGTTCGTTGGCACGCCCTCCTCGCCCGGTTCCAGATAGCGACGTCCTCGATCTCGCGGAAGACCGCAGCTTAGGCCTGTGCGAGAGGGCCTGCGACTTCACCCGCGCCGAGGATGGCGAGGCGCCTTGAGGCCGGTCTCGCCAGAAGCGTGGCGCCGAGCACGGAAGCGCTGGCGGTCTTCCACTTCGTTACGAGATCGCTATAGAGCAGGGCGTCCAGCGTGCCCGTGCGATCGTCGACGCGCAGCACCACTCCCGGCACGCTCGGGAGACCCCGCGCCGCCTTGCCGGGCACCGTCATATCTTGGCCCGCAGCTCGTAATCCGAAACGAAGACCTGTCGAACGCTCGTCAACGCGCTCTCGTCGTCCGCCCGGCAATACGTGACGCGCTCCACGATGCAGACGGGCGAGCCCGCCGCCATATCGAGTGTCTCCGCTTCCAGCGCGCTTGCCGAGGCTGAGCGAAACACGATCTCGCCCCGGTCGAAGGGTGCATTGGTAACGAGCCATTCGTTCGCGCCGATAACGGCGAAGTCGCCGTCCAGCACGCTGGGGAACCTTCGCGGATCGATCCAGCGATCCTCGATCATGAAGGGCGCATCGTCGGCCGAGTAGAGCGCGAGAATGTGGATGAGCGGCGTCCCGTCGTCCCCGAGTTCCATCGCAAGGCGCACCGGCTCGGGCGGCGCTTCATCGACGCGCGAGAGCATGCGATAGCCGGGCCTCGCGCCTCGGGCCTCTATCTCCTTGGCGATGAGGGGGATCTTGAACTGCGCCCGCAGGTCCGGTGCCTTCACCACACGCGTGCCGGAACGGCGGCGCCTGTCGAGCAGCCCTTCGTCGGCCAGTTCCCGCAAGGCGCGGTTGACGGTCGCGCGCGCGCAGCCGAACTCTGCCGCGAGATCGACCTCCTTCGGGATGACATCGCCCTGCGCCCAGGCCCCCGACGCGATTCGATCGCGCGCGACCTGTCGAACGTCGCGCCATCCGGTGCGAGACGGCGAGTGCCCGGGCGCGCCCGTCACGTCATCACGCGCGCAATGGCCGCGCGATAGGAACGCTCGACAGCGGCCCGCGCGATATGCCGTCCGCCGCGAACGACGTGCCGCCCGGCCGACCAAACGTCGGTGACGAGCCTGTCGTCCCCGGCGAAGACCCAACTGTCGATCATCGCATCGCCATCCCGTCCAGCGAGCGAGAGCGCCGTATCGTCCAAGGCCATCAGGTCGGCCCACAGGCCTGGCTCTATCTGACCGGTCGCGCGACCCGCAGCCTGCGCTCCGCCGGCGCAGACGCTATCGAAAAGCCGTCGTCCGGTCGAGTGATGGGGTATCGCAAGAACAGCGCGCGCCCGGTCCCGCAGCCGCTGGGAATATTCAAGCGTGCGCAACTCTTCGGACAGCGCGATGCGAATGTTGGAGTCGGAGCCGATCGCGACGCTTCCCCCCGTCGCCAGCCAACGCACGCCATCGAAGGTCCCGTCGCCGAGGCTCGATTCGGTGATCGGGCAGAGACCCGCCACCGCGCCGGTCGCCGCCAGGCCTACTGTCTCGTGCGGCAACATCTGCGTGCAGTGGATGAGACACCAGCGCGCATCCGGCTCGGCGTTCTCCAAAAGCCATTCGACGGGACGACGACCCCACGCCGCTCGGACCTCCTCGACCTCCGGCACCTGCTCGGCGAGGTGCATGTGGAAGGGGCCGCTCGGGTGATCCGTCACGAGACGACGGAGAGCGTCAGGATCGACGGCTCTCAGCGAATGCGGCGCGACCCCGATCCTGGCGTCGGCAGGCAGGTGGCGGAGGTGTGTGCGAGAGCCCTCCCACAGCCGCGCGAACCGATCCTCGTCGTTGCCGAACCGGACCTGCCCCGGGGCGAGCGGTCGCCCATCGCAGCCGCCATGCTGGTAGAGAACGGGGAGAAACGTGAGGCCGATCCCCGTCGTCTCGGATGCCGCCGCGATCCGCCCCGCCATCTCGGCAACATCGTCATAGGGCGTGCCGCTAGGCGTGTGGTGAAGGTAGTGGAACTCCACGTTCGTTGCGTAACCCGCTTCCAGCATTTCGACCTGCACGAGAGCGGCGATAGCCTCCACGTCGTCCGGCGTCAGACGATCGAGGAAACCGAACATGATCTCCCGCCACGTCCAGAACGTGTCGTAATCCCGCCCCGGCGAGCGATGCTCGCTAAGGCCCGCCATCGCACGTTGGAACGAGTGGCTATGGACGTTGACCGGGGCCGGCAGGAGAATGCCGAGGGATCGGATTTCGCGACCGTCAGCATCAACCTCGTCGTGTCCGGTGCCGCAACCGGCGATCCGTCCGTCCGGGCCGATCTCGACCCGCACGTCCTCGTGCCACCCATCGTCAAGGAGGGCCTTTCGCGCATGAAGGATGGTCATCGATCGCACCTTGACTGATGGATTATGTATAGACAAATTGACGTAACGCTTTCGCCAAAGCAACAGGTTGTCGATGCTTCTCACGCAGGCCCGCATCGTGACGAAGAGCGCGGACGGCGCCGATTTCGGCGCGGACACGCTCGGCGCCGCCTTAATCGAAGACGGGACGATCGCCTGGATCGGCCCGGCCGACGAGGCGCCGAGTGATGTCGACGTGCACGATCTGGGCGGACGGGTACTGACGCCCGGCCTTATCGACTGCCATACCCACATCGTGCATGGCGGCAACCGCGCGCGAGACTTTGCCGAGCGGCTGGAGGGGGTGCCCTATGAGGAGATCGCGCGGCGCGGCGGCGGCATCGTCTCGACCGTCACGGCCACGCGGGGGGCGTCCGTCGACGCTCTCGTCGCGATGGCGCTGCCCCGGCTAGACGCGCTCATCGCGGAAGGCGTCACGACGATCGAGGTGAAGTCGGGCTACGGTCTGGAACGGGAGACCGAGCTGCGCATGCTGCGCGCCGCGCGGGCGCTCGAGACCGTTCGCCCCGTTCGCGTCGTGACCTCCTATCTCGGCGCTCATGCGGTGCCGCCGGAATATGCCGGCCGGGCGGACGCCTATCTCGACGAGGTCTGCCTGCCGACGCTCGATGCGGCGCATGCCGAGGGTCTGGTCGATGCCGTTGACGGGTTCTGCGAGAGCATCGCCTTCTCGCCCGAGCAGATGGCCCGCGTCTTCGATCGCGCCGCGGCGCTCGGCCTGCCGGTCAAGCTCCATGCCGAACAGCTCTCCCGTCTCGGCGGCACCCGGCTGGCGGCACGATACGGCGCGCTGTCGGCCGATCATCTCGAACACGCCGATGCCGAAGACGCCGAGGCGATGGCGGCGGCTGGAACCGTAGCCGTCCTCCTGCCCGGCGCCTTCTACACGTTGCGCGATACGAACGTGCCACCCGTCGAGGCCCTTCGCGCGGCCGGCGTGCCGATGGCGGTCGCGACGGACTGCAATCCGGGGTCCTCGCCCCTCACCTCCATTCTCACGGCGATGAACCTGGCCTGCACGCTCTTTCGCCTCACGCCGATGGAAGCGCTGGCCGGCACGACCGTTCACGCCGCCGGCGCCCTCGGTCTCGTTGACCGCGGCGCCATCGCGGTCGGCCTGCGCGCGGACTTGGCCGTCTGGGATATCGGCGATGCAGTCGAGCTCGCCTACCGCATCGGTTTCAACCCGCTTCACGCCCGCATTTTCGACGGCATCTTCGAGGCTCGTGTGTGATGAGCGAACCGTTGATCCTCCGCCCCGGCGAAACTCGTCTCGCGCAACTGGAGGCGATCTGGCGTGCCCATGGCCCCGTCGAACTCCACCGGAACGCGAAGCCCGGCGTCGAGGCTGCCCACGCGCTCGTGGCGCGGGCCGCGGGCGAAGGCGTAGCCGTCTACGGGGTGAACACCGGCTTCGGCAGGCTCGCCTCGGTTAAGATTGCAGCCACCGATACGGCCATGCTTCAGCGCAATCTCGTGCTGTCGCATTGCTGCGGCGTTGGCGAGACGCTCGACGCTGCGACCGTACGGCTGATGATGGCTCTGAAACTCCTCTCGCTCGGGCGCGGCGCATCGGGCGTGGCGTGGGCGACGATCGTGCTCCTGGAGGCGATGATCGCGCGCGGCGTGACGCCCGTCGTGCCCGTGCAGGGGTCGGTCGGCGCGTCGGGCGATCTCGCGCCGCTCGCGCACATGGCCGCCGTCCTGATCGGCGAAGGCGAGGCCTTCGTCGGCGGCGCTCGTTTGACAGGGGCCGAGGCCCTGGATCGCGCGGGCCTCGTGCCGATCGTTCTTGGCCCGAAGGAAGGGCTCGCCCTTCTCAACGGTACGCAGTTCTCTGCCGCCGTCACGCTCGGCGCCCTTTTCGACGCGTGGCGTTGCGCGGCGGCAAGCGTCGTGACGGGCGCGCTCTCGACCGATGCCATTATGGGCTCGACGGCACCGCTACTCGACCGCATCCACACGTTGCGCGGCCATCGCGGGCAGATCGCCTTCGCTCGCGCCCAGCGCGCGCTACTCGATGGCTCGGAAATCCGCGAATCGCACCGCGAGGGCGACGAGCGCGTACAGGACCCCTATTGCATCCGCTGCCAGCCCCAGGTCGTCGGCGCCGCGATGGACCTACTGCATTTTGCCGGGCGCACGCTCGAGGTCGAAGCCAATGCCGTTACCGACAATCCGCTCGTACTCGTCGACGAGGGCCGGATCGTCTCGGGCGGCAATTTCCATGCCGAGCCGGTCGCCTTCGCCGCCGACCAGATCGCCCTCGCGCTGGCCGAGATCGGCGCCATCGCGCAGCGCCGCGTCGCGCTGATGGTCGACCCGACGCTCAGCCACGACCTGCCGCCTTTCCTGACGCGGGAGCCCGGCCTCAACTCAGGCTTGATGATCGCGGAGGTGACGACGGCGGCACTGATGAGCGAGAACAAGCATCTCGCCAACCCGTGCTCGACCGATTCGACGCCGACATCGGCCAACCAGGAGGACCATGTCTCGATGGCCGCGCATGCCGCGATGCGCCTGCGCCGGATGACCGCCAATCTCGCCGCGATCGTCGGCATAGAGGCGATCTGCGCTGCGCAAGGCGTCGAGTTCCGCAAGCCGCTGGAGACGAGCGCGGCATTGCAGCGCGTCATCGAGCGGCTCCGCGAGGACGTCGCCCGCATCGAAGAGGACCGCTTCATGGCCCCCGCCCTCAAAGCTGCAACCCGCCTCGTGACCGATGGTGCGTTATTGAACGTCGTCGATCTACCGGGCTTCGTGATGGGCCAAGTGGACGACGCAGCCGGGGGACATACGGCGTGACCCCAGTCGAGGTCCACCAGGGTACGAGCTCCCTCGTCATCGGCATCCCCCATGCCGGCACGTATGTGCCGGACGACATCCGCGCCGCCCTCAATGAACGAGGTCGGCAGGTCACCGACACCGATTGGCATGTCGACAGGCTGCATGACGGGCTCGTCGCCGACGCGACGGTCGTGCGCGCGACCTTTCATCGCTACGTGGTCGACGCCAACCGCCCGCCCGACGGCGCCTCGCTCTATCCCGGTCAGGCGACGACGGATCTCGTGCCGCTGACCGATTTCGACGGCGCGCCCCTTTGGCACCAGACGCCCGATGACGCAGAGATCGCGCGACGCATCGAGACCTTCCACACGCCCTATCACGCGGCGCTAACGGCGGAGATGGATCGCGTCCGCGCCGCGCATGGCCACGCCGTCCTCTACGACGCCCACTCGATCCGTTCGCGCGTGCCACGCCTCTTCGACGGCACCCTCCACGATCTCAACATCGGCACGAACGGCGGCGTGACTTGCGATGCGGAGATCGCGAACATGGCCATCGCAGCGTCCGCCGACAGCCCCTTCAGCCATGTGCTCAACGGACGTTTCAAGGGCGGCTGGACGACGCGAGCCTATGGACGGCCCACCGAGGGCTGGCACGCTATCCAGATGGAGATCGCGCAGGCGAAATACCTCGCCAGCGAGACCCTGCCCTTCGCCTACGATCCTGCCCGCGCAGCCCGCCTGCGGCCGGTCCTCGCTACGATCTTGGAGCGCCTCGGCGCATGGAGACCCTCATGACCGCCTCGCCCGATCGCCGACACAACGCGCGGGACGTCTACCCGCCGACCGGTTCGGAGCTCAACGCGAAATCCTGGATGACCGAGGCGCCGCTCCGGATGCTGATGAACAATCTCCATCCGGACGTCGCGGAGAACCCGCACGAGCTCGTGGTCTATGGCGGCATTGGGCGGGCTGCGCGAAACTGGGAGGCGTTCGACGCCATCGTCGCGGCGCTCAAACGGCTCGAGGGGGATGAGACGCTGCTCGTCCAATCGGGCAAGCCGGTCGGCGTCTTTCGCACCCATGCCGACGCGCCGCGCGTGCTCATCGCCAATTCGAACCTCGTGCCGCATTGGGCGACTTGGGAGCATTTCTCCAAGCTCGATCGCATCGGGCTGATGATGTACGGCCAGATGACGGCCGGCTCCTGGATCTATATCGGCACGCAAGGCATCGTGCAGGGTACCTACGAGACCTTCGTCGAGGCGGGGCGCCAGCATTATGGCGGCGATCTGACGGGCAAATGGATCCTCACCGCCGGCCTTGGCGGCATGGGCGGCGCGCAGCCCCTGGCAGCCATCATGGCCGGCGCCTGCTGCCTCGCCGTCGAATGCGACGAGACCCGCGCCGACTTCCGCCTTCGCACCCGCTATGTCGACGAGAAGGCGCATGATCTCGACGAGGCGCTGGGCCTCATCGACACCTGGACGAGGGCCGGCGAGGCGAAGTCGGTCGCCCTCATCGGCAACGCGGCCGACATCTTTCCCGAACTCGTCGCGCGCATGAAGGCGGGTGGGCCGCGACCCGACATCGTCACCGACCAGACCTCGGCGCACGACCCGGTGCATGGCTACCTGCCGCAGGGTTGGACGGTCGGCGAATGGCGCGAGCGCCAGGAGAGCGATCCGGACGCGGTTGACGTCGCCGCCCGCGCATCGATGAAGATGCATGTCGCCGCCATGGTCGATTTCTGGAATGCCGGCGTTCCGACGCTCGACTATGGCAACAACATCCGCCAAGTCGCCAAGGACGAGGGTCTGGAGAACGCCTTCGCGTTCCCCGGCTTCGTGCCTGCCTATATCCGCCCGCTCTTCTGCCGCGGCATCGGACCCTTTCGCTGGGTCGCGCTATCTGGCGATCCGCAGGACATCTACAAGACCGACGCCAAGGTCAAAGAGCTGATAGACGATCCACGTCTCCATAACTGGCTCGACATGGCGCGCGAGCGCATCGCCTTTCAGGGTCTGCCGGCGCGCATATGCTGGGTCGGGCTCGGCCTGCGCCATAAGCTCGGGCTCGCCTTCAACGCGATGGTGCGGTCGGGCGAGTTGTCGGCGCCCATCGTCATCGGCCGCGATCACCTCGATTCCGGCTCCGTCGCCAGCCCGAACCGCGAGACGGAAGCGATGAGGGACGGATCGGATGCCGTGTCGGACTGGCCGCTCCTCAATGCGCTTCTCAACACCGCATCGGGCGCGACCTGGGTCTCGCTCCACCACGGCGGCGGCGTCGGCATGGGCTTCTCGCAGCATTCCGGCATGGTGATCTGCTGCGACGGCAGCGAGGATGCCGACCGACGCTTGGAACGCGTGCTCTGGAACGATCCGGCCACGGGCGTCATGCGCCATGCCGACGCCGGCTACGATATCGCGCTCGATTGCGCGCGAGAGAACGGGCTCGACCTGCCGGGCATTCTCGGCTGAGAGTTGGTCTCGAATGACGGGCCACGAAGGCTCGCACGATGAGGAGAGTGGAGATGACCATGAAAAGACGTGACTTCCTCGCCGTCGGCGCCACCGGCGCCGCCGCGACCGCGCTTGCCTCGCCGCTCGCCAGTCCCGCGATCGCGCAGGACATCCGGCGTTGGAAGATGGTGACGGCCTGGCCGAAGAACCTGCCGGGACCAGGCGTCGCCGCGCAGATGCTGGCCGATCGGATCACCGCGCTGTCAGGTGGGCGGATCGAGGTCGAGCTCTTCGCCGTCGGCGAGCTCGTACCCGGCAATGGCGTCTTCGATGCCGTCTCCGAGGGCACCGCCGAGCTCTACCACGCCGTGCCGGCCTACTGGGGCTCCAAGTCGAAGGGGATCCTCCTCTTCGGCTCGCAGCCCTTCGGCCTCCTGGCCGACGAGCAGGTCGGCTGGCTCGCCCATGGCGGCGGGCAGGCGCTCTATGACGAGATGTATGGCCGCTTCGGGCTGAAGCCCTTCCTCTGCGGCAATTCCGGCCCGCAATGGATGGGCTGGTTCCGCAACGAGATCAATTCGGTCGACGACCTCAAGGGTCTCAAGTTCCGCACAACGGGCCTCGCGTCCGAGATGTGCTCCAAGCTCGGCATGGCGGTGCAGGCCATGGGCGGGCGCGACATGTTCCAGGCGCTCCAGTCGGGCGCTCTCGATGCCGGCGAGTTCATCGGGCCGTGGACGGATTCGGCGCTCGGCTTCTACCAGATCGCGAAGAACTACTATTGGCCGGGTGTCGGCGAGCCCTCCTCGGCCGAGGAATGCGCCGTCAACAGAGACGTCTACGAGGACCTGCCCGACGACCTCAAGCAAGCCGTCAGCCTCGCCTGCGAGTCGCTCTACAACCCCGTCTGGACCGAATACACCACCAAGCACGCCCAGGCGCTCGAGCAATTGGTGGCCGAGCAGGGCGTCGTGGTGCGCGAGCTGCCCGCCGATGTCGTGACCGCCATGGCCGGCGCGGCCGCCGAAGTCATTGACGAGCTGCGCGAGGACGAGGACGAACTTGTCCGACGCATTACCGATAGCTTCGTCGCCTATCGGGATTCGGTCGGCCGCTACAAGGGCTATGCCGACAACGGGCAGATGAACGCCCGCGCCGCCGCGCTCGACTTCTAGGCGAACCGTCCTGCTCGCCTTCGCGACCACGCTCGACCGCGCCAACCGCGCGGTCGGGCACTTCGTCTGCTGGACGGCGCTGGCCATGGTGCTGGCGCAGTTCGCGATCGTGCTCGCGCGCTACGTGTTCGGCGTGAGCGCCATAGCAGCCGGCGAGAGCGTGCTCTATCTGCACGGCGTGCTCTTCATGGCGGGCGCCGGCTACACCCTGCTGATCGACGCTCATGTGCGGGTAGACATCTTCTACGCCAAGGCGCAGCCGCGCACGAAGGCCTGGATCGACCTCGCAGGCCACGCGCTGCTGCTGGTGCCGTCCATGCTTGTACTTCTCATCTGGTCCTGGCCCTCGGTGCGCAATGCCTGGGCGATCCTGGAAGGCCCGATCTCGGTCGGCGGCATCCCTGCGTCCTTCCTTCTAAAGTCATTGATACCAGTCTTCTGCGTCCTTCTTCTCGTTCAGTCTCTCGCCTCCTTGCTGCGCGTAGTCGCGGTGCTGCGGACCCGGGACGGACGGGGCCATCGGGTATGAGCCTGCCGCTCGACCTCCTGATGTTTGCCGCCCTCATCGGCGCCATCCTCTCGGGCTTTCCCGTCGCCTTCGCGATCGCAGGCGTGGCGGTCATCTTCGCCGTTCTCGGGCAGCTGACGGGTCAGATGGACTTCGCGCTTCTGGGCGCACTTGGCCAACGCGCCTTCGGCGTCCTCACCAACACCGTCCTGATCGCCATCCCGCTCTTCGTAGTGATGGGGGTCGTTCTGGAGAAAAGCCGTCTCGCCGAAGAGCTCCTGGAGACCATGGGCCGGCTCTTCGGCAGCTTTCGAGGAGGGCTCGGGCTCTCCGTCGTCGCGGTCGGCGCCCTTCTCGCCGCCTCGACGGGCATCGTCGGCGCGACGGTCATAGCGATGGGCCTCATCGCGCTGCCGACCATGCTGCGTACCGGCTACGATCCCCGCCTTGCCTCCGGCATCGTCTGCACGGCCGGAACGCTCGGCCAGATCATCCCGCCTTCGACGCTCCTGATCATCCTCTCCGACGTCATGTCGAATGCCTATCAGCAGGCGCAATACGAGCAGGGCAAGTTCAGCGTCGAGACGATCTCGGTCGGCCAGATCTTCGCTGGCGCGCTGTTGCCGGGCTTCGTCCTCGTCGGGCTCTACATCCTCTATATTCTTATAGTCGCGCACATTTCTCCCCACCGTGCGCCCGCGGCGGAGCCGGGACCGCGTGTCACGGTGAGTGAGGTCGTCGGCACCGTCGTCCCGCCGCTGACCCTCATCGTCGCGGTGCTCGGCGCCATCCTCGGCGGCATCGCGACGCCCACGGAAGCCGCGTCCATCGGCGCGGTCGGCGCGATCCTGATGGCCGGGCGCAGGCAGGGGGCGAACGCGGTGCTGATACTGCTAGGAGCCCTCTCGCTTATCGCGCTCGCCGTCGCGGCGGGCATCGCTCCGGTGCGATTGCAGCGTTCGGACGCGAGCGTTGCCGACTGGGCCTTGGGAGCGGTCTACCTCGCCCTATCCGTCGTCGGCTTCGCCGCGATCATCGCATCGCTCATGACCCTGCTGCGGCGCGCGCTTCTGCGGCCGTCCTTGCTACAGACAATGAGCGTCACCGCCATGATCTTCGCGACGATCCTGACGGCCTCGATGTTCTCGCTCGTCTTCGTGGGCCTCGGAGGCGAGACGCGGATCGAGCACTTTCTCGAGCTGATGCCGGGCGGTGCGACGGGCGCGCTCCTGTTCTCAATGGCGTTGATCTTCGTGCTCGGGTTCTTCCTCGACTTTGTGGAGATCACGGTCATCCTGCTGCCGTTAATCGCACCCCCGCTCTTGATGATGGGGCATGATCCGGTGTGGCTTGCGATCCTGATCGCGATCAACCTCCAGACTTCGTTTCTGACGCCGCCCTTCGGCTTCTCGCTCTTCTATCTGCGCTCGGCCGCCCCGCCGGACATCACGACGGGCCATATCTATCAAGGGGTTGCGCCCTTTATTGCATTGCAGATCTTAGGCATCGCCGTCGTGTGGGCCTTCCCCGCCATCGCGCGCTGGCTGCCGGGCGCGGTCTTCTGAGCCTTCAAAGAAACTGGCCGAACCAGGTCGAGACCGCTGCCGGTCCTAGTCATTCGAACCCGGCGGTCATTTCGATTTGAGGAAGACATCGAGTCCGACGAGCCGATCGAGAAGGACGATGGCGAGACCAGCGACGGCGATGAAGACGACCGAGACGGCGGCAAGATCGGGCGTGATGATCGAGCGGATGGAATTGTAGATTTGCACCGGCAGCGTGACCGTACGCGCATCCGTGAGAAGAAGGCTGACCAGGAACTCGTTCATCGCGAGGATGAACATCAAGAGAGAACCCGATATGATACCAGGCATTACCGCCGGGATCGTGACGTGGAAGAAGGTCGCCAGGGGCGGCGCGCCGCAACTCGCGGCCGCGAGTTCGAGGTCGGGATCGAGCGACGCGGCGCTGGCGCTGACCGCCCAAATCATGAAAGGGAGATTGATGACGCAGGCGGCGACGCCCACGGGCCAGACGCTGCCGAGCACGCGTGCCTCCCCGAAGAAGAGCATCAGGCCAATGCCGGATGCGATGAGCGGGATCGTGAAGGGCAGCAGGAGATAGACCTGCAGCGCCGCTCCGAAGCGGAGGCGATGTTTGGAGAGCGCGATCCCGGCCAGCGTGCCCGCCGGAATGGCGAGGGCCGTGCAGACGGTCGCTACCCAGAGCGAACGCCCGAAGGCGTCGCGCAACTCGTCCGCCTGGAGAATGCGGCCATACCATTTCAGCGTGAGGCCATCGGGCGGAAAGACGATGATATTGCCCGTCGTCAGGGACGCCCCGAGGACGACGATGGTGGGGGCCGAGAGGAGCATGAGGACGGCCGCGACCATCGTCCACACGGCGACGCTCTTGGACAATGGCCAACTCACGCCGGGTCTTTCCCGAGCGCCATCGTCCCCGCTCCGAGGAGCGCAAAGATCGCCCCGACGAGGGCGGAGCCCAACGCGACGAGACAGACCGTCAGCGCCGCTCCCATGCCTTGGTCGGAGGTGCGGAAGAACTGGTCGTAGACGGCGTTCGCGATGAAGTCCTGACTGCCGCCGCCGAGGATGGCCGGCATCGCGAAGTCGGTCAGCGACAGGGTGAGAACGACGATGCCCGCACCGACGAGACCGGGTCTCGCAAGTGGCAGCACGACATGGCGAAAGCCGCGCCACCAGCTCGCCCCCAGCGAAGCCGCCGCCGCTTCGAGCTCCTCAGGGATTGCCGTCAGCGCAGGCGTGAGCATCAGCACGGCAAATGGCAGCATATACTGGACGAGCCCGAAGAGTACGGCACCGTAGTTGTAGAGAAGCCGGATGGGCTCGACGCCTAGAAGACTGAGCGCATCGTTGAGAACGCCCTGATTGCCGAGGATGATAAGCCACCCATAGGCTCGCACCACCTGTCCAATGAAGAATGGCAGGAAGAGCGCGATGAGGAGCGTCTTGCGCAGCGTCTTAGATCCCGTCCGAACCATCAGATAGGCGTAAGGAAACGCCAGGAGCAGCGTCAGCCAGGTTACGATGGCCGCGCCCAGCAGGCTGCGCCAGGCGATTGCGAGGAAAAGCGCTTCGGAGGCCACGCGGCGGTAGTTCGCCAGTGTTCGCTCTTCGGACGGAAGGAAGGTCGAGCGATCGAGCGTGTGGAGGCTCGCCTCGCCGACGTAGAGCATTCCAAGGACGAGCAGCCCGACGAGCAGCAAGGCGGGCAGCAGCATCAGCCACGGGGTGGCTTTCCGAAAACGCTCCGGCCACAGCGAGGCCGCTACGCCCTCGGCGGCGTCCATGACCCGCCAGCGCAGAGGATAGGCGCTCCGTTCTAATCGCATCGGCCTGCCTTGCCTGCGGGGCGCGGGAAGGAGATTCGCGCGCCCCGGTCCATCAGCGATCTAGCGCTGCATGATCGCCTTGAACTTCGAGAACCAGTCGCTCTCGTTCTCGACCTGCACCTGGCCGGAGATGCGAATGAGCTTCTCGAAGTCGGCGGGCTCGGTCGGGTAGGAGGCATCTCCGACGAGGTCCTCGGGCGGAGTGAGGCCCGGCACGACACCCGGAAGGCCGAGACCGTCGAGCCAAACCTGCTGCGCTTCCTGACTGAGGGCGAAATTGACGTATTCCTTGGCCCAATAAAGCTCGTTCTCCGGCAGACCCTTCGGTATCCAGAGCCCATCCGTGTCGAACTTTGCGCCTTCGACCGGCACCGTCCATGCGATTTCGACGCCGTTCTTGCGCGCCGCGCGCGCATTGGTGGAAATGGTGACCGCCAGGTCGATCTCGCCGTTCTGGAACCAGTTGGTAAAGTCGGGGTCCTCACCAAGTAAGGGTTCCTGCGCCTTCACCTTCTCGATGAACTCCCAGGCCGGGTCCATGTCGTCGGGGATGCCCTCCAGCGTTCCGCCGCCGGCGATCTGGGCGGGGAAGTGGAAGCCGATCCCGTCATTGTAGAGCGCGATGCGGCCCTTGAACTTCGGATCGAGCAGCACGTCGAGCGATTCCGGCGGCCCGTCCGGGAAGGCGTCCGGGCGATAGGCAAGCACGTAGACATAGCCATAGGTGTTGGCGATCGGATAGCCTTCGAGCCCAGCAGGCTTGGCGAGGTCGGTCGTGTTGGCGAGGTTGGGAAGGTCCGAGAGGTCCTCCGTGACGCCCCGCAGCGCCGACTTCGTCGCGTTGGTCGTCGTATCCCAGTTAATGTGTATAGGCGGAACGCGGCCCTGCGCCACCGCCGCCCAGACCTTCGGCTGAATCTCGTTATCCTCGGTCAGATCGTGGCGCACGGCGATGCCGGTCATCTCGGTGAAGGGATCGGAGACGCCGTTCTTCAGGCTCTCCACCCATTCGCCGCCCCAGGCCCGCACGATGATCTCGTCCGGCTTTTCCGGCTCGCCCTGCGCGACCGCCTGGGCGCCGAGCCCGGCAAGCCCCAATGCCGCGACGCTCGCCAAGAGCGCGCGCCGTCCGATGGACAGGTTCGATAGCTTCGTCATGTCGTTCTCCTCCATCGGCCGTTGATCGGCCGTCCTCAACTCGGGAAGACCAGCACATCGCGGGTATTCCAGCCAAGTGCCACGCGTTCGCCAATAGCGAAGGCATCGTGCGCGCCGGGGTCGTGATCGAAGAGACGCAACGTCTCGACGCCGACCATGTCGGGCGCGATCTCGTAGACGATGCGCTCGCCCTCGAAGATCGTATCGCGGACGGTGCCGCTGCAAATCGTGTCGAGACCGGCCAGATCCCCCGCTGTCGCCGCCATGCGTATTCGCTCGGCGCGAAGCGTGCCCGTGACGGAGGCGCCGACGGCCGGGGCCGCGCCGTCGCTCCACACGCCGAGCATGGCCGGTCCGGCATCCAAGCCGAACGTCACGGTGCCGCCCTCTACACCGGTCGCGCGGCCGGGAAAGGTGTTGGTGACGCCAATGAAGGTGGCGACGAAGGCATTGGCCGGTGCGCGGTAGGTCGCGGCGGGCTCGGCCCATTGCTGGATGCGTCCGCCCTCCATCACGATCACATCGTCGGAGACGACAAGAGCCTCTCTTTGATCGTGCGTGACGTTGATGGTCGTGACGCCGAGCTCGCGCTGAATGCGGCGAAACTCCAGCTGCATCTCCTCGCGAAGCTTGCGATCGAGCGCAGCCAAGGGTTCGTCGAGGAGGAGGAGATCCGGCTCGAAGACGAGGGCGCGCGCGATAGCGACCCGCTGCTGCTGGCCGCCGGACAGTTTCTGGATCGGGCGGCTTCCAAGCCCGCCGAGGCGGACGAGATCGAGATAGCGGTCCACCCGATCCGCGATCGTTCGCGCATCGAACCGCCGCATGCGGAGCGGGAACGCGACGTTCTCGGCCGCCGTCAGGTGCGGGAAGAGGGCCAGTCGCTGGAAGACCATGCCGATCGAGCGCTTATGCGGGGGCGTACGATCGACGGGCGCACCGTTGATCCGTATCTCGCCCGTCGTCGGCCGCTCGAAGCCCGCTATGAGACGGAGAAGCGTCGTTTTCCCGGAGCCGGAAGGCCCGAGGATGGTCAGAAATCGACCGACCGCGAGATCGAACGACGTGTCGACGACCGCCTCGACGCTGCCATAGCTCTTACCGACACCGCGCACGACGACGGCCGGCGCGACCGTTGTGGTCGAGGCGTGCAGCGTCGTGAAAGCGTTCACCGGCGAAGCCCGGGCGCGATGGGCCAGGTTCTGCTCGGTAGGAAGGTCGGCGCCACGCTCATGCGACATGCGTAGTCATACGCCCAAGCTAGTGTCAACGCGGGTTCGCGCGAGTCCATGCCGCTTCCCACGCCGTTCCGCCGCAGGCTATGGCAGGGCCCGGAACTGAAGTTCGCGGCGTCTGACTTGGTATGGAGGAGACGGCCGTTGACCGTTCCCACGCGGACGACGACCATCGCGCGAACGCTTGAATGGAACATATGCCGATGACCGAACCTGCCGCCGACCGGACACTGGACTGGCTTCGAAGCCTGATCTCGTTCGAGGGCAAGCGCGTTCTCGTAACGGGTGCCAGTCGAGGCATCGGTCAGGCCCTGGCGCTCGGCTATGCGAAGGCGGGGGCGGATCTCGTCCTGACGGCCCGGCGGGCCGAGGCGTTGGACGATACGGCGGCGCAGATACGCGCGCTCGGACGCGATGCCGAACGCATCGGTTGCGACCAGCGCGATCTCGCGCGCATCCGGACAAGCCTCGGCTCCATCGCGCCGGTCGACGTTCTCGTCAACAATGCCGGAATCGAGAAGGTTTGCCCCGCAGAGGATCTAGACGAAGCGATCTGGGACCGGATCGTCGATACCAATCTGAAGGGACCGTTCTTCGTCGCACAGGCGGTGGCGGCCGGAATGGCGGAGAGGGGCGGCGGCGCGATCATCAACCTCGCCTCCCTCACCTCCTATGTCGGCATCCCGACGGCGGTGCCCT
Source organism: uncultured Alphaproteobacteria bacterium (assembly GCA_963799285.1). Lineage (GTDB taxonomy): Bacteria > Pseudomonadota > Alphaproteobacteria > Rhizobiales > CAWCWK01 > CAWCWK01. The sequence continues at coordinate 1,780,906 of CAWCWK010000004.1, forward strand.
ACGGCGCATCGAAGACCGGCGTTCTCGGGCTGACGCGAGCTCTGGCAGCCGAATGGGCGCCGAAGGGCATTCGCGTCAACGCGATAGCGCCCGGCTACTTTCGCACCGAATTGACCGAAACCTTCTACGAGGACCCGGGCTGGGTCGAGGCCATGACGGCCAAGGTGCCGCTCGGCCGGCTCGGCGCGCTCGACGATCTGGTCGGCGCCGCGCTCTACCTCGGCGGGAACGCCTCGCGATACGTCACCGGACAGTGCCTCGTCGTCGATGGAGGCTGTCTGGCAGCGCTCTGACGGTTGCTACGAAAGCTTCGTCTCGCCGAGCACCAGCCCACGCGAAACACTGCCCATCAGATCCTCGGACACGGTTTGCGCCTTCGGCAGCCGGGCTTCGAGCGCGGCGCGAAAGGGGGGAAAGAGCGAGCTGGCGCCCATCCAGAGCAGCGTTTCGATCGCATCGTGTGAAACGCCCGTCCGATCGGCGATAATGTCGGAGAAGCGCCACCGCCGCCCGGCGGCGACGGTCGTCTGGTGGAGAAGCGGCGAGCCGAGAAGCGACTTGAGGCCGCGCATGAAACGCCCCTCCTCGTTCGCCACATCCGCATCGAAGGCCGCCTTCCCGCAGAGGACCCCATCCGGCCCGATGAAGACTGCGCTCGGCATAATGGCCCTATCGCCATCGAGCGGGACGGGCGCTGCCTCGCCGTCGATGAGGAGAGCCGCCGCCGAGTTGGACGTGCCGAAATTGATGCCGAGGAGTGGGGCGGTAGGCATGGGACGGATCCGAAGCGTTTGAACGAACCGCGCTGTCTAGTCACTCCGGCGGCCGAATTCTGCCTTCGCCGTCTGCGGCGGTCAGGCCCTTCGCATCACCGCCGGCGTCTAGCCGACCCTACCGCGCTATGAAGACAACGGGGCGCCTTCGTACCATGCCAGCGTCGTCACCCGGCTCGGCGGCGCGAGGCAGACAAGGTGTTGTGCATCAGCATGGCGATGGTCATCGGTCCGACGCCACCTGGGACGGGTGTGATGTGGGCGGCGGTCGCGGCTGCCTCTTGCGTCGCCACGTCGCCTACGAGACGCATGCCCCGCTTGGCCTCGGCGTCCTCTATCCGGTTGATGCCGACATCGATGACCGTCGCGCCCGGCTTGATCCAGTCCCCGCGCACCATCTCCGCCCGCCCCACCGCAGCGACGAGAATGTCGGCCCGGCGGCATACATCTGCGAGATCTCGGGTGCGACTGTGGGCGATGGTCACCGTCGCGTTGGCTTGGGTCAAAAGCAGAGCCATCGGCAGTCCGACGAGCCGGCTGCGCCCGATCACCACAGCGTCGAGCCCCGAGAGGTCGCCGCCGCGCACCATCTCGATAAGGTGCATCGAACCCTTCGGTGTGCAGGGCACCATGGCTGCCGGATCATGGACCGCCAGGCGGCCAGCGTTGGTGACCGTCAGCCCGTCGACGTCCTTGTCCGGATCGATGGCCGCGATGACGGCTGCGCTGTCGAGATGGGTCGGCAAGGGCAATTGCACGAGGATACCGTCGATCGCCGGATCACTGTTGAGCGATGAGACGAGCGCGAGGAGGTCGGCCTGCGTCGTATGGGCGTCGAGCGTGTGCTGCACGGAGTGGAAACCGCAGGCGTCGGCGGTACGTGCCTTGTTGCGCACATAGACAGCGCTCGCCTGATCATCGCCCACGAGGACGACGGCGAGGCCGGGTGTTATGCCGTGCGAGGCCTTGAGAGCGGCTGTCTCCTTCGTCACCTCGGCCGTCAACTCGGCTGCGACGGCTTTGCCCGAGATCACCTGCGCGGCCGGACGGAAGGCCGCCAGAGGCCCCGTTGCGTCACTCATCGAATTGCCTTTCCGGACGCGGTCACTTGAAGACCACGGTCGAGTCGCCGTTGAGAAGAATGCGCCGTTCCAGGTGATAGCGCACCGCGCGCGCGAGCACCCGGCTTTCGACGTCTCGTCCGGCCGCCACGAGATCGTCTGGCGTCATCGTGTGGTCCACGTGCTCGACGTCCTGCGCGATGATCGGCCCCTCGTCGAGGTCGGGCGTCACGTAGTGCCCCGTCGCACCGATGACCTTCACGCCGCGCGCATGAGCTTGGTGATAGGGCTTTGCGCCCTTGAACGAAGGCAGGAACGAGTGATGGATATTGATTACCCGGCCTTCGAGCTTGCGCGACAGTGGGTCCGACAGGATCTGCATGTAGCGCGCCAGCACGATGAGCTCGACGCGCTCGTTCTCGACCAGATCGAGCAGCGTCGCTTCCTGGCTCGCCTTCGTCTCCTTCGTGATGGGCAGGTGGTGGAAGGGCAGGCCTTCGGCCTCGACCCGGTCGCGCCAGTCCTCATGGTTGGACGCCACGCCGACGAGGTCCATCGGCAATTGGCCGATGCGCCAGCGATAGAGGAGATCGTTGAGGCAGTGCCCGGTCTTCGACACCATGATGAGCACGCGCTGCTTTTGCGCCGTGTCGTTCACCGACCAGTCCATATCGTAGGCGGTCGCGACGGGGCGGAAGCCTTCGGCGAAGCGCTCGGGCGTATAGCCTTCCGGGCCGGCGAAGTTGACCCGCATGAAGAACCGCCCCGAGGCCCGGTCGAAATATTGTGCGCTCTCCAGGATGTTGCAGTCCTGCGCCGTCACCGACGAACCGACCGCCGCGACGATGCCCTTGCGGTCGATGCACGAGATGAGAAGGACGAGATCAGGCACGACAACTCCGGAGTTGGACGTTCTAGGAGACGGGGCAGGGCCTAGCTAAGCCGGGCTCGGGACGCAACGCCGTATCGCATAGGAGCTGCGACCGGCCCCTAGGGCATGACCGTCGTGACATGCCCCATCTTGCGGCCGGGCGCAGGTGCGGACTTGCCGTAGAGATGAAGGTGGGCGCCGGGCTGCGCGAGGATGTCCGGCCAACCGTCCGCCTCATCGCCAAGCAGGTTGCGCATGGTCGCGCGTGCCCCGGCTAGTTCGACAGTGCCGAGTGGCAGGCCGCAGATTGCACGAATGTGCTGCTCGAACTGCGACGTGACGGCGCCCTCGATCGTCCAGTGACCGCTATTGTGAACGCGGGGCGCCATCTCGTTGAAGATCGGCCCATCGGCACCCGCGAAGAACTCGCAGGCGAGGACGCCGACATAGTCGAGTGCGTCTGCGATCCGGACCGTCAGTTCGGTCGCAGCCTCGGTCTGCGCCTGACAGAGTGGGCCCGCGGGAACCGTCGATTCTCGGAGGATGCCGCTGACATGACGGTTCTCGCAGGCGGGGTAGGCCCGCGTTCGCCCATCGACGGTTCGGGCCGCGACAATGGAGAATTCCGCCTCGAAGGCCATGAAGGCTTCGAGAACGAGATCGGCACCGCCCAGCAACCCGAACGCCTCACGCGCGCCTTCGGGTGCGTCGATCCGGGCTTGCCCCTTACCGTCATACCCCATGCGCCGCGTCTTCAGGATGGCCGGTGTCCCCAGCACCCGAAGTGCATCCTCGAGGTCGGCGAGCGTGTCGACGGCGGCATAGGGCGCCGGCCGGCCTCCCAGGCCCTCGACGAACGCCTTCTCACGCACGCGGTCCTGCGCGATCCCGAGCGCGGCCGAACCCGGACGGACGGGGCATCGCCCTTGCAGGAACGCGACCGTGTCGGCCGGCACGTTCTCGAACTCGAGGGTCACGACATCGACGGCCTCAGCAAACGCCGCGAGTGCGGCCTCGTCGTCGTATCCGGCGCGGGTCGTCGTAGAAGCGACGTCGGCAGCAGGCAGTTCGGCCTCTGGTGCGAAGATGTGAACGCGATAGCCGAGCGGCGCGGCCGCCATCGCGAGCATGCGCCCCAACTGCCCGCCACCGAGAATGCCGATGGTGGAGCCGGGCGGGATCACGTGGCGGGCTCGACTGCGACCGCGGCCGTTTGTGCCTCGCGCCACGCTTTGAGGCGGCCGCGAAGCGCCGTATCCGTCGTGGCGAGCATCGCGGCGCTCAATAGGGCGGCGTTGATGGCGCCAGCCTTGCCGATCGCCAGCGTTCCGACCGGCACGCCGGCCGGCATTTGGACGATGGAGAGAAGCGAGTCCATGCCCGATAGCGCCTGTGACCGCACGGGAACGCCGAGAACGGGGAGCGCGCTCGTCGCCGCCACCATGCCGGGAAGATGCGCCGCACCACCGGCGCCGGCGACGATAACGCGAAGGCCCCGCTCCTCGGCGTCGCGCGCGTAGTCCATCATGCGCTGCGGTGTGCGGTGAGCCGAGACAATTCGAACCTCGTGGGGAACGTCGAGCGCAGAGAGGGTGTCGGCGGCATTCCGCATCGTCTCCCAATCCGACTGGCTACCCATGATGATCCCGACGAGCGGTGTTTCGGCCATGCTAACCCTCTCTCCAGCACGGGCGGCTTAGGGGAAAGGGGTCGCGCTTGGCAAGGTGGTAACGGCGCTCTCGGGGGCTCTCGCTACGGCATCAGCAAGCCGCCATTCACGTGGAGCGTCTGGCCGGTCAGATAGCGAGAGGCGGGGCCTAGGAGAAATAGGATGGGATCGACCACATCCCCCGCCTCCGCCATCCGCCCGAGCGGGACGGTCGCCACATAGGCCTCGCGATCGAAGCGGCCTTCGGCTTTGGCCCGGCCGGTCCCGCCCCTCAGGAACGGTGTATCGACAGCGCCGGGTGCGACGGCGTTGACGCGCAGCCATGGCGCGTTCTCGGCCGCGAGGCTGCGTGTGAGCGCGAGAACGCCGGCCTTCGCGGCTGCGTAGGGCCCGTAGCCCGGCGTCGCCTTCAGCGCGAGGCCGGACGATGTGAGCACCATCGCCGCGTCCCTGCCATGCCGCATCAGAGGAATGAGATGGCGGGCGACGAGGTGTGCGCTCGTGAGGTTGCCGGCCACTACCGACTGCCAGCCGACCGCATCGGTCTCGACTGCCGCCAGGCGCGGGCCGGCGAAGCCTGCAAGGTTCACCAGCCCGTCAAGCGGCGCGTCCTGGGCCATGTCGGCGGCGGCCTCGGCCAAGCTATCGTCGTCCGTGGCGTCGATGGCATGGGTCGGAACCCCGTCCGGCAGCGCGCCGCCTTCGAGCGAAGCCGGCAGGTCGAGCGCGATGGGCGCGCAATCCGCCGCCAGCAAGGCCTCGACAAGCGCCCCGCCTATGCCGCCAGCGGCGCCGACGACGGCGATCCGTCGACCGGCCGGCGGGGCGAGGCTGGTTGGCGCGCTCACGACACGCCAAACCGGCGGGGCGCGATGGGATGCGACGGTATCGTCACGGACTTGGCCTCGGTATAGAAGCGCTCGCAAGCCTCTCCACCCTCGCGGCCCACCCCGCTATCCTTGTACCCGCCAAAAGGCGCGCGCAGTTCTCGCGTCATCGTCGTGTTGACCCAGACGACACCACTTCGAAGGTCGCGCACGGCCCGCTCCACGGTCGGCAAATGGTCCGACCAGACATAGGAGACGAGGCCGAAGCGCGTCGCATTGGCTTTCGTGACGACCTCATCATAGCTGTCGAACACTTGAAACGTCGCGAAGGGCCCGAAGATCTCGTTCCGGCACACCGCCCGGTCACCATCGGGTGCGAGGGCGGCGATGGGCTCGACGTAGAAGCCGCCCGCGATGTCGTCACGTACATTCGGCGCGCCGCCGCCCGTGAGGATCTCGACGCCGTCCGCAGCCGCGTCCCGCGCAAAGGCGAGCACGCGGTCCCTATGGGCGGCCGACGCGAGGGGGCCAAGCTCGGTCGTATCGAGCGTTGGATCGCCGACCGTGATACGCCGTGCACGATCGACGAAATCGGCGATGAAGGCGTCGGCAATCGATCGCTCGACGAATATGCGGGAGCCCGCCAAGCATTGCTGGCCGTTGTTCGAGTAAATGCTCGCCAGCGCGGCATCGAGCGCGCGCTCGCGATCGGCCGAGGCAAAGATGATGTTGGCGCTCTTCCCGCCTAGCTCCATCGTGCACGGCACGAGACGGCGACCGGCCTCAGCCATGATCGTGCGGCCCGTCTCCGTCCCGCCGGTGAAGCTGATAAGATCGACGCCCGGATGGGCGACCAGCGCCGCCCCCGTAACGGATCCTCGCCCGTTGACGAGGTTGACCTGACCATCGGGCAAGCCTGCCTCATGGAGCAGTTCCACGAAGCGCATCAACGCGAAAGGCGTCTGTTCGGACGGCTTGAGAACGCAGGCATTGCCGAAGGCGATGGCGGCGGCCACCTTCATCGAGGCCAGCGCGACCGGTGCGTTCCACGGGGCGATGAGAGCCGCCACGCCGACGGGCTCGCGCGCGACGATGGTGCGGTAGCCCTCGGCCTGATCGTAAACCTCGCCGCGCGTCTGGCCGATATATTCGGCAAAGAAGCGGAAATTGTAGGCCGCACGCTTCATGTGCCGCGCCCGCAACTCACGAAGCGACACGCCGAGTGCCCGGCATTCTAGATGCGCCAACTCGTCGGCATGGGCGACTATGGTGTCGTGAATGGCAAGAAGCGTGGCTTGACGCCTGTCCAGCGATGCCTCGCGCCAGCCCGAATGATCGAACGCATGGCGCGCCGCATCGACGGCCGCGCCGACCTCGGCTGCGTCCGCCTCGATCAGCGTTCCCGTGGGGCGGCCCGTGGCGGGGTTCACGATGGTCAACGCAGGCCCCTCGCCGGTCGTCGCGCGGCCACCTATGATGCTGCGCGCCGACGCCATGGCCTCCGTGCCTCTCGTCTCGTCTCCCATGAATCGTCCTTCGCCCGCGCCCCGACGGCCTTTCGCAGGCCGTGGCATTTGTATTATCTATCAGACAGGATAGGACCCTTCGGGCCGCTTGGACAAGCGGACGGGACTGCGAGAGGGCGCCGCGAATGTCAGCGAAGCGAACGGCAGACACGCAGGTTGCCATTTCGGGCGGCGGTCCGGTCGGCCTCTGTCTTGGACTGCTCCTCGCGCGATCGGGTGTCGAGGTTCGGCTCTTCGAGGCCGAGCCGGCCCTGTCGCAGGATCTGCGCGCATCCACCTTCCACCCACCGACGCTGGACATGCTCGATCGAATCAGCATGGCCGACGCGCTGGTGGCGCAAGGCCTCATTTGTCCGGATTGGCAGGTGCGGATGCACCCCTCTGGAGAGCGGGCCGTGTTCGACCTCTCCGTCCTCGCCGGCGAGACGGCGCACCCCTATCGCCTGCAGTGCGAGCAGTGGAAGCTCTCCCGTCTACTCCTCGAAGCCCTGAAGGCGGAGCCGGCGGCCGAGATCACGTTCGGCGCGCGCACGCTCGGCGTGTCGCAGGATGGGGATGGCGCCGCGCTGCGCATCGAGACCGAGGCTGGCACCGAAACCGTTCGCGCCGCCATCGTCGTCGGCGCGGACGGCGCCCGCAGCCAGGTGCGCCGCGCGATGGACCTGTCGCTCGACGGTGAGACGTTTCCCGAAACGACCATCCTCGCGACTACGACCTTCCCGTTCGAGGACCATCTCGAAGGCCTATCCAACGTCTCCTATTGCTGGACGGAAGGAGGCAATTTCTCGCTGCTGAAGGTTCCCGGGCGTTGGCGCGTCTCGATCTACCCGGACGAAGACCGTCCGGTCGAGGAACAGCTCGAACCCCACGCCATCGAAGACGCGTTACAGGCCGTCGTGCCGCGTGGCGAGCCCTACGAGGTGATGGAGACCCGGCCCTACCGCGTGCATCAGCGCATCGTGCCGACTTACGTGTCTGGCCGGATGGTGCTGGTGGGGGACGCCGCGCATCTCAACAGCCCATCGGGCGGCATGGGCCTCAATGGCGGCCTGCACGACGCTTTCGAGCTCGCGCCGATCGTGACCGACATTGTCGACGCCGGCGCTTCGCCGGATGCCCTCTCCCTCTACGATCGCCGCCGACGCCCCATCGCCGCCGATCAGATACTCGCGCAAGCGGGGCGGAACCGGGCGCGCATGCGCAATCGCAATCCGGAGCAACGCCGGGCGATCCTCGCCGATCTCCAGGCCATCGCGGCCGATCCCCACCGGCTGAAGGCACACCTGATGCGGACGTCCATGATCGAGGGTTTGCGAATGGCCGAAACGATCGATTGAACGTCACTCGAAGGGTTGGAGATCGACGATGAGCACGCAATATGCGCCCTCCGGCCTCGTCGGCGTGCTGACGCCGCAGGCCAACACGACCGTCGAGCCCGAGATGGCCATCCTGACACCGCCGGGCCGGGCCTTCCTGAACGCCCGGCTGACGAGTGCGAAAGGCTCGATCCCCGAGCGATTGCGGGACTACTTCGATGGCTACGGCGATGCCGCCCGTCAATTCGCCAACGCGCCCGTCAAAGCCATCGGCTTTGCCTGTACAGGTGCGTCCTACCTAGCCGGCGTGGCGCGCGAGGATGCCAGCATGGCGGCGCTTTCGGAACGCCACGGCATACCGGTCGTGACGGCCGCGACCGCCGTCGTCGATGCGCTGAACGCGCTCGACGCCCGCCGCATCCTCCTCGCTTCGCCCTATGACTCGGCGCTGGACACGAACAGCGAAGACTACTGGACGGCGCGAGGCTTCGTAGTCGCTGGCCGCACCTCGTCCTATGTCGAAACGGACGCCTTCCACCCGATCTACTCGATGGAGGCCGACGCGGCCCAGAGCGGAATCGACGCGCTGGCTGATATCGAGGCGGACGCCATCGTCATGCTCGGCACCGGCATGCCGACCCTCCCCCCCATCGCGGCGACACCCGTCGTCGGCGGCAAACCGGTCCTGTCCTGCATGGCTTGCCTTGGCTGGCGACTCTTTGCGGAGACAGGCGCGTGGAGTGCGGACAGGGAAGGCCTCCACGCCTTCCTGAACGATGCCGGTTGGCGCGACCGCCTCACGCGCAGGCGAGCGACCTGACGATGCGAAAGCGGGGAATTGCGAGGGACTGCGGCGAAGCGGGTCGGGAAGACGCGTTCGGCGTGCGGACGTCGGCTAGGAGATCGGCGTCCACCGAGCCACCGGACCGACGGTGGTGCGGGTGAGCGTCATCCGGTACTCGAATTGATCGGGCGCGTAGAGGCTTACATGGTGGATCACCGGGGCGCCCTCCATGTCGACCATCAAGCGCCGCATGGAGATGAGGGGCGCATCATGCGCAACGCCCAGCGCATCACCGGCCATTGCGCCCGCCCGCACGGCACTGATCGTCTGCTCCGTGCGCTCCGCGACGATGCCCGCTTCCTCGAGGAGGTGGATGAGCGGGACGCTGTCGGGCCGCGACGCGTCGATGAGTGCGTCGTGCGGATCGGGAACGTGTAGCGTGCTGAGCGAGATCGGCCGGCCGCGATAGCTACGGAGCCGAACGACACGAAGACAAGGCGCGGACCCCAGCGCATCGCGCACCGGGCCCGGCTCTGGAACGACTGTTTCCCAGCTCAGGTTCCGGGCCTCGGTCTTCTCCTCATAGGAAAGTAGACTTTCGAGATAGCCGGAGATATTGGCCGGTCGCTCATCGCTTTCGTCGGGCTTGCCGACGCCCGCCGGAAACGTGCCCACACCTCGAACGCGCCGAATAAGACCCTCCTCGACCAGTTTCGCAAGGGTCCTGCGAATCGTCACCCGGCTCACCTGATAGCGCTCCGCCAGCATCGGCTCCGATGGCAGTGCCGTCGTCGGGTCGAGCGTTCCCGTCAGAAGCGCGTCGCGTAGCTGCACGTAGACCTGGTGATAAAGCGGTGTGACCCGCGCGCCCCTGCGCTGCCTGCGGCCCGGGGCACCCGGGGGGCTTGCGGCCTCCGAAGCCGTCATATCCAATCTCCCGAGGCGGAGCGCCTATGAATGAGAGCGCCGATCAGGCGCCTTGATAGCCTGATTTGTTCGAATGTGTGAACGCTCCGCGGATAGTGATCCTTCGGGAGGACAGGCACCACTCGGATGGGACCGCTTGCCGCAGCCATCGACTTGTGTTTGTTTAAAGACAGGTGATCGCGACCCGGCAAGAGCAAAGAGGATCCGGCTGGGTTCCGACGATTACGACAGATGGACCGGGAGGGACCTTCATGCGCCTCAATCTTACGCGCCGTGCCGCCGCAAAGATGTTTGCCACGACCGCCCTCGCAGTCGTCCTGGCGGGCGGCTTGCCGCCTGCGACGGCCGATGCCGAGACGATCGTGCGCGTTGCTTCGTTCACGCCCGAGGGCGCCGTCGGCGTCAAGAACGTGATGAAGCCCTGGATGGAAGCCGTCGCGGCCGAACTTGGCGACGAGATCGAGATGCAGGCCTTTTGGGGCGGCGCATTGGGCCCGAACCCGTTCGAGCAGTTCGACCTCGTGCGCGACGGGGTCGTCGACGTCGCCTGGGTGCTGCCCGGTTATACGCCCGGCCAGTTCACGCAGCTTCAGGTTACGGAGCTCCCCTTCCTCCTCCGCACGGCCGAGGAAGCCTCCGTCGTCGGCCAGCGCCTCTACGAGAGCGGTGTCCTGACCGGTTTCGAAGACGTCCATGTGCTCGCGGTCTGGGCGCCGGACATGACCAACATCTTCGTCACCGACCCGATCGATAGCCTCGAAGCGCTCGAGGGCGCCTCGATGCGGACCGCCGGGTCGACGCAAGCCATCTTCGTCGACGAGATAGGTGCTGCGCCGCAGACGCTTGGCTCGACCGAGGCGAACGAGGCGATGCAGCGCGGCACCATCGACGGTCAGCTGCAGGGCTGGACGGGTATGAAGACCTTCGGCGGGCTGGCCGTCGCCAATGGCGCCTATCGCGTGCCGCTCGGCGCCTCGCCCTTCCTTCTCCTCATGAACAAGGACCTCTGGGAAAGCCTGTCGCCGGAGGTGCAGGAGGTCATGACGAAGCACGGCGGAGAAGCGCTCGCGCGTGCCGGAGGCATCGCATACGACGCCGCTACGCAGGCGATTGTCGACGAGGTCTCGGCCGATGCCGATTTCACCATCAACGTGGCGAGCGACGAGGATATCGATCGCTATCGCGAAACCTATGCCAGCGTCTACGACCGCTGGGCGGCCGAGACGGAAAACGGCGAGGAAGTCCTCACGACGTTCCGCCGGCTGATCGACGAGTACCGGGCCGCGCAGTAGCGCTCGGCGCCGACGTCGCGCCATGCCTACGCTCCTGGTCCAGCGCGCCTGGCTCGAAAGCCTTACGCGCTGGCTCGCGCTGCTAGGGTTCGTCAGCCTCGTCACGATTTGCTGTCTGACGATGTATGACGGGCTCGCGCGCTATGTCGGCTTGCCGCGCGTGCCGGGCTTCCGCGATTTCGGCGAGGTCGTCTTCGCCGTTCTCATCGCGTGCGCCTTCCCGATCGGCCTGCTGCGGAACCAGAACATCACGATCACCTTCCTCGGCTCGGCCTTGGGCGAGCGCCCCGCGCGCTGGCTCAACCTCCTTTCCGCCACGGCGACCCTTCTCGGCTTCGCTCTCCTCGCCTACGCGATGATCCTCCGTTCGGACGGTCTGGGCGTGCGTACCACCCGCACAGGCTTCATGGTCATCGCGCCCTGGGCCTGGGCCGCGACGACCATTCTCGCCGGCGCGGTCCTCGTTCAAGCCTGGGTGTGGGTCGCGCGGATCGCGGAGATCCGTCGCGGAACCGGTATCGTCGAGGACCATGGCGGCGTGACCGAGGGCGGCATGGAAGAGGGCTTCACCGCCGCCGACGAGTTGCCCGCGCGCGACGCGCCAACGGACCATCGCACCCGATGACGGGCGGCTTCACGATCGCCCTTGTCGGCCTCGCCGCCATGTTCGCGATGATCGTGCTGCACGTCCCCATCGGTATCGCGATGCTGCTGGTCGGCGGGCTCGGCATCGCGCACTATATCGGCTTCGACAGGATGGTCTCCCTCGTCTCGGCGGAGACGTATAGCGCAATCGGCTCGGAGAGCCTGGCCGTCATCGCGATCTTCCTGCTGATGGGCACGTTCGCGACCGTCGCCGGCCTCTCTTCCGGCCTCTTTCGTGTCGCCAACGCCTTCATCGGCCACAGGAAGGGCGGCCTGGCAGCGGCCACCATCGGCGGCTGCGCGGGCTTCGGTGCCATTTGCGGCTCCTCCGTCGCCACCACGGCCACCATGGCGCGCGTCGCGATCCCCGAGATGACGGCTCGACGCTACGATGCGGGCTTCTCTGCCGGATCGGTCGCGGCGGGGGGCACGCTCGGCATCCTCATTCCGCCATCGGTCATCATGGTGCTCTACGCCGTGCTGACGGAGAACTCGCCCCTCGCTCTCTTCGCGGCTGGACTTGTGCCCGGCATCATCGCCGTCGTCTTCTACTTCGTGGCCATTGAAGTCGCGGTCTACCTGCGCCCCGAGATCGGTCCCGCCGCCCTCCGGATGCCGTGGGGGGAGCGCTGGGCCGTCGTCAGGGGCGCTTGGCGCGCCCTCGTCGTCATCGTCGGCGTATCGGTCGGCATCTATGGCGGCATCTTCACGGTGCTTGAGGCCGCCAGCGTCGGCGCCGCCCTCACCTTCTTCTTCGCGCTCGCGTCCGGCAATCTGACACGCACCACCTTCGCCTCCAGCCTCGTCGAGACGGCCGGCAACACGTGCCTGATCTTCGTCGTCATCATAGGGGCGAACGTCTTCGGCCGGTTCCTCGCCTTCACACGTGCGCCCGATGCCGTCGTCACCTGGATCGAGATGGCGGGTTTCGCGCCGTGGATGATTCTCGTTCTCGTCCTAGTCCTCTACATCATCCTGGGGAGCATCTTCGACACGGTGGCGGCGATGGTGATCACGCTCCCCTTCGTCTACCCGCTCATCGTCGGCTCTCTCGGCATGGACGCCATCTGGTGGGGCGTCGTCATGGTGATGGTGATGGAGATCGGCATGGTGACGCCGCCCATCGGCATCAACGTCTTCATCATCCACGGCGTGATGAAGACGCTGCCGCTACGGCACATCTATGTCGGCATCCTGCCCTATCTCGTCGCCGATTTCGCCCGCCTCGCCCTCGTCGTGGCCGTCCCCTCGCTCGCGATCGCCCTGCCGACGGCGCTCGGGTACATGTGAGTCAATCCCATGCTTGAGATCCCGGTCCTCATAGTCGGTGGTGGCCCGGTCGGCCTGTCGCTGGCGGGAGAGCTTGGCTGGCGCGGAACGGCCTGCACCGTGGTCGAGGAGCGCGAGACGCCGGCGGAGCACCCCAAAGCCACCCTCCTCGGCGCGCGTTCGATGGAATATTTTCGCCGTTGGGGCATCGTCGACGCCATATACGCCAACGCGCTCCCGGCAGAGATAAACTACTTCATCACGTTCTCGACCCGGCTGACGGGGTACGAGCTCTATCGCGTCACCTCGCCCTCGATCGCGGAGACCATCGAGCGATCGCCGGACGCCGTCGCGCGGTATCGCGAACTCGAATGGTCGCCCTATTACAAGACCCAGATCGGGCAGCACGCGCTGGAGCCGGTGCTGCTCGACTTCGTGAGTGGACTTAGCCAAGTCGATCTGCGGCGCGGTCACCGGTTTCTCGACTTCGTGGAAGACGCGGACGGCGTTACCTCCCGAGTGGAGGCCATCGACACGGGGGAAATTATCGCCATCCGCTCGCGCTACCTCGTCGCCTGCGACGGGGGCGGCTCGGCCATCCGGCGCACGCTCGGCATCCGCATGAACGGGCGCGGACGGATGCGGCCGAACGTGAGCTTCTTTTTCGAGTCGGACGCGTTTCTCGAAACGCACGATCGGGGCGTCGGCAATCTCTACTTCATCTTCGCACCTGGCAGCTTCGGCGTCGTCACGGCCATCGACGGCGTGCGGCGCTGGAACTATCAGCTCTACTTCCTCGACGCCGCGCGCGAGACCCGTGACGTCGATCCGACGGAGGCCCTCACCGCGATGATGGGGCGTCCGTTCGAGTTCGTTCTGAAGGGCGTTCAGCACTGGCACCATCACCAGTCGGTCGCGCGGACCTGGCGCTCGCGACGCGACACACCAAGCGGGCCTGTGCCAGGAAACGTCTTCCTTGCCGGCGACGCCGCCCACCTCTTCGCACCGACCGGCGGCGTCGGCATGAACACCGGCATCGGCGATGCTGTCGATCTCGGCTGGAAGCTCGATGCGGTCCTGAAGGGCTGGGGCGGCGACGCGCTTCTCCAATCTTACGAGGCCGAGCGCAAGCCGGTCGCCGTCCGCAACAGCGTCATCTCGGCCAACAACTCCGACAAGATCGACATGGTCATGGACGAGACGCCGCCCGAGGTCGAAGAGGACGGACCGCGCGGCGACGCGGTGCGAGCCGAGGTGTCGGCGAAGATCCGCTGGATGGCCCGGCAGTTCAGTTCCGCCGGCACCCATCTCGGCTATCGCTATATCGACAGCCCCGTCGTGGTCTCGGACGGCTCGCCGGAGCCGCCGGACGACCCCTCGCAGGTCGTCCCGTCGACTTGGCCCGGCAGCCGCGCGCCCCACGCCTGGACGGGCACGGATACGACCGTACGCGGCGCGTCGACGCTCGACTGGTTCGGCCTTGATTTCGTCCTCGTCGTCGCGCCCGGCGGCGACACCGAGGCGTTCGATAGGGCATTTCGGCAGGCCGGCGTGCCGCTACGGGTTGAGACTTCGACTACGGACGATCTGCGCGATCTCCTCGAGCGACCATACGTCCTCGTCCGCCCGGACGGCCATGTCGCCTGGCGCGGGGACGCGCCGCCCGCCGATGCGGGCGCGATTGTCCGCCGGGTGACGGGCCGGACCGACGAAGCGGCCCGAACCGCCCTACCGGTCTGACAGATCACGGAGTCCTAACGATGGCTGCAAAGAGGCGCGCCTACGACCCAGACACCGTCCGTGTCGACGCCTGCCACGTCATCGACGGGCTGCCGATCACCGAGGGCGAGCCGATGGCGGTGCGCCGTGCCTCCGACGGATCGGTCCATGCCGAGCTTCCGCAGGCGGACGACGCGACGATAGACCGTGCCGTTGCCTCGGCGATGCGCGCGCAGGCGAAATGGCAGGCACTCAAGCCACGCGAACGCGGGCGACGCATGCGCGCCTGGGCCGATCTCATCATGGAGAACCTCGAAGAGATCGCACGGTTGGAATCCGTCGTTTCGTCCCGCCCCATCGCCGCGTGCCGCGCGGTCGATATACCCACGGCGGCCGAGTATCTGCGCTATTACGGCGAATGGTGCGACAAGCTCGAGGGTGCGATCACCGCGTCCGGCCTGGACGCCGTGTCGATGGTGATGCGCGAACCCTACGGGGTCGTCGCGATCGTGACGCCTTGGAATTTTCCCGTTATCCTCTCGACCTGGAAGATCGCGCCCGCCATAGCGGCCGGCAACGCCGTCGTGCTCAAGCCCTCGGAGATGACGCCGTTCTCCATGACCCGGATCTCGATGCTCGCGGTCGAGGCAGGGCTGCCGGAGGGTCTCGTCAACGTCGTCCACGGCGAGGGCGCCGGCGTCGGTAAACGATTGACGACGCATCCGGACGTCTCCTTCGTCTCCTTTACGGGGTCGACCGCCGTGGGTGGTCGCATCATGTCCGATGTCGGGCTGTCAGGGCTGAAGCCCGTCTCGCTCGAACTGGGCGGCAAGAGCCCACAACTGGTCTTCGCGGATTGCGGCGACCTCGACACCGTGGCGGACCACGTCACCTGGGGCATTACCCGCAATGCGGGACAGCTCTGCTATGCCGGCTCGCGACTCGTGGTGGAGCGGGGGGTCGTCGATGACCTCGTAGCCCGCATCGCAACGCGAATGGCCGCGCTCGAGCCCGGCGCGACCTGGGACGAGGGTACGACGCTCGCCCCCATCATCTCCGCCAAGCAGGCCGACCGGATCGAGACCCTCGTCGCCTCGACCATCGAGGAAGGCGCGCACGCAGGGGTCGGCGGCCGAGGGTTCAAGCGCGGCGAAGGCCGCTATTTCGAGGCCACCGTCCTGAGTGGCCTCACGCCTGCGATGAGTGGCTACCGTGAGGAGATCTTCGGTCCTGTCCTCGGCGTGCAGGTCTTCGATGGCGAGGAGGCCGGCATCGAGGCTGCGCAGCATCCTACCTACGGCCTGACCGCGTCGGTGTTTACGCAGGATGGGGGCAAGGCCTTGCGCGCCGCCAAGGCGCTTCGCTCCGGCACCGTCTGGGTCAACCGCTGGGGCCGCACCGCGGACATGATGACGAGCCCCTTCGGCGGCTACGGTCAATCGGGCTTCGGCCGGGAGTCCGGCCGCAATGGCGTCGAGGGTTTCAGTCGTCTGAAATCGGTCTGGATCGAGCACGGCCAGGCCGTCGAGATGTCTCACAGCGCGAGCGATTGATCGCCCCGACAGGATAGCGAACCTACGCCATCTGCCATCGCACCTGAAGTTTTGGATTGGGAATGAAGTTGTCCGGCGCGCCAACGCTCGGCGGCGGATTGCTGAGACCGTCTTCGATGAAGGCGAGAGCCTTCATCAGACCCGAACTCGTGAACGGCTTGGGTACAACTGCGTCCCCCTTCTCGATATCCGGTAGTACCATTCGCGGGTTCGCGGTCACGAAGGCGATGAAGGCGCCCGGCCAAACCAAGCGGATGTGATCGGCGGCATCGAGACCGGACGAGCCGTGCGCGAGTTGAAGATCGACGAGCGCAAGATCGGGGCAAAGAGCGTGGTCGAGCTGCTTGAGGCTCCGAACGCTCGCCGCGTCGGCGACGACGAGGTGGCCCGCCTTCTCGATCAGATGCTCCAGGTCCATGACAATGAGCGCTTCGTCTTCCACTATGAGAACCCGTAACATCCGTGGGCTATCGGCCATCATGCTGCCCGGGCGTGGAGGGTTGGGAGAAGAACCGCGTCACCGAGGTGGTGCCGCCGGCGCAGCTCGTCCAGGTGGTCGTGCCCTCGAGCTGCTTCGACAATCGGCGGATGAGCGAGTGCCCCAACGTTCCGCCGCCGACCAGGTCCGGGTCGAACCCCGGGCCGTCATCCTTGATCGTCACGACGATCTCGTCATCCTTCCGCTCCAACCCGACTTCTAGCCGGCCGGAGTGGCCATCGGCGAAGGCATGCTTCAGCGTGTTGGTCAAAAGCTCGTTCACGATCATCCCGAGGGCGGTGGCATTGCTGGCCTCGACGTCGTGATCGCCGATCCGCTCGACCACCTCGATGTCGGTACGCCCGGACGCGCCGACCACGTCGCTCAACAACGCCTTCACGAAGGCGCCGGCGTCGAAGCGGGTAATGTCCTCGGTCTGGTGGAGCGTTCGGTGGACCGAGGCCAACGCGTTGACGCGCTCCAACATCTTGTCGAGCATCGCGGCAAGTTCGGAATCGTTGATCGCCGCCGACTGAAGACGCAGCAGGGAGCCAATCATCGTCAAGTTGTTCTTCACGCGGTGATCGACCTCGTGGAGAAGGATGGTCTTCTCCTCGAGCGCTCGATCCTTCGACCGCAGCGCGTCTTCCAGCGCTTTCGTCCGCTGCCTCACCTGCTCTTCTACGAGGGCACTCTGATCTTCCGCGGCCTTTAGCGCCTTGACCCGATCGGTCACGTCGAGTTGCGACGCGAAGTAGAACTGAAGCTCCCCGTCTTCGCCGTGTACCGGGCCGACGAAGAGAGCGTTCCAGAACGGCGTTCCGTCCTTACGATAGTTGAGGAGCTCGATCTGCAACGGCTCCTCGTCTTCGATGGCCTCGCGCAGGCGCCGAACCTGATTCCGATCTGTGCCTTTGCCCTGCAGGAAGCGGCAGTTCCGGCCGATGACCTCCTCGCGCTCATAGCCGGACAGACGGAGGAAGGCTTCGTTCGCGAAGACTATGGGATTATCGGGCTTGCGCGGATCGGAGATGATCATCGGCATTCGCGTCGATCGGACAGCCGCCGCGAACGGATCACCCCGTCCGAGTTCGTGTGTGACGTCCTGCGTCTGACCCCAATCTTCCGTGTGGTCGTCCATTACGGGCGAGACCCACAAACCATGCGCATTGGGCGCGGCGCGCGGCCAGGGGAACCGTCGAAAACGTCCAGCATGTCCGCCCGCACCTCATCTACAAATTCGCACCGGTTCCGACGGGCGGAATAGACGCGGCTTGTCGACCCGGATGCTAAGGCCGTCGTCCTCATTAAGGACGGATCGAGCACCCGTCCCTCAGCTTTAGCAGGACGCCGCTCGAAGTACCAATATGATCGCGCCGAGATGCGGCAATTTGGGTGCCTGACACATCCGGACAGCGGGCGGCCAAACACCCAGGCGCCACAGCACTCGCGTTGCGCTCCGTGCGCGGTCTCGTGTGCGACCGTCCTCGTGGAGAAGCACCCTCTGCCGATCTGACCCGCCTCCTATCTGGAGCACCGATCGGCCGATACCGAGGCCGTCTGCGCTTCGGTCGGAGCCGGCGCGGGTCTAGTCCCGCCGCTGCACGGCTATCATCGTCAGCGCAAGAATGCCGGAGCCGACCATCAGCAGAAGCGAGACCGCGTTCAGCACCGGCGTCGAGCCTTCCTTCAGGCGATCGAACATCGTGATCGTGAGCGGTGCGTCCGAGCCGACGAGCATCAGGGTCGTGTTGAAGTTCTCGAAGCTCATCAGGAAGGCCACCACGAAGGCTCCGATCAGGGCCGGCCCGAGGAATGGCAGCGTGATCGTGCGCACGGCGACGAGCGGGGTCGCACCGAGGTTGAGAGCGGCCTCCTCGAGTGAGCGGTCGAACTTCACGAGGCGGGCCGATATCACCAGCGTCGCGATGGTGGTGATGAAGGAGAACTGCCCCGCGATCACAAGCGGCAGGCCGGGGCGCAGCGCTTCGACATAAAGCCCCGTCGCGTCCTGCACACCGCCCGCGATCCGGCTGGAGAAGACGAGGATGGAGATGCCGAGAACGATGCCCGGCACGACGAGCGGCAAAAGCATGAGGACGTAGAGCAGGCCCCGCCCGCGAAAGGCGTATCGGTTGAAGAGAAAGGCATTGGTGGTCCCGACCAAGACCGAAAGCGACGACACGCAAAGTGCGACGAAGACCGACGTCCCTATCGACGAAAGGATGCGCCGCTCGTGAAAGAGTCCGATCCGCGGAGCCTCGTCGCCGAAGAACCAACCCCAGGTAAAGCCCTCCCATGGCAGGGATGGGAACTGGCTATCGTTGAACGCGAAGACCGACACGGTGACGAGCGGCAGCGCGAGCCAGAGGAAGAACGCGGCCACATAGGCGTTGTAGGCCAACCTGATGCCGCCGGAGCTCGGGATGGACGGTATCATGCGCCCTCCCCCATCGTGCGCTCCAGCGTCTGCCCGGTCAGCTTGAGGGTTAGCCAGACGATGACCGAGGAGGCGATGAGCAGGCAGAAGCCGAAGGCGGCGCCGAGCTCCCAGTTGAAGCGAACGATGAACTGCGAATAGATCGCCTGCGTGAACCAGAGGCTATCCTTGCCGCCCAGCATGGTGGGGGTGAGGTAGTTGCCGAGCGAAAGCATGAAGACCACGATCGAGCCCGACACGATGCCGGGCATGGCATGTGGAATGACGATCTCGCGCAGCACGCTCGGGCCGGAGCCCCCGAGGTCGTATCCCGCCTCCACGACCTCATCGTCGAGGCTTTCCAACGTCGAGACGAGCGGCACGACCATGAAGAGCATCGAGGTATATACGAGGCCCAGCATCATCGCCGCGTCGTTATAGAGGAGCTCGATTGGCTGATCGACGAAGCCGAGCCACTGCAGTGCGTTGCTGATGACGCCCGTCTCGCGCAGTAGAATGATCCAGCCGAAGGTGCGCACCAGTTCCGATACCCAGAACGGCACCAGGCACATCAGGAAGAGAGCGGAGCGGCTGCGGCCGCGCGCGATCTTGGCGATGTAGTAGCTGACGGGAAATGCGATGAGCAGCGTCAGGGCAGTGGCGAGGATCGACATCAGGACCGTGCGCGCGAAGATGGTCAGGTAGAGCGGCTCGGTGACGACATCGCGGTAATTCTGGAGGCTCGGCACGTACTCCCCCGGCCCCACCCGCGCCCGCAACGACACGAGCGCAAGGTCGATATGCGGCAGGATGATCAAGAGCCATAGCCACAAGACTAGTGGCGCGAGGAGAAGCCAGAAGCCGAGACCGCGCTTCATCGCCAAGACGCCGTCAACGGCCCGGCGCCCCGGCGGCGAAGGCGAGGGTTTGCGCGGCGTCCCAACCAAGATGGATCGGGGCATCCTTCGACAGGTCCTGGAGACCGGCCGACTGCGGCAGCGCCGCTTCGATCGTGCCACCCGACGCTTCGTCGCGCACGACAACACGGCTGTTGGCGCCGTTGAACAGGTGGGCGAAGACGCGCGCCGCGATCGTGTTCGCCCGCGCGGACAACGCCGCCGCATCGCTCGAGACGGCGATCGCCTCCGGCCGGACGAAAACCTCGACCCGATCGCCCTCGGTCAGCGCGTCTCCGCGCGCGCGTATCGCCAATCCGCTCTCGGTGCGCACGGCCACTTCGCCGGCCTCGACGCGTTCCACCCTGCCCTGCCAACGGTTCGCCTCGCCCACGAAGCCGGCGACGAAGGCGCTCGCGGGATCGTAATAGAGGTCGCGCCCGGAGCCCACCTGTTCGAAGACGCCGGCGTTCATCACCGCGATGCGGTCCGACATCACGAGGGCTTCGCCCTGGTCGTGGGTGATGTAGAGGAAGGTGGTGTCGAATTCGGCCTGCAGCGCCTTCAACTCGACCTTCATGCTCTCGCGCAGCTTAAGATCGAGCGCGCCGAGCGGCTCGTCGAGGAGCAGCACGTCGGGTTCAAGCACCATGCAGCGCGCAATGGCAATGCGTTGGCGCTGGCCGCCCGAGAGCTCTGATATCCTGCGCGATCCGACAGCGGGAAGCTGGATGCGGGCAAGGACCTCGTCCGTCCGGCGGGCGATCTCCGCTCGGTCGACGCCTCGCCGGCGCAACCCGTAGCCGATGTTCTCGGCCACGTTCATCATCGGAAAGAGTGCGAGGTGCTGAAACACCATATTCACGGCGCGCTTGTTCGGCGGCACGCCCAGCATGGAACGGCCCCCGATCAGAATATCCCCGCCCGACGGCGTCTCGAAGCCGGCGATCATGCGCATGATCGTCGTCTTGCCGCAGCCGGACGGTCCGAGGATCGAGAAGAACGAGCCGGCCGGCACGGCGAAGTCGACGCCGTCCACCGCCCGCACATCGCCGAACCGCTTCGTCAGTGCACGGCATTCGAGGTCCGCGCTCGGCACATCGCTCATGGCTTCGGCAACTCTGGCGTGACGGCCCGAACCAGTCGGGCCGTCACGCTGTCGGTCGTCATATCGGTCGATGGAATGGCGATCAGCCGGCCGCCTGGATCCTGTCAAGCGTCTCGCCTTCCAGTCGCTCGATACCGGCGGGAACGGGCGGATACCACTTGATGTTGTCGATCGCCTCGGGCGGGAAGCTCGTCTGGTAGCGCGCCTTGAGGTCCTCGTTCACGAACGCATCCGCGCCCTTCGAGGCCGTGAAGTTGCCGGCCTCGTCGGTGATCATGGCCGCGATCTCGGGCTGCATGACGAAGTTGATCCAATCATAGGCAGCGTCGTCGGCGCGCCCTTGCGCGGGCAGGGCGAACGTGTCGACCCAGCCAAGGGCACCCGACTGCGGCGCGACGAAATTGATGTCGGCATTGTCCGCGTTCAGCTTCCAGCCGCCCGTGTCCCAGGCCATCGCGGCAGAGGTCTCGCCCGAGCGCATCAGGTTGATGAGCTCGTCGCCGCCGCTCCAATAGGTGCGCACGACCGGCTTGCATGCGATCAGGGCGGCTTCGACCTCATCGAGAATGGCGCTATAGGCCGCCTCGTCGCCGTACGCTGCGAAGGGGTCCTTCCCCATGGCGAAGGCGAAGCCGATCAGCGTCGGGCGCTTCAGGCGATAGGTGACCCGTCCCTCGAGCGACTCGTTGCAAAGGTCGTCGTAGTCGACGACGTCGCCCGCCTCGGCCGCGTTCACGATAAGGCCGGACGTGCCCCATACGTGCGGCACGCCGTAGATCTCACCATCGACGGATGTATTGGCCTTCGTCGCCTCGAGCATGGACGGAATGAACTTGTCCGCGTCGATGCGCGAGAAGTCGATGGGCTTGTAGAGGCCGAACTCCGACTGCGGACCGGCGATGCGATCCTGGCTCGGCTGGACGAGATCGAAACCGCCGCCTCCGGTGGCGCGCAGCTTGGCGATCATCTCTTCGTTGTTCGACAGCGTCACCTCGACCTCATGGCCGGTCTCCGCCTCGAACTTTTCGATCACGGCGTCTGGCGCGTAGCCGCCCCAGGTGAGAAGCCGCAGCGTCTCCGCCGAGGCGGGGGCGGCAATCAGGAGCGTCGCCGCGGAGGCAGCCAGAGCGAACTTGATGGTCATGACGTATTCCCAAGAGTAATGACGTGATCGCCGAACCAGCGAAACCGCCGCACTATTGCTCGCGCGTCGGGTCGTGACAAGGCGCCATGCGACCAGTCACCGGCGTTTCAACAGGCGAATGGTCGTCCGAATGGCGGCCGGTCATCATCCTTTCAGTGTTCTTTGGCGAGCCCTGCGAATGTCGGCTGGATCATCTCGCTGAGAAGCATCAGAAAGGACCGCGTCAATTTCGACGTCGGCGCGTCGCTGCGCTGGATGGCGACGGCCTGGGCATGGCAGACGGGCTCGAATGGGCGGATCGCCAGGTCGAGCCCCTTGGAGAAGACCGCTGTGAAGGGATCGACGATCGCGACGCCCAACCCGGCATTCGCCAGTATGCAGGCCGTATGGCAATAGCGCGCGACGATGCGCGGGTGGTAGGCGCAGCCGGCCTCGGCATAGGCGCTCTGGACCGTGGCGCCGATGCTCGTCTCGAGCCCGATCAGGTCTCTCGGATCGATCGCGTCGGGCGTCACCGTGTCGAGGAGAGCGAGCGGATGATGGCTCGGCATCACGCAGACAAGGCGTTCGCGCGACAGCGGATGGACGCTCAGCGCATCGGATTGCGGGTGCCCGAGCACGAGGCCGATATCGGCGATCCCCGTCTCGACGGTCTGCACGACGGTCTCCAGCCGGCGGACGCTGTAGCTCACCGTCACCTTCTCGCGATTGGCCAGAAAGGCCTTGAGCGCGATGGGCACTAGCGTGTGGCCGAGCGGCGGGGTCGCGCTGAGGCGAAGGCGTCCGGCGCGGCCGCTACGCAGGTCGCGGACCTCCGCCTCGATGTTTCGCAGCACGGCGAAGGCCGGTTCCGTCTCGGCGAGAAGGAGGTGCGCCTCCTCGGTCGGAACCAGCCGCCGGTTGATGCGCTCGAACAGGGCGAAATCGAGCTGCTTCTCCAGCGCCTTGATAGCGTTGGAGATGGCCGGCTGAGAGACGCCGAGATACTCCGCCGCGCCTACGGTCGTGCGCTGGCTCATGACCGCGCCGAAGATCTCGAGGAGGCGGAGACTGAGATCGTTGCGCCGCTCGACCTTCATCGCGTGTCGCTCAGGTCCGCGCGGCGAGAAGCACGAGGCCGAGCGCCTGCGCCGTGGCGGCCTGCGTCGGATCGATGACAGGCAGTCCGATCGCGTCTTCGAGCTTCGCGCGGTGGTGCACCATTCCGGCGCAGCCGAGGATGAGGGTCTCCGCCCCCCTCTCCGCAAGCGCGCGACCCGCAGCCTCGACGCGCGGGTAGGCCTCCGCTGCTTCGGCTTCCGCCACCGAGAGGTGAAGGGGCTCGGAGCCCGCGCATCGCGATTGGACCCCCATCTCGCGAAACGCCCTCGCCTGTCGCAGGATCGACGATGGGCCGAGCGCGATGACGCCGAACTGGTCGCCCTGAGCCATGGCGGCGAAGACGGCGCATTCGCGAATGCCGAGGATAGGCTTCGTCGACGCCTCGCGGCAGGCGGCAAGTCCCGGATCGGAAAAGCAGCCGATGACGAAGGCGTCCGCCGTCTCGCGCAGCACGACCTCGCGCAGCAGCACGGCCACCTGATCGACATCGGCCTGACTCTCTATGCCGAAGGGGCCGCTCGCCAGCGTGACGCAGTCTATGATGGGGCCGCCGGCGAGACGAAGCGGCTGCACGGCTTCCGACATTCCCTCCGTTACCTGCGGGTTGGAGTTCGGATTGATAACGAGGATGCGCCCGGCGGACTGGTCGGTCATCTCCGATCCCCCAGGACGTTCGCGCCGAAGGCCGAGGCGGGGTCGAGTTCGGGCGGTTGCGGCGGCGCGTAGCCGGTAAGGTCGAAGGGTGCCCGCTTCAGAAACGCGCCATCGCCGCGGCGGGCGAGCGTTTCGCCGTCTCGCATCGCGATCCGGCCGTTCGCGATCACGGTCACCGGCCAGCCGGTCAGCTCCATGCCCTCGAAGGGCGTATAGTCCATCGCGTCGTGCAGATCGGCCTGGGTGACGGTGCGGGTCTCGTCGCGGTCCCAGACCGTCAGGTCCGCATCAGATCCGACGGCGATGGTGCCCTTGCGAGGGTGAAGGCCGAACATCTTGGCGGCGTTGGTCGAGGTGAGCGCAACGAACTGATTGAGAGAGATCCGGCCCTTGCCGACGCCCTCGGACATCATCAGTGGCATCCTCAACTCGATGCCGGGCATGCCGTTGGCCGTCTGGTTGAAGGGGGGGTTGGGGCCGGCGGAGAGCTTGCCCGTCTCGTCGAAGCGATAGGGCGCGTGGTCCGATGACCAGAGGTGGAAGGTGCCGGCCTGAAGATGGCGCCAGAGGTCGGCCTGCGTCTTGGCATCGCGAAGCGGCGGCGAGCAGATGAACTTCGCACCGTCCGGACGATCGAGGTCGTCCTTGGTCAGGAAGAAGTATTGGGGGCAGGTCTCGCCGAAGATGGCGTGCCCGTCCGTTCTCGCGTTCTGGACGATCCGCGCGCCCTCGTCCGTCGAGACGTGGACGATGAGGAGCGGCGCGCCGACGAAGCTCGCCAAGCGCACGCCGCGCTGGATCGCCTCCGCCTCGGCCGCGGCCGGGTGGCTGATGGCGTGGAAGGGCGGTGTCGTGTGGCCCTGTTCCACGAGCCGATGCACCATCCATTTGATGACGGCGTTATTCTCGGCATGCGTCATGGTGAGCGCGCCGTGCTCGCGCGCGGTCACGAGAATGTCGAGCATCGCTTCGTCGGAGACGATCATCTTGTCATAGGTCATGAAGACCTTGAACGAGGTGATGCCGCCGTCGAAGGCGCGGGGTAGCTCCTCCCGCAGGACGGTCTCGGTCGGGTCCGACACGATGAGGTGGAAGGAGTAATCGACGACCGACTTGCGCGCCCGCTCGTGGTACGTTTCGAGCGTCTCGGTCACGCCCATGCCCCGGTGCTGGGCGGCGAAGGGAATGATGGTCGTGTTGCCGCCGTGAAGCGCGGAGATGGAGCCCGACAGATAGTCGTCCGACGTCATCGCACCCGTCGCTGACTCCTGCTCGATATGGGCGTGGCTCTCGATGCCGCCGGGGAGGACGTGCAACCCCGCCGCGTCGACGGTCTCGCGTCCGTCCGGCAGGCCGAGGGCAAGGGCCGCGACCTTCCCGTCCGTCACGCCGATATCCGCGCGGAAGGTGTCGGAGGCGGTCACGACGGTGCCGCCCTTCACGACGAGGTCGAAGGCGTCCGCCCCCATCCAGCCGCCGCTCATTCCGCCGCGTCTCGCAACGGCGTGCCGAGGTCCGCGAGCCGGCGCTCCAGCCGGTCCATGAGCCGGGTAAGCTCCTCGTTTCCGGTCTTGTCGATGCTCGGCCCGGGTGCACGACATTTGGCAGAGGCGATGACGCCGCGGCGGCGCAGGACCTCCTTTCGAACCGCGAGGCCGAAGCCGGGCTGCTGCTCGTGGCGGACGAGGGGCAGGTAGGCGTCAAAGAGGTCTTCCGCGCCGTCGACATCGCCGGCCCGTGTCCGCGCCACGACCTGGACAAGCATTTCCGGATAGGCGAAGCCTGTCATCGCGCCGTCGGCACCCCTGGCCAGCTCCTGCGGCAGATAAAGACCGCCATTGCCGCACAGTATCGAGACCCGCCGGGCGCCGACGTTCTCCGCGGTCTCGCGCACCTGCGTGAGCTTGGGGAGCCCGGGCCAATCCTCGTGCTTCAGCATCACCACGCTCGGGCAGGCCTCGACGATGCGGGTGAAGCCGCCGGCGGAGATCGGCATGTTCGTCGTCAGCGGGAAATCCTGATAGACAACTGGAACGTTCGGGCCCAGCGCCTTCGTGACGGCACCGAAATAGGCCTCGACGCCAGCCTCGGTCTTGGCGGCGGCTTGCGGCGCGACCATGACGCCGGCCGCGCCCTCGTCCATGGCCAAGCGAGCCAGTCCGACCAGATTGTCGAGGCCGGCATTCGAGACGCCGACCACGACCGGCACGCGCCCGTCCACACGCCCCAGCACGCGCCGCACGATGGACGCCGACTCCTCGCCGGTCATCTTCGGCGCCTCGCCCATCATCCCGAGGATCGTGATCCCAGACACCCCGTGACCGAGATAGAAGTCGGTCAGCCGGTCGAGGCTGTCGTGATCGACCGCGCCATTCTCCTCGAACGGCGTCGCGGAAATGATGAAGACGCCGGAGGCGCTCTCGTCGAGCAGATGAGACGTCACGTGAGGCTCTCCTCGGAGCGGTGGTTGATCGGCTGAGAGCCGGGAGCGTAAGCGCCGCTCGCGGCGGCGTCCATGGCGTCCGTCCAGTCGGGCACCGGACGCTCGAATGCGGGACCGAGCCCGGCGTAATAGGCACCGTGGAGGCGGGCGATCGGGTGGTAGGCGTCAGGGTCTATGCGCAGGGTGGCCGGGTCGTAGACGCCGGGCTTGCTGATGAGCGCGGCCACTTCCCCAAGAACGAGGTGGCGGGTCTCCGACAGCTCGCGCAGCTCGAAGAGCCGGCATTCGAGCGAGACCGGCGCTTCGGCAAGGCGCGGGACCCGCGACGTGCGCCCGGCTTCCAGTCGCAGCCCCAGCGCATCCGGCTCTCCATCGCCGGGCGGAAAGAGGGCGGCGGTGGCGACGAGCGCATCGATGGAGGCCATGTCGGCGAGGTTCACGGTAAAGGCGTTGGAGGCTTCGATGTTGACGATCGTGTCCTTCACGGCACCGTCCTTCTTGCGATCGATGCCGATGATGACGAGCGCCGGCTCCTCCGCAAAGACGTTGAAGAAGCTGAAGGGCGCGGCGTTGACGATGCCCTGCGCGTCGATCGTCGTGATCCAGGCGATGGGGCGCGGCACGACGCAGGCGCAGAGCATCTTGTAGCGCTCGTAGGGCGCCATCTCCGCGAAGACGAAGGTCTCGCTCGCAGGGTCGCCGGAGCTCACGCCGAGGCTCGTGCCGGAGGCGTATCGTCGCTCTCCACGCCGGTTCGCGCGGTGATGAGGCCGTAATGCTCGATCCGGCGATGGCGGGCGAAGTCGAATATGGTGCTCTTGCCGAACCGCGTCGCGTCGAGATCGCAGGTATGGACCAGAAGCTCGTCGCCCTCGGTCTTCGCCTCCGCGACGATGCGACCTTCAGGGTCGACGATGAGACTTCCGCCTATGAGCCGGTGGTCGTCCTCGTCGCCCGCCTTGGCGACGGCGACGACCCAGGTCGCGTTCTGATAGGCACCGGCCTGAATGACGAGCCGGTTGTGGAAGAGCCGCTCCTCCGGCCCTTCGGCGTCGTTCTGGCTGTTCACCGCCGGCGTGTTGTAGCCGAGAACGACCATCTCGACGCCCTGGAGGCCCATCACGCGATAGGTCTCCGGCCAACGGCGATCGTTGCAGATGCACATGCCGATCCGGCCGCCGAGGGCAGACCAGACGGGGAAGCCGAGGTCTCCGGGTTCGAAATACCGCTTCTCCAGATGCTGGAAGGCGCGCTCCGGATCGTACTCGCTGTGCCCGGGCAGATGGACCTTGCGGTATTTTCCGACGATTGCTCCGGTCTTGTCGGTCAGAATCGCGGTGTTGAAATGGTGCCCGTCCGGTGTCAGCTCGGCATAGCCGAAGGACATCGCGAGGTTGAGACGCGTCGCCGCGTCGAAGAGGGCCTGCGTATCCGGGCCCGGAACCTCTCGCTCGAACCAGGCGTCGACCTCCCCGTCCTCCATCAGCCAGCGCGGGAAGAAGGTGGTCAGCGCCAGTTCGGGAAAGACGACGAGGTCGCAGCCTCTCGCCGCGGCGTCCTCCAGGTGCGCGACCATGCGCGCTATGACGCCAGCCCGGTCATCGCCGCGCTGGATCGGCCCCATCTGGGCGGCTCCTATGGTGATCGGTCTCATGAAGCCCTCTTGGGTCCCTTGATGGACGGTGTTCGATGAATGGCCCGGCCGCGTCACACCGCAGCCCGCCGCTCCAACCGGCTGACGAGCCGCACGAGCGGCCACAGGATGACAAGATAGAGCCCCGCCGCCGCGACGATGGGAGAGGCGTTGTAGGTCACCGAGCGCGCCATGTCGGCCGAATAGAGCAGCTCGGCGAGCGAGACGACGCTGGCGAGCGAGGTCAGCTTGACGACCTCGACCGTGTTGGAGACGAGGTCCGGCAGGACGTTCCGCACGGCTTGCGGCAGCACGACGTGGACGAGCGCCTGGACGGAGGTCAGCCCCGTCGATCGTGCGGCTTCCGTCTGGCCGGTGCCGACGGAGAGGATGCCGGCGCGGTAGACCTCGCCGTAATAGGCCGCGTTGTTGAGAAGGAAGCCGATGGCGACGGCCTCCAACGGACTGAGGCGAAGGCCGGCGAAGGGGAGTCCCGAATAGACGAAGATGAGAAGCACTAGCGGCGGCACGGCGCGGAAGAAGTCGACGAAGGCGATCGCCGTCCAGCGAATGGCGCGGTTGGCGGACAGCGAGGCCAGCGCCGTCGCGAGCCCGCCCGCGAGACCCAGCGGAATGACGATGACGCAGATGAGTGCGGTCATGCCGAGACCCGACATCAGAATCGGCCAGGCCTGGACCATGATCCCGAAGTCCAGGAACTGGGAGCGGAAGGCCTCCATCTCAGGCGTGGCTCCAGCGGATCCGCCCTTCGAGGACGCGCGAGGCGACGACGAGGGGCAGGAAGAGCGCGACATAGGCCACGGCCGCCAGGACCAGAGGCGAGGCGTTACCGGAAAAGGATTGCGCGGTCGTTGCCTGCCCCAGGATGTCGGGCAGACCGATCACCATGCCGAGCGCCGTCGACTTGGTGATCGCGATGGCCCTATTGGTCAGCGGCGGCAGCGTCAGGCGGAAGGCCTGGGGGACGACCACATAGGCCAGCGTCTGCGTGAAGCCGAGGCCGGTCGAGCGCGCCGCCTGCCACTGGCCTTTGTCGATGGAGAGGATGCCGGCCCAGAAAATTTCCTCGGCAAAGGCGCCCAGCGCCAGCGCCAGCACGACCCAGATCACGACGAAGGCCGAGAGCCGGATGCCTAGGGACGGCAGACCGAAATAGACGATCAGGATGAGAACGAGGGGCGGCAGCGCGCGCAGCACATCGGCGAAGATGACGATGAGAAGGCTGGCGATCCGGAAGCGATAGGCGCGAAGGCATGCCAGCAATAGGCCGAGGGCGACGCCGGTCAGGACGACGAGCAGCGCCAGCTCAAGCGTGACGACCATCCCCTGCAAGATCGAGGGGGCGTAGCGCTCGATCACGGGTCCGTTGAAGAAGGTATCGAGGAAGCGCTCCCACTGGTTCATGCGCGGGCCCTACTGCGAGACGCGCGAGAGGAAGGCTTGCGTGCGCACCTCGCGCGGCGAACCGAAGATAGCGTCCGGCGTCCCCTCCTCCACGATGACGCCGCCATCCATGAAGGCGACCCGGTCGGCCGCCTCCTGCGCGAAGCGCATCTCGTGGCTGACGACGAGCATGGTCATCCCGGCCCGCCGTACGGCGCGCATCACCTCGAGGACGTCGCCGACGAGTTCGGGGTCAAGCGCGGAGGTCGGCTCGTCGAAGAGCATGACGCGGGGTTTCAGCGCCAGCGCCCGCGCGATGGCGACGCGCTGCTGCTGGCCGCCGGAGAGATTTGCGGGATAGGCGTCGGCCTTGTCCGCCAACCCCACATCGTCGAGCGCGGCGCGGCCCTGCGCTATGGCCTCAACCTTGGAGAGCTTGGCCACCTTGCGCAGCGCCAGCGTCACGTTGCCGAGCGCGGTCTTGTGCGGATAGAGGTTGAAGGACTGGAAGACCATGCCGATGCGCTTGCGCGCCGCGTTGAGATCGACGCCCGCGCCCGTGATCGGCGCGCCCTCCAGCACGATCTCGCCCGAATCGGGCTCCTCCAACCGATTGCAGCAGCGTAGCAATGTGCTCTTGCCGGAGCCGGACGGGCCGATGAGGAAGACCATCTCGCCCTCGGCCACCGCGAGATCGACGCCCTTCAGCACATGCAGATCGCCATAGTGCTTATGGAGAGCGGTTATCTGGAGAATGGCAGGCGCCGAAACTCGCGCAGTGGCGGCGGCGCCCTCCCCGACACCGGCCACGGCTCCTGCGTCGCTCTTAGCGCCCGAATACGTGAAGGCGTTCATCGGTGGGTCGTCGCGATGTGCGTCGATATCCTACTCGCAGGCCATCTCGTGCTCGGCTTCGTCATATCCCGGAAAGCCTGGCTGGCCGAACCCCGGCACGACGGTGACCGCCGCGCTATCGGCTGCCGGCGTGACGTTGAACCACTTTTCCGACAGCGCGGCGATCGTGCCGTCCATCTTGAGGCATTCGATCACGGCCTCGATGCGGTTGCGCGTCTCCGCATCGTCCTTGCGGAAGGGCATGCCCCAGACGAGGCCGGTATCGACGAGATAGGAGAGTTGCAGCGCCGGGTTCTGCTTGACGGCCCAAGCGGAGACCGTATTGCCCGCGACATTGGCGTCGGCGCGGCCCGAAAGCACGGCCTGCACCGCATCGGTGTTGGTGCCGTAGCTCTCGACCGTCCAGCCGTACTGCTCGGCGTTCTCTCGTGCCCAGCTGTCATAGGCCGAGCCCTTGTTCACGGCGAGCACCTTGCCCTCAAGCTGCGCCAGATCGGTGATTTCCTCGGTCCCGGCGGGGACGACGAACTGATAGTCCGTGTCCAGGTAGCCCTCCGAGAACAGCATGGCTTCCGCACGCTCCTCTGTGATCGTCGTGGGCGCCACGATGAAGTCGTAGGTACCGGCTTGCATGGCGGGCAGCAGCCCGGAGAACTGCGCCGGGGTGATGTCAATGGCGATGCCCATCCGCTCCGCGATGGCGTTCGTGAGATCGACGTTGAAGCCTTCGATGCCGCCGCCGAGCTTGGGCATGGCGTGGGGTGCGAACGTACCGTCCAGCGCGACGTTGTAGCTCTCCTGAGCGTGTGCCGAGGCGACCACGGCGAGGCCAAGCGCTCCTGCCACTAGCGACGCGTGAGCGGTGCGGTTCGGAATTCGGAACATATCGGCGTCTCCTGTTGCGGAAAGGCGGCGCGCGGCGTCCGCGCACCTTTGAGTCCGTCTTGGACCGTGGTCGTCGACGCTAGCGGCGGTCCGGCAGTGCAGCAATTCAAAGGACGATGAAAAGTAGGGCCCTTTCATCATTAGAGGTTATAATTTGAACAGCGGCCGTCTGCTCGTCGTCGTAGCCCGTTGCTACCTGCACCGCAGGCCCGAGCGCACTGCCGGCTCGTTCGAACATCTATTAAACTTCGATTCCTGACATTCGCAGAACTTATGAAGCGCGCTTTCGAACTCACCGGATCAGCAACGATCCCTCCACCCATAAGCCGTTGGTTCGCATTGCCATTTCCTCTGTCGAGCACGACGTTCAGCGATCGATTCCAGTCGTCGCGTCTATAGGACGACCGTCCTTGACCTTAAACACGGAGGCGCCTTTCCATAGCGGCACGGCGCTGTCGCCCTGACGCCGTCCTTGCTGGAGAGCCTCGCGATCATGACCTCCCCCATTCTTCCATCCCTACGAAAAACCTTCGCCGTCATCGGCTGCACCAGTGCCATCCTTTTCGGGACGACCGCCCTCGCCTCCGCCGCGACGCTTCGGCTGGCGACGCCCGGCGATGTCGCGACCTTCGATCCCTACGCCCACACCGAGAGCTTCACGTCCAATATCCTCAGCCACGTCTACGAGCCGCTCGTCCGGCGCTCGAAGACCCTGGAGATCGAGCCAGCCCTCGCTACGTCCTGGGAGCGAGTCTCCGACACCGTCTATCGGTTCCAACTGCGCGAAGGAGTGACCTTCCACAACGGCAATCCGTTCACGGCGGACGATGTCGTCGCCTCCATCGAGCGGCTGAAGAACCCCGACGCGCGGGCCAAGGGAAACGCCGCCAACATCGAAGGCGTGCGGAAGATCGACGACCTTACGGTCGAGTTCGACATGGCGGGGCCCTATCCGCTCCTCCTCAACGACCTCACCGGCATCTTCATGATGGACGCAGAGTGGATGGAGGCCAACGACGCCTCGGCCCCCGGCAACATCACGACCGGCACGACGACGTTCGCCTCGACCAACGCCATGGGCACCGGCCCGTTCTCCCTTTCGTCCTACGCCCCGGACCAGCGCATCGTCCTCAGCGCAAACGCGGATTGGTGGGACGAGGCCGAGCACAATCTCGACGAGGTCGTCATCACGCCGATCCAGTCGGATGCGACGCGCGTCGCCGCTCTGCTCTCCGGCGAGGTCGATCTCATCTTCCCGACGCCGCTGCAGGACGTCGCCCGGATCGAGGCGGCACCGGGCTTCAAGGTGATCGAGGAGCCGGCGCTTCGGCTCATCATGCTCGGGCTCAACCATGGCCGCGACGAGCTCCACGCCATGCCGGGCTCCGGCGAGAACCCCTTGAAGGATGTTCGCGTGCGCCGTGCGGTGGCGCACGCCATCGACATGGATGCTATCGGCGAGCGGATCATGCGCGGCAAGTCCCGCAATACCGGCACACTCGTCGCACCGCCGGTGCCAGGCTATGACGAGGCGAATGACGAGCGCTTCGCCTACGACCCTGAGCTGGCCAAGTCGCTGATGGCGGAGGCTGGCTTCCCCGATGGCTTCACCGTCGGCCTCGACTGCCCGAACGATCGCTATGTCAACGACGAGGCGATATGCGTCGCGATCGCCGGCATGCTCGCGCAAGCCGGTATCGAGACCGACCTGACGACGCAGACCAAGGCCAACCACTTTCCCAAGGTCGATAAGGCCGAGACGGACATGTACATGATCGGCTGGGCCACCCTGCCACCCATGGACGGCTACAGCGTTCTGTCCAGCCTCCTCGCGACGCGCGAGGAGGGCAGCGACCTAGGCGGCAACAACCCGAACGGCTTCACGAACGCGCGTGTCGACGAGCTGGCCAAGGCCGCGGCGGTGGAACTCGACGAGGAGGCGCGGGTCGGGATGCTGAAAGAGGCGCTCGCCATCGCCCGCGAGGAGGTCGCCTACATTCCGTTGCATCAGCAGCCGCTTTCCTGGGCCGCGCGCGAGGGCGTCGAGGTCACGCAATATCCGGATGAGTTCGTCCGCCTGTGGTGGGACCGGATCGAAGAGTAGGGCTCGCGGGAGGGAGAAGGCCGCGATGTCCGGCTTTCTCCTGCGCCGGCTCGGCCAGGCGCTTCTGGTTCTGATCGCGGTCAGCGCCGTCGCCTTCCTGATGTTCCGCTATGTCGGCGACCCCATAGCCGGCATGACGCGGGAGGATGCGAGCGTGGCCGAGCGCGAGGCCCTGCGCGACAGCCTCGGCCTCAACGATCCGGCGCTCGTCCAATACGCCCGCTTCGCGACCAATGCCGCTCAGGGCGATTTCGGTCTCAGCTACCGCAACGGGCGGCCGGTCGCGGACATGGTTCTGGAACGGTTGCCGGCGACGCTGGAACTCGTTTTCGTAGCCGCGACACTCTCTCTCGCGCTTGGCATTCCGCTCGGCATCGTCTCGGCGCTACGTCCACGCGGATGGCTGGCACAGTCGATCCAGACGACCTCGCTCGTCGGCATCTCGCTGCCGACCTTCGTCACCGGAATCCTTCTCATCCTCGTCTTTGCCGTCACGTTGAAATGGCTGCCGTCCTTCGGGCGCGGCGAGACCGTTCGGGTCGGCTGGTGGACGACGGGTTTCCTGACCGTCTCGGGGCTAAAGGCGCTCATCCTTCCTGGGATCACTCTCGCGCTCTATCAGCTCACGCTCGTCATGCGGCTCGTTCGCGCGGAGATGCTGGACGTGCTCTCCAGCGACTACATCCGCTTCGCCCACGCGCGCGGACTGCCCAAGCCCTGGATCAACACGCGCCTCGCCCTCAAGAACGCGCTGATGCCGGTCATCACCGTGACGGGCATGCAGGTCGGCTCGCTCATCGCCTTCTCGATCGTCACCGAGACGGTGTTCCAATGGCCGGGGCTCGGCCTCCTCTTCATACAGGCCGTCACTTATGTCGACGTGCCCGTAATGGCCGCCTATCTCGTCTTCGTCGGCGTCGTCTTCGTGACCGTCAATACGGTGGTCGACATTCTCTACGCCGTCGTCGACCCTCGCCTGCGGACGGGCGGCGCGTCGTGACGTACACCGCGCTCGCGCCCCGGCCAGAGTCCGGATCGGGCGGATGGTGGGAGTTCCGCCGCGCCGTGCGCGCCGCGCCGCGCGTCATCGTCGCGGCCGCGGTGCTGCTGGTGATCCTCTTACCTTCCTACCTTGCCCCATGGGTCGCGCCGCACGAGCCCTTCACCGTCGGCTCGTTCAACCTGATGGACAGCGAATTGCCTCCGGCCTTCATGGCGGGCGGCGATCCGCGCTTCTGGCTCGGTACGGACGCGCAAGGGCGGGACGTCCTCTCGGGCATTCTCTACGGCACGCGCCTGTCGGTCACGATCGGCCTCGCCGCCGTGCTGATCTCGGCGCTGATCGGCTGCACGCTCGGCCTCGTCGCGGGCTATTTCGAAGGAATTGTCGATGCAGTCGTGATGCGCGTCGCAGACGTCATCCTCTCCTTCCCGACCATCCTGATCGCCCTTCTGGTCAGCGGCATCGCGCGCGGGCTGATGTCGGCCTCGCGCTACCTGGAGCTGGCGCCGCTCGTTCTCATCCTCGCCATCGCGATCAACGAATGGGTGCAATACGCCCGCACCGTGCGCGGCTCCACGATGGTCGAGGCCAAGCGCGACTACATTCGCGCCGCCCGCGTCATGGGCCTCTCTGCGCCCACGATCATGCGCCGGCACATCCTGCCCAATATCCTCTCGCCGATCCTCGTCATCGGCACGATCAACCTCGCGCTCGCGATCCTCACCGAAGCGACGCTCTCCTTCCTCGGCGTAGGCCTGCCGCCGACGAGCCCGAGCCTCGGTACCCTCATCAGGATCGGCAACGAGTTCCTGTTCTCCGGCATCTGGTGGGTCGTTGTCTTTCCGTCGCTGACCCTCGTCACGCTCGTTCTTTGCATGAACGTCATCGGCGATTTCCTTCGCGACTATCTCAATCCGAAGCTGCGATGATGGCGGACGACAAAGGTCTGACTGCGCCCCTCCTCGAAATTCGGGACCTCGACATCGCCTTCTCGCGCGTCGGGCAAGCGGACCTCATGGCCGTACGGGGCGCGAACCTCTCCATCGAGCCCGGCGAGATTCACGGCCTCGTCGGCGAGTCGGGTGCCGGCAAGTCGACGCTCGGCTCCGCCATTCTGGGGCTCGAGGCGCCCGGGCGCATCACGGGCGGTACGATGCGTTTCGAGGGGCGGGAGCTTCGCACCGTCGGCCACGCGGAGCGCCACGAAGAGCACGTGCTCGTGCGCGGTCGAGACGTCGGCGCGATCTTTCAGGATCCGCTGACCGCCCTCAATCCGCTCTTCACGATCGGCGCGCAGCTGGCCGAAACGCTGCGCTTCCACCGCGACCTCGACGCCCGCGCCATCCGCGCGCGCTCGATCGAGCTTCTCAACTCCGTCGGCATCCCCGATCCCGAGCGACGGCTGGACCAATATCCGCATCATTTCTCGGGCGGCATGCGCCAGCGCGTCGTCATCGCGATGGCGCTGGCGTGTCGGCCGCGCCTCGTCGTCGCGGACGAACCGACGACGGCGCTCGACGTCTCGGTCCAGGCGCAGATCCTCGATCTCCTGCGTGATCTGTGCAAGCGTCAGGGGACCGGCGTCCTTCTGGTGACGCACAATATCGGCGTCATCGCCCAGACCGCCGACCGGGTCACGGTGATGTATCGCGGGCAGGTCGTCGAGACCGGGCCGACCGCCCGCGTCCTCGGCGCGCCGGAACACGCCTACACGCGCAGTCTCATCGCCGCCGTTCCGCGCCTCGGCCGAGTTCTCGACCGGTTCCCGCGCATCGACTTCATCGAGGGCGACGGCGAGATCGAGCCGGCCCCTCGCACCGCACCCATCCTTCGCGCCGCCGACCCGGAGCCCTTCCCCGAGGGCCCGCCCATCGAGGTGCGCGACCTCGTCATCGCCTTTGGAGAAGGCGGTTGGTTGCGCCGCGCGAAGCCGTTCCGCGCCGTCGACGACGTGTCCTTCACCGTCGACCGCGGCGAGACCTTCGGGCTCGTCGGCGAATCGGGCTCCGGCAAGTCGACCATCGCGAACGCCCTCGTCGGGCTCCTCGCGCCGACATCCGGCAGCGTCTCCTTCGAGGGCATCGATCTTGCTTCCGGCGGCCTCGCGAGGGCGCGGCGGCGCATGCAGATGGTCTTCCAGGACCCCTACGCCTCGCTCAACGCCCGGATGCGGGTTCAGGACATCGTCGCCGAACCGCTCCTCCATCACGGGCTGGCCGGAAGCCGCGCCGAAGCGCGCGAGCAAGCCGCGGCGCTTCTGGAAGACGTCGGCCTCGAACGCTCGGCCGGCGCGCGGTTTCCGCACGCCTTCTCGGGCGGCCAGCGCCAGCGCATCTCGATCGCGCGCGCCATCGCCTCCCGCCCGAGCGTCCTCGTCTGCGACGAGCCGACGTCGGCGCTCGATGTATCGGTGCAGGCGCAGATCCTCAATCTGCTGAAGGACCTCAAGGACACCTACGGCCTTACCCTCGTTCTCATCAGCCACGACCTGCCGGTCATTCGCCAGATGTGTGACCGTGTGGCCGTCATGCGGGCGGGCCGCATCTGCGAGCTGGCCGACGCCGACACGCTCTTCGAGACCCCTGGCGACCCCTACACGCGTGAGCTTCTCGATCTCATCCCCCGGCTCGACGCGCTCGACGCCGCCGCGCCTCAAGACACAACGCCGGAGCCCCCATGGCCGATATCCTGATCCTTCACGGCACCATCATCACGATGGACCCGGAGCGCCGCGTCATCGAGGACGGCGCGCTCGCCATCACCGGCGACCGCATCGTTGCCATCGGCACGACCGAAGAGATCACGGCGGAGCACGAAGCGCCCGAGACCATCGACGCGCGCCGCAAGGCCGTCCTCCCGGGCCTCGTCGACGCCCACGCCCATGCCGGCCACGGCCTCATCAAGACCTTTGGCGGCGAACGGCACGACGTTTGGTACAAGGCCTGCGAGATCGCCTACACCGTCGCCTCCACTCCGGCCTTCTGGCGCGCGGAAGCCCAGCTGGCCGCGGTGGAGCGCCTTCGCTTCGGCGTCACGACGGGCGTCTCGCTCCTCGGCGGCGGCGATTCCATCATGCGGACGGACGCGCCGGAATATGGCGACGCGCATGTCGACGGCGTGTTGGAGGTCGGCACCCGTTCCGTCGTTGCCATCGGCTCGACCCGGCCGCCCTACCCGCGGACCTATGCCGACTGGAACGGCGACGATCGCAAGGACCGCCCCGTCTCCTTCGCAGATCAGATGGCCACCTGCCGCGACCTCATCGCCCGCTGGCACGGCTCGAACGGTCGCCGTATCGGTATGGCCATGCTGACACCAACAATCCGCAAGGAGCACGCCGCTGAACTCGATGCGGCCCTCCTCAAGGAAGCGAAGGAGCAAGCGGTCGAGGCCCGCGCGATCTCACGCGAGACCGGCACTATCTTTACGCAGGATGGACACCAGGCCGGCAGTGTCGCCATCGCACATGAATTGGGACTGTTGGGCCCGGACGCGCTCCTCTCCCATTCCATCGGACTGACGGAGGAGGAGATCGCCATCGTCGCCGACACCGACACCCGTATCGCTCACAACCCGAGTGCGGTCGCGTCGATCATGGGGCGGTGCCCGGCGACCGAGATGATGGAACGCGGCGTCACCGTCGCGCTTGGATCGGACGCGACGGCGCCAGACCGCTCCGCCGACATGTTCCGCCACATGCAGCAGGCGATGCACTATCACCGCACGCACCACCGCGATCCCGACTGGCTTCCGCCCGGCCGTACGCTCGCCATGTGCACGATCGACGGCGCGGTGGCCTTGGGCATGGACGCCGATATCGGATCGCTGGAGGTCGGCAAGAAGGCTGACGTGACCCTCGTAGACCTGGCCCGCCCGCACCTTGCGCCCTTCAACATGCCCGTCATGCGCGTCGTCTATTTTGCGAATGGCAACGATGTGAGCGATGTCGTCGTCGACGGCCGCGTGCTGATGCGAAACCGCGAGGTTCTAAGCGTAGACGAGACCGCCGTTCTCGATGCCGCTGACGCCGAGGCCGCCCGCTTCCTCGAGCGCGCCGGCATGGGCGACCTCACCGAGACCCGCCCCGGCTTCTGGCACGGGGTCCGGTACGAAGGATGAAGCCGGCCGTTGAGGCCAGCAAAGCGCCAGCCCGTGAGCGCGCCTCACCCGGAGCGTGAAGCCTGGAAGGACGCGGCGACAATGACGGTGGCACCTAGGATCATGCCGGCACTCGGGACTTCCGCGAAGACGAGATAGCCTGCTAGGGCCGAGAGAATGAGGCTGGCATAGGACACGGGGCCGAGCACGCCGGCATCTCCCAGCCAATGCGCGTTGAGGAAGCAGAACTGAGCGCTTTGGGCGAAAATGCCGATGGCCAGGAGGAGGGGCCAGTGCTCAGGCGCGACCGGATGCCAATCGACCGCGACGAAGGGCAGCGAGCCGAGCATGAGGCCGGCCGTATAGAAAACCATCATCACTACGCTCGGGGTGCCCTTGAGGTGACGGGTGGCGATGATGGCGGCCGTGCCGGACAGGACCGTCACGCCGAGCGCGGCGACACCTAGGAGCGCTGCGCCGGTCCAGGGACCGCGCCACGGCTCGATAGCGATCATCGCACCGACGAGCCCGACCCCGGCCGCCAGCCAGCGCGGCCGGCCGATCCGCTCGCCCAGGAGGATGGCGGCCATCGCCATCAGGAGAAGCGGGCGAGTGAAATTGATGGCCGTGAAGAGGGCGAAGGGAAGCCGCGCGATCGCGAAGAAGCTGGTACCGAGCGTCACGATCGAGAGCGCTATGCGAAGCGCGTGCACGGGCAGGCGATCGATGGTGGCGAAGGCTGCGCGCCGCCGCCAGGCCCAGGGGAGGATCAGTGCGAGGCCCATCGCGGCTCGCAGGAAGACGAGTTGCAAGGCGGGATAGTCGGCGCCCATCGCCTTCACGATCGTCAATGCGACGATGTTGAGCGACATGTCCGCGATGAGCCAGACGGACGCGATGCGGTTGTCGCGGGCCGACGTCGCCATCGCGCACGCCATCGCCGTCAGCGCGCGGAGGCGACGAGATTGGCCGTCAGCCGGAAGGCACCCACGGTGAGCATCTCCATCTCGTGGTGAAGGATCAGGGCACAGTGGGTATGCCGCCCGACGCCAATCGCCGCACTGAGAAGCGCGCCCTCATGCGGCGCCTCGCCGGGATCGGCCATGGAGAGGAGCGGCGTGTAGGCGTCGTCCCACGCGCTCGCGAAGTAGAGCCCGCGCTCCTTGTGCCAGCCGGCCCAATCGTCCGGGCCGATGGGATTCGGCGTCGTCAGAAGCGGGTGGTGGGGCGCGAGATGCTCGACGTCCGCCGCCTCGTCCGTCACGCGCCAGCGCAACGACGGCGTACCGATCGCGAGGCGCCTCGGCGGGACCGCGTCCGCGTCCCACGCGTCGGAGGGGCGGTGGTAGAGCGTGACAAAATTGCCGCCCGCCTCGATCCAGGCATGGATACTGTCCATCATCGCGCGAAGGGCGGGACGGGTCCGCAGGGCGAAGACGCCGACGACGAGCGTGTCAAGGTTATCGAGCGCATCTCCGGCGAGGTCCGCATCATCGAGTGGGCGGGCGTCGCATCCGATCGCCCTCAGCCAATGCAGCACGTTGTCGTTGCCGCCACCGACATAGCCGATCCGTGCATCCGGCACCGCGACATCGACCGCACGCAGGTTCAGGACGGCGGGATAGGTCCGCAACCGAGGCGCGACGTGGGGATAGGCAATGCGGCGCGTGCTGAGGGTGGCCTCGCCGTCGAGCAGGAGCGGCACTGCGTAGAGCCCGGGCGTCAGGTCAGCCGGCGCGGTGAGGACGATGTCGGCGCTCTCCCCCACCGCCGTCCAGCCTGCCGGAGTGTCGAAGGCGGGCGCGGCGGCGTCCGGCTTCATGTCCGAGAGCGCGATGCGGACGCTGCGCGCCTTGCCCGCCAGGTTGAGGAGCGCCGTCTGCGGTGTAAGCGTTGCGGACCGGCGCGGCAGCACCAGCGGCTCCACTTCGAAGCCATGGCGGGTCGTCGCGGTGACGTCTGCGACACGCGTTTCGACTTCGAGATATGGCGCGCGGGGGCGGAGCGGGTCGTATGCGTTCGGATAGGCAATGGTGGGCGGCGCGTCGGCTGCCACGGTCAGGGACGTACCATCGGTCGTCCATCCGTCGGGCACGACGATGCGATGCGTCGTGATCGCTCCCGCAGCCGTGCGGATTTCCACGTCTACGCCGCTCGTCCCGCCCGGCCGGAGCACGTCCGTTGACGAGCGTACGTGAACGTCGACGCCGGCGGCCAATCGGATCGCGCGCGCAAGCTGCGCTTCCTTGCGGCGGAGACGGTGATGGTGTTCGGGCGCCGCGACCGGCATGGCGTTCTGAACGTGTGTCATAGCCGCCGCCAGAGCGGCGACGATCGCCGGGCCGTTCGGGAAAGCGTCGATCGCCTCCTCGATAGCGGTTTGCGCGGCAGCGACGCCGAGATCGGCGAGCGTTGCCGGCAGTCCGGTGGAGAGGTCCGTGCCGGACCCTGCGACCGCGCTGCGTACAAGGTGCAGGGGCCAGTCGCGCTCCTCGCCGGCGGGGACCCAGCGGCCCATGCCCTGCGTCGCATGGAAGGCGCGCGACTGCTGGCCGATCCGCTCGTAGCTGAAGCCCGTGACCGGATCGACGCCGCTGGCCTTCACCGTCACCGTGGCCTCGGGAGGTGGCGCCTCGTCGTCATAGGCGGACCCGCCTCCGCCCCAGGCAGGAAGGTAGAGCTTCGAGACCGTCCACGGCGGCAGGTCGCCGACCTCTGTACTGGGGTCGGCGGCGAGGTCCATGACGAGGTGGGCGGCCTCGGTCATCGCGCGGTGGTGGCCGTGCTGGCCCGGGACATCGAGGAAGGTCGGGCAGAGAATGTCCGGTTTTTCGGTGCGCAAGACGTGGACGAAGCGATCGAGCGTCCGCTCGCGCCCCCATTTGCGCATCGTCTCGGTTCCGGACTTGGAGAAGCCGAAGTCGAAGATCGTGTCGTCGGGGCTCGTCGACAGCCAATGAAGCCGCATGTCGAGCACATCGGCCGCACGCTCCATCTCGGCGGTTCGCAGCGTGCCGAGATCGCGCGTCGCCTCTCGGCCGATATCGTTCTGCCCGCCCTCGCCCCGCGTCGAGCAGACATAGGCGATGTCGAACCCGTCGCGGAACCTGAGCGCGGCCAACATCGCCGAGGTCTCGTCGTCCGGATGGGCACCTGATTGCAGGAAGCCGACCGTGGATCGCAATGCCGTCAGCGCTTGCCAGAGCGAGACGATGCGTGGATGAGACCGTTCCTCGGCGATGCGCTGCGGGGCGGTTAGGGGCATATGAGTCCTAGAGATCGGCGCTGTTGAGATGCGGCGTGAAGGCGCGGTCGAGCACGAGCGCCGCACCGCCGAGCGTGGCGGTCAGCCGGCCAGACGCACCTCGCAGCAGGCGCGGCACGGTCCGCATGCCGTGGTGGGTGACGGACGCATCGCTGAGCCGCACACGGGCGATCAGGTCGTCAAGAACGCTGTCCGGCATGGCGCCGCCGACGATGACCGTTTCGGGATCGAAGAGGTTTTCGATGGTTCGCACCGCCTGGCCCAGCGCCGAGGCCGCCTCCGCGATCCATCCATCCAGCGTCGGGTCCGCAGCCGCGTGGAGAGCGGCGATCGCTTCGCTGTCGGACGCCGCGTCCAGCCGGCGCGACAAGGCGAGACGGCTGACGATCTCTTCGAGCGGCACCAGCCGGCCGTTCGCCTGAACGGGTATGTGGCCGATCTCGCCCGCATTGCCCCGCGCACCGCGCAGGAGAACGCCATTGGCGACGAGACCGAGCCCGAGGCCGCGGCCGAAATAAATGAAGGCGTAGCTGTCGAGGCCCTTGGCGACGCCCCACATCCGCTCGCCCGTCGCGGCCGCGTTCGCGTCGTTCTCGATCAGCGTCGGCACCCCGAGGGCGGCCTCGAACCACAGGGCGGGATCGAGC
The DNA here is from genome assembly GCA_963799285.1 of uncultured Alphaproteobacteria bacterium. Classification (GTDB taxonomy): domain Bacteria; phylum Pseudomonadota; class Alphaproteobacteria; order Rhizobiales; family CAWCWK01; genus CAWCWK01. The sequence goes on from CAWCWK010000004.1 coordinate 1,823,275, forward strand.
GCACCCCAGCCGTCCGGCAGGTCCGACGCCGCACCCCGCAGGCCGGTCTCGCCGAACGGGCCGGGCATCACGACGCCCGCCCCGATCAACCGCGACGCATCGATGCCGCTGATCTTGAGAGCCGCATCGCGGAGCCGACGGACCTGACCGTCGACGGCGCCCGGCGAGGCGTCTTCCAGTGTTTCCCGACGCGTGAACCGCGCGACGCCATCGAGGTCCACAAGGGCGATCAGCAGCGCGTCCGGCCGCAACTCCAGCCCGAGCGCATAGCCGCCCGACGGCTCGAGGACGTATTGCTTGGCCGGCTGGCCCCGCCCTTCGGAGCGCCGTCCGCTCTCGCGCAGCCAGCCGTCGGATAGGAGCTCGCCGGTAATGTTGCTCACCGCCTGGATCGAGAGACCGGTGAGCCGCGCGATCTCCGCGCGGCCGGAGGCCCCACCGGCACGGACGTGCCGAAGCACCAGGCGACGATTGTAGGCGCGCGTGCGGCCGGGATTAGAGCCGGGAGAGGACGAGGCGGGGAGGCCGGACATGAGCCGCTATTAACTCAACCTACTTGATTATTCAATTGCGCTGTTCTACCGCTTGGACAGGGGCGCGCGTCTCGAGTGCGGCGGATAGATGGCTGGAGCGGTGCGAGCGAGCCGCTCAACTCCGGTCGCGACCAGACAATGGGAGAGCTTGTTATGCTGAAAACCTTCAAGACGATGATGCTAGGAACGGCGCTCGGCGCCGTCGGACTCACTGCCTCTGCCCAGGCCGTCGAGATTGAATACTGGCAGTATTTCTTCGAGGGCCGGGTGACGGCCATGGAGCAGCTGATCGAGAACTTCGAGGCGGCCAATCCCGATATCACCGTAAAGATGAACACGTTTCCCTACGCCGACTACCGCACCAAGGTCGCCGCCGCGATCCCGGCCGGCGAGGGACCGGACGTCGTGCAGCTCTTCTACGGCTGGCTGAACGACTACGTGGCGGCCGAGCTTATCCAGCCACTGCCGGCGGACGTCTTTCCCGCGACCGAGATCGAGGCGGAGTTCTTCCCCATGGTCGAGGCTATGAAGATCGACGGCGCGTATTGGGCCCTGCCCACGGCGGTGCGCTCGCTCGCGCTCTTTTACAACGAGCGTCTCTTCGATGAAGCTGGCATCGACGGTCCGCCCGCGACGCTCGACGAGTTGGTCTCCACCGCCGAGGCGCTCACCAAGAAGGATGGCGCCGGCAACCTCACGCAGGTCGGACTCACCTCGGGCATGACGGGGCAGGACCATCATTGGTTCCGCGAGGTGCTGCTGCGCCAGTTCGGCGGCGAGCCCTATACGGCCGACAACATGACCGTCGCCTACGACACGGATGCCGGCCGGGCGGCCCTGAAATGGTATACCGACCTCGAACAGACGCTCGGCGTGACCGACTCCACGTTCATGGATGAGGCGCAGGCCGCCTTCAAGGCGGGCCGGGCCGGCATGCATATCGACGGCTCGTTCCGCATCGGCGCGCTTAACGACGTGCGTGGCCTGAAATGGGGCGTCGCGGAACTGCCCGCCGGTCCGGACGGCACGAAGTCGAACTACTCGTCCTATTGGGTCAACGCGATCACCACGAAGGCCGAGGGCGAGAAGTTCGACGCCGCCGTCAAGTTCATGGACTACATCATCTCCGACGAGGCGATGCAGATCTGGCTGGAGACGGTCGGCGAATTGCCTGCCAAGTCGTCGGCCGCGCTGACGGACGAGAATGCCGCCGACCCCGTCTACGGTCCCTTCATCAAGGGTCTCGAATACGCAAACACCACGATCTTCGTCGACGAGAGCGCGCAGCGCCAGGTGATGACGGACATGGTCAGCCGGATCGAGCTCGAAGGCGCCTCCGTGGAGGAGTCGCTGGCTCAGGCCGCCGAGGACGAGCAGGCAATCCTCGACGAGTACTACAAGAAGTAGGCGAAACCCTCCCTTCTCCCGTCGTGGGAGAAGGGGCCGGCAGGCAGACGAGGCGGATCTCTCACCAGGCGATCGCTCGCCGAGATCGACCGCCCCTAGCCCTCTCCCAAGAGGGGAGAGGTCAAACGGTTGCCGCAAGCCGGACCAAACCAAGGCCGGCGTTTCGAGCCATTCATCGGTCGACCGAGGATCCCGCTTGTACTCCAATCTCACCATCAAGCAGAAGCAGGTCGTCTGGGCCTGGGCCTTCCTGGCGGTGCCGATCGTCTTCTACGTCGTCGTGCGCTTTTACCCGACGGCGAACGCCTTCGTGATATCCTTCCAGGACTGGAACCTCCTCGGTGCACGCACCTGGACGGGGCTCGAGAACTACACCAAGCTCGTCAACGATCCCGTCTTCTGGAAGGTCTTCGTCAACACGTTCGAATACCTCATCATCGGAACGCCCCTGAGCCTGATCGTCGCCTTCACGATCGCCTATCAGCTCGACAAGGTCCGCTTCCTTCACGGTATGCTCCGGGCGCTCTACTTCCTGCCCTTCATGACGAGCGCCGTCGCCATGGCCTGGGTCTGGCGCTGGTTCTACCAGCCGGTGCCGATCGGCGTTTTCAACAACATCCTCGCCTCGATGGGCATAGGTCAGGTCGCGTTCCTCAACTCGACCACCAACGCCCTCCCCTCGATCCTGGCGCCGGCGATCTGGGCGGGGCTCGGCTTCCAGATTATCATCTTCATGGCGGGCCTGCGCGCTATCCCGAAGAGCTATTACGAGGCCGCGCGCATCGACGGCGTCGGTACGTGGACGGTGCTGACGGAGATCACGCTGCCGTTGCTCAAGCCCACCATCGTCTTTCTCGTCGTTTTCTCCTCGATCGGATTTCTCAGGATCTTCGATCAGGTCTTCAACATGACGACCAACAATCCGGGCGGGCCGCTCAACTCTACCAAGCCGCTCGTCCTGATGATCTACGACACCGCCTTCAACGCGTTCGACATGGGCTATGCGGCCGCGCAGACGGTGGTGCTCTTCCTTGTGCTCCTCACCATCTCGCTCCTGCAACTGCGCCTCTTGAGGGACCGCTAGATGTCGACCGTCGAAGGCGTGGGCCGCGAGCTCGGTGCGGAGCCGATCAAGGTAAAAGCCTCTTCGGACGCCCTCCTTAAGGGCGATGCCGGGCCCCCGCCGCGCAATATCGGCCAGTTCATCCGTTGGCTCCTCCTCTTCGTCGGCGGCATCGCCATGGTGATGCCGCTCGCCTTCATGCTGTCGACCTCGTTCAAGTTCCCGTTCGAGGTCTACAACCTCAAGCTCATCCCCGAAGAGCCGACGCTGGAGAACTACACCTACGTCCTCTCCGATGGGCGTTTCGCGCGCTGGTTCATGAACTCGCTCGTCATCGCGACGATCACCACGCTTTCCAACGTCTTCTTCGACAGCCTCGTCGGCTACACGCTCTGCAAGTTCTCGTTCCGAGGTCGCTACATCGTCTTCATCGCCATCCTCTCGACGCTGATGATCCCGACCGAGATGCTGGTCATCCCGTGGTATCTGATGAGCCAGCAGCTCGGCTGGCTCGACACCCATTGGGGCATCATGTTCCCCGGGCTCATGACGGCCTTCGGCGTCTTCCTGATGAAGCAGTTCTTCGAGACGGTGCCTGACGACTTCATCGAGGCGGCGCGGATAGATGGCCTCAACGAATTCCAGATCTTCTGGACCGTCGCGCTCCCCCTGGTGAAACCCGCGCTCGCCGCGCTGGCGATCTTCGTCTTTCTCGGCAACTGGACGGCCTTTATCTGGCCGCTCATCGTCACGAACTCACAGGAGATGTACACGCTCCCCGTCGGCCTCACGACGTTCTCCGTGGAGCAGGCCGTAGAGTGGGAACTCATCATGACCGGCGCGGCGATCTCGGTGCTGCCGACGCTGATCGTCTTCCTCGTCTTCCAGCGCTTCATCATCCGCGGCGTCGTCATGGCGGGGCTGAAGGGGTGAAGCTCGATCACATTCATCTCGTCGTTAAAGCCCGGCCGGCCGCCGTTCGCTGGCTGGGCGAAGCCTTCGAGCTCGTGCCAGCACCGAACTTCTGGTCGTGGGCCAAAGCAGCAGGCGCGCCGGTCTTCCTGATGACAAAGGAGGGCGAACACGCTTTGGCACTGTTTGAGGGCGAACAAACCGTCGAAGGCGATCACACGGTGGCCTTTCGAATGGAGGCCGATGCCTTCTTCGCCTTCGCACAGCGAGCCGAAAAGATCGGCGCCAAAGACCGCTATGGGCGCCCCCTGCAAAGAACGCGACCCGTCGACCACGACAATCTAGCGTTCTCTTACTATCTCGTCGGTCCGGAAGGTTACCGTTTCGAGGCGACCTGCTACGATGTCGGCGGCGTCCGCACCCGTCTGGCGAAACTAGCATGACGGCGCACGACACCTTTCCGGACCCGGTCTACCGCGACACCGTCCTCGCGCCCCTCTTCGAGGGCGTGAAGGCGCATTTCGCGGGCCACATGGCGCAGATCAACAAGGCGCATCTCGTGATGCTGGTCGAGACCGGCATCCTCGAACGCGATCAGGGTGCGGCGATCGCCAAAGCCCTTCGCGGGATCGAGGGCGAAGTGGACCTGTCCAGCCTCACCTATACCGGCGAGCACGAGGACTATTTCTTCCTCGTAGAGGCCGAGCTGCGCCGCCGCCTCGGGCCCGAGCTCGGCGGGATGTTGCACACGGCCCGCAGCCGCAACGACATGGACCATACCGTCTTCAAGATGGCCCTGCGCCGACGCACCGATGCGCTGCTGGCCCGCGCGATGGCACTCGCGGAGACGATCGCCGCCAAGGCCCGCCTCGAGCGCGACACACTCATCAACGCCTACACCCACGGCCAGCCGGCGCAGCCCTTGACCTTCGGACATTACCTCGCGGCGGCGCTCGAGGTCCTTCAGCGCGATATCGCCCGGCTCTCCGCTGCCCGGGACGTGCTGGACCATTGCCCGATGGGCGCCGCCGCCATCACCACGTCGAGCTTTCCCATCGACCGGCACCGCGTTGCCGATCTCCTCGGCTTCGATGGGCCGACGCGCAATTCCTATGGCTCGATCGCCGCCGTCGACTACGTGACCGGCCTTTATTCCGCGATCCGCCTGACGATGCTCCATCTCGGCCGCGTTGTGCAGGACTTTCAGTTCTGGTCCGCCTTCGAGGTCGGCCAGCTTCATGTGCCGGGCAGCCTCGTTCAGATCTCCTCGATCATGCCGCAGAAGCGCAACCCAGTGCCGATTGAGCATCTGCGCCATCTCGCCTCCCTCACAGCCGGGCGGTGCGAGGCGATCGTCGGGGTGATGCACAACACGCCCTTCACCGACATGAACGATTCCGAAGGCGCCGTGCAGGAGGCGGGCTTCGCCGCCTTCGAGAGCGGAGAGCGGATGCTGGATCTCCTGGCCTCGCTCATCGATAAGGTTTCGATCGATGCTGAGCGCGTACGCCGGATCGGCGATGCGGCTTGCATCACGGTCACCGAACTAGCCGACAGCTTAGTGCGCGAGGAGACCCTGTCCTTCCGCCAGGCACACGAAATTGCGGCGGCGACGGCTGGGTCCGTAATCGCGGACGGCCGGCCCCTCTGCGAGGGCCACGCCGCCTTCGCGACGGCCTTCGAAGCGGCGACCGGCCGTCCATCTGCGCTCGACGAGGCGGCGTTCCGCACCACAGTCTCGCCCGAAACCTTCGTGGCCCGCCGCGATCGGTTCGGCGGCCCCGCGCCCGCCGCGCTCGACCACGCGCTGGACGCCTTCGACGAGGAGCGCCGCAGCGTCGCAGCCCGGCTCGACGAGCGAACCGCCCACCTTCGCGACGCCGAAACCGGCCTCGCTCACGCCTTTGCGCAATTGGAGACCTGACCCTTGGCCACACTCGCCCTTCGCGACCTCGTCAAGGTCTACGGCAAGACGGAGGTCCTGCACGGCATCTCGCTCGATGTTGCGGATGGCGAATTCGTCGTCTTCGTCGGGCCGTCAGGCTGCGGCAAGTCGACGACGCTCAGAATGATCGCCGGCCTCGAGGAGATCAATTCCGGCACCGTCTCCATCGACGGCGCGGTCGTCAACAACAAGGAGCCGAAGGACCGGAACATCGCCATGGTGTTCCAGAACTACGCCATCTACCCGCATATGAGCGTTCGGAAGAATATCGGCTTCGGCCTGCGCACGGCCAAGATGCCGAAGGCGGACAAGAACCGGCGGATCGACGAAGTCGCCGCCATTCTCGGCATGACAGACTATCTGGAGCGGAAGCCCGACCAGCTCTCCGGCGGCCAGCGCCAGCGCGTCGCGATCGGCCGGGCCATGGTGCGCAACCCCGCCGTGTTCCTCTTCGACGAGCCGCTCTCCAATCTCGACGCGCAACTGCGCACCCAGATGCGGCTCGAGATCAAGAAGCTGCACGCCCGCGTGGGCAATACGATCGTCTTCGTCACGCACGATCAGGTCGAGGCGATGACGATGGCGGACCGGATCGTCATCATGAAGGACGGACATATCCAGCAGGTCGGCACGCCGGCCGAAGTCTATCACGAACCGGCCAACACCTTCGTCGCCCAATTTATCGGCGCACCGTCGATGAACCTGCTTGAGGGGACGTGGACGGGCGACGGCGTTACGCTCGAGGGTGGAACGCGTATCGCGCTGCCGGGGCGTACCATCGCGACAGGACGCCCCGTCCGCATCGGCCTGCGCCCCGAAGACCTCACCCCGGCCGTTGACGGGGCAGCCCTGATGACGGGCGTCGTCACGGTGGCGGAACCGCTCGGTCCCGAGACGCTTCTCTACGTCGACATCGACGGGCGCGAGATCATCGCCTCCGGCCCCGGTCGTGCCGCGCCCGAACCTGGGGACCGGATCGGCCTGACCGCCCCCCCGAGTGCAATGCACGTCTTCGACGCGGAAGGCGGCGAGGTTCTGCGATGAGCCAGCCGGACGGACCAGGCCGACCGCTGCGCGTCGTCTGCGCAGGCAGGCTCTACTGCGACCTTATCTTCGCCGGTCTCGAGAAATTGCCGCGATCGGGACGGGAGGTCTTCGCGGACAGCGTGAGCCTCCATGCCGGCGGTGGGGCCTTCATCACCGCAGCGACCTTGGCGGCGTTGGGCGCGCGGGTCGACCTCCTAGCGACGCTTCCGGCCGAGCCCTTCGGCGCGCTCGTGGCCTCCGAGATCGCATCATGCGGCATCGCGCTCTGCGACCAGCCATCCACGCCCCCGACCGAGCCGCAGATCACGGCCGCCATGATCGTGGATGGCGACCGCGCCTTCCTGACCCGTCGCACCGGCGCCGCCATTCCCCCCATCGCGCTAGGCGGCACGGTGGCCGACCACCTCCATATCGGGGAGCTGACGACCGCGCTCGAGCACCCGGAACTCCTTTCGGCTGCCCGAGCGGCCGGAATGACGATTTCTCTTGATTGTGGATGGGACGACGAGAATGCCGCTCGCGACGGGGTCGCGGAGGCTATCTCGGCGGTCGACGTGTTCCTGCCCAATGCCGCCGAGGTCACGCAACTCTCGGACACGCTGCGAAGGGTGCGGCCAAGACAGGTCCTGGTCGTCAAGAGAGGCGCAAGGGGAGCCGAGGCACGAACCGGAACGTCGCATACCGTCTCGGACGCACACCCGGCCCACCTCGTCGATACCACCGGCGCCGGGGACGCCTTCAACGCTGGGTTTCTCAGCCTGTGGCTGCGGGGGCGTGACCTGGCCGCCTGCCTCGACGCCGGAAATGCCAGCGGCGCCAAGGCCGTCGGCCATGTCGGCGGGGTTCCGCCGCGCGGCGCGCCGAGCGACGGCGCGGCGCCAATCGAACTCGAAAAGACGGCCTAACGTCCGAGAAGACAACCCTATGACGGTGACCGGGATCGCTGCCGCACGCGGATCATAGCCGCCAAGCCCATCCACTTGTAACGTCCGACCGATACTGGCGGCAATCGGCAACGACGTCGTAGGGTTGCCTCGGAGCGCTCTCTCCACCCATAGGATGGGGCCTTCGGAAGACCGGACGGATGCAAACGTTGCAGGAGTCTCTATGTGGTCTCGTTTCGTCGCAGCGATATTCGCCGTGGCCGTGTTCGCCGTGGCCGTGTCCGCCCCGGCCCTAGCGGACGTGGAGGAGACGATCGCACGGTTGGCACCGGCGGGGTTGGTCCTCGTCCTGGACGAGGACGGAAACGAGATCGTCGCGCAGAATGCCGACACGCCCTTCGTGCCGGCGTCCGTGGCCAAGCTCGTCACCGCCTGGGTCGCGATGGAGGTGCTGGGCGACGACTATCGCTTCGAGACCCGTTTCTATCTCGACGAGGAGCGGGTGCTTTACGTGCGAGGCAGCGGCGATCCGTTCCTCGTCTCCGAGGAATTGGCGCTGATCGCCCCGCGGCTTCTCGCCGAGACGGGGCGCGAGCCGTTCGCCGGCCTGATCCTCGACGCGAGCTATTACCCAGTGGATATTCGCATCCCAGGCACGGAGCGTAGCAACGAAGCCTATGATGCGCTGAATGCCGCCCTCGCCGTGAACTTCAATACGATTCACGCCGTCCGAAACGGCAGGACCGTTCGCTCGGCCGAAGACCAGACCCCCATCACCCCGCTCGCGATCGACGAGTTCAGAAGGCGCGGCCCCGTCGGGCGAGGCCGCATCAGCCTTCCGCAGGACGATCCGGGCGTGGGCGTGCGCTATGCCGGGGAATTGCTTGCCGCCTTCGTGAAGCGCGCTGGCGGCGATGTCGGCGGTACGGTCGCGATGGGTACGGTGCCCGAGGGCCTGGAGCCGGTCTACGTGCACCGCCAGTCCCGCGACCTGTCGGAAGTCCTGCGGCTCATGCTTCTGGGATCGAACAATTACGTCGCCAACCAGGTTTTCCTCGAGATCGGCGCCAACCGGCTGGGCGGACCGGCCAGCCTCGAGAAGTCCCTTCGGGTGGTGCGAGAGTTCCTCGCGAAAGAAGGGCTCGCCGATGCCATCCAACTCGTAGAGGGTTCGGGCATCAGCCGCGAGAACCGCTTTACCGCGCGCGGGCTCGCGGAGGTTCTCGACCGCTTCGCGCCGCATGCGGATCTGCTCCGCAGCACGGATGCCGGCTCGCGGTACAAGACCGGGACGTTCTCCGGCGTCAGCACGCTGGCCGGCTACGCCCGCACCGCGACGCGCGGCGATGTTCGTTTCGTCATTTCGCTGAACGAAGGCGCCGGACGGCTGCGGTTCCGGCTGCTGCAGGCAATCGAGCGTGGACTGTAGGCCGTGCCGCCAACGATCGCACGGTCGGCGATGTCGCCACCGTACTCAGGGCCGAATGGCGACATCGGAGCGGGCTGGATATCGGAGAAGGGTCTCCGCGTCGGCGTGACGGAGACTATGCCGGAAGCCTGCGCCGGTTGAGCCCAGGCGTGGCAATGGCTTCGATACGCAGGCGGGCGAACCGCGCCTCTAAGCCCCTCCTCCAATCACAGCCTCGGGGGCGGCGCGAACCGCCCCGCCCTAGGCTCCTAGTTCGAGCGCGTGTCGTCGTCCGCCGCCGCTTTCGCGTCCGCCTCATAGGCAGTCAGGAACGCGTCCAGCTCGTCCTTGCTCATCCGCAACTCGCGGCCCTCCTCATCGGTCAGGAGAATGTCGCTTCCCTTGCGGCCGACGACCTTGACGGCCATCGGGGTGTCACTGGTTCCCGCGACTTCTAGGCCGGTATCGCCGTCGTCAGTCGGCATGCTCTCGGTCGACGAGGCGACAGGCGCGCCCTCGCCCGCGACCTCGTCGCCTTCGGACACGCCCGTCACGGAAGGGTCGAAGTGACCGATATCGGGCTCCGCATCGTCGAGGCGCAGGTAGCCCAGCACGCGATTGTTGCGGTCGGGGTCGAGGACCAGCATCTCGCCCTCGTAGACGTTGAACTCGGTCAACTCGGCGATGTTGGTGAAATGGCTGACGATGAGAAGCGGGCCAGGCAACGGTGCCTCGTCCGTCTCGCCGTCCTGCCGTGCGTTCCACGCTGCGATGCGATCGCGCAGCGGCGTCACGTTCTGCGCGCCGTTGGCAGACAGAAGGAGGTTGATGTCATTGTCCCATTCCAGCGTCGTTTCGCGGCGCTCGGAATTCGGGTGCGCGGCCATGCCGGCCATGAAATTGCGCGTCGTATCCTGGTTGCGGCACCACCGCGATGACACGATCACCGAGGGAATGAGGCCGGCTTCGGCAAACTCATGGCCGAGGGCCCGCATGTCTTCACGGCCCTGGACGGTCATGATGCGCTGGCGGGCGCAGTCCTCGGGCTCGACGTCGAACGCATCGAGGAACGACCAGTCGGTCCGACCGTGGCGCATCAGCAGCACGAGGTCGGGGCGCTCGCGGATGAGCCCGATCAAACCGCGCGGCTCGAAGAAGACACGGGCTTCGTCGGCGCTCGCGCGGATCTCCTCGACCGTCGCCTCGGCGTCCATCACCACGCGCTCGCCCGCCACCTGCGGCTCGCGCGCCTCTGGCGTGATCGGTGTCGAGCGCAGCAGCTCCGGATCGACGATGAACTCCTCCTCGCCGACCGACTGCATCATGTGCTGGGCCGATGCGGGCGCGGTCAGCGCGACGCCCGACAGGCAGGCGACGCGCAAGAGCCGCAGGATCGAATTCGTCATGGTTTTCACTTTCGTATGGCTGCGATGCGGTGCGCGCGTCGCCAAGAGGCCGGGTTCGTTGTCGGGGATCGCAGGTCCCCTGAGGTAGGCGCCTCGCCTCCGAGTACGAGCACAATCGCCAGTCCAGACGAACTTCCACCGGCGCTTTGGCGCGATGAGAGGATCTGCTGAAGTTTCGGTCAGTCGGTCGGAATGTGAGCGTCGCTCCGGAGGATGGTGGCGTGAAGGGGAAAGGGGCGATCGTCATCGCTCGCCCCGCACCGATGGCTCGCCCCTATATAGAGATCCCGTACATCATTTTGAGTACCCGACGAACGGCGATCTCGATGACGGCGACGACCTTTTCGGTGATGGTCATTCCGCGAAGCAGACGGGCCCTCGCGTACACGCGAACGATATCGGCTCAGTCCGACGTCCGGCCGCCCATGAGTGCCGTCTGGAGAAGGCCGAAACCCGATACGTTTCGCTCCGCCAGACAGTCTCTGACCTCTCGACGCCTTTGGTTTCCTTGATTATCAAAGCCGTATTGACTCGAAACTTTAGGGGTGCCGCCTGGTGGTACAGATTGACGGAGACCTGCTGCCTGGTAAGTGGCCAGGCCAGGTATCCGATCGACAGGATAGCGGACATCTGAACGCCGCACATGCGTTCGGCCCGGAGTTCAGGCCCTGTTTCGACGCCTCCCCCTTCGCGACCCTGCTCTTCACGCCAGATCTCGTCCTCATCGATTCCAACGCGGCCCACGTCCGGGCTTCGGGCGTGCCGTCGGAGACGCTGCGCGGGCGCGCCATGTTCGATGTCTGGCCCAAGAACCCCGATCATACCGGCCCGGACACGGAGGACGTCCTTCGCACGTCGGTTGCCCGCGTCATGGAGACGAAGGCGCCAGACGAACCGCCCGTGCAGCGGCACGATCTGCCGAATGGGGACGGAGCGTTCGAGGCCCGCTTCTGGCGCATGATCCACTCGCCGGTGATCGAGGATGGACAGGTCGTCGCCATTCGCCAGGATTCATGGGACGTCACCGACGCCATCATGATGACCGAGCGCCAGCAGGCCATGCAACGAATTGCCGGCAGCATCGCCGGCATCGCGTTCTGGGAGCTCGACGTAAACTCCGACACCATCGTCCGGACGCCCGAGCTCGACGCGATATTCGGCTTTCCTCCTCTGAAACTCGTGAGTGGGCCGGGCGGGCCGGCAAGTCCGGCGACCGATCTCGCCCCGTTCCGCCGCAGCGTTCACCCCGACGATGCGCTCAACTTCGACGCCGCCATCGCCGAGATGGTCGCGGCTGGTCCAGGCTGCGTGCGCCAGATCGAGTACCGGCTGACCCGCCCGAGCGGCGAGGTGCGCCGCGTCGCGGTGCGCGGCGAGATGAATGCCGGCCCCGAGGGGCAACCGGTCATCGTCGGGACCACGCTCGACATCACGGACATTCGCGCCAACGAGGCACGGTTGGAAGGCCTCCTGGCGGAGAAGGAAATGCTGCTCGGCGAAGTGAACCACCGGGTCAAGAACTCCCTGCAGCTGGTCAGCTCCATCCTGTCCCTGGAGGCTCGACAGGCCGATGAAGGGGAGCGTGCTCGGCTGATGTCGGCGGCGGCGCGGGTCCATGCGGTCTCCGCCGTTCACGCCGCGCTCAACCATGACGACGACGTCCGCACCGTGGAGTTCGGGGCGCACCTGCGCCAGTTCTGCAGACGGCTCGCCGACAGTCTAGGCGCCGAGGCTCGGGGCATCGCCGTTCTGATCGAAACGGAAGCCGTCACGCTTCCGGCGGAGACGGCCGTGCCCGTCTCGCTCATCGTCAACGAACTCGTGACCAATGCCTTCAAATACGCCTTTGACGACCAGGCGCCGGCCGGATCACGTGTCTCCGTGTCCTTCGGACGGTCCGGCGGCAGCGACGACGAACTGTTCCTCGTGGTTAGCGATAACGGGACGGATCCGTCGACCCGGGAGCCCGATCCCGACAGGTCGGCCCTTGCCGCGCCGCTGAGCTCAGGCCTCGGCGCGCGTCTCGTCTCCACGCTGGCCAGCCAGATCGGCGCGAGCGTCTCCACGGAGCGCGCCGCCGGTTGGACGACGCGGATCGTCTTCAAGAGCTAGCCAGAAGCGCGCGCGGCCTGACGTGAGCGGAGAGCGATGGGGACACGGGAATCTCGGGCCTTCTCCTCGATGGTGGCGATCGTTTGCGCAAGTGCCTCTTCCGGAACGGCCTTGCTGAAAAGGAAACCCTGTATCTGATCGCAGCCCTCGGCTTCGAGCCACGCCAGCTGCGCCTCGGTCTCGACGCCTTCCGCGACCGTCACGGCGCCAATCTGGCGAGCCAGCGTGAGAACGAGGCGGAGTAGCGGGCCCGACGTCGGCAAACGCTGTACGAAGCTCTTGTCGATCTTGATGCACCGCACCGGAATACGGGCTATGTGCGCCAGGTTCGAGAATCCGGTGCCAAAATCGTCGAGCGCGAGGCAGAAGCCCAGCGCATCGATCCGCCCGAGTTTTTCCTCGACCGCCGCGCCCTCGCTGACGAGGGAGGACTCGGTGATCTCCAATTCCAGCCGCTCCGGCGGGAACGCGCCACGCTCGACGATCCTCTCGAACTGGGCCAGGAATTTCGGATCTTGGAACTGGTGCGGTGACACGTTGATAGACAGGCCAAGATCGCAACCGACCGCGTTCGAGTTGCCGAGAACCCGGCATGCCTCTTCGAGGACGAACGTGCCGAGTTCGTCCATCAGGCCCAGTTCCTCGCAGACGGGAATGAAGCGATCGGGCGCGATCGGGCCGCGCTCGGGATGGCACCAGCGCAGCAAGGCCTCGGCCGAAACGACGTATCCCGTCTCCAAGTCGAGCCGGGGCTGGAAGTGGAGCGTGAACGCACGCTCCGCGACTGCCGTCCTCAGCGCCGCCTCGAGCCATTTGCGCTCGGCCGCTTCCGCGCCTAGCGCGCTATCGAAGAGCGTGTGCCGATTGCGACCGGCTCGCTTCGACTCGTAGAGCGCGATGTCGGCTTTCTGCATGACCTCGGCCCAGCGCATCTGCGAGGTCTGATCGCAGGTCGCTGCGCCGATGCTGGTCGTGACATGGACGGTTACACCCTGGCAGTGGATCGGCTCGCCGACCAGGTTGCGAATAACGTCCAGCCTTCGCCGCAGGATCGCTTCGTCCGCGACGTCATTGAGAACCACGACGAACTCGTCACCGCCCATCCGGGCCACGATGTCGCTTTGCCGAACAGCCGAGGAGACGCGCCTGGCGAAGACCTGCAAGACGGCATCGCCAACCGCGTGCCCATACGTGTCGTTGATCTGCTTGAAGTGGTCGATGTCGAGATAGAGAAGCGCTTTCGAAGGCTTGGCCGCGGACCTGTGCGGCGCGCTCGCGCCCGCGCTCTTGCTTGAGCGCGATCGTCGGCCGGTTTTTGCTTGCTTTTCGCGGCGAGCGGGCCGCTCGAAGACGCGTTGCATGAAGGCGCGGTTGTAGCAGCCGGTCAGCTGATCGCGGTCGGCGAGATACGTTGCCTCGTCCCGCGCCATCTTGAGCGCGCTCACGTCGATGGCGGTCAGCAAAAGCGCCTGATCGCCCGTGGCGGCATCGAGGCATCGCTTGATGTTGAGATCGAACCATTTCGGGCCGAGGCTCGTGCGAACCCTCACGACACATCGCGTGGTTCCGTCCCGCTCGCAATCGAGGCTTACGCGCTCGTGATCCCGCGGATCCTCGAAGAGGTCCTGAAAGGCCGCCGGCTTTACCGGCATCAGGTTGCGCGCGGCTGGATTGAGATAGAGTGCCTCGCCGCCGATAGCGTAGAGCGCGATCATCACGTCCGTGTGCAGGAGCGCGTCGGCGCTGCGCAGGGTTTCGGGCTCCTCCTCCACGGAGTCGGTGACCTCGCACATCATCGCCATCCGGCCGTCCGGCATCGCGAACCCGCTGTAGACGACTTTGAGCGTGACGGGCTCGCCGTTCGGATAGATGGTCCAGAACTCGTTGAAGACGGCGTCGCTATCGATGAAGTCGGTCTGATATTGCCGCAGCCGCTGGGCAACCGTCGCGGACATGCCGGCGCCCAGATCACGCAGGCGCAGCGACGCCTCGTTCTCGGCCTTCCAGATCCGGCAAGCACTCTCGTTCGCAAAGGCGATGCGGTCGTGGTCGGTGTCATAGACCCAGACCGGTGTCGTCATGCGTCGCGCCAGGCAGAACGGGTCGACCGCACCCTCCAAGACGCAAACGTTCCCTGCCATGCAATCCTGCCCCCTCGAACCCCGCAGGAAGGTTAGCCCACGATGTATTGACTAAGGGTAGAGTGACAGCTTGCATTTTATATATGCCGACGCCGCCCACTCGCGCCGGTGTCTTATGGTGCAAGCCGGGCGAGGAGAGAGCTCTGGGTGATCTGGCCGACGGGTATGCCGTCGCTATGGACCTGCAAGCGTTGCCCGGCCTTGACCTGGTGGATGATGTCGCGAACCGGCGTCTCGGCTCCGACGACCACGCCTTCGCAAGGGCCCTCGGTCATCACATCGCTGGCAGTCAGTACGCCGAGCGGGTTCATATGGGCGACGAACTCGGCGACGTAGGCGTTGGTGGGCGCGTTGAAGATCTCTCGCGGCGCGCCGCATTGCGCGATCCGCCCACCCTCCATGATGGCGATCCGATTGCCGATCTTGAACGCCTCGTCGAGGTCATGGCTCACGAAGATGATCGTCCGATTGCGCTGCCTTTGAAGCTCCAGCAACTCGTCCTGGAGTTTGTTCCGGATCAGCGGGTCGAGCGCCGAGTAGGGCTCGTCCATGAGAAGGATCGGCGCATCGGTCGCGAACGCGCGGGCGAGGCCGACGCGCTGTTGCATGCCGCCGGACAACTCACTCATGAGCGCATCCGCCCGGTCGGTGAGGCCGACGAGCGCGAGTTCCTCGTCGACGCGCTTGTCGCGCAGCGCCTTGGTCACGCCACCGAGCTCCAGCCCTAGCGCGACATTGTCCCGCACCGTGCGCCAGGGCAACAGGCCGAATTGCTGGAAGACCATCGCGACGTCGCGCAGGCGCAGATCGCGCAGGCCCGTGGCATCGGCCGACGTGACAGAGGTCATTCCCGAGCGCGTGTTGATGCGAACGTCGCCGCGCACGATCGGATTGAGCCCGTTCACCGCCCGCAGAAGTGTCGACTTGCCCGAACCGGATAGCCCCATGAGGACGAGGATCTCGCCCTCGGACACGGTGAGAGAGCAGTCGTGCACGCCGAGGATCTGTCCGGTACGATCCTGAACTTCGCTCCGGCTCTTGCCCTCGTCCATTAAGGGAAGCGCCGTCTTCGGCTTTTTTCCGAAGACGATCGAGACGTTGTCGAACTCGACGGCGTTCACGACCGCATCCGCAGCGTACGGTCGAGAATGATCGCGACGACCACGATGACGATCCCGCTCTCGAAACCGAGCGATGTGTCGACCCGGCTCAGTGCCTGCACTACAGGCTTGCCGAGCCCGTTCGCGCCCACATAGGCCGCGATGACGACCATGGAGAGCGACAGCATGATTGTCTGGTTAAGTCCGGCCATGATCTGCGGGAAGGCGTAGGGTAGCTCGACCTTGACGAGGAGCTGACGCGGCGTGGCGCCGAACGAACTGGCCGCCTCCAGGAGCGTGACGGGCGTGCCGGCGACGCCAAGATAGGTCAGGCGAATGGGCGCTGGCAGCACGAAAATGACGGTGGCGATCAGGCCCGGCACCATGCCGAGACCGAAGAAGATGATCGCGGGAATGAGATAGACGAAGGTCGGCAGAGTCTGCATCAGGTCGAGAACCGGGCTGACATAGGTATAGATGCTCGGTCGGTGCGCGAGGAATATCCCGATCGGCACGCCGATGCCCATGCAGACGATGCAGGCTGACAGGACGAGCGCGAGGCTGTCCACCGTCTCGTCCCAATACCCCTGGTTGATGATGAAGAGGAACCCGAAGAAGACGAGCGCGCTGGTCTTCCACGACCGTTGCAGGAACCAGGCGAGCCCCACGAACACGAGGATCACGGCGAGCGTGGGAGGGGCCATGAGGCACCATACCATGACGTCGATCATCACCGTTATGACGTCGGCGACGAGATCGAAGACCGGTCGGCCGTTGGTCTTGAGCCAGTCAAATAGCAGTTCGGCAAAATCACCGACCGGGATCTTGCTTCCGGCAATCCACTGCATATCGGCTCCTGGCGGCTCGTAGAGGGACGCCGGGCCCTTGCGGGCCCTGCGCGGTCAACTCCGCTCTATCGGGGGTGAGATCAGGAGCCGAGCGCGGCGGAGACCGCGGCGGTGGCATCGCCGCCATCCAGTGTCGTGACGCCGTCGAGCCAAGCACCCCAAACGTCCGGATTGGCGGCGAGCCAAGTGGTCGCGGCTTCGGCGGGCTCGGTCCCGTCGTTGAGGATCGCGCCCATGATCTCGTTCTCCATCGCAAGCGTGAAGGAGAGATTTTCGAGGAGTCTGCCGACATTGGGGCATTCGGCGAGATACCCCGCGCGGGTGTTGGTCGATACGGTCGCGCCGCCGAGATCGGGGCCGAACCAGTCGTCGCCGCCTTCCAGATACGTCATCTCGAAATTGGCGTTCATCGGGTGCGGCTCCCAGCCGAGGAAGACGACGGGCTCGTCGCGGTCGTCCGCGCGGGCGACCTGCGCCAGCATGCCCTGCTCCGAACTCTCGACGAGTTCCATGCCCTCCAGACCGAAGGCGTTGGCCGCGATCATGTCGAGGATGAGCCGGTTACCGTCGTTGCCGGCCTCGATGCCGTAGATCTTGCCGTCGAGCGCATCGGCGGCGGCCGCGATGCTCGCGAAATTGGTGATACCGGCCGCGATGCCGGCCGCGTTCGTGGCCAGCGTGTACTTCGCGCCCTCGAGATTGACGCGGACGGTATCGACCGTGCCGGCCTCGCGATAGGGCGCGATGTCGCCCTCCATGGTCGGCATCCAATTGCCGAGGAAGACGTCGACATCGCCCTCCGCCAGCGCGATGTATGTCACGGGAACCGAGAGCACCTTGATATCGGTCTCGTATCCAAGAGCTTCCAAAACGGTCGTCGTCGCAGCCGTCGTCGCGGTTATGTCCGTCCAGCCCACATCCGAGAAGGTGACCGTGGCGCAGTCGGCAAGGCTCGGCGTGGCTGCGCAGATTGCCATCAAGGAAAGGGCCGCTCTCGAAGGGATCATGGTCGTCGCTCGACTGATGGGTTCGTTGGATCGATTGTCTCTAAGGCATAGGGAGAGGAGAGGTTCCTGTCGATGAAGGAGGCCGGATCGACCCCTCGAGATCGAGGGATGCCGTTTCCAGCAGCGATGGGCCGCGTGCCATTCCCCGGCCGCCGGATTTTGCGGTGCCGGGGGCGTCTGCCGCGAGCATTTCGGACTCCATGGAGGAGCGAATGCCGCCCCCGCGCTCTCGACTGCCGACGGCCGCCCCTGTTGGACACCTGCAATGACGGACTCCACGCAGCCCGTCGCCAGCCATTTCATCGACGGTCGCTATGTCGAGGACGTTGCGGGCGAAGTGATCGCCACGGTGCACGCCGCGACCCCTGGCATCGTCGATCAGGCGCTCGACGCGGCGAAGGCGGCGATCGAGCACTATAGCCAGATCAAGAGCGTCTACGTAGCGGTGGGCGCGCTCGAGGCGCCGTTCTGTGCAAGCCGACGATCTCATCATCGCGGTGCGCTATGACGGCAAGGTGGCGGCCGAGGGACACGGCTATCAGGCGCATGTCGGACCGATGCGCTCCGTCTCTCGCGGGCAGGTGACCCTTCGGTCGACAAACCCGAGCGACCATCCTCGCATCCAATTCGACTACCTGTCGGGCGCGAGCGACTGGGAGGATTTCCGCAACTGCATCCGCCTGACGCGCGAGATCTTCGGCCAGGACGCCTTCGCCGAACTTCGCGGCAAGGAGATTCAGCCGGGGCCCGGCCTCCAGACCGACGACGCATTGGACGGCTTCATCCGCGATCACGCCGAAAGTGCCTATCACCCCTGCGGGACGTGCAGGATGGGTCGCCGGGACGACCCTATGGCCGTGGTCGGACACGACACCCGCGTGATAGGCATCGATGGTCTTCGCGTCGCCGACAGCTCGATCTTTCCCAGAATCACTAACGGCAACCTCAACGCGCCCTCGATCATGGTCGGCGAGAAGGCCTCCGACCATATCCTCGGTCGGCAACCGATGCCGCCGGAGAACAAGGCGCACTGGGTGCATCCTCACCGGCGGACGCAGCAGCGATAGGTTTCGTCACTCGCCTCGTCATTCCCCACCCGGGCATTTCGCCTAGGCCATCATGTCGGACGTGACGGGATGGATGGGAGCGCCGTTCTTCTCGAAGGTGTCGGCATTGTCGAGCGTGGTATGGGCGATCGCGTCCAGCGCCTCGCGGGTGAAGAAGGCCTGGTGGCCGGTGACGAGTACGTTCGGGAAGGTCAGAAGGCGCGCGAAGACGTCGTCCTGAAGTACCTGGCCGGAGAGGTTCTCGAAAAAGAGATCGCCCTCCTCCTCATAGACGTCGAGCGCCAGGGCTCCGAGATGGCCGCTCTTCAACGCTGCGATCACGGCGGGCGTATCGACGAGGGCGCCTCGGCTGGTGTTGATGAGCATCGCACCCGGCTTCATCGCACCGAGCGCCTCCTCGTCCATCAGATGCCGCGTCTGCGGCGTGAGGGGGCAGTGGAGGCTGATGATGTCCGATCGCGCCAGAACATCGTCGAGCGCCGCGTAGGAGGCTCCCATCTCGGCGATCGCGGGGGCCTCGCTGGGATCGAAGGCCAACACCTCGCAGCCGAAGCCGCGCATGATCCGGGCGAAACACACCCCGATCCGGCCCGTGCCGACGACGCCGACGGTCTTGCCATGAAGATCGAAGCCCAAAAGTCCATCGAGGGCGAAATTGCCGTCGCGGACGCGGTTGTAGGCCCGGGGGATGTTGCGATTGAGCGCAAGGAGAAGTGCGACGGCATGCTCGGCCACGGCATGCGGCGAATAGCCGGGGACACGACCGATCGCGAGGCCAAGGCGCTCGGCCGCCGCCACGTCGATATTGTTGAAGCCGGCGCAACGCATGAGGACGAGCCGAACGCCGCGCTTGGCCAGCGCCTCGAGCACCGCCGTGTCGAGCGTATCGTTGACGAAGGCGCAAACGGCGTCGGCGCTATCCGCCAGCGTGGCGGTGGCCTCTTCGAGATGCGGTGCGAGGAAGGTCAGCTCGTGCGATGGCGTTGTTTGCGCCGTCGGTAGATTCGCGACGCGCTTCCAAGGCGCTTTCGAACGTCTCTTCGTCGTAGCGCTTGGCGCCGAAGATCGCGATCCGCATGGCCAAACCCTTTCTGCCGGATCACGAAAGCCAGAGGGCTCACGGCGCCGTTCTGCGTCGACGAATGCCATGCCACGCGCGGGCCAATCAACCCGATCCGGCATCGCCCTCTCCGCAGTCCGGCACGCCATGGCCCCAAACAGCAGGTTCGACCGGCCCCGACCTCGAACTATAGCGCTTCGGCCCCCGGCGCCGCTTCCCACCCCGGCGCCCTCCCAACTCAATGCAAACGTGGATGGAACAAGACGAGACGTTGCGCGGCCCTGCATGCCGACATTCCGTAGAGCAGGTGGGTCTATGCCATTCTCAATACGCATTTGAGGCAGGGTCTGTGCCGTTGTGTCGTCCGTCTCACCTACGCGGTTGTACTATGCTCGCAGCGAGAGCGGATATCATGCGTACGTCCAGTCGAGGCGCGCCGACAGCCCGCGGCGGGAACGCGATCGGCACATTGCGACTGCGCGTGCCGCGAGGCGCGCGCGTGCGTCGGGCAGTTCATCCACAGGCCCCTTCGTGCATGCCGTGCGACCGCAAAAAACCGTCCACCGCCCGCGCGATGACGGGATCGAGGTCGTCAGGCACCGGCACGCGGTAGACGAACTTGCGAATGCCCAGATAGACGATGCTGCCATGCAGCAGCCAGATGTCCTCGGCGTCTACGGGCCTCGCCGGCGAGACGTGCTCGCGCATTTCCTCCAAGAGCGGTTGTAGGAAGAGCTCGCGTATATGCCCCAGATAGCGCCGGTTGAGATCCGATCCCGCGAGGCCGGCCGAGACGAAGATGCGCATCCACTCCTCGGTGAAGATCGCGGCCGCGTATTCCTTGTAGAAGTCCGTCAGCCGCTTACGCAGCGGGCGGGAGCGATCGGTGAGACGCGGTCCCCAGGTCGAGGAGACGCGGTTGAGATAGACCTCGTCGTAGACGGCTTCCAGCAAGGCGGCCTTCGAGTCGAAATACTTGAAGATCAGCGATTGCGTGACGCCGAGTTGGCCCGCGAGATCGCGCGTGTTCCCGCCCAGGCCGACCTCGGCGAAATAGGCCACGGCGCCGTCGACGATTTGCCGCCTGCGCTCTTCGGGCGAGAGGCGCGTGCGCCGGACGGTCGATGTCGCTATCTTGTCCATGCCCCTTCTATCCATAGAGACGCTTGCGCAGGCAATCGTTTTCGCGCCTCTCAGCAGCGTCTGACCGCCTGCGAAAATAGGACTTGCAATTGGCGGCGACTTTAAAGATCATTTGATCACTTAAGAGGTTTCCATCGAGGATGTGCCCCGATGGCGCCTATCGGCGACGGCTCCCGAAGAAAGCCGCGCCACGCATTGGGAGGATGGTCGTGAAGGCTTCGCAGGTTGCCTATGCAAGCGCTTCGTCGCTGGCGGATGCGTTCGACATGCTGAACGAGGCCGGCGATCGCGGGCGGATTCTGGCTGGCGGTCAAAGTCTGATCGCCGCGCTCAATCTACGGCTCGACGAGGACGTCGCGCTCGTCGATATCAACTTCGTGGCCGAGCTATCGGGGATCGAGGACAGGGGCGACCACATCCACATCGGCGCCCTGACCCGCCATGCCGAGCTCGGCGCGTCCGATCTCATCGCCGAATACGCACCACTCCTGACCCGAGCCGTGCCGCTCATCGCGCATGCCGCCATCCGATCGCGCGGCACGATCGGCGGCTCGCTCGCCAATGCCGATCCGGCGGCGGAACTGGCGGCCTGCGTCGTCGCGCTGGGTGCCGAGATCGTCGTCGCCAGCCGAGATGGCAAGCGGCGCATCCCTGCGGAAGCGTTCTTCGCCGGCGTCTTTGACACGGACTTGGAGCCAGGCGAGATCCTTACCGGCGTCTCGGTGCCGAAGCTGGAAGCGGGCGAGACACAAGCCATCCTCGAATTGGCCCGGCGGTCGGGCGACTACGCCATCGTCGGCGTCGCGGGCGTTCGCCGCGCGGGCGGCACGCGCCTCGCCTATTTCGGCGCCGGCGACACGCCGATGCTCGCCAGCGGCGCGATGGCGGCTATCGATGGCGGCAAGGATTTGGCGGCGGCTATCGAAGCGCTTCGCGGCGATCTCGATCCCCCGTCGGATGCCAACGGCACCACTCGCTACCGTCATCATCTCGCCGGCGTGCTGCTCGGTCGCATCCTCGATGCGCTAGGACCAGCCGCCGAAGGGAGGATCGCGGCATGAGCGAGGCCATGGCGAAACGGTTCGAGAGCAAGGTCGCGCTCTCCTTCTCAGTCAACGGCGAGCGTGTCGATGCCGAGGTCGATGCGAGCACGCACCTTATCGATTTCCTGCGTCACGACCTCGGCCTCACCGGCTCCCATGCCGGCTGCGAGCACGGCGTCTGCGGCGCCTGTACCGTGGAGATCGACGGCGCACTCGTGCGGGGCTGTCTGACGCTCGCGGCGCAGCTCGACGGCGCGGAGATATGGACCATCGAGGGGGTTACGGAGACCAACGTCATCCGCGACCTCCAGGACGCGTTCGTCGCTCGCAACGCGCTGCAATGCGGGTTCTGCACGCCGGGCATGCTGATCGCAGCCAAGCCGCTCCTGGAGGCCGCCGAGCGGCCAGATCGCACGGCGATCCGCGAACATCTGGGCGGAAATTACTGTCGCTGTACCGGCTACGAGGCCATCGTCGATGCCGTCGAGACCGTCCTTGATGCACGCGCCGGCGGCACGGTACCGGGAGACGCGGCATGACGCTCGCCTTCGGCAATCCCGACCGCCCGAACAGCTATATCGGCCGCACCGTGCCCCGCCCCAATGCACGCCGCCTCGTCGAGGGGCGCGGGCGCTATGTCGACGATCTCGTGCTGCCGCGCATGCTCCACGTGGCCTTCCTGCGTAGCCCGCACGCGCACGCCGCCATCAAGGGCATCGCGCTTAACGGCGCTGACGAGGCCAAGGGCGTGAAGCGCATCTTTACCGGCGCCGACCTGGAGCCACATTGTAAGCCCTGGGTCGGCACCCTCGAACACCTCAAGGGCATGAAGTCGGCGCCCCAGCACGCGCTCGCCATGGAGCGGGCGACCTGGGTCGGCGAAGCTGTCGTCGCCATCGTCGCCGATACGCGGCGCGCGGCCGAGGATGCAGCCGCACTGATCGAGGTCGACTACGAGCCGCTCGACACCCTCACCGACATGCGCACCGCGCTCGATGCGTCGTCCCCCGTCCTTCACGAGAGCTTGGGCGACAACCTCGTCTTCCAGCGGCTGCACGAGACGGGCGACGTCGAGGCGATCTTCGGCTCCGATGCTACCGTTGTCTCGGCAACCTTCAAGACCGGCCGGCACACCGGCGTCACGCTGGAGCCGCGCTCGATCCTCGTCGATTACGACCGCTCCGAGAACCATCTCACGGTGCACCACTCGACGCAGGCGCCGCACATGATCCAGGTCGTGCTCGCCGAACAGCTCGACCTGCCGGAATCCCATGTCCGCGTGCAATGCGAGGACGTCGGCGGCTCCTTCGGCATCAAGGTGCATGTCTACCCGGACGAGGTCGCGACGGCCGCCATCGCCAAGGCGATGGGCCGCCCGATCAAGTTCATCGCCGACCGGATCGAGAGCTTCGCCTCTGACATCCATGCCCGCGATCACGAGATCGACGCGCGGCTCGCCGTCGACGGCGAAGGGCGCATCCTCGCCCTCGACGTCGACGACTATACGGGCATTGGCCCCTATTCGGTTTATCCGCGAACCAGCGCGATCGAGGGCAATCAGGTCGTCAATCTCTGCGGCGGGCCCTACAAGTTCGACAACTACCGCGCTCGCACGACGGTCGTCCTTCAGAACAAGACGCCGACCTGCCAGTACCGGGCGGTCGGCCACCCCATCGCCGTGACGGTGACGGAGGGGCTGCTCGACATGGCGGCCGAGGCGATCGGCATGGACCCGGCCGAGATTCGCCGGCGCAATGTCTTCGCCGACGATGCCTATCCCTGCACGTCGCCCGCCGGCATGCGCTTCGAGAGGCTCTCGCATCAGCAAAGCCTGGAGAAGATCCTTGAGCTGATGGACTATGACGCCTTGCGCGCCGACCAGGCTGAGCATCGCGGGAAGGGCGTCCATCGCGGCATAGGCATCGCCAGCTTCATCGAGCTGACCAACCCGAGCCCCTTCATGTACGGCATCGGCGGCGCGCGCATTTCGGCGCAGGACGGCTGCACGGTGCGGATGGACCCCGACGGCAGCGTCGTAGCGCTCTCCGGCGTCACCGAGCAGGGTCAGGGTACCGAGGCGATGCTGGCCCAGATCGTCGCGGAGTCGGTCGGTGTCGAGATCGGGACGGTCAAGATCGTCACCGGCGACACCCGCACGACCCCGTTCGGCGGCGGCACCTGGGCCTCGCGCGGCACCGGCATCGGCGGCGAAGCGGCGCTCCAGGCGGGACGCGCGCTGCGCGACAACATCCTCGCCGTCGCGGCGGCCATGCTGCAGGCTTCGGCCGACGAACTCGACATCCGTGAAGGGCTCGTTGTCGACGCAAAAGGCGGTAAGGAACGCCTGACGCTCGCCGAGCTCGGCCGCATCGTCTACTTCCGCGGCGACACGCTGCCGAAGGGCCTGCCACGTGAGCTCGTCGTCACACGGCACTACATTACCAGCGAATACCCCTTTGCCTTCACCAACGGCGTGCAGGCGAGCTATGTCGAGGTCGATCACGAGACGGGGTTCGTGAAGCTGCTCGGCCACTGGTGCGTCGAGGATTGCGGGCGGATCGTCAATCCGCAGCTCGTCGACGAGCAGATCCGCGGCGGCATCGTCCAGGGCATCGGGGACGCGCTCTACGAAGAGAGCCTCTACGACGAGACCGGCCAGCTGACCAACGCCAATATGGCTGACTACCTCGTCCCCATGGCGGCCGAGATGCCCGACATTGTCATCGGCCATGTCGAGACGCCGACCAAAGAAAGCGAGCTCGGCGCGAAGGGCGCGGGCGAGGCCGGAACCGCCGGCGCGCCGGCCGCGCTGATGAACGCCATCAACGACGCGATCCGCCCCTCTGGGGGGCGCATCACGCAAATGCCCATGACGCCCGAACGCGTGCTCGAGGCGATCGGAGCCATGAAGGACGGCACGGGCGAGGAATGAGCCGGGTCGAACCGGCCGAAGACACCAAAGAAGAAACCAAACATGCGTTCTGGGAGGAACCAATGAAGCACTTCACGACATTCGCGACCGCCGCCCTCTTGTCGGGCACTATGCTGACCACGCCCTTGGCCGCGCAGGAGATGATCACGGCCAATATCGGCTCCAGCCATCCAGAGGCGAATATCTGGGTCTATGCGATGAAGAACACCTTCCAGCCGGAGGTGAACAGGCTTCTCGCCGAGGCCGGCAACGAATATCAGATCGACTGGGTCGAGAATTACGGCGGCACGCTCTACAAATACACCGACACGCGCGAGGCCGTTCGCGACGGCATCGTCGATATCGGCATGGTCGGTACGGTCTGGGAGGGCTCCGAGATGCCGCTTCAGAACGTGACCTATTTCACGCCCTTCGCGACGTCCGACCACGAGCTGATCATCGAGATCTTCGACAAGCTCTCCGACGAGTTGCCCGAGCTTCGCGACAGTTGGGCCGACCAGAACATGGTCCACCTCTCCTCGCTCATCACCGACAGCTACGACGTCTACGCCAATTTCGAGATCAACAGCCTCGCCGACCTCGCCAACCACCGCATCAACGCGCCGGGCACCTCGGCCAACTGGCTCGCCAACACGGGCGCGACGCCACTCGATGGGGCGCTGACGACGTATTACACCGACATCCAGACCGGCGTTTCGGAGGGCGCGCTCTCCTTTGCGAGCGGCATTCTGCCGACCCGCGTCTACGAGGTGGCGCCCAAGCTGACACGCGTCGGCATCGGCTCCATGTATTTCGGCGGTATTGCGGTCAATAAGGACTTCTTCGACAGCCAGCCGGAGGTCGTGCAGAACGCGCTGCGCGAGGCCGGCAAGATCACCTCCAAGGGCCATGGCGACTACGTCTCGGAGCGCGCCACCACCGCCATTACCGAAATGGAAGCGGCGGGCCTCGAGATCACCGAACTGCCCGAAGCCGAGAAGACGGCCTGGGTGGAATCGCTGCCCGACATCGTCCAGCCCTGGCTCGACCAGACCGGCGAGGAGGGCAAGACGGTGCTGAGGGCCTATTTCGACGCGCTGCGCGAACGGGGCGTCGAGCCCCTGCGCGCCTGGGACGCCGACCGCTGAAACCGTTGCCTAATGGGCTCGGGCTGTGCTCCGCTGGCCTTCACGGGCCAGCGGTCCATGCGAGCGGATGCGAGTCGCCGGAGTGATGCGTGACGGATGATGCCGATTACGAGCAGGCCAGAGAAGGCGGACGGTCCGACCGGGGAGTCCTCGGCCTGATCGCCTCCGTCTTCGCGACCGTCGGCACGCTCTGGATCTTCGGCCTCATGCTCCTCATCGTCGCCGACGTGCTGGGCCGCAACGCCTTCAACCATCCGATCACGGGTGTCGCGGAGTTCGCGGCCCATTCCGTCGTCGCCATCGTCTTCCTGCAGATGTCGGCGGCCGTCCTGTCGCGCCGCATGACGCGGTCCGACTTCGTCACGCAGATGCTGCTGGCCCGCGCCCCGGCATTGGCCAAGGCCTTGGGCGTCCTCTTCGCCCTCGTCGGCGCGGCCATCTTCGCGGCAATCGTCTACGCGACCTGGCCCGGCATGGTCCGGTCCTGGACGAATAGCGAGTTCTTCGGCGTCCAGGGCGTCTTCACCCTGCCGACGTTTCCGTTCTGGGCGCTCATCGTGTTCGGATCGGCGGTCACGGTCCTCGCCTACCTCAAGGTGGCCGCGGTCGAATGGCGCGGGGCCGGCTCGACGAATGGCGGTGCCGGCGCATGACGACGCTGACCATCGGCTTCCTGCTCATCGGCCTTCTCGTCGTGCTCGTCCTCCTCGGCATGGAGATCGCGATCGCGCTCTTCGCCGCGGGCTTCGCCGGCATCTGGATCATCCGCGACAATTTCGAGCTCGCCATGCGGCTTCTGTCGCTGGCGGCCTATAGCGGCATCTCAGACTTCCTCTTCGCGACCATCCCGCTCTTCGTGCTGATGGGCCTCATCGTCAGCGTGTCGGATGTCGGCAAGGACACGTTCCAGGTCGCCGAGACGCTGTTGCGCCGTCTTCTCGGCGGGCTCGGCGTCGCGACGGTAGCCGCCAACACGGTCTTCGCCGCCGTGACGGGCGTCTCCATCGCGTCCGCCGCCGTCTTCACCAAGATCGCCGTGCCCGAAATGCGGCGGCACGGCTATACGGCCGGCTTTTCGGCCGGCACGGTTGCCGGATCCTCCATCCTCGGCATGCTCATCCCGCCGAGCCTCCTCATGATCATCTACGGTGTGCTCGCCGAGGTCTCGATCGGCGCGATGTTCCTTGCGGGCATCGTTCCGGGCATCATTCTTGCCCTCGGCTTCGTCGCCGCGATCATCGGCATGGCGAAATTCCGCCCCGGCGCCGTCTTCTCCGACCCCGCCGCCGCCAAGGCGCTGCGGGACGATGCGCCTCCGATGCTCGGCGCGCGGGAGATGGCGGTCAAGCTTGTGCCGATCCTTCTTCTCGTAATCCTCGTTCTCGGCGGCCTCTATACCGGCTTCTTCACGCCCACGGAGGCTGGCGGCGTCGGTGCCTTCGGCGCGCTCCTCATCGCGCTCGCACGGCGCAAGCTCAACCGGGCCCGCATGTGGCAGGTCCTCAAGCAGACGGGCGTCGTCTCCGTCTCCATCCTCGTGCTTCTCGTCGCCGCCGGCTTCTACAGTCGGATGCTGGCCGTCGCCGGCATTCCGAACGCGATCGGCGGGCTGGTCTCGAATGGCGGACTGGGGCCCTGGGGCTTCCTCATCCTCTATGTTGGGATCGTTCTCGTAATGGGCATGATCCTTGATTCGACATCGATCTTGCTCATCCTCGTGCCGATAGCAGCGCCCATCGCACAGGGCCTCGGCTTCGACCTCATACAGTTCGGCGTCGTGACGGTACTCGCGGTCGAGATCGGCCTTTTGACGCCGCCCTTCGGCATCTCCGTCTTTACGGTCCACACGACGCTCGACGATCCAGACGTCGGCGTCGAACAGATCTTCCTCGGCGCCCTGCCTTATATTGTCGTCATGCTCCTGACGCTCCTGGCGGTCGCAACGCTTCCGGCGCTCACGCTCGCGCTCGTCTGAAGAAGGCGATGCGCCGTTCAGCGCTGCCGGCCGCGGGCCAGTTTAGAACGCGCGCGCCCTAAGCACGGTTGCCCTTCTTTTCGCGGCGGCCTTGGCATGCGCGGCCCGCTGCTTACGTAGGTCACTATGCTACGCCTTGTCGGCGGCGACGGATCAGACCCACACCATGCCTCAGACCCCCGACGTGAACCGCCGCTTCGTGCTGGCGGAGCGCCCCAAAGGCGAGCCTGACGACAGGACGCTCCGGCTCGAGACGCAAGACGTACCGACGCCGGGCGATGGCCAGATGCTGCTGCGCAATGCCTATCTCTCGCTCGATCCCTACATGCGCGGCCGCATGAGCGATGCGCCATCCTACGCCGCACCGGTCGAGATCGGCGGCGTGATGGTGGGCGGCACCGTCTCCGAAGTCGTACACTCCGACGTCGCGGGATTCAGCGAAGGCGACATGGTCGTCGGTTTCGGCGGCTGGCAGGACTATACGCTGTCGGACGGGAAGGGCGTCGTCAATATGGGGCCCTCCCCCGACAGGCCGTCCTGGGCGCTCGGCGTGCTTGGCATGCCGGGACTGACCGCCTGGGCCGGGCTTACCCAGATCGGCCAGCCGAAACCGGGAGAGACGCTTGTCGTCGCGGGGGCGAGCGGCCCGGTCGGCGCGACAGTCGGTCAGATTGGTAAGATCCTCGGCTGCCACGTCGTCGGCATCGCGGGTGGGCCGGAGAAATGTGCCCATGTGGTCGAGACCTTGGGGTTCGACGCCTGCATCGACTACAAGGCGGACGGCTTTGCGGACGCGCTTGGAGTGGCGGTGCCTGACGGCATCGACATCTATTTCGAGAATGTCGGCGGGGCCGTCTTCGACGCCGTATTGCCGCGCCTTAACCCCCGGGCCCGCATTCCGGTCTGCGGCCTCATCTCGCAGTATAACGCGACCTCGCTGCCCGACGGGCCGGACCGCGTCGGCGTCTTCATGGGTACCATCCTGCGCAAGCGGATGACCGTACGCGGCTTCATCGTGTTCGACGATTTCGGTCATCTCTATCCGGAGTTTGCGAAGACGATGGGCAACTGGGTCGAGGGCGGCCGGATCGCCTACCGAGAGGAGATGATCGACGGGCTGGAGAACGCGCCGGCTGCCTTTATCGGCCTCTTGCGCGGCGAAGCCTTCGGCAAACGCGTCATCCGCCTCGACGCCTAACGTGCGTGCGACGAACGCGGACGCGACGACGACATCAATCACAGCAACGCGAAAAGGTGAATCCCATGAAGATCCTGATGGTCCTCACATCCCATGACACGCTCGGCAACACCGGCGAGAAGACGGGCTTCTGGCTCGAGGAGTTCGCAGCGCCCTATTACGTCTTCAAGGACGCGGGCGCCGAGGTCACGCTCGCCTCTCCAAAGGGCGGCAAGCCCCCGCTCGACCCCAAGAGTGACGCCGACGACGCGCAGACCGAGGCGACCAAGCGCTTCAAAGCCGACGAGGCCGCCCAGAAGGACCTCGCGAATACGCAGGTGCTTTCCACGGTCGACGAGGCCGGCTTCGACGCGGTCTTCTATCCGGGCGGCCACGGTCCGCTCTGGGACCTCGCGGAAGATGCCGACAGCATCCAGCTCATCGAGGCCTTCGCGCGCAGCGAGAAGCCGATCGGTGCCGTATGCCATGCGCCCGCGGCCCTCAAGCATCCCAAGGGCGCAAACGGCCGCCCGCTCGTCGCGGGCCGCACCGTGACCGGCTTCACCAATACCGAGGAAAAGGGCGTCGGCCTGACCGACGTCGTGCCGTTCCTCGTCGAAGACATGCTGGTGGCCAATGGCGGGCAGTACGAGAAGGGTGAGGACTGGGCGTCCTTCGTCGTCACCGACGGCAAGCTCGTCACGGGCCAGAATCCGGCCTCGTCGGAAGAGGCCGCCCGCGAACTGATGACTCTGATCTAAGTCATCGCGACCCCGGAGCTGAACCACATCGCGTCGGGGTCGCACAAGGGACCGGATGCGTCTGCCGCCTTTCTAGAACTTCGCGTCGCGCTTCTCGAGGAAGGCAGCGAGCCCCTCCTTGGCCTCGGCCGTCGTCTGTGTCAGGGCGGCGGCGAGACTTTCGGTCAGGTAGCCGAGGGAGGACGGGCTCTCGGCCATGCGCGGCACGGTCTGGAGGATGATCTCGTTTACGAGGGGCGCGTTGCCAGCGATCTGGCGGGCGACCGTCTGCGCCGCTTCGAAGACGTCGCTGGCGCTCAACTGGTGCGCGAGGCCAAGGCTAAGCGCTTCCTCGGCGGCAACCCGCCGCCCGGTCAGCATCATCTCGACCAGCCGGTCCGGCCCGACGATCCGCGCGATCCGCACAGAAGCGCCGCCGCCGACGAAGATACCGCGTCGGCCTTCGGGCAGGCTGAAGAAGGCGGTGCGGTCGGCGATCCGCACGTGACACGCAGCCGCGATCTCGAGCCCGCCGCCGATGACGGCGCCTTGCAACGCCGCGACGACGGGCCGTTTGCCGAATTGCACCGACTCGAGGAAGCGATGCCAGTGGCGGCTATGCGCCATCACCTCCACGGCATCGCGATCTTGGTGGTGGCCAAGATCGAGGCCGGCGCTGAAATGCCCGCCGGAACCGCATAGGACGATGGCGCGCGCGTCGCGGCAGCCGTCGAACGCCGCTTCGAGCCCGGCCAGTAGCGCGGGGTCTATCGCGTTGCGCTTGGCTGGCCGATCGAGCGTGATCGTCGCAACCTTACCATCTTCGGTGAGCCTTACGCTGCCGAAGGCCGCATCCCGAGACGTCATTCGGCAGCCTCCAGGACAGATATCGCATCGGCCTCGCGCCAAAGCGCCGCGCGCCGCCTCGCGACATCAGCCTGCGCCTTCGCCTTGACATGGCCGAAGCCGCGAATGTCCTGCGGCAAGGATGCGATCTCCTTGAATATGTCGGCGTTCCGCGGGGTGAGCCTCTCCAGCATCGCATCGACCTCCATGTCGTAGGCCTCGATCATCGCGCGCTCCTCTCGCCGCTCCGCCGTGTGTCCGAACGGGTCGAGCGCACGCCCGCGTAGGACCTTGAGCGGTGCAAGGAGGCGAAACACGGTGAAGACCCATGGGCCGAAGGAGCGCTTGCGCGGTTCGCCCGTTCGCGGATCGGTCCGACTGAGGAGAGGCGGAGCGAGATGGAGCCGGACCTTCGTGCCGGCCGGGACCTGGCGCAGGGGGCTGCGAAGCCATAGCCGCGCGACTTCGTATTCGTCCTTGTAGCTCATCAGCCGCGCGAGGGAGAGGACGACGGCGCGGGATAGCGCCCCCTCCCGACCAAGCCGTGCGCGTTCAACCTCCCGAACCCGCGACGCCGTCGCCTCGAAGCGGGCGGCCCACGCCTCGTTGTGATAGTCGGCGAGATAGGTCCTTCGGCTTTCGATCAATCCGTCGAGATCGGCCGGCACGGCACCCTCGCGGCTATAGGGATCGGCCGGCCCTCGTGCGGGCGGCAGGTCGGAGGTCTCGACAGCGCCCGCTATCGGCGCCGGCGCGAC
Source organism: uncultured Alphaproteobacteria bacterium (assembly GCA_963799285.1). Lineage (GTDB taxonomy): Bacteria > Pseudomonadota > Alphaproteobacteria > Rhizobiales > CAWCWK01 > CAWCWK01. Next base: position 1,854,956 of record CAWCWK010000004.1, read on the forward strand.
GGCGATCGAGCGGCCGACGGCGAGGGCCTGAAGATTGGTCTCGACCGCCGTTCCGTTAAGACGGATCGCCTCTTCGAGTGCGGCGCGCGAGATCGGTACGAGGCCTCGCTGCCAAGCGAAGCCGAGCATGACCACGTTCGCCATCACCGCATCGCCGAACGCGGTTTCGGCCTCGCGGACGGCGGCGATCTCGGCCTGTGCCTTGGTCGCGTCGTCGACGAGCCGGCGGGTACGTTGCTCCTGGAAGTCGAAGTTCCGGTCGGTCACATAGCCGGCGGTGGGGGCGATGTCCGCGTTGACGACGGCGGTTGTCCGCTCCGGCGAGAGGGCGGTGCGCAAGGCAGCCGACGCAGCGACGACGAGATCGGCCGCGATGAGAAGATCCGTCTGCTTGACGGGTATTCTTGCCGCCGAAAGCAAATCCGGACTTGGCGCAATCCGAATATGTGCGCCGACGGCACCGTTCTTCTGCGCGAGTCCCGCCACGTCGAGCACGGTCGCCGCGTTCCCGTCCAGATGCGCGGCCATGCCGATCAGCGCGCTGACGGTCACGACGCCTGTGCCGCCGATGCCGGTGAGGAGGATGTTGTAGGGGGCGTTGTCCAGCGCGGGCGGCCTTGGGTCGGGCAGATCGCCCGGCGGGGTGGACGCCCGATCGCTCGGCCGAGCAAGGCCGACGTCGAGCGGGCCTACGACGGTCGCGAAGCTCGGGCAAAAGCCGTCCAAACAGGAATAATCGCGATTGCAGGCGCTCTGGTTGATGCGGCGCTTCCGCCCGAGCGGCGTCTCAAGAGGCTCCACGGCAATGCAATTCGACTTGACCGAGCAGTCGCCGCAACCCTCGCAAACGAGCGGGTCGATGGCAACGGTCCGGGGCGGCGTCTCCAGCCTCCCGCGCTTGCGGCGGCGGCGCTTCTCCGCCGCACAGGTCTGCACGTAGAGGAGCGCGGTCACGCCCGGCTCCTCGCGCAGCTCGCGCTGTACGGCGTCGAGTTCGTCGCGGTGGTGCACGGTCGCGCCCTTGGGCAGGCCTGCGCGGTCGACCCCCTCCGGCGCATCGGAGACGATGGCGATGCGCCGCGCGCCGTCGGCGAAGGCGGCCTGCGCCATCTCGGCGACGCCAAGACCACCCTCGACGGGCTGGCCGCCGGTCATCGCGACTGCGTCGTTGACAAGAATCTTGAAGGTGACGTTCGTTTTGGCCTCCGCAGCGGCGCGCAGGCAGAGCGAGCCCGAATGCGCGTAAGTGCCGTCACCCATGTTCTGAAAGCGGTGCGCCTCGCCGACAAAGGGCGAGAGCCCTACCCATTGCAGCCCCTCCCCGCCCATATGGCTCATCGACACGATCTCGCGGTCGCCCATCCAGGACGCCATGCCGTGGCAACCGATACCGGCCATGGCGTGCGAGCCCTCCGGCACCCGGGTCGAGCGATTGTGCGGACAGCCGGCGCAGAAGAAGGGCGCGCGCAAGGTCGGCGCCGGCGCGGTCACGACGCGGGGCGACAGCGCCTCGGCGCGCGCTGCGGCCTCGGGTCCGAGGAGGTCGTGCGCCGCCAATCGCCGTGCGAGCGAGGCCGCAACGAGGCTTGGGTTCAGCATGCCCGTCTCGGGCAGCAAGGCGTCCGCCCCTGCGGTCTTGCCGGTCAATGCGAGCCGATCCGGCCATTCGAGCATCAGGCGCGCGATCTGAGGTTCGACGAAGGCGCGCTTTTCCTCGATGACGACGATCTCGCGCACGCCCCGCGCGGCTTCCCGAAGGCCCTCGGGCTCGATCGGCCAGGACATGGCGAGCTTGCGCACGCGAACGCCGAGCGCGGCCGGATTGATATCGAGGAGGCGGAACGCATCCATAAGATCGTGATGGGCCTTGCCGACCGTCACGATCAGGAGGCGGGCGTCGGTGGCGTCTACGACCGTCCGATCGAGCGCGTGCATGCGGACGAAGGCCCGCACCCGCACCAACCGCTCGCCAAGTGCCTTCTCCTCGGTCGCGAGCGGCGGCTCCGGCCAGCGCAGCGATGGCGCATTGCCGGACGCCGATGGCTCGAGGTGACGCGGGGGCCGCAGGATCGCGGATGTCTCAACGAGTTCCGATACCAGCTTAAGGCCGGCCCAGGCGCCCGTATCTCGGGACATCGCCCACCCGGCTAGCCCGAGATCGAGCATGTCCTGCGGGTCGGCGGGCGCGAGGATCGGGATCGCCGCCGCCTGGAAGCCGAACTCGCTTTGATGCGCGGTCGTAGAGGAGAAAGCGCCCGGATCGTCCCCGACCACGGCCAGCACACCGCCCAGCGGCGACGATCCGGCGAAGCCGCCATGCTTGAGGGCGTCCATGGACCGATCGAGCCCGGGCCCCTTTCCATACCAAAGCGCGAAGACGCCATCGACGCGCCGGGTCTCCTCCTGATGGACGAGCTGCGTGCCCCAGACGGCCGTAGCCGCCAAGTCTTCGTTGAGGCCCGGCTGGAAGTGAATATCCGACTCGTCCAGCAGCGCCTGAGCCTGCCAGAGCGCCTGATCGAAGCCGCCGAGGGGCGAGCCGCGATAGCCGGAGACGTAACCGGCCGTCCGATGCCCGGCCGCGCGGTCGCTGGCGGCTTGTTCGAGGAGGAGCCGAACGAGCGCCTGGTTGCCGGTCATGTAGGCCAACGGCTCGCCGACGCGATACTTGTCGTCGAGGGTGACGGTACGCAGGTTCGATGCGGCTTGCGGGATCATCGCACGATCCCCGGCAACCACAAAGCGATGGCGGGAAGGAAGAAGATCATCGCGAGGGCAAAGAGTTCCAGAACTATGAAGGGTGTCGCGGCGGCGAAGACTTGGCGCGTCGTCGTCTCCGGCGGCGCAACCGACTTCATGACGAAGAGCAGCATGCCGAAGGGCGGCGTCGTCAGCCCGATCTCGAGTGCCAGAAGCATGAGGATGCCGAACCATACGGGCTCGATCCCGGCCTGCAGCACGATCGGCATGTAGAAGGGCAAGGTGATCATCATCATGCTGATTTGATCCATGACCGCGCCGAGAAGGAGGAGGAAGGCGACCATGACGATGACGAGCATGGTCGGCGAGAGGTCGGCGCCCTCCACGATGCGAAGGATGGCGCGGGTCGCGCCCGAGAAGGCGAGAATCTGAGAGAAGGTGATCGAACCGGCGATAATGATGAGCACCATCGCGCTGATGCGTGCCGTCTCGAGGATCGCTTGCCTGAGCGCCGCCCATGTGAGCGCCCGATAGGCAAGCGCCGCCAGCACCGTCGCGACGGAACCAAGCGCGGCCGATTCCGTCGGCGTTGCGAAACCGCCGAGGATCGAGCCGACGACGACGACGAAGATCGCCAATAGCGGCAAGACGTGAACGACGAAGGGCCTGAGGCGGGCTGGCCAGGGCTCAGGTGCCACGTCTTCCGCCGGCGCCAGCGTAGGGTCGAGGTGGCATCGTACGATGATGTAGCCGAAGAAGAGCGTCGCGACGAGAATGCCCGGCAGGATGCCCGCCACCAGAAGCTGACTGATGGAGATGCCGGAAAGCGAGCCCAGCAGCACGGCCAATGCGGATGGCGGTATCAGCATCGCGATGCCGCCCGTGCCGAGGATCGGCCCCATCGCGATGGAGGGATGATAGCCGAGCCGCTTCATCTGCGGCAGCAGGACGTTGCCGAGAACGGCGGTGTTGGCCATCGTCGAGCCCGACAGCGACGAGAAGATCGTTCCCGAGACGACCGCTACCACCGAAAGCCGGCCGGGTACCCCGGTGATGAGCCGCTCTACCGCGTTGATGGCGCGTTCCGCCAACTTGGTGTGAAGCAGCACCTCTCCCATCAGGATGAAGAGCGGAATCGGGGCGAGCGCGAAGGAGGAGACGGCCTCCGTAGCATTGAGCGCGAGCTGTTTCAGCCCTGCCTCGCCGCCCAGCACGAGAAGCGCCCCGACGATGTTGATGCCGATGAAGGCCATTGCGACCGGCAGTCCGAGCGCGAGGAGCCCGAGAAGGCCGCCAAGCATCAAGGTGAGGACGAAGGCCCAGTCCATGCTTCAGAGACCTTCCAGCGAACGCTCGACGGTCGCTTGCTTGCGGTGCGCACGGCGGAGGAACTCGAGGCCAAGAAGCGTCACGCCGATCGGCATAATCATGAGGACGGGCCACTCTGGGATGACGAGATACTTGAAGAGCATGGAGCTACGAGAGAAGGCATCGAAGGCGGTCCTGAACCCGTAGAAGGCCAGCACGAAGCAGACCACGCCCGAAAGACCGTCCGCCGCGCGCAGCATCGCTTCGCGGCCACGTGGCGGAAGCGCGTTGGACAGAAGGTCGATCCGGACGTGGTCGCTCGCCTTCAGCACCCAGGGTGCCCCCCAGAACGTCGCGAGGAGAAGCAGGTATTCGGCCACCTCCAGCGTCCATCCGAAAGGCGGCAGGCCGAGCGCGCGGAAGATGACCTCCAAGCTCACCGTCACCCCGATAAAGGTGATGGCGAGGCCGGCAAGGATGCCGCAAAGATCGATGATAGCATCCAAAGCGCGCACGAGGCCGGGCCTATTCCGGCTCGCGGTAGGTCAGCGCCTTGAGCTGCGGCCCGGTTTCGGGTGCGTTGGCGATGACCGTTTCCCATCCCTTATCGTCGGCGAGCTTGCGCAGGCGCAGGTTCTCCTCCTCGCTGAAGGTGACGACCTCGATGCCGGCCTCCTCCTGAATGGCCTTCTGCGTCTCGGTGATGGTGTCCTGGATCTCGACGAAGCGCGTCTCGAAGGCCAGCACCTCGGCGTCGAGGAAGGCGCGCTGCTCGTCGCTGAGCGAATCCCATACGTCGGCGTTGATGAGGAGCGAGATCTCGGCGGAGTAGAAGCCGGGGTCGAGCCTGTAGTCCGTGACCTCGAGCAGCCCCAGATCGCCCACGCCCCAGAGCGGCCAGGCATAACCATCGACGACGCCGGCTTCCATCGCGGGATAGATCTCCGACCCCGTCATCTGCACGATATTGGCGCCAAGCGCTTCGAGATAGGGGCGGTAAAGCGGCGTGCCGCGCATGCTGAAGCCGTCGAGGCTCGGAGTCGAAAGGGCCTTGTTGACATAGATATGGTAGGGAATGCCCTCGCCCCAGCGGGTGAGGAAGTGTGCATTCATCTTATCGCGGTGGATCTCGTTGATGAGGTCGACGGCGCCGTTGGTGCGCAGCTCTGCGATAGGCACGTTGAAGAGCTTGTTGGCGTCGCTTTCGGGCACGAGGTTCGTATAGAACGCGCCCGAGATGTTGAGCATGTCGACCACGCCGTTGGCCAGCGCCTCGCCCATCTTGAACGGGCTCATAGCGGCCGGATCGACCAAGATCTCGATCTGGATGAGCCCCTTGCCCTTCTCGTTGACCCCGTCGACGAAGTTCTGGAAGGGCTCGTGCCAGACGCCGCGCTGCGGAAGGAAGGTGCCGGCGCGCAGCGTGCGCTCCTCGGCCACCGCGCTGGCGGCGCCGACCCCGAGTACCGTGCTCGCGAGCAGCACCGCTGCCAGCGCCTTCGTGGTGGAATGCGTTTTCGTCATGTGTCGTCTCCCTTTAGTGATCGTAGAAGTCCCTTGGCCGCCTCCTCATTTCGGCGGAAGACGTACGCCGCCGTCGAGCCGGATCGTCGTGCCGTTGAGCATCGGGTTCTCCGCGATCGCGACCGCCAGTTGCGCGAAATCCTCCGCCCGGCCAAGCCGCTTGGGGTGTTGGGTGACCTTGATTAAGCCCGCGCGCACCTCGTCCGGCAGACCCGCCATCATCGGCGTCTCGAAGAGGCCGGGCGCGATGGCCGCGACCCGGATTCCCAAGGGCGCAAGGTCTCTCGCAGCCGGCAGCAGGAGCGACGCGACGCCGCCCTTGGAGGCCGCGTAAGCTGTCTGCCCGACCTGCCCGTCCTCGTAGGCAACCGAGGCCGTGGCGACGAAGACGCCGCGCTCACCCTCTTCCCCGCGCTCGATCAGCGGATCGGCTGCGGCCATCGCCGCGGCGGCGTGCGCGAGGACGTAGTAGGTGCCCATGAGGTTGATGCCTACGATGTGGCGGAAGAGGTCGGTCGCGACCGATCCGTCCCGTCCCACGGTGCGCGCCCCGCCCGCGACGCCCGCGCAGTGGACGACGATGCGCGGAGCCCCGCCCCAGTGGTCGCAAGCGCCGGCCATCGCTGAGACGACGCTGTCCTCGTCGGCGACATCGACCGTTATGGGGTGCGCGCCGATCGTACCGGCCGTCTTGGCCAACCGGTCTCCGTCGCGGTCGAGAACGACCACGCGGGCGCCCCTCTCGGCGAGGAGCGCCGCACTCGCCGCGCCGAGCCCGCCGGCCGCGCCGGTCACGAGGGCGGTCCGTCCTTCGATCTTCATGCCTGGCCTCCATGGTCCGCCAGCAGCGCGCGCAACGCGACCTTGTCGGTCTTCCCGACGCTCGTCTTCGGCAGTGCGTCGAGACGAACGAAGAGGGCAGGACGCTTGTATTTCGCGAGGCACGTCTCGCAATGGGCGGCGAGCGCCTCCTCGTCCGCGTCGGAGACCACGAAGGCGATGGGCACCTCGCCGCGATAGCCGTCGGCCCGTCCTACCACACCGGCGTCGCGCACTCCCCCATGCGCGAAGAGCGCTTCCTCGATCTCGCGTGGATAGACGTTGAAGCCCGATACGAGCAGCATGTCCTTCTTGCGGTCCGCGATGCGCAACAGGCCGTCCTCGTCGATGCTCCCGAGATCGCCGGTATGGAGCCAGCCGTCCCGTAGCGTCTCGGCCGACAGGTCGGGCAAGTTGCGATAGCCTTGCATCATCTGCGGGCCGCGCGCGCAGACTTCGCCGATCTCGCCACGCGCGAGCGTGCGTCCGCCTTCGCGAATGGCGATCGTCGTGCGCGGGACGGCGATGCCGACCGACCCGGGCTTGCGAAGTCCCGCCGCCGGATTGAATGCGAGGACGGGGCCGCTTTCCGACTGGCCGTAGCCCTCGCAGATCGGACAGCCCGTCGCGGCCTCGAAGCGTCGAAGCGTTTCTTCCGGAAGGGCCGACGCGCCCGAGAAGCACAGCCGCAGGCTTGACCAGTCGGTCGCGGCGAAGTCCTCATGCGCCATCAATCCGGAGAAGATCGTCGGACTGCCGGAGAGGAGCGTGATTCGCTCGCGCATGACCGTCTTGAAAACAATCTCCGGCCGATAGCGCGGCAGCACGACGAGGGTCGCGCGGGCGTTCGCCGCCAGATAGAGGCACATGTGAAGGGCGTAGACGTGGAAGAGCGGCGAGATCGCGAGGACCCTGTCGCGCTCGGGCTCGGTCGGCAGGAGGGCCTCGCGCTGGGCGACGTTGATCGCGGTCGCATCGTGCCGAAGGTCTACGCCCTTCGAGCGGCCCGTCGTGCCGCCCGTGTATTGGAGGACGGCGAGGCTCGCGGGGTCCGGGAGATGGTCGTCGAGCCGGGCCTCGCCGGTAGCGAACTGGGAGAGACGGCGCGTGTGAGACGTGTGCCAGACCGCGCCGCCATAGCCTGCGCCGGCGACGGCCTCTCGTGCGTCCGGTCCGCAGATCACGAGAGCGGGAGCCGCGTCCTCGAGGATCGGCGCCAGCTCGAATGCCGTGTAGCAGGGATTGAGCGGCACGAGTTGGGCGCCCGACGCCTGCACGGCGTAGATCGCCAACACCACGTCGATACCGTTGGCGAGCAGCGTCGCGACGCGTGCGGGGCCATCGCCGATCTGTGCGTGAATGGCCGCAGCGAGGGATGCGACCCGCACGGCCAGTTCGGCATAGGTCAACCGCTCTTCGCCACAGACGACCGCTTCGTGGTCCGGTGCGCGCCGCGCTGCGTCGGCGAGCAGGTGGACGACGCTCGGGCGGACGGCGGGCATGTCCGCCGCACCTTCGATGCGCGCCTCCATGGGCTCGTTTCCCCCCATTCGCGCGGCTAACACGGTCACGCGCGCGCCTCGTAGACGCGAAGGACGACGGCCATGCCAGTGTCGCCCCCGGCACACCCCTCGAAGAGTCCCACGCCTCCGCCACGCTCCACCAGGCCTTCGATAAGCTCGATGACGGAGCGCAGGCCCGTCGGTGCCTGCGGGTGCCCCCAGACGAGCGAGCAGCCGTGTCGGTTCATGTCGCGCCAGTCGATATCGAAGGCGCGGGAGAAGGCGATGTCGTTGACGGCGAACGGATTGTGCGAGGTGATCGCATCGACATCTGCGATGCCGAGATCGGCGGCGCCGAGCGCGTTCCGCGCGGCTTCGATCGGCGCCGACGGCATGTAGCCCTTGCGCTCGCGCGATTGGCCGAAAGCGAGAAGTTGGATGACGATCGCCGGATCGACCGAGAGGTCGCGAGCGCGCTCCGGCGTCGTGACGACCAGGCCGGCATTTCCGTCGGCCGGATGGGTCTGCGCCCCGTATGTGACGGTGCCGCCCTTGCGGACAGGCGTGAGCCGGGCCAGCCCTTCTGCCGTGGAGGGGCGGATGCCTTCGTCGCCCGTTATGGTGGCCGTTACACGGCCCCGCGCGTCGGTGACGTCGAGCGGACGCTGCATATAGCGATCGTGAAAGGCTGCGGGCGTCGCCTCGTATTGCTGCGAGCGATGGAGCGCGACGGCGTCCTGCTCTTCCCGCGAGATGGCGCGCTCGGCCGCCACGTTCTCGGCCGTATCGACCATCGCCAGCCCGGCCCAGGGGTCGCTGGCGAAATTGTCGAGCACCCAGGTCTCCAACCGGGCGGCGCCGCCGGGTGCGTCGGGGGCCGGGTAGAGGATCTGCGGACCGTTGGAGGTGCGATCCGCGGTCACGACGAGGCATTGCTGGGAGCGACCCTCGCGCACCTCGTCATGCGCGAGCGAAAGGCAGCGCGCGGAGGTGGCGCAGGCCTGCGCGATCGTCGGGCCGGCGAGATGGGGCAAACCGGCCTTCGCGGCGAGCGTCGGCAGGGCGTAGAAGGCGCCCTGTTGCGGAACCGTGGTCCCGAGGACGCCGAGATCGAAGGCGTCAGGCTCGAGCGCCCGCTCCTCGATGAAGCGGGCCAGCGAGCGGGACGCGAGGTCGAGAGCGTGCTCATTCGCCAGGCTACCCTGCCAGCGACAGAAGGGTGTCGTCCAATAGCCGCCATAGGGAATATGGGTCACGTAACGAAGGTCGCCCCGACAGTCTGACCGCGCGTGTGGCAAGCCACGGCGCGATCCTTTAGTCTTGAAGGAATTGGACGGCAGTACCTTCCGATTGTCAATTCGCTATATCGCACCTGCCCGGTTTTCCCCGCACGACCCCCGGCCTGAAGAGGCGCTGGCCAAGGACCGGAGCCGGGTCTACGCTTCCCGTCCAGCCGTGTCCGCCCGGCTGTAGCCTTCGAGGATGCCCCATGCCGACCTTCGCAATCTCCGTCGTCGACAAGCCGGGAAGCACCGCGCTGCGCTTGGCCACGCGGGCGGCGCACCTCGCCTATGTCGATCGGCACAAGGACCGGATCGTCTTTGGCGGGCCGCTCAAAGATGCCGACGGCGTGACGACCGTCGGCGGGCTGACGGTCGTCGACGCGCCGGATCGCGAGGCCGTCCAAGCTTTCATAGAGGGCGATCCCTACACGAAGGCCGGGCTTTTCGAAACGATCGCAATCCGAGGCATCCAGATCATGGTTCCGGAACCCGAGCCTGGCGCCCTCGCCCGTGAAGGCGAACGGGCCGCGCAGGCGGCGAAGACCTGAGGTGGTGCGGCGGAGCCGCATCCGAGGCGTGTCACCGCTCACGGTGTTCAGTCATTGCCGACGTTCGCGATCATATGCGCCCCCCTTTGGAGGAGCGCCCGCACCCCGTCGCCGAAGAAGCGCAGCCCATACATCCGGACGCGTCCGACCGCAGCGTGAAATCAGACGACCGAGACCTCGGGCCAGACCGGCCTCGGGTAAGGCCGGTCCGGTAGGAAAGGTTTGCGCGTGCTCGGCCTGCCGCACACGTCAGACGGAATCCCGGGCGAGTTCTCCATCGATCGTCTCTATCGCCTCGTCCAAGGTGTCCAGCAGGTCACGCAAGCGCGCCATGGAGCCTTCGGGCTGAGGCGGCGGCACGGGTACGTCGTTGTCGCTGACCGGAAAGACCGGCATCCCACGCCCCTGGAGCGTCGGTGGAAGGCCGAGGTCGATGCAGGTCGCCAGGATCGCGTTCCGCAGCGCCTCGACACGGGCCCCGTCACGGGGCAGATCGCGGATCGTCTTGTTGGCTTGCAAGAAGCGCGCCGCGAAGGCGGCGACCTGAGGCGAGGCCATGGACGTGCCGTCCATCGGAAGATAGCCGCCGCCAGGCACCGTCGACACGACGGCGACGCCGTTGGCGCACAGGTCGATCTCCGGGCCGAAGCAGCTGAAGCGTGCGGCGAAGTACTCACCGGCCTGGCCCGACGACCCGTCGGGAACATGGTTCTGATGAGGGGAGGTCTCAGGAAACGTGCCCAGCTTGCCGATCGCCGCCACCGCAATGACCTCCGGATAGGCGGCCGGAAAGGCGACCGGTCCGGCGGAATTGCCGGCCGCCGCCACCAGCAGGACACCGGCGCGCCGCGCGGACTGGATGCGGTCGTGAAAGCCGGGATCGTCGACCGTGGTGCCAAGGCTCATGTTGACGACATCCACCTTCTGGTCGATGCACCAGTCGAGGGCGGCCAGCAGCTTCGAGACGCGCGCTCCCGGGAATATGCGCAGGCCATACACCTTCATCCCCTTGGCAACGCCGCCCAGCACACCGATGGTGTTGTCGGTCGCCGCGCAGATGCCCGCGACGTGCGTGCCGTGGCCCGACGCATCCTCCCTCCACGTCTTCTTCGGCTGCGTGGTCTCTCCGAAGTCGAGCCCGCCCGTCGCGGTGAGGTCGGGGTGGGCCGTGTCGAGCCCGGAATCGATGATGGCCAGTTTGACTGCGCCCGGCGCGGTGAGGCGCCGATCGAGCTTCATGGCCGTCTTTGCCCAGCCGATCACCTGTTCGTCGGGAAACGTGGTGCCGTCGTATAGGCGTTCGACGGAGACGGTCGTCGTGCTGTCCGGCGTGAGGGCGGGACGCTCGACGCGCAGGCCCCAGTGGTCGCGGGCCGGCTTGATGGCGAGAAGACGCAGCGTTTCGGCCGTCTCGCCGAACATGGTGAGGGACACCCTCCCGTCGTCATCGGTCACGCCCTCGTCGTCCCACATCTCGCCATAGAGCGACACGCGGGCCAGCGGGAGCGGAGCGCCGTCGGGATCGACGACCTTGATCGCGAAGTCCAGTGCTTCGCCGCTGAGCGGAACGACGTTCAGCATCGCAAAGGCGGCTATGCGCTCGTCCATCGAACTTCGAGCGGCGAAGAGTTCCAGCCCGATGTCGTCGTCGAGGATGCGGATGGCATCGCCATGCCGGGCCTTGAGGTCCGCCAAGGCCTCCTTGGTCATGTCCACGACGACCGTATGCATGCCGTCCTGCGCGTTGCTTAGCTTCTCGACGACCTTGGCGGTGGGCTGCGCATCGCCGTCGTCACCATCGCCTGCCAGGCCGAAGCGCGCGCCCATTCGGTCGATTTCGGCGGCCAGCTCATCGAGGTCCACGGCGCCCTCCCCGGCGGCCACGACGCCGGGACGGTCGATGCGGTAGCGCTTGGCGCGCGAGGGAATGTCGGTCATGGGTCTGTCCTCTTCGGTGTGGGGGTCGGCGCTGCGTCAGTCGACGCGGGCCTCCAGTTCGGTCAGGCGGTCCTCGATCTCCGATACGCGTCGCATCAGGATGCCGAGACCGGCGCTGTCGGTTTCGCCCGGCGGGGTATCGGGTCCGTCGGGCGCGGACGGCGCGATCAGCTCTGCGATCGCGTCGCGAGCGGCGGCGAGCAGCAGCCTGGCCCGCTCGAGCGCCTCGCCGCGATCACCCGGCTCCTCGTCCGCGTCCGTCTCGGCCATGAAAGCGTCGAGTATGGTGAAGTCGTCCGCGAGAGTGGCGGCGGACGCGTGCGTGTCGGCCATGGCGGCCTCCTTGAGTGGCGGGTTGGCTGGAAGGGATGCCGCGAGGGCGGGCTGCCGGGTACGCACGGCCCGCCCCCTCGTCGCAGTCCCTCAGTTCTTGATGCACTTGCGGATGCAGGTGTAGGCATTCTTGGCTTCCCAAAGGGCCGCCACATACTTCTTCTGCTTGAAGAGCTTGACCGCCTTGGTGACCTTGCCGACGCACTGCGCGCAGTCGCCATAGCGGCGTACGAGCGCGATCAGCTTGCGGATCAGCTTGCGGACCTTCCCCCGGAGGTAGTTGACGAAGAACGCGTTGACCGCCGGGTCGTCCGACATGGAGAGGGCCATCACCTCCATGTCCTCGCCAAGATCGGTACCGCGCAGCTCGGCGTTGAGCTCGCTGAGTTCCTCGGTCGCCTCGTCCTCGATCCCGAGTTCCTCGAACTCCGCAGCCAGTTCCGTCAGTTCGGTATCGAGCTCGTTATACTGTGCATTCGACATGTCCATTCCTCCAAGTGCTTGCAGCAACTCCCCGTTTTGGGGTGGGAGTGGAATGCACCGGGAGGCGTCAGCCCAGCGCCAGCAAGGCGCGAGGACGGCGTTAAAGAAGCGTTTACCGAGCTGAGAAAAACGTCAAACGGGCGGACACCAGACGCAGCTGCGCCGTCCGACCCTGCGCGGTGAGACAGCTATCGAGGGTTTGGGTCTCTATTCGCCCGCGAGATCGGGGAAGCGGCAGCGAACCACGTCCGGAAGCAGAGACGCCCCCGTCCAATCGACCACCGGCGGCACGTCGTGCAGCGCGGCGCGGGACCACGCGACGAGGTTCTGCGGCCGATAGCGGGTAGGCGCGCCGGGCCGAGGCCCGTCGTCCCCGCCAATCTGCCACCTGCGTGCGGCGGACACGTGCAGCCGCTCGCCGATCGGCGTGCTTTCGCGCGGCTCACGCAACCTGTTGCCGGGCGGCCAGACCCCTTCGACGGGGCGCCAATGGCGGTGGCCGAGGGCGGCGATGCGGTAGAGGCCGCGAAAGCTGTCTCTATAGGACAGCGGAAGTTCGGTTTCGTTTTCTGCGCGTTCGCGAATGCGCCCGAGCTCGTGGGGATCGAAGACGACACCGCTCTGCTCCAGCCGCGTGGACATCCAGGCCAGGGCGTAGTCCTGCACGATCGCATCGGCCCCGCGTCCCGCGGCGGGAGGTGCGGTCCGACCGCCTCCTACCGCGCCGTGCGAGCCGGCGAACCAGACCTGCTCGATCGTATCGGTGCGGCTATTATGCTCGTTGAAGGGTTTCTCCCACAGGGTCGCGCGAAAGTCGGGCCGGTTCTCGTTGATCGCCAGAGCATGGAAGCCGCGCCGGACGTCGGGGCCGAGCCGCGTGTCGTGAAATGCGAAGCGCCGGTTGATGGCATTGCGCCACAACGAGGGAACGCCGAGCGCTCCCACGGTGTCGAAGACCCCGATCGCGTCGATAGGAACCGAGGGGTGGGCGAGCGCGCGTAGAGCCAACCGCTCCTGCGGGCTGCGCTGCTTGGGCGGGGTTCGATAGAACGCCCATGCCCGCTTCTCGTTTTCGGGAGAGCAGTGCTCTGGCCGCAGCAGACCGCTCGCGCCGATGAAGCCGGCAAGGCTGCGCGCGGTGAACGCGCCTCGCGAGTAGCCGATGAGCACGATCTCCGTGCGGTCCGGCCGAAAGTGCTCCGAGAGGTAGCGGTAGCCCTCGCGCACGTTCTCCGCCAGGCCGCCGCCCGTCACCCCATTGACCAGCCGCTGCCACCATGCACGCTCGGTGCCGACGCCGGCATCGTAATAGACGCGCTGGAAGACGCGAACGCCGTCGCTGTCGACGGCGCCGCGCTGGACCATGTCGCGCAGCCGGACCACGTTGGACCTGGTACCGCGTCGGCGGTCGTCGTCCTGCCAGGTGCCGTCGAAGAAGAGGAGGAGGCGGGTCGTCACGTCGGCGCAGCCTCCGCTCCGGTTCGCGCTGGCGTCCCCTCGGCCCATCTGGAGGCCTGCCGCGACGGGCCGGCGTCTGGATGACTCAAATAGCCATCTCCGTAGCGCGGATGCCACCCGGGCGCCGCTCCCGGCCAGGGACGCAGGATATGGTCCCGCCACGATGCATCGCGGATGGCCACATTGCGAAGCTGAGCCAGCCGGGCGCGAGCGACGCGAGGCGCTGCGACGCTGGTGCCGCCCATGGCGACGCGGGCCGCCCCCGTTCCCCCAACGGCCAGTACGCCCCCACGCACGAGCGAGCGATCGCAGGCCGCGACGAGATGCGGCGCCTTGCCTTGCGGCATTCCGGTTCCGGAATAGGCCGCGACCCGAAGGGGTTCGCCCTCGCCGACGCAGCCACCCACGATGAGTGTCGCCGGGTGCGAGGCCAATCCGCTCAGCGAACCGCGCCGGCGCACCGCACCTGCGTCTGGGGGATCATCGTCCATCGACACACCGCGCCGGTTTCGGTGTCGGTACGCACCGTCGTCGAGCCAGGACTGGCGCCCGCGCTGGCGGTGGTTGTGCGCCGCGTCGTCCCTCTGCACCCAGGCCTCGATCGCTTCGCCGTCCGGCATCATGGCCTCGACCGTCACGCCCCAGCGTCCGGCCGGCGCACTCGCGCGACCGCGCCGATGGGCGAAGGCCGAAACGCTGGTGGGCGCGATCGCAAGGAGGATGCGTCGCGATCCGCAGACCAACCGATCTCGTGCGACACGGGCGATCACGCTGCCGTTCGCAGCCACACACTCCTCGGCATCCAGTCCCGCGCCGAACACGGAAACCGGCTCGAGGTCCGGCGCGGCGATCGTCATCGTATCGAGTACCGCGAGTTCGGGGAGCCAGACCTCCAGATAGCTGGCCGTCGCGTCGTCGGGCGGGAGATGCCAACCGACGGAAAGCGCCGCGCGGCCACCCTGCGCCTCGACGCGAGCGTGGCCCTTGGCCAGGTTGAGATTGCCCGCAGGCAGGACAATCTCGACCGGGCCGCCATCGGCATGTCTTTGGTGGGCCGGCAACAGCGCGTCGAGCGTATCCCGCAAGACTCCGTCGCGTGCCATCGAGCCGCCCGCCAAACCGTAGGAGAGATTGACGACGAGCGGCACCGGTCGGCCCAGCGCCCTGCCGATGTCGCGCGTGCGCGCCAGCGCGTAGGCGATGCCGGCGAGGGCGAAGGGCGCGAGGGCACGTCCCGACGTGTCTTCCGTCACCCGGGCGGGAAGCTGCACCGCGACGATCCGCGACCCCTCGTCCGCCGCGTCCGGATCCGCGCCCGCCGCAAGATCGAGGACATGCGTGCCGTGGTTGAGGCGCCGGTGCATCGCCCGCCAACCTGGCCGATCGCCTCGATCCAAGCCGAGCGCACGCAAGGCGTCCGATTCCGTCGCGGCATCGCGCGCTGCCGCATCGAGTTCTGTTGCCGACCACGCGCGACCGAAAGGCACCGTTCCGTCCGGTACGGCGTCGGCATCCTGCACCCAGGCGAAATCGATACGGGTGCCGGACGGCCCGCGCGTCCGCGCCTGGGCGAGGTTGATCGCATCGTCAATCACCGCCATCACGCCGACCGATGCGGGGTCGACGCCGCTTGGGCAGGTCCAGGCCTGCTCCAAGGCATCGCTTCTGTCGGCTAGCTGCGCATGGCGCAGCGGCACGCGGCACGCGAGCCGAACGCCCGCCCCTTCCGGCAGGAGAAACTGAGCCGCGCCAAGCGGCGCGAGGCCGGCAGCGGCCAGGCGCTCGGCATCCGGGCCGATCGCATAGGCGAAGTCACGCGGATGTTGCACCACGACATCCGCAGCCGGCTCGAAGTCCGCGCCCGGACCTATGGTCCAGTCAAGGTAGGGATCGACCACACCGTCAGGCGCGGCCGCCGGCTGCCACGTTGCCCGGCTCATGACAGCGCCCCAGGCGTCAGCCATTCGCGGGCTGCGGCGGTCCACAGCCAGCCGAGCGCATCCGATGCGCCGTGCTCGCCGATCTCGACGGACGGGGCACCGCCCCCATCGGTGCCATTGCCCGCCCCCGAGGCGTGAAGGAGGGGATGCCCCGCCGCGCCCATGTCGAGCGCCGGCAGGCGGGGCATGCCGCCCGCAACGAGGTCGCGCCACGCGAAGTCGGCGGCACCGATCCCCCTTCCATCCAGCACCACGGCGTCGAGCCTGCCCGAGCCGTTCGCGCGCGCGGCGAGGTAGGCGGCGATCTGTAGGCCAAGGACCATCCCGGCCATGCTGTCGACGGGAAAGTGGAGGCCAGCCACGGTGCGATTGACCGCGATGCGCGAGGCCGCGGCCATCAGCATCTCTCCCGTCTGGGCCCGGCCCGCATCTCCAGCCGCCCCCATCAGATGCCATAGCGTACCGGCGGTCGCGAAGGCTTCGGTGGCGTGACCGCTCGGATAGGTCGGGTGACCCGGCGTGTCGATCATCGGCTGGACCTGCGCGGAATAGGCATCGGGCCGGTGGCAGGCCAGAGCCTGCTTGACCTGCAATACGGTAAAGCTTGCTACCTGCTGCGCGACTTCCATCAATTCCAGCGTGTAGCGCGTGCGATGCGCAGACAGGTTGGCGATGTTGGAAAGGAACGGGTTGGGATAGCCGAGCTGCGCAACGATCTCGGCCGCCCGCTCGCCCCGCAACTCGGCATAGGCCTCCACGAGATCGAGCTGCGCGACGAAATCGTCCTGTGTAGGCCGGATGAAACGTGCGATAGCGCGGGCGCCGCCCGCTCCGGCATGGCTCACCGTCGCGGCCGCCGACCTCTTGCCGTCCACGTCAGCCTCACCCACGACGGACAGCAAAGAGAGAACTTCGGCTAGCACGATCCGTCCTCTTACGACCGGGCTCCACAAGGCGAGGTTGTCGGCCCGGGCCCCGTGCATCGGCTTGGGAACGTGCGATGCACCGGTCCATCGCTCGACAAGACCGTCGCGGGCCATGATGAGTGCCGTCGTCAGATCGGCTCCGCGTCCGACGCCCGCTGGTGCGACCCCGGTCACGCCCGTGACCCCGGTTACGCCTGTGACGCCGGTTACGCCCGTAACGCCCGTCACACCGGTCACCCCGGTCACTCCCGTCGCTGTTGCACTTGTCGACATCTTGCCCTCCCAGATTACTGGTCCGTTGCTTCAGTCTTCGATTGGCAAATCTCGTTCAGCGCTCCGGCACGCCGGCCTTCTTCAGGGCGCGCGCCCAGCTCTGCCCCGTATTGAACTCGGCTGCGGGGTGCGTGCGCAGGTATCGCTCGATCGTGAGGTCCGGATCGCGTCGCATCAGGTCGCTCGTCGTCTCGCGCGCTTCCTCCTCCCGCCCGAGCAGCTGGAGCGCGACGATGCGGGCGCGCAGCGAAGACGTATGCCGCCGATTGATGCGCAGGGAGCTATCGGCGAACGCGAGCGCGCCCTCATAGTCCTCGTTGGCGAGACATGCGGCCGATGAGAGCGCGTCGAAGAGATAGCGCTGCGGGTCGAGAGGCGAGAGGCGCCGCGCCCGGCGCGTCCAGGTCACCGCGCTCGGTCCGTCGTCGACGAATGCGTATTGCGTGCCCTTCAGCAGGCATGCGAGCGCGTTGTTCGGATCGACGACGACGGCTTCGTCGAACAGCGCTCCGGAGCGCTCGCGATCCTTGAGGAGCGTTCCATGGACAAGCCCATCCATCGTCAGCGCGATCGGGCAGCCGGGATTGATCTCGCGCGCTGTCGCCGCAGCCGCGCGCGCCGTCTGGCTGTCCCTCGCGTGATCCGTGCTCCAGCCCTGCTGAACGCTTAACACGTACCATTTTGCGAGCCACGCATGGACCTCCGCGTAGCGCGGCAGCCGGCGCGCGACCTCCTCGAGACAGCTGCGCGCCCGCGAGAAGCTGCCCAGTTCGACCCGGTGCATGAGCGTGATGCCGGCCATCATCAACAGGTGCGTCTCGACCGTCGTGAGCGATTGCCGGGCGACAGGCTCCAGGACCGCGCCCGCGATCGACAGGGCGATCTCCTCGGCGAGCATCGGCACGACGTCCGGCAGTCCGACACTCAGCTCGTTGCGATCGCCGTCGAAGGCCTGCGACCAGTTCAGCCGCCCGGTCGCCGCGTCCACGAAATCCACATCGAGCCTGTAGCGATCGGGCGCGCCGCGAACGCTCCCGCAGACGATGAAGTCGACGTCGAGATAGTCGCGCAGGTGGGGAACATCGACCGTGTCTATCGGAAGGCTACGCGTCGAGAGATGGCAGATCACGTCGAAGAGGGGGCTGCGTGACAGGGCGCGCGTCACGTCCTGCGCGATCACGTCGCCGGCGGCCTGGAGGCCGGGATCGTCGACCACGCTGCGGAACGGCACGATCGCGACGGCCGGCCGCAGGCGGGCCAACGCCGAAGGACCGGATGCGCGTAGGGCATTCGGAAATGGAGCGTTCAACGGAGCGTTCGCAGGCTCGCAGGCCCGCATGTCGCGCAACCACGACTCGAACCCTTCCGATCGCACGTCGATGCCTTCAAGAAACACGCCGTCCGACGGTGTGCCGACGACCTCGAACGTGCCGAGCCGCAGCCGAACGGTGTCGTTCGTAGACAGCAAATGCGCCTCGAACCGATCGCCGAGTGTGCGCCGCAGGGCGCTTAGCGTCTGACGCAGGCTCGCTCGTCCATGTTCAGGGTCGGAATAGCTCCACAGCATTTCCTGCAGCCAGCTGCGTGAGCGCTTCCCATCGGGTGCGGTGGCGAGAAGTGCGAGCATCGCCTTCGTCTTCGCACTGCGCAGGTCGATCTCGTCGCCCGCCGTCCACAAGGCCGCGAACGGTCCGTAGAGGCGTAGCCATAGCGTCGATCGCGTATTTGCATCGTCGTCCACGACGCTGCCCATGATGACGGCTCCATCGCGATGGGGAGCGGGGTCGCTGTCGCCCCCCACTCAGGTGAGCCCGACGAGAGGACCGCCGTTTGCGACGTTACGCAAGGGCAATCACGTTTTTTTGGCGCTCTTTTGACGTGAGCGCGGGGCAGCATTCGTTAACGTCTCTTCACTGGACC
Source organism: uncultured Alphaproteobacteria bacterium (assembly GCA_963799285.1). Classification (GTDB taxonomy): domain Bacteria; phylum Pseudomonadota; class Alphaproteobacteria; order Rhizobiales; family CAWCWK01; genus CAWCWK01. Next base: position 1,873,911 of record CAWCWK010000004.1, read on the forward strand.
GAAGGAGTGGCGAGTGACGAGCGAGCGCAGATCGAACCGCAGACCATCGACCGGCAGGTCCATCACGGCTCCCCGGACTGGGCGAGGCGCAGCCGGGGTGACCCTTCGCGATCTCAGCGATTTTTGCACCCGGTGGACTGATTTGCGCCCTCTAGCGGACGAGGCTTGCGCCTCTTCGGAGCTGACCGACGATCAACGCGATGTCATCGGCTGGCTGATCCTTCTGGCCGATCGAACCTGCGGACCCGCCGGCGGAATCGGCGACTAGCCTTCGTCGAGGAGAGGGCGTCTGGCACGACAGCCCGATAACGCACGACGCGCCTTGGTTTCGTGCGGTGGTGACCGAGAGGCGCAGGCTATGGCGTCGCTTCCGCATGGATGGATCGAGACGAAGCCAGACGCCCGAGGAGGCTGGCCGCTGTCAGAGCGGCGAAGGCCGGGAGGGCGAGCTTTGATTCCACACGCTTGACGGTCCGGGAATCGAACCGGCCTTCGACATCGAGGAGGTTGACCGTTCCGGCGAGCGCCCCGCCGATCGTCACGGGAAGGTTGACGCAGGAGCCGCAGCCGAGGGCCGCGATGGTCTCGTGGTCGGGAAAGACGTCGGCGATCTCGGCCAGGGTGTTGGCCACGAAAGGCGCGCGGCGGTCGTGGATTTGCTGGAACCAATGGTTCGTCGGAATGGGCTTGGTTCCGGAGGTCGGGTAGTCGTTCGGATGGCTCGTATAGGCCCGGCGGGCGAGGCCGGCCTCCATGTCGACCATCATCACCGTCCAGAGCCGGACGGGCTCGATGCGCTGCGACTCTGCATAAAGGGCGGCGAAGGCCGCATCGGGCGTGGCGGCGGCGGCGAGGTCGGCGGTGAAGCGCATGATGATTTCGTCAGATATCGTCCAGGCTCTCGGACCAGAGCTGGCGTGAATAGGGATCGGCGAAGCTGCCGTCGCGCAAGGCGGCGGCGGGCGCGACCTCGACGACGCGCCCCCGGCGCATGATGGCGAGTCGCTCGCACAGGAAGCCCACGACAGGCAGGTCGTGCGTCACGAGCAGATAGGTCAGCCCGTGCTCGGCACGCAGCCGCTTGAGGAGGTTCAGGATTTCGGCCTGGACGCTGACGTCGAGAGCCGAGGTCGGCTCGTCCAGCAGGAGGAGGCGCGGGCGGAGGATGAGGGCGCGGGCAATGGCAACGCGCTGACGCTGCCCGCCCGAGAGCTGATGGGGATAGCGAAAGCGAAAGCGCGCATCGAGACCGACTTCGGTCAGCGTGTCAGCTACACGCGCATCGTCGCGCACATTCTGGATCGCCAGCACCTCCGTCAGTACGGCGTCAACCGTGCGGCGCGGGTGGAGCGAGCCGTAGGGGTCCTGAAAGATCATCTGGCATTCGGCGGCGAGCGCCTTCTCCGGGCGGTGAACGCGGGGGCGGCCGAAGACCTCGATCTCGCCGGTCCAGCCGGGCGCGAGGCCCGTGATCGCCTTCAGAACGGTCGACTTGCCCGACCCGCTCTCGCCGACAAGCGCCACGGATTCGCCTATCCCGACATCGAGCGTCACCCCCTCCACCACGCGGGTGTCGCCGTAGGAGACGGACAGGTCCTTCAGCCGCAGCGCCGTCATGTGCCGCCCCAGGCAGTGCGGTCGAGAACGGGCAGCACGTCGCGCGTCTCGTCCATTCGCGGCACGGCGGCCAGCAGCCCGCGTGTATAGGGGTGGGTCGCCTTGCGAAGATCGGCTGCGGCGCAGGTCTCGACGATCTTGCCCGCGTGCATCACGACGATCCGGTCGCAATAGCGCGCGACGAGCGGCAGGTCGTGCGAGATCAGGATCAGGCCCATGCCGCGTTCGCGCACGAGACCGTCCATGAGCCGCAGCACCTCGCCCTGGACGCTCACGTCGAGCGCCGAGGTCGGCTCGTCCGCGATGAGGAGCGAGGGTTCGGGCAGCAGCATCATCGCGATCATGATGCGCTGGCCCATGCCGCCCGACACCTCGTGCGGGTAGAGCCCCGCCACCCGATCGGGATCGTCGAGACGCACCGCCTCCAGGGCGGCGCGGACGCGGGCTCGCCGTTCGGTGCGTCCAACGCATCGGTGGGCGCTCAAGGCCTCGGCGATCTGCGCACCCACGGTCATCACCGGGTTTAGCGAATAGCGTGGGTCCTGCATGATCATCGAGATGCGGGCGCCGCGCACGGCGCGCATCTGGCGTTCGCTAAGGGCGGTGAGGTCCTCGCCTTCGAGATCGAGGCCGCCCTCGACGCGGCCCGGCGGGCGGATGAGCCGCAGGATGGCGCGGCCCGTCATCGACTTGCCGGAACCGCTCTCGCCGACGATGCCGAGGCGTTCGCGGCCGAGTTCGAAGGACACGCCGTCGACGACGCGCACGGGCCCGCGCGGGGTCGGGAAGGTCACCGTGAGGTCGCGGACCGAGAGAAGGGTCATTTGCGCCCCTTCGGGTCGAGCGCGTCCCGCAGCCCGTCGCCGAGGAAGCAGAAGCCGAGCGATACGAGGATGATCGCGAAACCTGGCATCGTGGCGACCCACCATTGGTCGAGCACGAAGGCCCGGCCGCGCGAGATCATCGCGCCCCATTCCGGCAGCGGCGGCTGCGCTCCAAGGCCGAGAAAGCCAAGCCCGGCGGCGGTGAGGATGATCCCGGCCATGTCGAGCGTGACCCGCACAATCATCGACGATGTGCAGAGCGGCAGGATGTGGAGCGTCACGATCCGCAGATGCGAGGCGCCGAGGAGCCGGGTCGCGGAGACGAATTCGGCGTTGCGGATCGTCAGCGTCTCGGCCCGCGCGATGCGGGCATAGGCGGGCCAGGTGGTAACGGCGATGGCGATCACCGCGTTCTCGATGCCGGGGCCGAGCGCGGCGACGAAGGCGAGCGCCAGAATGAGCTTCGGCATCGACAGGAAGACGTCGGTCAGCCCCATCAGCACGCGATCTATCCAGCCACCGAAATAGCCGGAGACCGCACCGACGATGAGGCCGACGGGAGCGGCGATGATCGCGACGAGCGCCACGATCAGCAGCGTGATCCTCGCGCCCCAGATCACCCGGCTAAGGATGTCTCGGCCAAGCTCGTCCGTGCCCATCCAGTTCTCGGACGAGGGCGGCATGAGGCGGCGTGCGAGGTTCTGCCCGATCGGGCTCTCCGGCGCGATCCAGGGCGCGAAGGCGGCCACGAGCACGAGCGCCAGAACGACCGCGGCGCCGACGACGGCGAGCGGGTTGCGGGCGAGGAGCCGCGCCGTCGCATAGGTCCGCCCGGCGAACGCCTGTCCTCGCGATCGCGGCGTGTCCGTCGTCAGCCAGTCGGCCCAAGTCGCGTCAGTCCGGTTCATGCCCGGCTCCGCGGGTCTAGGACGCGGTAGAGGACGTCGGACAATCGGTTGATGGCGATGAAAACCGCGCCGATGACCAGCGTCGCACCCAGCACGGCGTTCATGTCGGCGTTGAAGAGCGCGGTCGTCAGGTAGTTGCCGATTCCGGGCCAGGAGAAGACCGTCTCGATCATCACCGACCCTTCCAGCAGGCCCGCATAGCTGAGGCCGATAACGGTGATGAGGGGAATGCGGATCGGCCCGAAGGCGTGGACCCAGATCACCCGCCATTCCGACACGCCCTTCACCCGCGCCGTCGTCACGAACTCCTGCCCCAATTGGTCGAGCATGAAGGAGCGCGTCATCCGCGCGATATAGGCCAGCGCGAAGAAGCCGAGGATCGCGGCGGGCAGGACGATATGGCTCACGGCCGAGCGGAAGACGTCCCACGCCCCGGCCATGGCGCTGTCAATCAGGAGGAGGCCAGTGCGCGGCGCCACGACTCCATCGTAGAATATGCTCATCCGGCCCGGTCCCGAAACCCAGCCCAAGCCGGCATAGAAGACGGCTAGACCGACGAGCCCGAGCCAGAAGGCGGGCACGGAATAGCCCGTCAGCGCCAGCACCCGGATCACCTGATCGATCCAGCTCCCCTGCCTGGCCGCCGCGATCACCCCCATCGGCACGCCGAGCGCGACACCGATGACGATGCCGATCGTCGCCATCTCCAGCGTCGCGGGGAAGACGCGTATCAGGTCGGAGGCCACCGGCCGGTTGGTCGAGACGGACAGGCCGAGATCGCCCCGCATGACGTCCCACACATAGCTTGCGAACTGCGCCAGCAGCGGGCGGTCGAGGCCCATGGCGATGCGGGCCGCGTCGTACTGCGCCTGCGTTGCGCGGTCGCCCACTACGGCGAGGACGGGATCGATCGGAATGACACGCCCGATGAAGAAGGTGATCGCCAGAAGGCCGAGGAACGTTGCCGCCGTCACCAGTACGAATCCGGACACGCCGCGCGCGACGCGTGCCATCGCGCTATGCGCGGGTGCCGAGATCGGTCGGAGCGTGGCAGCCATTCGTCCCCTCTCCGCCCTTCTACGAAGCACCGTGCGCGGCCCAGAACGCGGCGCTCGAGAGAAGGTTAGAAGAAAACGCTTGGCGAATGAAAGAAGTTTTGTCACGATCTAACAGAATTTTACTGCCCATCGGACCTGCAGACGATGCCATCGCTTACCGCCAAACGACCGGAGGTCGCCGCGCCCGCGCTCGGGCCGGTCATGCGACGGCGGCGCAAGGCCCTCGACCTGACGCTACGCGCTGCGGCGAAGGCGGCGGGCCTATCCACTGGCTATCTGAGCCAGGTCGAGACTGGAAAGGCCGTGCCGACGCTCGGCACCCTGGCGCAGATCGCCCAGGCCCTCGGGGTTGGCCTCGACTATTTCGTCGCCGAAACGCGCCCTGTCGACGCCCTGTCGCGTGCGAATGGGCGGCGCCGCTTTTCGATTCCGGGCTCGCCGGTCGAGTATGAGGCGGTGAGCGCGGATTATCCCGGCTCTCTCCTCGTGTCCTACATTCTCCACGTCCCGCCCGGTTATCGCTCCGAGACGGCAGCCCATGAGGGTGAGGAGGTCGCCTTCATCCTCGACGGCACCATCGCGCAGACGCTCGGCGGCGAGACGATGCAGATGCGGGCGGGCGACAGCCTTCATTATGACGGCGCCACCCCCCACGCCTGGTCCAATCCCGGACCTCAAACCGCCCGCGTCCTCTGGACCGGCACGCTGGCCGTGCTGCGCGGGGGCGGGGCGGCGGGCACGCCCAAGATCGACCATTCCAAGTTCGACAGTGCCAAGATCGACAGTGCCAAGTTCGACAGTGCCAAGATCGACAGTGCCAAGATCGATAGTCCACTCACAGGAGAGACATGATGAAAACGATCCGATCCCTACTTCTCGGCAGCGCGCTCGCGCTTCCGCTTGCCCTCCCCCTCACCACGATGGCCCATGCCGACACGCCGCCGGGCCTTTTGATCGTGGCGCAGAACATCGACGACATCGTCGCGCTCGACCCGGCACAGGCCTATGAGTTCACCTCCGGTGAGATCGTCACCAACGTCTACGACAGGCTGGTGCAATACGACGCCGAAGACCCCACGACGCTGGCTCCCGGTCTGGCTAGCGAATGGGAGATCGACGAGGCCGCCAAGACCATCGTCTTCACCATGCGCGACGGCGCGGTCTTCCATTCCGGCAACCCCGTCACGGCCGAGGACGCGGCAGCCTCGCTGCAGCGGGTCATCAAGCTCAACCTGACGCCGGCCTTCATCCTGGCCCAGCTCGGCTGGACGGCGGAGAATGTCGAGGAGATGGTCGCTGCGGAGGGTGATACCGTCACGATTCGCTATGAGGGCGATTTCTCACCGGCCTTCGTAATGAACGTCCTAGCCTCGCGCCCGGCCTCGGTCGTCGACATCGCGACGGTCATGGCGAACGAGGTCGACGGCGACATGGGCAACGCCTGGCTCAACACCCATTCGGCCGGCTCCGGACCGTTCTCGATGCAGGCCTACCGCCCGGCCGAAATCGTGCGCCTCGCCGCCAACGAGAACTACTTCAAGGAAGGCCCCAAGGTCGACGCGGTCATCCTACAGCATGTCGCCGAGAGCGCGACGCAGCAATTGCTGCTGGAGCAGGGCGATGTCGACATGGCGCGCAACCTGACCCCCGATCAGGTCGCCTCGCTCGGCGACGGCATCACCGTCGAGACCTTTCCACAAGCCGCCGTGCACTTCCTTTCCTTCAACCAGAAGACCGATAGCCTGACCGACCCGGCCGTCTGGGAGGCCGCGCGCTACCTCGTCAACTATGAGGGCATGACCGACACGATCCTCGCCGGGCAGATGGAGGTGCATCAGGCGTTCTGGCCGAAAGGCTTCCCCGGCGCGCTCGAGGAGACGCCCTTTTCCTACGACCCCGAGAAGGCCAAGCAGATCCTTGCAGACGCGGGCATCGAGCTGCCGATCCAGGTCGAGCTGGACGTCATCAACGCCGCGCCCTTTACCGACATGGCGCAGTCACTCCAGGCCAGCTTCGCCGATGCGGGGATCGAGTTCGAAATCCTGCCGGGCACCGGCGCGCAGGTCATCACCAAATACCGCGACCGCACGCACGAGGCGATGCTGCTCTATTGGGGTCCGGACTTCATGGATCCGCATTCGAACGCCAAGGCCTTCGCCTACAACTCGGACAATTCGGACGGCAACTACACGGCCACGACCACTTGGCGGAACGCTTGGGCCGTACCGGACGCGCTGAACGAGATGACGACAGCGGCGCTGACCGAGGCCGACCCGGAGGTCCGGCTCGACATGTATCGCGAGCTGCAGCGCGAGGTGCAGGCCAAGAGTCCGATCGTGATCATGTTCCAGGCGTCCTATCAGGTCGCGATGGACGATGACGTGACTGGCTACGTGAACGGCGCGACGTCGGACTTCGTGTTCTACAGGCTCGTCGAGAAGTAGGCCGCCTTACAGAACCGTGCAGGAATGGGCGGCCGCAGGTACGAAGCTCCTGGCCGCCCATGCCACCATCCCCAAGCCACCATCCCGAAGTCGCCATCCCGATGCCGGCGTCCGTCACGCCGTGATTCCGGCGTCCTCACTGCGGCGGGCGCTGATGGCGCGGTAGACCGGGAGGATCAGCATGCCGAGCGCGGCGATCGTCAGGGCGACCGCGATCGGGTGCCCGCTGAAGAAGGCGAAGAAACTGCCATCGGTCAGGATCAGCCCCTGGCGCAGGCTGATCTCCAGCGTCGGACCGAGCACCATGCCGATGACGAGCGGCGGCATCGGGTAGCCCTGACGGCGCAGAAGGAAACCGACGATGCCGGCGAACGCCATTACCAGAAGATCGAACGGATTGCCGCGCACGAAGTAGACGCCGACCACGCAAAGCATGGTTATGACCACCAGCATATAGGCCTCCCGCATTCGCAAGAGCGGCGCCGCGACGCGTGAGACCAGCATGCCCAAGGGCAGCAGCATGAGGTTGATGATGAAGAAACCGCTGAAGATGGCGGCGATCAGCACCGGATTGTCCGTCGTCAGGCGGGTGCCGGGCGTATTGATCAGGATTGCCGAGATCGAGCCGCCATAGATCGTGAGGAGGAGTAGTATCGCCGGCGCCTGCGTCATCGTCAGGGTGAGCGGCAGGATCATCGCCACCGCGACGGTGGAGCCAATACCCAGCCGGGCGCCAAGCACGATGCCGAGCATGGTGCCGAGGACGAGGACGAGAATTCCCTCGAGCGTGAAGATCAGTTCAAGCGCCTGTGGGATCGCGTCGATCATCGAATGCTCACAGCCACCATACGAACGGTGCAGGCGCCGTCACCCGTTCTTGCCACCACCGAGGAGGCTGTCAACGCCGCTGCCCTGGCGCCCTCTGTCGCAACCAGCATGGCGGGGGCGGCCGCGCACGCGCATCCGCCACTCATGAGGTCGTCCGATAGAACCGACTCTGCGTCTCCTCAGCCTGGGGACGAGATCGTCACGGAGGACTGCTCAGAGGAGGTCAAACGCGAAGGCGACGAGACGGTCTCGGCCCTCGACAGGTCGACCCAATCGCAGATCACCGATCTCCTCATGGATCTGCGGCGCCTGAACTTGGAGATGGTCGTCATCGGCCACGACCACTGGATCGTGCGACGAGGTCCCGTCGGTCGGCACCTCGAACGCGCGGTAGACGTCGCGCGCATGCCAGAACCTATGGAGAGTTGAGACCTTATCGAAGCGTCTTGGCGATGGTCGCGGCGAGTTCGCGCCATGCGATACCGTGGGCACGCACGACGTCGGCGGGTGCGGCCGAGGCGGACGGCACCTGAAGTGAGAAGAGTTCGATCGCATTGCGGTCCTGCGCCTCGTCGCGACGGATCGCATAGTGGCCGGACAGCGAGAGCATGCCGTCTATCCGCACGACCATCTCGGAGACGCGCACCTGGATCTCGGCCTCCGGCACACCGCCGAGCGGCCAGGGCTCGGCAGCGACATCGGCTCCGGTGATCTCGGTGAGCTCGCGAACGAGCGCGTTAGTCATCGCGCGGGCGGGCTCGTCCCCCCAATCAGCGTTCTCGAGCGCGAGAAGCGCACGCCCCTCGCCTTGGACGAAGAGGTTTGGCTCCTTGGCGTAGCCAGGCAGGGAGACCTCCGCGATCGAGATCGTACGCGCCGAGGTTCGCACCCGCGTGTTCGCCTCCGCGACATTGGGCTCGACCACGTAGCGCAACGGCTCGGTACTCGCGCAGCCCGCGAGCGCGAGGGGGACGGCAATCAGGCAGATGGCGCGAAAGCGCATGGTCAGCGTCCTCGGAGAAGGGATTCGGGCTGTCGTTCGATCGTTCTGGCGAGCGAACGGAACGCCTCGGCAGTCGACGACACCTCGCGCAGGGTTCCGCGCAGGTCTTCGTAGATTCGCGAGTCCGTCGCGTAGCCGCTGACCACGCCCTGCAGCCCGTCTGCGGCCGTATTCAGGCGGGCGGCGAGCGCCGGCAGCGACCGGGCCGCCTCGTCGATCGACGAAAGGGCGGTCTCGGCCGAGCGAAGCGTGGCGTTCAGGCTCTCGATCGCACCGCCCTCGCGGATCTCCGTGCTCAGGGCCCGCAACTCCGCCAGCGTCCCCTCGAGCGTGGCCGGCAGGCGATCCACGCCTTCGGCCGACAGGACGCCTTCGGCCGTCCCCGCGAGCCGCGCGACATTGGCAAGGGCCTCGTTCGCGCTGGCGTTCAGGGTCTCGATGAGGTCCGGCAGCGACCGGGCCGCGCTATCGACCGACGCCAACGTTCCCTGCGCCGAGACCAGCGTCGCATTGAGGTTTTCGATGGCGCCGCCCTCGCGCAGCGTCGCGGCCAGCGTGCGAAGCTCGCTCAAGGTCCCATCAAGCGTCGCGGGAAGCCGGTCGACGCCGTCGGCGCCGAGGACGCCGTTGGCCGTGTCCGAGAGTCGCGCCACACTGGCCAAGGCCTCGTTCGCCCCGACGCTTAGAGCCTCGACCTGCGTAGGCAAGGCGCGTGCCGCCTCGTCGACGGAGGCGAGCGTGGTCTCGGCGGAGGCAAGCGCACGTTCGGCCGAAGCGATCGCGCCGTTGAGATTGGCGACGGCACCGCCCTCGCGAATCTCGGCGGCGAGCGCCTGTATCTCGCCGAGCGTCGTGTCGAGCGCCGCGGGGATCCGATCGACGCCATCGGCCGACAGCACGGCCTCGGCCGCGCCGGCGAGGCGGGTGACGCTCGCCAGCGTCTCCGTCGCCGGACCGCTCAAAGCATCCACCCGGTTCGGCAGATCCGTCACGACGGCATCGACGGTAGCCAGCGTCGCCTGGGCCGATTGCAGGGCTGCGTTGAGATTGTCCGCTATGCCGGCCCCTCGTATCTCGGCGACGAAGCCGCGCGCTTCATCGAGGGTCAGGCCGATCGTCTCCGGCAGGCGCGCAACGGCCTCGGAGGACAAGACGCCATTGGCTGTGCCGGCCAGCTGCGAGACGTTGGCGAAGGTATCGCCGGCAGCGACAAGCGTGTCTCCGGCGGTCGTTGTCAGCGCCTCGACGGTCTCCGGCAGACCGCGCGCGACCGCGTCGACTGCGGCCAGCGTGTTCTCGGCCACCCCCGTCAGCCGGGCGACGCCGGCCAGCGTCTCGGTCGCCGATCCGCTCAAGGTCGCGATCGTCTCGGGCAACGCGCGGGCGGCGGCATCGACGGATGCGATGGCGCTTTCGGCCGAGCGAAGCGTCGCATTCAGGCTCTCGATCGCACCGCCTTCGCGAACCTCGGTCGCGACGGCGCGAACCTCGCCCAGGGCCGCGTCGATGGAGGCCGGAAGACGGGTCACGCCGTCTGAGGACAGCACCTCGTTCGCGGTGCCGGCGAGCGTCGAGACATTGGCCAGCGTGTCCTCGGCCGTAGCGCTAAGGCCTTCAACGATCCGCGGCAGGCCGCGCGCAACCTCGTCGACGGACGCCATCGTCCCCTCGACCGAGCGCAGCGTCTGGCTGAAGCTCTCGATGGCACCGCCGCCCCGCACGTCGGCCACGAGCCCGCGAACCTCGCCGAGCGTGCCGTCTATGGTGCCCGGCAGGCGGCTCACGCCATCGGAAGTGAGGACGCCTTCGGCCGCGCCGGCAAGGCGTGAAACGCTTGTCATCGCCTCGGCGGCCGCCGTCATGACGTCCTCGATGGGCAGGCGGGAGACACGGCTCACCAGGCTCTCGACGCCGGAATCGCCCTCCGAGGTCGCCGGCGCCGCAGTGGGTATCATGAGGCGCCCGTCCTCGGCCTCCATCAGCTCGGCGGGCGGACTGTTCGGCAGGCTGACCAGCTCGACCACGCGCGTCTGCCCGAAGAGGCCTTCCGAGGACAGGCGCATGCGAAGGCCCCGCGCCACGCGAGCGGCCAGCACTTCGCGCAGCTGCGTGTCGGTGAGATCCGGTCGCAGGCCGATGCGCGTCGGCGTCAGAGCCATGTCGATGAGAAGCTGAACGCTGTCGTCGCTGCCGGCATCGGGAGCGACACCGACGACGTCGACCACCTCGCCCGCCTTGATGCCCCGAAAGCGCACGACCGTCCCGACGCCGAGCCCGGCGACGTCGGCATCGAGAAGGATGGAGACCGCCAGATCGGGGTCGGTCGTGCCCTCGAAGGCGTCGGCGCGGGCCTCGGCCTCGGTGGCGAAGACCTCGAAGACGTGACCGTCCGCCACCGGCTCGCCGCCGGTGACGGGCGTGCCGAAGTTGACGCCGCCCTCGAGGAGCGCGGCGAGACTGTCGACCTTGAGCGCCAGCCCGCCGGCGCCGACGTTCACCGAGAGGCCCGACGCATCCCAGAAGCGGGCATTGGTCGTCAGGCGCTTGTCATAGGGCGCCGCGACGAAAGCCTCCATCGTGACGGTATTGCCGGTCTCCGAAAGGATCGGCTGGCCGATGCGTCCGACCTCGATTCCCGTCGCGAGCACCGGCGCGCCGGCGGCGAGCTGTCCGCCCGCCCGGGCGCGAAGTATCACGCGTGTGCCCGCCTCGCCCGACGCCGACAGCGGCGCGCTCGGCAGAGCGGTGAAGCGGGTCGCCGGAGTACCGACCTCGCCATCCCAGTCGGCCTCGATATAGACGCCCGACAGGATGGTGCCGATGCCGGTGACGCCGCGCGCCGAGACCTGCGGCTCGACGATCCAGAACCGCGCATCGGCATCGACATAGCGCGCGACCGGACGGTCGATCCGGATCTTTGCCTCGACCGCCGTCATGCCATCGGCGAAGCCGACCTCCTCGACGATGCCGACACGGATGTCGCGGATGCGCAGCTCCGTGGCGCCGGCCTTGATGCCGGACGCGGAGGGGAAGGCGACGGTGACGAGCGGACCCTGCTCGGAATAGCTGCGCCACACCACGCCGAACGCGATCAGCACGGCCAGGACCGGCATCAGCCAGACGAGCGAGGGCCAGCGGCGGCCCGCGTCCGGGATCGGGGTGGCGAGATCGCGGCCGGGGAACGGATCAGACATGGAGATGGTCCTTGGGGTCGGCGCGATGCGCGGGCCCAAAATGGCGCGCCTGGTCCCAGATCAGCCGCGGATCGAAGGCCTGCGCGGACAGCATGGTGAAGACGACGGAGAGAGCGAAGCAGGCGGCCGCGAGGCCGGGCTTGATGGTCGCCAACACATCGAACTGGACGAGGGCGACGAGGATGGCGACGACGAAGACGTCGATCATCGACCAGCGGCCGATCCATTCGACAGCCACATGCAGCTTGTGGAGGCGGTGGGGATCGGTGCCGTGCGAACTCGACAGCAGGACCGCCAGATACGCGATCACGAGAAACTTGCCGACGGGGATGACGACGCTCGCAAAGAAGACGATGGCGGCGATGCCATAGGCATGGTGATGGATGAGGTCGACCACGCCACCTACGATGGTGCTGTCCTCGGTGCGAAAGAGCTGGGTCGTCCGCAGCATGGGGTAAAGGTTGGCGGGGATGTAGACGAGAAGGCCGGCGACGAGCCAGGCCCAGACGCGCTCCAGACTGTTCGCGTCGCGGCTGGCGAGCCGGGCGTGACAGCGCCCGCATCTCGCCGTCGAGGGCGGCCAGACGAGCCCGCAGGAGCGGCAGGCGACGAGGCCCGCCTCTCGCGCACTCAGCGCCGGTTGGTCGAGAGTGCCGTCCACAGCGTGTTCCTGCACATGAAGGTGTCCTGAAGCGCGGCGACGAGGACGAAGAGCGCGAAGGCCCAGAACGCCGTGCCCGTATCGACGCGCGCCATACCCGCGAGCTTCACGAGGGCTACGGCGACGCCGACCATGAAGATCTCGGCCATCGCCCAGGGTTTGAGGTGAAAGGCCCAACGCAGCGCCGCCTCGGCGCCGCGCCGGTTGCGCTTATGGGCGAGAAGGGGCCCGAGCGCGTAGGCGAGGAGGCCCGCGCGCAGAAGCGGCAGCACGACGATGAAGACGAGCACGGCTAGCGCGAGCGGCACCATGATGCCGGTGCTGAAGCCCAGCACTACGTCCACCACCGAGGCGGCCGAGCCGAACGGGCCCGCGTCCAACGTCAGAAAGGGCGTGAAGAGCACCACCCCCATCAGCACGATCGACGTGAGCGCGAGCCCGACCACGCGCGCGATCGCCTCCCGCCGTCCGAGAGTGAGAACGTGGTGGCACCGCACGCACCGCGTCCGCAGGACGGCCGTCTCGGAATCAAGACGATGGAGCGTATCGCAATTCGGGCAGGCGATGCGGACGGGATCGAGACTCATGTCCTCGCCTCTACCCTAAATGTGGGCGAATTCCGTTTGGTGGCCGGCGGAGGGCGACAGGTCGCAGCCGGCCGCGACCGCCATGCTCACCCAACCGCCTCCAAAGCCGACGACCTGCCCGAACGGCAGATGCCTATTCATAAGATTTGGGCATTGGAGAGCGCTCCCTACTCATTTGCAATTATGGCCTCGACTTCCTAGCCTTCGCTGTCCGCATGCTGGGGCCGCGCCGTGCGCGACCCTGTCACGGCCGCCATCAACACGTACCGATCGACTGAACGAGGACAGACCATGGACCTAGGCATCGTGGGCCGTCGTGCCCTGTTGACCGGCGCCAGCAAAGGCATGGGCCGCGCCTGCGCGATGGCGCTGGCCCGTGAGGGCGTTGAGGTCACGATCACCGCGCGCGACCCAGACCGTCTGCGCCGCACGGCCGACGAGATCGAGGCCGAGACCGGCCGTCCCGTCGCGATCGTGCCCGGCGACATCACGACCGAGGAGGGCCGGGCCGCCGCGTTGGCAGCCTGTCCCGAACCGGACATCCTCCTCAACAACGCCGGCGGCAAGCGGCCCGGCGACTTCCGCGACTGGGACCGCGACACCTGGATCGACGCGCTCGATCTGATGATGCTCAGCCCCATCGCGATGATCCGTGCGACCTATGACGGCATGCTCGCGCGCGGCTTCGGGCGTATCGTCAACATCACCTCGCGCTCGGTGAAGATCCCGCAGGCCGAGCTCGGTCTCTCCAACGGCGCGCGGACCGGCCTGGTCGGCTTCTCCGCCGGCCTCGCCCGCGAGGGCATCGCGCGGAACGTCACGATCAACACCCTCCTTCCCGGCATCGTCGACAGCGACGCGCAGCGCGAGCATGTGGCCGACCTCGTCGTACCGGGCGGGCCGACCTTCGACGAGATCTGGGCCAAGCGCGCCGCCACCAACCCCGCGAACCGCTACGGGCGCACGGAGGAGATCGGCGCCTATTTCGCCTTCCTCTGCTCGGCGCATGCCGGCTACATCACGGGTCAGGCACTTCTCATCGACGGGGGCAGCTATCCGGGCACGTTCTAGGATAGCGGCGGGCAAGAGGACGCTCTGATGAACGAGCGCCAGGTCAATGCCTTCCGGCTCGTGATGAAGCTCGGCTCGATCACTTCGGCGGCGCGGGCGCTCAATGTCTCGCAGCCCGCCGTCAGCCGCCTTATCGGCGATCTCGAGCGCGATCTCGGTTTCCCCCTCTTCGAGCGCCGTTCCGGCAAGATCTTCCCGACACCCGACGCACGCGGCCTCGCGCAGGAGGTCGACCGGATGTTCTACGGGCTGGAGCGGCTGGAGCGCTTCGCCCGGGAGATGCGGGGCCTCCATCACGGCACGCTCTCGCTCGCCAGCCTCCCCATGGTCAGCTTCGAGGTCGTGCCCCGCTCGCTCGGCCGGTTCCTGCCGATGCACAAGGGCGTGCGCGTCACCCACAACGTCCACACCTCGCCGCGCATCCTCGACCTCGTCGGCGCGCAACAGATCGACCTCGGCATCGCGCAGATGGAGGGTCCGCGCAGCGATGTGCGCCGCATCGCCTCCTACCGGACGCATTGCGTGTGCGTGATGGCGCCCAACCATCCCCTGGCGGGGCGGGAAAGCCTCGAGCCCCACGATCTCGAGGGCGAGCCCATCGTCGCGCTCGCCTTTCAGACCGCGACGGCGAGCGCCGTCACGCAGCGCTTCGCGGAGGCCGGTGTCGCGCTCGATCTCGCCGTCGAGAGCCAGCCGTCCTACTCGGCCTGCGCGCTGGCCGCCGAGGGCATAGGCATCGGCATCGTGGATCCGCTGACGCCCTCGGTCTTCGCCTCAGACCGTCTGCGCACCGTGCCGTTCGAGCCGGCCATCCCGTTCGACCTTCATGTGCTAACCCATGCCGACCGCACGTTGTCGCGCGCCGCGAGCGCCTTCATCGTCGTGCTTCTCGAGGCGATCGAGGAAATGCCGCAGGTGCGGCGCCTGGACGGGCCATAACATCAGCGCATGACCCGGCATCCGATTTTGATTTGATCGGATGCCCGTAACGGGCCAAACCTTACGCCGAGAACGTCGATCGCCGCATTGCCCCGTCAGAGGATGAAGACCCATGTTCGCAAAGCTGTTATCCGCCGCCGCTACAGCCGGTGTGGCCGCCGGCCTGACGTTGTCGGCCGCGTCGGCCGCGGAGTTCGACCTGCGCCTTCACACGCTGGTCAGCGACCCCCACCCCTATAACGACATGGCCGCCGCCATGAAGGCCAAGCTCGAGGCCGAGAGCGATGGGCGCATCGCGCTTCGCATCTTCGATGCCGGCCAGCTCGGGCAGGATCCGGCGGTCATCGGAGAGATCGGACTCGGCACGATCGACCTGATGATCTCGAGCACCAACAACGCGGCCAAGCAGATCCCCGAATACCAGATCCTGTCGATGCCGTACCTCTTTGCCGACATGGACGAGATGGCCGAGACGCTGGGGCCCGATTCGGCCGTGAAGGCGCATTTCGAGGAGATCTACGAGGCGCGCGGCGTCGGCATGAAGCTCCTCGCCCTCACCGGCTCCGGCACCCGCAATCTTTCGACGGCCGAGGGTCCCGTCGAGAGCCTCGCCGATATCGAGGGCATCCGCATGCGCACGCCGCCCTCGCCGCTCGATTCGCAGACCTGGGAGGCGCTCGGCACGCTGCCCGTCTCCGTGGCCTGGGGCGAACTCTACGCCGCCATGCAGACCGGCGTGGCGGAAGGGCTCGAAAGCTCGCTTCCGGGCTACAAGGGCTCGAAGCTTTACGAGGTCGCGCCCTATCTCGCGCTCACCGCCCACACCATCCAGGGCACCCATATCTCCATGTCTCAGCGCAGCTGGGACAAGCTGCCCGAGGACTTGCAGGCGCTCGTTCAGGAGGCCGCGAACGAGGCCGCCGCGCTCGGCATCGAGAAGGCCAAGGGATACGACGCCGACCTGGTCTCGCAGCTGGAGACCGAGAACGGCGTGACGGTGACGCGGCCCGACATCACCGCCTTCCAGGAGGCGCTGGCGCCCAAGCAGGCCGAGCTCGCGGCTGAACTCGATCTAGAGGAAGAGCTGGCGTTGATCCGACAGTAGGCGAGGCGGCCGGGGCGAGCCCGTGATCCGGTCCGTCAATGATGGCCTGGAGCGCTGTGTCGTTACGGCGCTCTGGATGGGTTTCGCCGCGCTCGTCCTCACGGTTGGGATGCAGGTGCTGGCGCGCAACGTGCTGCAACTTCCGATGATCTGGACGCTCGACCTCGCCCAGCTCCTCTTCACCTGGCTGATCTTCGTCGGCGCGGCCATCGCCTATCGGCGGGGCGTGCACTACCGCATCGACATGGTGCCGTCCGGCTGGCGGAAGGCCGACCTGATGCTCGACGTCTTGAGCTACGTTGCCGGCGCCATCGTCGTCTACGTCCTCGTCCGCTACGGCTGGATGCTCACCGACATCCGGTCCAGCAGCCGCGTGCAGGCCCTCGGTCTCTCGGAGGGCTGGTTCTACGCCGCCATACCTGTCAGCGGGGCGCTGATGGGTCTCTTCCTCGCCGAGAAGGTCGCCGCCGCCCTGCCCCATCGCCGCCAAGCCGATGCCACGTGAACCCTCTCGCACTCCTTCTCGGCAGCTTCTTCGTGTTGATCGCGTTGCGGATCAATATCGGCTTCGCGCTCATCCTCTCGTCGGTCCTCGTGATGCTGGTCGAGGACCTGCCGCTCGCCTCGGTCGTCAACCAGATGTATTCGGGCATCGACAGCTTCACGCTTCTGGCCGTGCCGTTCTTCATGTTCCTCGGTCGGATCCTCAACGAGGGCTCGATCACGCAACGGCTCCTGGCGGTCGCCGACGGGACGGTCGGCCACATCCGGGGCGGGCTGGGACACGTCAACGTCTTCGTGTCGATGATCTTCGCCAGCCTGTCGGGCTCGGCCGCCGCCGATACCGCCTCGGTCGGCTCCATCCTCATTCCGGCGATGAAGAAGGCGGGCTACGATCCGGCCTTCGCCGCCGCGCTCACCGCCGCCTCGTCGACGCTTGGCGTGATCATACCTCCGTCGATCATCCTTATCGTCTACGGCGCCTTCGGCAACGTCTCGATCGGGGCGCTCTTTCTCGGCGGCATCGTGCCGGGCCTCACCATCGGGCTCTTCATGATGGCCTACACCTTCGTCGTCGCCGTTCGGCGGGGCTATCCCTCGACGCCGTTTCCAGGGTTCGGGCCCATGAGCGTCGCGATCGGGCGCGGGCTCGCGCCGCTGATGATCCCCGTCCTGGTGCTGGGCGGCATCGTCGGGGGCATCTTCACGCCGACCGAAGGCGCCATCGCGGCCGTCGCCTGGGCGCTTCTCCTGTCCATCGTCCTCTATCGCGACGTGCCGCTGCGGGCGCTCCCCGCACTTCTGACGGCGGCCGTCATCGACTTCTCGGTGCCGCTCTTCACGGTGGCTGGCGCCGGCATCTTCGGCTGGCTGATCGCCTATCTCGGCGCCGCGCAGATGGTGGTCGACTTCATCCTCGGGGTCACGGCGAACCCCTATGGCATCATGCTTCTCCTCGTCGGCTTCCTCCTTCTCGTCGGAACGGTGCTCAATCCTATTTCGGCGGTCCTGATCTTCCTCCCCATCATCCAGGGGCTCGGCCGAACGGCGGGTGTCGATCCCGTGCATCTGGGTGTGCTGGCGACGATCGTCCTCTCGGTCGGGCTCATCACGCCGCCCTACGGCATCTGCCTCCTCATCGCCTCCCAGATCGCGGACGTGCGGCTCGGGCGGGCGATGCTGGCGGTGGCGCCGATCTGCGCGCTGACCATCTCCGTCGCCTGTCTCTCGCTCTGGTGGCCGGGGCTCGTTCTCGGACTGCCGCGCCTCGTCGCCCCCAACCTCTTCTGACATCTCGAAAGGACTGACTCCATGGCCCATACCCAGCCGCGCGGCTCCTTCGTCGCGCTGATCACCCCGATGAACGCCGATGGCTCGATCGACTTCGAAGGCTTTCGCACCCTCATCGACTGGCATGCCCGGAACGGCACGTCCGCCCTCCTCATCATGGGCTCCACCGGGGAAGTCTCGATGCTCTCGCCCGAGGAGCGGCGCGAGATCATCACCCGAACGGCGAAGATGAAGCCGGCTGGCGTCGACATGTACTACGGCTGCACGGGCAACAACACGGCCACCACGATCGACTACGTGCGCTTTGCCAGGAAAGAGGGCGCCGATGGCGCCATCATCGCGGCGCCGGCCTATATCTGCGCCGACAGTGCCGCCATCACCGACTATGCCCTGGAGGTTTGCGACAGCTCCGATCTGCCCATCGGCTTCTACAACAATCCGCCCCGGGTGAAGACCGACCTCCACTGGACTGATCTCCTCAAGCTCGCCAAGCACGAGAACATGGTCGTCCTGAAGGAATCGACCCCGCGTGTCGGCCAGGTGGCGCAGGTCTGCGCGGCCAAGCCCGACATGGCGATCATGTGCTGCTGCTCGCCCAATCTCGGACTGGTCATCCCCACGATGGCGCTCGGCGGTCACGGCACGGCGAACATGACCGGCAACCTCATCCCGCGCGAGATGGCGGTCATCTCCAAGCCCTGGGAGACGGGCGAGGACGCCTTTGCCTGCCGGGCGGCATGGCTCGACAATCTCGACATGCTGCATTTCGCCTATTCGGCCATCAATCCCGTCGCCATCAAGTCGCTGATGCGTGCGGTCGGCCTGCCGGCCGGA
Source organism: uncultured Alphaproteobacteria bacterium (assembly GCA_963799285.1). Classification (GTDB taxonomy): domain Bacteria; phylum Pseudomonadota; class Alphaproteobacteria; order Rhizobiales; family CAWCWK01; genus CAWCWK01. The sequence goes on from CAWCWK010000004.1 coordinate 1,892,775, forward strand.
CCGCTGCGCAAGCCGCTCCAGACCCTGCCGCCGGAAGCGCTTCGCAAGGGCCTCGACATCGTCGCGAAGCTCGGCCTGGACGACCGCTACGGCTTCCGGGCAGGGCCGGCGGCGCTGGCCGCCGCGGCCTGACGCGACGCGTGGCGCCCCTGATCGCGACGAGCCTGTGCCACTGGGGCGCCTTCGAGGCCGAGGTCGAGGGCGGCCGGCTCGTGCGCACCCGCCCCTGGGCGGACGCGCATGGTGTCGGCGGCGCCGATGCCGAGATGATCGGCGCCCTCCCCGCCTGGGTCTACGCGCCGAGCCGTATCGACCGCCCGCACGTGCGGGAAGGCTATCTCAAGCGCGGCCCCGGCGGCGACGGCGCCCTGCGAGGACGCGAGCGGATGGTGCCCGTTGACTGGGACGAGGCGCTCTCCCTCGTCGAGCGCGAACTGGCCCGCGTTAGGCAAACGCATGGACCCCGGTCCGTCTTCGGCGGCTCCTATGGCTGGTCGAGCGCCGGGCGCTTCCACCACGCTCGAACGCAGGTCCGCCGCTTCCTCGCCGCGACCGGCGGCTTTACTGATCAGACGGGCAACTATAGCTGGGGTGCGGCCGGCACACTTCTCCCGCACGTGCTCGGCGATGCCTCCGCTGTCTCCCACGCCGCGACGAGCTGGTCGAGCGTGGCCGACAATACGGACCACCTTGTCGCCTTCGGCGGCCTCAACCCGAAGAACTGGCGGGTCACCTCTGGCGGCGCTGGCCATCACCGCATGCCGGATATGGTGGCGGACGCGGCGAACAAGGGCCTCCGGGTCACGATCGTCTCTCCCTTCGGCGACGACAGGCCGGACGGGATCGAGGCCGCCTGGATTGCGCCCCGGCCCAACTCCGACACCGCGATCCTCCTTGCGCTCATGCATGCCGTCATCGAAGCTGGTCGCGTCGACGAGGCCTTCCTGGCGCGATACACGAGCGGTCACGAGACCCTTCGCGACTACGTCACGGGCGCATCCGACGGTGTGCCGAAGACGTTGGCTTGGGCGGCCGCCATCAGCGACGTCCCCGAGGCGACCTTGCGCGACCTCGCCGACGGCATCCTCCGCGGTCGCGTCCTTCTCGCGATGACGTGGTCGCTGCAGCGGGCACGCCATGGCGAACAGCCCTTCCTCGCCCTCATCGCGCTCGCGGCGATGCTGGGCCAGATCGGACTGCCAGGCGGCGGCTTCTGCTTCGGCTACGGCTCTATGAACGCGGTCGGCGCCGACGCACGGCGCGGCTATGTGCCCGCCATGCCGGGTCTGCCCAATCCGCACGGCATGGCGATACCGGTCGCCCGCTTCGCGGACGCCTTTCTCCACCCTGGGGCGTCCTACACCTTCAACGGTGGCGAGGACCGCTATCCCGACATCCGGCTTGTTTACTGGGCCGGCGGCAATCCCTTTCACCACGCGCAGGACCTGACCCGCGTCGAACGCGCCTGGGCGCGGCCGGAGACGATCGTCGTTCACGAACCCTGGTGGACGCCGACCGCGAAGCGCGCCGACATCGTCCTCCCCGCCACGACCTCGCTCGAGCGCGACGACATAGGCGGCTCCTCGCGCGATCCGCACGTCTTCGCGATGCCGCAGCTTATCGATCCGGTCGGGCAGGCGCGGAACGATTTCGATATCTTTACCGAACTCGCCGACCGGCTGGGCGTGCGGGACACGTATACCGAGGACCGGGACGAAGACGCCTGGCTGCGCCATCTCTGGTCCTCTACCGTGGCGCGCGGCGCGGCGGACGGATTCGAATTGCCGGACTACGATGCCTTCCGCAAGGCCGGCCATTGGCAGATCCCGGCGCCGGCCGAGTCCGAACTCCTGCTCGCCGCCTTTCGCGCCGACCCCGATGCCGCCCCCCTCGCCACTTCGTCGGGGCGGATCGAACTCGCCGCGCCGACCATCGCGGCCGCGGCCTTGCCTGACTGCCCGGCGCACGCGACCTGGCTCGAACCCGAGGAATGGCTGGGCGCCGCGACCAAGGACGAGTTTCATCTCGTGACCAACCAGCCACGGAAGCGCCTCCACAGCCAGCTCTATCAAGCCGGGGACGCCGAAGGCCCCGAGCCCGTCCGCATCAACCCCGCGGACGCCGCCCCGCTCGCCATTGGCGTCGGCGACATCGTCCGCCTCTTCAACACGCGTGGCGCCTGCCTTGCGACCGCCGACGTCACCGAGGCCGTCCGCCCGCGGGTTCTGGTGATGGAGACCGGCGCCTGGCTGTCGGACGCGGCCGCGGGGCCGGAGCGGAACGGTAACCCGAACGTACTGACGGCCGACCGCCCGACCTCCGAGTTCACCCAAGCCTGCGCCGCACTCTCCGCGCTCGTGCGGATCGAGCGCTACGAAGGAGACCAAGCGTGACGACGATCGTGATTGGTGCGGGTGTCGTCGGGCTTTTGACGGCGTTCGAACTCTTCAAGGACGGTCACGACGTCCTCATTCTCGAGCGGCGCGAAGGGGCCGGTTTGGAGACCAGCTTCGGCAATGCCGGCGGCCTCTGTCCCGGCTTCGCGGGCCCCTGGGCGGCGCCTGGAATGCCCGGCAAGGCGCTCCGGTGGATGTTCGCCAGCGCCGCCCCCCTCAAGATCCGGCCGAAGCTCGACCCCGACCAGTGGCGCTGGCTCCTTGCCTTCACGAGGGCCTGCACGCCGGCCGACTTCGCGCGAAACAAGCGCGCCATGCAGACCATCGCCCACTACAGCGCCGCCTGTCTCAATGCCGTGCGGGCAGAGACGGGCCTTGCCTTCGACCATGCGATGGGCGGGGTGCTTCAGACCTTCGAGACGCCGGACGAGATGGCGGCCGGGCGCATCAGCGCGTCGGTCCTCGAGGAATTCGGCGTGGCCCACCGCCTCGTCGAGCCCGGTGATATCCCCTCCATCGAACCCGGCCTCGCCGAGGCGCGGGTGGAGTTCTCGGGCGCGCTCCATCTGCCCGACGACCAGACGGGGGACGCGCACCTCTTCTGCCGGGCGATGCAGACCTGGCTCGAAGCCTCGGGCGTGCGGTTTCGGTCCAATGTCGACGTTCTCTCGATCGCGGTGGAAGACGGTACGGTCGTTGGGGTCAAGACGGCGGAGGGCCGCCTCGACGCATCCCGCGTGGTCGTCGCGGCCGGACCCTTCGCGCCGCGTCTTCTCCGGCCGCTCGGCATCCAACTCCCGCTCTATCCGGTGAAGGGCTATTCGCTCACCTTCGCGCTCAAGGACGGAGAAGGGCCGTGCTCGTCGGTCATGGACGAGCATTCGAAGCTGATGCTGACGCGGCTCGGGCGTCGTCTGCGGGTGGCGGGCGTGGCCGAGCTTTGCGGCTTCGATCCGTCACTGCGCGAAGCCAGCCTCCATGCCATACGCCGCCGCACCACCGATCTTTTCCCCAGTGCCGTTGCGGGAGAGCCCGGCGAGGCCTGGTGCGGCTTCCGCCCGATGACGCCGGACGGGCGCCCCCGAATCGGCCCGACCGGCATCGCAGGGCTCTACGTCAATGCGGGCCACGGCTCGAACGGATGGACGCAGGCTGCGGGCGCCGGGCGGCTGATGGCCGACATCGTGTCCGGCCACCCCCCCGCCATCGACGCCGGCCCATACGCCGTCGTCTGAGGAACCTCAGGCGAAGAGTGCACCCGTTCGGGTCGCGAGGAAGGCGTCGAGGGGCACGTCCTCCTGGCGCAGGAACCCGGTGGCGGGCAGCGCGCCGTCTCGCACCATCTCGATGATAGCGACGACCGAGGCCGAGGTCGTCCACGCGATGGCCGTACGGCGCTGCCCCGCGAGATCGAGCGGCAGGTAGCTGCGGACGAACTCCCGGCGGCGCATCAGGCCGTCGATCTCGCCTTCCGACGCGACATGGACGTAGACCACGTCCTCCTCCACCGGCGGCTTGGCGTGCACGAGGATCTCGCCGGCTTCCTCGCGGCGCTCGCGCATCAGGAGTTCGTGAAAGAAGAAGTTCATCTGGCGCATGTGGCCGGGGTAGCGCAGCGACTTGTAGTCCATGTTGCCGACGCGCCCGAGATAGGTCTCGCACATCGTCCCAAGCCCGCCCGACGTCGTGAACGCTTCGAGCTGCCGGCCCTCGATATAAAGGGTCTCGTGCCACTCCATGGCCGAAACCCATTTGCGCGTTCCGTCCTCGATCACCTCGCAGTCGTTGAGATATTCGTTGACCACGCCTTCCGGCGACCAGTTGAAGGCATAGCCCATCAGCCCGGTCGGATGCCGCGGCAGCGCGCCAACGCGCATTCGGCACGACCGGCACGTCTCCAGAAGCGCGATCTGGCTCGCCCCGACGATGCCGACGAAACCGGGTGCGAGCCCGCATTGAGGCGCCATCAGCCCCTGCGCATCGGTGGCCATGGCGGCGATGGCCCGTGTCGTCGCCACGTCCTCGGTCAGGTCGAAATAGTGCCGCCCCGTTTTGTGCGCCGCCGTCGCGATGGCCGTGTTGAACTGGAAGGGCATGCAGGAGAGAACCGCATCGACACCCTCTAGCACTCGATCGAGCGCGGCGATGTCGCCGATATCGGACTGGCGGACCTCGAAGGGAAAGGCCTCGCCGTCGAGCGCCTGACGGTCATGGCCGATGACGGTGAAGCCGCCCTCATGGAGAAGCCGGGCCGCGAGGGCGCCGACCTTGCCAAGGCCGAGGACGGCGATCGTCCCGATAGTCTGCGTCATGCTTCGCGACTCACTCTATGGAGGAATGGTCGGCCCGGCATCAGGTGAGACCGCGCACGATGAGGACGAGCCCGGACAGCGCCGAGACCGTGAGGACTGCCACGCGTATTCGCCCCTTGTCGAGCAGACGGCGCAACGGACCGGACAGGGCAAAGCCGACAAAGGCGAAGGGCACGAGGCCGATGGTGAGAACGAGGTCGCCCCAGCCCATTCGCTCGCCAAGTGCGAGTGCGGCGAGCGAGATCGCGCCCCCGACGACGAAGAAGGCGTTCAGCGTCGCGCGCACCATCCGTCCGTCGGCGTTCTGGTAGACCATGGCCATCGGTGCCGCGCCGATGGCGGTCAGCGTGCCCATGAATCCCGATACCGCGCCGGCCGACACGAGCGCGACAGGCGTCGGCGCGAGCTTCGGCCCCCACACGCTCGCCGCCACGGCGAGGAGCACGATGATGCCGAAGACGAGGGAGAAGGTCGCTGCGCTGAGGAGGCCGAGGCAGAGAACGGCCGGCATCGCCGCCATCAGCCGGCCGGTCAGCGCATAGCCGAGGCCGCGCCGGTCGAGCGCATCGATCTCACGCCATGCGCCGCCGACACAGACCAGCATCGCCAGGAGCAGCATCGGCCCTGGCACGAAGCGTGCGTCGAGAACGGCCAGCACTGGCGCGGCCAGCATGTTGAATCCGAAGCCGATCGCGCCCTGCACGGCGCCGGCCGCGACGAGGGCGAGCACTGCAGCCGCGAGGATCGGCCAGTCCGCGACGGTCAGCTGCCCCATAATGCTCCGTGATGCTCGATTGGCCGCGCGGCAGCCGTAATTCTCGGGCGGATCGGTCGGCGATGCGCTTCACGCTAGAGTGGGCAAGCCCGTGCGGCAATGGCTCGAACGAGAACGACGACCTGCGCGACTGCTTGCCCGGTGGGCGCACATGGCCTCGTTGCCTCCTATCGGGGCACTACGCGGCGATGTCGCTCGCCCTCCCGCGTTGACAAGCGGGCGTAGGCGCTCCCTACTCGCAAATAGGATAGGCGCCGAACCGCGAAGACGGGCGGCATTTCATTTGGGAGGAGATTGCAGATGCGGACCATGGCTCGAGCCCTTCTGGTCGCCGGACTGATGGCGGCGGCCTCGCCGCTCGCGGTCTCGGCCGCGCTGGCGCAGTCCATCACGGTCGCGATCGGATCGGAGCCCTCGACGCTCGATCCACAGCTGCGCGACGATGGTGGCGAGCGCGCCGTCAACGACAACATCTACGAGACGCTCATGGTGCGCTCGCCCACGGGCGAGCTTGGCCCCGGCCTCGCCGCCGAAGCGCCGACCCAGATCGACGAGACCACCTGGGAGTTCAAGCTGCGCGAGGGCGTCACCTTCCACAACGGCGAACCCTTCGACGCCGACGCCGTGGTCGCTAGCGTCGAGCGGATCATCGATCCGGCGAACAATTCGGAGCAGATGGGCTATTTCGGAACCGTCGCCGGCGCCGAGGCGGTGGACGCGACGACCGTGCGCATCCTCACCTCCGGCCCCGACCCCATCCTGCCGTCGCGCATGTACTGGATGAAGATGGTCCCGCCCGTCCACGCCGCCGAAGGCGATCTCGCGGCCGAGCCGGTCGGCACCGGGCCCTACCGGTTCGTCGAGTGGGATCGCGGCAACTCCATCACCCTCGCCGCCAATGCGGACTATTGGGACGGCGCGCCCGAAATCGAAGAGGTGACCTATCGCTTCGTCGGCGAGCCGGGCACGCGCCTCTCCGGTCTCATGGCGGGCGAGCTCGACGTGATCACCAACCTTCTTCCCGAATTCACGACGACCGTGCCGAAATTCGCCGCCGTCGAGGGGCTGGAGACCTCGGTCTTCGTCCTCGGCGTCGACAACGAGGTCACGTCCGACCCGAAGGTGCGCGAGGCGCTCAACCTCGCCATCGATCGCCAGGCCTTGGCGGACGGCCTTTTCCTCGGCTACGCGACCGTCGCCAAGGGCCACCATATCAACCCGCGTGCCTTTGGCTTCAACGATGCCATCGAGCCCTACGCCTACGATCCCGAGCGCGCGAAGGCGCTCATCGAAGAGGCGGGTGCGACAGGCAAGACGCTCGAGGTCGTCGGCACCGCAGGCCGCTGGCTCAAGGACCGCGAGCAGGTCGAGGCCGTGGCCGCCTATTGGGCCGAGATCGGCCTCGTGCCCGACATCCAGGTGCAGGAGTTCTCGCAATACCTCGACAGCCTGATGGGAGACGGCGCCCGCCCCGATTCCATCTTCATCGCCAACTCGAACGAGCTCTTGGACGCCGATCGCGAATCGTCCTTCATCTATTCGATGGAAGGCGCGGCGGCCTCGAACTCCGACGCGGAGATGGCCGAGATGATCAACCAAGCTCGCGTGACGACCGACGTCGAGGCCCGCGCGGCGCTCTATGCCGATATCTTCCAGAAGGGGCACGACTTGAACTATACCGTGCCGCTCTTCAATCTGCAGGACATATACGGCATGTCGGAGCGCATGGAGTGGCAGCCGCGCATCGATGCCAAGCTCCTCATCAAGGAGATGACCGTCTCCGAATAGGCCGGCGGGCGCCGCGACGGGGTACGGTCGGGCAGAATGGGACGATTCATCCTTCGGCGGTTCTGGCAGGGCTTCCTCGTCGTTCTCGGCGTCACGCTCGTCGTCTTCGTCGTCACGCGCCTCGTCGGCGATCCGGTCGACCTGATGCTGCCGCTCTCGGCGTCGGTCGAGCAGCGCGCCGCCTTCGCACAGCAGATCGGGCTCGACCGCCCGATCCCGGTCCAGTTCGCCGGCTTCGTGCGCGATCTCGCCACGCTCGACTTCGGTGAGAGCCTTTGGCAGCGGCGTCCCGCCATCGAGGTCGTCTTCGAGCGGCTGCCCAACACGCTCCTCCTCATCGCGGCGGGCCTCGGCACGGCCGTCGCCCTCGGCATCCCGCTCGGCATGATGGCGGCGGCGCGTCCGGGCGGGGTGGCGGACCGGCTGATCACCGGGTGCGGCCTTCTCGGCCTGTCCATGCCGCAGTTCTGGATCGGGTTGCTCTTCATCCTCGTCTTCGCGGTAACGCTGAAGGTGTTGCCGACATCGGGCATGGGTACGCCGGCCCATCTCGTCCTTCCCGCGCTCACGCTGGCGCTCGCGCCCTTGGCGCGCCTCACCCTCCTCGTACGCTCGGCCATGATCGACGAGCTCAACGCGCAATACATCAAGACCGCCCGCGCCAAGGGCCTGCATTGGCGCCGCGTCTTCGGCGTTCACGCCCTGCGGAACGTCGCCATCCCGGCGCTCACCCTCATGGGTTGGGAGTTCATCGCGGCGTTGGCCGGCTACACCGTGGTCGTCGAGACCGTCTTCGCCTGGCCCGGACTCGGCCTGACCGCGATCCAGGCCATTCAGCGCGGCGATCTCTTCCTCATGCAGGCCATCGTCTTCACGGTCGCCCTCCTCATCGTCGTGGTCAACATCGCGCTCGACGTCGCCTTCAAGGCCATCGATCCGCGCATCGAGCTCAACTGACCGTGCGCGAGCCGAGTCGGATCGCGGCGCTCCTTCGCGAGCTGACGGCGGATAGGGCGGGGCTGGCGGGCTTCGTCGTCATCCTCCTCATCCTCCTCATGGCGCTCTTCGCCCCCCTCATCGCGCCGCACGATCCGGCGGCGCAGGACGTGATCGCACGGCTGCGTCCGCCGGCCTGGCTGGCGCGGGGCGACTGGACCCATCCGCTCGGAACGGATCAGCTGGGCCGCGACGTGCTCTCCCGCATCATCTGGGGCGCGCGGATCACGCTCTTCATCGGCGCCGCCGTCGTCCTCGTCGCGGGAACGATAGGGGTGACGGTCGGGCTCCTTGCCGGCTATCGGGGTGGGCGAACGGACAGCCTTCTGATGCGCCTCGTCGACATCCAGGTCTCGTTTCCCGGCATCCTCCTCATTCTTCTTGTCGTCTCGGTCGTGGGGCCCGGCACCGGCACGCTCGTCCTCGTCCTCTCGCTGACCAACTGGATGGTCTACGCCCGCCTCGTGCGCGGCCTCGTCCTCTCGGCGCGCCAGACGCCCTATGTCGAGGCGGCCGAGGTCATCGGATGCCGGCCGGGCCGCGTCATCGCGCGTCACATCCTCCCCAATCTCGTCTCGCCGCTCCTCACGGTCGGCATCCTCGAATTCACCAACGTCGTCCTCGCCGAAGCGGCCGTCTCCTTTCTGGGCCTCGGCGTGCAGCCGCCGGCGACGAGCTGGGGCCTCGATGTGGCGGGCGGACGCGACTACATCTTCATCGCCTGGTGGCTCGTGACCTTCCCCGGTCTGGCGATCGTGGCGACGGTCCTCTCGGTCAACCTCTTCGCCGGTTGGTTGCGCGTGACGCTCGACCCCAAGGAGCGCGAGAAGCGCTTCGCCCAGGCCTACGCCCGCTCCCGTCACCGCGCGGTTCCCGCTAAGGCGCCGGCCGAATGACGAGCGAGCCGCCCCTCCTCGAGATCGACGGTCTGGCCGTCCGGTTCGACACGCGGGGCGGGCGCGTCGAGGCCGTGCGCGATGTCAGCCTTACCGTCGCGAAAGGCGAGACGCTCGGCCTCGTCGGCGAATCGGGATCGGGCAAGAGCGTGACGGCGCAGGCCGTAATGGGGTTGATCGATCCGCCGGGCTTCGTCTGCGGCGGAGACGTGCGTTGGCGCGGGCGCTCGCTTCTCGATCCGGCGGATGCGCGCGAGGCCGCCCGTGTGCGGGGGCGCGAGATCGCGATGGTCTTCCAGGACCCGATGACGTCCCTCAATCCGCTGATGACGGTGGGCGCGCAGCTGACCGAGGTCCTGCGCCATCATCTCGGCCTGTCGCGAAGCCAGGCGCGCACGCGCGCCGCGGAGTTGCTGAACGCCGTCGGCATCTCCGACGCGAAGGGCCGGCTCGACCAGCATCCGCACGAGTTCTCGGGCGGCATGTGCCAGCGTGTCATGATCGCCATGGGCATCGCCTGCGAGCCGGACCTCCTCATCGCCGACGAGCCCACGACGGCGCTCGACGTGACGGTCCAGGCGCAGATCCTCGACCTTCTGGCCGAACTGCAGCACCGGCTCGGCCTCGCCATCATCCTCATCACCCACGATCTCGGCGTCGTCGCCGGCCTCTGCGACCGCGTTGCCGTGATGTATGCGGGCGAAGTGGTCGAGACGGGCGCTATCGACGGTCTCTTCGCCGCGCCGGCGCACCCCTATACGCAGGGCCTGCTGCGCTCGACGCCTAAGGCCGGGCGCTCGGAGGACCGGCTCGTGTCGATCGCCGGCATTCCACCGGACCTGCGCGATCCGATCGTCGGCTGCGCCTTCCTGCCTCGCTGTCCCTTGGGCGACGACGGATGCCGGATGGCGCCGCCCCTCCGCCCAACGCCTTCGGGGCAGGCCGCGTGCTGGAAGGCCGGGGAGATCGCGGAGTTCGCCGGCGACGCGCGGATGGTGTCCGCATGAACGGCGCGCGACCGGCGACGCTCGAGGTCGAGGGACTGGGCGTGCGATACGAGACGGGCGGAGGCGGGCTTTTCGGCCGCGGGCGCAGCTTTGCCGCGATCGACGATGTGTCCTTCTCTATCGCGCCCGGCGAGACGCTCGGCCTCGTCGGCGAATCGGGATCGGGCAAGACGACGGCCGGACGGGCCATCCTCCGGCGGATCGACGCCGCGACGGGGCGCATTCGGCTCAACGGACGCGACATCACCGATGCCAAGGGCGAGGCGCTGCGCCGGCTTCGCGCCGACATGCAGCTCGTTCTCCAGAACCCCTATTCGAGCCTCAACCCGCGCATGCGCGTGCTCGACATCGTCGCCGAACCGCTGATCGTCCATGGCCTCGCCAAATCGTCGGTTGATGCGCGCGGGCGCGTGACCGAACTTCTCGATCTCGTCGGTCTGCCCGCCGACACGCACGCGCGCTACCCACACGCCTTCAGCGGCGGGCAGCGCCAGCGTATCGGCATAGCGCGGGCGCTCGCGCTCAAGCCATCGCTCATCGTCGCCGACGAGCCGGTGTCGGCGCTCGACGTCTCGGTGCGCGCGCAGGTCGTCAATCTGATGCGCGACCTGCAGCGCCAGTTCGGCCTCAGCTATCTCTTCATCGCGCACGACCTCTCGATTGTGCGGCATATCTCGGACCGCGTAGCGATCCTCTATGCCGGCCGCCTCGTCGAGATCGCCGATCGGGACGCGATCTACGAACGGCCGATCCATCCCTACACGGAAGCGCTTCTCGCCGCCGTGCCCGTCGCCGATCCCGCGATCCAACGCGGACGGCGATGGATCGATGGGCCGAAATCGGGGTCGATGGAGGCGCCCGACCTTGGCGATGGATCGGCCGGATGCCGGTTCAGGCACCGCTGCCCCCTCGCGACGGCGCGCTGCGCGGCAGAGACGCCACCGCTGGTGGAGAAGGCGCCCGGCCACCACGCCGCCTGCTGGAACCGGGCATAGCCAACGCGCATGGCGGCGCGTCGCCGCCTCACCCCACGGCGGAGACGGCGAACTTGAAGAGCGAGCGGATATGCGCCGCCACTGCGCTGCGGGCCGCCTTCGCATCCCCCGCCTCGAGTGCGTTGAGGATCCGCTCATGTTCGCGCGAGTCGGGCGCCAGCCGCTCCGCCAAGCGGTCGATCTCGAAGAGTTGCGTCGTGGTTCGCAGCGAGGTGAGGATGCGGCTCATCACGGCGTTGCCGCATGCTTCAATGATGAGCCCGTGCACTTCGTCGTCGGACCGCCAATGCGCGAGCATGTCATAGGGTTGGCTGTCGCGCACCGTCTCTACATTGGCCCGCACGCCGGCAATCGATGCCGGATCGAGCCTCGAGGCTGCCAGGGCCGCAGCCTCCGCTTCCAGCGTCTCGCGCACGCGCAGGCTGTGGAGATATTCCTTCAGTTCGACCTGCCGGACGATATAGCTGCGATTGGCCGTCTTGCGCAGCAGGCCTTCGGTGTCGAGGCGCTGCATGGCCTGGCGCAGCGGCGTGCGTGAGATTCCGAGCCGGGCCGCCAGCTGCTGCTCGACGAGCGCCTGCCCGCCTCGCAGCTCTCGCGTGTGAATGAGGTGGAAGAGGGCCTGATAGGCCTGCTCCGATAGCGTGCCAGCCCGCGTGGGCGGCCGAGATCCGAGCGATGCCGACGGCGAATCGCTTGGCTCATTCACGATGGCCGAAGGCGTCGCGCGTGTCTCGCTGATGCTCATCACCGACCGCTTTTCCTGGATCGAGGGTCCGTCTCGCATTCCGGACTGCCCTTGCACACCACACGTCACCGGACAAGCGCAGATGCGCGTAACGCCGGCTGCTCAACGACGGAAACGACTGATAAACAAAACATTTCTCTCGTCACTACCGAGCAATTTCTCCGCCTTCAGCCGTCTCTGCCCATCTCCGCGCCAGCGTGATAAGAAATGTCGCTTGACGCAAGATTGTATACAGATTGTATTCAGTCAACGCAGGTGTAGACGATTGGAGCTGCTGTGACGACCGACCGGGCGAAGGACATTCGGGGCGCCGCACTCGACCTCCTCGGCGAGCTCGTGGCAGCTCAGAACCGTGGCGAGGCGGCCGTTCAATCCGTGATCGCCGACCGGCTGCGCGCCATGGGTTGCACGGTGGACGAGGTCGAGTACGATCCGGGCGCGGTCCCCGTTCGCGGCGAGTTCGCGCGAGACGATGCGCGCAACGCCGAGCATCGCCGTGCGGTCGTCGGGCGAATGGCGGGCGAGGAGGCCAAGGCCAGCCTACTCCTCTTCGCACACCCGGATGGCGAGCCGACGGAGGACATCGCCGACTGGACCCGCGATCCCTTCACCGGCACGTTGGACGGCGGGCGCTATTACGGCTGGGGCGTCGCGGACGATCTCGCAGGCTGCGCTGCGGCCCTGCTGGCGCTCGAGGAGGTAGCCGGGCTCGAGGGTCGCGGCACCGTCCAGTTCGCCAGCACGCCCAGCAAGCGCTATGCGCGCGGCGTCGCCGCCCTCCTCCACAAGGGCCTGACGGCCGACGCCGCGCTCTACCTTCACCCGGCCGAATCCGGCCTTGGCATGGGCGAGATCAAGGCGCTGGCCTCGGGGCAACTCGAATTCCGCATCACGGTGCGCGGGCGACTGCCGGAGACGACCGAGCCCGGCCAGACGGCGTTCTCGCACCTTGCGGTCAACCCGATCGACAAGGCCGTCATCCTTCACGCCTCGCTCCACGCACTGGCGGAACGACGTGCTGCGCGCGTGCGGCACCCCCTTATCGAGGCCGAGGTCGGGCGCGCCACGAACCTCCACATCGCGTCCATTCGCTGCGGCAACATGACCAAGCTCTCGCGGCTCGAGGAGACGTGCGAGATGGGCGGCGCGCTCTCCTTCCCGCCCGGCGAGACGCTGGCCGAGGTGCAGGCCGAAGTCGAGGCGGCCATCAAGGAAGCGGCTGACGGCGACGCGTGGCTGCGCGAGCACCCGCCCGAGCTCGTCTGGCTCACGGGCGTGACGGGGGCCGAAGTCCCCTCCGACCACCCGCTCTGGTCGGTCAGCGCGGCCGCCGTCGCGCGGATCACGGGGAAGGCGCCGCAGGTCAACCCGATGCATACGTCGAGCGACATCCGCAATCCGCCCGTCGAGGCCGGCATCCCCTGCGTTGGCCTCGGCTGCCTGGGCGGAGACCTGTCGCAGAACGGACGGCACGACGAATGGGTCGATGCGGACGACTTCGTTCGGATGGTCGAGGTGACCTCGGCCATCGTCGCCGACTGGTGCCGCCGTCCCGCCGAGGCGGGCCGATCCGTCGAAGGCCGTGCCTGAACATCGCAGTGGAATGCCGCGCGCGAGGCGCCCGGCGCAATGGGAGAGAGAACGATGACGACCACGAGACCCCTGACCCTCCTCGCCGCCTTCGCAGGCACGATGGCCGTGATGACCGGCGTGAGCTACGCACAGGACTGCCCCGAAGGCCTCGACCTCGTCGAAGAGGGCAAGCTCACCATGTCGATCAACGCGACGATCCCGCCGCGCCAGTTCATCGACAGCAGCGGCAACCTCCAGGGCCTCCACCCCGACCTCGGCAACGAGATCGCACGCCGGCTCTGCCTGGAGCCGGAGTACAAGAATGTCGGCTTCGAAGTGCAGATTCCCGGCCTCGCAAACAAGCGCTGGGACATGGTCAACACGGGCATGTACTACACCGAGGAACGCTCGAAGATCATGCGCATGGTGCCTTATGTGGTGAATGCGCTGGCGATCGTCGTCGAGGCCGACAATCCCCTCGGCGTCACCGGCTATGACGATCTGGCCGGGCAGCCCGTCGGGACCGAGATCGCCGGCTTCGCCGACAAGCTGATCCGCGAGATCAACGACGAGCAGGTCGCCAAGGGCCTGGAGCCGATGAACATCCAGGCCTTCAACTCCTTCGCGGAGGCCTTCGCGGCGCTCGGCGCCGGTCAGGTCAAGGCCGTCTTCGGGCCGGACGCGACGGCCGCCTACTATGCCGAGCGCGGGCAGTTCTCCGTCGGCGCGAGCGCGCTCAATCCGGGGCTGCCCTCCTCCTTCGGCTTCGACGCCGGCAACGAGGGCCTGGCCAATGCGGTCGCCCAGGTGTTGGAGGATATGAAGGCCGACGGAACCTATCAGGAGCTGATGGAGTCCTACGGCGCCACCCAGATCGACCTCTGGGACCAGTATGGCGGCAAGTTCGAGGTCTTCTACGCGCCCGAGGGCTGATCGCCCCTCGAGACAGCGCGGCCGCCAGCCGGCGGCCGCGCCCGTAAGCCGAACACCCGGGCCGCGTGACCGCAGGCGGCCCGCACAAGAGGACGAGGAGCACGGCCGTGAACTGGAGCTGGGCCTATTTCTTCGAGTATCTGACCAACGGTCTGATGCTTCAGGGCGCCTGGACGACAGTCTGGCTCAGCGTCGTCTCGATGGCGATCGGCCTCGCGCTCGGCATCCTCGCGGCACTGACGAAGATGTACGGAAACCGCGCGATGCGCTGGGCGGCCGAGTTCTATATCTGGCTCTTCCGCGGCACGCCGATCCTCATCCAGCTCGTCATCATCTACACGGGCCTGCCCCAACTCGGCATCCGGCTCAACGTCGTCGAGGCCGCCATTCTCGGTCTGGCGCTCAACGAGGGCGCCTATCTTGCCGAGATCATCCGCGCCGGCATCATGTCGGTCGACAAGGGGCAGGACGATGCCGGCCGCGCGCTCGGCATGACCTGGCGAGAGCGGATGTGGATCGTCATCCTTCCGCAGGCGACGCGCACCATCATTCCGCCGCTCGGCAACCAGTTCAACGGCATGCTCAAGACCACCTCGCTCGCGTCCGTCATCTCGATGGAGGAGCTGATGCGCAACGCGCAGATGCTGGCGCAGATCGAGTTCCGCATCCTCGAGGTCTATCTTGTCGCCGCCTTCTGGTATCTCGTCCTCGTCTCGATCTGGCACCGCATCCAGATGGTCATTGAGAACCACTACGAGAAACCCTTCGGCCCCGCCGCCGCCGTCGCGCCGGGGGGCGAGAAGGAACTGGCCAGAGCGGTCCGCGCGGCCGGCGCGACGGGGGCCTGACCGATGTCCGAGACCACGACTTCAGACATGCCCGCGCCAGTGATGGAGATGGCCGGGATCGACGCCGCGACTCGCCAGGTGCGGCCCGCGAAGACACTTGGCGAGCCCATCGTCATCATCGACGAGGTGCGAAAGTCGTTCCACGGTACGGAAGTTCTCAAGGGCGTCTCGTTGACGGTGCGCCAGAGCGAGGTCGTCGTGGTGGCGGGGCGCTCGGGCAGCGGCAAGTCGACCCTGTTGCGCTGCATAGATCACCTGGAGACGATCGAGGGCGGCCGCATCACGGCCTGCGGCAACCGGATGGGCTATCGCGAGCGGGGCGGTCGCACGGTTCCGCTGAAGGACGCCGAGGTCGCCCGCCAGCGCAGGGAACTCGGCGTCGTCTTTCAGAACTTCAACCTCTTTCCCCACATCTCGGTGCTCGACAACATCATCGTCGCGCCGATCCGCATCAAGAAGGTGCCCCGCGCCGAGGCCGTGGAGGAGGCGATGGCGCTTCTCACGCGCGTCGGCCTGCCGGAGAAGGCCAATGCCTACCCGCGCCAGCTCTCGGGCGGCCAGCAGCAGCGCGTCGCCATCGCCCGCGCCTTGGCGATGAAGCCGCAGGTCCTCCTCTTCGACGAGCCGACATCGGCGCTCGACCCCGAGATGATCTCCGAAGTCCTCGATGTTATGGTCGACCTCTCGCACCAGGGCATGACGATGATCGTCGTCACGCACGAGATGGGTTTCGCGCGCGCCGCGGCGGACCGGGTGCTCCTCATGCATGACGGCATGATCGTCGAGGAGGCGCCGCCCGAGACCTTCTTCACCGCGCCCAAGAGTGAGCATACCCGCGCCTTTCTCTCCAAGATCCTTCAGCACTAGAGTGGGGGTGGTGCGGACCGTGCTGGGAGACGTGGAGGCCGTCGACATCGGCCCGGCCCTGCTGCACGAGCATGTCCTCTTCGACATCGTGCCGCCCGGTGCGAGCGGCGACCGCCACGCTGAGATCCGACCGGAGGACCGCTGGCAGATCGACTACCGCTCGAACGAGGCGCCGGCCAACGCGCACCAGCGCGACGTCGGCATCGCCGCGCACGAGCTGGCCCTCTACGCATCGGACGGCGGCTCGCTCATCGTCGATCAATCGGTGGCGGGTCTCGCGCGCGATGCCCACGGACTGGCACGCGCGTCCCGCGCGAGCGGCGTCCATGTCGTCGCGGCGGCCGGCACCTACACCGCGCCCTTCCTCGACAAGCCGACCGTCGCGCTCGACGAGGCGGCGCTCGCCGTGCGCTTTGCGTCGGAGATCGAGACCGGGCTCGACGGAACCACCATCCGTGCCGGCATCATCGGCGAGATCGGGTGCTCATGGCCGCTGGAACCCGTGGAGCGACGCGCCCTCGTCGCGGCCGCGCGGGCGCAGCGGCAAACCGGTGCGGCCGTCAGCATCCACCCGGGCCGGCACGAGGATGCCTGCGTGCAGATTCTCGACATCTTGGAGGCTGCCGGTGGCGATCTCTCGCGCACCGTGCTCTGCCACATGGACCGGACCCATCCGAGCGGGCACGGCATACCTCGACTGCTGGAGCGCGGCGCCTGCGTCGAGTGGGACTTTTTCGGCATCGAGCAGTCGCACTACTGGATGGGCGAGACCGAGTTGCCGACCGATCTCGGGCGGCTGCGGCTGATCCTCGATCTGGCCGAGCACGGCTGGGGCGCGCGTATCGCCGTCAGCCATGACATCTGCACCCGAACGCGCCTGCGCACCTGGGGCGGGCATGGGTACGGCCACATCCTGCGCAACGTGACTGCGCTCATGCGCCGTCTCGGCTTTACCGCCGAACTCATCGAGAACCTGACGCGCCGCAACCCGCTTCGCCTCCTCACGCTGGAGCCGGCATGACCCTGGAGACGACGTGATGGCCGGCTTTCGCGGCACCTATACCGTCATGATCACGGCCTTCGACGCGTCGGGCGATCTCGACCTCGAGGCCCAGGCGCGCTTTACCGACTGGCAAGTGCGCGAGGGCATTCACGGCCTCATCCCGCTTGGCTCCACCGGCGAGTTCCTGTCGCTGACGCGAGGCGAGCGCCGCGCCGTCGCGGAGTGCACCGTGAAAGCCGCCGCCGGGCGCGTGCCCGTACTCGTCGGCGCGGGCGCCGAGCGGACCGAAGACGCGATCGACGCGGCGCTGATGGCACAGGACGTCGGCGCCGACGGGGTGATGATCATCCCGCCCTTCTATTCGACGCCGACCGTCCCCGAGCTGATCCGGCATTACGAGCGCATCGCCGCCGCGATCCGCATACCGATCATGCTTTACAACAATCCGGCCACGGCCAATGTCGATCTCACACCACCGATCATCGCGCGTTTGAGCGAGATCGATCGGGTGGACTACATCAAGGAATCGACGATGGATGTCACGCGGGTGCGCGACATTCTCGATCTCAGCGACGGGCGGATGACGGTCTTCGGCGGTATCATGGGCTACGAGTCCTTCTGCAACGGGGCCGAGGGCTGGGTCGCCGTCGGCTCCAACGTGATGCCGGCCGCCTTCGCCCGGCTCTTCACGCTGACCGCCGACGATGGCGATCACGCGAGCGCACGCGCGCTCTACGCCGACATTCTCCCAATCATCCGCCTCGTCGGCGGGCATCGCTACGTCTCGGCCAGCAAGGCGGCGCTCAATCTGATGGGCCACGACGTCGGCGACCCCCGCGCGCCGAGGCTTCCCCTCCCGGCCGACGAGGTCGCCGAGGTCGCCGCGATTCTCGACGGCATGGGTCTGGCCCGAAAGCGCGCCGCCTGACCGTGTCCGACATCTCCTTCACCTTCGACGGCGCGCCCATCCTGGCGCGTGAGGGCGACAGCATCGTCGCCGCCCTTGGGGCGGCGGGCGTGCGCAAGCTCGGCCGACGGCGCAGCGGCACCCCGCGCGGCGTCCATTGCGGCATGGGCGCCTGCTACGATTGCCTCGTCACCGTGGATGGTCGCCTCTCGCAGCGCGCCTGCCTTGTCGAGGCGACGGAAGGGCTCACCGTCGCATCGCAGGCCGACGGGATCGCCCTCCCCCCGAGTACGACCGTCGACGCGGCCGAGCCGGAGACGGTGACGTGCGATCTCGCCGTTCTCGGAGCCGGACCGGCCGGACTGTCGGCGGCCTGCGTCGCCGCATCGGCAGGTCTCTCGACCATCGTCCTCGACGAGCGCTTGGCCCCCGGCGGCCAGTACTTCAAACCCCGCAGCGCCGGCTATCGGGGCACACGCAGGCTGGACGCCCAGCACCTGGCCGGCGACGCATTGCGCGAGGCGTTCGCGGCAAGCGGCGCCGTCCTTCGAAGGGGTGAGACCGTGTGGTTCGCGCGCCGCGAGGGCGACCTCTTCGTACTTCGCTCGGTCCGCGACGAGCGCCAGACGGTCTTCCACGCCCGCGCCGTCGTCATCGCGACCGGGGCCATCGAGCGACCGGCCGTCGTGCCGGGCTGGACGCTGCCGGGCGCCATGACGATCGGGGCCGGCCAGACTATCGCCCGTCGCTATGGCGTGTTGCCCGGCCGGCGCATCCTCGTCGCCGGCCACGGCCCGCTCGGCCTTCAGCTGGCCGTCGAACTTCTCGATCTCGGGGCCGACATCGTCGCCGTGGCCGAGCGCGCGCCCTTCCGTCCGGTCGGTCTCCTGCGGGCCGCACTGGCCGATCCCGCCCTCGGTCGCCTCGGCCTTGCCTATCGCGCCAAGCTCGCCCGCGCTGGCGTGCCCCTACTGCACGGTTGGGAGCTTGCGCGCTTGGAAGGCACGAACGAGGTGGAGGCCGCCGCCATACGCGACCGGCAGGGACGCGAGCGCGCCTTCGCCGTCGACACCGTCTGCGCGGGCGACGGCTTTCAGCCGCAGATGGAGGTCGCACGCATGCTCGGCTGCGCCATCGCGCGCGGCGAGGACCGTCTGGCCGGTCCCGTACGCGATGACGAGGGCGCCACGTCGGTGTCCGGTCTTTGGATCGCCGGCGATGCGGGGGGACTTGGCGGCGCCCAGGTCGCGGCAGCGCAGGGCCGGATCGCCGGCGCCGCCGTCCTTCGCCATCTCACACCGTCGAAAGCATCCGACGCGCCCGCCCTCACCGAGAGTGCCGGCGCCCGGCGCTTCCAGAGCGCTCTTTGGGCAGCCTACGCCGCCCCGCCGCGCGAGCCGCCCGAAAGCGACACCATCGTCTGCCGTTGCGAGACCGTGACCGCCGCCGATCTGTCGCGGGCCATGGACGATGGCGCGAACGATCTCGGAGCGCTAAAGCGCGCGACCCGCGCGGCCATGGGGCGCTGCCAGGGTCGAACTTGCGTGGGCACCCTCGTCGCGATGCTCGATGCGGGTGGCCACACCGTCTTGCCCGAAGCGCTCTTCGCGCCTCAGAACTCCAGCGAGGCCCGTTCCCGTCGCGGCGCTCGGCCGGGCCAAGCCCGAATGGGGCGGCCACCGCGAAAGCCTGCCTGCGGCTCGCCCCGGAGTGGCCGACCGTGAGCCGCTCGGCGTCACCCGCGCCGACCTCGTCGTCATCGGAGGCGGCGTCACCGGCGTCAGCGCGGCCCTCCATGCCGCGCGGCGCGGTGCGAGCGTTCTGTGCCTGGAGCGCGGACGGCTGAATGGCGAGGCTTCGGGCGGCAACGCAGGCAGTCTCCATCTGCAGCTCCTCTCCTGGGACTTCGGGGCAAAGGCTTTCGCCGACGGATCGACCGCGCTTCGAACCCTGCCCTTGCAGGCCGAGAGCATTGCGCTCTGGCAGGATTTGGAGCGCGAACTCGGTGCCGATTTCGAGATGCGCGTCACCGGCGGCCTGATGGTCGCGGAGGACGAAGCGCAGCGCGTTTTCCTCGAGCGGAAGGCCAAGGCCGAAGCCCGGGTCGGCATCGAAACGCATGTCATCGGCCGCGACGAGATCCAGCGCCTCGCACCCGCCGTCTCGCCGCTGATGGCCGCGGCCGCCTGGTGCCCCGGCGAGGGCAAGATCAATCCGCTGCCAGCGACGATGGCTCTCGCGCGCGCCGCGCGGGAAGCAGGCGCCCTGTTCGCCGAACGCACGCCCGTCACCGGGATAGTTAGCGATGGCGAAGGCTATATCGTCGACACCTCGCGTGGACGGGTTCTTGCGGCGCGGATCGTCATCGCCGCCGGCGGCTGGTCGGCGCAGGCCGCACGGCTTCTCGGCATCGACGTGCCGGTGCGTGGCGCACCCCTCCAGATGGTCGTGACGGAGACGGCGCCACCGCTCGTCCCCTGCCTCCTCGCCCATGCCGACCGCCACCTGACGATGAAGCAGAGCGATGCCGGCACGATCCTCATCGGCGGCGCCTGGACCGCGAACGTCGATCCGTCAGGCCAGCCTCAGGTGCTGCCCGACAGCCTAGAGGGCAATCTCTGGGTCGCGGCACGCACGGTGCCGGCCGTGGGCGGGCTCCACGTCGTGCGAAGCTGGGCGGCGATGAATATCGACGTCGACGGCGCCCCTCTCATCGGCTCGCTGCCTGGCCATCCGCACGTCGTCATCGCCGCGACCGCCAACGGCTATACGCTCGGTCCACTGATGGGCCGCGAAGCCGCCGAGGCGGCCCTCGCCGGGCGCCTACGCCGCGATCTCTCACCCTTCACCCTCGACCGTTTCGCCAAGGACCAAGCAGCATGAGCGACATCCACATCGACGCCGGCCCCTTCACCTTCAAGGCCAAGCTGGAGAGCGACGCGGCGCCCGATACCTGCCGCGCCTTCAAGGCGCTATTGCCATGGGAGAGCGAACTGGTGCACGTGCGCTGGAGCGGAGAAGGGGTCTGGATCCCGCTTGGCGAGCGCAAGTTCGACTTCGGCTACGAGAACCATACGAGCCATCCCGCCCCGGGCCACTTCATCTTCTACCCGGGCGGCATCAGCGAGACCGAAGTCCTTCTCGCCTATGGCGGCCTTTCCTTCGCCTCCAAGATGGGCCAACTCGCCGGCAATCACTTCCTCACCATCGTCGAGGGCCAGGAACAGCTCATGGACCTCGGCAACCACGTCCTTTGGAAGGGCGCGACACCGATACGCTTCGCCGTGGGCTAGCTCTGCGGTCCCGCGATGTGCTGGTAGCGCATAGACCCCTTCGCTGGCGCGCCATGCAGTCAGGTCGCGAGAAGCCTCTGACAGGTGTTCGTCGTTCAGCCGCTATCAGATCGGCCGACCGGGCCCTCCCAATTCGGCCGGGGCCCCTCCCGGCGGCATTCTGCCAAGAACCGATCTCCCCTTGTGGCGGGCGGTCTTCTCGTGTGCAAACGAGCCATGATACGCACCCTTCTCGTCGGCCTCGGCATCGCGCTGGCCAGTTGTTCGTCCGATCCGTCTGCGGAGCGCTATGCGAAGCGGACGCCTGCCTTCGATCCCATGACCTTCTTCGCCGGCCGGACCTTGGCCGAGGGCGTATTCGAGACGCGCGGCGGCGCGCCCGAACGGCGCTTCACCCAGGTGATCGACGGGCGAATGGAGGGCGAGACGCTCGTCATCGATCAGACCTTCACCTATGAGGACGGTGAGGTCGAGCCGCGCACCTGGCGGCTGACGAAGGTGGACGCCACGACTTATAGCGCCGTGTCCGACGCGGCGACGAGGCCGGGGATCGGACGGGTCTATGGCGACGTCTTCCTTTGGGAGTGGACCTATGCGGCGCGTCCCGGCAATCCGCTGGCGAACCTCCACGTGCGGCAATGGATGTACCGCCATGACGACGACCACGCCACCAATCGGGCCATCGTCACCAAATTCGGCATCCAGGTCGCGCAGGTTACCGAGTATTTCGTGAAGCCCTAGGGTCTGTCCGTCAGGCGTGGCCGTCATGACGCTTGAGTTCGGTGCGCGCAAGAAGCTGTAGCGCCTCGGCCGGTTCGCCCTCGAGGAGGAGTTTGACCCGGGCGTCCTGCGGCGTGGTATGATCGAGGATGACCGCATCGTCGCTGCGACTGGCGACGACCTCCCGAAAGCGTGCGAGATCGCCCACGTCCTCACCGGAGGGCATGGAGCGCAGCGAGAAATCGGTGCCGGAGAGGCGGTCGTGAATGCCGCCGAGAAGGCCAGCCGAACCGGCATCGCCGATCTCCTCTTCCGACGAGCGGGTGAGGAGCGAGAGGATCGTGAAGGTGCGCCCGGTCCGTAGCTTCACCCCCTCCCTGTCGCGCCGGTAGCCGAGTTCATCTGCCGCGGCTCGCACGTGCCCGACCGTCTGCGCGCCGATCCGATCGCCGTCCTTCAAGGAGCGGGCCACCGTGGTCACCGATGCGCCGAGAGGCTCCGCGATCGTGCGGATCGTGACAGGGCCTTACGCCGGCGGGCTAGGGAGGCACAATCCTGCGTTTCGTCATCCGCGCGGCGCACCGAGATGACAGATACCCATTGCCTCACGGTCGAGCGAGGCCAGATCCGCGCCGCTGGCCATGCGCCTGGCGACGATGGTCCGAGGGCGGCCGGGCAGAAGCGTCATCGCATTGTCCGACCAGATCGCGTCCTGCCCGAGGCCCACGGTGACGAAGAACGCGGGCACA
This sequence comes from uncultured Alphaproteobacteria bacterium, assembly GCA_963799285.1. GTDB lineage: Bacteria > Pseudomonadota > Alphaproteobacteria > Rhizobiales > CAWCWK01 > CAWCWK01. The sequence continues at coordinate 1,915,580 of CAWCWK010000004.1, forward strand.
TCCGTCCGCAGCGTCAGGGCGGGCAAGCCGTCCACGTCACCCCACTCCCGTGAAATCTTCGCATCGGGCGGACTGTAGCTCGCGAACGTCTCGGGCACCACATAGTCGCTCTCGCCCGCGGCGCGGCCCTCCGCATCGCGCCAGACGAGATGTAGAAAGGCGCCCTCAGCGACCGCACCACGGGGGATGCGGGCCATCGTGACGGCCGCATCGGTCGCGACCGGGGCGCTCCAGCTGCCGAGGGTCTCGCTGCGCCCGTCGAAATGGACGAGGGCCGCTCCCAGCGTGAGCGAGACGCCGCCCGGCACCTCGCAGACCGCGACGAAAGCGACGCTGTCGGTGGCCTCGTCCGGCACGGCGGTGACGAGGACCGGCGCGTGGAAACGACGGGCCGCGTAGTGCAGCACCTTCCACGCGCCGCCATGATCGAGCCCGGACCACGACGCGACCGGCCAGGTATCGTTGAGCTGCCAGTAGAGCGTGCCCTGGCAGCGCGGCTTGGCCGCCCGCCATCCCTCGACGGCGATGCGGATCGCCATCGCCTGCTGGACCTGGGAGAGGAAGACACGCTCCTCGAATCCGTCCGGCATGACGAAATGGCGCGCCATCGTATCGAGGATCTTCGCGTTGCCGCCTCCATTGCGCTGATGGACCTCCATGACCGCCGAATCGAAGGCCCGGTCGGTCGGATCGGCGAAACGCGTGATGCATGGCACGGTCGGAAAGGACTGGAAACCGAACTCCGAGCAGAAGCGCGGCGCGATCCGACGGAAGCGCTCGAAATCGCCCGCCTCCTCGCCTTCGCCGTGCCAGACGGCCCAGAAATGCGTGTCTCCCGCATCGTCGCGATACCAATCGTGCCCGAAATCGAGCGGTCCGCGCGAGGGCGAGGACGACCAGAACGGAGTGTCCACGCGCTCCGCTGCATGCACCTGCCGAAGGGCGTCGTTAAGGCGCAGATAGTTGGCCAGATAGCGATCACGGTCCTCTCGCGTCTCCTGCCACCACTCGAGCGCGGGCACGAGTTCGTTGTCGCCGCACCAAAGGACGAGGGAGGCGTGAGCGGAGAGCCGGCGCACCTGCTGGCGCGCCTCAATGCGTACGAGCGACAGCCAGTCCTCGTCGAAGGCGGGGAACTGGTGGCAGGCGAACATGAAGTCCTGCCACACCATCACGCCGAGCTCGTCGCAAATATCGTAGAACCAGTCTGGTTCGTAGACGCCGCCGCCCCAGACGCGGATCATCGTCATGTTGGCGTCGATCACCGAGAGGAGGAGGCGGCGCACGACGTCGGGCGTCCGGCGCTCGGGCAGCGCGTCGGCGGGGATCCAGTTCGCCCCTTGTGCATAGACGGCGCGTCCGTTTACCCGAAAGCCGAAGGAGCGGCCAATGGCGTCGGGCTCGGAGACGAGTTGGGCTTCGCGTAGGCCGATGCGGCGGGTGCGCGTCTCATCGCCGACGCGGACTGAGAGGTCGTGCAGCGTCTGCGGCCCCTGCCCCACCGGCCACCAGAGGTCCGGGTCGGCGATGTCGACAGCGAGAGTGAGCGGATTCTCGCCCGGCAGCAGCCGCATCGTCCGGGTTAGCGTTTCGCCGCAAAGCGACAGTGCCACCTCGGTCTCGCCAATCTCGAGCGCCGTCACGAAGGCCGTCGCCTCCACGTGGACCGAGCCGGAACGATGGCGCTGTAAGATCTTGAGATCGTCCCAGCGCGCATTGGCCGGGCCGTCGTGGCGCCGGAGCACCACGCTGCCATAGAGGCCGAGCGGCATGAGGGCGATGTTCCAGTCCCAACCCGCGTCGCACTGCGATTTGCGAAGGAGGTTCACATGCGGGATACGGCAGTTCCAATCGACATAGGGAATGGCGAAGGGGAGCGCCGCCGCGCGCCGCGCCGCCTCGGCGGAGGCCGATGCGAAGCGGAGCTCGACCGTGTTGCGTCCGGCGACGAGCGCAGCCGTGACGTCGACATCGTGCCGCACGAAGGCGCTCTCGCACGAGGCGACCGGACGGTCATTGATGCGGATCTCGGCGATGCCGTCGAGCTGATCGAGCGCGAGCGTCCAGCGCCCGGCGTGGTCGGCGAGATCGAAGCTGCGGGTCGCGATCCAGTCGGCCTCGTGCACCCAGTCGAGCACGGTCTCGTTGTCGCGGTGATAGGGGTCGGGGATCGCGCCCACGGCCAGAAGGCGGGAGTGGACGTCGAAGGGCACGTCGGCTTCGAAGACGCTACCGCCCCCAACCTGGCGAACGCGCCAGCCCTCGGCGAGATCGATCGTGGTCGCGCGAGGGAAGGAGGCGACGTCGCTCATGAGGGATCGTCTTTCAGTTGGGACCAGGGAGAGGGCGTCGGCCGCGCGCAAGGCGCCATCGAGCGGACCGGGCAGAGCCGTGGTCGCCAGATTGTCGAATTGCAGAGGGTCGGCGAGCCATTCGTATCGTGGCCTCCGGCGAGGTTCATCGGTACACTTGAGCAAACGCAAACGGTAACTCGCGGACCCCAGCCGACGGGCTCGCGTCTGTGGAGAGATGGAGGTGGAGATCGAAGTGGCGCGGACGAGATCGACGGTTACGCCTGCAAACGTCCTTCGATCGTGAAGACGACGCCGTGGGGAGAGAACGCGACCTGCGAGACGCCGTCGAAATAGTTGCCCGCCACCCGATCGAGGATGGTCGAGCCGAAGCCGCGAATGTCTGGCGTTGTCACCGGCGGTCCCTCGTGCTCGCTCCACCGAAGCGAGAACTGGCCGCCGTCGCCTTTCGACCAAACGAGTTCCACGCGCCCCCCGTCCTTGGAGAGGGCACCGTGTTTGGCCGCGTTCGTGCCGAGTTCATGCAGTACGAGCGACAGGCCGAGCACCTGCTGGGCCTGAAGAAGGAGGTCCGGCCCACGCGTCACGATGCGGCCGGCCTGATAGGGGCGCAGCGTCGTCTCGATGACGGCGCGGATCCCAGCGGCCTGATGATGGGTGCGCGTCAGGATGTCCTGCGCATGGCTCAGTGCGCCGAGGCGCGCAGCGATAGCGCCCCGTTCCTGGTCGAGCCCTTCGACCCGGCGCAGGCTCTGCGTGACGACGACCTGCGCGATCGCCAGCATGTTCTTCATGCGATGGGCGAGTTCGGCCGTCATCATGTCGCGCTCGGCCTCGTAGCGTACGCGGTCGATGGCGGCATAGGTCCGATCGAAGATCGCGCGCAGGAAGACGATCTCGGCCTCGCTCCAGTCGCGTGCCCCCGCATCGTTGACGAAGAGCACGGCCTTCAGCCGCCCGCCTTCCATCAGCGGCAGGTTGACGAGTGCGCGCGCCCCGATGGCCTCGAGCGCTGCGGAATCGGAGACGCGGTCGTCGGTCCGGGCATCGTTGATGACGACCGCTTCGCCCCGGCTGAGGGTGGTTGCGAAGGTCCCGAAATCGCTGAACCGGCGCCGCCCGACAAGGCTCACGCCATCATTGGCGTTCCAGTCGGCTCGAATATCGATCGTATCGCCATCGTCGTCGAGATAGCCGTGGCCCGCGCGGCGTGCGTAGAGCGTCTCCCCGATCAGGCGTGAGGCGAGATGCGCGATCTCCAAGACGTCGCTCAGCTCGCGCACCTCTTCGGAGAACCGAAGCCGCGCTTCCTGCATCCGGGACAGCTCCCGCTGCGCCGTCACTTCCGTCACGATGCCCGACAAGCGGGCCGGCCGGTCATCGCCGTCACGCTGGACGGCGGCCTGCGAATGCAACCAGCGCGGGCGGGGATCGGGCGAGACGATCCGGTAGAGCTCGTCGAGATCGCGCCCGTCCTTGATCGCGTGGGCGAGCGCGCGTCGCACCGCCGGCTCCTCGTCCGGATGGATGGCCTCGAAAAAGCTCTCCGAGGACGTGCCGCTCGCGGCCAGCTCGACCGGCACGGAATGAAGCTCCGCACAGACCCGGTCCGAAACCACGATGTTCTCCAAAAGGTCGAAATCGTAGACGCCGACCGTGCCAGAGCGGCGCATGGCCAGCGCGGCCCGATTCTCGAGCCTTGTCAGGCTTTCCTTCGCTTGATGCTCGAGCGTGCGGTCGCGAAAAATCTTGACGAACCCATCGACGCGTTCGCTGTGCAGCTCCGCGTCTCCCTCGGCATCCGTGGCCGAGAGGAGCGGCATCATCAGTCCGCTGCCCCAGAAACGCTCGCCGTTCTTGCGCACGTGCCAGCGTTCGTCCTCCCCGCGACCATTCTCGAGCGCAAGACGCATCTCCGTCTCGGGCCGCGAACGCGCGACATCCTCGGGCGTGAAGAACACGTCGCCGTGGCGACCGACGATCTCCTCCTCGCGCCAGCCGAGGATCCGCTCCGCGCCCTCGTTCCAACTCGTGATGAAGCCATCCGCGTCCAGCGTGACGATCGCGTGGTCGACGATGGATCGAAGGATGAGGTCGTTGAGGACCGTCGGATCGACTTTGGGCGGCAACGGGCGGTCCGACTTTGAATTCATGGTGTGCCGATGCTCTGGGCGGGACGCATAATCGAAGGGTCGGTGGTCCCCCTCGAACCCTATCAGTCTGGAAATGAAATGTAACCTTCGGTCCTCCGGGCGCGTTAAGACGAACGAAGCGAGCAGTCGGCCCGCTCCCATCCAAGGGTCCGTGCAGTGACCCATGCGTCAGGACTGCGCCATGCCATCGAGACCGAAGACCGGCCCTCAATGCCGGTGAATGCCCCGCTTTCGGGATTGCGGATCCTGGTGCTCGACGACGAGCCGATGATCGCGCTCGACATTGGCGTCGCGCTCGAGGATGCAGGCGCCGAGGTCGTCGGCCCCTTCAGCAGCGCCGCCGATGCCCTCGCCCGGCTCGCCACGTCCGATCCAGATGCACGAATCGACGGTGCGATCCTCGACATCGACCTAGGGGACCATACCGACGATCCCCTGGCCGGACAGCTCGTCGCCTTCGGAATTCCCTTCGTCTTCCACACCGGCAAATGGCTCGAGATGGCCGAACTTCTCGATGCCTATCGCGCGCCGACGGTCCACAAGCCGGCCCAACCCCATACGATCCTCGCGGCCTTGACGAGGGAGGTCAGGCGAGCGGCTTAGTTCGGGCCGGTCGCACTGTCAGATGCGATAGAATTGCTCGGCCGTGCCGGCGAAAACGTCCCGTCGCTCGGTCTCGGAGAGGTCGACCAAGGCCTCTCGCACGAGGTCCATCCATCGGCGGGCGCTGATGGCCTGGGTGGCGACCGGCCAGTCGCCGCCGAACATCAACCGGCTGGGGCCGAAGGCTTCGAGCGCGGCGTCCATGAACGGGCGAAGCTGGCCGGGCGTCCAGGCGACGTGATCCGCCTCGGTGGCGACGCCGGAGAGCTTGCAGACGACATTGGGTCGCTCGGCCAACGCTCGCATCTTGCTGCGCCAAGGCTCCAAGACCCCGTCGGCGATCTGGGGCTTGCCGATATGATCAAGCACGAAGCGAATATTGGGACAGGCGTCCACGAGCGCAATCGCATCGTCCATCTGACGGGCGAGAATGCAGATGTCGAACGACCAGTCGAAGCGCTCCAAGCGACGCACGCCGTCGATGAAGCGCGGCTGAATGCAGAAGCCCGGCTCCGCCTCCGACTGAATGAGACGCCGCACGCCACGCATCAAACCGAAGGGTTCGAGCGCTTCCAGCGTCGTCAACACCGCGTCGCCCTCCTCCACCGGCGCATGTCCCACGATGCCGGCTATGGGGGAGTCGGAAGCGGCGACCTCCTCGACCCAGGCGACCTCGTCCACCGCATGCCCACGGTCGATATCGCATTCGACGAAGACCATCTTCGAGATGGACTCGGGTGCGGTCGCGGCATCGTAATCGCCGAGGAGAAACGGGCGATCGAGGACGGGGTGGCCGTCCAGCCAGGCATAGGGGAGGCGCGCCGGGTCCCAGATGTGAACATGGGAATCGACAATCGGGCTGTCGGACATATCGGTCTCCGGTCTGCTGGCAGGGAGTGAAGGCATCTTGCGCAAGAATGTGATCGGTGGCGCAGGTATTCCCCGTCACGCCCGACACGACAACAAGCGTCGAGGCGGTGACGGACCATCTCGGCGACATACGGGCGGAGTGAGGCGCGATCGGGCGCGGTGCTCATCCGCCTAGCATCTTCCGCATAGCCCTACCGATCGATCAGCCCCCTTCGCCGGTGTGTGCCGGTGTGTTCCGGTGTGTCGTGGGCTAGGCAAGGCTTCGTCCACGAGGCGGCTACCGGAAAGCGTTTCAAGCGCTCGCGGCCGATGAGCGCTATGGGTCCGGCCTTCGCGCTGACGGATCGTCCGATGTCGCGGGGGACTCGCGCGACGAATTCTTCTCGCTCCATGAGAAGAAAAGCCCGCGCAATGATCAACGCGTCTCGACAGGTCCGCCGGGGTTTGTGAGGCTTTCCCCTTCGAGGCCCGTAGAGGCCACTGGGAGGATGGCATGGTCCGGATCGAGGGACCTCAAATGCGCCGCAGCCCCCGTCCGGGCAAGCCTTTCGCTGGGCATGGCGACATCGAGGACGGGCGGATCGAAAGCCGATCGTCCCTCATCAAGGGTCTCGACCTTCTGACCGTCATAGCGCAGGGCGGCGGAGATGGGATGACGGCGAGCGCTGCCGCCCGCCGCTGCGGCATGCACACGGCGACGGCGCACCGTCTCCTCAAGGCGTTGGTCGAGCGCCAGTTCGTCAGCTTCGACCCATACACCAAGCGCTATTCGCTGGGCTTCCAGCCCTTCGACATCGTCGCCAAGGCCGGTCAGAGCGTCGCCTTCGTCGAGCTGCGGCGCCGCCTGCGCCGGGCGATCGCAAATGGCGGACTGGATGGGTTGGGCATCATCTGCGTGTCCGTCCTCGTCGATCACGAGGCGCTCTGCATCGATCTCGTACCGAACGGAACGGACATCGCCGTCAACACGCTGAAGGTCGGCTCGCGCCGGCCACTCGGCGTGGGGGCGGCCAGCCTCGCGCTTCTGGCCGCGATGCCCGATGCCGCGCGCGACGCCGTCATCTCGCGCGAGGCTGAGCGCTATCAGCGTTATGGGCGGGTGACGGCCGAGACGGTTCGCGACGCCTGTGCCCGTCTCGGCGCCCAGGGTTACGTCGTCAACGAGGCCTTGGTCATTCCCGATATCGCGGCGTTGGCCGTTCCGGGGTTCGACGATGACGGACAGGCCTTCGCGATCTCGGTCACAAACGTTGCATCCCGCTTGCTCGTGGAACGCCGCCGCGAGATCGGCGGCCGCTTGCTCGACACGATTCGTCAAGCCGGTCTGCGGCCGGGCGTGCAGTCGCCCCTCCGCGATTTCGGCGAGGACCGCTAGATGCTGCCGATCGACCACTTCCACCATCAGGCCCGCCTGACGCCCGACGCCATGGCGGCGGAATGCGGCGCAGAGACGATCTCCTATGCCGCGCTCCGCGCCCGGGTGTCGGCACTAGCGGTGGGGCTCCAGGCGCTCGACGGCGAACCGGGCTCGCGCGTGGGCGTATGCTGTCTCAACCATATCGACCATCTCGTCGCCTTCCTCGCGGTTCTCGCCGCCGGCAAGGTCTGGGTACCGCTCTATCCGAAGAACGCGGCCGAGGAACTGCGCCGCGGCATAGACTTCACCGAAGCCAGCATCGTCATCGCGGACGAGGCGGGCCTGCCGCTGGTGGAGGGGACGTCGGCCCGCATCGTGCCCCTATCGGGGGCCGGCACGACGCAGCGCACGCTCGAGGCCGAGCATGCCGGCCAAACCCCGAGGGAGCACTTCCCTCCCCTACAAGAGACGCAGGCCATCAAGTTCACCGGCGGCTCTACCGGAACGCCCAAGGGTGTCATGCAGTCCTACCGCGCCTGGAACGCCTGTCTCATGGCGCAGACGACGGCCTGGAACCTCCGCCAGGGCGATCGCTTCCTCGCGGCGGCGCCCATCACGCACGGCACGTCGACCTATCTTCTGCCGATCCTGGCGACCGGGGGAACGATCGTGATCATGGACAGGCCGCGCCCGGCCGACGTAATGCGGGCCCTGTCCGACGGCGGCATCTCGATCACCTTCCTACCACCGACGCTCATCTACATGATGATGCAGGAGCCCGGCGTCGCGGACCGCGACTATCCGGCTCTGCGCAGCCTCATCTATGGCTCCGCGCCCATGCGCGTCGAGGAGATCGCGCGGGCGCAGGAGACCTTCGGCCCCGTCATCGCCTCGACCTACGGACAGACCGAGGCGCCGCAGATCGCGACGTTCATCTCGCCCGAGGACATGGCGCGCGACGGGCTGCGCGGCTCCGTGGGCCGGGCAGTCGCGCTCACTCGCGTCGAGGTCCTCGATGATGACGGGGCGGTGTTGCCGGCGGGCGAAGTGGGCGAGATCGCCATTCGCGGCGACCTCGTCATGACCGGCTACTGGCGCCAGCCGGATACGTCCGAGGAGGCGCTTCGCGACGGCTGGCTGCGGACCGGCGATCTCGGCACGTTCGACGGGGCCGGATACCTCACTATCAAAGGGCGCTCCAAGGATGTCGTCATCACGGGCGGCTTCAACGTCTATCCGGCCGATGTCGAGCCCGTCATCGCCTCGCACGCTTCCGTCGGCGACTGCGCGGTCTTCGGCGTGCCCGACGACAAGTGGGGCGAAGCCATTCACGCCGCCGTCGAATGGGCGCCGGGCCACACGGGCGATCCCGCCGATGTGATCGCCTTCGTCAAGGCGAAGATCGGCTCGGTCAAGACGCCCAAGTCCGTCCACGTCTACGAAAGCCTGCCGCGCAACGCCTACGGCAAGCTCCAGAAGCAGGTCCTGATCGACGACGCGATCGCCGCGCAAGGGCCGGCCGCAAGGACCGGAAGCGCGCGAGAACTTTCATGACCGATACGCCCACCACCGCCTTGTGCCGCCACACGCTGCGCGACGTCTTCTATCGCGAGCGCAGCCTCGTCCACGACATTCTCGGCGGTAGCGAGCAGGAGAGCTTCACCCGTGTGATGATGGCCCACATACTCGGCCGCGAGATGAGCACGAGCGAGGTGCGCGTCATCGACGCGATCCTCGCCACGATGATGGAGCACGGCTTCACGCCCAGCGCGATCGCCGCCCGCTCGGTCTACATGAGCGCGCCGGAAAACCTGCAGGGCGCGGTCGCGGCGGGGCTAATGGCGGTGGGAAGCCAGTTCGTCGGCACGGTCGAGAACAATGCGCGACTGCTCGCGCGGATCGCCGATGCGACCGATACGTCCGGCGAGGCCGGCTTGGAGACCGCCCGCACAATCATCGCGGAGCACCGGGCCGCGGAACGCCACATTCCGGGCTTCGGCCACCACCTCCACAAGCCGGACGATCCGCGCGCGACCCGGCTCCTCGAGATCGGCGCGGAGAACGGTCTGTCCGGGCGCTACGTCGCGGCACTCCGCCTTCTCTCTGCGGAGATCGATGCGGCGCGCGGCAAGCCCGTCACGATCAACGCGACCGGAGCCGTCGCGGCGCTTCTCGGCGAAATGGCGATCCCGCCCGACCTCATGCGCGGCATCTCCGTGATCAGCCGCACCGCCGGCCTCGTGGCGCATATCGCGGAAGAGCAGCGGCGCCCCAGCGGTCGCTTCATCTGGGATCTCGTCGACGAGACGATCCCCTACGAGGCCTGAGGAGGGCGCGGCGATGTCGGACTACGCACTCGTCACCGGTGGGGGGCGCAATATCGGTGCCGCGATCGCGCGCCGGTTGCGTGCCGATGGCCTTCGCATCCTGGTCGTCGACCGCATCGACCCTGAGCACGACGCGCACGACGCGCACATCACGCTCGATCTGACCGACGCGGCCGCCACCTCCTCCGCGATCACCCGCTTCGCACAGGATCACCGCATGACCCGGCTGATCAACAATGCCGGCATCGTGGAGCCGGCCTCGATCGAGGAGACGGACCCGGCCTCCTTCGACCGCGTCGGAGCGCTCAACCTCAAGGCCCCTCTGGTCTGCCTTCAGGCGCTTCTGCCAGGCATGAAGGCGGCCGGGTTCGGGCGGGTGGTGAACGTCTCGAGCCGCGCCGCGCTCGGCAAGGAGCTGCGTAGCGTCTATGCCGCGACCAAGTCTGGCCTGCATGGCATGACGAAGACCTGGGCACTCGAACTCGGGGCGCATGGCATCACCGTCAACGCCATCGGCCCCGGTCCTATCGACACACCGCTCTTCGCGGCCGCGAACCCTCCCGACGATCCGCGCACCCGCGCGATCCTGGAGCGCGTTCCGGTCAAGCGACTGGGTACGCCTGACGACATCGCCGATGCCGTCTCCTTCTTCGCCTCCGATCGGGCGGGCTTCGTCACCGGACAGGTCCTCTACGTCTGCGGCGGCATGTCGATCGGCTCCGCCTGACGAGGCCGGTCGACGAAAGCCCCTCGGACAAACCGAGGGCATGGGAAGGCGGGCGCACAAGCGCTCGCCGACGACGAGAAACCGGGAGAAACGACCGATGACGAGTACCAAGAAGACCCTGACGGCCCTTGCGGCCGGCGTGCTTTCGCTGGGCCTCACGACCACCGCCTTCGCGCAGGCCGAAGACTATCCCTCCAAGCGCGTGACGATCATCGTGCCCTATTCGGCGGGCGGCGCTACGGACGTTCTCGCGCGGCGCATGGCCGAGGGTCTCTCGACGCTGTGGGACGAGACGGTATCGGTGGAGAACCGTCCGGGCGCCGGCGCGACGCTCGGCACGACGCAGGCCGCCCGCGCGCGCAACGACGGCTACACCCTCTTCATGGGCCAGGTCTCCTCACACGGCATCGCGCCAGCGGTCTACAAAAACCTCCAATACGACGCGCAGGCCGATTTCGAGCCGGTCATTTGGCTCACCCGCATCCCCAACGTGATGGTCGTCGATGCAGATAGCGACATCCAGGACGTCCAGGGCTTCCTCGACTACGCGGGCGCCAACAGCACCACGTTCGGCTCGTCGGGCACCGGATCGTCGATCCACATGTCGGGCGAGATGTTCAAGGCGCGGACCGGGCTCGAGATGACCCACGTGCCCTATCGCGGCTCGGGCGAGGCGGTGCCGGCGCTGATCTCGGGCGATGTCGACGTGATGTTCGACAACCTTCCCTCCGCCATGCCGCAAATCAAGGCTGGCGAGCTGCGCGCACTGGCCGTTACGACGGCGGAGCGCGATGCCTCGCTGCCCGACGTGCCGACCCTGGCCGAGACCGGCATAGACGGTCTCGACGGCTTCGTCGCCCAGTCCTGGTTCGGCCTCCTCGCGCCCGGCGGCACGGACCCGGCGATCGTCGAGAAGATCAACGCCGCCGCCAACGAGGTCATCGCCTCGGACAGCTTCCAGGAGTATGCCGCCACCAGCGGTGCGGCCGTGATCGGCGGCACGCCGGAGGACTTCGCCAACTTCATCGGAGACGAGCTCGCGAAGTGGAAGACGATCGTCGACGATGCCGGCATCACGGTCGAGTAGTCGGATGAGGAAACCGGGGTAGACTGCGAAGCGTGGGCGAGCCATCCGGCCCGCCCGCCGGCGGAGACGACGCGAGAGGCTTCGATATGGACGCAGGGTCCGCCAGGCACCGGAATGCGCCGGCGACGGTCGTCGGCGACCCGGCCCTGCCCGAAGACGGCTCGGAGGGCCTGCCGGTCCTGCGCGCCCGGCGCAGCCGCTCGGACGTCATCTTCGGCTTCGGGACCGCGCTCGGAGCGCTCCTGATGGCGTTCTGGGTCATCCCCCATGGGGTGACGGCGCCATCCTCCGTCAAGGCCCTGCCGCTGTCGCCGACCTTCCTTCCCTATGTGCTGACGGCCTGCATCGGACTGCTCGGGCTGGTCTGCGGTTGCCAGGCCGCCTTCGGGCGCGGCGTTCCCTCCGAGGAGGACGCCCGCCTCGACGTCCGGCCTCGCTGGCCGCTGCGCCTCCTGATCGTCCTCTCGATCTTCCTCGCCTACTATGCGTTTGCCGAACCCCTCGGCATGCTTCCGGTCGCCGTCGTGGTGATGGGAGCTATGCTCTGGCTCGGTGGCGAGCGCTCTGTCGTGCGCGGGCTGCTGCTCAGCGTCGCCCTCCCGCTTGGCGTCTATCTCTTCTTCACCCAGATCGCGCAGGTGCCGCTTCCAGCCGGCATCTTCGAAGACGTGCTATGACGAATCCCACCGCCGTCGGCACACAGGTCAGGACCCAACTCAGGCCGAGGACGGTCTGATGTGGGAGACCCTGACCGAGAGTCTCGCCCTCTTCTTCACGCTGGCGAACTTCCTCGCCATCGCGGCCGGCGTCGCCATCGGCGTCACGGTCGGCTCGATTCCGGGACTGACGGCGACGATGGCCGTCGCGCTAGCGCTTCCCTTCACCTTCGCGCTGGATCCGGTGACGGGCATTCTCCTACTCGTGGGCATCTACAAGGGCGGGATCTTCGGCGGATCGATCACCGCCATCCTCATCCGCGCGCCCGGCACGCCGGCCGCGGCCTGCACGGCGCTCGACGGCTATCCGATGGCGAAGCAGGGCCAAGCCGGCAAGGCGCTGCAGATGGCGCTCTACGCGTCCTGCATTGCCGACGTGATCTCCAACATCGCGCTCATCTTCCTTGCCGGCATCATCGCGAGCTTCGCGCTGCAGTTCGGCGCGCCCGAATTCTTCTGGCTCATCGCCTTCTCGCTGACCATCGTCATCTCGATCTCCGGCGCGTCGCTGGTCAAGGGCCTCATCTCGGGCCTTCTGGGCATTCTCCTCTCCACGGTCGGGCTCGACCTCGTCTACGGCACGCAGCGCTTCACCTACGACAACTTCAACCTCATGGGCGGCGTCGGCTACATTCCGCTCCTCATCGGCCTCTTCGCCATTCCCGAGGTCATCGCCTTCTACCTTCAGAAGGCCTCGCCGCTCGCGGTCGGGGGCGCCGATGGCAGCCGGGTGTCGAGGGCCGAGTTCCGCCGCTGCCTGCCGACCATCGTGCGCGGCAGCCTCATCGGCGTCGCGCTCGGAGCCATTCCCGGCATCGGCGCGACGGCGGCCTCGTTCCTCTCCTACGGGACGGCGAAGCGGGCATCCAAGTTCTCGGACAATTTCGGACGAGGAGAGGTCGAGGGCGTCGCGGCCGCCGAGAGCGGCAATAACGGCGTCGCGGGCGCCACGCTCATTCCGCTCCTCGCGCTCGGCATTCCGGGCGACGTGGTGACAGCCGTCATCCTCGGCGCCTTCATGCTCCAGGGCCTCACGCCCGGTCCGCTGATGTTCCAAGAGAACATCACGATGATCTACGCGCTCTTCGCCGGCATCGTCATCGCTTCGGGCTTCCTCTTCCTGATGGGCAGCTTCGCCATCCGCTACTTCGCGCGCATCGCCGACATTCCCCGTCATGTGCTGATGCCGCTGGTGCTGCTCTTCTGCGTTTTCGGATCCTATGCCGTTCAGAACCAGATGTTCGACGTACTCGTCATGATCGCCTTCGGTTGGCTCGGCTTCGCCATGGCACGCATCGGCATGGCGACCGCGCCGTTCCTGATCGGCTTTATCCTCGGGCCGATCTTCGAGGACAATCTGCGGCGCTCCTACCTCATCGCGGACGACCCCTCGATCTTTCTGCGCTCTTGGATCTGCTGGTTCTTCATCGCCGCGACCGCATTCTCGCTCTTCGTAGGGCTGCGCAAGGAATGGCGGGCCGCGCGCGCGGCCCGCGCGGCGCCCTCCATCTCCAACCGTCCGGCATGACCCCGGCATGACCAATAATCGAAGAGGAAGCGGCGTGCCGGAGCTTCACGAGCGGGTCGCCGTCGTGCTGGGCGGCGGGGGCGAGGACCACGCGCTGACCGGCATCGGCATGGCGATCTGCCTCGCCTTTGCGCGGGAAGGCGCCCACGTCGTCGTCGTCGATGCCTCGGAGCCGGCCGCAGAATACACTCTGGCGGCCATCCAGAAGGCCGGCGGGCGCGGCGAGGCGCGGGCTTGCGACGTGACCGACGACGACGCCCTGACCGATCTCCTGCGACGCGTACCGGAGCGGCTCGGACGCCTCGATATCCTCCATGCCAATGTGGGCCTCGGGCAGGCCGGACCGTCGGCCAATACCACCCCGGCCCAATGGCGCCTCTTCGCGGACGCGAACCTCACCTGCCTTCACGTCGCGGCGCAAGGCGTGCTGCCGACGATGAGGGCGCAAGGCGCAGGCGTGATCCTCGCGACCTCCTCGATCGCCGGCATTCGCGACGTTGGCTACGCCCACCTCGCCTATGGCGCGACGAAGGCGGCGGCCATCCACTTCATGCGCCTGCTCGGTTGCGAGGAGGCCGCGCACGGCATCCGCGCCAACGCCATCGTCGCCGGCTTGATCGACACGCCGCGGATCGAGCGTACGCTCGCCAGGGCCTATGCGGACGCTTCGGGCGACTTGCCGGGCGATGCCGCGCTCGACGCCATGCGCACCTCCCGCGCCCGCCAATGCCCGCTGCGACGCATGGGCCGGGCCGAGGACGTCGCCGAGGCCGCGCTCTTCCTGGCGTCGGACCGCGCGGCCTACATCACCGGAACCGAACTCGTCATCGACGGCGGCCTCTCGGCCACCGTACGCACGGCGGCGTAACGTCAGTCCCCCGAAGGATCCCAGCCCATGACCCTACCAGACCGCATGACCGCCATCTTCGCCCGCGAGCCCGGCGGTCCGGACGTGCTGGAGCCGCGAGACGTCGCGCGGCCCGAACCGGCGGCCGGCGAGGTCCTCGTCAAGGTCGCGGCCGCCGGCGTGAACCGGCCGGACCTCCACCAGCGCCAGGGCAATTACGCACCGCCGCCTGGCATCACCGAGGCGCTTGGGCTCGAAGTGTCCGGCGAGGTCGTCGCGCTCGGTGATGGCGTCGATGAGGGGCTTCTCGGGAGCAAGGTCTGCGCGCTCTTGGCAGGCGGGGGCTATGCGGAATATTGCGTCGCGCCGGTCGAGCAGGTCCTAGCCTGGCCCTCCAACCTGACAGCCGTCGAGGCCGCCGCCCTGCCGGAGACCTATTTCACCGTCTGGACCAACGTCTTTCGCATCGGGCGCCTGGCGGCGGGCGAGACGATCCTCGTCCATGGCGGTGCGAGCGGCATCGGGACGACCGCCATCCAGCTCTCCAAGGCCTTCGGCGCGCGCGTGCTCACGACCGCTGGCGGCCCCGACAAGGTCGCCCGTTGCCGCGAGATCGGCGCCGACGTCGCGATCGACTACAAGGCCGAGGACTTCGAGGCACGGGTGATGGAGGTCACGGACGGCGATGGAGCCGACGTAATTCTCGACATCATGTGCGCCTCCTACCTGTCGCGAAACCTCGGTTGCCTCGCCGTGGACGGCCGTCTCGTGGTCATCGCGTTCCTCGGCGGGCGCAAGGGCGAGGTGAACGTGGAACGCATGGTCCGTCGCCGCCAGACCCTTACCGGATCAACACTCCGCCCCCAAAGCCCGAAAGCGAAAGGGCGGATAGCGGCGGATCTGTCGGAGAAAGTCTGGCCACTCATCGAGGCCGGCACGGTCCGGCCCATCATCCAGTCGGTCCATGCTTTGAAGGACGCGGGCGCCGCGCACGCGGAGCTGGAGGCCGGCCGCCATGTCGGCAAGATCGTGCTCGAGATCGGCTAACTGCGCTGCCTACGCAACCCATACATGCGCTGCGAACGCCGGCCGGGTACGGATCGCCTCCCACCACGAGGCGACGGCGGGAGGCAGCGCCCGCACCGGATCGAGATGGAGGAATCGTTGCAGGGTGACGGCGGGGGGAATGTCGGCCAGCGAGAAGGCCGGGCCGGCGATATGATGGTCTCGCAACAAGGCGTCGAGAATTCCGAGATGCGGCCAGGCGGCTTCGAGCACCGCGCGAACGCCTCCGGCGTCCGGCGCCAGCCCCTGGTGCACGACCATCTGGAACGCGGGTCGCACGGCAGGCCAAAACGTGCTTTGCGTCCAGTCGACGGCGATATCGGCCCGCGCCGCATTGGGTGGATCCGTAGGCCAGAGCCGTCCCTCGCGCCGTGCCAGATGGCGCAGGATCGCGGCGGACTCCCAGATCGCAAGATTGCCGTCCACCAGCGTCGGCACCCGCTGCGCAGGGTTGAGGGCTGCGTAGTCCGGCGTATCGAGCCCGCCGAACCGCCCACCGACATCGTGCCGCACGGCTTCGAGCTCGAGTTCGTCGAGCGCCCAGAGCACCCTCTGCACATTGGACGAATCCGCTCGCCCGTAGAGTTCCAAGCCCATGTCGGCGCCTTTCTCGAATAGCCCGGATCGAGCGAATGGACGGATCATGGGGGCGTTCCGTCCCAAGCTCCAGGGACCGACCCGCAGGCCTTTCGGCGATCGGCGAAGCGCGATATATCGGCTGGCCCGGTCCCTCCCGTCTCGAAGCTACGCTCGGCGATGGCGCCTTGTGGACGGACTGAACGACATCCGGAGGCGATCGGGTTGGGCGACGTGACTGCGCCGGGCGAAGACGCCGACATCTCGCCCTTCAAAGTTCCGATCTTCCGGGCGATCTGGCTTGCGTCGCTGTCGTCGAATTTCGGGGGCCTGGTGCAGGCCGTGGGCGCCTCCTGGCTGATGACGACGCTGTCTGACTCGCCGCGCGACGTGGCGCTCGTCCAGGCATCGATGGCGCTGCCGATCATGCTCTTCTCGCTGCTGGCCGGCGCGGTCGCGGACAATCTCGACCGCCGGCTCGTCATGCTCACCGCGCAATTCTACATGCTGGCCATATCCGCCACGCTCTCTCTCTTCGCATGGAACGACTGGCTGACGCCGTGGGGGCTCCTCACGTTCACCTTCCTTATTGGCTGCGGCGCCGCGCTCAACAACCCGGCTTGGCAGGCCTCGGTCGGCGACATGGTGCCCCGCGCGGCGCTGCCGAGCGCGGTGGCGCTCAATTCGATGGGCTTCAACATCGCGCGCTCCGTCGGCCCCGCCATCGGCGGTGCGATCGTCGCGGCAGCAGGCGCGGCCGGCGCGTTTCTCACCAACGCGCTCTCCTATCTCGGCCTCATCGTCGTGCTGCTGCGCTGGCATCCCGAGACAGCGCCGCGCGCGCTGCCGCCGGAGCGGCTCGACATCGCGATGGGGGCGGGCCTGCGCTACGTTGCCCTGTCGCCCAACCTCCGCACCGTTCTCCTTCGCGCGAGCCTCTTCGGAGTATCGGCTGCCGCCCTCCCCGCGCTCATGCCGGTCGTCGCGCGGGATCTCATCGCCGGCGGGCCGATGACGTTCGGGCTCCTCCTGGGCGCGTTCGGTCTTGGCGCTGTCGGGGGCGCCGTCTCCACGCGGCGGCTGCGCGCCCGGCTCTCGACGGAGGGTATCGTGCGGATCGCGTCGGCCGCGCTCGTCGTCGCGGCTCTGACGACGGGTCTCAGTCGCTCGCTCGCGCTGACCATGCCGGCGCTTATGGTCGGCGGGGCGGGCTGGGTGCTCGCCCTGTCGACCTTCAACGTGACGGTGCAACTCTCGACGCCGCGCTGGGTCGTCGGGCGCGCCCTCGCCATCTACCAGATGGCGACGTTCGGCGGAATGACGCTAGGCGCCGGTATCTTCGGCTGGCTGGCGGCGGCAGGGGGGATCGAGACCGCACTCATTTCCGCAGCCGCGCTTCAGGCCTCGAGCGGCCTGCTGGGGCTCGTCCGCCCATTTCCCGGCAGCGGACAGGACGACCTCTCACCCCTCAACCGCTGGCGGGAGCCCGAGACGGCCGTACCGGTCGATGCCCGCACCGGCCCCATCGTCGTCACCGTCGAGCACCGGATCGCGGCGGAGAACGTGCCGGCCTTCCTCGAGGCTATGAACGAGCGGCGACGTATCACGATGCGCGACGGCGCCCGGCGGTGGACGCTTCTGCGGGATCTCGCCGAGGCCGACCTCTGGATCGAGCGTTTCCACGCGCCGACCTGGCTCGAATATGTCCGTGATGCTAGCCGGCGGACGCAGGCTGATCTCGCCAATTTCGAGCGTATCCGCGCCCTCCACATCGACGAGCACGAGCCCCGCGTCCACCGCATGATCGAGCGACCCGTCGGCTCCAGCCGCTCCGACCACGCACCGAGCGGGCGCGAGATGGGCGACCCCATGACGGACCCGACACGGGCAAGCTGAGTGGACGAGCCCGCGCGGCCTCGAACCGGCCCAGCCTTTGCGACCGGCTAGACGGTCAAACCCCGGTCCTGCCGGCCGGCGGCTCGACATCGCCGAGCTTTATGCTGATTGCGGAAGGATCTCTCGCCGCCCCGACGCTCTCACGCTGGGCGCCAGACGACTCGAACCGTTCGCGGGACTGGTCTCGCAGATAGGGATCGTCGGCATAGGCGTCGGCGGGGGGTGCTGCGAGCGGGGCCGCTGCCCGATAGGGCTCGCGAACGACGGGTCGCGAGGCACCGCGACGCCCGAGCGCCAACCAGGCGACGCCGGCGCCGATCAGCAGGAAGGGAAGAGGATTGTCGCGCGCCTCGCGCGCGACGCTGGAGGCCATGTCGCGACCGCCCCGCGCGCGGGCGAATGCCAGGAACTCCTCGAAAAGCGGGCCCGGCGCCATGCGATCCTGGACCGCGTCGAGCGTATTGGTGAGCCGGGCCCGGGTTGCCTCGACCTCCGCTTCGATCTGCTCGGGGTTTCTGTCCCGGGGGTCGGTGGTGTGTGCATCGGTCGTCATGGTCGGTCTCCCAGTCTGAAGGAACGGCCCTCGCTCGGCGCGATCGCGACGGACGAGCCTGGCCAGCGCGTGGGACGCGCGTTTCAGAGCTAGAGGAATGCAGCCCGGGCCGCGCATGTTCCCGCTGCCGGCGAGATGCGCCGCGCAGCTGAGAAGGCCGGACGTCGGAGGATCGCGTGCTGCGGAGGAAGTACGCGCCCGAAGAGATTGTCGCGAAGCGGCGAGAGGCTGAGGTTCTGATCGCCCAAGGCCGGACGGGGGCCGACGCGGCGCGTCAGGTCCGCGGGCCGAGCAGAGCCATTACAGGTGGCGCCGCGAGTATGGCCGGATGCGGTCGGACCAGGCCAAGCGCTTCAGGCGCCACGTCGTCTGAACCAGTTTGCGGCGTCGTCGATGTGGGCAGTCCAAGCTTTTTCGAGGTCGTTCGATCAACCCGCCAGAGACTGCGCGACCTGGAGAATGCCTGCGCAACCTTCGCCGCGCTATGGCTGACCACTATACCTCGAGACTGAATTTCAAACCGAAACACCACCCACCCTTGCAATCGGTCAAACTACCGCGCAAAGTTCGCCATACGAACAATTGTACGCGGTGATGGAACTTGAGTATCGCGGTGGACGGGCAGCGCGAAGCCGTGCTCGGACTTGTCGTCAATCCGGTGGCCGGCTTGGGCGGACCGCTCGGCGAGAAGGGTAGCGACCGGGCCGGCATCGCCCGCCGCGCCGATGCGAGCGGTCTCGAGGGGCGCAGCTGCCCCCGTGCGACCCGCGCGATGACCGCCGCCATCCGCGCCCATCCCGTCGCCGTCCTCACCGGCGAAGGCGCGCTCGGGCAATCGGCCTGGCCGGACGCCGAGGTTCTGGACATCGGGGAGCTGACGGGCACGGCGGCCGATACGGTCCGGCTCGTCGAAGCGATGGCGGACCGTGTCGATCTCATCCTCTTCGTCGGCGGTGACGGGACGGCGCGCGACGTTGCGTCGGCCAACCCGAAAGGCGTGCCCATCTTGGGCGTTCCGGCCGGCGTGAAGATGCATTCGGGCGTCTTCGCGCGCAGCCCAGAGCGGGCAGGACAGGCCGGCGCCGCCTTCCTCGCGTCTTCGGCGCGGCGCACGGAGATGGTCGAGATCCTCGATATCGACGAGGCAGAGCGTCGGGCCGGCCGCCTCTCGGCCCGGCTTCACACCGTCGCCCGCACGCCTGCGACGATCCGCGCACGCCAGTCCGCCAAGGTCGGCGGCGGCGATCTGCTGGCCGAGGTCGACGCCGCGATCGGGCGCTACGTGGCCGAGATGGACGGCGAGACGCTCTACGTTCTCGGCCCCGGCACGACCATGGCGGCGCTGAAGGCCCGGCTCGGCGGCGGAACGCTGCTCGGCGTCGACGTCGCGCAGGGCAGCAGGGTCATCGCGCGAGACGTCGATGCTGCGACGCTGCGCGCGATGGTCGCCGGACCGGCGCGGATCGTCCTGACGGTCGTCGGGGGGCAGGGCTTCATCCTGGGCCGTGGCAACCAGCAGATCGCGGCCGACATCATCCGCGCAGTGGGCCCGGGTCGGATCGATGTGATCTGCAACCCCGCCAAGCTCGCCGCGCTCGATCCGCCGGAGCTGACCGTCGACACCGACGATCCCACGCTCGACGCGGCGCTCGCCGGCTACTGGCCTATCATTACGGGTCCCGGCCGGCGCCAGGTCATGCGCGTCGTCGCGTGATCGGCCCGCGACGACGCCCATTCGAAGGAGACAGGACGCGATGACGAAGGCACATCCCTGGATGGCGAGTTCGACGCCCGACGCGAAGGCGGAGATGCTGGACGCGATCGGCGTGAAGGACGTGGAGACCCTGTTCTCCCAGATCCCGGCCGGGCACCGCTTCGACGGGCCGTTCGATCTGCCGCCGCAGCTCGCATCCGAAGTCGCGCTCTCGCGGCATCTCGACGACATGATGGCCAAGAACGTGGCCGCGCGGCCCGGCCACAGCTTTCTCGGTGCCGGCGCCTGGCCGCATTACGTGCCCGCCATCTGCGACGAGGTCGCCAACCGCTACGAGTGGCAGACATCGGTCTTCGGCTCGCCAACCTCCGATCATGGCCGCAATCAGGCTTGGTTCGAGTTCTGCTCGCAGATCGGCGCGCTGGTGGAGTTCGATTTCGTCGGCCTGCCCGTCTACTCTTGGGGGTGCGCAGCCGGCCACGCCATCCGCATGGCCGCGCGCATCACCAAGCGCCGGAAGGTCCTCGTACCGGCGGTGATGGATCCGGAACGCCTCTCCGTTATCCGCAACTATTGCGAGCCGCCGGAGATGGCGCGGCATATCGCGATCGTCGAGGTCGCAGTGAAAGCCGACGGCACGCTCGATCAGGCCGACCTCACCGCGAAGATGGGCGACGACGTGGCCGCTCTCTACATCGAGACGCCCTCCTATCACGGCGTGATCGAGCCTGACCCCGGCGCGCTTTGCAAGCTGGCGACAGATGCCGGGGCCGAGGCGATAATGGGCGTCGACCCCCTCTCCCTCGGTCTCCTCGCCCCGCCCGGCGCCTATGGCGCGACGATTGCCGTCGGCCCGACACAGCCGCTCGGCGTGCACATGAACGCCGGCGGCGGCGTGGGCGGCTTCATCGCAAGCCCGGACGCGGTTGCCTATGCGCGCGAGTACAACACGCTCAACATCTCGATCACCGAGACGGTGAAGGAAAGCGAGTTCGGCTTCGGTCTGTCGCTCTTCCACCAGTCCTCCTACGGCTCGCGCGAGGAAGGCAAGGACTGGACGGGCAACTCGGTCTATCTCTGGGCGCTCGCGGGCGCGGCCTACATGTCGGCCATGGGGCCGGAGGGCTTTGCCGAGATCGGACGCCTCATCATGGCGCGCTCGCGGCATGCGCGCGAAGCGATCGACGCGGTGCCGGGATGCTCGGTCGATCTCTCCCAGGCCTGCTTCAAGGAGTTCGTCGTGCGCTATCACGGTCATACCGCCCGCGCGGTCGACGACGCGTTGCGCGAGCGCGGCCTCTTCGGCGGCAAGGTCGTGACCGGCGAGCCAGGCGTGGAGGGCGAGGCTGCCCTCTACTGCGTCACCGAGATCCACACCGAGGACGACATTGCGCGCCTCGCCTCCGCCCTCAAGGAGATCCTGTCATGACCGCCTCCCTCCCCGGCCGCCTGGCCAAACACCGCGAAGGCTTCCATGCCCCTCGTTGGGCCGAGCCCGTGATCATGGAGATATCCCACCGAGGTCGGCGCGGCATGGTCTTCGACGATGCACCCATGCCCGATCTGCCCAACGGCGCGGTTCGGCAAACCGCCCCCCAGCTGCCGGAGATGACCGAACACGACGCGCTGCGCCACTACCTGCATCTCAGCCAGATGACGCTCGGCATGATGGGCGTCTCGCTCTTCGGCACCTGTACGATGAAGTACAATCCACGCATCGGCGAGCGCGCGGCGCTTGCGCATCTGGCGCACCTCCACCCGCTCCAGCACGAGGAGACGCTGCAGGGCATCCTGGAGCTCTACGCCAACTTCTCCGACTTCCTCTGCGGCGTCTCGGGCATGGACCAATTCGTCTTCCAGGCCGGCGGCGGTGCGGATGCGGCCTACACGCACGCCTGCGTCACCCGTGCCTATCACGCAAGCCGGGGCGAGCTCGAGCAGCGCGACCAGATCATCACGACCATTCAGACGCATCCCTGCTCGCCGGCGACAGCCAACGCCGCCGGCTTCGAGGTCATCACGCTGAGCCTGGAGGAGAACGGCTACCCGTCGCTGGAGCAACTGAAATCCGTCATCGGCCCGCGCACGGCGGCGCTCATGGTCAACAATCCCGACGACATGGGCATCTACAACCCGGACATAAAGGAGTGGGTGCGGCTCGTTCACGAGGCGGGGGGCCTCTGCTTCTACGACCACGCCAATTTCAACGGCGTCATGACGCGCCTGCGTGCCCGCGAGCTCGGCTTCGACGCCTGCATGTATATGCTGCACAAGACGTTCGGCGCGCCGAAAGGCGGCGGCGGACCAGCCGTCGGCGCCTATGGCTGCGCCGAGCATCTCGTTCCCTTCCTTCCCTCGCCGCTCGTCGTGCGCGACGGCGAACGCCTCCGCCTCGACGCCGACCGGCCGCAATCCATCGGCCATATCCGAGAGTTCTGGGGCAACGCGCCCCAGGTCCTCAAGGCCTATGCCTGGGCTCGGGCCATGGGCGAAGAGGGCTTGCGCGAGGCAGCCGACATCTCCGTCCTCTCCAACAACTACATGGACAAGCGTCTCGGCGAGATACGCGGCGTCTCCCGCTCCAACCCCAGCGTCGATGCGCCCCGCATGGAGATGACGCGCCACTCCGTCGAGCAGGTGACGAAGGACACCGGCTGCTCGGTCTTCGAGATCTCGACGCGCATGTCAGATTTCGGCATCGACGCGCTCTGGCTGAGCCACGAGCCCTGGGTGGTGCCCGAACCCTTCACGCCCGAGCCCGGCGAGCTTTGGTCGAAGGCGGACATCGACTACTGGATCGACGTGCTCGCCCACGTGATCGACGAAGCCTACGAGACGCCCGACATTGTCAAGACGGCACCCCATCGCGGGCCCATCCATCAGCTGAAGGGCGAAGCGCTGGAGGACCCCGAGCGCTGGGCGACGACGTGGCGGGCCTACCTGCGCAAGAACCCCGATTACGGGTCGGCCGCACCGCGCGAGAATGAAGAGACCGCCTTTCCGATCGGCGGCCAGCGCACGGCCTAGGAGAAGCCGCCCGGCCGAGCGATCTGCACGGCCGGGCGAATGCTTGGCGACCTGCGCCCCAGCAGGATCCTTGCATCGATGCCCGAGAATGACAGCGGAGGCGCGCGCTACCTAGCTCAGCCTCGCCGAGCGTGCCCTAAATCGACGCTTCCAGCCGCGTGTTTACGACGATCTCGGGCAGGCTCGCCTGATTGGGAAGCCGCAGCACCATCGAGACGATCTCCGCGACATCCTCAGGCCTCAGCCGTTGCGCCTTGGGCGTGGCACCGACCATGTCGGCTATCATCTCGGTGTCGATCGCGCCAGGGCAGATGGCCGTGCCGCGCAGGCCCTCGTCCCAGCCGGAAAAGCGCACGGCCTGCGTCATCGCGAGGAGCGCGCCCTTGGTCATGCCGTAGCCGAGCGACGCGCCGGCGCGGAAGCGTTTGGCGTCGGTCGAGGCGATGGCGATGACGCGACCCCGACCGGAGGCCTTGAGATCGGGCAGCGCGGCCCGGATGAGGCGCAAGGGGGCCATCACATTGGTGCGCCACATCGCGTCGAGATCGGCCTCGTCGCCATCCTCCAGGCCGACCATGCGCAGGATGCCGGCATTGGCGATCACGGCGTCCGGCGGGCCGATCTCGCGCTGGGCAGCGTCGAGCCAGGCCGGTGTGGCGGCCGGATCGTCCGCATCATAGGCCGCGATGTGAAGCGAGGCGTGGTCGCCGAGCGCGGCCCGCGCCCGCTCGACGTCGCGCGCGCCGACCGAGACGGTGTGGCCGTCCTCCAGCGCGCGCCGCACCAGCCCGGCGCCGAGACCCCGTGCGCCGCCCGAGATCAGGATCCGACGGGGCTTCACCTAGAACAGACCTTGATAGACGCCGCCATCGTTGACGATGTTCTGGCCGACGATGAAACCGGCTTGGCTCGAGCAGAGGAATGCGACGAGATCGCCGCATTCGGACGGGTCGGCGAAGCGGCCGGCCGGCACGCTCTGCAACCGGTTCTCCACGATGGCCTCGTAGGTCGTGTTGCCGCGCTTTGCGTGGTTGTGGAGGTTGGTGGTCAGCGCGTCGGTGTCGAAGAAGCCGGGGCAGACGGTGTTGATCGTCACATTGTCCGGCGCCACGTCGCGCACCATCGCCGCGATGGCCCCTGAGAGCGCCAGCCGGGCGGCGTGGGAGTGGGCGAAGTTCTGCTGCGGGAACTTGATGAAGCTGACGGAGATGTTGACGATCCGCCCGAACTTCCTCTCGCGCATGCCGGGCAGCACGGTCTGGATCATTTGCAGCGACGAGAAGAAATGGACGTCGAGCCAGTATTGCCACTCGTCCTTACCCCACTCGGCGAAGTCGCCGGGGATCTGGCGCACGCCGGGGTTGGTGACGAGGATGTCGGGCTCGCCGGCGGCCTCGAAGACGGCCTGGCGGCCCTCGTCGGTGTTGTAGTCGGCCGCGACCGTCTTCACCTCGACGCCGGTGGCCTTGCGGATGTCATCGGCCGTCGCATCGAGCGCTTCGGCGTTGCGGGCGTTGAGGACGAGGTCGACGCCCTCCTGCGCCAGCGACATGGCACAGGCCCGGCCGAGCCCCTTGCTGGCTGCGCTCACGATTGCGCGGCGGCCTTTAAGACCCAAGTCCATCGGTGTCTTCTCCTTGAATGGGCCGCCACTAGGCGGCGGTATCGATGCTGGAACCGACGAGCGTGTCGAGCCCATCCTGCAGACCGCGCAGGGCCGCACCCGTCAGCGGCGCCAGTGGTGCGCGAGGGCTGCCGCCGCCGGGCAGACCCAGATGGTCCATCGCCGCTTTCGTGGCGGGATAGAGCGTGCGACCCTCGCTCGTGAAGAGCGTCGTCAAGGCCTGCGCGGTCTGCTGATGAGCCCAGGCCTCGTCCATGCGCCCCGCCTTGGTGAGCGACCAGAGGTCGAGGCAGCCGGTCCACACGTTCGGGAAACAGTCGACGAGCCCGTCGCAGCCCGCCAGGACCGCCGACACGCCGATCGTGGAGGAAGGACCGCAGAAGACCCGAATTCGGCCATGCGCAATCGTGAGCGTCCGGTGGAAATTCAGCCAGTCGCCGGAGCTTTCCTTGATCGCCACCACGGGGTCGAGATCGGCGAGGATGTCGACGACATCCGGCGTGAGCGCGTTCCAGGCGTTGCCCGGAATGTTGTAGAGCATGATCGGGAGCGGTGCCTTGGCGGCCACCGCCTCGTAATGCGCGATCAACTCCGACTTGGAGAGGTGCGCGAAATAGGGCGGCATGACGAGGCCTCCGTCGCAGCCGGCTTCCGCCGCCTTGTGCAACGCGTCGACGACCGCACCCGGCGTGATGGCCGCGCAGCCGACGATCTTCGCGCCCCGCGTGCCGACGGCTTCGACCGTCGTTCGGTAGATCGCCGCGCGCTCGGCATCGCTGAGGGCCCAAAACTCACCAGTGCAGCCGGCGGCGATGACGCCGGTCGCGCCTGCGTCGAGGAGACGGCGAATGTTGCGGGCCAGGCCCGCGTGGTCCACGCCGCCATCCTTCGTGAAGGGCGTCGTGATGGCGGGCATGGCACCCGTCCAGTCTATCGTCGTGCGATCCATAGGTCCGCGTCTCCTCAAATTCCTTGCAGGCCCTTGCGAACGGGCTCGTTATAGCGCCCCGTCGGCCTTCAGCTCGCCGAGCACCGTCTCGGCCGCCTTGCGGACGGTCGAGACCGCGAGGTCGACTTCCTCGCGCGTGATGATGAAGGGGGGCGAGAAGGATATGGCGTCGCCATTCGGCAGCGCCCGGGCGATCACGCCCTCCCCCAGCGCGGTGCGCACGATACGGGCCGCG
The DNA here is from genome assembly GCA_963799285.1 of uncultured Alphaproteobacteria bacterium. Lineage (GTDB taxonomy): Bacteria > Pseudomonadota > Alphaproteobacteria > Rhizobiales > CAWCWK01 > CAWCWK01. The sequence continues at coordinate 1,941,746 of CAWCWK010000004.1, forward strand.
ACCGTTCGGCCGGGGTCGAAACGGGCCCAGCCGTCGCCGTCCGGCCGGGCGAACTCGACGGCGGCGACGAGGCCGGTGCCGCGCGTCTCGGCCGCGATCTCGAAGCCCTCGAAGGCACGACGCAGCGCTTCGTTGAGATAGGCGCCGGTCTCGGCCGCGCACTCGACCAGCCCCTCCTCCTCGATGATATCGAGATTGGCGAGCGCGGCTGCCGCCATGATCGGGTGGCCCGTATAGGTGTAGCCGTGGCCGAAGACGCCGTAGCGCGCAGCAGCTTCGTTCGAGAGGACCGACCAGACCTTCTCCCCCACCAGCACGCCGGACAGCGGCGCGTAGCCGGACGAGATGCCCTTGGCGACCGACATCAGGTCCGGCCGCAAGTCCATCGCTTCGGAGCCGAACCACGTGCCGAGGCGCCCGAAGCCGGTGATCACCTCGTCGGCGATGAGAAGGACGTCATGCCGGTCGAGAACGGCCCGCATCTTCGCGAAATAGCCCTCCGGCGGAACGATGACGCCGCCCGCGCCCTGCACCGGCTCGGCTATGAAGGCGGCCACCGTTTCGGGCCCCTCCGCGACGATGAGATCGTCGAGCTCCTTCGCCAGGCGATCGCTGAAGGCCGCGTCGTCCTCGCCCTGTCGGCGGGTCCAAAGATTGTGCGGGGCCGAGACGTGGCGGATCATCGGCAGCGGCAGGTCAAAGCCCGCGTGGAGGCCCGGCAGGCCAGTCAGCCCGCCCGACATCACGGTGACGCCGTGATAGCCCCGGTCACGGGCGACGATCTTCTTCTTCTCGGGCTTGTCGCGCGCATTGTTGTAGAGCCAGACGAGCTTGACCTGGGTGTCGTTGGCGTCCGACCCCGATGCGCCGAAGAAGATGCGGCGCATACCGTCCGGTGCCCGCTCGATCACGCGCTCGGCGAGGGTCGCCGCGGGTTCGGTCGCCATGGAAGAGAAGCCGTGGAAATAACTGAGGTGCTTGGCTTGATCGGCCATCGCATCGGCTATCCGAGCGCGTCCATAGCCGGCATTGACGCACCAGAGGCCCGCCATCGCGTCGAGATAGCGCTTTCCGCCATCGTCGGTGATCCAGCAGCCCTCGGCCGAGCGCGCCATCATGGCTGCGCCGCTCTGCGCATGGGTCTGCGCTTGGCTGAACGGGTGGAGGACGTAGGCTCTGTCGAGATCCCGCGTGGTCGTCATGGCCGGTCTCCGGATTGGTAAGGACGAGAGGTGGCGGCGGGCTCGTGCGCCGGGCGCTGACGATCGTCGCGATTGAGGCGCCGCCCATCGGCGTCGGCGGCGAAGAGATGAATGGCCTCTGGCGCCAGGTGAAGCCCGACGGACTGTTCGACGTCGAGGCGCTGTTCCGGATGGGCACGGGCATGCAGGCGCGTGCCGCCGGGGATCTCCAGCGTCACGATCTGCTCGTGGCCGGTATTCTCGACCAGCCGGACCGTCGCCGGTATCGACCCCGCCTCGCCGATCTCGCCGATATGTGCGCCCTCGGGGCGAACGCCAAGAACGCGCGGCCCGTCGGCGCCATCGTCATCGAAACGGTCGCGGTCGATCGGGACGACCGTGCGGCTGGAAGCATCGACGATGAAGGAGCCGCTCTCGAGGCGGCCCTCGATCTGGTTCATCGACGGCGTTCCGATAAAACCCGCGACGAAGCGGTTGGCCGGCCGGTCGTAGACGATCGAGGGGGCGTCGAACTGCTGCAGACGCCCGCCATTCATGACCGCGATGCGGTCGGCCATCGTCATGGCCTCCAGCTGATCGTGGGTGACGTAGATCATCGTCTTGCCGATGCGGCGGTGAAGCTCGATCAGCTCGGCCCGCATGTAGGCACGCAGCTTGGCGTCGAGATTGGACAAAGGCTCGTCGAGGAGGAAGACCTTGGGCTCACGCACCAGCGCGCGGCCAAGCGCGACGCGCTGCTGTTGGCCACCCGACAATTGCTTCGGCTTCCTTTGCAGCAGGGGCTCCAGTTGCAGAAGTTCGGACGCCTTCGTTACCGCCGCCTCGCGGTCGGCGGCGCCCATGCCGCGCTTCTTCAAGGGATAGGCGATGTTCTGCGCGACCGTCATGTGCGGATAGAGCGCGTAGGACTGGAAGACCATAGCGATGTCGCGCTTGCCGGGCGCGACGTCGTTGACGACCCGCCCGTCGATCGCGATCTCGCCCATGGTCGGGAAGTCCAGCCCGGCCAGCATGCGCAGCGTCGTCGACTTGCCGCACCCCGAGGGCCCAAGCAATGCCACGAACTCGCCGGACGCGATCGCCATGTCGAGTTCTTCGAGCGCGACGAACGCGCCAAACTCCTTGCGCACGCCCTTCAAGGTCACTTCGGCCAATGTCGTGCTTCTCCCATCATCCCTTGACGCCGCCGGCCCCGAAGCCGGACGTCAGGTAGCTTTGCAGAAAGGCGAAGACGACGATGAGCGGCAGGCTCATCATCACCGAGGCCGCCATCAGGAGCGACCACTCGATGTTGAAGGCCGAGATCAGCATCGACATCACGCCCGTCGTCAGGGGGGCGACGGCGTCCGAATTGATGAGGACGAGCGCGTAGAGATATTCGTTCCACGACAGGATGAAGGTGAAGAGCGCCGTGGAGACGATGCCCGGCAGCAGCTGGGGGAGGATGATGTCCTTGAACGCGCCGAGGCGGGTCGCGCCGTCCACCAGCGCGGCCGACTCCAGATCCTCCGGCACGCCTTCCATGAAGGAGCGCAGCAGCCAGAGCGCATAGGGCAGCGCGAAGGTCGTATGGGCAAGGATGAGGCTGACCAGCGTGTTGGACAGCCCGATGCCGACCATCATCAGATAGAGCGGGATGATGAGGACGACCGAGGGCAGAAGGTAGGTGAAGAGGACGAGGACGGCGAGCGTCTCCCGGCCCCGGTACTTGAACCGCACGAGGCTGTAGGCCCCCAGCGTGCCGAGCGCGACGACGAAGATCGTCGTCGAGGTCGCGAGCACGACCGAGTTCCGGAAATAGGTCAGGAACGGCGTCTCGCTAAGCAGCCGCCAATAGTGCTCGAACGTCACGGCCTCTGGCAGCCAGGTCGGCGGGATGCGGAAGAGCTCGGTCTGCGGCTTGATCGAGGTAAGGATCATCCACAGGAGCGGGAAGGCGACGAGGAGAACGAGCGTCCACGTGACGACGTTGAGGACGAGCACGGGGATGAGCCGCGTGGGCCGACCGTTCATGCCCGGTCCTCCTGGCCGCTGCGGCGGATGTAGACGACCATGAAGAGCAGCATGACGACCATCATGCCGACCGAATAGGCCGCCGCCTGCCCCATCCGGTTGAGCCCGAAGGCCTCCTGATAGACCAGCAAGGAGAGCGTCTGGGTCGAGGTGACGGGTCCGCCGCCCGTCAGGAGGAAGAGAAGGTCGAACTCCTTGAAGTCCCAGATGGCGCGCAGGAGAATGATGACCGTGAGAACGGAGCGCAGCTGCGGCAGCGTCACGTCCCAGAAGCGCGCGATCGCGCCGGCGCCGTCGATACGGGCGGCCTCGTAGAGATGCTCGGGTATCGTCTGGAGCCGCGCCAGGACGGCGATCACGACGAAGGGAAAGTATTTCCAGGCGCCGACGAGAATGACGCCGATCATCGCGTTGGGCATCGAGCCCAGCCAGTCGACCGGCATGTCGACCAGCCCCAATTGCATGAAGCCGTGGTTTAGCGCGCCGTAGAGATCATTGAAGAGCCAGCGCCAGACAAGGACTGCCACGACGGTGGAGAGGAAATAGGGAAAGAGGACGAGCGACCGCGCCAGCGAGCGGAACCAGATGTTCTGGTGAAGGAGCAATGCCATGCCGACGCCGAAGACGATCTGCAGCGAGAGCGTGCCGACGGTCCAGACGAGCGTCGTCCACAGCGAGGACCAGAAGGCGTCGCCTGTCAGGAGTTCGATATAGTTGTCAACGCCGACGAACTCGCCCTCAAGCGTCGGCGTGTAGATCGAGAAGACGCTGAGATAGATGGCCGCGAGGAGCGGGTAGACGATGACGAGCGTGAAGACGACGACCGTCGGCGCGATCAGAAGCAAGCCCAGCCGGGCATAGCGTTTCTCCAGCAATGGAGTGACGGATCGTGACACGGCTTCGCATTTCGTCTGAGCGTGGATGGATGGTGGGGCCGGATCGCCCATAGCGGCGAGCCGGGCATGGGCGCCCGGCCCCATCGTCCCGTCAATAGTCACACGGATTGCAGGGACCGCGAGCGGCAGGCCAGGCTTGCCGGCCGCACGCCTGGTCCCACGACTAGCTCGCCATGATCTCTTCGATGCGGGTCACCGTCTCGCCGATCACGTCATCGACGTTCTCGTCGTTGAGGATCACGCGCTGGACCATCTCCGCGATGACGTTCGAGTTGACGATCTCGCCGGCCTTCACGTTCGGCTGATGCTGCGCGGACTCGCGGCCTAGGTTGTAGCCGTTGGCAGCCGCCTCCGACATCAGGTTCACCTCCGCCTCGTACTTCTCGATGATCGGGTTGTCCTGATAGGCCGGATCGTTCGAGATCGTCTGTAGCACCGGCAAGACGTGGCCGGGCGCCGCGTGGAGCTGCTTGATGTAACCCTCGGGGTCGAAGAGGAAGGCGGCGAACTGCTTGGTCGCCTCCATGTTCCCGGCTGCCTTGGGAATGAAGACCGAGGGGAAGTCGTTGAATGTCCAGGGCTCGATATCGGCGGACTTCGTCGGATAGGTGACGCAAGTCACGTGATCCGCGATGCTTGGGTTCTGGTCGACCACGTTGATCAGCACGCGTCCCGTATAGATGCCGGTTGCGCAGGCGCCCGCCACGAAGGCGGTGAGGCTGTCGCCCCATGAATAGTTCGTTGCGCCGGGCGGGCAGAATTCGCGCATCGCACGGTAGAATTCCAGCGCATCCCGCGTCTCGGGGCTGTCGAGCGCAATCTGAAGGTCGGGCGTGAAGACCTGGCCGCCGGCCTGATGGATGACACCGATGAAGATCAGCGAGGTCATCGAGTTGCGGCCATAGGGGAGCGGCGCGCCGTAGACGCCGCCGCCCTGCATCTTGGAGACGGCGGAGAGGAGCTCGTCCCAGGTGCGCGGCGCCTCGGCGATACCGGCCTTCTCCATCAGATCGGTGCGCAGCCAGAGCATGTTGGCGGCCGAGTTGCCGATACTGGTGCCGGCATATTGGCCCGCGTCGATCTCATAGATGTCGTTGACGCCCGGATAGAACTTCTCCGGTCCTATCATCTCGATCACGTCGTTGAACGGCTCCAAAAGGCCGTTTGCCCAATAGCTCGACGTCGCGAAGCTCGGCAGATGGGTGACGACGTTGGGCACCTCCCCGCTGGCAAAGGCCGCCGCGAGCTGCGGGGCGTAGCCCTCGTCCGATGTCTTCTCGAAGACGACGCGAACATTGTCGTGCAGCGCCTCGAAGTTCGCGATCTGGGTCTCGTAGGCGGCCAGCTGGTCGGGCGAGGACTGCGGCGACCACCAGCGCAGCGTGATCTGCTCCTGCGCGCTGAGGCGGCGCGGTACGACCGAGGCGGCGCCGATGGCTGCCATACCGGTAAGCACCGTTCGGCGGGAGGTCGCGAATGTCTTGGAGGGGGACCTGGGAATCGTCGACATGGCATCGTCCTCTCTTGCAGCGGAGTTCGCATTACGAACATATGTTCGATCCTGACATGGTGCTGCGTCGTTTAGCAAGGCCTTTCTCTTCCCTGCCCCGACAACCGTGGTACTCGTCGACGCACGTGCATATCGGTTGTTCGTTTCGCGTCCGAGATGGTAGTCGGGGGGCGAACGAGCGAGGAGGCATCAGCAATGGCCGATATCGGCAGCCGTACGGTCAAGACGGCGCGCAGGGCGGCCCCCAAGGCTGGAGCGAAGCGCGCGAAGACCGACGCGAAGACGCACGACGCCGCCTCCAGGCCGGATCCGAAAACCGGCCCGGCCGGCACGCCCCCGGCTCGGGCGCTAACATCGAACGATCGGACGACGCAGGCGGGAGCCGCGCACAACAGGCTCGGCACCGTCGACCTCGATTCGAGAGGAGAGGAGCCGGAAGGTCTCTCCAGCCGGGATTTCGTCGGCTCCGTCTCGCGCGGCCTCGCCATTCTCGAAAGCTTCAGCCGCACGTCGCGCAAGATGACCCTGACCGAGGTCGCGACCGAGACGGATATGAGCCGAGCGACCGCGCGCCGCTTCCTCCTCACCCTGGTACGCGAGGGCTATGTGGTCACCGACGGCAAGATGTTCGACCTGACGCCGAAAGTGCTCGATCTCGGCTTCTCGGTCCTCTCGCGCATCGGCATCTGGGACCGGGCCCGCCCCTTCATGGAGCGTCTGTCGGAGCAGACGGGCGAATCGTGCACCGCCGCGATCCTCGAGGGTCAGGAGGTCGTCTACGTGGCGGGCGTCCAGGCGCACAACATCATCAGCGTCGGCATCACGGTCGGCAGTCGCCAGCCTGCCTATTATACCGCGAACGGCCGTGTGCTTCTCGCCGCCCAGCCCGAGGATCACTGGGACGCGATCGTCGCCAACGCCCGGTTGACGCCTCGCACCACGCACAGCGTCACTCGGAAGTCGGAGTTCCGTAAGGTCCTCGAACAGGTGCGCCGCGATGGCTGGTCGCTCGTCGATCAGGAACTCGAGGTCGGCCTCCTCTCCATCGCGATCCCGCTGCACTACCGCTCGGGCGAACTCGCCGGGGCGATCAACATCGCCATACCCTCCATCCGGGCCACGGCCGACGACATGCTGGAGACCTATCTGCCGAAGCTGCGCGAGACGGCCGAGCAGATCCAGCGCTCGCTCGCGCACTGAACGCCCGCCTCGTCGCGCGCCGTCAGACCGCGTCGCGCCATCGCCCGGGTGCGTAGGGCTCGGGATCGACGGGCGGCGACATTCCGAGCGCGATCGATGCGGCGCACTGCCCCACGATCGGGCCGAGCGTGTAGCCGGCGTCGCCCGGCAGCGCGAGGTGGACCCGGCCGCCCGGCCGGGCCGGGCCGATGGTGGCCTTGCCGTCGATCGGCGTGTTGTAGCCCGCCCAGGTCCGCAGGATCCGCAGACCCTTTATGCCCGGCGCGATGCGGTGGGCTAGCGCGACGTTGCCGGCCATGCTGGAGAGCTTCACCCGCGCCGTCTCGTCGCCCGCGCCGCCGTCCGCCGCCCAGCCGCCGCCGATCACGACTTGGCCCGAGAGAAACTGCTTGAGCGTGATCGAGCGCTCGGCGTGCTGGACGAGATGGCGGATGCCGTAGGCGCCGGCCTCGGTGATGTTCATGTGCAGCGGCTCGGGCGGCGTGGGAATGGTCAGCCCCAGTTGCGGCGCCAGCGCGCCCGCGCCCCAGGCCGCCGCGACGATGACATGATCGGCCGCGTGGTCGCCGCGCTCGCCCTGGACGATCGGACCGGCCGAGCTTTCCTCGATCGTGTGCACACGGTCTTGGAAATGCTGGACATCGAGGCTTGCCAGCAGGCCGCGCAGGCGACGGTTGGCGACGAGCGGGTTCACCTTGCCCTCGTCCCGGCAGATTTCGGCACCCAGAATGTCGGGGCTCAGATAGGGCGCGATAGCGTGGAGCGCGTCGCGGTCGAGAACGTCGACGTCGAGCCCTTTGGCGCGCTCGCGCTCGGCTTTCTGGTGCAGGAACGCCATCTGCGCGTCCGTCTCGGCCAGCATCAGGCCGCCCTCGCGCGACATCTCCACCCCGCCGAGATCGACGTCCAGCAAGTCCCAGGCTTTGACGGCCGCGAGGTAGAGCGGCAGCGAGGATTCGAGATTGTCCGCCAGATGCGGGTTGAGTCTGAGGAAGCGGCTTTGCATTTGCACGTGGAGGCTGCCGGCATTGGCGCCCGACCCGCCCCCGACGCCCTGGTCGACGATCGTCACACGCGCGCCGCTGCGCGCCGCCGTCAGCGCCGCGACCTGCCCGGTGATGCCGCCGCCGACGACGAGGAGGTCCACTCGCTCAGGCATCCGCCTCGATGACCTCCAGCAGCTCCTCTATAGCTACGAGTGCGCCGATGGGCACGGGTTTGACGGGCACGCGCGGGGCGAAGAAGGAAAGGTCCTGTGGGTCCACGCCGGAACGGCGCGCCATAAGCCCGGCCAGTGCCGGTGCGCAGTAGCGCCCCTGACAGCGGCCCATGCCGATCCGCGTCGCACGCTTGACGGCGCCGATATCGGTCGAGCCGACGGCGAGCGCCTCGTCGAGCGCGCCCTTCGTGACCTCCTCGCAGCGGCAGACCTGCGCCTCGGCCGGCACATCCTCCAGCCGGGGGATCGGCGCTGCGTAAAGCGTCCAAAGCGCGTTCTGGAAGGCGCGATGGAGCCCGAGTCGGCGCAGCTCGCCCGCCGTCGGGCCTTGACCGCCGGCGGCGGCCCGCCCGGCGATCGTGCCCTCCAGGACGGCGGCCGGCGCGCCGCCGATGCCGCAGCAATCGCCAATGGCGTAGAGCCCGGCGACGCTCGTCTCGAAGGCCTCGCCTCGCGTGGGGCGAAGCTGGTCGAACCGCGCGTCGAACGTCATCGTGGCGCCGAGCAGGCGGAGGATTTCGTTTTGCGGCTGGAAGCCGAAATTCATGCAGAAGACGTCGGCCTCCACCGTGCGGGTGCCGCGCGGCGTCTCTAGCGTAATGGCGAGGCCTGTCTCGCGCTGTTCGATTTGGCGCGGCAGCGTCGCGTAGGAAATGGCGACGCCGCGCGCCCTCAGTGCGGCCAGCATGCCGGCGCCCTTGGCCGCGAGCGCGGGCTGCGCCCTGGCGAGCGAGAGCCCCGCGCCGGGCCGGGTGAAGGGAGCCGGCGCCGCCTCGCTCAGGGCCACGATCTCCGCGCCGCCGCGCGCAAGCTCCAGCGCCACCTGCGCGACGAGAGGCCCGTTCCCGGCCAGCGCCACCCTTTGGCCGGGAAGCGTAGCGTAGGAGCGCCAGAAGGTCTGCGCCGCGCCGACGGTCATGACGCCCGGCAGCGTCCAGCCGGGGATCATGGCCGGGCGTTCATAGGCCCCGGTCGCGACGACGACGGCGCGTGCGCGGATGGCATAGGCCGCCTCGTCGGTGGCCGCCATGATCTCCAGCCCGTCGAACGCACCCCAGATCTCGGCCCCTTCGAGCACCTCGACTCCTGCAGCGACGGCGGCTTCGATGAGTGCCCGCCCCTCGCCTTGCTGTGCGTCGAGCGGCGCGCGGCCGGGCTCGGCCAGCTGTTTGTAATACTGCCCGCCGAGTCGCTTGCGCTCATCCAGGAGGAGAACTTCCGCCCCAGCCTCGGCGGCCGAGCGCGCCGCACTGAGCCCGCCCGCGCCACCGCCGAGGACTAGGACGTCGACATGCCGCCGCACCGGCTTCAGCGGCGCGTCGGGCGGCGCCGTCAGCGGCGCGCGGGCGGCTTGTGTTTCCACCACCATCCCATCGTGCAGAACCGTCATGCACGCCCGGCGGTTGGGCGCGCCGTCCACCGTAACGAGGCAGTCCTGGCAAACGCCCATGCCGCAGAAGACCCCGCGCGAAGCGCCGCTTTCCGTCCGTCGCAGGCCGCGAATGCCGGCGGCGGCGAGCGCGGCGGCCACGGACTGCGTCGGCGAGCCGGCCAGGGGGGCGCCGTCGAAGGTGAAGGCGACCGGGCCGGCATTCTGCGCGGCATGACCGGACGTTTCAGCGTCTCTTTCTGAATTGGTCACCCCGCGTCTCCGGCCAAGATGCGTCCGCGCGCGGCGAGGAGGTCGGCCAAAGCGTGTTCGCGCCAGACGCGGCGGGCCGGCAGATCGGCCTCCGGCAGCACCGCACGCCGCTGCGCTTCTACCGTGTCGACCAATTCGACCGACCAAGCGGGCTCTGTCTCGCCTCGCGCGGCGCCGATTGCGGCGTAGGTGGGGCCGAGCCGCTCTGCATGGCCGCGCACGCCGCCAGCCGTGTTGAGGTCCGCCGTCTCGAAAGGCCCTCCCAACGCCCAGCGCGGCCCGAGCCCGTCGCGAACCAGTCGGTCGAGCCCGTCGACGTCGATCACGTCCTCCGCGACGAGCCGGTAGGCCTCGCGCAGCAGCGCGGATTGAAGGCGGTTGAAGACGAAAGCCGGCACCTCCCGCCTCAGGACGACCGGAACGAAGGCGGCCTGCCGGAATGCCTCGACGGAGGCTCTTACGGTCCCGTCTTCCGTGTGCGGTCCAGGTACGATCTCGACCACGCGGATGAGGCTCGGCGGATTGCCCGGATGCGCGACTAGGCAACGGCGCTGCTCCGCCGGATCGGACACGATTTCGGAGATCGGCAGGGAGGAGGACGCCGTGGCAAGGACGGCGTCTTCGGGTAAGGCGGCGAGGAGCTCGGCGAAGATGCCAGACTTCACGGCCGCCCGCTCCGGGCCGCACTCCACCGCCAGCGCCGCTTCGCTGAACTCTGGCCTTTCGCGGCTCAGGGTCTCCACGACCCGCAGGTATCCCGGCGTCCGGGCGACGGGGTGTCCCGCCCGGCGGAGCATCGCGTCGTGGTGAGCCACAGCGTTCGCTACCGCGGACCGCGCCGTCGCCTCCGGCTCCACGATCACCACGTCGCGCCCGGCAGCGACGAAGGCGGCCGCGAAGGCGACGCCGATAGGCCCCGCCCCAATCACGACGACGGGCCGCACGCCAGCACTCATGTTGTCCCATTCTCCATTGTTCGCTATGCGAACGATTGTCCGATTACCGACGACTGGTCAACTGGCCCGCCCGTCGTACCGCGTTTAAGACCGCACCCAAGGGAGAGCCACCATTATGCTTCACGGCAAGACCATTCTCGTCACCGGTGCCTCGAAGGGGATCGGCCGCGCCATCGCGGAGCGGCTGGTGGCGGAAGGCGCGCGCGTGGTCGCGCATTACGGCCGCGATGAGGAGGGCGCACGGGCCGCCCTATCGAAAGCGCCGCCGGAGCGGGCCGTTCTCGTCGGCGCCGACCTCTCCGCGCCCGGCGGCGCGGACGCGCTCATGCGGGAGGCAATCGCGGCGACGGGAGGGCTGCACGGCTTCGTCAACAACGCCGCGGTGATGCGCTTCGACGGCGGCATCGACGATGACGACGCGGCTTGGGACCGGGTCTGGGCGGAGACGATGCAGGTCAACGTCCTATCGGCCGCACGGCTGCTGCGCTCGGCCGTCCATCACTTTCGCGAACGCGGCGGCGGCGAGATCGTGGGCATCTCGTCCTGGGCGGCGCAGAAGGGTGTCACCAACCCCCGTACGATCGCCTACGCCGCGTCGAAGGCCGCCTTCAAGGCCGCGCTGCAGACGGTGGCGACGGGCTACGCGCGTGACGGCATCCGCACCTACATCGTCGCGCCCGGCGTGGTCGACACGCAGATGTCGCGCGACTTTGCCGAAAGCCAGGGCGGCCGCGCCGTCGTCGAGGACCGGCTCGCCATGGGCGCCTTCGTGCCCCCCGAGGAGATCGCTGCGCTGACGGCCTTCTGCCTCAGCGGCCAGGCAAAGCACCTGTCGGGCGGCACGATCGACATTAACGGCGCGAGCTACGTTCGCTGAGGCGCGCGCCGCGCCCGTCAGGCCGCGAGCTTGAGGTAGAAGGCGTAGAGCTTGGGCAGGATGGAGGCGGGCTCCGGGTGGCCGAGCGCGATGGCGGCGCGGTAGGGCCAGGCCGGGTCGCGCAGCAGGCCCCGCGCGAGGGAGACAAGATCGGCCTTGCCCTCGGCCACGATGGCGTTGGCCATCTCCGGCTCGGTGATCATGCCGACGGCCATGGTGGGCAGGCCCGTCTCGCGGCGGATGCGATCGGCAAAGGGGACCTGGAAGCCGGGCTCCGGCTTCTCCGCCGCCATGCGCATGCCGGCCGGAATGCCGCCGCCGGACGCATCGAGAAGGTCGACGCCGACCGACTTCAGCTCGGCGGCGAGCGCGACCGTGTCATCGAGTGTCAGCCCGCCACCCTCGCCGTCCACGCACGAGGCGCGGTAGAGGACCGGCATGTCGCGCGGCACCGCGTCACGGACGGCACGAGCGACCTCGACCGGCAGACGCATCCGCCCCGCCAGATCGCCCCCATAGTCGTCCGTCCGGCGGTTGGAATAGGGCGACATGAAGCTGTGCAGGAGATAGCCATGCGCGCCGTGGATCTCGACGCCGTCGAAGCCCGCATCCGACGCACGCCCGGCGGCGGCCGCGAAGTCGGCGACGATGCCGGCCATGTCCTTAATGTCCAGCGCGCGCGGCACGTGCCAGCCCTCGCGAGCCGGGATCGCGGACGGAGCCACCGTCTGCCAGGGCGGCTCCTGAGTGCCGGGGGTGAGCGGGCCGCCGCCATCCCACGGGCGCTCGGTGGAGGCCTTGCCGCCGGCATGGTTAATCTGCACGAAGACGGGGATCCCCTCGCGCCGGTAGAGGTCCGTCACCCGCCGCCAGGCCGCGACCTGCGCACCGTTGTAGAGCCCGGTGCAGCCGGGGCTGATGCGCCCCTCGGCGCTGATGCCGGTCGATTCGACGATAGCGCCGCCAAGGCCCGAGGTCGCGTAGCGGCCGTGATGCGAGACGTGCCAGTCGTTCGGGCAGCCCTCGTCGGCCTGGTACTGGCACATGGGCGCCATCACGATCCGGTTGCGGAACGTGACGCCGCGCAAGCTGAACGGCGTGAAGAGGGGGATGTCGGTCATGCGGCGCGTTTGTCCTGCGTGTCGAGAAGGCGGTCGAGATCGTCCATGATGCCCTTGAGCTTGGCCGCGCGCGTGCGCCCCTCCTCTCCCAGCGACGCGAAGGGGGTCAGCGGCGGGCGAACGTCGCCGACGGGGTAGCCGGCCTCGGCGGCCAGGGCCTTGGAATAGCACTGATGGCCATAGGTGGGATGCCCCTCCGCGATTGTGTGCTCGATCACGGTGATATGCCGCTGGATCGCCTTGGCATCCTCGATCCGCCCTTCCTCCAAAAGCTCCCAGATGCGGGTGGAAGCGCGGGGGATGTAGTTGCCGAAGGGGTTCACGTAGCCGACGGCGCCCAGGAGGAACGACTCGACGATCCGCTCGCCCGCGAAGACGTTCATCACGCCGTCCGTCGCCTCGACGATGTCGTAGACGCGCCCGACATCCATGCTCGCTTCCTTGATGTAGCGAACGGTGTCGAAGGTCCGCGTCAGTCTCGCGACGAGGGCGGCGCTCATGTCCACGTTGGACGTGACCGGATTGTTGTAGAGCATGATCGGCAGGTCGCAGCGTGCCGTGATCGTCTCGTAATAGCCCATGATCTCGTCATCGGTGGGCGTGTAGTAGTAGGGCGGAATGATCATCAGCCCGTCCGCGCCCATGTCCTGCGCCTCGCGGGCGTAGCGGGCGGCCGTCGGGCTATGCGCGTTCATGGCGCCGACGAGGACGTCCATGCGCCCGTTAACATGAGCGACCGTGTCCTCGACGAGGGCGGCGCGCTCCGCGTCCGTGACGGTGAGGAATTCGCCCGTCGTGCCCAGCATGATGACGCCCGGCACGCCGCAGGCCATCTGCCAGTCAAGAAACCGGCGATTGGCCTCTAGGTCTATGCCCGACCCATCGGTTGTGAAGGGCGTGACGTTGACGGAATAGCTGCCGCGAAAAGTTTTCATGTCCTGGCTCCTTCAGCCGCCGACCGGCGCCCAGCCGTGCCTTGTCAGAATGTCGTGACTGACGCGAAGGTCTTCGTCCGGGTCGGAGGTCGGATCGTTGGCGTCGGTGATGATCTCCAAGACGGTCAGGCCGTCATAGCCGATCTCCTCGAGCGCGGCGGCGGCAGGTGCCGGATCGACGATGCCGGTGCCGAGCCGGTCGTGCTTGAATTCCTCGAAGCCGCTGTCGGAGATGTGGACGTTGCAGACGAGGTCGCCCAGCATCCGGATCGCCTCGCCGACATCTTCTTTGATGTAGGCGCCGTTGCAGACGTCGTAGTTGACGCCGACCTCCGGGCCGATGAGGGCGGCGGTGTCCTTCATGTCCTTGGCCGACGGCAGGAAGGTGAAAGGCACGTTCTCCAGCAAGATCTTCACGCCCGTTCCCTCGGCGTGGGCGACGAGCGTCTTCATCGCCTCGACGAACCAGTCTAGCATCCAGTCATGCGGCGGGTTGATAAGGCTGTTGACCGGGCCGGGAATCGCAACGACGTAGGGGCAGTTCCACTCCGCCGCGAGATCGACCGCCTCGCGGTAGCGATCGAGCGTGTAGTCGCGCATCAGCTTGTCGACGGAGTTCGGATTGTTGTCGAGCGCCGGGTAGCAGAAGGAGGTAATGCGCGCGCCCTCACCATCGAGCCACGCCTTCACGTCGCGACGCACGGCCTGTCCCAGCTCGGGCGGCCAGCAGTGCGGCGGAAAGATCATCATCTCGAACTCGCGATAGCCGAAGCCGCGCAAATGCTTGAGCGCATCGAAGCCCGACTTGGAGTAGAGGAAGGGAAAGGTGCTGGCCGCTACCCGAAGTTCTGACATAGGATCCGCCCTAAAGTTCGGTTCAAAAGTTCATATCGCGTACAAAAGTCTGTATAACGAACACAAGGCGCGATTCAACCGACATTCGAGGCGGGTTTGACGATGGGGCGGGTATACGACCTCGCGATCATAGGCGGTGGGCTGGCCGGCACCTCGACGGCCTATTTCGCCTGCCGGCGCGGAGCGCACACGGTGCTGCTGGAGCGCGCGGACGTGAACCTCGGCGCATCGGGATCGAACGCGGGTTCTATACACGCACAGATCCCCTTCGATCCCTTTCAAGCGCTCGGGCGAGACTGGGCGCGGCGCTATGCCGAGACGATCCCCCTTTTCATGGCCTCCATCGCGCGATGGCGCGGTCTCGAGGACGAGTTGGACGGCTCGCTCGGCCTGTCGCTGAAGGGCGGTCTGATGGTCGCGCGCACGCCTGCCGACATGGCCGCGCTGCGGGACAAGACGGAGATCGAACGGGCCGCCGGTCTCAGCGTCACGAACCTGGAGGGACAGGCCCTGCACCACCTTCTGCCGGGCTTGGCGCCCGACATGCTTGCCGGCGCCTTCTGCCCGATCGAGGGCAAGGCCGATCCGTTCCGCGTCGCCCCGCTCTTCGTGCGCCGGGCCATCGAAGCCGGCTTGACGCTCCTGCGCGGGCACGAGGTCCACGCCATCGCAAAGGAGGGCGATGTCTTTACCCTGTCGGCGGGGTCGGAGACGATCCGCGCACATCGTGTCGTCAACGCCGCCGGCGCCGATGCGGCACGGGTCTCGGCCATGGTCGGCGTTCGCGTTCCGATCGAGGCACACGCGATCCAGGTCGCGGTCACGGAGCGCTGCCCGCCTGTCCTGCCCTATCTGCTCTACTACACGGGCGAGAAGCTGACGCTGAAGCAGTCTGCCGAGGGCAGCTTCCTGATCGGTGGCGGCTGGCCCGCCAAGATGGGTGGTCCGGCAAAGGACTTTCCGATGGTCGACACCGCATCGATGGTGCGCAACCTCGCCATCGCCAGCGCCGTGCTGCCCGCCCTTGGCAGCGTACGCATCGTTCGCAGCTGGGCCGCGTTCGTGAACGGAACGCCCGACTGGCGCCCCGTGCTGGGCGAGACGCCCACCGTGCCGGGCTTCTTCCTCAACCTCTTTCCCTGGATGGGCTTCACCGCCGCGCCGGCCATCTCGGAGGCCATCGCCGCCCTCGCGCTCGGAGAGACGCCGTCCGTCGATCTCTCTGGCTTCGCGCTCGAAGGACCAGGCTTGCGAACGCCGTGAGATGACCGCTATACGAACAAGTGTTCGAAATTGAGGTGTCGCCGTGTTCGAAGACGTGCTGAAGCAAGCCAATCTCATAGACGGCAGTTGGTGCGATGCCGACGACGGCACGACCATCGCGGTGACGAATCCCGCCACCGGTGAGACGATCGGCACGGTGCCAGGCGCCGGCGCCGACGAGACCCGCCGCGCGATCGACGCCGCCCATACCGCCTTACCGAGCTATTCGGCCCTGCCGCTCGGCGACCGGGTCGGGCTGATGCGCGCCCTCCATGCACAGATCGTCGAGAATGCCGACGCGTTGGCGGCGCTCCTGACGGCCGAGCAGGGCAAGCCGTTGGCCGAGGCGCGGGCGGAGGTATTGTCGTCTGCGGCCTATGTCCTCTGGTTCGCGGAGGAAGCCCGGCGCGCGGGCGGCGAGATCATCGCTTCACCCTGGCCGAATCGCAGGCTGATGACGACCCGCCATCCGATCGGCGTCGTCGCCGCGATCACGCCCTGGAACTTCCCCTCCTCGATGCTGGCCCGCAAGCTCGGCCCCGCGCTCGCCGCCGGCTGTACCGTCGTGGTGAAGCCCGCGACGGCAACGCCCTATTCCGGGCTCGCCTGGGGCCTGATGGCCGAACGCGCGGGCTTTCCCGCCGGTGCCGTCAACATCCTCACCGGCTCGGCGCGCGCTATCGGGGGCGAGATCCTCGCCAATCCGAAGGTCCGCAAGCTCACCTTCACCGGCTCCACCGAAATCGGCAAGGAGCTCATTCGCGGCGCGGCCGATACCGTGAAGAAGGTCTCGATGGAGCTTGGTGGAAACGCGCCCTTCATCGTCTTCGACGACGCCGACCTCGACGCCGCCGTCGAAGGCGCGATCATCGCCAAGTTCCGCAATGCCGGCCAGACCTGCATCTGCTCCAACCGGGTCTATGTCCAGGCCGGCATCCACGACGCGTTCGTCGAGCGCTTCGCCGCCCGGACGGCCGCGATGACGGTGGCGCCCGGTGCGGATGCGGGCGCCCAGATCGGCCCGCTCATCG
Source organism: uncultured Alphaproteobacteria bacterium (assembly GCA_963799285.1). GTDB lineage: Bacteria > Pseudomonadota > Alphaproteobacteria > Rhizobiales > CAWCWK01 > CAWCWK01. The sequence continues at coordinate 1,958,466 of CAWCWK010000004.1, forward strand.
ACGCCGCCGCGCTGGAAAAGACCGAGGCGCTGGTCGCAGACGCCGTCGCCAAGGGCGGTGCCGTCGCGGCCGGTGGTAGGCCGCACGACCGAGGCGGCCTCTTCTACGAGCCGACCGTCATATCGGGGGCGACACCCGAGATGCGCGTGACGCGCGAGGAAATCTTCGGCCCCGTAGCGCCCGTCTACCGCTTCGCCGACGAGGCCGAAGCGATCGCGGCAGCCAACGACACCGAATACGGCCTCGCCGCCTACGCCTACACGCAGGACCTCGGCCGCGCCTTTCGCCTGCAGGACGGGCTCGAATACGGGCTCATCGGCATCAACGAGGTCCTCATCGTTACGCCGGAGATTCCCTTTGGCGGCCTGAAGGAGTCGGGCCTCGGCAAGGAGGGCGGCTGGCAGGGCCTCGATGACTACCTCGAGACGAAATACACATGTATAGGCGGGCTTGCTCGATAAAGGTGCTATGCGAACCGTCGTTCGCATAGTAAAACAATTTGCCGGACCGTGCCGATGAAATGGCGCCGTATAAAGAACGCCGAGGTCTGGATCGGACGCAATTCATCTGGAGGGGCTGCAATGAAATACTGGAAGCCAACCGTTCTGACGGCGATGATCGTGGTGGCAATGCCGGCCATGACGCCCGCCATCGCGCAGGAGGTCCTGACGATCGGAGTGAGATCGGAGGCCAACTCGCTCGATCCGCACTGGACGCAGCTTTCGGCCGACGTGCAGGTCCAGGAGCATATCTACGAGAAGCTCGTCGCACTCGATTCCGCCTCGCAGCCCATTCCGGGCCTCGCGGTCTCGTGGGAGCCTATCGACGAGACGACCTGGGAGTTCAAGCTGCGCGACGGCGTGACCTGGCATGACGGCGAGGCGTTCACCGCCGACGACGTGCTCTTCACCTTCGACCGTCTTCGCGCCGGCATTTCCGGTGCCCCGGCCTCGCCCGCCTTTCAGCTCGAGAAGGGCGGGAAGACCTGGGAGAAGATCGACGACCTGACCGTCCACATCAAGACGGACGGGCCCTATCCGACGGTCGCCGAGGACCTGGCGATGCTGCCGATCCTGGCCGAGCACGTCGCTGAGGGCGTCACGCCGGCGGTCGACTTCAACAGCGGTCAGGCCGCCATCGGCACCGGGCCCTTCAAGTTCGAGGAGTTCAGCCCGGGCAGCCTCGTCAGCGTCGTGAAGAACCCCGACTGGTGGGGCGGCGAGGTCGAGTGGGACCAGGTCGTCTTCCGCCCGATTACGCAGGACGCTTCGCGCCTTGCTGCGCTGCTGAACGGCGACGTCGACATGATCGACTACCCGCCGACGATCGACCTGCCGCAGCTTCAGGACAACCCGGACTTCACGGTCTCGACCATCCCGTCTGACCGGCTGATCTATATCATGCCCGGCTACAAGCATGTCGAACCCTTCGTGACGGACAACGAGGGCAATCCGCTCGTCCCGAACCCGTTGCGCGACATGCGCGTCAGGAAGGCGCTCAGCCTTGCCATCGACCGCGAGGCGATCCGCGACCGCGTCATGGGTGGCGCCTCGCTGCCGGCCAAGAACATCGTGCCGCCGGGCTTCTTCGGCTATGTCGACGGCCTGGAAGCCGACCCCTACGATCCCGAGGCCGCACAGGCGCTCCTCGAGGAAGCGGGCTACGGCGACGGGTTCCGCGTCACGCTGCACGGCCCCAACGACCGCTACATCAACGATGCCCGCATCATGCAGGTCGTCGCGCAGATGTGGAGCCGCATCGGCATCACGACCGAAGTCGATGCGATGCCGCGCAACGTCTTCTTCTCCCGCCTCATCCGCGGCGACGAGCTTTCGATTCCCGGCTTCGACGTGCCGGAGTTCTCGCTGTCGCTGACCGGTTGGGGAACCGTGGCGGGCGAGGCGACCTATACGGTCTCCGGAACGCTGGAGACATACAACGCGGCGACCGGCGGCGGTAACGGCAATTTCGGCCGCTATTCGAACCCTGAGATCGACGCCCGCTCGGTCCTCGCCAAGCGCACCATCGACACGGAGGAGCGCCGGGCTTTGCTGGAGGAGGCCATTCGCATCGGCATGGCCGACTACGCCTACATCCCGCTTCACTTCCAGGTGAACAACTGGGCCATGCGGGCCGGGCTGGAGCACGAGCCGCGCACCAACGAGCGCACGCTGGCAACCGAGGTCAGCCGCGTCGACTGACCCGGCGCACGCCGCTTGAACCATCGTCGTCCGGGCCCGCCCCGGACGACATCCCCGCATCACCCCGACGAGGCTGCGAGAGATGGCGGAGTTCATCGTCAAGCGTATGCTGCAGGCCGTCCTCGTTCTGCTCGTGATGACCGTTCTCGTCTTCTTCGGCGTCAACGTGATCGGCAATCCGGTCTACATCTTCGCCTCGTCGGAATGCGACCAGGCCTGCCTCGCTCTCATCATCGAGGATCTCGGCCTCGACCGTCCGATCTGGGAGCAGTATTTCGTCTTCCTCGGCAACCTGCTTCAGGGCGATCTCGGCAACTCCTTCACCCATGGCATTCCCGCCCTCGGCCTCATCTTCGAGCGCCTGCCGGCGACGCTGGAACTGGCGCTCGCGGCGCTCGTGATCGCGGTCACGGTCGGCCTGCCGCTCGGCATGCGCGCGGGTCTCGCGCCCGATGCGTGGGACAGCCGCGCCATCATGGGCTTTTCCATGGTCGCCTTCTCGCTGCCGGTCTTCTGGATCGGCCTGATCATGATCCTCGTCTTCTCGGTCTTCCTGGGCTGGATGCCGGCCATCGGGCGCGGCGAGACGGTCGACGTGCTCGGCGTCTACGTCTCCTTCCTCACGCTCGACGGGCTGCACCATCTGGCCATGCCGGCCTTCACGCTCTCGCTGATCATGATGGCGATGGTGATCCGCCTTACCCGGGCCGGCATGCGCGAAGTCCTCTTCACCGACTACGTCCGCTTCGCCCGGGCGAGCGGCATTCGCGAGCGGCGCATCCTCTCCGTTCACGTGATGAAGAACATTCTCATCCCCATCGTCACGGTGCTTGGCATGGAGTTCGGCGGCGTGATCGCCTTCGCGGTCGTCATCGAGTCGATCTTCTCCTGGCCGGGCGTCGGCAAGATGCTCATCGACGCCATCGCAGTCCTCGATCGCCCCTTGATCGTCGCCTACCTGATCTTCGTCGTCTGTCTCTTCGTCGTCCTCAACCTTTTCGTCGACGTCCTCTACTCGATCCTCGACCCCCGGGTTCGACTGGGAGACGCGGCCTCGTGAGCGTCCAGACCGCCGTCGGCGCGGCACCACCCGTGGCCGGCCCGGCCGCCGGATCGGCGCGCGACGTCCTGCGCCGCTTTCTGCGCTCGCCACTCGCGGTCGCCGCGCTCATCGTGTTTGCAGCCTTCTGCATCGCCGGCTTCGGCGCGCCCTGGCTCGCGCCGCAGAACCCTTATGACCTTCGCCAGGTCGACCTTCTCGACAGCCTCCTGCCGCCGGGCGGCGAGAGCTTCGGCGGGACCGTCTATTGGCTGGGCACGGACGGCGAGGGCCGCGACATGCTCAGCGCCATGCTGTACGGCGTCCGCATCTCGCTCGTCGTCGGGCTCGTCTCGGGGCTTCTGGCGCTGGCCGTCGGCACCGCTGTCGGCCTCATCGCCGCCTATCGGCGCGGCTGGGTGGACACCGTGCTGATGCGTATCGTCGATCTTCAGCTGAGCTTTCCCACCATCCTCGTCGCGCTTATCCTGCTGGTCATCCTGGGGCGCGGCGTCGACAAGATCATCTTCGCGCTCGTGGTGGTGCAATGGGCCTATTTCGCCCGCACCGTGCGCGGCGTCGCACTGGTCGAGGCCTCGCGCGACTACGTCGAGGCCGCGCGCGGCTTGCGCCTCGGGGGGCTGCGCATCCTCCTAGGACACATCCTGCCGAACTGCTTGCCCACCATCCTCGTCGTCGCGACCATGCAGATGGCGGCGGCAATCTCGCTGGAGGCGACGCTCTCCTTCCTAGGCCTCGGCCTGCCGCCGACGCGTCCCTCGCTCGGCCTCCTCATCGCCAACGGCTTCGACTATCTCCAGTCCGGCCGCTACTGGATCAGCGTGATGCCGGGCCTCGTCCTTCTGGCGATCATCATCAGCGTCAACGTACTGGGCGATCGCATGCGCGACGTGCTGAACCCGCGGCTATGACGATGACGGACACCCAGGAAACGGCGACCGTCCTCGACGTGCGCAACCTGCGCACCGCGTTCGGGGAGATCGAGGCTCTGCGCGGCGTGTCGCTGACCGTGCGACGCGGCGAGATACTCGGCCTCGTCGGCGAGAGCGGATCGGGCAAGTCGCTGACCGGCTTCTCAATCAACGGCCTCCTCTCCCCGCCCGGCCGCGTGACGGGCGGCAGCGTCCGCCTATCGGGCGACGAACTCCTGACGAAGAGCCCCGGCGCCCTGCGCGAGGTGCGCGGCGCGAGGGTCGCGATGATCTTCCAGGACCCGATGATGACGCTGAACCCGGTCCTCCGTATCGAGACGCAGATGCGAGACGCGCTGGCGGCGCATGCGGTTCTGCCGCGCGCCAAGGCGCGGGCGCGGTGCATCCAGGCCCTGGAAGAGGTCGGCATACCGGGTGCGGAGGCGCGCCTGCGCGGCTACCCGCACCAGCTTTCGGGCGGCATGCGCCAGCGCGTCGCCATCGCCATCGCGCTCCTGCACGAGCCGGACCTGATCATCGCCGACGAGCCGACGACGGCGCTCGACGTGACGATCCAGGGCCAGATCCTCGCCCTCGCGCAGGCCCTTTGCCGCGACCGGGGCACGGCCATGGTCTGGATCACGCACGACCTCGCCGTCGTGGCCGGCATCGCGGACCGGATCGCGGTCATGTATGCGGGCCAGATTGTCGAGACCGGCTCCGTCGACGAGGTGATCGACCGGCCGGCCCACCCCTATACGCGCGGCCTCATCGGCTCCGTGCCCATGCGCGGGCGAAAAGGAAGACGGCTGGAGCAGATCGACGGCCGGATGCCGGCCCTGACCGACCTGCCCCCCGGCTGCGCCTTCGCGCCCCGCTGCCCGCGCGCGACGCCCGAATGCACGGCCGCCATTCCGCCCATGGAGCCGCGCGGAGGCGACGGCGAGGTCCGTTGCCTGCATCCTCTTGAAGAGCCCTTTGATGCTCCGGTCGCGAGTCCCCCGACCGGAGCCGTAGGCACCATATGACCCTGCCCGAGAACGATAGCGCGCCGAGCGGTGACGTCATCCTTCGCGCCCGCAACCTCTCGCGCAGCTTCGGCGACGGCGGCGACATCGTCGCGCGCACGCTTGTCCGCATCGGGCTCGCCAGGCCGAAGCCGATCGTCCAGTGCGGTCGAGGATGTCAGCTTCGACCTCCGCCGCGGCGAGGTGCTGGGCGTTGTCGGCGAGTCGGGCTGCGGAAAGTCCACGCTCGGCCGCATGGTCGCGGGCCTCCTCGATCCCACCGCCGGCACGATCGAAACGGATCTTCAGCGCGGCGCCGACGATCCGCTCGCTACGCAGATGGTCTTCCAAGACCCGTTCTCGTCCCTCAACCCGCGAAAGCGCGTCTCCAAGCTGATCGGCGAGGCACCCCGCGTTCACCGCATCGCGGCACCGGACGAGGTGAACGGCTATGTCGCCGACCTGCTGGAGCGCTGCGGGATAGACCCCGGCGTGCGCGATCGCTTCGCGCACGAGTTCTCCGGCGGCCAGCGCCAGCGCGTCGGCATCGCGCGGGCGCTGGCGGTCAAGCCGGAGATCCTCGTCTGCGATGAGGCCGTCTCGGCGCTCGATGTGTCGATCCAGGCGCAGATCGTCAATCTGTTCGCCGACCTGCGCGACGAACTCGGCCTGACCTATCTCTTCATCAGCCACGATCTCGGCGTCGTCGAGCATCTCTCCGACCGCATTCTCGTGATGTATCTCGGCCGCGTGGTGGAGTCCGGGCCGAGCGAGACGGTCTTCGCACGACCCGCCCATCCCTATACGCGCGCGCTCATCGACGGCGTGCCCCGCCTCGACCGCCGCCGCGTACGCTACGAGCCGGTCAAGGGCGATATACCGTCGCCGCTCGACCCGCCGAGCGGCTGCCACTTCCACCCCCGCTGCCCCCTCGCGATGCCGCGCTGCCGCGTCGAGCGCCCGCTGCTGCGCCCCGTGCCGACGGCCGGCGCGGGAGACGGCCAGATGGCCGCCTGCCACCTTCTCGACGACACCCCCTCCCAAGGAGAGCCCTGATGGCCAGCTACGCAGACCGCATGACCCGCTTCCAGGGCCTGATCGAGGACCAGGCGGACCTCGTCTTCCTGCCGCTTAAGACCGATCTCGACTATCTGACCGGCCTCCATCGCGACATCCCCAACTACGGCCGCAACCTCCACCCCGGCATGTGGCTCGAAGGGCTCTGGGTCGCGCCCGGGCACACGCCGATCCTCACCGTGCCGCGCATGACGGCCGAGTTCGGTAGCACGCAGGGCATGGACGGCCTGGATGTGCGCGTCCTCGGCGACTGGGACGACCCGGCAGAGATGGTGTCCGGCATCCTGAAGGAACTCGGGATCGGCGACGGCGCGCGGATCGCGACCAGCGACGACGCAGAGGCCGAATCCCTGTTCGAGTTGCAAAAGCTCGTGCCCGGCGCCGTCTTCTCGTCCGGCACGCACATCCTGCGGCCCATGCGCGTCATCAAGGACGCCGACGAGATCGCGACGCTGCGCCGGGCCGGCGAGATCACCGAGAAGGCCTTTGCCGCCACGGTCGCCAACCTGAAGCTCGGCATGACCGAGCTCGAGGTCTCCTCCGAGATCGACTATCAAATGAAAGCGCACGGCTCGCTCGGGCCATCCTTCACGACCTCGCTCTACAATTCAGGACCCAACCATCCGCTGCGCTTCGGCGACAAGCTGGGCACTTGGCCACGCAAACTCGACGCGCCCGTCTCGGTCAATTTCGACTTCGGCGCAGTGCTGGACGGCATGTGCTACGATTTCGGGCGCACCATCTCCTTCGGCGCACCGAGCAACGAGCAGGTTCTCGTCCATCGCTTGGTGATGGAGAGTCAGCGCGCGGGCATCACGGCTCTTAAAGCCAATGAGACGACGTGCGAGGCGGTCGACAAGGCCGCGCGCGACGTCATCGCCGAGGCCGGCTTCGGCAAGGATTTCCGCCACCGCCTAGGCCACGGAATCGGCTGGGACGTGCACGAGCCGCCCTTCCTCACCAAGGGCGACACGACCGAGGTCCGCGAGGGCATGGTGTTCACCATCGAGCCCTCGATCTTCCGCGACAAGACGTTCAGCGCCCGCGTCGAGGACTGCATCGTCGCCCGCCCGGGCGGCGGCGAGCCGCTCACCGAGGGGTTCCAAGACCTGATCGTGATCGAATGACGGGCCCTCTGGTCGCCGCGCTGCAAGGCCGAACCGCGCTCGTGACCGGCGGCGCGCGGGGCCTCGGGCGCGCGATCTCCGAGATCTTCGCGCGCCACGGCGCGATCGTCCATGTCCTCGACCGCGAAGATGTCCTGGCAGAAGCGGCTTTGCCCAGCGGATGGGGGGCCATCCCGCTCGATCTCACCGCGCCCACTGCGGAGCAGCGGCTGGCCGAAGCCATCTCCCGGTTAAACAGCCTCGACATTCTCGTTGCCAATGCCGGCATCGTGCCGCCCTGGCGACGCATCGTGGCACTCGACGCCGATGAGTGGGACCACGTCTTCGCCGTGAACGTGCGCGGTGTCGCGCTCTGCCTCAAGCATGCCGCGCCGCGCCTGGCCGAAGCAGAGGACGGTTGCGCAATCGTGATGGCCTCGATCAACGCCTACAGGGCCCATCCCGATCAGACCCTCTACACCGCTTCAAAGCACGCCGTTCTGGGCCTCGCCCGCGCAGCCGCTCTCGATCTCGGCCGCGACGGGGTTCGCGTGAACGCGCTCGCACCCGGCCCGATCCTGACCGACGCACTGCGCGGCCGCATCGCAGACCGCGCTGCGGAAGGCGGTCCGAGCGCGGAAGCCGTGATCGATGAGATGACCGCGCAGCCCGCGCTCGGCCGCATGGCGACGCCGGACGATGTCGCGGAGGCCGCCCTCTACCTCGCCCAAGCCCGCGCAATCACCGGCGTCTGCCTCCCCATCGAGGCGGGGCTGCCGTGACGCACACATAGCCCTTACCAGACACCGGAGCACCTTCATGTTGCAGTTCTATTTCAACGCCGCGCCCAACCCGATGAAGGTCGCGCTCATGCTGGAGGAGACCGGCCTCGACTACGAGCCGATCCCCGTCGACACCAAAAAGGGTCAGCAGCATGGAAAGGCGTTCCGGGCGATCAACCCGAACGGTAAGGTGCCAGCCCTCATTGACGGCGATGCGGTCCTCTTCGACAGCAACGCGATCCTTCTCTATCTCGGCGAGAAAACAGGGCAGTTCATGCCGGCCGAAGGCGACGCCGCGCGCGGCGCGCTTCTCTCCTGGCTAATGTTTGTCGCCTCCGGCGTCGGGCCCTATTCGGGGCAGGCCGTGCACTTTCGGCACTTTGCCAAGGACCGCAACGCCTACGCCTATGAGCGCTATCGCTTCGAGGCGCAGCGCCACTGGCAGATCGTCGAGGACAGGCTGACCGCGCACCCGTGGATGCTTTGCGAGACCTACACCATCGTCGACATGGCGGTCTGGGGCTGGGCCGACCGGCTGCCCTTCATGCTGGGCGACGATGCGATGGACGCCTACCCCTCCATTTCCCGCCTCCAACGCGAGATCGACGCCCGGCCAGCCGCCGAACGCGCAAAGGCATTGCCCAAGGCCCACGTCTTCAAGCAGGAAATGGACGACGAGGCCATTCGGCACATGTATCCGCAGCTCTTCGCGAACGACGCGGCAACTTAACCGCCATCGCCCATCAGGGATGAGGCCGTCGCTGCGCGGTTTCACCTGCCGGACGCGAGGGCGTGCCCACCGCTTCGTGCGTGTTGACGACGACCCCGCCGAGGTCCCGCAAATGGCGCAGAAGGGCGTCCAGTTGAAGAGGACGGAGACGGCATCGGCGCGCGCGCAGTCGACGGGTAGCTCGTCGAGGCCGGAGGGCAAGCCATCAAAGTCGATCTCGTAGCGATCGTCGTCAATCATGATGGCCGAATCGCAGACGAAGCCGTCCTCTGCCGTAAGCCTGAACGTAGAGACCGCGCGGCACGCCCGCCAAGCCTCGGACACCAGTCGCCGGCCGGCACGGAAGCGCCCGGCGAGGCTGCGCCATTCTGGCTGCACCCGCTGATGGGGGCGGGATCGCGTCGAGATCTCGCGTCATGGTCAGCCCCGCAGAACCTTGCCGTGGTCGCCGTCCACTCAAGGTCCCCGGCCTTGTGCCCCTTGCCCGGAATGTTGTTCGCTCAGCGCACTTTTGTTCAAAATATGGTTGCCCAACGCCGGGAAGACGGCAATGAATCTCACCGAGGGCGATGACGGCGGCAATGCTTCGGGCAGTCCGATGCGATGACACGGCCGCGCGTCCGCAACGCCAAGAGGAACGTTCCGCACATGCCATCGACAGACCCAGTCATCATCTGCGTCGCGATCACAGGGTCGGTGCCGCAGAAGTCGGACAACCCGGCCGTGCCCATCACCGTGGCCGAACAGATCGAGAGTACGCAGGAGGCATTCGAGGCCGGTGCCGCGATCGCGCATTGCCATGTGCGGGAGGACGACGGCACGCCGACGAGCGACCCCGACCGGTTCGCCGCACTGAAGAGCGGCATCGAGCGCCATTGTCCCGGCATGATCGTGCAACTCTCCACCGGCGGGCGGTCCGGCGCCGGAAGGGCGCGCGGTGGCATGATCGGCCTGAAGCCCGACATGTGCTCGCTCTCGGTCGGTTCCAACAACTTCCCCACCCGCGTTTATGAGAACCCGCCGGACCTGGTGGATTGGCTCGCCGACGAGATGGTGCAGCACAGTGTGGTGCCCGAGGTGGAATGCTTCGATCTCTCCCATCTCTATCAGGCCCATGCGATGTGGCGGGATGGGCGTCTGCCCACGACTCCGGCTGGTGCGGACCGGGACCGTCCGCCGTACTGCCAGTTCGTTCTCGGAGTTCGGAACGCCCTCCCCGCCGTGCGCCGCGCGTTTGATGCGATGCGCGATGCCCACCACCATCTCTTCGGCCCGGAGGCGCCCTGGTGCGCGGCGGGCATCGGCCCGGCGCAGATCGTCGTCAACGAATGGTCCATCGCAACGGGCGGGCACGCCCGCACGGGGCTGGAGGACAATGTGCGACTGGACCGGGACACCCTCGCACCCGGCAACGCGGCCCTCGTCGCGCGCACGGCCGAGGTCGCCGCAGCGCACGGCCGCCCCATCGCGACCGCAACCGAAGCCCGGGCGACCCTCGGCCTGCGTGCGACGACCAACGCAGCTCTCCGGTGACTGGTAGGTTCAGATCAGAACAAGCGCTACTAGCCGTTGACAGTACGTTCGTAATGCGAACCTATGTTCGCACCATTCCTTCCGGCGCAAGTCCCAAACATGCAGAATGAGAATCCGCTCTGGCGGCACGTCGATACGAAGGCTGCGATATTCACCGAACTGGCTGATACCGTCTGGGGAACGCCGGAGACGCTCTATGCCGAGCACCTCTCGGCCGAGGCGCATCGGCTTGCCTTGGAGGAACAGGGTTTCCGCGTGACCGCTGGCGTCGCGGGCATCGAAACGGCGGTCATGGGCGAGGCGGGCTCGGGCGGACCTGTCATCGCCATCCTCGGCGAATACGACGCCTTGCCGGGGCTGAGCCAGGAAGCCGGCGTCGACACGTACCGACCGGTACAGCCCGGCGGGGCCGGACACGGCTGCGGCCACAATCTGCTCGGCGCCGGCGCGCTCCTCGCGGCGACCGCCGTCAAGGACTGGCTGGAGATCGAAGGCCTGCCCGGCACCATCCGCTATTATGGTTGCCCGGCCGAGGAGGGCGGGGCGGCCAAGACCTTCATGGTGCGCGACGGCATCTTCGATGATGTCGACGCGGCGTTCTCCTGGCATCCGCTGAGCTTTAACGGCATCATCCCGCCGCTGACGCTCGCCGTCGCCATGGTCGACTTCCACTTTCGCGGGCGAACGTCCCACGCGGCCGTCTCGCCGCATCTCGGCCGCAGTGCGCTCGACGCGGTCGAGTTGATGAATGTGGGCGTCAACTATCTGCGCGAGCACGTGCCGCAGGACGCGCGAATGCACTACGCAATCACCGATACGGGCGGCATCGCACCCAATGTCGTGCAGGAGCGCGCGACGGTGCGCTATTCGGTCCGCTCGCTCAAGCGGGTCGACATGCAGTCCGTCCTGGCCCGCGTGACGCGCGTCGCCGAAGGCGCAGCGATAATGACGGGCACCGAGGTCTCGGTCGATTTCATTTCCGCCATGTCCGAGATGCTGGACAATCCGCCCCTCTACCGGCTGCTGCACCGCCATCTGGAGGATGCCGGTCCGGCACGGTTCAACGATATCGAGCTGGCCTCGGCCGCCAGGATGCAGGCGACCTTGACGGCGGAAGACATCGAGGCGGCGCATCTGGCGGCAGGCGTCGAGCCGCGCGACACGCCGATCTGCGACTATATCGTGCCGCTCGAAACGCGTGGCGTGCCGATGCTGGGATCTACCGATCTCGGCGACGTGAGCTGGACGGTGCCGTTCGCGCAGCTGGGGGGCGCGACCTTCGCCACAGGCACGCCGCTTCACACCTGGCAGATCGTCGCGCAGGGCAAGACGCCGGCTGCGCACAAGGCCATGATCCAGGTCTCCAAGGCGCTCGCCGGCGCGGCGGCCGATCTGTTGACGCGGCCCGAACTGCTGGCCGAGGCCAAGGCGGATTTCGACGCCAGGATCGCACGCCAACCCTATGAGAGCCCGCTGACGCCCGATGCGCGTCCGCGCGCGGCCTGAGAGGAGACGCGCGATGAGCCGGACCGACGAGAGACTGGCGCGCATTCGCGAGCGAATGACTGCGGACGAAGTCGAACTCGTCGCGCTGGGGCCGGGGGCGCACATGCACTGGGTGCTCGACTGGCATCCGCATCCCGACGAGCGGCTGACGCTTCTCGCGATCGGCCGGGATGAGACGGTCTTCGTCGTACCCTCCGTCAACGCAGACCAAGCCGGCGCCCAGTCAGGCCTGCCACTCATCACATGGCGAGACGAGGACGGCCCCGGCGGCGCCCTCTCCGCCCTGGCGGACACGATCGGCCCCGCGCGGCGTCTCGTTCTCGACGAAACCATGCGCGCCGATTTCGCGCTGCCGCTCCTGGCCGCATTCGACGGCGCCGAGCCCGTCTTCGCAGACACGCTGGTCGGCGCCTTGCGCATGCGCAAGGACGATGCCGAGCTGGCCGCGCTCAGAGCCAGTGCGTCCGCCGCGGACAAGGCCATGGAGGCAGGCTTCGCCGCCGTTCGCGCCGGCATGACCGAGCTTGAGGCTACCAAGGCCATTCGCGACGCCTTCGCGCAGCAGGGCGCCAGCGTCGCCTTCACCCTCTGCGCCAGCGGACCGAACGGCTCCTATCCCCATCACGCGACCGGCGAGAGACGATTGGAGCTAGGCGATGCGTTGGTCTTCGACATCGGTGCGACACTCGGCGGCTACCCGAGTGATATCACCCGCATGGCCATCGTCGGACACGCGCCGGAGGTTTATGACGAGGTTCATTCCGTCGTCGAGCGAGCCTGGCAGGCCGCCGCTGCGGCCGCACGGCCCGGCGTGCGCGCCCATGAAGTCGACGACGCCGCCCGGCAGGTCATCACCGATGCAGGCTATGGCGAATATTTCGTCCATCGCACCGGTCACGGGCTGGGCCTCGAAGTGCACGAGCCGCCGTACCTGACATCGACCTCCCAGACCGTGCTCGAGACCGGAATGGTCTTCTCCATCGAGCCAGGCATCTACCTGCCCGGCCGCTTCGGTGTGCGGCTGGAAGACATCGTGATCCTGCGCGAGGACGGCCCCGACACCCTGTCGAGCCTGCCACGCGAGGTGCGCCGGGTCGGTTGAGGCCGAACGTCGTAAAGGTTCCGGCCCTACGGTCCGACAAGGGGCCGATCGACCATCGTTCTTGAGAGGAGCTTGAAAACCCATGAAGTACCTACTGACTGCCACGGCGATGACCCTGGTTCTGACGACCACGGCAAGCGCCGAGACATTGCGCTGGGCGCGCTCCGGCGATGCGCTCACCGTCGATCCCCACGCCCAGAACGAGGGGCCGACGCTGGCGCTCCAGAACCAGATGATGGAGCCCCTGGTGCTGCGGAACCCCGACGGCGAACTGGAGGCCGCGCTGGCCACCGAATGGGCGGTCGATCCCGCATCGCCGGACGTCTGGACCTTCAAGCTGCGCGAGGGCGTGACATTCCACGACGGCGCCGACTTCACCGCCGAGGACGTCGTGTTCTCGCTGGAACGCGCGCTGTCGGAGAACAGCGATATGAAGGGGCTTATCTCCTCGGTCGCGTCGGTCGAGGCTGTGGGCGACCATGAGATACGCATTACGACCAAGGGTCCAAACCCGCTACTGCCCACATCGCTCCCCAATATCCTGATGATGGACAAGGACTGGGCCGAGGCCAACGGCACCGTGACGGTGCAGGACGTCGAGGGCGGCGAGGAGACCTTCGCCTCGCAGAACGTCAACGGCACCGGCCCCTACAAGCTCGTCGAACGCGTCGCCGACGAGCGGACCGCGATGACGGCCTTTGAGGACTATTGGGGCAAGGACGAGTTTCCGCTCGCCTATACCGACATCGTCTACACGCCCATCCAGAACCCGGCCACACGGATCGCGGCCCTTCTCTCCGACGAGGTCGACTTCATCCAGGACGTGCCGGTGCAGGATCTGGCGCGGGTCGAGGAGGCGGCCGACTTCAAGATCATGTCGTCGCCGCAGAACCGCGTCATCTTCTTCGGAATGAACGTCAGCGACGAGCTGGTGCACGGGACTGTCGACGGCAAGAACCCGATGGCCGACCTGCGGGTGCGCGAGGCCATGAACATGGCGTTGAACCGCGACGCGATCCGCGACGTGGTCATGCGCGGCCAGTCGATCCCGGCCGGCGTCATCATGCCACCCTTCGTGAACGGCTGGAACGAGGAGCTCAACACCGTTCCCGACAACGACCTCGACGCGGCGCGCGCAAAGCTCGAAGAGGCGGGCTTCGGCGACGGCTTCGCCGTCCAGCTCGATTGTCCAAACGACCGCTACATTAACGACGAGGCTATCTGCCTCGCCGCTGTCGGCATGCTGGCGCAGATCGGTATCGAGGTGGGCCTCAATGCGCAGCCGAAGGCGCAACACTTCCCGCTGGTCAACGGCTTGGAGTCGGACTTCTACATGCTGGGCTGGGGCGTGCCGTCCTATGACAGCGAGTACATCTTCAACTTCCTCTACCACACCAAGGACGATCTCTACGGCTCGTGGAACGGCACCCGCTATTCCAATCCGAAGATCGACGAGATGACCAAGGCCATCGCGGCCGAGGTCGACCTCGAGAAGCGCGATGCCATGATCGCCGAAATGTGGGAGATCGCGAAAGCCGACGTGGTCTATCTTCCCATCCACCATCAGATGCTGAACTGGGCGATGGCGAAGGATGTCGGGGCCGCCGTCGATGCCGACGATCAGGTCAAGGTGAAATACTTCACCACCGGCGAGTAGGCACTTGCGGCGATGACGGGGCGGCCCGAAGGGTTCGCCCGTCCGTCATCACCTGCCCCCCGATCGCGATGCTCCCCGAGGGGGGGCATCGCAGCCTTCATGTCGCGACGGAGTTCGCCGGTCCGAAAGGGCCGCATCTAGGCCGGCTCTCGGTCGACCGCGGGATATGTCATCACCGGCGAGAACGCGGTCAGGAACAGCGTCTTCTGACGCCCTCGGGGCGGGCCATGCGACGGCCCCTCAGTCAGCCGACGACGACGCCCCGAGCGCCGGGGAGGCGGCTATAATCCGTGTGGTGAGTGTGGGAATAATCCGTGGTGCCCGGGGGCGGATTCGAACCACCGACACGCGGATTTTCAATCCGCTGCTCTACCAACTGAGCTACCCGGGCATCATGCGAAGGCGTTTGCGAACGGCCTCGACGGAGCGGGGTTATAGGGGGGGATGGGGCGGCTGTCTAGCGCTCCAGCATCGGTTCCTGAAGGTCGGCATCGGAGGCGCGATCGCCGTCCTCGTCGTCCTCGTCGGTGACGGGAATTGCGTAGCCACCCGAAAGCCAGCGGTTGAGATCGACATCGGCACAGCGGCGCGAGCAGAAGGGCTTGTACTCGGGCGATTGCGGCTTGCCGCAGAGGGGACAGCGGCGTGCAGGAGCGGCATCGTTCGCGGCGTCAGGCTCGGCCATGCTCAGAGCTCCGTGATCACGGGCCGCTCACCTAGCCAACCCGTGTGGAGGGGGTAGCCGAGGCCCGTCAGCAGCGCGGCCGTCTCCTGCAGCGGCAGGCCGACGACTGCCGTATAGGAGCCGACGAGTCGCACCACGAAGCTTCCGGCGAGGCCCTGGATCGCATAACCGCCCGCCTTGCCACGCCATTCGCCCGTCGCGAGATAGGCTTCGATCTCCTCGCGGCCAAGGCGCTTGAAGCGAACGCGCGTCTCGACGAGGCGCTGGCGCTGGCGGCCCTTGGGATCGGTGACGCTCACGCCCGTGTAAACGCGGTGGCCGCGCCCCGAGAGGAGCTCGAGGCAGGCGACGGCCTCCTCCATCAGCTCGGCTTTCGGCAGCACCCGCCGGCCGACGCAGACCACGGTGTCGGCGGAGACGATATAGGCATCGCCCATGGCCTCCACGCGGGCCGTGCGGGCCGCGGCCTCGCCCTTCTCGCGCGCGAGCCGCTGCGCGAGGCGGCGCGGCGCCTCGCTCTTTCTCGGCGTCTCGTCGATCTCGGCGGGAAGCAGCAGGTCGGGGTCGATGCCGATCTGGTTGAGAAGCGCGAGCCGGCGCGGTGAGCCGGAGGCGAGAACGAGCCGATGGCTTCGCTCGGGTGCCGTCATGGGAGAATCATCCGGGCATCGTCGGGCAGCGCGGGTATGGCGGCCTACTTGTAGCGGTAGGTGATGCGGCCCTTGGTGAGATCGTAGGGCGTCATCTCGATGAGCACCTTGTCCCCGGCAAGGACACGGATGCGGTTTTTGCGCATGCGGCCGGCCGTGTGGGCGATCACCTCGTGGTCGTTCTCCAACTGCACGCGAAACGTCGCGTTGGGCAGGAGCTCGACCACCGTTCCGGGAAATTCGAGAAGTTCTTCCTTGGCCATGTAGGTCCTATGCAAATGTCGCGGGTCGCGGCGCGCGGGCCGGGAGGGCAGGCGCGAAAAAGGGGTCGGGATGCCGGCGGCGCCCGATGAGGCTGATGCCGGTGTTATCCGATAGCGCCGGCCGTGGAAACCGTCATGTGGGTTCGCGGGCGACGGTCGGCAAGTCAAGTGGCTAGCCAGCCCCCGGCGCGGACGCACGAAAACGATCAGGTGAAGCGGCGCTCGATACGGGCCTCGAGATCGTCGCGAATCGCGCGATATGCCGACATCCGCTGCTCGCGGGACCCAAGTGCGTCGCTCGGGTCCGCCACCGTCCAATGCTCGTGAACGAGGTCGTTGGTGCGCGCCAGCCGCTCGACCGCCGTGCGGGCCTCGTCCGACAACGTCACCACGAGGTCGAAGCTCAGATCGCCGAGATCGAGGATCGTATGCGGCGCGTGATCGTCGAGACTGAGGCCCGCCTCGTGCGCGACCGCGTTGGCGAAGCTATCCGGATAACCGCGTGCGACGCCGGCCGAGGCGACGTAAAGGTCGGGACGGCGAGCCCGCGTGATCGCGGCCGCGATGGGCGAACGGATGGCATTGAGGCTGCACGCGAAGAGCACCGCGCGGACGGGCGCCTCTTCGTTCCCCGCCGCCGCCGTCACCGAAAGCTCCCGCGCCACTGGAGGGTACAGATAAGCGTGAAGAGACGGCGGGCCGTCGCGTGGTCGACCGTTACCTTGCCGGCCAGACGCTCGGCCAGGATCGTCGCGCCCTCGTCGTGAATGCCGCGGCGGCCCATGTCGATCGCCTCCAGCTGGGCCGGCGAGAGTGTGGCGGCGGCTTCGGTGTAGCTTTCGAAGATCGCCCAATAGTCGCGAATGACCCGGCGAAGCGGCGTCAGCGAAAGATTGTGGGTGACAGCCTGCGTGTCGGCACCATCACCCCCCGCATGGCTGATCGCGAACACAAGACGGCCCTCGTCCTGCGACAATGCCAGTCGGTAGCGCGCGGGGCCGTCCTCGTCCGTGCCGCCCCCGGCAGGGGCAAAGGCGTTGTCGAGGAGGAGGTCGTGGATCGCGGTGCGCCGCTCCATGGCAACCTCTGGCGAAGCCTGCCGGATCGTCGCCTCGTCGAGCGTGACGTCGACCAGACGGCCTGCGCTCTCGCTCACGCGCCGTCCGCCCGCTCCGCGGCCCGGTGGTCGGGCTTCGCGTGGGTGGCCCATGCGGGACCGAGATCGGCCAGGCGCGCCTCGACACATTCGACATCCAGCCGAATGCAGCCGCCGCCCGCGAAATGAAGGCGGATTTCGCCGGCCGCGGCATCCTCGTCATTTGCGGGCGTGAAGACCACGCCGAGAAGATTGAGCACCGGGTCACCTTCCGCGAGGCCGGCATGCGATGCACGCGAGACGCGATCGATCACAAGCGTCGACTGGCGCCGCGTATAGGCCTGCCCCTTGCCGAGAATGCGTCCGAGCAACCCGCCTCGCGCCTGCGCCGCCACCCAGTCGAACCGGTTGCAGACGAGGGCGAAGCGACCTCGTGCCGGCGTATAGGTCATGGCCGAGCGCTTCAGCACGGCGTCCTGGAGATGGGCCGAGACGACAGCGAGGTCTTCGGCATCCATCGCCGCGAGCTTCAGGCCGCCATCGGGTGAGTCGCTCATGCGGAGGATAGTCTCGTGGTGTTGTGGTGAATCGATCTTTCGGACAAGAAGCTAGGCGGTGTCGGCTAAACTGCAAGCCGCACACCGCCCGCGTTCTCTCCCGGCGTCAGGCGCGGACGCGGTCGATCTGTGCGCCGCAGGCCTTCAGCTTCTCTTCCAGCCGCTCGAAACCACGATCGAGATGGTAGATGCGATTGACCTCCGTCACGCCCTCGGCCGCCAGCCCGGCGATGACGAGGGAGACGGAGGCGCGCAGGTCCGTCGCCATCACGGGCGCGCCCTTCAGCGCGTCGACGCCCTCGATCGTGGCCGCGTCGCCATCGAGCGAGATGCGCGCACCGAGGCGGGCAAGCTCGCCCACGTGCATGAACCGGTTCTCGAAGATCTTCTCCACGATCTTCGACGTTCCGGACGCGCGCGTCATCAGCGCCATCAGCTGCGCCTGCAGGTCGGTGGGAAAGCCGGGATAGGGCTCGGTCGTCACCTCGACGGGTCGCAGACCGCCCTCCTTGCGAACGACGCGCAGACCCGCATCCTCGCGGGTGATCTCGACACCGGCCATGCGGATGACGTCGAGAGCCGTCTCGAGCGTGTCGGGCCGGGCGCCGCGCAGGAGCACGTCACCGCCCGTCATCGCGACGGCCATGGCGTAGGTACCGGCTTCGATCCGGTCGGGCAAAACGGCATGGTGCGTGCCATGCAGGCTGGTGACGCCCTCTATCGTGATGGTCGAGCTTCCCTGACCCTCGATTCGCGCACCCATTTTCACGAGACAGTCGGCAAGATCGACGATCTCGGGCTCGCGCGCCGCATTCTCGATGACGGTTTCACCCTTGGCGAGAACGGCGGCCATGAGGACCACATGGGTGGCGCCGACGGAGGGCTTGGGGAAGACGACCCGCCCGCCGATCAGACCCTTGGGCGCCTTGGCAAGCACGTAGCCGGCATCGATCTCGATCTCGGCGCCGAGCGCCTTCAAGCCATCGAGATACCAGTCGACGGGCCGTGTGCCGATGGCGCAGCCGCCAGGCAGCGACACCCTCGCCTCCCCGCAACGCGCGAGGAGTGGACCGATGACCCAGAAGCTCGCCCGCATCTTGGAGACAAGGTCGTAGGGCGCCGTCGTATCGACGATCTCCCGCGCGTCCAGCCGCAGGGTCAGGCCGGGCTCGTCGGCATCCTTCGCGCGTTTGCCGACGGTCGTGATGTCGACGCCGTGATTGCCGAGAATCTGCATGAGCTGACGCACGTCGGCGAGCGCCGGAACGTTGGCGAAGGTGATGACGTCCCGAGTGAGGAGGCCTGCTATCAGCAGCGGCAGCGTCGCGTTCTTCGCGCCTGATATGGGGATTTCCCCGTTGAGCGCCTGCCCGCCCGTCACCTTGATCTTGTCCATCGTCCACTCCCGGGTACCCGGCCTGGCGCACATGGAACCTGCGCTCGAGGTCGGCTTTAAACGTTTCGGCAACCATCTACGACCTTCGGCGAACGCGCGGAAGGCGTTCCGGGTCCGTCATTCGGGGCCACGGTAAATAGCGGGCGCGGAAATGGGGACCGGTGTGGCGTTCGGGCCGACGCTAGTCGGAGGAAGTCTCGTCGGCGCTCGCCCGCTCCGACCGCTGTCCCCGAGCCTGATCCTTGCGGCGGCGAAGATTGGCCCTCAAGCGGGCGGCCAGCCGCGCCTTTCGCTCGCCCTCCGCAGTGCGGGCGGATCCCCCACCCGCCGTCTCGTCCTTCGACACAGCACTGCTCCTTCCTCGATCGGCATGGGGGACCCACGCTACTCCTTGCCCACCGACCCGCCCGCTCCGGTTCCGGCCGCGCAGGGTTCCGACATTCTCCGCAGCCAGCGTCCGTCATGCCCTCTTGCGGCGACATGGCGGCTATGGCACTAGACGCCCGCTCGCGGTCGGCATAGCCCTCCAGCGGGCGCGTTGCTGCCGTAGCTCAGTGGTAGAGCACTCCCTTGGTAAGGGAGAGGTCGAGAGTTCGACTCTCTCCGGCAGCACCAGCCTAGCACGCGGCCAGTCGTGAAGTCGGCATCGCGGGGGGGGTGAGCCCCCGGCCAGCGGTCGGCTCATTGCTGCATCACGATCTGCTTCCAGATCGCGACTTCGTCGATCAGCGTCCACTCCCGCCTGAGGCCCCAGGGCCCGAACTCGGCGTGCGAGATGCCCATGACGTGGATCTCGGCCTGCGTGGGCGTGCCGAACGTGCCCCAGCCGTCATGCTTGCCCGTCAGCGACCAGCGCACGGCCGAACGCGGCGAGAACATCGTGTCGTCGCGACCGATCCGGTGGTGGATCTCGAAGCGAGCGTCGGGGAGCGAGGCGCGAAGCCCTATCCAGAACGCGTCCGCCGCCGCGCGGCCGTGCTCGGTCACGTGACCGGGCAGCTCCAACTGCACGGCGCGATCATAGGTCCGCTTCACGACCGACATCTCGCCGTCCATGAGCCGCGTGAGGAGGTCCGCATGGGCCAGCCCGACCTCGTGGTCGTTGCCGCGCCCGGTATACTGGACCGCCTCGTCCTGGTCGGGGTGGAACGGTCGGACGGCATGCTCGGCGCCGCCCTCCCTTGCGATGAGGTCGATGGCGAACTCGCGGGGCGTCTGGCCGATCTGGCGGGCGATGGCACCCTGGTCGCGGATCAGCCACTCGTCGAAGATCGTGTCGGCCTGGGCCGCGCAATCGGCCAGCACGCGGTAGCGCAGCACCTTGCCAGTCGGCTCGCCATAGGCGCCGGGGCGGGAATGGGTGGCCGTACACATCAGTCGATGGGACGAGAGGAAGCCGCCCTCCCCCGGGGCCTCGCCGGGCTGGATGGCGGACCAGATGACGTCCTCGCCGAGCAGCCGCCGGTCGGGCCATTCGGCCAGCGTCGCCATCGTCGCGCCGATGACCTTGCGATTGCCGACGACGATGGAGGCCGGGGTGCGTACCGCTATGGCGTCCCCGTAATAGTGGCGCAGCGTATGGAGGTTGCGGTCTTCCCAGATCTCCTTGGTGATGCCGATGATGTAGTCGGCCGGATCGCGCCATTTCGGATCGAAACCCGCCATCACCCGCGTCATCGCATCGTTCGCCCCGTCTCTCACGACCCTCTCCCTTGCGTATTGGCGGCGCGGAGATAGCACGGGATGCGCACCCGGCACGAGCCACACATACGGATGGTGCAAAACGTGATCCGGTGCCGCACTGACGCCGGCCGTTCACCGGCCTATCTTAGGCCGATGCTCTCCAACCTTTTCGAACGCTTCGAGCGCCAACTCGACCCCTTGGCGCCGGCCGAGGTCGTCCGGCCGCCGGCGGACATCTGGGGCTTTCTGCGGCATTTCCTGATGCCGATACGGGGCCTCCTGATCGCTGCGACGGTCGCCGCCTTCGTCGCCGCGTCGGTCGAGCTCTCGCTTCTCGTCTTCCTCGGCCGCCTCGTCGACTGGATGGCGGAAACCGGGCCGGAGCGCTTTCTCGATACGTATGGCCTCGCGCTGGTCGGCATGGCGGTGGTCGTGCTGATCCTGCGCCCCGTCACGGTGCTGCTGGCGCGCTCGACCGTGAACCTCACCCTCGTTCCGGGCCTGACCAACCGGGTGCGCTGGCTCTCGCACCGCTATGTGCTGCGCCAGTCGCTCGGCTTCTTCCAGAACGATTTCGCCGGCCGCATCTCGCAAAAGGTGATGGCGGCGGGCATGTCGCTGCGCGAGATCGTGATGGCGGTCATCGATGCCGCCTTCTACCTCCTCGTCTACCTCGTCGGCACGCTCGTCCTGACGGCGGGGCTCGACTGGCGACTGATGCTGCCGGTCTTCGGCTGGATCGCCGGCTACGCCGTCATCGTGTGGAAGCTGGTGCCGCAGGTGAGGAAGCGCTCTCGCAGGCTCTCGGAGGAGAACTCGGCGCTCTCCGGGCGGATCGTAGACAGCTACACCAACATTCCGAGCGTGAAGCTCTTCGCCCACGCCTCGCGCGAGGAGGCCTTCGCGTATGAGGGGTTTGCCAGCAACACGCGCGCCTATCGCGATCTGATGCGCGCGATCATCACCATGACGCTCGCCGTCACGGTGATCGGCAGCGTGATGATCTTTGCCTCCGCCGTTCTCGCAATCGGTCTCTGGATGGAGGGCACGATCAGCCTCGGCGCGGTCGCGCTCTGCGTGACGCTGGTGCTTCGCATCAACCAGATGTCGGGCTGGATCCTGCGCAACATCACCCACGCCTTCGAAAGCGTCGGCACGCTCCAGAATGCGATAGAGACCATTGCCCGGCCCAATATCGTCGTCGATGGTCCGCGCGCCGAAGGGCTGACGGTGGACAAGGGCCGGATCGCCTTCGAGGACGTGACCTTCGCCTACGGCGAAGCGCGGCCGGCCGGCGCCCATGGACGGGGCACGGAGATCATAGACCACCTCCAGCTCGACATCGCAGCCGGCGAGAAGGTCGGCATTGTCGGCCGCTCCGGGGCGGGCAAGTCGACGCTCGTCAACCTCCTCCTTCGCTTCTACGATGTCGGCTCGGGGCGCATCCTCATCGACGGGCAGGACATCGCGGCCGTGCGCCAGGAGAGCCTGCGCGCCGAGATCGGCGTGGTCACGCAGGACACCTCGCTTCTCCACCGCTCGATCCGCGACAACATCCTCTACGGGCGACCGGATGCCGGCGAGGACGCGCTACGCGAGGCCGCCCGCCTCGCCGCCGCCGACAGCTTCATCCCCGGACTCACCGACGCCCGTGGCCGGACCGGCTACGACGCGCATGTGGGCGAGCGGGGCGTCAAGCTCTCGGGCGGCCAGCGCCAGCGCATCGCCATAGCCAGGGTGCTGCTGAAGGACGCGCCGATCCTCGTTCTCGACGAAGCGACCTCGGCGCTCGATTCGGAGGTCGAGGCCGCGATACAGGACAATCTCAGCCGCCTGATGTATGGCAAGACGGTCATCGCCATCGCCCACCGCCTCTCGACGATCGCGGCGCTCGACCGGCTGATCGTCATGGACCGGGGCCGGGTCATGGAGAAAGGCACGCACGAGGAACTGCTCGCCGCCGGCGGTCTCTACGCCGACCTTTGGGCGCGCCAATCGGGCGGATTTCTCGGGTTGGAGGCGGTTCCAAACGCGGCGGAGTGAGGGGCTCCGAACAAAAGTTCTCCGAAGCGGCACTTGTGCGAGCGTTCCTCTTTCAGGCAGGGTGACACCTGGCGAGCGCGCGGACAACGGGCGTCGCCTCGGCACGGCACGACCGTGCACCCTGGAGGACACATTTATGATTCCCGGCTCATTCGAGTACCACCGACCGTCCGACCTCGCGTCTGCCGTCAAGATCCTGGCCGATCTCGGCGACGATGCGCGCGTTATCGCGGGCGGGCACAGCCTCGTTCCGATGATGAAGCTGAGGATGGCGACGCTCGACCATCTCGTCGACCTTCAGGACATCGAGGCCCTGAAGGGCATCACCGTCGAGGGCAACCGCGTCACCATCGGCGCGATGACGACGCAGATGGAGCTCATTACCCACGAGGGGCTGACCGCGGCATCGCCGTTGATGCGCGAGGCGGCGTTGCAGATCGCCGATCCGCAGGTCCGCTACATGGGCACGATCGGCGGCAACGTCGCCAATGGCGATCCGGGCAACGATATGCCGGGCCTCATGCAGTGCCTCGGCGCCACCTTCACCGTCGAGGGCCCTAACGGCACACGCGAGATCGCGGCGCGCGACTTCTACGAGGCCGCCTACGCGACCGCCCGCGAGGACGACGAGATCCTTACCCGCATCACCTTCGAGGCCTCGGGCGGCGGATACGCCTACGAGAAGCAGAAGCGCAAGATTGGCGATTACGCGACAGCCGCGGCCGCCGTGCTGCTGACGAGAGGTGGCGACGGTGTCGGCACCGCCTCCATCGCCATGACGAATCTGAGCGACGTGCCCGTCCATTCCGAGAAGGCCGGTGCCGCGCTTGCCGGAACACAATGCGGCCCGGACGCGGTGAAGGCCGCGATCGAGGCGATGCTCGACGACATCGACCCGCAGGAAGACAATCGCGGCCCGGTGCCCTTCAAGCGTCATGTGGCGGGCATCGTCCTGTCTCGCGCGATCGAGCGGGCCTGGTCGCGCGCTTGAGCGGTCGGCCCCGGACGATTCCAAAGTCCACAGGTCAAGACCGACGAAGAACATAACGACATCCTGGGAGCATGCCTGATGGCGAAGATGGCCATGTCGATGACGGTGAACGGAGAGGAGCGAGAGTTCCTGGCCGAGCCGCGCGAACTACTCGTCTACGTGCTGCGCGAGACGCTGGAGCTGACAGGTGCCCATGTCGGCTGCGAGACGTCCCATTGCGGCGCCTGCACGGTCGATATGAACGGCAAGTCGGTGAAGTCCTGCACCGTCTTCGCGGCGCAGGCCAACGGAGCCGACGTGACGACGATCGAGGGTCTCAATACGCCGGGCGAGTTGAACGCCCTGCAAGCCGCCTTCAAGGAGCATCACGGCCTCCAGTGCGGCTATTGCACGCCGGGCATGATCACTCGTGCGCACCGGCTGCTGCAGGAGAACCCGAACCCGACCGAGGAAGAGGTCCGCTTCGGCATGGCCGGCAACCTTTGCCGCTGCACGGGATATCAGAACATCGTCAAGTCGATCCTCGCCGCGGCCGGCGAGATGCAGGCTGCGAAGAACCTCGACCACGCCGGTGGCGGCCAGCACGCCTCACCCGAGCTGGAGGATGCCGAATAATGAACGACATGACCCCCATCTCCCGCGAAGACCGGATCAAGGGCCTCAAGGGGCTCGGTGCATCGCGCAAGCGCGTCGAGGACGTGCGCTTCACGCAGGGTCGCGGCAACTATGTCGACGACATCAAGCTGCCTGGCATGCTGCACGGCGACTTCGTGCGCTCGCCTTACGCCCATGCCCGCATCAAGTCGATCAACAAGGAGGCGGCGCTCGCGCTACCCGGCGTCGTCGCCGTCCTGACGGCCGAGGACCTGGCACCCTTGAACCTTCACTGGATGCCGACGCTGGCCGGCGACAAGCAGATGGTTCTGGCCGACGGCAAGGTGCTCTTCCAGGGCCAGGAAGTCGCCTTCGTCGTTGCAAAGGACCGCTATGTCGCGGCCGATGCCGTCGAGCTCGTCGAGGTCGACTACGAGGAGCTGCCGGTCATCACCGATCCGTTCAAGGCGCTCGAATCGGAGGTCGTGCTCCGCGAGGATCTGGAAGGCGAACCGAACTCCCCCCGCAACGGCGCGCACGGGCCTCGCCGCCACCACAACCACATCTTCCTCTGGGAGGAGGGCGACAAGGCCGCCACCGAGCAGGCCATCGACAGCGCCGACGTCGTCGCCGAGGAGATGGTCTACTACCACCGCACCCATCCGTGCCCCTTGGAGACCTGCGGCTCGGTCGCCTCGATGGACAAGGTGACGGGCAAGCTGACCCTGTGGGGCACCTTCCAGGCGCCGCATGTCGTGCGCACCGTCGCCTCCCTCCTGTCGGGCATCGAGGAGCACAACATCCGCGTCGTATCGCCCGATATCGGCGGCGGCTTCGGCAACAAGGTCGGCGTCTATCCGGGCTACGTCTGCTCCATCGTCGCCTCGATCGTGACCGGCCAGCCGGTCAAGTTCGTCGAGGACCGGATGGACAACCTGATGGCGACGTCGTTCGCCCGCGACTACTGGATGAAGGGCAAGATCAGCGCTACGAAGGAAGGCAAGATCACCGGCCTCCACGTCCACGTGACGGCCGACCACGGCGCGTTCGACGCCTGCGCGGACCCTACCAAGTTCCCGGCCGGCTTCTTCCACATCGTCACGGGCTCCTACGACATTCCGGTCGCCTATGTCGGCGTCGACGGCGTCTACACGAACAAGGCGCCCGGCGGCGTCGCCTATCGCTGCTCGTTCCGGGTCACGGAGGCGGCCTATCTCATCGAGCGGATGATCGAGGTGCTGGCTATCGAGCTCGACATGGATGCGGCCGAACTGCGCCGCATCAACTTCATCAGGAAGGAGCAGTTTCCCTATACCTCCGCGCTCGGCTGGGAATACGATTCCGGCGACTATCACACGGCGTGGGAGAAGGCGCTGAAGGCCGTCGACTATGACGGTCTGCGCAAGGAACAGGCGGAGCGCCTCGAAGCCTTCAATCGGGGCGAGACACGCAAGCTCATCGGCATCGGTCTCTCGCATTTCACCGAGATCGTCGGCGCCGGCCCGGTCAAGAATTGCGACATTCTCGGCATGGGCATGTTCGACAGCTGCGAGATCCGCATCCACCCGACGGGCTCGGCCATCGCGCGGCTTGGCACGATAAGCCAGGGACAGGGCCATGCGACGACCTTCGCGCAGATCCTGGCCAGCGAGATTGGCCTGCCGGCCGACTCCATCACGGTCGAGGAAGGCGATACCGATACGGCGCCATACGGTCTCGGCACCTACGGTTCGCGCTCGACGCCGGTCGCAGGCGCGGCGGCGGCCATGGCGGGGCGCAAGATCAGGGCCAAGGCCCAGATGATCGCCGCCTACCTTCTCGAAGTGCATGACAACGACGTCGAGTTCGATGTCGATCGCTTCGTGGTCAAGGGCGCGCCCGAGCGCTTCAAGACGATGAAGGACGTGGCCTACGCCGCCTACAACCAGGCGATCCCAGGCGTCGAGCCGGGTCTGGAGGCGGTCAGCTATTACGATCCTCCCAACATGACCTATCCCTTCGGCGCCTATATCTGCGTGATGGAGATCGACGCCGACACGGGCACGCATGGGGTTCGCCAGTTCTACGCGCTCGACGATTGCGGCACGCGGATCAATCCGATGGTCATCGAGGGCCAGGTACATGGCGGGCTGACCGAGGCGCTCGCCATCGCGATGGGTCAGGAAATCGCCTATGACGAGATGGGCAACTGCACGACCGGCACGATGATGGACTTCTTCATCCCCACTGCCTGGGAGACGCCGACCTACACGACCGACTTCACCGAAACGCCCTCCCCACATCACCCGATCGGGGCGAAGGGCGTGGGCGAGAGCCCGAATGTGGGCGGTGTGCCGGCCTTCTCCAACGCGGTGCATGACGCGTTTCGCAGCTTCGGCCTCAAGCAGGCCCACATGCCGCACGATCACTGGCGCATCTGGAAGATCGCCAACGATCTCGGCCTGCACGGTTGAGGGCAAGGCGAGGCGGCCGCACCCCGCCTCGCCAGGACGATGACAGACTGGACCCAGCTTCAAGCCGATCTCGCGAACGAGGGCTATGTCGCCCCGCCCGATCTGGCGATGGCGCTCCACCTTGCGCTCGCGCTCGGCCGCCCGCTCCTGCTCGAAGGCGCCGCCGGGGTCGGCAAGACCGAGGTCGCGCGCACGCTTGCGGCCGTGAAGGGCGCGCAGCTCATTCGGCTCCAATGCTACGAGGGCCTCGATGCGGCGCAGGCCATCTACGAGTGGAACTATCAGCGCCAGCTCCTCGCCATCCGCGCGTCAGCCGAGGGCGGCGAGACGGGCAGCGAGGTCGAGGCGCGCATCTTCTCCAAGGACTACCTGCTCGAGCGCCCGCTTCTCAAGGCCATCCGGCAAACGACGCCGCCCGTCCTCCTCATCGACGAGATCGACCGGGCGGACGAGGAGTTCGAAGCCTATCTCCTGGAAGTTCTATCCGATTTCCAGATCACCGTGCCCGAACTCGGCACGATCGAGGCCGTCACCCGCCCGCACGTAATCCTGACGGCCAACGGCACCCGCGACCTCTCCGACGCGCTACGCCGGCGCTGCCTCTATGCCCATATCGACTACCCGAACCGCGAGACCGAGCTCGCCATCCTGCGCGCCCGTCTGCCGGGCGTCGAGGCGCGGCTCGCCGAGCAGATCGTGGGCTTCGTCCAGGCGCTCCGAAAGGAAGAGCTCGAGAAGACGCCCGGGATCGCCGAGATGCTGGATTTCGCAGCCGCCTTGGCCGGCCTTGGCGTCAACGACCTCACGCACGATCCGGGGGTCTTGCAGGTCACGCTCGCGACGCTGCTGAAGACGCAGGGCGACCGCGCGGCGGTCCCGGCGATGGTCGCGCAACGCCTCGCGGGCAAGGCGGCATGAGCCAGCCGGCCACCCGCGTCACCCGCTTCGCGGCCCGCGACGAGGGCATCGCCGTTCGGATGGCGGGCTTTGTCGGGCACCTACGCGAGAACGGCTTCAAGCTCGGCGTCGCCGAGGCCGGCACCGCGCTCGAAGCCCTCACGCATGTCGACTGCCCCGACCCGACAGCCACGCGCCGCGCCCTCAAGGCCGTCTGTTCCGGATCCACCGACGAGGCGAAGCGCTTCGACGAACTCTTCGACAGTTTCTGGATGGATGCCGGCCGCGTTCGCTCGCGGCTGGCCGAGAACGACAACGACATGTCCAAGGACCACACCCGGTCGACGCGCGAAGGGGATGAAGCGGCAGGCGGCGCGAAGGGCGACGCCCACGCTCCTGACGACGAGGGCGAAGGCGACGCCCTCTCGGACGGCGTTGGCAAGCTCCTCGCGACCCGGACGCGGAACCTTATGACGACGGACCTGCGCGAGATTGTCGGCCCGCAGGACATTCGCGCGGCAGAGGCCGTCGCCATCCGCATTGGCCGCGCCCTGCGCGACAGGCGTTCGCGGCGCGCCAGAATCGCGAAACGGGGCGCGCGGATCGATCTTCGACGCACGGTTCGGCACAGCCTCTCGACCGGCGGCGAGCCGCTGCGCCTTGCCCGGCGGAGACGGCCGGACCGCCCGGTCCGCATAGCCGCCCTCTGCGACGTGTCGGGTTCGATGACGCTCTATGCGCGCTACTTCCTCGCCTTCCTCGCCGGCCTGATGCGGGCGGACGCCAATGCCGACGCCTATCTCTTCCATACCAGGCTCGTTCGCATTTCCGACGCGCTGCGTGACGAGGATCCCTTGCGCGCGATTAACCGCATCACGCTCCTTGCCAACGGCTTTGGCGGCGGCACGCGGATCGGCGGCAATCTCGATCAGTTCGCACGGACATACGCGCGGCGCCTCGTCGATGCGCGCACCGTCGTCGTCATTCTGTCCGACGGATATGACAGCGAAGGACCGGAGGTCATCGACGCCGCGCTGGCGCGCCTCAAGCGTCGTGGCTGCCGTGTGGTCTGGCTGAACCCGTTGAAGGGCTGGGCCGGGTACGAGCCGATCGCGCGCGGCATGGCGGCGGCACTGCCCTATCTCGATCTCTTCGCGTCCGCCACGACGCTCGCGGACATCGCCGCCCTCGAAGACGAACTGGCCCGGCTATGAGCCCGTCCCTCCAAATGCGCTCCCGGCTGGAGACCGAGATCGCCGCGCTGCGAGAGGCGGGCACGCCCCACGCGGTCGCCACAGTCGTGCGCACCGTGGGGGCTTCGGCGGTGCGACCAGGCGACAAGGCCCTCATCCATGCCGATGGTACGCTTGGCGCAGGTTGGCTCGGCGGCGGCTGTACGCGAGGGGCAGTGGCGAAGGCCGCGCGCGAGGCGATCGAGACTGGCGTGCCGCAGCTCGTCGCCCTCCGCCCGCAGGACCTTCTGGAGGCGACGGGCGCAGAAGCGGAGACGGAGCGTGACGGGTTGCGCTACGCGCGCAACAATTGCCCCAGCCGGGGCTCGGTCGATGTTTTCATCGAGCCTTCCCTCGCGCAGCCGCGCCTGACCGTCTGCGGCGGCGGTCCGGTCGCCCTCGCGCTCATCGGACTTGCCGCGAGCTTGGATCTCCATCGAACCTTGCGCGCGCCTGACTTCGAGCGGCGCGACTGCGCCGAGCCCGATGCCTTCATGTCCGATTTCGAGGCCGAAGCTCCTGTGCCCGACTATGTGGTCGTGGCGACGCAAGGGCGTGGCGACGAAGCGGCACTAACCTGGGCGCTGCAAAGCGGGGCTGCACATATCGCCTTCGTCGGCAGCCGAACGAAGTTCGCCGCTCTCGGTGCGCGCCTAGGCAAGGACGGTCTCGACACGTCGCGCGTGCAGGCGCCGGCCGGGCTCGCCATCGGCGCCGTCACGCCCGAGGAGATCGCGCTGTCCGTCCTCGCGCAGATCGTCAGCTGGCGCCGCACGCCGCGCACCCTCGAGGCGAAATGATAGAGACGGCCTTCGTCATTCTCGCCGCCGGCCTCTCCCGGCGGATGGGCCCACGCAACAAGCTGGTGCTCGAACTGTCGGGTCGCCCTCTGGTCCGTCATGTGGCCGAGGCGTGCCTCGATTCGCGGTGCGGGCCGGTCTTCGTCGTTACCGGTCACGACAGCGCGGCTGTGACGCGGGCATTGGAGGGATCGGCCGTGACGCTCGTTCACAACCCGGACTTCGCCGACGGGCAGATGACCTCGGTCGGCGTCGGTCTGGCCGCAGTGCCCGCGACGTCGCACACCTTACTCGCTCTGGGCGATCAGCCGCGCCTGACGGGTGCCGCCCTCATCACGCTGCTCGACGCCCATTTCGCACACAGCGACGGGCGGATCACGGTCCCGGTTCGCGACGACGGTCGCGGCAACCCGATCGTGATACCGCCCGTCCTTCGCGATACGATCCTCGCCGGGGACGCCCGACTTGGCTGCCGTCGGCTGACGCGCGATCGGCCTGATCTCGTCTCGCCGTTCCCGACGGACGATCCGGCCTATTTCGCGGATATCGACACGCCCGACGATCTTACCCGCGAACAGGCGCATCTGGAGGAGACCGTGGCATGAGCGACGGAACTCCTTGCCTGCGGACGCCCGCGGCCGTCGCCATGTCGATGCCGCCGCCCCCCCACCGCTTTCCCTGCTGCTAGAAAGGACATTCCATGGCCATGGAACTCGAAGACGAGATCATGATCCCCGCCCCCCGCGCCAAGGTCTATGCCGCACTCAACGATCCGGAGGTGCTCAAGGATTGCATCCCGGGCTGCGAGGAACTCATCAAGCACTCAGATACCGAGCTCGAAGCCAAGGTCGTCCTTCGGGTCGGCCCGGTGAAGGCGACATTCGGCGGCAACGTCACGCTCGACCCGAGCAATCCGCCGGAACGCTTCTCGCTGACGGGAGAGGGCTCGGGCGGGGCGGCTGGCTTCGCCAAGGGCGGCGCCGACGTCGTGCTGGAGGATCACGGCGACGAGACGCTATTGAAGTACACCGCCCGCGCCGATATCGGCGGCAAGCTCGCGCAGCTCGGCGGCCGACTGGTGAAGAGCACGGCGACGAAGCTGGCGGGCAAGTTCTTCGAGAAGTTCGCCGAACGCGTCGGCAATCCGAAGGCGGACGAGCCGGCCGAAGGCGCGGCCATCGCCTGACAAGTCTTTCCCAGAGCGCCGACCGGCGGGGTGGAATCACTCCACCCGTCGGCGGCGCGAGGCTCTAGAGATAGAGCTGGTAGCTGGCGGCGACGTAGCGGAAGCCGGCGCTATCCATCGGTTCGATATAGCCGATGCTCGGGAAGGGCATGTGGTAGCCGACGAAGGGCACCTTGTCGGCGGCGATCATGCCGAAGAGGTCCTTACGCGTCTGGGCGGCGGCCTCCTTGTCCATGTCGAAGCGCACGTGCCAGTCGGGCTTCTGAAGGCTGACGACATAGTGATTGGCGGCGTCGGCCGTCACGATCAGGCGCTTGCCCTCGCTCTCGACATTGTAGGCCATGTGGCCTGGCGTGTGGCCATAGGCCTCGATGGCGGTGATGCCGGAGACGACGTCGTCTCCAGGCTCGATCATCCGAAAGCGGTCGGCCAGCGGCAGAACGTTGGCGACGACATGGTCCGGCACCGCATCGCCCGACGTCCAGGCGTTGAACTCGGTCGCGCCGGTGACGTATTCGGCGTTGGCGAAGGTCGGCGCATCGCCGCTCATCAGCCCGCCGACATGGTCGGGGTGCATATGCGTGATCACGACGGTCGCGATATCGGCCGGATCGATCCCCGCCGCCATCATACGTGAGACCAGCTGGCCGGCATCGCCGCCATTGCCGGTATCGAAGAGGACGAGGCCCGAGCCGGTATCGACGATGGTGGGCGTGAAGCCGATCTCCATCTGGTCGCCCGGTAGGAAGTGAGCCTCGGCATAGGCCGCGACCTCTTCGGCCGGCTGGTTCTCGCCGAAGATCGGGTGCGGTCCGGGAAGTTGACGCGCGTTGTCGAGCACCGTCATGACGGTGAAGGCGCCGAGATTGCCCTTGTTGAAGACCGGGCGATCGGGAAGCGAGGCAGTCTCCGCCGCCGTGTGGCCGCCCGCGCGCGCTGGCACGGTGAGGGCCGCTACGCCGAGGCCGGCAAGGCCGGCTGTCTTCAGCGCGCTGCGGCGTGTGTGATCGAAGGCTGTCATCGCTCATCTCCGTTTCTGTCTGTGCGGCAAGGTAGGGCGCTGGGCACCGTCGGCCAATCGCGAACTCGCCCGCCCGGTTCACACCCGCGTGCAGGGGCGTCCGCGGCAATCTGCATAGTTAAAGCCACCTTTACCGGGCCGCGCCTATCCTCCGCGTCTCTTAGACGACGAGGAAGCCATCGATGGCGGGCGTACGGCTGAACCGGACTATAGGCGAGCGTTGGGAGACGTTCCTGGATGCGCTGGCGGCGCAGGGGCACACGCGGCGCTTTCGGCGCGGCATGGCGCTCGTGCTGCTGGTCGTGGTCGGCATGGCGGCGCTGGCGCTCGTCTCCTGGTCGGTGGACGATCCGAGCCTCAATCACGCGACCGATGGCCCCGTCACCAACTGGATGGGCGCGCGCGGCGCCGTCTTCGCTGACATGGTGATGCAGCTCTTCGGCTTGGCCAGCATCGCGGTCCTCGTCGTGCTGCTCGAATGGGTGCGGCGCTGGATGGT
Source organism: uncultured Alphaproteobacteria bacterium (assembly GCA_963799285.1). GTDB lineage: Bacteria > Pseudomonadota > Alphaproteobacteria > Rhizobiales > CAWCWK01 > CAWCWK01. The sequence goes on from CAWCWK010000004.1 coordinate 1,991,184, forward strand.
GGGTGCGATCGTGCCGCGCATCGGCGGGCGGGCTCTCGTCCTTCTCCTCGGGTTGCCCTTCGTCGGTGCCCTCCTCTCGCATCTGCCGACGCCGATGAGCTGGCCGCTTCCGACCGGCCTTGGCGGCGTCGTCGGCGATCTGACGGATGGAATGATCGCGTCGTCCCTCGCGGGCATCGGTCTGCCGGGCAAGATCTCGGCCGCGCTGGCCCTCCTCGTGGCCGGCTTCGCACTGCGCCATGCGAGCGCGATGCGGGTGCCGCTCGATGCCGTCCGCGCCATGCCGCGCGCCAAGCCCGAGCCGCGCGTCGAGGAACCCGTGAAGACCCGTCGGGCGCCGGTCATCCACTCCCAAGACGACGAGGATGACGAGGACTACGACGACGAGACGGACCGGTCCGGCATCTTCGCGGTCGCCGCCGGCGGCATTGCCCATGCCGCGATCAGCGCGCGTGGCGCCTTCGCCAGGCTTCTGAAGCCACGCCCGCCCAAGTTCGCGGCACCCGTGGAGTCGAACGACAACCCGCAGACGCGCCAGGAACCCGCCTTCACCCGCCGCGAGCCGGGCTTCGCCGTCCAGGCACCGGCCTTCGCCGCTGCGCCCGAGCCGATCTACGCCGCGCCGTCCTACAGCGAGCCCGTCGAGGTACACCCCGCGCCGTTGCAGCCTGCCCCGCGAGCGGTCCGCCCTGCGCCCGAGGCGACGCCGCCCGCAGCGGCGCCCGCCGACGACGGAGACGGTCAGCCGACGACTCCGGAGCCTGAGGCCGAACCGCATCAAAGCCTGGCCGCGCTCGAAGTCACGCGTCCTCGCGACTTCGAGATGCTGGCCTTCGACGATCCGGAGGACGAAGACGCGGACGCGCCCTTGGCCGAGATCGCGCCGCAGCCCGCGCCGGCGCCCCGACCCGTCGGGGTCGCGCCTACGCCGATCCGTCCGGTCGCGCCGACGCCCGTGGCAAGGCAGGCCGCCCCCCCGGCCGCCCCACCCGCGAACGACCCCGCGCGCTCCTACGAGACGCCGCCGCTCGACCTTCTTTCCCTACCCGGCCCGCAACAGCAGGACCCTGCGATGAGCCGCGTCCAGCTCGGCGACAACGCGCAGATGCTGGAGGGCGTACTCGACGATTTCGGGATCAGGGGCGAGATCGTCGACGTTCGGCCCGGACCCGTCGTGACGCTCTACGAGCTCTGCCCGGCCCCCGGCATCAAGTCGAGCCGCGTCATCGGCTTGGCCGACGACATCGCCCGCTCGATGAGCGCCATCTCGGCCCGCGTCGCCGTCGTACCGGGACGCAACGCCATCGGCATCGAACTCCCCAATCGCAACCGGCAGACCGTCTACCTGCGCGAGATCCTGGAGGCCGAGGCGTTCGACAGCTCGAAAGCCCGCCTGCCGATGTGCCTCGGCAAGACGATCGGCGGCGAGCCCGTCGTGGCCGATCTCGCGCGCATGCCGCATCTCCTCATCGCCGGCACCACCGGTTCGGGGAAGTCGGTCGCGGTGAACACGATGATCCTGAGCCTGCTCTACCGGCTCTCGCCCGAGCAGTGCCGCCTCATCATGATCGACCCGAAGATGCTCGAGCTCTCGGTCTATGACGGCATCCCCCACCTTCTCTCGCCGGTCGTCACGGACCCGAAGAAGGCGGTTGTCGCCCTCAAGTGGACCGTGCGCGAAATGGAGGACCGCTACCGCGCCATGTCGAAGCTCGGCGTGCGCAATATCGAGGGCTTCAATCAGCGCGTGAAGGAAGCGGCCGATAAGGGCGAGGCCATCACCCGCACCGTGCAGACCGGGTTCGACCCCGAAACGGGTGAGCCGGTCTACGAGACAGAAGAGATGGAGCTGAAGCCCTTGCCGATGATCGTCGTGATCGTCGACGAGATGGCCGACCTGATGATGGTCGCCGGCAAGGACATCGAGGGCGCCATTCAGCGCTTGGCGCAGATGGCGCGTGCGGCCGGCATCCACCTCATCATGGCAACGCAGCGCCCCTCGACCGACGTCATCACCGGCGTCGTCAAGGCGAACTTCCCGACCCGGATCTCCTTCCAGGTCACGTCGAAGATCGACAGTCGCGTCGTCCTCGGAGAGCAGGGCGCCGAGCAGCTCCTCGGCCAGGGCGACATGCTCTACATGAAGGGCGGCGGGCGGATCAGCCGCGTGCACGGGCCCTTCGTGGAGGACGCCGAGGTCGAGGACGTCGTCAACCACCTCAAGTCGTTCGGCGCGCCCGACTATCTCGATGAGATCACGGTCGACGACGACGAGGAGCCTGCGGCGGGCGGCGGCAAGGGCGGGAAGACGTCCGGGCACGCGCCCGAATCCGACGATCCCTACGATCAGGCCCTCTCGATCATCCTGCGGGACGGGAAGGCGTCGACCTCCTACATCCAGCGCCGCCTCGGCATCGGCTACAACCGAGCGGCCTCGATCATCGAAGAGATGGAAAAGCAGGGCATCGTCGGCCCGGCCAACCATGCCGGCAAGCGCGAGATCCTGATCGACCGCGCGGCCTGACGCCACTGCGGAGGGCGGCATCGCCCTTCCGTTGCCGGCTTGGTGATCGCAAGTCACTGGCAAGACCGGCAGTGACGCGCCATGTTGGCGGCTAGACCCGCAGCCCAAGGACCCGCCCGATGCTCCGCACCGCCCTCGCGATGACAGCCGCCCTGACGCTTGCCCCTCTCGCCCTCGCCGGCCCCGCCCTCGCCTTCTCCGACGGACCCGAGCGTCCGGGCTATACCGGTTACGTGATCAACGACGAGAACGCGAACCGCCGCCACACCGACGCGCTGCGCGAGCCGTTCCTGCGCACGCGAAACCAGGGGCTGCTCGGTGCCTACCTCTTTCGGCGGGGCGCGGGACCGGTCGTCGATGTCGCGCCGAATGATCGCCCGCGCCCGCTTCGACGCCGCTAGCAGCACCGATGTCCCTCACCATTTGCGATTACGAACCGGATCGCGACGCCGATTGGCTGCTGGCGCTCAACAACACCTATGTCGCCGAAATCTGCGAGGAAACGATCGAAACGCTCGGCGAGGTCCTCTCCATGGCGCTCGTCACCCGCATAGCGAAGCGCGATGACGTGCGCATGGGCGCACTCATCGGCATGCCGCGAGGTCTCGCAGACTATGACAGCCTGAACTATCGCTGGTTCGAGGAGGCGAGCGACGAGCCCTTCTTCTATATCGACCGCGTGATGGTCTCCCCGGATGCGAAGGGCAAAGGCATCGGCCGCGCGCTTTATGAGGACGCGGGGCGGATCGCGCAGGCGCGAGACATTCCACGGCTCACCTGCGAGGTCAACGAGGACCCACCCAACCCCGCGTCGATCGCCTTTCACGAGCGCTCCGGCTTCGTCCGGCTGCTCTCGCGATTTAACGCCATGAGCGGGAAGACGGTGCTGATGATGGAGAAACGGCTCCAGCGACCGGGCCGCTCTTGATGCCGCGCGCCCTATCGGCCATGTGAGGAAGCGCCCGGGTTCTCCGTGCGAACTCCTTCCGTCTCCGCTCCGTTCTTCCAAGGTCTCGCGCCCATGCTCGCCGTACTCGTCATCGCCGGGCTGGTCCTGTTGCTGCTCGGCGGTGAAGGCCTCGTGCGCGGCGCCGTAGCGCTGGCGAACCGGGCGGGCGTCTCGCCAATGTTCGTCGGCGTCGTCCTCTTGGGCTTCGGCACCTCGGCGCCTGAGCTCGTGGCCTGTGTGCAAGCCGTGCTGGCCGGCGCGCCCGGCGTCGCGCTCGGCAACGTGCTGGGCTCCAATACGGCCAATATTCTCCTCATCCTCGGTGTTGCGGCGCTCATGATCCCGGTGCCGGTGGGGCGGGACGCATTGCGGCGCGACGGCGGCGTCATGCTCCTATCGGCGCTCGCGCTGGCCGGACTGGCCATTTTCGGGCGCATCGGCGCGCTGGCGGGCGTCATCCTTATTATCGGCCTCGTCGCCTATATCGCCTATGCCTGGCTCGCCGAACGCAAGGACGACGATCTCCCGAAGGATACCGACGTTTCGCTGCCGCTCGCGCTCATCTTCGCGCTGGGCGGTCTCGTCGCCATTCTGATCGGCGGCAGGCTGCTCGTCGATGGCGCTGTCGGGTTGGCGGAGACTTTTGGCGTCTCCGATACCGTGGTCGGGCTCACCATCGTGGCGGTCGGCACGTCGCTGCCCGAGTTGGCCGCCAGCGTCGCGGCAGCCCTCCGAAAGGAAGCCGGCCTCGTGATCGGCAACGTGCTCGGCTCCAATATCTACAACATTCTCGGCATCATGGGCGTTACGGCGCTCGTCGGGCCGATTCCGGTACCGGCGAGCGTGCTGGCCTTCGACGTGCCGGTCATGCTGGCCGCGACCGTGCTCCTCCTCGCGATCGGCTGGTGGCGGGGCGTTCTGGGACGGGCCGTCGGTGCGGGGTTCCTCGTCACATACATCGCCTATACCGCCTATCTCTGGGTCTGAACCGTTGAGCAAGCCCGTCGCAGCGTCCGGGCGGGCGACGCTGGTCGGCCTCGTCGCCGTCCTGATGTGGGCGGCCCTCGCCTTGCTGACGACGCTGACGGGCGGCGTGCCGCCGCTCCTCCTCAACGCACTCGCCTTCTCGGTCGCAAGCGTGATCGGGATCGTATGGGTGCTGCTCGCAGAGGGGCCGAGGGGCTTGGCGAGCCTCGCCCGGCAGCCCTGGCCGGTCTGGCTTCTGGGTGTCGGCGGGCTCTTCGGCTACCACGCTATGTATTTCACGGCGCTCAAGCTCGCCCCGCCCGTCGAGGCGAGCCTCATCGCCTATCTCTGGCCTCTCCTCATCGTACTCTTCTCGGCACTGCTGCCGGGCGAGGCGCTGCGCTCCAACCATATCGCCGGCGCCATTCTCGGGCTCTTGGGAGCCGGACTGATCGTGATGCGGGGCAGCGAGGGCGCGGGCGGGCAGCTGCTGGGGGCCGGCTTTGACGCGAACTATACGCTCGGCTACCTCGCCGCCTTCGCTTGCGCACTCATCTGGTCGGGCTACTCCGTGCTGTCGCGGCTCGCACGCTCGGTGCCGACCCAGGCCGTCGCCGGCTTCTGCCTCGCGACGGCGGTGCTGAGCTTCACGCTCCATCTCCTCTTCGAAGAAACGGTCTGGCCGCCCGGTTGGGGGGCCTGGCTGGCCGTCTTGGGGCTCGGACTCGGGCCGGTGGGGGGTGCGTTCTACGTCTGGGACTGGGGCTGCAAGCGGGGCGACATCAAGGTGCTCGGCGCGGCGTCCTATGGCGCACCTGTCCTCTCCACGCTCGTCCTCATCGCGGCCGGCCAGGCGAGCCTGACGTCGGGCGTCGTCCTCGCCTGCGCGCTCGTTACCCTCGGCGCCATTGTCGCATCCTGGCAGATGGTGCGGCGGCGCTCAGGCTGACCGGCGCACGCCCTGCATCATCTCCGGGCTGGGCGCCTCGGTCAGCACGGAGATGCCGCCCGTCGTCTCCAGCACTACGGCCGTGAGACCCTCCAGGCTCGCGACACCCTGCTGGCGCAACTGGCCGCGCAGATCGTCCGGCGTCACGCGGGCGGCCGCGAGATTGGCCTCCAGCATTCGCCCGTCCTCGACGAGGAGCAGCGGCTTGTTGTCGATCATCCGCGCGGCCGCCTTGCCCGAGAGGCGCATCTGCGCCACGGCGACCTGCGCGCCGAAGAGAACGGCCAGCGTGATTAGCGTATGGACGATCGCCGGGTTGGGGCTCGCGACCGCGGAGGCCAGCGTCGATCCGATCGCGACCGTCATGGCCATGTCGTAGGCGCTCATCGAGGCGAGCGAGCGTAGCCCGGCCAGCCGCGTAAGCGCTATGATGGCGGCATAGACGACGACGGCCGAGACGACGCCCCAGCCGACCGCCTCCCAGGACCCGAAGAACCAGCCCTCAGCCACGGGCCTTCAGCATCGTTCCGTCCTCGTAGCAGAAACCCCAGGCCTCGCCGGGCTCTATGGAGCGGACGATGGGATGCGCCGTCGCTTGGAAATGCTTGGTCGCGTGCTTGTTCGTCGAGGAATCGCAGCAGCCGACATGGCCACAGGTCATGCAGATGCGCAGATGCACCCAGTCGTCGCCGGTCTTCAAACAGTCCTCGCAGCCCTGGGCCGATGGCTGCACCGGCTTCGTCTCGCCGAGATGGGTGCACGGGCCGGGGCGGACGTCCAGGGTTACGGTCCGGTTCGTGTCGATGTCGTTCGTCATCGTACGCTCTTCGTCTCGTTTTGGTCGGACCGAGTATCGCGCGGTTTCGGGAACCAGTCATCGGGTGCCATTTCGAAACCCTCAAAGACGAAGCCCGGCGCGACGGTACAGCCGACGAGGGTCCATTCGCCCAGCGGCTCCGCCGTCTGCCACCAGCCGGCCGGCACGACGATCTGCGGGCGCTCGCCGGCACCGAGGTTGAGGCCGAGCCGATGGGCCTCCGCGTCGTGCCCGTTGGGCGAGAGGGTGAGCGCGAGCGGGCCGCCGGCATGGAAGTGCCAGACCTCGGCGGCGTCCACCTTGTGCCAATGCGAGTGCTCTCCGGCCTCGAGGAGATAGTAGATCGCCGTCGAAGCGCCGCGCCCTCCGCCTGCCTCGTCGCGGAAGGTCTGGCGGTAGTGCCCCCCTTCCGGATGCGGCGCGAGGTCGAGGGCGGCGACGATCTCGCGCGGGCTCATCTCGGCGAGGCTGCGGCCCGCGAACATCAAAACGCGTCCTTGGCCGCCCGCAACGCGCCAAAGACCATCCAAGGCTCGGTACCCGACATGCCCATGGCCTCGGCCATCTCCTCGGTGTCGGCCCGCAGAAAGGGATTGGTGGCCTTTTCGGCCTGGATCGTCGTCGGCACGGTCGGGCGGTCATCGCGGCGCAGCCGGTCGACCTCCTCCATGCGCATCAGCAGCGCGGCGTTGCCGGGATCGACGGAGAGGGCGAAGCGAGCGTTGGACTGGGTGTACTCGTGGCCAACATAGACCGCCGTGTCGTCGGGCAGCGCGCGAAGCCGTTCCAGCCCCTCCCACATTTCCTTGGCACGCTGGCCGCGCATCCGCCCGCAGCCCATCACGAAGAGCGCATCGCCGACGAAGGCGAGCCGGTCGTCCGCGAAGTGGTAGCTGATATGGCCGGGCGTGTGCCCCGGCGTATCGATGACCGAGACGGTGCGGCCCAGGACTTCGACCGTATCTCCGCCCGAGACCCGCAGATCGACATTTCCGATCGCGTCGGCGTCCTTGGCCGGCCCTATGACGCGCGCGCCGAAGCGGTCCTTGAGGTCGCGCAGTCCATCGACATGGTCCCAGTCGTTATGCGTGATCAGGATGTCGTCGAGGCGCCATTCACGGTCCTCCAGAACCGCCATGATGGCCGGATCGTCCGGCGCGTCGATGAGGACGGTGCGGCCGTCCTCGTGGAGGATGACGTTGTAATTGTCTTCAAGGCAGGGAACGAGCAGGACTTCGAGCGGCATGGGAACCTCGCGGCGGTGGGGTCCGTGTGACGGGACGGGATGGTCTAACCCGAACGGGGGAATTGGCCGAATCGATCGGCCAAGCGAACTGGCCAAGCGAACTGGCCAACAAATTGTCCGGACAAAATACCCAAGCGGAATGTTCAAGTGATTGGATCGGCTTTGTGATGTAGGCTCGTCGCGCGCGGCGGCCAGCCGCGTCGCGCGATCGCCCGGCATCGGCCTTGGGAGATCGGCCTCGCCATGAAAGGGTCTCCCGGCCGTGTCGCTCGACGTCTCGGACCTCCTTGCCTTCTACGGCAAGCCCGACGCCCGCTCCGTCGGCGAGTTCGCACGCCGGCTCATCGTGCAGCGCATTCGGGCCCGCTGGCAGGACGTGCGGGGCCTGCGCGTCGCCGGCCTCGGTTTCGCGCCGCCTTATCTGGCGGGCTTTCGTGGCGAGGCGGAGCGAGTCGCGGCCTTCATGCCCGCCCGGCTCGGCTCCAGCCACTGGCCGATGCGGGAGCCTGGCCTGACCGCACTCATCGATCCGCTGGACTGGCCGGTGGTCGACGCGATGTTCGACCGCGTGCTTCTCATCCACATGCTGGAAGAGGCGCAGCGCCCGCGGCTGACGCTCCAGGAAGTGCACCGCGTGATGGCGCCGAACGCCCGGCTGATGATCGTGGTGCCCAACCGGCGCGGCACCTGGGCCCGGTTCGACACGTCGCCCTTCGGTTCGGGCCGGCCCTATTCGCGCGGACAGCTGACGCGGATGCTCGGCGAGACCGGCTTCACGCCCGTCACCTGGTCGGAAGCGCTGCACTGGCCGCCTGCGGTCGCGCGCCTCGGCGCCTCGACCACGCTCGCGATCGAGCGGATCGGGCGCTTCGGTTGGGCGTCCTTCTCGGGCGTCGTCATCGTGGAGGCGATGAAGTCGGGGTCGCCGGGGCTGGTGGCCATCGACGGAGAGAAGGCCTGGACGCTCAACTGGCGCCCTGCGACCGCGCCGCAGGCGGCCCGCACGGCGCGCGGGATCAGTCCTTGCGACTCAGTACCATCACGGCCTGCTCGGCCAGGAGGTTGATGAGCCAGAGAGGCACGCCGCGCCGCCCGTCCCCCGCCTCGGCCTCCGGCCTCGCGACCGATTCGACCGTCCCCGACCCGAACCGCATCCGGCGCCCATAGGCATTGAAGGCGATGGCACGCTCCACGCGCGCGCCGGCGACGTCGCAGAGGTCGAGAAAATCGGTGACCGTGCAGAAGTGGATGTTGGGGGTCTCGTACCACGTGTAGTCGAGAAATTCCGTCACCGGCATATGGCCGCCGAACATCAGCTGCGCGCGAAAGCGCCAATAGCCGAAATTCGGGAAGGAAACGATGACGCGCCGCCCTATCCTCAGCATCTCGCGCAACACCGTCTCCGGCGCGCGGGTGGCCTGGATCGTGCGGCTGAGGATGACGGTGTCGAAGCCGTCGTCCGGGTAGGCTGTGAGGTCGGTATCGGCGTCACCCTGCACGACGGCCAGCCCCTTGGCGACGGCCGCGTTGACGGAGCGCTGATCGAGCTCCATGCCCCGGGCGTCGACGCCGCGCTCCTCCTCGAGAAGGGCCATCAGCCCCCCCTCCTCGCACCCGATGTCGAGCACGCGCGTGCCGGGCTCGACGAGATCGGCGATGGCGCGCAGGTCGCCGCGCGCATCGGCCTCGCGCGCGAGCGCATCGCGCTCGCGCTTGAGGTCGCGCGCCCGTTCTATGATCTGGATCATGACGCTATGGCCTCATCCGGCGATGCCGCCTCGCCCGTGCTGAGCCCGCCGGCATAAGGCAAGGACAGGCCCGCCGCCCGCGCGGCCCCGTCGAGAAAGCCGCGCATCACCCCGTCGAGCTCCGGCTCGTCGAGGAGGAAGGCGTCGTGGCCCTTGTCCGACTCGATCTCGACGAAGGAGACCGACGCCCCCGACGCGTTGAGCGCTTGGACGACGACGCGGGCCTCGGCCGTCGTGAAGAGCCAGTCCGAGGTGAAGGAGGCGACGCAGAAGCGGGTCCGCGTCCCCCGAAAGGCGTCGGCGAGGCGCCCGCCATGGTCGGCGGCGAGATCGAAATAGTCCATCGCGCGGGTCAGGTAGAGATAGGCGTTGGCGTCGAAGCGCTCGACGAAGGTGACGCCCTGATGGCGCAGGTAGCTCTCGACCTGGAAGTCGGCGTCGAAGCCGAAGGTGAGCGCATCACGGTCCTGCAGCCCACGGCCGAACTTTCGCGCCAGCGCGCCCTCCGAGAGATAGGTGATGTGCGCGGCCATGCGGGCGACGCCGAGGCCCTTTCTCGGGATCGCCTCCTCCGCCCAATAGCGCCCGCCACGCCAGTCGGGATCCGCCATCACGGCCTGCCGCCCGACTTCGTGGAAGGCGATGTTCTGCGCCGAATGGCGCGCTGCCGTCGCGATCGGCATGGCCGCGAAGACGCGGCTCGGGAAGGCGGCGGCCCATTGCAACACCTGCATGCCGCCCATCGAGCCGCCGATGACGGCGAAGAGCCGGCCGATGCCCAAGTGATCGACGAGAAGCGCTTGCGCCCCCACCATGTCGCGAATCGTCACCACGGGGAAGTCGAGGCCGTAGGGCCGGCCCGTCCCGGGGTCGAGCGAGGCGGGGCCCGTGGTGCCGAGGCAGGAGCCGAGCACATTGGCGCAGATGACGAAATAGCGCTCCGTATCGATGACCGACCCCGGCCCGATGGCGCGCGACCACCAGCCGGGCTTGCCGGTGACGGGGTGGTCGTTGGCCGCGTGCTGGTCGCCCGTCAACGCGTGGCAGACGAGTATGGCGTTCGATTTGTCGGCGTTGAGTTCGCCATAGGTCTGGTAGGCGACGGTGAGCGGCGCGAGGCGGGTCCCGCCGTCGAGCATCAGCCCGTCCGCGAAGGTAACGGTCAGGGAATGCGGGTCGCGCGCTTCGTCCCGCGCGGTGTCGGTCTGCATCTGGCTCATGGCGCGGCCCGCATAGCATGGATGGGCGCGGGTGCGAGAGAGCGCAACATCACATCGGAGTGCGACGCGGCCTTACCGATCCCGCGTGCGCGTCAGCCCTTCCTGCGCGACGGAAGCGACGAGCGTTCCGTCCTGCCGGAAGATCGAGCCCCGCGCGAAGCCGCGCGACGCGCCCGATGACGGGCTGTCCTGCGCGTAGAGCAGCCATTCGTCGGCGCGAAACGGGCGGTGGAACCAGAGCGCGTGGTCAAGTGAGGCGACCTGGATGCCCTGATCGAATATCGAGCGGCCGGTGGCGAGCAGCGAGGTGTCGAGCAGCGTCATGTCGCTTGCGTAGGCGAGGACGCATTGGTGGACGGCCGCCGCGTCCGGCAGCGGAGCCGTCGCGCGGATCCAGATGTGGCTGACGGCCGCGGCGCCGTCCTTGCGCATCAGATAGCTGCCCATGTCGACGGGCCGAAGTTCGATCGGGCGCGGACGCTCCCAATAGCGGCGCACGGGCTCGGGCGCGGTGGCGAGAAAGCGGGCCTTCACCTCCGCCTCCGTCGGCAGATCGTCGGGCGCCGGCACGTCGGGCATCGGGGACTGATGGGCAGGCCCGTCCTCGCGGCGGTGGAAGGAAGCGGACATGGAGAAGATCGCCGCGCCGTGCTGGATCGCGACCACGCGCCGGGTCGCGAAGCTCTTGCCGTCCCGAATGCGGTCGACCTCATAGATAATCGGCACCTCCGGATCGCCCGGCCGCATGAAGTAGCCATGCAGCGAGTGCGCCGCCCAGGGGTCGCCTGCCGTCTCGCCTTCGGCATCCGTCTCCTCGATCGTGCGCGCGGCGGCGACGAGCGCCTGGCCGATCACCTGGCCGCCGAAGACGCGCTGCCAGCCGACCTTGGGGCTGCGACCGCGATAGAGGTTGCGCTCCAGCGGCTCGAGATCGAGAGTGCGCATCAAAGACGCGACGGCCGATGCCGGGTCGGCACTCTCCGCGCCGGGGCCGGAAGGGCCGTCCGGGCGCATGGCGGCGGATTGACCGTCGGCGGGACGTGAGGCGGATTCGTCGGTCACGGGACTGAGCCTATCTTGCGAGGTCACTGGTTGCGGCATCGGAGCGGCGGAGCGATGGTCTGACGCTGCGGTGTGTCCCCGTGATTTCACGACGCGGGCGGAGCGGCAAGCCGTTCCGTCGCGGCAGATGGCCGAGACGAGGAAGCGAAGGGTGACGAACATGCCGGTTTCGAAGGGGTCGGGCGATCCGCGCGTCGTGATTGTCGGTGGCGGACTGACGGGGCTGGGCCTCGCCATCGCCCTCAAATCGGCCGGCGGGTTCGATGTGACCGTGCTCGACGCCGCGCCTCCGCGTCCGAAGGCGCAAGGGACCGGTGCCTGTGCCGCGCCCATGCAGGGCGACTACCGTGCCTCGGCCATCACGGCGGCCGCGCGACGCATGCTGGAGACGCTCGAGATCTGGGAGGCGGTCGGGGAAAGGGCCCAGCCCATTCTCGACATGGTGCTGACCGACAGTGCCGCCGACGAGCTCGTGCGCCCACACCTTCTCACCTTCGACGGCGAACCCGAACCCGGTGAGCCCTTCGCGCACATGGTGCCCAACAAGGCGCTGGGCCAAGCCCTCATCGCGCGCGCGGACGCGCTCGGCGTAGCGGTCGAGGCGCCGGTCCGCGCGGTCGGACTAGGGGGCGAGAACCCGCGCACGCTGACGCTCGACGACGGGCGATCGCTGACGGCCGACCTCGTCGTTGCGGCCGATGGCGGGCGCTCGGCGCTGCGCCGGATGGCCGGCATTCGCACCGTTGGGTGGGACTATCCCCAGACGGCCATCGTCGGCACCGTCGCCCACACCCGCCCGCACCAGGGCCGCGCGATCGAGCATTTCCTGCCGCCCGGCCCCTTCGCCACCCTCCCCCTCATCGGCGACGAGACGCATCAACACCAGTCGTCCATCGTCTGGACGGAGGCGACGGGAGACGCGGAAGCGTTCCTCGCGATGGACGATGCCGATTTCACCGAGGCGCTGACCGAGCGGTTCGGCCGCCAGTTCGGGCGGCTGACGCCGATCGGAGGCCGCGCGGCCTATCCCTTGCGCTTGCTCGTCGCCCGCCGCTTCGTCGCTCCGGGCTTCGCGTTGGCGGGCGATGCGGCGCATGTCATCCACCCGATTGCCGGCCAAGGCCTCAACATCGGGCTCAAGGACATCGCCGCACTCGCCGAAGTGCTGGTCGACGCCCGCCGCACGGGCCGCGAGATCGGCTCGCTCGCCACGCTCGAGGCCTATGAGCGCTGGCGCCGCGCCGATGTGGTGACGATGGCGGCCGCGACGGACGGGCTGAACCGTCTCTTCTCGAACCGGAGCGGCCCCCTGCGCGCCCTCAGAAGCTTCGGCCTGCGCCTGACGAACGGGGCCGACCCGCTGAAGGGATGGCTGGTGCGCGAGGCGGCGGGATTGACCGGCGACCTGCCCCGACTCCTGCAAGGCGAAACGCTCTAAGGTCGCCATCCCTTCGCCCGGCCCTAGCTTCTTCCCGATCAGGGAAGGGACCGAGATGGTAGAGCAGAATCGCAGTATCCTCGTCACCGGCGCATCGAGCGGGATCGGCGCGGCGATCGTCCGTCGGCTTTGCGCGCAAGGCGACGACGTCGTGGCGCTCGCCCGTCGCACCGACCGTCTGGAGGCGCTCGCCGGCGAGACCGGATGCCGCGTGAAGACGCTCGACATGCGCGACTTCGCCGCCGTCGAGGACTATGTCCGCGCGCTCGACCCCGAGGTCGTCGTCAACAACGCCGGCTCCGGCCAGGGCTTCGAGGGCCTGACCAACACGAGCGCCGACGAGATCGACGCGTCGATCGGGCTGAACGTCCTCGCGCCTCTGCACGTGCTGCACGCTGCGATCCCGGGCATGAAGGCCAAGGGGCGCGGGCATATCGTCAACATGGGCTCGATCGCCGGACTCTACCCCATCATCTCTGCGCTCTACGGCGCGTCGAAGGGTGCGGTCCACCTGATGAGCCAGAATCTCCGGATCGAGTTGAAGGGCACCGGCATCCGGATGACCGAGATCGCGCCCGGCCGCGTGACGTCCGAATTCTACGATGCCGGCGGGCTGCCCCGCGAGAAGATCGAGGCCTTCAAGCGCACCGGCATCACCGAGCTCTCGCCCGACGACGTGGCGAGCGCAGTCCTCTTCGCGCTCAATGCCCCGCCGCACGTCAATATCGGCCTCATCGAACTGACCCCGACCGAGCAGGTGCTGGGCGGCGTTCATCTGACGCCGACCGGGTCCGCGCCGTGACCGGTCTGATGGCGGGCAAGGTCGCGCTCGTGACGGGTGCCGGCGCCGGCATCGGCCGCGCGTCCTGCCTGCGGATGGCCTCCGAGGGTGCGCATATCGTCGCGGCCGACTGGGTGCTGGAGCGGGCCGAGGAGACGGCACGGCTCGCCGAGGAAGCGGGCGGCGAGGGGTTCGCCTTCAAGGCCGACGTGACCGACGAGGACGCCTGGAAGGCCTTGGCCCGGGCGTCCGTCGCGCGGTTCGGTGGCATCGACGTCCTCTTCAACAACGCAGGCGGCGGCTCGGGCAAGGACGGGCCGGTCACCGAGATGGATCTCGACGAGTTCTGGCGCGCCATCCGCGTCGACCTCTTCGGGACGCTGCTCGGCTGCCGGACCATCATCCCGCACATGGTGGCGCGCGGCGGCGGCTCGATCGTCAACATTTCGAGCCTGCGAGCCGTCATGGGCACGCGCGGGCAGGACGCCTATACGGCCGCCAAGGGCGGCGTCCTCGCGATGAGCCGCGCGATGGCGGTCGAATGGGCGCCACACAACATCCGCGTCAACGTGATGGCGCCGGGTGTGGTGCTGACCGAGCGGGTCGCGGCGCTCATCCCGCCCGACAGTCCGCTTTACCGGAAATCGCTGCTCGGGCCGCTCGCCCCCGAGGATGTCGCCAACCTCGTCTTCTACCTCGCCTCCGACCAGTCCAAGGGCATGACCGGCGCGGTGCTCAACCTCGACGGCGGCGCGTCCATGTCGTGAAGGTCCGCAACGGCGCGTGCGCATGCCGCGGCAAGGCCGGCTTTGGAGCAGGAACCCGCAGACGACCTGACGCCTGTGATCGTGGTGCCGCGGCCCGGACGACGTTTCTCCTGAGGTCGGCCCGGCTCCCGCCCTCTCCTCTTCATGATCCTCCGGCATCGGCCCGAGAATGGCGCCGGGACGCCGGGTCGCCGACCGGACCCTAGACTTAGGGCGAAGGTGGACGCCGCGAGGCTTGCATATGGCGGGCCGGGTGGGTGAGATGGGGCGCGCGAAGTCGAGAGACATCGAAGCGCGCATCCGATGAGCGGGCTCTCGCCCGCCGACGTTCTGGGAGGAACGCGCCTTGGCGACATCACGCGCCGACGATCGTTCGGGAGGCGGTGCGCCCGTTCTCGAAGTCCGCGACGTGTCGCTCCGCTTCGGCGGCGTAAGAGCGCTCTCGCACGTCTCGTTCGAGGTCCAGCTGGGCGAGCTCTTCTCGATCATCGGCCCGAACGGCGCCGGCAAGACCTCGATGCTGAACTGCATCTCGGGGCGCTACAAGCCGACCGAGGGGGAAGTCCTCTACAAGGGCGAGCCCCTCAAGGGCCGCTCGATCAACGACCGCGCATCCATGGGGATCGGCCGCACGTTCCAGAACCTCGCGCTCTTCGGTCACATGAGCGTGCTCGACAACATCCTCGTCGGCCGCCACCACAAGCTGAAGAACAACCTGCTCACGGGCATGTTCTACTGGGTCGGCGGGGCGCAGGCCGAGGAATTGGCCGAACGGCGGCGGGTCGAGGACATTATCGACTTCCTCGAGATCCAGCACGTGCGTGGGCTCGCCGCCGGCACCCTCTCCTACGGCCTGCGAAAGCGCGTCGAGCTCGCCCGCGCGATGGCGATCGAGCCCGACCTCATCCTTCTCGACGAGCCGATGGCCGGCATGAACCTCGAGGAGAAGGAAGACATGGCCCGCTTCATCGTCGACCTCAATCAGGAGTTCGGCCAGACGATCGTGATGATCGAGCATGACATGGGCGTCGTCATGGACCTCTCCGACCGTGTCATCGTCTTGGACTTCGGGAAGGTCATCTCCGCCGGTACGCCCGCCGAGGTCCTGGCCGACGAACACGTCAAGCGCGCCTATCTCGGCGAAGACGACGAGGTGCTGCACGCCTTGGCCGAGGAGGACGAAGCGGCATGAGCGACGTGAACCGCCCGCTTGCGGCCAAGGGGGACGACTTCGCCTGGCCAGAGCCCTCCCCCGCTCTGGTGGAGACGCGAGGGCTCGATACGCTGCCGAAGCTCCTTCGTCACAACGCGGAGAAGCACCCCGGCGACGTCGCGCAGCGCGAGAAGGAGTTCGGCATCTGGGTGCCCTATACCTGGGCCTCGGTGCGCGCCCGGGTCTCCGCCATGGCGGCCGGCTTTGCGGAGCTCGGCCTCGCGCCCGGCGACGTCGTCGCCCTCATCGGCGACAACCGGCCCGAATGGGTCTGGGGCGAGGTCGCAGCGCATACCTGCCGCGCGATGAGCCTCGGCATCTACCGCGATGCCTTGGGAGAGGAGCTCTCCTTCCTCCTCGACTACGCCGCCCCCAAGATCGTGGTGGCCGAGGACGAGGAGCAGGTCGACAAGTTCCTCGGCCTCGAGGATCGCATCCCGAGTGTCAGACATATCGTCTATCACGACACCCGCGGCATGCGAAAATACGACGATCCGCGCCTCGTCTCCATCGAGGAGCTGGAGCGGATGGGCCGGGAGCGGCTCGCACGTGAGCCCGACTGGTTCGATGCGGCCGTCGCGGCGACGTCGGGCGATGAGGTCGCGATCCTGTGCACCACGTCCGGCACGACCGCGAATCCCAAGCTCGCCATGTGGACGGGTCACGCATTCCTCGGCCATGCCCGTTCCTACCTGCGCGCCGATCCGCGCGGCCCGGGCGACGAATACGTGGCCGTGCTCCCCCTCTCCTGGGTGATGGAGCAGATGTACTCCGTCGCGTGGAACCACCTCGTGCGGATGACGGTGAATTTCGCCGAGGAGGAGTCGACCGTGATGTCGGACCTCCGCGAAGTCGGACCGACCTTCAAGCTCTTCTCGCCGCGGGTCTGGGAGCAGGTCGCGGCCGATATCCGCGCGCGGATGATGGATTCGACCCGCTGGAAGCGCGCGCTCTACGATTGGGGCGTCAGGACCGGCACCAAGGCGATGGAGAGCGGCCGGCGCTCCGGCCTCGCCGACTTCGTCGTCTACCGCCAATTGCGCGATCGGCTGGGCTTCTCGCGGCTCAAGTCGGCCGCGACAGGCGGTGCCGCGATGGGGCCGGACACGTTCCGCTTCTTCCAGGCCATGGGCGTGCCGCTCAAGCAGCTTTACGGACAGACCGAGGCGATGGGCGCGCACACGATCCATGCCGACGGCGAGGTGGACAACGAGACCGTCGGGCTGCCCATGCCGGGCTGTGAGCTGATGATCCGCGATCCCGATCCGGAAGGCCTCGGCGAGGTGCTGGTCCGCCATCCCAACATGATGACGGGCTACTACAAGAACGACGCGGCGACGGCGGAGAGCTTCACGCCCGACGGCTGGTTCCAGACCGGCGACGCCGGCTACCTGACGGACAAGCACCATCTCGTCGTCATCGACCGCATCAAGGACCTGGCCGAGACGGCGCGGGGCGTGCGGTTCTCGCCGCAATTCATCGAGAACAAGCTCAAGTTCTCGACCTACATCGCCGAGGCCGTCATCCTCGGCAAGGATCGCGACCATATCGCCGCGATGATCTGCATCCGCTACCCGATCGTCTCCAAATGGGCCGAGGAGCGCCGGATCAGCTTCACCACCTATTCCGACCTCGCCTCGCGCCGCGAGGTCTACGACCTCATCCGCGAGGAGGTCGAACGCGTGAACGACACCCTGCCGCCCGCGCAGCGGATCACCAAGTTCGTCCTCCTCTACAAGGAGTTGGACGCCGACGACGGCGAGCTGACGCGCACCAAGAAGGTGCGGCGCGGCGTGATCGCGGAGACCTACGGCACGATCATCGATTCGATCTATTCCGACGCGCCCTTCGTCGACATCGACACCGTCATCCGCTTCCAGGACGGATCGAGCCAACGCGTCGTGACCAAGCTGCCGATCGAGCGCCTGGGCGATGCGCCGGCGATGCTGGAGGCGGCGGAGTGAACGCCGAACGATACCCCTATCCCTCCTTCTCCCCTCGGGGAGAAGATGCCCGAAGGGCGCCTGAGGGCGCGCGAGAAGCACACGACCGACCGCGACGCTCACCGTCGCCCGGCCGCCTTATCCCCGACGGGAGAAGGGACATCATACGAGAGGGCACCGCCTCATGAACTGGACCCTCTTCCTCCAGCTCCTCATCAACGGCGTCATCGTCGGCATGCTCTACGGCGTGGTCGCGATGTGCTTCGTGTTGATCTACAAGTCGACGCAGGTCGTGAACTTCGCGCAGGGCGAGTTCGTGGTGCTGGGCGCCTGGGTGTGCCTGTCGCTGGTGCTGAACATGGGCCTGCCCTTCTGGGCCGCCTTCGCCTTCACCCTCCTCTTCATGACGCTCTTCGGCATCATCGTGCAGGTCGTCCTGCTGCGCCCGCTCGTCGGCGAGCCGGTCATCTCCGTCATCATGGCGACGATCGGTTTGTCGATCTTCATGCAGGCGCTGATGAATTGGGTGTTCGGCAACTCGGCCGTGCGCTTTCCGGACGTCTTCGGCACCGGCTCCGTCTCGATCGGCGGCCTCAACGTCGAGACGGCCTACCTGATGAGCCTCGTCCTCAGCCTCCTCATCATGGCGGCCTTCTTCTACTTCTTCAAATTCTCCCGCTGGGGCCTGGCCATGCGCGCTACAGCCTACAACCAGCAGGTCGCGCAGTCCCTTGGCGTCTCGGTCGGACGGGTCTTCGCCATGGCCTGGGCGATCTCGGCGGTCGTCTCAGGGGTCGCCGGCGTCGTTATCGGGCTCGTCTCGGCCGTGTCCAACTCGCTCGCCGTCATCGGCATCAAGGTCTTCCCGGCCGTCATCGTCGGCGGGCTCGACTCGATCGTCGGCGCCATCGTCGGCGGGCTCATCATCGGGGTGCTGGAGAACATGGCCGAGTTCGTCGACGGCCAATACCTTCAGGTCGGCAACATGTACGCGGTCGCGCCCTTCTACGTGCTCATCATCATCCTGATGATCCGCCCCTACGGCCTCTTCGGCACACCAGACATCGAGCGGATATAGCGTGGCAGTTCCCAATCCCCGCCCGGCCGGCGACTTTCGCTCTTCCTATCGCGCCGACCAGACGCTCTTCCAGACGCGGGGGGCGCGGAACGCGGTCATCGCGCTCGTCATCGCGGCCCTCTTCGTGCCCCTGCTCGGGAGCAACTACTGGACGTCGCAGCTGATCCTCATCGGCATCTATGGCGTCGCGGCGCTCGGTCTCAACGTCGTAACGGGCTTCACCGGCCAGATCTCGCTCGGCCACGCCGCCTTCTTCGGCTTCGGCGCCTTCGCCTCGGCCTGGCTGTCGGGCAAGGGGATCCCGGTCCTCATCGCCATCCCGCTCGCCGGGCTGATGACGACGGCGGTGGGCATGATCTTCGGCTTGCCGGCCGCGCGCCTCAAAGGCCTCTACCTCGCCATCGCGACGCTGGCCGCGCAATTTATCCTTCAGGACTTCTTCGCGAGGGCGGCCTGGTTCACCGGCGGCCCCTACGGCTCGGTCGCCGAGACGGCGTCGTTCTTCGGCTATCCGCTCAACACCGACAGCCGCTATTTCTACCTCGTCCTCTTCTGGGTCGTCGTCAGCTTCGTCGGCGTCTCCAATCTGATGCGCACGCGGGACGGGCGCGCTCTCGTCGCCGTACGCGACCACTATCTCTCCGCCGAGATCATGGGCATCAACCTCACCCGCTACCGGGTTACGAGCTTCGGCATCGCCTCCTTCTTCGCCGGCATAGGCGGTGCGCTCTACGGGCACTATCTGGGCTACGTTTCGGGCGAGGGCTTCACGATCCTATTGTCGATCGAGTTCCTTGCGATGATCATCATCGGGGGGCTGGGCAGCGTGGCGGGATCGCTCCTGGGGGCGGCGTTCATCCTCTTGCTACCGCAGGTGATGGAGATCTTCGCCTCCGGGCTGGCCGACGTCTTTCCCGCAATCGCGCAGGGCACCGCCTACATCAAGCAGATGTCGGTCGGCGCCGCGATCATCCTCTTCCTCGTGCTGGAGCCCGAGGGCCTCATCCATCGCTGGCAGCTGATGCGCGCCTCGTGGAAGCTCTATCCGTTCTCTCACTAAAGACGAGGACGACAACCACCCCCGCCCTGTGGCAGGGTCCTGCAGTATGAGCCTCGCGACAGACGGGGCATATCGGAGGAAAGACATGTTGAGACTGACCACGCTTCTCGCCGCCACGGCGCTGACGGCCGGCATCGCACAGGCGCAGGACTCCGTCCTCGTCGGCCACCTCGTCGACTATACCGGCCCCACCGCCTTCGTCGGCAAGCAATACGGCCCCGGGGTCTCCGATGCCGTCAAGCAGATCAACGCCGATGGCGGTATCGACGGCACCATGATCGAGCTCGATTCGGTCGACTACGCCTACAAGGTCCCGGACGCGATCGCGAACTACAAGCGCTGGACCGGCAATGGCATGGTCGCCATGCAAGGATGGGGCACGGCCGATACCGAAGCTCTCATCTCCTTCGTCGCGCGCGACCAGATCCCGAACTATTCGGCCTCCTACTCCGCCCATCTCACCGATCCTCAGGCCAAGAACCCGAACACCAAGATCGCCGCGCCCTACAACTTCTTCTACGGGCCGAGCTATTCCGACGCCTGCCGAGCCATGGTCCAGTGGGCCTACGAGGATGCCGAGGGCAAGGGCATCGAGACGCCGACCTTCGTCTATACCGGCGACAACCATCCCTATCCGAACGCGCCCAAGGCCGCCTGTACGGCCTATGCCGAGGAACTCGGCTTCACCGTCGCGACGCCCGTCGTGGTGCCGCTCGCGCCCGGCGACTTCAAGGCGCAGTGCCTGACGATCAAGGAGTCGGGCGCCCAATACGTCTACATGGGCAACCTGGGCGGCTCGGTCGTCTCGCTCCTCAAGTCCTGCGACACGGTCGGCGTCGAGGCGACCTACATGGGCAACCCTTGGGCCGGCGACTACCAGACAGTCGAGGCGGCCGAGGCGCAGGGCCTCATCTTCCCGTCCTCGACGCCCTTCTTCGGCGCGGACGTGCCGGGCATGGCGCTGGTGCGGACCATCGCGGAGAACGGCTCGGTCGGCGAGGAGCGCCCGACCCACCACTACATCCGCGGCATCTGCGTCGCCTACTACATGAAGGAGGCGATGGAGTGGGCCAAGGCCAATGGCGGCATCACGGGCGAGAACATCCGGGCCGGCATGTACGCCAAGTCGGCCGAGGGCAACTGGGTCCCCGCCGGGCTGGAGGGTGTCTGCTCACCGTCCAACTGGACCGACGAGGACCATCGCGGCCTGATGACCGTGACCATCAATCGCGGCTCCTATGAGGGCGGCGAGGCCGTGATCGAGACCATCGCGCAGACGGAGTTGCCGCGCCGCGACGATTGGCTGGGCCAGTAGGTCCAGCTCGCGCCGACGCGCCGCATACGAAGGGCCCTTCCCGCGTCCGGGAAGGGCCGATCCAAGATCGGTCGAGGAGACTGACATGTCACTGGCTCTCGACACGGCCGCTGCCGCCCCCGTCGCCGAGAACGACGACGTCCTCGCGCTCAACAATGTCGAGGTCGTCTTCAACGACGTCATCCTCGTGCTGCGTGGCATGTCGATGTCGGTCCGGCGCGGCAGGATCACCGCGCTCCTGGGTGCCAACGGTGCCGGAAAGTCGACGACGCTGAAAGCCATCGCCGGGCTCCTCCACACCGAGGACGGCGAGGTCACGCGCGGGACCGTGACCTATGACGGGCGCGACGTCACGCGCCTGCCGCCCGACAGGAAGGTCAAGGACGGCATCTTCCTCGTCATGGAAGGACGCGGCATCGTCCAGGACATGACGATCACCGAGAACCTCACGCTCGGCGCCTTCACCCGCCCACAGGCCGACGTGAAGGGCGATATCGAGCAGGTCTATCAATACTTCCCCCGGCTGCGCGAGCGCACGGGGCTGGCGGGCTATCTCTCCGGCGGCGAACAGCAGATGCTCGCCATCGGCCGCGCGCTTATGGCGCGCCCGAAGCTCATCCTCATGGACGAGCCGTCGATGGGCCTCTCGCCGCTCCTCGTGAAGGAGGTGTTCGGCATCATCCGGCGCATGAACGAGGAACTCGGCCTCTCCATCCTCCTCGTCGAGCAGAACGCCAACATGGCGCTGAAGGCGGCCGACGATGGCTACATCATGGAGAACGGCAAGATCGTGCTGGACGGCCCGGCCGACGAGTTGGCCGACAACGAGGACGTGAAGGAGTTCTATCTCGGCGGCGGCGAGCGGCGCTCTTTCAAGTCGGTCAAGTCGTTCCGCCGCCGCAAGCGCTGGCTGTAGGCAAGCGCCCTGTCATCTCGAGCATGGAACGCTTCCCCAGGCGCCCCGCCCCCCCCCACCGACAGGACAGGCCGACCATGACCATCGCTCCCTACGACGAGGCCGAGACCCGCTCCGCCGAAGCGCGCGAGACCGCGCTGATGGATGCTCTTCGGGCGACCGTCGAGGCCGCGCGCGCCGCGCCGCACTATGCGCGAACCCTCCCCGATATCGCGACGGACGCACTGCGGACCCGCGCCGACCTCGCCATACTGCCCATCCTTGCGAAATCCGACCTTCCCGAATTGCAGGCGGTCGACCCGCCCTTCGGCGGCCTCGTTCCTGACCAGGCCCCGGCACCGCATCGCCTCTACATCTCGCCCGGCCCCATAGCCGAGCCGCAGATGGAGGGCGGCGACGCCTGGCGGATGGCCCGGGCGCTCCACGCCGCCGGCTTCACCGGTCGCGACCGCGTCCTCAACGCCTTCGCCTACCATGTCACGCCGGCCGGCTTCATGTTCGACGGCGCGGCCCGGGCGCTCGGCTGCGCCGTCTATCCGGGCGGCGTCGGCCAGACGGAGGCGCAGGCCGATGCCGTGCGCCGGCTCGGCCTCACCGCCTATACCGGCACGCCCGATTTCCTGAAACGCATCATGGAGGCGGCGGAGGAAGCCGGCGCGCCGCTGACCTCGATCGCCAGGGCCCTCGTCACCGGCGGTCCGCTCTTTCCGAGTCTGCGCGAGTGGTATGGCGACCACGGCGTCAGCGTTCGTGAATGCTACGGCACCGCCGAGCTTGGCCTCGTCGCCTACGAAGTCGAGGGCGTGGAAGGGCTCGTGCTGGACGAGGACGTCATTGTGGAGATCGTCCGCCCCGGCACCGGCGATCCGGTGCCCGACGGCGATGTCGGAGAGGTCGTCGTGACGACCTTCTCGCACCACTACCCGCTCATCCGCTTCGCCACCGGCGATCTTTCCATGCTTTTGCCGCCGGCGGACGGCTCGCGCACCAACGCGCGGCTCAAGGGCTGGATGGGCCGCGCCGACCAGACGGCGAAGGTGCGCGGCATGTTCGTGCGTCCCACGCAGATCGCCGCCGCCCTCGCCAAGGTCGAAGGCGCCAGGAAGGCACGGCTGGAGATCACCGAGGATGGCGGGCATGACAACGCCCGCCTCCTCGTGGAGGCCCCCACCGACGCCATCGTCGATGGGCTGGCCGACGCCGTTCGCACGACCTGCGGCATCCGCGCCGAGATCGTCGTCGTCGCGTCGGGCTCGCTGCCCAACGATGGCAAGGTGATCGACGACCAGAGGCGCGTCGGATAGTCAGCCCTCGCGCAGGCCCCGCACCAGCTTCGAGACCGTCTTGAACGCCGGCGAGCGGGACGAGCCGGCCCATTCGAAGAGCACCATTTCGGTCGTCAGCAGCACCGCGCCCGCATCCGTCATCCGCTTGATCGCGGCGCGCCGGTTCTCGGCCCCATGTGCGGTCACGGCGTCCGATACGACGGCGACGGAGATGCCGGCGCCGAGGAGGTCGAGCACCGTCTGCATCACGCAGACATGGGCCTCGATACCGGCGACGATGACGGTGTCCTGCCCTTCCGCGTGTCGCGCGTCGATCTCGGCCCTGATGGCGGGATCGGCGGCGGCCGAGAAGTCGGTCTTCGGCAGCCGGGGCGCGTTGCCGAGCGCATCGGCCAGGCCGGCATCCGTCGATCCGAGCCCCTCCGGATACTGCTCGGAGGCCAGCACCGGCACGCCGAAGGCCCGCGCGCCCTCGATCAAGGCGCGGCATCGCGACGTCACGCCGTCGATATCGTCCATGCTCGGCATCAGCCGGGTCTGCATGTCGACGAGGAGGAGTTGGGAGCGTGCTGGGTCGAGGGTCATGGCCAAGGCTCGCGCGGATGAGGCCGCGCGGTCAAGCCGTCGCGATCGTCATGGCGCACGTCCCGCGATCCGGTGTAGGTTCGGCCCAAACGTGAACCGGCCCTACCGCGCATCTCGCGAGGGCTCAGCGCAAGGTGCTTCGCGCCATGACCAAACCGATCTCGCTCGACGACAAGTACACAGCCACCGAAGGCCGCGTCTTCCTCACCGGCACGCAGGCCCTCGTCCGACTGCCGATGACGCAGATGCGGCGCGACAGGGCGGCGGGGCTCAACACGGGCGCATTCGTCACCGGCTATCGCGGATCGCCGCTCGGCGCCTACGACATGGAGCTTGCCCGCGCCAAGCGGCATCTCAGCGCCCACGACGTCGTCTTCCAGCCCGGTCTCAACGAGGAGTTGGCGGCGACGGCCATCTGGGGCACGCAGCAGGTGCCGTTGAGCCCGGGCGCGAGGAAGGACGGCGTCGTCGGCCTCTGGTACGGCAAGGGACCGGGCGTCGACCGCTGCGGCGACGTCTTCAAGCACGCCAACGCGGCCGGCACGTCGAAGCATGGCGGCGTCCTCGCGCTGGCGGGAGACGACCACGCCTGCAAGTCTTCCACCGTGCCGCACCAGTCGGACCACGCCTTCATGGCGGCGCTGATCCCTGTCCTCTACCCGTCCTCGGTGCAGGAATTCCTCGAGATGGGGCTCCTCGGCATCGCGATGAGCCGCTATTCGGGCTGCTGGGTCGGCATGAAGTTCATCTCCGACACGGTCGAGACGACCGGCGTCGTCGATCTGGCGGGCGAGATGCGCACCTTCGTGCCGCCCGACGATTTCGAGATGCCGGCGGGCGGGCTTTCGCTGCGCTGGCCCGACCCGCCGCTCATCCAGGACGAGCGGCTGCAGGAGGACAAGGGCTACGCCGCCATCGCCTTCGCCCGCGCCAACGGCGTCGATCAGGTCACGCTCGACAGCCCTCGCGCCCGCTACGGCATCGTCGCTTCCGGCAAGGCCTATGAGGACGTGCGCCAGGCCCTGCGCGAGCTCGAGATCGGCGAGGCGGAAGCCCGCGTCATAGGCCTTCGCCTCTACAAGGTGCGCATGCCCTGGCCGCTCGAACCCGAGGGCATCCGCCACTTTTCCGAAGGGCTGGAGGAGGTCTTCGTCGTCGAGGAGCGGCGCGAAATCATCGAGAACCAGATCAAGCAGCAGCTTTTCAACTGGCGGGCGGACGTGCGCCCCCGCATCGTCGGCAAGTTCGACGAGGCGGACCGACGGCTCCTGTCGCATTCCGCGATGCTCACTGTGGGCGAGACGGCCCGCATGCTCGCCCGCCGGCTGCTCTCCCTCGATTTCGACGAGAGCCTCAAGGCCCGCATCACCGACAAGCTCGACTATCTGGAGGAGCGTAAGCGGCTTAGCGAAGGGCATCGCGCCCCGGTCGCGCGCCTGCCCTACTACTGCTCCGGCTGCCCGCACAACACCTCGACCACGGTCCCCAAGGGCTCCAAGGCCATGGCCGGCATCGGGTGCCACTACATGGTCACCTGGATGGATCGCGACACCGACACCTTCACGCAGATGGGCGGCGAGGGCGTGCCCTGGTCGGCCATCCAGCACTTCACGGACGAGGCACACCGCTTCGCCAATCTCGGCGACGGCACCTATTTCCATTCCGGCCTTCTCGCCATCCGCGCCAGCGTCGCGGCCAAGGCCAACATCACCTACAAGGTGCTCTACAACGACGCCGTCGCGATGACGGGCGGGCAGACGCATGACGGGGCGCTCAGCCCCGAGATCATCACGCACCAACTGCACGGCGAGGGCGTCTCGCCGATCTACCTTCTCTCCGACAGGCCGGACGTCTACGATCCGGCCGACCTCGCCCCCGGCGTGACGGTCCACCACCGCGACGAGCTCGATACCATCAGCCGCACGGTCCGCGAGATCCCCGGCACCTCCGCCATCGTCTACGAGCAGACCTGCGCGGCCGAGAAGCGCCGGCGCCGCAAGCGCGGCCTCATGGAGGACCCCAAGAAGCGCGTCTTCATCAATCCTGCCGTCTGCGAGGGCTGCGGCGATTGCTCGGTCCAGTCTAACTGCGTCTCGGTCGAGCCCTTGGAGACGCCGATGGGGCGCAAGCGGCGCATCAACCAGTCGACCTGCAACAAGGACTATTCCTGCCTCAAGGGCTTCTGCCCTTCCTTCGTGACGGTGCTGGGCGGCGACCTCAAGAAGCGCGCGGCGCAGAACGCCGACGCCTCACATCTTCCCGCACCCACGCTTCCCGACATCTCCGCACGGCCCTGGAACATTGCCGTCACCGGTGTCGGGGGTACGGGCGTCCTTACCATCGGTGCGATCCTCGGCATGGCGGCCCATCTCGATGGCCGGGCGCCGATGATCCTCGACATGGCGGGCCTCGCGCAGAAGGGCGGCGCGGTCATCAGCCATGTGCGGATCGGCGCCGCGTCCGAGGACGTCACGAGCCCGCGCATCGTCAATGGAGGCGCGGACCTCCTCCTTGCGGCCGACGATGTCGTGGCGGCCTCCAAGGAGGGCGCGACGCTTTGCAGGCCGGAGCGGACGGTTGCGGTCGTCAACACGGCGTTGACGCCGGTCGCCGACTTCGTTCACGCGCGCGATTTCGACTTCCAGCGGGCCGGCGTGGAGCGCGCGATCAGGAAGGCCGTCGACGAGGGCTCGCATTTCCACGACTTCACAAAGGTCGCCGAAGCCGTCGCGGGCGATGCCATCGCGACCAACATCATGATGCTGGGCTTTGCCTGGCAAGCCGGCCTCGTGCCCATTGGCGGGGACGCGATTGAAGAGGCGATCCGGCTCAACGGCGTGGCCGTGAAGGCCAATCTCTCCGCTTTCGCCTGGGGCCGGCTCCTCGCGCACGACCCGGAGGCCGTGAAGGCGCTCGGCGCCGAGCCCGAGCAACCGAAGTCGCTCTCCGAGATGGCGCTAGGCGAGATCGTTGCCCACCGCACCGCGCATCTGACGGCCTATCAGGATGCCGCATTGGCGCGGCGCTATGCCGAGCGCGTCGAATACGCCATGCGGGTGGCAGAGGACCGGGGGCTCGATGATGCCATCCCCCGCGCGGTCGCGATTTCCTATGCCAAGCTCCTTGCCTACAAGGATGAGTACGAGACGGCGCGACTCTTCACCGACACGCGTTTCGTCGAGGGGCTCAAGGCGCAGTTCGAGGGCGAAACGCGCGTCGTCTTCAACCTCGCCCCGCCTTTCCTGCCGGGCCGTGACGCGAACGGGCGCCCCAGGAAGCGCCAGTTCGGCCCCTGGACGCTGACACTCTTCCGCCTCCTGGCCCGTATGAAACGCCTCCGCGGTACGCCGTTCGATCTCTTCGGCTACAGCGCCGAGCGAAGCCAGGAACGGCGCGATATCGCGGACTACGAAGCGCTGATGACGCGCACGCTCGCCAGGCTGGACGCGGGCAACGCCGGCACCGTCGCGCAACTCCTCGCGTTGCCGCAGGATCTGCGCGGCTTCGGGCTGGTCAAGGATGCGGCGCGGGTAGATGTCGAGAGTCGACGGACGAGGCTTTTGGAAAGGCTCGATCGCCCAGCCAGCCCCACCGCCGAGGCATCGCTTCCCATCGCGGCCGAGTGAGAGACCGGCCCCCCTCCGGAACCAGATCGCCGCCAACCACACCTTCTAGGACGCCCGCCTTGGACTTCGCCCTCTCCGACGAACAGACCGCGATCCGCGACATGGCAGGCCAGTTTGCCGCCGAGCGGCTGGCGCCGAAGGCCCTCGAGTGGGACGAGAGCGGCATCTTTCCGACGCCTATCATGAAGGAAGCCGCCGAGCTTGGCATGGCGGCCATCTACACGGGGGAGGAACATGGCGGCTCCGGCCTCGGCCGGCTCGACGCCGTCCTCATCTTCGAGGCCCTGTCGAAGGGATGCCCGTCGATCGCGGCGTTCCTGTCGATCCACAACATGTGCGCCTGGATGATCGACGCCTTCGGCTCCGACGCCATGCGCGCGGCCTGGGTGCCGCGCCTCGCCAGAGCCGACCTCATCGCCGCCTATTGCCTGACCGAGCCCGGCTCCGGATCCGACGCGGCGGCGCTGCGCACCAGGGCCGCACGCACCAATGCGGGCTATTCGCTGTCGGGCGCGAAGGCCTTCATCTCGGGCGGCGGGATGGCGGATGTCTACGTCACCATGGTCCGCACCGGCGAGGAAGGCCCAAAAGGCATCTCCGCCCTCCTCGTAGAGAACGGCACGCCCGGCCTCTCCTTCGGCGCGCAGGAGCGCAAGATGGGCTGGAAGGCGCAGCCGACGGCCGAAGTCCAGTTCGATTGTGCGGACGTGCCGGCGGACAACCTTCTCGGCGAGGAGGGGCGCGGGTTCTCCTATGCGATGAAGGGGCTAGACGGCGGGCGGCTCAACATCGCGGCCTGCTCCCTCGGCGGCGCGCAAGCCGCGCTCGACGCGGCTTTGCGCTATGCCGGCGAGCGAAAGGCGTTCGGGCGCTCCATCGACCAGTTCCAGGCGCTGCAGTTCAAGCTGGCCGACATGGAGACCGAGCTGCAGGCCGCGCGCACCTTCCTCTATCAGGCCGCTTGGAAGCTCGACGCCAAGGCGCCCGACGCCACCAAGTTCTGCGCCATGGCCAAGCGTTTGGTGACCGACACGGGCTTTCGCGTCGCCAACGATGCGCTTCAGGTCCATGGCGGCTACGGCTATCTCGCCGACTATGGGATCGAGAAGATCGTGCGGGATCTGCGCGTCCACCAGATCCTGGAGGGTACCAACGAGATCATGCGCGTCATCACCGCGCGGGCGCTCCTGGCCGAGCGGAGCTAGCCGCGCGACTGGTAGTGCTTCGCGATATCGTCGGCCGTGAGCCTCACGCCGCTCGCCTCGGAGACCTTGCCGGCGATGAACGCGTCGTCGTGGCCGGCCTTGCGGGCCGCTTCGATCTCGTCGCCGATCATGTTGACGAAGCCGGCCATCGGCACGGTGCCCGGCCCGAGCGCGAGCGCCTCGCGAAGGTGCTGCTGTGCGGCATAGGCGTCTGGCAGCGTGATCTCGTCGGACATGATGCGGGGTCTCCTGCGCGGGTCGTGCGCGCTCACTGGTAACGCCTTGCCCCACGGCTTGGTTTCGCGCTCTAAGATCGCCTCGTCATCAGCGCGAACGGAGCGATCCCCGTGACAGACGCCATCGCCATCGTCGGCGCGAAACGCACGCCCATCGGCGGCTTCCAGGGCGAACTCGCTTCGCTGAGCGCCGCCGAGCTCGGCGGCCGAGCCATTCGCGCAGCTCTCGAGGATGCCGGCCTGGACGGCACGCAGGTGGACGAGGTGCTGATGGGCTGCGTCCTTCCCGCAGGCCAGGGCCAGGCGCCCGCGCGGCAGGCTGCGCACCATGCCGGCCTGTCCTGGAGCGTGCCCGCGACGACGGTCAACAAGATGTGTGGCTCGGGCATGCGCACGGTCATGGAGGCCGCGACGAAGCTGCGGGCGGGCGAGGCGGACGTGATGGTCGCCGGCGGCATGGAGAGCATGAGCAGCGCCCCCTATCTGCTGCCCAAGATGCGGGCCGGCGCACGGCTCGGCCATGCGGGCGCCATCGACCACATGTTCCTCGACGGGCTGGAGGACGCCTACGACAAGGGTCGCTTGATGGGCACCTTCGCCGAGGATTGCGCGCGCCATTACGGTTTCACCCGCGAGGCGCAGGATGCCTATGCCCTCGCCTCGCTGGAGCGCGCATCTGCGGCGCAGGCGGAGGGTCGCTTCGAGGCCGAGATCGCGCCGATCGATGTCGCTTCCCGCAAGGCGGCGCTGACGGTCGCCACCGACGAGCAGCCTCGCCTCGCCCGTCCGGATAAGATCCCCCATCTGAAGCCCGCCTTCGTCGCCGACGGCACGGTGACGGCTGCCAACGCCTCCTCGATCTCGGACGGTGCGGCGGCGCTCGTCCTGATGCGCGAGGGCGATGCCGTGGCGCGCGGCCTCACGGTTCGCGCCCGCCTTCTCTCACAGGCCGGGCACGGGCAGGAGCCCGGCTGGTTCACGACGGCACCCGTCCCCGCCGCCCGAAAGGTGCTCGATCGTCTCGGCTGGGCGGCGGGCGACGTCGATCTCTACGAGGTCAACGAGGCCTTCGCCGTCGTTCCGATGGCGTTCATGCGCGAGACCGGCGTCGGGCACAAGCGCGTCAACGTCCACGGCGGCGCCTGCGCCCTCGGCCACCCGATAGGCGCGTCGGGCGCACGCATCCTCGTCACCCTACTCCACGCGCTCGAGACCAGGGACGCCCGCACGGGCCTCGCCTCCATCTGCATCGGCGGCGGCGAGGCGACCGCGATGGCCATGGAGCGGGTTTGATATCCGCAGAAGCCGGGCCATAGTGCCGACAAAACGAGGAAACGCCGCTCCATGTTCGACGCCAGCCTGAACTTCGCCCTTGGCGAGGACATCGAAGCCCTTCGCGAGACCGTGCGGCGCTTCGCGCAGGAGCGCATCGCCCCGCGCGCGGAGGAGATCGACCGGACGAACGCGTTTCCCTCCGAGCTCTGGGCCGAGTTCGGCGCGCTCGGCCTCCTTGGCATCACGGTCGACGAGGCCTATGGCGGCGCCGGCATGGGCTATCTCGCCCACACGGTCGCGATCGAGGAGATCAGCCGCGCGTCCGCCTCAGTCGGCCTCTCCTACGGCGCGCACTCCAATCTCTGCGTCAACCAGATCAAGTTGAACGGGACGGAGGCGCAAAAGGAGAAGTACCTCACCAAGCTCGTCTCCGGCGAGCATGTCGGCGCGCTTGCGATGTCGGAGCCGGGCGCGGGCTCGGACGTCGTTTCGATGAAGCTCAGGGCCGAGAAGCGCAACGACCGCTTCGTCCTCAACGGCAACAAGATGTGGATCACCAACGGCCCGGACGCCGACACGCTGGTCGTCTACGCCAAGACCGATCCGGCGGCCGGCGCCAAGGGCATAACCGCCTTCCTCGTCGAGAAGGGTATGACGGGATTCTCCACCGCCCAGAAGCTCGACAAGCTCGGCATGCGCGGATCCAACACCTGCGAGCTCGTCTTCGAGGACTGCGACGTGCCCTACGAGAACGTCCTTGGCGAGGAGGGGCGCGGCGTGAAAGTCCTCATGTCGGGGCTCGACTACGAGCGCGTCGTCCTCTCTGGCGGGCCCTTGGGCATCATGGCCGCCTGCATGGACGTGGTAATGCCCTACATTCACGAGCGCGAGCAGTTCGGCCAGGCGATCGGCGAGTTTCAGCTCATGCAGGGCAAGATCGCCGACATGTACACGGCCATGAACGCCAGCCGCGCCTATGTCTATGCCGTCGCCAATGCCTGCGACCGGCACGAGACCACACGTCAGGACGCCGCCGGCTGCCTCCTCTATGCCTCTGCCCGCGCCACCGAGGTCGCCCTCGAGGCCATCCAGGCGCTCGGCGGTAACGGCTACATCAACGACTATCCGACAGGCCGCCTGCTTCGCGACGCCAAGCTCTACGAGATCGGCGCCGGCACGCAGGAAGTCCGCCGGATGCTGATCGGGCGCGAACTCTTCAAAGAGACGGCGTAAGCCGGTGCCGGTCCTCACCTCGCAGATCTCGCCCCGCTCCGAGGCCTTCGCTGCCAACCGCGCCGCGATGGAGGCGCAGCTCGGCACCGTTAAAGACGCTGCCGCCCGCGCCCTGTCCGGCGGCACCGAGCGCTCGCGCGAGCGGCACGTCTCGCGAGGCAAGCTGCTGCCGCGAGACCGCGTCGAGGGGCTGCTCGATCCGGGCTCGCCCTTCCTGGAGGTTGGGCTCTTCGCGGCCAACGGGCTCTATGGCGACGAGGTGCCGGCGGCGGGCGCCATCGCCGGCATCGGCCGTGTTGCGGGCCGCGAGGTCATGGTCGTCGCCAACGACGCGACGGTGAAGGGCGGCACCTATTACCCCCTCACGGTGAAGAAGCACCTCCGGGCGCAGGAAATCGCCGCCGAGAACCGGCTCCCCTGCGTCTACCTCGTCGACTCGGGTGGAGCCAACCTACCCAACCAGGACGAGGTCTTCCCCGACCGCGACCACTTCGGACGCATCTTCTACAACCAGGCGCAGATGTCGGCACGTGGCATCGCGCAGATCGCCGTCGTCATGGGCTCGTGCACGGCGGGCGGGGCCTATGTGCCGGCCATGTCCGACGAGGCGATCATCGTGCGCGACCAGGGCACGATCTTCCTCGCCGGTCCACCGCTGGTGAGGGCCGCGACGGGCGAGGTCGTGACGGCCGAGGATCTGGGGGGCGGCGACGTCCACACCCGGCTTTCGGGCGTCGCCGACCACCTGGCGGAGGACGACGCGCATGCGCTCGCCATCGCTCGCCGGATCGTCGGCAATCTTAACGGTGCCAAGCCCTCGACCGTCCAGCTGGAGCCGACCGAGGCCCCCGCCTACGACCCGGAAGAGATCCTCGGCGTCGTCCCGGCAGACGCCAAGACGCCGTTCGACGTGCGCGAGATCATCGCCCGCACCGTCGACGGCTCGCGCTTCGACGAGTTCAAGGCGCGCTACGGGCCCACCCTTGTGTGCGGCTTCGCGCATGTGATGGGCATTCCCGTCGGCATCGTCGCCAACAATGGCGTGCTCTTTTCCGAGAGCGCCTTGAAGGGCGCGCATTTCGTCGAGCTCTGTTCGGCCCGCAAGATCCCGCTCGTCTTCCTGCAGAACATCACCGGCTTCATGGTGGGCAGGCAATACGAGGCCGGCGGCATCGCCAAGAACGGCGCCAAGCTCGTCACCGCCGTCTCCACCACCTCGGTTCCCAAGGTGACCATGCTGATCGGCGGGTCCTATGGCGCCGGCAATTACGGCATGGCCGGCCGCGCCTACTCGCCCCGTTTCCTGTGGACCTGGCCCAACAGCCGCATCGCGGTGATGGGCGGCGAGCAGGCGGCGGGCGTCCTGGCGCAGGTGAAGCGCGCCGGCATCGAGGCGAAGGGTGGCGACTGGTCGGCCGACGAGGAGGCCGCCTTCAAGCGACCCACCATCGACATGTTCGCCGAGCAGTCCCACCCGCTCTACGCCTCGGCCCGCCTCTGGGACGACGGTATCGTCGACCCGCGCCGCACGCGCGAGACGCTGGCGCTCTCCCTCTCGGCCGCGCTCAACGCGCCGATAGACGAGACGCGCTTCGGCGTGTTTCGGATGTGAGGCCAGACCCATGATCTCCACCCTCCTCATCGCGAACCGCGGCGAGATCGCCTGCCGCGTCATCCGCACCGCGCGGCGGATCGGCGTACGCACGGTCGCCGTCTTTTCGGACGCGGACGCCGATGCGCTGCATGTCGGGCTGGCCGACGAAGCCGTCAGGATCGGGCCCGCGCCAGTGTCGGACAGCTATCTGAAGGGCGACACGATCATCGAGGCCGCGCGGCGGACGGGTGCGGACGCGATCCACCCGGGCTACGGCTTCCTCTCGGAGAACCCCGATTTCGTCGAGGCCGTCGAAGCGGCAGGCCTCACCTTCGTCGGACCGTCTGCCTCCGCCATTCGCGCCATGGGCCTCAAGGACGCCGCCAAGAAGCGCATGGAGGAGGCCGGCGTGCCGGTCGTGCCAGGCTATCATGGCGAGCGCCAGGAGCCGGACTTTCTCGCCGCGAAAGCCGACGAGATCGGCTATCCCGTCCTGATCAAGGCCCGCGCGGGCGGCGGCGGTAAGGGCATGCGGCGGGTGGATGACCCCAAGCAGTTCGCGGCGGCCCTGGAGGGCGCGGTGCGCGAGGGGCAGGCCTCCTTCGGCGACGGGCGCGTGCTCATCGAGAGCTATGTCGCCAAGCCGCGCCATATCGAGGTGCAGGTCTTCGGCGACACGCATGGAGAGGCAGTCCATCTCTTCGAGCGCGACTGCTCGCTCCAGCGCCGCCATCAGAAGGTCATCGAGGAGGCGCCCGCCCCCGGCATGACGGAGGAGATGCGCGCCGCCATGGGCGGGGCCGCCGTCACGGCCGCCAAGGCAATCGGCTACGCGGGCGCGGGCACGGTCGAGTTCATCGTCGACGCTTCGGACGGGCTCAGACCCGACCGCTTCTATTTCATGGAGATGAACACCCGCCTCCAGGTCGAGCACCCGGTTACGGAGGCGATCACGGGGCTCGATCTCGTGGAGTGGCAGCTGCGGGTGGCGTCGGGCGAGCCGTTGCCGCTCACGCAGGACGACCTGGCGATCGACGGTCACGCCTTCGAGGCCAGGCTCTACGCCGAAGACCCGACGCGCGACTTCCTGCCGTCGACCGGACCGCTCCACCATCTACGCCTGCCCGAAGGCCGCGCCCGGGTCGACACCGGTGTGCGCGAGGGCGATGCCGTCACGCCCTATTACGATCCGATGATCGCGAAGATCATCACACATGGGGCCGACAGGGCAGAGGCGCTGGGGCGGTTGCGGGCGGCGCTGGCGCGGACCGAGATCGTCGGTTGCACGACGAATGCGGACTTCCTCGCCCGCCTCGCCGCGCAGCCCGACTTCGCGGCCGGCGATGTCGACACCGGGCTGATCGCGCGCGAGGCAGAGGTCCTGACGGCCGAGGCCGCCCCGGGCGCCCTCGCCCGCGCCGTGGCCGCAATCGCGGCGCTCGGGCTTGCGAATGCACCCGGCGGGTCGGACGACCTATCCGACCCCTGGGAGAAGCTCGCCGGTTGGCGCGCCTGGGGGCCAGCGGAGCATCTCGTCGACTTCGCCGAGGCCGGCACGCTTCGCGTTCGGCTTAAAGGTGGGGACGCGTTCACCGTCGAGGCGCAGGACGGGTCGGTGGCGCTGCGACGCGTTGGCCCCGGCCGGTTCGAAAGCGACGGACGGATCACCGACATTCGCAGCGTCCGCCGCAACGAGGTGGTGACCGTCTTCACGGACGAGGGCACCCACGCCTTCCGCCTACGCCCCATCGGCGCGGTTGGGCAGGACGCGGCCGGCGGCGACCACGTCCTCGCGCCCATGCCGGGTGCGGTGCGGGCTGTCCGCGTCGGCGTCGGCGACACGGTCTCGGCCGGCGACGCCGTCCTGGTCATGGAGGCGATGAAGATGGAGCTGACCCTGGAGGCCCCGCGCAACGGCACCGTTGCGGAAGTGCTGGCGAGCGTCGGCGATCAGGTCGAGGACGGGGCGCGGTTGATCGTGCTGGAGGCCAAAAACCAAGAGTCGACGGGGTGAGCGTCGAAAGGGGGAGCGTCATACTGGTCGAGGTCGGCCCGCGCGACGGGTTGCAGAACGAGGCGCGGTTCATTCCGACGAAGGACAAGATCGCGCTGATCGATCGGCTCTCGGGCTGTGGTTTCACCCGCATCGAGGCCGCCAGCTTCGTCTCGCCGCGCTGGGTGCCGCAGATGGCGGACGCGGCCGAGGTGATGGCCGGCATCGCCCGCGAACCCGGCATCGCCTACGCCGCGCTAACACCGAATCTCAGGGGCTACGAGGCCGCACGCGAGGCCGGCGCCGACGAAGTCGCCGTCTTCGCCTCTGCTTCCGAGGCCTTCAGTCAGCGCAACATCAACTGCTCGATCGGGGAGAGCTTGGAGCGCTTCCGGCCCGTGATGGAGGCTGCCGCGCGGGACGGCATACCGGTACGCGGCTACGTCTCCTGCGTTACGGACTGCCCCTATTCCGGTCCGGTCTCGCCGGCCGAGGTCGCACGCGTCACGAAAGCGCTTCTCGACGCAGGCTGCCACGAGGTCAGCCTCGGCGATACGATCGGGCACGGAACGCCGGAGACGATCACGGCCATGCTACGCGTCGTCCTCGACGTCGCACCGCCGGAGCGCTTGGCGGGGCACTACCACGACACAAAAGGCCGAGCCGCCGAGAACGTGGAGGCGAGCCTGACAGTCGGACTGACGGTCTTCGACGCCGCCGTCGGCGGTCTCGGCGGTTGCCCCTACGCGCCGGGCGCCAAGGGCAATGTCGATACCGCGGCGCTGGCCAAGCGCTTGGCCGAGCTCGGATATGAAACTGGCATCGACATCGCCGCGCTCGACGAGGCAGCCAACTTCGCCCGCTCGCTTCGAAGCCCTACCGACGACCTGCCCGGCGATCTGCCCGGCGGTCTGCCCGACGAGCCCGTGAGATGACGACGATCCGTATCGAAACGACGCCGCGAGGCATCGCCACCGTCACGCTCGACCGTCCGGACGCGCATAACGCGATCGACGCCGTGATGATCGCGGAACTGCACAAGGCCGCCGAGACGCTGGGTGCCGACGAGACGATTCGGGCCATCGTTCTGACCGGTGAGGGCCGCAGCTTCTGCGCTGGAGGGGACCTCAACTGGATGCGCGCGCAGTTCGAGGCCTCCCGCGAGAAGCGCATGAGCGAGGCGCGCGCCCTCGCGCATATGCTGCGCGCCTGGAACGTCTGCCCGAAGCCGGTCGTCGGCCGCATCCAGGGACAGGCCTTCGGCGGCGGAGTCGGGCTCGTCAGCGTCTGCGATGTGGCGATCGCGGTCGAGGGCGCGCGCTTCGGGCTGACCGAGACGCGACTCGGCCTCATTCCGGCGACGATCGGACCCTATGTCGTCGCGCGCCTCGGTGAAGGGGTCGCGCGGCGGGTATTCTTCTCGGCGCGCCTCTTCGACGCACCCGAGGCGGTCTCGCTCGGTCTCATCGCCCGCGCCGTGGCGCCGCAGGATCTCGACGACGCGATCGCGCGCGAGGTGACGCCTTATCTGTCGACCGCGCCGCAGGCCGTAGCCGCCGCCAAGGCCTTTGCGCGCGCCCTCGGCCCCGCCGTCGACGACGCGGCCATAGAGGAGAGCGTCCGACGTCTCGCCGACACCTGGGAGACGGCGGATGCGAAAGAAGGCATCGCGGCATTCTTCGACAGGCGAAAGCCGGCCTTCGCCGCGGGCTGAACGATCCGGCGAAGAACGAAGCTCGAACACTCTGGCCAGAGGCGGATCGCGTCGCTACCTTGGGCGAACACCGCGAACCAGCACGCCGCCCGCAAGATCAGTGGGGAGGGTCCTCGGACCATCGCTCTCGACCTCGGGACCCGGCGTTCGACTTGGCGGCAGGGCGTAGCGACGACATGTAGGGACACACGCGCGGAGGCATATGGCCGCCGCGCCGCCAAAGGCCAGCCGAATGAACGAGCCCGCATCGACCGCCAGCACGGACTTCCGCCGCGATTCGGAGGATGCCGAGATCGTGCAGATGAACGCCGACACGCCGCGCCCGTCCCTGTCGCAACGCGCGCTGGCGGCGAGCGGACAGACGCCCGCCCGGCAGAACGACTATCTCGAAGGCCTCAATCGCGAGCAGTGCGAGGCCGTCACCACGCTCGACGGCCCGCTCCTCGTCCTCGCTGGCGCGGGCACGGGCAAGACGCGCGTGCTGACGACGCG
This sequence comes from uncultured Alphaproteobacteria bacterium, assembly GCA_963799285.1. Classification (GTDB taxonomy): domain Bacteria; phylum Pseudomonadota; class Alphaproteobacteria; order Rhizobiales; family CAWCWK01; genus CAWCWK01. The sequence continues at coordinate 2,028,415 of CAWCWK010000004.1, forward strand.
GATCGCGCACATCCTAGCGACGAAGTCCGCCTGGCCGAGCCAGATCCTCTCCGTCACCTTCACCAACAAGGCGGCGCGCGAGATGCGCGAGCGGGTGACGGGCCTGGTCGGCGGCGCGGTCGAGGGCATGCCCTGGCTCGGCACGTTCCACTCCATCGGCGTGAAGATGCTGCGCCGCCACGCCGAGCTCGTCGGCCTGCGCTCCGACTTTACGATCCTCGACTGGGACGACCATCTGCGGCTCCTCAAACAGCTCATCGAGGCCGCTGACATCGACCCCAAGCGCTGGCCCGCCCGTCAGCTTGCCTCCCATATCGATGGCTGGAAGAACCGGGGCCTCACCCCCGATCAGGTGCCGAAGGACGAAGGCTTCGGCTACGCCAACGGCGCGGGTATCGATCTCTACAGGCAGTATCAGGCGCGGCTGAAGGTGCTCAACGCCGCCGATTTCGGCGATCTTCTCGTCGAGCCGATCCGGTTGATGCGCGACAACAAGGACGTGCTGGCCGACTACCACCGCCGCTTCCAGTACATCCTCGTCGACGAGTATCAGGACACGAACGTCGCGCAATATCTCTGGCTGCGGCTCCTCGCGCAAGGTAGCCACAACATTTGCTGCGTCGGCGACGACGACCAGTCGATCTACGGCTGGCGCGGCGCCGAGGTCGACAACATTCTTCGCTTCGAGAAGGACTTTCCGGGCTCCAAGATCGTGCGGCTGGTCAAGAATTACCGCTCGACCAGCCATATTCTGGAGGCCGCCAACGGTCTCATCGCGCATAACGAGGCGCGGCTCGGCAAGGACCTGACCTCCGTCGGCGAGGCGGGCGAGAAGATCAAGGTGCGCGGTTGCTGGGATTCCGAGGAGGAGGCCCGCTATGTCGGCGAGACGATCGAGGACTTCCAGCGTCAGGGCCACGCGCTCAACGAGATCGCGATCCTGATGCGCGCCTCCTTCCAGATGCGCGAATTCGAGGACCGCTTCGTCACGCTCGGCCTGCCCTACCGCGTCATCGGCGGACCGCGCTTCTATGAGCGGGCCGAGATCCGGGACGCGCTCGCCTATTTCCGCGCGACCATACAGCCGGCGGACGACCTCGCCTTCGAGCGAATCGTGAACACGCCGCGCCGGGGCTTGGGCGATGCGACGATGAAGATCGTCCACGCCCATGCGCGCCGCAACGGTATCCCGCTCATGCAGGCCGTGCGCGAATTGATCGAAACGGAAGAGTTGAAGGCACGGCCGAGAAAGGCGCTGACCGATCTCATCCGCGCGTTCGAGCGCTGGCGCGAGCAGCTCGACACGCTCAAGCACACGCATCTGGCCGAGATTATCCTTGAGGAGAGCGGCTACACGGAGATGTGGCAGCAAGACAAGTCCGCCGACGCGCCGGGCCGGCTGGAGAACCTGAAGGAGCTCGTGCGCGGCATGGACGCCTTCGAGACGATGGCGGGCTTTCTCGAGCACATCTCGCTCGTCATGGATACCGATGGCGGCGCGGCGTCGGACGACAAAGTCAGCCTCATGACGCTGCACGGCGCGAAAGGCCTCGAGTTCGACACCGTCTTCCTGCCCGGCTGGGAGGAAGGCCTCTTCCCACATCAGCGTTCGCTCGATCAGGAGGGCCAGGCCGGGCTCGAAGAGGAGCGCCGGCTCGCCTATGTCGGCATCACGCGCGCGCGGCGGAACTCGACCGTTTGCTTTGCCTCCAATCGCCGCATCCATGGCCTCTGGCAGACGACGGTGCCCTCGCGTTTCGTGGATGAGATTCCGGAAGCCCATGTCGAGGTCGTCGAGGCCGGGGGAAATGGCGGCTACGGCGGCTATGGCCAAAGCCGGTTCGAACGGGCCGGCGGCGGGTTCTCCGCGTCCTCCTACGAGACCCCTGGCTGGCAGCGGGCCAAGCGAAACGCGGCGGAGAAGGCCAAGAACGCGCTGAAGGTCGGTCAGATCCGCACCATCGAGGGCGACCTCATCGCCACGGCGACGACCAAGGCGAGCTACGCGACGGGCGACAAGGTCCACCACGACAAGTTCGGCCCCGGCATCGTGCTGAGGGCCGAGGGCAACAAGCTGACCATCGACTTCGCACATGCCGGCCAGAAGCGGGTGCTGGACAGCTTCGTGAAGAGGGCCTGATCAGCGGGGGCGGGTTCGCATCAGGAGTGGCCATTGACCACGCGCGGTCGGGCGGGGATAGGGATGACCTTTCTTCCCTCCGCAAGGCGTGGGCGATGCGCCCGGCTTTGCGACATGATGCGAACGAGACAATGACGCGGATCTATCTGATCGACCACCGGACCGGCTACGGCGAGGCGTTCTCATGAGTGGTTCGGCCGACGCTTGGCGCGCCGCGGCCCTGATGCCCCGCGCCGAGGCCGAAGCGATGGCCGACGCCGTCTTCGACGACGGTCTCGCCGAGACCGCGAGCGCCCATGAGACGGACGAGGGCTGGTGCGTCGAGCTGATGTTCGAGACCCGGCCGGATATCGACGTCCTGCCCTCGGCTGACTGGCGCGTGGAGCCGATGCGCCAGGAAGATTGGGTGACGAAGAGCCTTGCCGGCCTTCACCCTGTCCGTGCCGGCCGGTTCGTGGTTCACGGAAGCCATGACAGGGGGAGACTGCCGGCGGGGGCAATCGGGATCGAGGTCGAAGCCGGGCTGGCCTTCGGCACAGGCCACCACGGCACCACCTGGGGCTGCCTTGTCGCGCTGGATCGATTGCTGCGCCGAGGCCGGCCGGAGCGTGCGCTCGATCTCGGTTGCGGATCGGGCGTTCTCGCCATCGCGCTCGCAAAGGCGACGCCCGGCGGGCCGACGATCCTCGCGAGCGATATTGATGCCGATTCTATCGTCGTCGCCCGCGAGAACGCGAAGCTCAACGCCGTTCCGCGCCGTCTCCACGTCGTCGAGGCGACCGGCCTTGGCCATCCTGCCCTGCGTGGCGGGGGGCCCTTCGACCTCGTGATGGCGAACATTCTCGCCGGACCTCTACGCGCGATGGCGCCCGAGATCGCACCCAGCATTGCGCACGGCGGGACGTTGGTCCTCTCGGGCCTTCTCGCGCATCAGGAACCGATGGTGCGGAACACCTATCACGCGCACGGCTTCCGGCATCTCTTCCGCGTGCCGAGCGGCGGCTGGATGACGCTCGTGCTGCGGCGCACATAACGCCGCTCAGCCGAAACCTTTGAGGCCGCCGAGGCGGCCTCGTCCGATCCGTTCCGCCTAGCGGGCTGCGGGCATCGCCGCACTGGGCATCCGCCGCTCGGCCGGGCGCTCGTTGCGACCCTGGGCGAGATCTTCCCAGATATCCTCGGTCGTGAAGGTCGCGTTGTACATCGCGACGCGGCGGTTTGCCTCGCGCGTGCGGGCAGCGACTATGCTGTCGAAGGCGCGGCGAAGAAAGCTGCGGGTCTGGATCATGGCAAAACCTCTGCGGATAGGAAGGACGGAACGTCCTTCGAAACGAGAAGAGACGGGGCGTCTCTTGTGCACCGCAAACATAAGGGGCCTACGACCTCTGTAGGAGGGCTCTCCCTGCAGCCGAGCCGTGCGTCATGCGCATGGCCGGCGTCATTCGTTCGTTAAGACTTGGAGACGTGATCAAACGACGCCGATCATCAAGATCAAGAGGGAGAAGCCAAGGAGCGCGAGCGTCGCGGTGACCGCGATGATGACCGGCGGCCAGCCGACCTTGGCGATCTCCCGCAGGCTCGTCGTGAGACCGACGGCAGCGACGGCGGTGATGAGGCACCAGCGGGATAGGTCGACGAGGAAGAGACGGAATGCCTCGGGCAGGATGCCGAGCGAATTGATCCCGACGAGGACCGCGAAGACGATGGCGAAGACGGGGATCGGCAGATCGGCCTTGCGCCCGTCGGCGAGCTTTGCCCTTGCCTTGGCGAAGACCAGGCTGACGACGAGAACGGTCGGCAGCAGCATCGCGACCCTGAGGAGCTTGACGATCGTAGCCGTATCGCCGGCCTCGCCCGAGACCGCGTAGCCGGCCCCGACGACCTGCGCGACATCGTGGATCGTCGCTCCGATGAGAATGCCGATCTGCTGATCGTCGAAGCCGAGCGCGCGGAAAAGCGCGGGGTAGAGGACCATCGCCACGGTCGAGAGCGTGGTGACGGCGACGACGGTGAAGATCGTGTCGCGCTCGTGGTGCGTGTGCCGCGGCAGCACCGAGGAGAGCGCAAGGGCGGCGGACGCGCCGCAGATGGCCGTCGCGCCACCGATGAGCGTTCCCATATGCCCCTCGCGGTTCGTCGCCCGTGCGGCGGCGAGCCCGGCCGCTATGGTGAGCGCGATGCCGACGAGCACCATCGCCACGACCTCGCCACCCAGCGCGACGACGTCCGACACCGCGATCCGCAGGCCGAGGAGCGCCACGCCGACGCGGAGCACCTTCTTCGACGAGAACCGGATGCCCGGCCCCGCCTTCGGCCCCTCGGAGAGAAAGGCGAGCGCCATGCCGATCAGGAGGGCGAGCAGCATGACCGGCCCACCATAGTGATCGGCTACGAAACCCGCCGCCGCAGCGACGGTGAGCGCGAGGGCGAAGCCGGGCGCGATGGTGCGCAGCCAGGCGAGTAGACCCGGCAGGCGGAACGGCACGGCGGGGGTGCGGGATGTCTCGGTCACACTGTCCTGTCTGGCCCGCGGAGCGCCTCGGGTCGCCGCGCGCCCGGTCCTGCCGGGCGCGCCTCGCATCATGCCGAGCGGTAGAGCTTCGTCATCACGAACTCGCGGTGGCCGAGGGCTTCCGCGGCCGTGAAGCGCCCGTTCGATGTGCGGACCACCATCTCGATGAGCGCATCGCCGGCCTGGTCGATGGTCTGCTCGCGCTTCAGGATGCCCGAGACGTCGACATCGACATGCTCCGACATGGTGCGGACCGTGCGCGGATTGGCCGTGATCTTGACGACCGGCACGATCGGATTGCCGACGATGTTGCCCTGCCCGGTGGGGAAGGTGTGGACGACATAGCCGCCCGCCGCCATCAGCGTGATGCACTCCGCCGCCGCCGAGGACGTGTCCATGAAATAGAGGCCCGGTCCCTTCTCCGGTGCTTCGGCCGGGTCGAGAATGTCGATATAGCGGCACTCCCGTCCGATCTTCTCCAGGTTGCCGAGCGCCTTTTCCTCGATCGTCGTCAGCCCGCCCTCGATATTGCCCTTGGTCGGCTGGCTGTCGGAGAGGTCGTCGGTCTGATGGGCGAAGATGACATCGTCCTGGTAGGCCTTCCACATGGCGTACCAGCGCTCCGCCACGTCCGCGTCGATGGCGCGCTCCTTGCAGATGTGCTCGGCGCCCGTGATCTCGGACGTCTCTCCGAAGACGCCGTAGATGCCCTTCGGGATCAGCTTATCGTACATGTTGCCGACCGTCGGGCAGGAGCCGAGACCGGTCGTGGTGTCGCTCTCGCCGCACTTGGTCGAGACCCAGAGGTCGGAGATCGGCGCCTTCTCGCGCTGCTTCTCGGACGCCCAGTGGACGAAGTCCTTGGCGGCGCGCGACGCGTCCATGATGGTCTTGAAGTCGCCGTTCTGCTCGATGGAGAAGGCCGCGACGGGCTTGCCGGTCTTCTCGATGCCTTCCGCGATCCGGTTCGTCCAGCCGGGCTCGATGCCGATGACGACGACGGCGGCGACGTTGGGATTGGAGCCCGTGCCGATCATGGTGCGGAAGTGGAGGTCGAGATCCTCACCGAACTGAAGCCGGCCATAGGCGTGCGGCAAAGCGAGCGTGCCCTTCACGTTATTGGCTACGGCCTCGCATGCGGCGTTGGAGATGTCGTCCACGGGTAGGATGACGACGTGGTTGCGAACGCCCACGCGGCCGTTCTCGCGCCGGTAGCCGAGGAATGAAGAGGTGTCGGTAGTAGCCATGTCGGAAACCTTGATGGTCTGGGCGGAGGCCGACAGGCATCCGCGAAGATTGGGGAGATGAGAGCTGGGCGGAACGCGCGTCCGAGAGCCGATGGACGATGGCTGGACGCACGGCGCGCCTACCAGCGCTTGGTCTTCAGATTGTGCGTATGGACATGCTCGCCCGCCTTAACGGCAGCGACGAACTTGCCGATATCCTGACCGTACTTGATGGCCGTATCGCCCTCCGCGATATCGCTGAGCGCGACCTTGTGGCCGATCGGCACGTCGGCCTTCACGGCGATCTCGAAGGTCGAATCGTCATGCGTGACGACGCCTCGCGCCTGCGTGCCGGCCTTGAGACCCTCGACGACTACGACGGCGACGTTGTCCTCGTGGTCGTGCTTGAGGACGTGCGGAATATCGGCCATCTCTACCTCTTCTCGTGATCGCGCCCGGTGGAGGGCGGCTGGTGCTATCCCTTACGGGAGAAAGACGATCTTGGGCGCGGCTATGCGCCCTGCGGCCATGTCGCTCAACGTCGACGCCCCATCCGACAGGGGCCGCGTTTCGGCCCAGGCCATGTCTCCGAGGCGACCGTCGAAGATGGCGGCGGCCGTCTCGGCGAAGTCCCCAGACGTGTAAGTGTAGGCACCGGCGAAGGTGATTTCCTGGAGGGTCAGCCGCCTTGCGTCCACGCCGCCCTCGCCGGAGGCGAGGCCGATATGGACGATGGTGCCGCCCGGCCGGGCGAGCGCGCAGGCGGCGGCGCGCGTCGCACTGAAGCCGGCCGCATCGATGACGAGCTCGGCGCCCACGTCTTCCCGCATCGCGTCGTCGGGATGACGCAGCGTGAAATCGCCGGCCTCGGCCAACCGGGCGCGACGCTCGCCGTTGGGCTCTGCGATCGTGATAGACGGGTAACCGAACGCCTTCGCGCAGAGCGCCGCGCCAAGCCCGATCGCGCCGCCGCCCAGAACGACGATGCGCGTCTCCGCAACCGGCTTGATGGCCGTGCGCCCGGCCAGCTTCAGCGCGTGCCAGCCGCAGGCCAACGGCTCGGTGAGGACGGCGCGCGCGAAGGGAACGCCATCGGGAATCGGTGTCAGGTTGCGAACCGGCATCGCGATGCGCTCGGCAAAGGCACCCTCGCGCGGCGGCATCGAAATGATCTGGCGCTCGGGGCAGAGATTGTCGCGACCGGCCTTACAGTCCTCGCAACGGCCGCAGGAGACGAGGGGATTGATGGCAACCCGCTCGCCTGTCTCCTCGACCGTACCGACGGCCTCGTGCCCGAGGATCAGCGGCGCGGGCCGACGCGCATCGTGACCGAGAAAGGCATGCATGTCGGAGCCGCACAGGCCCACGGCGGCGATGCGCACGACGACCTCGCCCGGCTTCGGGGCGGGCTCCGCCACATCGCGATAAACCGACATCTCGGGTCCGGCATAGACGAGAGCCTTCATTTCGCGGTGAACCCTCCGTCGACGTAAAGTATCTGCCCCGTCACGTAGCCCGAGGCCGGGGTGGAGAGAAAGAGGGCGGGTCCGACGAGATCGGTCAGTTCTCCATTTCGGCCGATGCAGGTCTGGGCGGCGTTGCGTGCCGCCAGCGCTTCGTCCGCGAAGACGGGGCCGGTGAGTTCGGTCGGGAAGAAGCCCGGCGCGAGCGCATTGGCGGTGATGCCGCGCGCCGACCAGGCCTCGGCCATGGCCCGTGTCAGCTGCGCGACACCGCCCTTGCTCGCCCCGTAGGCGATGCCGTTCGGGAAGGCGCGCGCGCTTTGAAGCGAGGCGATGTTGAGGATACGGCCCCAACCCCTCTCCGCCATGGCGGGAACAAGGGCCCGCGCAAGGAAGAAGGGTGCCGAAAGGTTGAGGTCGAGCGTGCGCGACCAGCCATCGAGCGTCACCGCGTCGGCACCTTCCCGGGTGTTGAGCCCTGCCGCATTCACGAGAATGTCCGGCGCGCCGAAGGGTTCGGTAATGCGGGCGGCTATGTCGGGGATGTCGTTCAGTCGGGCGAGATCGGCTTCGACGTCCGCATACCCCTCCCCCGCCAGGCTGGCGCCGCGCCGCGAGACACCGACGACCTTCGCGCCCGCACTCAGATAGGCCTGCGCGAGCGTGCGCCCGATGCCGGAGCTCGCCCCCGTGACGCAGGCCACGCGCCCTTGGAGCGCAAAAAGGTCGGCCGGATTCGTCATGCCGGATCGACGGCTCCCGCGAGGTCGAACGTCTCGTCGGGGAAGTATTTCGCGAGCCGGATGTCGGCCGTGCGGGCGTGCGCTTCCATGCCCTCGAGCCGCGAGATGCGGGCCGTGGCCTCGGCGACGGGTTTGACGCCGTCGCGCGTGCCCTGCTGCCATGTGACGAGCTTCATGTACTTGTGGACCGAAAGCCCGCCCGTATACCGCGCCGCCCCCGATGTCGGGAGAACGTGGTTGGGGCCAGATGCCTTGTCGCCGAAGGCCACCGTCGTCTCCTCGCCGAGGAAGAGCGAGCCATAGCACCGCAGGCGCTCGCGCCACCAGTCGAGGTCGGCGGCCTGAACGTGGAGATGCTCCGGCGCGATGGAATCGGACAGCGCGGCGACGGTCTCGCGCGTATCGCAGACCATCACCTCGGCATAGTCGCGCCAAGCCGCCTCGGCGTTCTTGCCGTTCAACTCGGGCAACGCCGCGATCAGTTCGGGCACGCGTGCCATCACGGCCTCGGCCAATGGGCGGTGCGTGGTGGAGAGCCAGACAGGCGAATTATAGCCGTGCTCGGCCTGGCCGACGAGGTCGGCGGCGACGATCTCGGCGTCGGCCGTCTCGTCGGCGAGGATGAGGCTGTCGGTCGGGCCGGCAAACATGTCGATGCCGACGCGCCCGAAGAGGATCCGCTTGGCCTCGGCGACGAACTGGTTGCCAGGCCCGACGAGGATGTTGGCCTGCGGCACCCCGAAGAGGCCGTAGGTCATCGAGGCCACGCCCTGAACACCACCGAGATTGAGGATCGTGTCGGCTCCGCAGAGATCGGCCGTATAGAGGATGGCAGGGTGGATGCCGTCCGGGCGGGGCGGAGAGCAGACCGTGATGTGACCGCATCCGGCGACCTTGGCGGTCGTGACCGTCATGATGGCCGAGGCGATGTGGCTGTAGCGCCCGCCCGGCACGTAGCAGCCCGCTGCCTCGCAAGGAATGTGCTTCTGCCCGGCGCGCAGGCCCGGCACGATCTCGATATCGACATCCTGGATCGTCGCCATCTGCGCCTCTGCAAAGCGGCGCACATTGTCGTGGGCAAAGCGGATATCGGCCTTCAGACGCTCGGGGATGCGGGCGGAGGCCGCCTTGATCGCATCCTTCGAAACGACGATCTCGCCCTCGAACTTGTCGAAGCGGGCGGCGTAGTCGCGCGCCACGTCCTCGCCGCCGGCCTCGATCGCGGCCAGGATGCCCGCGACCGTCTCGCGCACATCGCTCTGGCCGCTGGCCGAGGTCTTGTGGGCGCGCTTGAGATAGGTGACGCCGTTTATCTGGTCGCTCATTTGTAGATGTCCGGAAGAAGGGTCGTGGAGAGCGCCGGCACGTAGGCGATGATGAGGACGACGATCAGCATGAAGAGCACGAAGGGAATGGCCTTCGACGCGATCCTCAAGATCGGCTCGCCCGTCAGTCCCGAGACGACGAAGAGGTTGAGCCCCAGGGGCGGCGTGATGAAGCCGACGCCGAGCGCGGTGATCATCATCACGCAGAACTGGATCTCGTTCATGCCGATATTGTCGGCCAGCGGTTTGAGGATGGGTGCGAGGATGACGATGTTGGGCGTCGTCTCCATCACGCAGCCGGCCGCGATGAGGATGCCGATCATCAAGAGGATGAGCAGCTGCGGGTTCTCGGTCAGCGACGTGACGGCGTAGACGAAGCCCTGCGGCACGCCCAAGGCGGCGAGGGCCTGTGCCAAGGGGAGGCTCATCGCGACGATGGGCAGGATGACGCCGTTCACCTTTGCCGACGAGACGAGCATCGAAGGGAAGTCCGAGAGCTTCAGCGTGCCGAGGATGAAGCCCATGATGATCGTGACGATGACGGCCGTCGCGCCCGCCTCCGTAGGCGTCATCCGGCCCGAGAAGATGCCGTAGAAGATGATGCCCGGCACGAGGAAGGCATACCAGCCGCTCTTCAGGGCGCCGAGGACGCCCGCACCCCACTCGGAAACCGAGATCGGTCCGCCATTCTCATAGGCGTACATCCGGTTGACGACCGTATTGGTCACCAGGATCGACAGGAGGATGAGGATTCCGGGGATGAGCGCGGCCTGGAAGAGAGTGGAGGCCGAGATACCGAGCACGAGCCCCAAGACGATATAGGCGATAGAGGGCGGGATGAGGATGCCGGTGCAGGCGCCCGCCGCGACGAGGGCGCAGGCATAGGACCGCGGATAGCCCGATTCCACGAGCCGATCGATGGTCATCCGCCCTACGGCGGCCGCGCCCGCCGCGTCGGAGCCCGAAATGGCCGAGAACATGCCGCAGACGAGGACCGTAGCCGACCCGAAGCCGCCGCGCGTCCAGCAGGTCAGCGCTTCGGCCACGTCGAGGAACTTGCGCGAGAGGCCGGTACGGACCAGCACATCGCCCGTCAGGATGAAGAGCGGGACAGCGGTCAGCGCGAAGGCGTCGATGCCATCGAAGAGGGATTCGCCGACGAGGCTCAAGGGCAGGACGCCCGAGATCCAGAGCATGGCGATCGCGGCCGAGCCGATGGCGGCCCACACGGGAACTCCAAGGACGAGGAGGCCGACGAAGACCAGGACGGGGCCGTAGAAATCCCAGCCGAGCTCGACGGTCTGGTCCTGCATTTGCTGCCAGAGCATCGCGGGTCTCCTAGTCGAAGAGGGTCTGGCCCTCGAAGACGGAACGACCGGCGCGGAAGTCGCGCACGTCCCGTATCAAGGACTGCAGGAGGCGATAGACCATCAGCGCGAAGCCGATGGGCACGGCGAGGAGAAACCAGACCATCGAGATGCGAAGTCCGTGGCTGACCGATCCGAACTTCCAGGAGACCAGCACCGTCTCGAACGACCAGTAGATCGCGATGCAGGCGACGAAGAGCATGACCAGGTCGCCAACGATGTAGAGGAGCGCCTTCACACGGGCCGGTACGTAGTGGAAGAGCACGTCGATGCGGATATGCGCCCGCTCCTTCACCGCCGCCGAGGCACCGATCCAGACGAGATAGATGAAGCTGTAGCGCACGATCTCCTCGCCCCAGATGGACGAGTAGGAGAACACCTCACGCCGTAGCACCTCGATCGCCATGGTGGCGACGAGGAGGACGTAGAACACCAGAAGCGCCCAGCGCTCTAGGTTGTCGTCGATCGATCGTCGGGAAGGGAGCATGGGAACCCACGCGTTCTGGGGTTCGGGCGCGATGGCCCGTCCCCTGTCGGATGAGGTGGGCACCCGCCGCCGAGCTGCCGTCCATCATGACGGGGGCCAAGCGACGGGGGCGAAGCGACGGGGGCGAAGCGAGACGGGCTACGCGTCGTGGACGTAGTAGCGACTCTGGGTGCCGGCGGCCTCGGCCAGTGCGTCGAAGGCCTCCATGGACCCGGCGAGCTCCGTCTTGAAGGCGTTCCACTCTTCGCGCTGATAGCCGGCGGTCTCCTCCCAGACGGCGAGCTGATCGGGCGACAGCGAGTGGAACTCGACGCCGGACTTCACCAACTCGGACATGGCATAGGCCCGCGCGGCCGGTACCTTTGCGAGGTTCTGCTGGCTCGTGATCTCGGATGCGAAGTCGATACCCTCGCGCACGTCGGCCGGCAGGCTGTTGTACCATTCGAGATTGCAGGAATAGACCTGGCTGTCGGGGACGGCCTGCGTAAAGGTCACGTGGCTGAGGATGTCCTTGAAGCCGAAGACGTAGAGCGCGCCGACCGACGGGTCGAGCGCATCGGCAACGCCCTGCTTGATCGCCGAGGGCGTCTCGCCCCAGGCGACGGGCGTCGGGTTGGCGCCAACCATGCGGTAGTATTGCTGAAGCATCTCGGAACCAGGAACGCGAAACTTCACGCCCTCAAGATCGGACGGCGCCAGAACCGGACCGGGCCCGTCGCGGCGGATGGCGACGACGCGTGGATCGATGACGACGTAGAAGAGAGGCTTGAAGCCCCGTTCCTCGACCTTCGGGTGGACCTGGGACTTCCAGGCGTCCGAGGAGACGAGATTGGTGAAGCGCTGGTTGGAGCCGCAGAAATAGGGAAGGTTGATGAGGTCGACGACCGGCGCGAAGGGCGCGAAGTTCGAGAGCGAGTGCTGCGCCGCCTGGATGGTGCCCGACTGCACCTTCTGCACCAACGCGCCGCCTGCGCCAAGCTGGCCGCCCGGGCTGAGCTTGACGTAGACCTTGCCGTTGGTCGCGTTCTGCAGGTTCTCTTTGAAGTCGAGCTGCATGATCGGATAGGAGCGCGACGCCCCCAGCACATAGGCCGTGGCGATGTTCATGACATGGTTGGCGGCCGCCTCGCGGGCCGTTTCTTCCTGCCGGGTCTGCGCGACGGCTTCTTCGGAGAGGAGCGTGCCGGCCGATGCCGCGATGACGGCGGTCGTGAACGCGCCGGCACCCGTCAGCTTCAAGAAGGAGCGACGCTCCAGGCGCTCGATCTGCGTCTTGTCAGAGGTGTCCTGTGTCTTCATCGGTGTTTCCTCCAGAAACGGGTGTTGCGAGCCGGTCTTTTTCGCCGGCTTCCTTGACGAGGGTGCACGCCACGAAGAGCACGACGGCCCCCAGCAGCAGCAGGAGTTCGACGACATTGGAGAGGGACGACTGACGGGTAGCGGCCGAAAACGCGACGTTTCCGAAGAAGATTAGGAACAGAACGAGAGCGCCCCACCCGAATATCCGACCCATCACGCACGCCTTCCAGACCCGATGCCGCACCTCTTTGTAAGCGCTTACAGACAGGCTTTGCAAGCGCTTTCTTTTATCTTCTGATACGAGCGCCTATATGGTTGGGCAAAGGGCGGGGCGTCCAGGCCCTTCAAACGCTATCGACTGACGTCAGAAGAGGCCGTCATGCCGCAGCCGGCCACCGGGCGTATGCCTAAGCTCGATGATGTCGCCCGCGCCGCCGGGGTCTCGACGGCGACCGTCTCGCGCTGCCTGAATGCCCCCGAAAGCGTGCGGGAGCGGACCCGCAGCCTCGTGCTCGCCGCCGTGCGGGACCTCGGCTATGTCCCGAACCTGAGCGCCAGGGCCTTGGCGTCGCGCCGCACCAACGCCGTGGGCGCCGTCGTGCCGACGCTGGAGAACTCCATCTTCGCCCTCGGACTGCAGGCCTTCCAGAGCGAGTTGGCCCGGCGCGAGACCACCCTACTCGTCGCCAGTTCAGATTATGACAGTGCCGAGGAAGTCCGCCAGATCAGAACGCTCGTCGCACGCGGCGTTGATGGACTTCTCCTCATCGGGACGAGCCGTCCTCCGGAAATCTACGAGTTCCTGCGAGCGCGCCGCATTCCCTACCTCCTAGCCTGGAACACGGCGGGCGACGAGCATCGCAGCGTCGGATTCGACAATGTCGAAGCGGCGCGCGCGATAACGGCCGCGGTCATAGCGAACGGCCACACCCGCATCGCCATGGTCGCGGGACTGACCGCCGACAACGACCGCGCGGCCTGCCGCGTCGTCGGCGTTCGCAAGGCGATGACGGCCGCGGGTCTTGGCGAACTCCACGTACGCGAAAGCGCCTATACGTTCGAAGGCGCCGGCCGGGCCTTCGGGGATCTCATCGAAGCACCCCATCCGCCGACCGCGATCGTCTGCGGCAACGACGTCCTCGCCGCCGGAGTCATTCGCGCCGCGCAAAGGCGTGGGCTCGCCGTACCCGGCCAGCTCTCCGTAACCGGCTTCGACGATACCGACCTAGCCGACGTCATCGCCCCGCCGATCACCACCGTACGCGTGCCCCATCGCCGGATGGGAACGGCGAGCGCGGCGCTGTTGATGGCGATGATCGATGGCGAGGAGGAGACGCGGAGCATCGTCTTCGAGACCTCGATCGTGCATCGGGCCTCGCTGGCGCCGCCGCCCGATCGAGCCGGTCGGCCAGCGCGTCACATGTCGCCGCAAAAGGCGTCGTAGAGCGCTCTCATCAGGGTGCGCGTTTCCGCGTCGCCAAGGCTGTAGAGAATCGTCTGTGCCTGCCGGCGCGTCTTGACCATGTCTTCGGCCCGAAGCCGGGCGAGGTGCTGCGAGAGGGCGGACTGGCTGAGACCGACCGCTTGCTGCAGTTCTCCAACCGAGACGTCCGGTACCGCTCGGCTCGCATCCCCCTCGGCCTTGGCCAGATAGCAAAGGATGAGGAGCCGCTTGGCATTGGCCACCATGGCAAGACGGCGCGCGACGCCATCCGCACGCTCTTCCAGAAGCGTGAACGCAGCGGCCGCGGCAACCATATTAGCATTGTCTAATTCTGCCATTCCCTATACTTAGAACCTTCCCCGGCCCGGCGCCAGTCACGCCGACCTATACTGCAGACGGCTCCGAAGGACCGACATTTGTGCAACCCCATGTCGTCACCGAGTTCACGCCGTGGTCGTCGCTCCTGGGCGGTGCGCTCATCGGTGTATCCGTCGTCATGGTGATGATGCTCTTCGGCCGGATCGCGGGGATCTCGACCGGCGCCCTCGCCGCGCTCGGCCGCTTTGGACGACCGGGAGGCGACGGCATGTGGCGGATCGCCTTTGTGGCGGGACTGGTCGCGGCACCGATCCTCTTGGCCATCCTCGACTGTCCGGTCGAGCAGAGCGTTTCCGACGACGTCTTTGGAATGGCGTTCTCGGGCCTCCTCGTCGGCATCGGGACGACGCTCGGTTCCGGCGGCACGTCGGGGCACAGCGTGTGCGGTCTGCCGCGGCTCTCCTGCCGGTCGCCGGCGGCGGTCGCGACATTCGTGGCCTTTGCCGGCGCTACCGTTTTCGGCATCGGATGGAATACTGGCGGATTCTGTTCCGGACCGGCGTGGACCGCCCTCCCCTTGATAGCCTCCGGCGGCTTGGCCTTCGTGCCGGCGATGATCGTCGGCTTGCTCCTCGGCGGACCGCTGATGCAGCGCATTGGCGGTGTGCAGGCCGCACCAGTATTATCGGCGGCGACATCGTGAGCGATCAGGCCTCCGGCCGGACCATACGTCATTCACCTTCGAGGGGCTTGGCCTCGCCCGACGTCTGGGGGCTCTACGATCCGCCGACGGGATCGGTGCAATACGTCGTCGCCTGCCCCACGACGCGAAGGGCCGCCCTCGTCGATACCGTCCTCGGATTCGACCCCAAGAGCTTTATCACGGACGAGGACGCCATCGACCAAGTCACCGCCCTGGTGACGCGCGAGAGGCTGACGGTCGACTGGGTGCTCGACACCCATCCGCACGCCGATCACCTCACCGCATCGGCAAGGCTTGCCGATCGGTTCGGCGCGCCGAACGCCATAGGCGCCCGCACCCGCGAGATCGCGGCGCTCTGGTCGGGGTTCTACAATCTTGGCGGCTCGTTCGATGTCGATCGGCACTACGAGCGCCTCTTCGAGCATGGGGAACAGTTCCGCATCGGCGACCTGCCCGTCCACGTCCTCCTCTCCAGCGGACATACGCTCGGCTCGATCACATACATCGTCGGCGGCGACTGCGCCCTTGTTCACGACACGCTCATGCAGCCGGATCGCGGCACGGCGCGCTGCGATTTCCCGGGCGGATCGGCCGCCGACCTGTGGGAATCCCTGGAAGTCATCCTCAGCCTCTCCGCATCGACCCGCCTCTTCGTCGGGCATGACTACCCCGACGAAATTCGTGCCGATCCGCGTTGGGAGGCGACTGTCGCCGACCACTTGGCGCACAATATCCATGTGAGGCACGGGACCGACCGCGCCTCGTGGATCGCCCGCCGAGAGGCGCGCGACGCGACGCTGGCGCTTCCCGACCGCATGTTGGCCGCGCTCCAGATCAATCTCCGCGCCGGTCGCCTGCCCCCCGCAGAGGCTGACGGCCGACACTATCTGAAGATGCCGGTGAACCTCTTCTAGGGTCCCGTCGTTGGCCCGTCATGGACGCACCGCATCTCGCCCCGACCCGAACGCCCGCACCGCGCGCGGAGCCCCAAACGCTGTTGAGACGCTTGCCGAGCGCGCCGGCGACGAAGCCGTGGATGCCCAAACGCGTTCTCCTTACGAAGGCTGCCAGGCACTGGCCGATGGCGAACCGGATCGCGGAGCGCGCGGCGGGGCTGGGCGCGGAGATCGTCGAGCTCTCCACCGACCGCGTCACGGGCCTTCGCGGCGAGACCGACCGCGCGACCTATCGGCTGGCGAAGTCGACACTGGTGGTCACCGTCGCGTCCCCAAGCGCGATGCGACCGCAGCCGATACCGCCCTCGGCGGACTGGCGCTTCGATCTCGCGACGGGCTGTCCGGCGCATTGCCAGTACTGCTACCTGGCCGGCTCGCTGAAGGGACCGCCCGTCACGCGTCTCTTCGCGAACCTGCCGGAGATCCTCGAGCAGTTGCCTGCGCTCGTCGGCAAGGGCACGATCACCTCCCGGCAGGACCATAGACGGCACGAGGGCACGACATTCGAGGCCTCCTGCTATACCGATCCCGTAGCACTGGAGCCCTTGTCAGGCGCGCTGGCCGACGCGGTCGCATGGTTCGGCAGCCAGGGTGCGGACATGTCGCTGCGTTTCACCACCAAGTTCGCCGACATTGACGGCCTTGAGAGCGCCGCGCATCGCGGCCGAACCCGGGCCCGCTTCTCCGTCAATGCGGACGACATCACGCGCCGCTTCGAGGGCGGAACGGCGTCTCTGCAAGGTCGGCTCGATGCGATGGGTCGCCTCGCGCGCGCCGGCTATCCGGTGGGGCTTACGGTCGCGCCGATCATGCCGATCGAGAATTGGCAGGAGGCCTATCGCGACCTCTTCCAGGCCGCCGCCTCGGCTCTGCCAGAGGATGTCGACCTCACGGCCGAACTCATCACGCATCGCTTCACCCCCGGCTCCAAGTCGGTGCTGCTGGGCTGGTATCCCGCGACGGGGCTCGAGATGGACGAGGCGGTCCGCACCGTGAAGCGCAACAAGTTCGGCGGGCGCAAATACGTCTACCCGGTCGAGCTGATGCGCGAGATGAGACGGACCATCGAGGCTGCCCTCCGCGATGCGCTACCGCAGGCGAGGCTGCTCTATTGGACTTGAGGGACGCGCGGACTGTCGCACAGATCGCCCTTGGCGGCGGCTGTCATTGGTGCACGGAGGCACTCTTCCAGCCCTTGCGCGGCGTCGCCGATGTCGAGCAGGGCTTCGCCGCGTCCGAGGCGCCGTTCGACGCATGGTCCGAAGCCGTTCGGGTAACCTACGAGCCAGCCGTCATCGGCCTGCGCGACCTCGTCGAGATTCACCTGCGCACCCACGCCAGCACGTCGAACCATTCGATGCGCCGCAAATATCGCAGCGCTCTCTACACGGTCCGGCCCGAGGATGACGATGCGGCGCACGCGGCCCTCGCCGATGCGGCCGAGAGCCTAGCCGGCGACGTCGTCACGCGCGTTCTCCCCCTCGCGGGCTTCAAGGCGTCCGACCAGCGCTTTCACGACTACTACCGGACCGACCCCGAACGTCCATTCTGCCGAGCCTATATCGACCCGAAGCTCGCACTCCTGCGAGAGCGGTTCGGTGCGCATGTCAGAGGAGAAGCAGACTAGGATCGGGTCGACCGCCTTGCAGACCCTCCGCCGCGAAATTCTCAGACGTGTCCTAAGCTTGAAGAACGGCCAGCGGCATTCGCAAAGTCGCGCGCAGGCCTTCGGGGCGCCACTCTGTTTCAACGCTCCCGTGAAGCTGTCCCGTCACGCTCATCTTCACGAGCGTGCTGCCAAAGCCCATCTTTTTGGGAACACCGGACAAGGCCGGGCCACCCGATTCCGTCCAAACCAGTTTCAGGTCCGGGTCCTCGATCCGCCAGACGACCTCGAGATGGCCGTCTGGCTCCGAAAGCGCACCATACTTCGCAGCGTTGGTCGCGAACTCGTGCAGCACCAGCGAAAGGCTCGTCGTGCCGACGGCGCTCAGCATGATGGCGGGCCCGTCAATGCCGATCCATTCCCTCTTATGCAGCAGGTGCGGCTCGATCAGCGAGGCAACCAGCGTCTGCAGCGACACGTCGGATTGCGACAGCTCGTCCTCGGTCACGGCCGGTCGGATGAGGTCGTGTGCCTTGGCCAGCGCTCCGATGCGGCCGCGAAGACCCTTGGCCATCTCCGCCGGCGTGCGTGTGTGGCGCGCCGTCATTCCGACCATGCTCGAGACGACCGCGAAGAGGTTCTTCACGCGGTGGTTGAGCTCGCGAACGAGCAGCTGGCGGGTTTCGATGGCCCGCCGCTCCGCCGTCACGTCGCGGAAGAAGACGATAAGATCCTGGCCGGTCGGAAAGGCGCGTGCTTCGTAGTGGAGATCTTTCTCGTCGATATGGAGGTCCGCCGTTCCAGGCACCCCCTGCCGCACCGCGTCCTGATAGGCATGCCAGATCGGCCCTTCGACCCAATCCGGAAAGGCCTCCCAGATGTCGCGGCCGACGATCTCCTTGGCACCGGGCAGAATCTCGCGCGCGGCCGCATTGGCGTAGGTGACCTTCCAGAGCCGATCCATGACGAGGATCGGATCGACCGTGCCTTCCAGCACGCGAACGAGCTGCCAGCGCGCCTTCTCGGCCTCGGCCTCGGCCTGCTTTCGCCCGGTAACGTCGACGAAGGACGCGATGGCGAACCTGTCGTCACCCGGCATGCGATCCGAGCTGACCTCGAGCTCGACGACCCGGCCGTCGCGTCGCCGATAGACCATGGGCTCGGCCACGATCGTCTCGCCGCCCGTCGCCGAGCGGACGAGCGGATACTCGTCCGCTCCGTAGCGCGAACCGTCCTGATGCTGGGCACCGAGCGCGCGATAGTCGTGCGCATCCTCGGCGTCGAGATCGTCGTTGAGTACCTCGCGACCCCATTGGTTGACCCAAGCCAGAGCGGCTGTCGGTACCTGGGCGATCGCGATACCGATCGGCAGCGCGTCGATGACGTGCTGGAGAAGGTCGCTCTGCGCCTGGCTGTCTGCGAGCGCGCTGCGCAGTGCGATCTCGCTCTCGACACCGCGCGCGATACCACTCAGATGCTCGAGGTCGTCGGCGCTCCAGTCCCTCGGCGCATCGGAGATCGCGCAGAGCGCGCCCAGGACCTCGCCGCCCGGCGCACGCACCGGCACGCCCAAATAGGCGATGACGCTGAGGTCCTCGATGGCGAGGTTACCCTTCACGCGCGGATCTGTTCGCGCGTCCGTCACGCGCAATGGCGCCGCGTCGGCCACGACATGTTGGCAGAAGGAATGACTGAGCGGCGTCTGGCGCTCTTCGGCGACGCGGCCAGTCAGCCCCGTCTGAGCCTTGAAGAACTGCCTTTCTTCGTCGACGAGTGAGAGAAGGCTCACGCGGACGCCGAGCACGCTGCTGGCCAACCGAACCGCTCCGTCGAAAACCGGCTCGGTCTCGGCATCCATCAGCTGCGAGCGCGCGAGCGCCTTCAGTCGGTCAGAATCCGACAGGCCGCGCCGCGCGGAATCGGCGTCTGTTCGGCTGATGTCGAATTGCGGTCTGCCGTTCATCATGCCCTTTAAAACCGCCACCCGGCGCTGCGAAAAGTGTCCACCGCTACCTTCCAGACAGCGATACAGTCTTTACAGTCCGCGACCAACCGTTCTTCAACGATCTCCCCGAGAACACCGTGCGATGTGAGGACGCATGACAAGCAATGGCGACCCAACGCAGATCTGCCACATGGAGCGAACTGTGGAAAGCGTCGTCGAAAGCGGCACCGCGATGCGCAGGCTCGCCACCGGCTTCGGCTTCACCGAAGGGCCGATCTGGCATCCGCAAGAACACTGGCTCCTCTTTTCCGACATTGCGAACAGCCGCCAATGGCGATGGACCGAGGCGGGCGGTCTCGACATCTTCCGCACCCCGTCCAACCAGGCAAACGGCAACTGCTTCGACCGCGAAGGCCGGGTCGTCAGTTGCGAGCACGCCTCGTCGCAACTCGTCGTTCACGATCACGGCGGCAAACGCGTGCGCACGCTGGCCTCTA
This sequence comes from uncultured Alphaproteobacteria bacterium, assembly GCA_963799285.1. Taxonomy (GTDB): domain Bacteria; phylum Pseudomonadota; class Alphaproteobacteria; order Rhizobiales; family CAWCWK01; genus CAWCWK01. The sequence goes on from CAWCWK010000004.1 coordinate 2,048,446, forward strand.
CCTTCGAGGGTCGCGCCCTCAACAGTCCGAACGACGTCATCTGCGATGCGCAAGGGCGGCTCTGGTTTTCCGATCCGTCCTTCGGTCGCATTCGCGAGGACCTCGGCCTGCTGCGCGATCAGGAGCTCGACTTCCAGGGCGTCTTCCGGCTTGACCCGGACGGTACCCTCGTCTGCGTTGGCCGCGACCTCGAGCAGCCCAACGGCCTCTGCTTCGACCTCTCGGGCACGCGGCTCTTCGTCAACGACAGTTGGGGGCCAACCATCCATATGTACGATATCCTCCCCGACGGCTCGCTATCGGGAGGCGACGTCTGGGCCAGGGTCGACGGCGAAGGCGAAGGCGTGCCGGACGGGATGAAGGTCGATCTCGCGGGGCGCCTCTACTGCAACGGACCCGGCGGCGTTCACGTCTTCTCGCCCGACGCCGCTTGCCTAGGCGTAATCCGAACGCCGGAGAAGTCGACCAACTTCTGCTTTGGCGGTCAGGACCACCGGACGCTCTTCATCACCGCATCCACCAGCGTCTACGCAATCGATCTCCTGGCCGAAGGCGGATCGATGATTCCTGGATAGCACCGCGCCGCGGCGTCCTCTCGACGGGATCGCAAACGTCCATATGATGCGCGCGCCCTCTTCCCGATCCCTCGCATAGGTACAGGCTGGACACCCATGGCTCATCACCTCAAGACCGCGCGGTCCGAAGCGGATCGTATGGACGATGACGTGAAGACGCGCGCCATCGTCGAGGCGACGCTGACGGAAATCGAAACGCGCGGCGACGCGGCCGTGCGCGAGCTGTCCAAGACGTTCGACGGCTACGAGCCCAAGGCCTTCCGCTTGTCCGACGACGACATCGCGGCGCTGATGCACAAGGTCTCGGCGCAGGACATGGACGACATCCGCTTCGCGCAGGACCAGGTGCGCAACTTCGCTCGAGCGCAGCGCGAGTCGATGCTCGACATCGAGGTCGAGACGCTACCGGGCGTGGTGCTGGGGCACAAGCATATCCCCGTCCAGTCGGTGGGCTGCTACGTGCCGGGCGGCAAGTTCCCGATGGTCGCATCGGCGCACATGTCGGTCGCGACGGCCGATGTCGCCGGCGTGCCGCGCATCATCGCCTGCACCCCGCCCTTCAAGGGCGAGCCGAACCCGGCCGTGATCGCGGCCATGAAGCTCGGCGGTGCGCACGAGATCTACGTGCTCGGCGGTATTCAGGCCGTGGGCGCGATGGCGATCGGCACCGAGTCGATAGATCCAGTCGACATGCTGGTCGGGCCCGGGAACGCCTTCGTGGCCGAGGCCAAGCGCCAGCTCTATGGGCGCGTCGGCATCGACCTCTTCGCCGGCCCGACCGAGACAATGGTGATCGCCGACGAGACGGTCGATGCCGAGATGTGCGCCACCGACCTCCTCGGTCAAGCCGAGCACGGCTACAATTCGCCCGCCGTCCTGCTCACCACCTCGCGCCGGCTGGCCGAGGAGACTCTGAAGGAGATCGACCGGCTTCTCAAGATCCTCCCCACCGCCGAGACGGCCGGCAAATCATGGGCGGACTACGGCGAGGTCATCGTCTGCGAGGACCACGACGAGATGCTGCGCGTCGCCAACGAGATCGCTTCGGAGCACGTGCAGGTGATGACGGACCGCGACGACTGGTATCTCGACAACATGCACTCCTACGGCGCGCTCTTCCTCGGGGCCCGCACCAATGTCGCCAATGGCGACAAGGTGATCGGCACGAACCATACGTTGCCGACGAAGAAGGCGGGTCGCTATACGGGCGGGCTGTGGGTCGGCAAGTTCATCAAGACGCATTCCTACCAGCGCGTGACGACCGACGAGGCGGCGGCCCAGATCGGCGAGCGGGGCTCGCGGCTGTGCATGCTCGAGGGGTTCGTAGGCCATGCCGAGCAGTGCAATGTGCGTGTGCGCCGCTATGGCGGGCGGAACGTGCCCTATGGCGAGGCGGCACGGCCGATGGCCGACGCGGCGGAGTGATCTATCCCTGCCCCACCCGCCGGATGAGTGCGCCGAGATCGGGCTCGTCGACCGCCTCGGCGGCGGCTTCGGGGGCGAACCAGAGCCGGGTTCGCTCGTCCGCCTCCTTCCAGCGGCCTAGCGTCTCCTCGACCGTCATCGGGTAGAGCCTGACACGGCAGGGCACGATGCGTCCGCTCGCCAGCACCTTGTCGTAGCGATAGGTCCCCAGCATGTCGCGACCGACGGAGCCGCGCACGCCGGCCTCTTCCTCCGCTTCGATGAGCGCGGCCGCCCAGGGCGTCCTGCCCTTCATCGGCCAGCCCTTCGGCACCACCCAGCGCCGCGTCTCGCGCGACGTGATGAGAAGGACCATCGGCGCGCCGCCCTCATCCGCCCCGATCGGCAAGACGCCGACTTGCTCCCTCTCCCGCACGTCCCGTCCGTTCCCGGATCGCCATGGCGACCCTTACTCATTCGACGCCCGCGCGACGGCTAAGGCGCGCGGGCTTCTCGCAAGGTCAGGCTATAGCAGCTTCGGCGCTAGTCGTACCAGTCACCCATCTTCACCTCGGCGGCGTCGCCGACGAGGGCGGCGAATTCGGCCGGGTCCTGCGTGCCGCCGTCGCGGCCGCGATAGTGATAGGGATAGACGGCCTTGGGCTGGAACTCCGCAACCGCCGAGGCCGCCGCCTCGGCCGTCATCGTGAAGGGCAGGTTCATGCAGAGGAAGGCGAGGTCGATGTTCTCGAGCGCGCGCATCTCGGCGGTGTCCTCGGTATCGCCCGAGATGTAGACGCGAAAGCCGTCAATGGTGAGCACATAGCCGTTGTCGCGGCCTTCGGGGTGAAAGTCGAGCCGGCCTTCGGTGATGTTGTAGGCCGGGATCGCATCGATGGCGACGCCGAGCGCCTCGGTGGATTCACCGTTGCCGATCGCGGTGGCGCGCGCCTTCATGTCGTCGGACAGCATCGCGTGGACGGCCGGATTGACGACGAGCGCGGTGCCCTCGCCCATCAGCGCCGCCAACGTCTCGGCATTGTAGTGGTCGCCGTGCTCATGCGTGACGAGGATGAGATCGGGCGCCGGAAAGTCCGCATAGGCCGAGGCCTCGCCGACGGGATCGGCATAGATCGTGCCGGCCGGCGTCTCCATGACGAAGGAGGCGTGTGCGACCGGATGGACGGTGATCGTGCCTGACGCGGTCTCGAAGACGTCGGCGTCCGAATGCGCTGCCGCCAGCGCGCGGCCCATCCCCCAGCCGAGAACCGTGATCGTGCCCGCGCCGACCGCGGCCGTCGTCAGGAAGCGGCGACGGGTCGTCTGACCCATTTGCGGCAGGGCTGTCGTCTTTGCGAAATTACGGCGAGACATGAACTATCCTCATGAGGGCGCGGCGCGCCGGAATGGCGGACCAACTCCGCGCCTGCGCCAAATGGCGCCTGCGCTGTACCCGCAAGAATAGAGCGCCCGCACGCCGCGACCATGCCTCGTCGACCCTGTGCCGCCCGCCGCGACAACCTGTCGTCATGTCTAGAGCCAAGCCCGGCTCTGGCGACAACCCTTGGCGGCCGGGCAAGCGACCCGCCGCGTCCGCGACGGGCGCGGGCGAGGGGGGCGAGGAGAGCCCTAGCCGGCGAGGTAGGTGCGGAACCACGCCACCATGCGCTCTTCGGCGAGCATGGCGGCCTCTTCGTCGTATCGCGGCGTGGTATCGTTGTGAAAGCCGTGATTCACATCCGGGTAGATGTGCGCCTCGTAGCGCTTGTCGTTCTCCTCGAGCGCCTTCTGGTACTCGGGCCACATCGCATTGATCCGCTGATCGAGCGCAGCCAGCTGAATCATCAGCGGCGCTTCGATCTGGGGCACCTGAGCACTGTCAGGCGCGGCGCCGTAGAACGGGACGCCCGCCGCCATCTCGGGGTAGGCGATGGCCAGCTTGTTCACGACACCACCGCCGTAGCAAAAGCCCGTTGCGCCGACCTTGCCGTTCGTGCCCTCGAGCGCCTGCAGGTATTCGAAGCCGGCGAAGAAGTCGTTCAGGAGCGCGTCCTGATCGAGGCTGCGCTGCATGTCGCGGCCCTCGTCGTCCGTGCCCGGGTATCCGCCGAGCGAAGACAGGCCGTCGGGACCCATGGCGACGAAGCCAGCCTTGGCGAGGCGGCGCACGACGTCGCGAATATAGGGGTTGAGGCCCCGGTTCTCATGCACGACCAGAACAGCCGCAGGCGGACTCTCCGGATCGATGTTCGTCGGGCGCACCAGATAGGCGGTAATCTCGCCGGTGCCATCGGGGCTCGGATAGGTGATCTCCTCGCCCTGGATATCGGGATCGTCTTCCGCTACCTGCTGGGCGAGAGCGTAGTTGGGCGAGAGCGTGCCCAAGATCATCGCGGCGGTGATGCCGCCCACCGTCCATTTGCCGGCGCGGTCGAGGAACTCGCGCTTGGTGATCTTGCCGTGCGCGTAATAGTCGTAGAGATCGAGCAACTCCTGATCGAAGTCGGCGGCGGTCAAACGGCGGGGGGGTGTTTGGTCATTCATCGCGGTTTCTCCCTATCCAGAAGATCGCGTTTACAACGTCCTCCCCGCCTCGTCTCGCTCCATATTGTCCCAGCGGGATAGCCCGAACATTGAAGGCGCGACCGAGCCTCCTACACGCTCGCCACCGTCTTCAGCCGCACCCGTGGATGCACCTCGTTCTGGCTCACCACCGCCGTCTGCGCGCGGAACCGTTCCACGATCGATCGAACGAAGGGCCGGGCCTGACCCGAGGTGAGGAGGACGGGGACTTCGCCGAGCCGGCCGGCTTCCTCGAAGGCGTCGCGCACGCCGATGACGAAGTCCTGGAGCTTGGAGGGCGCCATGGTCAGGCGCTTGGAGTGGCCTTCGCCGACGATGCTCTCGGCAAAGGCGGCCTCCCATTGCGGGCTCATCTGGATGAGCGGCAGGTAGCCGTTGGGGCTCATGTACTGCGCACAGATCTGCCGGGCGAGGCGGCCGCGCACGTGCTCCACGATCTGCCCCGGATCGGAGACCGTGCCCGCGATCTCGGCGATGCCCTCCAGAATGGTGGAGAAGTCGCGGATCGAGACCCGCTCGGCCAGGAGCTGCTGCAGCACGCGCTGCACGGCCGTGACGCTGACCTGCGAGGGCACGAGGTCGTCGGCGAGCTTCTTCTCGGGCTCGGGCAGATCGGAGAGCTTGGCCTGTACGTCCCCATAGGTGAGGAGCTCGTCCATGTTGGCCTTGATGATCTCGGTCAGGTGCGTCGAGAGCACGGTCGAGAGATCGACGACGGTATAGCCCTTCATCGCGGCTTCGTCCCGCAGGTTCCCGTCGATCCAGGTCGCGGGCAGGCCGAAGGTCGGCTCGGTCGTGTGGATGCCCGGCAGCTCGACCCGGCCGCCGCGCGGGTCCATGACCATGTACTGGTCGGGGTAGACGGTGCCGTGGCCGGATTCGACCTCCTTGACGCGGATCACGTAGGCGTTGGCGTCGAGCTGCACGTTGTCGATGATCCGCACCGGCGGCATGACGAAGCCGAACTCGCCCGCCACCTGCCGGCGCAGCGCCTTGATCTGCTCCGAGAGCCTATCCTGTCCGTTCTGCGCGTTGATGAGGCTGAGGAGGCCGTAGCCGAGCTCGATCTTGAGCGCGTCGATGGCGAGCGTGTCGGAGATGGGCGCCTCCTTGGGCGGGGGCGGGTTCGCCTCCAAGGCCTCCTTGGCCATCTCGGTCACGACGGCGCGCTGCTGCTTGCGCGTCGAGGCGTAGGCGAGATAGCCGGCCAGGCCCGCCAGCGACATGAAGGGCATGAAGGGAATGCCCGGCATGAAGGCCATGAAGGCCATCGCGCCCGCTGACATGCCGAGCGCCTTGGGGTAACCCGATAGCTGGCTGGTGAGCGCCTTGTCGGCCTCGCCCTTCACGCCCGCCTTCGAGATGAGGAGACCCGCCGCCGTCGAGACGATGAGGGACGGGATCTGGGAGACCAGGCCGTCGCCGATGGTGAGGAGCGAATAGACCTGGCCGGCCTCGGAGAAGGAAAGGTCCTTCTGCATCATGCCGACGACGAGGCCGCCGACGAGGTTGATGGCCGTAATGAGAAGGCCGGCGACGGCATCGCCGCGCACAAATTTCGACGCACCATCCATGGCGCCGAAGAAGGACGATTCGTTCTCCAGCGTCTCGCGGCGCAGCTTGGCCTGCTTCTCGTCGATCAGGCCGGCCGAGAGATCGGCGTCGATCGCCATCTGCTTGCCGGGCATGGCGTCGAGCGTGAAGCGTGCCGCGACCTCGGCGATGCGGCCCGAGCCCTTCGTGATGACGACGAAGTTCACAATGACGAGGATCGCGAAGACGATGAGGCCGATGACGAGGTTGCCGCCCATCACGAAGCCGCCGAACGCCTCGATGACGTCGCCGGCCGCATCCGTACCGGTATGGCCCTCCGAGAGGATGAGCCGCGTCGACGCGAGGTTGAGCGCGAGTCGCATCATCGTCGCGATGAGGAGGATGGTCGGGAAGGACGAGAATTCGAGCGGCGTGCGAATGAAGAGCGCCGTCATCATGACCAGGACCGAGAAGGTGATCGAGATGGCGAGGAGGAAATCGAGCATCACCGCCGGCATCGGCAGGATGAGGACGACGAGGATGGCGAGCACGCCGAAGGCAAGGCCGAGATCGCCCCGCTTCAGAAATCCGAGGCCGAGCTTAGCCGCGCCGAGGCCCTGCGCGAGCGCGCCGGGCCCGGTCGGCGCGCCGGCGGGCGCGGAGCCGGTGCCGTCCGAAACGGTCGCCGGTACGTTTGCGCCAGACGCGGTGACGTCGCTCATGCTACCCCCAAACCCATTGAACCCGACAGGGATCCCGCCGGCGTGTCCCGTAATGAGACCCCGGCAGGCAACATTTGCCGGGTGATGCGTTAGTAAGGGGTTAACGAGCGCCTTAACGCGCCATTCAGTTCCGGTTCAGCGCGTGCGCGCTACATCGGGTCAAGGTCATCCCCAGCGGGCCGGCATTCCCCCCTCGGCCGGTCCGCGCGTTTCAGGAGTCGCATCTCATGCTAAAGTCTCTTCGCACACTCGGCCTGGCCGCCGTCGCCACGCTCGGGCTCACCGCCGCCGCTAGCGCCTATGACGCGACCGTGACGACGACGCTCAACATGCGCGCCGGGCCGGGCACCGCCTATAGCGTGCTCGACACGATCCCCGCCGGCGTCCTCATCGACGCCGGGCAGTGCAATGGCAGCTGGTGCCGGGTCGTCTTCGACGGACGGCAGGGCTGGGTTTCCGGTCGCTATCTGCGCCGGGTCAACGCAGCCGTTCTCGGCCCGCGCCGGGTGACCCCCGCCCCCGTCATCGTCGCCCGCCCCGCCCCCGGCGTCTATCCGCGCGACGGCTACCGCCAGCGCGAATACATAGAGCAGGAGGTGCTGGAGCCGGAGACGAACTTCAACTTCGGCATCACCATCGGCCAGCAGCCCCGGGAAGAGTTCTGCTACCGCACCCAGTACGGCGACATCGTCTGCCGCTAGCCGTTCCGATCGAGCCCGCCGGACACGAGCGTCCGGCGGGGCTACTCGCCCGTCCTTCCTACGGCGATCCGGCCCTCTTCCAATCCGGTCCGGATATCGTATATGCGGATCCACACACCGTCCGCACCGCGCGTCTCTATCGCGATCCGATCGCCATCGAGCGCCATCGTCTCGATCGGGCCGTCGAGCGTGATGCGTGCCTCGGCCAGCCCCGCCGATCCGCCGCCCGACAACATCCGCACCGTCACGGCGACGAGCCCGACGAGGATGAGCATCGTCATGAAGACGATGCTGCCGAGAAGGGCGCGCTCGGTCGCGGTCCAGGGCTTGCGCGGTTCCGGTCCGTGCGGTTCCGGCGTGCCGTTCGAGGGGTTTGCGGGGTCGGTCATGAGGGCCGTCGTCGAGAAGCGGTGCAGCGAGGACTAGGCGACTGAGCCAGGATTGGGAACAGGGCAGCGAAACGCCCGGCGCGGTGCGCCAAGAGCCACGTCATGTCGACATCGACGAGGCGAGCGCCGGCGCGCGTCTCGACAAGGCGCTCGCCGACGCGCTCGACGGGCTGACGCGCAGCCGCTTGAAGGCTCTCATCCAGGAGGGGCGGGTTCGTGTGAACGGCGCCGTCGTGACCGAGCCGAAGCGCCCGGTCGCGGAGGGCGACGCGGTCGTCATCACCCTTCCTGCCGTTCGCCCGGCCGAACCCGTGGCGCAAGAAATGCCGCTCGCCATCGTCCACGAGGACGACGCGCTCATCGTCATCGACAAGCCGGCTGGTCTCACCGTCCATCCGGGCGCGGGCCAATGGGACGGGACGCTCGTCAACGGCCTCCTCGCGCATTGCGCCGACAGCCTGAGCGGCATCGGCGGCGTCGCGCGCCCCGGCATCGTTCACCGGCTCGACAAGGAAACGTCCGGACTGCTCGTCGTCGCCAAGACCGATGCGGCGCATCAGGGCCTCTCCGAGCAATTCGCCGCGCATGGCCGCGACGGACGGATGGAGCGCAGCTATCTGGCGCTCGTCTGGGGCGATCCGGGCTTCGCGCGCAGCATCGACGCGCCGCTCGACCGCGCGCCGCACCACCGTACCAAGATGGCCGTCGTGCCCGCGCACCGTGAAGGCGGCCGCCATGCCATCACCCACGTGCGCACCGAGGCGCGTCTCGCCGGCGGGCTCGTCAGCCAGGTCACCTGCACGTTGGAGACCGGCCGCACGCACCAGATCCGCGTCCACATGGCGCATGTCGGCCATCCGCTCTTGGGCGACGCCGTCTACGGCCAGCACATGGCGACGAAGGCCGCCAAGCTGTCGGATTCCGCGAGGGAGGCCCTTGCGGCACTCGGCCGCCAGGCGCTCCACGCCCGCACGCTCGGCTTCGAGCATCCCGTTACCGGTGAAGCGATGCGCTTCGAGTCCGCGCCGCCCGAACCATTAGCGAGGCTGATCGAAGAGATTACGACAATGTAACGGCCCACCGCACCGATTTTGGAACAAAATCACGCCTTGATGCGCTAGACTGAATGCATTCAGCCCTTTCGAGGGCACCGCAGTTTCATCGGGCCTTGAACCCGTTCGAGACCAGGGAGAGACGACTTATGGCATCCATGCCAAGCATTTCCTCCGAGGGCGGCCTCAGCCACTACCTTCAGGAGATCCGCAAATATCCCATGCTGAAACCCGACGAGGAGTTCACCCTCGCCAAGAGGTGGCAGCAGGACGAGGACCAGGACGCGGCCCACAAGATGGTGACGAGCCACCTGCGCCTCGTCGCGAAGATCGCGATGGGCTATCGCGGCTATGGCCTGCCAATGTCAGAGGTCGTCTCGGAGGGCAATGTCGGCCTAATGCAGGCCGTCAAGCGCTTTGACCCCGACAAGGGCTTTCGTCTCGCGACCTACGCCATGTGGTGGATCCGTGCCTCGATCCAAGAGTACATTCTGCGCTCGTGGAGCCTTGTGAAGATGGGCACGACGGCCAATCAGAAGAAGCTCTTCTTCAACCTGCGCAAGGCCAAGTCGTCCATCGACGCGCTCGAGGAGGGTGATCTTCGCCCCGATCAGGTCAAGGTCATCGCGACCAAGCTCGGCGTGACCGAGGAGGACGTGATCTCGATGAACCGCCGCCTTGGCGGTGATGCGAGCCTCAACGCGCCCATGCGCTCGGCCGAGGCCGATTCGTCGCAGTGGATGGACTTCCTCGTCGACGATTCGGAGACTCAGGAGTCGATGCTCGCCGAGCGCGAGGAGAAGGACATGCGCCGCGACATGCTGCACGAGGCCATGGACGTCCTCAACGACCGCGAGCGCCGCATATTCGAGGCGCGCCGCCTGTCGGAGGATTCGATCACGCTGGAAGAGCTCTCCGGCGAGTTCGGTGTCAGCCGCGAGCGCGTTCGCCAGATCGAGGTCCGCGCCTTCGAGAAGGTGCAGGACCGCGTCAAGAAGCTCGCCGCCGTCGCATTGCTCCCCGAGCAGAAGCGGCAGCTTGAAGCGGCCGGCTGAGCGATCTGCCCTTCTCCCCTAAAGGGGAAGGGCGTGAAGACGGACCCTAGGTCCGTGATCGCCAATCGCCTTGGCTGTCGTCGTGGGCTACGGTCGGGGCGATGGGCACGGATCGTTCTCTCAGTCAGGCCAGGCGCGCCCCGCCTCCGGGGGACGATCCGCGTGGCGCCGCGGTAGCAAGCCTGGTCGCGGGCGAGGGCGACCCTCTTCACGCGCTCATCGTCGGCGCGGCGTCCAACAGCTCCTATCTCGCGATGCTGTGCGAGAGGCATGCCGAGTGGCTGCGCGAGATCGCGGCGGTGGACCTACCGGCCGTCATGCGCGGGTTGCTCGGTGATGCGTCGCCGGCGGAGGACGCGAGCCGCGCGGCGCTCATGACCCGTCTGCGTATCGCCAAGGCGAAGGCTGCCCTTCTCATCGCGCTCGCCGACCTTGGCGGCCTCTGGTCGCTCGAGGTCGTCACGCGGGCCTTGACCGATCTTGCCGACGCCAGCGTGCGCTCCGCCCTCGCCTTTCTGCTCAAAGAGGCCGTCGGACGGGGCAAGCTGCCAGTGGAGGCGGCGGATCCGGCGGCGTCGGGCTATTTCGTGCTCGCGCTCGGCAAGCACGGCTCGGGCGAGCTCAACTATTCGTCCGACATCGACCTCATCTGTCTTTTCGACTTCGACCGACTGCCCGGCGCCGACAAGGGCCAGCTGCAGCAGGGCTTCGTGCGGCTGACCCGCGATCTCGTCGCGATCCTGTCGGAGCGCACGCGGGACGGCTACGTTTTCCGCACCGATCTTCGATTGCGCCCGGACCCAGGCGCCATGCCCGTCGCGCTCTCCACGCTCACGGCCGAGACCTATTACGAGGGGCTCGGCCGCACCTGGGAGCGGCTGGCCTATATCAAGGCCCGCGTCTGCGCCGGGGACGAGACGGCCGGCGATGATTTCCTCGCGGCGCTGCGCCCCTTCGTCTGGCGCCGACATCTCGACTTTGCGACGCTCTCCGAAGTGCGGGCGCTCAAGGCGCGGATCAACAACCATTTCGGCCATGGCGCGCTCGCCGTCGCGGGGCACGACCTCAAGCGCGGGCGGGGCGGCATACGCGAGGTCGAGTTCTACGCGCAGACGCAGCAGATCATCTTCGGCGGACGCGACGAGAGCCTGCGCCCGCGCGAGACGATCGGCGCTCTCGACGCCCTCGTCGAAGCGGGCTGGACGGACGCCGACGTGCGGGACGACCTTCGCGGCGCCTACCGGATCTTGCGCGATCTCGAACACCGCCTGCAGATGGTCGCCGACATGCAGACGCAGACGCTGCCCGAGCCCGGCCCCGAACTCGACCGGGTAGCCCGGCTGGCCGGGGACGCCGACGGTGCCGCGCTCAGCCATCGCCTCATGCCGGTGCTGGAGACGGTGTCGCGCCATTTCGATGCGCTCTTCGCGCGGCTGCCGGGCGGCGAGGCGCGAACCGTGGCGGAGCCAGCCGAGGGCTCGATCGCGGAGCGCCTCGCCCGCCTCGGCTTCGCCCGGCCCGGCGATGGGGCGGCGCTGATCGATGTGTGGATGCAGGGCCGCTATCCGGCCATGCGCGGCGAGCGCTCGCGCGAGATGCTGCGCGCCGTGCTGCCCGCACTCCTCGAATCCCTTGCCGCCAGCCCCGACCCCGATCGCGGCCTTGCTCGGCTCGATGCCGCCTTCTCGCGCTTGCCGACAGGCCTCCAGTTCTTCGCCATGCTGGCCGCGCGCCCGAAGCTCATCGAGCTCGTTTCCGAGACCGCTGGCCTCGACGCCCCGCTGGCCGAGCATCTGGCGCGCAATCCGGACGTTCTGGGCGCCGCCCTCGAGCCCGACTTCTGGACCGACCTCCCGGTGCGCGCCACGCACGAGGCGGAGCTGCGCGAAGCCATCGGCGCGGATCGCAGCTTCGAGCCGGCGCTCGACGCCGTGCGCCGCTACCACGGGGGCGCGCATTTCCGCATCGGCACGCACGTCCTCCGCGGCCTCGCCCCGCCGGACGAAGCAGGCCGCGCCTTCACCGCGCTCGCCGAGGCCTGCATCGCCACCCTTCTGCCCATCGCCGAGGCCGAGGTGGTGCGCCGGCACGGCACGCTCGAGGGTGGGGGGCTCGCCGTCGTGGCGATGGGGCGCATGGGCGCGGGCGAGATGACGGCGGCGTCCGATCTCGACCTCCTCTTCGTCGCGCCCGGCGACATGGCGGCGATGACCGAGGGCCGTCGCCCCGTTTCGCGCGAGCGCTGGTCGGCCGCGCTCGGCCAGACGCTGGTGACGGCGCTGACGAGCCCGACCGCGGTCGGACGGCTCTATGACGTCGACATGCGGCTGCGCCCGTCCGGCAAGTCCGGCCCGCTCGTGACCACTTTGCCCGCCTTCGCCGCCTACCACGCCGGCACCGCGCAGACCTGGGAGGCGCTGGCCCGCACCCGCGCCCGCGTGATCGCCGGGCCGGACGCACTGGTGCGCAACGTGCGGACTGCCATCGCCGAAGCGCAAAGCCACGCCCTCCCCCCGGCTTCGACCGCGCGCGAGGTCCGCGAGATGCGCGCCCTCATCTCTAAGGAGCGCCGCCCGCGCGGGGCCTGGGACGTGAAGCTACGCGACGGCGGCCTATTCGACCTCGAATTCACCGCGCAGCTTCTTCAGATCGTGCGCGATCGCCCGGCCGAGCCCCACACCGCCCGCGCCATAGAGGCGCTGCAGCTGGACGGTGCCCTCGAGGACGGCGATGCCCGCGCCCTCCTCGCCGCCCATCGCGACTACTCGGCCCTCCTCCACTTCACCGCCGTCGCCGCGCCCGAACTCTACGACCCGGACGCCGTCGGCCAGCGCGTGCGGGACGGCGTCGCGCGGGCGCTCCATCTGGGTGGCAATGGGGCCGTGACTGCCAAGCTCGCCGCGCATGGCGAGGTCTGCACCCGGGTGTTCGCAGAGACGGTCGGCCGCTTGGCCGCGGACGGACCGGAAGGCTAGCGACCATGTCCGCCGTCACGCTTCTCTTCCCCCCCCGAAGGAGGAAGGAGGAGCGCGAGCTCTACCGCCACTCGCCGCTGGCCCGCATCTCGTCGGAGGCGAGGAACGCCTTGGCGTCCGCGCGGACCGTGTCGCGCTTCTCGTCGGTGAAGCGGTCCCAGGTACGGAACATGTTGGCCATGCGGGGATTGCCGCCGACCTTCTCGCGGTTGCGGTCGAGGAAGTCCCAATAGAGGTAGTTGAAGGGGCAGGCCGTCGGTCCGGTCTTCTCCTTCACGCTATAGAGGCAGCCTTTGCAGTAGTCCGACATGCGGTCGATATAGGCACCCGACGCCGCATAGGGCTTGGAGCCGAGCATGCCGCCATCGGCAAAGAGGATCATGCCGTGGACGTTGGGCAGCTCGACCCAATCATAGGCATCGGCGTAGACGACGAGATACCAGGCCTCCACCTCGTAGGGCTTGAGCCCGGCCAGCAGCGCAAAGGTGCCCGTAACCATCAGGCGCTGGATGTGGTGGGCATAGGCGTTCTCGCGCGTCTCGGTTACGACCTGGTGGAGGCAGTTCATCCGGGTCTCGCCGGTCCAATAGAAGTCGGGCAGCGGACGGTCGGCCTCGAGGAAGTTGGTGTGCTCGTAGTCGGGCATCAGCAGCCAGTAGATGCCGCGCACATATTCGCGCCAGCCGATGATCTGGCGCACGAAGCCCTCGACGGCGTTGAGCGGAACCCGCCCCGCCTCGTATTCCGTGATCGCGCGCTCGCAGACCTCGGCCGGGAGCAGCAGTCCCGCATTGATGTAGGGGCTGAGAACGGCGTGGAAGAGGAAGGGCTCGCCGGTGCGCATGGCGTCCTGATAGTCGCCGAAGAGCGGCAGATGGGTGGTACAGAACCCCTCCAACGCTTCGAGTGCACCCTCTCGGGTGACGGCGAAGTGCATCGGCTCCAGATCGCCGAAATGATTGCCGAAGCGGCGGGCGACCAGATCCATGACCTCCCGCGTGATCGCGTCGGGCGGAAAGCTCGGCCTCGGCGGGACCGTGATGTCCTTTGGCAGCGCGCCGCGATTGTCGTGGTCGTAATTCCACTGGCCGCCGACGGGCTTGCCCTCGTCCGTCATTAGATAGCCGGTCCGGCGTCGCATCTCGCGGTAGAAATACTCCATCCGCATCGCCTTGCGGTCTTCCGCCCAGTCGGCAAACTCGGCATGCGAGCAGAGGAAGCGGTCGTCGGGGCGGATATCGACCGGCACGCCGGCCTCGGCCTCCCACTGCCGCATCGCTTCCAGCACGCGCCATTCGCCCGGCTCCGTCGCGACGACCCGGTCCGCGCCATGCCGCTTCACGGCCCGCACGACCTCGCCGGTGAAGGAGCCGGTATTGCCCGGCGCGTCGAGCGTCACATAGTCGACGCTTAGGCCTTCAGCGCGCAACGCCTCGGCGAAATGGCGCATGGCCGAGAAGAGAAACGCGATCTTCTTCTTGTGGTGGCGCACATAGGTCGCCTCCTCGCGCACCTCGACCATGAGGACGACGTCGCCATCCTCACAGTCCCGCAGCGCCGCTACGCCTTGGGTCAGTTGATCGGCGAAGACGGTGCGAAGGATGGTCACGGGGAGCCTCAGCCTTGATAGCGTATGGTGAAGACGCACCTATCTCCCGGCACGCCGCCGGCAAGCACCCGCGACGCCCCGTCCACAACCGATGGCACCGCACATGCCAAAGATGCGCCGCAAGGCCGACCTGCCGAGCAAGCCCTGCGCGCAGTGCGGCCTGCCCTTCAACTGGCGCAAGAAATGGGCGCGGGTCTGGGACGAGGTCCGCTATTGCTCGGACCGCTGCCGGCGCGAAGCGCGGGGCCTGCCGCGCCCGGAGCCGTCGAAGGCTCAGAGAGGTCTGTAGGTCGGCATCATGACGCGAAGACCTCCGGACATTTCAAGGTCTCTGCGCACGGCAATGACGGTTGGGGGAGAGGTGCCCCCTCCTCGACCGAGCCTTGACGGCAGCGCTTCAAGAGGCGTTGCGGGACGACCCCAGCGGCCCGTCAGTGCCCGCCGCCGCCGGCGGCGAATGCCGCCTTCGCCTCGGGGCCAGCCTCCGTTTGATACTTTGCGCGCCATTCCTCATACGGCATGCCGTAGACGATCTCGCGGGCGTCCTCCTTGGAGATCGGCTCGCCTCGCGCCTCGGCCTCCTCCTGATACCAGCGCGAGAGGCAGTTGCGGCAGAAGCCGGCAAGGTTCATCAGGTCGATGTTCTGAACGTCGGTGCGCTCTCCCAGGTGGGCGAGGAGGCGGCGGAAGGCGGCAGCTTCGAGTTCGGTCGTCGTGGGGTCGCTCATGATGCGGTCTCGCTCGATAGGACGTTGCGGGTGGCAGCCTCGAAGGCCAGTGCGAGGCGGTCGGCCCAGCGCACGATATCGGCCTCGGAGCGCAGATGGTCGTTGCGCACCTCGAGGCCGATGACCGGCAGGCGGCGCGGGCCCGCGTGGCGGTCGATAGTCGACCCCTCCATCCGGCCATTATAGGGCTCGTTGGCACCGACGCTGACATCGCCAGGTGCCCGGAGCGCAGCGACGAGGGCGTGCGCGAGACGCTCGTCTGCATCCCACATCACCCCGACATCCCAGGGGCGCGGGACGCCTTTCCAGGCCGGCGTGAAGCTGTGGATCGAGAAGAGCGCCGGGCCCTGGCCCTCCATCAGAGCATCGATCCGCCGCCCGACCGCCTCGTCATACGGGCGGTAGTGGTTCGCGATCCGCCGCGCCCTCTCGGCGGCGTCGACATGCGCGTTGCCGGGCACGATCGCACCGTCGGAGAGGCGCATGATGAGCGTCGGATCGTCGAGTCCCCGGTTCGGATCGATGAGAAGGCGAGAGAACTGCGAGAGGACGGCCGGCGCGCCCAGTCGCTCGGCCAGTAACTCGGTCAACCGCTCGGTGCCGACATCATAGGCCACATGGCGAGCGAGGTCGTAGTCGCCGAGGCCGAGCTTTGCGTACTCCGCTGGAATGTAGCGGCTCGCATGGTCGGCGATCAGGAGCATGTCGCGCCGCACGCCCTCGATCTCGCGGACCGGTGGGCGCGTAGGCGCGGCGTCGCGTGGACGGGCATCCGGCACGCCGCCCATGGCGGCATCGGCCAGGCGCCGTGCGGTCGTGTCGGACCCATCCGTCCGACTGGTCAGGGCTGTCATGGCTGCGTCTATACGCGGATCGCGCGGTAGCGACCAGTATCGGACGGATGGTCGTCGCGCCGCGCGGGCGGCACGAATGACCGCGGGCATGGTTGAGAGTTCGTAAAACTTTCACCCATATCCTGCGCCATAGGTCCCCACGCGCTTGCCCGTACTGAGGCCGGGCGCATTGCGAATACGACGGAAGCAAGGATGTTCGAGGTGGTCAAGGCGCTATCCTCCCCACTCTGCCACTCTCGCGGACTGCGGGCGCTACGTTGGAAGGCGGCTCCGCTCGCCGCATGGGCGCTCGCCCTCTTCCTGACCAGCCTTCCCGTCGACGATGCGCGGGCCGACCTGCGCGTCTGCAACAAGACGTCGAGCCGCGTCAGCACCGCCATCGGCTATCGCGACACCGAGGGCTGGGTGACCGAGGGCTGGTGGACGCTGCAGCCCGTCACCTGCGAGACGATCCTCTCCGGTCCCTTGGGCGCGCGCTTCTACTACATCTACGCGCTCGACGCCGATCAGGGTGGCTGGTGGTCGGGCGAAAGCTTCATGTGTACCCAGCACCGGATGTTCAAAATCCGTGGCATCGACAAATGCGGAGACCGGGGCTATGAGCGCACCGGGTTTCTGGAGATCGATACGGGTGAGCAGCGAAGCTGGACGGTGCAGCTCACCGAACCGTCCCAGCCCTGACCTGCGGCACCGTCCGGTCCCCTTTGAAGCGATACAAGGCCAGGCATACCCGTAACCCGCGGGCCCGCCTTGCCGTCCGAATTGCTAGGGTCTGGGAGCGAGAGCCATGAAGAGACGTCAGCGCAACGTCAAGATTGTCGCCACGCTGGGGCCGGCCTCGTCCAGCGCGGAGATGATCGCCAAGCTCTTCGAGGCCGGGGCGGATGTCTTCCGCATCAACATGAGCCACACGTCGCACGAGAAGCTGAAGGAACTCGTCGGCGCCATTCGCGGCGTCGAGACCGAGACGAAGCGCCCGATCGGCATCCTCGTCGACCTCCAGGGGCCGAAGATCCGCATCGGCGCCGTCGAGGAGGGCGTGAAGAAGGCGATCGGCGAGCGGCTGCGCATCGACGGGCAGGTCGATAGCGTCGGCAACGGTACCCGCGTCGCGCTGCCCCACCCGGAGATTCTCTCCGCCATCCGCCCCGGCCACACCCTGCTGATCGATGACGGCAAGGTGCGGCTCAAGGTCGAGGCCATCGACGAGGGCGGCGTCGATACGGTGGTCGAGGTCGGCGGCCCTATCAAAAGCCGCAAGGGTGTCAGCCTGCCCGACACGCTGGTGCCGATGAGCCCGCTGACCCCCAAGGACCGCGCCGACCTCGACTACGCCGTCACGCTCGAGATCGACTGGCTCGCGCTCTCCTTCGTCCAGACGCCCGAAGACGTAGCCGAGGTGAAGAAGCTCGCCGCCGGCCGCGCCGCTATCATGTCTAAGATCGAGAAGCCGCAGGCGCTCGAGCAGCTGGAGCGCATCGTCGAGCTTTCCGATGGCCTGATGGTCGCCCGCGGCGATCTCGGCGTCGAGCTGCCCTTGGAGAAGGTGCCAGGCGTCCAGAAGCGCCTCACCCGCCTCTCGCGCGAATACGGCAAGCCCGTCGTCGTCGCCACCCAGATGCTGGAGAGCATGATCGAGAGCCCGGTGCCGACGAGGGCCGAGGTCTCGGACGTCGCGACCGCCGTCTACGAGGGTTCGTCCGCCATCATGCTCTCGGCCGAATCGGCCGCCGGCGCCTACCCGATCGAGGCCGTGGAGACGATGGACAAGATCGCCCGCGAGATCGAGAAGGATGTGCTCTATCCGGGCATCATTCACGCCCAGCGCGCCGAGCCGGATGCGACGGCGCAGGACGCACTCGCCGAAGCCGCGCGCACCGTCGCCGACAATCTCTCGGCCAAGGCCATCGTCTGCTGGACCTCGACCGGCCAGACCTCGCGCCGCGTCGCCCGCGAGCGCCCGCGCACACCCGTCATCACGCTGACGCCCTTCCCCAAGACAGCCCGCCGCGAGACGATGATCTGGGGCGTCCACTGCGTCGTGACCGAGAACATCCGCAATGGCGACGACATGGTCGACCGCGCCTGCTGGTTCGCCGGCACGGAGGGCTTCGCCAAGGATGGCGAGCGCATCATCATCCTCGCCGGCGTCCCCTTCGGTACGCCGGGGGCGACCAACATGCTGCGGATCGCCTATCTGGGGTCGACGAACCGCTAGCGATCTACAACGACGGCGGCAGCCCTCGCCGCAACTCGTCGAGCCACACGTCGGCCGATCCGTCGGACGGTGCGCGCCAGTCCCCGCGGGGGGAAAGCGATCCGGCCGCGCTGACCTTCGGGCCGTTGGGAATGGCCGAGCGCTTGAACTGGCTGAAGCCGAAGAAGCGCTTCAGGAATAACTCCAGCCAGTGCGCGATGGTGGCCAAGTCGTAGGCCGGGCGCTTGTCCTCGGGGAAGCCGTCCGGCCACTGGCCCGAGGCGGCGTCGCCCCACGCTTGGAGCGCGAGGAAGGCCGTCTGGCTGGGCGTGAGGCCGCCCCGCGCGATGTAGTGCAGGAAGAAGTCGTGGAGCGCGTAGGGGCCGATGGCGTCCTCGGTGCTCTGCACGCGCCCGTCCGCCCCGGCGGGGACAAGCTCGGGCGTGATCTCGGTGTCGAGGATGGCCTCCAGCACGGCGTCGGTCTCGGGGTCGAACTGGTCGGTCCGCGTCGCCCAGCGGATGAGATGCTGGATGAGCGTTTTCGGCACGCCGGCATTGACGGCGTAGTGGCTCATCTGGTCGCCGACGCCATAGGTGCACCAGCCGAGCGCCATCTCCGAGAGGTCGCCGGTGCCGAGCACGATGCCGCCCCGCTGGTTGGCGAGGCGGAAGAGATAGTCGGTGCGCAGGCCGGCCTGCACGTTCTCGAAGGTGACGTCGTAGACCGGCTCGCCCTTCGCGAACGGGTGGCCCATGTCCCCCAGCATCTGCCGGGCGGCGGGGCGTATGTCGATCTCGTCACCGGTCACGTGCAAGGCGCGCATCAGCGCCCAGGCGTTTGATTTAGTCGCGTCGGACGTCGCGAAGCCCGGCATGGTGAAACCGAGTATGCTGGCCCGGTCGCGGCCCAGCCGATCGAAGGCCTTGGCAGCGATGATAAGCGCGTGCGTCGAGTCGAGCCCACCCGACACGCCGATGACGAGCGTCTTGGCCTGTGCTGCCTCGATGCGTTTGGCCAACGCCTCGACCTGGATCGAGAACGCCTCGTAGCAATCCTCCGCCAGCCGTCCCTCGTCGTCCGGAACGAACGGGAAGCGGGCGACTGTTCGGTGGAGATCGCGGGTGGGTCCGGCCTCCACGTCGAACGTGATGCGGCGGAAGGTCTTTTCCGGTTGGCCCGTCGCCATGGCGCAATCGCCGAAGCTGCCGTTCATCCGGCGCTCGGAGAGAATGCGCGCCGTGTCGAGGTCGCTATAGACGAGCTCGGGTTCGGTGCCGAAGCGGTGCGAGCGGGCCAGCGTCTCGCCAAGCTCGCAGACGACGCTCTGGCCATCCCAGGCGACCTCGGTGGTCGATTCGCCTGGCCCGGCGGCGGAGTAGGCATAGGCGGAGAACGTCGTCATCGACTGCGCGATGCAGAGCGCCTCCCGGTCGCGCGCCCTGCCGATCGTGATGGGGGAGGCCGAGAGGTTGAGCAGTACCGTCGCGCCGGCCATCGCGCCGTCCGAGGAGGGTGGGCGTGGCACCCAGAGGTCCTCGCAGACCTCAACATGGAAGACGAATCCCACGCGCGTCGCGTGCGCGAAGATGAGGTCGGTGCCGAAGGGCACGCTCTCACCGGCAACGTCCATCGTGAGCCGAGTCACGCCGGCGCCGGGCGCGAAATGGCGCTTCTCGTAGAACTCGCGGTAGTTGGGCAGATAGCTTTTCGGCACCACGCCCAGCACGCGCCCGCCGGCGACGATGACCGCGCAATTGTAGAGCCGCGATCCGTGCGGCAGCGCTGCGCCGAGGACGAGCGTGCAGGAGAGCGCGCCGCTCGCCTCGACGATCCGCCGCAGAGAGCGATCGACGGCGGCGATCTGCGCGCCCTGCATGTGCAGATCATCGATCGCGTAGGACGAAAGGTTGAGCTCCGGGAAGAGAACGAGATCGGCCGACGCCTCGTCCGCCTGCCGCGCCAGGGCCAGCGTCTCGTCGGCATTGGCCTCCACCTTGCCCGTCGTCCCCATCGGAGTCGCGCAGGCAACGCGGACATAGCCGTGGGTCTTGGCGTCGAAGAAGGGATGGGCGCGGTCGGTCAATGCGGGAGCCTGAAGCGAGCGGTGGACGTCACCGCCCGTACATAGTCCTTCCGGCCCGCCCGGTCACCGGGCGCCCCGGCGGCCGCCCAAACGCTTCAGAGCCGGCTAGGAAAGCCACACCGCTGCTGACGAGAGAGGCCGCGCAAGGCCCAATCCCATCTTGCACCCGTACGCAATTGCGCGCACAATCTTCGGAACGTCGCAAGTGCCAGCGAACTTGAAACCTTCGTTCATCTCGCGGCGTTAGAAAATCAGACCCGTCCGCCCGGGAGAGACCGGTCAAGCGCCGGCGCCGAAGGAGCAACCGCCCCCGGAAACTCTCAGGCATCAGGGACCGAGCGGACGAACATAAGAGATCCGAAGAGTGGCAGACGGCCTCAAGCCGCCCGCCCGCCGAAGGAGCAAGCCCGGGCCGGCAATGACGTCGCCCCGATTGGTGAATCTCTCAGGCTAAGACGGAGGGGGCACGCACCCGAGACCATGGCGAGGCCGTGGGCGGGAAGGAGCGCGTGCCGCATGTCGTCTATCTCGTCTCACTCCGCGAATCGCGTCGCGGTGATCGGCGCCGGCGTAACCGGCGTCACGGCGGCCTATACGCTGGCCAAGCAGGGCCACGACGTCACGCTCTTCGAACGCCATCCCTATGCTGCGATGGAGACGAGCTTCGCCAATGGCGGGCAGCTCTCCGCGTCGAATGCCGAGGTCTGGAATCAGCTCGGCACGGTGAAGAAGGGCATCAAGTGGATGCTCCAGCCGGGCGCACCGCTCCTCGTGAACCCCAAGCCCTCCTGGCACAAGGCCTCATGGATGGCGGAGTTCCTGCGCCATATTCCGGAATACGAGGACAATACCGTCACCACGACGCGGCTCGCGATCGCGGCGCGCGAACACCTCTTCCGTATGGCGGCCGACGAGGACATCGACTTCAACTGCGAGAAGCGCGGGATCCTCCATTTCTACAAGACGAAGGCCGGACACGACCATGCCGCCGCCGTCTCCAAGCTCCTTGCGAAGGGCGGATTGGAGCGCCGCGCCGTCTCGCCCGACGAGATGAAGGCGCTGGAGCCTGCGCTTCACGGCACGTTCTACGGCGGCTTCTTCACCGAATCGGACTTCACCGGCGACGTGCACAAGTTCACCAACGGTCTCGCCGAGGCCTGCCGCCGGCTTGGCGTCACGATGCGCATGGGCACCGAGATCACCAAGCTGACGCCCGGCGACGGCGGGATCGCCATCGCGTCGCGCCCGACTGACGAGACGGGTGCGCCCGAGATCGAGCGCTTCGCCAATGTCGTCGTCTCGGGCGGCGTCGCCTCGCGCAAGCTGGCGTCGATGCTCGGCGACCGGGTCAACGTCTATCCGGTGAAGGGCTATTCGATTACGGTACGGCTCAACTCCGACGAGGACCGCGCCTCGGCTCCCTGGGTCAGCCTCCTGGACGACGACGCGAAGGTCGTCACCTCCCGGCTCGGGGCCGACCGCTACCGCGTCGCCGGCACGGCCGAATACAACGGCTTCAACAAGGACATTCGCGCCGAGCGCATCCGCCCGCTCGTCACTTGGGTCCGCAAGCATCACCCGGGCGTCTCTACCCGCGACGTCACGCCCTGGGCGGGCCTGCGCCCGATGATGCCGGACATGATGCCCCGTGTGAAGGCCGGCCGTCATCCGGGCGTCTTCTACAATACCGGCCACGGCCATCTCGGCTGGACGCTTTCGGCCGCGACGGCGGAGATCGTCGCCGGGCTCGTCTCGGGTGCGCACGAGCGGCGTTTCACACCCGTCGCGACGCGCGTCGGCCAGCAACAGGCCGCCTGACGCCTGGGACCTGAAGCCGCGCCATACCCCGGCGTCTGATCTCCTGCGCGGCGGGGCGCGACAGGAGCGGTGTCCGTCTCGACCCCCCCTCCCCGATCTGCTAGCCGAAACGGCGAGGAGACCACGATGACCGAGACCACCTGCCGCCGCCTGGCCGGCAAGACCTGCATCGCGACGGCGTCCGGCGCCGGCATCGGCCGCGCGACGGCGCTCCGCTTCGCGGCCGAGGGCGCACGCGTGATCGCGACCGATATCGACGAGGACGCACTGGCATCGCTGAAGGCCGAGCATGACGGCATCGAGACGCATCGGCTCGACGTGACGAACGCCGAGGCGATCGACGATTTCGCCGGGCGCGTGGGCACCGCCGACGTCCTCTTCAACTGCGCCGGCTTCGTACACCACGGCACGATCCTCGACTGTTCCGAGGACGACTGGGATTTCTCCTTCTCGCTCAACGTGCGCTCGGCGCACCGGATGATGAAGGCCTTCCTTCCCGCCATGCTCGAGAATGGCGGCGGCTCGATCATCTGCGTGGCTTCGGCCGCGTCCTCCGTCATGGGCGCGCCCAATCGCTACGTATACGGGGCCACCAAGGCGGCCCTCATCGGCATGACAAAGGCGGTCGCGGCCGACTATGTCGACCAGGGCATCCGCGTGAACGCGATCTGCCCCGGCACGGTCGAGAGCCCGTCGCTGGAGGGCCGGATGCGCGCGCAGGGCGACTATGAAACCGCCCGCGCCGCCTTCATCGCACGCCAGAAGATGGGTCGCCTCGGCAAGCCCGAGGAGATCGCCGCGCTGGCCGCCTATCTCGCGAGCGACGAGTCGGCCTTCGTGACCGCGCAGGCCCACGTCATCGACGGCGGCTGGACGAACTAGCGTGGGTGACGCCACCGTTTGCGTCGAGGGCCATCTCGACCTGCCGCCGACGCTTCGCGGGCGCGGCGCGGCATCGCCCTGGGCTGAGGCGAGCGTGGGCGCGGTGCGTCATCTCATGGTCACCGAAGGCGGCGCATCAAGCCCCTCCCCTTCAACCCAGGAGAATCCCCCATGAAGTTCATCCGCCACGGTGCCGCCGGCGCCGAGAAGCCCGGTCTCGTCGATGCCGACGGGACTTATCGCGATCTCTCCGGCCATGTGGACGACCTCTCGGGCGACGTGCTGGCCGACCTTTCGCGCTTCGATGACATCGATCCGTCGAGCCTGCCCGAGGTTCCGGCCGACACCCGCCTCGGTGCTTGTGTGGGCGGCACCGGCAAGTTCATGTGCATCGGCCTCAACTATTCCGACCACGCGGCCGAGAGCGGCATGGACGTGCCGCCCGAGCCTGTCCTCTTCATGAAGGCGACCTCGGCCATTTGCGGACCGAATGATCCGATCATCATTCCGCGCGGCTCGGAGAAGACCGACTGGGAGGTGGAGCTCGGCGTCGTCATCGGCAAGGCGGCGAAATACGTGGACGAGGCGAACGCGCTCGACCATGTGGCCGGCTATTGCGTCATCAACGACGTGTCGGAGCGCGCCTTCCAAGCCGAGCGCGCGGGCCAGTGGACGAAGGGCAAGTCCTGCGACAACTTCGGCCAGACCGGCCCGATGCTCGTGACGCCCGACGAGGCGGGCGACCCGCAGAACCTGAAGATGTGGCTGACGGTGAACGGCGAGACGCGGCAGGATGGCTCGACGGCGACCATGGTCTACGGCGTCGCGCACATCATCAGCTATCTGAGCCAGTTCTTCACGCTCCACCCCGGAGACATCATCTCGACCGGAACGCCCCCCGGCGTCGGCATGGGCATGAAGCCGGAACCGGTCTACCTGAAGGCCGGAGACGTGGTCGAGCTCGGCATTGCGGGCCTCGGCCAGCAGCGCCAGGACGTCATCGCCGACGAGTGAGGACGCAGCCCTTCTCCCCTCGGTGAGAAGGCTGAAGGCGCTCGCGCCTGCTCAAGCGCGCCTGCTCAAGCGCGCCAGGTCAGGAGCGCCAGGTCAGGAGCGCCTTCTCCACCCGGCCGATCGCCCAGGAGACGACGAGCCCCATCATCGAGAGGATGGCGACGCCGGCGATGAGCTGGTCAGTCGCCATCAGGCTGCCGGCAAGGAGGATATAGGCGCCCACCCCGTATTCGGCGCCGATCATCTCGGCCGCGACGAGAAGGATGATCGCGATCGAGGCCGAGATGCGAAAGCCGGACAGAATGGCCGGCAGCGCGCCCGGAATGATGATCTTGCGGACGATCGAGGTCCAGGACAGCCCGAAGCTCTGGCCCATGCGGATGAGCGTGCGGTCCACATTGTCGACGCCGCCATAGGTGGCGATGACGGTCGGGAAGAAGACGCCGAAGAGGATCGTCGCGACCTTCGAGCCCTCGCCTATGCCGAACCAGATGACGAAGAGCGGCAGGAGCGCGATCTTCGGGATCGGGAAGATGGCCGAGACGAGCGGCGAGACCGTCGCCCGCGCGACCGAGAAGAGCCCGATCGCGAGCCCGACCGCGACGCCGGAGAGCGTGCCGAAGGTCCAGCCCATCACGAGCCGGTAGAGCGATGCCGAGAGATGCTGCCAGAGCTGGCCGGTCTCGACGAGGTAGGCGAAGGCGGCGAATGCCTCGGAGGGGGCCGGCAGCACGATTGGGCTGATGACGCCCGTGGCCGATCCGATCTCCCACAGGACGATGAGGACGGCGAAGGTAACGAGGCCGATCAGCCTGAGGGGATGCGTGCGAAAGCCGCCACCCCGGAAGGGCACGGGCCGCGCCGTCTCCGACCGGTCGCAGATATCCCGGCTTGTGTCGTTCAGGGTGGTGTCAGTCATCGAGGAGTTCCCTGTCGGCCGCCAGGGCCTCGTCCCGCATGGCCTGCCAGAGGGCGGTCTGGTGGGCCTCGAGCGTGGCGGCGTGGCCGGCGCGCTCGCCGAGCGGAATGTCGATGGTGACGACCTCGCGCACCCGCCCGGGCCGGCGCGAGAGCACGACGATGCGGTGGCCGAGGCGGACGGCTTCGGCGAGATTGTGCGTCACGTAGACGGCGGCGAAGCGCTCGCGCATCCAGAGGTCGACGAGATCGTCCATCAGGAGGTCGCGTGTCTGCCCGTCGAGAGCCGAGAGCGGCTCGTCCATAAGGAGGACGGCGGGGCGGACGGCGAGCGCGCGGGCGATCGCGACCCGCTGCTTCATGCCGCCCGACAACTGGCGCGGATAAGCGTCGGGGAAGTCGGCGAGCTTGGTGCGGGCCAGGACGTCGGCGACGATGCGGTCTCGCTCCGCGCCGTCCAACCCGTGGTCCTCGAGCGCCAACGCCACGTTGCCGCGCACTGTCCGCCAGGGCAGGAGCGCGAAGTCCTGAAAGATATAGGTGAGCGGGTTGAGGGAATCGCTCGGCGGGTCGCCGATCTCGAGCACATCGCCGGCATCGGGTCGCTCCAGCCCGCCGAGGAACCGCAGCAGCGTCGACTTCCCGCAGCCCGACGGCCCGACGATGCAGACGATCTCGCCCTCGCCCACGGCGAGGTCGACGTCGCTGAGGACCTCGACCGCGCCATAGTGGTGCGAGACGCCGGAAAGGCGCAGTTCCATCAGGGTCTCCGGCGCGCGAGACGCCTATTTCGTCTCGACGAACTGCGTGTCGACGAAGGTGTCGAGGGTGACGCTCTCATCGACGAAGCCCTGGCTCTGGAACCAGTCGAGCTGATCCTGAAGGCTCGTCGTGCTGAGCATCGCATCGGGGCTGATGCGCATGCCGCCGGCGCGGATGGCGGGTTCGGCCTGGTCGAGAGGGCGGTCGGTATAGACGTATTTGTGGATAAGACCGACGACCTCGGCATCGTCGCCCGAGGTCTTGTCGACGAGGGCAGCGTTGAAGTCGGCCGCGCCCCTGGAGAAGGCCGAGAGGAAGCGCTTCACGAGGTCGGGGTTCTCCTCAACATTGGCCGTCGAGGTGAAGACGGTCGTGACCTGATAGTCGGGAATGTAGTCGGAGACGAGCCCGATCATCTCGACCTCGGGGGCCTTGGCGAGACCGGCGCCGATGTTGGGGACGATCGACCAGGCATCGACCTGCCCCGTCTTGAGGGCGCCCACGATGGCGCCGACCTTCTGCAGCGGCACCATGCGGACCTCGGCCGTATCGATACCCTCCGCCGCGGCGATCTTGTGCGCCATGTAGTGGAAGGATGAGCCCGGCTGCGTGACGGCGTAAGAGCGGCCGGCGAGCGCTGCCGGGGAGGTCAGACCGTCGTCGAAGGCTGCCTTGGAGGCGAGGATGACCTGCCCGTCGATGCCGGCTTCCTCGGTCAGCGCCCCGCCGACGACCTTCACCACGCCCTTCTCGGCCAGATTGATCAGACCGCCGGTGACGGCGGTGATCCCGAAATCGACGTCGCCCGACGCGATGGCAACCGCCATCGGCTGCGCGGCCTGGAAATAGACGAGCTCGACCTCAAGCCCCTCGTCGGCGAAATAGCCGCGCTCGACGGCGAGATAGGTCGGCGAATGGCTCACCAGCCGCAGCGCCCCGACCTTGATGGCGTCTTGCGCGAAGGCAGGCGTGGTCAGCGTGAGGGCGGCAAGCGCGGCGCCTGCCATAATCGACTTCAGCATGTCTTTCTCCCGTATGGACCGGTTTCCCCGGCCCGCATCATTGCCGCCAGGATTAGCGGGGGTGGCCGGCAGGGGTCAATGCGAAGGGCCGGATACGAAGGGCCGGATGGCCGGCGGACCTTTGGTCCAGCCTATTCGGCCGGGTACCAGTAGGCCGCTTCGCCGGCGCCGCGGTTGAGGACGACGAACTGATTGGCGAAGACGCGGTAGGGATGGCTCCAGGCGCCGTCCGGCCATTGCACCCGCACCGAGGCGCGCTCCGATACGCCGAGCCCGACGTGGATCCAGCCCGCCTGACCGGACGCGTGCCCGCCGCCGACCTGGACCTGCCGCACGATCGTCCGGTTGCCGATCCGGATGTGGAGCTTGGCGCCGACGGCGGTGCGATTCGTCCCGTTCCAGTCGGCGCCGATGATGTTGGCCGGTCCGGCGGCGACAGTCTGGTCGAGCTCGATCTGGAGCCAGTTGCCCATCGGCCGGGTGCCCCAGTTCTCGGCGGTGCCGCGATTGCGGAAGACGGCCGTAGCCGCGGCGCGGTTGACGACGACAAGGTCGAGGAGGCCATCGAGGTTGAGGTCGACCAACGCCGCGCCCCGCCCACGCGTCGGGCGCGCGATCCCGGCGGTCTCGCCGCTCTCCGCGAAGACGCCGTCCCATCGCCCGAGAAGGAGGTTGTCGGGATCGTTGGCGGCGAAGTCCGGCATCGCCTCGACATTGCCTTTGGCGATGAAGAGATCGGTCAAGCTGTCATTATTCACATCCGCGAACTGGACGTGCCAGCCGGTCGATGGACGGATGTCGCCACCCGCATAGGGCCGATGCGCCGTCGCACCGCGCTCGAAGGCGATGTCGCGATAGGTGGGCCGGTCCTCCTCGATGATCTCCTCGTCGAGCGTCTGGAGCTTGGTGTCGCCCATCGAGGTGAGGGCGTACTCGGGCAGTCCGTCGGCGTCGAGATCGGCCTCCGCGATGCCCATGCCCCAGATAGTCAGGCGCTCCCAGCCCTCGCCGGCCGTGAAGAGACGCGGCGCGCGGCCCTCGCGCATCTGCCAAAGCTGTTCCTCGCCGCCGCGATAATAGTGCCGGTCGTTTGTAATCCGCAGCGCGGGCGTGCCGGAGCGGTTCCAGTCGGTGAAGAGCATGGAGAGCGCGCAATGGCCGGGATCGAGCGGCAACCCCTCCGCATAGTCGATCGCGCCGCTGCCCGTCTTGGCCGGACGTGCCAGCACGTTCGCATCGCAAGTGCCCCAAGGGCTGCCGGGCGCGGTGCGGTCGACATAGTTGCCGAAGGCAAGCGTCGGCGCCGGCCGTCCGGGCTCCCAGGTCGCTGCGAAAGCGGTCGTCCAGGCCCGGCCGCCATCATAGCCCCAAGCCGCGTTGGCGCGGTTGAATGCGCAGTCGGGACCGCCCTGGAGAAGGAGGTTCTGGCCGACCCGCAACACTGCGAGGTCGAGATGAGCGTCGCCGTCAATATCCAAAGGGTAGGCGCCGATGACACCGGTCAACAGGCGCTCCGGGAGATCGAGGGCCCGTTCCTCAAAGGCCAGTTCGCCGCCGACGGCGCTTCGGTTCACATAGAGACGCGCCGGATTGCTGCCGCCCGCGAGTACCAGGTCCGGTTTGCGGTCGCCCGAGCAATCGAAGCTCGCGACGCCGCCGCCTACGAAGTGTTCCCAGGGCCCGTCATAGCGATGCGCGATCCCGGCCTCGGCCGCCTCCTCCACGAAGGAGGGAACATCGGAGGTCGGAACGGCCGGTTCGGCCGCGACGGCCGCGCCAGCGCCGAAGCTCACTGCGAGACCGATGAGAACGCGGCGCCTCATGAGAACAGGAGCATCAGAAAGCCCCAGGCGACCGCGAGCAGGATGCTGGGGCTCAAGACCAGCAAAATCGGCCCCATAAGGCCCAGCATGAAGACCGCTAGCGCGAGTCCGCCGAAGAAGAGCGCGCCGACCCCCAGCCCCTCGAACAGAAACCCATCCGAGCCAAGCGCCCAGGCCAGCGGGCCACAGACGAGGACCGCAGCAAGAACGCCGAGGACCTGCGGCAGCATGCCGAATGTCAGCGCGAAGGCCATGATCCCGCCGAACATGACAATGCCGATCATCGATAAAGATGAGACCGTCGCCCATGTAGACGAGCGCATCGATCCAGGCGTTGGTGAAGCTCTCCGTGCGCGTCGGGCGGAGGCGCTTTCTCGTCTTCACGGAGTCGGTCATTCGATCACCAGGGTTCTAAGATAAGCGATCAGTGCGACGCGGGCCGCATCCTCCGCCTCGACATAGGCCTCTCGCGAGGCCCGCGCGGCGCCGCCATGGGCGCGGATGACCTCATCAAGTGTCGTCATGTCGCCGCGATGGCCATAGGGCCCGGTCGACGCGACGCCCCACAATTCCGAGGTCAAGAAGGCGTTGCGCTCAACGAAGCGCTGGGCCAGCAACTCGTTGCCGAGGGCGTCGATCTGCTTGTCCGTTACGACGTGCCGCTTGAGGTCGCCGAAGAGGGGGACGAGCCAGCGGCCCGCGTCGTCGCGCTCCAGCGTGTCCGCCCACGGCATCACGGAGAGATCGTAGGCGAGCGGCTGCTGCACATCCGTTTCGCGTAGCGTGCCCGCGGTCTCGACGGGGCCGGGATCCCGGAAGACGAGACTGTCGAGCGGCATCGTCGCGCGGTGGCAGGCGGCGCAGCCGAAGGTGCCGAAATGGCCCTTGCCGGCCTCGGCCGCCTCTTCCCAGCGCTCGGGCAGATCGGCGCGCACCGTCGGGGGCGGCAGCGCGGCCTGCCAGGCGACGAGGGCGGCGACGTCGCCCTCGCCCATCTCGTCGGCCACGCCGTCGCCGTCGAAATCGTCCTCGCCCGTCCAGCGCCGCCCGAAGCGCTCCGACGCCTGGATGCCGTGATGGTGATTGAGCGCGTTGACGGAGAACTGGCGCAGGCTCGTCATCACCCCCTTCTGGCTGAAGGGACGCACGACGAGATCGGCATCGACGCCATCGACCTCGGTCAGATCGACGATGCCGTCGGGATGCGCTGTGATGCGGCCGAACGCGACGTCCTTCGTCACGAGCGTTGCGATGACGGCCTCGCCTGTCGTTCTCGCCTCGCGCAGCGCCTCGGCCCGGATGGCCGTCAGGTCCCGCGTCATCTCGCGCGCCAGCAGCTCCACCAGCCCGGCTCCGAAGAGATGGTTGGTGCCGCGCTCATTGGAGAATTGCGGGTCCAGGCTGTCGAAATCGGCCTGGGAGAAGCCTTCCGAGACGAAGACGTTGACGGAGAAGTCGCCTGCCCCGCCCGTGACCGGATCGTTATGGCAGGACGAGCAGGCATTG
The DNA here is from genome assembly GCA_963799285.1 of uncultured Alphaproteobacteria bacterium. Lineage (GTDB taxonomy): Bacteria > Pseudomonadota > Alphaproteobacteria > Rhizobiales > CAWCWK01 > CAWCWK01. Next base: position 2,078,654 of record CAWCWK010000004.1, read on the forward strand.
GCATCCGGCCCCGACGTGCGGGCGAAGGCCTGCCGGGCCGGGCGACGGCGCTTGGTGGGCACGATGGCTTGCGTCGCCATGGGCCGGCCCGCGCCATCGAGCGTAGTGAACTTCGCTGAGAAGAGATGCTCGCCGCGATCGACAAGCACGCGGAGGCGTTCCTCGGGCGACAGTTTGGCCATTGCAGCCGTGTCGAGCGGCGGGCCGATGGTCCGCTCGTCCCAGGGCAAGGGCGCATCCGGCAGGAGTTCGGCAGCCGCGCCGGGGCCGGCCGTCGTGGCGAGCATCGCTACGCAGATGGCAAGCGCGCGAAGCGGCGCGGTTGGTGGCATGGCTCTGACTAACGCTCTCATCAATCGGCTTTGCCGCGCATGATCTGTTCAACCCTCTGCCCGCCGCGTGTCCCGTCTCAACGCCGTTCTCCCGAGGACGAAACCGTTGACACGGACGCCGGCTCAGCACATTCATCGCCCCCTGCAAAGGTGTCGCAGGGCGCCCATTCCACCTGATGCCAACCCGGCGCGGCATGCAAGTCATGCGAAGGTCGGGGGCGGCAGAGTAGCGCGGAATGGGCTATGCGAAACACGCCGAATGCGCCGGATCGCTCCGCCGAGACGCGGAGACGGACCACAAGAATAGCGTCCGAAACGGACCATCGGGAAACGACTGGAAGGAAAGACGACATGAAGACCTTTATCGCCGCAGTTGCGGCCACCATGCTGGCAACCACCGCCCTGACCGGGGGCGCCTTCGCGCAGGATCCGATCACGGTCGGCGTCTCCTGGTCGAACTTCCAGGAAGAGCGCTGGAAGACCGACGAGGCCGCCATCGTCGCCAAGCTCGAGGAGTTGGGCGCGGAGTACATCTCGGCTGACGCGCAGTCCTCGCCGTCCAAGCAGCTCACCGACATCGAATCGCTCATCAGCCAGGGCGCCGACGCGCTCATCGTGCTGGCGCAGGATTCGGCCGCCATCGGCCCGGCCATCCAGGCCGCCGTCGACGAAGGCATCCCGGTCGTCGGCTACGATCGCCTGATCGAGAACGCCGACGCGTTCTACCTCACCTTCGACAACAAGGAAGTCGGCCGCATCCAGGCGCGCGAGGTGCTGAAGGTTCAGCCCGAGGGCAACTATGTCTTCATCAAGGGCTCGGCCCAAGACCCCAACGCCGACTTCCTCTTCTCCGGCCAGCTGGAAGTGCTGCAGGAGGCGATCGATTCGGGCGCGATCAAGAATGTCGGCGAAGCCTATACGGACGGCTGGTTGCCGGCCAATGCGCAGCAGAACATGGAACAGATCCTGACGGCGAACGACAACGATGTCGACGCCGTCGTCGCCTCCAATGACGGCACGGCGAGCGGCGTCGTAGCCGCGCTCGACGCACAGGGTCTGGCCGGCGTCGTGCCCGTCTCGGGCCAGGATGCCGACCACGCGGCGCTCAACCGCATCGCCCGCGGCCAGCAGACCGTCTCGGTCTTCAAGGACTCGCGCCAGCTCGGCGCGGCCGCGGCCGAAATCGCCGTCGAGCTTGCCAACGGCGCCGAGATGAGCGCCGTTGAGGGCGCCGAGATGTTCTCGGGCGGCCCGAACGGCGTCGAGATGACCTCGATCTTCCTCACCCCGACCGCCATCACGCGCGACAATCTCGATGTCGTGATCGATGCCGGCTGGGTCGATCAGGCCACCGTCTGCAACGGCGTGTCGGGCGACAACGCCCCGGCCGTCTGCCAGTAAACCCCTGACGGGCCGGGCGCTGCGCGCCCGGCCCCTTCTCTTTCGGGGGCCATTCCCATGACCGATGCCGTAGAGACGCCGCCCGCCGCGAGACAGGCCGACGCCGTCACTCCGCCGATGCGGCCCGACACCGCCCGGCCGAAGGGCTTCCTCGCCGCGACCGAGCTCGACACACGCATGCTCGGCATGCTCGGCGCGCTGGCCGTCATCTGGATCGGCTTCCACATCCTCTCGGGCGGCAACTATCTGACGCCGCGCAATCTCTGGAATCTCTCGGTTCAGTCCGCCTCGGTCGCCTGCATGGCGACGGGCATGGTCCTCGTCATCGTCACGCGGAACATCGATCTCTCGGTCGGCTCGCTACTGGGCTTCATCGGCATGGTGATGGGCGTCACGCAGACCGAGTTCCTGCCCAGTATTCTCGGCTTCGACAGCAATCTCACCTGGATCGTCGCACTCCTCGTCGGCGTTGCGACGGGCGCGCTCGTCGGCGCCCTCCAGGGCTTCATCATCGCCTACATGGCCGTTCCGGCCTTCATCGTGACGCTGGGCGGCCTCCTCATCTGGCGCGGCGCCGCCTGGTGGGTCACGTCCGGGCGCACGGTCGCGCCAATGGACGAGACATTCCGCCTCATCGGCGGCGGCTCTGACGGCTCTATCGGCGCGACCGCCACCTGGGTCGTCGCGCTTCTCGCCTGCGCCGTCATTATCGCCATGCTCGTCAACGGGCGTCGCTCGCGCACCCGCTTCGGCTTTCCGGCGCGCCCGCTCTGGGCCGAGGGCTTCCTCGCCTTCGTCGGCTGCTCGATCGTGCTGGGCGCGGCTCTCGTCGCCAACAGCTACTACCTGCCGCGCCGCCTCGCCGCGCGCTATGCCGAGGCCAATGGCATCGCGGTGCCGGAGAACGGCGTGATCGAGATCGCTTACGGGTTTCCCGTGCCGGTCCTCATCGCCATCGCCGTCGGCATCCTCATGACGTTCATGTCGACCCGCACCCGGTTCGGACGCTACGTCTTCGCCACGGGCGGCAACCCCGAGGCCGCCGCGCTCTCGGGCGTCGACACCAAATGGGTGACGATGAAGATCTTCATCCTGATGGGCGTCCTGGCGGCCATCGGCTCCTCGATCACCACCGCGCGCCTCAACGCGGCGACCAACAGCGCCGGCACGCTCGACGAGCTTCTCGTCATCGCCGCCGCCGTCATCGGCGGCACGTCGCTCGCCGGCGGCGTCGGCACCATCGCCGGGGCGATGCTCGGCGCCGTCGTCATGCAGTCGCTTCAGTCCGGCATGATCCTCCTCGGGGTCGATGCGCCGCTGCAGAATATCGTCGTCGGCGCCGTCCTCGTCCTCGCCGTCTGGATCGATACCGCCTACCGCAAGAGGGCCGGCTAATGGCCGATACGACAACCACCCCGCTCGTCGAGATGCGCAACATGTCGATCGCCTTCGGCGGCATCCACGCCGTCGAGGACGTCTCGCTCTCGCTCTATCCCGGAGAGGTCGTCGGGTTGCTCGGCCATAACGGTGCCGGCAAGTCGACGCTGATCAAGATGCTGTCGGGTGCCTACAACACCGGCACCGGCGATGTCTTCGTCGATGGCACGAAAGTCGAGATCACCAATCCGCGCGACGCCAAGGCCCACGGTATCGAGACGATCTACCAGACGCTCGCACTGGCCGACAACGTGGACGCTGCCGCCAACCTCTTCCTCGGCCGCGAGATCATGACCCGCTGGGGCACGCTCGACGAACCGGCCATGGAGTCGGAGGCCCGCAAGATCATGGGGCGCCTCAACCCCAACTTCAAACGCTTCAAGGAACCGGTGATCAAGCTGTCGGGCGGCCAGCGCCAGTCCGTCGCCATCGCCCGCGCGATCTACTTCAATGCTCGCATCCTCATTATGGACGAGCCGACGGCCGCGCTCGGACCGCAGGAGACGGCGCAGGTGGCCGAGCTGACGAAGCAATTGAAGGCCGATGGCATCGGCATCTTCCTCATCAGCCACGACATCCACGACGTCTTCGACCTCGCAGACCGGGTGGCCGTGATGAAGAATGGCCAGCTCGTCGGCACTGCCAGGACCTCGGATGTCACGCAGGACGAGGTGCTCGGAATGATCATCCTCGGCAAGTGTCCGCCCGGCGCGGAGCGGGGCCCGGGTGCTATCGACGATGCGGTGCTGGCGGCCTAGGATCCGGGCAGGCGTTCCGAGTCTCGTCTAACGCAGATACCGCGCCTTGAGATGAGCCAGGAACGCCTCCGCATCGAGCGGATGGCCCGTGGCGCGAACCATCAGGTCGTCGGGGTCGTGCCGCGAGCCTTCCTGGTGGATATTGGTCCGCAGCCAAGCCAGCAGCGGTGCGAAATCGCCTTGCGCGATGCCGTCCGGGATCGCGGCGTCGGCGCCGAGCGCCGCCTTGAAGATCTGCGCCGCGCCCATCGCGCCGAGGCTGTAGGTCGGGAAGTAGCCGAATGCGCCCATCGGCCAGTGGATGTCCTGAAGGCAGCCCTCCGCGTTCGAAATCGGCGTGTAGCCCACGAGATCGGCCATGCCGGCATTCCAGGCCTCCGGCAGGTCCTTCACCGCCAGGTCGCCGGCCAACATGGCGCGCTCCAGCCGGTAGCGCAGGACGACGTGGAGCGGATAGGTCATCTCGTCGGCGTCGACGCGGATGGGCGTGCGGGCGACGTGGCGGTAGGTGGCGCGCAGGCCGTCTTCCGACAGCGCCGCCTCCTCGCCGAACGCGGCGACGAGTTGCGGGCGCAGCCAGGCGAGGAAGGGGTCCGAACGTCCGAGCTGCATTTCGTAGAGGAGGCTCTGCGTCTCATGGATGGAAAGGCCCGCCGCCGACCCGAGCGGCTGGCCGCGCCACGCCTCCGGCAGTCCCTGCTCGTAGAGCGCGTGGCCGCATTCGTGGATCGTGCCCATCAGGCTCTGCGTGAAGTCATCCGACGCGTAGCGGGTGGTGATCCGCACGTCACCCGGCGCACCCCCCGTGAAGGGGTGAGTCGAGACGTCGAGCCGGCCGTGGTCGAGATCGTAGGCGAGTGCTTTCAGAACCGCGCGGCCGATTTTCTCCTGCTCCGCGAGCGCGTAGCCACCTTCAAGCGCCAACGGCGCGGTCTGCGCGCCCAGCACGGCGTCGATCATCGGCGGCAGCTCGGTTACGAGCCGGTCGAAGAGCATATCGACATGCGCGGCGCGGCGGCCGGGGTCGAAGCCGTCGAGAAGCGCGTCATAGGGGTCGAGACCGAGCGCCTCGCCAAGGAGAGCGGCCTGCTCACGGTTGAGAGCGAGCACCTCGGTCAGGTGCGGCTCGAGGGTGGTGAAATCGTCGCTCGCCCGCGCCTCGCGCCACGCCAACTCGCTGGCCGACGACGCCTTCGACAAGGCCTCGACAAGCCGCCCCGGCAGCGCGGTCGCCCGCACATGGTCGCGGCGAAGGAGCGAGAGGTTGCGGGCCTGATCGGGCGTCAGCTCCTCGCATTCTGCTTTGGCGAAGAGATCGGGCATGTCGGGCGCGGTCCCCATCTCGTGCATGAGGCCGGCCAGCGTCGCCATCGTCTCACCCCGCCAGGAGGCCGCCCCCTTGGGCATCATCACCGAATTGTCCCAGCTGAGAATTCCCGAGGCGGAACCCAGATGGGCGATACGGCGCTGGCGCGCGGTCAAGGTCTCATAGGCGTTGGTGGTCATGGAAGGTCCGAGCGTGTGGGGATCGTGCGCCCTTCTAGCCAAGAGGGCGATCGGGCGCCATCGGCGCGTGCGCTCGCCGGAACATGCAGCGGGACGCCGCGTTGGACCCCCGTGACCCTCCGTAGCTTTCTTTTCGCGCTGGCGCCCGCTTTGGCGATGCTCGCGGCGACATCGCCAACCACCGGTCAGGAGTCGGATCCGCTCCTCGCGCCGCCGCTCGCCGAGCAGGCCGAGCCGCGCGTGCGGATCGAGCGGATCGAGACCGTGCTGGTCGATCCCGATAGCGCGCCGCGTTTGCGGGTCGGCGTGGCCGAACAGGCGCCCTTCGCGATGCGCGGGCCGGACGAGGCCTGGGTCGGGATCGGCGTCGATCTCTGGCGTTTGATCGCGGAGCGCGAGGGCTACGCGTACGAGTTCGTCGCGCTCGATGTGCCGCCGGTGGAAGCGCTCGCATCGGGCCTCGTGGATCTTGCGCTCCCGGCAACGCCAACGGCGGAAGCGGACGCCGATTTCACGCACGCTTTCTATACCGCTACGCTCGGCGCGGCGGGCGTCGGGACCATCGATATCTGGGAGACTGCGAAATCGTTCGTCTCCTGGCGCTTCTTGCGGATCGTCCTCGGTCTCAGCGCCATCCTCCTCGTCGTCGGCGCGCTGATGTGGCTGATCGAGCGGAATGCGAATGCCGAGCAATTCGGCACGACGGACGAGGACGTGGAAGGCGATGCCAGGAATGCGAACTTCGGGCGCCGCACGCTCCGCGGTCTCGGCTCGGGCTTCTGGTGGTCGGGTGTCACGATGACGACGATCGGCTATGGCGACAAGGCGCCGATCACGACGCTCGGGCGCGCCGTCGCGATGGTCTGGATGCTCGTCGCGCTCGTCATTACGTCAGCGCTGACCGCCTCGATCGTCGCCGCCACGGATATCAGCTCGGGCGGAACGCTCAAAATCCCTGACGATCTCGAAGGCAAGCGCCTCGGCGCCGTCGAGGAGAGCGCTTCGGCGGCCTATCTCGACGCGGAAGGGCTGTCCTACGAGACGTTCGCGTCGCTGAAGGACGCACTGACGGCGGCGGGCGAGCACCGGATCGACGCGGTGCTCGGTCCCCTCCCCGCGATCCGGCACGGCGTGGAAGCCGAAGGCCTCGACCTCAAGGTCTCGCCGTCGCGAGCCGAGCCGAACCTCATGACGATCGCAGTCCCGAGCGGTTCGGACCTGCGCGATCCGGTGAACGCCGCGCTCCTCAATCTGACGACGGGCAGTGGCTGGGTCGATCTCTTGGAACGCTACGCGCCGGAATGAGCGAAGGCGTTAGAGGGGAATTTCGAGTCCCGCCGCTTCAAGCGCCGCCGTTTGGCGGGCGCGGAGCGTCTCCTCGTCATAGTCGGCGATGGCCTCGTTGAAGAGGTCGTAGAAGTTCATCTCCGCCCCGAGGTGCAGGAAGGCCGAGCCGAGCCCGATGGCGGCGCGGTCCATGAATACGAACTCGCGCGGGATGCGGACCGGGCCCTTCTCCTTCAGCTCCTGATGCACCCTGAACGCTTCGCGCCGGCCGTATTCGCCGGGCTTGGTACCGTCCGCGACCGAGCGGACGCGATCGTCGAGAAGCGGTCCGTAGATGAAGCGCGCCCAGACGTTCAGGACGTCGATCAGTTCGCCGGTCAGGCCCTGGAAACCCCAGCGCTCATAGGCAGCGACCGTTCGGTCGCGATCATCGGTCCGCAGGCCGTGGTAGAGATCGATGACGCCCGTCACGAAACCGGGGCGGAAGATGCGGATGCAGCCATAGTCCAGGAGGTTGATGCCGCGCGGCGCGCCGTCCTCTTCCCAAACGGTGTAGTTGCCCAGATGCGGGTCGCCGTGGATGACGCCGTGGCGCGCGAACGGCCACCACCAAGCCTTGAACATGGCCCGGGCGATCGTGTTCCGATCGTCGGCCGGAGCGTCGCGATAGTCGAGAAGGCGCCCCCCATCGAGCCAGTCCATGGTGAGGAGGCGGCCGGTGGAGAGGTCGTCGCGAATGCGGGGGATGCGAACGCCATCCGCGCCGTCAGGGAAGATCGCCGCGTAGAGCTTGGCGTGCTTTGCCTCGCGCTCGTAATCGAGCTCCTCACGTACGCGATCGGCGATCTCGTCGACGATCTCGGTCGCATCGACCGCGCGGTCCATGCGCTTGTAGAGCGAGAAGAGTCCGCGCAGCTGGCTGATATCGGCGTCGACCGCCGAGGCCATGTCCGGATATTGAAGCTTGCAGGCGAGCGCGCCGCCATCGAGACCCAGCGCCTTGTGGACCTGTCCGAGCGAGGCGGCGGAGGTCGGCTGATGCTCGAACTCGGTGAACCGGCTCTTCCAGCCAGGCCCGAGCTCGGCCGCCATGCGCCTCTTGACGAAGGCCCAGCCCATAGGCGGCGCGTCCGATTGCAGCTTCATCATCTCGGCCGCATATTCCGGCGGCACGGCATCGGGAATGGTCGCGAGCAGCTGCGCGACCTTCATCAGCGGTCCCTTGAGCCCCCCCAAGGCTTTGGCGAGTTCGGCCGCGTTCGATGCATCGTCGCCGCGTCCGAACGCGCGGGAGGCGGCCACGCGCGTCGCCACGCCCCCCACATTGGCGCCGACCTTCGCGTAGCGCTGAAGGCGACCGGCGAAGCGGTTGCGCTCCGCATCGATCTGGGCGGCGTCGTAGCGATCGGCCATGCGGCTGTCTTTCCTGTCTGAAGCTCATTCAGACATAGGTGCCGGGGCCTCAAAACAAAGAAGGCCGCGCCTGGGTTTCCCCAAGCGCGACCTTCCATCGCAAGGCATGAGACTGGGCGATCGCGCGAAGCGTTCAGGGCCTCACCCCTCGGTATGATCAGACAGCCAGCAGAGGCTGCTCTACCGTCACCAGACCATACGACGAGCGGATCGCCACAGAGTTCTCATTGGACACTAGATCACCTCCTTTCGATTGTTGCGGGTGAGAGGAAGGTGGTGGGAGATTGGGGCGGTGTAAAGGCTCGCCATCGACACACTCCGGTCTGCGGCGCAAGGCCGCAAACGATGTCGGTCACGCTGCCGCGTCGGCTGTCTCCAGCTCGTCGATCAGGCCCTCGATCACGCTCAGGCCCTTAGACCAGAAATCGGGGTCGCGCGCGTCCAGCCCGAATGGGGCCAGCAGCTCGGAGTGGTGCTTGGTGCCGCCGGCGCGGAGCATGTCGAAATATTTCTGCGTGAAGCCCTCCTCCGCGTTCTCGTAGACGGCGTAGAGAGAGTTCACGAGGCAGTCGCCGAAGGCGTAGGCGTAGACGTAGAAGGGCGAGTGGATGAAGTGGGGCACATAGGTCCAGAAGACCTCATAGCCCTCACCGAGCTTGATGGCCGGGCCAAGGCTCTCCTTCTGCACGTCCATCCAGTAGCCATTGATCTGCTCGGTCGTCAGCTCGCCCTCGCGCCGGCCGAGATGGACAAGGCGCTCAAAGGTGTAGAACGCGATCTGGCGCACGACCGTGTTGAGCATGTCTTCGACCTTGCCGGCCAGGAGCGCGCGGCGCTGGGCGGCGCCGTCGGTCCCCTTGAGGATGGCGCGGAAGGTGAGCATCTCGCCGAAGACCGAGGCCGTCTCGGCCAGCGTCAGCGGCGTCGGCGCCATCAGCGGCCCTTGCGGGCCGGCGAGCACCTGGTGGACGCCGTGGCCGAGCTCGTGCGCGAGGGTCATCACGTCGCGCGGGCGGCCCTGATAGTTGAGGAGCACGTAGGGGTGCGCCGAGGGCGTGGTAGGGTGGGCAAAGGCGCCGGGGCTCTTGCCGGGGCGCGTTGGCGCGTCGATCCAGCGCTCGTCGAAGAATCGGCGCGCAATATCGGCCATGTCGCCGGAGAAGCCGCCATAGGCGTCCAGCACCGTGTCCTTCGCCTCGCCCCACTGGATGGTGCGCTGCTCGACGCTCGGCAGCGGCGCGTTGCGGTCCCAGTGGTTGAGATGGTCCTTGCCCATCCACTCCGCCTTCATCGCGTAGTAGCGATGCGAGAGGCGTGGGTAGGCGGCGCGCACCGCCTCGACCATCGCATCCACAACCTCGCGCTCGACCCGGTTGGCGAGGTGGCGGGCGTCGGCGACATCCTCGAAGCCGCGCCACTGGTCGGAGATCGCCTTGTCCTTGGCAAGCGTATTGGTGATGAGGGTGAAGAGGCGGATATTGTCCTTGAAGGTAACAGCGAGCGCGTCCGACGCCTCTTTCCGCTTGGCCTCGTCGGTGTCGAGGAGGCGGTTGAGCGTCGGCTCCAGTGGAAGACTCTCGCCACCGATCTCGAAGCGCAGGCCCGACATCGTCTCGTCGAAGAGCCGGTTGAAGGCGCCGGCGCCCGTCTGGCTCTTCTCGTGGAAGAGGCGCTCGACCTTGTCGTCGAGCTGGAAGGGACGCTCTTTCCTGACGTCCTCGAACCACGGCCGGTAGCGCGACAGGCCCTCGTGCTCGAGCGCGGCGTCGAGGCGGGCGTCCTCGACCTTGTTCAGCTCGAGCGTAAAGAAGAGGAGCTGCGTCGAGGCGTTGGTGATGCGCTCCTGTATGTCGCCGTAGAACTTGGCGCGCGCCACGTCGGACGTGTCGCCCGCATAGACGAGACCGGCATAGGAGACGATGCGGCCGATCTTGTCTGACAGCGCCTCATAGGCCTTGACCGCCTCGAGAAGCGCTTCGGGATCGCTCGCCGTCTCGGAGAGCTTGCCGGCATAGGTCTCGGCGAACGCCGTCGCCTCGGCATCGATGCCGTCGAGATCGCTCTTGAGGGCCGGGGCCTCCATGCTCTCGTAGAGATGTGTGAGGTCCCACTCTGGGAGCGAGCCAAGATCGGCCTTGGCGGAGGAGCTTTCGGGCGAGAAAAAGATCAACGGGACAACCTCGTCTGGGCCGGCGCGGCGGAAGGGCAGCGACGAGGAGAGACATAGGGCGGCAATCCTCAAGTTCGCAAGGGTATCCCTCGGCTTCTGCCTCCTCGTGCCGCAGCGGGACCGCGGCGTCCAGGCCCGCGCGCCCGGCAAAGACTGCCCTCTGGTAGGCAAAACATGCCGTCTATCAGGACCTTGGCGGAGGGTCGCGCTTAAGTGCCCATTAACGACGAGATGAGACATTGCTGCCGAGCCCGACACCGCGCACGCCTTCGAGGCGAGCCGCGGTCGGGTGGCTCACAACGATAACAACGAGAAGCGATCGTGCACCCATGCCAAAGGTCCTGATTGCCGACGACGACCCCGTGCAGCGCCAGTTGCTCGAGGGCGTTCTGACCCGCCTTGGACACCAGGCCGAGAGCGTGGTCGACGGCGAGGAGGCGCTGGCGCGTCTGTCGCAGAACCCACGCCCCGACATCCTGCTTCTCGACCTCGACATGCCCCGCCGGGACGGCATGTCGGTGCTGCACGAAATGCGCGAACGGAATATCGAAGTGCCGACCATCGTCCAAACGGCGCAGGGCGGCCTCGAGACTGTGGTGCGCGCCGTTCGCGGCGGTGCGCAGGACTTCTTCGTCAAGCCCGTCGGACCCGAACGGCTGCAGGTCTCGATCGCCAACGCCCTCAAGTCCGGGGCTCTCTCGTCCGAGATCCGCCGCATGAAGGGCCGCCAATCCGGCAACCTGACCTTCTCCGACGTGCTGATGAACTCGGCCAACATGCTCGAGGCCATGCGCATGGCCGAACGGGCGGCGGGCTCCGACATCCCGGTCCTTCTCGAGGGCGAGAGCGGCGTGGGCAAGGAGATCGTCGCGCAGGCGATCCACGGATCGAGCAGCCGCAGCGACAAGCCCATCGTCGCCGTCAATTGCGGAGCCCTGCCCGAGCAGCTCATCGAGAGCATCCTCTTCGGCCACGAGAAGGGCGCCTTCACCGGCGCCACGGAGGCACGGGCCGGCAAGTTCGCCGAGGCCGACGGCGGCACGCTCTTCCTCGACGAGATCGGCGAGCTGCCGCTCGACGCCCAGGTCAAGCTGCTGCGCGTCCTGCAGGAAGGCGAGGTCGACCCCGTCGGCGGCACCAAGCCACGCAAGATCGACGTGCGCATCGTCTCGGCCACTAATCGGAGCCTCGAGGCGATGATCGCGGAGGGCACGTTCCGCGAGGACCTCTACTATCGCCTCAACGTGTTCCCCGTGCGCATCCCACCGCTGCGCGAGCGACGGGCCGACATCATCCCCCTCGCCCGGCATTTCCTAGCTCGCTTCGCCGCGCAGGAAGGCCGCCGCGTCACGCGCATTCGGCCCGATACGCTCGCCATGCTCGAGGATTACGACTGGCCGGGCAATGTTCGCCAGCTGGAGAACGCGCTCTTCCGCGCGGTCGTCCTTACGCAAGGAGAGGCGCTGACGCCGGACGACTTCCCCCAGCTCGTCGGCGACGGTCAGCGGCGCGGCCTGACGCTCGGCCACGAGGTCGTCCAGCTTCACCCGCAGCCGAGCCCGGAGCCGGCGCAACCCGCCGGTCACTCCCTGCCGGCGGTCGCGGATGACGGCGAGATGCGCCCGATCGTCGACATGGAGGCCGACATGATTCGCCTCGCGATCGAATTCTACGACGGGCGCATGACGCAGGTCGCCCGCCGGCTCGGCATCGGCCGCTCGACGCTCTATCGCCGCCTGAAGGAACTCGGCATTTCTGCCACAGAAGAGGCCATTGCGAGCTAAGCACGGCTTCGTGTCGTCGGCAAGCCGCCCCGGTCGCGGTAAGGTCGACCGGGCCGCGGCGCGAATCCGCGCACGGCCGTCCGTCGAGTTGTAGAGGGGAGTCTTTCGCGATGTCGCGTAGGACACGAGTGCGTCGTCTTTCATCCAGTCCGCCCGTGCCTGGCCCGTTCGGAAGCGGATGGGGAGCGGCGGTCTGCGCCCTTCTCCTCGCGGCCACGGCCGGACAGGCCTCGGCCGAGCCGGCCTTCGGGCCGCGCGCCGGCATCGTGGGCGTCGAGACCGGCCATGGCGTCGCGCCTGCGCCGACCCTCGCCCCCGCCTTCTCGCTCAGTCGCTCCGCCGAGCTCTCGCTTACGGCTGGAAGCCGCAACGCACTGGCGCTCGAGGCTCGGATCGCGAACCTCTTCGCCGAGGACGCCGCCTCCCCAGCCGAGATCGAGGCCCTGTTCGGCTTTTATGCCGCCCGCAGCTTCGCGCCGCTCTGGACCGACGACGAGGGCCTCACGCCCGCCGCCGCGCGGATCGGCGACTGGCTGTCGACGGCGGCCGACGACGGGCTCGACCCGTCCGCCTATCCCATTCCGCGCCTCAGCCGGTTGCGCGCACGAGAGCCGGACGCTCGCGCCCGGGCCGAGGTTCAGGTCGCGCTTTCCATCATCCGCTATGGGGACCATGCTCAAGCCGGCACGCTGAGTCCGAAGGACGTGAGCGCCATCATCGATGTGACCGTGGCACGGCCCGACCCCCGCGCCACGCTCGACGCCATCGTCTCGGCCGCGGACCCCGCGCTCGCGCTCGACGCCTTCAACCCGCCCCATGCCGGCTATCGCGCGCTCAGAAAGGCCCTTATCGCGCTCAACGAGGCGCGCGAGATCCCCATCGTCGAGGTCCCGCCCGGCCGCACGCTGCGCAAGGGCGTCTCCGATCCGCGCGTGACGCTGCTGCGCGAACGGCTTGGTATTCTCGAGCAGGGCGATTCGAACGATCAGGACCTAACCTTCGACGCCGCGCTTGAAACGGCTGTCCGCGCCTTCCAGGCCGAGAACGGCCTTCTGGCAGACGGTATCGTCGGCCCGCGCACCCTGGCCGCCCTTAACGGCGGATCGGGCTCGCAGCGCGAGACGATCGTCGCCAACATGGAGCGCTGGCGCTGGCTGCCTCGCGATCTCGGGCGCCGCTACGTCCACGTGAACGTGCCGCAATACCGCGTCTGGATGATGGAGCCGGACGGCAAGGGCGGTTACGAATCGGGCTATTCCGGTCGCGTCGTCGTCGGCAAGCCCGAGAATGCCACGCCGATCTTTTCCGACGAGATCGAGCATGTCGTCACCAATCCCTACTGGAACGTGCCCTACTCGATCGCCTCGGGCGAGATGCTGCCCAATCTGAAGCGCGATCCCGGCTACTACGCCAAGCGCGGCTACGATACGATCTCCCCCTCCGGCAAGATCGTCGATCCCTACGCGGTCAATTGGTACGGCATCGCCGCGAATCGCCTCGGCTACCGATTCCGTCAGCGCCCGAGCCCGAACAACGCCCTTGGCAACGTCAAATTCCTGTTTCCGAACAAGCATGCCGTCTATCTGCACGACACGAACGCCCGCTCGCTCTTCTCCCGCTCGCAGCGTGCCTTCAGCCATGGCTGCGTGCGGCTTCACGAGCCCTTCGTCTTCGCCGAGGCGTTGCTGAAGGGCGAGAAAAAGTTCTCCGCCGCCACGCTCAAGCGCTCCCTTGGGGGCAAGGAGCGTTGGTTCAACACATCCGACCACATTCCCGTCCACATCACGTACTTTACTGTGACGGCGGATGAGAGCGGCACGCTGGACTTCGCCGGCGATATCTACGGCATCGACCGGCGCACACAGCGCTTGATGGGTTTGATCTAGGAGACGCGGTTCTCGGACGCGCCGGTCAGCCCATCCCACACTCGTCCGCGGCTTGGAGCGTGGCGTGTGCGCGGGGGGCGCGGTTAACGAATGATCAAGCTCTTCGGCGCACTCTGCGCAATCGGATGCACTACCGACAAGGCGTCGCCCCCCAAGGTCCAGTACGGATCTCGCCCTGCGGTTCGAACGAAAGGCTTCGGCGTGCGCAATGTGACGCCCTTCGGCTTCTTGAGCGCGCGTGCCCCCGCCGCGCTCATGGCCGCCCTCTACATCGTGACGGTCCTCGCAACCTCGCTGCTGCCCATGGCGCAGGCCGAGGCGGCGAGAGGCGATCGGGTCCTCGATCTCTACTACACGCACACGAAAGAGCGAAAGCAGTTCAAGTTCCGCAAGCGCGGCAAGTTCGATCAGGCGGTGCTCAAGGAGCTCAACTACTTCCTGCGCGACTGGCGCCGCTCCGAGCCGACCAACATGGACCCCGCCCTCTTCGATCTCGTCTGGGAGGTCTATCAGGACACGCGCGCGTCCGGCCCGATCCACGTCGTCTCCGCCTATCGCTCGCCGGCCACAAACAACATGCTTCGCTCCCGCTCGCGCGGTGTGGCGAAGAACTCGCAGCACACCAACGGTCGGGCAATGGATTTCTTCATCCCCGGCATGCACATGCAGAAGGTTCGCGACGCGGGCCTTCGAAAGCATGTCGGCGGCGTCGGCTACTATCCGCGCTCCAACACGCCCTTCGTCCACCTCGACACCGGCTCGGTGCGCCATTGGCCGCGTATGAGCCGCAAGGAGCTCGCCGAGGTCTTCCCGCGCGGAGACACGGTCCACGTGCCGACCGATGGCAAGCCCTTCAGCGGCTATAACGTCGCTATGGCGCAGATGGAGAAGCGCAAGCGCACGGCCGCTCGCTTCAAGCCCGGACGCGACGCCGAGGAGGAGAGCGAGAGCGGCGGCGGCTTCCTGGCCCTTCTCGGTTTCGGTCGAAAGAAGGACGAGCCGGCGCCCGCGCCCGCCCGGGCCACCCCCGCCCCGTCGGTCGTGGTCGAAGCGCCGAGCCGAACGATCCTCCCGCCCGTACCCGGCACACGGCCCGGCGATCTTCCCAGCATCGTTCCGCAGCCCGATCTGCCCGCGATCTTGGAAGAGGCTCCGGTTCTCGTGGCCGCCCTGCCGCCGGCGCCGCGCATCCGGCCGGTCTCGTCGGCTGCCGTCGCTCTTGCCGCCCTCGATGGGGGGAACGGCCTGCCCGACCCGGTCCCGGCCGATCAGCTTCCGCTTGACGCATCCGATCCGGCGCGCGCCTCCATCGTTGCGCTCGCCGCCCTGCCCCGCACCCGTCCGGCCAATCCTGGCGTGACGCTGGCGTCCCTCGGCCCGTCGCAGGATCGCGTCCCGCCGTCTCCGCTCGAGACCTTCGCTGAGGCCGACCCGATCGCTCGCATCGCCGCAGCGGTGCCGGAGAAGATCGAGGATCGTCTGGCACCCGGGCAACTGCCGATCGCGGCCACGGCCTACGCACCCGCCATCAGCGAGACGCGCGCCCGCGCCGAAGCCATCATTCCGGTGCGCGCACCTGACACTGCCAAGCAGCAGGCTCGGTTGAAGCCTGCAAAGATCGACGCCCCTACGCTGCGTCATCACAAGGGACCCGCCTATCGCCAGCTTCTCGATGCGGGCGTCTCCGTGGAGGGCAAGGACGTCGCCTGGCTCGCCGCACCGAAGCTCGCCGGGGACCTGCTGCGCGGCACCTCCGCCGCTTCGACCGGCTTCAGCCGCACATTAAGCGGCCCGTCGACTACCGGCTTCAGCGGCAGCGCGCTGCGGTAGCCGGGCTCTCCGGCAATCGCCACAAGAAAAAAGCCGCTCCGGGCGACCGGGGCGGCTTCTTCGTTTCCGGAACGTTGGGGTCGGAGAGGTAGGCGGCTACTCAGCTGCCTGCAGTTCCTCCACCGCCTCTCGCGCGCTCTCGCTGCCCATGATCATGCCCAGGGCGTGCATGTAGAGGTCGAGCAGGGCCTCGTGCTCCTCGCGCTCCGACTTGTCCTGCTTGCGGATGCGGACGATGGAGCGCAGCACCTTGGTATCGAAGCCGTTGGCCTTCGCCTCGGCGTAGACCTCCTTGATGTCTTCCGCGATGCCCTTCTTCTCCTCTTCCAGGCGCTCGATGCGCTCGACGATCGCGCGCAGCTGATCGCGCGCCACGCCCATCGCGCCGGAGGTCACGTCGCTCATGGCATTCTCCCTCATATAGACGACACGTCTTGCGTCTTTATCGACCAACGTCGTTAACGAATGACGACGAAGCCGTGGCCGATCGGCTCAAGAGGGCGATCCGTCGGCGCTGTCGATCCGGGCTAGAAGCCCGTCCAGCGTCGGGATTTCGGGCGCGAAGACGGCTTCGAGGCGCGTCATCGTGACAGGTCCGCCTGCACTGGCGCGAAGGGCGCTCGCGACCGCATAGGCCTTGGCCTTCCCGACGTGAAGGACGAGCGGCTCGCCTGCTCCGAAGGGGAGCTGCACGCCGAAACGCGCCTGCAGGTCCTCGCCCAGCGCCTCCGGCTCGGGAACGGAGGCACGCAGCTCCACCGTTCGGCTCGCCATCTCGTGGGCGGCAAGCCGGCTGAGAATGTCGGAGACCTGCGCGCGCGCGACCTCGCCCCAGTCCGCTCGTAGCGAGGCGACGAGGTTGGCCTGGCTGGCGAGGATGAGACCGTCCGCCAACACGCCGAGCCCGTTCGCATCGAGCGTCGCGCCGGACGAGGTGATGTCGACGACGACCTCGGCCGTGCCCGCCGCCGGCGCGCCCTCGGTCGCGCCGAGGCTCTCGACGATGCGATAGTCGCGTATGCCGTGCGCGGCGAAGAAGGCGCGGGTGAGCGCGACGTATTTCGTCGCGACCCGGAGCCGGTGCCCGTCGGCCGTGTGCATCCGCGCCGCGACGTCCTCGAGATCCGCCATGGTCGTCACGTCGATCCAGGCCTTCGGGCTGGCAACGACGACATTGGCGTGGCCAAAGCCGAGCGGGGCGACGAAATGGACCGCGTCCTCTGCATCCGGCACCGATTCCCGGATGAGGTCTTCGCCCGTGATGCCGAGATGAACCCCGCCGGCGCTCAGTTGCGCCGCGATCTCGGAGGCCGACAGCAGCCGCACCTCGACCCCATCCAACCCAGCGATCCGGGCGCGATAGCCCCGGCCGCCATTGTCGCGCGCGAAGGCGAGACCGGCGGCCTCGAAGAGGTCGTGCGCGGCTTCCATCAGCCGGCCCTTGGAGGGAATGGCGAGGACGAGGTTCATTACGCGGCCTTTATCGGCAACCGCTCGGTCCAGACCGAGAAGCCGACGGCCGGTACGTCAGCCGATGCGCCGAGGCGCTTGAGGAGGCCGTCATAGCGGCCGCCGCCGACGACAGGGCCGATCTCCGCGCGGGCCGGATCGTGGATCTCGAAAACGGTGCCGGAATAGTAGTCGATCCGCCGGCCGAACGCGGTGGAGAAATGAGCCGATTCGTAGAGATCGACGCCCTCGTCGGCCATCAGGCCGAGGCGGCGGGCAAAATCGTCGAGCGTCCCGTTCATCTCCAGCCTGCCCTCGCGCGCGATGGCTTCCAGCTCGTCGAGCGCCTCCCAAGGCGAGGCGTCGACCTTGAGGAAGCGGGTGAGGAGGTCGGCCTTCTCCGCCTCGATGGTCGCACCGCTGAGAAGCGCGCGTTCGATATAGCGCGCCGCGATATCGGCGCTGGACCGGCCGGCGACGCGGCCTTCCATGGTCGTGCCGGCGAGGCGCAGCATCTCCTCGACGCTGGCGCGCGCCGTAGCCTCGTCGGTGCTCGCGAGCCAGCGAGCGAGCGGTGAGGCTCCGTCGCGATCGACGCGCAGCGCTGCGATTTCGGCCGGCAGGTCGACGGCGCGTGAGAAGCGGCGGCGCCAATGCGCCTCGATGGCGGGCGGGAAGCCGATGGCGGTCAGGAAGGTCTCGAAGAGACCGACATCGCCGAGATGCAGCTGAGGCGCATCCAGCCCGGAGCACATGAGCGCGAGGGCGAGAAGGCGGGCGTCGGCCTCCTCCCGGTCGTCGTCGCCGAAGAGCTCGACACCGGCCTGCGGGAACTCGCCGACACCGCCCCGGTCGCGAAAGACGGTGCCCTCATAGGCGTACATCGCCCGCGCGCCGACGGTCTCCTCGGCGAGGTAGTGTAGCGAGAGGGGAATGGTGAACTCGGGGCGCAGGCAAAGCTCGGTGCCGTCGGGACCCATCGTCAGGTAGATGCGCTTGGCCAGTTCCTCGCCGGAGAGTTCGAGGAAGGGCGCGGCCGGCTGCAGCACGGGCGGCAAGACGACGCGCGCGCCGGCAGCCTCAAGCCGCGCGAGGAGGCTGGCCGGCTCGGGGCCTGGCTCCGGCGCCTCGTCATCGTTGGCGGGACGGACCGTCACGCGTCGTCCGCATCGAGAAGCCGGTGCCGGGCCAGCATCGCACGCACGGTCTCGACGAGCTTATCGCGCTCGACGGTGACCTGCGCCGCGCGCGATTCGCGCCATTCGCGGTTGTCGGTGATGGCGTCGGCCTCCTCGGCGCCGAGGATGAGGTCCTTGACCTGTATGGTGCCGGCCTCGCGCTCGTCCGACCCTTGGATGATCGCGACGGGGGAGCCGCGCTTGTCGGCATAGGCGAGCTGCTTGCCGAACTGCTTCGGGTTGCCGAGGAAGACCTCGGCGCGAATGCCGTCCTTCCGAAGCTCGGTCGCCATGGCCTGATAGTCAGCCATCGCGGTGCGATCCATGACCGTCACGACGACGGGGCCGGGGCGCGGCGTGTCGTCGAGCTTGCCGAGCGCCTTCAGCGCGGCCGCGAGGCGCGAGACGCCGATGGAGAAGCCCGTGGCCGGCACGTCCTGCGCCATGAAGCGGCCCACCAGCCCGTCATACCGCCCGCCCCCGCCGACCGACCCGAACCGCGCCGGCTCGCCCTTCTCGTTGACGGTGTCCATGAGCAATTCGACCTCGAAGACGGGGCCGGTGTAGTATTCCAGGCCTCGGACGACGGAGGGGTCGATCTGAATACGGTCGGGGTCGTAGCCAGCTGTCGAGACCAGCTTAGAGATTTTGCTCAATTCCCTAACGCCATCAACGAGTTGCTGACCGGCGTCGCCGTACTTGCTCAAGAGATAGTCGGCGAACGCATCATTGTGCTCGGCAGCGACTTGTGTCTGATCCTCCGAGGCGAACACTCGCCAACGGGGAACTCCCCCTTCCCCGCCTTCTATGAAGTCCCAACCCCGCTCAGGTGAAAACGCAATCGATGTTAGCACAAGATCTATCTGATCAACTGATAGTCCAGCACCAGAAGTGTAGTCACCAGAATCGTCTTTACGACCATCTCCTAGCAGACTTCGCACTGCGACCGGCCCTAAACGATCCAACTTGTCGATTGCGCGCAGAACAGCGAGGCGCTTGTCAGGCCGAATGCCCGCAGCATCCATTATTCCGTCCAGCACCTTCCGCGAGTTCACCCGCACCACATAATGCCCGCGCGGTATGCCCAACGCCTCCATCACATCCGCCATCATCATGCACATCTCGGCGTCGGCCGCCGGGCCGGGGGCGCCTACGGTGTCGGCGTCCATTTGCATGAACTGACGGAAGCGGCCCGGTCCCGGTTTCTCGTTCCTGAAAACATAGCCGGAGCGGTAGGAGCGGAAGGGCTTCGGCAGCGCGTCGTAGTGGGCGGCCACATAGCGCGCGAGCGGGGCGGTGAGGTCGTAGCGCAGGCTCAACCAGGCTTCGTCGTCGTCCTGGAGCGAAAAGACGCCCTCGTTCGGGCGGTCCTGATCGGGCAGAAACTTGCCCAGAGCCTCGGTGTATTCGAAGAAGGGCGTCTCGATCCGGTCGAACCCGTAGGCCTCGTAGACGGCCGAGACCTTGTTCAGCATCCCCGCAATGGCGCGTGCATCGGCGCCGTCCACGTCCTGAAATCCGCGCGGCAGGACGGGCGCGGGGCGCTTGGGCCGCTTCGGCTTCTTCTTTGCGTGGGGTGGCGTGTCTGACATAGGGGTGCGGGCCGGGTTCGAAGATGGTGCTGGCTGTAGCGCAGGCCTCGGGAGAGATAAAGCGCGGGCAGGGCCAAAGAGCCGATACGGGCCTTAGCGGGCATTCACCACGAAGGTGCACCATTCCGACACCCTGATCCTCAGCGAAGCGGAAAGGTTCATGCGGCATTGTCTTCATGCGGGCCTGTTGAGTTCAGCGTCTGGCCCGCGAGTCTTTGTTTAGGCCTACCACGGGTGTTTCGTGGCGGGCCGGTCGGGGGATGACTGTCATGCGGCGTATCGCGCTTCTCACTGCCGCCATCGTCGTCGGTCTCGTGGCCTCCGCCCTACCCCCCAGCGCCGAAGCGGGCGGCGTGCGCTATTACCACGCGCCCGGCCCGCAGGTGCAGGCGATGCCGATGCAT
Organism: uncultured Alphaproteobacteria bacterium; assembly: GCA_963799285.1. GTDB lineage: Bacteria > Pseudomonadota > Alphaproteobacteria > Rhizobiales > CAWCWK01 > CAWCWK01. Next base: position 2,099,081 of record CAWCWK010000004.1, read on the forward strand.
CAGCCCGCGCCCGTCTCGGCCCGCGCGGGCAATGCCTGCTGGCAGACCTACAATCCGCTCTACGGCGCCTACAAGGTCGCCTTCTGCGTCGGCCTGCACGGTCAGGGCACCTATCGCGTCATCGGCGGCGGCTACGACTGCAAGGGCCATGCCGATTGGCGCGACCAAGGCGACATCCTCGTCTATCAGATGCGGCGCGGCACCTGCGGGGCCCAGGCCGACTGGACGCCCGACCAGATCGTCTGCCGCTCGTCCGGCGGCTTCAAGAAGGGTCTGACCTGCACCTATGCGCCCGCCGTCACCGGCCATGCGCAGGCCCGCTTCAGCGCCTTCCGCCAGTAGCCGGCCCGCCGCCTTCGAGCGCAACCCCGACAGAGAGTTGCAGCACCGCTTCGCGCACCGACGCGATGACGGGCACTGTCAGGGCGACCGTGCCCCGGGCGACAGTGCCCCCTCAAGCAGCCTCTGCTAGAGCGGAGCGTCAGCGCGCGGGGAGCGGCCATCGGAATGATCTCGGCTGAGCTGAGGCGGCGCGGCCGGACGGTGACGATCGCCATCAGCAGGCGCCACTTGCACGCCAGTGCCACGACCTTGCCGAGCCCGAACGCGATGGCGTCGAGCAGCCCCGCCAGCACGACGCCCGCGAGGATCGTGAAGAGGGCCGAGGCCCCGTTCCAGATGACGAAGAGAAGCGCGAAGAGCCCGAGCGCGATCGAGGCAGCGAGGACGATGCGGCGTGCCAGCGGGGCCGTCCAAGCCGCCCGTCAAGGCGCGCTCGGCGACGCTCCCACGCGGGCGCACGTGTTGGTCAGGCGAATCGAAGGCGGAGGACACGGGCGGCCTGCCGCTGGCAAGGACGCGAAAGGCGCGGAGCCGAGCTTAGGTTCCGACAGGCGTCCTATTCGGCGGCCTCGAGGGCTGGCGTGCGGACCGGGCGATCCGCGAGGGCGGATCCAGTCAGGGGCAACGGGACAGGCCCGCCCGTCGCCCAGTCGAGAAGCTCGGCCGTGTGAACGATCGGGATCGCCGTCCCCTTGGCGATCTGCGTGATGCAGCCGACATTGCCCGTCGCCACGAGATCGGGGGTTACGCTCTCAATGTTGCGAGCCTTGCGGGCCCGCAGGCGTCCGGCGATTTCCGGCTGAAGGATGTTGTACGTGCCGGCGGAGCCGCAGCAAAGATGGCTCTCGGGCACTTCCCTCACCCGGAAGCCAGCCGACCGCAGCAGCGCGCGCGGCGGCGCCTGCACGCGCTGGCCGTGCTGCATCGAACAGGCCGAGTGATAGGCCGCGACCAGATCGACATCGATGACGGGCTCCATCAGCCCGATCTCGTGCATCACCTCCGAGACGTCTTTCGCTATGGCCGAGACGCGCGCCGCCTTCTCCGCATAGAGCGGATCGTTGCGGAAGAGATGGCCGTAATCCTTCACCGTCGTGCCGCAGCCCGATACGTTGACGACGATGGCGTCGAGCCCCTCGCCGTCCATCTCGGCGATCCAGGCGTCGATCGTCTTGCGGGCGAGCGCCATGGCCTGGGTCTCACGGCCCATGTGATGGACGATGGCGCCGCAGCACCCCTCCCCCTTCGCGATGACGACCTCGACGCCGTGGCGGTTGAGAAGCCGGATCGTGGCCTCGTTGATCTGCGGTGCGACGACGGGCTGTGCGCAGTTGGAGAGAAGCGCGACCCGCTTGATTCGCGTACCTTCGGCCTCGAAGGTCTGCGCACCCTCCGTGGGAGATCGAGCCGGTGGGATGGCGGGCGCGAGGTCGAGCATGGCCGCCAAGGGCCGCGCCGGCGTCCAGCTTGCCAGGAGCGGACGGACGAGCTTGCCCGGCACGCTCGCCAGAAGCGCGATCCGGAAGCGGGTGCGGTAGGGCAGCACCTGCGCGAGGAGGGCGCGGATGGCGCGGTCCATGAAGGGCCGCTCGTAGGTCTCCTCGATATGCGCGCGCGCATGATCGACGAGATGGCCGTAGTGGACACCCGACGGGCAGGTCGTCATGCAGGAGAGGCAGGAGAGGCAGCGGTCGATATGCTTGACGACCTCGGCACTCGCCGGCTTGTCGTTCTCCAGCATGTCCTTGATGAGGTAGATCCGCCCGCGCGGGCTATCGAGCTCGTCGCCCAGCTCCACGAATGTCGGACAGGTCGCGGTGCAGAAGCCGCAATGCACGCATTTGCGGATGATGCCCTCCGAGGAGGCCATGTCCGGATCTTCGAGCTGCGCGGGGGAGAAATTGGTTTGCAAGGATGGCCTCTATGACGCTCTGCGGGACAGCGCGACATCCGCGCCCCTGATACGCTCCAGGCCCCCCGTCATGAACTGGCCGCAGGCCCGGAGACTGATGCTTGAAGGGTATGCTGACAACCAGGTGATGCGAGCCGGATCTCCGGCGCCGTCTAACGCGCTTCCCTTGATCATCGAGGCTGCGGGGTAGAGGCGCCGAATGCCTGCTTTGGTCCGCCCTCTCGCACCGCGCACCGAAGCGAGAACCGACGCGACGGCGGGATACCGACGGGCACATGCCTCGACGAAGAGATAGCCGACGCTTCCCACCGAAGACTGTCGCAGCATCTCGCCGTAAAGCTCGACCACGCCGACACGCGGCGAGGGCCAATCGGGCGACGCGGGCGTGCATGCCGTAAAGGGAAGGGCAAGGCCGAGCGCGGCGAACCGAGCCGATGGCGCCGGTCTACGATGCACGATAGCTTGCCGTATTGCGGCTATGATAGGCGGCCAGCCGGGCGCAGGCCGCCTCGACCTCCGCTGGGGATTGGCGCGCGAGGTCGGCTGCGAGCTCGCGGTCGGAGCGGGCGTAGATGCGGGCGAGATCGGCGCGGTCGGGGCGCCCGCCCTTGGCGGCGTAGCGGGTGCGCGCATCGGTGAAGATGGCGCGGGCGGTCTCGAGGTCGTCGCCATAGGCGGGCAGGCGCGCGGCGCAGCGCGTCATGGCGGAGCGATAGAGCGCGGCATCGTTGAAGTAGAGGAAGCCGTCGGGGTCAGGACGTGCGGTCGCGACCGGTGTCGGCGCCGGCGTCGCCGTGCAGCTCGATGTGACAAGCGCGAGCGCGAGGAGCGCTCCAAGCCCGTACGAGGTTCGCATGCCGTCCGATCGCATCATATCGAGGCGTCCGCCTTGCGCAGCCTGGCAAGCTGCTTGTCGGAAATGTTGCGGCACACCTCGATGCGCAAGGCCGGCACGAGCGATGCGAGTTGCTTGCGCACGCGCCGCAGCTCCTGATCGTACTCGTCCGGATCGAGGAACGTGGTCGCGGGCTGGCCGTATATCGCCTCGATGCGCTCGGCGAACCGGGCCTCGAGAGTGCGGTGAAGGCGCACGTCGAGGCGGAAGCGATCGTCGTAGCCCGAGCAATCTTCCATGATCTGCCGACCGACCGTGGCGTAGCCGTAGAAATAGGCGGCCCGGGCGGCGGGTGGCGTCGTGAGCGCCGCGTCCACGCTGGGAGTGCACGCCGCGAGGGCCGTCAGGGGCACTGCGGCGACCGCGACCGTGGCACGCCCCATCATGTCATCCGCCCCGGGTTCAACACGCCCTTCGGGTCGAACTGCGCCTTCAGCCGCGCGGCGAGAGCGGCCAGACCGTCTTCCTGCGGCTGGAACACAGGAACGGTCGCGCGCACGGGCGCATCAGCGCGGATGAGGGTGGCATGGCCGCCGACCTCGGCGATGACGCCCCGCACCCGGTCCGCCATCGCATCGTCATGCGGCGGCACGGCAAGCCAGACGAGGCCGCCGCCCCAGTCGTAGAACGCTTCGACATCGCCATAGCCTTCGAGGAGGCGAACGAGTTCGGCCCCTTGCATGGGCGCCGTCGAGCAGCGCCAGATTTGCCGCTCGCCGATTTCGCCATTGTCGGCCGAAGACGTGCAGGCAAAGGGCTCGGCATCGCGGATGATGCGCCAGAGCGCCCGAGAGGCGTCGGTCTCGATGAGCTCGACCGAGCCATGCCGCGCCATCATCTTGCGTAAGCGATCCCGCCGATAGGCGACCGAGGGGCCGAAACCTTCGAGCCGGAGGGCCGTGATGGCACGGTTGAGGGACCTCACCTGCGGAACCGACAGCGCGCAGCGATGCGGCAGATGCGCGGCGCCGGAGACTTCGGCCGACGAGCCAAGCGCCTCGGCCATCGCCCGCGCGGCGGCGTGGTCCTCAAGCCCCAGCACGAGGACCGTCGCCTCGGTTTCCGGGCGCGGCAGTACCTTGACGGTCACGTCGGTGAGGACGGCGAGCGTGCCCCAGGAGCCGGCGAGGCCGCGCGAGAGGTCGTAGCCCGTCACGTTCTTCATCACCCGGCCACCGGACTTGAAGACCTCGCCCCGGCCCGAGATGGCATGGATGCCGAGCACATGGTCGCGCGCGGCGCCGGCCTGCACCCGGCGCGGACCGCAGGCATTGGTCATCACCGCGCCGCCGATGGTGCCATGGCCGGGCTCGGTGCCGAGAAGCGGGCCGTAGTCCATCGGCTCGAAGGCGAGCATCTGGCCCGCCTCGTCGAGCGCTTCGCCGATCTCGGCAAGCGGCGTGCCGGCTCGGGCCGAGAGGACGAGCTCGTCCGGCTCGTAGAGTGTGATACCGGTGAGGTGTGAGAGATCGAGCGTAGCCGCGGTCTGCATCGGCCGCCCGATCAAGCGCTTGGAGCCCTGGCCCACGACCTCGATCGGCGTCTCCTCGGCAACCGACCACGCGACCACGTCCCGAACGGCCTCTGCGGAGTCGGGGCGCCAAGTTGAGTCGGTCTCGGTTAGAGCCAGATCGGTCATGCAGGGCCTATCGTGCCGAGATGGGTGTTCTTGAAGCCCGAAGGCAGTTTCAGACCATATCCGATAGCGCGGTCGATTCCGATATGGGCGGCGAAGATAAGAGCGGCGGGCAAGGCCCAGGGAAATCCCAGGAGCGCGACTGCAACCAACGTGACGGGAGTCAACCACGTATGGGCCGCGTTGTAGGTCACGGCGCCGACCCTCGGGCCGACGAGATAGCCCAGCATCGAGAGGTCCGGCAGCAGGATGAAGAGCAGGAAGGTCAGCCAGCCATGTCCCAGCCAGATAAACGCCGAGGCGGCCGCGAGTCCGATTGCCGCCTGCTCGGCTCGAAGCGTCAGCCGGAGCCACCTGGGAACGGTCATCAGAACCGCGGGATGTCCGGGAACTTCACCTGCCCCTTGTGCACATGCATGCGCCCCAGCTCGGCGCAGCGGTGGAGCTGCGGGAACATCTTGCCGGGGTTGAGGAGGTGCTGGGGATCGAAGGCGCATTTGACGCGCTGCTGCTGCTTCATGTCGTCCTCCGTGAACTGGACGCCCATGAGATCGCGCTTCTCGACACCGACGCCGTGCTCGCCGGTCAGACAGCCACCGACTTCGACGCAGAGCGTCAGGATGTCCGCACCGAAGGCCTCCGCGCGCTCCAGCTGGCCCGGCTTGTTGGCATCGTAGAGGATGAGCGGGTGGAGATTGCCGTCGCCGGCGTGGAAGACGTTGGCGACCTTCAGGTCGTATTTGATCTCCATCTCCTTCATCCGCGTCAGCACGAGGGGGAGCTGGCGGCGGGGGATGGTACCGTCCATGCAGTAGTAGTCGGGGCTTATGCGGCCGACGGCGGGAAAGGCGGCCTTGCGGCCGGCCCAGAAGGCGAGGCGCTCGTCCTCGTCTTGGCTGACGCGGGCATAGGTCGCGCCGTTCTCGCGCGCGATGGCCTCGACCCGTTGCAGGAGATGGTCGACCTCGGCCTCCGGACCGTCCAGCTCCACGATGAGGAGCGCTTCGACGTCGAGCGGATAGCCGGCGTTCACGAAGGCCTCGGCGGCGTGGATGGCGGGTCTGTCCATCATCTCCATGCCACCTGGAATGATGCCCTCGCCGATGATCTGGCCGACCGTCTCGCCGCCTTCTTCCGAGGAGGGGAAGCCGAGAAGGACCGCGCGCGCCGTCTCGGGCTTGGGGAGGATACGCACGGTCACCTCCGTGACGACGCCGAGCAGGCCTTCGGATCCGACGAAGGTGCCGAGCATGTCGTAGCCGCCCTCGTCCATATGCTTGCCTCCGAGCCGGACGACCGTCCCGTCGATGAGGACGATCTGGACACCGAGCACGTTGTTGGTCGTCAGCCCGTACTTGAGGCAGTGCACGCCGCCGGAGTTTTCCGCGATATTGCCGCCGATCGAGCAGGCGATCTGGGAGGAAGGGTCAGGCGCGTAATAAAAGCCCTCATGCTCGACCGCGCGGGTGACGCCCAGATTGGTGACCCCGGGCTGCACGACGGCGCAGCGGTTCTCGAAATCGGTCTCGATGACCCGGTTGAACTTCATCATCGAGAGCAGAACGCCGTCCTCCAGCGGCAGCGCCCCGCCCGACAGAGACGTGCCCGCGCCGCGCGGCACGACCTTGATGCCCTCCGCGTTGCAATAGGCCAGCACCTTGCTCACCTGCTCGACGGTCTCGGGCAGCACGACGACGAGCGGGATCTGCCGATAGGCCGTCAGCCCGTCCGATTCATAGGGGCGCATCTCGTCGGTCTTGTCGATGACCCCCTCGCCCGGCACGATGGCGCTTAAGGCCGAGACGATCGCGTCGCGCCGCGATAGGGTCGCCTGATCGGGCTTGGGCATCGTCAGACCGGACATGGCGGCGTCTTTCGTTCTCGGAGGACCTGATGGGAGCCAAGATGGGCCAGAAACCGAGCTGACACAAACGCGTGATCGTCGCGGCGGCGATGCTGCTCGCCAGCAGCAGCGCAGACGCGTCCGTGACGGACATTGCGTCTATCGCAGACTGCTCCTGGCAATGGACGAGCCGATGAGCTCTTGCTCCTAGTCCAACAGATATTCAGGCAGGTAGAGGGCGATCTGGGGGAACCAGATGACCATGGCGAGGCCGAAGAGTTGGAGGAGGACGAAGGGCACGATGCCCTTGTAGATCTGCTCCATCTTCACCTCCGGGGGCGCCACGCCCTTCATATAGAAGAGGGCAAAACCGAAGGGGGGCGTGAGGAAGCTCGTCTGGAGGTTGACCGCCACGAGGACGGTGAACCAGAGCAGTGTCTGTTCCGATATGTAGTCGGTAGCGGTCCTCAGCTCCGCGCCGGAGAGTTCGCCGGCCCTGATCGCTGCATCGAATGCCGGAGCGATATGATAGCCGATATCGACGATGGCCGGATCGGCCACGATGGGTCCGAAGACCGGCAGCACGATGAGCGTGATCTCGATCCAGTCGAAGAAGAAGCCGAGGAAGAAGACCATCCCCATGAGGAGGAAGATGATCGCCCAGGGGCTCTCGAAGCCGTCGATCAGATGCCGGATGAACTCGTCGCCGCCCAGGGAGCGGAAGACGAGGCTGAAGCAGGTCGCCCCCAGGAAGATGCCGAACAGCATGGCGGTCGTCAGCGCCGAGCGGTAGCAGACCTCGTTGAGATTGGCGCCGGTGAGTCGGGACTTCAAGGCCGCGAGCACCGTCGCGCCGAGCGCACCGACGCCGGCGGCCTCGGTCGGCGTCGCGAGACCGCCGAAGATCGAGCCAAGCACCACGACGATGAGGAAGATCGGTGGCAGGAAGCTCCAGGCGATCATCGACACGAACTCGCCCGTCGTATCGGGGCCGATATCGTCCGGCAACGGCGGCGCCAGGTCCGGCTTGAAGAAGCAGAGGATGCCGATATAGACGGCGTAGAGACCCGACAGGATGAGGCCCGGGATCATCGCGGCGACGAAGACATCGCCCACGGAGAGCTGCATCAGGTCGGCCATGATGACGAGCATGATGCTGGGCGGAATGAGGATGCCGAGCGTGCCCGACGAGGCGATCGTGCCGGTGGCGAGCGGCACGTTGTAGCCCCGCTCCAGCATGACGGGGAGCGCCAGCAGCGTCATCATGACGACCGACGCGCCGATGATGCCCGTCGTCGCGGCCATGATCGTGCCCATGAGCGTAACGGACATGGCGAGCCCGCCCGGCACCTTTCGCAGGAGCACCTGCAGGCAGTGGAGAAGATCGGCCGCGACGCCCGATTTCTCCAGCATCGTGCCCATGTAGATGAACATCGGGATGGCGACGAGGACGGGGCTCTCATAGGTACCGCCGAAGATGCGGCCCGACAGCGTCGCCATGCGCTGGAAGTTCATGACACCCGTCATGTCGCCGATGATGGCGAAGAGGAGCCCGATGCCGCCGAGGACGAAGGCGACGGGATATCCCGTGAAGATGAGGAGCGCGAGCGCGATGAACATCATCGCCGGCGCCCAGGCCTCGAAGAAGGCTGCGAACTCCATCAAATCCCCCGTTGCGCCGCAGCGCCTCTACCCAGCCGCACCCCATGCGGCCCCCTGATCGCCCAAGCGAGCCGATCAGCCACCCGGCACACCCGCCGCGGCCTGTGCCGGGCTTTCATGATGCTCGCCGACATGACTGGACGCCTCGACGCGCAAATCCTTCGGTCCGAAGAGGAAGACGACCGAGCGTAGCGCGATCGCGAGCCCCGCGAGGCCGAGCATCGCGAAGCCGACCGGCAGCACCGACTTGATGATCCAGCGATGGCTGAGCCCCGTCTGGGCCGAGGAAACCTCGCCGAGCTTGAAGCTCGATGCGGCGGCGTCCCAGCCGAAGCGCACGACGAGCCAGCAATAGGGCATCAGCGCGATGGCGCAGCCGAGGAGTTCGATCCAGGCGCGCGTGCGGGGCTGCAACTTGTCGCGTATCAGCTCGATGCGCACGTGCTGATCGCGCAGATAGCAAAAGGCGAGAGAGAGCGTGAAGAGAACGGCGTGGATGTGCCATTCCAGCTCCTGCAGCTTGGTCGAGGAGAACGCGAGAGGCGAATCCATGAAGCTCGTGTCGAAATCCAGCATCTTCCGCTGCGTGATATCGTAGGCGATGACGAGCATGAGCGGGATGAAGAGATAGGCGGCGACATGGCCGACGAGGCTGAGCCCCTGGTCGAAATCCTTGGAGGCCTGCATCATCGAGCGATAGGGTCCGCGCGGCTGGCGCCAGGCAGCGGCGAAGATGAGACATGCGAGCGTGAGCGCGACCGAGAGCGTCACCGTCGTCCCCCAGTCCCGCATGAAGCGACGGGCGTTGAACTCTTCGCCAGCGACGAGCTCCATCACGCCGAGAAACCCGCCCGGTGCCACGAAGAATGCGATGAAGGCCGCGCCGATCGCGAGATAGACGAGGCTGAGCCGCGCTTGCAGGAACATTGCAGCGACCGCCAAGACGACGGCGACGAGGATAGGCCCGAGTTCGGGCAGTTCCAGCGGCGTCAACTCCAGGAACGAGATGACGATGGCGAGGATGGCGAGGACGTTTCCGAGCATGGTCACCCTGGCGCTACGGAGGAAGAGGAACGGCCGGCCGGCCCGCAAACGGACAACCGGCCGATACCGAAGGCGCCCGTGGCGAACCCCGCAGCGCTATGCGAAGGACCCGGGCGGGCGACGCGCCTCAGGCGGCGCGCCTCCGGCCGGGTCCGGTCGGATCGACTAGCGCGTCAGGTAGCCGAGGTCGCCCCACTTCTTGTAGTCCTCGCGGAATGCGCTCAGCGAGTCCCAGGCTTTGGCGAAGTTCGGGTTGGCGGCCTTCTCCTCTTCGGCCACCTCGTCCCAATAGCCGGACAGCGTGTCGAGAACCTCCTCGGGCCAACGGTGGAGCGTGACACCGTTCGCCTCGAGCTCATTGAGCGCCGCGAACTGGATCGCCTCGCCCTCTGCCAGGCCGTAGGCGACATTCGCCTCGCAGGCCGACTCGATGACGGCTTGCGTGCTCTCTTCGAGGCTCTCCCACTCGTCGAGATTGATCATCAGCTCGTACATCGTCGACTGCTGATGCCAGCCGGGGAAGTAGTAGTGCTTGGCGACCTGATAGAAGCCCGACGACAGATCGACCGCGGGCATCGAGAACTCGGTTGCGTCGATCGAGCCGAGCTCAAGCGCGGGGTAGATGTCGCCGCCGGCAAGGAGCTGCGTCGAGACGCCCGCCTTCTCCATCACCTTCGCGCCCAGCCCGAAGAAGCGCATCTTCTTGCCGCGCAGCTGCTCCAGCGACGTGATTTCTTCGCGGAACCAGCCCGAGGCCTCCGGCGCGGTGATCGCGCAGATGATCGAGTGAATGTTGTACTCGTGGTAGATCTCTTCGAAGAGTTCCTTGCCGCCACCGAGCCTGTACCAGCCGTAATACTCGGGCGCCGAGGGGCCAAAAGGCACGGCGGAGAAGAGCGCGAGCGACGTGTCTTTGCCCGACCAGTAGCCCGGCGTCGACCAGGCTGCCTGGATGGCGCCCGAGGACACAGCGTCGAACGCTTCCAAGGCCGGCGTGATGGCGCCTGGTTCCTGGAAGGTGATGTCGATCTCGCCGTCGGTCATGGCGCGCAGATTGTCCGCCACGCGCACGCCGAGCGTGCCGAGCTGCGTGAGGGCCGACGGGAAGGTGGACTGCATATCCCAGGAGAGCGAATCGAGGGCGCTGGCAGGGCTAGCGAGCGCCGTGGTGGCGGCCAGCGCGGCGGCGCCGAGAAGTTTCTTCATAGTGTTTCCTTACCTCAAATGACTGTTTTTTGCCGGCACTTGGCATGCCTTGACCTTGATCTACCGCACATTCACGCCGGCTCCGGTCCGCGGGGACGCTAAAGGAGACGGGCGCGAAGGCGAAGCCCAGGGCTATGCGACTTTCGTCGCCCCGCCCTGATTGCACAAAGTGAGCGCTTTGTCTTTATCGCCTCGCGCCGGCGGGCTGGATCGCCTCGCGCCGGCGGGCTGGATCGCCTCGCGCCGGCCGGTGGTCGGTGTCGTCGCTCCGTGGCGATAGCACCGATATGCCGCCTTGCATCCGTGGGGACTATCGCGCGAGCATGGGGCCGTTAGACGATGCGCCCCTCGAGAGACCGACCGTGATGCCCGACATGACAGCAGCCGAACCGGCCGATACCGCCGCTCAGGCGTCCCGGCCTACGGTCGCGCTTTTTGCGACGTGTCTCGTGGATCTCTTCCGTCCGACCGTCGGTTTCGCGGCGGCGAAGCTGATCGAGGAGGCGGGCTGTACCGTCGTCGTGCCGGAGAATCAGACCTGCTGCGGCCAGCCGGCCTTCAACTCGGGCGATCGCGCGACAGCGACGGTCATCGCCCGTCAGATCGTCGATGCGTTCGAGACCCACGACTACACCGTCGTCCCGTCAGGGTCGTGCGGCGGCATGATCATAAAGCACGTGCCGGAGCTGCTGGCCGACGACGAGGCCTATGCCGCACGCGCGCGCAGGCTTGCCTCGCGAACATACGAGCTCGTTAGCTTCCTCGTCGACGTGCGAAAGATGACGCGCGTGCTAGCCAGCTTCCACGGCAGCGTGACCTATCACGACAGCTGCTCGGGCCTGCGCGAGCTCAAGATAAAGCGCCAGCCCCGCCAGCTCCTCGGCACCGTCGACGGGTTGGAGCTGCGCGAGATGAAGGATACCGAGGTCTGCTGCGGCTTCGGCGGCACGTTCTGCGTGAAGTACCCCGACGTCTCCAACAACATGGTCAAGAAGAAGACCCGCAACATTGCTGAGACGGGCGCGGAGACGGTGCTGGCCGGCGACCTCGGCTGCCTGATGAACATCGCCGGCAAGATGAGCCGCGAGGGCAAGCCCATCGCGGCGCGCCACGTCGCCGAGGTCCTGGCGGACATGACGGACACGCCGCCATTGGCCGGCAACGGAACGATCATCAAGGTCCGATAGTCCGAACCGGACCCTCAAGGAGGTCGCACCAGTCCTACTATAGGGGCGGACCAGCCCCCCCCCGCCACACAGGTCACCTCTTTACAGGTTTGACATCATACCATAATAGTTTGCTATCAAACTATTGGAGTGGTGTGATGAGGCGTCGGACCTTTCTCTCGATGCTGGGCGGCGGCATTGTCGCGGCGGCGGGCAGCGCGAGCCTTTTTGCGGCGACGCGGACGCCGGAGGATGCCCTTGCTCCCTGGAACATGGCGGGCACGGCCTATGACGAACCCAGACGGCGGGCTCTGTCCTATGCGTTGCTCGCGCCGAACCCCCACAATCGCCAGCCCTGGCTGGTCGATCTGGAAAGGCCCGGCGAGGTCACCCTTCTCGTCGATCGCACGAAGCTCCTTCCTGAAACCGACCCCTTCAATCGCCAGATCACGATAGGCCTGGGTTGCTTCCTCGAATTGCTGTGTCTGGCGGCGGCGGAGGACGGGTATCGCGTCGATCTCGACCTCTTTCCCGATGCGGAGCGGCAGGCCGGCCTGACGGACGGGCGCGTCGCAGTCGCGCGTTTCGCCGCCGACGCGGGCGTTGCGCACGATCCGCTCTTTGCCCACGTGCTCGCACGCCGGTCCAACAAGGAGCCGTTCGACACGGGGCGCGCCCTCGGCACGGATGCGATCCCGCGCCTCGTCGCCGCCGCACACGATTCTGACCGCGTCGCCGGCTCCATCGCGCCGGACGATGTGGCGGCGGCCCGCAAGCTGACGGCCGCCGCCATCCGGCGCGAGTTCGAGACGCCGCGTACGCTCAAGGAAAGCGTCGACCTCCTTCGGATTGGGAAGGCCGAGATCGAGGCCAACCCGGATGGGATCGATCTGGGCGGCGTCCTTTTCGACAGCCTCAACATGATCGGGATGATAAGCCGGGAGGCTGCGCTCGACCCCGGCGATCCGAACTATCAACAGGCGCTCACCGGTTCGCTGGAGAACGCCGACACGGCCATGGGCCATCTCTGGCTCGTAACGGAGGGCAACGCACGCGTCGACCAGATCGCGGCCGGGCGGGACTGGCTGCGCCTTCACCTCGCCGCCACGCGCGATGGCCTTGCCTTCCAACCCTTGAGCCAGGCGCTTCAGGAATTCCCTGAGATGGCAGAGTACTACGCCGAGGCGCACCGCCGATTTGCGCCCGGGGGCGGCACCGTGCAAATGCTCGTCCGGCTCGGATACGGCCCTGAGATCGCCCCTAGCCCGCGCTGGCCGCTGGAGGCGAAGATCGTGGCCTAACGGATTTCACGAACGGAGGGTTGGCGTGGCGGAGCGATCATCGGACGAGACGCTGCGCCTCGCCTTCACCTTCTTCAACGAGGTCGGCATAATCCAGCAGCTTTCCACGACCCTGCTCAACCGGAGTCTGCCCGACGGTCTCCACGCCTCCCACTTCGCGATCCTCAACCATCTCGTGCGGCTCGGCGACGGAAGGACGCCCCAGTCCATCGCCTCGGCCTTTCAGGTCACCAAGGGCACGATGACCCATTCGCTCAAGGTCTTGCAGGAGCGGGACCTTGTCGTCGTCGCGCCCAATCCGGAGGATGGGCGCTCCAAGCTCGTTCGGCTTACCCCGCGCGGCCGCGCCTTTCGCGACGAGGCGATAGCGGGGCTGCAGCCCGCCATCGATCGGATCGGCGCCAAGCTGGATCTCGAGGCGATGGCCGATATGCTACCCGCGCTCTCCAAGGTGAGGAGCGTCCTCGACGAGAACCGGTGAGGCGCTCGGTCGCTTGTTAGCGCGGGCGCGGGCGGGCTAGGGTCCGGCCAACAGGAGCGCTTCGATGCATGTAACGTCCAAGGATTTCATCCAGAACACCGCGCACGCGCTGACCGACGCACAGCTGCAGAAGGCGCTCGGCAATGTCGAGGTCGGCTTCATCGAGAAGCGCCGCAAAGCCGCCGACAAGCTGCCTGAGTTCGAGGCCCTGCGCGACGCGGCGCGGGATATCAAGAACCACACGCTCGGGCATATCGACCTCTATCTTCAGGCCTTCGAAGGGAAGGTCGTGGAGAATGGCGGCCACGTGCACTGGGCAGCGACCGAGGACGAAGCCCGCCAGGCCGTGCTCGACATCTGCCGCAAGGCGGGCGCCCGGACGGTCACCAAGGGCAAGTCGATGGCGACGGAGGAGATCGCGCTCAACGATTTCCTCGAGGCGAACGACATCACGCCCGTCGAGACGGATCTGGGCGAATACATCATCCAGCTGCGCGGCGAGGCGCCCAGCCATATCATCGCGCCCGCCGTCCACGTGAATCGCGATCAGGTGGAGGCTGATTTTCGGCGCGTCCACACCCATCTCGACGCGAACCGCGACCTGACCGAGCCCGTCACGCTCCTGAGCGAAGCGCGGGGCGTACTGCGCGACAAGTTCCTGTCCGCCGACGTCGGTATCACCGGCGCCAACTTCCTCATCGCAGAGACGGGCACCTCCGTTATCGTCACCAACGAGGGCAATGGCGACCTCACCCAGATCCTGCCGCGCATCCACATCGTGCTCGCCTCCATAGAGAAGGTGGTGCCGACGCTGGAGGACACGTCGACGCTGCTGCGCGTCCTCGCCCGCTCCGCGACGGGGCAGGAGCTCAGCGTCTACACGACCTTCTCGACCGGCCCGAAGCGCGAGGGTGATCCGGATGGGCCGGAGGAATACCACGTCATCCTGATCGACAACGGGCGCTCCAATATGATCGGCACGGAGTTCCAGGAGATGCTGCGCTGCATCCGTTGCGGCGCCTGCATGAACCATTGCCCGGTCTATCATTCGGTCGGCGGCCACGCCTATGGATCGGTCTATCCCGGCCCCATCGGCGCGGTGCTGACGCCGGCCATTGCGGGCGTGGCGGAAGCGGGGCACCTGCCCAATGCGTCGTCCTTCTGCGGCCGTTGCGAGGAGGTCTGCCCGGTCCGCATTCCGCTGCCGAAGCTCATGCGGCACTGGCGCGAGAAAGAGTTCGAGCAGCATCTCGGCCCCGCCGCCATGCGCTCCGGCCTCGGCCTCTGGGCCTGGTTCGCCAAGCGCCCGAGGCTCTACCACGCCGCGACCCGGGCCGCGATGGGCTCGCTCAAGCTCCTCGCTCGGGGCCGGGGCAAGTTCGCCAGGCTGCCGCTTGCGAGGGGCTGGACCGACCACCGCGACCTCCCGGCGCCTGAGGGCAAGACGTTCCAGCAGATGTGGGCGGAGAGCCGGGGTGCCAGGCCATGAGCCGCGAGCAGGTCCTCGCCAGCCTCGGCAAGGCGCTGGCCGGCGCCAAGCCGGATGAGCAACGCCGCCGGACGATCGAGGCGCGCCTGCGCGTCGCGCCGCGCAACCTCGTGCCGGCACGCGGCCAGCGCCCCCATGCGCGCCAGGTCGATCTCTTCGAGGAGATGGCGCTCGCCGTCAGTGCGACGGTCGAGCGGCTCGTCAGCCCCGGCGACGTGCCGGGTGCCGTCGCGGGCTATCTTCGCGCGAGCAACTTCCCCCAGCACATCGTGCGCGGCAGCGACCCGCGTCTCGCCGATCTGCCCTGGGACGATCAGGCCCAGCTGGAGGTGAAGGTCGGGCGGGCCGACGGGTCTGAACTCGTCGGCCTCAGCCACGCGACGAGCGGTATCGCCGAATCGGGAACGCTCGTCCTCACCTCCGGGCCGGACAACCCGACGAGCATCAACTTCCTGCCCGAGGCGCATATCGTCGTCCTCAAGGAGAGCGACATCGTCGGCGACTACGAGACGATGTGGGATGCACTGCGCGAAGCGCACGGCCGCAGAACCATGCCGCGCACCGTCAACTTCGTCACCGGACCGTCGCGCTCGGCCGATATCGAACAAACGCTGCTGCTCGGCGCCCACGGCCCGCGAAAGCTGCACATCCTCATCGTCGCGGGTACCTGAGACCGCAGACGCCTCGGCTCGCCTGGGAACTTGCGCCTAGGATGGGGATTGAGAGGCGAGACCGCCTTCCCGGCCAGCTTTTCGAGTGTCCATGCTCCTTCGCCTCCCCCACCGCCTCCTCGCGTCGCTCGCCGTCGTGCTGACACTCCTCGTGACCGAAGCCAGTCTCGCGCAAGACATGCCGGGAGTTGGGGGAAGCGATGAGGGTAACGGGCGCGCCGAGGAGTCGTCGTCGGGCGGCCAGGAGCCCTCCGATGACGGCGGCGGGGCCGCGCCGCCGAGCGGCCCTCGGGCACTCGCCCTCGGGGACTACAACGAAGCCTGGTTCGTCACGGACGCCGTGAACGAGGGTCTTGCCGATCCGGCCGTTCCCCCCAACCGGTCCACGCCACAGGCCACGCTCGAGAGCTTCCTGCGGGCCGCGCGAAACAACGATTTCGACGCCGCCGCGCAGATGCTCAACCTCAATCTCGTGCCGCGCGCCGACCAGGCTCGGCTAGGTGGCCTTTACGCAAACCAGCTGCGCGACGTGATCGAGCGGAAGATCTCGCTCGACTGGTCGAACCTGCCGGATCGACCCGATGGGCTGGCCGAGATCGCTTCGAGCGACAATCCGGTCGCCGGCCAGCCGCGCCGCTCCATCCGTTTCGGGCTGCTGGAGGTCGGTGATCGCGATGCGGAATTGCGGCTCGATCGTATTCGCGTCGGCGACGGTTCGCCGATCTGGCTTGTCTCGGCGCAGACGGTCGAGAACGTGCCCGATCTCTACGAAGCCTATGCGCCGAGCGGATACGAGCAGTTGCTACCGGACTGGATCAAGGCCGATTCGCCCCTCGGGCCGCGCTGGTTCGAGCTTCTCGCCCTGCCGGTCATCCTCATCGCTTCGGTCATCGTCGGCTGGATGGTCTTCAAGGTTTGGGCGTTCCCGGCCCGTCCGTTCAAGGAAGACAGCTGGGTGCGGACCGCCATGCGCGCCGTCCGCGCGCCGTTGGCGACCCTCGCCGCACTCAGCGTCGCGTGGATCCTCATCTCCAACGTCCTCGTCTTCAGCCAGGCGATCGAGAACTGGGTCAATCCGCTCCTCACGTTCGGGTTCGTCGCGACCGTCATCTGGGTTATCGCCCGCGCGATAGACGGCGTGTCGAACTGGATCACGAACCGCTATGTCGACGACATCGGCGACGAGTACAATGACGACGCGCGCCGCCTCTACACCAACATCTCGATCGCACGTCGCCTCGTGCTGCTCCTCCTCGTGCTGGTCGGCGCGGGCGTCGCGTTCTCGCAGCTGCAGGTCTTTCAGGTCTTCGGCATCACGCTGCTGGGCTCGGCCGGCGTGCTCGGCCTCGTCCTCGGTTTCGCGGCGCAGACCGTGCTCGGCAACATCCTCGCCAGCGTACAGGTCGCCATGTCGAAGCCGGTGCGGATCGGCGATGCGGTCTTCTACGAGGGCAACTGGGGCTATGTGGAAGAGATCAACTACACGTTTATTCTCATCCAGACCTGGGACATGCGGCGCCTCGTGGTGCCGGTGAGATATTTCGTCAGCCACCCTTACGAGAATTGGTCGATCCGCGACCCCTCACTCATCAAGCCGGTCGAGATCGCGGTCGATTTCCGCACCGATGTCGATGCCCTGCGCAAGAAATTCGAAGAGGTGCTGAAAGCCAACGAAAACTATGACGGCGAGCAGGAGGCCAAGGTCCTTGTCATCGGCTCGGACAACAAGACGATGACGGTGCGCTTCTACACTTCGGCGGCCGATTCCTCGAAGGCCTGGGACCTCCATTGCGAGGTGCGCGAAGTGATGATCCGGTACATCAATGAGGAGTTGGGCCAGCAATATCTGCCTGTGGAGCGCGAGATTCAGCTGGATGCGGCGGAGTAGGCCCCGCCCACCAGGCAATCCTCGGGTCGCAACGAGCGGAGGCCCCGCCCCACGATCGCGAGGACGATCTGCCCGAGCGCCATGAAGGCCGCGAGACCGACGATCTGGACGTCGATGGCCACGCCCCCATCGAGCAACCGCCCGAGGAGGATCGGCGCGAGCGCCGTCGCAAAGACCATCGCCGCCGAGATGACCGAGCGGATGGCGCCGAGATGCTTCGTACCGTAGATCTCTGCCCAGAGCGCCCCGACGGCAGCCGCGTTGAACCCCATCGTCATGCCTCCGAGCCCTAGGAAGACGAAGGCGATGGCCGGCGCGTCGAAGAGCGAGAGGAGTACGAGGCCGAGGCAGGCCGGAATAAGGTTGAAGGGTAGGAGCGCGATAGCACCGAACCGATCGACCGCCCACCCACCGACCAGCATGAAGCCGACGCTCATCGCGGCATAGGCGGCAAAGGCGCTGGCGTAGAGATCGAGCGGCCAGCCCTTCTGCGCGACGAGCGTCGTCTGCGTGAAGAAGACGCCGGTATAGGAAAAACCGAACGACATGAGACCGAAGACGAGCGCATAGAAGCTCGGCCGGCGCAGCACCTCGGCGCGGGTGAGGCCGAAGGTCGGACCCGGTGCGTCCTCCGTCGCGGAGGGCTCGCGCAGGCGGGACACGGCGAGGGCGACGAGGGGCGCGACCACCCCGATGAGCACGATCCCGCCGACCAGCCAGACCCCGCGCCATCCGAGCATGTCACTCAGCCAGACGGAGAGGCGGGGAAAGCTCGCCTCCGCGATCGGTAGCCCGAGCGCCGCGATGGCGATGGCGCGGCCGCGATTGCGCGAGAACCACTTCGCCATCAGCGTCATGGCGAGATGGGTCATCATCCCTTGGCCGAAGAGGCGAAGCCCGTAGATCGTGACGACGAGGAGGCCGATCGCGGGCCAGCCGGTAAAGGCAAGGGTCGGTAGGGCCGCGAAGACGAGCGCGGTCAGCCCGAGACAGGCGATGGCAAGACCTGTCACGCGCGCGATGTCCGCCCGGTCGGCGACGCGGCCGAGCGGAATGAGCGTCGCGGCGCTCGCCAGCGTTGCGATGGCGTAGACGGTGCCGAAACCGCCGTTCGACAGCGAGAAGGCCGCCCGGATCTCGTCGTTGAAGAGCGATATGAAGAAGGTCTGCCCGAATGCCGAACTCATCGTCAGCAGCGCGCCTGCGCCAAGCCAGCGGGCATTGGCGCCGGCAAAGCCGAGCGCGGAATTCGAGGCGGGCATATGCGGATCTCGCGAAGGTCGGCCGGCGCAACTGAACAATCCGGTGCCGCGGGAGGGCGTTAGCACCGGATGACATATCGACGCAATCGATCGCGCTTCGACCAGGGTCGAGGAAACTCACGCAAGCGTGACCCGTTGCTATAAGGTGTTCGATGACAAGCGGCGGCCCCAACTCCATCTCTTGCTACGAGAACCCCGCATTATTTCGAGAGGATCGATAGATGGCCCAGATCGACAAGACCGCACGGACGGCAACCCGCCGCAGCGCCCTCCTTGCCGGCGCAGGCCTCGGAGCGCTCGGCCTCTTCGGTCTAAGTCGTCCGGAGACGGCAAAGGCGGCCAAGGGCGAATTTCCGCTCTCCTTGACCGAGGACGAATGGAAGGCCCGTCTGACGGACGAGCAGTTCTATGTACTGCGCGAGGAGGGCACCGAGCGCGCCTTCTCCAGCCCGCTGAACGACGTGAAGGCCCCCGGCGTCTTCCACTGCGCGGGCTGCGATCAGGCCCTCTATTCGTCCGAGCACAAGTTCGACAGCGGCACCGGCTGGCCGAGCTTCTGGCAGCCGATCTCGCCGGAGGCCGTCGCCAACAAGACCGACTATGTCCTCTTCTACCCCCGCAAGGAGGAGCATTGCTCCAACTGCGGTGGCCATCAGGGCCACGTCTTCAACGACGGACCGCCACCGACAGGCAAGCGCCATTGCATCAACGGCCTCGCCTTGGTCTTCAAGCCCGCCGACGGCGGCGCGACGATCGTCGGATGATGCAGCGCGCAGGTATCGCACTGATCGCGGCGATGATCGCCTCGCTACCGGCACAAGGAGCGGACGACTCGATCGAGACGCCTCCCTACGAGGTCGTCGCCACCTATGACGGCATGGAGGTTCGCGACTACGCGCCCATGCTTGTCGCCGAGGTGGATGTCGAGGCTCCGACGGCGCGGGATGCGGCCTCGATGGGCTTTCGTCCTCTTGCCGGCTACATCTTCGGCGGCAACCGGTCCGGAACAGAGATCGCCATGACCGCGCCCGTGATGACGCAAGGACCCTCAACGAAGGACCCCGACAGCGCCCTCGTTCTAGCGACCTCCGCCGCCGGCGACGGGCCGGTCACATGGACCGTCCAGTTCACCATGCCGTCGCAATGGACGATGGAAACCTTGCCGACGCCACGGGACGGCAGCGTGAGGTTGCGCGAGGTCCCTGCCCGTACCGTCGCGGCCGTCGCCTATACCGGGGACGATCCCGCCCGGCGCGAAGCGGCGGGTGAGGAGCTTCTCGCGAACGTCGACGCAGCCGGGCTCGAGATCGCCGGTCCCGTCACGATAGCGGGCTATGATGGACCGAGCGTCCCGCAGGCGGAGCGCCGCTGGGAGGCGATGGTCGAGGTCCGCCGCTAGGATTCTCGCTACCGCGCGCGTCGACGCCCCTCTTCCCCCGGAGCGAGGGGCTCGATGGCCAGCGCATGTAGGCCGTCGTCGAATTCGGCGGCCAGCGCCTCGTTGACCAATCTGTGACGCTGAACACGCAGCGCCTCGGCAAATGCATCCGCGACGATCCGCACCCGGATATGCGTACCCCCGCCTTCGCGCCAGCCCGCATGGCCGGCGTGGAGGTGGGATTCGTCCGTGACCTCAAGTTCTTGTGGCGAGAAGGTCTCTCGAAGGCGGGTCTCCACGCGTGTCCGGCGATCGGTCATGTGGCATCTCCTGAAGCTCGGTCGCCCCTCGTTGGCACCCTTCTTCGCGAAGTCAAGAATTGTTCGACGCGTTCTGGACCACCATACTGCGTGACCGCGCCTCGGGACGCCTCTTCGCGTTCCGATCACCGCGCCATTCGCCTCTCGTCTCGCTCCATCGCATCGGTCGCATCTATGCCGCCCAAATCGTCGTCCAGGTCCTCCTCGGGGCCTTCTTCCAAAGGTGCCGATACGTCTTCGGGCGCGAAGGCCTTCGATCCCTTCGCCAGCATTCGCGTCGCGCCGAAGAAGGCCCGCGCGAAGGCGAAGGAGGATGCCAAGGCGCCCGTGTGCGACAAGCCGGGCTGCGAAAAGCCGGGCGGTCACAAGGCGCCGAAGGGCCGCGACGCTGAGAATTCCTACTGGAATTTCTGCATCGACCACGTCCGTGAGTACAACAAGACCTACAACTACTTCTCCGGCATGGAGGCCGACGAGGTCGCCGAATTCGCCAAGAAGGCCGAGACCGGGCACCGCCCCACCTGGAAAATGGGCGGCAACGCGCACGCGCAGGACTGGGAGCGCGAGAACCGCGCCAAGCTCAACCGGGCCGGCCGGGCGAAGGACCCGTTCGAGTTCGCCGAGGGCGCGGCGCCCCGCCCCGAGAAGCGCGTCCGAAGGGCCGAGCAGAAGGCGCTCGATACGCTCGGCCTCGACGCCGGTGCCTCCAAGGACGACATGACGGCCCGCTTCAAGACGCTGATGGCCCGCTATCACCCCGACCTCAACGGCGGCGACAACAGCGATCAGGACCGCCTGCGCGACATTATCCAGGCCTATAAGCTCCTGAAGGGCTAGCCTGGCGTCGCGCGCGACGCAGCCCTGCGGCGCAGGCGACCCTGCTTCCGCCAGCCGCGGCGAACTCAGGCTCACCGCGTCTCCCCGGCATAGGGTGCGGCCCGAGCCGCCCCTGCCTGCGACAAACCGCTGAGGCTGGTCGCTTTCCCGCCGCGCCGTATGTCTGCTAGAGACGACGCCGAACTTTCGATACGACGAACGGGTACCGCACTACGTGTACCCCGAAGGAATTCCCATGCAGGTTGCCGCTGCCCTAGACGAACGCCTCGACGACGCCGGCGAGACCGCCGCCGGCGTGCCCGACACCGAGGTTTCGGTCCGCGAAGCCTTCGGTCTGGACATGGACATGGTGGTGCCGGCCTATGCCAAGGCGTCCGAGCACGTGCCCACGATCGACGAGGACTACCTCTTCGACCGCGACACGACGCTCGCGATCCTGGCGGGCTTCGCCTATAACCGGCGCGTGATGATCCAGGGCTATCACGGAACCGGCAAGTCGACCCATATCGAGCAGGTCGCGGCGCGGCTCAACTGGCCCTGCGTGCGCGTCAATCTCGACAGTCACATCTCGCGCATCGACCTCGTGGGCAAGGACGCCATCGTCCTGTCGGGCGGTCAGCAGATCACGCAGTTCCAGGACGGCATCCTGCCCTGGGCGCTCCAGACCAACACGGCGCTCGTCTTCGACGAGTACGACGCGGGCCGGCCGGACGTGATGTTCGTCATCCAGCGGGTGCTCGAGGTCTCGGGCCGCCTGACGCTGCTCGACCAGAACCGCGTCATCCATCCGCACCCGGCCTTCCGGCTCTTCGCGACCGCCAACACGATCGGGCTCGGCGATACGTCCGGCCTCTATCACGGCACGCAGCAGATCAACCAGGGCCAGATGGACCGCTGGTCGATCGTCGCGACTTTGAACTATCTGCCGCACGACGCCGAGGTCGACATCGTCGCCGCCAAGGTGAAGGCGTTCGCCGAGGGCGAGGGCCGCGACGACGTGGCCCGGATGGTCCGGCTCGCCGACCTCACCCGCAACGCCTTCATGAACGGCGACCTCTCCACCGTCATGAGCCCGCGCACGGTCATTACCTGGGCCGAGAACGCGCAGATCTTCTCCGATATCGGCTTCGCCTTCCGGCTCACCTTCCTCAACAAGTGCGACGAGGCCGAGCGCGGGCTCGTAGCGGAGTTCTACCAACGCTGCTTCGGCAAGGAACTGCCGGAGAGCACGGTGAACGTGGCGCTGAGTTGAGGCGACGCCTTTCGGACGACGCCGCGACGGGCTTCGCGTTCTCGATGTTTATGCTCACCAGCCTTATATCCCCCCTGGTGGTGCTCAATCATCATCGGGAGGTCGTGCGATGATCGGACTGGTCTTGATGGGACTACTCTCGCTCGCGGTAGGCGGAGCGGGCCATGCCGTCTCAAGGTTTCCCATTGGCCGGATACGGCGGCGATACCGAAGAGGCCAATGGGCGTACCGAATGCCTAGCCCCAGTCCGGCGGAATGAACCTAACCTTACGGCCGTGCCCATGACCGACTCCACCCTCTCCACCGCGCTGGTTGTCGCGTGGTTTGCACTGCCCCAACTTGTCGGCATTCGGTTCGGCTGGCGCGGCGTCGTCATCGCCACGCTGGTCTATGCCGTCGCCATACCTCTAGGGGCGATCGTGCTGGCGCCGCGAAGTGGACTTTACCTCGCAGGTAGCCCGACGCTTCTGCCGTTGATGGCGCTCTTCGTCGTCGGCCTCAATGTCGCGATCTTCGCGCTTCTGAAGACCATCGCGGACCTCTTCCGCCCCAAGAAGGACGTGGCGCCTTGAGCCAGATCGGCGACAACACGAAGGGTGTGAAGAAGGGCGAGGCGCCGAACGAGCCCTTCAAGCGGGCCGTGGCGGCGAGCCTGCGTGCCATTGCCAGTCGCCCGGACCTCGGGATCAACTTCGCCTCCGACAGGCCGGGCATGGTCGAGGACCGGGTCCGTTTGCCCGAGCCGCCGCGTAAGATGACCGAGACGGATGCCGCCGTTACGCGCGGCCATGCCGACAGCTTCGCCCTCAAGGTCGCCTGCCACGATGCCGGCTTACACCGTCAGTGGATGCCCGACGGCTCCAACGCGCGCGGCATCTTCGAGGCGGCCGAGCAGGCCCGGGTCGAGGCCATCGGCGCCAATCGCATGGAGGGCTGCGGCCAGAACCTGACGGCGATGCTCGAGGATCGCTATCACCGCGGCAACTACGAGGAGATCACCGACCGCGCCGATGCGCCGCTGGAGGACGCCGTCGGCCTCATGGTGCGCGAGCGCCTGACCGGCCTCAAGCCGCCGACGAGCGGGCAGAAGATCGTCGATCTCTGGCGCGATTGGGTCGAGGAGCGGGCGGGCGAGAACCTCACCAAGCTCATCGACGGCCTCGAAGACCAGCGCAGCTTCGCCGCCGCTACGCGCGATCTCATCGCGTCCCTCGACATGGCGGACGAGCTCGGCCGCGATCCGGGAGAGGACGACGACGAGCCGCAGTCTCAGGACAGCGCGGACAACACCGACGAGCAGGGAGAGGGCGACGAGGGCGCCGAAGGCACCACGCAGGCGCAGGCCGAGGTGACCGAGGGCGCCGCGCCCGATGAGGAGGATGGCGCCGCCGAGGCCCCTGAGAGCTTTCCCGACCAGGCACCGAGCGACGACGAGGGCGGCGACACAGACCCCTCCGGCGAGGCCCAGCGCCCCCCCGCCGCGCAGGCCGATGCTGGCTCGAAATCCAACTACAAGGCTTATACGAAGCGCTTCGACGAGACGATCGGTGCCGAAGACCTCTGCGATCCGCAGGAGTTGGACCGTCTCCGGGGATTTCTCGATCGACAGCTCCGCAACCTCGCCGGCGTCGTGACGCGGCTCGCCAATCGCCTGCAGCGCCGGCTGATGGCACAGCAAAACCGTTCCTGGGCCTTTGACCTGGAGGAGGGAATGCTCGACCCCGCCCGGCTCGTGCGCGTCGTCATCGATCCGATGCAGCCGCTCTCGTTCAAGCAGGAGACGGAATCGGAGTTTCGCGACACGGTCGTCACGCTCCTCCTCGACAATTCGGGCTCCATGCGCGGCCGGCCGATTACGGTCGCCGCGACCTGCGCCGACATCCTCGCGCGGACGCTGGAGCGGTGCGGTGTGAAGGTCGAGATCCTCGGCTTCACCACCAAGGCCTGGAAGGGCGGCACCAGCCGCGAGACCTGGCTCGCCGAAGGCAAGGAAGCGAATCCCGGTCGCCTCAACGACCTGCGCCACATCGTTTATAAATCCGCAGACAGTCCCTGGCGCCGCGCCCGGCGCAATCTCGGCCTGATGATGCGTGAGGGCCTTCTCAAGGAGAACATCGACGGCGAAGCGCTCGAATGGGCGCATGACCGGCTGATGGCGCGGCCCGAGCAGCGCAAGATCCTGATGATGATCTCGGATGGTGCCCCGGTCGACGACTCGACCCTCTCGGTCAACCCCGGCACCTATCTGGAGAAGCACCTGCGCGAGGTCATTGAGCGGATCGAGACCCGCAGCCCGGTCGAACTCCTCGCCATCGGCATCGGCCACGACGTCACCCGCTACTACCGCCGCGCCGTCACCATCACCGACGCCGAAGAGCTTGGCGGCGCGATGACTGATAAGCTCGCCGAGCTCTTCGCCGAGACGGGCCACCCCTCGCGCCGACGGCGAGCCGAGCGTCGCAGAGCCGCCTAGCGCGATGCAAAGGCGCTGAGGGTGCGGGGGCCGCGGAAGAGGTAGAGGCGGCCGGCTTCGATCATCCAGTGATAGGGGTTGCCGTGTGCCGCATGGCCCCTCGCGGCCATCTCCGGATCGTGCCCGCCGAACACCGGAGCGTACACGGTGGGGTCGGCGACGAAGGCATCCCGGTTTCCGGCACTGCTGAACATCCACACGGCGCCGCGCCAATGCGCCTCGAACGCCGGGTCGCCGGAGGTGGCGGCGCCTTCGATGAAATAGGCGACCGGATCGAACCCGTTGATGGCGTAGCCCGTCTGCCAGTCGATGGCGATGCTGTCGACCGCGACGGCGTTCGCCGAAATAGTGGAGATGCCGGCGCTGGCGCCCTCCTGCGTCGACGCGGTGCAGATCGCGGCGAGCCCGACGAAGGCGATGACGCGCAGGGTCCGCCTCATGAGGGCCGAGAGGCTCGTGAAGGGTGCCATGGAGAGGGCCGGGACGGTGAGAGTGGCGGTCATGGTCTGGTGTCCTGTCGATTTCGACGGGTGCGCTCTTCGCCTCGTGGGCGCGGGCACCTCATTCTTGAATGAGGGATTGTCGTTCGGACCTGCCGGTCCGAGAGATGCTAGCCGGCCGCCCGGACGAGGATGGTCGTGTTCACGTCGGAGCGGCTGATGACCTGGGTCTCGGCCGGCGTCCGGCGGATGGTCTCGATCCTGACCGTACGGGGCATCTCCTCGATCGTCGCGCAGACCGAGGCGTTGAGATCGCAAAAGGCGGCGGCGTGGCTGGCGGCGGCCGAGGCGACCTCGATCACGGTGGCCGTGCCGGCCATCAACGTCTCGGCGGTCTGGCCGAGCTTTTCGGTATCGGCCGGAATAACTAGAGCGAGAGCACCGACGATCATGATGTTGCGGAAGAGAGCCATGGTATTGATCCCGTTTGTCTGAATGTCGAGGACGTCGTTGCTTGCCGCCCCTTGTATGACCCATTTATACAATCCCTGGATGCAGAACAGCTTGAAGGACGCAGTTGCCGAAAGCTGAACGAGCGGAATGGTATCGGCTTTGTAAAGGCGCCAAAGCCCGCAGAGGTAAACGGATTTACTTAGCGGTAACTGCGCCTTGCACACAGTTCGGAAAGGCTACCGGACGGCGCTCTTTCGCTGCGGCGCGGAAATCGTTACCGCAGACGCAGCTGATGCACGCACAGGATGCACGGAACGATCCGCTTGTCTCGGATCACCGCTTTGCCTATACATCGCCCTGCGTGGACACCCCTGGAGGACGCGCACCCATGGCGGCCCATCGAGGCCGCCTTTTCGCGTTTCGACCGGGCCATAGGGGCGTGGCGGCGCGCATTTCGGAGAGATATCATGAGTGACACACGCACGCTCGACGCGTTGCCGCGTGAACGGGTCGGCAAGGGGGCCGCTCGGGCCGCACGGCGCGACGGGCAGATTCCGGCCGTCATCTACGGCGACAAGAAAGACCCGCGCCCGATCCTCATTCCCTTCAAGGAGATGTATCTGGCGATGCAGCGCGGCGGCCTTCTGACCACGATGTTCGACATCTCGGTCGATGGCGCCACGGAGCGCTGCCTGCCGCGCGACATCCAGGTCGATGTCATCAAGGGCACGCCGACGCATGTCGACTTCCTGCGCGTCAACGCAAGCTCCATGGTCGCCGTCGAGGTGCCGGTGCATTTCATCAACGAGGAAGAGGCCCCCGGCCTGACCGAGGGCGGCGTGCTTAACGTCGTGCGCCATGCGATCGAATTGAACGCGCCGGCCGGCAGCATTCCCGATTCCGTCGAGGTCGATCTCACGGGCAAGACGCTGGAAGATGCTATTCGCATGTCTAACGTCACGCTTCCCGAGGGCGTCACCCCGGTCGAGACCGAGCGCGACTTCATGATCGCCACGATCACGATGCCGAGCATCGCACCGGCCGACGACGAGGAGACGCCGGACGCCGACGAGGTTCCTGCCATCGAGCAGGATGCCGGCGCGCCCGACGCCGAGACGCCCGACGACTGAGCCGCATAGGACTGCGGGCGGAGCCGGCGAGTTCCGCCCGCATAGCCGTGTCCCTCACATTCGGAGCTAGACGATGTTGCTTCTCGTGGGGCTAGGCAATCCGGGCAGCGAATACGCCCGGCACCGGCACAATGTCGGCTTCATGGCCGTCGATGCCATTGCGGAGCGGCACGGCTTTTCGGACGAGCGCCGCAAGTTCAAGGGCTTGCTGCGCGAGGGCCGGCTGGGGCTGGAGAAGACGCTGATCCTCAAGCCGCTGACGTTCATGAACGTCTCGGGCGAGGCCGTCGCCGAAGCCGTCAACTTCTACAAGATCCCGCCCGAGGACGTCGTCGTCTTTCACGACGAGCTCGACCTCGCGCCCGGCAAGCTGCGGGTGAAGACCGGCGGCGGCCACGCGGGTCATAACGGCCTGCGCTCCATCTCCGCTTCGCCGACGGGCGCCGAGTTCCGGCGCGTGCGCATCGGTATCGGCCATCCCGGCCACAAGGCCCGGGTGAACGGGCACGTGCTCGGCAACTTCTCCCCAGACGATCAAGACTGGCTCCAACCCATGCTGGAGCGGATCGCGGAGCAAGCCCCCCTTCTGGCGAAGGGCGACGACAAGGCGTTCGCCGCCAAGGTATCGAACCCGCAGGAGGGGCCAGCCAAGTCGAAATCTCGGTCAAAAGCGGGCGATGAGCCTGCAACAGCCCAGCCGCCGAAGGCCGCCGAGCGTCCACCGGCCGAGGAGGGCAAGGGCCCGATGGCCGAGATGCTGCGCCGCCTTATGGGCCAGGGTCGGTGACCTCGTCGTCACGGGATTGGGGCTATGGCTTCGCTGTCTCCCTCGCCATTCTCGCCGGCACGGCCGTCATACTCTTCGTGATGGGGCGCGAGCTCATCTGCACCTGCGGGACCGTGAAGCTCTGGCACGGACAGGTGGTCAGCTCGGAGAACTCGCAGCACCTCGCCGACTGGTACACTCCTTCGCACGTCATTCACGGCCTCCTCTTCTTCGGCGCGTTCTGGCTTCTCAATCGCTTCACGCAGCTCGATCTCTCGGTCGGCACGCGCCTCACCCTCTCCACGCTGCTCGAAGCCGCATGGGAGATCGCGGAGAACACCGACGCCGTCATTCAGCGGTACCGGGAAGCGACGATCGCACTCGACTATTTCGGTGATTCCGTCGTCAACTCGTCTGCCGACATCGCCGCCATGTGGCTCGGTTTCGCCATCGCCGCGCGGTGGCCCTGGTGGGTGTCGGCAGCGCTCTTCGTCGTCTTCGAGGCTGTCACGATCTGGCTGATCCGGGACGGGCTGATGCTGAACGTCCTCATGCTTCTCTATCCGCTTGATGTCGTGCGGGTCTGGCAGGGCGGCTGACGACGCCGGGGCTTTAAGTTGCGCGCCTCTTCGTCCATATCGATCCCAACATTCCACGACACCAGAAACGCGAGACCCCATGGGCTTCAAATGCGGCATCGTGGGCCTGCCGAATGTCGGCAAGTCCACCCTTTTCAACGCTCTCACGCAGACGGCGGCCGCACAGGCCGAGAACTATCCCTTCTGCACGATCGAGCCCAATGTCGGCGAAGTGGCCGTGCCCGACCCGCGGCTCATGCGTCTGGCAGAGCTCGCCGGCTCCAAGGAGATCATCCCGACCCGCCTCACCTTCGTCGACATTGCCGGCCTCGTTCGGGGTGCCAGCCAGGGCGAAGGGCTTGGCAACCAGTTTCTTGCCAACATTCGCGAGGTCGATGCCGTCGCCTATGTCGTGCGCTGCTTCGAGGACGACGACGTCACGCATGTGGAGGGCAAGATCGACCCAATCGCCGATGCGGAGACGGTCGAGACCGAGTTGATGCTCGCTGACCTCGAGAGCCTGGAAAAGCGCATTCCCGGCCTCGAGAAGAAGGCTCGCATCAACGACAAGGACGCCAAGCTTCAGCTCGACCTCGTGGAGCGCGCCAAGGTCGTCTTGGAGAAGGGCCGGCCGGTGCGCACCATGGAGATCGCGGACGACGAGCGCCGCACGCTCAAGATGCTCAACCTTCTCACGGCCAAGCCCGTCCTCTACGTCGCGAATGTCGATGAGGAGAGCGCTGGCACGGGCAATGCGCAGTCGGCGCGCGTCGCGGAGCGCGCCGAGGCTGAAGGCGCGCAATGCGTTGCCATCTCGGCCAAGATCGAGGCGGAACTCTCTACGCTCCCGAGCGACGAGCGGTCAGAGTTTCTCGAGGAACTGGGCCTTAAGGAGCCCGGCCTCGACCGCCTCATTCGCGCCGGCTACGACCTCCTCCACCTCATCACCTTCTTCACCGTCGGCCCCAAGGAAGCCCGCGCCTGGACCATCCGCTCCGGCACGAAGGCGCCGCAGGCGGCCGGCGAGATCCATACCGACTTCGAGAAGGGCTTCATCCGTGCCGAGACCATCGCCTATGCCGACTACGACGCGCTGAAGACGGAAGCCGCGGCGAAGGAGGCCGGCAAGATGCGGCTCGAGGGCAAGGAGTACGTCGTCGCGGACGGAGACGTGCTGCACTTTCGCGCCGCGAACTGATGCAGCTCGACCGCCTCCACCGCTGGGATGTCACCCCGCGCGAGGCGGCGGCGATCCAGTCGGACTTGCGCGGCCGGCTCGATATCGGTCGCGAGCTCGATCCGGCTGCGATCCACACCATCGCCGGCGTCGACGTCAGCGTGAAGCAGAAGGATGGTGGACTGGCCGGGCGGGCGGCCGTCGTCGTGATGCGCCCCGACTTCACGGTCGTCGATAGCGCGGTTCATGAGGCGCCCATCTCTTTTCCCTATGTGCCGGGCCTTCTCGCCTTTCGCGAGGGGCCGTTGCTCGAGGCGGCGTTCGCGGCACTGGAGACGGTGCCCGACGTCCTCATCTTCGACGGTCAGGGCTACGCCCATCCCCGCCGTGTCGGGATCGCCTGCCAGATGGGATTGTGGCTGACCCGGCCGACGATCGGCTGCGGGAAGACGCGGCTCGTCGGTACGCACGAGGAGGTCGGACCCGACAAGGGCGATGCCGTACTGCTGCGCGACAAGGGCGAGGTGATCGGTACGGTGCTACGCACCCGGGCCAGGGTCGCGCCGGTCTATACGTCGCCCGGCCATCTTTGCGACATCGCGTCGGCCAACGCGCTCGTCCTGGCGACCACGACGCGCTACCGTTTGCCCGAGCCCATCCGCGCCGCCCACAAACTGGCCGGCGCATTCTGACCTATTGGAGGACGAGCGTTCCGCCGGTCGCGAGCGTGTCGGAGATCGAGGAGACGTTGTCATCCTCGACGACCGAGTCGCCGAAGAAGGCGAAGCCGAAATATACGAGGCCCGCAAGGATCAGTAGACCGGCCAGGATGAGACCGATGGGGGGGACTTTCATGGGTGTTGATATCCGATAGGGCCGCGACTACGGCGGGAGAGTCGAATGATAACGCCCAGTGAGCGATAGGGTTGCGCCGGCACGGCCCTCCGGTGCTCCCCCACTCGCGTCAGTGCCCGTCGAAGCCGACGAGGGTGTGGACGACGATGCCGGCATCGCGCAGCCGCTTGGCCCCGCCGAGCTCGGGCAGATCGATCACGAAGGCGGCCGAGACGACCTCGCCGCCCGAGCGCCGGATCAGTTTGGCGGCGGCCTCGGCCGTGCCGCCTGTCGCGACGAGATCGTCGATAAGAAGGACCCGGTCGCCGGGCTTGATCGCGTCCTCGTGCATCTCCACGACGTCGACGCCGTATTCGAGGCTGTATTCCTGTCCGATCGTCTTTCCGGGCAGCTTGCCCTTCTTGCGGATCGGCAGGAACCCCTTGCCCAACTCGTGCGCCACCGCCCCGCCGAGGATGAATCCCCGCGCCTCTATGCCCGCGACGTGATCGACCTGGGACTTCAGGTAGGGCCAGACCAACCCGTCCACCGCAGCGCGCAGACCCACCGGATCGGCGAGAAGCGTAGTGATATCGCGGAACATGATGCCGGGTTTCGGGAAGTCCGGGATCGTGCGGATATAGTCGAGGAGATTGGGGGTGGGGTGGGAGGTCATGTCATTCGTCCTTCGGCCGCTGCCGGCGAGGCAATAGCCGGTTCGCGGCCCAAAAGCCAACGACGCCCGCGATGAAGCAGGACATCGCCGTCCACCAGTTCCCAATGGCGAGCGGCATCGGTGCGCCGTAGAGGTAGAGCCCAGCGAGGCCGAGGGCCCAGAGCCAGGTCCGCCACCAAAATCGGCGCCGCGCGTCGCGAAGCCATTGGGTCAGAACCATGATCGGCGTCAGTGCGATCGCCAGGAAGCCGACATAGATGGGCGTCATGGCAAGCGCCGATCCGGTCCAGTCGCGGCCTCCCCGTATCATCGCGCTCAACTCGATGAGCAGACCGTAGACGACCGCGGCCACGAGAACGACGATCGCCGTCCGGAAGGCGAAACCGAGGGTCCGTTTCATTCGCTAGAGAACGCGTCCCGCCACCGCGTCGAGCGTGCGCCGAACGGCCGGGTCGATCCTGTCCGGCGCCGTCATGATCGCGCCGTCGAGCGCGCGGTCGCTGCCCGCCGGGCACGGCACGTGTTCGCGCGGGAAGTCGGCGGCAATCCTGGCGACGAGGCCCGCGGCGCGGTCGGCGTTCTCTCGGGCGGTCTTGACGACCTGCGCGACGTCGACCGCGTCGTGGTCGGGATGCCAGGCGTCGAAGTCGGTCACCATGGCGATGGTGGCATAGGGCAGCTCGGCCTCGCGAGCCAGCTTGGCCTCGGGCATGGCGGTCATGCCGATGACGGCGCAGCCCCACGAGCGATAGAGATGGCTCTCGGCCTCAGTCGAGAACTGAGGCCCCTCGATGCAGACGAGCGATCCGCCGCGATGATGGGCGAGATCGAGCGCCCGCGCGGCCGCCTCGGCGCGGTCCTGAAGGAAGGGACTCACGGGCCGGGAGAAGGGCACGTGGGCGACGCAGCCATCGCCGAAGAAGCTCGTCTCTCGTGCGGTCGTGCGGTCGATATACTGGTCGACGAGAACGAAGGTGCCGGGCGGGCAATCCTCTCGGAACGAGCCGACGGCAGAGACCGAGTAGAGGTCGGTCACGCCCGCGCGCTTCATCGCGTCGATATTGGCTCGGTAGTTGATCCCGGTCGGCGAATGGACGTGGCCTCGGCCATGCCGGGGCAGGAAGACCATGGGAAGCGGATCGCCGCCATCCGTAGCGGGAAACTCGCCCTTGCGTACCGCATCAGACGGCGCCCCCCAGGGCGTGTCGACCGGCTCCCAGCGGGCGTTCTCCAGCCCCGGGAGGTCGTAGATGCCGGAGCCGCCGATGATGCCGAGAACCGTCTTCATCGCCCGCCCCGTTCCGTCAAACCGTAGCGACCTCGATAGCAGACCGACGCTTGCGGGCAAGATGGCGGCGCCAATCGCCGCCGGGCACGAGCGAGTGGGCGGAGGAGGCCCCATGCCCGCTGTACACGTAGACCCAGGCGGTGACGGGGGGTGACGAGAGCCGCATTCGGATGCGGTGATAGAGCGAGCCGGCGAGATCCCTGGGGTCGTAGAGCTCCCACGCATCGAGCTCTGGCGATAGGGACGGCGACAGGACCCGGTGAAGCTCGCCGCAGACGCGCGCCGTGGGATGGGGGTGGAGCCCGGGATAGTCGCCCAGATCGTACAGCCGGCCGGGTAGCAGGCAGCGTCCCTCGAAGATCACGCGGCCTCGAAGGCTCGGGCCACCCGGCAAACGGGCTTGAACCGGCATCTGCCGCATCAGGGAACCGTAGACGGCCAGCCTATCACCGGGACGAATCGCGGCGGCCAGTTCCGTCCTGAATCGGGCGCGATCAACGATAGACGAAGGCACTGCCATTGACGGCGATGGTGAACGGATCGGGCCGGCCGAGTCTTGCCGGGGCCTGAAGGGTACCGAGACAGGATCGCTGCGTGTAAGCCCGCCTATAAGCAGCGTTCTCTGCAAGCCGCCGGCCAAGCTCACCGTTCTCCCCGCCCTCGAAAGTCGGGATCGCGAGGCCGGAGGTGACGCCGCCCGGTCGATAGCCGGGATTGCGCACGAGACCGCGCGCAACGAGCGCGCGGATCATCAATGCTTCACACCCGCCCAGATCGTCCGAGTGGTGGCGAAGAGGAGGCTGGCGAGCACGACCAGGAGAATCATGCCGACGAAGCCGACCGAGCGGCGCTCCTCGAGTTTCGGTTCGGCCGTCCACATCATGAAGGCCGAGACGTCTTCGGCATATTGCTCGGCCGTCATGGGCGTGCCGTCGGTATATTCGACAAGATCGTCCGAAAGCGGATTGGCCATGCTGATCCAATGGCCCGGATAGTAGATATTGTAGTACTTGCCCGCCGGCGCGCCCTCGAGCGCCTCTTCGGGGGCGTCGGTGTAGCCGATGAGAAGGGCGCGCAGATAGTCCGGACCGCTGGGGCGGGCCTTGGCCATCACGGAGAGGTCCGGAGGATAGGCGCCGCCATTGGAAGCGCGGGCGGCGGCCTCGTTCGGGAAGGGCTGGAAGAACCGGTCCGTGAGGCTCGCCGGGCGCTCGAAGGACTGGCCGTCCTCGGTCGAGATGTCGGACACCTGATACTCCGACGCGATCACCTCGGCCTGCGCCTCGGTAAAGCCCGGACCGCCGGCCTGCGCGAGGTTGCGGTAGGACATCAGGTCCATGCCGTGGCAGGCCGAACATACGTTCTTGTAGACCTTGAAGCCACGCTGCAGCTGTGCCTTGTCGAAGCGGCCGAAGGGGCCTTCCCACGACCAGTCCATCGGGGGCGGAGTAACCGTCTCACCGGCGGCGAGCGCCGGCGCAGTGGCGCTGGCTGTCAGGCCAAGGGCAATGAGCGCGGCCGTGGCGAGCGTCTTGAACGACATGTCAAACGTTCCTGTCTGTCGGCCTAGCGGGTTTCCGGGGAGGCGGGGACGGGCTCGCCCATCCGACCGCCGGTCACCGGCGCTCCGCCGAAATATTTGGGTCGATCGTCCTTCATCAGCACTGCATCCGCGATCGACGGCGGTAGCTTCTTGGGACGCTCGAAGATGCCGACGACCGGCATGACCACCAGGAAGAAGGCAAAGTAGTAGAGCGTCAGGACCTGGCCGATGAAGACATAGGGCTGCTCGGCCGGCATCGCGCCGATGTAGCCGAGCCCCAGGCAGGCGAGGACGAAGAGCCAGAAGAAGACCTTGAACACCGGCCGATAGGCGGCCGAACGGATCCGGCTCGTGTCCAGCCAGGAGATGAAGAACAGCACGACGATCGACGCGCCCATGGCGATGACGCCGCCGAGCTTGGCGGAGATCGGACCGATGTCGAAGGTGACGGCGCGCAGGATCGCGTAGAAGGGCAGGAAGTACCATTCGGGCACGATATGGGCTGGCGTCACCAGCGGGTTGGCCGGAATGTAGTTGTCCGGGTGGCCCAGCACGTTCGGCGCGTAGAAGACGAAGAAGCCGAAGAAGACGCTGAATGCGACGACCGCGAAAAGGTCCTTGATCGTGTAATAGGGATGGAAGGGCAGCGTGTCGGCCTTGGTCTTCACCGAGACGCCAGTCGGGTTATTGGAGCCCGGAATGTGCAGCGCCCAGATGTGGAGGACCACGACGCCCGCGATCATCCACGGCATCAGGTAGTGGAGGGAGAAGAAGCGGTTGAGCGTCGGATTGTCGACGGCGAAGCCGCCCCAGAGCCACTCCACCAGCCCCGGCCCGATGAGCGGGATCGCGGAGAAGAGGTTGGTGATGACGGTCGCGCCCCAGAAGGACATCTGGCCCCAGGGAAGGACGTAGCCCATGAAGGCGGTCGCCATCATGAGGAGAAGGATGACCACGCCGAGCATCCACAGGACCTCGCGCGGCGCCTTGTAGGAACCGAAATAGAGCCCGCGGAACATGTGGATATAGACTGCGATGAAGAACATCGACGCGCCGTTGGCGTGCATATAGCGCAGCAGCCAACCATAGTTGACGTCGCGCATGATCTTCTCGACCGATTCGAAGGCGTGGTCGACATGTGCCGTATAGTGCATCGAAAGCACGACGCCGGTCGCAATCATGATGACGAGCATGAAGGCGAGGATGCCGCCGAACGTCCAGAAATAGTTGAGATTTCTTGGGTTCGGAAACACTACGAAGCTGTCATACATCAGGCGCGGTAGCGGCAGCCGTGCGTCGATCCACTTCTCGACGCCGGTGCGCGGCTGATACTGGCTCACATGTTCGGACATGGACGGCGCTCCTTAACCGACTACGACGGACGTGTCCGACTCGAATACGATAGGGTCTGGAATGGCGAGGTTGGACGTCGCCGGACCGCGGCGGATGCGGCCGGCCGTGTCGTAATGCGAGCCGTGGCAGGGGCAGAACCAGCCATCGTAGTCGCCCTCGTAGGCAATGGGAATGCAGCCGAGATGGGTGCAGACGCCGATCTGAATAAGCCATTTCTCGAAGCCGCCGACCGGGGCGACACCGCCTCCGCCGCCCGGAAGTCGCTCGTCGAAGGACTGCGGGTCGCGAAGCGTCGAGATGTCCACCTCGCGAGCCTCCACGATCTCGGCATCGGTCAGAT
The DNA here is from genome assembly GCA_963799285.1 of uncultured Alphaproteobacteria bacterium. Taxonomy (GTDB): domain Bacteria; phylum Pseudomonadota; class Alphaproteobacteria; order Rhizobiales; family CAWCWK01; genus CAWCWK01. The sequence goes on from CAWCWK010000004.1 coordinate 2,134,717, forward strand.
GGCGCACGAATACGGGCTTTCCGCGCCACATTACTGAGATCTCCTGGCCTTCCTCGATCGGCGAGAGGTCGATGGAGACAGATGCGAGGGCCTGCACCGAGGCGTCGGGGTTCATTTGGTGCACGAAGGGCCACGCGATGGCTCCGACCGTGACTGCGCCGACAGCGCCGGTTGCGAGAAAGAGGAAGTTGCGCCGGCCTTCACTGGCCGGCGCGTCATCGAGCCTGTCAACGGATGTGTCGGCCACGCCGCCGTCCCCTTCATTATATCTCTTGCGTACCGCGCCCATCGCCCTGCCGTACCTTCACGCCATCACCGTCCGGTGGGCGGTCCCGGCTGTCTGATGAAGGGCAACCGGAGCGACGACGGGGCTTGAGCGCGCGCGTTCGATCCTACATGTCAGCCTGCATGTGCCATGTCCAGTGCGCAGACGCGCCGCGCCGCATCGTGTCGCATCGCAGGCACGCGTCGAAGTTCGACAACGCAACGCAAAGTGAGATTTGAGAGATGCGTCTTGCGCTCTACCAGCCCGACATTCCGCAGAACACGGCCAGTCTCATGCGGCTGTGCGCCTGCCTCGGCGTAGGGCTCGACATCGTGGAGCCCTGCGGGTTCGCGCTTGACGACCGTTCGCTGCGGCGGGTGGGGATGGACTATGTCCGGCAGGCGGAGATCGTCCGGCACGCCGACTTCGCCGCGCTGCGCGGGGCGCGGGGCGCGGGGGCGGCTCGTGCTGCTCAGCACGAAGGCGCCCCTCGCCTATACGCACTTTGCATTCGCACCCGCCGACACGCTGCTGCTCGGACGGGAAAGCGCGGGCGTTCCGGAGGCCGTGCACGAGGCGTGCGATGCGCGGGTGATCGTACCGATGCGAGGGGAAGCACGCTCCCTCAATGTCGCAATGGCCGCCGCGCTGGTGCTAGGCGAGGCGCTGCGGCAGACGGACGGCTTCGTCTCCATGGACATCTAGAAGGATGTTTCGATGGAGGCATTCTCCAGCCCCGCCCCCCCGGACGACACGACGAAGGATGCTCCATGAATAAGACTGCCCATGACGGAGATCTCGATGCGCACAAGGCCCGTGCCGTCACGTGGTTCTCCGAACTGCGCGACGATCTCTGCGCGCGGTTTGAGGCGTTGGAGGATTCGGTCGATGCCGACTTGGAGGACGAAGATGGCCGGCCGATGGGCGACATCGCACCCGGCCGATTCGAACGCACGCCCTGGTCTCGTACCGATCATTCCGGTGGACATGGCGGCGGCGGCGTCATGGGGCTCCTGCGGGGCCGGGTCTTCGAGAAGGCGGGCGTCCATGTCTCGGCCGTTCACGGCGAGTTCGCGCCCGAGTTCCGCGCGCAGATACCGGGTGCGGCGGACGATCCCCGATTCTGGGCCGGGGGCATCTCGGTCATCGCCCACCCGCGCAACCCCAACGCGCCGACCGGGCACATGAACACGCGCTTCGTCGTCACCACGCAGGCCTGGTTCGGCGGCGGCGGCGACCTGACGCCGATGCTGGACCCCCGCCGCCAGGCCGACGATCCGGACGCGCTCGATTTCCACGCCGCCATGCAAGGCGCTTGCGACGCGCACGGGCAGGACTACGCCGCCTACCGCGACTGGTGCGATCGCTATTTCCACCTTCCCCATCGCAATGAACAGCGCGGCATCGGCGGCATCTTCTACGATCACCTCGACAAGGGCGACTGGGAGCCCCGCTTCGCCTTCACGCAGGACGTCGGCCGGGCCTTCACGGACGTCTACACCCGCATCGTCGCGGTCAACATGAACCGACCCTGGACCGAGGCGGACCGCGAGGCGCAATGCATCCGGCGCGGGCGCTATGTCGAGTTCAACCTCCTGCACGACCGGGGCACGGTCTTCGGGTTGAAGACCGGTGGCAACGTCGATTCGATCCTCTCCTCGATGCCGCCAGTCGCCAAATGGCCGTAGCTTCTGTTGGACCGACCTATATCGGGACCACGGTGACGCTACGCCCCCATCGCCTTAGCGCTCGATTAGCCTTTTCCACATACCGTTGAACGGAGGCGTAGTTCTCCGGGGGTCGGGGCATGAAGAAGTGGGGGCTACGGGAATACCTCGGAGGTGCGACGTTGCTCGCGCTCTTCTGTGGCGCCTGGGTCTGGACCGTGGTCCTTATCAACGGCGTCGGCTCCCAATTCCTCCACCGCGAGGCCGAGACCGTCGCGAAGACGTGGCACGCCCACGTCAAGAGCCAGATCAGCGTTTACCGGAAGCTCACGGGACGAACGCCTCTATCGGCCGACGAGACGTGGATGATCCGCATCGCGACCAGCGACGTCGTCTCGCGCTTCGTCGTCTTCAATCCGGCCGGCGGGGTTCTCATCGATTCCCGAGAGGCATCGGGCATCGAGGTCGACCGTCGTCAGGACCCGCTTCACGCCTCCCGTCCCTTCGCCCAGAAACTGGAGGACGGGCTTCAGGTATCGCTTTCGTCGAACGGCATCGGACGGGACATCACCGCGTCGGCCGACATACCCCTGCGGGTCGCAGGCCAGATCGTATCCATCGCGCGGCTCGAACTCCAGATCGACAGGGCCGCGTCCCGCATCGACGGCGCGATGACCGGACTGACGATCGCCATCTCGTGCACGTTCGCGCTCATGCTGATCCTGATCATCGCGGCGCTTCGCCATGCGACACGGGCGCAGATCCAGAGCCGTGCGGAAGTGGAGCGCATTTCCCGGCGCGACGTGGTTTCGGGTCTGCCCAACCGCGTCCTTCTCGAAGAGATCATCCAGCGCAACGCTTCGTCGCGTAACCCGCAGACCGCCGTCATCCTGATCGCCATCGACCGTTTCAACAAGCTGGCCGAACAGGAGGGCGCGCAGACACTCAACGCGCTCGTGCAGAGCATGGCGATGCGCCTGCGCCAACGCCTGCGGCCGGAGGACACCGTCATCCGGCTCAGCACGAGCGAGTTCGTCGTCCTCTCGCCAGGCGGCTCGGCCGACGGGGCCGTCAGTACGGCGACGCGGCTGCGCGACGTCGCCAACGAGGTCTATGCCGTAAGGGGCCGTCAGTTCAGCGTCACGATCTCGGCCGGCATCGCGATGATGCCCGAACACGGCCTGACCGAGGATCTCCTCATCAAGTCCGCGCGCATTGCGCGGAACCGGGCCGTCGCGAACGGCCTGCCCCTCCTTGTCTTCAGCGAAGAGATGGCGAGCACCGAGCGAGCGAACGCCGCGCTCGAGGCGGACCTTAGGGAGGCGCTGGAAGTCGGCGGGCTGCACGTGGCCTACCAGCCGCAGCACGATCTCGCCTCGAACAGCGTGCACGGCTTTGAGGCGCTCTGCCGCTGGACCCATCCGCAATGGGGCGACATCTCGCCCGGGCGGTTCATCCCGCTGGCCGAGGAGAGCGATCTCATCGGGCCACTCGGTGAGTTCGTCCTCAACGAGGCCTGCCGCCAGGCGATGACCTGGCCTGACCCTCTCAAGGTGAGCGTGAACCTCTCCCCGCTTCAGTTCATGCGCCAGAACGTGGTCGACGTCGTGATGACCGCGCTGCGAACGAGCGGCCTGCCGCCGCGCCGGCTCGAACTGGAGATCACAGAGAGCACGCTCATGCAGGATACCAAGGCCATCCTCGACGCGCTCCTCACCCTCAAGCGCCTCGGCATCTCGATCGCGATGGACGATTTCGGCACCGGCTATTCCAGCCTCGGCTATCTGGCGAAATTCCCCTTCTCCAAGATCAAGCTCGACCGATCGTTCATCATCGACCTCGAGGAGAAGCGCGAGGCGGTCGCGATCGTGTCGGGCGTGGCGCTCATGGGCCGCTCGCTCGGTATGCGCATCAACGCGGAGGGCGTCGAAACGGAGGCGCAGCTCGCCAAGCTGCGCGAGATCGGCGTCGACGAGATCCAGGGCTACATCTACGGACGCCCGCTCGACCGCCTGGAGGCCGAGGCGCATATCCGAGCGCACCATGGGGGCCGCGGCGGCGCGCAACGAGCCGCCTGAACCGTTTCACACGCCGACGTCAGCGGGCGAGCCGGTCGATAGCCGCGTCGAGAAGCGCGCGCACCGCCTCGCCCTCGGGAAAGTTGGCCGCGATCCAGTCGCGCTCGACCTCGGCCAGTACCCTGCCGACATCCGGCCCCGCCGCGAGGCCGGAAGCCACCACGTCCCGGCCTTTGAGGGGAAAGACCGGACGATCCAGATCGCCGATTTCATGAAACGTCTTCGCCCACCGCAGGTCGCCGCCTGCCATCGCGAGGCGCAACGCATCGCGCAGTCGTTGGGGGCCCCAGCGATACAGCATCTCGCGCATGTCCGCCGGGGCCGATGCCAATAGCGATTCGGTATCCGCCAATGCGTGGACGAGCCGATCCGCCTCCCTGGTCGATAGCCGCAGCCGGTCTGCCGTCCTGCGGGCCTGAACGGGCGAGATCAGGAGTGCCGCGAGCCGCAAGAGCGCATCCGGCGCACTAGGGTCGTCTTGCGAGACGAGCGTGGCGAAGCGGTCGCGATCGTGCCCCTTGCCGACGATCCGCTCGATATGTCCGCCCGCCGCCATGCCGTCATGGACCGGCAGCACGAAGGGGGCGACGAGGAGCTTGAGGAGTTCCGCGCGGATCCGCTCGCCGGACAGCGCGTCGAGCCGCTCGACGGAGGCATCGGCCGCATCGAGCCCGGCCGCATCGAGGTCGCCGCCGCCATACTCGGCGCTGAAGCGGAAGAAGCGCAGGATGCGCAGACCGTCCTCCCGGATGCGCTGGCGGGCATCGCCGATAAAGCGGACCCGCATCGCCCGTGCGTCCGCGAGCGCCCCCAGGGGATCGACCAGCCTGCCATCGGCGTCCCGATAGAGCGCGTTCATCGTGAAGTCGCGGCGTCGCGCATCGGCCTCCCAGTCGGTACCGAAGCGCACGACGGCATGGCGACCGTCGGTCTCGACATCCTCGCGCAGGGTCGTGACCTCGTAGGTCTCGTTTTCGTCCGGCGACACCAGGAGGACGGTCCCATGCGCGATACCGGTTGGAACGACCTTGAAGCCCGCCGCCTCGGCCCGCCGCGTGGTTTCTCCGGGCTCGGCGGTGGTCGCGAAGTCGATATCGGTGATGGGGCGGCCGAGGATCGCGTTCCGGACCGCGCCGCCGACGATGCGGGCCTGATGGCCGGCGCCGTTCAGCGCCTCGTAGACGCGCCCGACCGCGGGCGCGTCGAAGCGGGGGTGGGCGACGATCATCGGCTAGTCGCCGCGTATGAGCCGGCCGTCCTCGACTCGCGTCCGCTCGAAATCGCTGCCCGGAGGGCGCCCGCCCTGCGTGCCTGCGACGAGGAATCCGAGAACGGCGAGAACGAGCCCCGCGAGAACGAGCCAGCCTGTCGGCCGGGGAAACGCGACCTTGCGGCCGATCTTGACGTAGAGCCAGAAGAGGAAGAAGGGCAGGAGAAAGAGCCCGACCTGGATCGCGATCAGCCGGCCCATCTCAGCGCTTCCCTCCGCCAGCGGTGAGGACGCGGGCCTCCGAGGACATCGGCGCGGGTGCCGCGCCCTCCAGGCGATCGACAAGATTGCGGATCATGCCCGCGGTCGCGCCCCAGATATCGAAGCCCTCATACGGCATGGCGTAGGCCGTCCGCCTCCTACCGTCGACGGTGCCCGATCGTGTCCGGTGGTTGCGGCGGTCAATGAGAAAGGGCAGCGGCACGGTGAAGACCTCGGCGACCTCCCGCGGATCGGGCCTTAAGCGCAAGCCCTCGGGCAGGAGGGCGACGCAAGGCTGGACCCGGAAGCGTGTGATCGTGACGTAAGGGTCGAGATATCCAATTCGCTCCGGCACGTGCCGGGCCAGTCCGATCTCTTCCTCCGCCTCGCGCAACGCGCCCTCCCAGGGCGTCTCGCCTTGCTCCATCCGGCCACCCGGAAAGGCGATCTGCCCCTTGTGCGTGCGCAGCGTATCGGCGCGGCGGGTTAGGAGAAGATGGAGCTCGGGGCCGAGGATGACGGGCACGAGGACGGCCGCATCCGCCAGATCTGCCGGCGGTGTCGCCTCGGTACCGCTATCGCCGAGCGGAACGCCATCCACGGGAGGGGGCGCGGCGGAGAGCGCCGAGACCAGCCGCTCGCGCGTCGTCATGCCGGCAACACCGGGAAATGGACGCCGCCGGCCCACAGACCGCGCCCGTCCGCGTCGAGGCAATCCACGATGTCGTGCACCAGCGCACGGCTTAGCAATCCCTCCAGTCGGCCGCGCACGAGCACGTAGACCTTGAACGCATCATCCGCCGAGACCAGCCGCAGCGGATGCTCCGGCCCAGCCTCGATCCAGTCGCCAACATTGTCGCGCAGCCCGATCCGTCGATCCTCGCCGTCTCCCGTCACGCGCATCTCCACCATCGCGAAGGGCGCGTCCTCGACCGTGATCGTCAGCTTCTCGGCGGGGGTGACGAGCACGTAGGAGCCGTCGTCCTCGCGCCGTAGCACCGAGGCGAAGAGCGCGGTCATTCGGGCCCGGCCCATGGGCGAGCCTTCGTGGATCCACCGCCCATCGCGCGTGATGACGAGGTCGAGCGCACCGCAATGCTCGGGATGCCAGCGCTCGACGGGCGGCTTGGTGCCCGTCTGCGACAATAGGGCCGTGAGGTCGGAAAGCGCGTTCATGCCACCCTAGTTGGACCGCGCGGCGCGCCAGGACAAGGCGCGGAAAACAGGACGCAGGAAGGCGGGACGAGCAGGACGAAGGAAACGCCCAAGGGACACGGCAGCCCTGGCTTCGCCGCACATGACGAATGTGTAAGGTCGCCATCACGCCCCTTTGCCTTCACAAGGGAGGCGCGCTGTGATGACATCGTGCGAACGGCGGAGCCGACAACGGAGCCTTGTAAGATGTCCGAAACGCAGACGCTACCGTCGCAGTCCCCATCCGGCGATGAGATCGTCGCGCGCGCCGATGCGCTCGCCGCCCGGGCGGCCGAGGCCAAGGCAGCGGCCGGCGAGATCATCTACGGCCAGGACGACGTGATCGAGAACACGCTCGTCACCATCCTCGCGGGCGGTCACGGTCTTCTCGTCGGCGTGCCGGGGCTGGCCAAGACGCTTCTCGTCGAGACGCTCGGCACCGTGCTGGGGCTCGACGCGGGCCGCGTTCAGTTCACGCCCGATCTGATGCCGGCCGACATCCTCGGCTCCGAGGTCCTAGAGACCGCCGACGACGGCACCCGCGCCTTTCGCTTCCTGAAAGGCCCCGTCTTCGCGCAGCTGCTGATGGCGGACGAGATCAACCGCGCCAGCCCTCGCACCCAGTCCGCCCTCCTCCAGGCGATGCAGGAGCGGCACGTCACCGTCGCGGGCGCGCGCCACGACCTGCCCGCCCCCTTCCACGTGCTCGCCACCCAGAACCCGCTGGAGCAGGAAGGCACCTATCCCCTCCCCGAGGCGCAGCTCGACCGCTTCGTCATGCAGATCGACGTCGACTATCCCGACGAAGCGGCCGAGCGGCGGATGATGATCGAGACGACGGGCGCACGGAAGACGCCGGTGCGCGGCGTTCTCGGCCCTGCGGATCTCACCGACATGCAGGCTCTCGTGCGACAGATGCCGGTCGGATCGAGCGTCGTGGACGCCATCCTCCGCCTCGTGCGCTCGGCGCGGCCGGGCGAAGGCGGGCACGAGGTGACGCGCTTCGTCTCCTGGGGCCCTGGCCCCCGCGCGGCGCAGGCGCTGATGCTGGCCTGCCGCGCCCGCGCGCTCGTGCAGGGCCGTCTCGCGCCGTCGGTCGAGGATGTGGCGAAGCTCGCCATCCCGGTTCTCCAGCACCGCATGGCGCTCACCTTCGCCGCGCGGGCCGAGGGGCTGACGATACGCGATGCGATCGGGCGGCTCGCCGCCGATCTCGGATAGGGCACATCATGGCGCTCGCCCCTCGTGGCCGATACGCGGTCGATACGGCGATCGAGCCCGGCGGCGCCGGCAAGGACGCCGGCCGGCTGGCCGAGCGCCTGCCCGAGATCGTCATGTCCGCCATCAACGCCTCGCGCACCATCGCGTCGGGCATTCACGGCCGGAGGGTGAGCGGTCCGGGCGAGGCCTTCTGGCAGTTCCGGCCCTTCCAGAACGGGGAGCCGGGCTCCCGCGTCGATTGGCGCCGTTCGGGCCGCGACGACAACCTCTATGTGCGCGAGCGCGAGTGGGAGGCCGCGCACACGCTCTGGATCTGGACCGCGCTCGGCCCCGGCATGCGCTATCGCTCGCCGCTGTCGGAGACGCCCAAGGCAGACCGCGCGCTCATCATCGCCCTCGCCCTCGCGCAGCTGGCGGCGGCCGGCGGGGAGAGGGCCGGCTGGCTCGGCCTCACCCGGCCCCGCGGCGGGGGTCGTGTCGCGCAGCATATCGCGGATCATCTCGGCGAGGCTCTCGGCGGCGGAGAGGACGCGTTGGCATCGATGCCCCGCACCCCCCTCGCCCGCCTTACCCAGGCGCTGATTGTGTCCGACTTTCTCGATCCCATCGACGAGATCGAGAGCGGCCTCACCTCCCTCGCCGCCGACGGCGCGACGGGCCATTGCGTGATGGTGCTCGATCCCGTCGAGGAGAGCTTTCCGTTCGCGGGCCGCACCGAGTTCACCGGCCTCGGCAATCCGTTGCGCCTCACGGTCGGGCGGGCGCAGACGCTGGCCGACGACTACGCGGCCCTCCTCGCCGCGCGAAAGGACCGTTTGCGTACGCTCTGCGGACGTCTCGGCTGGTCCTTCCACGTCCACCACACCGACACGAGCGCGCATGTGCCGCTCCTCGCGCTGCACGGGTTGATGACGCAGGGACCGCAGACGCCGGGAGGAGTGCGCTGATGCTCGGCCTTCCCCTCGCCTTCGCAAGCCCCTGGCTGCTTCTCGGGCTGGGGCTCCTCCCCATCATCTGGTGGCTTCTGCGCGTCACGCCGCCGGCGCCGACCCGCGTCGCGTTCCCGCCAATCCGCCTCCTTCTCGAATTGCGCGAGCCCGAGGAAACGCCGCAGCGCAGCCCGTGGTGGCTCACGGCGCTGCGCCTCCTCCTCGCCGCCCTCGTCATCCTCGCGCTCGCCGCGCCAATCTGGCGGCCGAGCCCGCCCGTCCTGTCCGGCGCGGGCCCGCTGCTTGTCATTCTCGACAATGGATGGGCGAGCGCATCCGGTTGGGAGGATCGCATCGCCGTGGCCGAACGGCTCGTCTCCAGTGCCGAGCGAAGCGGCCGCCCGGTGCACCTCGCGCTGTCCGCCACGCCCGCGAGCGACGACCTGCCGCCGATCGACGCTCTCGCCGCCGCGGCGCCGGAGCCCTACGCGCCTGCCCGCCCCAGCGTCGCGGCACGCCTTCTCCAGCGCATATCGGCCGAAGCCGTCGAGGAGATCGCCTGGCTGTCGGACGGTCTCGACGACGGTGCTGCCGCCTTTGTCGACACGCTGCGCGCGGCGGTGCCGGGCGATGTCGCGGTCTGGACCCCGCAACGTCCGATCCTGGGGCTGCGAGCGCCGGCCGAGAGCGAGGAGGGCGATGCCGTCTTCCTCGCCTCCGACGCGGCCGAAGGCATCGCCCGCGCGCTCGATGCCCGCTCGAGAACCCTTGCCGAAATATCGGTATCCGGCACGGGCGCCGTACCCTTCGACTTCGACCTCCCCCTCCAGATCCGGAACGAGGTCGCGCGGATCGAACTCGTCGGCGAGCCATCCTCGGGCGCCGTCCGCCTTCTCGATGAGGGCGCCCGGCGGCGAACGGTCGGATTGGTGTCGGGCGACGCCGTCAACGAGACGCAGCCGCTCCTTTCCCCCCTGCACTACATTTCGCAGGCCCTCCTGCCCTATGCGGACGTCGTCCAGCCGGAGCAGCCCGATGTCGGCGCCGCGCTCGACATGTTGCTGGCCGAGGGACGCGGAACGGCCGTCGTGGTCCTCGCGGATGTCGGTGTCCTGCAGCCCGATGACGAAGAACGGCTCGCCGCGTGGGTCGAAGGCGGCGGAACGCTCGTCCGGTTTGCCGGCCCCCGTCTGGCTGCCGGCGAGGATGGCCTCATTCCCGTCACGCTACGGCGCGGCGATCGCTCGCTCGGCGGAACGCTCTCCTGGCAGGAGCCGCAGCCGCTCGACGCCTTCACCGGTCCCCTCGCCGCGATCAACACCCCGGCCGACGTGCGCGTTGCCAGGCAGGTGCTGGCCGAGCCCGACATCGACCTCGCGGAAAAGACCTGGGCCAGCCTCGCCGATGGCACGCCGCTCATCACGGCAGAGACGCGCGGCAGCGGACGGATTGTCCTCTTCCACGTCACGGCCGACACACGCTGGTCGAACCTGCCGCTTTCGGGCGCCTTCGTCGACGTGCTGCGCCGCACAGTCGCGCTCGCCAGCGCGCGGGGCGCCGCCGGGGTTCCGGAGACGACGCTCGCGCCTTATCGGACGCTCGACGGGTTCGGCCGCCTCGGCGCGCCGACCCCGACGACGCAGCCGCTCGACACGCGCCGCCTACGCGCCGGCCCCGTCAATCCGCCGGGCCTCTATGGCACGCAGGACGGCTATGTCGCCCTTAACCTCCTGCCGGACGACGCGATGCTCGACGCTCTTGATCCCGCCGCTCTGAACGGCGTCGCCCCGCCCCGCACCTATGACGAGGCGGCCCCATTCGACCTCGCGCCCTGGCTCCTGGCGGCCGCGCTGGCGCTCCTCGTCCTCGACGGTCTCGCGATCCTCGTCCTGCGCGGCGGCGGCCTCATCGCGCGCCGTGCAGCGACGGTCGGCGCGGCGGCGCTCGTCGCCGCGCTCGCCATGCCGCTACCGGAGGCATACGCACAGACGATCAGCGATGCCGAGGCCGCCGGGCAGACCCGGCTTGCCTACGTCATGACGGGTGACCAGAGCCTCGACCGGGTGTCGGAGGCGGGCCTGGCCGGCCTCACCCTCGCTCTCAACGCGCGCACAGCGTTCGAGCCCGCCGATCCCGTCGGCATCACGCTCGGCGAGGACGAGCTGGCCTTCTACCCGATCCTCTATTGGCCGATCGACGCCAGCGCCCCCGACCTGACCGACGAGGAACGCCGCAGCCTCACCGGCTACCTCTCCAATGGCGGCACCGTCCTCTTCGATACGCGCGACGAGGGCGACGCCGCGACACTGACCGGCGGCGCCGGTCCGAACATGGCGCGGCTGCGCGCGCTCCTCGCCGGCATCGACCTGCCGCCGCTAGAGCCCGTCCCCCCCGACCACGTGATCACGAAGGCCTTCTACATCCTGCAGGACTTTCCCGGTCGCTGGCGGGGCGGCGACCTCTGGACGGAGCGGCTGACGGCGGCCGCCGATACCGCCCGCCCGGTGCGCGCCGGAGACGGGGTCTCGCCGGTCCTCATCACGTCCAACGATCTCGCCAGCGCCTGGGCGATAGACGAGGCCGGCCAGCCGGTCTTCCCGACCGTACCGAGCGGCCCGCTGCAGCGCGAATACGCCTACCGGACCGGCGTCAACATCGTGATGTACACGCTGACAGGCAACTACAAGGCCGATCAGGTCCACATCCCCGCCATCCTCGAACGGCTCGGCCAGTGAAGCGGGCGTCATGAACCTCTCCCTCTCCATCGCGCCCCTGCTGCCGGTCTGGCTGATAGCGGGACTGGGGTTCGCGGGCGTTCTCGTTGCCGCGCTGGGCCTCCTGCGCGGCGCGCGGGGAAGCCTGCTGCGCGTTCTCGCCGTCCTCGTCGTGAGCGCAGCGCTCTTCAACCCGACGCTGCGACAGGAAGAGCGCGAGCCGCTGCCCGCCGTCGCCGCCCTCATCGTCGATCGGAGCCCCAGCCAGGCCCTCGATGGGCGACCCGCACGTACCGACGCGGTCGCGGCCGAGGTGACGGCGCAGCTCGACGCGCTCGGCATCGAGGCCCGTACCGTCACCGTCGCCCGAGCGGGGGAGGACGGCACCGCGCTCTTCGAGCCGCTGTCTCGAACGCTGAGCGACGTCGCGCCCGGCCGCGTCGCCGGCGCAATTCTCATCACCGATGGCCAGGTCGTCGATGTGCCGCAGGCGCGAGAAGCGCTCGGCTTCGACGCGCCGCTCCACGCCCTCGTCACCGGCCGCGAAGGCGAAGTCGACCGGCGGGTCGCGATCATGGCCGCGCCGCGCTTCGGCATTGTCGGCCAGAGCCAGTCCCTCACCTTTCGGGTCGAGGACGAGGGAGAGACCTCGTCGAGCATCGCCGAGATCACCCTCACCCTCGACGGAGAGCCCCTCGAGACCTTCGCCGTGCGCTCCGAAGAGGACGTCACCCTCGACGTGACGCTGGAACATGCGGGCGCGAACTATATCGAGATCGCGGCCTCACCGGTCGAGAACGAGCTGACCGAAGTCAACAATCGCGCCGTCATCGTCGTCCAGGGCGTGCGGGAGGCGCTGCGCGTCCTCCTCATCTCGGGCGAGCCGCATTCCGGGGAGCGCACCTGGCGCAATCTCCTCAAGGCCGATGCCGCGATCGACCTCGTTCACTTCACCATCCTGCGCCCGCCCGAGAAGCAGGACGGCACGCCGGTCGCGCAGCTCTCGCTCATCGCCTTTCCGACGCACGAGCTCTTCCAGGTCAAGCTCGAGGAGTTCGATCTCATCGTCTTCGACCGCTACCAGCAGCGCGGCGTGCTTCTCCCGACCTATTACGACAACATCGCGCGCTATGTGCTCGACGGCGGCGCGGTCCTGGTCGCGTCGGGCCCGGAATATGCGGGCTTCGACAGCCTCTACGATTCCCTCCTCTCTCCCATCCTCCCGGCCGAGCCTACAGGCGCCGTGATCGAGGAAGCCTTCAGCCCGCAGGTGACGGAAGCCGGAGCTCGCCATCCCGTCACGCGCGGGCTCGAAGGACAGGAGAGCTGGGGCGATTGGCTCCGCCTTATCGAATCGCTCGCCGCCGGCGAAGGCGAGATCGTCATGACGGGCGCCGGGGAAAGCCCCCTCGTCGTCCTCTCCCGCCAGGGCGAGGGCCGGGTCGCGCAGATGATGTCGGACCAGGCCTGGCTCTGGGCGCGCGGCTATGATGGCGGCGGCCCCTATGTCGATCTCCTGCGCCGCACCGCGCATTGGCTCATGCAGGAGCCCGACCTCGAGGAGGAGGCCCTGCGGCTCGTGCGCGAGGGCGAGCGCATCGTCGTCGAGCGCCAGACCATGGCCGACGGAGTGGCCCCGGTGACGCTGACGGATCCGACGGGTACGCCTACCGCGCTCACGCTCGCGAAGACCGAAGACGGCCTCTGGCGCGCCGATGCGCCGGCCCGCATCCTCGGCCTCTATCGCGCGACCGATGGAGACTTGACCGCCGTCACCAATATCGGCCCCCTCAATCCGGCCGAGTTCGCTCGCGTGACGAGCACGACCGAGCGCATCGCCCCCTTCGCAGAGGCGACGGGCGGCAGCACGGCCCGCACCCTCGGTGCCGACGATGTGCCGCGGCTCTCCCTCCTCGGCGAGACCGCGTCCCGCTTCGCCGGCACGGGCTGGATGGGTCTTCGCGAGAGCCGCGCCTACGCTCTGACAGGTGTGACGACCGTGCCGCTCCTCTCCGGCCTTCTCGGCCTCGCGCTCCTGCTGGGTGCGCTCGGGTTGATGTGGTGGCGCGAGGGGCGTTGAAACTCAGGGTCCTGACTGACACCAGGCACTGTTGGACGGTCAGACGCTGACCGATCCGTCGAGCGAATCGCCACGAGCGTGGAACGCCTTTCCCCTCGTAGCCTCGACCTATGAGGACGCTTACCGGCGCGATGGCGTTGTGGTTCGCCTCGGCCGCGTAGCGGGTGGGATCGACAATCCGGGACGGGGGTCAGTCGACGAGGTCGACGCAAAAGAACTCGCACCCTGAGACCTTCGACGTGTCGCGGGGAGACGTTGCAAGGCCGGCTTGCCCCCTTGACCGCACTATCCACCTGGGCGAGCATTCTCGCATCGCTCGAGAACCGTTCATCGTGGAGGAAGGCTTCATGGCGAGTTTCAGGGACACCAATCAGAATGACAGGCTGGTTGGCACGGCCGCTGCGGACGACTTCACGCTCGACCAGGGCGGGGCCGACACCGTCGAGGCCGGCGGCGGTAACGACCGGGTCAACACGCGCGACGGCGACGACTGGGTGTTCGGGGGGAGTGGCGACGACAACGTCTTCGCGTCGGGTGGCGGCAACAATGTCGTCTTCGGCGGAGGCGGCGCCGACAGCGGCAACGACAACATCCGCGATACGGGCGGCGGTAACGACCAGATCTTCGCCGGCGCGGGCGACGATACGATCTTCGTCCAGGGCGGCGGTACGGACTTTTTGGGCGGCGGCGCTGGAAACGACGTCATCAGCGTGGGGCCCGGTGTGGGTGTGACGGCCGGCTCGGGTAACGTGACGGCGTTCGGCGCGACCGGTAACGACCAGATCACGCTCAACGCAACCGAGAGTTCGGCCAGCAGCATCGGCCGCGTCGATGCCAAGATCTATGCGGGGTCGGGCAACGACACCGTCAGCGTTGCGATCGCCGACGGAAAGGGCGTGTTCGAAGTCGGGCTTGGCGCGGGCGACGACTATGCCGTGATCTCCTCGGACGGCACGCTGTTCTGCGGCAGCGGGGCCGACACCGTCGAGGCTCAGGAAGATACCACCGACACGAACAGCGAGGCCCAGACGATCTGGGGTGGCGCCGGCAACGACGTCATCCTCCTCTTCAACGCGGGCGCCCGGCAAACCGTCGCCTTCGACGACGGACACGGCATCGACGTCGTATCCGGGTTCGATCCGCGCGAAGACGTGCTCGACTTCCGCGCCATCAGCGGTGACGCCGACGGGCAGCCTACGATTTCCATCGACACCACTCTGGATGAAGACCGCGCGCTTCTCATCGGAGGGGAGATCGTAGGTGTGAACTTCAAGCCCGGCATCATTCGCGTCGACTATGGGGACGTCACGGTGTTTCTCGACAATGCGGCCATCGAGGGCACGAACCAGCGCACGGGCAACCTTTTCACCGTCGACGACATCCTCGTCTAGGAGACATCGGCGGCATCACCGTGCAGGGTCCTCAGCGGCCGACGATTCGCGAGACGACGGTCGCGAAGCGCGAAGGGTCGGTCACGGCTTCGGCGAGGTCTAGGCCGTTGATCGCCCCGAACTTGAACGCGTGGCCGGAATCGATAGCGGTGGCGATGAGGCGGTCGTCGCGTTGGAGGACGAAGCGCTCACCGGGCGCGAGCGTCCAGAAGTTCGCGACGGCGCTGCGGACCCGATAGTCGGCGATGCGGGCGAAGTGGCCTCCATAGCCGGCGAGGATGGTCTCGACGTCCGCCTCCGTCGCCTCGCGCTCCGCCCTTTCATTCCCGTCGCGCGTGTGGGCGCCAAGGCCGAGCTTCAGTGGCAAGCCCGCGACGGGCGCGATGCCCCAATGATCGTCCGCTCCACCCAAGTCGCACCAGCTCGGGCCGCGCGCCCAGGCTTGATCGAGATCGGCCGGTGGGTCGACGTAGAGCACGACGGAGCGGCGGGTACGCAAAGGCTCTCCGATCCAGTCCGAGAGAAGTTCGGCGCTACCGACGCCCACTGCTGCGACCACGGCGTCCGCTTCGAGCACGCGCCCATCGCGGGCCGTCGCGCGGCCCATAGCGCTGTCGATGGCGACCGCCTCGAACCCCTCGACCAGGGTTGCCCCCCTCGCCGTCAGCCAACCCACGAGAGCGTCCATGATCCGGTTGGAGAGCAGCGCGCCGCCCTGCTCGGTATGAAGCCCGTAGCGCGCATCGGGCACGGCGAATTGGGGGAACTGCTCCGCGAGGGCCGTCGGCTCCAGACGCTGATTGGCAATATTGGCAATCTCGAGCGCGGCGGCGGCGCGGTCCGTCCAGTCGCCCTCCTCAGTGCTGACGGAGAGAACGCCCGTCTGCGCATAGAAGGGCCCATCGGCGCCAGCTCTTACCACATCGGCGAAGAGGGCGTCCCACGCCACATGCGCGTCGGCCACCCGCGCAGCGAGGCCTGGTGCGCCCGGATAATGAGGCCGGATGAGGCGGTGGTGATCCGAGGACGCGGAAAGCGGATTGGGGATCGTGCCCCGGTCCGCGACCGTCACGTCCCAATCCTGCCTCATCAGCCCCCACGCGGTGCAAAGCCCGGTGATACCGGCGCCGAGAATAAGCGCTCGAGGCCGAGCCTTCACGCCAGGCGCTCGCGCCAGAATGCCGCTTGGGCGCGCACATTGTCGGGCGCGGTGCCGCCGAAGCTCGTACGGCCCGCAACCGAGGCCTCGACGGAGAGAACGTCCAGCACATCGGCCGTGATATCGGCATCGATGGCCTGCATCGCGTCCAGCGGCAACTCGTCGAGCTTGCAGCCCCGCGCCTCGGCCTCGGCGACGATCCGCCCCGTGACGTGGTGGGCGCGGCGAAAGGGCATGTCGAGCGCGCGGACGAGCCAGTCGGCAAGATCGGTCGCCGTCGAGAACCCGCCACCGGCCGCCGCCTTCATCGCCTCGGCATTGGGCGTCAGGTCCCGGACCATGCCGGCCGTCGCGGCAATGCAGAGCTGGAGGGCCGGGAGCGCGTCGAAGACCGGCTCCTTGTCTTCCTGCATGTCTTTGGAATAGGCGAGCGGCAGTCCCTTCATGACGATGAGCAGCGTCTGGAACGCGCCGGCGATCCGGCCGACCTTGGCGCGCACCAGCTCGGCCGCATCCGGATTGCGCTTTTGCGGCATGATGGAGGAGCCGGTCGTGTAGGCGTCCGACAGTTTGACGAAGGAGAACGGCGCCGAGCACCAGATCACGATCTCCTCGGCCAGCCGCGAGAGATGCATGGCGCAGATGGAGGCGGCCGCCAGAGCTTCGAGCGCGAAGTCGCGGTCCGACACCGCATCGAGCGAATTGCGCGTAGGGCCGTCGAAGCCGAGGGCCGATGCCGTCGCGTGCCGGTCGATCGGATAAGGCGTGCCGGCCAGCGCCGCCGAGCCGAGGGGCGAAAGGTTCATGCGCGCCCGCGCGTCCCGGCAGCGCCCCCGGTCGCGATCCAGCATCTCGACATAAGCCAGCATGTGGTGGCCGAAGGTGACGGGCTGCGCGGTCTGGAGGTGGGTGAAACCCGGCATCACCGTATCGGCATGGGCCTCGGCCATGTCGACCATCGCCGTCTGCACGTCGGCCAGCCCCGCCTCGATCGCATCCAGCGTCTCGCGCACCCAGAGCTTGAAGTCGGTCGCGACCTGATCGTTGCGGCTTCGCGCCGTATGAAGCCGCCCGGCCGCATCGCCGACGAGTTCCGCCAAGCGCGATTCGACATTCATGTGAATGTCCTCGAGGCCGCGCGAGAAGGTGAAATCGCCCGCCGCGATGTCCGCGCCGATCCGGTCGAGCCCCGCCTGGATGGCCTCGCCGTCCTCGCCGCTTAGGATGCCTTGCGCCACGAGCATCGCCGCATGCGCCTTCGAGCCCCGGATATCCTGCGCCGCCAGCCGCTTGTCGAAGTCGATCGACGCGTTGATCTCCTCCATGATATCGGCCGGGCCGCGTGCGAACCGCCCGCCCCACATCTTCTGCCTCGCGCCGGCGGGCTGGGTCTGCCTCACGCCGGCGGGCTGGGTCTGCCTCGCGCCGGCGGGCTGGGTCTGCCTCACGCCGGCGGGCTGGGTCTGCCCCGCGCCGGCGGGCTGGGTCTGCCTCGCGCCGGCGGGCTGGGTCTCCCCCACGCTATCGGATGAGGAGGCGTCGGGCTGGCCCTGCTCTGCGGCGATCCCGGCTTTGTCATCGCCCGCGACCTTGGAGGATGTCGCGGGCGCGTCTATCTCTGAGCTGGCCTTGTCGGTCATCGGTTCGGGTCCGGGAGTTCGAGGTATGGCGGTAAAGCGCGGGATGGTCGCGGGTGTCGGGGCGGCGGCATTGCTCTTTGCCGCATCGCTTGGCCTCGCCTTCTATCTGATCGGCCCCACCGGCGACAACGCCGCCAATGCCTGTCCGCTCTCGCGCACCTCCGACGCCATCGCACCGCTGGCGACGGGCGAGGTCGCCGCCTTCCTCGTCCACAAGACGCCCGTGCGACCGCCCGCGATCACCTTCACCGATGGCGACGGTCAGCCCCGCACGCTCGCAGACTGGGCCGGCCGCGCCGTCCTTCTCAACGTCTGGGCGACCTGGTGCGCGCCCTGCCGGCACGAAATGCCGGCGCTCGATGCGCTGGAGGAAACGTTTGGCGGGGAGGATTTCGAGGTCGTCGCCGTCAGCATAGACACCGGCGACGACGCCAAGCCCCGCGCCTTTCTCGACGAGGTCGAGGCGGGCAATCTCGCTTTCTACCACGACCCGACGACAGACGTCTTCGATGGCCTGCGCGCGGCGGGGCGCGGCATCGGTCTCCCCGTCACCCTCCTCATCGACGCCGAGGGCTGCGAGGTCGGCTATCTCGCCGGCCCGGCCGACTGGGCCTCCGAGGATGCCAAGGCGCTGGTGCGCGCCGTCATGGCTCCGGGCGCCTGAGATGGCGCGCGCCAAGGAAAGCGTTCGAGTGCCAGGCGCCATCCGCCGCCTCCCCGACCTCGTCGTCGACCGGATCGCGGCCGGCGAGGTGGTCGAGCGGCCGGCCTCGGTGGTCAAGGAGCTCGCCGAGAACGCCGTCGACGCCGGGGCGTCTCGCATCCGCGTCGAGCTGGAGGGCGGCGGGGCCGACCTCATTCGCGTCATCGACGATGGCGCGGGCATGGACAATGCCGACCTCGGTCTTTGCACCGAGCGCCATGCGACCTCGAAGCTTCTGGGCGACGATCTTCTCAGTGTCGCGACGCTCGGCTTTCGAGGCGAGGCTCTGCCGTCCATCGCTGCCGTCTCGACGCTGTCCATCCTGACGCGCCACGCCTCTGAGCCTCATGCCTGGCGGCTCGATGTCGACATGGGCGCGCGGTCCGAGATCGTGCCGGCCGCGCTGACGCGGGGCACGGTCGTGACCGTCGTCGGCCTCTTCGCCGGCCTGCCCGCACGGCGCAAGTTCCTCAAGACCGCGCGGTCCGAGGCGATGGCCGTGGCCGATGGGCTGAAGCGCCTCGCCATGGCCTGCCCCGGCATCGGGGTGACGCTCGTGTCAGACGCCGGGGGCAGCTTCGACTACGCCCCCACCGACGGCCATGCGGAGCGGCTGGCGCAAGTCCTCGGCCGGGCCTTCGCCGACAACGCTTTCGACGTCGACGCCGGCCGCAACGCCATGCGGCTTACCGGCCGGGCGAGCCTGCCGACCTACAATCGCGGCACCGGCCAGCAGCAATTCCTCTTCGTCAACGGTCGCCCGGTCCGCGACCGCCTCCTCCTCGGGGCCGTGCGGGGCGCCTATTCGGACGTCGTTCCGCGCGACCGCTTTCCCGTCCTCGCGCTCTTCCTTGACCTTGAGCCGCAGGCCGTCGACGTCAACGCCCATCCGGCCAAGACCGAAGTTCGCTTCCGCGACGCACCGGGCGTGCGCGGCCTCATCGTGACGGCCTTGAAGGCGGGGCTGGAGGCCCATGCAGGCGTCGCGACCACATCGAACGCGGCGCGCTTGCAGGCCTTCGCCGCCCGGCGCTTACGGGATGACGATCAGCTCGCCTTGACCGATCGCGCCGTCGAGACCTTCGAGCCGGCGCATCAGGGACCCGCTCGCGCGTCCTATGGGGTCTCCCGCACGCGCGGTTTCGCGGAGCCGAGACCGGCAGACCCTTACGCGCTTCCGCAGGCGCGAACGGACGAGCCGGATGACAGCGAGACGATGCCGGCCGACCACCCCCTCGGGGCGGCCCGGGCGCAGGTCCACGAGACCTATATCCTCGCGCAGACCGAAGACGGCGTCGTCCTCGTCGACCAGCACGCCGCGCACGAGCGCATCGTTCTGGAGCGGATGAAGGCTGCGCTCGGCTCGGGACGCGTGCCCTCGCAGGCACTCCTCATCCCCGATGTCGTCGAGATCGGCGAGGACGATCTCGATCGGCTGGAGCCCCATTTCGCGATGCTGGAGACCTGCGGGCTGACGCTGGAGACCTTCGGCCCGGGCACGCTACTCGTGCGCGAGACGCCGGCCCTTCTCGGCCAGGTCGATGCGGCCAAGATGGTGCGCGATCTGGCCGACACGCTCGCCGAATGGGGCGGTGCGGGCGAGGTGGCCGAACGCCTCAACCACGCTCTCTCGACCATGGCCTGCCATCACTCCGTTCGCGCCGGGCGGCGCCTCAAAGCCGAAGAGATGAACGCGCTCCTGCGCGAGATGGAGCGCACGCCCAATGCCGGCCAATGCAACCACGGCCGACCAACCTATGTGCGCCTCTCCCTCGCCGACCTCGAGTCCCTATTCGGGCGGCGGTAGCGCGGGCGCGCGGAGTTTTGGCCCTTCCGAACGATCACCCGCGCCAGCGGAGGAAGGTGACCGCGCCGAGGCCCTGCGCGCGCGTCTCGATGGCTTCGAACCCCTCCGGCACCACGATCTCGGCATGGGCTCGCTCCTCGAGAACGCAGACCGCCCCGGGCGCCAGCCAGCCGCCGATGGAGGCGCTGGCCAGCGCGCGCTCGCCGAGGCCCTTGCCGTAGGGCGGATCGAGAAAGGCCAGGGTGAAAGGCTGGAAGCGCTCCAGCGGACCCAAGTCGGTCGCGTCTCGGCGGAAGATCTTCGTCGTCCCGTTGAGGCCGAGCGCGCTGCAATTGTCGCGAATGGCGCCCCGCGCGCCCGCGTCCTCGTCGACGAAGAGGCAGAACGCTGCGCCGCGCGACATCGCCTCGATGCCGAGCGCACCCGAGCCGGCAAAGAGATCGAGCACGCGGGCGTCGTCGATCGAGGCGGCGGCGGCCCGCCCATGGACGAGGATATTGAAAAGGCTCTCGCGCAACCGGTCCGATGTGGGGCGGGTGCCCTCCCCGGCCGGCGCGCGCAGGGGCTTGCCCTTAAGTCGGCCGGCGACGACGCGCACGCACGACCTCCCGCACGAGCTTTGTCGGCCCCTCTCGCCTGGTCGGCTTGCCGAAGGTCTTCGGCTCCTTGCCGCCCTTCGTGCCACGTTTGGCCTTTGCATCCGTAGCCTTCTTCGGCACGGCGCCGGACGCGCCCGGCTTGTCGGTGCGCGTATCGGGCAGCGCGATCTTGTGTTCCTTCAGGATTTTCTCGCCCAACTGGTCGCGCAGCACGCGCGGGCGCACCTCCTCGACCTCACCGGCCGGCAGATCGCCGAGCTGGAAGGGCCCGAAGGAGACGCGGATGAGGCGCGTCACATGGAGCTGGAAGTGTTGCAGCAACCGCTTGATCTCGCGGTTCTTGCCCTCGCGAAGGCCGAGCGTCAGCCAGGAGTTGGTGCCTTGCTCCCAATCGATCCTGGCGTCGACGGATCCGTAGCGCACGCCGTCGACCGTGACGCCGGCCTTGAGGGCATCGAGCATCTTCGGATCCATGTCGCCGTGGACGCGCACCCGGTAGCGGCGCAGCCAGCCCGTGGCGGGCAGCTCGAGCGCACGGCTCAAGTGACCGTCATTGGTCAGAAGGAGGAGGCCTTCGGTATTGATGTCGAGCCGGCCGATCGAGACAACGCGCGGCAGTTCCGGCGGCAGCTGGTCGAAGAGCACGGGCCGTCCCTCGGGGTCGATGCGGCTCGTGACGGTTCCGCGCGTCTTGTGGAGCCGCCAGAGCCGCGCCGGCTCCTGGTCGGGCAATAGCACGTCGTCGACGAGGATCCGGTCGGCCGCCGTGACATTGAGCGCTGGCGAGTCGATGCGGCGCCCGTTCACGGCCACGCGTCCCGCGGCCACCCAGGCCTCCGCCTCCCGGCGCGAGCACAGGCCCGCACGCGCCATCACCTTCGCAATGCGTTCGCCGGCCGCCGATGCGTCGGCCGAAAGGGCGCCCACCGGTGAGTTCTCGGTCGCGCGAAATCCGGCGCCGTCGCCACCACGATGTTTCATATGTCCAGCCGCCTTCAGGCGCCCTCCAGCCAACCCGCTATAGAGCCAGCGAACGTGGCGGCGGCAAGGCCCTCGTGATTCGGGCAGAATTTGCCCTCGTCCTCCTCCGGTACAGACGAGTGAAGCATAATGCGCGGTTAAACGGGCGTCGTGTTAACCCTGTGTTAATCTTTCGAAGGTATCAATAGAGCATCTCAAGTGATTGAGTTCTGGACAGGTTTTCCGGTTCAGTTTGACGCCTCCCTGTTGACTTCCTTCGGGCCGCACTTTTGTGCGGCTCTTTTTTTTGTCATCCTCTCGCCAGGCCGCATCGTGCGGGCTGCAAAAGGATGCACCGACGTTATGGACGATCGTGAAACAGGGACCGGAGCGATGGCCCTCCCGGTGGCCGAGGCGCCGATAGCGTTTGGGCGGCGGCTTGCGGGATCGTCTTCGTTCAAGGCGCTCTTCGACGATGGCATCGCGCTCATCGAGGAAACGGCGGCCTATCTCGACAGCGAAGGCCGCATGGCGTCGAAGACCATGTCTGGCAACGGCAAGCTCACCTATGCGACGCTGAGCATGAAGCTGACGACGCGACTGATGAGCCTCGCCTCATGGCTCCTCGTACAGCGCGCCGTCAACGAAGGCGAAATGACGCCCGAGACCGGGCGCTCCGAGCACGACAAGGTCAAGCTCGGCGAGCCGCTTAGCGCGCCCGACAAGGCCGGCGATGCCGACATGATGCCCGAAGGTCTCGTCGATCTCTTCGGCCGCTGCGCGGACCTGCAACACCGCGTCCTGCGCCTCAATGCGATCCTGCGGGACGAGGCGGACGATGACCGCGGCGACGTTCGCGCCATGCCTGCCAATGCGGTCGCAAGCCAACTCAACCGTCTTGAGAACGCGTTCCAGTAACGCGAAACCTCAGCAAGTTACGACGAAAGGGCCGGACCAGCGATCTGATCCGGCCCTTTCTCATGCCATCTCGCGGATGAGGATCGTCGGCCGGCGCAGAGCGAAGCGCCGATAAGACTGCCGCCCTCCCCTCGCGCCTGTCCGTTCCGCTACTTGCGGGAGAGGTTGCCGAAGCGCTTCTGGAAGCGCGAGACGCGGCCGCCGCGATCCATCAGCTGCTGGTTGCCGCCGGTCCAGGCCGGATGCGTCTTGGGATCGATGTCGAGCGTGATCGTGTCGCCCTCGGAGCCATAGGTCGAGCGCGTCTGATACGTCGTGCCGTCAGTCATCACCACGTTCACGAAGTGGTAGTCGGGGTGGCCTTCCTTCTTCATCGCTCGTCCTTTTCCGAAGGCTTGTCGCCTTCCGCCATGCGCGACGCGTGCGCGTCCTGTTGAGAGTGTCCGCTCAGATGGGAATGGCCGACGGACCCGATCCGGACGCCTTCGCTTTCACGCGCGAAAGCGCCCGCAGGATCGCGCCTCGGCCGTCGGCGGCTTATAGCGCCGGGTGCCCGGAGAGACAAGGGCGGGATCGTGCTGGGGGTCCCGCGGCCCATCGCGACGATCCGCGCCTCTGTTGCGGGAGCGTCCGATCGCCTAGATAGGGGCCGAACAGACGAACGAGCCCTCCTTTTGGCCCCCTCTCCCCGCGCATCGCAGCCGGACCGCCCTTCGTCGCGGAACCTGCGCCCGCTGACGATGCTGCTCCCCCATCTCCTCGCCTATCGTTGGCGGATCGCGGGGGCCGTTCTGGCGCTGACGGCTGCGGCCGGTGCGTCCTTGAGCCTTCCGCTCGCGATCCGGTTCATGATCGATGACGGCTTCACCTCCGGCACGGCGGCCGAGGTGGCGCCCTATTTCGGGCTCCTGCTGGCGGTCGTCGGCGTGTTGGCCCTGGCCTCGGCGACGCGGTTCTACTTCGTCACCTGGCTCGGCGAGCGGGTGGTGGCGGATGTGCGCGCGGCCGTCTTCGCGCACCTGACCACGCTCGATGCCGCCTTCTACGACACGACGAAGACCGGCGAGGTCGTCTCGCGCCTTACCGCCGATACGACGCAGATTAAGTCGGCCGTCGGCGCGGCGGTCT
Source organism: uncultured Alphaproteobacteria bacterium (assembly GCA_963799285.1). Classification (GTDB taxonomy): domain Bacteria; phylum Pseudomonadota; class Alphaproteobacteria; order Rhizobiales; family CAWCWK01; genus CAWCWK01. The sequence continues at coordinate 2,158,641 of CAWCWK010000004.1, forward strand.
CGATCGCGCTGCGCAACGTCGTCCTTCTCTTGGGCGCGCTCGGGCTGATGGTCTGGACGAGCCCCCGCCTGTCGCTCTTCGTCATCCTGGCCATTCCCATCATCGCGCTTCCCTTGAGCGTCTTCATACGGCGCGTGCGCAAGCTCTCGCGCGAGGCGCAGGATACGCTCGCCGAGGCGTCCGCCTATGGCACCGAATCGCTGGGCGCGGTGCGGACGATGCAGGCCTTCACCAACGAGGAGCGCGTCAACACGCGCTTCGGATCGCAGGTCGAACGGGCCTTCACGGCGGCGCGGGCCAGCATTCGGCTGCGCGCCGTGCTGACGGCGACCTTGATGTTCCTGGTCTTCGCCAGCGTCACGGCCGTTCTCTGGATCGGCACGCAGGACGTCTTTGCCGGCCGGATTACGGCGGGCGAGTTGGCGCAGTTCGTTCTCTATGCCGTCTTCGCCGCCTCCGCGCTTGGCGAGATCGCGCAGGTCTGGGGCGAAGTCGCGGCGGCGGCCGGTGCGACCGAGCGCCTGACCGAACTCCTCGCCGTGCGGCCGGACGTGCGCAGCCCCGCGCACCCGAGGACGTTGCCGGTTCCGGTCCATGGCCGCATCAGCTTCGACCATGTCGCCTTTTCCTATCCGACGCGGCCGGGCATCGCCGTTCTCCAGGACGTCTCCTTCGATGTGACGCCGGGCGAGACCGTCGCCCTTGTCGGGCCTTCCGGCGCCGGCAAGAGCACGATCTTCCATCTTCTCCTGCGCCACTACGATGCGACGGCCGGTACGATCTCGCTGGAGGGCAAGCCGATCCGCGCGCTCGATCCGCAAGCCGTCCGCCGCGCGCTCGGGCTCGTGTCGCAGGATCCGGTCGTCTTCGGCGATTCGATCGCGGAGAACATCCGCTACGGACGCGCTGATGCCTCCGACGAGGAGATCGCGGCCGCCGCCCGGGCCGCGCAGGCCGCCGAGTTCATCGACGCGCTTCCCGAGGGCTACGATACGTTGATCGGAGAGCGCGGCGTTACGCTCTCGGGCGGTCAGCGCCAGCGCATCGCGGTCGCACGCGCCGTCTTGAAGGACGCGCCGGTCCTCCTTCTCGACGAGGCCACCTCCTCGCTCGACGCCGAGAGCGAGGCGCTTGTGCAAGCCGCGCTCGACCGGCTCATGGAGGGGCGCACTACGCTCATCATCGCACATCGCCTCGCGACGGTTCTGAAGGCGGACCGCATCCTCGTCATGGAGGCGGGGCAGATCGTCGAGACTGGCACGCACGATGCCCTCATCGCAAAGGACGGCCTCTACGCGAGGCTCGCACGGCTCCAGTTCACGAACGGCCGAATGCCGACTTCGATAGCAGCGGAGTGAGACAACGAAGTGTTCGCGCAATAGGAATTAGGTAACCACTTCTCTTAAGTGAGAAGTTGCACATTCGCCTTTAGAGTTCGATCACTAAGACTTGTGTTCGTACGACCAGAAGGCCGTCATGACCAGTGACATCATCGCTCTTTCCAAGGGGGTCAGATCTGCCCTCCTGTCATCGCAGACGGTGGCGGCGCAGCAAGCCGACGCGAGCGCGCGCCTCGGCTCGGGTTTGAAGGTCAATTCGGCGCTCGACAGCCCGACGAACTTCTTCACCTCCCGCTCGCTCAACGCTCGCGCGACTGAGCTGAACGGTATTCTCGACGGGTTCGGCAATGCCCGCTCGCAGATCCAGGCCGCCGTCGACGCGCAGGAGAAGGCGCTGAAATTGATCGACGTGGCCGAGGCCGCCCGCCAGGGCGGGTGGCAGGCGCTGAAACGCGGGGAGTTCAAGAATCTGACCCGCGTCGCGACTTCCCTCAAGACCGACGGTTTCATCAGGACCAGTCAGGCGGGCACCGGTTCGCCAACCCAGGCCGGGCGCCTCGGACGCCTCTCCCAGCTGATCGTGGACCTCAACGCTGCTGGGGACGATGCCACCCGCATCGCTGCCGTCGAGGCGTTCCGGATCGACGACTTCCACAACGATGGCAGCGCAGGCCAGCAATTCTACATTTCGGTCGGCGAGAACGAGGACTTCTCCCAAGCCAGGTATCTCAGCACGAACACCGGCAACAAGACCGTCGGCACCTTCATAGCGGATCTCGAGGCGAACATCCCCAACCTCAATGTCGAGGTCGTCATCGACAGGCCGGCAGGTGCGGCGTTTGACGTCGGTCAGGTCAAGCTCCAGCTCAACCTGCCGGAACGCGACGACCGGGCCATCTATATGACGGGCTGGTTCAACATCTTCCAGGATCTCAACGTCGATCACGGAATCTATTGGTCGGAAGATCCCGATACGGAGAAAGCGCTTCTCAGCTTCGAGCCGCTCGCCGCAGGCTGGGAGACCCAGACGATCGGCGCGACGCCCGGCTTTCACACATCGATTGACGGATATGCGGCCAACAACTGGGTCCTTAACGACGGCGTCAATCCCGACCTGCAGTTCGCGGCCACCCCCGGATCCTCAACGCTCGGCGACTTCGTGGACTACGTCAATACCGAGCATGCCGCCGGTCGCTTCGGCTTTCGCATGGAGCAGATCCAGGACGCCAGCGATCCCGATAACGGGAAGCTGAAGGTTTTCACCGACGGCTCGGCCGCCACACAGCTTCTCTTCAAGCCACGCTTGAGCGACCTCTTTTACAAGCTGCGCATCGACGGCACTTCGACCGGCGGGTCCGGCCAACCCTTCCACATCCAGAACACCGCCAATCCGCCGAACCCAGGCATTCCGGCGGCGGAATACGATATCGACAACAGCTATTGGGATCAGTTCGAGGCCGCGCGGACGCAGATCGACGACATCATCTCGGATGGTGGCTTCGCGGGCATTGCCCTCGGAACGGGGCAAGCCACGTCGATCGCCCTCAACGAACGCGGCTCGCGACTGACGATCCGGCAGGACAGGACGTCGACGCAGGACATCGGTCTTGCGAGGGCCGTCGACTTCGAGTTCCAGATGTTCGACCGGCTCGACGTGATCGAAGGCGAACTTGCGGAGGCGCGGGAGGCCGTGAAGTCGCGCCTGACTCAGCTCCAAAACGAACTCGCCATCGTCGAGGTCCGCGAGACCTTCACCAAAAACCTGATCAACGTGCTTCGGGCCGGCTCCTCGAAGCTCGTCCTTGCCGATCCCGACGAAGAGGGCGCGAACCTCCTCGCGTCCAACACCCGCCAGCAGCTGACCGGTACCGCGCTTCAGCTGGCGAGCCAGTCCGACCGGAGCGTTCTGCGTCTCTTCTAGACGTGCGCTTAGCGCTCGGTCAGCTTGAACTCGATCCGCCGGTTTCGCGCGTAGTCGGCGTCGCTGGTGCCGTCCGCGAGCGGGCGGAATTCACCGAAGCCGGCTGCGAGGAGGCGGCTGGGCGGCACGCCGCGGTCGACGAGATATTCGCTGACCGAGATTGCGCGGGCCGCCGACAGCTCCCAGTTCGATTCGAACCGCGACGTCGCGCTAACGGGGCGGGCGTCGGTATGCCCCTCGACCCGCAGCACCCAGTCGATCTCTTCGGGAATCTGGTTGGAGACCTCGATAATGGCGTCGGCGATCCGGTCGAGCTCGGCCTGACCGGACGAATCGATATCCTCGCTGCCCGGTGGGAAGAGGACCTCGGACTGGAAGACAAACCGATCGCCGACGATGCGAATGTCGGCCCGCTGGCTTAGGATCTCGCGCAACCGCCCGAAGAAGTCCGACCGATAGCGCTCCAGCTCCTGCACCCGCGCAGCCAGGGCCGTGTTGAGCCGCCGCCCGAGATCGGAGATCTGCGCCTGCGCGTCCTCCTCCTTGGACTCCGATGCATCGAGCGCGTCCTGCAGCGAGGCAATCTGGCGGCGCAGCGCCGAGATCTGCTGGTTGAGGAGTTCGACGCGCGAGAGCGCCTGCTCGGTCAGCGACTGCTCGCTTTCCAGTTCCGCGATGATGGCGGCCGCGCGGTCTCGCTCCTCATCGAGGGCTCCGCCCTGCCCGGCAAGATCGGCGGCTAGGATGTCCCGCTCGGCGCTCGTCGCATCGAGCGAGGTCTGGAGAAGGGCGAGCCTGACCTCGAGATCTTCTGTCCCGTCCCGCTCCAGCGACAGGAGTTCGGTCAGCTCCGCGATCTGCCGGTTGAGGCGCTGGAGAACGGTGTCACGGCCCGTGATCTCCTGCGTGAGGTAGAACTGCGCGAGCATGAAGACCGAGAGCAGGAAGATGATGACGAGCACCAGCGTCGCCATCGCATCGACGAAGCCTGGCCAATAATTATCGGTCGTACGGCGCCGGCTTCGCCCGAGGGCCATGATCCGCTACCCGTCCGAGTTCGAGGGCGCGTCGCGATAGCCGCTCGCGTCCTCCCGCAGGCCCCGCGTTTCTGCCACGAGGCGCTCGAGGAGACCGCGCGTCTCCTCCTGCCCCCGCGATTGCGAGGCAATCTGCTCCTTGAGGACCTGTTGTTCGATCCGCATGTGATGAAGGATGCCTTGAACGCCCTCGGCAAGGTCGGCGATGGCCTTGACGGTCTGCGTATCGGAGCCACTGCCGGAGGCGACCTTGCCGCCGGAGCCATTCACCGCCGTCGCGACGCGCTCGATACTCGATTGAAGAGGTTGGAGGGCCGGAATGAGCGCGCGGCCGATGTCGACGCGCAGATTGCTCGGTTGCGCGGCGCCGCCCTCGTTCGATCCTGTGAGCGACGTCAGCCAGTCTTCGAGCTCGGTATAGAAGCGCGACTGCGCCTGACCGCCCAGAAGATCGAGAAAGCCGAGCACCAACGACGAGGCAAGGCCGAAGAGCGAGGAAGAAAATGCGATGCCCATGCCGGCGAGCGGTGCTTCCAGCCCCTCTTTGAGGTCTTCGAAGAGCACACCGAAATCGTCTCCGCCCTGCAGCGAGCCGATGATGTTGCCAACAGAGGAAACGGTGCCTTGAAGTCCCCAGAACGTTCCGAGAAGGCCGAGGAAGACGAGAACGCCGGTCATATAGCGGAGGATTTCGCGCGATTCGTCTAGCCGGGTGCCGATCGAGTCGAGAATCGAACGCAACGCCTGCGGCGAGAGGCCGGAGCGGTCGGAATGGACGTCGAGCAGTGCGGCCATCGGCCCGAGAAGGCGCGGCGGCGCCCCCACGCGCGTGCCCGGATCGCCAAGCCGGTACGCGTTCACCCAGCGAATCTCCGGCAGGAGGCGCAAGACCTGTCGGACGGCGAGGATAATGCCGATCGCAAGCACTGTCAGGATGATCGTATTAAGTGAAATATTGGCGAGATAGGCGCTCCGAACCTGTGGAAAGAGAATGAGCACGGTGAAGGCGACGAGGACGAGGACGATCCCCATCCCGAAGAGCGCACCTCTCGGGGACGACAGCCGATAGGTGTCAGCGCTGGCAGCCATATCGCCTTCCTGTGTATCGCGTCGTCATGTCCATCACGTCTTCTTTCGCGGGGCGAGCCGGGACTTGCGGAACCTGTACCGACCGGGCGCATGGAGCGGGTCTATCTGCTATCACCATAACCGATCCAGACGCTGCACCATATTGCGCCAATGCCGTTAAGACTCCGTCAAGGATGAGCTGGCGGCGCGGGCGCATAGTTGGCGACAGCGATGTTGCCACGTCAAGAACGGGGCGAATGAGGCCGAGGGGCTACGAACGTCGCGATCGAGGACACTACTTCGCCGTCGCCGGCACACGCGCCTCGCGCAGGAGGCCGACGAGAGCCTTGTGAATGGCCGGGTTGCCGGCGACGATCTCCTGGCCGTCGAGGACCCGGTCGCGGTCCCGCGAGTCGGAGACCGAACCTCCGGCCTCGCGAACCAGAAGGATGCCGGCCGCCACGTCCCAGGGCTGGAGCGCGTAGTCCCAAAAGGCCTCCAGCCGCCCCGCCGCCACATAGGCCAGATCGAGCGCCGACGAGCCCGACCGGCGCGTGGCCGCGACGCGCGGCAAGATGGCAATCATTTCGTGCTGGAAAAGACCCATGTCGCCACGCCCCACGGAGGGCATGCCCATCCCGATGACGGATTCACCAAGGTCGCGCCGCCCCGACACGCGAATCCGCCGATCGTTGAGAAAGGCGCCGCCGCCGCGCTCGGCTTCGTAGAGCTCGTTCGTGATCGGATTGTAGATCACGGCCGCAACGATCTGCTTGCCCCCCGCCATCTGGCGCTCCAGCCCGATCGAGATGCAGAAATGGGGAATGCCGTGAAGGAAGTTGGTCGTGCCGTCGAGCGGATCGACAATCCAGCGGTGCTGCCCATCGGAGCCCTTGATCTCCTCCGATTCCTCCATGAGGAACCCGTAGGATGGGCGCGCGCGGCCGAGCTCCGCCTGGATGACCTCCTCGGCGCGCTTGTCGGCGACGGAAACGAAGTCGCCCGGTCCCTTGACGGACACCTGCAGATTCTCGACCTCGCCGAAGTCGCGCGTGAGCCCGCGGCCGGCCTTGGTGGCGGCGTTGACCATGACGTTGAGGATGGCGGAGCGGGGCATGCAAGGTCCTGACGAGGAAGCGGCGGGGCGGCCCTCAGGGGCAGCGCGGGCGTGTGGAAAGGCCACGCAGAAACGCGGCGACGTCGCCGAGCACCGGCCGGCCCCGAAAGGGCGGCACGAAGGCGGCGATCGTGTCGATGTGGCCCAGACCCGCGTAGAACTCAAGACGCGCCGTTCCGCCCGCCCGCGCGATGGCCCCTGCCATGTCAGACGAGTTGCGCGGCGCGACGGTGTCGTCGTCCGCGCCGGTAGCGAGAAAGGCCGGCGCCTCCGTGCCGTCCACGAAGGCAATCGGCTGGCTTGCCGCACGCAGGGGCTCGGGAAAGACAGACCGGTAGACTGGGTTCTCGAGCGGCAGGAAGTCGTAGGGACCGGACAGGCCGACGAAACCGCGCACGGTGCAACGCGCGACACCGGCCCGTTCGAGATAGCGCTCGTCGAACGCGAGCAGCGCTGCGATCTGCGCTCCCGCCGAATGCCCCATTAGGACGATGCCGGCCGGAGCATCAAGGGCCAGGCTTTCGATCGCGGCGGCGCCGTCCTCCACGAAGGCGGGGAAAGCGACGGTAGGGTAGAGGCGGTAGCCGACCAGCGCGACGGCGTGGCCCTCCTCGGCGAGCGCCTGCGCGACGAAGCGGTAGCCGTCGGGCGCGCCGTCCGTCCAGCCGCCGCCGTGGACGAAGGCGACGAGAGGCGCGCCGGCACGCGGGCGGGTCGGCTCGTAGCGCTCATAGAACTGCGCGGCGTTCGGGCCATAGGATACGGTCTCGACGCTTCGATAGCCAGACCGGGGCGTGACGGCATCCGCGATGCTGAGCGCCGAGCAGGCCGTCAGTACGGCGGTGGCGGCCAAGGCGGCTACCCAGCGAACGGCCGATCGCAAGCGGCCTGGCCGACGCCTGCGACATGCCGGGCTCACGCAGCTTGCCATGTACGCGGGGCTTTCGGCACGCACGGGACTTGCCGCGCCCATGATCCCGTCATGCCCTCCGCAGATAGGTCAGCTCGTTCGTATCGACGACGATCTTCTCGCCGGCGGTGATGAAGGGCGGCACCATCACCTTGACCCCGTTGTCCATCACGGCGGGCTTGTAGGACGAGGATGCCGTCTGACCCTTCACGACCGCGTCGGCCTCGACGACTTCGAGCGTGACCTGATCGGGCAGCGAGATACCGATCGGGCGGCCGTCATAGCTCTCGACGGTCACCTGCATGCTCTCCTGCAGGAACGCCTTTCGCTCACCGACGAAATCGGCCTGCAATTCGAGCTGCTCATAGGTCTCGGTGTCCATGAAGACCAGCGTTTCGCCCTGGTCGTAGAGGAACTGATAGTCCTTCTGCTCCAGCCGGATACGCTCCACCGTCTCGGCTGAGCGGAAACGCTCGTTGAGCTTGCGACCGTCGATGAGGTTCTTCAGCTCGACCTGGGCATAGGCCGGCCCCTTGCCGGGTTTGACGGCTTGCACCTTTACCGCAGCCCAGATCGTATCCTGGTGCTCGATGACGTTGCCGGGGCGGATTTCGTTGCCGTTGATCTTCATGGGACGTTGCCTGCTGCGCTTCGGAGGTCTCTCGGGGCGTCCCCTAGCAAATCGCGCGGCCGCTTGATAGCGCTCAGACGGGTTCGGGCCAGCCGAGAACGGCGAGAAGCGATGCGGCATCGCCCGGCGTCGGGCTCGGATGAAATGCGGCGGCGGCCTCGCGCGCGGTCGCGAGTTCTTCCGGCGCCACGCTGGCGAGGAATGCATCGAGGAAGGGATCGCTCAGACCCTCCTCGCCCTCACCGCCAGCCCCACCCTCGCGCGCGACGAGATGCCAGAATGCGGCCAGGCCCGGATCGGCCGGCACGCCGAGACCGCGCGAGTAGAGACGGGCAAGCCGGTTCTGCGCGACCCGGTTGCCGGCAATCGCCGCCCGCCGGATGAAACGCGCCGCTTCGGCCGGATCCTCATCGACCCCGATGCCGTTGAAGAGCATCAGCCCATATTCGATCTGCGCGGCGGGCAGCCCCGCCTCGGCCGCCGAGCGGATGAGCCGCGCCGCGCGAGCTTCGTCGCGTGGCACCCCATCGCCGAAGCGATGAAGGACGCCGAGCGCATAGGCTGCGTCCGGCAAGCCTGCATCGGCCGCGCTTCGCAACAGCGTGATCGCGCGAGGCTGGTCCTCGACCCGGCCGCTGGATCGGATGATGTCGGAGAGGAGGAAGGCCGCATCGGCGCGCCCGGCGGCGGCGGCGCGCGCGAGCCGTTCCGCGAGCGTTCGGATCTCATCGGACGTCAGGTCCTCGCCCGAGGCCAGACGGGCCGACCAGACGGCGCTGGGCGGATCGCCGCGCTCATAGGCGATGGCGAGGTCCTCGCGAGCCTTGGCACGCAGGCTCGCCGCATCCTCGCTCGGCGCGACGACACCGGCCCGGGCGGAAGTAAGCGCGGCGACGGACCGGGCTGCAGGATCGTCAGCGCCGAGATCAAGCGCCTTCAGATAGGCGCCGCGCGTCAGGGCTTCGTAGACGGTCGCGGGTTCGTCGGCCGCGGCGATCGTCGCGCCCATCGCATCGGGTCCGGGATCGGACAGGACATTCGGCGCGGGCGCGTCGTCCGAGGTGTCGTTCTCCCCGTCGCGGTCGTCCGGCGACGGCTCGCCGGCGGGGGCTGCGACCAGAGCCGCCCCGGGAGGCGCGCCGACATCCGCCGATGCGTCGGCTTGCGCGACGGCTTGACCGCCCGGCAACCCCGACCAGACGACCGGGGCGAGTACGGTAGCAAGGAGACCGATCGCGGCGAAGCGCATCAGGGCCGCGCCTCGCACGGCGCGGCGGCGGCGGGCGGCGATCGACCGAGCCATGTCAGGCCGCGTCCGCAAACCTGGCCTTCCGGGCGGCGAAGCCGGCATCGATCGCGCGTTGGGCGGCGCTGGCGGCGGCGGCCACGTCGCCGTCCCAGAAGGCGAGATCGGGCATGATGAAGTCGGCGCCAGCCTCGGCGAGCGGCTGGACGGGCTCGGCACCGACGGCGACACCCACGCAGGGCACCTCGAAAAGCGTCGCCCACCAGTCAACGCGGGACGCCACCCAGTCGGGATCGGACCCGCCCACGCGCCAGCGCCCGAAGAGGACGTAGTCGGCACCGGCCTCCCCCGCCTCCATCGCGTCGTGCCGGCTGCGCAGTTCGCCCGCCCCGACGATGAGCTGCGGCTTGAAGCGTTCGAGGTCGGCCTCGAGCGTCGCCAGCCCGGCAGCGCTATGAACGCCGTCCGTACCGTAGGTGGCGATGAGATCGAAGCGGTCGCTGGTGAGAACGGCGCATTCTCGCCGCTGCGCGACGGGAAGGAGCGCCGTCAGTGCCGCTTCCCAGTCCTCCGCCGCGGCGGAGGCGTCGAGGTCGATGATAAGGCAGGCCAGATCGGCCTCACCCATCACCGCGTCGAGATGGCCGACCAGGACTTTCGGATCGAAGTGCGGCGGCGTTGCGAGCATCAGGCGTGCGGGAAAGAGCTCGGGCGGCGGCGCGTTGCCTTTCGCTCCCCCCTTGGCTCCACCCTTGCCCCCGCCCCGCTGGGCTCGCTTCCGATTCGCCATGCCCTGTCCTTACGCGGCCTGCTCGAGGCCGGCATTGTACTCGCCCTTGCCGGCGAGCCAGTTCATGCGCGCACGATGCGCGAACGCCTTCTGGCCAGCGGCAATGTTCTCGGGCTTGCCGCCCCAGGCCGCCAACGCCGCGGCCTGGAGAGCGCGGCCATAGGAGAAGGTCAGCTTCCAGGGCAGGTCGTAGTTGGCATTCATGGCCGAGAGGTGCGCCGTCGCATCCTCCTCGCTCTGCCCGCCGGAGAGGAAGGCGATGCCGGGCACGGCCGACGGCACGCAGCGCTTGAGGACGCGTACGGTCGCCTCGGCCACCTCATCGACGCCGGCCTGGACCGGATTGCCCTTGCCGGACACGATCATGTTGGGCTTAAGAATGATTTCCTCGAGTGTCACGCGCTGCAGGAAGAGCTGGTTGAAGACCTCGTTGAGGGTCGCCGTCGTCACCGCCTCGCAAGTCGCGAGGTCGTGGTCGCCATCCATCAGCACCTCGGGCTCGACGATCGGCACGATGTCGGCCTCGAGGCAGAGGGCGGCATAGCGCGCCAGGGCGTGCGCGTTGACGTGGATCGCGGTCGTGGAGGGAATGCCATCGGCGATGTCGATCACGGCCCGCCACTTGGCAAACCGCGCGCCCATCTCACGATATTCCCTGAGGCGCCCGGCCAGACCATCGAGGCCCTCGGTCACCGTCTCGCCGGGGCAGAAGGATAGCGGTTTCGCACCGGCATCGACCTTGATGCCGGGGATGGAGCCTGCGTTCTCGATGAGCTGGGTCAGCTTGACGCCGCCCTTGTTGGTGGAGCGGATCTGCTCGTCGAAGAGAATGACGCCCGAGATGTAGTCCGACATCGTCTCCTTGTCGGAGAAGAGCATGTCGCGGTAGTCGCGCCGGTTCTCCGCCGTGTTCTCGACCGAGATGTCGTCGAACCGCTTCTTGATCGTCGAGACGCTCTCGTCGGCGGCCAGGAGGCCCTTGCCGTCCGCGACCATCGCGACGGCGACCTCGTGCAGGGTCTTCATGTCTCTTCTCCGCTTATGAATCTCAGCTTGTCAGACTATCAGGCCGGCTTGCCTCGCGCCGCATCCTCGAGCGCGACAACGCCGGGCAGCGCCTTGCCCTCCATCCACTCAAGGAACGCACCGCCGGCGGTGGAGACATAGGTAAAGTCGTCCGTCACGCCCGCCGCTGCAAGAGCGGCCACCGTATCGCCGCCGCCGCCGACGCTGACGAGCCGGCCTTCCTTGGTCAATCTGGCGGCCTCGCGTGCCGTCGCGACGGTACCGGCATCGAAGGGCGTGATCTCGAAGGCACCTAGCGGGCCGTTCCAGACGAGGGTCCGGGCAGCCTTCAGATGCTTCGCGATGACGGCGACGCTAGACGGGCCGACATCGAGGATCATCTCGTTGGCACGCACCTCGTCGAGCGAGACGGTGCGGGTCTCCGTGCCGCTCTTCAGCGCGGTCGCGACGACGGCATCCACCGGGAGCACGATCTGGCAGTCCTTGGCGGCGGCCTCGGCCTCCATGGCCCGCGCCGTCTCCACGAGGTCTCGCTCGACGAGCGAGGCGCCGACTTCGCGCCCTTGCGCGAGGAGAAAGGTGTTCGCCATTGCCCCACCGATGACGAGGACGTCGACCTTGGAGGCGAGGTTCCCGATCAAGTCGAGCTTCGTCGACACCTTCGCGCCGCCGACGATAGCGACGACCGGGTGCTCGGGGTTGAGGAGCGCCTTGTCGAGCGCGGCGAGCTCTGCCTCCATCGCGCGGCCCACATAGGCCGGCAGCAGACGCGCGATACCATGTGTCGAGGCGTGGGCACGGTGCGCAGCCGAGAAGGCGTCGTTGACGTAGATGTCGCCCAGGAGGCCCAGCCGCTTGGCGAACGCGGGGTCGTCGGCCTCCTCGCCCGGGTGGAAACGCGTATTCTCCAAGAGGAGCACATGACCGGGTGCGGCCCGCGCGACGGCGGTCTCAGGGCCTTGCTCGGCCCAATCGGCTGCGATGAAGTCGACCGCGCGATCCGTATAGGACTGGAGGCTCGCGGCGACGGGGCGCAGCGTATAGTCGAGGTTGGGCTCGCCTTTCGGCCGCCCGAAATGGCTAAGGACGATGACCACCGCGCCCTTCTCGGCCAGCTCGCGGATCGTCGGGGCCACGCGCGCGATGCGGGTGTCGTCGGTCACGTCACCCCCCGCGATGGGCACGTTGAGATCAGCGCGCAGCACGACGCGCTTGCCCGTGAGGTCCGGGTGGGCGGCGAAGAGGTCGTCGAGTGTGTTGCAGGTGGCCATGGCGACACGGCTCCTCATGACGGAATGGGGCGGCGAAGGCCGAGCGGCCTTCGCGAGGGGCATCTCATCGACGGTCCGCATCACCCGAAGCGGATGGCGAGGGCCGAGAGGCCCTCGCACGGACTATCAGGTCAGGGCAGGCCGGGTTCAACCGAGCTTGCCCATGGCGACGGCGGTGTCCGCCATACGGTTCGAGAAGCCCCACTCGTTATCGTACCATGACATAACGCGCACGAGATTGCCCTCCAGCACCTTCGTGCCGGCCCGCGAAAGGGAGCTCGATACCGGATTGTGGTTGAAATCGATCGAGACAAGCGGCTCGTCGTAGACGTCGAGGATGCCCTTGAGCGGCCCCTCGGAAGCCTTGGTGACGGCGGCGTTGACTTCCTCGACGCTCGTGTCGCGGGCCGCCACGAACTTGAAGTCGACGAGCGAGACGTTGGGCGTCGGCACGCGGATGGCGACGCCGTCGAGCTTGCCGTCGAGTTCGGGCAGGACGAGGCCGACGGCCTTGGCCGCGCCTGTCGAGGTCGGGATCATGCTCATCGCGGCGGCGCGGGCACGGTGAAGGTCGGAATGCATCGTATCGAGCACGTGCTGATCGAGCGTATAGGCGTGAATCGTCGTCATGAAGCCCTTCTCGATGCCGACTGCATCGTTGAGCACCTTGGCGACGGGCGCCAGACAGTTGGTGGTGCACGACGCATTCGAGACGATCGTCATGTCCGAAGTCAGCGTGTCGTGGTTCACGCCATAGACGATGGTCGCGTCCACGCCCGTGCCGGGCGCCGAGATGAGGACGCGCTTGGCGCCGCCGTCGATATGGGCCTGCGCCTTTTCCTTCGAGGTGAAGATGCCGGTGCATTCGAGCACGAGATCGGCGCCGACGGCGCCCCAATCGAGCTTGGTCGGGTCGCGCTCGGACGTCGCGCGTATCGGCCCGGTGCCGAGGTCGATCGTGCCGTCCCCGACCGTCACGGTGCCCGGGAAGCGGCCATGCACGCTGTCATAGCGAAGGAGGTGTGCGTTGGTCTCCAAGGGCGCCAGATCGTTGATCGCGACGACCTTGATGTCGGTGCGGCCCGACTCGACGATGGCGCGAAGGACGTTGCGGCCGATGCGACCGAACCCGTTGATGCCGACCTTGACTGTCATTGTGACCACTCCTGTGGGGACCTGAGATTGCTGGGTGTCGGAACCGATGGTCAGAGCGCGGCGCGCACCGCGTCCGCCACCGCCTCGGCCGTGATGCCGAAATGCTTGTACACGCCCTTATAGGGGCCGGACGCACCGAAGGAGTCCATGCCGACGAAGGCGCCGTCGCCGATATAACGGTCCCATCCGAGCCGGACGCCGGCCTCGACCGCGACGCGCACGGGCGCCTCGCCGATGACCTCGGTGCGATAGGCGTCCGATTGGCGCTCGAAGAGCTCGAATGAAGGCATCGACACGATGCGGGCATGGACGCCGCCACCGAGGAGGAGGTCGCGCGCGGCGACCGCGATCTCGACCTCCGAGCCCGTCGCGAAGATCGTCGCCTGCGCCTTCTCGTCCTCGATAAGGACATAGGCGCCGCGTGCCGAGCGGTTGGTCTCGGCCTCGGCGCGGAGGGTCGGCAGGTTCTGGCGGGAGAGCGCCAGCGTCGTCGGACCGTCCTCGCGGGTGAGCGCGATCTCCCAAGCCTCGGCCGTCTCGACGGCATCGGCGGGGCGCAGCGTCAGCATGTTGGGCATGGCGCGCAGGCTTGCGAGATGCTCGACGGGCTGATGCGTCGGGCCGTCCTCGCCGAGGCCGATCGAATCGTGCGTCATCACATAGACGACGCGCTGATGCATGAGCGCCGAGAGGCGCATGGCCGGGCGGGCATAGTCGGAGAAGACGAGGAAGGTGCCGCCATAGGGGATGAGCCCGCCATGGAGCGCGATGCCGTTCATGGCCGCTGCCATGCCGTGCTCGCGAATGCCGTAGTGGACATAGCGATGGCCCATGTCGCCGGCCGAGAGCGGATCGATCGACTTGGTCTTGGTCTTGTTGGACGGGGTAAGGTCGGCCGAGCCGCCGATCGTCTCCGGCAGGATGTCGTTGACGGTGCGCAGCACGACCTCGGACGTGGCGCGGGTCGCCGCCGTCGGCGCCTCGTCGGCGAGGCGCTCGCGCAGGTCCGCCATGGCCTCGCCGAAGCCGGCCGGCAGGCTGCCGCGCTGGCGCCGCTCGAACTCGGCTCGCACGCCCGGCTCCAGCGCCTTCACCCGATCGGCCCACTGGCGGTAGCCGTGCGCAGCGCGAAGGCCCGCGATGCGCCATTCGTCATAGACGTCGGAGGGGATGGAGAAGGGCGGCTCGTGCCAGTTGAGATGCGCCCGCATCTCGGCGATCTTCTCGTCGCCCACCGGGTCGGAGTGGATGTCGGACGTGCCCTCCATGCCGGGCATGCCGAAGCCGATCTTTGTCCGGCAGGCGATGAGCGAGGGGCGGCCCGACTGGCGGGCGGCACGGATGGCGGCCTCGACGGCGTCGACATCGTGCCCATCCACGCCGCGAACGTCCCAGCCCGCGGCCTCGAAGCGCCGCATCTGGTCGGTCGAGTCGGAAAGGGAGAGCGGCCCGTCGATCGAGATGCCGTTGTCGTCGAAGAGGACGACGAGCCTCGACAACTCCAGGTGCCCGGCCAGCGTGATCGCCTCCTGGCTGACGCCCTCCATCAGGTCGCCGTCGGAGGCGAGCACGTAGGTGAAGTGATCGACGACGCCTTCGCCGAACTCGGCTCGCAGCTTCTCCTCGGCGATGGCCATGCCGATGGCGGTCGCGAGACCCTGGCCGAGCGGGCCGGTCGTCATCTCGATTCCGGCGGCCTCGCCGTATTCGGGATGGCCGGCGGTCTTGGAGCCGACCTGGCGGAAGCGCTTGAGGTCGGCCATCGTCATGTCCTCGAAGCCCATCAGATGGAGGATCGAGTAGAGCAGCATCGAGCCGTGGCCGCAGGAGAGGATGAAGCGGTCCCGGTCCGCCCAGTCGGGATGCGTCGGCGAGAGCTTCATGAACTTGGTGAAGAGCACGGTCGCAACGTCCGCCATGCCGAGCGGCATGCCCGGATGGCCCGACTTCGCGGTCTGCACGGCATCGATGGTGAGAAAGCGGATCGCGTTGGCTAGGCGTGCGAGGTCCACGTTGCCGGTCTCGTTTCCGCTGTCGCGGGCGGCGGTATCGCTCATGATGGGGGTCTTCCGTTCCGGCGCGGCCGTTGCGTCGGCGGCGGCATAGCCGGAACGGGGGGGCAGCGCAACGTTTGTGGGGCGCTTGCGAGGATGAAGGCCGAGCATGGCGAGACGCGGCGCCGCGAGAGCGACCGGTTTGCCGCCCCGGACTGCCGCGAGCGGGGTTTCAGGCCCTCGGATGCGCTTCGGCGTACGCCTTTACAAGCCGGGCGGCATCGACATGGGTGTAGATCTGCGTCGTCGAGAGGCTTGCGTGGCCGAGCAATTCCTGGATCGCCCGCAGGTCGCCGCCGCCGGCGAGGAGATGGGTCGCGAAGGAGTGGCGCAGCGCGTGCGGGGTCGCGGTCTCCGGCAGACCGAGCGCGCGGCGTGTGCGTTGCATCAGAAGTTGCGGGATACGCGGGCTCAAGGGGCCGCCGCGCGCGCCGTAGAAGAGGGGATCCGCCGCGTCCGCGCCATAGGGACAGAGGTCGAGATAGGCGGAGATCGACTCTGCCACGACTGCCAGCACGGGCACGCGCCGGGCCTTGCCGCCCTTGCCGATGACCGTCAGCGCGCCCTCCGCCAGCGGCGCCTCGGCCCGGCTGAGGCCGAGCGCTTCGGAGATGCGCAGACCACATCCATAGAGTAGCGTGAGAAGAGCTGCGTCCCGCGCAGCGATCCAGCGCTCGAGTGGTGCCTCGCCGTGCGCGAGATCGGCCCCATCTATGATGTCTCGCGCGCCGACATCGGTCAGCGCCTTGGGGATCGCGCGCTTTGCCTTCGGGCCGCGCACCAGCGCGAGGGCGGCAATGTCGCCCATCTCCCGCACCTTCAGGAAACGGGCAAAGGTGCGTAGCGCCGCCAGCTGACGCGACAGCGTCGCCCCGCCCGCGCCGTCGCGCCGTCGCTGGGCGAGGAAGGCGCGAATATCGCCGGGCGTCAAAGCAGCGAGCGCGACGAGATCGGGCGCTGCACCGAAATGACCCGCGAGGAACCAGAGAAACTGCCGGAGGTCGCGCGCATAGGCCTCGAGCGTATGCGCCGAGAGACGCCGCTCGTCGGCGAGATGCGTGAGCCATGCGCGGACAGGCGCGCTCAGCGCGGGGGCGATTGCCAGCTGTGACACGGGGTCCGCGCGTCCGTCGGTATCGATCGTTTCTGCCATCGCCGAGCATGGCCCTACCGGCCTTTCGGAATCGTTGGCGTGTGGATGCGCATGAGCAACAGGCCGACATTGCGAGCCAGCCGGGCCATCGCCTATATAGCCCCGATGAACAAAACGGGCACATCGCTATCGGACAGCGGCGGAGACGCGAAGACTTCGGGGGCCACCCCCGTTTCCTCACCCGTTCTCGTGCTCGCGCCCGTGGCGACCAAGGCCTACACCTATACCGTTCCGCCGGGCATGGAGCTGCATGTCGGCGATATCGTCCGCGTGCCGCTCGGCCCGCGAGAAACGATCGGCGTCGTCTGGGCCGCGACGGAGCCGCCGGAGGGGCGGGCTCTGAGGGCGGTGTCGGAGATCGTCGAGACGCCGCCGCTGACGGAGGAGCTCGTCAAGTTCTGCGACTGGGTCTCGCAATACACGCTCACCCCGCCCGGCATGATGCTGCGCATGGTGTTGCGCGTGCCGGACGCGATCGGAGCCCCGCGCCAGCGCCTAGGCGTCGTCCAGGTCGGTGATCCGCCCAAGCGCATGACCGATTCGCGCCGCGAAGCCCTGCGCGTTCTCGAGGACGGCGAGGCGATGACCAAGGCGGAACTCGCGCAGACCGCGAAAGTCTCCGTCGCCGTCATCGACGGACTGGTGAAGGCACGCACGCTTGCTCTCGTCGAGTTGCCCCCCGCCCCCATCGCCGGCGCGCCCGACCCGCATTTCGCCGAGACCGATCTCACCGACGAGCAGGCCGCCGCCGCCCACACGCTGCGGGCGCGGGTGCGCGAGGGCGGCTTCGGCGTCACGCTTCTCGACGGCGTCACCGGCTCGGGCAAGACCGAGGTCTATTTCGAGGCCATCGCGGAGGCCCTGGCGAAGGACCCGGACGCACAGGTGCTGTGCCTGATGCCCGAGATCGCGCTGACGGCGGCCTTTCTCGACCGTTTCGCCAAACGCTTCGGCAACCCGCCTGTCTCCTGGCACTCGTCGCTGACCATGCGGCGGCGCGAGCGGGTCTGGCGAGCGGTCGAATCGGGCGAGGCGCGGGTCGTCATCGGCGCGCGCTCCTCGCTCTTCCTGCCCTTTCAGAAGCTCGGTCTCGTCCTCGTCGACGAGGAGCACGATCCGGCCTTCAAGCAGGAGGAGCGCGCGACCTATCACGCCCGCGACATGGCGATTATCCGCGCCCGGCTCAACGACGCGCCTGTCATCCTCGCCTCCGCGACGCCGTCGCTCGAGACCTGGGTCAACGCGCAGACCCACCGCTACCGGCTCCTCCAGCTGCCCTCGCGCTTCGGCAACCATCCGATGCCCGATGTCGAGCCGATCGACATGCGGCTCGACGGGCCCGAGCCCGGCCACTGGCTGAGCCCACGCCTCCTGGAGGCCATGAAGGAGACGGTGGAGCGCGGCGAACAGGCGCTCCTTTTCCTCAATCGGCGTGGCTATGCCCCCCTCACCCTCTGCCGCAAGTGCGGCCATCGCTTCGGCTGCTCGCAATGCACGGCTTGGCTCGTTGAGCACCGGTTCCGCAGGAAGCTCCTCTGCCACCATTGCGGCCACGAGGAGCCCCGGCCGCACCGCTGCCCGGCCTGCGATGCCGAGGAGAGTCTCACGCCCATCGGTCCCGGCGTCGAGCGCGTCGCCGAGGAGGTCGCCGAGCTCTTCCCCCAGGCCCGCGCGGTCACGCTCTCTTCCGACATTCTGGGTGGTGTCGACCGCGTGCGCGCGGAGCTGGAGACGATCGCGTCGGGCGAGGTCGACATCGTCATCGGGACGCAGCTCGTCGCCAAGGGACACAATTTTCCGAAGATGACTCTGGCCGGCGTGATCGACGCCGATGTCGGCCTTGCGCATGGCGATCCGCGCGGCGCGGAGCGAACGTTCCAGCTCCTCAGCCAAGTGATGGGCCGGGCCGGACGCGCGCGAGACCACAGCCTCGGCCTTCTCCAGACCTATGCGCCCGAGCTGCCCGTCATGCAGGCCCTCATCTCGGGCGACCGCGAGCGCTTCTATGCCGAGGAGCGCGACGAGCGGTTGCGGACCGGCCTGCCGCCCTATGGCCGCCTCGCCGCACTCATCGTCTCCGGCGAGCCCAATGCGGGCGCCGACGCCTATGCCAGGACGCTTGCGCAGCACGCACCGCCGGCCGAGGCGATCGACGTTCTCGGTCCCGCCGAGGCGCCCATCGCCATGATCCGGGGCCGGCGCCGCTACCGCCTCCTCCTGAAGGCGACCCGTACGGCCGACATTCAGGGCTACCTGCGCCAATGGCTCGACGACGCCCCGCCCCCGCGTGGCGGCGTGCGGGTCGCGATCGACATCGATCCACAGACCTTCATGTAAAAGGAGCGTGTGGAAGCGGCGGCGATCCAAAGGGGACCGCTACGCCGCCGCAGGCCGCGTCAGCCGTATTGCACGGCCCAAGGCACCATGTTAGAGCGGCGGCGCTTCGAAGGACCCGCGTTCTTCGGGGACCATTGACATGTGCAGGGGCCGTTCCTCCCGGTTCCGCTGGCCCTTCGTCCGAGAGAGTGCTTCGTGGCAGCAGATTCTCCATCCTCCGCCGTTTTTGGCGTCGCCGGCCGATACGCCTCGGCGCTGTTCGATCTGGCCAAGGAGCGTGGGGAGATCGAGACCGTCGAAGGCGATCTCGGACGCTTCGAGACACTGGTGAACGACAACGAGGATCTGCGTCGCCTGATCATGAGCCCGGCCTTCTCCGCAGAAGAGCAGGTGAAGGGCGTTATGGCCGTGCTGGATCGCGCGGGAGATCGGCGGTCTCGCCGCTAATTTTATCGGCCTCGTGGCGCGCAACCGTCGCCTCTTCGTCGTCATGGACATGGTCAAGGGCTTTCGCGCCTTCGCCTCGGCCGAGCGCGGCGAGGTGACGGCGCAGGTGACCTCGGCGGAGCCGCTTTCGGAAGGCCAGGAAGCCGCGTTGCGCGACGCGCTTGCGCGAGGCCGCCGGCCGCGAGGTCTCGTTGACGAGCCGGGTCGATCCCGATCTCATCGGCGGGCTCGTCGTCCAGCTCGGCTCGCGCCAGATCGATACGTCGTTGCGCACACGCCTCGCCGGCATGCGCAAGGCGATGATCGAGGCGCCCGCCTCCGCGGCATCCGCGTAAGAGAGTTTCGACAATTCGCGGCGCCCCGAGAGCTCGTGCGATGGCGCCGCACATGCCAAGAACGACAAGGAAATGGGTGACATGGACATCTCCGCCGCAGAAATCTCCTCCATCCTGAAGGAGCAGATCGCGTCCTTCGGTCAGGAGGCCGAGGTCTCCGAGGTCGGTCAGGTCCTCAGTGTCGGTGACGGCATCGCCCGCGTGCATGGCCTCGACAATGTCCAGGCCGGCGAGATGGTCGAGTTCCCGAACGGCGTGCGCGGCATGGCGCTCAACCTCGAGGTCGACAATGTCGGCGTCGTGGTCTTCGGCGACGACCGCGACATCGCCGAGGGCGACACCGTCAAGCGCACCGGCGACATCGTGCAGGTGCCGGTCGGCAAGGGCCTTCTCGGCCGCGTCGTCGACGGTCTCGGCAACCCGATCGACGGCAAGGGCCCGATCCCGCACGAGGAGACCAAGCGCGTCGACGTGAAGGCGCCGGGCATCATTCCGCGCAAATCGGTCCACGAGCCGATGCAGACCGGCCTTAAGGCCGTCGACGCCCTCATCCCGATCGGCCGCGGCCAGCGCGAGCTCATCATCGGCGATCGCCAGACCGGCAAGTCGGCCATCGTGCTCGACACGATCCTCAATCAGAAGCAGGTCAACGACAAGGCGACCAACGAGCTCGACAAGCTCTACTGCATCTATGTCGCCGTCGGCCAGAAGCGCTCCACCGTCGCCCAGTTCGTGAAGGTGCTCGAAGAGAACGGCGCGATGGAATATTCCATCGTCGTCGCCGCGACCGCATCCGATCCGGCGCCGATGCAGTACATCGCGCCCTTCACCGGCTGCACGATGGGCGAGTTCTTCCGCGACAACGGCATGGCCGCCGTGATCTCCTATGACGACCTCTCCAAGCAGGCCGTCTCCTACCGCCAGATGTCGCTCCTGCTGCGCCGCCCGCCCGGACGTGAGGCCTATCCGGGCGACGTGTTCTACCTTCACAGCCGCCTTCTCGAGCGCGCGGCGAAGATGAGCGACGCGCACGGGTCGGGCTCTCTGACGGCGTTGCCCATCATCGAGACGCAGGGCAACGACGTCTCGGCCTTCATTCCGACCAACGTGATCTCGATCACCGACGGGCAGATCTTCCTCGAGACCGACCTCTTCTACCAGGGCATCCGTCCGGCCGTGAACGTCGGCCTCTCGGTGTCCCGCGTGGGCTCCGCCGCGCAGGTCAAGGCGATGAAGCAGGTCGCCGGCAAGATCAAGGGCGAGCTCGCGCAATATCGCGAAATGGCCGCCTTCGCGCAGTTCGGCTCCGATCTCGACGCCTCCACGCAGCGCCTCCTCAACCGCGGCGCGCGCCTGACCGAGCTGTTGAAGCAGCCGCAGTTCTCGCCGCTCGCGGTCGAGGAGCAGGTCGTCGTGCTCTACGCTGGCGTCAACGGCTATCTCGACAAGCTGCCGATCGCAGCCATCGGCGCGTATGAGCAGGGCCTCCTTCGCAACATGCATGGTTCCCACGCCTCGCTGATGAGCGAGATCCGCGAGAAGAAGGCGCTCAGCGACGACATGATGGCCGCCCTCAAGAAGGCCGTCGAGGACTTCACGGCCTCCTTCGACACCACCGCCACCCCGTCCGGCCTGGCGGCCTGATCGACCAGATAGGACCGGTCCATGGCCAGCCTCAAGGATCTCCGAAACCGAATCGCCTCCGTCAAGGCGACGCAGAAGATCACCCGCGCCATGCAGATGGTCGCGGCCGCGAAGCTGCGCAAAGCGCAGCAGGCGGTCGAGGCCGCGCGCCCCTATGCGGGTCGCATGGAGGCGGTGATCGCCAATCTGACGGCGCAGGTCGGCGGCGATGGTGCGAGCCCGCTCCTCGTCGGCACCGGCTCCGACCAGCGGCACCTGCTGCTCGTCTGCACGGCCGAGCGTGGCCTGGCGGGCGCTTTCAACTCGTCCATCGCGAGGAAGGCCCGCATGCACGCGCAGTCCCTCATCAGTGAGGGCAAGGACGTCAAGTTCCTCTATGTCGGACGCAAGGGCTACGACATGCTGCGCCGCTCCTATGACGAGCGGACCGAGGAGCTGATCGACCTGAAGTCGGTCAAGAATATCGGCTTCGAGAACGCGGCCGACATCTCGGCCAACGTGCTGGGGCGGTTCGAGCGTGGCGAGTTCGACGTCTGCACGCTTTTCTACTCGGAGTTCAAGTCGGTCATCTCCCAGATACCGACCGCCCAACAGATCATCCCGGTGCAGGTCTCGGCCGAGGCCGAGCTTACCGATCTCGGCGGCGCGCTCTACGATTACGAACCGAGCGAGGAGGCGATCCTCATCGATCTCCTTCCGCGCAACGTCACGGTCCAGGTCTTTCAGGCCCTTCTGGAGAACGCGGCCTCCGAACAGGGCGCGCGCATGTCCGCCATGGACAATGCGACCCGCAATGCCGGCGATCTCATCGACAAGCTAACGCTGACCTACAACCGCGCCCGCCAGGCGCAGATCACCACGGAGCTGATCGAGATCATCTCCGGCGCGGAAGCCCTCTAGGGTCTCCGCCGCGAACGCATGACAGGGAAGAACACGCATGGCTGACATGAACGCAGGCGGACGCATCCGCCAGGTCCTCGGTCCGGTTGTCGACGTTCAGTTCGAGGGCGCTCTGCCCGCGATCATGAACGCGCTCGAGGTCGAGCACCAGGGCGAGACGCTGACACTCGAAGTCGCGCAGCATCTTGGCGAGAACACGGTCCGCACCATCGCCATGGACACGACCGAAGGCCTCGTGCGCGGCCAGGCCGCGCGTGATACGGGCCTCCCGATCGCCGTTCCCGTCGGCGAGGGCACGCTTGGACGCATCCTCAACGTGACCGGCGATCCGATCGACGAGGCCGGGCCGGTCAACTCCAACAAGACGCGCCCGATCCACGCACAGGCGCCGGCCTATACCGAGCAGTCGACCGAGCAGGAAATCCTCGTCACCGGCATCAAGGTCGTCGACCTCCTCGCGCCCTATCAGCGCGGCGGCAAGATCGGCCTCTTTGGCGGTGCGGGCGTCGGCAAGACGGTGCTCATCCAGGAGCTGATCAACAACGTCGCCAAGGCGCATGGCGGCTACTCGGTCTTCGCTGGAGTCGGCGAGCGGACCCGCGAGGGCAACGACCTCTATCACGAGATGATCGAGTCGGGCGTCAACAAGGAAGGGGGCGGCGAGGGCTCCAAGTGCGCCCTGGTCTTCGGCCAGATGAACGAGCCGCCCGGCGCGCGTGCCCGCGTCGGCCTGTCGGGCCTGACCATTGCGGAAGAGTTCCGCGACCAGGGCCAGGACGTGCTCTTCTTCGTCGACAACATCTTCCGCTTCACGCAGGCGGGTTCCGAGGTGTCGGCGCTTCTTGGCCGCATCCCCTCGGCCGTGGGCTATCAGCCGACGCTCTCGACCGACATGGGTGCCCTTCAAGAGCGCATCACGACGACGACCAAGGGCTCGATCACGTCCGTGCAGGCCATCTACGTCCCGGCCGACGATTTGACCGACCCGGCGCCCGCGACTTCCTTCGCCCACTTGGACGCCACGACCGTTCTCAACCGCGCGATCTCGGAGAAGGGCATCTACCCGGCCGTGGACCCGCTCGATTCGACGTCGCGCATGCTCGACGCCCGCATCATCGGCGAGGAGCACTACCGGACGGCCCGCGGCGTGCAAGAGATCCTTCAGCGCTACAAGTCGCTTCAGGACATCATCGCCATTCTCGGCATGGACGAGCTCTCCGAAGAGGACAAGCTGACGGTTGCCCGCGCCCGCAAGGTCGAGCGCTTCCTCAGCCAGCCCTTCTTCGTCGCCGAGATCTTCACCGGATCGCCCGGCCAGTTCGTCGACCTTGCCGACACGATCAAGGGCTTCAAGGGGCTTATCGAGGGCGAGTACGACCATCTGCCGGAAGCCGCCTTCTACATGGTCGGCACGATCGAGCAGGCCATCGCCAAGGCCGAGAAAATGGCGTCCGAGGCCTAGCCCCTCGCCGCTTCATCCATCGCGCACGCCGCCCGGCGTGCGCTAAACTCTGTACAAGCAGGTTCTCGCCAGTGTTGAACTTCAACCTCGTCAGCCCCGAACGCGAACTGGCCTCCCGGCAGGTCGAATACGTCGTCCTGCCGGCGGCGGAAGGCGACATGGCGGTCTACGAGAACCATTCGCCGGTCATGACGACTCTCAGGCCCGGCCTGATCGAGGTCGCGGGCGGCGAGTCTTATGTCGTCTTCGGCGGCTTCGCTGACGTCAATCCGTCCGGCCTCACGGTTCTGGCCGAAGAGGCCGTCGCCAAGGATGCGGTCGATCACGGCGCGCTCGACACCATGATCTCGGAGACCGAGACCCGCATCGCTGAAGCCCCCAATGACGACGCCCGCGCCATCGCCGAGGAGCGGCTCGGCAATCTGCGTCAGCTGAAGGTTCAGCTAGGGTAGGGATTAGACGGGCGGCGGTACCGCGCCGCCTAGACCACCGCGCAGCCTGCGCCGCAATTCATAGTCGGCTGTGAACTTCGCATCGGCGTTCATCTCAGGTTCGCGCAACATCCATTCGAGATAGTCGCTGGGCACCTCCGCAATCGGCTTGCCCTTGTGCTGGCCGAAGCGAAGACGCCTGAGGAGGCCTGGCTGAAGGCTGACTGCCTCGGCGCGCGTCAGAAAGTCCCCCACGCCGTCGCATCGCGGCATCAATACGGCCGCGATGGCTTTCAGCAGCGCCGCCGTGCAGATCGCGTCATAGAGCGCGCGGTGGGCGTGGAGCGTGTCCGGCGTCGCCGGCGCCAGCTCGAGCCGATGGACGAGCGTTTGGAGACCATGTGCCCTTTGCTGCGGGAAGGCGCGCAGCGCGAGCTTCCAGGTGCACAGCCAGCGGCCCTTGAGGCCGAGGCGCGGCTTATCGAAGCTCATCCGATGCGCGGCATAGGTCTCGGCTCCACCGAACATTTGAATCGCTTTGGCAAAGGAAGGCGCGCCGACGAGCATCTCGTCCGTGATCTTGTGGACCTTCCGCGCTGCGTCCACGATCGCGATGCCGGCCGGATCGACGAGGGTCTCCTTGGGATCGTAAGTTTCGCCCGTCGCGAGATCGAGATCGATGGAGCCGATCTCGATGACGGCATCGTCGGCGAGCCGGTGCCCGGCCGTCTCTGTGTCGATGACACGCACGCGGGGGTTCACGCCCAGAAGCGAGGCCTGCACGGCATCACCCGTCAAGACCGGCGGATCTGCTCTGGCAGATGCGCGAAGGCGGCCGCTACCTGCTCGTAGACCGGGCGCTTGAAGGGAATGATGAGGCCGGGCAGATCCTCGATCGGCCGCCAAGCCCAGTCGGTGAACTCGCGCTCGCCCCCATCATGCCCGGAAATATCGATCTCCGATTCGTCGCCTTCGAAGCGGAAAGCGAACCAGCGCTGCGTCTGTCCACGATAGCGCTGGCGCCAGCGGCGCGTCTTGGCGTGCGGGATATCGTATCTGTACCAGTCTGGCGCTTCGGCGAGCAGAGTGGCCGAGCGGATGTGCGTTTCCTCGAAGAGCTCGCGCCAGGCGGCATCGATGGGTGCCTCCCCCTTGTCGATCCCGCCCTGGGGCATCTGCCAGACATGGGTGTCGTCGACATGCTCGCCCCCATGGTCGTCGATCCGGCGACCGACCCAGACATGGCCTTCCCGGTTGAAAACGGCGACGCCCACGCAAGGGCGGTAAGGCAGCGATTCGCGCCGCGAGGGGGTACGGGTCACAGGGCGGACGAGCGGGCGGCGATGGACGAAATGGGCGCGAGAAGGATGCCGCGATCCTCCAGAGTCGTCGCCCAGGCGCTGATACGCGCGACGATGTCGGGATGCGCCTGCGCGATGGCGACGGCGCGGCCATTGGCACCAGCCGCAGTCTCGAGCGCGGCCAGCTGTGCGTCTATCTCGCCAGGCGTGCCGGGCGTCAGGCGCACGTCGGCGGCGGCGAGCGAGACGCCGAGGCGACCGGAGACCGCACCGGCCTTGCTACCTTTGTTCGTTCCGTCATCGACATAGAGGAGACCGCGCGCACCGATCTCTTCGAGCACTGGCGACAGGGCGTCATCGTCGAGCGCGAAGCGCTCGCCCATGAAGGGCACGATGCCGACATAGCTATGCATCTGCGCCAACGACCAGCGTAGACGCTCGACGTTCTCAGCCGCAGGCAGATGCGTCAGGACGGCCCGGGGGCCAGGGTCGTTGTCGGGGTAGCCATAGGGCTCCTGCGGCAGTTGCAGCAGCGTTTCATGGCCGCTCCGGCGCGCTTCGGCCGCCCAATCGGCAACCCGGTCGGCATAGGGCACGAAACCCAGCGTCACGCCGCCGGGCATGGCCTCGATCGTCGCGCGCGTTCCCTTCTCCGAGAGGCCGAGGCCGGTGAGAACGACCGCAACCCGCGCCCGCGTGCGCCCGGCAAAGCGTACCGTCGGACGCGCATAGACGTCCATCGGCCGGCGTCCATCCTCTGCAATGCGCGGCAGGACGCCGTATACGCTCTCTTCAGCGACCGCCTGGTCGATGAGGGACGATAGAGAGAGCACGCGATCCCGGCCCGGGCTCGGGAGATTGAGGGCGGCCTCGGTCCACGCCCCATTGAGAGCGGCGGTATCTTCGTCGACGGGCAGGCCAATATCCTCGGCGCGCGTCTCGGGATCGAGCGCGACGGCCAGCCGGGCCATCGGTTGCCCCCCGGTACTGTCGCCGTTGAGGATGACCCAACCACCCACGGCCGCCGCAACTGCCAACATACCACAAGCCGACCAGATCAGCGGATCGCGGCGCAAGGTGTAGGGCCGTCTCGGGGGCCGGAGAAACGGGTCGCCCACGGGTGCCGCTAGCGGCAGATCCATCTCCGAGCGGCCGTCATCGGTCACGTCGTTGGTCTCTCCAGATCGCCCGCGAAGCATCGTCGTGATCCGGTCGCCCCGGCGCCTCCCGGCGCTGGCCGACCCGTCGCGTGCTGGCGCGCGATCAGTTCGGAATGGTCTCGGGCTCGACCGGGAAGGCGCTGTTCACTTGAATGCCGGAGAGAAGATCGAGCGCGTAGCGCAGCTGCTTGTCGTCCTCGGGATCCTGCGGGACATAGGCGAGCGAACCCGCCTCTTCGCCATCATCGTTGGAGAGATGGCCGCGAAGCGAAGCTTCGCCGCGCGCTTCGAGCTTGCCAATCAACTCCTCCGGCAGCTCCTGCTGCACGACGATGTCGGGCTCGATGCCCTTGGCCTGGATGGAGGTGCCGGACGGCGTGTAGTAGCGCGCCGTAGTGAGGCGAACGGCACCATCGGAGCCGAGCGGGATGATGGTCTGGACCGACCCCTTGCCGAATGACCGAGTACCGACGACCGTCGCGCGCTGGTGGTCCTGCAACGCGCCGGCGACGATCTCGGACGCGGAGGCGGAGCCACCGTTGATCATGACGATAACGGGCTTGCCGTCCGAGAGATCGCCGGCCCGTGCATTGTAACGCTGGGTGTCTTCCGGGTCGCGGCCGCGGGTCGAGACGATCTCGCCTTGGTCGAGGAAGGCGTCCGATACGGCGATCGCCTGATCGAGCAGCCCACCCGGGTTGTTGCGAAGATCGACAACGAAGCCCTTGAGCTCGTCTTCGCCGATTTCCTGCGTGAGTTCGGCCATCGAATCGCGAAGGTCCTCGAAGGTACGCTCCGAGAAGCTCGTGACGCGAAGGTAACCGACCTGGTCCTCGACGCGGCTACGCACAGCCTGGATGGTGATGATGTCGCGGATGATCTCGATCTCGAACGGCTCGTCGACACCTTCGCGGGCGATGGTGATGACGATCGGTTCCTTGACGGCGCCGCGCATCTTCTCGACGGCCTCGTTCAGCGTTAGGCCCTGAACCTGCTCGCCGTCGAGCTCGATGATGAGGTCGCCGGGCAGCACGCCGGCTTCCTGTGCGGGCGTACCGTCAATGGGAGTGACGACCTTGACCAGGCCCTCTTCCATCGTGACCTCGATGCCGAGACCGCCGAACTCGCCGCGCGTCTGCACCTGCATGTCGCGGAAATTCTTGGGATTGAGATAGCTCGAATGGGGATCGAGCGAGGCGAGCATGCCGTTGATGGCATTCTCGATCAGGTTCTCGTCGGCCGGCTCCTCGACATAATCGGCGCGGATGCGCTCGAAGACATCGCCGAAGAGGTTGAGCTGGCGATAGGTATCGGCGCCGGCGGCGAGCGCCGCGCTGCCGATCGGCACGCCCTGTACCAGCGCCATCGTGGATACGGCACCAAGGGCGGCTCCGACGATCATGTAGGACGTGTTACGCATCGTTTATCCCCGCACCTTCTGGTTCTCCTCGCCATCGGACCACCACGGGGTGGGATCGATCGCTTGGCCGTTCCTTCGGAACTCTATGTATAGGGCCGGTTGTGTCGATTGCGGGGCAAGCACCGAAGCGCTGGCCAGCAATCTCCCTCCCATCGCCGCCACGGGTTCCCCCGCCAGGACGAATTGGCCCAGTTCTACGTCTATACGCGCCATACCGGCAAGAAGAACGTGGTGGTCTTCACCAGCATTCAAAATGACAAGTTGTCCATATGACCGGTAGGGACCGGCGTAGACGACCCATGCATCGGTCGGCGAGACGACCTGCGCGCCCGTCCGGGTGACCATGGTCAATCCTTCGGAGCGCCCGCCGAAGCCGTCCTCGTCGCCCCAGTCGGTCGTCACGACGCCTGAGGTCGGGCGCGGCAGAAGGCCGCGCGCGGCGGTGAAGGGCATGGCCGGCTGGAGCCGGGCGGTGTTCTCGAGCGCCAGGCGCTCCAACTCCGCCGTCCGCGCGAGCTGGGCCGCGGCTGCGGCCTGCTCGGCCGCGGTGCGCGTGGCGGCGATCTCGGTCTCCATGCGAGCGATCAGGTCCTGCATGGACGACGCCTCGGCGGCCAGCGTCTCGGCCTTGGAACGCGTCTCGGCCAATTCGGCCTCGGATGCGCGAAGAGAGCGGCGCTTCTCTTCGACAAGAAGCTCCACGCGGGCCCGCTCCTCGGAGAGTTCGGTCAGGCGGGCGACGAGGCGGCCGTGCTCGGTCTCGCGGGCATCGGTCAGCGCGGCCAGGCGGCGCAGATCGGCGCTGAGCGCGGCGGCCTCATCGCGCAGGGCCGGCATGGCGTGACCGAGAAGGTTCGCGGCCCGTATGGCGTCGAGCGCGTTGTCGGGCGCGGTGAAGACGGCCGGCGGCGGGTTGGCGCCGAGCCTCTGCATGGCTCGGAGAGTCTCGGCCAGCGAAGCGCGACGCAGACCGAGCGAGATGCGAAGGGTGGCCGATTCGCTCTGCAACCGGTCGAGCTCGGCCTCGGAGGTCGTCACGTCCGTCTCGAGGCGGCTGACCGTGCGGGCCGTCTCGATGAGCGCGCTGTTGAGCTGGGCGCGGTCGTCCCGCAGGCGGGAGACACCCTCACGCAGGTCCTCGGCTCGCTCGCGGCTGACCTCCGCAGCCTCGCTGATCTCCCGCAGCCGACGCTGCTCCTCGGCCAACTGGGCCGCGAGCCGCGCCTCGTCCTCGGAAACGTCCGCGGCGACGGCCTCGGCAGCCGCATCCTGCGAGCGAATGGGGGTCGTGGTGAACAGCAGGCCGGCCAGCGCGGCGGCGATGGCGGGCAATGCCGCCTTCCTACCCTGCCCGGTGATGTTCAGCCGTATGTCCATGGAGCCGATGTCATCCCGAGATGGTTAACAACGCGTTAACCCGCCGGAAAACGATGTCGTTGCCAAGGCTCGAGAAGCATCATGGCGGCAACGAGGCGGAGGGGATCGCCGACATCGAAATGTGTCGACCCGTGCTCTGGCTGCGACGGCGGAACGCGTCTCTACGCCTACCAATGGGGCGGCTTGTCCACGGGGACGGACTGGCTGCCGGGCGGCTGGATCTCCTCGATCCGCTCGTCGAGCCTGGCAAACTGGCGTCGCAACGAATCGATCGTGCGCCATTGTTCTGCCAGCGCATCGGAGAGTTCGTCGATCGTCTGCTGCTGGTGGGCGATGTGCAGCTCCAGCGCTTCGAATCGCTCTCGCATCGCTTCGGGCTTCATTGCGTCAGACTCGGTGATAGGGGTGGCCTGCGAGGATGGTGAGGGCGCGGTAGACCTGCTCGGCGACGAGGGCCCGGGCAAGGAGATGAGGCCAAGTGGCGCGGCCGAGCGAGAGGGTGACGTCGGCCTCGGCCAGCATGGCCTCGCCATGCCCGTCCGGACCGCCGAGGAGGAAGGCGATGGCCTGCGCCCCGCCATCGCGCGTCTCGCGAACGAGATCGGCCCAGCCCTGGCTCGTCCGGTCTCGGCCACGCTCGTCGAGCGCCACGCGAAGCGCGCCACGTGAGAGGTTGAGGAGCGTCTCGGCTTCCTCGGCCTTGCGGCCCGCCACCGTGCCGGCGCGCGATTCCGACCGATCCTCGATCCGCACGCCGCGCAGGCCCACGGACCGAGCAAGGCCATCGGCCCGGCCGAGATAGCGCGTGACGAGCTGAGCCTCCGGCGAACGGGCGTCGCCGCCCTTCACCCGGCCGATGGCGGCGATGAGAACGTCCACGTCGCTACCCTTCCCGAATCGCCGCTACCGGGACGGGCCAGTCCTTGACCGACGCTAGGACAGGGTCTCGCGACCGGCACCGTCCGCCGGACGTTCCGCCGACCACATCTTCTCGATGTTGTAGAACTCGCGGACTTCCGGGCGGAAGAGATGCACGATGACGTCGCCGGCATCGATGAGCACCCAGTCGCCGTGGTTCAGGCCCTCGACGTTCAGGCCCCGTAGACCGTGCACGTCCTTGAGGCCCTTGATGACGTTGTCGGCCAGCGAAGAGACCTGGCGGTGCGAGCGCCCGGATGCGACCACCATGTGGTCGGCGATGCTGGTCTTGCCGTGGAGATCGATGGTCACGATGTCCTCGCCCTTGATGTCGTCAAGGGCGGACAGGATCGTGTCGAGCACCGCCTGGCCGGGCTGAGCCTCGGTCAAGGATGCGGAGGGCATGGCGGCATATCCGCCAGCGCTCGAAGTTTGCGTTTGCAGTGTCGTCCTCATCGCAAAGCCCGGCACCATGCGGGGCGTCTTGCGCTTCTAAGATAGGTATCGTGCTGGGGGTATGACAACCCTCGGTTCTGCGACCGATTAACAAATTGCGCGCAGGGCCGTGGAGGAGCTGCCATTACGCGGTCCGTGCAGCAAAGTCCAGGCCGGCGCAGGCATGTCGGCCAGGCGTGGCGCGTCGGCCTCATCGATCCGTTGGCGTAAGAGCGCCTGGGCGGCCGGCGCGGCGACGGCGCGGAAAGTCTCGCCCGGACGATCGACGACGCAGATCGGCATCATCTGGGCGATCTCGTGCCATCGGTCCCAGCGGTGAAAGCTCGCCAGACCGTCCGCTCCCATGATCCAGACGAAGCGTGCCTCCGGTGCGCGGGCGACAAGGGCGCTCAGAGTATCGGCGGTGTAGCGCGTGCGAAGGTCGGCCTCGATGGCGGTGACGATCATGCGCGGATGGTCGGCGATTCCCGCGACGCTCCTGAGACGTGCGGTGATATCGGCCAGATCGCCGTGGCTCTTCAGCGGATTGCCGGGCGTCACCAGCCACCAGAGCCAATCGAGCCGGAGGCGCCGCAGCGCCGTCTCGGCGACGAGAAGATGGCCTTCATGGACCGGATTGAACGAGCCGCCGAAGACGCCGATCCGCTGGCCTGCCCCGTGCGGCGGCAGTACGGTCCAGCCCGCCCTCCTCAAGGCCGCGTCTGGCCCGATCCGCGCACACGATAGTTGAACGACGTCAACTGTTCGACACCCACTGGCCCGCGCGCATGCATTCGCCCGGTCGCGATGCCGATCTCGGCGCCCATGCCGAACTCGCCGCCATCGGAGAACTGAGTGGACGCGTTGTGGACGACGACGGCGCTGTCGACCTCCGCGAGGAAACGGGCGGCAATCGCTTCGTCTTCCGCGACGATGCCGTCGGTGTGGTCGGAGGAATGCCGCGCGATATGGGCGAGCGCCTCGTCGAGACCCGCGACGACGCGGACCGAGACGATGGCGTCGAGATACTCCGTGTCCCAATCGGCGGGCTCCGCCGCCACGACGCGCGAATCGACGGCCTGCGCCGCTGCGTCGCCCCGCACCTCGCAGCCGGCGTCGAGAAGATCGATGACGAGGGGCGCGAGGAGTTCGGAGGCCGCGTCGACCAGCAGCGTCTCCAGCGCGCCGCAGACGCCGGTGCGCCGCATCTTGGAGTTCCGTACGATTTCGCGGGCCTTCGTTGCGTCCGCGGAGGCGTCGACATAGAGATGCACGATCCCTTCGAGATGGGCGAAGACCGGCACCCGCGCCTCCGTTTGCACCCGCTCGACCAGACTGCGCCCGCCACGCGGAACGATGACATCGATATGGCCGTCGAGGCCGCGCAGCATCTCGCCGACGGCGGCGCGATCGGTCGTCGGCACGCGCAGAATTGCGGCGGCGGGCAGGCCGGCGGCTTCCAGCCCCGCGACGAGGCAGGCGTGGATGGCGGCGGACGTTCGCGCGCTGTCGGAGCCGGCGCGAAGGATGCAGGCATTGCCGGCCTTGAGGCAGAGCCCGCCGGCGTCGGCCATGACGTTCGGGCGGCTCTCGAAGATGACGCCGACGACGCCGAGCGGCGTGCGCACACGCTCTATCGCGAGCCCGTTGGGGCGGTCCCAGGCGGCGATGGTGGCGCCCACCGGATCGTCCAGACCCGCGATGGCTTCGAGCCCGGCGGCCACGCCTTCAAGTCGCGCCGGATCGAGGGTGAGCCGGTCGATGAACGAGTCGGCGAGACCCTTGGCACGCGCCGCAGCCACGTCTTCGGCGTTGGCGGCCAGGATGCCGGCCTCTCGCTCGCGCAGCTGACGAGCGGCCTCGCGAAGGACGGCGTTCTTGGCCTCGGTCGTTGCACGGGCGAGGCTGCGGCTGGCCGCGCGCGCGTCACGTCCGAGCTGCGCCATCATAGCGGCGACATCGTCAGTCTCGACTACGTGGAGCGGCGATCGAGCGGTGGTATCCCGACGGTACGCTTCGCTCATCTCGCCCTCCTCGCCTGCCCAGTGAATGCCCGCCCTCAGGGTCCGAGCAGCGCCATGTCGTCCCGGTGGATCATGGCCGCGCGGCCTTCATAGCCGAGACGGGCGGCGATGTCTTCCGTGCGCAGCCCGACGATCGCGCGGGCCTCGGGCGCATCGTAGGCGACGAGCCCACGACCGATTTCGGCGCCATCCTCGGCGCGGATCGTGACGGCGTCGCCGCGCTTGAACGTGCCCGCGATGGCGCGGACGCCGGCCGGCAGCAGCGACTTGCCGCGCCCGAGCGCCGCGATGGCGCCCGCATCGACGACGAGCGCGCCCTGCGGCGCCACCTGCCCGGCAATCCACGACCGCCAGGCCGCGCGCGGGCTCGCGCCGGCAGGGAACCAGGTCGAGCGGGCGCCCTCCCCCAGAGCCTTCAACGGCCGGTCGACGCGGCCCGACGCGATGACCATCGAGCAACCGGCCCCCAGGGCGATCTTGGCCGCCTCGATCTTCGTCCGCATCCCGCCGCGCGAAAGAGCCGAGCCCGCATCCCCCGCCATCGCCTCGATCTCGGCGGTGATGCCGGCGACGACCGGAATATGCGCTGCGTCCGCATTCGTGGCCGGCGGGGCAGTGTAGAGCCCGTCGATATCGGAGAGGAGGACGAGCGCATCGCAGGACGCCATGGCGGCCACGCGAGCGGCGAGCCGGTCGTTGTCGCCGTAGCGGATCTCGGTCGTCGCGACGGTGTCGTTCTCGTTGATGATCGGCACCGCCCCGAGCCGTAGCAAGGTTCCGACCGTGGAGCGGGCGTTGAGGTAGCGGCGGCGCTCCTCGGTATCGCCGAGCGTGAGGAGCACCTGCGCCGCCGTGATGCCGTGCGCCGAGAACGTCTCGGCCCAGGTCTGCGCGAGGACGATCTGCCCGGCGGCGGCGGCGGCCTGGCTTTCCTCGAGCTTGAGGAACCCATTCCCGAGCCCCAACCGCGCCCGTCCGAGCGCGATGGCACCCGACGAGACGATGACGATCTCCGCGCCCGCCACGCGCAGATTGGCGAGATCGGCCACCAACCCATCCAGCCAATCGCCTCGAACGGCACCGTCCTCGACGAGGAGGGCGGAGCCGATCTTGACCGTGATCCGGCGGAAGGTGGAAAGGGAGGGCGTCATGAGGGCGTCGCGTTCGATTGAGGAGGCGCGCCCCTGGAATGCGATGAGGGGCGAACGCTTGGTAGCGCCCGCCCCGTAGAAATGCACGTGGAGACGTCGAAAGCCGTCTTCAGCCCCGACGAAGCGTTATCAGACCTTGCGGCCGTAGTAGGGGTCGGCCGTGTAGTGCGCGTGGACCTCATCCTCATAGGCGCGATCGTCGAGACGGGCCTCGTCTCCGGCACTCAGCGTAGGAGCCTTGGAGAGCAGGTCTCTGTCATAGGCGATCTTGTAGCCGCCAAGTGCGGTGTCATAGTCGAGCGAGCTCCATGGCAGCGGATGATAACGCTCTCCGATGCCGAGGAAGCCCCCCATCGAGAGGACGGCATAGGCGACCTCCCCGCCCACCTTGGACAGCATCACGTCCTTCACCGTTCCCAGTTTCTCGCCATTCGTTCCGTAGACGGAAGTGCCTTCGACCTTGCCGGCCGAGATGAGACGATCGGTTTCGACATGCGGCACGTCGATATGGGCGGGCGTCGTCACCGGCTCGCCGTGGCCGACGGAGCCACCCTCGCGAGCCGCGTATTCGCGTGCCCAGCCTTCGGCATCCTGCTGTGTGGCACCGCTGAAGAGAACGCCCTTGCCCTCCTCGTGCACTTCGTAGGTTCCGTTGGTCGTGTTCTGATGGACGGTTGGCATGATGTGGCCTCCTCCGTGTTCGTGATTGCGTGACGAGACCTGCGGCAGCTCCGCCGACACGTCTCGGCTCGGGGGCGCACGCGGCAGACGCACACACTCCAGCTGCGAGACACAGCTGTCACGACAACGAGGGAGGGGCCTTAGCGTTCAATCGCGTTCGGTCAGGGGGTCCATGACGGCGCGGGCGGTGCTTCCGCCTCTGCTTCCGCGGCGCGGTCGGTTCGGATCTCCGAGATGAGGCGGCGCAGCACGCGGTCGAGGCCGTTATGGGTCGCGGCGGAGACGCGCAGAGGCGGATGACCGCAAGCCGCCTCCAGGGCGGCGGCGGCTTCGTCGAGGGCGTCCGCCTCCAGGATGTCCGATTTCGACAGCGCGACGATCTCGGCCTTCTCGCCGAGGCCGCCGCCATAGGCCTCGAGTTCGCCGCGCACCGTCCGGTAGGCCGCGACGACGTCCTCGGAGCCGGCGTCGACGAGATGGAGCAGCACCCGGCAACGCTCGACATGGCCAAGAAACCGGTCTCCGATGCCCGCACCGTCATGCGCGCCCTCGATGAGACCCGGGATGTCGGCGAGGACGAAACTGTCGTCGTCGATCCCGACGACGCCGAGATTGGGATGGAGCGTGGTGAAGGGATAATCCGCGATCTTCGGCTTGGCGGCCGAGGACGCGGCGAGGAAGGTCGACTTGCCGGCATTGGGCAGCCCGACAAGCCCCGCATCCGCGATCAACTTGAGGCGCAGCCAGAACCAGCCTTCGTCGCCCGGAAGACCGGGATTGGCGTTTCGCGGCGCGCGATTGGTCGAGGTCTTGAACCGTGCATTGCCGAAGCCACCATTGCCGCCGGAGGCCAGGAGAACACGCTCGCCCACGACGTCGAGATCGGCGACCAGCTCCTCGTCCTCCGTGAAGATCTGCGTGCCGACGGGGACCTTGATGACGGCATCGTCGCCGCCTGCGCCGAAGCGGTCCTTACCCATGCCGTTCTCGCCCCGCTCCGCCTTCACATGCTGGCGAAAGCGGAAGTCGATAAGCGTGTTGAGGTTGTCGACGGCTTCGGCATAGACATCGCCGCCCTTGCCGCCGTCGCCGCCGTTCGGCCCGCCGAACTCGATGTATTTCTCGCGGCGAAAGGCGACGCAGCCATTGCCGCCATTGCCGGCCTTGATGTGGATCTTGGCCTGATCGAGGAACTTCATGTCCTGTCCAATATCTCTCGCCTGATCGGCCTCGCCCAGGCCACCCGCAGGAGGGGGGCCGGAAGCGAGCCGTCGCATATGTTTCGCCCGAATGACAGCGCCGCAGACCTAGTGATCGCAGTCGCCGCGCGCTACCCGCCCGCTGCCGGCGAGCGCCTGAGGCTCCACATCAGCCCCTGCGGATGCGGCGTCCACACCCCGACCCGTACGCCGGCAGTGGCCAGGAGATCACCCATCCAGACATTGCAGGTCCGGAAGGCGTGATAGGTCTCGGCGCCGGCGTAGAAGCCGTCGAACTCTGCATAACCGAGCCCGGCAAGCGGCCTCGGGTCGGCGAAACCGCCCTCGAGGGCCGCGCCGATTCGCTTCGACGAGCGCCCGATAGGCGTCCTCCGAGACCGACAGCGTCACCGCCCCCGGTATATCCGACGGATCGCCGAGGAGCGTGAGGTGAACGGCGCTATCGTCCACGAGGGCCGCGGCCACATGGACGGGCCGCAGCCGGTCCCATGTCGGCACGCCCTCGAAGAAGGCGCGCGAACCCCAAGAGACCGCGACGTGGGAGACGGCGCCCCGCCAGAGGTCGAGCGTCGCCTCGTCGGCCGAGAAGGCCGGTGCTGCCACGAGAGCGGAGAGATCGATGCCCGCCGCCCGCATGGGCAGGACGAGGTCTGTGTGGATCGGCGTCGCGATAACGTGGACGGTCACCGTCCGCGCATCCTCCGAAACCGCGCGGCGCTCGTTCCCGCCTCCCGGAATCACCGTTCCGATGAGCGCCGCCGCCACATAAGACGCGACGACGAGCACGAGGCTTGCGAGACCCGCGGCAAGCCCGCGCAACACTCCCGTCACCGGGCACCCTCCAAACGCAAAGAGGGAGGCCGTGCGGCCTCCCTCGACTTTGCTCGATACTGGACGATGGCCAAACGACCCAGCGCGATCGTCCGGCCTCTATCGATCCGACTATTCCGCCGCTTCCGCGAGCGGGGCGACGGAGACGAAGCTGCGCCCGTCCTTGCCGGTGCGGAAAGTCACGTTGCCCTCGATGAGCGCATAGATCGTATGGTCCTTGCCGAGACCGACGTTCTGGTTCGGCTTCCACTTCGTACCGCGCTGACGGACGATAATGTTGCCGGGAACGACGTGCTCGCCGCCGAACTTCTTGACGCCGAGGCGCCGGCCGGCCGAGTCGCGGCCGTTGCGGGACGAGCCGCCTGCCTTCTTATGTGCCATGAGATGTTACTCCTGATCTGACCCCGGCCGCGCTCGCCGCGAGCGACGAGACGCCGGGCTGGGGGTTACTCTTCCTCGTCGGTACCGGCGGCCAGCGCCTTGGCCTGCTCGACCCAGTTCTCGCGGGCGATGCGGCCCTTGAAGGACAGCGCCGCATCGACGCGCGCGATGTCGTCGTCCGAGAAACCGGCGACCTGCGCATAGGTCTTGATGCCCAGCGCGTGCAGCTTGCCCTCGATGACCTTGCCCACGCCCGAGATCTTCTTGAGATCGTCGGGCTTGCCCTCGGGTGCCTCGAAGAGCGGCTCGAGCTCAGCCGTCGCGGGCGCATCGGCCTTGGCGACCTCGTCGAGGCTCGTGTCGGCGACCTGCGCCGGTGTGCCGGCCTCGTTGGCGTTGTCGCCGGCCGTCTCAGTTGGAGCAGCGACGAGCGTCTCGGCAGCCTCGGCGGCCGTCTCGACGGGCGCGACGTCGGCCGTCGCGTCATCGGCGGCGATGCCGACCTTCTCGGCCGGATCATAGGCCGGGTAGCGCGGCTCGCCCGTCGCCTCGATGGAGGGCTTGGCGCCGCCCGTCAGGATCTCGGTGATCCGCACGATCGAGATGTTCTGGCGGTGGCCGTTCTTGCGGCGATACTTCTGGCGGCGCTTCTTCTTGAAGATGATGACCTTGGGCCCGCGCGCCTGCTCGACGACCTCGGCCGCGACGGCCGCGCCTTCGACCTGGGGTGCGCCGACGGTCACGTCGTCGTCGTCGCCCAGCATCAGCACCTCGTCGAAGGTGACGATCGTGCCGGCTTCGGCCTGAATACGCTCGATGGTCAGCACGTCGCTCGGGGAGACCCGATACTGCTTGCCGCCCGTCTTGATGACTGCGAACATGGTGTCGCCTGCTCTTGGCTATGTGTTGAATAGCGGGGTGTTGAAAAAAATCGGGCGCGAGAGCCGTTACGCTCCGCGCCAATTGCGGCGAGTTATATGGGCCGCTGCCGTCCTGTCAAGGTCGAAGACCCTCCGCGCGCCCTCTTTGTCGAGCCCACAGCAGCACTCGCTCGGCGCTTGACGACTGCGCGTCAGGTCGCATCCACCATCGGCCGGACGGACCGACCCGTCCCCCCTTGACCGAGACACCCAGCGCCGCGCGGAACAAGCAGGGCGATCTCCGGCCGACACGAACCACAAGGCTGCGTGACACATCCCAACCTCCCCTCTTGCCATCCCGCCCCAATCCGGCCTATCTGCGCCCCGCAAGAGACCTGCGGAGACGGCCCCCGTCCTCGCGCACCCGCGGAGAGGTGCCGGAGTGGTCGAACGGGACGGTCTCGAAAACCGTTGTGCCCGCAAGGGTACCGTGGGTTCGAATCCCACCCTCTCCGCCACTTGCCCTCGCAGAAGCATTCTCCCGGTCCGACCGCGGCCGGATTTTTCCGTTGTATTCGGGGGTTATGCGGGAGGGGCTGAGCACTGGCTCGGGCACTAGGTGGGCCGGAAGCGGTCTCTCGGGCGCGATATTCTCTGGACCTGATGACTGCGCAAATTTGATGAACTTCTTCCAATCCATTGAAATAGATGAATTTAATCCGCTTTCCGCTAAACACTTCGATCTCAGGGTCGCGCGTCGAGAAGGAACCGAAATCGAACAATATCCATGTTGGCAAAGCGGTGGGGTAACGGTTCAGCCGCTGCATTCCTAATCGGTAGTGACGATCCCGCTTCGCAGTTTATCGCTTTAATCGATCTCCATGCTGACTGACCCCACGAGCAGCCAGGCCGCGAGACGATCAGTCGTGGTGCTAACCTGATCCGGCTTCCGCAATGCGCACTCCCACACCGTCGCCACTCGCCATCCATCTTCGAGGAGTTTTGTACGAACGGCGCTGTCCCGAGCGACGTTTGCGTCGAACTTCGCCTGCCAGAACTCCGACCGGGTCGTTGGGGTGGTGGTGTAGCTGATCTGCCCCCTCTGGATGGGTCCGGACGTTATGTTCGGATGAGCCCATGGAGGGATGAGGGATGCGCAAGAAGAAATACGCGCCTGAGGAGATCGTCGCGAAGCTGCGAGAGGCTGAGGTTCTGATCGCCCAAGGGCGACGGTGGCCGATGCCGCCCGCCAGATCGGCGTGACCGAGCAGAGCTACTATCGGTGGCGTCGCGAGTACGGCGGAATGCGGTCCGACCAGGCCAAGCGGCTTAAGGAGCTGGAGCGCGAGAATGCGCGGCTTCGCCGGGCGGTGTCCGATCTGACGCTGGATAAGGTGATCCTGACGGAGGCTGCCAGGGGAAACTACTGAGCCCCGCGCGCCGGCGGCAAGCGATTGAGCATGTGCGTGGGGTGACGGGCGTGTCCGAGAGGCGCGTCTGTCTGGTTCTTCGCCAGCATCGCTCGACGCAGCGTCGGCCACCGCGGGGCCGTAACGACGAAGAGGCACTGACGGCGGACGTCATCGAACTGGCCCGTCAGTATGGCCGCTACGGGTACCGGCGGATCACAGCGCTGTTGCAGGCGGCGGGCTGGACGGTGAACCACAAAAGGATCGAGCGCATCTGGCGACGCGAGGGGCTGAAGGTCCCGAAACGCCAGCCCAAGCGAGGTCGCTTATGGCTTGCGGATGGCTCATGCGTGCGTCTGCGGCCTGAGCGACCAGGCGAGGTTTGGGCCTATGACTTCGTACAAGATCGGACCCAGGACGGCCGCGCCTATCGCATCCTGACGGTGATCGACGAGTACAGCCGAGAATGCCTCGCGCTCCTGATCGGCCGCCGCCTGACGCGCGACGATGTGCTGGCTACGCTGACGAGCCTCTTCGCCGAGCGAGGGCCGCCTCAGCACATCAGGTCCGACCAGGGCGCCGAGTTTACCGCGACGGCGGTCCGCCAATGGCTCGACCGCCTCGGCGTGGCCACGGCCTACATCGAGAAGGCGTCGCCCTGGGAGAACGGGTTCAACGAAAGCTTCAACGGCAAGCTACGCGACGAGCTGCTGGACGGGGAGATCTTCTATACCTTGGCCGAGGCCCGTGTCCTAATCGAAGGCTGGCGACGGCACTACAACACCGTACGGCCTCATAGCGCGCTGGGTTACCGGCCACCGGCGCCTGAGACCATCATATCCGGCAACAACAAAGCGCCTCCTGGGCCATGGCCGCCGTCCGACTTCGCTACGCTTCGCCTCCCGCCACCCATGGCCCAGGAGGCGCGGATAATCTAACTTCGCACCCGGACCCACCGTATGGGGCAGGTCAGGCGGGACTGGCCGGCCGTCCTGATTGATTGTGCGCACATTTTCCCGCGGATATGATCTGCCCACGACAAGTGGGATGGAGTGTGACTGTTGGACGGAGAGAACGGCAAACGTCAGGACATCGAGGAGGCGATCGAAGCACTCTGGGGACTGTCACCCATACAAGTAGAGGTGCTCACTGGAATCATCGCAAAGTTCGCTGAGGAGCAGGAACGAGAGCACCTGTGGAAGGATTTTTTGGACGAAGACGCCTTCGAGTACTTCTCAACCCGGCTGGCGGCGCATCACGCGTCAAGCGGCGTCGCGCTCAAGAAGGAAAACTTCGAGCATATCCTCGAACAGTCCTTCAAGAGGTCGGGGCACGACGCGAGACGGACGGAAGACATGACGCACAGGGGGGCGGACCTCGAGGTCGACGGTCGCTTCTACTCACTCAAGACCGAGGCCACCAAGGGGCTTAGGATCCAGACTCATAACCAGTAGCTGACGGTTGCAGCGATGCAGACGGCGGCGAGGAAGTTGATAGCCTTACGGTCGTAGCGGGTGGCGATCCTTCGGAAGTCTTTCAGCCGACAGAACATGCGCTCGATAGCATTGCGGTCGCGGTAGAGGACCGGGGAGAAGACGGGCTTCCAGCGGCGATTGGCTTTGGGCGGGATGTTGGGCAGCGTGCCCTTGGCCTCGACCTGCCGGCTGATCGCGTTGCTATCATAGCCCTTATCGCCGTGCAGGACCGGGGCCTCCGTCAGGCGGGTCAAGAGCACCTCGCCGGCCTTGCGTCCGCGACGTTGCCGCCGGTGATCGAGAACGCGATAGGC
The DNA here is from genome assembly GCA_963799285.1 of uncultured Alphaproteobacteria bacterium. GTDB lineage: Bacteria > Pseudomonadota > Alphaproteobacteria > Rhizobiales > CAWCWK01 > CAWCWK01. Next base: position 2,199,873 of record CAWCWK010000004.1, read on the forward strand.
CGGCACGCGGCATCGGTCAGGGCGTGGATCTTGGTCGTTCGTCCGCCCCGGCTGCGCCCGATGGCCTGGCTCCGCTCCCCCCTTTGCCTCCAGATGCAGAGCGGTGCGCCCGCACCGCAGAGCTATCGATGAGAACCTGCGCCGGTGGACCACCCGCCTCGGCCAAAGCGGTGAACAGGTCCGTCCACACGCCTTTCTCGGCCCAGCGCACGAAGCGATTGTAGAGCGTCTTGCGGGGACCGTAGGACGCTGGCGCATCGACCCAGCGACCGCCAGACTTGATGACGTGCACGATGCCCGAGATCACCCGCCGGTCATCGACACGGGGAACGCCTCGCGTATCGGTGGGCAGATGCGGCCTGATCCGCTCGAACTGCGTATCCGACAGCCAAAACTCGTGGTCCAACATGGCAAGCCTCCTTGCCAAAACTGAATCACGACACCGCCCTAGCATCAACCGTTATGGGTCCGGACCCTAGATATAACGTCATGATAGAAGCCGTTCTTCGCTTCACGGATCGTGGGCGCGCCGTCAGCCGGCACGTCTGGTCGGACGGGCGCGTGTAGCTGGTCTCGGCCGCGATCCTGCTCGTCGTGGCCCTGATCGACCCCGCGCAGGGCCGTGCGAGCGCCGTCTTCGCCGCCAACGCGCTGTGGGGGACCGCGCCGTTTCTGCTGCTCTCGATCGAGATGGCCGCCTATGCCGGGGCCAGCGGGGCGGACGGCATGGTCGCCAAGGCCTTTACCGGGGCGCCGGTTCTGATGATCGCGATCGCGGCGGTCTTCGGCGGGCTGTCGCCCTTCTGCTCGTGCGGCGTGATCCCGCTCATCGCGGCGCTGCTCGCGATGGGCGTGCCGCTCTCGGCGGTGATGGCCTTCTGGCTGGCCTCGCCGGTCACCTCCCCGTCCATGCTCGCCCTGTCGGTGGGCATTCTGGGCTTCGAGTTCGCGGTCGCGCAGACGATGGCCGCCGTGGGCATCGGCCTCTTTGGCGGATACGTCACCCTGACCCTCACGCGGGCCGGCGCCTTTGCCGATCCGCTGCGCGAGGGCGTCGGCAATGGCGGCTGCTGCGCGTCGAGCGTGCGCAATCCGAAGCCGCCCGTCTGGGCCTTCTGGCGCGACGAAGCGCGCCGCGAAAAGTTCGGCCGCGAGGCACTGAAGACGACGCTGTTCCTCGCCAAGTGAATGACGCTGGGCTTCGTGCTGGAATCGCTGATGATCGCCTATGTGCCGGCCGACCTCGTCGCGACCGCCGTCGGCGGTGGCGGCGCCGGGTCGGTGCTCGTGGCGACGCTGGTCGGCGTGTCCGCCTACCTGAACGGCTTCGCCGCGCTGCCGCTGATCTCCGGCCTCGTCGAGCAGGGCATGACGCCGGGCGCGGGTCTGGCCTTCCTGGTCGCGGGCAGCGTCACCTCCCTGCCCGCCGCCATCGCCGTCTGGGCGCTCGCCAAGCGCGAGGTCTTCGTCCTCTACGTCGTCCTCGCACTGACCGGCTCCCTCGCCTCGGGCCTCCTGTTCCAGGCGTGGCGCGCATGAGCCGAAGCTTGACATTAAGGGGCAAAGGGGGCCTCGGACCGGTCGGGAGGCCGCGGCGATCGACGAACTCGCGGCCACCTTCACGCCGGGAGTGACCGGATACGCCCCGGCCGCGGCCGTCGCTTCGGCCGGCGGACCCTCGACCAGACGCGCGCACCCCTCATGGCAAGGTCGGCGGGGTGTCGTTCTGCGCGGCCAAAAAGGCCTCCAATTCCGGCGATGTCGGCATGGCGGGGGCGCAGCCGGGCCGGGCGACGACGATCGCCGCGCAGGCGCTGGCGCGCGCGAGGCCCTCTCGCAGCGGGCGGCCGTCTTTGTGGCCGGCGAGGAGGCCGGCGAGGAAGCTGTCGCCGGCGCCCGTGGGCTTGAGCGTTTCGGCTGGAAAGATGCCCGTTCGGATCTCCTCCGCGCCGGTGAAGGTGACGGCGCCGCGCTCGCCCATCTTGTAGACCGCCGTCCGACCGTCTCGGCCGAGCGCGCGGGCGTGGGCGAGGCCTTCCGCGAACTCACCGGCGACGATGCCGAACTCCTCGTCATTGCCGACAACGAGGTCTCCTATCAACGCGGCGCGGGAGAGGACGGCCCTAGCCTCGGCGGCCGACGGCCAGGAATAGGGGCGATAATCGATGTCGAAGACGACGGCGAGCCCTCGGCTTCGCGCGATTTCGAGGGCGTGGAAGGCCGCGCCGCGCGACGGCTCGGCGGCCAACACCGTTCCCGCGACGACGAGCGCGCCGAAGCGCGACCAGTCGACGGCCTCCACGTCAGCTACATCGATAGTGAAGTCCGCTGCGCCGTTGCGGTAAATGACGTTGCGGTGGCCCGCGACGCGGCTCTCGTAGACGGCGAGCGAGGTGCGGGCCTCGCCCCCGACGCGGCGCACATGCGTGCGGTCGATGCGGTAGTGGTCGAGTTGTCACTCGCAATAGCGGCCCACCGCGTCGTCGGACACGCAGGTGAGGAGGCTCGCCGCACCCCCCAGCTTCACGTAGCCCGCCGCCGTGTTGGCTGCCGATCCGCCCATCCCGAGGTTCGGCGTCTCGGCGTCCTCCAGCGCCTCGCTGGGCTCGGTGAACGCATCGAACCCCACCCGGCCGATCACGAGGACGGGCCTCTGAAGGGCGGCGGCGATGTCCGTCACGCGAGGAACGGCGTCAGCACGCCCCGCGCCAGCCGAAAGCCGCGTTTGATTTTCTCGTCCGTGCCCTCGAACACCCGGTCCTCGTGTTCCACGATGACGGGTCCGTCATAGCCGATGCCGTAGAGGGTTGCGAAGAAGCCCGGCCAGTCGACCTCGCCCAGCCCCGGCATACGTGGCACCTGCCAGCCGATCCCGACCGACATCACGCCGTGATCGTAGAGGCCTTCGCGGTCGATCATCACGTCCTTGGCATGGACGTGGTGGATGTGGTCGGCGAATTCGCGGATCATCCGGTTCTGATCGATCATCTGCCAGACGAGGTGCGAGGGGTCGAAGTTCATGCCGACCTTGCCGTCCCACTCCTCGACGATGCGCCGCCAGATGGCGGGTGAATAGGCGATGTTGTGCCCGCCCGGCCATTCGTCGCGCGTGAAGAGCATGGGGCAGTTCTCGAAGCAGAGTTGCACGCCCTTGTCGGCCGCGTGCGCGACTGTCTCCGGCCAGATCTCGCGGGCGCGCGCCCAGTTCTCGTCGAGCGATAGGGCCGCATCGCCGCCGCAGAACGTGTTGACGACGCGCACGCCCATGTCCGAGGCGCAGTCGATGACGTGGCCAAGATGGGTCAGCGCCGCCTCGCGCTGTGCGGCCTCCGCGTGCAAGGGGTTGGGATAGTAGCCAAGCCCCGAGATCGTAATGCCGGCCTCGGCGAGGCCGGCAGCCCGCTCGCGCGCCTGCGGCCCACGCAAGTTCGCTACGTCGATATGGCTCGTGCCGGCATAGCGGCGCGCCTCGCCGCCGGCCGCCGGCCAGCAGGCGATCTCCAGCGCCGTGAAGCCTTCCGAGACCGACCAGGCCGCCACCTCGTCGAGCGGCGTGTCGGGGAACGGCGCCGTCAGAAGTCCGAGTTCCATATCTGCTCCTCCCGGCGAGCCCGCGACGTGGCCCGCACTTTGCCCTTGCCCGGCGCGAAATGAAACTTTCATTCCACGCAGTTGACAGATGGAACATTCGTATCGCAACTATGGGAACGTCAAGGCCTGCGACAGACGGGCCGGACGGAACCGGCCTCTCGCGCCGGTCGAGGGAGGTGAGCCGACATGGTCCAGGCCAGGGCGGACGGTGCAGAGCGGCGGGTGCGCGTCGCGATGGTCGGTGGCGGGCAGGGCGCGTTTATCGGCGCGGTGCACCGCATGGCCATGCGGCTCGACGATGCGTTCGCGCTCGTCGCCGGGGCGCTCTCGTCGGACCCCGAGCGCGCGGCCGCGTCGGCCCGGGACATCGGGCTCGATCCCGCCCGCAGCTATGCGAGCTATGACGAGATGATGCGCGCCGAAGCGGCCCGGCCCGACGGCGCCGAGGCGGTCGCGATCGTGACGCCCAACCACATGCACGCCCCCGTCGCCTTGAGCGCCATGGCGGCCGGGCTCGACGTGATCTGCGACAAGCCGCTGACGACGACGCTTCAGGACGCCCACGCGCTCGTGACGGCGCGGCGCGAGGCCGGCGTCGTCTTCGCCGTCACCCTCAACAATACCGGCTACGCGATGGTGCGCCAGATGCGGGCCATGATCGCCGAGGGCGCCATCGGCCGCATCCGCGTCGTGCACGCGAGCTACATGCAGGACTGGCTCTCCACCAGGGCCGAGCTCGACGGCCTCAAGCAGGCCGAATGGCGCACCGACCCGGCCCGCTCCGGCCGCTCGGCCGCGCTGGCCGATATCGGCGTCCACGCGCAGAACCTCGCGCATTTCGTCACGCAGCTAGCCCTGGAGGCGGTCTCGGCCGATCTCGCGACCATGGTCGACGGGCGCGTCCTGGACGACAACGCCCACGTCATGCTGCGCTTTAAGGGCGGCGCGCGGGGTATGCTGACGGCCAGCCAAGTCGCGCCCGGTCACCTGAACGACCTGTCGCTGAAGGTCTATGGCGATAAGGGCGGGCTCGCCTGGTCGGGGCTCGACCCGGAGGCGCTTCAGTTCACGCCGCTCGGCGAGCCGACCCGCACCCTCGCGCGGGGCGGGCCGCACTCGGGCGAGGAGGCGCAGCGCGCGTCGCGGATGCCGGCGCGCCACCCGGAAGGCTATATCGAGGCCTTCGCCAATCTCTACCGCGACGCCGGCACGCTCATCCGCTGCCGGCGCGACGGCACCGCGCCGCCGCCCGAGGTCGTCGCCTCCGTCCCCACGGTCGAGGACGGAGCGCTCGGCATGGCCTTCATCGAGGCCGCCGTCAATTCCAGCCAGGCCGACGGGCGGTGGACCGAGATCCCCGCCTGACGCTCAAGGCGGCCGCCAGAGCCGCCCGACGAAGACCACGAAAGGCCGCAAAGGCCGCCATCCCACGGAAGGAAGCCCCCCCATGAAGACCCTTCTCACCCTCGCCGCCGCCGCGGCCCTCTCCACGACCGCGCTCACCGGCGCGCTGGCGCAGGACAAGAGCTACACGATCGGCGTCTCCAACGGCTGGGTCGGCTCGGAATGGCGCACCCAGATGATCCAGGAGACGCAGGACGCCGCCGCGGCCTGGGCCGACCAGGGCATCACGGTCGAGCTTCTCGTCCAGTCCAAGAACATCGACGTCCAGGGCCAGATCGCGGACGTGCGCAACTTCATCAACCAGGGCGTCGATGCCATCTTGGTGAACCCCAACAGCCCGACCGCCTTCAACCCGATCTTCGCGCAGGCCGCGCAACGCGGCATCATCGTCATCGCGACCGATGGCGAGGTCACCTCGCCGGACGCCTATTTCGTCGGCATCGACCAGAAGCAATGGGCCAAGCAGTCCGCCCGGTGGCTGGCCGAGGCGCTGGAGGGCGAGGGCCAGGTCGCGACCGTCAACGGCATCGCGGGCCACCCGGCCAATCAGGCCCGCGTGGAGGGCTACGAAGAGGTGTTCGGCGAATATCCCGGCATCGAGGTCGTCAACGCCGTCAACGCCGACTGGGACAGCGCCAAGGCGCAGCAGGCGACCCAGACGCTCCTCGCGACCTATCCTGATCTCGACGCCATCTGGACGCAGGACGGCCACGCCGAGGGCGTCTGGCGCGCGTTGGAGACCGAGGGCAAGACCGATCTGCCCGTCACGGGCGAGTTGAGGAAGAGCTTCGTCCAGCAGTGGAACGACAAGGGCTGGACGGCCGCCGCCTCCGTCAACCCGCCCGGCGCCATGGCCAACGCGCTCCACGTCGCGGTCATGCTGCTGGAGGGCGAGACGCTGAAGGACGACGCGCTCGGCGGGCCCAACGGCAACGCGCTCTACGTCCCGGTCCCGCTGGTGACGAGCGACAACATCGCCGAGATCGCCGACGGCATGAGCGCCGAGTCGGACGCCTATTTCCAGAGCCTGGTCGAGGACCCGGAGACGCTGAAGGGCCGCTTCTTCCAGTGAGCCCGGCGCATTGAGCCTCGCTTCGATCCTCGATGAGGGAGCGGTCCAAGAGGCCGCCCCCGCTTTGCATGCGCCAGCGCTCCAGGCGACGGGCATCGCCAAGCGCTTCGGCGCGCTCGTCGCGGTCGCCGAGGCCGATTTCACCTTGGCGCGGGGCGAGGTCCACGTCCTGATGGGCGCCAATGGCTGCGGCAAGTCCACGCTCTGCAAGATCGTGGCCGGGGCTGTGGCGGCCGATGCCGGGCGGCTGACCCTGGAGGGCCGCGAGGTCGCCCACGCCACGCCGCAAGAGGCCCGCCGCGCGGGCATCGCGACCGTCTATCAGGAAACGAGCCTCATCCCCACCTTGAGCGTGGCGGAGAACATCCTTCTCGGCATCGAGCCGACCCGCATCGGCCTCGTCGATCGCAAGGGCCTCCTCGCCCGGGCCCGCGCGCTGATCGCGGGCGATCTGGCGGGCCTCGCCGGCGGTCTCGACCTCGATGCGCTGGCCGGCGACCTCAGCGTCGACGCGCAGCAGACGGTCGAGATCGTGAAGGCGCTCGCGCTCGACCCCGCCATCGTCATCTTCGACGAGGCGACGGCCTCGCTCCATCGCCATCAGGTCGAGGCCTTCTTCGCCGTCATCCGCAAGCTGCAGGCGCGCGGCACGTCGATCGTCTTCATTTCGCACCGGCTGGACGAGGTCTTCGCCATCGCTGACCGCATCACCGTGATGCGCAACGGCGAGACGGTCGCAACGCTGGAGACGGGCGAAACGGACGCCGACGAGATCGTGCGGCTGATGATCGGCCAGGACGCGACGAGCGAGGCTGGCGCTTCCGACCGCGCGGTGGGCGAGGCGGCGCCCGTTCTCCTCGATGTCGAGGGGCTGACCGCGCCCGGCCTTGCGCCCACCACTTTGCGCCTGCGCGCCGGGGAGGTACTGGGCCTCGGCGGGCTCCAGGGCCAGGGCCAGTTGGCGCTTCTGCACGCGCTCTACGGCCTCGCGCCCGCCAGCGCCGGCCGGGTGACGATCGGCGGCGCACGCATCGCCAGGCTCGCCCCCGCCGCCGCGATCCGCCACGGGATCGGTTTCGTCTCGGGCGATCGGGGGCGGATGGGCGCGCTCGCCGGCCGGCCGATCCTGGAGAACCTGACGGTCTCGGAGATGGCGCGGCGCGGCGCGGCCCTCTTTCCGCGCGAGGCCCTTCGCCGGCTCGTGCAGCCGCTGGTCGACAAGCTCTCGATCCGGTTCGCAGGCTATGCCGCGCCGCTGCGCTCGCTGTCGGGCGGCAACCAGCAAAAGGTCATCCTCGCCCGGGCGCTGGCGACGAACCCGCGCGTCCTCCTCCTCGACGATCCGACCAAGGGCATCGACATCGCTGCCAAGCGCGACCTCTACGCCTTCGTGCGGGCGATGTGCGAGGGCGGGGCCGCCGTCCTCCTCCACGCCTCCGAGGACGCCGAACTTCTGGAGAACGCCTCGCGCGTCCTCGTCTTCAACGGCGGGCGCGTGGTGGACGAGCTGGCGGGCGAGCGCTTGAGCGAGTTCCATCTCTACCAGGCCGCACTGGATGCCGCATGAGGCTCATACCGAGACGCGCACCGTGACCGCTGCCGAAACGACCGCCGAGAGGTCCCCTGAGACCACGCGCGCGGGTGCCCCGTCCCGCGAGCCCCGCACCCTTCGCTCGCCCACCGAGATGATCCGCCGCCGCCCATGGCTGCTCTCGGCGCTCCTCTTCGTCCTGCTCTGCACCGTCAACGCGGCCTATCAGGACGCGTTCTTCCAGTCCGGCGTGATGGTGTCGAACCTGGCGACCTTCCTGCCGATGATGATCATCGCGGTCGGCCAGACCTATGTCGTGCTCGGCGGCTCGATCGATCTCTCGCTCGGCGCCATCGTCAGCCTGGTCAACGTGGTGGTGATCGTGATCGTGGAGGCGCTGGGCGGCACGGGCTGGGCGCTCGCGCCCGCCATGGCGGCGGGGCTCGCCGTCGGCGCGGCCTGCGGCTGGGTCAACGGGGCGATCATCTCGGTCCTGCGCCTCCAACCGATCGTCGCGACTTTCGCCACGGGCGTCATCATCGGCGGGCTGGCACTCGTCGTGCTGCCCCAGGCGGGCGGGCTGCTGCCGCCGGCCTATTACCTCACCTATGGCGGCGCGGTGCTGGGCGTGCCGACCCCGGTGATCGTCTTCGCAGGCCTCGTCCTCGTCGCGGTCCTGGTCGGCCGCAGCCGCTTTCGCACCCATCTGACGGCCGTGGGCGGCGACGTGCAGGCCGCCTTCCAGACCGGGCTCGATGTCGGCACCGTGCGCCTTCGCTCGCACATGCTGGCCGGGCTGCTCTCGGCCGTCGCGGCGCTGTGCATCCTCGGGCAGACCGGAGCGGGCGATCCGCTCATGGGCCAGGCCTTCACGCTCGGCTCGGTGAGCGCGGTCGTGCTGGGCGGCACGGCGCTGGCGGGCGGCTGGGGCGGGGTGATCGGCTCGATGCTGGGCGGCGCGATCCTGGGGTTGGTCAACAACGTCATCTTCTTCGCCCAGATCAATTACGTCTATCAGTCGATCGTGCAGGGCGCGATCATCCTCGTCGCGCTCGCCGCCGGTGTCTTCGTCAGCCGGAGGGGGCGATGAGCGACGCCGCGACCGTGCCGCCGTCCCTGCCCGCCCGGGCCTGGGGCACCTTGCGCGACAACCCGCCGGTGGCCGCCTTCCTGGGCGCGCTGACCATCCTCCTCATCGGGCATCTCGTCTCGCCGGGCTTTGCCGCGCCGACCCAGATCGTGCGCCAGCTCACCGTCGCCGCCATCCTCGCCTTCGTCGCGGCCGGCCAGACGCTCGTCGTCCTGTCGGGCCGCGAGGGGATCGACCTCTCGGTCGGCTCGGTGATGAGCCTCGCCGCCCTCGTCTCCGGCGACGTGATGGGCGGGGCGGACGCCAACGTGCCCCTCGCCCTCCTGGCCGCGCTCGGCGTCGGCGCGCTGGCCGGCGCGGTCAACGGGTTCGGCGTGACGGTGCTGCGCATTCCACCGCTCGTCATGACGCTGGGGCTGGCCGGCGTCATCACCGGGCTCCTGGTCGTCCTGACGCAAGGCCAGCCGTCGGGCCGCGCGGCCGAGCTTCTGGTCGCCCTCGTGGCGCGCCCGCTCTTTCTCGGCCTGCCGGGCGTGCTTTGCGTGTGGGCCGGGCTGGCGATCGTCCTCGCGCTGGTCTTGCGGCGCACAAAAGTGGGGCTCGACCTCTACGCCATCGGCACCAACGACGTCGCGGCCCGGGTGGCGGGCGTGCGCGTGGCGCGCACCCGGGCGCTGGCCTATACGCTGGGCGGCATGTTCGCCGGCCTCGCGGGCTTCGTGCTTCTGGGCTACACCGGCACCGTCTTCGTCGGCGCGGGCGAGCAATACGTGCTGCCCTCCGTCATCGCCGTCGTCATCGGCGGCACGGCGCTGGCCGGCGGGCGGGGCACCTATTGGGGCACGATCGCGGGCGCGATCTTCCTTACCTTCCTCACGGCGCTCCTGACGACCTTCGCCCTCGACGCCGCCGCCCGCCAGATCGTCTTCGGGCTCACCCTGATCGGCTTCATGGTCGCCTACGGGCGCGAGCGGGCGCTGCGGGCATGACGGCCCCCGACATCGCCAAACGCTCGGCCGCCGCGCTCGGCCATCGCCCGCCGGGCAGCTACGAGGAGTTGCGCGCCGTTCTCTCGTCGGGTGCCGCCCACCTGCCGCGCCGGCTGCGCGAAGTGGCCGCCTATCTCTGGGAGAACCCGAGCGACGTCGCGCTCGGCACCACCGGCTCGCTCGCCGCCGCCATCGGCACGCAGCCCTCGACGCTGGTGCGCTTTGCCAAGACGTTCGGTTTCGCCGGCTTCACCGACCTCCAGGCCCTCTTCAAGGACCATGTGCGCGAGGCCCCCGGGGAAGCGCCCGCGCGGGGCGGCGCAGGTCTCGTCTCCGGTTTCGCGCGGGCGGGGCACGCGGCGCTGGTTGCGCTGGAGCGCGATCTCGACGGACCGGAAGCAGAAGCGGTGGCCCGCGCGCTCGCCCGCGCGCCGCTCGTCCACGTCACCGGCGCGAAGCGGGCCTTTCCGGTGGCCGCCTATGCCGCCCTCCTCCTCGGGCAGGCCCGGATGCCGAGCGCGCTGATGGACCATGTCGGCGACAGCGCGCTCGACCAGGCGAGGTGCCTCGGCCCGGCCCACACCGTGCTGGCGATCTCGCTGAGCCCCTACAACTCGGTAACGCCCGATATCGTCGCCACCGTCGCGGCCCGGGGCGCGACCGTGCTCGCGATCACCGACGGCGCCGCCTCGCCCCTCGTGCCCCACGCCACCCACCGGCTCGACGTCGCCGAGGGCCTCCACGCCGGGATGCGCGGCCTGACCGGCTGCATGACCCTCGTCCTCGCCCTCGTCGCCCGCGCCGAGGCGCTGCGTGAAGGGCTTGGCGAACGGCTTGAAGAAAGGTCGGCCGCGCACGCACGGGAGACCATCCGATGCTAGGCCTGACCAAACGCTCCAACGCCGATGGCGACCTCGGGCTGGAGGAACGCCCCGAGCCCGTCGCCGGCCCTGGCCGCGTGGTGCTGGAGGTCGGCGCGGCCGGGATCTGCGGCACCGACCTTCACATCCTCAAGGGCGAATACCGGGTCGTGCCGCCCATCACGATCGGCCACGAGGTCTGCGGGCGCGTGGTCGCGGTCGGGGACGGAGTCGAGAAGGCCGCGCTCGGCCGCCGCGTCGTCTGCGAGACCTTTTTCGACACCTGCGGCACGTGCCGCTACTGCCGCGACGGGCGGCCGAACATGTGTGGCGACCGCCGCTCGATCGGCACCCATGTGAACGGCGTGATGGCGCCGCGCGTGGAGGTGCCGGCCCACGCCCTCCACGCCGCGCCGGACGATCTGTCCGATGCCGCGGCGGCGCTCGCCGAGCCGGTGGCCTGCGTGACGAACTCGCTCTTCGGCGAAGCCCCCTATATCGGACCGGGCGACGATATCCTCGTGATCGGGCCGGGCGCCATCGGCCTCATCGCGGCGCAGGTCGCCCGCGCCTGCGGAGCCCGCATCACGGTACGCGGCACGGCCCGCGACGCCGCCCGGCTCGCCTGCGCAGCCGATCTCGGGTTCGCCGTCTCCCGCGTCGGCGAGGACGAAATCGCGGGACGTTTCGATGGCACCGTCGAGTGCTCGGGCACGGGCCCGGGCTCGGTCGATGCCCTGTGCGCCCTTCGAAAGCGCGGTCGCATGATGCTGATGGGCCTGTCGGGCCACGAGGCGACGCTGCCGCTCGATCTCGTGTGCTATCACGAGCTGACCCTGACCTCGGGCTTCGCTTCGACCCCCAGGTCCTGGGCCCGCGCCATGCCGCTGATCGTGTCGGGCGCGGTCGCGCTGGAGCCCTTGGTCAGCGAGGTCCTGCCGCTCACCCGCTGGCGCGAGGCCTTCGACCGCTCGCTGGCGGCGGACGGCATCAAGTTCGTCCTCGACCCCCGTCTCGACTGACGGCGCGCGGCGGCAAGGGCACCAGGTCCGAGCGCGCCCGTACCCCCATGACAAGCGGTCCGGCAAGGGAGCCAAGAACGTGTTCGGAGCCGTACCGCTAGAGCGGATTCGGTTCAGGTCGGCTCGTATCCTGCGGCTTGGAAGGAGTCCGCGCATTCGGCGGGTTCGAAGACGTCGAGGAGGCGGCCGGTGGTTTGCCACAGGTCTGGGATAGTGCGCTCGGCCGCATTGCGCAGCAGTGCTTTCAGCTTGGCGAAGGCATTCTCGCTGCTGCGCGCGGCAAGTGTGTTCAGGCATATGCTTTTCCATCTCTGACGCCGGCGACTTTGTGGGCAGGTAGGGTGTCGAGGATCACCACGTCGCCTTTGCGCAGGCTCGGCGCGAGCAGTTGTTCGGTGTAGGCAAGGAAGGCGGCCCCGTTCATCGCGCCGTCCAGCACCATGGGCGCGGTTATGCCAGTCAGCCGCTGGTCTGCCGCAGAGCATCAACTTCATCGGGCTCGCGCTCGGATCGGGCGCGATCATCGCCGCGCTGCAATGGGTCGAGGCGCCCGACTACGACGCGACCATCTCGGCCTACGGCATCGTCACGCGGCTGATCACCTTCGCCTTCCTACCGCTTTTGGGCTTCGCCCATGCGATGCAAACGATCACGGGGAACAACTACGGCGCAGGTGCCTTCCTGCGCAGCGATGCCAGCCTTCGGACAGCCACCCTTGCGGCCTTCGGCTACTGCCTCGTTCTGCAAACTGGCATGACTGTCTTCGCCGAGCCGGTCGGATCGGCCTTCGTATCGAATCCGGTCGTCATCGCGGAGGTCGCGCGCATCCTGCCGGTGATCTCGGCTGGGTTCTTCGCCGCGGGGCCGCTCATGATGATTGCCATGCATTTCCAGGCCATCGGCGATGCGGGGCGTGCAGCCATCCTTGGTCTCTCAAAGCCCTACCTCTTCGCCATGCCGCTGACCTTCGCGCTTGCAGGATTGGTTGGCGAGGTGGGCATCTGGCTGGCGGCACCCGCCGCGGAGGTCCTGCTCTTTGGGCTGACGGGCCTCGTCCTGGCGCAGGTCGCACGGGTGCAGTCGCTGCGCTGGGGTCTCTTCAACAGGGCTGCGGAGGTTCGGGCATGAACCAGGTGCTTTCCACACTCTCGCAAGCGAAAGATAAGGCCAAGCGGCTGCGCGCGTTCCTCGCTGGACAGGGCGAGGCGATCGGCCACGCGCGGGCGCTGGAGCGGGTCGCCCGAGACTACGGGTTCCGTGACTGGAACGCGCTGCACGCCGCGATCCGCGACCGCCCGCCGCAAGACTGGACGCCCGGCGGGCGGGTCACGGGGCGCTACTTGTCGCAGCCCTTCGCAGCGACGGTGCTTACGGCCGACCAGGTCCGGCCCGGGTGGTTCCGGCTGATGCTCGACCTCGACGACGCCGTGGACGTGGTCCGGTTCGACAGCTTCTCGAATCTGCGGAAGCGGATCAGGGTCGAGGTCGGCCCCGACGGCCATTCGAAGGAGCGGACCTTCGACGGGACACGGCATGTCGAACTCGATCCCTGAGGCCTGGTTATCCCTACTTAGCCCCAAGCGTTGGCGGCGGCCGCCACGACTTCGACGGGCCCGCCACTGCTCTTGGTGCCCGGCATATCGGGCGGTAGTCTACGGGACATGGGCTATGTCACGTCTCTGTTCGCGCGAAAGATGGTTGCTGCCGCAGGCAGCGGCATCGATTCCGCCGCGCTTCTGTACGCGGCCGGAATCGACCCGGACGGCCCATGGGACCCCAAGGCGATGATCCCGGCCGAATCCTACTACGACATGCTCGAACGCATCGGGGCGCAGGTCGACGTCACCGACCTGCCCGTGCGCACCGGTGCCGCGATGCGTCTGGACGAATACGGTGCCCTTGGACTGGCATTCAAGGCGGCAACGACGCTCGGCGGATCCTACGCGCGGGTCGAGCGCTATGCGCGGCTCTGGACCAGTGTCGTGGAATACGAACTGCGCCCGGATCCGCGGGGCACGCTCTTCATCCTGCACCGCGCCGGCGAGAGGCGGTTGGGCCTGCGTCTGTCGAACGAGGCAACGCTCGCCAGCGCGATTTCCATCGCCCGGCAGGTCAGCCCGGTGCCCGTGACGCCGGTGCAGGTGTTCGTGCGTCACGGCGCGCCCGGATCGGTCGCCGCGCACGAAGCGTGGTTCGGCTGCTCGGTCCAATTCGACGCCGGGATCGACGCGATCTTGTTCTCGCCGGAGACGCTCGCGCAGCCGAACATCCTCGGCGACGAGGGGATATCCCGGTATCTCGCGTCACACCTCGATGCCGAGCTCGCCGAGATCGCCGAAGAGGTCACGCTGGTCAGCCGCGCGAAGGGCGCCATCGCGCAGGCGCTGAACGAGGGGTCTCCGCGCATGGTGGATATCGCGCGCGCCCTCGGATTGAGTGCGCGCTCCTTTCATCGCCGCCTGTCGGAGCACGGTGTAAGCTTCCAGACCCTAACCGAGGAAACCCGACGCGACCTTGCGGTGGGATTGTTGAAGGACGAGCAGCATTCCCTCGCGGAGATCGCTTTCCTGACCGGCTTCGCCGAGCAAAGCTCATTCACCCGCGCGTTCAAACGTTGGGTCGGGCAGACACCGGCAAGCTACCGCAAAGGGCGCGCCGGGCTCTGATCCGCTTTGGCGGCGGCGGTCAAGGACTTGGCAGACACGGTCAAGCCCGGAAGCGATTGGCGTGCGAGATCTCGAGCCGCACAGATCGCAACTACGCCGCCCAAGGAGGCTTCAATGACCGCTTATCTCGTCGCAAACGTTACCGTCCGGAATGCCGAAAAGATGGAAGCCTATGCCGCCGCTGCCGGCCCCACACTCGCCGCCCATGGCGGAGAGCTGATCCTCGACGGTCAGCTTTCCGAGACGCTGTCGGGTGCCTGGAACGCGCCGGGCGTGGCGCTTGTCCGGTTTCCCAGCGTGGAGGCCGCGCAGACCTGGTACAACTCGCCCGAATATCAGGCACTGGCCCCGCTCAGGGCGTCGGCGGCCGATATGGACATCGCGCTGTTTGCGCCAGCCTGAGCCAATCACATCCGTGCGATCGAGGGGGGGGCGCCGGTAATTCCGGCGCCATTTTCGTTCGCCCCGCCTGCCGGTCCGGCGGCTTGGCATTGTCGGTCAAAAGGCTGGCCGTCTCGGTCAATATCGCGCGCCGGGCTTCGCCTATTGCTTCCCTATCGTTCTAAATAAGGAAGTCGACCATGAAACTCAGCACCACAGTATCGACCATCGCCTGCCTCGCGTTCATCGGCACCACCACCTCCGTCACCGCCGGCCCGAGCCACGATCACAACCCGGCCAACACAATCTCGGTCGAGATCGACCACCCCGACAGTTTTCGCCACTTCGCGCCGGAACTGCACGCGATGCGGGAGCGGGCGGCGCGGATCAACACAGAATTTGGTCTGCACCTGAGCGAGATCGAACCGGGCCTGTTCTTCGTGACTGACCTCATCTATCAATCGGCCTTTCTCGTCACCGACAAGGGCGTCGTCGTCTTCGATGCGCCGCCAAGCTTCGGCGAGCGGCTGCGAATGGCCATCGAGATGGCCGCACCCAATGTGCCGATCACGCATTTCATCCTCAGCCACAAACATGCCGACCACAACGGCGGCGGGGCCTTCTTCTCGGACATCAAGGGTCTGACGGTAATCGGGGCCAAGGCCAATGCCGACAGCCTTGCGGCCAACCCGTTGCGCGGTGTGCTGCAGCCCACCGAAACCTTCGAAGAGCAGGTTTCCCTGACCATCGGGGGCGTTCCGATCGAGCTTGCCACGGCGCGTTTCCATTCGGCGGATACCGACGTGATGATCTACCTGCCCGAGCAGCGTTTCCTGATGGCAGTCGACACGATCACACCCGGCGAAGCGCCCTTCATGAATTTCGGCGGCACCAGCAACCTCGAAGGCTACATGGCGAGTTTCGAGACCTTTCTCGCCCACGATTTCGAGCATTTCCTTTCGGGCCATGTGTCTGTCCTCGGCAACCGGCAGGACGTGGAAACGGCGCGGGATTATGCCTTTGACGTGCGCGATACGGTCGGCGCTCTCTGGCCGGGTTTCATGGACCGCTTCATGGCGAACATGGAACTAACCAAGTTCCAGCACGGCAATCTCGCCTATCGCATGACGATGGAGCAGATCCGCGACGACTGCGCAGGCCAGATCGTCGACCGCTGGAAGGGCACGCTTTCGGTGGTCGACCTCTGGTCCGAGAGCCACTGCGAGACGGTGGTGATGCATTCGATCATGCACTGAGCGGGCCGGTCGCCGGGGCGGGTCGCGATTAGCGGCTCGCCTTTTCCCTCAAGACGCCCCGATTTGGAAAGGACCAGCCATGTCCACCACCTTCTTCGTTCTTCTGCAGCTCTCGATCCTCGCCTACGCGCTGGTCGCGGGCGTCTTTCTCGCCTTCTCGGACTTCATCATGCGCTCGCTTGCGCTGACCGGCGGCGTGGGCGGCGTGGAGGCCATGCAGGTCATCAACCGCGAGGTATTTCGCTGGGTCTTCATGGCCCTGTTCCTTGGCATGGCTGCGCTGTCGGTTGTGATCGCAGGCTATGCCTGGGTCGGGCTTTCTGGCCCGGCGGGAATGCTCATTGGGCTCGCGGCGCTGGTCTATTTCTTCGGCTGCTTCGGAGTCACGGTCGCCTTTAACGTGCCGATGAACCAGGCGCTGGCCGGGATGGAGCTGAGTTCCGAGGCCACGCGGGACTACTGGCTGCAAAGCTACGTGCCGCGCTGGACCTTCTGGAACTCGGTCCGCACGGGCGCCGCCGCCCTGTCTGCAGCTCTCCTGCTGTTCGGGCTGCTGTGGATGACGCAGATACAGTCGCAGTCTGCCTGACAACCCCGCGGCGGGGCGGCCGTCCCGCCGCGATAATTCTCCCCTACCCGATACTCCGCCACGCGAGGGTTGAGCGAAGCGCGGGTCGTCGAGGAGATGTGCGGCGCGGAGGAGACCGGACTCCAAGGCGCAGCCGCGAACCGACCGACCGCAAACCGACCGGGGGCTCGTTTCCTAAACCGAACCGCAAGCCATGATCGCCGCCTCACCCTTTTCGCGGGTATGCTGTTCCAGACCCCGCCATGCATCTCCAACTCGCCCATGCCGGCATGGCCTGCGCCTCAAGCCAGTGGTGCGGCAGGCGCTGGCGGACGGCTGAGCGCCTCGGCGAGCATGTCGAACACCACGCGCACGCGGCGGGAGGTGCGCACCTCGCGGTGGGCGAGCAGCCACATCGGCACCGGCACGCTGAAGCCCGGCACGGCGCGCGCGATGTCCGGATCGGCCAGCGCGATCTCGTCCATCATCAGCCCCACGCCCATGCCGCGCCGGACATAGGCCCATTGCACCAGATGCGCCTCGCAGAGGATGCGGAACTGGCGCGCTTCGACCGGGTAGCCGCGCCCGGTCAGGGCGCGGGCCATGTTGGCACTGCCCTCGAAGCCGATGAAATCGGCGCGAGAGAGGTCTCCCTCAAGCCGCTCCAAGTAGTCGCGCCGCGCGAACAGGCTCGCCGGGCGGTCGGGCGTGCGGCGCGCGATCAGGTCATTCTGGGTGGGCTGGGCGTTGCGGATGGCGATATCGGCCTCGCGCAGTTGCAGATCGCTCTGCTGGCCGGTGGCGACGATGGTGATCTCGATATCGGGATGGGCGGCGCGCAGGGTCTCTAGCACAGAGGGCAGGATATACGCGCTCACCGCCTCGCCCGCGGTGATGCGGATCGGGCCATCGAGCCTCTGGCTCTGCCCAGAGGCGATCAGCGCCACCCGCTGCGCCGCCTCGCCCATGGCGCGCACATGCTCGAGCAGGTCCAGCCCGTCGGGGGTCACGACGAGGCGCTTTCCGATCCGCTCGAAAAGTGTCACGTCCAGCTCGCGCTCCAGCGCCTCGACCTGCCGGCCCACAGTGGGCTGGGCCAGTTTCAGCACCCGCGCCGCAGCCGAGAGGCTGCCGGTCTCGGCGGTGGCGAGAAAGGCCCGCGCACGGGCCCAGTCGAAGCGCAGCATGCCCCAGTTCATGCATATATGCATAAACGTAATGCCGTTTCGGTCAATTCGTCATGCGCTTGTGAAGGTGTATTCCGGGGTCAGCCGCAACACCATCCCCATGGAGTTCCCCATGCACGTCCAGTTCCAGTCCCTTCCCGCCACCATGACGGCCGCCACCACCCGCCGCTATGGCAGGCCGGAGGTGATCGCGCTTGAAACCATGCCCGTCCCGCGCCTCACTCCGGGCGAGGTGCTGGTGCGCATTCATGCCTCCGCCGTCACCACAGGCGACTGGCGCCTGCGCGGCGCGGCCTATCCCAAGGGCTTGCACCTTGTCGGGCGGCTGGCGACGGGCCTCTTCCGCCCCCGCCATGTCGTTCCGGGCGTGACCTTCTCGGGCACCGTGGTCGCCACCGGCGAGGGGACGGCGCGGTTCGCGGTCGGCGAGCCGGTCTTCGGCGCGCTGAACCGGGGCGGGCACGCGGAGTACATCGCCGTGCCCGAAAGCGCCGCCGTCGCCACCAAACCGCTGAGACTGACCCACGCTCAGGCCGCCGCCTTGCCGTTCGGCGCCGCCACCGCCGATCACTTCCTGCGCCGTCTGGGCCAAATCCGGGCTGGCGAGCGGGTGCTGGTCACCGGCGCCTCGGGCGCGGTCGGCCATGCCGGCATTCAGGTTGCAAGGGCGCTGGGCGCGCATGTCACCGCACTGACCTCGCCGGGGAACGCCGACTTCGTGCGCGGCCTTGGCGCGGACGAAGTGATCGACTACACCCGCCAGGACGTCACCGAAGCGGGTGCACGGTTCGACGCAGTGTTCGACACGATCGGGCATCTCGATTTCGGTCGGGCGCACGGGCTCTTGCGGCGCGGCGGGCGCTACCTTACGACCGAGGGCGGTTGGCGCGAGGCGCGGCAGATGCTGGCACCAAAGCGGCGCCACGGCCACAAAGTGCGGTTCGGCGTCTCCGAGCCAGATGCCGCGCAGCTGTCGCGCCTTGCGGAGCTGGCCGAGGCGGGCAAGCTGGCCCCGGTGATCGAGCGGAGCTTTCCGCTGGCACAGATCGCGCGCGCCCATGAAGCGGTCGAGACCCGCCGCCGCCGTGGCGTGATCGCCCTGAACATGCGCCTGTCCGAGTCTCAGCCGGCGTCTGCGGCTGCCTGACCTTGCCGGGCTTTTCTTTGGAAATACTTCCCACCCGTCACAACCTCGAGCGAGCCAACGACGTCCAGAACGTGGGCCTGCGGGTCGGATCGCACCGGGCGAAACCGGAGCGCACCGGATTACTGGGTCTGCACGGCACGGGTCAAGCGCGCTGCCTTGACATGCGCCTGAGCAGGACCGATGCCACAGCGGCAACGACGGCAAGGATGGCAGCCGTCGTCAGGGCGGATTTCAGAATCGTCGCCGTGCTTGCGGCCTGTACCAGCGTAGGGTCTGCCCCACCGTGCAGCATCAGGCCTATCCCGAGGTTTTCCAGATAGTCGAAGGTCGCGGCCAGGACAGCCAATGGTACGCCTGTCCGGGTCATCAACGTCCGTCCGAACCTGGAGGCACGCCATCGCAGCGTTGATATCAGGGTCAGCGCCAGCAATGCCGGGTAGAGTGTATCCAAGGGGATTTGGCGTGTGAGATAGTATTGGTGCCCGGCCACACCGAGCGCCTCCAGCAGCATCGCGGCATCGAACTGTGAATATCCTGTGGGTCGCAGATCGAACGGCAGCACCACTGCGAGATCGGTCAGATGTTTGAGTGTTCCCAGCACCATGACGAGGTAGATCATCATGGCACCCAGCCCGAACACGATTGCCGCCTTGCCGCTGTGCCCGATTTTCATGTGAAGAACTCCTCTCGCGTTTGGGATATGAGTGCTTGGTAGGGGCACCTCGCTGGCGAGGCATTGTCTTTTGTTAACGGGGCGTCAGACATGCAGACCGCAGGCAGCCTTGAACGGAACCGACGGATTTTCGGTGGCTTGGCCACTGCCGATGCGCGCGACTTGGCCGGAGCGTTCGAGGCCAAACCTGTCGCGAAGGCCCAGCACCTCGCGCGACAGGATGATCCGGATGACAAGGAATACATCCTGCTGTCCGGGAAAATGGTCAGTCTGATCGGCGACGCCGAAGGGCGCGAAGTATGTGTTGGCTTTTCCATCGGTCCGTGTGTGATCACGCCCAATCTAGCGCGGACTGCCGCCGGCAAGTCTCTTGTCAGCCTGAGAGCAGAGACGGAGGGACAAGCGGCATCAGTGGAAGCTGCGGTCCTGCTGGACCTGATGCGTGGGTCGCCCGCGATCGAGGATTGGGCCAATGCCGTCCTGCGTGCCGAACTGGAGCGCAAGACAAGCCGGGAATGGAGCCTCGCCGCACTCAAGGCCAAGGAGAGGCTCGAGTGGTTTCGCAGCCGCTATCCTGATCACGAAGCTCTGTTTAACCACAGTCAGATCGCGTCGTTCCTCGGAATGACGCCCGTGACGTTAAGCCGACTACGAAATCCGAGCAGATCATAGAGATTTTTTGCATTACAATAGCTCAAAGGCCGGAGAAGGTTCGACGACAGGCCCATCCCCTCCGCCACTTGCCCCCGCGAAAGCGTTCTCCCAGAGCGTCCCGAGGTAGGGCGAGAGCCTGGACGCGGCAGCATTGGTCTGGTCAAAGCCGCCAGTCATCGTGGGCGCGCGTGACACGGGGCCGTTGATCCGTTCGAAGAACGGGTTCTGTCTGGCGATCCCGCTGCCGGCCGCAGGCAAGTCCCTGCGCGGCGGCAGGATCACGCCCGGCGAATGGGAACGGCGACGCGGCCTCCGGCTGCGGTTCGTCTATCGCCGCACCGGCCCGAGCCTGCTGGTGGCGGAGAGCCAGTTGAACACGAAGGGTCAGGCGGTGGTGTCGCGCTCGAAGACCGGGCGCGGCAAGGTCACCGCGCCGATCTTCCTGCTGGTGCCGCAGGTCAAGCTGCCGAAGCGGCTGGATCTGGCGCGGGATGCGGACCGGGCGTTGGACGGCGTACCGGGGCTGATCGTGGCGAACTGGGTGGAGGGGAAAGCACGGTGATGTGTGCTAAGCGGACTTTCGGCTCATTCGGATGTCACGACCGCCCCCGACCCGGCGTAGCTCTAGATTGCTCAAATCCTGCGCACCAGGCCTTCGGCAAAAACGACGCAGGCCGTCCAGGACCCCAAGAATACCACATCAGCGGCGAGGCCCATCGGTGGCGCTCCGGTGATCACGTAGATCGGGAAGAACACCATCGTCACGGCCGTAGCCCCGATCCCGATCGCATAGGCGCGGATCATCCAGTTGCGGTGGCGTGTGAAATCCCGCTTGCGGATGGCCTGCATCGCAATGGCCAAAGCCACGCCCAACGCGATCCCGAACAGCAACCGCCCGATGTTCATGGCCACCGAATACGTGTCGGGAAAGTGCCAAAGCAGACCCAGCGAACTCAGCGAGATCATCGCCCCCGCTGCAACAAACACGCGCCCCATGACGCGGTGCAGACGCCCATATCTGCGGGCCAGAACACGGCCGAATTGGATCGGGCCGAGGATACCAAACGTGGCGCCGCCCAGCACATGCATGAAATGCCAGCCGGGTACAGCGGCCAGCCGCAGGCTGTCCTCCGGCAGGGCACCCAGTGGAATTTGAACGACTTGCACCAGCGCCAGAATGATCGTGAGGAGTGTGCCTAGCAGCAGGGCAGCAGGAACGACGACGGGTCTCGTAAAACCACGCGTCATTTTTAATCTCAGTGATCGTCTGCCGGGCGAGAGAGTGTCCTGCATGGCCGGCATCCATTCGTGCGAGAGGGGGTCGCCGAGGGGGATCCTGGCGTTATGCTTACACCGTAAGCTAAATTGCTTCTCGGTATCACTTACGCTGTAAGTATGTCAATCCAGCTCGCGGACATGAGACCATGATAGAGATTGAACCACCGAGAAGGCCCGGCCTGACCCGCGCCCGGATCACCGAAGGCGCGATCGCGTTGGCCGACGCACGCGGCGTCGAAAGCCTGAGCATGCGCGCTTTGGCCAAGGAGTTGGGGGTGGAGGCGATGTCGCTCTACAACCACATCCGCAACAAGGATGATCTCCTGGACGCGGTGGTCGAGACGGTGGTGGGATGCATCGACCCGCCGAGCACAGGCGGCGACTGGCAGGACGAGATGCGCCGCCGCGCGCACTCGATGCGGACGGTTTTTCTCGCGCACCCGTGGGCGCCGCCGCTGATCGTCGGACGGATCAATGTGGGACCCAACATGCTGGCGCTCAACGACGCCACGCTGGGCTGCCTGCGCGCGGCCGGGTTCAGCTTCGTCCAGGCCGATCATGCGATGAACGCTCTCGACAGCCTGATCTACGGCTTCCACCTGCTGGAACGCAGCATGCCCGTGCAACCCGAGAACTACGCCGAGGCCGCCCGCACCCATCTGCCCTCGATCGATGCGGATCGCTATCCGCACTTTTGCGCCCTCGGCCGGTTGGTGGCCGAGGGCTCCTATGACGGAGTGAACCACCTGGCGTTCGGGCTGGACCTGCTGTTGGAGGCGCTCGAAGGGCACCGCCAGGGATGACCACCGCGCTTCCCGCGCGGGGGAGCAGGTTTCTCAGACGTTCTCCGAGCGGCATTGTCGTGAAGGCCGCCGACGCTCAAGCTCACAGCCAGATATCCACCTCGTCGATCCCGTTGTCTGCGCATGGCCGCCATCCATCCTCGCTACGCTTCGCCTCTCGCCGCTCATGGCCCGGGAGGCGCGGATGGTCTAACTTTGCACCCGGACCCACCGTATGGGGCAGGCAGGTTGGAAATCCACTTCGCCGACAGGGCCTAGAGGCGCAGTCCCGAAGGGGGTCCCCCCCCTCACCCTGCCAGGGCGCCGGCCAGGCGGGCGACATGGCGATGGTCGGTGCCGCAGCAGCCGCCGAGGACGCGCATGTTGGGCAACCGCGCCGCGAGCTTGGCGCTCGACGCGCCGAACTCCGCCGGATCGCCCTCGTCGAGCGTCTCGGCGTCGTCGAGCTCGGCGTGACTGAGCCGCGAGGCATTGCAGCGCAGCGCGCCGATCCGGGATGCGTGCGGGCCGTCGAGGACGTGGTCGAAATGGTCCGGGTGGGCGCAGTTGACCATGAACCAAGCCGGCTTGCGCGGGCTCGCCGCATCGACGGCGGCGATCGCGTCACCAAGCGTCTCGCCGGACGGCAGGCGCCCGTTCGTCTCGACGGTAAAGCCGATGACGACCGTCAGATCGGCTTCGTTGGCCGCGTTGAGGACGCCGATGGTCTCCGGAACGTTGGTCATCGTCACGGCGGTCACCATCTCGACAGGTCCCGTGGCCAGCGCGTCGACCTGATGGCGGTGGTAGTCTTCCGCCTCCGAGGGCGTCATCGCTTCGCCGGCCACATATCCGTCGCCCCGCGGCCCGACGACGCCGTTGATGCATATAGCGGTCTGGTCCGGCGCGTCCTTGCGCAAGCCGGCTGCGAACACGACCGCATCGCGGTTGATGCGCGCGATCGCATCGGCGTCGTAGCCGAGCCGCGCACCCCAGTCCCGGCTCGCGCGCCAGGTTGGTGTGTCGAGCACGAAGCCACGGCCGCTCTCCGCGGCGAGCCGAAGGAAAGGTGTCCAATATCGGCGCAGCGTTTCGCGACCCGCGTCGCTTTCCAAGAGCTCGAAGGCCGCGAAGTCGCGCAGCGCGACGCCCTCGTGAAAGATCAGGCTTGTCTCGAGGCCGCCATCGGTCAGCTGAATGGATTGGGTCACGGTACGTATCTCCTTGATCGGTAGTCCGGGGGAGATGCGCTGCCGTCGTGGAAGCGAGCGTGGTAAGGAGCGTTGTAATGTCTCTCCTGCGACGTGGTAATGCGATGGAGATCACGGTACTCGGCGAGCTGCAGGTCACCCACGAGGGCGTCCCGCTTACGCTACCAAGCTCGCGCAAGGCGCGCGGACTGCTCGGCTATCTCGTCGCGACGGCCAGGCCGACCAGGCGCGAGCGGCTGTGCGAGCTGTTCTGGGACCTGCCGGACGATCCGCGCGGCGCGCTGCGCTGGGCGCTCTCCAAGCTGCGCGGCGTGGTTGACCGCGATGCAGAGCGGGTACGCGCCGACCGCGAACGCGTCGCTTTCGAGGCCGAGGGCGCGCAGATCGACTGGACGACGATCCGCGCGCGCCTGCACGATCATCCCCCCGTCATCCCGCCGGACGAGTTGCGCGAGATGGAGGCGGCGCTCGCCCGGCCTCTTCTGGAAGGTCTCGATGCCGCCGGCAACGAGGATTGGCGCGCCTGGCTGACGGCCGAGCGTGAGGACGCGCACATCCTCCACCTCGAGGTCCTTTGCCGTCTCGCGCTGCACCCGGAGCTGCATGACGATGAGCTGATCGTCTGGGCCCGTCGCTGGAAGGAGGCGACACCGCTACAGGAGCGGTCGGCGAGAGCCCTGGTCGGCGCACTCGCGGGCGCCGGACGGATCGAGGAGGCCGAAGCCGCCGCCAGATCCTTCACCGAGGCGGCGATGGCGAGCGGCCTGACGCTTTCGGAGCCCTTTGCAGTGGAGCCGGCCGAACCGGCACCCACGGTGACCGAGACCCCGCCGCGCCGCCTGCTGCGCCGACAGTCGATCGGCTTTTGCCGCGCGGCGGACGGCGCCCGCATAGCCTTCGCGACCGTCGGCGAGGGACCACCCTTGGTGAAGGCCGCCAACTGGCTGAACCATCTGGAGTTGGATTGGGGCAGCCCGATCTGGGGCCCAACCTTCGAGGCCTGCGCGAAGAGCCGCATGTTCCTGCGCTACGACGAGCGCGGTTGCGGGCTCTCGGACTGGGAGGTCGACGACATCTCGTTCGAGGCCTTCGTGCGCGATCTGGAGACGGTCGTCGACGCGAACGGGTTGGAGCGTTTCCCACTGCTCGGCATCAGCCAGGGCGCAGCGGTCTCGATTGCCTACGCAGCGCGACATCCCGAGCGCGTGAGCGCGCTCCTTCTCGTCTCCGGTTACGCGACCGGTTGGCGGATCGGCGCCTCGGCGGAGGAGCAGGCGCGGCGCGAGGCGGTGCTGATCCTGACGCGGCACGGATGGGGCACGCCCAATCCCGCCTATCGGCACATCTTCAGTCAGACCTTCATGCCGGATGCCGAGCCCGAAGACCTGGCCTGGTTCGACGAGTTCCAGCGCCAGTCCACTTCGCCCGAGAACGCGGTGCGCTTCCAGGAAGCCTTCGGCACGATCGACGTGCGCGAGGACTTGCCTCGCGTGCAATGCCCGACCATCGTCTTTCACGCGCGCGACGACCGGCGCATCACGCTCGCTCAAGGACGCGAGGTCGCGATCGGCATACCAGGCGCACGCTTCGTGCCGCTCGAAGGGCGCAACCACGTCTTTCTCGGCGGCGAGCCCGCCTGGCGGCAGTGCCTCGCCGAGTGCGCCGACTTCCTGCGCGAGGTCGAGAGACGGGGATAGGCGGCCCGCCGACTCCGGGCCGGCAATACCACGATCGTCTGCCGCAAATTCCACGCCCGCTACCACGGTCGCTCACACGTCGATCCCGCCTTGTGCCGACATCGAGACGATGCATCGTCGGGCCGATCTTTAGGGCCTGTCGGCGATGTCGCCTCCTTTCGCACCAACCCAGGAACGGATCGCGCCATGAAGACCTTGTTGATCGCCCTAGCCGGCGGCCTTGCCCTCACCTCGGCCGCCCTCGCAGCCCCGGCCAAGACGGCCGACAGCGCCATCGGTCCCGTGCTGGCTGCCGAGGCAAACGGCATGACGCTCTACACCTTCCGCCAGGACGCGGCTGGAGTATCGAACTGCTATGACGGCTGCGCCGCCTCTTGGCCGCCCTTCCTGGCCGCCAGCAGCGCAAGGGCCGAGGCGGGTTTCGACCTCGTCACGCGTCGCGACGGAACCCTGCAATGGACCGATGCCGCCGGTATGCCGCTCTATTTC
The DNA here is from genome assembly GCA_963799285.1 of uncultured Alphaproteobacteria bacterium. Taxonomy (GTDB): domain Bacteria; phylum Pseudomonadota; class Alphaproteobacteria; order Rhizobiales; family CAWCWK01; genus CAWCWK01. The sequence goes on from CAWCWK010000004.1 coordinate 2,225,421, forward strand.
TGGGCGGGCGACGCCGCGCCCGGCGATGCGACAGGCGACGGTGTCGGTGGTGTCTGGGACGTCGCCCGCCCGTAGCGCTATCGATCACGAACCGGCCCGTCACGATCTCTCCATTCCGCAACAGCCACGCCTGAGCGCATGCCCGTTGCGTACGCGTTCTCCAGCCATGAAAGGCGCACGCAGATGTCATATCCCTCGAGTTCTCGGCGCCCAGCCGGCCTTGTCGGCCTCAGCGCCGCCGTCTCGCTCGCCGCCGGCATCGGTCTGATGGTCGATCCCGCGTCGCTCTTCCGGACCGACCGCAGCGCGACCCTTTGCACCCCCGCGATGGAGAGCGCGCTCTGCGTTTTTGAGAACGCGCCCGCCCAGCTCGGCCCGGAGCCCGTGCGCGTCGCCGACAAGACGAACGACCATTTCCCGCTCCTCAGGGACATCCGATTCATCGATGCCGGCGGTCTCGCGTGGGTGGCCCCGCGCCATACATTGACCGACGGCGCATCGATCCCGGACCTCTTCCTTCCGCTCTTCGGCGAGGGTCAAAGCGACGTGTTCCTGAGCGCGGCCGCGCTGCACGACGCCTATTGCGGCGCCGGCAATGCGGGCCTTGCCACCTTCCACGCGCGAAGCTGGGAAGAGACCCACCGCATGCTCTACGACAGCCTCCTCGCCAATGGCACGCCGGAGACCAAGGCCAAGATCATTTTCGCGGCCGTCTATCTCGGCGGCCCCCGCTGGGACGACCCGACCCGCGCGCTCGACGGCGTGTCGGAGACCGACCTCCTGCGCGAGATGATCTGGTGCATCTGGTTCATCGAGACGAAGGACCCGAGCCGCGCCGAGATCGAGGCCTGGATGAAAGCCCGCGAGCCAGCGCTGCTGGCAGGTGAGCCGCTCACCGCATCGGCCGTCTAGTCAGTCCCCGGGCCGCAGGTCCGATGCCGAACGCGAAGCATATCGCATGGAAGGCGCGAACCATCTCTTCTCCGAGGGCGATGCGAAAGGCTTTGCACCCGAGATTGAGGCCGATCTTCCTGGACATAGGAGCGAGGCATGACCGATGACGAAGCGAACGCGGCGATGGTGACCTTGCGACCGTACCGCGATCCGGACGCGGAAGCGCTTGCCCTGACCTACCGATGCGCGGTTCGGTCGGCGGGCGCGCGCGATCACGACGCCTATCAGGTCGAGGCCTGGGCCGCGCTCGTGCCCTCGGCAGCGGACTATCAACGTCGCGCGGCAGACGGCCGCTCAGTCTGGATCGCTGCGGGCGCAAAGGATCGTCCTCTGGCCTCTGCCGATCTCGAACCGGACGGCCACATCGATCACTTCCACTGCCTCCCGGAGGCCATGGGCCGGGGGATCGGCACGGCGCTGGTGCTGACGCTGGAGGCCGTCGCCCACTCGCGCGCCCTTCGCAACTCTTTCCGTCGAGGCGAGCGAGACAGCGCGCCCGCTTTTCGAGCGACTGGGTTGGACGGTGAAGGGGCGTCGCGAAATCGAAAGGGACGGCGCTGTGCTGCACGATTATGCCATGACGCGCACGCCTCCCCCGCTCCCGCCCGAAAGCGCACCGACCGATCGGACGCGGGCGATGATGAAGGACTATGCTGATGCGGCGGGGTTGTCGGGTCCGTGCGCCACCGCCCATCAGGTCGTCTCGTTCGGCGATAGCCCGACCATGATGGATGAATTGGCGGGGCTAGCGCTCGCCGGCACGAAATGCGCCACGGCCGGCCTCCTGCGCGACTTCGCTGGCGGTGAGCCTATGCCCCATGTCGGCGGCCATGTCGTGCTTGTCGATGGCGCGGCCAGGCCGCGGGCCGTGTGGCAGACGCGGGAGGTGCGGGTCGGACCTCTCGTCGGCGTCGACGAGGCCTTCGCGTGGGACGAAGGCGAGGGCGAGCGTACGCGCGAGGATTGGCTCGCGATGCATCGTCGCTATTTCGGCCGCGCGGCCGCGCGCGATGGGTTCGATATGCACGATCGCATCCCGACCGTCTTCGAGCGCTTCAGGCTCGTGTGGCCGCCACAGGCAGGGTCATCCCGGGACGAGGCGTCACTTTAAGTAGGCACCCTGGTCCGGCAGCTTTCTTGATCGACACTTTTCCGGTTGCAGGCCTGATCAACGCCGTCATCCGTCGGACGGCGTCTCCGGCACTGATCGCCGGCGCTCCTCAGAATGCGGAACCGATCTATCCGCCTATGGAGGGGAAACACGCCGATCTTCGCGACTTCCGTGATCCTCGGTTCGCTTCGGTGGGCGCGTCCGGTGTCCCCGGGGCACGCGCGCTGTCGGTCGCGTGGGCCTCATCCTCAAGCCCGACGAACGCCATGAGGTCGATCACCACGATCTGAGGCACGTTCCACTCGATGAGATGCACGCCCTCCTCCTTGGCCGTGTAGCGGCCGACGCGGCGCGTCGTACCGGCCCAGGCGCGCATGCGGTGGCGACGAAGACCTGATCCCGTTCAGTCGGGTTCTCGGGGACCAACCACGGGAGTGGGTTCATTCCGCCCGTCTGCGAGCCGAGGACCGCGTGCGCCGTAGACATCCCTTTCGGATTGGTCCGCAGGTGTCGGTCAAACCGGTTTCAGACCCAATGCCTTGCGGAGCGTTTGCTCGTCATAGGGCTTGAGGAGCACGGCCGCGGACAACGCGTCCGCCCCCTCGACGGCCCCGTGACCGGTCGCGAACACGATGCGCATATCCGGATAGCGCTCGCGGATCTCCCGGGCGAGCCCTATACCCGATCCGTCTTCCAGTTCGACATCGGTCACGACGACGTCGAACGGCCGGTCGGCCAGCAGCTTGAGCGCCTCCGCGATCGTGCCGACGTCGGTGACGTCGCAGCCGAGATCGGTCAGCAGTTCGGCCGCATCCATGCGGATGAACATTTCATCCTCGACCAGAAGGACGTGAGGCTCCGCAGCGGCCTTGTCGCCCCTTCGTGGCGGCTCGACATCGTATGGCGCCTCCTTATCCGACTGTCCGGACGTACCTCTCGCCGGCATCGCGGGCTCGTCCGGCGAACCGTTGCCGGGTGACGTGGCGCTGGTCGCATCGTGTGTCGCCGACCGTGCGCCAGGGGCACCATCATCCCTACCGAGCGCCTTTCGCACCATCGCGGCCAACGCTTCGGGCGTGAACGGCTTGCGCAGGATCTTGGGCGCATCAACGCCCATGTCGAGGCGCGCCGCGGCATCTGTATAGCCCGTCGTGAACAGGAGCGCGGTGCCCGGATGGTTCTTCCTTACAAGTGTCGCGAGAGCCGTGCCGCGAACGGAGCCGGGCATGACGATGTCGGTCAGGACGAGATCGATAGGCTTGTTCGCCTCCAGCACGGCCAGGGCACGGATGCCGTCAGCTGCCGTGAGCACCTCGTAGCCGAGATCGCTCAGGAGTTCGCGGGTGATGGCGAGGACCGCCTCGTCGTCCTCGACCACGAGGATCGTCTCGTGCCCGCGTTGGGGCGTCGACGCATGGGCCGACAGATCGGCTCCGACCGGGTCAGCCGTGCGGGGCAGCCACAGCCTCACGCGCGTTCCCTCCCCGGGCGCGCTGTCGATCGTGACGTGCCCGTCCGACTGCGTCGCGAAGCCGTACACCATTGGCAGACCGAGCCCCGTGCCCTCTCCCGGCCCCTTGGTCGTGAAGAACGGATCGAACACCTTGTGCGCGACCTCCGGCGGCATGCCTGAGCCCGTGTCCTCGACGGTGATCGTAACGTAGTCGCCCGCCTGGACCGATCCGACCGCCGTGCCCCGTGTCTCGCTCGCGACCGTCTTGGCGGCGACGGTCAGGGTGATCGTACCCGCGGCGATCCCGTCCGCACCGCGCATGGCGTCGCGGGCGTTGACGGCGAGGTTGATGACCGCGTTCTCGAGCAGGACCAGATCGACCCGCGCATTCAGCTGGCCCGCCCGTTCCTGATCGGCCTCGACGCGAAGCCCCACCTCACCGCCGAGGGTGCTCACGAGGCTATCGGCCAATGTGGTGACAGCCGCCCCCAAATCGTGCACTCGCACGTCCATCCCTTGCCGCCGACCGAAGGCGAGAAGCTGACTGGCGAGACGCGCGCCCCGCTCCACCCCACCGACCGCGTTCTCGATGCGCGTGCGTCCGGCCTCGCTCGCTACGTGCTTGCGCAGGAGCTGGAGGTTGCCGCCGATGATCTGGAGCAGGTTGTTGAAGTCGTGGGCGATGCCCGCCGACAGGTTGCCGATCGCTTCCATACGTTGCGCATGCGCGAGGGCCTCCTCCGCTCGTAACCGCTCGGCGACGGCCTCCTCGACGCGGCGCTCCAGCGTCTCGTTCGCCTCGCGAAGCTGATTGCGCGCATCCAGGAGCTCGCCTTCGTAGCGCCGCCGGTCGGTCGCGTTGAAGATCGAGACCAGGACCATCCGGAGCGCGCCGTCCGCGTCCCGCCGCTCGCTGGCGTTCACGAGCACGGACAACTTGGAACCATCGGCCCGCACGACGTTGAGCGCGACCTCGTCGAACTTGCCCTGCAGGCGCAGGAGAGGCGCGAAGTGCGTGTTCACGTAGATCTTGCCGGCGATATCAAGCAGGTCGATGAACGCTCGGCCGACCAACGCCGAGGCATCATGTCCGATCCACTCGGCGAAAGTCGCGTTGGCGCGCAAGATGCGCCAATCAGTCGACACGCAGAGGAAACCGCAGGGGGCGCTTTCGAAAAGCGCTTCGAAGTCGTCGCCGCCCGCCCGTCCGCTCACGTTGCGTGCCACGCCATTGGCCATGGGCGCGAACGACGCATCAGACAAAGGCCCGGATCGCCCTGACCGTCTCCTCGGGCGCCGAGAGGTTGGGGCAGTGCCCGGTCGCCTCCAACCGCACGAGCGTGGCGTCGGGCAGCTGCTCGGCGGTGTAGACCCCGACCTCGTCCGGCGCGATCACGTCGTCCCGGCATTGTAGCACCAGGGTGGGCACCTTCACCTCTGCCAGATCCTCGCGGTTGTCCGACAGGAAGGTCGCGCGTGCGAAACGCTTGGCGATCTCGGGATCGGTGCGGCAGAACGCGTTGGTGAGTTCCTCGCCGAGTTCAGGGCGATCCGCGTTGCCCATGATGGTCGGCGCCATCGCCTCGGACCAACCCATATGGTTGGTGTCGAGGAACTCCAGGAGCTCCTCGATCTGCGCCGCGCCGAACCCGCCGCGATAGACGATGGCGCCGTCCGGCCCCATCTCATCGATGTAGCGCGGGCTGGGCGCGACCATGACGAGCTTGGAGAAGCGCTCGGGCGCGCGCCGCACCGCGATGGCACCGATCATGGAGGAGACCGAGTGACCGACGAGCACGGCGTCCTCCAAATCGAGCGCGCCCGCGATCGCGATCACGTCGTCCGCGAATCCATCGAGAGACGCGTACTTCTCGGCATCGTAGGCGGACGCGTCCGTTCCGCCCATGCCGATATAGTCGAAGGTGACGACGCGGAACCGGTCCTCGAACTCGGGCGCCACGAAGCGCCACATGTTCTGATCGCAGCCGAAGCCGTGGGCGAACACGATCGCGCGTTCGCCGCTGCCCGATACGCGAACGTTGTGAAGATCAAGGACGGACATCGAGCATACCTGGCAAGCGGAGAGTATGTCGCCGCTAGGCTACCGGGATGACGCAAGTAAGGCGGCCAAAGCCGCCCGATCTGCTAGCCTTACCCGTCTCTGCCGGAGACCATGCGATCGAGAGGCGGGGCTCGTGTGGGCGGGGCGCGATCTGGCATCCGCGACGAGCCGGAAGCTGGTGTGCCCGGTGGAACCGTAGGGCTGGACGCCGGCGCGAGCCGCGATGCGGCAGCGATGGCAGGAGGAGCGGTGGCAGAGGTCAGAGCCACCCTTGAGGAGCCGATCGCCGCCCGCCCGCCTCGCCGCATTGCGCCGCTTGGCGTCTCTCCGAAGCGAGCGCCTGCGGAACGGAGCACCACTTTCACGTGTTGCCGCCCATCTGGTGGAGCCCGTTCGCGTTGGGCGCGAAGGCATTGACGGGCGCGGTGCCGCGCCAGCCGTCGCCTCGGGAGACGAGATAGGCGGGATGTCCGACACGCGGGATGCGGAGGGACCCGGCTGAGCCCTTGGAGGTTCGATGATTCGACCAGGATCCGCCCCCTACACGGACGCTCCGGGGGCACGGAGGGGAAGGACGATCCTGAAGGTCGCACCTGGTTCGGCCTCGAGGAGCGTGATCGTGCCGCCGAGCACGCTGAGGACAGAGCGGATGATCGCGAGCCCCATTCCGGTCCCGCCGGCGTCTCGCCGGGTCGTATGAAAGAGGTCGAACACGACGTTCCGGTTGCCCGGACTGATACCGGCGCCGTTGTCGGCGACGTCCACGACGAGATCGCCATCGACCTCGGTCGCCGTGACATGCAGTCTCGTGGCGCCGTGCTGGGCGGCGTTCTCGGCAAGGTTCGAGAAGACGATGGAGGCCGCCTCGCCCGACATGGGCAGAGTGATGCGGGAAGGCGCGTCGATCTCGAGAGGAAGGCAGGCACCGGCCTCGCTCAGGCAGTCGCGAAGATCGCACGCGCCGCGCAGATCGAGATGTTCCGTGCGAGCCATCTCGCGCATTCGGTCCAGGAGCAGTGCCATGCGGTCGATGTCGGCCTCGACGTTCCGCCGGAACCTGACCCGCTCCGCGGACGAGAGGTCATCGTCGGCCAGTAGCTCGACTGCGCCGCGTATGCCGGCGAGCGGCGACTTGAGTTCGTGGGAGACGTGGGTGGCGAAGGTGACCAGCGTGTCGCTCCGCTCGACGATGCGCCGTGCCATCGCGAGAAGCCCCGTGGAGAGCGTGTGGAGTTCGCGGCTGCCGTATTGCCTCAAGGGGCGGATGGCCGTCCGGTCGCCGGCCTCGATCCGACGGGTTCGGTTCGTCAGCTCGCGCACGGGCACGACGATGGAGCGCAGCAGGACCAGTCCGAGCAGCAGAGCGAGGCCGAGAACGGCCAGGCCGGCGACGAGAAGCCGCCATCGCTGACCGTAGAGCTCCTTGAGAATGTTGCTGGGCGTGCGGGAAGCGTAGATCGCGCCCGCCACCCGGCCGCGGACCACCACCGGGAGCGCGACGAAGACCCGGATCGTCGTGCCCCGGCTGATGGAGTAAATAGGCTGCGGGTTGTCGACGACCCGTCGCCGCAGCGCGCTCGATGCCTTCCCGGTCAGGGCTCGGGCAAGCTCGGGCAGATGGGCCAGCGATAGGCCGACTTCGTCGCCCCCGGCGACCACGGTGCCCTTCGGATCGGTCACCCTGAAGCCCGCCAGGGTGGCTCGCTGCGTTGCGGCGAGAATGGGGTCGAGCCACGCGCCTGCATCCGAGTATGCCGATGGCGGCGGCAGCGCGGTGGGCCGCGCGTCGGGCCGTCGGGCCATTATGGGCGTGGAGGCCAGGTCGAGCTGAGGGACGGTCGGGTTCCAGCGTCCCGCGTCCGGGCGGTTCTCGGGCCGGGGGATCGGCGGGCCGAGCGGCAAGGTCGATCTCTCCTCGTCCAGCCGCGCCGCCATCGTCGCCGCCAACGCGGCGGCCTGCGCGATCAGCTCGGCTTCGGTGGAGCGCACAAGCTGGTTTTCCGCCAGCCGCAAGATGCCGATCCCGGCGAAGGGCAGCGCGAGGACCGCGATCATGATCGCAAGCGTGATCGTCGCGAGGCTCGGGCGCCATTTGTTCGGCCGCCACTTGTTCGTTTCCCTCATGGATCACCGGCCGGTCCCGGTCTGGCGCCGCGGCACTCCCCCATGCGAAAGCCGATGCCGTGCACCGTTACGAGAGCCTCCTCGCAGCCGACGCCGGCGAGCTTTGCGCGGATGTTGCGGATGTGGCTGTCGACGGTCCGATCCGAGACGTGGATATTGTCGGGCCAGGCGAGCTCCATGATGCGATCGCGCGTGAAGACCATCGCGGGGCGCGCCATGAGCGTGCGCAAGATGGCGAACTCGATGGCGGTCATGGGAACGGTCGCGCCCGCGACGACGACGCGCCGTTCCTCCTCATTGAGGACGAGAGCCCCGACGCGAAGTCCATCATCGCCACCAACTTCGGTCGAGGCCGGTGCGGTACGCTTCAGAATCGCGCCGACACGGGCGACGAGCTCTCGCGGGCTGAAGGGTTTGGTGACGTAGTCGTCGCCGCCCAGCTCCAGCCCCAACACCCTGTCGATCTCCTCGTTGCGGGCCGACAGGAAGAGGATCGGCGTGTCGTGATCGCGTCGGATCTCCCGGCAAACCGCAAGCCCGTCGGCCTCCGGCATGCCGATATCGAGGACGAGGATGTCGGGCACGCGGCTGCGAAAGGCGGCCAGCGCCGCCTTGCCGTCGGCGCAGGCCGTAACGTGGTAGCCCGCACGCTCCAGCGCGAAACAGACCACCTCGCAGATGTGGCCGTCGTCGTCGGCGACCAGAACATGTTTCATCTCGCAGCCTCGCGCCTGCGGACCGCCCGACCGAATGCCGAGGCGGCGCATGGGCTTCTTACGACCTCGTCGCCTCTTCGCTCAACCACCAGCCGTCTTGGGCGATGCAATCCGGCACGCCGCCGGGCGGCACCGGTCGCCTCGGGTGCACGGCCTCGGCAGGGCGCCGCCCCCCGCACCGCCCGAGCCATCCGGCCAGACGCCGCGCATGGCGCGCTCCGATCGCCATTATCGCTAGCAGCAGACCGAGGTAGACATGCGGTTCCGGCGTGGACGATCCCGCCAGGTTGAGCTGTGGATAGGCCTCATTGGGGACGTGCAGCGCCTGGGCCAGGGGCACCGGCGCGCTCCGGGTCGCTGACGGATCGTCCATGCGGCCCGGATTGACGATCTCGCGCGCCACCGCGACGAAGGACGTGAAGGCGCTTTGCAGTTGAAATTCGAGGCCGAGCTTCACGATAGCCTCCTTCACGGCCGGGCTCTGTCGGCCGATGGCGTAGTCGCGCTCCAAGTCCGCGATTTGCCCACGCGCCCACATCGCGGGTAGCGCGGAGATCGCTTCGCTTTCGCGCGCGGGCAGCCGAACGCGAACTGGCATGCGCGCCGACCGGCCGTTCACCAACCCGTCGACATAGACCAGATGTCCGCCCTCGGTAGTGGCCTGGTCCGCGTCGTAGCGGGCCAGGATGCGGACCGAGCCGCCGGCGAAAAGATCGGGGATGGTGGCCGGGCTCTGGCCTTCGACCGCCAAGCCGTTCCAGTCGATGGCGATGTCGGTGAGCAGCGGCGACTTGAGGTCGCGGGCCAGGGTTTCGGCGACCTCCTCGGCGCTGTCGCCAGGCTCGACGATGCGTAGATAGCCTCGCCCCTCGCGTGCCATGCCTTCGAGGAGGTATCGATTGACCGAGCTGCCGATGCCGAAGGCGTAGAGCCTATCCTTGCCGATCACCCGGGCGATCTTGGCGATGACCTCCCGGTCCGCCCCGATATAGCCGTCGGTTAGGAAGACCACGATGCGCTGTGCGTTCCGCCGGGCCGGGCTATCGAACGCGGCCGTGATCGCGCGGGACATCTCGGTTCCCCCGCCCGCCGTCATCCCGGCGATATAACGCCGTGCCGCATCGACATGGGCCTTGTCGGCGGGCATTGCATCGGCTGCGAAATGGCGGGTCGTGTTGGCGAAGCTGAGGATTCGGAACGTGTCGTCCGGGCGGAGGCCGCGCATGGCGGCATCCATGAAATGCCGCGCCGCCCGCATCGGCGCGCCCGTCATGGAACCTGACGTGTCGACGACGAAGACGAGGTCGCGGCGAACCACGCTCGCCTCGTCGGGCATGCTCGGCGGCTCAATCATCAAGGAGAGGAAGCCGCCGCGCTGCCCATGCACGGAGCCGACCGCACCGGCGAGGATGGCGGCATCGTCGGCGATTGCGTAGCGAAGGACGAAATCCCGGTTGTCGATCTCCGCACCCTCCTCGAAGGTGGCGTGTCGCACGTTATCGGCGCCCTCGACCGCGAGCTTGTGCGTCCGACTGGCGAAGAGCGTCGGCTCGCCCGGGGCCGTCAGCCGCAGCGAGAGAGTGAGCCTGCGGGGGTCGACGGTTTCGGGAGAGCGCGCCTGCTGGAGAGGTGGGTAGGCCGGCAGTGCCTCGACCAGCCATCGCCCCTCCTCGGCGGACGAAGCCTCCGGCGTGGTGGGAAGCAGCGCTTCCGCGGAGGAGTCGGCATTCTCCCCGATCGGATCGTCGAATCCAGACAGCGGCACGGTATCGGAAAAGCGGTCTGCGGGAAGATCGCCCTCATAGCGTGGTCCGACCACCATGGGGACCGCCAACTCATAGGCGCCGTCGATCTTGGGGACATCGCGCACATAGTGCAGCACGATCCGAACCTCATGCCGCGGCATGAGGTTGGCAATGGACTGGGTGAACATGTTGGGGCGGTGCTGCGTCAGCAGCGCCGCCGCCTGGCCGGCCTCCTGCGCGACCTGAAACGTCTGCTCGGCCTCCTCCTTGCGCTGCACCTCGGCATGGACCACCAGGTCCCCCAGATGCATCTCCATCGCGGTGACGGCGGCAGCCGTCCCGAGGGGAAAGAGATAGGTCGCGTCGAGCGGCCTGTCGGTCGGGTTGAAGAAGGTCTGGCTGAGCGCGATGGTCGCCACATCGCCGTCGACCGCGATCTCGTAATGCGAGCGCAGCATCGGTAGCGATATGGTCCCGTGCGCCTCCTCGACGAGAAGCCGTCCGGCTGGGCCGTCCGCGCCGCTCGCATCGGCAGGCGCCGGCGGGGATAGGGCAAGGATCGTGGCCATGGCCCAGATGCAATGGAGAAAGGGGCGGCGCGACGATTCGGTCATGATGGTCATGAGGGGCTTCCTCCGGCTGACGATGGGGGAAAGGGACCGACGCCCGAACGGGAAGCGTGTCGGGGAGCGGCGATGAGGTCTCGAGCGGCGACGTCTTGAGCGGCGACGTCTTGAGCGGCGACGTCTTGAGCGGCGACGTCTTGAGCGGCGACGTCTTGGGCAGCGACGTCTTGGGCAGCGAGCGCCGCCGCCTCCAGCGTCCGGCGTTCCGCGTCGGCCAGATGCCACGGAGTGACGCGCTGAACGCTCGACCAGCTGGAGCCCGGAGCGGCCAGCCAGTGCCAGATGGCCTCGGCGACGTTGGACGTGACGTGGCCTTGGTCGGAGACGAAGGTCACGGCGACGTGCCAGGCATCGCCCTTCGGGCCGACCGCCTTGTAGAGAGCCGTGGGCGCGCCGGAGAAGCTCGTGCCCAGGAACCGTACGGCATAGCCAAGGCCCCGCAGGCAGTCGTCCGGCGCATGGAGGTGGCGTAGCGGCGAGGTCGTCCGCACGACCGTGAGGCCGAGAGGTCCATAGGCGGCCTTGCGGGCTTGTCCGCCAAAGGCGCGGAAATAGGCGATCTCGACAGGCGTGAGCGGCAGTGCCCGGCGAGGATACCCGGCCAAGGAGGACGGTAGCGAGATCGCGGCGAGCGGCCGGGACGTATCGAGGGCGTGGCGCGGAAGACTGACGATGATGAGCGCCGCCGGGACGAGCGCGAGCGCGGCGAGGGAGATGCCCCGCGACGGCGGCGCGGCGGCGACGGGCCGACACGACGGCGGCGCCATCGTCACGGCGACGTCGCCGCCCGGTCCCCCCAGGCCGCGTGGCCGGCACGATAAGATGAGGGGCAGCAAGGAAAGCAGCAGCGTGGAGAGGCCTATCGCGGCGTGCAGCGGCTCGGCCATCACGTCGATGCCCGTGCGGCCCTCCATCGCAAGCCAGGCGGCCAGCAACGCGATCCGCACGATGTTGGCGATCAACGACAGGCCGAGCATGGCCACTACCCACGCCGAGGCGCGCAGCCATCCGCCACGGGACAGGGCGTTGTGCACCGTCACGGCGGCAAGCGCGATCATCAGGCCGGTCGTGCCCGAGCACGGCAGATCGACGAGCACATCGCGCCCGGCGACCTGAAGCCTCACGCCATCGAGCCGCACCTCGTCGAAGACGAGCGAGAGCAATCGATAGGCGCCGCGCGCCGAGAGATCCTGTAGCGGATACCCGGCGATCCGCTGAACGATACGCTCGACCGGCAGCGTGAAGAGAAAGAGCACCGACAACCAGAAAGGCGACACCGCACGGCGGCGCTGCGAGACTCGCAGCAAGGTCGCGATGGCATAGACATCGAGGGCCAGGGCCACGCCGCCGACGACGTTGATCGCAAGCATCTGCCCGGCCAAGCGGATGGTGCAGGCGACGAGCAGCAGGCCTAGCGCCAGCGTGCGGCGGGGCGTTTGCCCGGGCGCCACGGGACTGGAGACGCTCCAGACCAGAATTGCGCAGAGGAGCGCCGCGTAGAGGGCCCCGCCCGCCTGGACGGACGGGTCGATCCACGTGCGAACGAGCCAAGCGGCCGGCTCGGCCGCCAAGATCGCCGAGGTGAGGCCAAAGCCCAGGGGCCCGAATCGAAACTCCGTCGGTGCGGCGCGCCGTCCGCCTTCGCGCTCCGAGGCGCGCTCCAGGTCGACCGACCGGGGGGATATCCGGCGGGCGAGCCCGCCCGTTCGCGACGGGGGATCATCGTAGAGGTGTTCCATGCCTCCTGTGTGACAGTCGCCATTGCAGGTTCTGGCAAGGCGATGTGCAGATTTTCAGGAGCTTGGCGCGGCTGCGACGTATCGCATCGCCGATCGACAAGACTGTCCGACGGCCCTCACGCCTTAGAGCACGAGCTGCCGGCGGCGTGGGGCCCGACCTCTTCGCGGCCGCGCAGGACTGGATCGGGCATTGGCTAGGCAGGCTCGCCGCCTCGTCGCCTTGCATGACCCATACGCAGCGTCCAGCCGCTACGAGACGTCTGGCGGATACGATGGCTGGAGGCGACATCTGACGACGATCGCCTTTGGCAGCCGCTAGGTCGCCTGGATCGCGGCCACAACGGCGTCGCCGGCGGCTTTCGTGTCGGCCTGCCCGCCGAGATCGCGCGTGCGGGACGTACCATCGCCGAGCGTCGTCTCCATGGCGCGCTCGATAAGGCCGGCCGCTTCGCCATGCCCGAGATGGTCGAGCATCATCGCCGCCGTCCATACCGCGGCTATCGGGTTGGCGATCCCCTGCCCCGCGATGTCGGGCGCCGAGCCGTGTACGGGCTCGAACATGGACGGACTCTTGCCGGTCGGGTCGAGATTGGCGGCCGGCGCGATGCCGATGGATCCGGCGACGGCGGGGCCGAGATCGGAGAGAATGTCGCCGAAGAGGTTGGAGCCGACCACGACGTCGAACCAGTCGGGATTCGTCACGAAACGCGCCGTCAGGATGTCGATATGGAACTGGTCGGTCTCGAAGCCGGGATGCCGGGCCTTGGCGGCGTCGAACCGCTCGTCCCAGAAGGGCATGGTGTGGACGATGCCGTTCGATTTCGTCGCAGACGTCACCTTGCCCCGCTTGCCGGCGGCCTTGCGTTTCTCAGCGACCTGGAAAGCGTAGTCCATGATCCGGTCGCAGCCGCGGCGGGTGAAGACGGCCTGCTGATAGGCCGCCTCGTGTTCGGTGCCGTCATAGATACGGCCGCCGATCGAGGAGTACTCGCCCTCGACGTTCTCACGCACGACGATGAAGTCGATCTCCTCCGGGGTCCGGTTGGCGAGCGGCGAAGGCACGCCCGGCATGAGGCGTACGGGCCGGACATTGGCGAAGAGGTCGAGCTCGCGCCGCAAGGGTATGAGCAGACCCCAGAGTGACACATGGTCCGGCACGCCCGGATAGCCGACGGCGCCGAGATAGATCGCATCATGGTCGCGCATCCGGGCGACGCCGTCCTCCGGCATCATCCGGCCGGTGGCCTTGTAGGTCTCGCAGGACCAGTCGAAGTCGACCCAGTCGATGCTGTGCCCCGTCCTGGCCATCGCGGCATCCGCCGCGCGGCGTCCCTCCGGGATGACCTCCTTGCCGATGCCGTCGCCCGGCAGGGATGCGATGCGAAGTGTCGCCATGGCTGGTGCTTTCGTAGAACTCGGTGGGAAGACTAAGCAGCGGCGAAATGCGCGAGGAAGGCCTCGGCAACCTCGTACGGCCTTTCCTCGGCGAGATAGTGCCCGCCTGGCAAGGCATGACCGTTCACCGTCGTCGCGCGCCGCCGCCAGAGTTCGAGCGCATCGAAACAGCTCTCGATGACGCCCGTGGAACCCCAGAGCGCAAGGAGCGGACAGTCGATCTTGGTATCGCCATCCGCATCGTCATGCGCGATGTCGATGGTCGCCGCCGCGCGGTAGTCCTCGCAGGAGGCATGGACGGTCTCTTCCGTCCAGCAGGCGAGATAGTCGGCCAGGGCTTCGTCGGAGAAGGGCGTCATGCCGGCCGAGCCCGACCCGCATTTCTTGCGCCAGTAGGCTTCGCGGTCCGCGTTGATCATCCGCTCCGGGAAGGGCGCGGGCTGGATCAGAAAGAACCAATGCCAGTAGGCGCGCGCGAAGGCGTCGTCGGTGGCGGAGTACATCTCGCGCGTCGGCGCGACATCGAGCAAGGCGAGCGAGCGCACGGCTTCCGTGTGGTCGGCGGCGAGGCGGTGGGCGACGCGCGCGCCCCGGTCGTGCGCGCCGACATGAAAGCGGTCAAACCCGTGCGCAGCCATGACCTGAACCATATCGAGCGCCATCTCGCGCTTGGAATAGGTGGCGTGCTCGGTGTCGGTCTGCGGCTTGGACGAGCGGCCATAGCCTCTCAGGTCCGCGCAGACGACGCGATAGCGCTCCGCGAGGCGCGGCGCGGCGCGGTGCCACAGGACGTGGGTCTGTGGATAGCCGTGCAGCAGGAGGACGCCCGGCGCGCCCTCCGGGCCGCCGATTCGGCCATGGATGGTCGCGCCGCCATGGGGCGTCTCGGTCGCGATGTCGAAAGATGTAAAGCCGTCGAACATGCCGGCACGGGTAGCCGGGGCATGCCGATTGCGTCCATTCGCAACGATTGATCGTCGGACGCTATGAATGGATCTCGGGTAGATGATCGACGAAGGCTGCGACGGCGGCGAGGGATTCGTCGCGCCGCCAGTGCGCGTGCGTGTCGACCACCGGCGCACCGATCAGCGGCAGGTAGATCACGTCATCGCGCGTAAAGTTCGCGACCCAGGCTGGCGTGATCGAGATGCCGAGCCCGGCCGCCACCATGGCGACGATCATGTGCCGCTCGTTCGCGACCTGCCGCACGCGCGGCTCCGCGCCGCCGCTCGCGAACCAGCCTTCGATGACGTTGGTCAGGATTGGACGATGCGCGCGGGCCGGCATGACGAGCGGCTCGGCCGCGATGTGCTCCAGTGTCAGCGCATCGCGACGTGCGAGCCGGTGGTCGCTCGGCACGACCGCGACGAGGTCTTCCCGCAGGACGTGGCGCGAGGCGAAGAGTTCGGCTTTACAGGCGACGCGGCCGAGGACGATGTCGAACTGGCGATGCTCCAGCCCGTGAAGGCTAGGGCCGGACAGCATTTCCTGCACCCTAATCTCGACCTTGGGGTTGGCGCGGCGGAAGGCGCGAATGACGCGTGGTAGAAGGCCAGCCGTCGCGGAATCTATGCCCGCGATCTTGAGAAGGTCGGAACTCTCGCCGGCGACCTGCCGCGCGATACGCGTTGCGGCATCGGCCTGCGCGATGGTCGCCCGCGCTTCGGGAAGAAAGGCCTCGCCGGTGCGTGTGAGTGCGACGCGGCGCGTGGTGCGGGTGAAGAGGGCGACGCCGAGCCGTTCCTCCATAGAGCGGACCTGCGCGGACAGGGCCGGCTGCGCCATGTGCAGGCGCTCCGCGGCGCGCCCGAAATGCAGCTCCTCCGCGACCGCGAGGAAGATGCGCATCTGCTTCAATTCGATCATGCGTCCCTCCCCCCAGTCTGCGAGAGGGAGGATCATAGCGCACATTGTTCAAAGATTCGCTATTAATCACCGGGGCGACGCCGGCTAGCGTCGCAGCCAAGCGCCATAACGGCGTGCGTGCGGCGGGGCCAAACCCGCCCACCGCCCATGATCGTCCAGGGAGGATCTTAGACCGATGAACCGCAGAACACTTCTGGCCGTCACCAGCGCTATCGCACTGGCAGGCGCCTTTACGACGCCCGCCATCGCAGACGGCCATGGCGATTATCCGTCCAAGCCGATTACCTATATCATTCCCTACAACCCGGGCGGCGAGTCGGACGTGACGGCGCGCTATCAGGAACAGTATTTCGCAGACGTGGCCGGCCAGGACGTCGTGATCCAGTACAAGCCGGGCGCCGGCGGTGCCACGGCCTGGAGCCAGCTCGGCCAGGCCGAGCCGGATGGCTACACGATCGCCAACGTCAACTTCCCGCACGCCATCCTGCAGCCGGCGATCAGCGATGTCGGCTACCAGACCGAGGACGTGAGGCCCGTCTACGTCTTCCACTACACGCCCGACGCCGTGCTGGTAAGCGCCGACAGCGACTTCCAGACGCTGCAGGACGTGATCGACTTCGCGACCGAGAACCCGGGCGCACTGACCATGGCCGGCTCCGGCACGAACTCGGCCAACCACCTCGCGGCCGTACGTTTCGAGGAGATGACGGACACGGACGTCACCTATATTCCCTTCGCAGGGTCCTCGCCCTCGATGGCCGCACTTCTCGGCGGCCAGGTCGGCGCGGCGATGAGCTACACGACGCAGGGCATCAAGGCCGGCGATCAGGTCCGCGTGCTTGCCATCGCCACGGAAGAGCGCGTGCCGGCCTATCCGGACGTGCCGACCTTCAAGGAGCTTGGCTTCGACTACGTCGCGGGCGCCTATCGCGGCGTGACCGTGCCGGCCGGCACACCGGACGCCGTGCGCCAGAAGCTCTCCGACTTCATCGGCGAGATCAACGCCAAGCCGGAGTTCCGCCAGAAGCTGGAGGAGAACGGCTACGTCGTCACCGACATTCCGGAGGGCGAGGTCGACCAGTTCCTCGCCGACCGGCGCGCGGAATACGCGTCGGGTCTGGAAATCCTCAAGAGCGAATAGTTCAAGGATATCCGCCTCTCCGGCGGCGCGGCGCCTCGCACGCTCGCGCCGCCGGGGTAGGGTGGAGGAAATTCCGCTCGGCACAGAGCGGTCGTTCGGGGAAAGACCAGACCGTGCTCGACGCCTTGATCGCGGCCCTCGGGCCTTACAATCTCGCTCTCGCCTTCGGCGGCGTACTGGCCGGCACGCTCATCGGCGCCTTGCCGGGCCTATCGGCGACGATGGCCGTCGCGGTGCTGGTGCCCTTCACCTTCACGATGGATCCGGCCTCGGGCCTCATCGCGCTCGGGGCCGTCTATACGGGCGCCATCTATGGCGGCGCCTATTCCGCCATCCTCGTCAACACGCCCGGCACGCCGGCCGCCATCGCGACCGCCATGGACGGCTTTCCGCTCGCCAAGCGCGGCGACGGCGATCTGGCCGTCACGATCTCCTGCATCGCCTCCGTCGTCGGCGGACTGGTTGGCGCCATCGCGCTTCTCTTCCTCGCTCCGCCGCTTTCCACGATCGCGCTGAAATTCGGGCCGGTGGAGTATTTCTGGCTGGCCATTTTCGGCCTCTCGCTCATCGCGACCCTGTCGAAGGGCAATACGCTGCTCGGCCTCATGGGCGGCTGTCTCGGATTGCTGCTGTCGACCATGGGCTCGGCCGTCGTCGGCGGCGACATCCGCTACACGTTCGGCTCGGTCCATCTCCTCGGCGGCATCGCGATCATTCCGGCGCTGATCGGCCTCTACTGCATTCCGGTGCTCATCGATCTCGTCATCCGCGACGAGGCGCATCTGGAGCGGCGCGCAGAGCAGGTCAAAGGCTTCCGGTTTCTCGAAGCCGCAGGCCTCATGTGGCGCTCGAAGTTCAACGTCATCCGCTCGTCGGTCATCGGCACCGCCATCGGTATTCTGCCGGCCGCTGGCGGCTCGATCGCGGGCCTCGTCGCCTATTCCGAAGCGCGGCGCACCTCCCCGCAGCGCGACGAGTTCGGCAAGGGCGCGACGGACGGCGTCATCGCATCGGAAAGCGCCAACTCGGCGACCGTCGGCGGCGGCTTCATTCCGACGCTGGTGCTCGGCATTCCAGGCACGCCGCCAGATGCCATCATTCTCGGCGCGCTTCTCGTCCAGGGCATCCGCACCGGACCGCAACTCTTCCAGACGCAGGGCGACATCGTCTTCACCTTCGTCTTCGGCCTCATCATCGGCACGCTGATAATGCTGCCGGTCGGCCTCGTCGTCGGGCGCTACGCCTTTCGCCTCATCATCGCGACACCGAAGACGGCGCTCGTGCCGGCCATCGCGCTCTTGACGGTGATTGGCGCCTACGCGATCGAATCCAACGTCATCCACGTGCTGATAATGGTCATACTTGGCATCGCGGGCTGGCTGATCGCGCGGATCGGCTTCGAGGCGTCGCCCATCGTACTCGGCCTTATCCTCGGGCCGATCGCGGAGGCCGGCTTCGTGCAGGGCTATCTGATCGGCAACGCGCAGGGCTCGGCCACGCTCTACTTCTTCTCCAACCCGATCTCACTCGCCATCATTGCCTTCACGATCCTTACGCTGGCCTGGCCGCCTCTATCGGGCTGGCTTACCGCGCGACGGCGCCAGCGCGAACCGGCACCGGAGGCGAGGCCATGACGACCGACCGCCCGATTCTATCGGCCATCCTGGCCTGCCTGGTCGCGGCCATCGTCGGCGTCTACGCCCTCCTCGGCACGGCCAGCATGTCGCCGCTCGGCTCGGTCTTTCCGACGACGGCAGCCGTGACGCTGCTGATCGCCGCCGCGCTTCTTCTGGCCCGTGCGCTCTTGGCGGCGCACAAGGGTCAGGCGATGCCTGGCGCTGATCCGGAGCTGGCGACCCGACTGCCCTCGGGCGGACGCAGAGGCGTGGCGCTGCGCTTCCTCGGCACGGGCGTCATCCTGCTGGCCTGGGCCTGGCTGCTGAAACCGCTCGGCTTCATCCTCTGCGCCGCGATCGGCTGCGCGGCGTTGGCGGTTCTGGCCGTGCGTGAGCGCATGAGCGTGAAGGCGATCATGCTGCATGTTCTCGCCGGCGCGGTGCTGATCCTCGGGTTCTACCTGTTGATGGCCGAGGTTCTAAAGCTCTCGGTGCCGACCCTCGGCTAGAAGACGCCCTGTCTCATTCCGGTCCCACACGCCTTGACGCGTTCGCCCCCCTTGAACGTGAGGGGCCGTTTGAGACGGACTGCACGGGAAAGAAAGGACGCGCACGCACGCCGATCTCTCGAGGCAGTCTGCTGCTGCCGATGCTGTTTCACTGGCAGCTCATAAACCCGTTCTGGCCCGACGCGCAGCCTTAAGACACGTGGGTTCTGGTCGGAGTCGCCGCGGCCGTCGTATGGTGGAAGCGTCACGAGATGTTCTCCCGTTAAGACGCCGTAACGGAGGTGGTCCCGGACGGCGACCGCCCATGAGGCTGAACGTAGTCGCGGCATGCGTCGCGCTGGTGGTCTCGCTGGGTGCGTCGGGCGACGCGGGAATACCAGGCGAGCAGGATATTCTCTCAAGACGTGATCTGTAGTGCGGGTAGCGCGATCTACGTCGACACGCCGCGCGGGTCCGTCCAGGGCCGTCGGAACTCGGTCGGATGAAGCAATCCGGATCGAGGCTCGCCCGTCGTGCGATGACTGACGCGGCGGGAGCGGAGCTGCGGCGTTCCAGCAACCTTTCGCTCCGGGACATCGTTACACCCCTTTGGGGAGGCGATGTGTAATCCGGTGAGCAACGTTCAAAACCCTATCTCCCCGCCGGCCGATCCCGTCCGCCGCGAGAACGCCGAAGGCAATCAGACCCGATCTCGCAGCGGGCAGCTCGCGCGCGGCGAGCGCCTGTCGTTCGGCTGGGCGGTCGTTGGCATCTTCCTCCTCCTTCTGGTCGCCGGTCTCGCCTATGGGCGACTGTTCCTGACGCCGGTCCTTTTCGGCTTCCTTCTGGCGCTGGTGTTCAGCCCGGTCCGCCGCACGATCTGTCGCGCCGGACTTCCCACCGGCGCGGCGGCGGCCGCGATCATGGTCAGCCTCGTGTCGGCGATCCTGGTCGTCGGCTACCTTCTCGCCGGACCGGTGACGGCGTGGATCGCGGACGCACCCGATATCGGCAGCCGCCTCGAGGAGCGCGTGCGCGACATCCGCATGTCGTTCGCCGGCGACACGGGCGAGAAGTCTGTTCAGGAGGTCGTCGAGGACATCCGCGAGGCGGCCGCGCCCAGCTCGGCCGACGAGCCGGTCGTTCGCATCAAGGAGGACGGGCTCATGGAGCGGCTCGTTGGCCTCGCGCCGACGGTCGTCGTCCAGACCATCCTGATCCTGGTCCTCCTCTTCTTCCTCCTCGCCTCCGGCGACATGTTCTACGAGAAGATCGTGCACGCCATCCCGCGCTTTCGCGACAAGAAGCGCGCGATGAAGATCGCGCACGACGTGGAGCGCAAGCTGTCCCGCTACCTCCTGACGATCACGGCGATCAACGCGGGGCTCGGAGCGTCCATCGGCTTGGCCATGTGGTTGCTCGGAATGCCGGATCCGCTGCTCTTTGGCGTCATCGGGTGGCTCTTCAACTACGTTCCCTATGTGGGCGCCATCGCCGGCTCGCTCCTCGCGCTGTCGGTGGGTCTTCTCAGCTTCGACGGGATCTGGCCCGCCGTCCTCCCGGCCCTCGCCTATTATGCGCTGACCTCGATCGAGGGGCAGTTCGTCACGCCCTATTTCGTCGGGCGCAACCTCAAGCTCAACACCGTCGTGGTCTTCATCACGATCGCCTTTTGGGCGTGGCTCTGGTCGATCGTGGGCATGTTGATCGCGGTGCCGGTACTCGTGACGATCCGCACGATCTGCGAGTCCATCCCGAAGCTGCAGCCGGTGGCGGACTTCCTGTCGGCCCGAGGCGCGGAGCGCGAGGGCGAACCGCCCGAGGCGGCCCGAGAGCGCGCGCTCATCGAACCCGTGGAAGCGCCCGCGGCGGAGTGAGGGGGCGCGGCGTTAGTGCGAGCCGCGGGCGAAATAGACGATGCCTGCCACGAGGAACACGACGACCAGAAGGCCGAGCAGGCCCATGCCGAACCCCATGCCGAGACCCATGCCGGGACCTGTTCCCCAACCGGCGCCGTCCATCATCATCGGGCGTTCTCCTGGCTTCGGGACGACGCTTCAGGCCATCAGCGCCTTGCCGAGCATCCACAGGCCCATCAGGACCATCATGACGTTCTCTGTCAGGCTCACGAAGCCCAGGGGCACGTTGGAGCCGCCACCGACGCAGGCACACTTGATGTCGCGCTTGTCGATATAGACGGCCTTGAAGACCGACACGCCGCCGATGCCGCCGATGAAGAGCCCGACCAGCGCCGCGGGCACCATCAGCCACAGTCCTGGACCCACTCCGGCGCCCACGGCAGGCTCTATCACGGCCATCTGGCCGATCACCGCCATCATACCGAGGCCCGCGAAGGCTTCCAGGTAGGGATAGGCATAGGCGTAGGGCACATAGCGCTGCGCCAGGAGATCGTAGCCTAGGAAGCCGTTGGCAAAGGCGTCGACGTCCTGCGTCTTCTGCAGGGACAGCGCGACCATCGAAAGGGCGAGGAACCATTCGGCCCAGCGCACCGGGTTGAAGCCCGGATAGAGGTTCCACACGAGGGCGAAGGCCATCAGCGCCGTGGTGGCGAAGATCGCGATCACCGGTCGGTAGGTCGTAGCGTTCTTGTCCGGCAGAGTCAGGCCCATGTGCCGGCGCAGGTCATCGTGGCCGCCAACCCTCTCACCGTCGATGAAGATTTGCGGCGTCGTCTTGACGTCGTGCGCCGCCTTAAAGGCGTCCTGCTCGGCGCGGTTGCGCAAGGGCCGGTCGTCCACCTCGTAGCCATGAGAGCGCAGCAGGTGCCGCGCCTTCAGACCGAACGGGCAGATGTGCGCGTCGGTGACCATACGATAGAGGACGGCGCGTTTGGCGCCGCGGGAGGCCGCGCGGACTTCCGAAGGGCCTTCGATGGCGAGGGAGCGGTCGGCGGTCAGGGTGTCCGTGTTGGTCATGATTGAAAGGTACCTCGATGGGCTCGGCATGGTCAGACTTCATGTCATACCTCGCCGCTTACGAGCCTCTATGTATACCCCCTAGGGGCATCGCGCCAGGGAGAAGTGCGATACTCCCCATGGAGCCGCGTCCGATAGCGAGCACGCCGCACCATCGCTCATGCGACGTTCAGCCAGGTGATCATGCCGCCGGCCTGATGCTCCAGCATATGGCAGTGCAGCAGCCACCTGCCGGGATTGTCGGCTACGAAGGCGATCTCGATCGTTTCGCGCGGGTCCATCAACTCGGTGTCGCGCCAGTCCTTGCGAGGGTCGGGCGCACCGTTCCGGCTCAGAACCCGGAAGTGATGGCCGTGCAGGTGCATGGCGTGGGGCCACGAAGTGTCGTTGCGGATGGTCAGCACGGCCGTCCGGTCACGATCGATCGAGACCAAGGGCAGGTCCATGTCTCCCGCCATGCCGTTGAAGGACCAGAAGCGGCGGCTCGCCATCAGCTCGCGCATGCCCATCATGCGGCCGCCCATCATCGCGCCGCGCATCATGCCCATCGCGCCGCCCTCCATTCGAAGCTCGGCGCGGACGGGATCGGCGAGATCGAGCGCGGCATGTCGCATGCCGTCCGGCAAAGAAGGCACCCCGTCGAAGACATCGCGAATGGGGGGCTGAGACCCATAGACGAGGGTTGCGCCGGGGATCGGACCGTCCTCGGTCCAGACCTGCGCCTCGGCCATGCCGCCGGGCGCCCCGGTCATGTCGACCACGATGTCCGCGCGCTGGGCCGGTGCCAGCACCTCGAGTTGATCGACAGGCCTCGGCGCGACCGGATGACCATCTAGGGCGACGAGCGTCGCCGGCAGATCGCCAAAACCGATGCCCATCACACGGGCGTTGGCGGTGTTGATGACCCGGAAGCGAATGCGCTCGCCCGCCTGCACGTCGAGGCTCGGGTTCGTCCGCCCGTTGACGGTGAGCCAGTTGCCGATCCGGCCGCCATGGCTCCAGTCCATCATCGAGCCGAAGCTCTCTTCATCGATCCGGCCGTCATCGTTCAAGAGCCAGTCGTCGATGACCAGCACAACGTCGCGATCAACCGCATAGGGCTCGGGCTCCTCGATGATCAGGGGCCCGTGCAGGCCCCGCGCGTTCTGCTCCCATGAGCGGTCGTGCGTGTGGTACCAATAGGTGCCGGGATCGGGAGCGACGAAGTCGTAGTCGAAGGTCTCGCCGGGGCGAACGGGGTCCTGCGTGAAGCCGGACGCGCCGTCCATCGCGTTGTCTATGCGGATGCCGTGCCAGTGAACGGCCGTGTTCTGGTCCAGCGCATTCTCGAGCCGCACGCGGACCCGCTCTCCGGCGGTGACGCGGATCTCGGGGCCGGGGGTCGATCCCTCATAGGCCCAGACGGGCGTTGGCGGTACGGGGCCGGACAGGAGCGGCGCCGTCGAGGGGGCGGCGCGCAGTCGCCGGAACCCGTCGGGCACGGGATCGAAGGCGAAGGGTGTCGCCGTCGTTGCTGGCCCGGTCGCCCGCGCTTCTGATGCCGACAACCGCAATCCGCCATAGAGCACACCTGCGGCGATGGGCAGACCGGCGGCACCGAGGAGCAGGCGTCTGCGAGAGAGGCCTCTTGACCGAGGCTCATCCTTCCAGTGCGTCATGTCTGACAGCTCCGTCCTCTAGAGGTTCGCGGGAGGCGTCGTGATTGAGGTCAGCGTCGCGGTCGCGAGAAGTATGACGGCGACGGCGCTCATCTCCCAGGCAATCGAGCGGCGAAGACGCGTGGGCGCGTTCTGGTCGGCACGCTCGACCGCCGGCACGAGCCGTAGCTTGTTCAAAGCCGCCAGGCCGAGCAACAGCCCGACGACAGCGAGTTTGGCCAGGAGGGCCCAGCCATAGGCCGTGCCGAGAAGTCCGGCCACATCGCCAACCAGGAGGTAGGCGAACGTGCCGCCCGCTACAACAAGGACGGCCACCGTCATGGCCGCGATCGATCCGAACCGACGCAGCACCGCCGCGCCCGGCAGCAGCGCGCCGCGCCGCAGCGGCTCGAGGGCAGCGACCCAGTAGGCGGCGGCCAGGAGGTGAATGGTGAGGAGGGCGGCCAGCAGCCAGCGAGGCTCGCCAAGGGAATGGCCGACCTGGGCGTAGGAAGCGGCGATCAGGACGGCACCGGCAAGCGTTGGCGCGAGGCTCCATGCCTTCGGGATCAGGACCGCAAGGACGAGACCCAGGCCGATCGCGCGCAGCAGGATGCTGTCTCCCAGCGGGCTGTCCCAGACGATGCCGATCATGACCGGATCGAGCATGCCCTCCAGGCCCATACCCGAAATGCGCGCGGCCCTTATGTCGAGCCGAAGCAGCATGATGGCGGCGGCCAGAATGGCCGCTGCGGCCGTCATCCGACGCGTGAAGCGGCGGGTCTGCTCGCTGGCCCCCGGCAAAGCGGCGAGGAAGAGCGGTCCGCCCATCGCGAGGAGGGCCGCGGCATAGCCCACGGCCTTGGCGAGGATCGCCGCCATGACCCAGCCGTCCAGTGGCGCCAGCCCCTCCAACGCGAGCATCCCGACCCCGCTACTGGCCGACCGTGAAGGAATAGCGGCCCTGCATCGGGTGGCCGTCCACCGAGAGGCCGCGCCATTCGACCTCGTAGTCGCCCTGCGGCACATCGCCTTCGGGCGTCGCCACATATTCGGTCACCGCGTCGGTGCCCATCTCGGACGACAGGCTCACATCGCCCTCCGGACCCGATAGGACGACGCGGGTAACGCGCATGGGCTTGTCGAAGCGCATGACGACCTCTTCGAGCTGGAGAACCCTCCCGCCATCCTCCGGAACGGTCGTTTCCTGCTTCGAATGCGCGAATGCACTCGCCGTGACCGCCAAAGTTATAGCTCCGCCAAGCATGATGGCCTTCGTCGTCATCTCGATCTCCCGTCTCAGCTGCGCGCCGATGCGTGCTTCCATCTCGTCGTGCCGCGCCCGCCCATCATCCGGCCAGCGCGACTTCATGTAGGAGAGGACGGCGATGATGTCGTCGCCGCTCGCTTCCCATAGACCATATCCCTCCCGATAGAGAGGCATCCGGCAAACATAGGGCAATTCAAACTCGATCGACGTGGAGATCGCTATTGAGATGACGATTATCTTCTCGACGAGCTGACATGCAGAGCCGCGTCGTCATGGGAGTCGGCGGCGGGACCGGTTCCCCGACCGCGGCTCGGCTCTTCCTATCCGGGCATACGGTGCGAGCGGTGAACAGAGGCCTTCCGACGATGATCAGAGCCCATATCGAACCGCGGTAGGCCTTCACGGCCGACGAGGCGACTGTCGACGACCCGGCGGTGAAGGGGTGGGATGGACGCGATCGTCCTCGCTGCTGCCGGGGACGCTACGATCGAGAGTACTGTCGTCTGATGTCCTATCGTCTCGGACCCCGCTTCAGGAACACATGGACCTGACGATACGGTCACGCATCGCGGATGCGAAACGCCCGGCCCGCGCTCGCGCGCTTCCCGACTGCAACCGGATAGGCACGCCCAGCCGCCGCCACGGCGTCCAGAGCCTCGGGCAGGGTCGCGACCCGCGCCGCCGGAACGCCGTGTGCCAGCAGGTGGGCTTCCCAGTGGGCGGCGGTCCGCTCGGCCAGGACGGACTCGATCTCGCTACCGAGCAGGTTCCGGTTGGCGGTCCGGTCGGCGGGTGTGGCGAAGCGTCCGTCGGCGAGCCAGCCTTCGCGTCCCAATGCGCGCGCGAGCCGCACGAACTGAGCCTCCTCGTTGACGCCAAGGCTTATGAGACCGTCCGCCGTCGGGAAGGTTCCGGCCGAGGGCGAGCGCGAATTGGCGGCGTTGCCCCGGGGCCGGGGCGCGGTTCCCGTAAGGGCGTAGTCGACCACGGTCGAACTCATCAGGCTCAGCGCCACATCCATCATCGACACGTCGACGAGCGATCCCTCCCCCGTCCGCTCGCGCCCCACCAGGGCAGCGCACACCCCGAAAGCGGCGGCCATGGCGGTCGCGTAGTCGATCACGGGGGCACCGACGCGGGTGGGCCCGGTCTCGACGGTGCCCGTCAGACTCATCAGGCCGGAGGCGGCCTGGATGTTGATATCGTAGGCTGGCGCGTCCTCCCAGGCGTGGCCGCGGCCGTAACCGGTCATGGCGCAATGGACGAGACGGGGGTGGCGCGCGTGCAGCGTGTCCCAGTCCAGGCAGAGACGCGCGAGCGTGGAGGGGCGGTGGTTCTCGATTAGCACGTCGGCGCCGGCGAGCAGATCGTGCATCGCTACGCGTCCTGCGTCGTTCTCCAGATCCAGCGCCACGTACCGCTTGTGGGCGCTTTGGGTCAGGAAGGCTGTGGAGGTGCCCCGCTTCGCACGCTCGGGGTCCGAGCCGCCGCGGTGGCGCATGGCATCGCCGCGCCCGGGACGCTCGACCTTGATCACGTCCGCCCCGAGCAGCGCGAGGTGGTAGGCGCAGGCAGGGCCTGCGAGAACGTGGGTGAAGTCGACCACGCGCACGCCTGCCAGCGGACCGGGCAGCGTCGGCTCGGCGCCCCATCCGGGCAGTCCGTTCGCAGAGGCGTTGGCCTGAAATCCCGTCATGCGCCCTCCGGCTGGCTGGCTGGCGTGCTTCGGCGGCGTTGCGCCGTGGCCCGGGCGCGAAGCGCGAGGACCGCCGCGCCGAGCAGCAGGAAGCCGGCCGCGACCGGGCGCTGCATGAAGATCAGCCAGCCGCTGTCGCTCAGCAGCAGGGACTGCCGAAGGGCCTGCTCGGCCCCGCCCGTCAGCACGAAGGCGATCACGAAGGCGGCGGGGTTCAGGCCCCAGCGACGCATCGCCCAGCCGAGCGCGCCCGCGCCGATCGCCACCCACACGTCGAACATGTTGCCGCGCGCCGAATAGGCCGCCACGATGCCGATTAGGAAGACGATCGGGTAGAGCCCCCGGGCCGGCACGCGCGCGATGATCCGCCCCACGGCCGCCGCCCCGAAATAGCCGATCAGTCCGTACATCGCGATGCCGACCAACCCGGCCGCGAATAGCGAGTAGACGAGATCGCGATTGGTCAGGAAGAGGGTCGGCCCGATCTGGATTCCGTGGATCAGGAACACCCCGACGAGGATCGCGCCGATGGTGGAGCCTGGAATGCCCAGTGTCAGCAGCGGCGCCATGGAGGGACCGCTGACGGCGTTGTTGGCCGCTTCGGGCGCCGCGACACCCTCCAGCGCACCTTTTCCCCATTCGCTCGCGTTCGCAGCGCGGCGCTTGCCCTCGCCATACGCGACGAAGGCCGCGATGGCAGAGCCCAGACCTGGCAGCATGCCGATGAACGCGCCGATGAGCGACGAGCGCACGACATGGGGCAGGCAAGGGCGATACTCGGCGATGCTAAGCGTGTCAGCCGAACCGCCCGATTCGGCGACGTGGGGTGGATCGGCGGGTCGCACGACCTGCGCGAGCACCTCGCCCAGCACAAACACGCCGATCATCAACGGCACGAGGTTGAAGCCGCCGGTCAGGTCGTAGAGTCCGAAGGTCAGGCGCGGCGTGCCGGTGATAGGGTCGAATCCAACGGTCGCAAGCAGGACGCCCAGCGCGGCGGAGGCGAGCCCCTTGGCCGGGCTCTCACCGATCACCGAGCCGATTACAATGAAGGCCGCGACATAGATGCCGAAGAGCTCCGGCGGGCCGAGCTTGAGCGCGATCCAGGCGATGGTACTGACGAACGCGATGAGCAGCACGTCGCCCGTATAGTCGCCAATCACAGAAGAGATCGTCGCGACTTTCATCGCCTTGCCCGCCATGCCCTTCCGGGCCAGAGGGTGACCATCGATCTGGGTGGCCGCGCTCGCCGCCGTGCCGGGCGTGTTGAACAAGATCGCCGCGATCGACCCGCCGTAGCGACCGGACTTGCCGATCACGTAGAGGAAGGCGAGAGCCGCCAGCGGATCCATCTGAAAGGTTAGCGGCAGGAGCATCGCGATGGCGGCCGATGCCGTGAGGCCCGGGATCGCGCCGACGACGATGCCCGTGATGGCGGCGAGCGCGATCCAGCCGAGGAGCGTCGGCGAGGACAGAACGGTGGCGAGGCCTGCGAAGATCTCCATCACGCGCTCACAGCGACAGGTAGTCGAGCGGATCGAACCACGCGCCGAGCGGTGGGAAGACGCCGAGCAGGCGGAAGAAGACGAGGTGCAGCGCAAGGGGCACGAGAAGCGCGGCAGCAAGCAGGGCCGGCGGACGGCGCACGCCGAACAGCGCGAAGGCGGCGGGCGTCGCGAGCGAGGTCGCGATCAGATAGCCGACACGGTCGATCGCTAGCACGTATACGACGGCGAGACAGAGCAACCATGCGACGCGCCGAGGCGCACCGTCTTCGGCGTCGTGGGGCACATCTCCCCCGACGCCGCCGGGCGCGGGCTTCGCCGGGAGAGACAACGCGATCGTCGCACCGGCGGTGACGATCGTGAGGGACGCGAGGAGCGGTACGGTTCGCGGGCCCCATGCGTCGGAGCCCCAGCCGCCGATCGAGAGCGTGGCCGAACCCGCAGCGATGCCGAGCCCGACGAGCGCGATGCCGAGCGGGCGGTCCTCCGGAAGCGTCATCGGACCGGGCCCTCCGACACGCCTACTTCATGCCCTCGATGACCTCGCTCGTCGCGTCACGCAAGGCCTCCAGACGGGCGCGGGCCTCATCGCCGGGCAGATATTCCGGCGCGTTCCCGCGTTCCTTCATCGATGCCTTGAAGCTCTCGGACGCGGCGACCGAGGCGAGCATGTCCTGCATGCTCTTCACGATCTCGGCGTCCGTCCCTTTGGGCACGAAGGCGACGATGGGCGAGGAGACCTCGACATAGTTGAAGGCCTGCTCGGACGCGGTCGGCACGTCGGAGGCGATGGCGTCGCGCTCCGGCGCGAGGAGCGCAAGGACGCGAAGCTGCTCCTCGAAGCCCGCAGCCTGCTGGATGCCGACCACCGCGAAATCGACCTGTTCGCCGATCACGGCAGCGCGTGTTGGTCCGCCGCCCTTGAAGGGCACGCCGGTCGCCCCGATGCCGTTTGCGTTGAGGAAGGACTGTCCAGCCACGTTATGGGCTCCGCCGACGCCGTTATGCGCCCAGCGGAGCGCGCCAGGGTTCTCGCGCATCGCATCGACGAGATCCTCGAGCGTCTCGTAGGGCGAGCCGGCCGGTACCAGGATGGCCGGGTCGAGATCGCCGATCTGCGCGACGATCTCGTAATCGTCGAGCGGGTTCACCGGCGTGTCCGTGAGCATGGAGGTCAGCAGGAACGAGCCGGCGCTCGTGATCATCATGGTTTGTCCATCGGGCCGCGCGCCGGCGGCCTCGACCGCGCCGGTGATTCCACCCGCGCCGGGCTTGTTGTTCACCACCAGGGGGACACCGAGCAGGCCCTCTGCCTCGACGGTAGCCGCGACGGCGCGAGCGAAGGCGTCCGTGCCCCCGCCCGCCGAATAGGGCAAGACCACGTTGACCGGTCGGCGCGGCGCCCATTCGGCGAGTGCGATCGAAGGCGCGGCAGTGAGTGTCGCGCAACCAAGGGCAAGGGCGCGCGTGAGCAAGGTGCGTCGAAGCATGGATATCCTCCCGTTCGCCCAGACTTTCCGCCGGGCACATTGCGAACCAGGCTAGCGCAGCGCGAACGATCGGGATAACGCAAATGTTCGATTAGATAATCGAGGAATGCGATCGATGGATTTGGAACGGCCGGGCGGCGCAGGGGACTGTCGGTGAACCTTCGGGCGCTGCGCGTCTTCGTGGGCCTGATGGACGATGGCACGCTCACGCGGGCGGCAGCGAGGATGTATCTGAGCCAGTCCGCCGCTTCGCGCCTGCTATCGGTGCTGGAGGGCGAGCTTGGCACACCGCTCTTCTTGCGCGAGCGCCGCCGCATGGTGCCCCTGCCCGCCGCAGACGCGCTCTATCCCGAGGCAGCGCGCATCCTGGCCCAGACCGATGCGCTGCGCGAGGTCGTGCGCAGCGACCATCCCCCTCCCTTGCGTGTCTTGTGTCAGACGCGGCTCGTGCCGGGCCTGGTCGTACCGGCCATCGCGGGCTTCAGACGAGAGCACCCCGGCCCGATCCGAATGGAGACGGCGCCACGCCGCGAGCTTGCGCGGCGCTCGCTGGCGGGGCGCCACGATGTCGTGGTGGCCACGTTCCCGGCGCCGATTGAAGGCGGGGAAGCGCGCCCGATAGCGAATGTACCGCTACAGATTCTTTTGCCCATGGCGCACTCACTGGCGCACTCACTGACGAGCGCGACCGTCCTGAGCGTCGAGGACATCGCAAACATCCCTTACGTCGCGCTCGATGAGACGACGGTGATCCGCCGTATGGTGAACGAAGCGGCCCCGAACCTGCCACGGCCTTCCATCGAGGTCTCGACCGGCTCCGCCGCCTACCGCCTCGTGGCGATGGGCTGCGGCTTCACATTCGCCGACCGCTTGGCGGTCGAACCTGAATTGCGGACTAAGCTCGCGCTCGTGCCCTGGGATCGGGACGTCAGGGTCACAGTCGGCGCCATCGCAATGCCGGACGGTGACGCCACGAGAACGAACGCGTTCATACGAGCGCTCGAGGACGTGACGTCGAGAACGTCCTGAGGGATGTGTCGGAGTCTGTCGGCTAGAAGCCGGAGCATCTCGTAGGGGGTTCGAAAATGGCTCGCGCGGCTGCGTGTGGCCACGGTCCAGACCGAGAAGGCCAGCGCCTGGCAGAACGGCTATTTGAAGAGCTTCACGCTACCTCTCGGGATGAATGCCTCGACACCCATTGGCTCCGGGCCTCGGCCGAGGCCAGGCGGCTGATCGAGGTCTGAAGACGAGACCACGACGTCAGCTGGCCTCACATGGCCCTCGCCAATCTGACCGCGGCGCAATACGCTGCCGGCGCAAGAATCTGAATGCCCGCATTGGGGTCATCGCCGCCGCCGACTGACGCTGAGGGTGGACCGACAAACCAAAGCGCCTCAGGCCGGGACCGGATCGACGAGCACCCCAGCCACAGCCCTCCTCCGCTCGCCCATCACACGTCCGCAGCGATCCGATCGCCGCGACAATTGTTCGGGCGGCGAACTCCGCGCGGACGCGCGTCCGACTGCGAGAGTTCGGTACCGAAGTCCAGCGGGTCGCTGGGTCGCCAACCGTCAGGTCCACATCTCCGCACGTGCGCAGTGCGCTATCTCGGCATGGGTTCCGATGAAGACGTCTCCGCAATCTCGGGCGTGCTCGAGAAGCGTGTCCAGAATAAAGATGCGCGAGCGGTAGCCGATCACGAAGGGATGCATGACGAGCTGGCAAAGCCCGCCTTCCGCCCGCGCACCGTCGAGCTCGCGGCGAAAGACGTCGAGAACGTCGGCGGGCGAGAGGGTCGGGCGTGTCGGTGGCACCCGGTTGAAGAGGAGGTAAACGGCATCGTCGCGCACCCAGTCGACGGGCACCTCGACAAGGCCGGACGGGGTGCCGTCGAGATTGATCTCGTAGCAGTCGTCGTCGGCCATCATGGACGAATCGTAGAGAAACCCGGCCTCCGCGACGAGCTTCGCCGTTGCCGGGCTGAGGTCCCAGTTCGCCGCACGATGGCCCACCGGGCGCGTCCCCGTCAGGCGCTCCAGCGCATCGGCGGAGCGACGAAGGAGGTCGCGCTCGGTCGCCTCGTCCAGCTTGGAGGTATTCTCGTGGATCCAACCATGCACGCCAACCTCGTGGCCGGCGGCGACGATGCGCTTCGGCTCCTCGGGACCGAGAAGGCCGGAGACGGCGGGGATGAAGAAGGTCGCTCGCGCCTCGTGACGCTCCAGCACGTCGAGAATGCGCGGCACGCCCGCGCGGCGCCCATAGTCGCCCCAGGCCAGTCGGCCGACGGCCCGGCCACCGGAACCCATTTCGAAGGTCTCGTGGTCGCAATCGAAGGAGAGCGCGAGCGCGGCGCGCTTGCCCCCCGGCCACGAGGCAGGCGCAAGGCGCCGACCGGCGCGGACCCGCCCTACAAGGCCGCGCCATTCCGCCTCCGTCCAGTCCTGCGGCGCGACGCCGTCGAGATCACGGGTCATGGACGGATCCTTGGGCGAGTGGAGCAGATCGCGCGGCTAGGTCGGGTCGGGCGCGAAGATCTGCGGGTACATGTGCCGCATCGCCGCGTCGTCAAACTCCTGCTTGAAAGCATGCCGCTTCGGTAGCGCCTTGGCGGCGATGGCCGCAGGGCGCGCGTCGATCTCCCGCATCAGACGGTCGAGATGGGGGTATTTCGCCATGATGTCGTCGTCGGCGAGCATGTAGGTCAGCCGATCGCCCCAACCCCAGACGGCCATGTCGAGGATCGTGTAGGTCTCGCCCATCATGTAGCGCCCTTTAGCCAGGCGATCGTCCACGATCTGCCAATGGCGACGCGCTTCGAAGTCGTAGCGCTTGACCGCATAGGGGATGTGCTCCGGCGCGAACTTACGGAAATGCACCGCCTGACCCGAATAGGGTCCGATGCCCGACGCGATGAACATCAGCCAGGACAGCAACTCGCCGCGCACGCCCGGTCCGTCCGGCGGCAGGAAACGTCCGGTCTTCTCGGCGAGATAGAACAGGATGGCATTGCTATCGAAGACCACCGCGCCGTCATCGATGATCGCGGGCACCTTCGCGTTCGGATTGATCCGGGTATAGGCCTCCCCGTGCTGCTCCCCGCGCTTTGAATCGATGGGGATCGGCTCGTAGGGCAGACCGCTTTCCTCGAGGAACAGCGCCACCTTCATCGGATTGGGAGCCGCATTGTAGAAGAAGGTGATCATACAGCCCTCATTGTTCGTCAGCGAAACAATTGTGCGTACGTTGAACATCACTTGCAGGCGGTTGCAAGCGTCGACCGGGACCAACCGCACGGCTCGCTAGATTTATGTTCGCTCAGCGAACAAAAATTTGCCTTGCGCACAATTGGGAATGGAGACAGTCTCCTCTGCGCCGCGCTCGCTTAGTGATTTGCCCGCGCGAGGTGGCGGCCGGGAGGTGTGCTCTTGCGCGTGTTCGTCGCGACGATGGATAGGGTCAACGTCTTCGCGACTTGGGTCGTCGGCGCCCTGCTGGCCATCGTGGCCATAGCCGTCATGGGGCAGGTGACGGTGCGCTTCGTGCTCACCGCCTTCGGCATCAATCTCTCCGCGCCTTGGACGGAAGAGGTCGCGCGCTACACGCTTATCTGGATGGTGTTCATCGGCGCAGCCATAGGCGTGCGCCACGCCCGCATGATCGCGCTGGAATTTGGCGTTCGATCACTGCCTGGTCCTATCGGTGTGCCGGTTCGCTACGCCGTGATGGCCCTCTCCATCGTCTTCTTCGGGCTTCTCTTCTGGGTCGGGCTCGACTTCCTGGAGCTCGGCCGCTCCGAGCGCAGCCCCGTCCTCGGCATCACGCGGGACTACGTCTACCTGGCGATGCCCGTCGGCATGGTGCTGATGATCCTCAACTCGCTGGCGCTGATCTGCGAGACCGTTCTCGAGGGCCGCGACATTCGCTTCGCCTCCGACCTCGCGCCGGGGGACTGAGGCGTGGTCCTCCTCGTCGCGGCCCTGCTTGTCCTCTTCGTCGCCAGCGTACCGATCGCCGTGGCGCTCGGCATGGCTGCCATCCCGACGCTGATGGATCGTGGCATACCCTTCATCGCTGTCCCGCAGGTCATCTTCGAGGCGCTCGACAGTTTCGCGCTGATGGCCCTGCCTCTCTACATCCTGGCCGGGCGGCTGATGCAGCACGGCGGCATCGCCTCGCGCCTCGTCGACTTTGCCAAGGCGCTGGTAAGCTGGGTGCGCGGCGGGCTCGCCGCCGCGGTCGTTCTGACGTCGATGCTGTTCGCCACCATCTCGGGCTCGTCCGCTGCGACAGCCGCCGCGATCGGCTCCATGCTCATCCCGGAGATGGAGAAGCAGAAATACCCGCGCCCCTTCAGCGCGGCCGTAACGGCCTCGTCCGGCGAACTCGGCGTCATTATACCGCCTTCGGTCGCCATGGTGATCTACGGCGTCATTACCGGCGTCTCGATCACCGACATGTTCATCGCCGGCTTCCTGCCCGGCCTCATGATCGCCATGTCGCTGATGACGACCGCCGTCCTGATCGCCTGGATCAAGGGCTATGGCGAACGCCAGCCCTTCAGCCTCGGGCCCTGGGCGCGCGATGTCGGCCGGGCGCTTTGGCGTGCATCGCTCTCGCTGTTCCTGCCCGTCATCATCCTCGGCGGCATTTTCGGCGGCATCTTCACGGCCACGGAAGCGGCCGTCGTCGCGGTCTTCTACGCGCTCTTCCTCAGCCTCGTCGTCTACCGGGAGATATCCCTGGCGGAGCTGCCGAGGATATTCGCCAGCGCGGCCATCACGTCCTCGGTCGTCATGATCATCGTCGCCTTCGCCTCGATGTTCGGCTTCGCGCTCTACCTCCTGCGCGCGCCGCAACAGCTCGGCCTGCTGCTCACGACGATCACCGAAGACCCGTTGATGTTCCTTCTCCTCGTCAACGTCTTCCTGCTCGTCGTCGGCATGTTCATGGAGACCTTCGCCGCCATCGTGATCCTCGGTCCGATCCTCGCGCCGATCGCGACCACCTATGGGATCGACCCGGTCCATTTCGGCATGATCATGATCGTGAACCTGGCCGTCGGCATGGTGACCCCGCCCGTGGGCGTCAACCTCTTCATCGCCTGCGGCATCGCGCGGATCAGCATGGAGGAGCTGATGCGTCCATTGGCAATCTTCTTGGGGGTGCTCATCGTCAACTTGATGATCATCACCTACACGCCGAGCCTATCGCTCGCTTTGCTTCGATAATCGTCAATATGAAAGGGAGTGCTGACAAATGATCATGAAAAAGACTTTCGTCGGAACGGCCATCGCCTTCGGGCTCGTCGCCGGCGGTGCCCAGGCGCAGACCTACAACATGACGCTCGCGCATGTGCTCAGCGATGCGAGCCCCTATCAGGTCATTCTGAACGAGTTCAAGAGCCTGATCGAGGAGCGCTCCGGCGGCGACATCGCCGTCGAGATCCAGTGCTGCGCTCAGGCCGGCAACGAGACCCGCGCGATCCAGTCCATGCGCACAGGCATCCTCACGGGCGGCTTCGTGGGTGGCTCGACGCTGGAAAACGTCGTGCCGGCCTATCGCGTGCTCTCCCTCCCCTATCTCTTCGAGGACAAGGCGCAGGCCTACGAGATCCTGCAGAGCGAGATGGGCCGCGAGATGCTCGACCTTCTGGGCGAGTACGGCATGTACGGCCTCGGCTTCGGATCGATCTACGAGCGCTCCGTCGCCGCGAAGGCACCGGCCCGCGTCGAGACCATCGGCGATATGGAGGGCTTGAAGATTCGCGTCTTGCCGACGCCCGGCTTCGTCGAGGCCTATAACGCGATGGGCGCGCAGCCGACGCCGATGTCGTATGGCGAACTTTTCATGGCCATACAGAACAACGTCGTCGACGCGCTGGAAATCTCGCCGGACGCGATCGTGGCCGACGGCTTCTACGAGACCGTCAACAGCTACACGATGACCAAGGCGCACCAGTCGACGACGGTCTTCGTGCTTTCCAAGACGTGGTGGGATGGCGTGCCGGCCGACGTGCAGGAGATCATCCAGACCGCCGCCGCGGACGCGATCGCCGTCGGCATCGAAGCCCATGATCGTCTCGCCGACGAAGGCCTGGAGACCGCCCGGGAGGCCGGCGTCGAGATCATCGAGCCCGACCTCGGCCCGTTCATGGAGGCCGCCAAGCAAAGCTGGGACGTCATCCTGACCGACCAGCCCGAAGCGACCGATTTCAAGAACCGCTTCGAAGCCTTCATGGCGCAGTAGTCGAGGGGCATCCGACGTGGCGGAGGGCTTGGCCGCTCCGAGACCCTCATAGCGTCAATCGACCCACGCAATCTGAGATTTGACCCCGCGATGCCCGCCTCGAACGAGGTGGGCATCGCAAACCTGCCTCCGGACATCGTGGTCCGCCCGAACTTCGCATGCAACGAAACGCGCTCGAAGACCGTCGCCTGAAGGCGGCGCCAGTGCACGGCAGTCGGACCGGGCGCTCCGCAGCCAATGGGTTCGAGCACGAAGCCCAGCCGACGCATCCCCCTCGCCTCGTACCGGCCCGGCGCGTTGCGCCGCGATGCGAGCGGAGTACTCACAATTTCGTGACTGTCGTCGCGGCCACCATGCGAGGGCAGCTTCGGTCTTTCCGCGCGAGACGCGGCTCACGCCTTCCCAGACGCGTCGCCGCTGTCCGATAGCGGGCCAGTGAACTTGCGCCCGCATGGGCCGAGACCGGGGCGTTTCATCCACCTTGCCGCTGTCGGTCCGTCGCCGTGGAGTATCTGGGCGCCCTACAGGCGGCGTGGCACCGCGCACACGAGGCAAGGCCTTCCGGTGACAGACCGCATGGCCAATGAGAGCTCGCGACGACGCGCTCGCCGCAAAGACGAATGTTCTCCCTACGGCTACTCGAACCCTTATGCGCCCAACGCGTCCGACAAGCGCCTTACCTGACATAAATCAAACTGAGGGACTACTGACCTAGATCAATGACCGTAGGGGAAGTATGGTCTACACTTGATTTTTCCTGACAGGGGAAGGCCGCACCGAGCCCAAGAGCCGTCGCACCGAGTCAAGAGCCGAGGATTTATATCAGGGAGGGATCAAGAGCATGCCTGGGTTCCATCCACCGCTGGATCACGGCTCGCGCATGCCGAAGCGCGAGGGGGTTGGCCGTCGCCCGGGATCTTGGGTGCGCTCGTCGCTCACATCCCACCTCGTCTTTCTCTCGGTCTTCGGGCTGATCCTTTTCGCCAACGAAAGCCTGTTCAGCATCGTTCTGGCCGCAGCGCAGACGGTCATGGCATCGTTTGAGACGGCTTTGAGCCCGCCCATCGAGGATGCGTCGCTCACGGTCCTGCTGCCGGGGGCGCCGACATGATGGCATCCGACAACTCGCAGACAGCTATGCGATCGACGCCGCATGACGCCGCATGGCGCCTCCTAACCGCGCTGACGCAAGCGCTGTCCCTCTCGCTAGATGACGAGGAAGTCGCCGGCGTCATGGACCTTGCGGCGGGACTTTATGCCCAGAACAATCCGCTCAAGCCGGTACCTCGACAAGTTCTCGAACACCAGGAAGCGTCGGCCTTTGGCGATGTTGATCCCGAGACGCGTAGGCCGGCGCTTGTCGACTACGCCGAAGCAATCGGCGTCACGCTCGAGACGACGTCCGACACGGCTGGATGGGCGTTTGTCTGCCGATGCCCTGCCGCGGGCGCGACCCGCGCGGGCGTCGAGGCACCGCTTTGCCGTCTCGTTCGCGGCGTTCTCGGCCACGCGGCCGCAGCGCTTCTTGGTGAGGCGGCGCTCGCGGCAATCGATACCGGCGGGGGCCAGTGCCGCCTCATCATCGCAACGAAGGCAGACGGGCGATCAAACACGCGCCACTTCGCCCGCATGACAGGCTGACCGGAGTGACCATTCAGGACGAGGGGGGAAACATGAGCCTTATCTGGACAGATACGCATCATCGCTTCGCTGAAGTCATCTCGCTTTCACGACAGACGGAGGCGGAGACTGGTAGGACCAAGCAGGTCTTGGGCCGGCCGACCTTCGCGAAGGCGCGAACCATAGCTGCGATAAGGAAAGCCGAGCGGCGGCGCCTCGCGCGGGATCTGCACGACCTCGCCGGCCCGGAACTGACCGCCCTCAACATGGGCCTCGGAACGCTGGCCATGCAGTTGGAGGCCTTCACGCCTCGAGCGGCGACCCCGGCGGTGACCGCCACCGTAGAGGACCTGCAGATCTCGCTCTCCAGACTGTCGAGAACGATTCGCGAGATCGTGTCAGATCGCCGCGCCGGCACCGACGCCACCGAGACACCTGAAACGGCGCTCAAGCAGCTCGTGTCGATCTGGACAGCGCGCAACCCGAAGCGTGCGGTTCAGATGGAGGTCGACCCCCGCGCCTGGGTGATCCTTGGTCCCGGCACGGCCCATCAATTGCTGGCCATCATCACCGAAGCGTTGACGAACATCGCGCGGCATGCGGAGGGCGCGCGAAGCGTCTCCTTGATGCTGAAGCCGCGCGGCTGCGGCGGCGAGGTCGTGTGCATACTGACCGATGACGGCTGCGGCTTCGCACAGGAGACGGTTGGCGAGGACGGCAACGGCCTCGGCGGCATGCGCGAGCGGGCGAAGCTACTCGGAGCGCGGCTGCGTATCGTGTCCGCCGAGGGGCGCGGCACATCGATCATCTTGGAAATTCCGACGCAGGGAGGGTTGTCATGACCGCGACTTTAGAGACCTTCGCGACGGAAGGCGCGGCGGTACCAGGTCAGCAGATCGGCAACGCCTGGGCCTGCCGCACACTTCTGGTCGACGATCACCCTTGCGTCCGTAAGGGCGTCGCCGACCTCTTGGAGGCGGCCCAGTTGATCGGCGGCGATCTGCCCGGCGACGGAACGCTTCGCGCCGATGTGGTAGCGCAGGCCGCGACCGGACGACAGGCCCTCGCGCTCCTCCGAGAGCAACCAATTGATTTGGCAATCGTCGATCTCTCCTTGCCTGACATGGACGGCGCGGAGGTCATCGCGCAGATCAGGCAAGGGCACCCGAGCGTTCGCTGCATCGCCTTTTCCTTTCGCGCCGATCGGCTGGCCGTCATGAGCGCCATGACGGCGGGGGCCTCGGGCTATGTCCTCAAGACTTCGGATCCCGAATTTCTGCTCCGGGCCATATCGAGCGCCCTCGATGGGCGCACCTTCCTCGATCCGGACGTGTCCGGCTATTTCGTGCCAGGCCCATCACGCGCGCGGCATGGCGGGCACGAAAGCACCCACGGGGTGCCCTTGGCCAAGCGCGAGATCACGGTGCGCGAGGGCGAGGTCTTGCGCGGCTACGCGCTGGGACTGACGGCGAAGGAGATCGCCCGTCGGCTCGACCTCAGCATCAAGACGATCGAAACCTATAAGGCGCGCGGCGCATCGAAGCTCAAGCTCACGAGCCGGGCTGACATCGTGCGCTATGGTGCCAGGCAGGGCTGGTTCGAGGACGCGGGCGATCGAATCGAGCTCTAGGGTCTGGACCCATAAACCGAGCGCTTCTGTTCGTCAGAACCTGTCCGAATGCGAAGGAAGGGCGAGGACGGACAGGCTGGGCTTAGTCCACGAGCCTTTCCGCAGCAGGCGGGCCGGTTCTGACGAACCCTTCGGGCGCGGTCTGGCTGTTGATCCGGGTAGGCGCGAAGTGGCAGGAAGGCTCTAGCCTTTCAAACCTTCGCAACGACGCCGGGCGACAGCGAGGCCGCGCAGAACGCACCCAATTTAAGGGTCTCGGCCCTCACTCGGACCGATCGCCAGCACGTCAGGGTTTTCGGCGCCGCGCGGCCATATGGTCCTGAAGGCGGGGCAGGCAGGCCCAGAGATCGCGGTTGAGGCGCTTGGCCTTCTCCACGGCCCGCTCCATGCTGGCGACGCGCTTCTCGTCCATCGGCTTCTCGGCACCGAAGCGCATCTGACCGCGCCGCTCCTCCACGCGCATCGTGTTGGTGTGGGTGATGACGCCGCGCTCGTCGAACGCATAGATGGCGTGGTTCAGCTCATTGCGCATGCGCGTCGCGCGCTCGAAGCGAGAGAGCAGCGTATCGAGCTCCGTCTTCAGGGGCGTGCCGTCGAGCTTCACCATGGCCAGCCGATGGATGAGGTCCGTCCGCGCGCGTGACGTGTTGAGTGTGCCGAAGACGAGCGCGGCCGAGGTCTGGTCGGTCTCCAACAGCAGCATCAGCACGTAGATGAGAAGGCTCTCGTTGTTCGACCACGAGAAGACCAGCGTACCAACCAGCGCGAGAACCCGCGTCCTCTCGTCCGCCCCCTCCATCGCTCCGGCATCGATGGCCGCGAAATCGGGCGCGGGAGGCAGGGCAGGCCGGAGCGGATCGCTTTCGGCCTTCCGATCCTCGCCGCCGGCGCGATTCGACGGAGGTCGCTTCACAGGACCATCCTCGGCCCGCCGCAAGGACGCCGACCGGTCCGTTGCGTTATGGCAGAGCGAACATTCGTCCGCCGCAAGAAATAAATGTCGCGAAACACAAGGTTTATCCCGACATGACAGGTGGTTTACCCCACTACCTGCCGTATAGCCGCGTTCATAGGGTCTTAATGTCTCACTGAGTTAGAGGTTCCTCTAAGGCAGAAATGAGACGGCGGATCTTCAACTCTTCTAGAGGTCCGCTTCAAACCGGTGGACGCCCGGCCGACGAACCCGACGACGCAGAAGATCGTGGGACGAAGCAGGCGATCATCTCATGATAGGGAAGCCGA
The DNA here is from genome assembly GCA_963799285.1 of uncultured Alphaproteobacteria bacterium. Taxonomy (GTDB): domain Bacteria; phylum Pseudomonadota; class Alphaproteobacteria; order Rhizobiales; family CAWCWK01; genus CAWCWK01. Next base: position 2,265,732 of record CAWCWK010000004.1, read on the forward strand.
ACGATGGCCCTGGACAACAATCTCGCGATCGCGCTAGCCGGCATTGCCGCCAACCTCGATCAGTCCGATGACGACTTCATCGACGTCGATACCACGAACAATCAGGATCAGTCCGCGGACGACAACGACCTCATCGATCTTGATGATCAAAGCACGGACAACTCGACAGACAACTCCGATACCGACCTGATCGACTTTGACGATCAGAGCACGGACAACTCGGACGACGATCTGCTCGACGTCGACGTGCCGATCACCGAAAGCTTCAACGACCAGTCGGACGACGACAACAACGGCGCGAACCGCGACAACGATTATTCGACCAACGTCGACGACACGTTGAACGACAACGGCGATAACCGTGACAACGACTACTCCACGGATGTCGACCTCGATGTCGAGGACGCGCTGAACGACAACGGCAACAACCGCGACAACAACAATGGCGACGATCGCAACAACGATCAGTCGGACGATGACGGATTCGATCTCGACCTCGCCCTGGAGGACGCGTTCAATGTCGACGATGACGACATCATCGACATCGACGCTCTGACGGGCGGCGCCAACGACATCCTCACGGCCGGCAACGACCTGATGTCGAACACAAGCGGCGTGGCGGTATTCGGTGACGGTGTGGCCTTCGAGGTCGACCAGACCAATACGCTGGCCGATCAGGACGTGCTCAACAACCCGACCGTCACCAACAACGCGCTCAACGCTCAGGGCGGCTTTGCCGGCGGTGGTGAGAGCGATGCGACGTCCGAGTGGGGCGACGCGGGCAATGACGCCAACGTCGCGGCCGACGCGGTCAGCAGCGCCGACGGCGTCGTCTCGTCCGAGGCCTTCACCCAGAACATCGTGATGGGTGCGAACGTCCAGTACAACTCCGTCGACATGTCGGTCGTCGGTGGTTCGGGCGGCGGCGAAGCCTTTGGCGACGACGCCTAGTCCACGAGCCTGACGAGCGGGCGGGTTCGGGGGGCCATCCCCCCGGCCCCGGTCCGCACCAGGCCCGCAGCGGGAGCCCAATCCCGCTCCGTCCGGATCCGCCTCGCTCGCCGCCTCCCCCGCCGCCCCCTCCACGTCCCGCCAGTCACGTCCCGCCAGTCAAGGCCCGACCACCTACCATCCCCCTCCTCCTGAAGCGTGATGATCATGACACCGAATGTCACGACGGAGATAATCTCCCATTTCGCGGGCTATCTTCAGGCGTTCGAGGATGATGTCCGCATGCGGGGCGAGCCGGATGGGCCTGGCTCGGAGATCGGAACGGCCGCTTCCGCCGCCCCCAGAATGGGCGGTCCGCCAGGCGGCCTGAGCGATGAGATCCTGCTGACGGCGCCGACGCGCAGCCCTCAACTCTCCGGCTACGAAGACGGGTTTCGACCCGGTGGAGCCGAAGGGCGCAATCCCCTACCAGATGATCTCCTCGCCGTGCCCATAGCCGGCGCACACAGCATTCCGTTCGAGCCGCGCCAACTCGTTTCGGACGCCGCAGGCGGATCGGCGAGCGGGCCACCCGACGTGCGGATCACCTATCGCGAGGGCGGATCGGAGACCTTCGCGGCGATCTTCCAGTCCAACCGGATCGCGGACGGCGACATCATCCTCTTCGACGGCGTGGAGATGGGCGAAGGCGGCTTCGGCATAGATGTGCCGGCCGACGCCGCCGCCATGCTCGACGCCCTACGCGCCGTCGTGACGGCCGAGGACCTTCCGACCTCTCTCGATCAGGACGAGGTCGCGTCCTACTTTCGCAACCGCCGCGATGCGATGGCCGAAGAACGCGACGCGGACGAAGAGCGCGCCGAAGAGACCACGTCGAATGCCGCAGGCGTGTATGTCGACGGCGTTCCCGACGGGGAGCGTGAGACAGACAGCCAGACCGTCTTTCATACGCTCACACTAGAGCCGCGTACCGGGCCCATCGAGACCGAGGACGGCGTAGAGCTTCGCGGTAGCGAGACGGGTGCCAACGGCGCCTTCAATGTCGCGGCCATTCTCGATGCAAACGAGGCGGCGCTCTCTCTCGTCGTGATGGGCGATCGCTATTCGCTCGATGTCATAGTCCAGTCCAATGTCGCGCACGACATCGATGGCGCCCCGTCGAAGCTGCCGAGCATCGAAGCGCTTATCGAAATGTCGAGCGGCGGGGCGAACGCGGACGGCACCCGGACCGTCGTCGCCGAGAATGTCGCGGAGTTCGTGCGATCGGCCGGCGACCTCCTCTCCCCGATTCCGGGTTGGGGAGCCTCCCCCATCATCGACTGGACCGTCGACGTGCTGGAAGGCGACTTCCTCGATATCTCGCTCATCGACCAGATGAATAGGATCGGTGACAACGACGTGGTCGGCGGCGCCATGGCCGACACCTGGCTCTCGGCCGGGGACAACCTGGCCGCCAACGCCGCACAGTTCCTGTCGCTCTCGCTCGAATACGATCTCATCATCATAGGCGGCGACTATTTCGACGCGAACCTGATCTACCAGACCAACGTCCTCTTCGACGGCGCGGAGGCGAGCGGCGGTAGCGCGGCGCTGGCAACGGACGCGGCCAACACGCTCCTCAACGAGGCCGCGATAGAGCGATACGGCAACCCGGACTACGGCGATATCACACCGGAGATCGCTCAGCTCATCGCCCGGCTGGAGGCGCGCGAGGGCGGCTTTCAGATGACGCCAGGGCTGACGGAGCAGTTGCCGAACGCGGCAAGCAGCTCGTTCGACATCCTCTACGTCACCGGCGACTACTTCAATCTCAATATCATCAACCAGCTCAACCTCGTCTACGATCGCGATCTCCTGATCAAGTCCTCCGGAGACCATGGTCTGAGCGATAGCGGCAATACGCTGGGCAACAGCGCGCTCGTCGTGAAGGCGGAGACTCTATCGAGCGCGCAATATCTCGGCGGCGAGCACTATTCGGACAGCGTGCTCATCCAGGCGAATCTCGTCGCGGATGCAACGGGCCTGCGGGCGTCAGGGTCGGACGATCTGGCCTCCGAACTCATCGCCTTTCTCAACGTCGACGCGCAGCCGATGGGTGAACCCGTCGGCGACGGGCTCTTCGCCGGGCTCGGGACCGGCGGGGCCGACGACATGCTCGCCAGCGTGATGACGTGAGGGCCTGACCGAATGGGGGGAAGACGACAGTGCTGAAAGACATGCCCGTCGGCGAGGCCGACACATGGATCACTTACGCACCCGAGGAGACGCCATCCACGCGCAAGCCGCGCGGCGAGCCGACGGCACGGACCAGCGCCGAGATCATGGCGAGCCTTTGCGACATCAGCCCCGATCCGGACCAGCGCTTGGTGAAGCCCGTCGGACCCTTGGGCTTCGGGCAACCGAAGGGCCGCCACGTCCCCGTCATCGACGACGCGCAGCCCACTAGAGAGCGGGCCCTCTTCAAAACCATCGAGGCCGAGCCCGATGCACCGTTGGCCTCGCGGAAGGCGCCGCCCAAACCACCCGTACCGCCGGGCGGCGGCGATGGAGGCGGAGGCGGGGGCGGGCAGAAGCTGCAACGCATGGCGGGCGCGCCCAACTTTCGCGACGCGCTCGGCAAAGGCCTCCATCACGTTCGCGCCAACCTCGTCACGGTCGGGCTTTTCTCGCTCGTCATCAACCTCCTCATCCTCGCGATTCCGCTCTACCTCTTCCAGATTTCCGACCGGGTGCTGACGAGCCGCAGCCTCGATACGCTGATGATGCTCACGATCATCGTCGTCGGTGCCGTCACGATGAATGTTCTGCTCGACGTGGTGCGGCGCTTCATTCTGATGCGCACGGCCGTCGAGGTGGAAGCCAAGCTCGGCGCGCCGGTTCTCAGCGCGGCGGCCAAGGCCGCACAGCACGGCTCGTCCCGCGAGTTCCAGACGCTCGGCGACCTGCAGCAGATGCGCAGCTTCATCACGAGCCCGACGCTGCTCACCATGTTCGACGCGCCCGTCGCGCCCCTCTACTTCCTCGTCGTCTACCTGATCCACCCGGACCTCGGGCTCATCGCGATGTCGACGGGCGGCGTCCTCCTCGTCATCGCGCTCGTCAATCAGCGCCTTACCGCGCAGCCGTTTGCAAAAGCCAACGCCTTCGGTGCCCGCGCCAACGTGCAGGCCGATGCCATGGCCCGCAACGCGCAGGTGATGAACGCGATGGGCATGATCCCCGAGGGCGTGACCATGTGGGGCCGCGAGACGGCCGAATCCTTACGCGCCCAAATCGGCGCGCAGGACCGCAACATCGTGCTCGCCGGCGCGTCGAAGCTCGTGAGGCTTCTCACCCAGGTCGGCATTCTCGGCTGGGGCGCCTGGCTGGCGCTCGGCAACGAGGTGACTGGCGGCATGACCATCGCCGCCTCCATCGTCGCCGGCCGCGCGCTCGGTCCGATAGAGGGGACGATCGAGGGTTGGCGCAGCTTCGTGCAGGCACGCTCCGCCTATGGCCGGGTGCGCCAGCTGCTGCGGACCTCTCCGCTCAACGTCGAGCGGCTGCGCCTGCCGCGCCCGCGCGGCCTCCTCACCGTCGAGCGCGTGCTCTACGTGCCGCCGCCGGACAAGAAGGTGATCCTGAACGGCATCTCCTTCCGGTTGGAGCCGGGCGAGTCGCTCGCCATCGTCGGCTCCTCCGGTGCCGGGAAGTCGACGCTGGCGCGCATGCTCGTCGGGTCGATCATGCCGACGGCCGGCAACATCCGGCTCGACCTCATGGACCTGCGCAATTGGGACCCGCGCCAGTTCGGCGAGAGCATCGGCTACCTGCCGCAGGACGTTCAGCTCTTCCCCGCCAGCATCAAGGCCAATATCGCCCGGATGCGCGACGATGCGTCCGACGAGGACGTCTTCGAGGCGGCCGAGATCGCCGACGTCCACGAGATGATCTCAGGCTTCAGCCAGGGCTACGAAACGCAGATCCAGATGGACGGCTCGCCCCTGTCGGGCGGCCAGAAGCAACGGGTCGGCCTCGCCCGTGCCTTCTTCGGACAGCCGCGCCTTGTCGTTCTCGACGAGCCGAACTCCAATCTCGATGGCGCCGGAGAGAAGGCCCTCGCGCGAGCGCTTCGGCGGGCCAAGGCGCGCGAGATGTCGGTCGTCGCCGTCACGCAGCGGCCGGCGCTGCTGAAGAGCGTCGACAAGATCATGATCATCGACAACGGCACGGTGCGCGCCATGGGCACGCGCTCGGAAATGCTGCCGATCCTGTCGGGCGGCGCCGCGCGCGGCGGCGAGGGTCCGGTGCTGGACGCAAAGAGTTAGAGGGACAGGATCGATGTTGAAACGACAAGACAGGCCGGAGCACAGCGCCTCCTGGCACGCCGGCATCCCGCACGGGACGCGCGTCTTCACGGTGTTTGGGATCCTGATCATCGCGGTGACGGTGGCCGGTTTCGGTTCCTGGGCCGCGACCGCGCCGATTGCGGGGGCGGTCGTCGCCACCGGCACCTTCGTGGCGACGGGGACCAACAAGACGGTCCAGCATCTCGAAGGCGGGATCATCGAGGAAATCCTGGTCAGCGAGGGCGACGAGGTCGAGGCCGGTCAGGTCCTCGTGCGTCTCGACCTGACATCGGCCGAGTCCGAGCGACGCCGGCTCCGCCTTCAGATCATGCGCCTGATGGCGATCCACGCCCGCGTCCAGGCCGAGGCCGCCTTTGCCGAGACGTTGCGCATGCCGGACGAACTCGTCGCGCTCGCCAAGACCGATCCGGACGTCGCCGAGATGGTCACCAACCAGATGATCACCTTCGAAGCGGGGCGCCGCCACGTGGAGAGCGAGGTGGCGATCCTGGAAGACAGCATAGCCGGCCTGAAGGCCCGCAAGGAGGGCACGCGCATTCAGCGCGCCCACATTCAGGAGCAGCTCGGTCTCATCGCCGACGAGTTGGCGGCCAAGCAGTCCCTCCTCGACAAGGGCCTGACGCGGCGCTCCGAAGTGTTGGCGCTCCGCCGGCTGGAATCGAACCTGCGCGGGGAGATCGGAAGACTGGACGGCGAGTATGGCGACGCCGTCGAGCGCATCGCCCGCGTCCGCGAAGAGATCGGCAACGCCCACAACCGCTTCCGGAAGTCGGCCGCCGACAACCTCCACGAGGCGAGCGGCGAGTTGCAGGACCTTCGCGAGCGCATGCGGCGCGCCGACCTCACGCTCGCCCGCAAGGAGATAAGGGCCCCCGTCGCGGGCATTGTCGTACGGATGGGCTATCACACCAGCGGCGGCGTCATCGAGGCTGGAAAGCCGGTGCTCGAACTGCTGCCCGTGCGCGAGGAACTGCTGCTGGAGGCGCGCGTCATGCCCAAGGACATCGACGTCGTAGCCCGCGGGCAGAGCGCGACCGTTCGCCTGACCGCGCTCAACCAGCGCACCACTCCGATGATGTCGGGTGAGGTCGTCTACCTCTCCGCCGACGCCCTCAGGGACGAGCGCACCGGCCTCGTCGACACTTATGTGGCCAGGATTCGCCTGAACCCGACGACCCAGTTCGGTTTCGCGGGCTTCCGCCCTACGCCGGGCATGCCGGCCGAAGTCCTGATCACGACGACAGACCGCACCTTCCTCGAATATCTCGTGCAACCAGTGAAGGACAGCATGGCCCGCGCCTTCCGCGAGAGCTGAGGTCTGACGAGCTAGGGCCCGGCTTGGCTAGACGAGAACCGACAGTTCCAGGAGGTCCAGCGGCGCCCTGACCCCGCGCGTCGAGACGACGATCATCACCGTCGTCGCGACGCCATGGAGGGGAAGGCTCAGGACTGCGCCATCCCGCGACACGATCGTCGCGCAGACCTGGTCGAGACCATGACCTGTGTCCTGGTCGAGAACGCGAAGCTCGACTTCGAATGGGCTGGCACCACCGATCTGGAGTCGAACCTGCGAATGCCCGCCGACGGTGATGTCCGGCAGGACGGCCATACCGTTCGCCACAAGCTTCGAGCGGCCAATGCCAACAGAACGCGAGGCGCTCAGCGGCGCGTCGGCCGTCAGTGTCTCCCCGCCGTCGGCCAGAATCATGCCCGCGGTAGCAGGAGCCCCAAGCACCGGGGCGGCGTCTCGGACAGGTGCGAGGCTCGCGGCCATGAGGCGTTTCACGCGGCTTGCGCGGCCATCGCCCTGTGGGCCGGTCCCGGCCCGTTGCGCGACCTGGGACGCCAGTCCGGCGCGGAGGTCAGCCGCCAAGTCAATCCCGGCCAGGGTCTTGCGATGTTCCACGGCGGCGTCGATAGCGGACCTAGCGCTGGCCAGATCGTCCACACCTGCCGCGGCGCGTTGAAGGGCAAGATCGGGGCGTGAGACGACGACGTCCGGTGCCGCTGCGTCATCCTGGTCCGGGCCGAACGCGGAAATGGCGAACCAGGCCGCGCCGCCGCGATGGATGTCCGGCGCGACTCCCACGCTTCGGGCTCGCTCGGCCGCGCGCGTCCGGGCGCGGTGGGACGTGCGAGACCGCCCCTTGCCCGTTCGCACACCGCCGACGAGAGGCAGGACATCGACGGACGCCCCTTGCCCAATCGCCTCGACCATGACGGCGTCCGCGATCTCCCGCGCGTTGAGCGGAACGTCGTCGCGTATGTCGACCAACATCGTGGATGCGGCGCAGGCCAGTAGCGCGTCCGTTCGCGCGAGCCAGATGTCGGAGCCGGGACCGACGCCTAGAAGGTGAACGCCGGGAAGGTCGCCGCAGGGCAGTTCGCCGATCCGCACACCACCATCGCCTGCGCGCTCCCCGACCAGCAGCGTCGCGAAGGCGATGAGTTCGGATAGCGCCGGCATCCGATCGAGAAGAGCTTCGGACAGTTCGACATTGGTGTCGGCGAAGACCACGATGTCGTTCGGCGCGAGCGCGGCGCGAACCGCCTCGCCGTCATGCGCGTCGAGAACCGTAACCTGTTCGAAGGCCGAGGCCGTCACCTGGGCGAGTATGCCACGAAAGGCCCCGCCCCGCGCCGTGATGAGACAGATCGGCGTCGAGGGTCCGGCGTTTGCGACGTCGAGCGCGAGCAACCGCATCAGGTCACGGAATGGGCCGCCCGTGTCGATCCGAACGATCGCGGCCTCGCGCTTGGCGCAGCGATGTCCTCTGCCGGTCGCGATCTTTCCGGCGGTTTGGCGTCCCTCCGTCGTAGGCAAGAGAGACCGGCCAGGTCCGATGGGGTTGTCGAGAAGCGGCTGGACGGCGGCCTTCGGAGACGCGACGGCGCGGATGAAACCACTCCATTCCTCGAGATTGCGAACCGGATCGAAGCTCGGCCGTGCGTGGCGGGCGCCCGTGGCGAGACAGCGGCGGAGGATGCCGGCCAGGGCCTCGGGCTCCGGTGCGACGAGGACCGCGTCGTGGTCGCGCGGATCGACCAGTTCCTGCATGCCCGTGCCGCGCGTGCCGACGAAGGGAACGGCATTCTCCATGCACTCGTAGATCACGCAGGGACTGTTGTCGGCCAGCGAGGGCATGACGGCGAGACGACCGGACCCCCGCAAGTATTCCAGCGCACGGCTCTGACCAAACCCGTCCAGCAGCCGTAATCGGCACGGCCAACGCGAGGCGCGGCCCATCAGAAGAGCGACCGTGGACAATCCGCAGTCGACCGTGGCCCGGCCGAGAAAGGTGACCGCGACGTCGGCGATCTCGTCGCCGAGCGCGTCGAGAGCATCGCAAAAGAGCCAGAGCCCCTTTCGCGTCTCCAGCCGACCGAAGAAGACCAACTCGCGCACCGGAACGACGGCCTCACGGTCCCGCGCCAACGGTTCTCTGAGAAGCGGGAGCGGCTGATGGAAGGTGCGCTCGGGAAGCGCCCAGCCGTAGGACGCGTAGGTGTCGAGGATGTAGCGGCTCGGCGAAACGACGATATCGGCCCACTCGACGCTGCGGCGCTCCAGGCCCAGCATCTCCAGATCGCCGACCCGCTCCAGCGGCTGGTCGTTGACGTCGACCACCCATTGCATCGCACCATGCGTGACGACGCAGTGAGTCTGGCTCGCGAAAGGCTCGAGGCCTGCGCGCTTGGCCGCCTGGGCGTAGTAGCCGCTGCCATGATGTTCGTTGAAGACGACAAGGTCGAAAGGCTCCGCCCCGACGAAGCGCGAGACGTGCCAAGCCTTCTCGCGCCAACCCCGGTAGTCGCCGCGATGCAAGATCGAGCGCACACGCACGCCCCGGGTCGCCATATCGTCGACCCAATGGTCCCAGGTCCGCTCCGCGCATTCGGGAACGCCGTGCTGGACGAGCGTATAGAGAAGCGTAACCTCGTGACCATCCCGCGAGAGCACGTCGAGCAGACCGCTCGTCGCGGCGCCGATGCCGCCATTCTTGACGGGTCCGAGGAACTCGGAGGTCACGACGCAGACGCGAAGACGCCGTCCGGGCCCGCAGCTCTTTCTCCTATCCTCAAGGAGAGAGCCAAAGGACGGATAGCCGGTCATGCCGCCGCGCTCCTTAGCTCGGCCGCGGCGTCGACCGAGACCGTCGGCTGACACCAATGCGCGTAGCTGTTCTCCGACCGCCCGGTCGGGTCGGCGAGTTCGACGCTCAGGATCATCCGTCCATCGCCGGAGCCGCGTGCCACGCCGATTCGCCAGGCCTGCGTCTGACCGGACTTGAGAACGATGGCACCCTCGCCGATCAGGTCGCCCGCGGCGCTCAACATATCGACGCGAAAGCGGACCGGCGAGGCACGTTCATCGGGCAGGGAGACGGTGCAGGTGAAGACGCTGCCGCCGCCAAGCGCGACGTCCGCAAATTCGAGCGCGGCGCGGCCCTGCTCAAGCGGGTTGGGGTGAAGCTCGATGGCGTTCTGACCATCCAGAAGCTTGAACGACCAGGGATGATCGAGATTGAGCCTGCGAAGCCCGGCGCCGGATTGCGCGCGTTCGAAGAGGCAGACCTGCCGGGCTCGCGCCGCGATCCGTGCGCTCAGCGGCACCATCGCGCGCTCTGCCGGCAGGACGGCGGCTGCGAGGATGTCCGCCGCCAGATCGGGCTGGCCCGCTGCATGCGCCAGCCGGGCGAGCCCTTCGCGCCCGCCAGTTCTCAGCACTGCGATCGTGTCGGCGAGCGGCTGGCCGGGGTCGATCAGATGCGCGATCGTCTGCGCGTAGGCCCCCTCGCGCATGGGCCGGGAGGCCACGTCGACGCCGAGATGGATCGCCAGTTCGAGTGAAGGGTGGCGCGACCTCTCGCCGATGCGCCGCATCGCGCGCCCGAGGGGGAAGACCTGTGAGGCCTCCGCCATCGGTCGAGGCTCCTCCACGGCCAGGTCCGGCAACATCTCGCAGCGTCCCTCCAGCGGCTTGGAGGTAAGCCAGATGTGCAGACGGTGGACGAGAGGCGTATCCAGTCCGCCTGTCTCGGCAAGGCCGAACGATCCCGCCTTCAGGAGCGCCTTCAGCGCCGGGGCCGTCAGGAAGGCGAAGCCGACATTCGTCTCGACGCCGAGGCCGGCCATGGCCGTCGCGGGCCCCAGGGCCGGCCGACGTGCGCGCGGCGCGCCGGCTGGATCGTCGTCGGCCTGCGGGACCAGCGGTCCGGTGGCTGCGACGAGACCCGTGAAACACCAAAGGTCCGGCCTCGCCGCGCGAGCGAGATCGACGCGGGCGAAGGCCTCCGGTCCGAGACGCTGCCTGATACGCGCGATGGCGACCAGGTCGACGGAGTTCGCGGCCAGGGCGTGGAAGACGTCAGCAATCTCGGAGAGAGGTCGAAGGTCGGCGCCCGGCAGAGCCCGCGTCGCACCATTCGCACGCTCGTCCATCAGCAAAGTCAGTGGCACGGTCTTGCCATGTTGGCGCAGGTGGAGGGCGACGGCCGCATCGACATCAGCTCTGTCGGCCCCGCGGGGTACGAAGAGAACGATGGCGCGACGAGGCGTCTTCCGGCGCGAGCTTCTGCGCGGCGCGGCGGTTTTGGCTTGCGCCAATGGCGACCGGGCCTTCCGGATCGCGCCGTCGAGGGCGGTGAGGTAGTCCTGCGAGCCGCGCGTCAGGTCGTGCCGGCTTTGCGCGGGCGACAGGCCTTCGTCAAAGGCTTGCGCGAGCCGTTCAGCCAGCTTGTCGGCACGCGGAGCCACCAGATGCTGCGCGCTCGCGCCCTCCGCCAGCAGCTCGCCGCCTCCTCCCGCGTCGGACGCGAGGAAGGGAATCCCGCGGGCCAAGCATTCCAGCACCGTGGTCGGACTGTTGTCGCCCAAGGATGGCATGACCGCGAGTTGACCAGAGCCGCAAAGCCAGTCGAGCGCCTGTTTGCGATCGTAGTCGGGGATGATGCGCACACCGCACGGCCAACGCGCCGCCCGGGCCATGATCGTCCTATCCGTCGCGACGCCGCCCTCCATCGTGGGCCGGCCGAGGAAGGTCACCGTGCGCCCGGCCAGCCGAGCGGCGAGACGATCGAGCGCAGCACAGAACGTCCACAGGCCCTTTCGGGTCTCGAGGCGGCCGAAGAAGGCGATCCGCGTCCCGTCGGCGGCGCGCGCAGGCGCCTTGGCCAGACGGGGCACGGCGACGAGATTGGGCATTTGAAGGACCGTCGCAGGAAGCTGCCATCCGCGGTCCGTCATGGTCTCGGCGATGTAGGCGCTCGGGGCGACGAGGAAGTCGGCGAGTTCGGCTGCGCGGCGCTCCATCTCCATCAAACGGACGCCACCGAGGGAGCGAAGCGGCCGCTCGTCGAGCGCGGTGGCCCATTCGGTGTCGCCGTGGGCGATGACACCGACGCAGGTCTGGGCAAGCTCTGCAGCGCCCGTCGACCGGGCCAGGGCGGTGAAGTAACCGATGCCACCGGAATCGGCGAAGATGACGATGTCGGGGCGGCGGCGCGTGATGTAGCGCATAACCTCGTGGGACCGCCGCGCCGGCGTGCTGCCGGACCTCAGCGCCTTGTCCGCCACAATGGACACGCCAGCGCTCTCGAGCGACTGACGCGCGGCGAGGAAGCGCGGTCGGCCATCGCGCAGGTCGACCCGGTCCGGCCGATCGTAGAGAATCCCGACATGGGCCGCATCGGGCACCAACGCGCGCGCCAAGGCTTCGGTAACGACACCGATTCCGCCATCGCCATCCAGGCTGTCGATCTCGTTGGAGACGAGAAGCACCGAAGCGCCAGCTAGCCCGAGCGGCCTTTCCTTCCCCCTAGCATCCGACATACATGCCCCTTTCGCACCACACCGTCAGAGACCGTAGCCCCCTCCCGTGCCGGTGCCGGTCGTGCCGGGGATGATCGTCTGGACGGTGTCGGTATCGTCGTCGTCGTCGTCATCGTCATCGTCATCGCCGAACGCACCGTCGGCATCGCGGATCGCGCCCGTCGTCAAAGGCGGGCAGTCATCCGGGCCAAAGAGGCGCTCATCGATCTCGGTCGTGGGATCATCGACGCAGCACGCCTCCATCAAGCGCCGATCGTCGAACGTTGTCAGAGGGTCATCGACGCAAAGATTGGCGATGCCCAGAGCAGGCGGCTCGGCTTGCGCGATCTCGACAGGCTTTGCGATCTCGTCCGCGCGAAGCACCTCGCCGCCAATCCGCTCGAACGCGTCGTCGGGAAGATCCGCCCCGGCGTCGAGCGCTTCGAGCGCGATCTCAATCAGCCGGGTTGGGGATGGCGCGACATCGAGGAGGATCAGATCGGACACGAGACGGGGAAAGGCTTCGGCCGGCAGGCCGAGTTCCAGTTCCTGTCGTAGCAGACTCCCCAACCGCGCATCGGAGTAATCGCGTCCGATGGCCAGGCGCAATGCAAGGGCGCGATCGCCTATGCGGGCTTGCTGCGCGTTGGCCATAGGAAAGGCCAAGCCACCGTCCGGATTGGGCGCCGCCGAAGCGACGGAATGTGCGGCGACCGCGACGACGACTGCCGTCGCGCCCAGTGTGCCCGTTATGTTGCGACGTTTGGTCATTGCCCCCTTGCCCCTGTTCTATGGCGTTGAGAGCGTAATGGTAAAATAATACTTCATCAAGTTAAGTAAGATTCTGTAGGGTTTCTCCTGACATTCTGTAGTGCATTCTTCCTACGGCAGTCGTTCATTCTATTTACATTGGTGAATGGGATTTGATACTTGGGCTCGAATTGATCTATATCATCCGACGAGGCTGATTCGTCGGGGGCACCGTGCAAGAGAAGTGGAGCTATCCGGGGTGGGCGCAGGTCCCATACGGCCAGGCGACATGGCTCTCCTATCGTCGTGGCAAGCTACCCAGACGTGTGGATGGCGGAAGATGCGACAGGAACCGGCCCTTGGCGTGGCACGGCGACCCAGCGGGAGGGATCGTCCTGCGATTGCGTCCCGTAGAAGCGGTACCCGGTCTCTTCGACTTGTCGAATGCCGCGCCGCCAGTTGTCGAGGACGAGGTCGCCGGCGGTCGTGCGCGCGATGAGGACTGCATGTCCCTCGCCCCGGCGGGTCCGCACGACGGCCAGCAGGAGCGTGGAGCTCGGCCACCCGCGCGCGATAAGCTCTCGGCGCTTGGCGAGCGCGAAATCCTCGCAGTCACCCGCCCCGCCCTTGACGGCGATCGACCAGACGTCCTCGCGCCTATGCTGGCGCTGATCGGAGACCTCACGCACACCCCTGTTGAAGTGGCGGTTGACGGTTCTCAGCTCCTGCCAGAGCGCTTCGGTCAACGGCATCTGCCGCATCATCTCGCCCTGCACCTGGCACTCGACCGGCTCCCGCTCGCAGAAGCGATGGAAGGCGTCCGGGGCCGCATAGTCGATGGCGAAGGCTTGGGCGCAGAAGACAGCACCGCTCGCGCAGAGCAGCGCCGTCATCAGGGCGGAGCGAAGGATCATCGGCATATCGGCATAACCTCAAAGGTCGCGCGCGAGGCGGCGACCACGATGCGCTGCAAGGCGTTAACGGAAGGTGCCCTCGCCTACCCAGGCGCGCTGAACGGCCCGGCAGACGGCATTGCCGTACCCAACAGACATGCCGCGAATGGCGAAATTGGGCCGCAAGGCGCAGCTCGGCGATTTCGTCGCAGGCCGCCTCACATCACCGTCGAAGCCTAGGAAAAGGGGGAGCCCGACATGTCCGGACGCTACTACCAGGATATCGACGCCCCACATTTCGACTACCGCCTGGAAGAGCTTGCCGAGCTTCCCGGGCTCGAACTGCGCGGCCCCCTTCCCGATCTCTCCGCGCCCTATATCGTCTGCCTCGGCGCAGCGCAGACCCTTGGCCGCTTTTGCGAAAGGCCTTTCTCCCATCAACTCGGTGAGGCACTCGGCATCGGCGTCGTCAATTTCGGCATCGGTGGTACCGGACCACGCTTCTTTCTCGGCTCCGAGATGCAAGCGGTCATCAACGGCGCGGCGCTCGCCGTCGTTCAGGTTCTCTCCGGGCGGAGCGCCAGCAACTCCTATTTCGACAACCGCCGTTCCGGCAGCCTCACCGGCGTGCGCCTGACCGATTACGAGGAGATGCGGTTCGAAGGGTGCCTGGAAGGCATCTTCCAGACAGAGAGCCACGACATTCGCGCCCGGGTCGTGGAGGAGACGCGGCAGGACTATCTGGCCTCGTTCGCGGAGTTGGCCGACGCGATCACATGCCCGCGCATCCTCCTCTGGCTCTCCGATCGCTCGCCCGACTACGAGGACGATCTCGACGCCGTCTGGACGACCCTCAACCGGTTTCCCCAACTCGTGAACCGAGACGTGATCGACCTGCTCCGCGCGCATTTCGATGGCTATGTCGAATGCGTGTCCGACGAGGGCCTGCCGCAACCGCTCTGGGAAGCCGACGAGGCGGTCGAAGGCTCGGTCCTGTCGGATGGGCGGCTCTGGAACCGCTACTATCCCTCACCGGAAATGCATGACAGAGCGGCACGAGGGCTGATCGAGGCCGTGCGCCCCTTCATCCCGCAAAAGCGGGAGCGCGCTCGCAAGGGGCAAAAAGCAGGCGCCTCGGCCATGCGCCGCTTCGTGCTGATCGGGGCGGAGCGGACAGGCAGCAACCTCTTCATGGGCATGTTGGATTCTCACCCGGCCTGCCTCACCGCCAATGAGCTCTACAATCCGGCCAACATAGAGGCGGGCGTCATCCCGACCCAATGGGAGGAGATGGCCGAAGACGAAGAGCTTGCGAAACTTCGCGACAAGGATCCCCTCGCCTTCCTCCACGCATTCTACGAGACGGCGGAAGCCGGTGGTTTCAAGGCCGCCGGCTTCAAGCTGCTCTACGGGCATTTCGAGTATTCCGAGGCGGTCTCCCGGCACCTTCTCGAAGCACCGGAGATCGCGATCATCCACCTCGAACGGCGCAATCTCCTGCGTCGCTACGTATCCGAAATGCAGGCCTGCGCGACCGATGTCTGGGCGGTCGGCCCTGAGGGCGAGTTGCCCGAGCTGCCGGCCATCACGCTGGACTACAAGAACATGATCTGGGATTTCATCGACAAGACGCGACATGCGGCCAGGGTGAACGCCGCCATCGAGGCCAAAGCGAATGGGCTGCGGGTCCTCTATGAGACCATGGCCCGCGCGCCCGAAGGTGCCGGCGCGCTTGGCCTAGCTTTTCTCGATCTGCAGCGCCATGTCTGCGAGATCCGCTTTCGTCGCACCGGCGCGGAACGGCTTGAGGACGCGGTCACCAACCTGTCCGACATCCGGGTGACGCTCGAGCGCTGGCGGCAGTTCGCGATGTAATAACCGAGTCGGCGAGAACACCAGGAACAGGCTTCATCTGGAACGCCTCAGCGCGTATCGTTGGCGTTCCTATGCTAGGAAATTTGTCTGGGAGGCAAGGACGTGATGCACCCGTCGGAATGGGAGGCGAGCGCGGAAGCGGTAATTACCGGCAGCGCGGCGTACCGCGATGGTTTCGCGAGGTCTTGCGCGCTCGGCCGATGCCTGGCCGAACTCGACGTCGCGGCGTCCGAGGTCACCTACGGGCGCGGCGAAATCCTTCACAACGAAGGCGAACACGCGTCGCATGTGCATCTGATCCTCTCCGGCATGGTCAAGGACTATCGCGCGCTGCCCGACGGGCGACGCCACGTGTTCGCCTTTCGCGATGCGGGGTCCATCATCGACATCGAGTGGCTTTGTGCCGACAGCGAAGCGGTCGCGCGCAGCACCGTCGAGGCGGTCACCGAGATGGTCGTTCATGCCTATCCCCTAGAGGCGACGCAAGCGCTGTTCGCGTCTGACGAAACCGCTCGCGCTGCCCTTCTCAGCGATCTCCTCGGTCGCCTGGAAGCGTCGAGGGAGAAGAGCGTGTCGCTAGGATGTCAAACCGCCGTCTCGCGCCTGAGCGGCTTTCTGCTGGAACTCGCGGTGCAAACGGATTGCGGCGCTTGGCCAACGGAAGGCGGCATTCCCATTCGGATGTCGCGGCGGGACATTGCCGATCATCTCGGCCTGACATTGGAGACGGTCTGCCGCAGCTTCGGCCATTTGAAGGACGATGGCGTCATCAGCCTCGACAATCCGCACATCTTCCACATCGAACGCCACCACACGCTGCTCAACCTCGCCGAAGGGCACACGCGACGGTAAGCTCGCGCTACCAGGCGCTTTCTTCCAAAGGGCCGACAGTGAACGGATGCTGTGGATGGCCTGAGGATAGTCGCAGTCACGGCCTATACGCTTGGGCTACAACCCCGAGCGACATGCGTTCCGGCACCCCAGACGGGCGGACCCACCTTCCCAGCGTCCGCCGCTCTCGATGACATGCACGATCCCGCTGATCACCCGCCGGTCGTCGACGCTGGGTACACCTCGCGTATCGTTCGGCAAATGCGACTCGATCCGCTCGAACTTCGCGTCCGTCAGCCAGAACTCGTGATCCGTCATGCCAAGTCTCCTCGACAGGACTGGATCACAGCACGTACACGCCTCGACCGTCATAGGTCTGGACCCTGATGGGCCGGGACTTACCCGGGTTTTCGTGGTGGGTGCGCCAAACTTCTATGGCCAATGACGAAAAGTCCCGCGCGTTCCGTAGCTTGCGCGTTTCACGAGGGCATACTCCCTCTCGAGGTCTACACGCAAGGTCCTTGCGATCCACGACATCGGCACGTCTCGGCGCTGCTGAAGTTCTGGGACTGGGCCAGGCGCGACGAGCATGTCGTCTCGGACGCCGTCGATCCGTTTGCCGGGCTGTGGCTGGAGGCAGACGACGATGCCATCGAGGATGATGGACAGGCGGGGGGGACGCGTGGCGCGGCTTGGCCTAGCCGATGAGACGGGCGGCGAGGGCTTCGTGCACCGCGCGTCCACCGAGCTTTGGTACCGCGCCCAAAAGGCCGTTGGGGCAGGCTCGGTCGTCGTCCCAGCCGGGATGGTCGGCCACCGGATAGAGACAGACGCCTTCCACCTGGACGCCCCGCGCTCTCGCCTTTGCGACCTCGGCCCGGACATAACCGAACCAGGCGGCCCGGCGCGCGCCCTCCGTGCCCGTCTCGGCTACCAGCACCGGCCGGTGGTAGCGCGCGGCGAGGGAAAAGAGGAGATCGGACAGCGGCGTGTAAAGAGGATCGTCCATCTCGATCGGCGGCCCGCCGTGAATCCACTGGTTGTTGCTGTAGTAGTTCGCGCCCACGAGGTCGAGGAAGCGCGGCTCGCCGCCGATCTGGGGCCACATCCGCCCCGCGATGAGATCGAACGCTTGGAACTGTGCGTCATGCCAGCCGTGCGCCTCGTGGCGCGGCCGGCCCGTCCAGTCGGCGTGGTGCACCGCGATCAGCGGTTCAGCATGCACGAAGCGGGCGCGCGGATCGACTGCCAAGAGGGCGTGCATCGCCGCGATAGAAGCGCGCGCGAGCTGGACCTTTAGCTCGAATCCCCGCCCCGCCTCGAACGGGTTGAGATAGCGCGCGTCGCCTCCCGCCCACGAATGGAAGCTGATCTCGTTGACGGGACACCAGAAGGGCACGGCGTCCGTCACCTCGCGGTGATGGCGCCCGACGGCGGCGGCGAAGGCGGCGAAGCGGTCCACGAAGACGGGGCTCCAGACGTCGAGCCCGTCCGGCCACCCATAGTGGAGGAGGTCCCAGACGACTTGCGTGGCGGTCTCGCGGGCGGCCTCCAGCATCGGCGTCAGGGACGAGAAGTCCCACCGCCCGCCCCGGTCGACGAGGTGCCAGCGCACCCCGTCTCGCATGGTCCGGATGCCGAGGCGGGCGAGTTGGCGGTAGTCGGCGGCGGCATGGGCGTCGTGACCGGTGGCGGCGATCAGATCGAGCCGCCGGCCGTCGCGGCGCACGTGGGTGGAACACTCCCAGCCGCCCAGTACGGGGCTCGCGAAGGTCGTGGGCGCCGGCGCGGACGGGCGCTCGGCCAGCACCTCGGCGATCAGCCGTTCCCATTGCGGCACCACGACGTCGGCGGCGTAGGCCGCGCGCACATGAGCGTGTAGCCCGTCTCCAAGACTGCGGCGCAGACCCGCGTCGCGCGCAAGGCGCACCATCGCGGCCGCCACCGCCTGCGGGTCCTCGTGCGGCACGATAAGGCCCGTTCTGCCGTCCCGGATCTGTTGGAGGGCTCCGTTGTCGGGCGTTGCGATCACAGGCAGGCCCGCCGCCCCCGCCTCGGCGATCACGTGCGGCATGCCCTCGCCTCGGCTGAGCCAGCAAAAGACGTCGAGTGCGGCCAGGAGGTCGGGCATGTCAGCCCGATCGCCGAGGAAGGCGAGGCGGTGCCCTAGGCTCAAGCTCGCGGCCAGCGCATGAAGCTCGCTTTCGTATTCAGGCATGAAAGCGTCCGGCCCGCCGATCACGACGAAGCGCGCGTCGGGGGCCTGCCTGACCGTGTGGGCGGCAGCACGGATGAAGTCCTCCACCCGCTTCTTGCGGTCGAGCCGCCCGGCCCAGCCGATCAGCACTTCGCCGTCCCGGACGGCCAGATCCGCGCGCATCCGGCCCCGAACACAGGGGTCGAACTCCGCGAGGTCGACCATGGAGGGAATCTCGAGCGCGTGGTGGGGCCGGTCCGGCATCCGCGCCGCCGCCGCCGCGCGGATCGTGTCGCACACGCCCACATAGCGCGTGGTGAAATGCTTCGGCCCGTTCTCGGCCTCGCGCACCAGCCCGCCGTGCTCGATCAGGGGTGGGCGTAGCGCGAGGCACTCCAGCGCGGGATAGATGTCGGCAACGTCCTGCGAGGAGATCACGATGTCGGCCCCCGCGAGGCGGCGGCGGAGATAGTCTACCGTGTCCTCGAAGCTCATCGTATAGGCGGCGGTGTCGACATGGACGCCGAGCGCACGCAGCTGCTCATGGCTCTGCTCGGGCATCCCCTCGCGCCGGAAGCAGGGCAGCACGTCGATCCGGTAGCGCGCGGGGTCGAGGTTGCGCGCGAGCAGCCGCACCTCGGTCTCCTCGCCACCCACCACAAGCCAGGCGAAGACCCACAGGATACGGACCTTGCCCGCGTCGGGGTGCGGCTCGGGTATGGGCCCGGTGGCCTGCGCCGTCAGCGCGCGGGCCTCCTCAAGCTCGCGCTCTGTCCTCTCCCCGTCGCCGCTCATTCGTGGGCGAACACGACCTGAAGGAAGTCCGGCCGGTCGGCCACCAGATGGCGTAGGAACGCGGGGGCCTCCTCGAACGGGACCACGTGCGTGACCATATGGGCACGGATGGCCGGCCCGTCGGATTCCAGCAGCGCCAGCGTCTCGCGCGCCAGCCGCCGCCGGTCCCAGGCATGGCCGAGGACACGGGGCATCCGGTTGATCTGCGCGCAGACGAGCCGAAGCCCGTTGTGGTGAAATTCCTCGCCCAAGCGCAGCCCGTCCGCACCGCCCTGGTAGAAGGCGAGGTCGATCACGGTGCCCTGCGGCCTGAGCGCACGCAGCGCGAGGTGCAGGCTCTCGGGGCGGGCGTGGGTCTGAAGGACGATCTCCGCCCCGCGCCCGCCGACCCCGTCATGCCAGCGGGCCTTGGCGTGCCGCCACGCGGCGTCCTCGTCCATCGCTTCGAAGCCCATGTGGCGTGCCACGTCCTGCCGGAAGGGCGCGGGGTCCACGACGATCACCTCCGAAGCGCCGCCGCGCCGGGCGAAGAGCGCGCACATCAGACCCACTGTGCCGCCGCCCCAGACGAGCACGGGGCGTCCCGCCAGCCCGGCGCCCAGATGCGGCACCGCGCCGCCGAACGTCTCCACGTCGGCGTGCAGCACGCCGTTGGCTGCGATCGGCCCCATCTGCGCGACGAGCACGCCAAGCAGCGGCTCGAGACGGTCGGGCATATGCAGGAGGAGGTCGTGGTCCGGGTTCGCAATGTGGCCCGTCTTGTGGCCGAAGGTCGTCGCCACGACGTCGCCCGGCGCGAAGCCGTCCGCGCGCGCGTCGATCACGCGGCCGACCTCCATGTAGCCCATGAACGACACCGGAAAGCGCGCCGAGGGCTCGCCGGGCACGAACACGCCGCGCCCGTCGTCCCAGCGGCTGTGCAGGTAGGGGTTCGTTCCCTTGAGGAAGGTCAGCTCGGTGCCGGCCGAGAGTCCGGTGAACATCAAATCGAGCCGCACCTGGCCCTCGCCGGCCGGCCCCTCGTCATACGCGAAAAAGAAGGGCTCGCCCTCGCGCTCGACGCCGAGCGAGCGGACGCGCCGGTGTTCGTGCGGGGCGGCGGGCATCCTACGCACCGGCCAGAGCGTGCCCGGCGCGAAACGGGGGCCGCGGGTCCGACCGCGGCGCCTCCAGTCGCTGCGAGGTTCCGGTGGCGGCGGCGCGCGCGACCGCGAGCGCGACGCGGTGCGTCTCCAGCGCCTCGGCATAAGGCGCGCGAATGCGGTTCTCGCCGCCGCGCACCGCGTCGATGAAGTCGCGGTCCTCGCGCCAGACGGGGTCGCCCTCCGCACCACGGACCGGCCGGCCGTGGCCGGTGTCGATCATGATGTCGTGATCGGTGATCTCCATCGCCAGCCGGTCGGCAAAGACGTGCAGACCGACGCGGTGGTTCCAGCCCAAGAGGCAGGTCGCCGAGAGCGTCGCCACCGCGCCGCCGGCAAAACGCAGGCTCGCCGTGGTCGCGGTGGGCACGTCCAGGCCCTCGAAGCCCTTCCGCTCGCGCCGCGCGGCCATCGCGTGCACTTCGGCCACGTCGCCAGCCAGGAAGCGCGCGAGGTCGATGAGGTGAGTGGCCTGCTCGACCACCTGCCCGCCCGAGCCGTCCTCTCGCCACCACCAGCGCGGCGGCGGGGTGGAGTCGAGCCAGAAGCCCGTCATCAGGTGCGCGGGGTTCTCCATCAGCCGCGCGCGGGCTTCGTCCACCGTGTCGAGATAGCGCCAGTGATAGCCCGTGGCGGTGATCGTACAGGTCCGCTCCACCTCGGCCGCGATCTCCTCGGCGGTGGCGAGGTCGAGCGAGAGGGGCTTTTCCACGAAAAAGGGCAGCCCCGCGGCGAGGCACAGGCGCTCGGCCGGGCCGTGGGCGAAGGGCGGCACGCAGATATAGACCGCGTCCAGCTCCTTGTCCGCGAGCATGGCTTCGGCATCCCCGTAGGCCTGCGCTCCCATGCGGTGGGCCGCCTCGGTGGCCCGCTCGGGATCGGGGTCCGCGATGGCCGCGACGGCTACGTCCTCCATCGTCTCCAGCACGCCGAAGTGCCGGTGGGCGATGCCGCCCGCGCCGACGAAGCCGAGCCTTGTCTTGTACGCCATCCGATCCCCCCCTCGATCCCCCATTCGGACCCCCGTATGGCCGCGCAGCACGGCCTTGTAGATCCGCGCGGTGTCGGTGCCCATTCGCTCTGCTCCGAAATATCTCTCGTATCTCTCGCGCTGCCGCTCGGACGCCTGCGTGCGGAGCGCTCCGTCCGCCAGAGCGTCCGCCAGCGCGGCGGCCAGCGCGCGCCGGTCGCCGGGCGGCACCAGCCAGGGATGGTCGGGGCCGAGCGCCTCGATGACGCCTCCGATGCGACTGGCCACCACCGGCAGGCCAGCAGCCATCGCCTCGAGCACCACGAGCGGCAGCCCTTCGAAGGACGACGGCAGCGCCAGGACGTCCGCCCCCGCCATCAGCGCAGACACGTCGTCGCGCTGGCCGAGGAAGCGTACCCGATCGGCCAGACCGAGCCGCACGGCCCGCCGCCGCATCCGCTCCTCCTCCGGCCCCTCCCCGACAAGGACGATCCGCGCCTCGGGATGCCGGCCCGCCAGCCGTGCGAACGCGTCCAGCAGCACGGCGTGGTTCTTTTGGGCCGTGAAGCGCGCGACACACAGGACCGTCCCCCCACCCCGTCCGCTTGCGGGTCCAGGCTTGGGTGCGGCAACGCCATTGGGCACGCAGCCCAGCGGCAGGCGCGGACCCGCCATCCGATCAAGGACCGGTCGCCACGAGCGCGCCGAGGCCCGGCTCACGGCGATGACCGCGTCGACGTCGCGGACCGCATCGGCGTATTCTGCTAGCTGGGCCTCGACGGTGATCAGCCAGGGCAGGTGCTCGGTTCGCACGACGCGGGCGCGGGCGGCGCGCGCGGAGCGAACGAGCCCATGCCCTTCCCAGCCGATGCCCGCGTGGACGTGGACAAGCGCCGCCCCAGCGAGCGCGGCCTCCCAGTCGCCTTCCGGCACGGCTATGGCATCGAGCCCGGCGGCCTGTCCCCGCGCGGCGAGATCCCGCCCCGCGTCGTGGTCTGGGAGCAGGAGCCGCGCGCGCCATGGTGGTGGCAGCGCCGCCGCCAGCGTCAGCATGTGCACCCCTACGCCCGACGGGTCGGGACTGTCGGTCGCGAGGATCAGGTAGGCCGTCACATCATTCCCCGGCGATGGCGGCGCTCGCCAGAAGGCGTGGCGCGAGGCGCCGCTGCAGGGCCAAGGCCTGACCGACCACTTGGTCCATGTTGTAATAGCGGTAGCTTCCCAGACGCCCGGCGAAGATCACATCCGCCCGCTCGGCGGCAAGCGTCTCGTAGCGGCGCAGCAGAGCCTGGTTCTCCGGTCGTGGGATCGGATAGTAGGGATCGCCTTCCGCGGACGGAATTTCGTAGGTGATCGAGGTGTGCGGGTGCACCTGTCCGGTGAGGTGCTTGTACTCGGTGATCCGCGTCCAGGGCACGTCCTCGGCCGGGTAGTTCACGACGCCGACCGGCTGGAAGCGGCGTACCGGGTGCGTCTCGTGCCGGAAGGCGAGGCTTCGATAGGGCAGCGGCCCGAAGCGGTGCCCGAAGAAGGCATCGATCGGCCCGGTGTAGACCGTGAGCGGCGCGAGGTCGGAGGCGGGCAGGTCGTGGAAGTCCTGCCCCAGCGCCAGGTCGATCAGGGGATGGTCCAACATGCGCTCGAACATCCGCGTGTAGCCTTCGGCCGGCATGGCCTGAAAGCGGTCCGCGAAGTAGCGGTCGTCGTCCGAGGCCCGCACGGGCACCCGCGCGGTCACCGAGGCGTCGAGCTCGGAGGGGTCGAGCCCCCACTGCTTGCGGGTGTAGCCTTGAAAGAAGGTCTCGTAGAGCCGCGTGCCCACCGCGCCGACCACCACGTCGCGACTGTTGCGGACCTGATCCACGGGCTCAGCCTGCGCGGCGAGGAAGGCAGCGGTCTCCTCGTCCGTACCTAGCGACAGACCGAAAACGCCGTTCACCGTAGTCCGGTTGATCGGCATCGGCAGCAGCGCGTCGTCCACCTGCGCCAGAACGCGGTGCTCGTAGGGGCGCCAGCGCGTGAAGCGCGACAGGTACTCGAACACCGCGCTCGAGTTGGTATGGAAGATGTGCGGCCCGTAGCGATGCACGAGGACTCCGGCAGAGTCGTGGTGGTCGTAGGCATTGCCTGCAACGTGCGCGCGCCGGTCGACCACGAGCACCCGCTGGCCTGATAGCTCGGCCAGCCGCTCGGCCAGCACCGCGCCTGCGAACCCCGCGCCGGCGATGGTGACGTCGTAGGCGCGCGCCCCCCGCCGAAGGCCGGGGGTGGGGAAGCGGTCCGGCCCGCGCACGGTGCGACGCGCCCGGCCGGCTTCGTCCACCAGCCGGGTCATGTGGCGGCTCGTGGCGTCCCAGCTCAGGAGGGATAGGAGCCGGTCCGCCTCGTCCCGCCAGTCCTGAGGCCCACCGGCCGCCAGCGCGAGGGCCGCCTCGCAGGCGGAGGCGAAGGCGTCCGGCCCGTCCGCGATC
This sequence comes from uncultured Alphaproteobacteria bacterium, assembly GCA_963799285.1. Taxonomy (GTDB): domain Bacteria; phylum Pseudomonadota; class Alphaproteobacteria; order Rhizobiales; family CAWCWK01; genus CAWCWK01. Next base: position 2,289,766 of record CAWCWK010000004.1, read on the forward strand.
CGCACCGCCTCCAACGCGCCATAGTGGCGCTCGACGTCGCGGATGGCCGTCGAGACGACTGGACGCCCCGCGGCGAGGTATTCAGGTGTCTTGGTCGGGCTGATGAAGCGGGTCGCCTCGTTGACCGCGAAGGGCATCAGCGCCGCGTCCCAACCTCGCAGGTAGGCCGGCAGCTCGGCATAGTCCTTCTGCCCGAGCCAGTGGATGTTGGGCGCGCGGGGCAGGTCCCCTTCGGAGATCTTCACCACCGGGCCGACCAGGACGATCTGCCAGTCCGGCCGACGCCGCGCTAGCTCGCCCACGAGAGCGAGGTCCAACCGCTCGTCGATCACGCCGTAAAAGCCCAACCGCGGGCGGGCGATGCCGGCCTGGTCGGCAGGCTCCGGCCCGCCCGAGCGCGCGGCCGCGAAGTGCGCCGCGTCCACACTGGACGGAAAGGGATGGATGTTGTCGTGCCGGTCGCGCTTGACTTCAAAGAGCGAATGCCCGCCGGTGAACACCACGTCGGCCTCGGCCATCAGCGCGGATTCGTTGGCCGCGACATCGTGCGGCGCGAAGCGGAAGTTCGACAGCTCGTCCATGCAGTCGTAGACCACCGCCTCCGCCGCCACATGGCGGGAGAAGGGCCGCATTTGGGGCGTGTAGTACCACAGGACCGGCCGCTCGGTCTTCGTTAGGGCGAGCATCTGATCGAGAAGCTCGGCCAGGACCCGCTGGCCTTCTGCGGGCGACAGGTGCTCCGGCACGCGGGGGCGGATCGCCTGCACATCGGTGCGCGCGAACGCGTGGAACTCCAGATAAGGCAGGTGATGATGGACCGGGATCGCCTCCTCCCAGAACCAGACCGGACCGAGAGCGGCTCGCCGCGCCATCAGGTGCTGGGGGCGCTGGAGCACGAAGTCCCAGCGCAGGTGCGAGAAGCAGATCGTGGCGTTCATACAAAAAGCCTTTCACACCGGCCAGAGCGGGTGTCGTCGCGTTCGCGCCTTGCGCGGGCTTGATCGAGAAGCCCTGCGAGCCGCCGGATCGAATGGGGCCAGGTCCACCTCGCCTGGACCACCGCCCGCGGGTCGAGCTCGGGCGCGCGGCGCAAAAGCTCTTCAAGCCCCTCGGCGAAGCGCTCTTCGGGCACGGGGAGCCCGGTCTCGGGGCCGATATATTGCAGGCCGCACACAAGACGGTCGTTGGCTAGCACCGGCAGCCCCGCGAGCATGTATTCGGTGAGGATCGCGGGCGCGCCGTCCTCCACCCCGCAGACGACGCCAACATGGGCGCGATTCATCGCGTGGTTCACACCGTCATGGTCGAGCGGGCCGACCCAGTGGGTGTCGAGCCCGCGCGCCTCGGCCGAGCGGCGCAGCGCTTCTGTCAGGTGGCCGTAGCCGACCACGAACAGCGCCTTGAGGCCGGGCAACCGCTCCAAGGCGTCGAGAAGGAGGTCGTGCCGCTTGTAGGGCTGCGTCGCCGCCACGTAGATCACGTCATAGTCCTTGGCAGCTCCGGTCGGATGAAAAGTCGTGTCCGACGCGAACTCGGGTCCGATCGGCAGCACGGCGCACAACGCGCCAGGATGACGGGCGCGGATCTCCTCGGACTGCCATTCCGCGCCGGTCAGGAACAGGTCGAAGTGGTGTCCGATGTCCTCGGGGATGCGGATCGCCGGCGCGTCGATGGAGTTGTAGACCTTGAGGCTGCGCGCGCAGGCGCCCAGCAGCGCCTCGTCGATCCCGAGCCCCCATACGCACAGGATATCGGGCGCCCCGTGCTGGCGAACATGTGCGATGGCGTCGGCAGAGCCGTAGGGCGCGGCGTGCGCGTCTGCGCGGAACACCCGCCGCGTCAGGCCTGGACGCTCCTCACGGGCTCCGCGAAGGCCGGCCACGATCCTAGCGCTGTCAAAGGCATCCGGGCCATCCCGACCCGAGAAGGACCAAATCTCGGCTGCGTCCGCCAGCCCGGCCGCCACTGCCGCAAGGGGAAGTCGCTCGAGATAGCCGCCCGTCACGCTGACGGAGCCGCTTGGCCGTGCGGGCGGCGGCGCGGCGCTCCAGGCACGCTCGAAATCGACCGGGTGCCATGCGGTAGCGGTAGGGATCACGTCGCAGAAGTCGGAGACGGCTACGATCTTCCTCAACGCGATCTTCCCTTCCATGCGCCCGCCTGCGAACGGTCCCATGAGGGCTCGATGGCGAAGGGGTGGCGAGCCGGCTCTCCACGTCCTGACCCTGACTCTCCATAGCGCGAGCCATCGGAGACGGAGAGACAAACTAGTTAAACAGTGCCTCCCTCGGCGGATCCGCGGATCACCCTTGCGTCCGAACCTTCGAGTCCGAACCTTCGCGTCTGTCGTCCACGCAGCGCAGGCGCTACCGCGTGTGCGGGCTGCGAGCCGAGGAGACGGCGCAGGGCTTCGGCCCCATTTGCGCCCGCGCGGCTTTTCATCATGTCGCAGCGCGTCTACCTACGCGTCTGTCCGGCTCGCACGGCATGGGGTCCCGCCCGGTCCTGATGTGTCAGCTCACGCTCCGCCGGCGACAAGCGAGGGACCCGTCTTTGGCCAGCACAAGCCGCCTCGAAGCCAGTCTCGCTCGCCGCAATCCTCTGTCGGAGGAGGAACGCGCCGTGCTGCGCGCGCTTCCGGTCCAGCGCTCCACGCACCGCCACGGCGAGAGGATCGTCGCCCAGGGCAAGGCCCCCGAAGGAAGCTGCCTTCTCCTCGAGGGCATGGCCATGCGAAGCCATCGCATTGGCCGCACGGAACGCGTGGTCAGCGCGCTTCACGTGCCTGGCGATTTTGTAGACCTCCACTCGTTCCTACTGCGGCATATCGACCACGACATCGTCGCCTTGGGGCAATGCGTGATCGACTTCGTGCGGGCGGAGGATCTTGAGGCCATCACGCGCGAGCACCCGCATCTGACGCGCCTTCTCTGGCTCGATACGCTGATCGACGCGAAGATGCATCGCATGTGGGTGGCGGCCCGCGCCGCCTTGCGCGGGCCGCAGCGCGTGGCCCACCTCTTGTGCGAACTGCACGCGCGGCTCGAGGTGGTCGGCCTCGTCCGAGGTGATGGCTTCGCGATGCCGCTCGACCAGCGAGGCTTGGCGGAGGTGCTCGGCTATTCGGTCGTGCACGTGAATCACGCCGTGCGGGACCTGCGCGCGGAGGGACTGCTGCGATGGGGGGCCGGAACGGTCTTCCTTCCCGATCCCGCTCGGCTGGCAGACTTCGCCGGCTTCGATCCCGCCTATCTCGAGCTCGGCCGCGCGGACGGCCCTACGGCTAGCGGTACGGACGAGCGAGCGGACAAACTTGTTTAACAGCCCCTGGTACGCGTCCGCGTCACCCTAAATGTTCTCCTATCCGCAGGCGCGGATGGGGGCGCGGATGGGAGAGGGTATGGACAGCGATCAGAGTGAGGACTCCTGTCCGCCCGCGCCGCGACTGACCGCTGCGGTCAGGCCCTTGCTCGGTCGTCTGGACACCGCGGGCGAGACAGCCTCGCGTAACTTGCCCGATCTTTCCGCATCGCTGGACCTCCTGCGAGAGGCCGGCGTCCTTCGCGCGGTCCTGCCCGAGCCCGAGGGATGTGGTCTGGGATGGGCGCGCGGGACGGCTCGGCCGCTGTGCGATCTATTGCGGCTCATTGGTGAGGCCGACCTCCCCCTGGCGCGCCTGATCGAGGGGCACGTCAACGCGGCCCTGCTCGTGGAGATGCATGGCGAGCGGGCGGCACAGGACCTCACGCGCGGACGGGTTCGGGACGGCGCGCTGCTCGGCGTCTGGGGGGCCGACGGACCGGAGCCGCTCGAATGGGCCGACCGCATCGAGGGCGGCATCGCCTTGACAGGAGCCAAGCGCTACGCATCCGGGCTCGGGTATGTCGATCTGGCGGTCGTCATCGCCCATGCCGGACCGGGCGCGCCCCCGCGTCTTTTCTTGGTCCCGGCCGACGATCCCGCCCGCCACGACCACGGCGCCTGGACGGCCTCGGCCATGCGGGCCACGCGCTCGGGCGGGTTCGACGCCACTGGTCTTGTCGTGAACGAGACGAGATGCGTCGGCCGGCCTGGCGACCTCCTCACCGAACCGTGGTTCGAGGGTGGAGTGTGGCGCTACTGCGCGATCCACGTGGGCGGAGCCGAAGGGCTGCTTCGGCGCTGGACGGTCGTGCTGCGTCGCATGAACCGGCTGGACGACCCTGTGCAGCGCCACCGTCTCGGGCAGGCCATGGCCGAGGCCGTGGCCGTCCGCGCCGCCGTAGAGGCGGCCGCTGAGGCGATCGAGGCGGCGACGGACGCGCCGGCGGACGAGGTCGAGCGCGCCGTGGCGCACGGTCTTCTGGTGCGCGAGGCTGTAGAGTGCGCCTGCACCCGCATCCTCGCGCTGTGCGAGCGGTCCTTGGGTATGGCCGCGCACGACGCGCGTGGCCCTATCGACCGGATGCGCCGCGACCTGTCGCTGTTCCTGCGCCAGGCGGCGCCCGACGCCAAGCTCGACCGTGCCGTGACGACCGCCGTCGAGGCGGGGCTGGGAATGTTGCGATGAAGGCGCTTGCCTTGCTCAGGGGCACCCCCAGAATGTTGCTCGTTCTCGCTCCCCATCCGGACGACGAGTCGCTCGGATGCGGCCTTTTGCTGGCCGACCGCTGGGCGCGCGGGCTTCCGACGCACGTCGCCTGCCTGACCGATGGCGGAGCGTCCCATCCGGGGTCGCGCGCCTGGCCGAGGACGCGGTTGAGCGCCTTGCGTCGCCGGGAGTTGGGCGAGGCCGTGCGCAGCTTGGGCGGGAACCCGGAGGCGGACGTGACGTGGCTGGGCTATCCTGACGCCGCGCTGCATCAAGCCGTCCCACCCGATGCGGACCTCGCTGGCGCGATCGCCGATCTTTCGGACGCGCTCGGCGCTGGCACGCTCCTTGTTGCATCGCCGCACGACGCGCACTGCGACCACCTCGCCGGAGCAGAGGCCGCCGCGCGGGTCGCGGCCGTACGGCCCCATATTCATCTATGGCACTATCCCGTGTGGTCGCGTTGGATGGCCTGGGAGACGGGGGGAGACGTCCCCGGCGTGCGGCTCGACCTGCCCGAGTACCGCGCCGCCAAGCGCGCGGCCATCGCGGCGCACCGCAGCCAGATGGGCCTTGTCGTGCAGGACGATCCGAACGGGTTCTCCATGCCTCCTGGCTTTGCCGACCGGTTCGCGGCCGAGCCCGAAGCCTTCGTGGCGGTGCGGGCATGACCCGCGCGGCAGATCTGGCGCATCTGGCCGGCCTCTACGATGGCACCGACGATCCCTGGGGGTTCCGCACCTCCGCCTACGAGGCCGAGCGCTTTCGAGCTGTCGTCCGATGCCTGCCCCGCCGCCACTATCGCTCCGCGCTGGAGCTGGGTTGCGGCAATGGCGAGTTGGCCCGTCACGTCGCTTCGCGCTGCGACGCGTACACGGGCCTGGACGCCGTTCCCGCCGCGCTGGCGGCGGCGCGGCGTGCCGTACCGAAGGGGCGGTTCGTGGAGGGGTTCCTGCCCTGCGACCTGCCCGCGCCCGCCGGTACCCAAGGCTACGATCTCATCCTGCTGAGCGAGGTCCTCTACTTTCTTGATCGGGACGCGATCGGCGAGATCGCCGCCCGGATCGACCGCGACCACCCCAGCGCTGACGTCGTGACGGTCGTCTGGCGCGGCCCGACCGGGCACGCGCTGAGCGGCGAGGAGGCCCTGGCGGCGCTCGCGGACGCCACGGCGCGCCCCGGGCGGACGGCACGACTGATGCCGGACTGCCGGATCGCGGTCTTCCCTCCGCTAAAGGCCGTGCCGTGAGCGTCGTCGCCGTCATTCCGGCGCGCGACGAGGCCGACCGGCTGCCGCACGCCCTGGCCGCGCTGCACGCGCAAGGTGTCGAGACCCTGGTAGTGGCCAACGGCTGCTCGGACGCGACAGCGCGGGTCGCCCGCGCGCACGGGGCGTCCGTGATCGAGACGCCGGCCCTGGCAGGGGGCGTGGGCGCGGCGCGCGCGGTCGGGCTTGCGCGCGCCATCGCTCGCTCGCCTGCATGGCTGATGACCACGGATGCGGACTGCGTAGTCGCCGCCGGCACGATCGGCGTGCTCGACGGTGCGCTGGACCACGCCGATGCGGCCTTCGGCCGTGTCGAGCCCGACCCCGTCGAGTTCGCCCGACTACCCCTGGCGGTTCGTCGACATGGGCGGCTCGAGGATCGTCGCGATGCCCTGCGCGCGCGCATCGAAGGCCTTCGCGCGGCCCGCGACTGGAACCCGCCGCCCCATCATGGCCAAAGCCCCGGCGCGCTGATCGCGTGGCGACCGGAGGCGTATCGCGCCGTAGGGGGTATCGCTTCCGTGCCCTGCAACGAAGACGCGCGCATGTCCTCTGCTCTTGTGCGCGCGGGCTTGAGGGTCGCACGCCCGTGGCACGCGGTCGTGCGCGCGTCCTGCCGCGTGCAGGGCCGCGCGCCGGGCGGTATGGCCAGCACCATCGCCGCCCGTACGCGCACAGACCTTCGCGCAGAGACGGCGGCGTTGATTGCCGAATGCGCCGTGCTGGAACAATGCCTCGCCGATCTCGTCCGCCACCCCGACCGACCGGCCCCTTCAAATCAGCCCGGCGGGCGCGATGTTTCCATCGCTCCTGGCCTTGGCACGAGAGTTGCGGCGGGTGTTCTGGCCGGTCCTGCCTGCGCCGCCCCTTACTCGCGATTCCCTGGCCGCTCGACACATAGCACCCCGGCTCCCGCGTTCCCCGACCTACCCTAGATCTGCGTTCCTCGAGCGCCCCTGCACCCAATCTCACCAAGGAAAGGCCCATGCGCGCCTTTACCTACCATGGCACTGCGGACTTTCGGGTCTCGCGCGCCCGGCCGCGTCCGTGGCCGCTATGGGCATCGCGAGGCGAAGGATGCCGCGCGACCGTGACGGACCTGCCTACGACGCGCGACAATTGGGCGACGTCTCTTCACCCGAAGCGTGGCAAAGCATCCGGGCTATCGGCGGTTCGGGAAAGGCGCGGTGTCAATGAGCCGGGAATCCCCCTTTCGACAGAACAGTACGATCTCCGCAATATGTAATACTATTACGTATGCATGGACGCTTCTTCGCATCGGGAGGACTTACGTCCTTTATTGGCGGATGGTCGCGCGAATGCTGCGATCTTCGGTCTTTCGACTTCGCTTCGTCACAAAACCGTTGTTGTCCATGTGCTCAGGACAGGGACGTTGCTGGCGCCCCCGATCCCGTATTCGGGCGTCGCTCCGACCTTTGCGAAAGGAACCGTCCCGAATGTCCCTTATCCGTCTCGCCTTTGCGGCGTCCGTTGGCGTGCTCGCCTGCTCCGCCGCGCTCGCGCAGGATGCTGATCTGCCCCAGGCCTCCAGCGAATGGTTCACCGACGGCCAGGCCGCGCTTGAGGCCGCGCTGGCCCGCGAGCCGAACATCAGCCGCGCGCGCAACGTCATCCTCCTCATCTCGGACGGCAACGGCGTCGGCACCAACTACGCCTCGCGGCTCTGGGCCGGCCAGCAGGAAGGCGGCTTCGGCGACGAATACGTCCAGCCGCACGAGGCCTTCCCCAACCTCGCGCTGGTCAAGACCTATAACGTCAACGCCCAGACGCCCGATTCGGCCGGCACCGGCACCGCTATGATGAGCGGCATCAAGACGAAGGCTGGCATCATCGGCGTCACCGAGGGGGTCAATCGCGGCGAATGCGCCACGATCGAGGGCAACACCGTCGCCTCGATGAACGAGATCATGAGCGAGATGGGTAAGGCGACCGGCGTCGTCTCTACCGCCCGTATCACGCATGCGACACCTGCCTCAGCCTATGCCAAATCGGTCGACCGCAACTTCGAGGACAGCGTCCCGGAGGGCTGCCAATCGCAGGTCGACATCGCCACGCAGCTGATCGATGCGATGGAGGTCGGCACGATCGACGTCGCCATGGGCGGCGGTCGCCGCCACTTCCTGCCCGAGGGTGCCGAGGGCCCCGAGGGCGATTCGGGCCGGCGCGCCGACGGTACCAGCCTGATCGAGCGGGCCGAGAGCCTGGGCGCGCAATACGTCTACGATTCGGACACCTTCGACGCCGCGGCTCTCGACGGTTCTGCGCCCATTCTCGGCCTCTTCGAGGACAGCCACATGCAATACGAGGCCGACCGCGACGGCGAGCCGAGCCTGGCCGAGATGACGGGCGCCGCCATCGAGGCTCTGCAGGCGGCGGGCGGCGAGAACGGCTTCTTCCTCCAGGTCGAGGCGGGCCGCGTCGACCATGCCAACCATGCCGGCAACCTGGCCCGCGTCGTGGCGGACCAGAAGGCCTTTGCCGATGCCGTCGCGATCGCAGACGAGATGACCGACGATGCCGACACGCTCATCGTCGTGACCGCCGATCATGAGCACGCCCTCGCCTTCAACGGCTATTGTGGCCGTGGCTCGGACATACTCGGGCTCTGCATGGGCATCAACGGCGCAGGCATCGAGCACACCGGCGAGCCGGAAGTCGCCGATGACGGCATGCCCTACACGGTCGCCGGCTACCTGAACGGCCCCGGCTCGGTGCTGATCGCGACCGAGGAGGTCAACGAGATGATCGAGCCCGAGGTCGGCGCGGCCGACAGCGAGGCCCCGGTCATCTATCGCGGCGAGCGTCCGATGGTGACGGAGGAGGAGGCGACCGATGTCGATTACCTCCAGCAGGCGCTTTTGCCCAAGTCCTCCGAGACCCATTCGGGCGAGGATGTCGCGGTCTACGCCAAGGGCCCGTTCGCGCATCTCTTTGACGGCACGATCGAGCAGAACGTGATCTTCCACGTGATGCACCACGCCGCGACGGCCGAGTAGGGCCATGGCCGGGTGTTCCGATCGCGGTCTCCCGGCTCCACGACCGAGACCGAGCGGCGCCCTCGCGGCGCCGCTCTCGTTGCGATACAGCCTCTGCAATGGGTCCGGCGTCGTCTCGCGGCCGGGCCTCCGCTCATTGAGTGACGTTATGTTCCTTACGGGACCGAAAGGAGCTTGACCTATGACCTGTCGCCCGGACCGCCGCGCCGTTTTGCTGGCCGGCCTCGGCCTTCCATGGTTCGGGCTCGCGCCCGCCCAGGCCGACCCGATCCGCGTGCGCGAGCTCTACGACCGCGACCGGACGCTGTCCGACTTGGCCGAGGCGAGCCTTGGTGCCCGCATCGACGTGCGCGGCTTCATGGCGCCGCCTCTTCGCGCCGAATCGGATTTCTTCGTGCTGACCAAGATGCCGATGGCCGTCTGCCCGTTTTGCGAGACGGCGGCCGAATGGCCCGACGACATCCTCGCCGTCTACACCAAGCGGACCGTCGACGTGGTGCCGTTCAACAAGGGGATCGTCGTTGCTGGCGTTCTCGAGTACGGCGAGAAGCGCGACCCGCATACGGGCTTCGTCAGCTTGGTCCGACTGATGGACGCCACCTACGGATAGCGTCCCAGCTCGTCCGACGATCGTGACGCCGGAGCAAGGCGCACCATGACAGCCTTCTCGCAGGACGAGGCCCGCCGCCCGCCCGGCTTAGAGGTCCGCGACCTCGTCGTGCCGGGCGATGACGGCCGACCGATCCTCACCCTAGAGCGCCTCACCCTTGATCCAGGAGCGTCCCTCGGCGTCAGCGGGCCGTCGGGGGCGGGCAAGAGCACGCTCGTCTTCGCGCTGGCCGGCCTGGCGCCGGGCATGACGGGCCGCGTCGCCTGGGGCGGAGAGGATCTCGTCGTCATGACGCCGGCCGAACGCGCCGCCTTTCGCCGCCGACATGTCGGCCTCGTCTTTCAGGATCATCTCTTGTTCGAGGAGCTGGACGCGGCCGCCAACGCCGGCCTGGCCGCCCTGTTCGGCCGCGCCGATGCCGACAGGGTTCGCGCGCGGGGCCGTGCCCGCCTCGACGCGCTGGGCGTGCCGGCCGAGCGCCGCACGGCCATCCTGTCGGGTGGCGAGCGCCAGCGGGTCGCCATCGCCCGCGCTCTGGCGCACGAGCCCGCCATCCTCCTGGCCGATGAGCCGACGGCGAGCCTCCACATCGAGGCGGCGGCCGACGTCACCGCGCTGCTGGCCGGCGAGGAGACGCGCAGCCGCGTCGTCGCCAGCCACGACGCGCGCCTGTTGGCCGCCATGGACGCCGTCGTGACGCTCGAGAACGGCCTGGCGAGGGCGGCATGAGCTGGGCCGGTTCCGCCTGGGCCAACCTGCCGGCCTCGGCGCAGGACACGCTCACGATCGCGCTCGCCCTCTCGCCGCTCGCCGTGCTCGGTGTCACCTTCCTCGTCGGCCACCGGCCGATGCCGCTGGTGCGTGCGCTCCTGCGCCGGCACTGGGGCGTCTCGGCGACCTTCCTGTCGCTGATCGCGATCTGCGTGGCCGGATCGGTCGCGCTGCTGTCGACCGAGCGGGGCCTGAGGACGGCGTCGGCGCAGGCGACCGACCCGTTCGACGTGGTCGTGTCCGCTCCAGGCTCGGAGACGACGGCGCTGCTCGCTTCCATTTTCCTGCGGCCCGCCGATATGGGTCTGCTCGACGGCGAGACGCTCGCCGCTATCCTGGACGATCCGCGTGTCGCGCTGGCGGCTCCGCTCGCCTTCGGCGACAGCGTGGACGGCGCACCGATCGTCGGCACGGTGGAGGCCTTGCCCCGCCACCTGACGGATGCGATCGAGGGGCGTCTGTGGAACGCGCCTTTCGAGGCCGTGGTCGGCGCCGATCTTCCCTATGCGCTCGGCACCGAGCTCGATGCCGCGCATGGCCATGGCGACGCGGCGGGGCCGGGCGTGCATGGCATCCCCTTCACCGTCGTCGGCCGGCTGGGTCGGACCGGCACACCCTTCGACGACGCGGTCCTCGTGCCGCTCGAAGGGGTTTGGCTGCTGCACAGCCTCGGCGATGGCCACCCGCCCCCCGAAGCCGGACGGCGCGCGCAGTCGATGCTGGCCGGCTCAGGCGTCCGGCTGACGACGAGCGAGAGGGGCCGGCTCGGACCGCCCTACCACCCGGACTACATGCCCGGCGTGCCGGCCGTTCTGGTGCGCGCAACCGGCATCGGCGAAGCCTATTCACTTCGCGCCGCCTATCAACGCGACGGCGAGACGATGGCGATCCTGCCTGGTGCGGAGCTCGCACGGCTGCATGGCCTGCTCGGCGACGTGCGGGAGGCCTTGTCCCTGACGGCCCTCCTGTCGCTCGGCCTCGTCGCGGCGGCCGTGCTTTGCGGGCTCGTGATCGTGGCGCGGCTTTTCCGGCGTCAGATCGCGCTGCTGGCCGCTTTGGGCGCGCCGCGCCGCTTCACCATGGGCGTCCTATGGCTGCACGCCGCCGCCCATCTCGTGCCGGGCGCGCTCCTCGGACTGGTCCTTGGCTGGCTCGCCGGCGCCCCGGCCGCCGCCCTCGTCTCGTCCCGAACGGGGTTGAACGTCAGCCCCGCACCCGGTGTCGAGGAAGCGATGATCGTCGCCGTCTTCGCGGGCCTCGGCGCTCTGGCGGCTGTGATCGTCGCGCCCCTGAATGCGGTCGGCCAACCTGCCCGTACCCTGCGGTAGCGACGGCGTATTATCGAGAGACAACGTGTCTCACGCAACGTCACCAAACGTTCGACAGCCTGTCTGCCGGCTGCAACATAGGCTCCCTAGCGTCCGAATGCGCCGCTCGCATTCCCTCACGACGTCTGGAGCCTTCCATGCCCTGGTTGAAAAGCCTCGCCCTGTCCACCGCCTCGATCGCCCTGACGATCGCCGCGCCGCTGGCGCAGGACCGCCCGGACCTCTCGGTCGCCGTCAACGGCCTGCCCGGCAGCTTCGAATCGATCGAGGAGATGGGCAATGTCCTCGCCGACGGCTCCGGCCGCGAAGGTCGGGTGTCACCGGGAGACGCTGCGGCTCTGGCCGCGGCAGGCAGAGCGCGATGACGGTCTGAGGTCTGGGCCGACACGTGAGGAGCGGGATCGGACCAAGGCGCTCGAGCGCGAGGTCCGCGAGCTTCGGCAGGCCAATGAACCGCCAGGTCCGCGATAGCGAGATCCTGCGCAAGGCCAGCGCGTATTTTGCACCGGCGGAGCTCGACCGCCGGTACAGACCATGATCGCGTTCATCGACGATCATCGCCAGGTGTACGGGGTCGAGCCGATCTGCCGGGTCCTGCCGATCGCCCCGTCGATCTATCAGGCCCATGTATCAGGCCCATGCCGCCGCACGGCGCGACGCGAGTCGACGCTCGGCCCGTCGGCGGCGCGATGACGACCTGCGTCCCGAGATCGCCCGAGTGCATGCGGAGAACTTCGGTGTCCGAGCTGGACACGATGCCAAGCGCAAGGGAGCGCCCCCCTCAAGGCGTCCGAATCTAATGGACGTATCGATGACAGGCACGATGTTGGGCCCGGAGCCGAGCACGCCCATCGCGAACACGCCGTACGCCAGCACGATGCCGGGCAGGGCGAAGGCAAGAGCGTCTGTCATCTAGCGTTCCTCATCTGCCATTCTGAGGTTCGCGCGCACGACCGACCATTCGGGGCGATAGCCGAGTAGCACGCCATGGTGCGGATTGCGCCGTTGGCCATCGTCATGGGCGCGCAGCACCCTGTCGAGCTTCGCGCCTAACTGCTTGAGGAAGCCTCCCACGAGATGCGCCATCTGGAAACGCAGCCGATCGATCGGGCCGTGTTGCCGATCGGGCTCGGCTACGGACCCGTAGCGTGACGACGGCTCGGCTCGCCGCGTATGTCGGATGGAGCGACGTGGGATGCGATGGCGCGCGCGATCGCGATAGGGTTGCAGATGCGGTCGGCATGGCCTCGCCGCACGGCCTCTCCCGGCATGCCGAAGACGGCGCAGGAGGCCTTGTCCTGCGCGATGGTAAGGGCGCCGGCCGCTTTCATCTCCCCGAGCCCCTGGGCACCGTCGTCGCCCATGCCGGTCATGAGGACGCCCATCGCGCCCGGACCGGCCGCGATGGCCACCGAGCGAAAGAGAACGTCGACCGATGGGCGGTGGCGAGAGACGAGCGGGCCGTCGACGAGGTCGACCGTCAGGCCTCGGCCCCGCCTGCGAACGACCATGTGCCGATCTCCCGGAGCGATGAGTGCGATGCCGGGAGTGATGGCGTCACCGGCCGCCGCCTCTCTCACCGAGATCGCGCAGACCTCGTTCAGGCGACGGGCGAAGGTGGCCGTGAAGCCCGGCGGCATATGCTGCGCTACGACGATGCCGCAGCAATCCGGCCGGAGGTCCCTGAATACCGCTTCGAGGACTTTCGTGCCGCCCGTGGACGCGCCGACCGCGACGACGGGCAGGGCCTGCGCGGGGCTGCATGTGCGCACTGGGGGAAGGATGACGTCGGGCCCGAACCGCTCACGCACAATGCTTGGCGATGGCGCGGTGCCGGTCCGTGTGCTGGCGGCAGCGCGGATCTTGTCGGTGATGACGATGCAGCCTTCCGCGAGGGCGTCAGCGCTGGCGACATTGGGCTTGAGCATCACGTCGACGGCACCGCAACGAAAGGCTTCGACGCATGCGCGGGACCCGTTCTCGAAGAGGGTCGAGCAGACCACGACGGGGATCGGGCGCTGTGCCATGATGCGCCGCAGGAAGGTCAGTCCGTCCATTCGCGGCATCTCGATGTCGAGAAGGATGACATCGGGCAGCGCCTTCTTGATGTGGCGCGCCGCGGCGATGGGGTCGGCGGCCACGGCGAGGACGGTCATGTCGTCCTCGCCGTCGACGAGGCGCGACAGTTCCCGGCGAACGGACGCCGAATCGTCGACGATGAGGACCTTGATCGTCATACGGCGTCGCGCGCCTCCCTGCGATAGATGGATGGCCGAACGTTCGAGAGCCGGATTTCGCTAGGGCTGAAATGTTCGGTATGGCCGGTCAGGAGATAGCCTCCCGGCCGAAGATGTCGCGCGATCTGACGGATGACGCGGATCTGCGTCGGCTTGTCGAAGTAGATCAGGCAGTTGCGCAGGAAGATGACGTCGAACGTGTCCGACAGCGGGTAGCGCTCATCAATGAGGTTGACCCGGCCGATCCGGACCTTCTGACGCAACGCCTTGATGATGCGGACCTGGGTCTTGGTGGATGTGCTGCGCAGCAGATACCGCGTCTTATAGCTCTCGGGAATGCCGGCGATGGCGCCCTCGCTGTAGATCGCGTCCCGCACCCGGCGCAGGGCGTCGCCGGAAACGTCGGTGGCGAGGATATCGTAGTCCAGCGAAGGATGCTGGCGCCGGGCGTCCTCCAGGACCATGGCCAACGTATAGGCCTCCTGTCCGGACGAGGCCGCCGCGCTCCAGAAGCGCAGCCGCCGGCCCTGCGACAGGCTCGATGACGTGTGCTGGCCGAGAACGGTGTCGGTCACGAAGTCGAAATGCGCCCGCTCGCGAAAGAAGGAGGTCGTCCGCGTCGTTAGCGTATCGACCAGAAAGGGGTTCTCCGCTTCGAGGCCACCCGGCTGGAAGAGGAAGTCAGTATAGGCGCCCAGTGATGCGAAGCCGCGCGCATGAAGCCGCTGAACAAGACGCGTATCCATCATGCGCCGCCGTCGCGCGTCCATGACCAGCCCCCACCGCGCCTGGATATGCTCGGCGAGGCGGTCGATGTCGTCGCTGCGCGACGTGGAAGGGGCCTGGCGATCCGGCATCGCGAGATGGATCAAGCCGCTGCGGCTTGCGGAGCGAAGATGCGCGTCAGGTCGAGAACGAGGACGCTTCGACCACGGTGCTTGCCGAGGCCGGAGACGATGTCCTGGTCCCAGACCTCTCCGATGGAGGGCACCGGCCGGTCCCCGCCTTCGTCGAGATTAGTGACGCCGTCCACCCCGTCGGTCAGGATCGCGATCACATCGATGTCGCCGCCATCGCCGATCTCCAGCACGACGATCCGGCTCGCATCGCCGAATTCGGTCTTGCGGTAGCCGATGCGGTGGCCAAGATCGACGACGGCGATCGAGGTTTCGCGCACGTCGATGAAGCCTAGCGTGTGGGCCGGCGCCTGCGGGAGAGGCGTGATCGTCTCCACGTTGAGGATCTCGCGAACGTTCACGACCGGGACGGCGAGCGTAAGCTCACCAACCCGAAAGACGAGATGCTCCGAGACGGCCTGTTCGGCCGCCTCGAGGTCGGGTGGTGTCGATGTCGTCAAAGGACATTCCTCAGTTCTCTAGCGGACGCTACGCCGCACTTGCGCGATAGGGCTCGAACTCGGCATCGCTCGTCTCGTCGCCGAGATCGAGCTCGAAGCCGTCCTCACGCTTCACGCTTCTGTGCGCGGGCTTGGCGATGCCGGCGGCCGGGCGTGCGGCCGGCTGCGTCGCTGCCGCATTGCGGCTCGTCTCGGCGAGCTTGAAGAAGGCAAGCGTGCCCTGGAGCTGAGTGGACTGCGCGGCGAGCTCTTCGGAGACCGAGGCGACCTCGTTGGACGCCGAGGCGTTCTGCTGGATGACGCCGTCGAGCTCCCGCATCGCGACGCTGATCTGCTCTGCGCCGGCATTCTGCTCCTGCGCCGAGGCGGTGATGTCGCGCACGAGTTCGGCCGTCTTTTCGATGTCGGGCACGAGCTTCTGCAGCATCTCGCCGGCTTCCGACGACATAGATAGCGTCTGCGTGCTCAGCTCGTTGATCTCCAGGGCCGAGGCCTGACTACGCTCGGCGAGCTTGCGGACCTCCGCCGCGACGACGGCGAACCCCTTGCCGTGCTGACCGGCCCGCGCGGCCTCGACGGCCGCATTGAGCGCGAGGAGGTCCGTCTGGCGGGCGATCTCCTGCACGATGTTGATCTTGTCCGCGATCGTCTGGATGGCCTTGAGGGCCTCGTTGACCCGCTCGCCGCTGGTGCGGGCGTCGCCCGACGCCTTCTGGGCGATCCCGGCCGTCGTCTCGGCATTGCCGGCCGACTGCGTGATGCCGGCCGCCATCTGCTCGACCGCCGACGACGCTTCCTCGGCGGAGGACGACTGCTCGGTGGCGCCCTGCGAGAGCTGCTCGGCGGACGCGGCCAGCTGGCGGCTGCCGTCGGCTACGTTCTCGGCCGCGGCCGTCGCGTTGGCAACGACCTCGCGTAGTTTAGCCACCATGCCCTCAAGCGCGATGCCTAGCTTGTCGACCTCCGACAGCCGCCTCGCTTCGACCGAGAGGTCGCCCTTGGCGATCGCGGTCGCCAAGTCGGCATTGGCGTCGAGGTTCACGACCATCTCGTTCATGGCGTCGAGGAGGTCCTTGATCTCGTCGCGCGCCGTGGTCTGCTCGCGGGTCTCCAAGTCGCCTATGGCGACGGCCTTGGCCATGCGGACCGCCTTGGAGAGGCCGTTGGAGATGCTGAGCGCCGTCCAGAGCGCCGCGGCGAGGCCGATAAGGGCGCCGCCGATGACGAGGGCGATCATCGTGGTGCGGGCCGAGGTGTAGCTCGCATCCGCCAGGGCGACATCCGCGGCCATGTCGGCCTCGCTATCCTCGACGACATGTTCGAGCGCCGTGGTCGCCTGGGCGAGCGCGGTCGCGCCTTCCCCTGCCGACAGCGCGAAAGCCTTGGTGCTTGCCGTTCTCCAGGCTCAGCGCGATCACCTTGTCGGCGATTTCGACATATTCGCTCCACTGGCGTTCGACCTCGGCGAGGGCGTCCGCGCCGGTCTCGCCGACGATGTCGCGAAGAATGCCAATTTCGTTCGTGACCCCGCCGTAGGACTCCGACGCAGCGGCCTCGTACTGGCGCATTTCGTCGTCCGCAGTAGCGAGGATTACGTCCTTCTCCGCGCGAATCGCCAGCAACATGTTCTCGCGCAACAGCGCCGTGTGGAGACGGAGGAAGGTCGGATCGACACCTCGCACACCTTCGACCGTACCGACGAGATCGTTCAGCGCGGCGACGGTTTCGTCATAGGCGTCCAGACCGCCGTGTTCGGAGAGATGCCGCGCCTCTATGTTCGAGTTCAGACGCGCGTAGTCGAGAACGCGACCGTTGATCGCGAGATAGGCGGTCCATGTCTCCGCGAAATCGGCGACCAGGCGCTTGCCGGCCTCGTCCTCCAACGCTTCGATCTCGGCCAGGTATGTGTCGATCTCGGCTCGCGCCACGTCGATTTCCTTGGCATACTCGTCCATCTCGGCCTCGGTGGTTCGGCCAGGATGACGTCAAGCTCATTGCGGATCACGACCTCCGCAAGCCGTTCGATCTCCTTGCCAAGAAGGACGATGTGGGCGGAATGGTCGACCACCGTCGCCAGGCGATGGTTCATGTTGTTCAACCGGCTGATGCCGATCACGCCGATGGCAACGCACATGGCGATCACCAGGAAGAAGGCGAGGCCCAGTTTGGCCTTGATAGTCAATCTCATCGTTTCAGTCCCCCGAAATGCTGGAAATTCGTGCCCCCCAAGGGCCTTCGCGACAGTCGACCCCTAGAGGCCTGTAAAAATGTTCTCGGCGTCGAGCACGACGATCAGCGCGCCATCGACGCGGGTGATGCCGGCCACGTGTTCCCGGTCCCAGCGGGTGCCGATTTCCGGAATGGCCTCGAGGTCGAGCGCGTCGAGCGCGATGACGTCGCGCACCGTATCGACGGTCATCGCGACGCGGGTCCGCTCGTCGCCGAGGTCGACCTCGAAGACGACCGTGCGGCCGGGCTCGCCCTTGGCCTTGGCTGGCAGGCCAAACCGGCGGCGCAGGTCGATGACGGGAACGACGTGTCCGCGCACGTTGATGACGCCGGGCACGAACGGATCCGCGTTCGGCACCATAGTCATGGGGACGATGTCGATAATCTCCTGAACGCGCACCACCTCGAGCGCGAAGATCTCGCCGGCGACCGCGAAGGTGAGGACCTCGCGGCCGGCAATCCCGGACGCGCCGTCCTCGACGTCTCTCTCTGCCACGGCGCTCATACCAGCCTCCGAATGTCGCCCTCAGGCACCTCGATCTCGCCCGATGGCCGGCGCGCGTTCAGACCACGGGCCAGCTCCATCACGGTCGGCAGGTCGAGGATGAGCGCGACCCGGCCATTGCCGAGGATCGTCGCGCCGGCCAGGCCCGGAATGTTCCGGTGAACCTTGGTGAGCGGCTTGATGACGGTCTGGCGCTGTCCGAGGATCTCGTCGACGACGACGCCGACCCGCTCGTCGCCCGAGCGCAGCACCACGACGCGCCGACCGTCTCGCGCAGGGTAGTCGATACCGAAAAGGTCGTGCAGCCGCACGAAGGGCAGGTTCTCGTCGCGGATCGAGATCAGGCTTCGCCCGGACGAGGCCGTATCGTCGGCGCTCGACAGCTCGACGCATTCCTCGACCACGTCGAGCGGCAGCACGTAGGTGCCCTCGTCGACGCGCACGTGAAAGCCCTCGAACATGGCCAGCGTGAGCGGCAGGCGCAGCGTGAAGGTGGAGCCGGCGCCTCTGGCGGACGTCACGTCGATCGTTCCGCGCAGCCCCTCGATCGTGCGGCGCACGACATCCATGCCGACGCCGCGCCCGGAGACGCTCGAGAGCTCCGCCGCCGTCGAGAGACCGGGCTCGAAGATCATGGCGCGCACGAACTTGTCGGTCAGCTCGTCCTCGGCCTGCATGAGGCCGCGCTCGATGGCGCGCGCCTTGATGCGCTCCATGTCGAGGCCGGCGCCATCGTCGGTGATGGTGATGCGCACCTCACCGCTGGCCTGTTCCGCGCTGAGACGCAGCGTGCCGGCAGGGTGCTTGCCTGCGGCAACGCGGGTCTCCGCATCCTCGATGCCATGGTCGACCGCGTTGCGGATGAGGTGGACGAGCGGATCGTTGAGCCGGTCGATGAACGTCTTGTCGACCTCGGTGTCCTCGCCCGAAGTGACGAATTCGATATCCTTGACGAGTTCGCCAGACAGATCGCGCACGACGCGCTTGAACTTGGAAAAGAGGAGCCCGATCGGCAACATCCGGATACCGAGCGTCTCGTCGCGCAGGTTCGTCACCAGCCGCTCGATATCCTCGGCAACCGCGCGCAACGACATGTCGCCCAATCGGTCGGCGGTGTCGGCCAGCCGGGTCTGCATGATGACGAGCTCGCCGACCTGGTCCATCAGCGCATCGAGCCGTTCGGCCGAGACGCGAATGCCTTCGGCGGCCGGGGAGCGCTTTTGAGCTGTCTGCGCCGGCGCCTTGTCGGCTGCAATAGGCGAGATCTCGGGCTCGGCAGGCACGTCGATCTCCGGTATCGCCTCTTCTATCGTCAGCTCGCTGTCGTCGGCGACGAAGAGGAAGACGTCGTCGATCGCGTGGCGCGTCGCTTCGGTCTCGAGCCGAAGCTCCCAACCGAGATAGCAGGCCGTCGGATCGAGCGCCTCCAGCGGCGGTACGCGGTCGATGAGCGCGCGAACGTGGAGTGGACCCAGAGCCCGCAGCTCCTCGAACATCAGCCGAGGGTCGGCGCCGAAACGCAGGGCGTCCGGGTTTGGGTAGAAGGTGATGCGGTAGGCTCGCGCTGTCTCGTGTGACGCCGCCTCGTCGGGCGCGTCGGGAACGACGACGGGCGCGGCGGTCGTCCTCACCGCAGCGTCGAGCGCAGCGAGGATCGGATCGCCGGCCTCCGGCGACCCCGTGCCGTCGAGCAGCGAGCGGATGTGGTCGACGGCCGCCAGCGCGCTGTCGACCAGCGCCCGGCTGGCCTCGACCTTGCCGGCGCGCACGCGATCGAAGGCGGTCTCGAAGTGGTGCGCGAAACCCGCGATGTCGTCGAAGCCGAACATCGACCCCGACCCCTTGATCGTATGAAGGGCGCGAAAGGCGGCATCGACCGTCTCGGCGTCTCGCACCTCGTCCTCAAGGCCGAGCAGCGAGGTCTCCAGTTCGCAGAGAAGGTCGGCGGCCTCCTGACGATAGGTCTGTGCCGGGTCGTGCCCGGTCTCCATCGTCACGATCCGACCAGCTTGCGCACCACGGCGACGAGCTGCTCCGGCTTGAACGGTTTCACCAGCCAGCCCGTCGCGCCGGCCGCCTTGCCCTCCGCCTTCTTGGCGTCCTGGCTCTCGGTCGTGAGCATGATGATCGGCTTGCCGGCATAGGCCGGAAGCTTGCGAAGCTCCTTGATGAAATCGATGCCGTTAAGGTTCGGCATGTTGAGGTCGGTGATGACCATGTCGACTGGCCGGGCCTGCGCCTCGGCGAGCCCCGAGCGACCGTCTTCGGCGGTATGAACCGTGTAGCCGGCCGACTGGAGGGTGAAGTTCACCATGTCGCGGATCGACCGGCTGTCATCGACACTCAAGATCGTTTTGCTCATGAGAGGCTCTCCCACATAGCTTCATCGGCAGCTTCGTCAGGGTTGGGGACAGGACGGCCGATGAGGCCGAGCTCGCGAAGCGTGTCGCGCAGACCCGCGATCCGTGGTGCGCCGCACAGGTCGGGTGTTCCGAGATCCTTCTTGCTGCGACGCGCGGCGATCAACATCTGGATGCCGGCCAGATCGATTTCCGCGACGGCGTCGAGGCGGATCGGTCCGGCGGAATCGAAGACCGCCGCGCCGTCAGCGAGCACGTTGATCGTCAAGCTTTCGATAGCGGCCATCAGTAGAGGCGACGGGCGCCGCGGCGCTCTTCGATGCACTCGATCCGCTTGACGAGACCGAGCGATACGAGGTCGGCGCGACCGTCCGACGCGTATCGGCCGCCCAGACGGAGGCCGTGGCTAGCGATCTGGCCAAAGAGATCGTGTCGCTAGAGCGTGGCCTCGGGGAGGTCGTCGGGGTGGTGCGAAGGCTCGGCACGCGAACGGCGCGGACCAACGCGTCCCCCGCCCATCGCGCGAATGCCACCCTCATCGACGCGTTGCGGACCGCGCAGGAGGACGTCTCGAGCTTCGGGCATTCGGTCGACGTGCAGACGCGCGGTATCGCATCCGTTCGAGAATCGATCGACGCGTTGCGCCAGTCCGCGCAGCGTCTGGACGGTATGCGCGCCGATATGTTCCGCAGCGCCGTCAACGCGATCGTCATCGCCGAACGGCTCAGCGACGAGGGCCGCGCCTTCGGCGTCGTCGCCAAGGAAATCATGGCGATCGCTCGCGACAACGAAACGACTATCGGCGAGATCGAGGCACGGTTCACCGAACTCTCGCAGATCCTCAACGCGATTGCCCAGAAGGAACACGCCGGCGACAGCGCCTCGATGCATCGTGTCATCGCGTCGGTCGACACGACGCTCGAGACGCTCTCGCTCGCCAATGGCCGTCGCGACGAGCAGCTCGGCATCTATGCAGGGGCATTGCAAGACATCGCTGGACGCCTCGAAGACGCAAGGGCGCACGGACGCGAAATGCTCGCCGCTCGCGAGCGTCTCGACGCCTTGCGCGCCGCCATCCTCGGGGAGGTCGTTCCTCAAGCCGGGGTCCTCTGCGGCCCCAGCCTCTCCGCCGTCGAGCGCATCAAGCAGATCTACACCATGCGCTCCGAGACAGATCTCGTCGAACATCCGTCGCCACACGAGGCGAACGATGAGCTTGCCGACATTCTTTTCTGAGTAACGGTTGGCGGCGCTCCAAAGCATTCTATAGCAGTCGCGACCCGCTGTTCCGCTTGCGCGCAGTTCGGGAACGACCCGGCGCCGTTCTGTTTGGGTCTCATCGCGTGACGCAGCCGGGACCGACCTATTTGGAACGGTCCCGGTCTCCACTTCTGTAGAGGGGTTGGCGCCGGTGTCCTCAAGCGTGGCAGGTCGGCTTACCCGCCAGACGCTCGTTCGGCTGATTCCAAGCTGTCGCGCGACGGCGCTTGGTCTGACGCCCTCGGCCAGCAGGCGATGAACTTCCTCGACGTTGATCGACGCCTTTTGCCCCTTGTAGACGCCGCGGGCTTTCGCTTTCGCGATACCTTCCATCTGGCGCTCGCGCCTCAGGTTCGTCTCGAACTCGACGAAGACGCCCAGCATGTCGAAGAAGGCCTTCCCAGTTGGAGTAGGGGTGTCGATCGGCTGCTCCGTGGCCCGGAGCGTCGCACCTTTTGACTTCAGCTCACGGATGATGTCCTGGAGATCGCCCATCGACCGGGCGAGCCGGTCCACGCGTGTGACGACGAGCTCGTCGCCCGGCCGGATGAAATCGAGCGGCGTGCGCAACTCGTCCCTGCCCCGTACGGAGGTGCCAGAGACGTTCTCGGCCCGGACCACGCGGCATCCGGCTTTCTCCAGCGCTTCGTACTGTGCGTCGATATCCTGGTCGGTCGTCGACACCCTCGCATAGCCATAGCTGCAAGCCGATGGCCACGGTCGGCTCGGGCGCGCGTGAGGTTCGCATTCGTGAGGACAGCGGAGCGTTCCGCATCCTTTATGTGATGCAGGTCGCTGACGCCGTCGTTGTGTTGCATGCTTTCGAGAAGAAGGCGCAGAAGACCCCGAAGCGAGAACTGGATCTCGCGAACGATTGTCTTAGGACTTTCACTGCCATCCAGACGAAGGAGAAGAAGCGATGACCGACGAAGAGATGGAAGGGCAGTCCTTCGACTCCGTCCGGGACGCGATCGAGGATACCCCCGAGGAAGCGGCAAATATGCGGCTGCGCTCCGAACTCCTGACCGCCGTCGAGCAGGAGGTCCGGTCCTGGGGCCTGACGCAGGCGAAGGCGGCCGAGCGGCTTGGCGTCACTCAGCCACGGCTGAATGACATGCTACGGGGGAAGATGGCCAAGTTCAGCCTCGACTCTCTTGTCGACCTGTCCGCCCGTGCCGGGCTCGACGTGAAGCTCGGCGTCGAGAAAGCCGCGTAGGCGTCGCAGCGGCATGCCGGAAAGCGACGATCGCCTGTGCTTGCAAGAAGCGCAAGCACTAGCTATCTGCGGCGATGAACAGCATGCACCGGCGCACGCTCGCCGCCGTCTTCACGGACCCCGCGTCGGGTACGATCGAATGGGCGGCGGTCGAAGGGTTGCTGATAGCTGCGGGCGCGCGAGTGATCGAGGGACGCCGCTCGCGCGTGCGGTTCGTTTGTGATGGCGAGGTCGCGACGTTCCATCGTCCGCATCCCGCCGAGGAGGCCAAACGCTACCAGGTGCGGGATGCCCGCGCCTTCCTGGAACGCATCGGGGTGACGCCATGACCGCGACGTCGAACACCATGACCTACAAGGGCTACGCCGCCCGGATCGAATACGACGACGAGGACGGCATCTTCGTCGGTCGCCTCGCGGGCATTCGCGACGGTGTCGGCTTCCACGCCGACAGCGTCGACGCGTTGCGTACCGCCTTTCACGAAGCCGTGGACGACTATGTCGAGACGTGCGCCAAGGTCGGCAAGGAGCCGCAGCGTGCCTATTCCGGGCAGGTGATGTTCCGCGTTGATCCCGATGTACATCGCCGCGCCGCCGTGGCAGCCGAGCTAGCGGGCAAAAGCCTGAACCAATGGGCGGCGGAGGTACTGGAGCGGGCGGCAGGGTAGAGCGTCCGATCCGTTCCTAGGCATGGTTGCTGGAACGACAGCCGGTACGCTTAACGCTCGGTTGAAGATCTCAGACCTGGTCGGCTGTGTTCGCGGGGCTTTGCTGGTCTCGACCGTAGCGCAGGATCACGCCGCCCTTCCGCGTCGGCCGCGCCTCGATGAGGTCGAAGTCGATGCGCTCGTCCTGCCCGAACAGCGGCGTGCCGCGCCCTAAGACGACGGGCGCGAGGCAGAGCCGCACTTCGTCCACGAGGCCGGCGCTCTTTAGGGCGCGGCAGAGCGCGCCGCTGAGGAAGACGAAGACGTCCTTGCCCGGCTGCCACTTCAGGTCGGCGACTGTCCGGGCGGCCTCCCCTTGGAGCACCGTCGTGTTGCGATAGGATGCGGTGTCGAGCGTCCGCGTGGCGACGGACTTCTTCACCGCATTCCTCCGGTCGACCATCGCGTCGGACGTGTGCTGCCAGTGATCGGCCATGCCATCGTAGGTCCGTCGTCCGAACAGCAGTGTCCCAACATCATCCAGCTGTTCGTGCGAGAACGCCTCCAGCTCCTCGCCCCAGACGGTGCCCATGAAGTCGAGCGTCCACGGCCCGTCCGTCGAGGCTCATGACGTTCCAGGTAATCAGTTTCCGCATTGGTCGCCCTTGCGCTTTTATTGGTCGCCCTTGCGCGGTTGACGCAGCCGCAACAGCGGGATCGGCCTCCGGGACGGTAACCGTCACCCTGCGCCCCGCTCCATCGTCAGCACCGGCTCGAAGCCGCCGTAGATCATCCGCTTCCCGTCGAAGGGCATCTCGCCCATGCCCTCGGGCCCCTGACCGTCGGCCATCGCGGTCATGCAGGCGTCGCGGGTCGCCCTGTCAGGCCACTCGATCCAGGAGAACAGCACCGACTCGCCCGGCGCGCGCTTGACGGCCATGGGGAAGGACGTGACCTCGCCCTCGGGCACGTCGTCGCCCCAGGCCTCCATCATGCGCAGCGCGCCGGCGGGGGCGAAGATGCGGTCCCACGACGTCTTGGCGAAGGCGATGTATTCGGCCCTCCGGTCGTCCGGGACTGCGGCCACGAAACCATCGACGTAGGGCATGGGGTTCTCCATCGGGTTGGCTGGCAGAAGGTTGACACGAAGCAAGGTTGATATCAACTATACTGTTATGCCGGAGGTACTGTCTCATGCCGCCACCCTTGAAGTCCGCGACCGCTGTTTGTGCTTTCGGACGCAGCGCGCGGCGCGTGCCCTCGCACGCCGCTTCGACGCCGCGTTCCGACCGTTCGGGATCAACCAAGGGCAGTTCTCGTTGATGATGTCGCTCAACCGTCCCGCGCCGCCGACCATGGGCGAGGTCGCTCCCTTCCTTGCCATGGACCGCACGACGCTCACGGCCGCGCTCAAGCCGCTCGTGCGGCGCAGCCTCGTGCAGGTCCTGCCCGACGGGAATGACGCCCGCGTCCGCCGCCTCGAGCTGACCGACGCGGGCCGCGACCTGCTGGCCCGCGCACTGCCCGTCTGGCGCGCCGAGCACGACGCCGTCGACCGTCTGCTCCTCGCGCTGGAGGGCGGGCTCGACCTCGACAGCCTGCGGGGCGGCATCGGCCTGCTCGGCCAGGCCGACCGCCCCCCGCCGGACACCGATGTCCCATCTCAGGAGAACTGACCATGCAGCCCACCCCCTACCTGTTCTTTGCCGGCGACTGCTTCGAGGCGATGACGCTCTACGCCGAGACGCTCGGCGGCACGGTCGAGGGCGTCACGCGCAACGCCGACGCCGTCCGCCCCGAGGACCGGATGCCAGGCCCCGACGACGCGGTGATGAATATGGTCCTGCGCACCGATGGTGGGATCCTCATGGCATCCGACGCGCCCGCCGAGTGGCACAGCAAGCCCCAGGGCTTCCGCCTGCAACTGGAGGCGGCGTCGAGGGAGGAGTTCGACCGCCTCCACGGCGCGCTCGGCCGGGACGCCCGCGCCACCGACATGCCCATCGGCGAGACCTTTTGGGCGGAGCGGTTTACGATGTTCACCGACCGGTTCGGCACCCCTTGGATGCTGAGCTTTACTGGTTCGAAGGGTTGAAGCCATGACCGATCCGATCACCGTCGACACCTATGTGCCTGTCTCCCCCGAGGTGGCCTGGGGCGCCTACACCTCGCCCGAGGCGATCATGCAGTGGAACCTGGCAACGCCGG
This sequence comes from uncultured Alphaproteobacteria bacterium, assembly GCA_963799285.1. Taxonomy (GTDB): domain Bacteria; phylum Pseudomonadota; class Alphaproteobacteria; order Rhizobiales; family CAWCWK01; genus CAWCWK01. The sequence goes on from CAWCWK010000004.1 coordinate 2,315,347, forward strand.
AATGGTGCTGCCCGGCGGCCGAGGTCGACCTCCGCGAGGGCGGTCGGCACGTCGCTCGTATGGAGGCGCGGGACGGCTCCGTGGGCTTCGATTTCGCGGCCACCTACGACGAGGTGAACGCGCCCCATGCCCTGACGCTGCGCCTCGACGACGGGCGCCGCGCGCGCACGACCTTCGAGGTGGATGGGGAAGGCACCCGCGTGCGGACCATGTTCGATCCCGAGCCGACCAACCCGGCGGAGATGCAGCGCGGCGGATGGCAGGCGATCCTGGACAGCTACGCAGCCTATGTCGCGGGGAAACGACCATGACCGACCGACTCGCCTCGCGCCTGTGCATCTTCCTCAAGGAGGGTGCCGAGAAGGCCGCGCGCTTCTACGCCGCGACGTTGCACGACACGCACGTGGAGGATGTGCACCCCATCGGCCCCGGCATGGCGATGGTCCTCTGGCGCTGCATGAGCACGCCTTTCACGCTCATGGACGGTAACGCGCGCTTCGAGCCCCGGCATGACCATTCGATCGCTGTGACGACCTTCGATCAGGCGGAGACGGATCGGCTTTGGGACGCCTTGACCGGAGGCGGCACCGAGGGGCCATGCGGCTGGCTTCAGGATCGTTTCGGCGTCCATTGGCAGATCGTGCCGACCGCACTGACGCATATGCTGTCCGATCCCGACCGCGAGGCCGCCAGCCGTGCGCAGGCTGCCGTGATGGGTATGAAGAAAATCGACATCGCCGCGATGCGCGCTGCCTTCGACGGCGTGCCAGCATGACCGATTTCGTCCTGACCACGCTCGACTGGGTGCCAGAGTTCCCGCGCGGATACGTGCGCGACCTTTTGATCCGCTGGGCGCTGGAGGAGGCAGGACTCCCCTACCGCGTCGAGACGACGCCATTCGAGACCCCCGAAGCGCGACTTCCGTTCCAGCCTTTTGCCCAGGTGCCCTGGCTGAGCGATGGGGAGGTGACGCTCAGCGAAAGCGCTGCGATCCTTTTGTTTCTGGGAGAACGAAGTGAAAAGCTGATGCCGACTGATCCGCAGGGACGCGCAACGGCCTTGCAATGGACCTTGGCTGCGGCAAATTCGGTCGAGCCACCGATCTTCGCGGCGTCGTTCTTTAGTAGCGACGATACCCGATCGTCCGGCCGAGAGTCGCTCGAGGCATTTATGCACCGCCGTCTCGACCGGCTGGACGCGGCCCTTGGCGAACGCGACTGGCTCGCTGGCCGTTTCTCGGTTGCGGACATCTTCATGATCAACGCGCTGCGCCTTCTCGATGGCGCCGCGCTCGATCCCCATCCGGCCTGCCGTGCGTATGTCGAGCGCGCCACGGCGCGCTCCGCCTTCCGCAAGGCCTATGCCGATCAGATCGCGCATTTCGAGGAAACGGATGCGCTGCGGGCAGACGGGGGCGGTGCGTGACCGAGATCACCTGCCCCTGCGGCGCGACCGCCTTCGCGCTGGCGGGCGATCCGATCGTCGCTACGGAGTGCTACTGCACGAGCTGCTGCGAGGCGGGGAAGCGGCTGGAGGCGCTGCCCGGCGCCGCGCCGATCCGCGAGCCGAACGGGGGCACGCCGTTCGCGTTGTGGCGCAAGGACCGCGTGCGCGTCCTGCGCGGGGCCGAACGCCTCCGCTCGTTCCGACTGACCCCGGACGCCCCCACCGAGCGCGTCTTGTCGACGTGCTGCAACGCGCCGATGTACCTGTCGTTCAGGCATGGCCACTGGCTCAGCCTATACGCGAAGCGCTGGCCGGACGGTACCGGGCCTGCGCCCGAGGAGCGGAGCATGACCGGCGACCGGTCCGACCGAATGGGGCTCGCGGGCGACATTCCGAACTCCCGGCGGTGGTCCGCGGGGTTCATGGTCAGGCTCTTCTCGGCCTGGGCGCGGATGGGCTTCCGCAACCCGACGCCAATCGACGTGAAGGGAGAGCTGAATACCTGACGGTGAGAAGATTGGGATCTAGTCCGTCACCATGCCCGGTCGTACCGAGCGGGTGGACCGCGCGAAGGACGAGGCCATGTGCGCCGCGCTGCTTGCGGTCCTGCCCGCCCGGGCGCACGGTATGACGGTGGCGGAGGCCAAGGCCGCGCTCCTTCCCCGGCTCGACCCAGACCTGTTCCCCAGCGGCGACAAGGCGGGCTGGTGGCTCAAGGCGGTGCAGCTCGACCTGGAAGCGAAGGGCGTGCGTGCGCGCGCAGCGCAGCCCGGTGCGGCTCTGGCGATCTGGAATCTGAAACACGTTCCGTAGAGCGTGGACCCGGTACGCGTTCGGGGGCGTCCTGCTAAGGTGTCACCGCGAACTCGCCAGATCGTCACCGTTTGGGTCTAATCCTAATGTTCGCCGAGGATAGTCAGCGGAACGTTCCGTGGGATCAGCCGGCCCTTGTCAGTTTGATATCCATCCACGGCGACCAGGAACCGTCGTCCTTCATCTCCCACGTGCCTGTCAGCTTGTTCCAGTCCTGATCGAAGGCACCGCGAAAGCGGATGCCGCTTCCGTCGATCTTCCAGTCATGACGATCGAGCGCACATCGAAAGCGCGAGGTTGCCCCTCGATCATCGTAGGAGGTCGAGAAAAGTTCTCTCGCCTCACCGTCCCCGCCGATGATTTCCGTCGATCTGGTGACGTCTCCGCCCAGTCTGGCGTCCGCGCGATGGAGCAGGAAGCGCTTTCCGGGCAGCCATTCGTATATGTCGGTGGCGACCAGGAGCTGTTCATCGGCTTCCTCACCTGCCCTGATTTCACCTTCCGTATTCCAAATGCCGACGAAGGGCTGGAGGGCTCTCGTTGCCTCGAAGGCGTCCGTCATTGTCTGCTCCGATCTGATGCTTCACGCGAGCTACGCTGTCGGAACGGTCCTACAGGTGCGCGATGAGGTCCGGCGCGCGATCCTGCCTATCGTGCGCTCCATCCTGATAGTCGATGGGCAATTCAGTGAGTACGTCCGGTGCCAGGTCCAGGCACGCGACGTTCACGGCAACGAACGGTCCGATCCCATCCATCTCTCCATTCCCATGCGTCTTCACCCCGCACGTGCCGCAGAACGCATGTTCGATCGAGTTCGAGCCGAAGCGATAAGTCCGAAGGCCATCGACGGCTTCGAGGCTGAACGCATCCGCGGGCACGATCGTCTTCCAGAACCGGGAAGACAGGCAGATCGAGCAGTTGCACCGGGAGGTCTCGAAGGGCACGTCCATCTCGACGGTGAAGCGCACCGCGCCACAGTGGCAACGCCCATCTATCCCGCTCATCGGCCCGCCTCCACCCGCAGCCGATCCAGGCACTCGCGCCAGCCCTCGACGTGACCGTCGCGCGCAGCCGGATCGTCGAAGCCGGTCTGACGGAACCGGATGCGTGTGCCCTTCTCGACCGGCTCGAAACCGACCTCCACCGCGGTCTCGTGGCCGAGCCGTCCGTCCGCGTCCTCCCAGGCGAAGGTGAAGGCGAGCGCGCTGTTCGGGGTGACGTCGACGAAGCGGCCACCCTGAGCAAGTCTGTCGCCGCTCGGCGCCACGAGGACCACGCGCCACGATGCGCCGACCTCCGGTCTCCAATCGGTCTCCTCGGCCTGGAACGGTCGTCCGGCATCGTCCTTCGGGCCCCACCAGCGTTTCAGATGCTCCGCCTCTGACCACATGGCGAAGGCGCGGTCCGGCGGCACCGGCAGCGTCACGTCGAGGACGAGTTCGGCATCATCGGTCATCGGAATCGTCGCGTTCGGCATCGGCCAGCTCCTCGGCATAAGTTTCGAGATTGGAGAGCGATGCCTTCCAGAAGGCTCGGAAGGGTTCGAGCCATTCGTCCAGATTTCTCAGCGCATCCAGTTGGAGCGCGACCGGGCGGGACTGTCCGTCTCTTCGCCGCGTGACAAGGCCTGCCTGTTCAAGCGCCTTCACGTGCCGCGAGATGGTTGGCTGGGTCAGGTCGAAGCGGTCGACCAGGTCGTTGACCGTTGCCTCCCCGTTGATGAGGCGGGCCAGGATTGCCCGACGGGTCGGATCGGAAAGCGCAACAAAGACATCGCTATCCATGCATATACTTTGTCATGCATATGTCTGGGATGCAAGTGGTTCGTTCGGGTGTGGACGCGGCACAAGTTCGAAGCCGTGCCGCTAGGGTCTCATCGCAAGACGTAGCCCGCTCGGGCTATCTGAGCGCTGATACCGCCGTTGCACGAGGATACCCGGCGAACACGATGCGCGGAACAGTAGGCTACCGCTCCCGTCGTTTTGGCCGTAGCCTTTCGTGATGCGCACGGCTGTAATCTACGACTGCGAGTTCCTGACCAACAAGCGCGCGCCCCAGCGTTTCTGGTGCGGACCGGAGGACCCCGATCCAACGATCGTGCAGATCGGCGCGGTGCAGCTAGCGCTGGAAGGCGAGTTCGCTCCTGGGGACGAGTTCGACGTTCTGATCCATCCTCGAGACCGGACGGGCGCCTTCGCCGTGCTTGATCCACACTTCACGTGGTTGACGGGTATCACGCTTGAGCAGGTGGAAGAGAGAGGTCTGCCGCTGGCGGACGCGCTCGCGCGCTTCCAGGCGTTCGCGGGCGACCACCGCTGCTGGTCGTGGGGCAAGGACGAACTGAACATGCTCGCGATCTCGTGTTGGGTGGAAGGCATCGCCCCACCGATCGGACCGAAGCGCTTCGGCAATGCGGCGGGGTTGCTGCTTGCAAGCGGCATGGATCGCGAGGTCGTCACGCCGCTTCGGTCCAACACGATCTGCGAGGCATTGGGGGTATCAACCCCGCCCCTTCAAGTACACGATGCGTTGGGGGACGCCAAATCGGTTGCCTATGCGCTGCAGCATCTGCTGAGGAAGGGTCCGCTGCGGCCCGAACACTTCGGCGCGGGCACGGCGTGAGCGTTCCGGAAGACAAGGCTTTCGATCTCGCGACCGTCGTCGCGTGGGACTTTGATGGCGTCCTGAACCGCAACATCGTGGATGGGCGCTTCGTGTGGGCCAACACGTTCGAGGCGGACACGGGCCATACACTGAAGGGGTTCACCGACACGGTGTTCGCCGAAGGCTTCAACGACATCATCACCGGCCGGACCGACCTTCGCGATCGCGTGCATGATTGGGCGAACAAGGTTGACTACGCCCCCGGAGCGGACGCCTTGCTCGCCTACTGGTTCGAGCATGACGCGCTTCCTGATCCTGATGTTGGCCTGATGATGGACGCCCTGTGCGAGCTCGGCGTGCGCCAGGTCATTGTGACTAACAACGAGATACGCCGGGCACGCTACATCGAGCGCGAGATGGGGTTCGGCACGCGCGTCGAGCGCGTCTTCGCGTCCGGTCGCATGGGCGTTCGCAAACCCGATCCAGCCTACTTCGCGCATGTAACGGACGTGCTCGACGTCGAACCCGAGCGCGTGCTGCTGATCGACGACCATCCGGACAACGTGGCAGCGGCTGCGGCGTGCGGATGGCAAGCGTTCCACTTCACGGATGTGACAAGGGACCGTCTTCGCACCACCCTTGGGCTAGGTGTGTTTCGATAGGGTGTCGTCGTGTAACGGCACCGATCGCGTCCCATCGCAAGGTCGCGACCCGTGCCAATTGGGCGCCCCGCCCTACGCTGCAACGGGCTCGCATTCTGGCGGCTGCGGTGCCGCCACTCCCTGATCGTTCCCTGCTGCCCGCTCCTTGCGCAGCCGCCACACGCTCGTTCGGCTGATCTTCAGTTGGCGCGCGACGGCACTGGGGCCGATGCCATCTTCGAGCAGGCGGATGACGTCCTCGCGTTTGATCGATGCTTTCCGACCGGCGTAGACGCCGCGTGCCTTTGCCTTCGCGATCCCTTCCATCTGCCGCTCGCGCCGGAGGTTCGTCTCGAACTCGGCGAATACCCCAAGCATGTCGAGGAACGCCTTCCCTGCCAGGGTGCTCGTGTCGATCGGCTGCTCGGTCGCGCGAAGGGTTGCCTTCTTGGCCTTCAGCTCGCGGATGATGTCCTGCAGGTCCGCCACCGATCGAGCGCGCCGGTCGACGCGGGTGACGACGAGCTCGTCCCCGTCCCGGATGAAGTCGAGCAGGATGCGCACCTCCTGCCGTCCCTGGACGGAGGTGCCGCTGACCTTCTCCGCGCGGATCACACGGCAGCCCGCCTTCTCCAGCGCCTCGTATTGGACGGTCAGGTCCTGGTCGGTCGTGCTGACCCGAGCGTAGCCGTACGACGAGCCGGGCGGGGTGGGGGCATCCTTACCATTCCAGGAGACGGACATCGGGTTCGATCCTTTGTTCTCGATCACCCCCGTGCCCAGGGTGGATCGTAGACGGCGCGTCCAAGCGTTCCGTTAAGGCGGGCGTGACGTGGAACGCGTGAGGGACTAGATTGCGGGAATGGCTGACCCTGCAACGATCTGCGTGCTGACGACGGTGAACGCCCCCTATGCGGCAAGCGTCGATGCAACTGCACTCGCCAACGCGCTCCAGGCCGGGAACGTCTCGCTCGGGCAGGTCGCCTCGTTCCTGACGGAGGTGCCAGCGGCTGAACAGATCGCCTTCGCGACGACGCATGGTGTCACGCGGAGCGAGTTGGCGGCCGTAGCGTCTGCCTTTGCGGACTGGTCCGGTCAGTCCGTGCCACTCGCAGCGTGAGCGACGGCGGAGCCGGGACAGCCCGATCGCGCTGGGAGAACCTGCTTCGGGCGGCCTTCGATCTGATCGACCATGCCAATCGCGAGCATACGATCATCGACCGCTGGACGCTCGGCGGTGGGACGGCACTGATGCTGCGGATCGACCACCGCGAGAGCTACGACATCGATCTGTTCGTCGATGACCCGCAGGTTCTGCCGTACCTTCGTGCGGCAGCATCCGAGACCACGTTCAAGATCGGTGAGCCTGCCTACGGCGGTGACGGCGCGACCCACCTGAAGCTGGCGTTCGAGGGCATCGGCGAGATCGATGTTGTCGTCGCCGCCTCGCAAACCGCCCGCCCTAGCGAGCGGGTCGAGCTACTCGAGAGAACCGTCGAACTCGAGACTGTCGCCGAGGTGATCGCGAAGAAGGTTCGCTTCCGCGGTTCGTCCCTTCAGCCGCGCGACGTGTTCGACATCGCCGCTGCCCTCGAAACCCAACACGCGCAGTCCGTGAAGACCGCGCTCGCGGACATGCCGGAACGTACGGCAGCGGCTTGGGCAGCGGCTAACCGCTTGAAGGATGATGCCACCCGCGAACTAATCGCGCAGCTACAGGTCCGCGAGAAGCTACGGCATCTCTCCGTCGATGCGCTCGAGATCGTCCGGAAGACGCTTGATGAGATCGTCAACGAGCGTCACAGGTAGGATACCTGCGAAACACCTTCTCGGGGACGCCCCTACACCGAGTTCGGCCTGATCCTTCGCAGCCATGGGAACCGTGTCGCCCGCCAGGTGGCCATGCCGAGCCGCGCCATCTCCTCGGCGTTAATGGCGAGGAACACCCACGGGAAGGGCAGGCCCAACCACAGGACGGCGGCGGCGCTGAGCGGGATAGCCACGAGCCACTGCGCCGAGACGTCCATGAGGATCGGCGATACCGTGTCCGCCCCGGCGCGTAGGATGCCCACGACGAGCGTGACGTTGATCGCACGGACCACCAGCACGCAGGCTAACACGTCGAACACGTCGTCGGCGACGGCCAGCACTTCGGCTCCCGCGCCGCCGTAGAGCCATAGCAGGGCGGGCTTCGACAGCCAAAGCGCCGCGCCCATCAGCAGCGCCGCCGCGATGGTCCAAACGACGAGGCTTATGGCGTCCACCGTCGCGCCTCGGAAGTCGCCTCGCCCGAGGGCGTGTCCCACGATCACGTTCGTCGTGGACGACAGCCCGATCATCACCGCGATGGCCATGGACTCGATCGGCGTCACCAGCCCCAGAACAGCGAGAGCCTGCGGTCCAGCCTGTGCTGTAATGACGGAATACATGAAGATCCCCACGGCCCAGATCACCGATCCCGCCGCGATGGGGAGGCCCACGCGCAGCACTTTCCGCGCCGTGTCGGCGTTCAGGTAGCCTGGCAGGCGGACGGGCGAGAAGAGCCGCCGGTCGAAGAAGGCCATCGCGCAGACGGCCACCACCGCCGCCTCGACGGCGAAGGATAGGACGGAGGCGTAGGCCGCACCGCGGACCCCGAGGGCGGGCGCGCCGAGATTGCCGAAGATCAGCACCCAGTTGAGGAAGACGTTCGCCAGCAACCCGACGACCGCCGCCGCCGTCGCCAGCCCCGGACGCCCGACGCTGCGAAGCCCCACCGCCAGTCCGAATGCCAGTGAGTAAGGTAGCACCATCGCCGCCGCCGGGATCAGGTAGTCGAGTGCCAGCGCGCGGATCGCGGGGTCGTCGCTGGACCAGGCCGCCAAGGGGCCGGAGAGCGCGACGACGAGGCCGAAGCCTACCGCCGAGATCGCGAAGGACAGCAGCACCGTCGTCCCGATGGCGTCCCGGGCGCGGGCCTCGCTGCCGCCCCCGTAGAATTGCGCGACCACCACGCCTGCCCCGTTGCAGATGCCTAGCACCAGCAGGATCAAGATGAAGACGATCCGGCTGCCGTAGCCGACGACCGCCACCTCCTCGAAGCCCAGCGAGGAGGTCATGAACACGTCGAACACCGTGCGCGACGATGCCATAAGCGCCTGCGCGGTGATCGGCAGGGCGACCAGCAGGAAGGCCCGGACGAAGGACCACGACTGCGCGCGGGCCGCCCCGTCGCGCAGCAGTCCCGCGCGGGCGTCGCGCCACTCCTCCCGGACGGCTTCGGTGCTCATGCGGGTCGCCGGTAGAGCGCGACCGATGCCGCGATGCCGAGGGCGGCGGCCACCGTGAGCGGCGTGACGGCATCCCCGAACGCCAACGCCCCTATCGCCGCCCCGAATGCCATCGACACGTAGTTGGCGAAGGACACCCACGTCGCCCCATCGACGCGCGTGATCCGCAGATAGACCAGAAGCGCCAACGCCTCGCCCGCGACGATCAGGGCGAGCGCGGGCGCGTGCAGCGCCGCGAGCCGCAGATCGCCGAGCTTGCCGGTCGCGAGGCTGCCCAGCAGGGCCGCGACGGCCACGATGACGGCCTGCGCCTGCGCGACATGCAGTGCCTCAGCACGCGCGGGCCAGCGGCTGGCGACGAAGACCGTATTCGCCGCGTAGCAGAGAGGAACGCCGAAGGCGGCGGCGATCCATACCCAAGACGCGCTATCGGCGTCCGCGGCCCCGCCTGCCAGCAGCGCCAGCGCGCAGGCGAAGCCCAAGCTCACGGACAGGATCGACCGTCCCGTCAGCCGCTCTCCCCCCGTCGCCGCCGACAGGACCAGCGCGAGGATCGGCATGGTCGCGATCACCACCGTGAGGACGAAGACCGGCAGACGCGGCGCGACGACGGCCTCCACCGCGAACGGGGCGAGGAAGCCCAGCAAGGCGGTAGCACCGTAGAAGCCGATGACGCTCCGGTCCATTGGCGGCCAGTCCCGCGCGACGAATGCGCGAACCGTGAAGATCGCGGCAAGCCCGAGCGCCATGACGAGCACGGTGACATGCCCCGGCACGCCCGCCAGCCCCGCCGCCTTGATGGACGCGATGCGAACGGCCCAGAGCAGGCCGAGGAGGCACAGGAGCGCGACCCTGATCGCGGTATTGGTGGATGGGGCATGCGGCATCGTCGTCCTTCCGGTTGACGCAGCCCTACCAGCTCAACATTGGTTGAGGACAAGCGGGAAAATGCGAAAGGGTTCATCCATGCCGGCCAAGACGCTCACCGTCGGACAGATGGCCGCTCGCAGCGGACTGCCGATCTCGACGCTGCACTTCTACGAGCGACGAGGCTTGATCGCCGCCCTGCGCGATGATGCGAACCGCCGTGTCTATCCCCGCGAGACCCTACGCCGGGTGGCCGTCATCAAGGTCGCGCAACGCGCGGGCGTGACCTTGGCCGAGATCGAGCGGGCGCTGTCCCACCTGCCCGCCAAACGCGCGCCCGACACCGCCGACTGGGAACGCCTGTCCTCGCTTTGGCACGATGATCTGACGGCGCGGATCGAAACGCTGACCGCGCTGCGCGATAAGCTGCGCCTATGCATCGGGTGCGGGTGCCTCAGCGTCGAACGCTGCGCTCTGGCGAACCCCGAAGACCGGCTAGGGGCGGAAGGGCCAGGGGCGCGGTATATCCCGCAGTGATTGGTGCCATTCGGGTGCGGGTGCCGGACACGTTCGGGCCCGTGCTGCTGGGGTGACCTCATGGAACGCCCTAACTCGCTCGCCTGCGGGGCCGGCCACCCTTCGCACCGTTGGCACGGGCGGCAATAGCCTTCGCCGGCGTCGAGGTTCGCCCCCCGCGTGCGCCGAGCTGCTTGGCCATCCACGTTCGCGAGCCGAACACCCCGCTTAGCAATCCCGGCACGTAGACGTCCGCATCGAGGCGCGGCCAGTGCAATCCCAGACCCGCAGGCGTGATCTCGATCTCCGCTAGATCGGTCGGATCGGCCGCCGAAAGTTCCTCGATCAAGTGCGTCGGGATTGCCAGCTCGACGCCATTGTGAATGCTCACGATCAACCGCTCAGACGACTCATCGTAGCGCGCTGCCGTGGCGTGGCCCGCGGCTCGCTTGTCCTCCATCGCCGCTTCGGCGTGTGCCATCTGCTCGTCGGTAATACGCTCGTCAGTTGTCTCCATGGATGGCCCTCCAACGTTCGCACAGTTCGCCCACGTGGGGCATCAATGCCTCGATTACCCGTCCCACCCTCCGTTTGTCGAAGCCACGAACCTCTCGCAGGTCCGGCGGCCCGTCGGGGCAGTTCAGAAAGAACACCGCCTCGCCGTCGCCGCCAACGACATGAACGTGTGCGGGTCGATGGTCGTGCGGGTAGATCATGATGCGCAGGCCGTCGAAGCGCAGAACGGTCGGCATGATCCTTCACTAGCATAACCCAAGCGGTAGGGTATAGAGCTGCCAGCGCTATCCGAGCGGCATTTCGGGGTACCGCAGGTGTCGCCGGACCATACAATGCGACACGGTTTCTGTGTAACAGCGGTCCGCACTCGGCATCAGGATGATCGTACCCATACTGATCGTGCAGCTGGCGCGGTAGCGCAGTCCTCGACCGTCAGAGTTCGCCATCGATGGGTCGGTAAGAACGTCCTCGCCACATCCGCACCTACGGTAAGGCACAAGTTCGAACCCTCGAGCCGCAAGTGACCGTTCTCTTCCCGAACGAAGCGTTGGAGGTTCGTGGCCGGCAGGAAGCTCTCGCGTGTTCCGCATGGACGAAGAATGACCGGGCTTCCTGGCAGGGGTATAACTACGCCGAACGCGGTAAGGCAGGCGTCGAAGGCAGGCATGCGCAAACGTCCGCCTCCCTTGACGACGACGCGGTCGCTGCTGTTGCGTTCGGGAAGGCAGTTGTGTGCCACAAGCGGCAGATCTGCGCGTGCGGTGTCGCCTACACCGAGCACGTCCACGCAATAGCCTTCGCCCGAGAAGTCCAGATCGTCAGCCAGTCGGAGTTGCGGTGGTGCCTGCGCGAAAGCGGGACCGGCGCACAGCAACGCGAGCAGAACACTTCGTGCGAGCCGTGGGAGAACGCTTCCTAACCTGAGGCGGCTCATCGTGCGGTCCCAGATCATAGTAGGCCTCTTCATAGCGAGCGTCTTCGGTTTCGGGCTTCATCCCATGCAAGCGAAGGGGTGGTAGTTGCTGGTCCCGATCACTCGGACTCAATAGCTTCAGCCAAGTCGATGACGACGCGTTCATCGCACTGCCTCGCGGACTCGGCGGCAGCGTCGAACGGGTGACAAACCGTGTTACCGGCGACGTCCTCCAGCACGGGGTCGACGGACAGACTGACGGGAACGGGCGACCATGGCTTCGATGGAACGAAGGTCCAAGACCGGTCTCCAACGGATACTTCGTCCGGGAACGGTGACCCGTTGCCATCCAGAACCCTCAGTGCCCGTCGCACGATCGCACGATCCATCAACCGGTCGAAGCCGACCGTAACCGGTTCGCGCGTGCCGGGCTCAGGGCGTAGGACGGACCACTCGTTCGGGTCGATGCGTCGCTGTTCGGACGGCCCGACGCGGAATGTGTGAACATGTTCGGTCCCGATGGGTCGTGCGTTCGCGTCCAGTGTCCGGCCGTCGACCACGAGCTGATAGGAGCGGTCCGCCTTCAGCGGAGCGCCAATCTTGACGTTCGGTCCAACCCCCTGCTTGATCCGTCCCGGATCGAGCAGGAGCGTGCGCCGGGTCTGGCCGTCCGACCAAAGCTCCACTGCGAGGTTGAGGAACGAGTCGTCGAGCCTCGTCCCATCGGCAGTCTCGAGGCGGACGGTGTCGTCGCCTCGCCCCGCGCCATGGACTTGCCTGATGGTGGTGGAGGGCCTGTGGTTTATTATGCGGCCCTTCGCTCGAAGGCGATCGGGCTGATGTAGTCGAGCGTCGAGTGACGCCGGACGGGGTTGTAGAAGCCATCGATCCAGTGGCCGATGGCGGTGGTGGCATTGTTGCGGGACTGGAAGACGGTGCGCCAGATCATCTCGGCCTTGAGCGTCTTGAAGAAGCTCTCGGTGGGCGCGTTGTCGTAGCAGTTCCCCTTGCCGGACATGGACGCTTGGATGCCGTGCCGGCGCAGTTCGCTCCGGTAGGCCAGCGAGTAGTATTGCGATCCGCGATCGGCGTGGTGGATGAGCCCGGGCGACGGTCTGCGCATTGCGATCGCCCGACGTAGCGCGGCCAAAGCAAGCTCCTTGTGCAGCCGCTCGCTGGTTGCCCATCCCACGACGCGCCGGGAGAAGAGGTCGAGCACGACGGCAAGGTAGAGCCATCCTTCACGGGTCCATACGTAGCTGATGTCCGCGACCCACTTCTGGTTCGGACGTTCGGCAGCAAAGTCCTGCTCGAGCAGGTTGGGCGCGATCGGCCAGGCGTGCTGACTGTCCGTCGTTCGCCGGAAGCGTCGCTTCATGCGAGCCTTCAGGCCGTTCTCGCGCATCAGCCGTGCAACGCGGGCCGGCCGACGGCAAACCCCTCGTCCTGCAGCTCGCGCGTCATGCGAGGGCTGCCCTACGTGCCGTTCGACATGGAGAAGGCCGAACGGATGTGGGTAAGCAAGATCACATCCTGTCGATCATGCTGGGACGGCGGTCGCTTCCGCCAGGCGAAGTAGCCACTGACGCTCACACCCAGCGTTCGGCACATGCGCTCTATAGGGAGGCAGCCTCGCTCCGCGTCGATGAACCAAAAGGTCATCGGCTTCCCTCGCGGGCAAAAACGTATGGCCCGCCCCGTTGGCAAGTCGGTTGCATCTGGCTCGGTCTGGTCGTGCGCAAACGTATCCGGCGTAGCGGCACGATGACCCTCGCCATGATGGAGATCCGCGCGTCCTAGTCCTCATAAAAGTCCCGGCGTCGAGGCGCCGTTTTTTGAACCAGGCTTCCAGGGACGCGGGTGTTCGACCCTTCCGGCCATCAGCCTCCTTCCGCCAACCTCATACGGACCCGGCGCTGCCGGGACCGATCTCTACCTCACCGCCGTCACGCCGCCATGGCCCTGCCGCCCGCAGGATCGAAGCGCCCGCCGCGCCTGATCGTCGCCCAGGCGATGCGGGCGAGCTTCGCGGCCAGGGCCACGATCACGACGTTGCGGTGTGCCCGCGCGAGCAAGGCGCGCAGCCATGCGCCGAGCGGCGTATGCTGCTTCGACAGCCCCGGCAGCGCCGCGCGCGCGCCGTGAATGAGCAACATGCGTAGATAGGTGTTCCCTCGCTTGGTGATCCCGAGCAGCTTCGGCTTGCCGCCGGTCGTCATCTGCCGGGGCACGAGGCCGAGCCAGGCGGGCAGGTCGCGCGCTCTTCGGAACGCCTCGCCGTCGCCGATGGCCGCAACCAACGCCGTGGCGCCGAGCACGCCGATGCCGGGGATTGTCGTCAGCCGGTTCGCCGCCTCGTCCGACTTGGCATGCTCGGCCAGGTCGTCGTTCAAGGCATCGATCCGCCCGTCGAGCGCCCGCCACTCCACGCGCATGTCCGCGACCAGCGCGAGGATGCGCGACGACAGGTCCAAAGGGGGCGCGTCGAGCAGCCCGTCCACCTCCCGCTCGAGCACCTTGCGGCCCTGCCGGAAGACGTGCCCCCGCTCGAGCAGGATCGCCCGCAGCTGGTTCAGCAGCGCCTTGCGCGCCGCCACGAGGCGGGATCGCGCCCGGTGCAGCGTCTGCAGGTCGAGCCGATCCTGGCTCTTGAGCTCGACAAAGCGCATGGTCGGCCGTGTCGCCGCCTCCGCGATCCCGACCGCGTCATTGTCGTCGTTCTTCTGTGCGCGGACATAGGGCCGCACATACTCCGGCGACATCAGCCGGACGTCGTAGCCGCGCGCGGCGAAGAGGCGTCCGACATGGTGGGCGCCGCAACAGGCCTCCATCGCGACCGTGCAAGGCGCAAGCTTGCTCGCAAGCTCAGCAAGGGTCGCCCGCCTGACGCGTCGGCGCAGCACGACCCGCCCGTCCGCATCCAGCCCAACAACGCTGTTGAGGTTTTTGCCCAGGTCGATTCCAAGGGTCATGATCATCATCGGTCCGCTCCTTCCTCTCCAGAACACCGGCATTCTAACCGGACGCCGCAGGGAGGGGCGGGCCATCCCATAAAAGGCCGTGGCCTTCCTCAGGATATCGCGTTCCTGCCGGAGAACCTCGTTCTCACGGCGAAGACGCCGCAGCTCGGCAACGACGTCGTCATCGGCCGCAACCGCTGCCGCTCCTTCTCCCTCGCGGTACTTGGCCAGCCTGCGAACAAGCGTCGTGCGACTGACGCCCAGATCCTGACAGATCGAGCTTTGCGACCGCCCACTCGTCAGCGCCAGACGAACCGTCTCGCGCTCGAACTCCTCGGTATATCTTCTCGGCATGTGGACCCTCCCTTGCAGATCAAGGGCCCTCCACCGGCATCCGGCAAGTCCACTGGGTGGCTCGCGCCCGCCGCGTCGTCTGCCAACTTCGCAACCGACCGGTGAAGAAAACGCATCGGTTCGCCGGCCTACACTTGATGGCCCATGCTGCGACTGGTCCGTCACGAGCCGCGCATCGGTGTGGTGCGCAATGAGCACTGGCTCGGTTGGCCGCGTTCGCGGCACACTTACGCTCAAAGGCGCGCGGGGGGACGCACGACATGCAACACGACACCGACGCAAAAGGCCCGCGCGGCTACCATGATGTCGGGGGCGACGCGGCGGGCGCCATCCCGAAAGAGGATCTGCCCTGGCAGCATTGGGAAAAGCAGGTCGAGGCGATCCGCGGTCTGCTCGGCGACGGAACCCGGCGGATCGTCTCGCTCGACGAGGTCCGGCGCGGCTTCGAGACGTTCGGGCTGGAGAAGTACAACCGCTATTCGTTCTACCGCCGCCGGCTGGAAGCGATGATCGACATCCTTGTCGAGAAGGGCATCGTCACCCGCGCCGAGCTCGACGCGGCCGTGGTGGCAGGCCGCTCGCGATGGCACGAGGCGCCGTGACACGCTTTGGCCCCGGCGACGCCGTGCGGGTCGTGCCGCTCGGCAAGGCCGGTCACGTCCGCATCCCCTATTACGTTCGCGGGCAGGAGGGGCGGATCGAGCACTATTGCGGCACCTATCTGAATCCCGAAGACCTCGCCGTCGGCGACACGTCGGGCCAGGCGGTGGACCTGTATCGGGTCGCCTTTCCTCAAACACGGCTTTGGCCGAACGAGAACCATGCCGGCTCCGACCGCCTCGTCATCGAAATATACGACCATTGGCTCGCGCCCGCCGCGGAGATATCCGATGCCCCATGACCATGAGCATGCCCATCATCACGAAGAGCACGAGGCTCTCGTCATCGAGGACGATGCCGGCAATATCGACGCGCAGATCACGGTCGATGCGCTGCAATCGCTTCTCGTCGCTAAGGGCTTGCTGACCGCCAGGGAGGTAACCGGCGCCATCGCCAAGCTGGAAAGCCCGGGCGTTCACCAGGGCGCGGCGATCGTGGTGCGCGCCTGGACCGACCCGACCTACAAGGCCCGCCTGCTAGAAGACGGCCGCGCGGCGGTGCAGGAACTGGACATCCCCGTGACCGAGGCCCGCATCGTCGTGGTCGAGAACACCGACACGCTGCACAATCTCATCACCTGCACACTGTGTTCGTGCTATCCGCGCTCCATTCTCGGCCAACCGCCGTCTTGGTACATCTCCAAGGCCTACCGCGCGCGTTCGGTGCGCGAACCCCGGCGCGTGCTCGCCGAGTTCGGGCTGGACCTGCCACGAGACGTTCAACTTGACGTTCACGACAGCAATGCGGACATGCGCTATCTCGTCCTGCCCCAAGCGCCGGCGGACGCCCAAACCGCATCCGTCGCGGCGTTGGAAGCGCGCATCACCCGCGACCATCTGATCGGCGTGGCGCGGACCGTATGAGGCCCCATGACGAAGCGCTACGCCGGCTCGATGTGTGGGAGCCGCACATCCACGCCTTCGCCGCCCTGTGCCCTCAGACCCAGTGCCCTTCGTCCGGGAGCCTGGCCGGACTGACGGTGGGGGTGAAAGACATCATCGACGTTGCCGGCGTGCCGACGCGCAATGGCAGCCTGTCGTGCGCCGACGCCGCGCCGGCCGTCCGTGATGCGGCGGTGGTGGCCGCGCTTCGAGCGGCCGGCGCGTGCATCGTCGGCAAGACCACGACGACCGAATTCGCCTTCACCGACCCCACACCCTGCCGCAATCCGCACGATCTCGACCGCTCGCCCGGCGGCTCGTCCAGCGGGTCCGGCGCGGCCGTGGCGGCGGGCGTGGTGGACGTGGCGCTTGGCACCCAAACGGCCGGATCGCTTTGCCGCCCGGCAGCCTATTGCGGCGTCGTCGGGTACAAGCCCTCGGCCGGCGTGCTGCCGGGCACGGGCGTCACCCCTCTCGCGCCCAGCTTCGACACGGTGGGGATCATCGCACGTTCGGTGCCCGTGGCGGAAGCAACCCTCGCGGTGATGGCGCCCGATCTGGACGCGACGCCCGCCCCGGCCGTGCTGCGTTGCGGCGTGTGGGACGACGGCGCCACGCCGGCAAGCGGCGCACTGACGGCGCTTGGCGAGGCCACCGACGCGCTGGACTGCGCCTCCGACCATGGCATTCCGAGCGCGCCCGTGACCGCCATCGTTTCCGCGCACC
This sequence comes from uncultured Alphaproteobacteria bacterium, assembly GCA_963799285.1. Lineage (GTDB taxonomy): Bacteria > Pseudomonadota > Alphaproteobacteria > Rhizobiales > CAWCWK01 > CAWCWK01. The sequence continues at coordinate 2,332,513 of CAWCWK010000004.1, forward strand.
GCACCGTCATGGTGGCCGAGGCCGCCAAGGCCCACGCGGAACGGCTGTCCCGCACCGAGCTGCTGCAACCCAATTTCGCGCGCGCTTTGCAGGAGGGTCTGACCGTGACGCCTGCCGAGCTGAGCGCCGCGCGTCAGCTCCTGGCAACCGAGACGGCAGCCTTCTGGGACCGGCTCGACGCGGTGGAGGCCGTGTTGACGCTACCCGTGCCGCAAACCGCGCCTCTCATGGACGGCACGACGGGGTTTCAGCACTGGCTGACCCCGTGGACGGTGTTCGGTGGCCCGCTCGTCTCAGTGCCTTGGGGCGTGGACGAGCAAGGCTTGCCGCGCGCGGTCATGCTGGCAGGGCGCCCCGGTGAGGACAAAGGCCTGCTGGCTTTGGCGGCCGCGCTGCACGCGCGGGCTCCCGTTCTGCCAGAGCCATTGCTTCCCGCTCCAGGCTCTGGCAAGGCCTGAGCTGCACGCTTTAGCGCTTCAAGCGCACCACCGCATCGATCTCCACGGAGGCGTTGCCGGGCAGGCCCGACACGCCCACGGCCGTTCGCGCGTGCCAGCCCTTCTCACCCCAAAGCGCGATGAAGAGGTCCGTGGCGCCGTCGATCACGGCGGGGCTCTGGGCGAAACCAGACGCACAATTCACGAAGCCGCCCAGCCGCAACACGCCGTCGACCCGGTCGAGATCGCCCTCACAGGCCTCGCGCAGACGGTAGAGAAGATTGAGTGCGCAGATCTGGGCGCCCACCCGCGCCGCCGCGATGCCCTCCGGCGTGTCGGCGACGGGCCCGGTGTGGGTCACCGCGCCGCCGCGCTCGCAGATCTGACCGGAGAGATAGACGGTCGCCCCATCGCGTCGATAAGGCAGAAAGCGACCGCGCGGCGTCCAGTCGGGCGGCATGGTGAGTCCCATCGTCGCGAGTTTGGCTTCCACGCCGCTCATGCCGCGACCGGCTGTGCGAGGAATGTGCGCCAATCGCCGAGCGCCGTGATCTCGCGCGCGCCGTCCAGCCCGGCGGTCTCGCAAAGAAACCCAGTTACTTGCGAGCCGTCTTCGAGCGCGATGCGGCCAAGGCCCAGCGGTGCGGGAATGCCCGCGAAGAACGCTCCGATGGCGACCCGGGGAACGGCCCAGACCTCGACAGCAACCGAGCCCGCCTCGGGGCCTGGCGCGCGCGCGAGGCCGGGGCGTGCGGGCGGCCCGCCGGCCAACGCATAGAAACGATAGTCCGGCGCGGTCCGTGTGGCCCGAAGGAACGTCGCGCCGAGATCGGTCAGCTGGTGGTTGAGTGGCAGACCCGCCATGCGCGCACCGCAGACGGCGACCTCCAACGTCTCGGATATGTCTTTAAGCAAGGCGGGCTCCGGCTTCGGAACGGCGTGATCGGTGGCGCCCAGCTTTCGGTCGCAATCGCGCTCGAAGCCGCGCTCCACATTGGAGACGAGCGCGTCCCAACCGGCAGGGGCCGGCGGGGTCCCGCTGCCGGGCCGCGCGTCGGCGCGCGGCGCGGTCGGCACCGCGATGCCGCACATGTCGAGCAGGTTCACGAAATTGGTGTAGGTGCCGAGGTCAGGGCTCGGGCCGATCGGGTCGGCATCGAGATCGCTGACGCTGTAGAACGTCAGAATGGTCGGGACGCAGAGCAGGTCGAGATCGGCCAGCGCGAGTTCGGCGGCGCGGCGCAACTCCGCCAGCCGGTAGATCCCCAAAAGGACATCGTCTGCCGTCTTGCTCTCGGCCTGACAAACAATCGCGCGGGTAATGGGATGCACGTCGTCCGGGTCGCTGGCGAGCAGATCGGCGATCACCATGTGCCGCTCCGCCACCCAGGTGCCGTCATAAAGCAATCGTGCCACGGCGTGGAACGGCGCGAAATCGACGGGCACGATGGCGGGGTCGATGGCGTTCAACGGCGCTCCATAGGGCGTGCGCACCCCCACGAGGCCGGTGGCGAACTGGTCGAGATTGGTCTTTCCCACCACCAAAGCGCCCGCCGCGCGCAACCGCGCGACGACGAAGGCGTCCCTATCGGGCGTGTAGGCATAGGCCGGGCAGGCCGCCGTGGTGGGAATGCCTGCCACATCAATATCGTCCTTCACCGCGAAGGGAATGCCCCGAGCGGGCGCTGCGGGCCGTAGGCGCCCAGGGTCTCGGCCTCGGCCAGCACCTCCTCGCGCTTACACAAGCAGATGAAGATGTTGGGGTCGCCGATGGCGTCCAACCTCGCGAAGACCTCTTCGATGGTCTGAGCGGGGCGAACGCCGTCCGCATAGGCCGCGCGCAGGGCCGGAAGGGTGAACGGCAGAGTAGACAGCATGGGGGGTCAAGGCTCCGAGCGGCTTGGAAGCGTTAGGACGCGATTGCGGGAGTGCGATGCGGCGGCTTGGGCGCGGCGGCGATGAGGGCGGCGGTGTAGGGATGACTTGGCGTGTCCATCACCGTTTGTGTCGCCCCGTCCTCCAGAATGCGGCCGTCCCTCATCACGACGACGTGGTCGCAGAGCAGCCGAACGACGTGCAGATCGTGGCTGACGAAGAGATAGCTCAACCCAAGCGTGGCCCGCAGATCCATTAGAAGATTGAGCACCACGGCTTGAATCGACACATCGAGCGCGGCCGTCGGCTCGTCGAGGATCAGGAATTTCGGATCGAGCGCCACCGCGCGCGCAATGCCGACCCGCGCCTTCTGACCGCCCGAGAGCTGATGCGGATAGCGGTCAAGAAGCGCAAGCGGCAGACCGACCAACGTGGCCAATTCCTCGATGCGGGCCCGCAGCGCACGCCCGCGCATTCCCTTCAGCCGTCGCAGCGGATCGGCAATCGTCTGCGATGCGTCGTGGCGCGGGTTGAGGCTGTCCGTGGCGTCCTGAAACACCATCTGGATGTCGGCGCGCCGCGGATCGCGCGCAAACGCGCGGGCGGGCGTCGCGGCGAGATCCTCGCCGTCGAAGAGGATGCGGCCCGACGTAGGATCGAGCAGCCGGACCAGCATTTCCGCCGTCGTCGACTTGCCGCAGCCGCTCTCGCCCACCAGCCCCACGCATTGCCCCTGCCGGACGTCGAAGGAAATGCCGCGCACCGCATGAACGGGGCCGGACTTGCCGGCATAGGTCTTTGTCAGATCGCGCACTTGAAGGAGGGGCGCGCCAAGCGCCGGCGCGGCCCGTTCCGGCGGCCGACTGGCCGCAGGCAGGAGATCGCGCACGCTTGAGCCGGCGCGCGGCGTCGCACCGACGAGTTTGCGCGTGTAGGAATGGGCGGGCGCGGAGAAAAGGCGTTCCGGGTCGCCCTTCTCAACGATGCGGCCGTCCTTCATCACCACGAGCCGGTCGCAATATTGCGCCGCAAGGGCGAGGTCGTGGGTGATGAGGATCGAACTCATCTCCCGTTCGCGGATGAGATCGCGCACCAGATCCATGACCGCCTTTTGCGTCGTGATGTCGAGACCGGTGGTCGGCTCGTCGGCGATGAGAAGCTGGGGGTCGCAGGCGAGTGCGATGGCGCAGACCACGCGCTGGCACATGCCGCCCGACAGCTCGAACGGGTAGGCGTCGTAGCGCGCTTCCGCGTCGCGGATGCGAACCGCCTCAAGCGCGGCAATGGCTTTGGCCCGCGCGTCCTGCCGCGTCGCGTGCGCGTGCTGGCGCAAGACATCCTCGATCTGACGCCCCACGCGGCGAATCGGGTTGAGAGCGGCGCGCGGGTTCTGGAAGATCATCGAGATCTCGCGCCCGCGAATGTCCCGCATGTCGCGCTCGGCGGCCCGCCGTAGATCGACGCCGGAATAGCGCGCCTCGCCCGCCGTGATGGAGCCGCCGGCATCGAGAATGCGCATCAAGGCGTAGGAGGTGACCGACTTGCCCGATCCGCTTTCGCCGACAATGCCGAGGATCTCGCCTTTTGCGACCTCAAAATCGATACCGCGAACCGCCTCGACGGGACCGTGTCGGGTTTGGAATGTGACGCTGAGATCTTGAACGCTAAGCATGTCAGCCCCGCTTCCGCGGGTCGACAATGTCGCGCAGCCCGTCGCCCAGAAGGTTGAAGGTGAAGACCGCGAACATCAGCCACAGCCCTGGAAAGACGGCCAGCCACCATTCGCCCGACACGATGAAGTTGGCGCCTTCCGCGACCATGATGCCCCATTCGGCTGTTGGCGGGCTCACGCCGAGGCCGATAAACGACAGCCCGGCGGCGTTCAGGATAGCCCAGCCGAGATTGAGCGAGACCTGCACCATCATCGGCGGCAAGGCGTTCGGGAATATCTGTGTCGCCAGAATACGGGCGTCCGAGTTTCCGGCGAGCTTGGCCGCGCGCACGAAACCGGCCTCGCGCCGAATGTTGACCTCGGCCCGCACCAGCCGCGCGTAGAAGGGCATGTTGATGATGGCGGTCGCGTAGACGATGTTCTCGACCGTGTTGCCGAGCGCCGCGACGATGCCCATCGCCAGCACGAACAGCGGAAACGCCATGATGGTGTCGAGCACGCGGTTCAAAACGGCGTCCGCCCAGCCGCCCCAATAGCCCGCCACACAGCCCAGCACCGAGCCCGCCACGAAGGACAGCGCGACCGCCGCGACCGAGATCGTCAGATCGAGCCGGGTCGCGACGATCACCCGGCTGAACACGTCGCGCCCCACCTGATCGGTCCCGAACCAATGGCTGAAGGACGGGGGCTGCAACGCCAGAGCGGCGTTCGTCGCCAACGGATCGTAAGGCACGAGCGCGGGGCCGAAGATCGCCGACAGAATGAGGAAGGCGAACATCGCGAAGGCGATCGCCGTGACCGGATTGGCGCGCAACACATAGAGCGCGTGCTCAAAGGTGCTGTGCCGGCGCGCGAGCAAAGGGGTTTGAACGAGATCGGTCATTTGGCCTCGAACCCGATGCGCGGATCGATGACGGTGTAGAGAAGATCGATCACGAGATTGAGGGCCACGAAAAGGAGCGCCATCGCCAGAACGAACCCCTGGACGGCGGCATAGTCGGACGTCACCACAGCCTCGACCGCATAGGAGCCGATGCCCGGCCAGGCGAACACCTTCTCGACCAGCACATTGGCTCCGAGCGCGAAGGAGAAGACCATTCCGAGCGTCGTGACCACCGGCAACAAGGCGTTGCGCAAGGCGTAGCGATAAAGGACGGTCTGACGGGACAGGCCCGCGGCCCGCGCCGTACGGATGAAATCGGACGCGAGCTCCGTCAGCATCGCGGCCCGCGTCATCCGGGCGACCGGCGCCAGCGTGAAGAGGGCAAGCGTGACGGCGGGCAGAACGAGCTGCTTGGCTGCCCCGCGCCACGTTTCCCAATCGCCCATCAGCGCAGCGTCGATCAGGTAGAAGCCGGTCACATGGTCGGGGTCGAGATAGATGAAATCGAGCCGTCCCAAGGGCGACGGGGCGATGCCCAGAAGGTAATAGAAGACGTAGATCAGCACGATGCCCGTGAAAAAGGTCGGCAGCGACACCCCGGCCGTGACGACGACGCGGCAGAGATGATCGACCCAGCTGCCGGGCCGGGTCGCCGCCAGCACGCCGAGCGGAACGGCGACGATGACGGCCAGGAGAAGCGCCGTCAGCGTCAGCTCCAGCGAGGCGGGCAGCCGGTTCGCCAGATCGCTCGCGACGGACCGGCCGCTGGACAGCGACATGCCGAGATCACCGCGAAGCAGATCACCGACATAATAGACGAACTGGACCGGCAGCGGCCGGTCGAGCCCCATCGCGATGCGGGTCTGCTGGATCGACGCCTCGTCGGCCGCCATGCCGGCGAAATAGACCGCCGGGTCGCCGGGCAAGGCGCGGGTCAGCAGAAAGCTGATGACCACGACCCCGACGATGACCGGTACGGCCTGCGCCACGCGCCACAGCGTGGCGCGCAGGCGAGGATGGCTGGCGAGCACGATCAAACCTTCAGAACGCGGGCGTCCAGCTGCCGGTGGAACCAAAACTCATAGCCCTCCGCCCCGTTCAAGGCGACGTTCAGCGCCGGCTGATAGAGGGGAATGCGCGGCAGCTCGTCGAGGACGATCTCGAACATGCGCTTGATCTTGGGCGCGTATTCCGGGTCGTCCATCGGCATGTGCAGCGTGGCGTTCGTCAGCTCCTCGATTTCCTCGTTGCGGTAGTTGGACGAGTTGAAGAGATGGCCGTCCTGATAGGCCCAGAAGAAGTAATAGTCGGGCGTGTTCAGCCAGCCGCCGAAATTCTCCAAATGCATCGGCAAGCGCTTCTCGACCAGCACGGCCGTGCGCCAGTTCGCGCCCGGGATCTTCTCGATGGTGGCCGTGATGCCGATTTCGGCGAGCGCTTCTTGCAACAACAGGGCCGTCGGCTCCATCCAAGAGGCCAGATCGAGGCTGATGGAGAGCGGCACCTCGAACCCGTCCGCATACCCCGACTTCGCCATGTGCTCGCGGGCCTTGTCGAGATCGGTGTCGTATTGCGTCTTTCGCGGCCACGCCGTGTCGTCGATCACCTCGGAGCCGCCCCACAAAGGCACGCCGCGCTCGAAGGCGGCCGCCTTGAAGATCGCTTCGTAAGGAATGGCGTAGGCAACGGCCTTGCGGACGTCAGGGTCCTGGAAGGGCTCGAACGCGAAGTTCAGACCCACGCAGTGGATGCAGTTCTCGACCGGGGTCGAGAAGACGTCGAGCGTGTCGGACAGCTCATAGGCGTCCTTGTCGGGAATGTCGAAGGCCACCTGCACGTCGCCGCGCTCGATAAGCGCCCGGCGGGTCGCGGGGCTGGGAACCTCGCGGATGACCACGCGCTTGATGTCAGGCAACGGCCCGCCGACCCAGTCGTCGTTGCGCTCGTAGATGAGCTGCTCGCCCGGCGTCCAACGCGCCACCTTGAAGGCGCCCGAGCCTGCCGGCGTGGTGTGAAGATACTCCAAACCCCACGGATCGTCTTCGGCCGCGTTGGCCTTCACCTCTTCGGAATTGATGATGTACGGCACCGGAACAGCCAGATCGGGGATGGTCAGCTTCGACGGACGATCCAGATTGATGACAAAGGTCTCCTCGTCCACGGCGACGAACTGCTCGGGCCGCTCCAGGCCGCCGGCCTTCATCTGCACCGTCGGGAAGCCACCGACGGAGACGGCGCGGTCGAACGACCATTTCACATCCGCCGCGGTCACCTTGCGGCCGTCCCAGAACGTTGCGTTCGGCTTGAGTTTGAACGTCAGCGTCAGGCCGTCCTCGGATTCCTCCCAGCTCTCCGCAAGCTCCGGCTGCACGTCGGTGTAGTCGTAGGACAAGCCACCGCCCGGCGCTTCCTTGGTGCCGAACGTCAAGAGCCTGTCGTAGCTGTTGATACCGACTTGGTAGGAGGCGCGGCTGGTGCCGGTGCGGTGCAGATCGAGGCTGTTGATGGTGGCGCCGGTCACAACGACCAGCGTGTCATCGCTTTGGGCCGAGGCGGGCATGACGCGCAGGAAGGGCAGCATGGAGGCTCCGGCGGCCCCCATCTTGAGGAAGGAACGGCGGGACGTTTGATCGGTCATCGAAAGCTTCCATTCGAAAGGCCAGGGGACGAGAGGCATCGTGTCGGCGGCCACATTGCTCTGGATGACTGCACGCATCTGCTGCTATAAATGCAGACAACTGGTGCGTTATATGCAGCGCCCATACCGCAGCTCGATCGTGCGCTATTCTACGACCTTCGAATTGATCGAGGCCGTCGTGCGGGCCGGCTTCATCCGCAAGGCGGCGGGGGATACCAACCTCACCGCGTCGGCTCTCAACCGCCGCGTTCAGGCGTTCGAGCAGGAATTTGGCTGGCCCATCTTTGAGCGCCTCCCCCGGGGACTGTGATTGAACCCTGCAGGGGAGTTGCTGAGGCAGCACATTCGCCTGCAGCGCACCGATCTCGCCCGCATCCGCTCGCAAGTCGCCGACCTTTCCGGCGAAGGGCGCGGCCACGTCTCGATTGCGTGCTCTCAGGCGCTGCCGCCGTATTTCCTGCCGGCCCAGATCGCGCGCTACCGCGCCGATCACCCGGGCGCGACGTTCAGCGTCGTCGTGCGCGACCGTGCGCACGCCGAGCGCGATCTAGCCACCTATAGCAGCGACCTCGCCTTGAGATTCGAGCCCATGCATCTGGTGGAATTTGACGTGCTCTGGCCTTGCCGCAAACCGTCCACGCCGTGTTCAACCGCCCCTTTCCTCTCGCTGAACGGGACGAGATGCACCTTCGCGACTGCCTGGACCATCCTCTGATTCTTCCAGCGAATGCCTATGGCGTGCGCGATCTCGTCGAAGAGGCAGCCAAGCAGATTGGCCGCGCCATAACGCCGGCGTTCGAAACCGAATCCTTCGACCTGATCCGCCACTACGTCACGCGCGAGGCCGCCGTGGGCTTTCAGATTCCCATCGGCCTGAACGCCCGGGAGCAAGGCGGCATCGCCCACCGACCCCTGCCGGAACGCGACGTCCGACCCGGCCAGCCTTTGCTCGGTCAGATGAAGGGCCGCACCTTGCCGGTGGCCTCGGCCCGCTTCGGCCAACAACTTGCCATGGCGCTTGACGAACTTACGCCAGCGAGGTGAGGCGTCTGGAAGTGTCCGTTCGAGATCGCTGCGCTGGCATCTAACGCGTGCCCCCAAGATCGGCCGCGGCGAGGCCGCTGATTTGTGCACCGGACCTTCGGATCAGATCGAACCGCGGGCCCAAGTTGCGCGATGAAAAGGCGCTAATGGAGAAAACGCTGTCTGCGAGGTCATCGATCGAGGCGATGAGCACAAGCGCACGACTTGCATCATTGGGGGCCTGGGCAAGCTCTGGACCATCTCGGCCGCCGCTTACTCGCCCAACCCACCCTACGACACCGGGCTGTCGGTTCGTGAGTGTCATACTTGAATGGCGCGCCGGGGAGGATTCGAACCCCCGACCCCCAGATTCGTAGTCTGGTGCTCTATCCAGCTGAGCTACCGGCGCCGCGGGAGGGGACATAGCCGGGTGGCGGGGGCGGCGCAAGTGGGGAGGATGAATTAGGGCGAGCCGGTGAGGGCACGGTTCTCGGCGCGGATGCGGATGGTGAGGATGATGAGGTTGAGGACGGCAAAGGCGAAGGCGTAGAGCCAGAGGCCGAAGACGGCTGGAAGACAGGCGATCTCGAGGCTGACGACGAAATAGTTCGGATGACGCACGAGGCGGAAGGGTCCCTTCGCGACGAGGCGCTCGCCGGGAACCGTGATGATGCGCGTCGTCCAGCGCGATCCCAGCGTCGCCAGCACCCAGACCCGCGCGGCCTGCAGCATGGCGAAGGCCGCAAGTAGCCAGAGATTGATCGGCTGCCCCCAGGCAAGCGTCCAGAGGCCGAGCAGCCAAGCCGTGTGTAACGCCACGATGAGCGGATAGTGACCCGGCGCATGCTCCACCGCGCCGTCATTCAGGAGCCGGGCGGTATTGCGGCGGGCGATGACAAGCTCGGAGAGGCGCTGAAGGGTCACGAAGCCGAGGATCAGCGCCGCCAGCGTGACGGACGGGGATATCCAGCCGTCCATCAGCCTCGGTCTCCGCTCGAACCGGGAGGGCACCACGGCGAGCGTCGGCGGGCCTCGTCGCCCGCCGGGAGCGCGGGCGCGGCGTCCGACGCATGGTCGCGAGAGGCGCCGACGCGCCCGGGTCGGCGGGATCCGGAGCCCGGCACGAAACGCGTTCGGGCGGGTTTGCCGGGCGTCCGCCTCGCTGATCCGAGCGGTTCGACGACGACGCTACGCCGCTTCTCGACCGTGACGCGTCGGGACGAGCACTCAGGCATCGGCAGGCCCCCTTGCCCCGCCGAGCCCCTCGGCCGGAGCGGAGCGCTCGGGAACGTCGACGGTCATCAGGCTCGCCGTGAAACCCGGTCCGAGCGCCATCAGGAGGCTGCGGCCGGTGAAGCCGGTCTCGATGGCGCGGTCGAGGACGAAGAGGGCGGTGGGCGACGACATGTTGCCGTAGTCGCGCAAGGTCGCCCGCTCATGGTCCATCGTGCCCGCGCCGAGGTCGAGGACGGCCTCGAGCGCATCGACGACCTTGGCGCCGCCCGGGTGGGACGAGACGCGGTCGAGCGAGGCGAGCGTGTCGTCGGTCGCGGCGAGATAACCCTCTACGGCGGCGCGCACCTCCTGGCGCACGAAGTCGGGGATGGAGCGCGACAGAACGACGTTGAAGCCGACCGGATCGACGTCCCAGCCCATGATGTCAAGCGTTTGCGGCCAGGTGTGCTCGGCGGCGCGGCGGATGGTGAAGCGGCCGGCGCCGTCGGGGTCGACGCGGATAATGCAGGCGCAGGCGCCGTCGCCGAAGAGGGCGGTCGCGATGATGTTCGACTTCGTCAGCGCATCGCCGCGGAAGGAGAGCGTGCAGAGCTCCACGATGACGAGGAGCACGTTCGAGCCGGGCTCGGCCCGCGCCAGCCTACCGGCGAGCGCAAGACCCGACACGCCGCCGGCGCAGCCGAGGCCGAAGACGGGCACGCGGCGCACGTTCCGCCTGAAGCCAAGATCGACCAGCGCCCGCGCTTCGAGGCTCGGCGTGGCGATCCCGGTCGAGGATATGGTGACGACCGTGTCGATGTCGCCGGCTTCGACGCCGGCAGCGGAGAGCGCCCCCATGGCAGCCTCGCGAAAGAGCGCGTCGGCGCCCTCGAGATAGGCGGCCGTGCGCTCCCGCCAGCCTTGATCCTGCCGAAACCACTCGAAGGGGCGGACCGCGTAGCGGGTCTCGATGCCGGTGTTGACGAAGATGTCCGCGATGCTCTCGAAGCGCGGTATCTTGTGGCCGTAGGCTTCGCGAAAGGTGCGCAAGACCTCGTCCTGCGCGAAACGGTGCGGCGGAAGGGCCTTGGCGAAGCCGATGACCTGAGGATCCTGGCCGGGCGGCGGCATAGGCGGGCGGGCCAGCGAGGGCGAAAGGGTCATGGATATCCGTCTGACGAGCGTATCTTGAACTACGTGACCGCTCGGGCCGAGGTTTCAACGGCCGGAGGGCAGTTCGATCCGAAATGTCGCACCCGGTCCATCGTCGCGCAGCGTGATGCGGCCGCCATGCGCGCGCACCAGTTCGTCGGCGATGGTAAGGCCGAGGCCCGTGCCGCCCTTGTGCTGGCTGGCGCCGAAGGGCTGGAAGAGTTTCGAGCGCAGGTGCTCGGGGATGCCCGGGCCGTTGTCGGCGATGTCGAAATGGACCGCGCCCTCCACCCGCTCGGCGGCGACGGTGATGGCGCCGCGTTCGCCGACCTCCGCGATGGCCTGGCGGGCGTTTCGCATCAGGTTCGTCGTCACGCGGTAGAGATGGTCGGGATCGGCCTCGAGGGTGAAGCCTTCGGGGACGGTGTTGCGCCAGCCGACGCCCTGCCCCTCGAGATCGAGCGATTCGGCGACGGCGTCGCACAGCGCATGGAGGTCGACCGGCTCGCGCTGTGGCGGCTTCTCCTGCGCGCGGCCATAGCGCAGCGTGTCCTGCGTGAAGGTGATGGCGCGGTCGAGCGCGTTGACGAGCTTGGGCGCGAGGCGCTGGACGGCCGGATCGGGTACCATCTCGATGCGCTCGATGAAGAGCTGCGCGCTGGAGAGCATGTTCCTGAGGTCGTGGTTGACCTTCGCGACCGCGAGGCCGAGCGCGGCGAGGCGCGAGCGCTCCTGGAGCATGCGCTGGACGGAGGATTGCATCTCGGCCAGCTCCCGCTCGGCGAGGCCGATCTCGTCGGTGCGACTGCTCGGGCGGATGACGTTCACGTCGCCCTCCGGCGCGTCGCGAAAGGCGACCATGGCGGTCATCAGCCGCTGCATCGGGCGGACCATGAGATTGCGCAGCGAGATGTAGACCGCCGTCGCGGTAATGGCGGAGATGAAGAGCGAGAGGAGAAGGATGTTGACCGCATAGGCGATCATGTCGGCACGAAGGTCGCTCTCCTCGATGATCAGCTCCAACTGGCCGCCCGGCACGTCGTCGATGATATGGACCAGCCGCTCTCCGCGCGAGGTCAGCGTCTCGAAGGCCATGGCGATGAGCGCCAGCGGGCCAGCCTCGCCGAGGTTCTGGCGCATCGCGACGTCCTGCGCCATGTCGTCGGCCGCAATGAGGTAGCGCATGTTGTCGGCGCGAAAGGCGATCAGCTTCGCGTCTATGCGCTCCAGCAGGCCCATCTCGACCTCTTCGGGCACCATGCCGTCCGGATAGGCCTCGAGAATGAGGATCGCGACGTCGGCCGTGGCGATGCGGTCGCGCAGCCAAGTCTCGCGGAAGTTCGCGATCGAGGGGACGAAGATCAGCACCTCCGACAGCATCACGAAGAGGACCGTGAGGAGGAGGAGCTTGGAAGACAGCCCGAAGCGCAGCCGTCGGCGCAGCCCGCCCGGCCGAGCTGCCGGGGAGGCCTCGGGCCGGGTCGGACCCTTCTCGTCGATTGGTGACACGGTCATCCGCAAACGGTTAGCCGAAGGCGCGCAGCTTCTCCACCGCCCCGCGCACCCAGCCCTTCTGCGTGAAGGGCGTGAAATAGGTGACGGCGGCGCGGCGGCCGATCTCGGACAGCGTCGGGTAGGGCGCGACATAGCCTGTCATCGCGCGCACGTTCATGCCCTGGCTGACGGCGAGGGCCCACATGTTGATCATCTCGCCGGCCTGCGCGCCGAGGATGGAGGCGCCCAGGATCCTGCCCTTCTTCGTGACGATCACCTTGATGAGCCCAGTCGTCTTGCGCTCCGCCTGGGCGCGGTCGTTCTCGGCATAGGGCCAGCGCAGGATGTCGATGTCGGTCCCGGCCTCTCTCGCTTCGGCCTCGGTCTGGCCGACATGGGCGAGCTCGGGCGCGGTGAAGGTGACCCACGGGATGTGGTCGGTGCGGTTCTTGATCGGCAGCCGGAAGAGGATGTTGCGCACCACGAGACTGGCCTGATAACCCGCCACATGGGTGAACTGGAGTCCGCCCGCGACGTCGCCGATGGCGTAGACGCGCGAATTCGTCGTCTTCAGCCCGTCGTTGACGGTGATGCCGTGCTTGTCGAAGGCGATCCCTGCGGCCTTGAGCCCCAGCCCGTCGACATTGGGCTTGCGACCAGCGGCGACGAGGAGGTGGGAGCCCGTCACGGTCTCGGCCGCACCGTCGATCTCGATCTCGACGGCGACGCCTTCCCCATCCGGCTGCACGGCCTTCACCATCGCCCCGCCGCGGATCACGATTCCTTCGCCCTCGAGTTCTTCGAGGAGAAGGGCCGTCAGTTCGGGGTCGTCCTTGCCCAGCGGCACCGCGCCTTCGAGCACCGTCACCTTCGCGCCCAACTGGCGGTGGGCCTGCGCCATCTCCATGCCGATCGGCCCGCCGCCGATGATGACGAGATGGTCCGGGCGCTCGGTGTTGCCGAAGATCGTCTCGTTGGTGAAATAGGGCACGCTCCCGATGCCTTCGATCGGCGGCACGGCCGGCCCCGACCCCGTGGCGATGACGAAGCGGCGCGCGCGGATCTGCGTGTCGCCGGCCTTCACCGTCTTCTTGTCGGTGAAGACGGCGGCCTCGCGCAGGACCGTCACGCCGAGCGATTCAAAGCGCTCTTGGCTGTCATTGGGCGCTATCGCGGCGATGACCTCGTGGATGTGGTCGTGCACCCGCCCGTAATCGATGGTCGGCTCCGGCGCGTTCACGCCGAACGCCTTCGCATCCCGGATGCCTTGCGCGTGATGGCCGGCGGCGAGGAGCGCCTTCGAGGGCACGCAGCCGTAGTTGAGGCAATCGCCGCCCATCTCGCCCTTCTCGATGAGGACGACCTCGACGCCGAACGAAGCTGCGGCTGCCGCGACGGTCAGGCCGGCGGAACCGGCGCCGATGACGCAGATATCGGGCTTCAGGATAGCGGACACATGTTTCTCCGATCAATGGATATGGCTCTCGAACGATCCCTGCGCCGAATGGGACGAGTGTGCCAGCCCCGTTCAACGCGTTGTGAGATCGCGGGAGCGAGACGCCGGATCGCGTGACCGTCCTGCACCCGCCCGGCCGCCGCGCCTGAATAGTCTGCGGCCAATGTTGACCCCTCCCCCCGGTCGCGACTATAAGGCCGCGATGCAGGGCGTGCCGTGATGGGCGCGCCCGCTTTGTTTTCTACCCCTTTGCGCCGCAGACTCATCCGTTCGAAGACGGAAGCACGGACGGCGCCTGGAGACGTCAGATGAAGCGCACCTATCAGCCGAGCCGACTGGTTCGCAAGCGCCGCCACGGGTTCCGTTCGCGCATGGCCACCAAGGCTGGCCGCAAGATCATCGCGCGCCGCCGCGCACACGGTCGCAAGCAGCTCTCGGCGTAAGCGTCGCTGCGGGCCGATGCACGCTGCCGGCGAGACCGGTCGGGCGGCCAGCGGCCGGCTCAAGAAGCGTCGGCAGTTCCTGGCTCTGAACGGCGGTGCGCGCGGGTTCGCGAGCGCGCTCGTTCTGCAGGCGCGTGCGCGCGACTATGCCGGCGCCGGCGAGGCGGAGGGCCCGCGCTTCGGCTTCACCGTCACCAAGAAAGTCGGCAACGCGGTGGTGCGCAATCGCATCAGGCGGCGCCTTAAAGCGGCCGTGGCCGGTCTTTCGGCCGATGCGCTCAGGCCGGACCATGATTATGTGGTAATCGCCAAGCGCCCCGCGCTGACGATGCCATTCGAGGCCCTGTCCGAGGAGCTCGCACGGTCGATCGCCAAAGCGCATCGGACAGAGGCGCATCGGACAGAGGCGCATCGAACGAAGGCGCACCGGACGAGCGTCGATCAGCGCGATGGCGATAGAGCGCGCGACACGGTACCGCGCGACGAGACACACTGACGGCCCGCGCTCCCGCGACGCCGCCCGACGAGACGGTGAGATGGAAAACCGGAACTACTTCATCGCCATCGGGCTCTCGCTGCTCGTCCTCTTCGGATGGCAGGTCTTCGTCATCAATCCGCGCATGGAGGCCGAGCGCGTCCGCCAGGCCGCCATCGAGGCCTCACTGCCGCAGAACTCGGCGGCCGACCGGGCGCTGACGCCGCAGCCGGGTGCTCCCAACGCCGTCACCATCCCCGATGCCGCGCTGACGCCGGGCGGCGACCTCGCGCCCGATTCGCCCGGCGCGATCTTCCCCAATGGCGGCCTCGACCGCGACGCCGTCATAGCCGCGACGCCGCGCATCGCGATCGACACGCCGCAGCTCGAGGGCTCGATCAACCTCGTCGGCGCGCGCATAGACGACCTCTCGCTCAAGAACTACCACGAGACCGTCGATCCGACCTCGCCGGAGATCGTCCTTCTCTCGCCCTCGGGCGCGCCGGCGCCCTATTATGCCGAGTTCGGCTGGGCCTCGGCCGACCCGGCGCTCGGCCTACCCAACCAAACGACCGAATGGACGGCCTCTGGCACGCTGACGCCGCAGACGCCCGTCACGCTGACTTATGACAACGGTGCCGGGCTCGTCTTCCGCCGCACGATCAGCATCGACGACGGCTACATGTTCACGATCCAGCAGGCGGTCGAGAACGCGACGGGCGCGCCGATAGCGCTCAGCCCCTACGGCCTCGTCTCCCGCCATGGCGAGCCAGAGACGAGCGGCTTCTTCATCCTCCACGAGGGCATGATCGGGGTCTTCGGCGAGGAGGGTCTGCAAGAGAGCGACTACGACGACCTCGAAGGCGCGGGCTTGCGCTACGAGAACGTGACGGGCGGCTGGCTCGGCATCACCGACAAGTACTGGGCCACCGCGCTCGTGCCCCAGCAGACCGACACCTTCGCCGGGCGCTACGTGTCGGGCGCGGCGAACGGCCGCCAGACCTTCCAGGCCGACTTCCTCGGCGCCCCGGTCACCATCGCGGCGGGCGCGACGGTGTCGATTACCGACTATCTCTTCTCCGGCGCCAAGGAAGTCGACCGGATCGACACCTATCAGGATGCGCTCGGCATCGACCGCTTCGACCGTCTGATCGACTGGGGCTGGTTCTACTTCCTGACGCGCCCGATGTTCTGGGGCCTCGACTTCTTCTTCGGCCTCTTCGGCAATTTCGGCGTCGCGATTCTGGCCGTGACCGTGGTGGTGAAGCTCTTCTTCTTCCCGCTGCAGAACAAGGCCTACGCGTCGATGAGCAAGATGAAGCTCGTCCAGCCGCAGATGATGGAGATCCGCGAGAAATATGGCGACGACCGCCAGAAGCAGCAGCAGGCGCTGATGGAGCTCTACAAGAAGGAGAAGATCAATCCGGTCTCCGGCTGCCTGCCGGTCATCATCCAAATCCCGGTCTTCTTCTCGCTCTACAAGGTTCTCTTCGTGACGCTGGAGATGCGCCACGCGCCCTTCTTCGGCTGGATCCAGGACCTGTCGGCACCCGACCCGACCTCGATCTTCAACCTCTTCGGGCTCCTGCCCTACGACGTGCCGGGCTTCCTTCTCATCGGTGTGTGGCCGCTGCTGATGGGCATCACGATGTTCCTTCAGATGCGCCTCAATCCGCTGCCGGCCGATCCGATCCAGCAGACGATCTTCACCTGGATGCCGGTCGTTTTCACCTTCATGCTCGCGGGCTTCCCGGCCGGTCTCGTCATCTACTGGGCGTGGAACAACACGCTCACCTTCGCGCAGCAATGGTTCATCATGAAGCGCAACGGCGTGGAGGTCGACATATGGGGCAACGTGAAACAGAGCTTCAAGCGGCCCAAGGACGGGACGAAGGACGGGACGAAGCCCGGCAGCGGACACACGTCGGGCGAGAACGCGGCGACGAAGGCGGTGGAGAAGAAGGTCAAGGCATCGAAGAAGCCGGCGGGCGAAACCAAGCCGGTGCGGGAGACCAAGTCGAGCGCCAAGCCCAAGCCGGACCCGGCGGAATAGACGAGGGCCCCGACTACCGCGAGATCGGCCGCAAGCTCTTCCAGGCCGAGGCGATCTTCGTCAAGGGCGTCGTCGCGACCTCCGGCCTGCCGGAGGCCGACCGGCCCGAGATCGCCTTTGCCGGCCGCTCCAATGTCGGCAAGTCGAGCCTCATCAACGCGCTGACCGGCCGCAAGGCGATCGCCCGCACGTCGAACACGCCGGGGCGCACGCAGGAGCTCAACTTCTTCGCCCTCGAGAGTGCCGCCACCGGCCCGCTCTACATGGTCGACATGCCGGGCTACGGCTTCGCCAAGGCGCCGCTGCCCAAGGTCGAGGCGTGGCAGCGGCTCGTGAAGTCCTACCTGCGCGGGCGCGTAAACCTGCGCCGCGTCTTCGTCCTCGTCGATGCCCGCCACGGCCTCAAGCCCGTCGACGACGACATCCTCTCCATGCTCGATGGCGCGGCGGTGAGCTATCAGGTCGTGCTGACCAAGGCCGACAAGATCGGCGTCGGCGAGCAGGCCCGGGTGATGGAGGCGACGAACAAAGCGCTTCTGAAGCACCCCGCGGCGTTCCCGGTCCTCCTGATGACGTCGTCTGAGAAGAAGGACGGCATGGAGGACCTGCGTGCGGCGATCGCGCGGCTGGTGATGGAGTAGCGCGGCTCGCCCGAGGCTCCGTCCCCTCGACGGGAATAAGGCCACCGTTGCGCCTCGTCCCGTCTCCCCTTAAGTCACCCCGTCCCAACCGGAAGCGCCACCTTGCCCGACACGCCGCCCATCGACCCCCACGCCGCTGCCCATACGCTCGCCTCTGCCCTGCCCTACATGCAGCGATATACCGACGAGACGATCGTGGTGAAGTACGGCGGGCACGCCATGGGCGACGAGGCGATCGCGCGCGATTTCGCCAAGGACATCGCGCTCCTGAAGCAGGCGGGGATCAACCCCGTCGTCGTCCACGGCGGCGGACCGCAGATCAAGGCGATGCTCGCGCGGCTCGGCATTCAGTCGCGCTTCGAGGACGGCTTGCGCGTCACGGATGCGGCGACCGTCGAGATCGTCGAGATGGTGCTCGCCGGTTCGATCAACAAAGGCCTCGTCAGCGCGATCAACGGCGTCGGCGGCCGGGCCATCGGCCTGTCCGGCAAGGATGGCGGCATGGTGCGGGCGCGCAAGCTCTCGCGGACCGCACAGGATCCGGATAGCCAGATCGAGCGCGTCGTGGACCTCGGCTTCGTCGGAGAGCCGGAGCGGATCGACAAGGCCGTCATAGAGGACGTGCTGGCCAAGAAGCTCACCCCCGTCATCGCGCCCATCGCCTACGGCGCCGATGGCGAGACGTTCAACGTCAATGCCGACACGTTCGCGGGCGCCGTCTCGGGCGCGCTCCGGGCCAAGCGATTGCTGCTGCTGACCGACGTTCCGGGCGTTCTCGACAAGTCGGGCAGGCTCATCCCGGAGCTTCGCGCCGACGAAGTCCGCGCCCTCATCGCCGACGGCACGATCTCGGGCGGCATGATCCCCAAGGTCCAGACCTGCCTCGACGCCGTCGAGCGCGGCGTGGAGGCTGTGGTGATCGTCGATGGCCGGGTGCCGCACGCCATCCTCCTCGAACTTTTCACCGATCACGGCGCGGGCACGCGCATCAGGGCGGCGGCATGAGCGAGACCATGACCGAGACGCCGGAAGCCCATGCGCGCGATCCGCGCGAGGCCTTCGCCCATGTCGATACCTGGGTGTTCGACCTCGACAACACGCTCTATCCGGCCAACAGCGCGATCTTCCCGCAGATCAGCCAACGCATCACGACCTATGTCGCCGAAGCGTTGGGGCTGGAGCCGGCCGACGCGAAGGTCGTCCAGACCGATTACTACGAGAAATACGGCACCAGCCTGCGCGGCCTGATGACCGAGCACGGCATCTCGCCCGACGAGTTCCTGGCCTATGTCCACGACATCGACCACTCGCCGCTCGAGCCCAACCCCGCGCTCGGCGCCGCCATCGACGCCCTGCCGGGCCGCAAGCTCGTCCTCACGAACGGCACGCGCCTCCATGCCGAGAACATCCTCACCCGCCTGGGCATCGCTGACCATTTCGAGGACCGCTTCGGCATCGTCGAGGCCGGCTTCACGCCGAAGCCGGAGCGGGAGAACTACGACACGTTCATCCGGCTCCACGATGTCGACGTGGTCAAATCCGCCTTCTTCGAGGACCTCGCGGTCAACCTCACGGTCCCGCACGAGCTCGGCATGGTCACAACGCTCGTCGTACCCGCCGGCACGCGCGCGGTCCTTCATGGCGAATGGGAGATGGAAGGCCGGGGGAGCGATCCGAAGGTCGATTTCGTCACCGAGGACCTGACGGCGTTCCTGCGCTCGGTTCGCTGAAGACCCCGGCAGTCCTCGAGCCGCGTTAGAGGTGCGAATAGGCCCGGCCTGACAAGGCGAGTTCGGATCCGTCCCCCCTCACGAAGCGGGCGGGCGCACTCCCGGCCTCGACCGTACCGATGCGCGTGACGGCGACGCCCGCTGCCAGCGCCGCCCGCGTGAAGGCGGCACTGTCGGCGAGCGCCACGGCGGCGAGGATCTCGTAGTCGTCGCCGCCCGTGAGCACTGTCTGCCAGCGGGCGGGATCGTTGGAGACGGTGCGCGCCGCCGACGGGCTCAGCGGCACCGTCTCGACCTCTACCGATCCGGAGCAGCCCGACGCGGCGAGGAGCGCGTCGAGATCGCCGGCGAGGCCGTCCGAGACGTCCATTGCGGCGCTCGCGTGCTCGCGAAGCGCGCCCGCCATCTTAGGGCGGGGCCGGGGGCGCAGGTAGCGATCGAGCAGGTGGGCGTCCTTCGCCAGCTCGCCCGTCCGGCACTGCAATCCGAGCGCCGCGTCGCCGATCGTGCCGGTGACGAAGAGCGCATCGCCGGCGGACGCCCCCGAGCGTCGCACCATCCGGCCGTGCGGGACCGACCCGATCGCCGTGATCGCGACCGACAGCATCGGCGCGCGCACGGTGTCGCCCCCGAGGAGGTCGAGGCCGTAGGTATCAAGATCCGCACCGAGGCCGGCGGCGAAGGCCGCGATCCAGTCCTCGCCGAGATCGCCGGGCAGGCAGAGCGCCATCAGCGCGCCGAGGGGGTCGGCGCCCTTGGCGGCGAGGTCGGAGAGGTTCACCCGCAGCGCCTTGGCCGCAATGTCGGCCGGGGCGTCGTCGGGGAAGAAGTGGATGCCGGCGACGACGGCGTCAGTCGTCAGGACGAGATCGCAGCCGGTGGGCGGCGTCATCGACGCCGCATCGTCCCGAAATCCGAAGGCTCCGGACGCGTTCGCCAGCGGCGCGAAATGCCGCTGGATGAAGCTTTGCTCGGCCGACCCCGTTCGAAGCGGCACGGGCTCAACCGGCCTTGCGCGGCGGGCCCATCTGGTCGGGCTTCAGGTCCCGCGCGATCCGGTCGAGCACGCCGTTGATCATGCGCATGATGTCGCCTTCGTAGAAGGCATGGCCGACCTCGACATATTCGTTGATCGCGGCCTTGGGCGGCACGTCCTCGCGGAACTGCAACTCGTAGGTGCCCGCGCGGAGGATGGCGCGCAGGGTCGTGTCGAGGCGCTGCAGGGGCCAGCCCTTCGCCAGAGCGGCGTCGACGCGGGTGTCGAGCGCCGTCTGCTCGCGCACGACGCCGGTCACGATATCCCGGAAGAAGGAGGCGTCGGCAGGTGCGTAATGCGCGCCGTCCGCATCCTCGTCGCCAACCTCCCGGCCGAGCCGTGTGGCCTCGTATTCGGCGAGGATGTCGGTGACGCCGGTCTGGGCGACGTCCATCTGGTAGAGCGCCTGTACGGCGGCGAGGCGCGCGGCGCTGCGCTGGTTGGCCCGGCTGCCGCGGCGGGAGGCCGGCTTGGCGTCCGCGGCGGTCACGACGCGCCCGCCAAACGGCTGCGCAGGGCGATCATCGCGAGTGCGGCATGGGCGGCCGCGCCGCCCTTGTCCTTGTCCGACATTCGCGCCCTCGCCCAGGCCTGCGCATCGTTCTCGACCGTGAGGATGCCGTTGCCTACGGCGAGGCGATGGTCGCTTGCCAGCCGCATGATCTCGCGCGCCGACTCGTTGGCGACGATGTCGTAATGCGTCGTCTCGCCGCGAATGACGCAGCCGAGGACGACATAGCCGTCATAGCTGCCGCCCTGGTGCGCATAGGCCAGCGCGGCGGGCACTTCGAGAACGCCGGGCACGCAGACGCGATCGAAGGTCACACCGGCCGCGCCAAGCGCCGTCTCGGCGCCCTCGGCCAAGGCGTCGGCCAGACCTTCGTAGAAGCGGGCTTCGATGATCAGCAGGTTCGGCACTCAGGCGTCCTCGTTCTCGGCGCGTCGTACCGCGTCCAGCCGCGCCACATAGCGGGCCAGCATGTCGACTTCAATGTTGACGGCGTCGCCGGCCTGGCGCTCGCCCCAGGTCGTGACCGCCAGCGTGTGCGGGATCATCATCACCCAGAAGCGCGCGCCCTCGACGCCGTTCACCGTCAGCGACGTGCCGTCGAGCGTGACGGATCCCTTGCTGGCGACGAAGGGCACGGCGGCGTCCGGCAGCCGGAAGCGGTAGCGCACGGCCTCGCCATCGGGCTCCACGGCCTCGATCATCGCCAGACCGTCGACATGGCCAGAGACGACGTGACCGCCCATCTCGTCGCCGGCCTTCAGGGCCCGCTCGATGTTGATCGCCGTCCCCTCCCCCCACGTGCCGACGCTCGTCGCGCGCAGCGTCTCGAAGCCGGCCTCGACGTCGAACCAGGTGCGACCGTCCTCCAGCCCGGTCTCGACGACCGTCAGGCACACGCCGGCGCAGGCAATGCTCGCGCCGAGCGGCACCGTGCCGTCATCGCGCGTCATCTCGATGCGGAAGCGGCGCAGACCGTCGCCCTCCGTCACCCTGGTGACGCGGCCGACATCGGTGACGATGCCCGTGAACATGTCCTGTCCTTCAGCTGGGGCGGCGGTCGTAGATCAGGCGGACATCGGCCCCGTGCCGACGAACGTCGTGGAGGGCGTATCTAGACGAATTCAGCACGGACTCAACCGCGAGGCCGTGCATGGCCGCTATGCCGCCCGCGCCGATGGCGCTCGGAGCCTCGAAGATCTCATAGCGGTCGATGAGATCTGCCTCGTGCAAGGCCCGCGCCAGACGGGCGCCGGGCTCGGCGAGAACGGTCTGCACGCCCTCGGCGGCGAGCGACATGAGAGCGTCCGCGAGGCCCTCGGCCGCAAGGACGCGGACGCCGCGTGCGTCGAGCGCGGCGCGCCTCGCCCGGTCTGGCTCTGGATCGGAGACGACGAGCACTGGCGTCTCCCTCGCCGTCGCGGCCAATCGGCTCGCCAAAGGCAGCTCGAGCCGCCGGTCGAGGACGACGCGCAGCGGCGAGCGATGGGCGAGGCCCGGCAAGCGGCAGGTCAGCGACGGATCGTCGGCGAGCACGGTGCCGATGCCGACGAGGATCGCGTCGGCGCGGGCTCGCAACAGGTGGACCTGGGCGTTGGAGGCAGGGCCGGTGATCGCGACGGGGCGATGCCCGGCGGCGGCGATGCAGCCGTCGGACGAGATGGCCTGCTTGGCGACGAGGAACGGCCGGCCCTGCCGCGTTCGTGTCAGGTGCCCGGCCAACGAGCGCCCCGCCGCCGCGGCCTCCACGCCGAGATCGACGAACAGGCCCTGCGCGCGGAGGCGGAGGATCGAGCGGCCGGCGATCCGAGGATTGGGATCCTCGCACGCGATGACGACGCGGGCGATCCCGGCCCGGTGCGCGAGATCGGCGCAGGGCGCGCCGCCGGCGCTGCGGTAGGCGCAGGGCTCGAGCGTGACGTAGAGGGTGGCGCCTCGCGCCGCCTCGCCAGCCTGATCGAGCGCGACCGCCTCGGCGTGGACCGCGCCGCCGGGCTGCGTCGCCCCGGCGCCCAGCACGACGCCATCCTTCACCACCAGCGCGCCGACGCTGGGGTTCGCGCCCGTCAGCCCGGCATTACGCTCTCCAAGCGCAATCGCGCTGCGCATCCACCGGGCATCGCTCGCGCGGTCGGGCGTCACGAGGGCTTGGCGAGGCCCTGCCCCAGTTCCTCGACGAAGGCCTCGAAATCCTGCGCGGTCGAGAAATTGCGGTAGACGGAGGCGAAGCGGACATAGGCGACATGGTCGAGGCCGCGCAGGGCCTCCAGCACGCGCTCGCCGAGCACCTGCGTCGTCACCTCCGCGTCGCCGCTCGCCTCGAGGTCACGAACGATCTCGTTGATGAGCGCATCGACGGCCTCGTCCGAGGCCGGGCGCTTGCGAAGCGCGGTCTTGATGGCGCGGGTCAGCTTGGAGCGATCGAAGGCCTGCCGGGCGCCGCTTCGCTTCATCACGGCGAGCTCGCGCAGCTGGATGCGCTCGAACGTGGTGAAGCGGGCGCCGCAGGTCGTGCATTCGCGCCGGCGGCGGATCGCGCCGCCCTCCTCGGCGCCGCGCGAATCCTTCACCTGGCTGTCCGATCCGCCGCAGAAGGGGCAGAGCATGGGTCTGGCCCCTTGAGCGATCAGCTATAGATCGGGAAGCGGTCGGTGAGCGCCTTCACCCGTGCGCCCACATCGGCCTCGACCGTCTCGTTGGTTTCGCCGCCCGTGCCTTGCAGGCCCTTCAGCGTGTCGACGATGAGCCGACCAACCTCCTGGAACTCCGCGATACCGAAGCCGCGCGTCGTGCCGGCCGGCGTGCCGAGGCGGATGCCGGAGGTCACGAACGGCTTTTCCGGGTCGAACGGAACGGCGTTCTTGTTGCAGGTGATGCCCACGCGGGTGAGCGCGGCCTCGGCGACCTTCCCCGTCACCTGCATGGGGCGCAGGTCGACGAGGAGTACGTGGCTGTCGGTGCCGTTGGAGACGAGGTCGAGCCCGCTTTCGCGCAGCACCTCTCCCATCGCCCGCGCGTTCTCGACCACGTGCCGGGCGTAGGTCTTGAACTCGGGGCGCAGCGCCTCGCCGAACGCGACGGCCTTGGCGGCGATGACATGCATCAGCGGGCCGCCCTGGAGGCCGGGGAAGACCGCAGAGTTGAACGTCTTGCCGAGCGCCTCGTCGTTGGAGAGGATCATGCCGCCGCGCGGGCCGCGCAGCGTCTTGTGCGTCGTGGTGGTGACGACGTGGGCGTGCGGGATCGGGCTCGGGTAGACGCCGCCGGCGACGAGGCCGGCGAAATGGGCCATGTCGACCAAGAACCACGCACCGACCGAATCGGCGATCGCGCGGAAGCGGGCGAAGTCGATCTCGCGCGGATAGGCCGAGCCTCCGGCGATGATAAGCTTCGGCTTCACCTCCGTCGCGCGCTGGGCGACCCAGTCATAGTCGATGAGGTGGTCGTCCTGGCGCACGCCATAGGGTGCGGGCTTGAACCATTTGCCGGACATGTTGACCGGCGATCCGTGCGTGAGGTGACCGCCCGCCGCGAGGTCCATGCCCATGAAGGTGTCGCCCGGCTCCAGAAGCGCGAGGAAGACGGCCTGGTTCGCCGAGGCGCCGCAATGGGGCTGGACGTTGGCGTAGGTGCAGCCGAAGAGCTGCCTGGCGCGCTCGATGGCGAGGCGCTCGGCGACGTCGACATGCTCGCAGCCGGCATAGTAGCGCTTGCCGGGATAACCCTCGGCGTATTTGTTGGTCAGCACCGAGCCCTGCGCCTCGAGCACGGCGCGCGAGACGATGTTCTCGGAGGCGATCAGCTCGATCTCGTGTCGCTGGCGGCCCAGCTCGCCGGTCAGCGCCGCGCTCAAGTCCGGATCGGCATCGGCGACGCCGGCCGTGAAGAAATCCGCGAAATCGTCGTCGCGCAGTGCTGCTTCGCTCATGGGTTCGGCCCTCGACCTGTCGATATGGCCGGTGGCGTAGCATATCGGCTCCGCGCGATGAAGGCGCGTATCGTCTCGGCGGAGTGCGCGCCCACCCATCGACCGCATCGATGGGTACGACCGGAATTTAGGGGGCCGCTCACCTTGCCGTGATCGGTAGTTTCATATATGCGCAACCGGGATATGTCACACTGACATATGCAGGTTAACCATATAGGCCGTCATGAACGTCAGGACTCTCTGCCTCGCGATGCTCAGCATGGGCGATGCCAGCGGTTATGAGATCAAGAAGCACTCGGTGGAGGGCGACTGGTCGCACTTCGTCGAGGCGAGCTTCGGCGCGATCTATCCGGCGTTGCGCGCGCTGGAGGAAGGCGGCTACGTCACCTCGCGGCAGGAGGGCGATCCCGGTCGCCCGCCGCGCAAGGTCTACGCGATCACCGAGGCAGGCCGCGAGGCGCTGCTTGCGGCCTTCACGGACATGCCGGCACCCGACGTCTTTCGCTCGGAATTCCTGATGCACACGCTCTTCGCGGAAAGTCTCAGCAAGGCCCATCTGCGCAGCATCGTTGACGGGCGGATAGCGGAATACGAGGACAAGAAGGCGCATATCGAGCGCATGATGGAGCGCTTCGACAAGCCCGGACCGCAATGGGCCGGCCGGCTCGGTCTTAAGGTGATGACCGAGGAACTCGCCTATCTGCGCGCCCATCGGGGCGAACTCGAATCGATCGGGCACGATGACGAGCCCACACTCCAAGTCGCGGCGGAATAGATCATGGGCAGCAAGACCTCCTACTTCCTCGCCGCGCTCGTAGCGGGGGGGCTCGGGTACTGGATGTATTCGGGCGACCTCATCATGGGCGGCCAGGGGGACGATCCCGACAGCCTGCCACCGCCGGCCGAGCGCGTCGGCGCGGCGGCCGATACGCCGATGGCGGTCCGGGTCCGCGAGGTCTCGGCGTCGGTGCGCGAGAACGCGCTCGAGGTGCGCGGACGCGCTGAGGCGGAAACGCGGGTCGAGGTGCGCACCGAGACGGCCGGGCAGGTGACCCAGGTGCTCGTCTCCAAGGGCGAGCGCGTCGCCGCCGGCGCACCGCTCTGCAAGATCGACGAGGGCGTGCGCGCCGCGCAGCTGAGCCAGGCCGAGGCGCAGTTCCAGCAGGCGCAGTTCGACTATGACAGCAACGTCACGCTGGCCGAGCGTGGTGTCGTGGCAGAGGCGCGCGTGCGCTCGGCCCGGGCCGCGCTCGATGCGGCGAAGGCCGCCGTCGCACAGGCCGAGCAGGAGATGGCCCGCGTCGACGTCGCCGCCCCGATCGCCGGCGTGGTCGAGGATCCGCTGGCCGAGATCGGTGACTTCCTCGGCATGGGCGCGACCTGCGCAACCCTCGTCCAGACCGACCCGATGCTCGCCATCGGACAGGTTTCCGAGCGCGAGATCGCGCAGTTGGGCGAGGGCATGCCCGCCATGGTCACGCCGCTCGGCGGCGCGCCCCGCCAGGGGCAGATCAGCTATATCGCGCCGACGGCCGAATCGGAGACGCGCACCTTCCGCATCGAGGTCTCGGTGCCTAACGGCGACGGCATGCTGCGCGATGGCATGACGAGCGCCATCGAGGTGCCCTTGCCCGAGACCCGCGCGCACGCGCTCACCGCCTCGACCCTTACGCTCAACGATGACGGCGTCATCGGGGTTCGCACCGTCGATGCCGACGATACGGTCGTCTTCATGCCCGTCGGCATCCTCGCCGATAGCCGCGAAGGCGTCTGGGTGACCGGCCTGCCGGAGACGGTCCGCGTCATCACGGTCGGCCAGGAATACGTCGCCCACGGCGCCCGGGTCCGGGCCCTGCCGGACGAGCGCTCCGGAACCGCGAATGCCCCTGCGTCGGGGACCCCGATGGAGACCCCGGCAGCCGAGACCGCCGCGCCGGCCGCCGAGATGTCCGGGACGGAGCCGGTCGCGCAAGCGCCCTCGGCCGAGACGGCCGCCGCGCCGGCCGATCCGATGGCCGATCCGACGGCCGAGACCGCCGCGCCCGATGCCGTCCTCGTCCCCGTGACCGATATCCGCGCACCGACGCGGCAGCGCGACGTGACCGACCGTCCCGCGACCGGCGACGAGCTGACGCTTGCCGAGACGCCGCCGGCACCGCCGCAGCGCCCGCGCACCGGCGCGCTCGACCTTTCGCTCCTCACGCGCTAGCCCGACCGCCCCATGCTCGCCACCACCCGGCTCCCAAGGATTTCCGTGCGATGAAGAACGCCCTTGGCGCGATCCTGCGCCGCCCGCGCACCGTCCTGACGCTGATGCTCTTCATGATCGTCGGCGGCGTGATGAGCTACATCACGATTCCGAAGGAATCGAATCCGGACATCGACGTTCCGGTCTTCTACATCTCGGTCAGCCAGCAGGGCGTGAGCCCGGAGGACAGCGAGCGCCTGCTCGTGCGGCCGCTGGAGACTGCGCTTTCCAGCCTCGACGGCCTGAAGGAGATGCAGGCGATCGCATCGGAGGGCCATGCGGGCATCCTCCTCGAATTCGCCGCTGATTTCGACAAGGACGCGGCGCTCGACGACGTGCGCGCCGAAGTCGACAAGGCCAAGGGCCAGCTCCCAACCGACGCCGACGAGCCGACGATCACCGAGACGAACTTCAACCTCGTCCCCACCATCACGATCGCGCTTTCGGGCCCGGTGCCCGAGCGCACGCTCTACACGCACGCCAAGATCCTCCAGGACGCGATCGAGCAGGTTCCCACCGTGCTGGAGGCCAATCTGACCGGTCAGCGCGAGGAGTTGCTCGAGGTCATCGTCGATAACACGCGCCTGGAGAGCTACAACATCAGCCAAGCCGAGCTGCTGCAGGCGGTGCGCAACAACAACCAGCTCGTGCCCGCCGGTACGCTCGATACCGGCGAGGGCCGCTTCAACATCAAGGTCCCCGGCCTCTTCGAGACCGCGCAGGACGTGATGAGCCTGCCGGTGAAGGTGACCGAGAACGGCGACGGCGTCGTCACGCTCGGCGATCTGGCCGAGATCCGCCGGACCTTCAAGGACGCCGAGACCTTCACCCGCGTCAACGGCCAGCCGGCCATCGCGCTCGAGGTCGTCAAGCGGCTCGGCGAGAACATTATCGAGAACAATGCGGCCGTTCGCGCCGTCGCCGAGGAGGTCTCGGCCGATTGGCCGGACGTCATCACGGTCGACTACATGCTCGACCAGTCGTCCTCGATCTTCGAGACGCTGGGCTCGCTCCAGGCGTCGATCCTCACGGCCATCGCGCTCGTCTTCATCGTGCTGCTGGCGACGCTGGGCGTGCGGCCGGCGCTCCTCGTCGCGATGGCGATCCCGACATCGTTCATGCTCGGCTTCCTCTTCCTGACGACGTTCACCGACCTGACGCTCAACACGATGGTCATGTTCGGCCTCGTCCTCACCGTCGGCATGCTGGTCGACAGCGCCATCGTCATCACGGAATACGCCGACCGGAAGATGGCTGAGGGCCTCCATAAGCGCGAGGCCTATATCCGCGCCGCTCAGCAGATGTTCTGGCCGATCGTCTCGTCGACCGCGACGACGCTGGCCGCCTTCCTGCCGCTCCTCCTCTGGCCGGGCGTTGCGGGGCAGTTCATGTCGAACCTGCCGATCATGGTCATCATCGTCCTGTCGGCCTCTCTCTTCACGGCGATGATCTTCCTGCCGACGCTCGGCGCCGTCATCGGCCCCCGGGTGAAGCCCGGCGAGGTCTCCGAGGAGGCCCGTGCGCTCGGCCGCAATTCCAAGATGGACCCGCGCGATCTCAGGGGGGCGACGGGCGGCTATGTCCGCCTTCTCGACGGCTTCATCGGCATGCCGGCCATCGTCGTCGCGCTCTCCGTCTTCGGGGCCTACGCCATCGTCACGCAGTTCGGCGCCAACGCCGCCGGCGTGCAGTTCTTCGTCGACGAGGAGCCGGAGCAGGCCGTCGTGCAGATCTCGGCGCGCGGCAACCTCTCCGCGACGGAGAAGCGCGATCTCGTCGCCGAGGTCGAATACGAGATCCTCCGCATAGACGGCGTCGAGGACGTGCTGATGAAGACCGAGGGCGGCGGCGGAGGGGGCGGTGGCGGCCTCGGGCAGGACAAACCCGCCGACACGATCGGCCAGATCACGCTCGAACTGGAGAACTTCAACGACCGGCGCGTCGCCCAGGAGATCTTCGCCGATATCCGTGCGGCCGTCGCCGACATCGCGGGCATCCAGGTCGAGCTCAAGCAGATCGAGGGCGGACCGCCCACGGGCAAGGATGTCCAGTTGCAGCTGACGGGCAACAGATACGACCAGGTCCGTGCCGCGACCGCGGACGCACGCCGCTTCATCGACTCGCTCGAGGGCTTGCAGGAGGTCGAGGATTCGCGCCCGCTGCCCGGCATCGAATGGCAGTACGACGTCGACCGCGCCGAGGCCGGCCGCTACGGTACGGACACGGTCACCGTGGGCTCGATGATCCAGCTGGCGACGGGCGGCGTCCTGATGGGTTCCTACCGCCCGGACGACAGCGACGACGAGGTCGACATCCGCCTGCGACTGCCGGTCGAGGAGCGCTCGATCGATCAGATCGACCAGTTGAAGGTCCGCACCCCGTCCGGTCTCGTGCCCATCGCCAACTTCGTGACGCGAGAGGCCCAGCCGCAGGTCTCGTCGATTACCCGGATCGACCAGCGCTACGCGATGACCGTGAAGGCCAACGCGATCGAGGGCGTCGACAAGAACGACAAGATCGCCGAGGTGCAGGCCTGGCTAGACGAGGGCAGCCTGCCGGCCACCATCACCGCCAGCTTCGTCGGCGGCGACGAGGATCAGGCCGAAAGCCAGGCCTTCCTCATGCAAGCCATGGTCGCCTCGCTCTTCTTGATGTTCATCATCCTCGTCACGCAGTTCAACTCGTTCTGGCAGGCCTTCGTCACGCTCTCCACCGTCGTGATGAGCGTGATGGGCGTGCTTCTCGGGCTCTACCTGACGGGGCAGAAGTTCTCGATCATCATGACCGGCACCGGCATCATCGCGCTGGCGGGCATCGTGGTGAACAACGCGATCATCCTCATCGACACGTTCAACCAGCTGCGCGACGAGGGTATCGAGCCGCGCGAGGCCATGCTGAAGACCGCCGGCCAGCGCATCCGCCCGATCCTGCTCACGACGGGCACGACCATTGTCGGCCTGGTGCCGATGGCGCTCCAGATCACGCCGGACTTCTTCACCCAGACCATCACCATCGGCGGGGTGACGTCGACATGGTGGGTGCAGCTCGCGACCGCGATCATCTTCGGCCTCGGGTTTTCCACCATCCTGACACTGGTCGTGGTGCCGGTGCTCCTGGTCGCGCCCTCGCTCTACAAGGCCCGCGTCCTCAAGGCCTGGCGCTTCGTGCGCAGCCGCAAGGGTGGCGAGAGCGCCAAGACGGCAAAGCCCGGCCTGATGCCGGCCCCCGGCAAGGCCGTAGCGCATCGCCCGGCCGACAAGGACCTGGCGAAGCCGAAGCGGGCCGAGCCGACCTTCCCGCCCATGGGGACCCCGCGCCCGGCGCGCGTCGCCGTTCTCGACGCGGCGGAATAGGCGCTTGGCGCGGCGAAGAGGAGGGCGCCTCGGGCAACGCGTCGAGGAGATCGCAGACCTCGCAAGCGGTGGCGGCACGCGGCGTCAAGGCGATGACGAGCGTTGGGAGGCGGCCGCGGGCGAGGTTTGACATGGGCCAACGCGTGACATGGGCCGACGCGTGATATGGGCCAACGCGTGATATGGGCCGACGCGTGACGTGGCGTCGGCATCTCGCCTGACTCGCCACCGATGTGACGACGCCCTTCAGCCGGAAGCCGTTGGCCCGCTCGCCAAACCGTCCTGCGCCGCGCGCTTGCGAAAGCGAAACGCGGCGATGGGGACGAGGGTGATATAGATCAGCGAGCAGACCGTCAGCACCGTGAAGGGGAAGCTGACGAGGAGCCCGAGAAAGGCGACGAGCGCGAGGAGGAGGAGGACCACCGCCTCGCGGTCGACCCGCTGGCCGACCCGCTTCATGGAGAAGGTCGGAATCTTGCTGACCATGAGCGCGCCCACGACGAGCGTGAAGACGAGGACGAGCCAGGGCGAGTGCGCCGCCTCGAACCCGAGAAGATTGACGTAGAGGGGGAAGAGGACGAGGCACGCCCCCGACGGCGCGGGCACGCCGCTGAAATAGTCGACATGCCAGTCCGGCTTCTCCACATCGAGCGCGACGTTGAATCGCGCCAGCCGGAGCGCGCCGCAGATGGCGTAGAGCAGCGCGGCCAGCCAGCCGATATTGCCCAGCTCGTGCAGCACCCAGATGTAGAGGAGCACGGCCGGCACGACCATGAAGTTGACGAAGTCGGCCAGGCTGTCGAGCTCGGCGCCGAATTTCGACGTCGACTTGAGGGCGCGGGCGAGTCGGCCGTCGACGGCATCGAGGATGGCGGCGAAGACGATGCAGTAGACCGCCATATCGAACCGGCCCTCGACGCCGAAGCGGATGGCGGTGAGGCCGATGCAGAGCGCGAGCAGCGTGACCATGCTCGGCAGCAGCGTGCGGATCGAAAGGCGGCGCGGCCGGCTCTCCAGGGCGGGGTCCGAGACCATGTCAGGCGGTCCGGAACTTCGGGCGCGTGCCCTCGCCAACCCGTGCGATCACCGTCTCGCCGGCGACGCAGCGCTGGCCCTCGGCGACGAGCGGCTCGACATCGTCGGGCAGGTAGATGTCGAAGCGCGAGCCGAAGCGGATCAGTCCGAGCCGCTCTCCGGCGACGACCTCCTGGCCCTCCCGTACGAAGGGCAGGATGCGGCGGGCGACGAGACCGGCGATCTGGACGAGGGCGAAGGTGCGCCCGCCCGACCGGACGATGAAGGCGTTGCGCTCGTTATGCTCCGACGCCTTGTCGAGCTCGGCATTGAGGAACTTGCCCGGCGTGTAGATGATCCGCTCGATCTTGCCGGCGATAGGCGCGCGGTTGATGTGGACGTCGAAGACCGACATGAAGATCGACACGCGCACCAGCGGCACGTCGCCGAGGCCGAGCTCGGGCGGCGGCATGGCCGACCCGACCCAGGACACCCGCCCGTCGGCACCCGCGATTACGAGGTCGGGGTCGAGCCGCGTGACACGCTTCGGGTCGCGAAAGAAGGTGTAGCACCAGACCGTGAGCGCCACGCCGAGCCAGCCCAGCGGCTGCCACAGCAGGAAGAGCACGACCGTGACGGCCGCGAAGGCGAGGACGAAGGGCGTGCCCGCAGGGTGCATTGCCGGCAACGTCTTCTTGATGGTGTCGGCCAGGCCGTTCATGTCATCTCACCTTCGGTCGGTAGCGCGTCCTCGCGACGGCGGCCGGGCAGGAACCCTTCCGCGTCGCGCATCGTGCGCTGATAGGCCTCGCGGGCCTCCTCGGCCTCGCGCTGGCGGTTCCACATGCCGGCATAGAGGCCGCCGGCGCGCAGCAACTCGTCATGCGTGCCGCGCTCCACGAGCCGGCCCGCCTCGACGACGAGAATCTGGTCGGCATCGACGATGGTCGTCAAGCGGTGCGCGATCACGAGCGTCGTGCGCCCCTCCGCGACGGCGCGCAGTGCTTCTTGGATCTCGAGCTCGGTATAGCTGTCGAGCGCCGAGGTCGCCTCGTCGAGAATGAGGATGGGCGGCGCCTTGAGGATCGTGCGCGCGATCGCGACCCGCTGCTTCTCGCCGCCCGAGAGCTTGAGCCCCCGCTCGCCGACCTCGGTCTCGTAGCCATCGGGCAGTTGCAGGATGAAGTCGTGGATCTGCGCGAGCTTGGCCGCCTTCACCACCTCGGCATGGTCGGCGTCCGGCCGGCCGTACTGGATGTTGTAGGCGATCGTATCGTTGAAAAGCACCGTGTCCTGCGGGACCATTCCGATCTGGCGGCGCAGGCTGAGCTGCTGGACCTGCGCGATGTCCTGACCGTCGATCAGGATGCGGCCCTCGCCGACTTCGTAGAACCGGTAGAGCAGGCGCGACAACGTCGACTTGCCCGCGCCCGAGGGTCCGACGATGGCGAAGGTCTTGCCGGCCGGCACCTCGAAGGAGAGGCCCTTGAGGATCGGACGCTGGGCGTCATAGGCGAAGCGGACGTCCTCGAAGACGATCCGGCCCTCGTCCACCCGGAGCGGCTCGGCGCCCGGCGCGTCGACGATCTCGGGGTTCTCGTCGAGAAGCGAGAAGAGCGATTCGATGTCCGTCAGCCCCTGCTTGATCTCGCGGTAGACAGTCCCGATGAAGTTGAGCGGCTGGTAGAGCTGGATCATCAGCGCGTTGATGAGGACGAAGTCGCCGACCGTGTTCTCACCGTCCATCACGCCTTGCGCGGCCATCACCATGGTCGCCGTCATGCCGGCGGTGAAGATGACGTTCTGGCCGATATTCAGCCAGGCGAGCGAGGTCAGGGTCTGGACGCCGGCCTTCTCGTAGCGCGCCAGCGTCTCGCCGAAACGGCTCGATTCCAGCCCCTCGTTGTTGAAATACTTGACCGTCTCGTAATTGAGGAGGCTGTCGACGGTCTTCGAGTTCCCGTCATTGTTCGCCTCGTTCATGTTGCGGCGAATCTGGATCCGGCGATTGGTGAGCCAGACCGTGTAGCCGACATAGCCCACCATCATGCCCAGCAGCACGACGAGGTAGCGCCAGTCGAACTGGTAGGCGATGACGGCGGCCGCCAGCACGAATTCGATCATCGTCGGGAAGATCGAGAGGATGGTGAAGCGCACGACGGTCTCGATGCCCGTCGTGCCGCGCTCTATGATCCGGCTGAGGCCGCCCGTGCGCCGCGCCAGGTGAAAGCGCAGCGAGAGCTTGTGGAGATGGTCGAACGTCTCCTGCCCGAGCTTGCGGACGACGTTCATCGAGACCTTGGCGAAGAGCGCGTCGCGAAGCTGCTGGAAGCCCATCACGCTCACGCGCGCGACGCCGTAGGCGATGACGATGAGGACGGGCGCGCCCAGCAGCGCCAGCGTCCAGCCCTCGCGGCCCGTCAGATCGGGGGTCCCGGCGAGCGCGTCGGTCGCCCACTTGTAGAGATAGGGCACGCCGACATTGATCACCTTGGCGACGATCAGGACGAAGAGCGCGAGGATGACCCGGACCTTGAGGTCGTTGCGGTCGTGCGGCCAGAGATAGGGCCACAGCGCCTTCAGCGTCTGGAAGGTGTCGCCGTCCTCCGCGCTGACGCGTCGCCCCCCCTTACGAACAGGAGCGTCCTCCGGCTTGGCGGCGGGTGCGCCGTCCGGTTTGGGGGCGTCGTCTGGGAGGGTGGCATCGGTCATGCGTGACCGCGCAAATGGGCCAGACGGGCGGGTTTAGCAAGCCCTCCGAACCCTACCGGTCCCGAAGGAGCCGATTACCCCCGCGCCGTATCGCCCAATCGGTGGGTCTCCAGGAGCGGTAGCACGAAGACCTGTCCCGGGAAGATGAGATCGGGATTGCGAATGAGGTCGCGATTGGCGTTGACGATGGTCGGAAAGCTGATTCCGTCGCCATAGACGCGTCGCGCGATGCGCCAGAGATTGTCGCCCCGCACGATGACGACGACATGGGGCTGCGCCTCGACCGCGACCGCCTCGGCCCGCACGCGCGCGTTGAGCGGCGTCACGCGCCGGGTGCGCGTCTGGCGCAGGCCCTGATCGAGGGTGAAGCCGATCGTTGCCGACCCGCCGGCATCGACCGAGACGCCCCGCGGCTCGATCCGCAGCTCGTAGGCGCCGGGCAACATGCGGGCCGGCAGGTCGAAGGCGAAGCGGGCATCGTCCCCGACCGAGACCTCGCCGATATCGGTCCCGTTGAGATTGGCGCGTACCGTCGTGCCGGCGGCACCCCGCCCCCGCACCACGATGCGCGATGCGCCGGTGCGGACCGCCTCGATCGTGACCTCGCCGCGCCCCGTCACCTCGATGGGGGACGCGACGTCGATGACGCGCGAGACCGTCATGACCTTCGGCCCCGGCCGCAACACCCCGACACCGGAGGCGAAGGCACCCGCATCGACGGCGGTCTCGGCGGTGGAGGCAACGACGGAGATCACCTTCGCGCCGCCCGCGCGCCAATCGGTGACCTCGAGGAAGCCCGGCGCCACGGGGGCCTCGGCCGCCGGGCGCCGCGCGGACACGATTCTAACGGGTTGGTCGCCGGCCTTCGCGGCGCCCGTCTTCGCCCGAGGCGCGACGCGCGGGAGGGCGGGCGGTGCAATCCTTGCGATGGGCGCGGACGAAGCGGGCACGGGCGACGCCGACGCGCTCGCCCCGACGCTCGGCCCCACGCGCTCGACAGGCGTCTCCGCCGCCCTCCGCGCGGCGGCGACCCTGACGGGGGACGCCGCGACGGGCCCGCCAACACCTTCAGCGTCGCTCGCCTTCTCGGACAGGACGGTGTCGCCCGCAGCATCGCGCGTCGCAACGGGCGCCGGTTCCGGAGCGGGTATGGGTGCGGGAACAACCCTTCCTTCGGCCAGCGGGACCGCCTGGAGCGTGGTGCCCCCGGTTCGGATGTCGGTGACGCTGCGAGGTGCCGTGGCCGCGGCCACCCGCGCCGCGCGCAGCGGCCCCGGCACGGTGACGGACGCGAGCGGCTGGTCGGCCCGGCCGACGAGATCGCCCTCGCCACCGAACCCCCAGCTCGCATCGGCGCTGACGACGGGCGGCTTGCCGAGCGACACGGTCGCGGTCGGCGCCTCGAATGGGGCGGCGACGTCCCTGGCGGGGCCGGCGGCGGCGCCGGGACGGGGCGGCATCGTGACGGGAACGGTGACCCGGCCGTTCAGGCCCGCCTCCGCCGCGACGGTGGAGAGGCCGGCAAAGCTTCGCGGACCCGCCGGAATGCCCGATGCGACATCGGCGGCGCCGGCCGCCTTGGTGGAGCCTGTCGGCTGCGCCGACAACGGCGCAAGGCGTCCGTCTCCTTTGGCCGACAACGGTGCATCGCCAATCGGCTGTGACGTCCGAGAGGCGCCCACCGACGCGATGTCGGCGACCGCACCGGCGCGGCCCACCGCCTCGCCGCTGGCGACGACGTCCGGCGGCGCGTCGCGCAGATAGCGATAGGTCGTCGTGCCGACCACCGCGACACCCACACTGAGGGCTCCCAGAAGCCATATGAGGGGTAAGGGGGCCATCGCGGAAAATCGGATCCTCTCATGCGTTCATCGGCTTGCGCTGCCAGGCTCCGGGGTCTCGCCGTCCCGCGCGCCTTACCAGAGCGTTAAAGGCAAACGCCGGCGCGGGCAAATCGAGCCTGCAGATGTGGTTGACCGCCGGCTTTGTGCGGTGCCACATGGGCCATGGCTGAGATCAAGAATATCTGCGTCTATTGCGGCACCGGCATCGGTGCGAAGCCGGTCTACGAGGCGACCGCGAAGGCGCTCGGGCAGGCGATGGCGGCGGCCGGCATCCGGCTCGTCTACGGTGGCGGCAGCCTCGGCCTTATGGGCACGGTCGCGCGCTCCGTCATCGAGGCGGGCGGCCAGGTGACGGGTATCATCCCGAGCTTCCTCACCGGCCGCGAGGTGATGCTCGACGATGTCGACGAGCTCATCGTCACCGCCGACATGCACGAGCGCAAGCGTTTGATGTTCGAGCGGGCCGACGCCTTCGTCGCGCTGCCGGGCGGCATCGGCACGCTCGAAGAGACGGTCGAGATGATGACCTGGGCGCAGCTCGGCCAACACAAGAAGCCCGTCCTCCTCGCCGACATTGACGGATTCTGGACGCCGCTTCTCGAACTCCTCGGCCACATGTCGGAGGAAGGCTTCATCCGCCCCGGACATGAAGTCCCCTTCCTCGTCGCCACCAGCGCCGACGCCGTCGTGCCGACGCTACAGGCCGAGGCCGCCCGGCTCGATCAGGCCGAGCTCGACGCTGACACGTCGGCCGAGCCGCTGCGAAGCCTCTAGCGACCCGGCCCGGCGGTCACACCCCCACCCCGTCTCGCAGCAGCTTGTAGGTGATCGAATCCATGAGGGCGTCGAAGGAGGCCTCGACGATATTGGGCGAGACGCCGACCGTCCACCAGCGGCGGCCGGCACCATCCAGCGATTCGACGAGGACGCGCGTGATGGCGCCGGTGCCGCCGTTGAGGATGCGGACCTTGAAGTCGGCCAATGCGAGGTCGTCTATGTGCGCCTGGTAGCGTCCGAGGTCCTTCCGCAGCGCGGCGTCGAGCGCATTGACCGGGCCGTTGCCCTCGGCGACCGACATGTAGGTCTCGCCGTCGATGGCGACCTTCACGACGGCCTCCGACACCGCAATCTTCTCGCCCATCGCGTTGAACCGCCCCTCGACCGTCGCGCG
Source organism: uncultured Alphaproteobacteria bacterium (assembly GCA_963799285.1). Classification (GTDB taxonomy): domain Bacteria; phylum Pseudomonadota; class Alphaproteobacteria; order Rhizobiales; family CAWCWK01; genus CAWCWK01. The sequence continues at coordinate 2,369,514 of CAWCWK010000004.1, forward strand.
AAAGCTCTCGACAGAGAAGAATTGCGGCACCTGCCCGAGCGCGCGGCGGGCGAGGAGCTCGAAACTCGCCTCGGCGGCCTCGTAGGCATAGCCGAGCGCCTCGCGCTCCTTCACCTGCTCCACCAGGCGGGCGATGCGCGGATCCTCCCGGCGGACCTCGACGCCGAGCCGCTCCAGCACGGCGAGGACGTTGGAGCGCCCGCCCTGCCCCGAGACGAGGAGGCGGCGCGCATTGCCGACGCTGGCGGGCTCGACATGCTCGTAGCTCTCGGGCGCCTTCACGATCGCGGAGGCGTGGATGCCGGCCTTCGTCGCGAAGGCGGCGGCGCCCACATAGGGGCTCTGGCGGGCCGGCGCGCGGTTGATAAGCTCGTCGAAGGCGCGGCTGACGGAGGTGAGCGTCCCCAACGCCTCCAGGCTCGTGCCGATCTCGAACCGGCTCGCGTAGTCGTCCTTCAGCAGCAGCGTCGGGATGAGGGTGACGAGGTTCGCGTTGCCGCAGCGCTCGCCAAGCCCGTTGAGCGTGCCCTGGATCTGCCGCGCGCCGGCCCGCACGGCGGCGAGCGAGTTGGCGACGGCGTGGCCCGTGTCGTCATGCGCGTGGATGCCGATCCGTTCGCCGCCCACGGCCTCGGCCGCGACGGCGACGATGCGCGCGATCTCGTCCGGCAGCGTGCCGCCATTGGTGTCGCAGAGGATGACCGTCTCCGTGCCGGCCTCGACGGCGGTGCGGAGGACCGCGAGCGCGTAATCGGGGTTCGCCTTGTAGCCGTCGAAGAAATGCTCGGCGTCGAGCATCGCCGCCTTGCCCGCCGCGAGGACGGCCTCGACCGAGTCCGACACGCCCTCCAGGTTCTCCTCCAGCGTGCAGCCGAGAGCGACGTGGACGTGGAAGTCCCACGCCTTGGCCACGAAGGTGACGATCTCGCCCCCAGCGCCGACGAGGTCCTGCACGCCCGGATCGTTGGAGACCGACCGCCCCGCCCGCTTGGTCATGCCGAAGGCGGCGCGGCGCGCGCGGGTCTTCGGCAGATCGGCAAAGAGTTCGGTGTCGACGGGGTTCGCGCCCGGATAGCCGCCCTCGATCACGTCGATGCCGAGCCCGTCCAGCATGGCCATGACGGTGCGCTTGTCTTCCGCCGAGAAGTCCACCCCGTCCGTCTGCGCCCCGTCGCGCAGCGTGGTGTCGTAGAGGGTGATGCGGGCGCGGGTCATCGAGCGACCTCCCAGGTCGTTCCGTCTGGCCCGTCCTTGATCGTCACGCCAAGCGCGGTGAGCTCGTCGCGGATGGCGTCGGACCGGGCGAAGTCCTTGGCCGCGCGGGCTTCGGTGCGTGACGCAATGAGAGCTTCGATCCCGGGGACGTCCACGTCGCCGGCCAGCGCCTCCCGCTCGAAATCGTCGATCCGGATCCCGACCGGCAGATCGTTCGCGTCGAACGCCGCCTGCGTCCGGCTCGGGAGAATGCCCAGGACCCCAAGACCATAGACCATCGCCGGCAGTTCGACGTCAGGCCCCGACGATGGCATGGCCTGAAGCGCCGTGATGGCGGCCGGCGTGTTCAAGTCGTCGCGAAGGCAACCTACTGCGCTCGAACCGCGGGCGCTCTCGGAGAACTGCTCCTCGACATGCGCCCCATTGAAGACGACGCCTCCGATCTTTCGGTCGAATACGTAGGCGTTCACGCCCGCCTCACGCATGGCCCGGTCCGTCCAGTCGATGGGCTGGCGGTAATGTGTCTTCAGCATCGCGATACGCACGTTCCGCCCCGAATGGCTTTTCAGCACGTCGCGGATCGTCGTAAAATTCCCCTCCGACTTCGCCATCTTCCGCCCCTCGACCTGCAGATAGCCGTTGTGCAGCCAGTACTTGGCCATCACGTCGGTCCCGTGCGCGCATCGGGACTGGGCGATCTCGTTCTCGTGGTGGGGGAAGATGAGGTCTAGGCCGCCGGCGTGGATGTCGAAGGTCGGGCCGAGCAGCTTGGCCGACATGGCCGAGCACTCGATATGCCAGCCGGGGCGGCCTCGGCCATAGGGGCTGTCCCAGCCGGGCTCGTCGCCGGACGAGGGCTTCCAGAGGACGAAGTCGCCCGGATTGCGCTTGTAGCCGGCGACCTCGACGCGGGCGCCGGCCTCCATCTCGTCGAGACGGCGATTGGAGAGGGCGCCATAATCGGCCATGGTCGAGACGTCGAAGAGAACGTGGCCGACACCCTCCCCCTCGCCCTCATAGGCGTGGCCGCGCTCCACGAGCGTGCCGATCATGGCGAGCATGTCGGGGATGTATTCGGTCGCGCGCGGCTCGTGCGTCGGGCGCAGGCAGCCGAGGGCGTCGAGGTCCTCGTGATATTGACCGAGCGTGCGCTCGGTCAGGTCGCGGATCGGCACGCCTTCCTCGGCCGCTCGCGCGTTGATCTTGTCGTCCACGTCCGTGACGTTGCGGACATAGGTGACGTGGTCCGGCCCATAGGTGTGGCGCAGCAGGCGGAAGAGCACGTCGAAGACGATGGCGGGGCGCGCATTGCCGATATGGGCGAAGTCGTAGACCGTCGGGCCGCAGGCATAGAGGCGGACGTCGGAGGGATCGATGGGCTTGAAGCGCTGCTTCTGGCGGGTCATCGTGTCGTAGAGCGTGAGATCCATCTATCCGTCCTCGAGGGGGCGCTGCCGCCCGATCCTTGCCCAGGGTCCACCCGGCTTAGGGTCTACCCGCTGGCCGGGTCGCTCAAGAAAGGGAGTCAGACGCGAGCGGTTGCGGCCAGCTTATGAAAGCTAGCGGCAAATCATCCGAATGGTGGCGCGCGTCGTCATGGCGCGGACCATGCGCGATGGGGTGCGGCGGCGTCAAGCCGCAATGCGGCCGACCGCGCCTCAGTCCACGGCGACGCGGGCGACGGTCACGACATCCCCGCCCGGATCGACCGGCGCGCCGTCCCCCGTCTCCTCGGACGGCTCGCGCACGGCTCGTAGCGATTGCGGCGCCGCGAAGTTGACGATCTTGTCGCCCTCGACGAGGCCCGGCCCGCCCGTGCCCTCGGGCGAGATCGGCGAGAGCATATCGTTGGCGTGGACGATGAGGACGGGCACGACATGCTCGGAGCGCGGCACGTCCTCGACCGCCAGCGCCTCGGTAACGTCCGAGACGAGGAAGCGCCAGCCGTCCTTGTGGCGGCGTTCGAACTCCGCGAAGTTGATGTCGCCCGAGGCCCAGATCTTCCCGCGCACGTCGCGCGAGAGGCCGCGCCGCTCGTCCATCAGCCGCCCGCCGCCGGCCGCGATCTGGAAGACGCGCTCGCGGCCGATCTCGGGCGCGAGGTTGGCGCAGATGAGCGCGTTGTAGATCTCGTCCTGCGTGGCGGCGATCACGTAATCGTGCGGCGTCCTGTGGAACGCCTCCTCGCCCTTCTCGGCCAGCGCCTCGATCTGGAGGCCCTTCACACCCTCGCGCCGCGCGTCCTTCAAGGCGCCCTTATGCGTGTCGACGAGCGTGACCGGCACCTTCATCTCGTGCAGCGTCGTGGCGAAATCGGTCGACCAGGGCGAGGCGCCGATGATCGCGATGCTGGGCCGCACCGTCGTCGTGAGGCCGAGCCAGCGCGCGAGCGGGCGCATCGAGAAGCCGTGCAGCAGCACGGTCGCGGCGATGACGGCGAAGACGGCGGGCTGGAGGAGCTCGCTCGTCGGGTACTCGTATTCCAGCAGCTTGAGCGCCGCGAGGCCCGAGATGGCCGCCGCCACGATGCCGCGAGGGCCGATCCAGGAGACCAGCACCCGCTCCTGCCAGGTCATGCCGGAGCGGATGGTCGCCAGCATGATCGCCGCCGGGCGCACGAGGAAGACGATGGCGAGCGTGACGCCGATGAGGGGTAGCGACACCTGGCTGAGGACGGCCGGATCGAGGTCGGAGCCGAGAATGATGAAGAGCGCCGAGACGATCATCACCACGAGCGTCTCCTTGAAACGCGTCAACTCGGCGAGACCGGCGATGTTCATGTTGGCGAGCGCGACGCCGAAGACCGTGACGGCGATCAGGCCGGCTTCGTGCAGCACCACGTTGGAGAGCGAATGCATGGTGAGGACGAAGCTCAGCAGCATCGGCATCTTGAGGATTTCGGGCACCGCGTCGCGCGCGAAGGACCAGCGAACGAGGAAGGCGGAGCCGAGCCCGAGGCCGAGCGCGACGACGATGCCGAGCACCATCACGCCGAAGAAGCCGCCGACGCCCTGGCCGGGGTATTGCGCGAGAATGAGGATCTCGAGCGTCACGGCCGCGGCCAGCGCGCCGATCGGGTCGTTGACGATGCCCTCCCACTTGAGGAAGGAGGCCGGGCGCTGCTTCAGCCGGGCCTGCCGCAGGAGCGGGATGATGACCGTCGGTCCCGTCACCGTCAGGATCGCGCCGAAGAGGATCGCGATACCGACGCTCATGCCCGCGATGTAATGGCCCGCGAGAAAGGCGAGGAGCCAGTTGAGCGGCAGCGCGACGAAGGTGAGGCGCCGAATACCGGAGCCCGCCGCGCGCAATTCCTTGAAGTTGAGCGCCAGCCCGCCCTCGAAGAGGACGATCGCGACGCAGAGACTGATGATCGGCTGCAGCGTCGATTCGAACGCCGTGCCCGGATCGACCAGCTGGAAGAACGGCCCGACGCTGAGGCCGACGAGGAGGAGGAGCGCGATGGCCGGAATGCCGATCCGCCAGGCGATCCATTGCGAGGCGAAACCGCCGAAGACGATGCAGAAGACGGCGATGGCTGTTGCGGTTTCCAAGCGAGGCGGCCTTTGTCGGGAAGTGAAAGGTGGACCAAGGCCACGGCGGACAACGCGCCCGGGCCGATGCGGTTGCGAGATGGTATGCAGCCTTTTCCGGTAACGTTGCCATTCCGCCATTCTGAAGACGCTGCGATGGGTCGGGCCGAGGCGAGTGGGAGGGGCCTGCGCCCGGCCGCCCCGGATGAAGGCCGGCATGGCCTCGCAAAGCGCCACCGCGCCCGCAATTGCGGCATTGTTGCCCGTGATAGGCAGTAGGGTTGGGCGGGGCTTGGCCGCTATCCTACCGCCATGGTCTCGCCGGTCAGTCTACGGGCTGCCCGCGAAGGATCCGACTTTACCGCGAATTCACGATGGGCGGACATGAAGGGGCCATCACGGGCATGTGAAAAGGCGTTGCTTGTGGGCAGGCCTCGCCCGGCGACAATGCGGATGGGTTGGCGGCAGCCCGTTTCGGACTGTGCGAATGAGGGGGCCGGTGCAGGGCCTCGGGAGGGCGCGGCACTCGCAAGCACCCTTGGGGCCAGCATATTCGGGGCTCGACCTGGAAAGACCATTATGACGACAGATGTCTGCGGACTGCCTCTCACGCTCGGCGAGACCGAGGCGCCGGCCGCGGCGACCGAGGCCTGGAACGGCGTGCTCCGCGGTTTCCTCTCGCACGCCGCCGCGACGCCCGATCGGATGGCCGAGACGCTGGCGCTCGCGCCCGACTTCGCGCTCGCCCATGCCTGCAAGGGCCTTTTCTGCCTCCTCCTCGCCCGCCGCGAGCTCGTCGGGACGGCCGAGGACTGCCTGACCCTGGTCAAGGACCGCGTAGAGACCCTCACGCAGCGCGAGGCGCTCTACGTCAAGGCGCTCGACATGTGGCTGCAGGGCCAGCCCTCCGGCGCCGCCTGGTGCATGGAGGACGTCCTCGCCCATCACCCCGAGGACGCGCTGGCGATGAAGCTCGGCCAGTCGATCCGCTTCGTGCTGGGCGACGCGGGCGGCATGCGTCGCTCGCTCGAGCGCATCGCGCCCGCCTGGGGCGACGACCATCCGATGCGCGGCTATCTCGACGGTTGCACCGCCTTCGCGCTTGAGGAGGCCGGCGAGTACGGCGCGGCCGAAGCGCATGGCCGCGCGGCCCTGGAGCGCGCGCCCGACGATGCGTGGGGCCTTCACGCCGTCGCCCATGTCTACGACATGACGGGCGATTCGACGCGCGGCCTCGGCTGGCTGCTGCCGCGCCGCGAGGCCTGGGCCCATTGCAACAATTTCCGCTACCACGTCTGGTGGCACCTCGCGCTGATGCATCTCGACCGGGGCGAGATGGGCGAGGTCCTGCGCCTCTATGACGAGACCATCCGGGCCGATCACACCGACGACTATCGCGACATCTCCAACGCCGCATCACTCCTCATGCGGCTCCAGATCGAGGGCGTACCCGTCGGTCGGCGCTGGGAGGAGCTGGCCGAGATCGCGAGCCGGCGGATCGAGGACGGGTGCCTCGCCTTCGCCGATCTCCACTACATGCTGGCTCTTGTCGGCGGGGGCCGGCGCGAGGCCGCGCACGGCCTTCTCGCGCGCATCCACCTCGATGCGCAGCGCCGCGAGACGGAGATAGACCGCACCATGGCCCGCCCCGGCCTCGATGCCGCGACGGGGCTCGAAGCCTTCGGCGAGGGTCGGTTCGAGACGGCCTACGCGCACCTCGCCGCCGCCCACCCGACGCTACAGACGATCGGAGGCAGCCATGCGCAGCGGGACGTCTTCGAGCGGCTGACCGTCGAGTCCGCCCTGCGGGCCGGACGGTTCGACGACGCCTCCGCGCTCCTCACCGCCCGCACGGCCCGGCGGGGCGGCCATCTCGACCGCTTCGCGCGGGACCGGCACGACCTCATCGCGCAGGCTCGCGAGGAGGCCGCGCGCCTGGCCCTTGCGAGTTGAGCCACGCGTCCATGATCCTCACCCCGACAGCCACCCCCGCGCCGCGAGACGTCCGCCTCGACGTCTTTCGCGGGCTCGCAATGTTCATCATCTTCGTCGCCCATATGCCGGGCAATGCGTGGGCGCTCTGGATCCCGGCGCGGTTCGGCTTCTCGGACGCGACCGAGATCTTCGTCTTCTGCTCCGGCATGGCCTCGGCCATCGCCTTCGGCGGCGCGTTCGAGCGGCAGGGCTGGTGGATGGGGACCGCCCGCATCGCCCACCGCGTCTGGCAGGTCTACTGGTCCCATATCGGCCTCTTCATCGCCATCGCGGCCGCGATGGCGGCGTTGGACGCGACCGGGGCTTTCGAGCGCGACTATGTCGGCCAGCTCAACCTCTACCCGTTCTTCAAGGATGCCCAGACCAACCTCATCGGCCTCCTCACGCTGACCTACGTGCCGAACTATTTCGACATCCTGCCGATGTATCTCGTCATCCTCGCCATGATTCCGCTCGTGATGATGCTGGCAAAGGCGAATGCCTGGCTGGTGGCGCTCTTCGTGACGGTCGTCTGGGCGCTCGGCACGACCGGGCTCGCCGAGCTGCCGGCCGAGCCCTGGTCGGAGCGCAGCTGGTTCTTCAACCCCTTTGCCTGGCAGCTCGTGTTCTTCACGGGCTTCGCCTTCATGCGCGGCTGGCTGAAGCCGCCGCCGGTGACGGCACGCCTGGTCGCCATCGCCGCCGTGATCGTGGTGGCGACGATCCCCCTCGCCTATTTCCGCATCCTCGGTGCGGTGCCCGAACTTCGCGAGGTCTCCGAGAGCCTCGGGCCGCTCACGACGAAGACCGGCTTCGGCATCCTGCGCTACGTCCACTTCCTCGCTCTGGCCTATCTCGCCTGGGTCGCCGTCGGGCCGATGGGGAGCCGGCTCGTCTACACCGATTGGCGCGGACGGGTGATCGACGTCATCCGCAAGGTCGGCCAGCAATCGCTTGCGACCTTCATGACCGGCATGTTCCTCGCGCGGATGGCGGGCTTCGCGCTCGATCAGATCGGGCGGAACGCGCTGACGGTCCCGCTCGTCAACCTCGCGGGCTTCGCCATCCTGATCGGCGTCGCCTATGGCGTCGGCTGGTTCAAGGCGCAGCCCTGGAAGGCGAAGCGACCGCCACGGGCCGCGCAGACGGCCGCCGACGACCCCACGACCCTTCATGGAGCGACCGCCCGATGAGCCTCGTCACGCGTCGCCAGTTCGGCACCCTCACCGCCGCCGGCCTCCTCACGGCGGGCGCCGGCCGGGCCCTGGCGCTCGATCCGGCCCAGACTACGCCGCTCGAGAACACGCCGCCCATGGCCGCGCCCCTGAAGGACACGCGCCCCCTGCCGCTGGGCCCCGCCACCGCCTTCTCTCCCGACCACGTCGTCGCGCTCGCCCGAGACCTCGCCGCCCGCGTCTACGAGGCCCCCACGCGCGTCCCCGACGCCTGGGCCGAACTCTCGTATGACGATTACCGCCGGCTCCGCTTCAAGGTCGACCGCGCGCCCTGGCTGGGGCGGGCATCTCATGTCGAGCTCTTCGCGCCCGGCCTCTACTTCACGGAGCCGATCGAGGTGCACCTCGTCGAGGGCGGCGAAGCCCGCGCGCTGCTCTTCGATGCAGACGCCTTCGCCGTGCCGGACGATCTCGCAGCCCTGCGGGCGTCGGACGCGCACGGCTATTCGGGCTTTCGCATCGTGGACGAGCGGGCGTCGGGCGCTGGGCCTGAGGAGTATCTCGTTTTCCAGGGCGCGAGCTATTTCCGGGGGCGCGCGCTCGGCCAGGTCTACGGTCTCTCCGCGCGGGGCCTCGCCATCGACACCGCCGAGCCGGGCGGCGAGGAGTTCCCGGCCTTTCGCCGCTTCTGGATCGAGGCACCGGCCGCGTCCGGCCTCACCACCGTCCACGCCCTTCTCGATTCGCCCTCCTGCACCGGCGCCTTCACCTTCACCTCGAAGCTCGGGGACGCGACCGCGATGGACGTCCGGTCCCACATCTTCCCGCGCCGCGACCTCGCCCATGTCGGCATCGGCGCGCAGACGAGCATGTTCCTCTTCGACCAGACCAATCGCGCCCGTTTCGACGATTTCCGCCCCGCCGTCCACGATTCGGACGGGCTCCTCATCGACAACGGCGCCGGCGAGCGGCTCTGGCGCCCGCTGGCCAATCCGCGCGAGCTCCAGGTCAGCCAGTTCATCGACGAGAACCCGACCGGCTTCGGCCTTCTCCAGCGTGCCCGCTCGCTTGAGGACTTCGAGGACTTCGAAGCCCTCTACCATCGCCGCCCCGGCCTCTGGACGACGCCTCGGGGCGATTGGGGGCGGGGCAGCATCGCCCTCGTGGAGATCCCGAGCGAGCGCGAGATCTACGACAACATCGTCGCCTACTGGCGCCCGGCCGAGCCGCTGATCGCCGGGGCGGAATACCGCTACGACTACGCGCTCCATTGGGGCGAGGAGCCGGGGCGCGGCCCCGACGTCGCGTTCGTCGAGAACACGTTCATGGGCGAGCGCCTGGCCGGCGCTACGCTCGACCCCGATGGCCGGCGCGTCGTCATCGATTTTGCAGCGCACGCACGGCTCGACGACATCGCGGCGCTGCGCCCCTTCGTCGGCGCCAATCGCGGCACCGCTTCGCTGCCCATCCTGCAGCGCCACCCGGAGACGGGCGGCGTGCGACTGGCCTTCTACTTCGATCCGCGCGACAGCGATTCCGTCGAGCTGCGTGCCCAGATCCTCGATGCGGACGGCCCGGCGAGCGAAGTCTGGCTCTACCGCTGGACCGTCGGTGCCGGCATCGCGCCGTCATGACGCAGGGGCGACTTGCTGCGGCGCAGCAAATGCTTACACAGTGTGGGGCTGGGAGGCGCCCGCCGAGGATTTGTTCGCATTCATGACGCGTGCCCCATCCCACGACACGCTGGCCATGCCGGCGCAGGATCTCTCTCGGCCCTACCGCGATCCCGCAGCGCCCTCATCGACGCTGGAGCGCAAGCCGCTGGCGCGCATCGCCGTCGGCCTGCCCGCGCTCGTCACGACCGGCCTTCTCCTCGCCGCGGTGCTCGACTGGTTCGAGGCCGGTGGCTATGCCGTCGCCGAGATCGCCATGGCCGGGCTGATGGCCTTCACCTTCTTCTGGATCGCCCTGTCGGTCAGCACCGCGACGCTCGGCATTCTCGTGCGGCGAACGGCCGGGGCGAGCGGGTCCGCGATCAAGGCACCACGTCTGCGCATCGCCATCCTCCTCCCGGTCTATTCCGAAGACCCCACCCGTGTCTTCGCCGGCGCCCGTGCGATGCTCGATGGGCTCGCGCGAACGGAGAGGCGCCATGACTACGCCCTCCACGTCCTCTCAGACACGCGATCGCCGGATGCCGTCGCGCACGAGCGCGCCGTCTTCGCCGAATGGCTCGGCCACGGATCGGACGGCATCCCGACGACCTATCGCAACCGCGAGCACAACACCCGCAAGAAGGCCGGCAACATCTCCGAATGGGTAACGCGCGACGGTGCGTCGTCCGACGCGATGCTCGTCCTAGACGCCGACAGCCTGATGACGCCGGAGACCATCGCCGCCCTCGCCGACGCGATGGCGCGCGACGCCGCCGCCGGCCTCGTGCAGAGCGTACCGCGCATCATCGGCGCGCGCACGCTCTTCGCCCGCGCGCAGCAATTCGCCTGCAATGTCTACGGCCCCGTCCTCGCCGCCGGGCTCGCACGCTGGACGGGCGATGCCGGCAACTATTGGGGCCACAACGCGATCATCCGCACCCGCGCCTTCGCGGCCTCGGCCGGACTGCCCGATCTGTCGGGCCACGGTCCGCTGTCGGGCCTCATCCTCAGTCACGATTTCGTCGAGGCCGCGCTGCTGCGCCGGGCCGGCTGGTCGGTGCACATAATGCCCGAGCCGCGCGGCAGCTTCGAGGAGACGCCGCCGACCCTCATCGACCACGTGCTGCGCGACCGGCGCTGGTGCCAGGGCAATCTCCAGCATCTCCGCCTCCTCTTCGCCTCCGGCCTGCATCCCCTGTCGCGCTTTCACCTGCTTCAAGGCGCGATGGCCTATCTGACCTCGCTCGCCTGGTTCACGCTTCTCCTTCTTTGGGCGGCCTTTAGCAGCCGCGAGGCGCCGCTGGTGCGCTATTTCACGCCCGAGAACCCGCTCTTTCCGATGTGGCCGGAGATCGACCTCGTCAGCCGCGTCCTCGTGCTGTGCTTCGTCTACGCGATGCTGGTGGCGCCCAAGATGCTCGGGATCCTCGGCACGCTGGTCGACGATCCGGCCTTGCGCACGGTCGGCGGACCGGTGCGCTTTCTCGGCTCGGCGCTGCTCGAACTCGTCCTCTCGATCGCGCTCGCGCCCATCATGATGGTGCAGCAGGTCCGCGCCGTCCTTCGAACCTTTGCCGGCATCGACGCCGGATGGGCGCCCCAGCGCCGCGCCGGCGAGCGCGACGGCTGGCGCACGCTCCTCGCCTTTCATTGGCTGGAGACGGCGCTCGGCGTCCTTCTCGTCGCCGGGCTCCTCGCGGGGCATATCTCCCCTTGGATCGCCCCGATCGCCGCCAGCCTCGCCCTTGCCGTGCCGATCAGCGCCCTCATGCAGACGCACGCCTTCGCCGGATGGCTCGGCACGCCCGAAACCTACGCACCGCCCGGCGTCTATACGGAGATGAATCGCGCGCTCGACCGGCCCGTCGAGGCGCCCGGCCCCTCCCGCGCCCGCCCGGCGCTGCGCCCGCGCCTCTGGAGACCGCGCCGCGCATGACATCGCCCCGCATGACATCGCCCCGCATGACATCGCCGTTCCTGCCTTCGGCGCTCGCCGGCCTCGTGCTCGCATCGCTGGGCGCCGCCGCGCCCGCGTCCGCCTGCGGCCCCGAGACCGACTGCGTCGTCGAGGACGGGAGCTATCGGGTCGTGATACCCGACGGCGAGCCGAAGGGCGCCATCCTCTACTTCCACGGCTGGCAGGGCACGGCGGCGGGCGTGATGCGCAACGGCGCCCTCGCCCGGGTGGCGCGGGAGCGCGACCTCCTCCTCGTCGCGCCGGACGGGCGCAACAAGACGTGGGCCTATCCCGGCTCGCCCAGCCAGGCGCGGGACGATTTCGCCTTCGTCGAGAGCGTGGTGGACGACGTAGAGGCTCGCTTCGGCATCACCCGCGAGAGCACCATGGTCACAGGCTTCTCCATGGGCGGCTCCATGGCCTGGAACGTGGCCTGCTATATCGGCGAGGACTTTCTCGGCTTCGCGCCCGTCGCCGGCGCGTTCTGGGATCCGATCCCCGAGACCTGCCCGAGCCCGGTGCCGAACCTCTTCCACGTGCACGGAACGGCCGACACGGTCGTGCCGATGGAGGGCCGGCCGATCGGCGATGGCTGGCGCCAGAGCGATGTGCGCGAGAGCCTCGCCGTCTGGTACGCGCAGGGCGCATGCGACCCGCGGGTCGATCAAAGCCGGGACGGCCTTTCTTGCGAGGTGCGGGCCTGCGGAACGCAGACGACGACCCTGATCGAACTCTGTCTTCACTCCGGCGGCCATTCGATCCGCACGGAATGGGTCGCGCAGGCCTGGGACAAGCTCTTCATCCTGAGAGGAATGATCGGACGATGACCACAGACGCCGGCGCGAGCGCTGAAGGGATCACGGGCGCGGACATTCTCGGCCGCGCGCTCGCCGAGGCCGGCTGCACCCATGCCTTCGGCATTCCGGGTGGCGAGGTGCTGGCGCTGATCGAGGGGCTCGACAAGGCCGGCATCCGCTTCGTCCTGACCAAGCACGAGAACGCGGCGGGCTTCATGGCCGAGGGTGTCTGGCATGCGCAGAGCCATGGCGCGCCGTCCGGCTCGGCTGCGCCGGGGCTCCTCGTCGCGACGCTCGGCCCCGGCGTCGCCAACGCGATCAACGTCGTCGCCAACGCCTATCAGGACCGGGTGCCGCTCCTTTTCCTGACGGGGCGCGTGCCGGCCGCGACGGCCGAGAGCTACACGCATCAGGTCTTCGATCACCGCGACCTGCTACGCCCCATCGTCAAGGGCAGCTTCGAGGCGCGGCCGGGCACGGTCGGCCTCGTCGTGCAGAAGGCGCTGGCGCTCAGCCTGGACGGCCAGCCCGGCCCGGTCCATCTCGACCTGCCGATCGACGTGATGGAGGGCGCAGCGCGCGACGGCGACGAGGTCCGCCCGGTCGCCCCGACGGCCCCGGCGGCCATGGCCCTCGCGGAGACCGATCCGGCGCTCGCCGCCTTCGCCCGCGCCACCCGCCCGCTCGTCATCGCGGGCGTCGATGCGGTCAACGAGGGTGCCGGCCCGGCGCTCGCCGACTTCTGTCGGCGCCACGCCATTCCGCTCGTCACGAGCTACAAGGCGAAGGGCCTTCTCGATGAGACGCATCCCCTCTGCCTCGGCGCGGCCGGCCTCTCGCCCAAGGCCGACGCGATCCTCCTGCCGCTGATTGGCAAGGCCGACGCCATCCTCCTCGCCGGCTACGACCCCATCGAGATGCGCGTCGGGTGGCGGCGTCCATGGAGCGCCGAGACGGCGGCGATCGACATCACGCCGGTCCTGCGCGATCACGGCATGCACGACGTCTCGCTCACCCTGCGATCGGCCGTCGCGCCGGCTCTGGAGGCGATCGATCCCGGGATGGCGCGTGGCCATCGCTGGCCGGACGACGAGATCGGCGCCGCACGCACGGCGCTCGCCGAAGCCTTCGCGACCGAAGCCGAGGGCTTCGGCCCGGCCGCCGTCTTCCACACGCTCGACGCGGCCCTACCCGATGACACGATTGCCACCGCCGACAGCGGCGCCCACCGCATCCTCGCCAGCCATGTCTGGCGCGCGCGAGGTCCGCGCGGGATGCTGCAATCCTCCGCCCTGTGCACCATGGGCTGCGCCGTGCCCCTCGCGGCCGGTCACAGGCTGGTGGACCAGCGGCCTGTCATCGCCTTCGTCGGCGATGCGGGGCTTGAGATGGGTCTCGGCGAGCTCGCGACGCTTCGCGACCTGGCGCTGCCCGTCATCGTCTGCGTCCTCGTCGACGAGAGCCTCGCCCTCATCGAGAAGAAGCAGCGCTCCTCGCAGCGCCCGAACCTCGGCGTCGATTTCGACGGCTCCGACTTCCCCGCCGTCGCCGCGGCGCTTGGCGGGCACGGCGTCTGGATCGCGGATGCGGAGACGCTGAAGACGGAGGCCTACGCGGCACTCGAACGCGACACCTTCACCGTCCTAGCCTGCCGCATCGGCCGGCGTGCGTACGACGGAAAGATCTGATCGACTGACAAGAGATCCCCTCCCTTCTCCCCTCGCGGGAGAAGGGCTTTGAAGGAAAGGGCGGCGGGTCTTTCGTAGGCTTTCTCTCAAGCTGGGGTCTCTGGCCCGCCCAGCAGTTCGTCGTCATGCTCGCCGCAGCGTGGCGGGTGGCGGCGGTAGGTGACGGGGGTCTTGGAGAATTTCAGCGGGTTGCCGATGAGATCGACATGCCCCGAGGCGGCACCCGGATGCGGCACCTGCACCACCATCTCCCGGGCCGCGACCTGATCGGAGGCAAAGACGCGGTCCAGCGTGTTGACGGCGCCTGCCGGCACGCCGGCCTCCGTCAGCGCGTCGACGATTTCGTCCAGCCCTCGGACGGCGAACTCGGCCGTCAGCTCCGCCTCGACCGCCTCTCGGTTGGCGATCCGGGCGGGATTGGTCGCGAAACGGGGGTCGGTAGCGAGATCCGGGCGGTCCAGCAAGCCGCAGAGCCGCTTGAACTGACCGTCATTGCCGCAGGCGAGGATGAAATGCCCGTCGCGGCAGGGAAAGACGCTATAGGGCACGATGTTGGGGTGCCCGTTGCCCCGCCGCTGCGGCACCCGGTCGGACAGCAGCGTGTTGGTGCCTTCGTTGATCAGCCAGGCGATCTGGCTGTCCACGAGCGCAAGGTCGATATGCTGGCCCTCGCCCGTGCGGTCGCGGTGGCGCAGCGCGGCGAGGATGCCGACGCAGGCATACATGCCGCACATCACGTCCGCGATGCCGACGCCCACCTTCATCGGCGGTCCCTCCGGCGCGCCCGTCAGGCTCATGATCCCGCCATAGCCCTGGGCGAGGAGATCGTAGCCGGGCTTCGACGCATTGGGGCCCGTCTGGCCGAAGCCCGAGATCGAGCAGTAGACGAGGTCAGGCCGACCGGCCGACAGGGTCTCATAGTCGAGGCGATAGCGCTTCAGCCCGCCCGGCTTGAAGTTCTCGATGACGACGTCGGCCGTCTCGGCGAGCTTGGCGATGGCGGCGCGGCCCTCGTCGGTCGCGATGTCGAGCGCGACCGAGCGCTTGTTGCGGTTGGCCGAGAGATAGTAGGCGCTCTCGCGCGTCGGCCCGTCGGCGCCCTCGATGAAGGGCGGCCCCCAGGACCGTGTGTCGTCGCCGCCCGTATGGGGGTTCTCGACCTTGATCACGTCCGCGCCGAGGTCTCCGAGAAGCTGGGTGCAGGTCGGACCGGCGAGGATGCGCGAGAGGTCGAGGACGCGGATGCCGTCTAGGGCGCCGGGCGTTGGTGTGGCAGCGGCCTGTGAGACGTCGATCACTGCGCTCAAGGCTCCCGCCGTGTCTGAAGCTCTATGGCGGGCGTTGCGAACAGGCCGATCCGGCCTTCTATCTGATCGATCATCTCGGTCCTCTCGGGAGGGCGCGGCGAGCCCTTATTGCATCGCTCCGCTGAAAAGCGAAGCATCCCGGTCCGCCGCGGTGCGGTGAACGACCCGAGGAGGAGGCAGTCACCCGAGAATGGCGAAAGTGACCCTCTGCGAGGGCGGCTATACTTCTCTAACCAAACGCTCTCGGAGAGCCCCGCGTGGAGAGTCGATTAAGTGTTTCTGCAACGTTCTGCGGCCACGCTGTCCGTACCGCGCCCAGCAGGGGGCTCGATCCGGATCAGAACGATGATGTATGTGCGTAGATTTGCCAGGAATGAAGGCGGCGTGGTGGCCATAGCCTTCGGCATAGCGCTGCTACCGATGATCGTGATGGCGGGCGGCGCAGTCGACTATTCCCGAGCGCTCAGCATGAAGGCCCGCCTGCAGGGTGTCGCGGACGCGGCCGCCCTGGCCGCGGGGTCCGAGGCCCTGCTCGGGAAGAACGAAGGGCGCCAGCGAAAGGCCGCGCTCCAGCTCGTCGATGCGGGTTGCAACTTGGCGACCTGCGGGTCGTCCTACAAGACGTCCGTCACCTTCAACAGCGACAAGATCCGCGTCGAGATCGACGCCGACTTGGCCACCGCCTTTCTCGGCCTGATCCGGATAGATGAGATCGACGTAGGCGTCGTGGCGGAGGTCAGCCGCAGCGCCCCTACGGCGTCGGTCTACTTCCAGATTGACACCTCAGCTTCGATGAACATTCCGTTTGGCGATACAGCGATTGCGGAGTTCAACGCCCTGAACCGACTAGACTGGTACTCGAACCCTGATGGTACCGGCGACTATTGGGGACAGTCCAACTGTTCGTTTGCCTGCCACGTGATTGCGGATCACCAATCCCGGTCCAATGTGGCGGGTTTTACCGTCGCACGCGCCAATGGCATTCCGCTGCGCGAGGATGAGGTGATTGCTCGCACCCGGGCGGTCGTGCAGCAGCTTGAGGACGACTACAAGGGCTCCGTGCGGGTCGGCATAGCCCAATGGGGGCACAACGACTTGCCCTGGTGGGAGGTCATCCAGCCAATGACGGACGATCTCGACGACGTACGACGCACGCTGGACGGCGCCATCGGCGGGTCGAGCGGTACCGGGCTGCAGAGCGCGATAGCGCTGATGAGAGACTGGATCGCCAACGACGCCAACGACGATGCCATCAAGGTCGCAGTGCTGATCACTGATGGTATGGACGATGGCGCGACGGCCATGGACCCAGCCTTCTGCGATGGCGTCAAGGCGGACGGCGTGCAACTGATCGTCGTCAATATCACCTACCCCGAGGGCTCAAAGATCGCGGGCAACGCCGACAAGGTCGCGGAGGCCGAAGCGGCCCGCCCCGCCATTGCGCCAGCCCTGAGGGCCTGTGCCTCGTCTCCGAAGGATTATTTCGAGGCCAGCGACGATACGGACTTCGCTTTGAAGTTCGGCCGTCTCGGTGATCGGCTGAACGAGATCACGCAGGTCTACCTGGCGCACTAAATCGGGCGGCGACACATCTCGCGCGTTGCCCGGACTGTACGCATCAACCTCCCGGCGGGCCCTTAGCGCAGCCCCCCGCAGAACCGCTGGATCCGCATGCAGGCCTCTTCGAGGGCCTCGGTCGAGGTCGCGTAGGAGATGCGGAAGAAGGGCGAGAGGCCGAAGGCCGCGCCGTGGACGACGGCGACGCCCTCCTCTTCGAGGAGCGCGGTCGCGAAGTCCTCGTCGGTGTGCAGCATCGTGCCGCTGGCCGTCGACTTGCCGAGACAGCCCTCGCAGGACGGATAGACGTAGAAGGCGCCTTCCGGCATCGGACACTCGAGGCCCTTGGCTTGGTTTAGCATGCCGACGACGAGGTCGCGGCGCTCCTTGAAGACGGCGTTGCGCTCGGGAATGAAGTCCTGCGGACCGTTGAGGGCCTCCACGGCCGCCCACTGGCTGATCGAGGTCGGGTTGGAGGTCGACTGGCTCTCGACCTTGCGCATGGCGTTGATGAGCTCGACCGGGCCGGCCGCGTAGCCGATGCGCCAGCCCGTCATCGCATAGGCCTTGGAGACGCCGTTCATGGTCAGCGTGCGCTCATAGAGCTTGGGCTCCACCTCGGCCAGCGTCGTGAACTTGAAGTCGTCGTAGACGAGGTGCTCGTACATGTCGTCGGTGAGGATCCAGACATGCGGATTGTCCAGGAGCACGTCGGCCAGCCCACGCAGCTCCTCGGCGGTGTAGGCCGCGCCCGTCGGGTTGGACGGCGAGTTGAAGACGAACCACTTGGTGCGCGGTGTGATCGCACGGGCGAGATCCTTGGGCTTGAGCTTGTAGCCGTCCTTCAGCTTCGCCTCGACGGTGACGGGCGTGCCGCCGCACAGGAGCACGACGTCCGGGTACGTCACCCAATAGGGCGCCGGGATCACGACCTCGTCGCCGGGGTTCAGCGTCGCCACCATCGCGTTGTAGATCACGGGCTTGCCGCCGGGCGCGACGTGGATCTGGTTGATCGCGTAGTCGAGCCCGTTCTCGCGCTTGAACTTGTCGACGATGGCCTGCTTCAGCTCCGGGATGCCGTCGACGGCGGTGTATTTCGTCTCGCCCCGGTCGATCGCCTCTATGGCGGCCTTCTTGATGTTGTCGGGCGTGTCGAAGTCGGGTTCGCCCGCGCCGAGGCCGATGACGTCGCGGCCGGCCGCCTTGAGCTCGCGCGCCTTCGTCGTCACGGCAATGGTCGCCGAGGGCTGAACGCGCTTCAGGGAATCGGCGAGGAAGGCCATGGATCGTGTCTCCTTGGGGGGCCGCATATCCGGGTCGGCCAGTGTCGGGCGCAACCTAGGCCTTCGCGCGCAATGGGGACAAGGTGAACGACCCGTGAACTCCAGTTGGAATATCCGGCAGGCCCGCTGCCGATCCGCGACACCGGTTCCGGGAACGCGCGTCGGTGCCACACAGTTGGGCTCTGGAAGGCGCCGGGAGGCGGCACGAGACGGTCCCGACCGTCGTACACCACCATCGACGGGGGCCGTCTTGGCGACAGCGCGCATGAAACCGGCTTCCTCCTTGGCGGACGACGCGGTCACGCTTCTCGACGATGAGGAGATCGAGACGCTGTTCGAGCGCCTGCGGGACGGCTATCCGGCGCGCGAGTTGCGCCCCGAGAGCGTGAAGGCGGTGCGCGATCCGTTTCGCTCCTGCGTGTCGTGCCTCCTGTCCGCGCAGAGCCTCGACCGGAACACGGCGGCCGCATCCCGCGCGCTCTTCGCGATCGCCGACACGCCGCAGGCGATCCTCGCGCTCGACGAGGAGGATCTCATCGCGGCCATCCGGCCGGCCGGGCTCTACAACATGAAGGCGCGCAACCTGCGCCGGCTATGCGCCGCGCTTCTCGACGAGCATGACGGCATCGTGCCCAGCACCCGAGAGGGGCTGATGAGCCTGCCGGGCATCGGGCGCAAATGCGCCGACATCGTCCTCCACTTCACCTTCCACCAGTCGATCTGCGCCGTCGACACGCATGTCCACCGCGTCGCCAATCGCGTCGGCCTCGCGCGCGGCAAGACCGAGGAACGGACGGCGAATTCGCTGGAGCCCCGCATTCCGGACTGGGCGGCCTGGGACGCGCATGTCTGGCTCATCACCTGGGCGAAACGCGTCTGCACGGCCCGCGCGCCCAAATGCCACGACTGCCTCGCCAACGACATGTGCCGGGCCTTCGCGCATAACGGGCGCGAACCCTTGCGACCGGCAAAGACGATCACGTCCTGATCCGTAGCGCCCCGCTCTGGTCCCGCCGGTCCGGCACACTACCTCTCATGCGATGACACATCCCCTCGCCCCGCTCTGGGAGAGGCTCGGCGGCCCGGCCGATACCGGCCCCGTCGACTTCTCCACCCTGCACGCCAAGACGCGGCCGAACCGCTATCTGGTCGCGCCGCCGGGCCTTTCGCCCGATGCTGACGTGGACGAGCCCGCCCCCGCCTTCGGCATCGGCGTCGAGGCGCTGCGCGAGGCCTTCCGCGTGGCGATCTTCGCGGAGCCGAACGCGCAGTTCGTCGCCAGCCAGGGCGCGCAGGACCGCTATCTCGTGCGCAGTCGGCTCCTCGGCTTTCCCGACAGCGTGGTGGCCGAGTTCATCTCGCTCTCCTCGCCCTTCGAGGGCATGCCGGCCGACGAGGCCGCGACGCTCGCCGTCATCAGCCGCGCCCGGGTCGGCCATTCCGACCTCGGCGCCAACAAGGCGCGCGTGCGCCGCATCCTCGGGCGGCTGGAGGCACGCCTGCCCGTCGTGACGAACCTGGCCCGCGGCTGAACCGATATCGCGAGCCCGCGTTGTCGGACCGATCCAACAAGGAATTTCCCGATGCCCGACATCAGCCTCACCATCAATCCGGACACGGTCCGCGTCCTCATCGTCAAGGCACGGCAGATCAATGCCAAGGAGGCGGAGGTCATCTCCGATCCGGGCTCGAACGACGCCGATGACGGCATGTATTCCGTCCTCCAGATCGACCCGGAGAACGACGCGACCCGGCAGGAGATCGCCAGCTATATCACGGGCATGAACGTGGACGAGCAGGCCGACCTCCTGGCGCTCACGCTCATCGGGCGCGGCGACTACGACGTCCTCGAATTCGCCGACGCGCGGGCCGAGATGGAGAATATAGACGTGCCGATCGCGCGCTTCCTCCTCGGCATGCCGCTTCTGGGCGATCTTCTCGACGAGGGCCTCAACACGGCCGGCATCGACGGCGGCGGCTCGGAGGTCGAGGAGATGCGCGGCGGCGACCAGTCAAAGCCGGGCGGCGACGAGATCCCCGATACGTTCGAGCGCACGGCCGGCGGCGATGGACGCTAGCCCCGCGAGGCCGCCGTCACCGGCCGAGCGGGCCGCGATGAGCGGCCTCGACTGGCTGCAAGGCATGGCCGAGGGGCGCTATCCCGGCCCGCCCATCGCGGACCTGCTCGGCTTCTCGGCCGTCGAGGTCGAGAAGGGCCGGATCGTCTTCGCCGGCACGCCCGACGCGCGGGTCTACAACCCCATCGGCTCGGTTCATGGCGGCTGGACGGCGACGCTGCTCGACAGCTGCATGGCCTGCGCGGTGCACTCCATGCTGCCGCCGGGCGTGGCCTATACGACGGTCGAGATCAAGATCAACTATGCCCGGCCGATCTTCACCGAGAGCGGCGAGATGCGGGCCGAAGGATCGCTCCTGACCTTCGGGCGGCGCACGGCGACCGCGGAGGGCAAACTCCTCGATGCGAAGGGCAAGCTTTACGCCCACGGCACGACGACATGCCTCATCCTCGACGCGCCGTGACGGCGCCGCTGGCCGGCGACCGCGCCCTCGACCCAGACGCGCAGCCGCGCAAGGGCGCGGACGATCCGCTCTGGCCGCAACGCCGTCGCTGGCGGCGCCTCGTCGACGAGACCCTACCCTTGGAGGCCGAGCGGCGGCGGATGGGTCCGCGAGAGCGGCACTGGCCCGTCCATCTCAACCATTGCTTCGCGCGCATCATCCTCGACGCGGTCTGCGAAGGGCCGTGGCGCGACACCATTCCCCCGCCCGCCTGGCGCAACATGGACGCCCGGACCCTTGCCCGCGCCCTCGCCCTCGGCGAGGACCTCAGGCGCGGCCGAGCCGATCTCTGGGCGCTCGATGCGGCAAGCCTCAGCATGCGCGGAAAGCGGCCTAAGCGACGGACCTAGACAGCCCGCCCCTTCAATCTCGGATCGAGACCCGGGGACGATCGTCGGCGAAAGGCCGGGACATCGGACCGGGTTCGGTCGCACCCGGCCCAAGGTTCGCGCGATACGCGTCCCGATATCAGTAGCTGCGCCCGTCCCAGGTTCCGTTGTCATAGGCCGACACGGCCTTGGCGAGGGCGAGATAGGGCTCGCTCGCCCGGCCTTCGATCGCGGCGATGGCTTCCAGCTCGGCAGCGGCCTTCTCGCGCATGTCCTGCATCAGGAAGGCTTCGCCGAGATAGGAGCGCGTGATCGTGTTGGTCGGGTCGATGGAGAGCGCCTTGGCATAATAGCGCATGCCGCCGCGCACGTCGCCCAGCTTGCGGGTCGCGAAACCCGTATAGGTGAGCACGCCGGCATCGCCCTGGTCGGCGTAGCGCAGCATGTTGAGCGCGTCCGTATAGGCGCCGTTCCGGGCGAGAAAGCGACCCTGCTCGAAAAGCGCGTCGGCGGAGGCCGACTTGTCGTCGGCGTCGACGCACTTGCCCTTCGTGTCCTCGATCTGCCCACGCGGGCAATCGGATTTCGTGTCCTCGCCGCCCTTGGCAAAGGCGGACGGCGCTGCGGCAAGCGCGAGAAGGGCGGCGGAAGCGAGAAGGGCTGTACGCATGAAGATCTCCAGAAACATCTTTATCGGACGCCGGCGACTGGCGCCGCGCCCGCAAGCGACGTGGACCGGCGCGGGCGGGAAAGCCCATCGCCGTTCCGATAGCTACGACGTTAGAGCCAGTTCGGCTTCACGCGCCACCACACATCACCGCTTCGTGAAGCGGGTGGTCGATCAGACGGGGCGACGACTGCGCAGGAAACGGCGGGCAATGCCGAAGAGCGCGCGATATTTGACGAGTTTCATAATGAAGCGAAGCATGAACTGCACCTTTTCGTTAAGTGTCGAGGTCGAAACGCGGATATCGACCAATCGTTCATTCGGTCAGTCCGTCGAGCCGCGCGGCCGACGCGATAGATCGAATGCAACCGATTGAGATCGTCAGTTGGGAAGGCGAACCCGCTAGCTTCCGGTCAGCAGAACGCGACCGAGGAACGAGGACAATGCTCGACGCCATCTCCCTGACGCAGGCGACGCGACAGAACCTCCTGGCCTTGCGCGTGATCGGCGCGCAAGAGAGCATCGCCACCCGCCGCCTCGCAACCGGTCTGCGGGTCGAAACCCCGTTGGACGATGTCGAGGCCTTCTTCGCGGCCAAGGGACTGACCGGCCGCGCGGACGGACTGGCCTCCGTCCTCGACAGCTTCCATGTCGCGCGAAGCGCGCTGTCCGCGGCCGATAGCGCGCTCGGCGCCGCCATGAAGCTCATCGACGAAATGCAGATCGTGCTTTCGCAGATGGATGCCCAGACCGTCGACGATCGGCGCGGTCTCGTCGGCGTCACGGGATCGGTCGCGCTCACCGCGTCGACGGACATCAACACGCTCACCGCCAGCAATCTCTATGCCGAGACTTGGCAGAACCGCCGCATCCTCGTCACCGCCGACGGCGAGAACGCCTCCTTCTACTACGGCTTCCACGGCACGACGGTCGGGGATCTCGTCGATCACATCAACGCGTCGATGTCGAAGGCCGAAGCCAGCCTCGATGGCGACGGCCATCTCGTCATCGCACCGACCGACCCTGCGGGCCGCGCCATGGCGTCCGGCTATAATCCCGAGTTGGAGGCGGCCTTGGGTCTTCGGCCGATGGGCTATTACTGGGACGATGACAGCGAACTGCTCCGCCAGGTCTTCGGATGGCGTGCCGGTCTGACTTTGACGACGGACATGGGCACGCTTTCGACGAGTACGGACACGGTCCAGTTGGTCGAGTGGCGCGACGGCCGAGGGAACACCTTCAGCTTCGATACCGCGAGCGGCAATACGATCGGCGATCTTGTCGATGCGGTAAACGCCGATGCGGATTTCGGATGGTCGCTCGATCTCGACGGCGACGGACGGCTCGTATGGACGGCCGAGAGCGGCGTCGACGCGTTGCAGATCATGCCGGTGCCACTCTACAACCGGTCCATGAAGCTTGGACTCATGGTACCCGACGCGTCCACGGGTACCGGCGGGCCGGGCTCCACGAGCGGCGGCACCGCCGATGTCGCGCCGGGCGACGCACAGGCCGAGCTCAGCGATCGCTATGCCCGGCTCGTCGAACAATACGATCAGATCGTCGGCGATGCGGCGGTCCAGCACGTCAATCTTCTGCGCGGCGGCCATCTCGACGTCGATATCAACGAGCGCGGATCGAAATTGCGGGTTCGCTCGTTGGACGTGACCGCAGCCACGCTCGGCCTCGAAGCCCCCGACGCCCGCAAGATCGTCGACAGAGGAGACGTGGCGGCCATGGCGGACGCGATCGAGGACATACGCGGCAAGATCGAGGCCGCGGCGATCGTGGTCTCGGTCCAGGCGCAGATCCTCGACACGCGAGAGGACTTCAACGAGGCCGTCATTCGAACGCTGAAGCGCGGCGCGGACGCCTTGTTGCTGGCCGATGCGAACGAGGAATCGGCCAGGCTGCTGGCCTTGCAGACGGCGCGAGATCTCGCCACGACCGCGATGTCCCTGGGCGCGGACGCGGAGCGCACGACGCTGCGAATGTTCGACGTCGCGGCGGGCAGGAACGAGGGCGGCCGCAGGCTCTAGAAACGCCTTCCGGCCCTCCCCTCGCCGCGATGTTCACCCTATATCCGTCGGCATGGCACAACGCACGAAATCCGTCCGCTCCAATCCCGCATCCGGCATGGCCGAGGCTCCGCAGTCGGGCTTCAGGCAACCGCCCGAGCTGTCGTCCGGCGGCACGCTCGAGGCGATGGGCCATACCGCGACGGTGAAGGCGCTCGAGGAGAAGATCGCGGGCATCGCCAAGGGCCGCAAGCCCTTCGTGCCGCATCGCCCGCCCCGCCCCGAGAAATCGGAGGGCGGCATCCCCTTGGAGATCGTCTCCGACTTCACGCCCAAGGGCGACCAGCCGACCGCGATCGCCGACCTCGTCGAGGGCGTGCGCAACGGCGAGGCGACGCAGGTGCTGCTCGGCGTCACCGGCTCCGGCAAGACCTATACGGCCGCCAAGGTCATCGAGGCGACGCAGAAGCCCGCCCTCATCCTCGCGCCCAACAAGACGCTGGCGGCGCAGCTCTACGGCGAGTTCAAGTCGTTCTTCCCCAATAACGCGGTCGAGTATTTCGTCTCCTACTACGACTACTACCAGCCCGAAGCCTACGTGCCGCGCTCCGACACCTATATCGAGAAGGAATCGTCGATCAACGAGCAGATCGACCGGATGCGCCATTCGGCCACGCGCGCGCTGCTGGAGCGCGACGACGTCATCATCGTCGCATCGGTCTCGTGCATCTACGGCATCGGCTCGGTCGAGACCTATACGGCGATGACCTTCGAGGTGAAGGTCGGCGAGACGATCTCGCAGCGCCAGCTCCTCGCCGACCTCGTCGCGCTCCAATACAAGCGCACCGACATCAACTTCGTGCGCGGCACGTTTCGCGTGCGCGGCGACACGATCGAGCTCTTCCCGGCGCATCTCGAGGACCAGGCCTGGCGCATCGGCCTCTGGGGCGACGAGATCGAGAGCATCACGGCCTTCGATCCCCTGACCGGGCACACGGCCGACAAGATGCGATCGGCCAAGATCTACGCCAACTCGCACTACGTGACACCGAAGCCCACGCTCGGCCGCGCCGTCCAGTCGATCAAGAAGGAGTTGAAGGCCCGGCTCGAGGAGCTCACCGCCGCCGGCCGCCTCCTGGAGGCGCAGCGCTTGGACCAGCGCACCACCTTCGACATCGAGATGATGGAGGCGACCGGCTCCTGCCAGGGCATCGAGAACTATTCGCGCTATCTGACCGGCCGCGCCCCCGGCGAGCCGCCGCCGACGCTCTTCGAATACCTGCCCGACGACGCGCTCGTCTTCGTCGACGAGAGCCATGTCACGATCGGCCAGCTCGGGGCCATGTTCAAGGGCGACTACCGCAGGAAGGCGACGCTGGCCGAATACGGCTTCCGCCTGCCCTCCTGCATGGACAACCGGCCCTTGCGGTTCGACGAGTGGGACGCGATGCGCCCGCAGACCGTCGCGGTCTCCGCCACGCCGGCCAAGTGGGAGATGGAGGAGGCGGGCGGCGTCTTCGCCGAGCAGGTCATCCGCCCCACCGGCCTCACCGATCCGCCGGTCGAGATCCGCCCCGCCAAGTCCCAGGTCGACGACGTGCTCGACGAGATCCGCCGCACGGCGGATGCCGGCTACCGCACGCTCGTTACCGTCCTCACCAAGCGCATGGCCGAGGACCTGACCGAATACCTGCACGAGCAGGGCGTGCGCGTGCGCTACATGCATTCCGACATCGACACGCTGGAGCGCATCGAGATCATCCGCGACCTCAGGCTCGGCGCCTTCGACGTGCTGGTCGGCATCAACCTCCTGCGCGAGGGGCTCGACATCCCCGAATGCGCGCTCGTCGCCATTCTCGACGCCGACAAGGAGGGGTTCCTGCGCTCCGAGACCTCGCTCATCCAGACCATCGGGCGCGCCGCGCGCAATGTCGATTCGAAGGCCATCCTCTACGCCGACCGCACCACCGGCTCGATGGAGCGCGCCCTGGCCGAGACCGCGCGCCGCCGCGAGAAGCAGATCGCCTATAACGAGGAGCACGGGATCACCCCCGAGAGCGTCAAGCGCAATATCGGCGACATCCTCTCCTCGGTCTACGAGGGCGACCATGTGCGCGTGGAGATCGAGGAAGACACCGTCCCCGTCGGCCAGAACCTGCGCGCCGTGCTCGACGACATGCAAAAGCGCATGCGCGAGGCCGCCTCCAATCTCGACTTCGAGGAAGCCGCCCGCCTGCGCGACGAGATCAAGCGGCTGGAGGCGACGGAGTTGGCGGTTGCGGACGATCCGCTGGCGCGGCAATCTGCGGTAGACGAAGCCGTCGGGCGCGAGTCGGGGCGCAAGGCCCGGGCGGGCGTCAAGGGGCGGTCGACCAGCGGGCGGCCGGGGACGCGGACGGTTTGGAAGAAGAAGGCGGTGGAGATGTGAGGGAGGGGCGCATATGAAGACGTTCGAGGTAAGGGACCCAGTTCACGGCTTTGTACAATTCAACGACCTCGAACGAGAAATAATAAACTCACCGCATTTTCAGAGACTTCGGAGGATCCGGCAGCTTTCATGGACAGACCAAGTCTACCCGGGAGCTATGCACACTAGATTTGAGCACACCCTAGGCGTTATGCACGTTTCCTCTCTTTTATTTGATAACCTTGTCCGAAGCTCAAGCGAATTATTTCGGACTGAGTTTCAGATGACTGAGAACGGCCTTTCGAAGGCTCGTCAAACAATACGTATTGCTGCTCTTGTGCATGACCTTGGGCACGGACCTTTTTCGCACGCATCCGAAGACGTCTTCCCGATACCTGCAGGATCAAAAAAGCCAATAAAGCACGAGGCATACTCGGTTTATATAGCTGAGAGATACATCGACGATATACTTCGCGCTCATCCGTACAATGCAAATAACTTTGGAATTAATATTAGCGACGTTATTAGTCTTATTTCAGGTTCAGGTTTGAATAGTTTGGGCCTCATATGGAGAGAACTTATATCTGGTCAAATGGATGCTGACCGTATGGATTATTTGCTGAGAGATTCCTATCATGCAGGTGTCGCATACGGAAAGTTTGACCTTGATCGCGTTGCTAACAGCGTACTCTTGTGCACAGATGAGGAGGAAACTTCCTTTCAATTAGGATATAATAGAGATAGTTCTCACACTCTAGAGCAGCTAATTATAGCTCGATACATGATGTTTACACAGGTCTACTTTCACAAGACTCGAGCGATATATGACTATCATTATACCAAGTTTCTATCCGAGGTTCTCCCGAACGGAGTTTTTCCCTCGCCGGAAGGCGACGGGTTAGAGGATTATTGTCAGTGGGATGACTGGCGCGTTTTAGGTTTACTGCACGCAGGAGCCGGCGGTGAGCATGGAGAAATTTTAGCTAGCCGGGACCATCATAGGTTGGTGTACCGCACTGCAGAGGTACCCGAAGACGATGAGATAACGGAGACCAAGGAACTGATGTCCGAACTGAGCGAGCTTTCGCCGGTCGAGAAGTCTGCGACCTCATCTTGGTACAAATTTGCCAGGAATGAGGTTTTGGTTACCGACGGAGCGTCTGGCGGCAAGGGCTCTCCATTATCCACACTTTCTTCTGTGGTTCGCAACCTTGGAGCCGTAGACGAACGGCGCATTTACGTGCCTTCAGCTAACAAGAATGCTGCTGAGCGAGTCGTTCGGCTAAAAGGTGGGGACCTTAAATGAATGTTTCAGCAGAGCGCCGTTTATCATTTGTGACCTATGTTGTGAGCGAGTGGAGAGGCTGCTCCCCGTTAGGTCGCAAAGCATTGCAGAAACTTATCCATATTTCGACTGACGCGTTGGGCTATAATACTGGTTATGAATTCTCCTTCTATACATATGGCGCGTTCTGTAGGGAACTTGTCGAAGACGTTGAATTACTACACTCAAGAAAAGCGTTAGACATAAGATATAAGCAGCTAGAACGATCTTACCAGATTGAAGTCGGCGGTCACGCGCGGACATTTATAGAAAGTTTCGATAAAGAGTTTGATGATAAATCGAAGCTCGATAAAATGCTCGTATCGTACTGTCCGTTATCTGCTCGCGATCTTGAAGCTATATCGACGTTTGTCTACGTAGGGAAGAACGAAGGAACTTCTGATAGAGATGGTTTGATTAAACGCCTCATACAGTTGAAGCCTAAATATACAATATCAGAAGCCAAAAAATCTTATCGTAGATTTGAAGAAATAGAATCTTTTAACTAACTCGCTTAGGTGCCTACGCACCTAGCCGCCGAAGCGCAGCCAGAGGGGCTTGGTGCAGTCGACTACTCGTTTGCTGATAGCGACCGTGCAGTCTTCATGGAAGGCGCTGTCCGCTGGAAGCGCCGTGGCAGTATTGGCCGGCCGTGTCTTCGGCCGCAAACCTGCAAGCCAGCCTTTCAAAGCCCGACCGGGCGCCGGCCGGTCAGGCCGCCCTCGCGGAGGCGTTCGGCGCGCCAGCGCCGTTAGCCGTGAGCGATAGGCTCAAAGCTCTCGTATAGCGGGGGTGCGTTGGCGGTGAGGGTCGAGTGGTTCTCACGGGGGTGCGCGCAACGGGGCCGCGACGCAGCGCCTTACGGCGCTTTTCAGCCCATCCCTAAATCCCTTCCCACTCATGGGAAGGGACCTTTACTCCCTGCCGTCGTGTTGGGGCGCGTCGGGCGTTTGCAACAAATGCGAGTTTCAGGCTCGCGCCCCTTCGATAGGTTGGCCTTGCTCACCCTCACGAGGCACCGTGATCCGGAACCGGGGATCGCGTGGGGGTGGGTGCGGCGCTCGCGCCCGGGGTGGTCCGGTCCGCCCTGGTCCCGAGGGGTCGCGCGCCAATCCGTCCGTCGGGCACCTGAGCGGGTGGGCCAGGGCAACCTCGCCCCCTCGCGTCGAAGGAGACGACCCGGCCGTCCCGGCTTCGCCAACGCGGGGTCATGGGGCTTAAGGCGGTCTCGCCGCCGGTCCGCGCTCGTATCGCCTCCGTGGCGAGCGGGCGCGCCGGCCGCGATCCGCCGAAGCGCGGGGCGTGCGAACGGATGGCTCAGCCATCGTCAAGTCGCCGCTTATGCGGGGGCGGCGCGTGGTCGTCGCATTCCCACAACGCTTGAGGTCCGAAAGGGCCTGCGGCCTGGCCGCCGCCCCCGCGCCTCTCCGGCCCGCCGGACAGGCAGACGAGACGCCCCACCTCCGCCCGCTCGCGCGCGCGGAGCTTTCGGCGCAGGAGGCACGGGATGCGCGGCCGGGCGATGCGTCGGCGCCATGTCGGCGGCCATGTCGGCGGCCGTGTCGGCGACGCCTCCCGTCGTGTGCCAGACACCTTGAACGGAAAGGAGCCCTCATGACACGCCGCCCCGATCGCACGCCTGCCGCGCGCACATGCGCCGGCAAGAGGGGTTCCAAGCCGGGTTCCAAGACGGGGACCAAGACGGGGGCCAAGACGGGGGCCAAGACGGGGGCCGAGGAAGGGGGCTCGCGGACGCCCTCCGGGAGAAGGCGCCCCAAGGGCCGCCCGGCCGAGGAGCGCGCGGCCCGCGCCGCCGTGCGCCGTGCCCTCAAGCGCGCCAAGGCGAGCGCCCGCGCGGCCGGTCACGACGTCTCCCGCTGGCGCCCCCTGCCCGATCCGCGCCCGATGGACTGGCGCGACATCCACTGCATCGAGCGCCGCTGCTCCGACGAGCTCCGCCTCTGGCCCGATTGCGACATGCCTGCCTGCCGCCGCGCCCGCGCCTGCGCCGGGCGGCCCATCCTCTGCTGGCAGGTCCACCGCGCCGCCATCCTCGCCCAGAAGGCGCCCTGGCGGCCCATTCTCGAAGAGCAATACCGCATCGTCTCCGCGCGGGAAGCCGAGGAGAAGGCGCGGGCCAAGGAAGAGGCCAAGGAACAGGCCAAGGAAGCGGTCGCCGGAAGAGCGGAGACGAGGGCGGAATCGGCGAAGGCCGGGCGGGCTTCGCGCCGGGGCGCGGCACGGCGGCGACGAGGATAGTTCGCCACCTCACCTAGAGGAAGTCAGGAGAAATCCTTGTCAGGCTTCGAGAATTCTTCGCCCGAACCTTGCGGCGATTCGCCGGAGCACGAGACTGGCGGGAGATTTGATCGCTTCCGGGTCTTGCGCCCGGGCGGTATCGCGTCCACATGGGTAGCTGCGCACACAGCGCGCTCGATCGCCGGCCTGAGTTTTCGCCTGGTGTCTCGTCTGTCCGTCAGGGACGAGCGGGGCGCTTCGTCTACCCTCCCAGCCTTCGATTTACCCGGGAGAGGAGTTCCCCCCATGTCACAGACCGGAACAGTCAAGTTCTTCAACACCACCAAGGGCTTCGGCTTTATCGCGCCCGATGATGGCGGCAAGGACGTCTTCGTCCACGCCTCCGCCGTCGAGCGCTCGAACATGCCCCCGCTCGTCGAGGGCCAGAAGGTCTCCTTCGAGCTCGAGGACGACCGCCGGGGCCGCGGCCCGCAGGCCGTGAACCTCCAGAGCGCGGGCTAAGCCCCACCCGGAGCCTGTCGGCTCCCCCAGAGTCTCGCGTGGGCCTCCCCGGCCCGCGCGGCGCCCTCCCTCATCGACGCAGGACTATCCGCGCGACCCCCTCGAGGGTTATGATGCGGGCGGGACACAGCCTCTCATCGCCTGTCGGCAAAAGCGCCATCGACGCTTGCCAGACACACGCCTCGTCTATCGGTTGATCCCGTCCCGAAGCGAAGAGCGGTGCGATGTCGACCCGAAGCCTGGCACCCCTATTGGCGATCACCGCAGGTCTCGCGATCGGCGGCATCATCGCCGTGTCGGCCGAGGAGCCGGCGCCCGTCCCCGTCATCGAGGCCGGCCCGGACGCCGTCGCCCTCCTCATCCCCGCCGAGCCGATCCGCACCGCGCCCCGATTGCCCGTCGCGCTGCCGGACGGTTTGCGCAAGCCCGCCGCGCCGGAGCCTCGGGTCGAGAAGACGGAGCGCGAGGTCTACACGGCCGACATCTGCCGCATGATCGAGCTCAACGCCCGCGCCCACGCCCTGCCGCCCGCCTTCCTCGCCCGCCTTCTCTGGCAGGAAAGCCGGTTCGACCGCTACGCCCGCTCCCCCGTCGGGGCCCAGGGCATCGCCCAGTTCATGCCCTACACCGCCGCCGAGCGCGGCCTCGCCGATCCGGACGACCCCCGCCAGGCCATCCCCGCCTCCGCCCAGTTCCTCCGCCACCTCCAAAACCGCTTCGGCAATCTCGGCCTCGCGGCGGCCGCTTACAACGGCGGTCCCAACAGGGTCGCAGGCTGGCTCGCCGGCCGCGCCTCCCTCGCCCTGGAGACGGAGAACTACGTTCGCATCATCACCCGCGAGCCGGCCGATCACTGGCGGGACGTGGCGGCAAAGGTGCCGGACCTCCAGCTGTCGCCGAACTTGGAGTTCCGGAAAGCCTGCGAGACGCTGCCGGCTCTGCTCAAGAAGGAAAAGCCGCCCAAGGGTGCCCCGGTCCTCCCCTGGGGGGCGCAGATCTCTGCCCATTTCAAGCAGCACGTCGCGGTTGCGGCCTTTGAGCGAGCCAAGGCGAAGTCGCCGTCGGCGTTCACGGGCGGCCCGCTGAACGTCACCCGGGCGACGGTTCGCACGCGGGGCCCGAGACCGATCTACCGCGCCGCCCTCGGCGCGCCTTCGCGGCAGAAGGCCGAGGACCTGTGCAATGCCGTCCGCCGCGGCGGGGGGGCCTGCATCGTCGTCAAACAGTAGACCGCGTCACGCGCGGCCCTCTTGCACGATGGGAGCTAGCGGTGGGAGCTGCGAGGCTCCGCGAGCCGATCAGTTAAGCGCGATGATGTCGACGCTCGTGACGCCCTTGTTAATCATCCCGAGCGAGCGCGCCGCGCCGCGGGAGAGATCGATGACGCGGTCGCCGACAAAGGGGCCGCGATCGTTGATGCGAACGACCACTTCGGCGCCGGATTTGCGGTCGCGGACCTTGACCTTCGTGCCGAAGGGCAGCGTGCGGTGCGCGGCCGTCAGGCCGTCAGGATCGTAGGCTTCGCCGTTCGCCGTCGTATGCCCCATCTTGTACCAAGACGCCTTGCCGGACTGCAGGATGTCCGCAGACGCGGCGGACACGGAGAGGACGAGCGCGGCTGCGGCAACGACGATACGGTTCATGGAGTACGCCTCAACAAGTTAACGAGGCTGCGATCTACAAATCGAGTGTGATCGCATTGCGGCAGGCGGGAACCATTTCGGGAAGCCGAATTCTATCGTATCGCGTCGAGACTTTCGGGAGCCGGAATGTCCTCGGGGACGAAGAAGTCGACGAAGAGCTTCTGTGTCGGATCGACACGGTAGTGGCTGAAATCGTTGACGCCCTCGGCCGCGAGGAACGTGTCGTCGATGAGGAAGTTGCCGGTAAAGTCGGCTCCCTTCGTGAAGATGGCATGGGCCGCATCGGCAAGAATGTCCGGGGTTCGGCTGGCCTGTACCATCGCGTCGCCGCCCAAGAGGTTCTGGACGGCGGCCGTCGCGATCGTGGTCCGCGGCCAGAGCGCGTTCACGGCGATGCCCTGGCTGCGCAGCTCGCCGGAGAGACCGAGGCAGCACATCGACATGCCGAACTTCGCCATCGAATAGGCCGCGTGATTGCCGAACCATTTCGGCTGCATGTCGAGCGGCGGCGACAGGAAGAGGATGTGCGGATCACGCTCCGCCTTCATGTGCGGAATGCAGTATTTTGAGACCATGTAGGCGGCGCGCGGCCCGACCTGGTGCATCAGGTCGAAGCGACGCATGGGCGTCTCGCCGATCTTGGTGAGCTGGATCGCAGAGGCGTTGTTGATGCAGATGTCGATGCCGCCGAAGCGCGCGGCGGCCTGCTCGACGGCAACCTTGACCTGCTCTTCCTCTCGCACGTCGCAAACGACGGCGAGACCTTTGCCGCCGGCCTGCTCGATCTCCTCGACTGCGGTGTGGATGGTGCCCTCGAGCTTGGGATGCGGCTTGTCGGTCTTGGCCGCGACGACGACGTTCGCGCCGTCCCTGGCCGCACGCTTTGCGATGGCGAGGCCGATGCCGCGGCTGGCGCCGGTGATGAAGAGGGTCTTACCCGCGAGGTCAGTCATGCGGCAGCCTTGTACGGTTCGATGGTCGGGTGTGTGGAGGTACTGAAAGTCTCGTTGGTTTCGATGTGTCTCGGCCGGCGGTCGTCCGGGCCATGCGCATTACCGGAGAGTATCTTGGCGGCGGACGAACCTGCCAAGCTCACGCCAGAAGCGCGAGGACGAGTGCCTGAACGACGAGGACACCGAGCCAATGCGCCCCGTCTATCACGGTGAGCGACCAGCGCGCACCGCCGAAGCGATGGTTGGTCACCATGGCCGTCATGACGAAGCCCAGCCAGACGGTGAAGGCGATCCCGAGCGCCGCGCCCACCGAAAGCGTCTCGCCGCTCGACAGCGCGAGGAGGCTTGCTAGCGTGTAGGCCATGACGACCTGAGCGACGATCGCGATCGCCATCGGCACGGCGGGCGAGCCCTCGGCGAGCACTTCCTCGCGCCTTCGCCCGAGCGCCGCTAGCCAGGGTTTGGAGAGGGCCCCGTACCAGACCGAACCGAAGGCGAAGCTCGCGATCGCGGCAACGAGGATGTGCCACGGTGCGAATGTCGGGAACGGCATGCTGGTCAGCTCGCAAGGCGAATATGATCCGTCTCTAGTACCACAGCCCCGCCCTCGGTGACGATATCGAGGAGGCTCGCGGTCTCCGCGAGGTGCATCTCCGCGAAGTGTCGCAGTGTGCGCGCGCGGACGTCGTCCTTGCCGTCGGCGCCTTCGTGCAGCGCCTCGCGCGCGAGATAGGCACCGCCGGCGGCCAGTCCGAAGAGGCGTAGATAGGGCGTCGCGGTCGCGAGAGCCTCGTTGGGGTCGCGGGCGAGCGCTTCGAGCATCCACTCGGTCGCGCCCTCGAGGGCGTCGAGCGCAGCGTTGAGGCGTTTGGCCGAGCGGCCGAAGGTTTCACTGTTCGAGCCGCGAAGTTCCTCGGCGATCTCGCGGTAGCCGGCGATCAGCGCGCGAACGGCGTCTCCGTTCTCCAGCGTCAGCTTGCGGGTGACGAGGTCGATGGCTTGGATACCGTTGGTGCCCTCGTAGATCGGCAAGATGCGGGCATCGCGCAGATGCTGCGCCGCGCCGGTTTCTTCCACGAAGCCCATGCCGCCATGGACCTGAACGCCCATATTGGCGACGTCGACACCAATATCAGTTGAGAACGCCTTTGCGATCGGCGTCAGGATGTTGGCACGGATGGCGGCCTTGGCCCTTTCCGCGTCGTCCTGGCCGAAAGCGGCGCGGTCGAGGGCCTCGGCGCAGGCGAGGCATATGGCGCGCGAGGCGGCCGTATAGGCGCGCATCGTGAGGAGGGTCCGTTTCACGTCGGGATGCTCGACTATGGCGGACATTTCCCCGTCGCGCCTGCCGTCCGCGCGGCCCTGCTTGCGCTCGGCCGCGTAGTCGATCGCGCCCTGCGTGGCCCGGTCCGCGATGGCGACGCCCTGGATGCCGACCTGGAGCCGGGCATTGTTCATCATCGTGAACATGCAGCGCAGGCCCTTGTTCTCCTCGCCGATCACCCAGCCCGTCGCGCCGCCCTCATCGCCGAAGACCATGGTGCAGGTCGGCGAGGCGTGGATGCCGAGCTTGTGCTCGAGGCCGGAGCATCGCAGATCGTTGCGCGGGCCGAGGCTTCCATCCTCGTTGACGAGGAATTTCGGCACGAGGAAGAGCGATATGCCGCGCGTGCCCTCGGGTGCATCGGGAAGGCGGGCGAGGACGAGATGGCAGATGTTCTCCGCCATGTCGTGCTCGCCATAGGTGATGTAGATCTTCGTTCCCGTGATCTTGTAGCTGCCATCGTCCTGGCGCACGGCGCGGCTGCGCAGGGCCGAGAGATCGGAGCCGGCCTGCGGCTCGGTCAGGTTCATCGTGCCGGTCCATTCGCCCGAGACGAGCTTGTCGAGATAGGTCGCCTTCAGCGCGTCGGAGCCGTGCGCCTCGAGCGCCTCGACGGCGCCGGCCGTGAGGACGGGGCAGAGGCCGAAGGCGATGCTGGCCGCATTCCACATCTCCGAGAGCGCCATGCCAAGCATCGTCGGCAAGCCCTGGCCGCCATGGTCGGCTTCGGCCGTAACGCTGCCCCAGCCGGCCTCGACATATTGGCGATAGGCGTCGGCCCAGCCCTTGGGCGTCGTGACCTTGCCGTCCTTGAGGGCGAGGCCTTCCACGTCTCCGATGCGGTTGAGGGGCGCGATGACGTCGGTCGCGAACTTGCCGCCCTCTTCCAGTATGGCGCCCAGGAGGTCGTCGGAGAGGTCCGGTACCAGGCCGTCGGCGATCAGGCGATCGAGCCCGGCGGCGGCGAGAGAGTGGCGGATATCGGCGACGGGCGTGCTATAGGGCATCGAGGCTACCGGGTGCTGGACGTGTCGGCGCAATCTCTGTCACAGCCGTAGACCTTCCGTCAACGTAAGCTATCGGGTAGATGGGGTCGGAGTTCACGTGTTCGCCAGTGAAGAAGAGATCGAGGAAGCGGTCGCGGATCTGCGCGGCGGCGGCGTGATCGGCCTGCCGACGGAGACCGTCTACGGTCTCGCCGGTGCGGCCAATGATCCGGCGGCGGTCGCGCGCATCTTCGCGATCAAGAAGCGGCCGGCGGTCAATCCGCTCATCGCGCATGTGGCCGGGGTCGTTCATGCGCGACGATACGGCGTCTTCAATGCGGCGGCCGAGGCGTTGGCCGAGGCGTTCTGGCCCGGGCCGCTCAGCCTCGTCCTGCCCTATGGGGGCGACGGCGTTTGCGAGGCGGCGCGGGCCGGGCTCCCGACCCTCGCCATCCGCGTTCCGTCGCATCCGGTGGCGCAGGCGGTGCTGGCGCAGTTCGGCCAAGCCGTCGTCGCCCCCTCGGCCAATCCCTCGGGGCGCCTCAGTCCGACGCGGGCCGAGGACGTGCGGTCCGTCTTCGGCGAGGCCTGCCCCATCGTGCTCGAGGGCGGGGCGACGACGGTCGGGCTGGAATCGACGATCGTCGACTGCACCGCCCTGCGACCTCGCCTGCTTCGCCCCGGCGGCATCTCGCGAGAGACGTTGGAGGATGTCGTCGGCGCGATCGCCACGGCGCGGCCGGACGGACCGATCGTCGCGCCGGGCGCGCTGGCTTCGCATTATGCGCCCCGTGCGCGCGTGCGGCTGAACGCGACGACGACCGGGCAGGACGAGGTCCGGCTGGGTTTCGGACCGGACGATAGGGCGGCAGACAAGAACCTCTCCCCGAGCGGCGATCTCGACGAGGCGGCGCACAACCTCTTCGCCGCGCTTCGGCGGCTCGATGCGACGGGGGCCGACACGATCGCGGTCAGCCCCATTCCGCGGCATGGCATCGGCGCGGCCATCAACGACCGCCTGCGCCGCGCCGCCGCCGACCGGGAGGACGGGACATGACGCTCGACGCCGAAACGCTCGATCGGTTGCGCGATGCCGTTCGCGGCGCGGCGCTGACCGAGCCCGAGGACCAGGCGCCCTACCTCAGGGAATGGCGGGATCGCTATGTCGGTCGATCGCCACTCGTCGCCCGGCCGGCGACGACGGACGAGGTGTCGAGCGTTCTGCGCATCGCGTCCGAGCGTGGAGTGTCGGTCGTTCCGCAAGGCGGCAATACCGGGCTCGTCGGCGGGCAGATCCCGGAGATGGGCGACGAGATCGTCGTCTCGCTCGGCCGGATGAACCGCATCCGCGCGCTCGACCCCTTGGGCGCGACGATGACCGTCGAGGCCGGGGTGACTCTGGCCGAGGTGCAGGCGGCGGCGGGCGAGGCCGGGCTCTTCTTCCCCTTGAGCATCGCGTCCGAAGGCACCGCGCAGATCGGCGGCATCCTCTCCACGAATGCCGGCGGCACGGCCGTCCTCGCCTATGGCAATGCGCGCGACCTGGTGCTCGGCCTTGAGGTCGTGCTGGCCGACGGGCGCATCTGGAGCGGGCTCAACCGCCTGCGCAAGGACAATACCGGCTATGATCTCAAGCATCTCTTCGTCGGCGGCGAGGGCACGCTCGGGCTCATCACGGCGGCCGTCCTCAGGCTCCTTCCCAAACCGAGGGCTCGGGAGACGGTGTTCGTCGGCCTCGCCAGTGCCGACGACGCCGTCACGCTCTTTGGCATCGCGCGCGATCTTGCCGGCGCGGAGCTGACGAGCTTCGAGTTGATGCCCCGGCTCGGGCTGGAGATGTCGCGCGACCACAAGGGCGCACGCGACCCGCTCGCCGGCCGGCACGAGTGGTACGTCCTCATGGAACTTTCCTCGCCGCGCGAGGGCGCGGACCTGTCGGCCGTCACGGAGGCGATCTTCCTGCGGGGCGATGCGGACGGCCTGATCGAGGACGCAGCCATCGCCCAATCGCTCGATCAGGCGCACGCCTTCTGGCACGTGCGCGAGAGCCTGTCGGAGGCACAAAAGCCCGAAGGCGGTTCGATCAAGCACGACGTGTCCGTGCCGATCCACGCGATCCCGGACTTCTTTCGAGAGGCGGGTGCGGCCGTCGAGGCTCTGATGCCCGGCGCACGCCCCGTGCCCTTCGGCCATGTCGGCGACGGCAACATCCACTACAACGTCTCGCAGCCCGTGGGCGCGGACAAGGCGGCGTTCCTGGCCTGCTACCACGCGATGAACGACGCCGTCCACGCCGTCGTCTCGCGCTTCGAGGGCTCGATCTCGGCCGAGCATGGCATTGGGCGAGCCAAGCGCCATATGTTGGCGGGCGTCGAGGGACCGGTCGCGATGGACATGATGCGCGCTATCAAGCGCGCCCTCGATCCACAGGGCCTGCTCAATCCGGGCAAGGTTCTACCGATAGACGACAGCTGAGGAGAGAAGGCCATGTGGGGAACGAGCAGGTCCAGCGTCGTGGTGACGACGACGACGAGCGTCGAGGGTCACCGGATCGCGGAGTATCACGGGCTCGTCTCCGGTGAGGCGATCCTCGGGGCGAACATCTTTCGCGACTTCTTCGCGGGCATTCGCGACATCGTCGGCGGCCGCTCCGGCGCCTATGAGAAGAGCCTGCGCGAGGCGCGCGACATCGCCGTGCGCGAGATGTGCGAGGAGGCCGAGGCGCGCGGCGCCAACGCCGTCATCGGCGTCGATCTCGACTACGAGACGGTCGGCAAGGAAAGCGGCATGCTGATGGTCACCGCCTGCGGAACCGCCGTCCGCCTCGGGTGACGCGGCGCCCCGCGCTCGGCGTCGGCACGGTCGTCCTGCGCGGCGACGAGGTCCTCCTCGTAAAGCGCTCCAAACCACCGTTCGCCGGCGCCTGGAGCCTGCCTGGCGGCGCGCTCGAATGGGGAGAGCGGGCCGAGGACGCGGCTCGCCGCGAGGTTCGCGAGGAGACGGGGCTCGTCATTCCCCCGCCCCGCTTCCTGACCCTTCACGAGATCCGCCTTGCGGACGCGCATGTCGTGCTTCTGATCTTCGCGGTCACCATCAGCGACAGGGACGACCCGATAGCCGCCGACGATGCCGCCGAGGCCAGCTTCTTCACGGACGCGGGAGGCGGGGCCCTGGCCACCACGCCCGAGCTCGGCCGCATCATCGCGGCGGCACGCACGGCGATAACGGGTTGAACCCTTCCCTGTCACATGGGTGAACGACATCCCATTAACACTTACAGTGTATTAATTTAACCTCTTTGAATTTAGCGTGCGGGAGCATTTGCTTAAGTACAGCGCGAGAGTCTTCTAACCGAAGACGGGATTCATGATAGAAAGACCCCAACAAGAGTTACGGGGACCGCACATCATGAGCTTTCATTCCAGCCGGCAGGACGTCATAACGAACTGGCAGGACAAGCACGCCAAACTCTTTAGCAAGCATACCATCGGATTGCAGCACGGGTTGCACATGTCGGACATGTTCACCGACGATGCGCTGGCCGAACTGATCGAGACGACGCCGCGTAACAGCTACCACGTCAACACGATGAACCCCGACGCGCACGAGCAGAATACGTGGCGCGAGGGCGAACTCGGACGCTGCTCCGGCGCGCAGGCGCTCGAAGCGGTTCGCAAGGGCACGATCTGGATCCTCATCAAGAAGTTGGAGAACCATCCGGTCTACGGCAAGCTCCTCAACGACATCTACGACGAGTTCGAGGCCCGCATGCCGGGTTCCACGTTCTACAAGCGCAAGAAGAGCATCCTCATTTCGTCGCCGCGCGTTCAGGTCTACTACCACTGTGACATACCGGGGCAGATGCTCTGGCAAGTGCGCGGTCGCAAGCGCGTCTTCATCTACCCGAACACCGAGCCCTTCCTGGAGCGTCCCGCCATGGAGCGCATCATTCTCGGCGAGGCGGACGAGCAGGACACGACCTACGAGCCCTGGTATGACGACTATGCCGAGGTGATCGATCTCGAGCCCGGCATGATGGCGCACTGGCCCCTCAACGGTCCGCACCGGGTCGCTAACGAGGACTGCCTCAACGTCTCGTTCACCACCTCGCATTTTACCAAGGCAATCCGCGATTCCTACGCCGTGAACTATGCTAACGGCGTGATGCGCAAGCTCGGGCTGAACCCTGAATACCGGCTCCAGGGCCCAAGCGTCTTTGGCAAGGCAGCGCTGACGGCCGCCTACAAGGCGTCGGGCTTGCAGCGGATGAACGAGATGAGCTTCGACATCAACTTCCGCGTCGATCCCGATGCGCCCGGCGGCTATGTGGACATTCCGAGCTACCGCCTACAGCGCTGACGACCGACCCGGAGGCGATGCACGATGACCACGGCGACAAACGCGATGATCGGCGGCACGACGGTTGCCAGGTGGGGCACGCACCACCGGGTCGCCCTCCCCCGAACATTGGTCGCGGCAACGCTCGACGGGTTCGACGCGGTCCGCGAGGATTGGACCGAGCTGGCACTGGACGTTCCCTCCTTCCAGCTTCCGCCGGCCGCGCTTGAGGCCATCGCGGCGGCCGCTCCGGCGGACCAGACCCGCATCGTCACGGTAAGGGATGCCGGACGGCTCGTTCTCGCCTGGGCCTTCGCGATCTCGAAGATCGGACCACTGCGCCATGCCGTGCGGCTGGGGCGCTCGGTGCAGTGCTATGACGACCCCCTCCTAGCGCGATCCGGAGGCTCGGATGCGGTCGCGCTCGCCTGGGCGGAAATAGAGAGCTGGGACGATGTCGACTGCATCGGCCTCTCCCAGGTCAGACCCTGCTCGCCCTTGCTGACGGTGCCCGCCATCTACGATGCGTCGCGGCTCTCCGGCGAGGCGCCGGCCATCGATCTCAGCGGGTTCGCCGACCTCGACGCCTATTGGGCCACCCTTTCCAAGAACCGCCGAAGCTCGCTTCGCCGGCGGTCAAAGGCGCTTCGCTCATCGCACGACGTCGCGTTCGCCTGCCTTGAGGACGGTGATGCGCGCGAGCGCGCCGTGGCGGATGCCATGGCGTTCAAGCGCGCGTGGCTGGAGGGCCAGCAGGCCGTCGGCTCCGCTTATGCGTCGGACTATTTCGAGACATCGTTCCGCGACATGGCCTCCGACCCAGCCTGCCGCGACGTGCTGAAGGTCTTCGCACTCACCGTCGATGGCCGGACAGTCGCGGTCGAGATCGGCCTCGTCGCCGGGTCGACCTACCAGTCGCATATCGGCGCCTTCGATCCCGATATGATGAAGACCGGCGTGGGCGCGCTTTTGACGCTCGACGTCATCGGATGGTGCATAGAGACCGGCATCGAGACCTACGACATGCTGGGCCCCGACACGGCCTTCAAGCGGGACTGGACGAGCACCACGATGCCCGTCTGCGAAGCGGCGATCCCGCTCAGCCCGCTCGGGCGCGTCGGCCTTCCGCTTGTCAGGGACACGAGACGTCTGGCGAAGGCCATCCATGCCGCCCTCCCCGCGCCCGCGAAGGCGGCCGCGACGAGAATACTGACCGGCTTGCGCAAAGCGTCCTGACGAGGTCGCGTCAGCCCTGCTGCTCGGGGGTGCGGACGACGAGGCCGTCGAGCGCCTCCGATATCTTGATCTGGCAGCTCAGGCGCGAGGTCGGCTGCACGTCGAAGGCGAAGTCGAGCATGTCCTCTTCCATCGGTGACGGTTCGCCGGTCTTCTCCACCCAGGCCTCGTCCACGTAGACGTGGCAGGTCGCGCAGGCGCAGGCACCGCCGCAATCGGCTTCGATGCCGGGCACGAGATTGCGGATGGCGGCCTCCATGACGGTCGAGCCGGCCTCGGCTTCGACCTCCTGCGAGGCACCGTCATGGGCGATGAATGTGATCTTGGGCATAGGTCTGGCGTCGATCCCGCATGTTCGGCTGGCTTGGTTGGCGCAGCCTATACGCGAGGTCGGCGGCGCCTGCCAGCGTAGCGCGACGATCGGCCGGGTCCAGACCGGCTCGGTCTCAGTCGATGAGGCGGGCGATGAAATCCATCGTCTCGTCGAGCGAGGCGAGGAGATCGTCCGCAGAGGCCGCCGCGTTTCGCTCGAACGCCAAAGCGATGTCCGCGATGCCGTTGGCGCCGATGGTGCGGGACGACCCGACGAGCATGTGCGCCGCACGCGTCGCGGCCGCGATGTCCCCCGACGTGAGCGCCTTGCGATGGAAGAGCGCCTGCGTCGCATAGGCCTGGAGAAGCTCGCGCTCCAACGCCTTGTCGCCCATCGTGATGCAGGAGAGATGGACGAGGTCGATCAGACAGGCGTAAGAGGGCGCGCAGCCGGGTGCGGCACGATCGTCGTTCAGATGGGCGCTGACTGCCATGATACCGACCTCATATGCCGATGCACTGTCGTATTCTATCGCCCGGTGTAGGCGCCCGTTCATTCTGTCACGGCCGGGTAAACAGGTTCCCAAGGCAAAGGGCCACGCCGGGGAAGGCCAGCGGAGCGGCCCGTTAACGATATCTTAGGATAACCGAAGGCGGTCGGCGGCGGCGGTTATGGTTTCGACCCAATTCGTCTAGCATAAGTGCTCGTATCGGAGACGTGCGTCCTCCCTCCGCCCCATCTCCAGGGCCGGAGCGTGCGGGACCCGTCGCGGGGAGTATCGGGACCGATGGCCAATAATACGACGCCGACCAAGGCAAACGCTTCGTCCGAGTTCGACGAAACCAGCGGTGCGGCCATTGAAGCGGCGCTTGAGGGCGATGTCGGATCGAAGCCTGTCGGAGCTCCGAAGTCGGCGTCCGGCCGACCGCCATCTCCCGCGAAGCGTCGCCGTCAGACGAGTGCGCCGCGCAGTCCGGCCAATGACGACAAGACCGATTTCGGCGCCCTCTACGCACAATTGCAGACCAAGCCCTCCTCGACGCCCTTCTGGGTCGCCTTCTGCCTCTCCCTCCTTTGGGTCTTGATGGGCGCGGCCGTCGGATGGGGCATGTTCGGCGAGCGCATCATGGACGGTGTGCCCGTTCAGACCTTGCTGCGCGAAATGCCCGCCCTGGCGCTGATCGTCGGAACGATTCTCCCCATCGTCGTCTTCTTCGGCGTCGCATCCCTCATCCGGCGCTCGGCCGAGATCCGCAACGTCGCCGACGTGATGACGCATATCGCCGTGCGCATCTCCGATCCCGCGCAGTCCTCCAAGGAAGGCGCGATCACCGCCGGTCAGGCGATCCGCAGGGAAGTCGACGCGATGGGCGAGGCGATCGAGCGCGCACTCGGCC
Source organism: uncultured Alphaproteobacteria bacterium (assembly GCA_963799285.1). Classification (GTDB taxonomy): domain Bacteria; phylum Pseudomonadota; class Alphaproteobacteria; order Rhizobiales; family CAWCWK01; genus CAWCWK01. Next base: position 2,411,930 of record CAWCWK010000004.1, read on the forward strand.
GCGCGGGTGAGCTCGAGGCTCTCGTCCATAACGAGGTCGCCACACTCGACCGTGCCTATGGCGAGAACGAGAACCGTATCCGCCGGATCATCGACGAGCTGGTCAACGAGCGCGAATCCATCGTCGGCAACGCGGAGCGTGTACGCGCCGCGATCTCCGTCGCGCAGTCCTCGCTCGGAGACGAGCTGGGCGCCGTCAGCAATACGATCGAGGTCAATGTCGCGGATGCCAGCGCCAGGGCGGCCGCCGTCCTTTCGGCGCGCGGCGAGGACGTGACCGCGAGCCTCAGCGACGCCAGTAACGCGCTCATCGCGCAGTTGGAGGAGCATGGCCGCCTGGCGAACGAGAAACTGGCCGAGACCGCCGATTCCCTGGCTTCCCGCATCGACGAGGCGTCCGCGCGCCTCGAATCCACGATGCGCGAGCGCGAGCGCGAGTTCGACCTCAAGATCTCGGATTCGACCACCCTCTTCGGCGAGATCCTCGACCGGCAGACGACGACCATCGGCGAGCGGCTCGCCATCGCCAGTGACGATCTCTCGGCCGTCTTCGGCGAACGCTCGCAGGCACTGGCCGGTCAGGTCGTCGAACAGGGCGGCATGATCACGGACGCCATCGTCGCAAGGGCCGAAAGCGCCACCCGGGCGCTGATGGATGCCGGCGAGAGCGTGCAGGTCGACGTCTCGCTGCGGGCGCAGGACGTCGCGCGTCAGCTCGACGAAGTCAGCGTGACCGTCTCGGCCGCCATGAGCGAAGCCGCGCGCTTGGCCAGCAACGCGCTCGCGAGCGAGCGCGCTGCCTTCAGCGCAGGGCTCGCCGCCCAGAACGAGACGCTCGACCAGAGCCTCAACGAGACGCGCGGCTATCTGGCCGAGACCGTCCTTGCCAAGACCGACGCGCTCATCGGAACGCTCGACGTCTCGGGCCGCAGGCTTCACGACACGCTCAGCGTCTACGGGCCGAGCATGGAAGAGAAGGTCGCCGGCGCGGCGGAGACGCTCGCCGCCGCCGCCGAGGCGCAGGTCAACGCCATCGAGAGCCGCACCTTCGAGGCCGAAAAGCGCATCGCGGACGCGACCGCCACCATCGAGACCCGCTTCGTGGGTGCCGGGGAGACAGCGGCCGAAGCCGTGCGCACCGCGGCGGACGTCGCGTTCAACGCGCTCGCCGACCGCAGCGGCGCCGCCATTCGCGAAGTGGAGGAGATCAGCGAGCTCCTGCGCGCCAGCATCGACGGTGAGACGACGCGCCTCACGACGGAGCTCGGCCGCCATATCGCGTCCCTCGACGAGGTCGTGTCGGACAAGGGCGGCCTTCTCACCCAATCGCTTGGCGAGCAGGCCGGCCTTATCGCGGCCAACCTCTCGGCCCGCACGTCCGACCTCGAGACGATGCTCGACGGCAGCCGTGCGCGCCACGAGACGAGCCTCGGAGACGGCGTCGAGCGCATTGGCGAGACCATAGCGGCGCGGTCGGCCGAAGTCGTGCAGCTCTTCGAGCATTCCAGCGACGTCGTCTCCTCGAGCCTGCGCGCCGTGGGCGAGGAGACGAACGAGGTCCTGCGCGCGGTGGGAGACGACCTCGTCGTCCAGCTGACGGGCGAGCGCGGCCGGCTCGAGAGCGCGGCCGAGGAACAGTCTGCCGCCCTTCAAAGCGCGGCCCGCGTATCGAGCGACGCCGTTCTCGGCGCCTCGGCGGAAACGCTCGACCGGTTCGGGATCGCATCCGACAGCCTCGTCGAGCACATCACGACGACATCCGCCGCCTTGGCCGCCACGCTCGCCGCCAGCCGAGCGGAGATCGAGAATGCCATTCGACGCCAGGAAGAGGCGCTTCGCGAGGCCGGCAATGCTCAGGCCACCCAAGCCACCATCACCTCTGAAGCGGCCAAACTCGCCGTCGAGAACGCCCTCGTCCGGAGCACCACCAGCGTCGCGACCGCCAGTGAGGCGGCCGTGCGGGCGCTCAACGAGGCGCTCGACCAGGTGAACGACGCTCAGACTACCCGGCTCGTCGTCCTGCGGGACACGCTGGATCGCGACGTCGAGGAGACGGTCGCGCGCGTGGCCGGCCACACGGCCTCGATCGAGGCTCGCCTCCAGTCCGGCCTGCAAACGGTCGCGGACATGACCGACGAGACGACGCGGCTTCTCGACACGAGCGCGGCCGAGACGACGCGGCGCGTGATCGCGGCCAGTGAATCCGCCGTCGGCTCGCTCGATGCGGCACTCGACCATGTCGGCAACGCACAAGCGCACAGCCTCACCGATATGCAGGCGGCGCTCGACGCCCATGTCGCCGAGGCGTCCGCCCGGATCGAGGCCCAGGCCAGCGCCGTCGAGGCACGGCTGATTGCCGGCGTGATGAGCGCGCGGCAGGCCACGGACGAGACGACGCGCTATCTCGAAGAGCGCACCGACGATACGAACCGACGCGTGATTGAGACCGGTCAGGCTTTCGTGGAGACGATGGACGCGGCCCTCGACACCATTGGCCGGGCACAGGATGCGGGCCTGGGCGGCGTTCGCGACAAGCTCGATGCGGCCGTTGCAGAGACCTCGGCCCGCATCGCGGCGCAGGCCAGCGCCGTCGAGGCGCGCCTCGCGGCCAGCATCGCCGGCGTCGGGGATGCGACCGATAGGACGGCCCGCACCCTCGATGGAGCCCTGGAGACCGTCGCCGCCGCGCAGATCGCCGGCGTCGCGTCGCTCGGCCGCGCCGTCGATCAGAACGTCGCGGAGACGACGGCCCGGATAGCCAGCCAGACCAGCGCGGTCGAAGCGCGGATCTCGGACGCCGTGCGCAACATCGCCCGCACCGTAGAGACGGGCGCGGACGAGGCCCTCACACGCGCCTACGCCACGATCACGGACCGCGCCAGCGGCCTGCAGGACGGTTTGCGCGATCACATTGTGACGCTTCAGGACATTGTCGGCCAGGATGGCGGCGCGCTCAACGCCGCGCTCGTCGCGCACGAGGCGAGCCTGCGCGAGCTCGTGGAAAGCCGCATGGTCGGTACGACCGAGGCCTTGACCCGGGACATCTCGTCGGCGGCCGATGCGTTCGCCACGCAGGCCGATGCGATCCGCGAGGTCCTGGAGACCCGCGCCCCGCAGGTGGCCCAGCAGTTCGAGCAGTCGCGCGGCGAGTTGACCGGGCGCCTCGGCGACCTCCAGGAGACGATCAGCGGCATCCACAAGGTTATCGACGAGAGGGTCGGCGCGGTCGGTGCCGCCCTGGAGCGCGGCCAGTCGCGCTTCGGCGTCGAGATGGAGACCAGCGTCTCGCGCATCGCCGACGTCCTGACCGCTTCGGCCCGCGTGTTGGAGCGCGCGACGACGGAAGGCCGGGCCGATCTCGATCAGGTCCTAGAGGAGGGCGCGGCCCGTATCTCGGCCAGCTTCGCGGCCAATACGAATGCCTTCGAGGGCGTCGTCGCGCAGAGCGAGGCGGGGGCCCGGCAGATCGGCGAGGCGCTCGACGAGGGTCTGGCCCGCATGGAAGCGTTGACGAACGGCCAGACGGAGAACCTCCGGGCCGCCGTCGCGAAGTCGGGCGATGCCGCGGCGGTCGTCCTTTCCGGCGAGACGGAGACGCTGACGGTCGCAATCGCGGAGCAGGTGGCGGCGGCGACCTCGCGTCTGGCGGCGCAGGTCGCGCAGATCGAGGCGACGCTGAGCCGGAGCGCGGACGCGATCGACGACAGTCTGTCGCGAGCCTCCGTTCGGGCCGAGGAGGTCATGGCGACCCGGGCCTACTCGCTCGACGAGACGATCGAGACGAGCCTCGCGCGCATCGACGAGCAGATGGGCATCCGCGCCGCGGAAGTCTCCCGCACGCTCGGCGATGGCCTGCGCACGATCAAGGACGACACGGGCGGCCTGACGACGCTGATGACCGAGCACGTGTCGTCTCTCTCCGATGCCATCGCGATGGGCGTGACCCGTCTCGGCGACGAGATGGGCGGTCGCGCGACCGAAATCGCGCGTGCGCTCGATGGCGGCGTCGGCGCCCTGCGTCAGGAGACGGAAAGCGTCTCGACGCTGCTGACGGACCAGATCGAAGCCGTCACCAGGGCGATCGAGGAGGCGGGCGCGCAGGCCGGCGCCGTTTCCGGGCAGACCTCGGCGGCGGCGGCGGCGCAGATCTCGTCGCGCATCGCGGAGGCGGAGAACGCGCTGGCGCAGCGCGTCGATCTCGTGGTCGGCAATATCGAGACCGTCACCCATCGCATCGAGGCGGCGACGCGCGATGCGGACGCGAACCTCGCCAGCAGCACCAGGACGACGACCGATACGCTCCTCGCCGCCTTCACCCAGACGATCGAGGCCGCCCAGATCCGTCTGGCGGAGAACGCCGCGACGGTAGCGGGGACGCTGGCGAGCGAGACCGAACGTCTCGAGGCGATCCTCGCGTCCGGCAGCGAAACGCTGAGCGGCGAGGCGGCGGGCCGCATCGAGGCGCTGCGCCGGACGATAGACGGCGCGATCACGCGAAGCGCGACCGAGATCACGCAGCAGGCCGAGGCCGCGGCCGAGACCTTCTCGGCGGCCAGCAAGGGCCTCGATGAATCCGTCGAGAGCCGGGCTGCGCATATCGTCTCGCGTCTTGCCGAGAGCACCGAGGCCTTCAACCGCCGCACGCAGATCGTGCTGGACGTGCTCGAGAAGCGCGCGGGAGACGTCGACGCGCTCGTGGCGGATCGGGCCGAGGCCGTTCGCAACGACAGCGAGAACCAGGTCGCGGCCATCGAGGGCGCGCTTCGCAACGCGATCGCCGAGACCGCCGAGGCTCTGCAGCGCCAGGGCGCCGAGTTGGAGACCGTCCTGAGCTCGGCCAAGGTCGCGGCCGAGGCCGCGATCGAGGAGAGCGCCCAGCGCGCCGCCGCCTCGATCGGGTCGGAACTCGCCCGGATCTCTGGCGCGTTCGAGGATGGCACCGGCAAGGTCATCGACATCGCGGACGCCCGGGCAGCCCGCCTAGAGGCAGCGCTCGACGCACAGGTCAGTCGTACCGAGAAGGCGGCGAATGGCGTCGCCGCCCGCAGCGAGGCCCTGGCCGATGCCCTCCACGAGGTGCTTGAGAAGCAGACTACGGCAATGAACGCCCTCCTCGACGACAAGGGCGGCGATCTCGTCGCGGCCCTCGGCGAGCGCGGCGACAAGATCGCATCCGATATCGAGGAGGCCATAGCGGCGCTTCGCACCGAACTCGACACGCGCAGCGGCTCGGTCGCCCGGGTGATCGGCGCGATGCTCGATGAGCGCAGTGGCACGATCCGCGACGTCTTGGCGAGCGGCGAGACGCTGGCCGAGACGCTGGGCGCGCGGGGCGATGCGGCGGCGGGGCGGATGCAGGACGCCGTCAGCGCCCTCTCCGCCATGTTCGACGGCCGGACCGCCCGGCTTTCCGACGAACTCGCAACCACGCTGGAGGGCCGCACGACCGAGTTGTCGAATGTGCTCGATACCCAAGGCGGCGAGATGCTCTCGCGCCTGGAGACACTCTCGAACACCATCGCGGACGTCGTCTCGAGCCGCGCAGGCGAGATCAGCGAGACGCTCGACGGCAAGGGCGGCGCCCTCCTCACGGCGATGGATGAAAGCGGCGAGCGGCTGCGCGGCCGGATGACCGACGTGACCGCTCGCATCGAAGCGGCCGCACAGCTCGTCACCGAGACCTCGGAGAGCGCGACCCGCGATCTCGCCCGTGTCGAGATCCAGCTCGGCGATCAGGCCGCCGCCCTTCGCGATCTTCTCGAGCGTGTCGTTCGGGACGCCAGCGAGACGAGCGGTCTCATGGGCGAGCGCGTCGACACGATGCGCGAGACGGCGGGACATATCGTCGCCGATGTCGCGCAACTTACCGAGCGCTTCGAGGCCCAGTCCGACAGTCTGGCTACGGCGGCCCGGGCGGTCGACGCCGTCAACCGGCGCATCGACCAGGGGCTCGCCGAGCGCGAGTCCCGGATCGGCGCGCTGTCGAGTTCGGTCGGCGAGGAGGTCGAGGCGATCGAGGGCCGCGTCCAGGCGCTCGCGCAGCGCCTCGAAGGCTCGCTTGCAAACGCGCAGGCCCGCTCGCAGGAAGCCGCCGGGGCCCTCGCCTCGGCCGCACGGTCGATCGAGGCGGCCTTCGAGGGCCGTATCGAGGCCATGCGCGAAGAGGCTACCGCGAAGGGGCAGGACGTCTCGGCCGCGATCGCAAGGACCTACGAGCAATCCGTCGCCTCGATCTCGGGTGCGCTCGACGAAGCCATGGCGCGCTTCGCCGACTCGGCCGGCGAGATGCGCGGGATGAGCGAGACGATCCGCCGCGAGATCGACAGCACGCGCTCGCTTCTGCGGGACGGCGCCATCCAGATTCCGAAGGAGGCCGAGGAAGGCGCGCAGTCGATGCGTCGCGTCGTGTCGGACCAGATCAAGGCGCTGCGCGAGCTTTCCGAGATCGCCAGCCGGCAGGCCGGTCAGCTCGACGTAAGCGTGCCGTCCTTCGCGGCCGCCACGCGCGGCGAGACGACCCCGCGCCGCGACGAGCGCGAGACCGTCGTGACGGCCAGCACCCCGGCCCGGGAGCCGCTGCGTCCGCAATCCATGCCGCCGGCCGAGCGGAGCTTCGCCGAACCGCCGAGGAGCGCCGAGGATCCCGCGCTTTCGCGTGACCTCGAAGCGGCCCTTCAAGAGGCGATCGAGCGGCCGGCGCCCAGCGTCCGCAGCACCGAGCCCGCCCGCGCCGAGCCGGACCGCGCGGAGCCCGCGCTCGAGGCCCAACCCCGCACGCGCCAGCCGATCCCGAGCGCGCGCACGCCGATCCATATGGTCGAGTCGCTGAACTCGCTATCGGTCGACATCGCGCGCGCCATCGACCACGACGCGTTCATGAGCCTCTGGGACCGCTACAAGGATGGCGAACGAAACGTCTTCACCCGCCGCCTCTATACGCTGCAGGGCCAGAAGACCTATGACGACATCCGCCGCCGCTATGCGCGCGACAAGGAGTTCCGCACGTCCGTCGAGCGCTATCTCGAGGACTTCGAGAACCTGCTGCGGCAGGTCGCGAAGGACGAGCCGAACGGCAACGCCGCGCAGGACTACCTGATGTCGGAGACGGGCAAGGTCTACACCATGCTTGCCCACACCAGCGGCCGCCTGTCATAGCGAAGGATTACGAGGGGCGCCCGTCGTGGCGCCCTTCGTTCAATCCCGTAGGGGGCCTCAGCTTGGGCTGGAAGGTCGGGTGATCTTCTGCCGTCATTCCCGTCTGGCTACCCGAGGACCTAGGGGCCCATAGGCGGGACCCTCGCGTAACGGCGCAAACACTCGACCCTCTGCGACGGTTCGCTCAGGACCAGAGCGATGCGACCGCCGCTCTGGATCCTCGGGCCGGTGTCCGAGGATGACGGGGCGGAAGGGCGAAGGTTCAAGCGAATCTATGGGGGATCGGATCTGGGCCGAATCTATCGGAATCGTCCGGTTAGATCTGCCGGCCGGCCCAGGCGACGACTTCGCGCATGGCGTCCTCGAAGGCGCCGTTGAGCGCCGCCACGGCGTCGTCCGCCTCGTCGCTGAGCGCAGTCACATCGGATTCGACGATACGCGCGGCGACGACCAGGCCGGACGACAGGCTCAAGAGCTTGGCGGAGATCGCGACCCGCGCGATCTCGGGCGGGCCGGATCGCAGCTCGAACGCGCGGATGTCGAGAAGCAATTGATAGCGCGCAGCGAGACCGTCGCTGGAGCGGCCGATGGATTGGAGGGCCGAAGCGTTCTCGAAGGCTTGCACCGCCCTCGCCTGCACCAGCGCCGGCAGCGCATCGGTCCAGGTCGCATCGGGGTAGAAGGCATAGGTGGCGGGCGTCGGGCGCACCGCGATGCGGTCCGTCTCGAGGACCCGGATGGCGGTGGCGCTTGGGACTGCGACGACGGTCGCGATGCCGGTACGGCCCACGTCCGGAATATCGAGGTCGTAGATGATGGTGGTCGCCTCGGTCCCCAGCACCGACGCGCAGCCGCTCACGCCGAGCGCGAGGCAGACCGCCATCGCGGCGCGGCGCACGCGGCGCTCGACTGCGTGAGAGGAAGCTTTGGCCACCAGATACCCTTTCGACTCGCGGCCTCGCCTTCGCAAAGCGCGCGTCCACTATAGCGGGATGGTGGCGAAGCGCCGTGTCATGGGGGACACAAGCGCCAGCCCATTGTCGGCTTACTGCCGCCCGCGCGGCTGGTATTCGGACCCGCCGCTCCGCCCGAAGAGGAATTGCTCGGGATTGCTCTCTACCGAGCCGATGACCCGGTCGAGCGTGCCTACCGTTCGCTTGCCCTCCTGGATGAGGTCCGTCAGCCCCTCCAGGCCTCGACCGGTGAAGCTGTTGAGGTTCTCCGCTATCTGCGGCACGCGGGCGCCGAGGTCGGTGGAGAGATCGCGCAGGCTGCGCGCCGCCGCCGAGGCGTCGGCAAGGAGCGTCTCAGCCTGTTCGTCCACCAGTCCTTGAGCCGAACCGATGAGACCGTCGACCTTGTCGGCCGATTCCCGCAGGCGCGCCGCGAGGCCCGACACGTCCTGCAGCGTCTGTCCGACCGCGTCCCTGTTCTCCGCCAGGGTGCCTGTAAAGTCTCGAAGGTTGCCGACCGTCGCGCCGACGGCTTCGGGCTCGACTTCCGCTAGGATCGTATCCAGCCGCGCGACGAGCGTCCGTGCGGAGGCGCTCACGTCGTTGAGCGATGCGCTGAACTCCGACGCCTCGCCGAGCACGGCATTGGCGCGCTCGCTGGCGGTACGGATGTTGTCGACCGCCGCCTCGATGTCGGGCGTCTGCGCCGCGAGCGAAGCCGTCAGCGTGTTCACGTCGGCGATCGAGGCCCGGACCCGTTCCGGATCGATGGCCTCGACCACGCCGCGCACGTCGCGAACGGCACCGCGCGCCGTCACGAGGGTGGAGTCGAGCGAGGCCGGAAGGCCTTGCGCTTCCGTGAGGAGCGTATTGGCGCTCTCGCTCGCGGCCGCGACATTGTCCAGCACGCGCCCGACGGCGTCAGGCGTGACCCCCGCCAGGACCTGGTCGATGCGCGTGGCGGCCGAGGAGGCCGTACCGACGATCTCGTCGATGCGCGGGCCAAGCTCCTCCGTGCCTTCGAGCGCGGATGCGGCGCGGGCGGCGGCGGTTTCGGCCGATGCGATCGTGCGGGAGACGCCCTCGGCGCTGCCCGCCAACGTTTCCGTCAGGCTGCGAACGTTGAAGACGACGTCGCCCAGCGCTTCCGGATCGATGGCGGCGGCGGCCCGTTCCGCGCTCGCCGTCGCATCGCGAACGGACGCAACCGTCTCTCCGAGGGCGACCGGGTCGATACCGGACACGATGGCCTCGACCTGCGCGCCGAGCGTCTCCGTCCCCTCGAGCGCGGCAGCCGCACGCTGCGACGCGGTCTCGACGGAGGCGATGGTGCGCGAGACGCCCTCCGCGCTGCCCGCCAACGTCTCGGTCAGGCTGCGAACATTGAAGACCGTATCGCCAAGAGCCTCAGCGTCGATGGCCGCGATGGCGCGCTCGGCGGCGGCGGCCGTGCGCTCCGCGCTGGCCGTCGCATCGCGAACGGACGCGACCGTCTCTCCGAGGGCAACCGGGTCGATACCGGACACGATGGCCTCGACCTGCGCGCCGAGCGTCTCCGTCCCCTCGAGCGCGGCAGCCGCACGCTGCGACGCGGTCTCGACGGAGGCAATGGTGCGCGAGACGCCCTCGGCGCTGCCCGCCAACGTCTCGGTCAGGCTGCGAACATTGAAGACCGTATCGCCAAGAGCCTCAGCGTCGATGGCCGCGATGGCGCGCTCGGCGGCGGCGGCCGTGCGCTCCGCGCTGGCCGTCGCATCGCGAACGGACGCGACCGTCTCTCCGAGGGCAACCGGGTCGATACCGGACACGATGGCCTCGACCTGCGCGCCGAGCGTCTCCGTCCCCTCGAGCGCGGCAGCCGCACGCTGCGACGCGGTCTCGACGGAGGCAATGGTGCGCGAGACGCCCTCGGCGCTGCCCGCCAACGTCTCGGTCAGGCTGCGAACATTGAAGACCGTATCGCCGAGAGCCTCGGCGTCGATGGCCGCGATGGCGCGCTCGGCGGCGGCGGCCGTGCGCCCCGCGCTGGCCGTCGCATCGCGAACGGACGCGACCGTCTCTCCGAGGACGACAGGATCGATCCCTTCCACTATGGCGCTGACCCGTGTGCCGATACCGTCCGTGCCCTCCAGAGCGCTTGACACGCGATCGACGGCGGTGCGGGCGGAAGCGATCGTCGAGGCCACCTCCTCGCCGCTGGCGGCTAGCGTCTCCGTGAGACTGCGCACGTTGAAGACCGCGTCACCCAAGACCTCCGGATCGATCGCGGCGGTCACTTCGCTGACCCGGGCGCCGATACCGCTCGCATCGCCGAGGATCGTGTTGAGCCGCTCCGTCGCTTCACCCGCATTGCGGGCGAGGCGCGTGATATCGGGTCCATTGGCGCGAACGAGATCGGTGGCCGCATCGACATTGGCAAGAATGCTGCTCACGCGCTCCGGCTCGATGGCGTCGGTCAGCTGCTCGACGGTCGAGATGACGGTGCGGGTGGACGAGACGGCCTGGCGGGCCTCGGCCGCGAAGGCGCCGGCCTGGGTCAGCAATTCAGTCAGCTGCGTCGAGGCGGTCTCGGCATTGGCGAGGAGCTGGCCGATCTCGACCTCGTTGGCCGCCAGAGTGCCGGTGACGGACGCGACATTGCCGAGCGCGGTGTTGATCTCGTCGATATCTATACGCCCGATCGTCTGGCCGACCTCGTCGGCCAGTGATCCGACCTGTCCCGACAGGGCCTGAAAGCTCGATGCGACGTCGCCGGCGGCATCGAGTACGGTCGCGACGTCTTCCGACGCGGTCGCGAGGTTGCGGCTGATGACAGAGGCGCTGGCGACCGTCGCCGTGATATCGGGTGCCGTTGTTCCCAAGAGGTCGTCGGCCCGGTCGAGGATGGACGTCGCGCGCTCGGCGATACCCTGACCATTCGCGAGAAGCTGCGTCATCGTCGACTGCTGCCCCTCGAGGCGCGGCACACCCTCTTCGGCGAACAGGCTATCGGCGATGAAGGAGCCGCCCGTGAGGCCGATGGAGGCATAGCCCGTCAGGCCCTGGAACTCGAGCATGGCGCGGGTATCCGTCTTCACCGGCGCATCTTCGCTCACGCGGGCGGTGACGTTGACGACGCGCAGGTTCTCGGGGTCGAGCGAGAGGCCGGTCACATCGCCGACCTTGATACCGTTGAAGAGGACGGGGCTGCCCGCCGTCAGGCCGGCCACGGATCCGGGAAAGACGAAGAGGACCTCGCGCGTCGCGCCGCCCGTCCCGCTCGACTGCCACCAGGTGAAGATGCCGGCCGCCGCGATCGCGAGAAGCGCGAAAAGGCCGACGATGAGGGAGTTGGCGCGGGTTTCCATGGGTGTCGTCCTCAAGCCGCCGCGTTCTGGCGCTGGGCGCGGGCGGAGTGGAAGTAGTCGTGGATCCAGGGGTGGTCGGACGCCTTCATGTCCTCGACCGTGCCGGCGAGCAGCACGTGACCGTCGCCGAGAACGGCGATGCGGTCGCAGATCTGATAGAGACTGTCGACGTCATGCGTGACCATGAAGACGGTCAGACCGAGCGTCTTCTGGAGCGAGCGGATGAGCTCGTCGAACCTTGCGGCGCTCAAGGGATCGAGCCCCGCCGTCGGCTCGTCGAGGAAGAGGACCTTCGGGTCGAGCGCCAGCGAGCGGGCGAGCGCGGCGCGCTTGATCATGCCGCCCGACAACTCGGACGGCATCTTGGCGCCCGCTTCTGGCGGCAGGCCGACAAGGGCGAGCTTGAGATCGGCCAGCTCGTCCATGAGGCGTGCCGGAAGATCGAGATGCTCGCGCATCGGCGCCTCCACGTTCTGCCGGACCGTCAGCGACGAGAAAAGCGCGCCCTGCTGGAAGAGGACGCCGAGCTGGCGGCCGATCCGCATCCGCTCGTCGTCCTCGGCATCGCGCATGTTGACGCCCAGAATGCGGACATTGCCCGCCTCCTGCGGCACGAGGCCGATCATGGTCCGCAGCAGCACCGACTTGCCGCAGCCTGACGGTCCGACAATACCGAGCACCTCGCCCCGCCGCACGTCGAGGTCGAGATCGCCGAGAATCGTCCGGCCGCCGAGGACGACGGTGAGGTCCTGGACCGACATGATCGTATCGACCGTCGTGGTGTCCGATGCGCTCATGCCGTCACCAGTCGATCGCGGTGTAGAAGATGGCGAAGACGGCATCCATCACGATGACGAGGAAGATCGCCTTCACCACGGAGGAGGTGACGCGCCGGCCGAGCGATTCCGCGCTGCCCTTCACGCGCAGGCCTTCGAGGCAGGCGACGAGACCGATGACGAGGGCCATGGCTGGCGCCTTGAAGAGGCCGGCCGAGATGGTCGTGAAATCGACGGCCTCCCGCAGCCGGTCGATGAAGGCCGTCGGCGTTACGCCCGCCGCCAGCCAAGCCGTGATCGAAGCGCCGACCAGGCCGGCCGCGCCCGACACGATGCCGAGAAGCGGCAGCGCGATGATGAGCGCGATGATGCGCGGCACCAGCAGCACGTCGATCGGGTCGAGCCCCAGAACACGCAGCGCGTCGATCTCCTCGCGCATCTTCATCGAGCCGATCTCGGCCGTGATCGCACTGCCGGAACGACCCGCGACCATGATGGCCGTGAGGAGAATGCCGACTTCGCGCAGGATGAGGATGCCGACGAGATCGACCGCGAACTGCTCGGCCCCGAACGCCTTCAGCTGAAAGACGCCCTGTTGCGTCAGGATGGCGCCGATGAGGAGAGATATCAGCGTGACGATCGGCACGGCGCGCAGACCGGCATGATCGACATGGTGGAGGATCGAGGTGACGCGCAACGTCGTCGGCCGGCGCGCGATGCGACCGAGCGCCGCGACGAAGGCGCCGAAGAAGGCGAGGAGGCTGACCGTCTCCCGGCCCGTCTTCAGGATCGATCCGCCCAGGAGGGCGACTATGGGCACGCGCTCCCGGGCGGTCTCGATCGTGCCCGGCTTCTGGTCCTCGATCGTCTTGAGAAGGCTCGCCCGCTCCGGAGCGGCGCCGCTGATCGCGACGCCGTTGCCGGCCTCCACCAGCCGTTTTTGCAGGCGGGTCAGGAACCACGCACCGGCGGTGTCGAGCGCCGAGACGTTGGCGACGTCGATGCGGACGTCGCGGCCGCCCATTTCGGGGACGGCTACGCATTGGGCGTCGAGCGTCTCGCTCTCGTCTATCGTCCAGGGCCCCGTCGCGCGCAGCAGGGTTCCGCCTTCGAGCGCATCGAGGCGTGGGGCGGCCTGCGCCGCCTCGGTCGAAACGGCGGTCGGCGGTGCTGTGGCCTCGGCGGCATCGGTCATGATGCAATAAATGCGCGCGCCTTACGGCGCTTTCGTGATCGCATGCTCGGCCAGGACGCGCGAGAAGAACGTCGGGTCCACATTGCCGCCCGAGAGCACCACGCCGACCGTCTCGTAGCGCTCGGGCACGAGATCGAAGAGGAGGGCGGCCAGCGCGACGGCACCGCCCGGCTCGACGACGAGCTTGAGCTCGGTGAAGGCGAAGGCCATCGCCTCCATCGCCTGCTCGTCCGTCACGACGAGCCCGCCTGCAAGCGTCCGCTGCGCGACGGCGAAGGTGATCTCGCCTGGCGTCTCGACGAGGAGCGCATCGCACACGGACCCGGTCGGGGCGGCGTTCCGTTCACGTCTACCCGAGCCCAACGAGCGGCTCATGTCGTCGAACCCCGCCGGCTCGACCGTGTAGGTGTCGACGCCCGGCAGCGCGAGGCCGATACCGCCGGCGAGCCCGCCGCCCGAGCAGCAGACGAGCGCGGCGTCGAGCGTCAGGCCGAGCGCGGCGGCCTGCTCGCCCATCTCGAGCCCACACGTGCCCTGCCCCGCGATGACGTGTGGGTGGTCGAAGGGCGGGACGAGCGTAGCACCCGTCTCGGCCGCGATGCCCTGCGCAATCGCAAGCCGGTCCTCGCGCGCGCGATCATAGGGCCGCACCGTGGCCCCGAGCGCCCGGGTCCGCGCCGTCTTGAGGGCCGGTGCGTCGGCCGGCATGACGATCGTGCAAGGCATTCCCGCCAGCCGCGCCGCCTCGGCGAGCCCCTGTGCGTGGTTGCCGGAGGACGGCGCGACCACACCGGCCGCGCGCCTGTCCTCGGGGATCTGCCGGACTGCGTTATAGGCGCCGCGGAACTTGAACGAACCCGTTCGCTGCAGTGTCTCCGCCTTGAGGAGGACCGTCCGTCCGCACCGCGCGTCGAGTGTGTGCGAGCGAAGGAGCGGCGTGCGGACGGCTTCGCCCACGATGCGAGCGGCGGCGGCCACGACATCCGCGCGGATCGGCGGCGCCATCGTCATTCACGCGGCCAGACTGCGGTCACCGTTGGCGACGAGAACGTTCTCGATGAACTGTCCGGTCGCCTTGGCCCAGGTGAATTCCAGCGCCCGCGCCCGCGCGGCTTCCGAATCGACGGCGAGCGCCCGCGCGATGGCGGTCCCGAGATCGGCGTCGACGGCCCCTCCCGGTCCGATGATGTCGCGCGGCCCCGTCACCGGATAGGCCGCGACCGGCACGCCCGACGCCATCGCCTCCAGGCAGACGAGGCCGAGCGTATCGGTCACCGAGGGGAAGACGAAGACGTCGGCCGACGCGTAGGTCGCGGCGAGCGCGGCCCCCGAGCGCGGGCCGGTGAAGACGACATCGGGATAGGCCCCCCTCAGCTCATCGAGCTGCGGTCCGCGGCCGGTGACGACCTTGGTGCCCGGCAGATCGAGGTCGAGAAAGGCTTCGAGGTTCTTCTCCACCGAGACGCGTCCAACATAGAGGTGCACCGGGCCCGGCAGATCGGTGAGTAGAGCGTCCTTCGGCGCGGCGGGCTGCATGTGCAGAGGGCGGAACGCTTCGCAGTCGACGCCGCGCTGCCAGCGCAGGAGGTTGCGGAACCCGTGGCCCGCGAGCTCCGCATCGAGGCTCGCGTTGGAGACCATGATGCCGGCACCCGCATTGTGGAAATTGCGGAGGTAGGCGTAGGTCAGCCGACTGGGCATCACCTTCCGGACGGCGAGATATTCCGGGAGCTTCGTGTGGAAGCTGGTCGTGAAGCGGCGCCCCTGCCTGAGGCAGACCGACCGGGCAAGATGGCCGAGCGTGCCCTCGGTCGCGATGTGAATGTAGTCGGCCCGCGCCTCGTCTATGAGATGGGCGACCTTGGTCCGGGTCGCGAGGCTGAGCCGGATCTCCTCATAGGTTGGGATGGGCACGGTCGTGAATGGCTGCGGATTGAGGAAGACCACGTCGGCGCCCAAGTCGCGCGCGTGGAGCGCCGTCGTCTCCAGCGCGCGCACCACGCCATTGATCTGGGGATGCCACGCATCGGTCACGACTAGGATACGCATGATCTCATCCTCGCGAGACATCGGCCGGGACCCGGTTCGCCGCCGTCCGACGCCCGGACGGGGCGAGCGTCGGCCTCTCGGCCGACAGTTGGCCGGTCGATGGAATCAATCCGGTCTGGGCCAAATCTTCGATGATTTCAAAGGTGCCGTCAAAGTTTTCGACGACCGCCGTGCAGCTCTCAACCCAGTCGCCCGTATTGATGTAGCGAACGCCATGAACATCGTGCATCGCGGCGGTGTGCACATGCCCGCAGATGACACCGTCGGCGCCGACCTTGATGGCGGCATCGGAGAGTGCCCTCTCGAAGTCTCCGATCGCGCCGACGGCCTCCTTCACCCGGTGCTTCAGCCATGCGGAGAGCGACCAGTACGAAAAGCCGAGCCGGCGCCGCAGCCTGTTGACGTGGACGTTGGCGCGAAGGGCGAGGACGTATCCGGCATCGCCAACGAAGGCGAGCCAGCGGGCACGGCGCACCACGACGTCGAACTGATCGCCATGGATGACGAGGTAACGCTTGCCGTCGGCCGCCTTGTGCATGGCGGTCTCCGTCACCTCGATGCCGCCGAAATGGGTGCCGTAGAAGCCGCGCAGGAGTTCGTCATGGTTCCCGGGGATGTAGACCATCCGCGCGCCCTGCCGAGCCCGGTCGAGGAGAGTCTGCACCACGTCATTGTGGCTCTGCGGCCAATACCAGCGCCGCTTCAGCTTCCAGCCGTCGACGATATCGCCGACCAGATAGATCGTCTGCGCGTCAATGCCCTTCAGAAAGGCAAGGAAGCGCTCGGCCTGTGCGCCGCGCATGCCAAGATGGATATCGGAGACGAAGAGCGTGCGGCAGCGACGCCTCGCGCCTCTCGCCGGCATCACGGCAGGATCGTGCGCGTTCATCGATAGGCTCTCTCAAGAGGTGCGGCGTGGGCCTGTTTCATCGCGGCGGACGATGAGGACATTGCGCGACGGTTCGATGACGTTGCAAGCGTCGTGAACGGGTTTCCCGGCCGCGCGGTGCCTAGTGTCAACGGGGTGAAACGACGCTCACGACATTTATCGGCTCACGACGTCTTGAACGGCGCTTCAAGCACTCCCACCTTGAATGCATCGCAAACACATGGAGACCACGATGAATTCCCTTGTTCTCAAGCCTGCCTGGTCCCCGATGACAGTTGTCGGGACGATTTTGGGCTTCATGATCTACTGGCCACTTGGTCTAGCCATGATCGCATACGTCGTCTGGGGAGATCGCTTCATGAACGAAGGTCAGGAACTGACGGGTAAGCTGCGCCGGATGGGCCGTCGTAACGGATTTGCTTCGCCGGAGCGTTTCTCCGGCGGCTTTACCCGCACCGGCAACGTCGCGTTCGACGACTACCGCGAGGCGACGCTGAAGCGCCTCGAGGAAGAGCGCAGCCAGCTCGAGGCGCAGGAGCGCGAGTTCGCCGACTTCATGAAGGAGCTTCGCCGCGCTCGCGACAAGGAAGAGTTCGACCGCTTCATGGACTCCCGCAAGAAGACTGTGGACGGCGACGCGATCGTTACCTCCTAAGCACCGTTTAAGCGGGAACGAGAACGAAAAAGGCCGGCTTCAGCGCCGGCCTTCTTCTTTGTCTGCTTGCCGTAGTCCGCCCTACGGCTTGTAGAAGACCTCTCGGATCTCCTCGGTGGGCTCGCTGTGGCCGAACTTGGAGCGCAGCGAGATGCCGACGATGTCGATTGCGGTGTTGCCCTCGCCGCGCAGGGCGCCGCGGCTCGGATTATCGGCCAGCGCGAGGTTGATCGGGGCCTCGTCGGCGAAGATGTGCGAGTAGGATAGGTTCACCGCGAAGCGATCGTTGATCTCGTAGGACGCGCCGAGCGACGCCCAGATGCGGTCGGAGTCGGGCTGACGGACGGAGCGGAAATCGTCCGTGACCGGGCTGATCTCGTAACCGACGCCCGTACGGAGCGTGAGGGCGTCGCTCGCGGCGAACTCGGCACCGAGCGAGAAGTAGTAGCCGTCCTCGTAGCGCTGCTGGACGACCGAGTCGGGAAGGCCCGGCGTATCGAAGGCGACGCGAAGCTCCTTGAAGCGCGACCAGTTCTGCCACTCGAAGCCCGCGAGCAGGGTCACGTCCTGCGTCGCCTGGTGGCGCAGGCCGACGCTGAGGAGCTCGGGCAGGTTGAGCTCGGCCGTGATGCCACCCAGATCGCGCTGGACGCGGGACGACGGGCCGCTGATCTTGCCGGTGCCGTCGAGCTCGTGGAAGACGGCCGAACGGAAGCCGACGCCGATCTCGGTACGGTCCGTCGGGCTGAAGGTCGCGCCCAACGTCCAGCCGAGCGCGCGGTCGAAACCTTCGATGTCACCATCGACGTCGAGGCCGATGCCGGGGATCGGGCTCGGCACGGCGAGCGCCTGCGTCAGGCGCACATCGGCGAAGGACACCTGAAGGCCGGCGGCAACGCTG
Source organism: uncultured Alphaproteobacteria bacterium (assembly GCA_963799285.1). Classification (GTDB taxonomy): domain Bacteria; phylum Pseudomonadota; class Alphaproteobacteria; order Rhizobiales; family CAWCWK01; genus CAWCWK01. The sequence goes on from CAWCWK010000004.1 coordinate 2,429,849, forward strand.
AACGCCTCGTTGACCCGAAAGCCGATCGTGGGTGAGGAGTTGATGACACGAACCTCGGAGGTGCGCCCCTGGAAGCGCGCGGCCGAATCGTAGTCGTTCTTCGTCGTGGAGCCGAATGGCGTGGTGTTGGCCAGGCCCAAGGTGATCCGGTCGTCCAGCCCGAACATGCCGAGGTTGACGGCAAGGTAGGAAGCCGGCGTGACCGCAAGCGAGCCGATGTTGCCCGTGCCGTTCGTGCCGAGGTTCTGACTGCGCAGCAGCGTGTCGGCGCCGGCCTGGAGCGCGACGTTGGGCGCGACGGCCGCGATCGGCACCGTGCCGACGCCCGGCAGCGTGATCGGCGTCGTCGGCGTCGCCAGAAGGCCGCCGCTCGTCCCGATCGGACCGGTCGCCTCGAAAATGTTGATCTCGACGCGCGGAATAAGGACCGTCAGGTTCGTCTCGGTCGTCAGGCCGATACCCTGATGGTTGATGGCCGCCGGGTTGTAGTACATCGACGAGGGCGAGGCGCCCGGTGCGGCGATGCCGGCAAAGGCGCTGCCGAGGCCGTAGCTGCTCTGGCCGCGCAGTGCGAAGCCGCCGGCTTGCGCCGACAGCGTGGTGGCGGCGATGGAGAGCGCGGTGAGCGCGCTCGTCAGCATCACGTTGGTCTTGATACCCATGTCAGTTCCCCCGAACCGGATCGCTTCTCGAAATCTGGAGACGAACCTGCCGGCTGACGTTTGCGTCATCAAGGATGACTGCCCAAAATCCATGCGAAGATGTCACGCTGTGTGCATAGAGCCACAGCCGGCGGCAGAGGAGCTTGGGGCAAGCTACATCTGGCGAGCCGCGCTCAAGGGCACGGACGTCCGGCTGGCCCAGAACGAGAGAGCCTCACGCGCCGCCCTGTAGGAGCTGATGAGCGCACGCGCTTCGGGCCCCGCGGCCGCAAGGTCGTCGTAGAGCGACTCGGCCGCCGCCCGGGCCGCGAGGAGGACGTCGTCGGGATAGCGAAAGAGCGTCACGCCCATCGTGACGAGCTCGCGCAGTGCCTTCGCGTTCTCCCATTCCGATTCGGCGAGGCTGAACGCGTTCTCGGCCGCGCACGCATGGCTCAGGACATCGCGCAGCTCGTCGTCGATCGCGTTCCAGGCGTCGATCGAGACGAGGCATTCGGACGAGCCGTTCGGCTCGTGGAAGCCGGGCCAGGCGTAGTAGGGCGCGACGTCGGCCAGCCCGAGGGCGCGGTCGCTCCAGGGCCCGAGGAACTCGGCTGCATCGATGAGCCCGCTCTGGAGGGCCGGCAGGATCTCGCCCGGCGGAACGGAGACGGCCGTCGCACCCAGGCGCGAGAGCACCTCGCCGCCGAGCCCCGGCATCCGCATCTTGAGGCCCTGGATATCGTCGAGCGACGTGACGCGCTCGCGAAACCAGCCTCCCATTTGGAAACCGGTATTGCCGGCCATGAAAGGCTTGAGGCCGAAGGGCGCATAAAGCGCGTCCCACGCGTCCTGGCCGCCGCCATGCGTGATCCAGGTCATGTGTTCGAGGGGGGTCAGACCGAAGGGCGCGGCGGTGAAGAACGGCGCAAGAGGCGCCTTGCCGCTCCAGAAGAGTGAGGCGGTGTGACCGAGCTCGGCCGTGCCTTCGCCGACCGCATCGAAGACGCCGAGTGCGGGCGTCAACTCGCCCGCGGCATAGACCTCGACGGATATCCGGCCCGCGCTCAGACGCTCGATACGCCGCGCGAGGCGGGCCGCCGTCATTCCCGGTCCCGGCAAATTCATCGGCCAGGAGGTGACCATTTTCCACGTCCGCACGCCCTCCTCGGCCCGCAGCACGGCCGGGCTCGCGACGGCACCGCCGAGGCCGGCGAGGAGGAGGGAGCGCCGTGTGGTCTCGATCATGATGCTGAGTTGTCCTGCCATAGGCCGTGGAAATGGTGGACGGGGCCATGACCCCGGCCGATCGCCAGTTCGTCCGAGCGCCGAATGGCCTCCGACACATAGGCTTTCGCGCCCTCGACGGCGGCGCGCATCGGCAGGCCCTTCGCGAGGCCGGCCGCGATGGCGGAAGAGAGGGTGCAGCCCGTTCCGTGCGTGTTGTCGGTCCGGTGGCGCGGCGCGCCGAGGCGATGGAGAGCGTTGCCGTCGTGAAGAATGTCGAGGCTTTCCGACCCGTGGCCATGACCGCCCTTGATAAGCACGGCGCGGGCGCCGAGCGCGACGAGAGCTTTCGCCTGTTCGGCCATCGCGGCCTCGTCGTGCGCCTGTGCCGTGCCGAGCAGCCGGGCGGCCTCGGGCAGGTTGGGCGTGAGGATGTCGGCCCGCACCATCAGCCGCTCGCGCAGGGCCGCCACCGCCTCATCCGCGATCAAGGGGTCGCCCGAGGCGGCGACCATGACCGGATCGAGAACGACGTTCGCGGCCGCGTGCCTGTCGAGGCCAGCGCGCACCGCGTCTATGACCACGATCTGCGAGAGCATGCCGATCTTGACGGCATCGACGGCGAGGTCCTCCATAACGGCATCGATCTGCGCGGAGACGAAGGGCGCCGGGACGTCGTGCACGTCTGAGACGCCGCACGTATTCTGCGCCGTCAACGCGGTGAGCACGCTCGCACCGTAGACCTCGAGCGCGGAGAATGTCTTCAAGTCGGCCTGAATACCGGCCCCGCCGCCCGAATCCGACCCGGCGATGGTCAGGGCGATGGCGGTCACGAGGAGGCCTCGAGGGCGGCCGTGATCACGGCGGCGGCCGCGGCCGGATCGTCGGCGCCGAGAATGGCGGACGACACGCAGATGCCGTCGACGCCCTGGCGCAGGACGTCGCCGGCGCGGTCCGCGTCCATGCCCGCGATCGCGCAGAGCGGCATACGGGCGTCCCGCTCGCGCAGAACGCCGACGATCTCGGCCAACCCGTCGAGGCCGATCGGTTCGGCCGCGTCCGCCTTGGTGCGCGTCGGAAAGACGCCACCGATCGAGACGTAGTCGAGCGCGCTCAAAGGCGCCGCCCGCGCCTCGAGGACGCTGCGCACCGTCAGCCCGACGAGCCCCGCCTGTCCGATGATCGCGTGTGCGTCCTCCGGATGGATGTCGCCCTGCCCGACGTGAACGCCCGCGGCGCCCGCCGAGAAGGCGACGTCGACGCGGTCGTTGACGAGGACCGGCACGCTTAAGGTTCGCACCAGATCGCGCGTCAGATCGACCTGCGCCCGGGCGTCGAGCCGCTTGGAGCGCATCTGCACCATCGTCACATCGCCGCCCGAGCAGGCGGCGCGGACGCGCTCCGTGAGGTCGTCATACCCACCATCGGCATCGATGATGAGGTAGAGGCGCAAGGTCTTGGCGTCCATTCGTTCCCTCTGTCCGTCAATCCATCTTGAGGTGGAGGGCGATCGCATCCCCGTCGAGATGATAAAGCCGATCCAGCAGCGCCACGGCAAAGCTACCCGGACCTTCCACCTGCCGCGCAGCGTCCTCGGCCGCGACGTTCATCGCCGTGATGCCCGCCAAGGCAGCATCGAGCGGCGGAAGGCCGACGGCGAGGAAAGCGGCGACGATGGCCGTGCCAGCGCATCCGATGGCCGTCACCCTCGCCTGCAGCGGGTGGCCATTGCGCAGGATATGGGTAGCATCGCCCATAGATACCACATCCCGCGCGCCCGTGACGGCGACCGCGAGCCCCCTGCCGCGGGAGATGTCGCCAGCCTTCCGATCGCCGAAGAGGGCAACGGATTCAGCGGAGTTCATCCGCAGCAGTGACGGGCGCCGCCCCAGGAGCTCGCGCCCATAGGCTATGCGGTTCGGCGAGCCGTCGCAGTGGGCCGGATCGAGCACCCACGGCACGCCCCTCTCGGCCGCGGCTTCGATGGCGATATCGATACCGGCACGGCGGGACGCGTCGAGCGTGCCGAGATTGACGTAGAGGGCACGGCTTGCCCCGACGAAATCGGCGACCTCCTCGGCGGCACCCGTCATGGTCGGGATCGCGCCGAGGGCGAGCAGCGCGTTCGCGGTGAAGGTCTGCGCCACACTGTTGGTCAACCCGTGCACGCGCGGGGTCTCGCGGCGGATTCGGGCGAGGCCCTCCACCGTGCGATCCGCCACGTCGGCGCGATTGAGGGGTGTCGGCATCGGCTGTGGCAGGGCCTTGGGCGGACAAGAGAGGGGCAAGGGATCGAAGAGGTAACTGTCGAGGCGCGCCCGCTTCTAAGCGCTTGGCCGACGCTTGACCAGCGCGGTCGCTTGGTCTGTACGGTTCCACGGCCGGTATGCTGCCTTGACCAGCGTGCCTCCTGGCCCGCGCAGTCTCTTGGCTCGCGCAGTCTCTTGGCCCGCGCAGCGCCGAACCGCCTAATTGACGATCCGGTAGCCCGCCTTGCGGGCGCGGGTGCGATCGATGCCGAGGCGGCGCTCGCGGTAGATCACGAAGATGCCGGCCGCTATCACGACGAACGTGCCGGTAACGACGAAGCCGTCCGGGAGATCGCCGAAGATCATATAGCCGAAAAGCGAGGCCCAGATCATCGACGTGTAGTCGAGCGGCGCGATGACGGAGGCCTGCGCGAAGCGATAGCTCTGCGTCAGGAGAAGCTGACCGGCGCCGCCGAGGACGCCGATGGCGATGAGGAGCGCCCAGTCCACGCCTTGCGGCATCACCCAGCCGAACGGAATGGTCGCGAGCGAGAAGACGGCGCAGAAGATCGTGAAGTAGAGGACGATGCTCGACGTGGTCTCGGTCGCCGTCATCTGGCGGACCTGCACCTGGGCGAGCGCGGCGCCGAGAGCCGAGACGAGGGCGAGACCGACGCCTAGCATCGAGCGATCCTCCCCGCCGCCCAGCTGCGGATAGAGCATGATGAGCACGCCGATGAAGCCGACGCCGACGGCCGACCAGCGATAGATGCGCACGTTCTCGTGCAGCATCACCGCCGAGAGGACGACGATCATGAGGGGGACGACGTAGCTGATCGCCGTCGCGTCGGAGAGCGGCAGGAAGGTGAGCGCGGCAAACCCGAAGGACATGCCGACGAAGCCGACGAGGGCGCGCAGCAAATGGGCGCCCGGCCGCCTCGTCCGCACGGCCTCGAGCATCTTGCCCTGCAGGGCGATGACGACGAAGACGGGGATGAGGGCGAGCGCGTTGCGTGCGAACAGCACCTGCCCGAGCGGGATCGTCTCGGTCGCGATCTTCGCCAGCGTGCCCATGCCGACGAAGAGTAGGATGGCCATCAGCTTGAACACGACGCCGAGATAGAGGCGGTGCGTATCGGACTGCTCTCGGCTGGGGGTGAAGCGGGCGCCGAGATCCGAGACTAGCGACATGGGAGGGGAGGCCTTTCCTGACCTATCCTCTGTGCCCCCTGGCGCCGTCATGAGGTAGGTGCCGCGCCGAAACCGAGCGTTGCGCCAGACGCATCGCTGATTGAAAGGCCTTGTTCAAGGTTTGGTTCTCGGCGCACCGACTCAGGCGGTTGCGAAGTCCGCATCCACCTTCGGGGCGTGGAGCATGTATCCCCGTCCCCAGACGGTTTCGATATAGTTCTGTCCGCCGGTGGCGGCCGAGAGCTTCTTTCTGAGCTTGCAGATGAAGACGTCGATGATCTTCAGCTCCGGCTCGTCCATCCCGCCATACAAGTGATTGAGAAACATCTCCTTGGTCAGCGTCGTGCCCTTCCTGAGCGAGAGAAGCTCCAGCATCTGGTACTCCTTGCCCGTCAGATGCACCCGGGCGCCCTGAACCTCCACCGTCTTGGTGTCGAGGTTCACCTTCAGCTCGCCCGTCTGGATGATCGACTGCGCATGCCCCTTCGAGCGGCGAACGATCGCGTTGATCCGCGCAATCAGCTCGTCCTTGTGAAACGGCTTCGTGAGATAGTCGTCCGCGCCAAAGCCCAGGCCGCGCACCTTGTCCTCAATGCCCGCCATGCCCGACAGGATCAGGATCGGCGTCTCGATCTTGGCCCGGCGAAGGCTCTTCAGTACCTCGTAGCCCGACATGTCAGGCAGGTTCAGGTCCAAAAGGATGATGTCGTAGTCGTAGAGCTTGCCGAGATCGATCCCTTCCTCGCCAAGGTCCGTCACGTAGACGTTCAAGCTCTCCGATTTCAGCATCAGCTCAATCGACTGAGCTACCGCCGAATCGTCCTCAATCAGCAATACCCGCATCATCGTCTCCCCGCTAACAAAAGTTAACAGGGCGATTCGGCGAAGGTAAGACGGCCCGCCAAATAAAATTTAGGCGGAATTTCCAGCCATCCACAGGATATCCCGCCTCTGCCAACGAGATATTCTACCTATAGGGGTATTTTCTACCTATAGATGCCCTCGATCACATCGCGTCGTTTCTCGTTGATGACGCGCCGCTTGCGCTTCATGGTCGGCGTCAACTCCCCGCTCTCGATCGTCATCGGCTCGTCGACGAGTGCGAACCGCTTCACCGTCTCCCAGGCCGGCAGGCCCTCGTTGGCGGCATCGACTTCCTTGCGCATTTCGGCGTCGATCTGGTCTTCGGACGGATCGTGGTCGAAGCGGGCGCGCAGGGATGCCATGTCGGGCACGATGAGCGCCGAGCAGAACTTCCGCCCGTCGCCGATCACGACGATCTGCTCGACGAGCGGGCTGGCAATCAGCCGGTTCTCGATTTGCGCCGGCGCGACGTATTTGCCCGTCGACAGCTTGAAAAGTTCCTTCTTGCGATCGACGATGTAGAGGAAGCCGTCCGCGTCCTGGCTCGCGATGTCCCCGGTATGGAACCAGCCGTCCTCGGTAAGGACCGCAGCCGTTTCCTCGGGCATCTTGTAGTAGCCCTGCATGACGTTCGGGCCGCGCACGATCAGCTCGTCGTCGGGGCCGAGCTTCACCTCGACGTCCTTGACCGCCTTGCCGATGGAGCCGGCCCGCAGATCGTGCCGGTCGTACATGGCGACGACGGGCGAGGTCTCGGTAAGCCCATACCCCTCCCCGACCGGCACGCCGATGGCGTTGAAGAACTTGTTGATGCTAGCCGAGAGGGCCGCGCCGCCTGAGGTGATGCCGACGAGCCGGCCGCCCAGCCGTTCGCGCATCTTCGAATAGACGAGCTTGTCGGCGATCCGGTGAGAGAGGGTCGGACCCTTGTCGGCGTCGTAATTGTCGGCCAGATCGACGGCCCAGCGCATGAGCTTGCCCTTGATGCCCGGCTCCTGCGCGGCCTTCGATTTGATCCCGCCATAGACGCGCTCCAGCAGTCGGGGAACGGTCGTGAAATGGATCGGCCGGACTTCGGCGAGATCGTCCACCAAAGTATCGACATTGGGCAGAATATAGAGCGGGTAGCCCGTACAAAGGAACGCGTAGGCGCCAGTATGTTCGTAGACGTGCGCGAAGGGCAGGAACGATAGGAGCTTGCCGCCCTCGATGCGCGGCTCGACCGCGAAGAAGCCACCCGTGAGCGCGACGTCTATATTGTGGGCGAGGTTGGCATGCGTCAGCAGCACGCCCTTTGGCGTGCCCGTCGTGCCCGAGGTATAGATGAGGGCGGCGAGGTCGGACGGGCGGCGCTCGGCCATCCAGCGGTCATAGGCCGCCTGGTCGGCCGCCCTCCCCCGTTCCCGAAGGGCGGACAGCGTGATCTCGCGCTCGCCCATGCCGGCGAGCGTGTCGAACACGATGACGTCGAGACCGAGGTCGGACGCCGCCTCGCGCGAGGTCTCGGCCATCTCGGGCCCCGAGATGAAGACCGCCTTGGCCTCGGCGTGTTCGAGGATGTAGCGGATCTGGTCGCGCGGCTGCGTGGTGTAGATCGGCACGGCCGCCGCGCCCAGGGTGATGATCGCCAGGTCGGCTGCGATCCATTCGGTCCGGTTCTCCGAATGGATGGCCACCTTGTCGCCGGGCCCGACGCCCAGCTCGGCCAAGCCGAGCGCGATCTCGCGCACCATGGCGCGGAACTCGCCGAGGCTCGTCTTGATCCAGCCCGATGGAGACTTCCACGCCACCGCTTCTCGACCTTCGTCGTTTCCGACCTTGCTCCAGACGAATTGCGGCAATGTGACCGAAGCGTCGACCATGCATGTTTCTCCCTGAGATCGCGGTCTAGCGCCGCCGTTGAACAGTCTCTGACTTCACCTATCCCCGATGGGGCACCGGTCTGGCAAGTCTAAGCCTGCGTGAGCGCTCAAGATTATCCGGGAGACACTGCCGCTCGACAAAACCACCGTGGTCATCGCGCCACTATCGCGAATTCCGGTGAGTCGGAGCCCGTTAATCAACTGTCAAGGACTGGACAAAGGTTATCCCATGGATTCGTATGAGGGCACGGTGCCGGGGGGCCAGCATCGGAGTGATCGGCTTGCTTTCTAGCACGCGTTTCGGGGGATGGCGCATGGATTACGCTGACGCGAGTGGGGAGCCGCGAACGCGTATGGGTGAGCTGCGCGGCTTGACCGATCTCCTGTCGGACCCGGGCTACAAGCGGTGGGTGAAGGCCGAGCCGGCGCTGAAACGCTCCGTACCGCTTCTCATCCTCGTCTTCCTGAGCACGCTCCTTCTCCTCGCCGTTCTCCATCTCCGCGACCTCTATGACAGCGTCCTCGAGGACGCGCGCATGGACCTCTCGCTGTCGTCCCGGATGCTGAGCGACGATCTCAGCGCGCCCGGCGCCGATCCGCAGGACGTCATCAACGCCTATATGGGCAGCATCGCGCTCATCGGGCCGAACCTGACGAAACTCGTCATCGTGAGCGACGAGGCCGGCAACGTCGTCGCCTCCAGCAGACCGGGCGATATCGGTGCGCCCCTCGACACCGTCGTTCAGAACGAGCATCCGCTGATCAAATACGCGCGCCGCGCGGGGGTGATGTCGATGTCGCTCTCTGGCACCGAGGTGCTGGGCTCGGCGCAGCGGCTCAGGAGCACCGGCGGCCACGTATTGGTCCTGCGCCCCGTAGACGGCGTACTCGGTCTCTGGAAACGGCAGGCCGGCGTGACCATCATCCTCGTCGGCGCGATCGGCTTCATCATCACGCTCCTCGGCGTCGTCTTCCATGCGCAGGCCGCCCGGGCGCACCAGACCGACGTCATCCACGCAGACGTGCGGACACGGTTCGACACCGCCCTCGCCCGCGGCCGAACGGGCCTCTGGGACTGGGACCTGCGGCAGGGCCGGCTCTACTGGTCGGCCTCCATGCTCGAACTCCTCGGCTACAAGCCCGAGGAGCAGGTGGTCCACATCAATGCCGCCAAGAAGCTGATCCACCCCGACGACATGAAGGCGTTCCGCGCCACGCTCGCGGTCGCGCGCAAGAGTGAGAGCCAGGTTCTCGACACCACCTGCCGCGCCCGCCACGTGAAGGGCCATTGGGTCTGGCTGCGTGTGCGCGCCGAAGTCATCGCGTCGGGCCGGCGCGGGTCGCACAACCTCATCGGCATCGCGACCGATATCACCGAGACGCGTCTCCTTCAGGAGAGAAGCGCGATGGCGGGCCGCCGCCTCGACGACGCCATCGAGGCGATCTCGGAGGCCTTCGTCCTCTGGGACGGTGAAAACCGGCTGGTACGCTGCAACTCTCGCTTCGTGGAACTCTACGACGTGCCGGCCGAGGTCGCCGTTCCAGGTGCGCCTTACAATGTCGTCGCCGGCCAGATCCAACGCCCGATCATTCGCATGTCGATGATGCCGAACGATGCCGAGAAGTCGGGCGACCGGACCTTCGAGGCGCAGCTGGCCGACGGCCGTTGGCTGAGCATAGACGAGCGGCGCACGCGCGATGGCGGCTACGTCGCCGTCGGCACCGACATCACACGGTTGAAGGACAACGAAGCCAAGCTCGTCAGCTCCGAGCGACAGCTGATGGGCAATATCGCCCAGCAGCGCCAAGACCGGATCATCCTCGAGCAGAACCGCCAACAATTGGTCGACCTCGCCGCCAAGCTCGCCGACGAGAAGGATCGCGCCGAAAGCGCCAACTCCGCGAAGGCCGAGTTCCTCGCCAACATGAGCCACGAGCTGCGCACGCCGCTCAATGCCATCATCGGCTTCAGCCAGGCGATGGAAGGCGGCATGCTCGGCGCCGTCACGATCGAGCGGTTCAGCGAATACTGCCGCGACATTCGGATCAGCGGCGAGCATCTCCTCGACCTCATCAACGACATCCTCGACATGGCGAAGATCGAGGCCGGCCATCGCCCGCTGGAGCGCGAGACGTTCGGGCTCGAGGAGCTGGTTCAGGATTGTGCGCGCATCCTCGCCCCCAAGGCGCAGGATTCCGGCATCTCGCTGGCCTATCGCCTGCCGGAGAACGTTACGCTCTACGCCGACCGCAGGGCCCTCAAGCAGGTTATCCTCAACCTGATGAGCAATGCTGTGAAGTTCACGCCCGAGGGCGGATCGGTGAAGGCGATCGGCCGGGTCGTCGACGGCACGCTGACGCTCGGCATTCGCGACACGGGCATCGGCATCCCAAAGGCGTATCTGCCCAAGCTCGGTCAGCCCTTCGAACAGGTCGCCAACCAGGACACCCGCTCCCATGGCGGCTCCGGCCTCGGGCTGGCGATCTCGAAGTCGCTCGTCACGATGCACGACGGCCGGCTGCGCATTTTCAGCCGCGAAGGTGAAGGAACGCTCGTCGCCATGCGCCTGCCTATCGAGGAAGAGCCGACCCCGGAGAGCGAGAGACCGATCGCGGCTTGAAGGTCTCCCTCTAACGGACGGCCGGCGCCCGCGGGATCGCCAGGGTCGCACGGAGCCCCGGGGCGTTGTCGGCAAGGGTCAGCGTGCCCCCGTGGAGATGCGCGATGGCCTGAACGAGGCTGAGTCCCAGGCCCGACCCATGGTCCGCCCGACCAAGCCGCTCGAACCGCTCGACCGCCCTCTCGCGCGCTTCCGCCGGAATGCCCTGCCCGTCGTCACAGACCGTCAGCGAGACCGTGTCGGGCTCGATCGCGACGCGCACCTCGATGCGAGATGCGGACGGGCCGGCATAGCGGATCGCATTCTCGATGAGGTTGGCGGCGCCCTGCCCTATCAGTTCCCGGTTTGCCCGAACGGTCGCCGATGGCGCGCCGGTCACAGATAGGCCGAGGCCGGCATCGGACGCGCTCGGCTCGTAGAGCTCGGCGACGTCCCTCGCGGTCTCGGCCATGTCGACCATATCGAAGGCCTGCTCCAGATTGCCGGCTTCGGCGCGCGCGATGAGGAGAAGCGCGTTGAAGACACGGATGATCCCGTCCACTTCCTCGGTCAAGCCACCCAGCGCTTCGCGGAACTCTTCGGGCGTGCGCGCGGTTCGCTGCGTCTCCTCGGCGCGGTTGCGCAGCCGTGTGATCGGCGTCTTGAGGTCGTGCGCGATGTTGTCGGAGACGTCCTTGAGGCCCCGCATCAACTGATCGATCCTGTGCAGCATCGCATTGAGGCTGATGGCGAGATTGTCGAGTTCGTCATTGCTCCCGGCGACGGGCAGTCGCTCGGTCATGTCGCCCTCCATGATGGCACGGCTCGTCGCGGCCATCGCGTCCACCCGCTGCAGCATCCGGCGGCTGACGAGGAGACTGACGATGAGCCAAAGCGAGCCGAAGCCGAGCATCGTCCAGATCGACGCCCGCCAGATGATGCGTCGCACCTCCTCCGTCTGCTTGAGGTCGCGCCCGACGAGAAGGCGGAACTCCGAGGGCAGGATAGAGACCTTGATAAGGGCCGTCTTGTCGAACCCGCCCCCGGCGTTGAGCGAGCCGTAGGCCGTGTCGACCCAGCGCTCCTCGGCCAGCACGTAGCCCGGCACGTTCCGTACGTTGCCGGCGAGCGGCTGGCCGGCGAAGTTCGTGACGAGATAGAGGTTGGCGTCCGGCTGCAGCGAGCGGCGCTGGAGCGCATTGGTGAGGCCGCGAATGCCGCCCGTCTCATACTGGTCGATGAGACCGGCCGTATCGGCCTCGACCGTTTCCTGCAGCTGAGCCCGCAAAAGGGCCTCCGCCTGCCAGGTCAGATAGGCCACGGCGCCGAGCCCGAAGAGGAGGAAGACCGCGAGATAGATGACCGACAGGCGAAAGGCCGTTGTGCGAAGGAGCTTGACGAGCGAGCCCACGGTCAGTCGTCGGCGCGGATCGTGTAGCCCGCGCCGCGCACCGTATGAAGGAGCGGCGTCGCGAACTCCCTGTCGATCTTGCCGCGCAGTCGCGAGATATGGACGTCGATCACGTTGGTCTGCGGATCGAAGTGGTAGTTCCACACCCCCTCGAGAAGCATGGTCCGGGTCACGACCTGCCCGGCATGGCGCATCAGGAATTCGAGCAGACTGAACTCGCGGGGCTGCAGGAGGATCGGCTGGTCCCCGCGCCGCACCTTGTGCGTCAGCCGGTCGAGGACGAGGTCGCCCACGGTCAGCGTGGTCTCGGCCGCCGTCGGCTGCTGACGCCGCGCAAGCGCTTCGGTGCGGGCGAGAAGCTCGGAGAATGCGTAAGGTTTTGTCAGGTAGTCGTCGCCGCCCGCGCGCAGTCCGGTGACCCGATCGTCGACATTGCCGAGCGCGCTCAGCACGAGCGCCGGCGTATGGTCGTCGCTCTCGCGCAATGCCGAGATCAGGGAGAGACCATCGCGGCCCGGCAGCATGCGATCGACGATCAGGACATCATAGTCCTGACCTTGCGCCTGCTGCAGCCCTTCCTCGCCGTCGGCGACGTGGTCGGCAGCGTGGCCGGCCTCCGAGAACGCCTTGACGAGATAGCGCGCGGCTTCGTGGTCGTCCTCGACGATAAGCAGCTTCATGAGGCTCGATATAGCGGATGCAGGGGGAAGGGAAAGCCGACCAGGCCCGCGCGATGGCGTGCCCGGTCGGCAGGGTCTTAAGAGGATTTCGTCAGCGTGACGGCGACGAAGCGGGTCGCGTTGCCCGAGCGGACGCGCATCAGCACCGCGCTGCGGTCACCTTCCTGCGCGGCCGATACGGCGCTCGCGACGTCGGCCACGGTCGCGACCGTCTCGCCCCCGACCTCGAGGATCACGTCTCCGGGGCGAAGCCCCTTCTCGGAGGCGTTGGAATCGTCGAGGATCTCGGTGATCACGACACCGTCCTCACCGCTTCCCTCGACCTCGCCGGCCGGGGTGAGCTCCAGGCCGAGGGCGGGAACGACCGTCTCGTTCGTCGCCTCGGGCTCTTCGTCCTGCGGCGCGAGGGCGGCCATCTCGCGCTGCGCGGGCAGCTCGCCGAGCGTCAGGGCGATCTCGAGATCCTCACCATCGCGAAGCACCCCCAGCATCACCTTCGTGTCCGGCTTCAGACCCCCGATGAGGCGGGAGAGCGAGCGGGCATCATCGACGCGGGTTCCGTCCACGGTCACGATCACATCGCCGCTCTCGATGCCGACATCGTCCGCCGGCGAGCCGTCCTGGGGCTCATTGACGAGCGCCCCGTAGGCCTCCTCGAGGCCGAGCGACTCCGCGATGTCGTCGCTCACCGACTGGATCGACACGCCGATCCAACCGCGCGAGATCTCGCCGCTGTCGCGGAGCTCCTCGACGATCCGGGTCGCCGCACCGGCCGGAATGGCGAAGCCGATCCCGACATTGCCGCCGGACGGCGAGAAGATCGCCGTATTCACGCCGATGACCTGGCCTTCGAGATTGAAGGCGGGACCGCCTGAGTTGCCGCGATTGATAGGTGCGTCGATCTGAATGTAGTCGTCATAGGGACCCGACCCGATGTCGCGGCCGCGCGCCGAGATGATTCCAGCCGTAACCGTGCCGCCCAGACCGAACGGATTGCCGACCGCGACGACCCAGTCGCCGACGCGCGCCTCGGCGCCCGCGAACTCGACGAAGGGCAGGTTCTCACCGTCGATCTTCAGAACCGCGAGGTCCGTGCGCGGGTCCTTGCCGACGACTTCGGCGTCGAACTCGTCGCCGTTCTGCAAGGTGACCTCGACGCGATCGCCCTCGTCGATGACATGGTTGTTGGTGACGACGTAGCCATCGGCGGAGATGATGAAGCCGGAGCCCTGGCCATAGGAGAAGCGCGGTCCGCCACGGCGCTGCGGCCCGTCCTCGTCGCCTCGGCCGAACTCCTCACCGAAGCGGCGGAAGAAGCGGCGAAACTCGTCGGGCATATCGTCGTCGTCGAGCATGCCTGAGGACTGGCGCTCGCCCCGATCGACCCGAACCTGGACGCTGACGACGGCGGGGCTGACCTTCTCGACGACGTCGGCGAAGGACATCGGCGCCATGGTCGGCGCAACCTGGATCGGCGCGGCCTGAGCCTGGGCCTGGGCTGGCTGCGGAACGAAGACGGCATCCCCGAAGGTCAGACCCAGCAGCGCGAGCGCGGACGCGCCGGCAAGAAGGGCGTTGCGCCGGGGGGACTTGGAGATCTTTGCGAGGGGGGCGGGGGGCGTGGGCATCGAGGGGGCTTTCTCCAAACACTGACAAGGGTGCGTTCAGCACCGTGCATCCAGATATGGCGAGCCCAAGCTTACCCCACGCTGTCCATCCCGTTACAATTCCGTAAGGTCCGTCTCGACCGTCGCACGCGCTTCGAGCGTCTTGTGAACGGGGCACTTGTCGGCGATCTCCAGAACTTTCCTGCGCGTCGCTTCGTCGAGCGGCCCCTCGATGGTGATGCGCCGCCTGAAGACATCGATGCGCCCGCTGGCACCGCCCATATCGCCCGCATGGGCCTTGGCGTGCTCGACATCGACCGAGATGCGCCCGAGGCCGACCTTCTTGAAGTCGGCGTACATCCGCAGCGTCATCGACGTACAGGCAGCGAGACCGATCGCGACGAACTCGTAGGGCGTCGGACCGCTTCCCAATCCGCCGACATCGGTCGGCTCATCGGCCAGAAGTCGGTGCGGGCCCGCCTTCACCAGTTGCTGGAACTTGCCGCCGCCCGACTCGGCGACGCGAATGCCCAGTGCCTCGTGGGTCTCCTCGGCCTCCGCGATATCGAGATACCGGGCGGACCAGGCCGAAATGACCTGAGCGGCGAAGACACCATCGCGTTTGTCGGTAAGGAGGTGGTCGGCACCGTCGAGCGAGACGAAGCTCTTGGGGTGCTTCGCGGCAAGGAAGATGTCGCTCGCATTCTCTATCCCGACGGTCTCGTCGGTGGGAGAATGAAGGACGAGAAGCGCGGCGTCGATAGCATGGATGCGGTCGCGAATGCGCTGCCCGCGAACGTCGTCGAGAAACTGCTTGCGGATGGAGAAGGGCCGTCCGGCCAGCGTGACGCGGGCCTCGCCGTCCTCCTCGATGCGGGACATATCGGCGGCGAACTGCTTGACGACATGGGCCGCGTCGGACGGTGCGCCGATGGTGACGACGCACTTGACCTCGGGAATACCGCCCGCCGCGCACAGAACCGCAGCACCGCCGAGCGAATGCCCGATGAGGAGCGCGGGCGCTTCATAGGTCCGCCGCATATGCTCGACCGCCGAGACGATATCGGAGACGTTGGAGGAGAAGTTGGTGTTCGAGAAGTCGCCGCCCGACTGGCCGAGACCCGTGAAGTCGAAGCGGAGGACCGCAATCCCCTGCCGCGCCAACTCCGCGCTGATACGGGTGACCGAGAAGAGATCTTTGGAGCAGGTAAAGCAGTGCGCGAAGAGGGCGAAGGCGCGAATCCGACCCTCCGGCAAATCGAGGCGCGCGGCCAGATCAAGGCCATGACTGCCCTTGAAAGTCAGTCGCTGGGTTCGTTTGTCCATGGGCTCCGCCTTCGCTCGCAGTTCTTAAGGACGATGCTAGCGGGATTGAGGAGCGGCGTCTTCGGGGCCTCACCGGGTCGTGACGCAATCTGACGTTTCATCACAATCCGGGAGAACCCATCTCCGGGCGCCACTGACCGCTCGCTTTAAGAGCATCGGCCACTTCCTTAGGAACATAGGTCTCGTCATGACGGGCGAGGATGGTATCCGCCTCGAAGATGCCATCGATCAGTCGCCCTTCCGCGACCACACCCTGCCCCTCGCGAAAGAGGTCCGGCAGCAGACCCGCATAGGTGACCGGAACGCTACGGATCTGATCGGTAACGAGGAAGGTCACCGACCCACCGTTTTCGCGTGAGACGCTGCCCGCCTCCACGAGACCGCCGAGCCGGAGACGCTGACCCTCCGCAACCGTGCCGGCCGCGATTTCCGAGGGAGTGCTGAAGAAGGTGATTCCTTCTTCGAGCGCGGTCAGCACGAGTCCGACCGCGACGGCAAGGAGCACGCCAAGACATCCGATGATCATGAGACGGCGAGACTTGCGGGTCATGACGGTCCAGGCAAACGGTGAGACCAGGCACATGGCCTCATCGGCGGATCGCCACAAGGGACGATCCCGTATCGACTGTGACTAGGCGGTCTGGCGCCAGGACCCATCCGGCTGGCGGCAGGCACGTCCACGGGCGACCTGCGCGACGCCATCGATGAAGATGGCATGGGTATAGTTGCGGCAGGCCGTACCGGAATAGGTGTAGCTTGGGCCCGGCGCGACCTGACCGTAGACATTGCCCGTCTCGGCGCGCCAGTTGACGGTCTTGCCTGAAGCATAGGCCTCGGTTTCGGCCGCAAGCGCGCGCTGGCGAGCATCGCCTTCGAGACCCGACCCGATAGCGCCATCGGACACGCCACCGACTACCGCGCCAGTGACCGAGGATGGCGACGCAGACGCTCGGCTCCCCGCATCGGTCGTCGTACAAGCCTGCAGGGCGAGAAGCGCGCCCAGGCATCCCGCTGTCTTCAGCGCTGCGAGCCGTGCGCCACCTTGCGATGACTTCATCATGTGAACGTTCCCTTGCCGACGCAGGCGAGATCGCCCACCCGATAGAGGTCTTAAAACGGGCAAATATGGCGCCATCGTAGTCCGTCTACGGATCGACGGCGGGAAGTTCGACCGTGACCCGCAACCCGCCAAGGTCGGCATCGCCAAGCGTTATGGTACCGCCATAGAGTTCGACCAGTTCGGTGACGATCGACAGGCCTAGCCCCGAGCCCGGGACGGTCTCGTCGAGCCGCCGGCCTCGCTGCAGCGCAAGCCCGCGCTTCGCGGCCGGCAAGCCCAATCCGTCGTCGTCTACTGTCAGGATGAGAAGTGCGGCCCCGTTGCGCCCCCGCGCCGGGAGCGCGGAGATATGGACCTTGGCTACGGCCCATTTGCACGCATTATCGACAATGTTGCCGGCGAGCTCCTCGAAATCCTGCCGCTCACCGCGAAAGAGCAGCGTCGCGTCCGCCGAGACGGTGACGTCAATCCCGCGTGCGATGTGCAGCTTGCGCATCACCCTGGCCAGACCTTCCAGAATAGGAGCCACTTCGCTCACCTCGCCGATCGCGCCGGACCGGGCCGCCACGCGAGCCCGGTCGAGAGCGATGTCGATGCGCTCGTGCATCAGCGAGGCCTGCTCGACGATCTTGTCTTCGCCGCGCTCGCGCGCCTCGTTCACGATGACGCTGAGCGGCGTCTTCAAGGCGTGAGCCAAATTCCCGACATGCGTCCGCGCACGCTCGACGAGCTCTTCGTTGAGGCGAAGCAGGGCGTTCAACTCGGCCACCAGCGGATCGAGCTCCACGGGGTAGTTCCCCTCCAACCGCTTGCTCTTGCCGCGGGCGATATTCGCGATGCTCTCGCGAAGCTCCCCAAGCGGCGCCAGACCCAGCCGGACCTGCGCGAGCGCTGCCAGCATGATCGCCGCCGCTAGGATGGAAAGTGTGATGAAGGTCGCGTTCCGAAAGGTGCGGATGGAGCTCTCGAGCTCGTCAGGAACGCCGAGGATGGCAAAGGTGGCGGCCGTGGCATCCGGCAGGACGAGGCTGCGCGATGCGAGCCGAAGTTGAGGATAGCCCATCATCGCGACGTCGGCGTAGAGGACGGGCGCCCCGCCGACATTTTGCGGCACGGGAATGAACTCGCCGACGAGGGAGCGCGACTGGTAGAGCTCCTCGCCGGCATCGACCTGCCAGCCCCAGCCGGACTGAGCGATGGTGAAATTGGGGTCACCCAGCCCCTCCGGGTCCTCTAGCCGGCCTTCGGGATCGACTGCCGTTGCGATGAGCGACGTCAGGTAGACATCGAGCCGGTCGTCGAAGCTGCTTCGCAGCGCGCGCTCATAAAGCGAGAGGAGGACACCCCCGGCGACGAATATTCCCGCCAGACCGGCCAAGGCCGCAATGCCGACAAGGCGGACGCGGAGCGATCGCGGCAGACCGATCACCCCTCCCCGAGCCTGTAGCCCATGCCACGCACCGTCTCTATCGCGTCAGTCCCGAGCTTTCGGCGGAGGCGACCGATGAAGACTTCGATGGTGTTGGAGTCCCTGTCGAAATCCTGGTCGTAGATGTGCTCGATCAACTCGGAGCGCGAGATGATGCGGCCCTGATGGTGCATGAGGTAGGAGAAGAGCCGCAGCTCGTGCGAGGTCAGCTTGATTGCCTTGCCCGCCACCGTCACGCGTGAACTACGCGTGTCGAGCGCGACGTCACCATAGCGCAGCGTGCTGTCCGCCTGCCCCGCAGCGCGGCGTGTGAGGGCTCTCAAACGAGCGAGCACCTCTTCCATGTGAAATGGCTTGGCGACATAGTCGTCCGCGCCGGCATCGATGCCCTGGACCTTGTCGCTCCAGCGATCGCGGGCCGTGAGAAGGAGGACAGGCATCGTTCGCCCGTCGCGGCGCCAGGCCTCGAGAACGCTCAGCCCGTCCATGCCGGGCAGGCCGATATCGAGAACGACCGCGTCGTAGGGTTCGGTGTCGCCGAGGAAATGGCCCTCGTCGCCGTCCGACGCGCTATCGACGGCATAACCGGCGTCCTGCAGTGCCGCGACGATCTGACGGTTCAGATCCGCATCGTCCTCGACGACCAGCATGCGCATCCTATTTGAGTACCGCGCCGGACTTGGCGTCGACCCTCAGCAACTGCGTCTGCGCGTTGGCCACGCGCGGGACGACGAGGACCCGATAGACGAGGCGCGCTCCCTCGTCGCAGAGCGACACGTCGACGATCTGACCATTCGCGGTCCTGCTTACCTGACTGCGCAGATTCGAGAAATCCTGCGCACCGCCGGATCGAACGGCGGTCGCGATGTCGACGCCGCAGGCCGCATGAGCCGACGGAACCGAGAAAAGGAGGAGGCAGCCGGCAAGGGCCGCGGCGGACATTCTGTTCATGGAACACGTCTTAAGGCGAGGAGGCTGAACCTGCAATGAATGGCACAGCCTCCCCATAGGTTAGGTGAGTTTAGCCGACGCGCGTCAAGCAATCACCGCCCGCGCCCTCAGGCGCCCGAACAGCGCGACGACGGCGCCGGCGATCGCGACAAGCTGCGGCCCGAGCTCGATAAGCGCGGCCTGCTCCGAAACCCCGATTTTGAAGCCGAAGGATCCGGCGACGAGCGCCAGGAGCGTGACGATGGCGCCCCAAACGGTCTTCGATTGGTACCAGCGTTTCGTATCGGTCATGGTGGTCTCCTTGGGTGAGGGCTGGGTGGCGGATGGATGCTCGGCTGCGAGGATGAGCGCCGATGTCTGGACGGTCTTCATGCGGCGCGACCAGCCGCGCCCGAAGGTCGCCCACGTCCGCAGCCCCTGCATGAAACGGAGCCGGCGCCGGCAGAATTCTCGAATGAGGGTGGCGGGATCGGCGGTGCCGGCGCCTGCCAGCGTTAGAGGGCCGATCAGACCATCGACCCGCACCCCAAGCTCTGTCTGCAACCAGCGGATCGCGCGTTGCGGACCCGAATGGACGGCGGCGTCGAACACGCAATAGTCGACGCCGGACGGGAGTTCGTCGCCCCGGACGGCGTTCCAGAAATTGGCCCGGTAGATGCTGCCCGCCTCGCGGCGAGAAAGCGTCTTCACGTCGCTTTTGCTGACGGTGCGCTTACGCCACCGCGACAGGGCCGCCTGGGTGATACCCATGTTCGTCGCACCGCCCGGGTCTCGCGGGTGATCCACGTATCCGCCCTCGTTCTCTAGGACGTGGTCGAGTGCCTTTGCGAAGTTCCGCTTCATTCTCCACCCCTTTCGTTTCGACGCATCACGCCTCGACGCTTCGTATGTTCACGCTCGCATCAAGCACCGCGCCTGTTCCTACGATGGCACTCGTCTGCGTCACGCGGACGTGCAGCGACTGCAGCATCGAACCGTGATCCGCCAAGATGTCGGGCGCGGCGTAGACGAGATTTGGAGCGGTCGTCTCGATCATCCGGGCACCGCCTGAATGAACGATCTCCGCGCGATAGCGCTCTTCCGTCTCGTCGAGCGGCGTCGAGGCGACATACCAGCTATCGCCGCCGATACGGCTGCGCCGGGTCCAGGCCAGATGAATGCCGCCGGCGATCTCGGTCGCTCGCAGATGGCAGGGTGCCAGCGGGCGCAGGGCGCGCGCGGACGGGACGATCGTCTCAGTCGCGCTGGCTGCAGGATCGGGTGAGCGGCCCGTTCGGAACGTCGTCGCCCGGCCCAACCTGTCCAGCCCGACGTCGATCGGCACCAATGCCGCATCGAGAAGAACGACGTCGGCGCCTGCCGGCCGAACCGCGAGGACCTCCGCATCGGTCCCTCGTCGTCCGCGCAGCAGACGTGAGAGGCGATAGGTCTGCGGACCGATGAGCTTGGCCTGACCGAACTGGGCGATCTCCCAGCCAAGCTCCGGCGTGCCGATCGCGATCGCATTGCCACCGTCGAGAATACTGATGTCGGGCAGGGCCTGGAGCGAGCCGCCGTGGAGCTCGACATCCAAGACATTGGCATCGTCCCAGACGGCGACCGAGCCGCTGGCCAGGTCGGTCAAAGACGTGCCCATCGTCGCTGGCGCCGTGATCTGTGCGACCTGAACGACGCTCGCGCCGCCCTCCCGCCAGACGCCGATCGGGCCAGGCCATGGCGACTGCAGGGCACAGGCATAGATGACGGCATCCGCATCATCGGTCGCTAGCTTCGGTAGCTGAAGTAGCCGCGCATGGGGCGCCGCTTCCGCGACGACCTGCCTGGGCCTTGCCGCCGCAGACAAGGGTTGGCGGATATCCGCCATGGACGTCTCCGCGACGGTGCGATCGTAGCGCCTGGCCTCGATGCGCAGCGTGGACGAACGACGCATGTCTTCGATCTTGAGCGTCGCGCTTGCGCCATCTCGGTCAAGCGCGAGAAGATCCCCGGGCTCCAGCGCCATTCGCGACGGAGGCAGACCAAGCGCAAACGCGTCGCGACCGACCCAGAGATCGTGAAGCCAGCTCTCCGCCAGCGGCTGGATGATCTCCCCCTGGCTGACGATCGGGAGATCGGCGTGGGCCTCGTGGCTCGACCGTGTCGCCCCGCGCATGGCACCGACGCTCGAGCGCCCGTGATCGCGCAGGAGATCGCTGAAGGTCAGGGCGACCGTCGCGGCGATCTCGGCCTCCTGCGCCCGTGTGACCTGCACGAGCGGCGTCTTGCCGTCGTCGACGCAACACTCGGCCTCAACCGCTTGCGACGGGAGGTGGCGTTGGGAGCGAAAGACGAGCTGGCCCTGGCGCTCATAGGCTTCGATGTTCAGCGCTAACATCAGCGGCTCGATCGCATCGCGCGGCGTCATCGGACGGTCGACGACATAGCCGTCGATCGTGCCATCGACGCCGCTGACATCGAAGTCGTCGATGCCGAAGCTCCCGAGGATCGCGGAGATGAGCTCGCCGGCCGGCGCCTGCCCCAGCCGCCCGCTCAACCAATGCCCGCGCGCCCAGTTCGGGCCGTCACCCCACACGTCTTCGGCCAGCGGGTAGACGGGGAAGGGCCGCGCGTCCCAGGTCCAGAGGTGGATCGCGTCGGCATTGAGCATGCCGGCGGGGTTTCGTGCATCGTCCGCACCCTGCCAGTAGTCGAGCAGCGCCTCGATGCCCCGGCGTTGCATGAAGTCGTCCCGCGCGCCGGACGACGAGTAGGGCAGAAAGCTTTCCGACGATTTCGGATCGAAGAAGACGTTGGGCTGATTGCCGCCCTTGTCGACGGCCGGGATGCCGACTTCGGTCATCCAGATGGGCTTGGAGCCCGGCACCCAGGCGGTCGCGTCCGTCTCTACGCCGCCGACCCGGTCGACATGCGGCCGCGACCACCAGGCGACGAGGTCCTTGTAGCGGTACACCCAGGGCTTGCCGTAGGCGCCGTCGGCGATGGGCGAGCGGATCTGTGCCTCGCGGTCAGGGTCGCTCGCGTAGTACCAATCATAGCCCTCGCCGCCGGCGATGTTCCGGGCGATGTAGTCGGCCGCGTAAGGAGAGCCTGCAGCAATATCGGCATGGTGCTCGCCGCCGCGCCAATCGGTCAGCGGCATGTAGTTGTCGATGCCGACGAAATCGCAGGCCGCGTCCGACCAGAAGGGGTCGAGATGAAAGGTCACGTCGCCGCTTCCATTGGCAGGGTGATGACCGAAATACTCCGACCAGTCGGCAGCATAGGAGATACGCGTGGCGGGGCCGAGGATGGTTCGGACCTCGCGCGCGATCTCCGTCAGGTGCCGTACGGCCGGGTAGGTTCCGCCCGCGCCGCGCACCCAGGTGAGCCCGCGCAGTTCCGAACCAACGAGAAACGCATCGACGCCGCCCGCGAGCTTGGCGAGGTGGGCGTAGTGCAGCACCATCCGGCGCCACGACCATTCGTCCGGCCCGGTATAGGAGACCTCGCCGTTCCCGACAGTGAACTGATGCGCCGTCGCCGACCCGAAGAACGCATCGACCTCCGCTTCGGCCAGGGGCGTTCCATCGGGTGAGCCGGGCTCACCGGCGACCGGATGGCAGGTAATCCGGCCGCGCCAGGGGTAAGGCGGCTGTTCGTCCCTGCCATAGGGGTCCGGCAGATCGTTGCTGGCCTCGATGTCCATCAGGAGGAACGGGTAGAACGTCACCTTGAGGCCGCGCGCGTTCAGGTCCGCGATCGCGCGAAGGACCGATCCGTCGGACGGCGTGCCGCCATAGGCGGGCCGCCCGTCTATGCGGCTGACCACGTGCGCATCCGCCCGCGCCACGCCGTCGACGACCCAGGTGTCCTCGATTGTCGTCTTCGCATCCCACTCGACGCCGGGTCTCGGGCGACACTCGGCGGCGCGCAAGTCCGTCCCGAACCAGGCGGTGACGAGCGCGGCATGCTTCAGGTTCGGGCAGAGGTCCTGCAATTCGTCGATCGACGCCGTCCAATCGGTCTCGGCCGCCATGTTGTGACGGTTCTCGTAGACGGTCGCGCCAGGCGCGGTCTGGGCGCGTACGATCTTCGGGTCGTAGGCAAATTCGGACGATCCGGGGATGATCGTGACAGCCGTCACCTTGGGCTCCAGCGTGCCGATGGCGCGCACGATCTCGAAGGTCAGCTGTGGGATGCGGTTGCCGAACGCCTCCAGCGCCAATCGCTCGAAGACGACATAGGCCGTGCCGCGATAGGCCGGAACCGGCCCGCCCTGGCGCGCTTCGAGGAAGGCGTCCGGCAGCTGGTCATCCGTGCCGCGGTGCAACCGCCAGGACACGGTCGTCAGGTCGAGCGGTTTTCCATCCGCCCAGGCTCGGGCGATCCTCGTGATCGGTCCCTCGCAAAGCCCAACGGCCATGTTGGCGAAATAGCTATAGGTTCGGGTCTCGTTCGCCGACGCGCGGCCGCGGCTACCCTTGCCGCCGCCCGAGCCGCCCTCACGCTCGACGGTCACGTCCTCCTCCAGCCGCGTTGCCCAGATGATCTGGCCAGCCAGCCGTACGCGCCCGAACGCCTTCGGAATCGGGGCGCCCTCCTGGCTCGCCTGCACGTCGAGATCTGCAAGGCGCGGGCCTTCCGTCACCTTGGTGGCACCGCGCCGGCTGGTGAGGGCGCTATCGATCGTCCCGCCGGCGATCGCACCGGCGACGCGGCCCGCCATCGCCCCGATGGGCCCGGCAATGGCACCGCCGATAGCCTGCGCGGCGGTGGAGAGGAGAAGTGTCGCCATCAGTCGGCCTCGGCAGGTTCGGGAAAGCGGAAGACGGCGGCGATCCGGCGGCGCCACCAATGGCCGAGCGTCACCTCGGTCACAGACGCATTCTCGAGCGCATGGACGATGCGACCGGGCTCGGTGAGGATCGCGCAATGCTTAGCCGGGTAGCCGCTGCGCCAACGGAAGAGGAGAACGTCGCCCGGTTGCGCGGCCGAAAGCTCTATTGACCGAAGGTGCCGCGTGGCCGCCTCCAACAGCGTCTCGCGCCGGCCGGTCTCGGCCCAATCGGCCGTATAGGCGGGCGCACGCTCGGGCTCTTCGCCGTAGATGCCGCGCCAGACGCCCCGTACAAGGCCAAGGCAATCGCAGCCCGCACCGAGGCACGATGCCTGATGGCGATAGGGCGTGCCGATCCAGCGCCGCGCCTCGACGACGACGCGGCTTGCATATTCGGTCATCGGTGTCTCGCTCTAGCGGATGGGGCTGCCGTCGTGGACTTCGCCGCTGATCGGGTACGTCACGGCGAAATCATTGCCAGGCATGTGGGGGAAGCCGCGAAAGTTCACGGTATTGGCGAACTTCGCCGTACAGGTCTCGAAATGCTTGTCGCAGCCTGCCGTCACGGTGAACGTGTCGCCGACGCCGACGGGCTTCGTCTGTCGGTGCCAGAGTTCGAGCGATGCGCCCCCATCGTGTCGATGGTCCTTGACCTCGACCGAGCGACCCGCGTTCGCCCCCGTCGTCCACCGGACGAGCCCGCGCGTGAACCATCCGGGCTCGAACCCGCCGAGCCCGCTGGCCGTGACGAGACGCTCGCCATCGACCGTGGTGACGGTACCGATGCCTTGGAAAGCCGAGCCGCCGAGGTCGACGCCGCAGCGCGTGTCTCCCACCTGCGCCGAGCAGACATGGGCGAAGATGCGTCCGCCCTTGCGCTGCAAGGCATGGGCCGGGCCGCGAAGCTCCGCCGAGAACGCGCTATCGCCAGCCCTCACCTCGCCGACCGTCGCGACGTCCATCAGGACGCGCTGATCGACGTTCGACCAGTTCACGATCCAGGTCTCCACGCGGGCATCGTCATAGGCACCGCCTTCGAGGTCGGCAGCGTCGATCCGGCCTGACGAGAACGCGCCCTGCACCTCCGCGCTTCCGACCCTGAGGCCCAGCGCCGAGACGGCCTCGGTTCCCTCGAAGCCGGAGGCGGCCTCGAAGGTCGTGCCGGCAAAGGCTATCGGATCGTCGTGGTCGGTGAAGCCGAGGCTGACGCCGTCAGTGCGCGTCACCTTCCAGCAATGGCAGAGCGTCGTCGCACCACTGTCGAGATGGGCCTGAAGGCCCGGAGGAAGCGTCCTCATGCGCGAATCTCCAGCAGCGGGATATCGGGGATGTCGCCGGCCTCGAAAGCCGAGAGATCGGCGTCGAGGAAGTCGGTGTCGAAGCGGACGGCCACATCGAAGCGAAAGCCTGCCGTGACGACTGCGCCGCCGGCGGGCGCATCGACCAGCGCCACGGTGCCCGTCGCGGCATCCACGGTCGCCGCCACCGGTGCACCATCGACGGCAACTGTCACGCTGCCGGGCACCGGACGGGTGATGGGCCGCTCATAGGGCGCAAAGGCCGCGCCGTAGGTCTTAACCAATGCGAAGGTGGTCGTCGTGCCGTCGCCAAGCCCGATACGCTGGTCGTCGGGCGCGGGTGCCGAGCCGACCGCGCAGGAGGCGTGGTCGAGCCGATCGTGCCAGCGAAAGCCATAGAGCCGTCCGCGTCGCTCCTCGAAGAAGGCGACGACCTCGGCGAGCTGCGCGAAGGATTTTACGCCATAGCCGGCATTGTAGCGCCGGCGGGAATGCTTCCACCGGGCGTTACGTTCCTCGGCGCCGGAGCCGAGCGTGACGATCTCGGTGCGCCGCTCCGGTCCGCCGCGACTGCCGAGCGCGATATCGAGCGGGAAGCGGACGTCGTGAAAGGCCACCACGGCTAGAGATTCCTCTGGCCGCGCGCCACCGCACGGCTGACGGCGGCAGCGACATCGGATTCCGCGCGCCGGAAGCTGTCGGCGTCGCGGGCCGTCACGTTCACCGTCACGCTGGGAGCGCGCCCGCCACCCTGCGTTCGCACGCCGAGGCGGCCCGCGCTATCGCGCGAGAGCGGCAGGATCGCCTCGGGACCGGCCTCGCCGAGCACGCCGAGCCCGCCGCCGCCGGCGAACAGTTCCGGCGCGTTGAAGACACCGCCCTTCGCGAAGGGCGTCACCTTCGGCATTCCGCCCCCGAACCCCGCGCCAAGGCCTTTGCCAAGGCCGCCAAGCAACCCCGCGAACCCGTCCGAGAGACCCTTCTCGAGAGGCTTGAAGGCCGCGTCGAGCGCGAGCTTGGAGAGCCGGGTGATGAGGGTCTTGAAGACGCCGTCGAGCTTGTTGCCCTTCACGACAGCGCCCTGGAAGGCTGCCGACAGGGCACTGCCGAACCCTTCGGCCAACCGCTGCGCCTCCGCGACCTGCGCCTTGAACTGAGAGGTATCGGCCGTGACGCGCACGGCGATGTCGGGATCGGTCTCGGCCATTCGTCTCATCCTTCGTGTGCTATGGCGTCGGGGATGCCGCAGGGCCCGTCAGGCTGGGCAGGCGGCATCCGGATATTGCGTCATCAGGGCCGCAAGGTCGCCGCGCCCCATGGACATCGGCGCCCCGATCAGGCCCGCTGCCGCAGCCAATTCTCGCGGCGTCATCGCCCAGAACTCCTCGGCGCCGAGGCGGAGCACACCGAGACCCAGGCGCATCAGTGCGCCCCAGGGCAGAAAGTGACCGATGGCCGTCATGCCGGCGCACCGAACGTCGCCTCGAGGAGCTCCGTCACCGCGAGCGCGGCGCTGAGCGCGCCGCCGTCGAGCGCCATGGCGGCGACATCCTCGTCACTCACCGAAGCGCCGCCACCGCGCAGACCGGCGGCGAGGATGGCCGTGATGTCCCGGGCTGAGAGCCGCCCAGAGCCCAATCGTTCGGCAAGAGCGGTGACGTCGCCGGCGCCGAGCCGATCCTCGAGATCGGCCAGCGCGCCAAGCGTCAGGCACAGCGTTCGGCGCTCTCCGCCGATCATCGTCGCGACTTCGCCGCGATGTCGGTTCGCCATGCTCAGGCCCCCGTGAAGGTGATGGCGCCGGCGGATTCGAGCGCGATCTCGAAGGTGACCTCGCCCTCATGGCTGCCGGACAACTCGAAGCTCGTGATCTGGAAGGCGCCTTCCACGCTCCCAAAGTCGGGAATGACGATCTGGAAGGCCGGCATCTCCGCGTCGAAGAAGGCCTGGCGGATCCGTGCGTCGGACGCGGCATCCCGGAAGACGCCACTGCCCGTCACGGCGGCACGCCGCACGCCGGCCGAACTCAGAAGTTCGCGCCACTGGCCCGCGCTCTCGGCGTGTGTGACGTCGACGGTCGAGGCGTTGAAGCTGATCTGGCGCGCGCGCAGGCCCGCCACCGTGGTGAAGCTGCCGCCATCTGCGATCTTGAGCAGGAGGTCGCGGCCTGGTTGAGCACCCATGGGAGTCTCCGTCGATCTGAATTACTGGGGTTCGGTGACGGCGCGCACATCGAGCGTGGCGCGCACGGTAATGCCGTCACGCAGCCGCACCGCGCGGGTGGCGCCTACGTGGATGTTGGCGAGACGGTGATCGCCGAGCGTTTCGGGAACGCCTGCTATGGCGTCTCGAAGCGCGTCCGCGATCGCATTGGCATCGCTCTGGCCACCGGTCCGCGTCCAGGCGTGGAGTTCGACGCGATGCTCGAAGGCCTCTGCATCGGTTCCGCCATAGTCCGTCACGACGGCATCGCCGAAGGTGACGAAGGGATAGCGGGTGCGCGGAGGCGGGCCGTCATAGACATGCGGGCCGCCGAGCAGGATCAGCAGCGTGTCGTCGGTGACGAACGCCTCGTGGAGCGCGGCCTGCAGATCGAGTGATGCCGTCATCGGGGACCTCCTTGGATGGGACCGAGCCGACGCCTCGCCACGCGCGGCACGCTGGATCGGCGCACGCGCCGGGCCGTCCGCTCGAACGGGCGATGGCGCGGAAGCGGGGGCGCGATCGGTTCGGCCTCCACCCGGCCGACGATCCGCCGGACGAGATCGACGACGCCGGTCTGGCGCACGGCCATCCTCACGCCCGTGCCTCCTCGACATAGAGTTCAAGCCGGGCGCGGCGGTCGTCGGGATCGATGGTCGCGAGCACGTCATAGGTTCGCGATCCGGCGACGATCCGCATCGACGGGTGGATGTCCTCCCGATAGCGCACCAGTACCCTGTGCGTGGTGCGGGACGTCACGAGCCCTTCGTCATAGGCCTCCGACGCGCCGATGGGGGCGAAAGCGGCCCAGGTCTCCGCGATCGTCGTCCAGCCGCTCTCGAAGCCGCCCGCGCCATCCGGCACCAGCGTCATCTCCTGGATCGCGACCCGCCGGCGCAGCGCGCCGATCTCTCCGATGGTCTTCATCGCCGATCCCCCTCAAAGGCCGACGACGCGGTAAGGCGCGGTCGTGTGGGAGACGGTCATCGGCACCTGCGAGAACGTGCCGGAGGTGATGGGCTCGCGCCGCTCGAACCAATGGGCGACGAGCTGCATCACGGCCTGGCGCAGATCTGCCGGCACGTCGGATGCGGCGGGACCGTAGCCGATCTCGGCGTCGACCTCGGCACCGGTCGTGTCGCTTGGCGTCTTACGCAAATGGATCGTCGCGGGCGTGCCCATCGAGACCACGTAGTCCTGCGGGTCGAGCGTCGTCACGCTGCCCTGCTGGCCGAAGAGGCGCACCGCGAGGATCTGGCGCAGCGGCGAGCCCGGCACCGTGATGCGGGCATTCTTCGGTGCGGGCGTCAGATAGCGCCAGACCTGCGAGACGAGGGCGCGCCGCGTCATGCCCTCCACGCAGGTGCGGGCGGCTGCAATCAGACGCTCCAATCCATTGTCGCTGTCGGCGCCGTCGACGCGCAGGTAGTCCTTGGCATCGCCGAGCGTCACCGGCTCGACGGCCGGTTCCGAAATCATGATCGCGCTCATGAACCTGTCCCCATATGAATGTTCGCCCGCCCGGTCCTCTGATGGGCCCGTCGCGGTTGGTGCGCCGGTTGGCGGCGTCATCTTGTTCGTGCCTCGACGGCGGTCGACCGGGGCGATGCCGCCCCGGTCCATTCGTCGCGACTAGCGGCGTTCGCTACACGTCGAACTCCAGAAGCTTGATCGCGTCGAAGTCTTGCACGCCGCCACCGACGCGCTTCGTCGTGTAGAAGAGGACGAAGGGCTTGTTGGAATAGGGATCGCGCAGCACGCGCACGCCCGTACGATCGACGACGAGATAGCCGCGCCCGAAATCGCCGAAGGCGATCGAATGGCTGCCGGCCGCGATATCGGGCATGTCCTCGGCCTCGGTGACGGCAAAGCCCATCAGGCTCGGCGTCTCGTCCGGGTTCATGGCCGGGCGCCAGAGATAATTGCCCTGCGCGTCCTTGAGCTTGCGAACCTCGGCCTGGGTGCGCCGGCTCATCACGAAGCGACCGTTCTGGCGATAGCCGGAGCGCAGCGCATAGACGAGATCGACCAGCGCATCGCCCGCGCCCGTCGGATCGAAGCCGCCCGAAACGCCGGTCGCGACCGTCTCGATCTCGCCATAGGCCGCCGTGCCGACCGGGTTGGTCGGGTAGGAGAGGAAGCCCTTGGGCTGGTTGACACCGTCACCGATCACGAAGGCGCGGCCTTCCTGCTCGGCGAAGGCGACCTCGACCTCCTCGGCGATCCACTGATCGACGTCGACCGCGCCGTCGTCGAGCAGCGTCTGCGTCGCGGCCGGCATCGCGTAGAGCTCCATGGTGGGGAAGCTCATCTCGTCGAGAAGCGGGGTCTGCGTCTCCACGCGGGCACCAGCCTCGCCCACCCAGCCAACGGCCGGGCCACCCTTGGCGAACGGCTTCTTCAGGACGGCGCCGTTGACCTGACGCACGGTGGCGATGCCACGAATGGGCGAGATGTCCGCCAGCCGGCGGTTGATCTCGGCCTCTGTCTCGGCCGGGACGAGATAGCCGCCGTCGGGGCCGGAGCCGACCTGCATGGCCTTCTCCTCGATCCGGCGCAGGCCGCCAGCCTCGCCGGAGCGCATATAGGCTTGGAAGGCGGACTTGTGCTCACCGCCAAAGGGCGAGAAGCGGCTCGTGCTGGAGAGGCGCGGGCGCTGCGACTTGAGCGAGAAGCCGTCGAGCATCCGCTTCTGCTCGTCGAGCGTCCTGTTGATCCGATCGACCTTCTCGGTCGTGATCACGTCGGCGCCGACACGCGTCTCGATCTGCTTGAGGCGCTCGTCATTGGCCTCCTTGAAGCTCTCGAAGGCCGACATGAAGCCATCGAAGGCCTCGGCGACTTCGTAGCCGAGGCCCGGTGCGGCGGCGACGGCGGGGACGGTCTGGCCGTCCTTGGTTTCGTAGTTGCTCATTTGTTCTCCTAACGAGCCTGCAAGAGTTGCGTCGCGCGCCGGATGGCGGCGAGCGTGGGGGCAGTGTCCGGGGCGGCGCCGACATCCCGTCTGGCACGCACCGCCTTCCAGCCTCCGCTCAAGAGAGCCGAGGCGTCCGCCCGGCTGAGCCCAGCATCCCGCGTGAGCCAGCGTTCGAGATCCCGTGCCGTGGAGGGGCGCGATTTCACGGAGGAAACCCGCGCGTCCGGCAGCATGGGAAACGTGACGACCGAGACCTCCCATAGGTCGACCTCGGTCAGGACCCGCAATCCCCGCGCGGCATCGCGGCGGGAGCGGACGGTCCGATATCCGATGGAGAGCCCGTCGACGGCACCGGCCCGCATGAGGGCGAGCACCTCCGCCCCGCGCGAGACCTCCGACATCAGCCGGCCGCGCACGAAGAGACCTTTCTCGTCCTCCCGCACCGTGGCCCACACGCCGATGGGCTCGGCCGGGTCGTGCTGGAAGAGGAGACGGATATGGTTGGCGCCGCGCTTGGCGAGGCTGCGTGCGAAGGCGCCGGCCTCGACCACATCGCCGCCCTGATCGGGCACGCCGAAGAGACTGGCATAGCCCTCGAACGATCCGTCCTCGGCAATGTCCTCGAGCGCGATCCGGTTGAACTTGGCCTCGAGGGCGGGGCGAGCGGATGGGGATGGCAGATCAGGCAAGGCGGGTCTCCAATACGTGTCGAAATTCGATGAAGACGCGCTCCCAGTCCTCGTCCGTCATCGGCCTCGCCCGCTTCACGACGGCTGGAACGAGGATGAGCATGGCTTTCAGCAGTATCATTCCGCTCCCTCCCTCAACTTTGCCGCGCCGCGCGCAGCTCTCCGCCGACGAGGCGGTTGAAGCGTGCGATCTCGGACGTGAAGCGCGAGAAGCGCTCGTTCACGGAGGCCAGCTGTTTCATGCTCCACACCAACAGGCTCGATGCGCCGCTGGCCCAGAGGAAGAGCGCGACATGGGTCAGGTCGCCCCGTTCGCTGAACGTCTTGAGTGCCTCATCCATTCGATTCCCCTTTTATCGTTGTTCTTCGTGGGGTTTCGGGCCGTAGCCCACGGCTGCGCGCTTCTCGTCCTCGGTCAGGAAGCTCGCGGCCTCGATGCGGGACCAGACGGCCTCGCGCTCGTGGCTGAGGGCGTCGACGGCATCGAGGTCGAAGCCGAGGCGAAGGCGCGGCTCTCCCGGTGCGAGCCAGCGCGTCAACGCCTTCGCGGTGCGGTTCACCAGCGGCACGACCGTCTGGCGCCACAGCGCTCGGTTGGCCTCCTGATAGTTCGCATAGGTGTTGTCGCCCGGAATGCCGAGCAGCATGGGCGGCACGCCGAAGGCGAGCGCGATATCGCGCGCGGCGCCGTTGCGGGCCTCCTGGAAGTCCATCTCCTTCGGGCTCATCGAGAGCGCCTTCCAGTCGAGACCGCCTTCGAGGAGAAGCGGCCGGCCGGCATTCATCGCGCCTTGGAAGCTCGCTTCCAGATCGGCCTTCAGCCTGTCGTGCTGCTCCTGGCTGAGGCCCTGTCCCTCCGGCCCCGTATAGACGAGCGCGCCCGAAGGACGCGCCGCATTGTCGAGCAGCGACTTGTTCCAGCCGGACGCCGCATTGTGGAGATCGAGGCTCTGCGCGGCCGCTTCGAGAGGCGAGAGGCCGTAATGGTCGTCGAGCGCGTGGAAGAGCTTCAGATGGAGGATGGGCGCCATGCCCTCCCCTGTTTGGTCGAAGGCGACCCGCTCCGCTCCGACCCGGTATTCATAGCCTTCGGGCCAGCCGTCCGGCCCCGGCACGACCTGCATCCGGTCGGGACGCAGGGCGTGCAACTCGCGCACGACGCCGTCGACGGAGCAGGCCTCCAGGTAGGCATTGCCCGAAACCTGCAGGTGGCCGAACACCGTCTCGAAGAAGCTCGCGCCGTCCTCCATGCCGTTGGGGCGTGCCAGAAGGTCGAGGATCGGATGCTCCTCCAACTCGTCCTCGCTCTCGTAGATGAGCCACGGAACGCTCGCAGCCGCCTCCGAGACCATCCGTACACAGCGGTAGACGATCGGGTTCTTCTGGAACCCCTCGCGCGCCAGGCCGGCATAGTCCCGCCCCGTCCAGACGGCCTGCCCCCCGCCGCTCAACGCAATGAGCGGCGCAAGCGCGGACCGCTTGGTCTCGGGAGCGGCGGAAGGCCGCCCAGCATCGAGGGTGCGGCCGCCGAGCAGGCGGTCGATCAGGTTCGGCATCGTCATGTCCTTCGTGTCGTGGCGCCGGGCCGGTACGCGTCGTTAAAGCGGGCGCACGCGCGGCTCGGCGCGGCGTGTCTCCATCAGGGCGGTCAGAGCCCAGACGAGCGCGTCCAGCCGATCGGGGCTGCGGCCGTTGGCGAGCCCGTCGGGCCCGAAGGCGCACATCTCGTCCTCGAGCTGCGGCATGCGCTTGGCGTGCCGCACCCGCCCCTTCTCGTAGAGGAGAGCCACCGGCTCGGCGCGCAGCCACTTGCCGCGTGTCGCCCGCACCATCTTGACCGGAATAGCAGGGTCGGACTGCGCGATCACGGCCGCAACCATCTCCCCGCCCTGGTTGACCTCGGCGATGAGCGCGGACGCCTCAATGCCGCGGTAGAGCTTCGTAGCGCAGTCTGCCCAGACCTGCGGCGTAGCACGCGTCACGGTCGCGTCCCTCAGAACGTAGAACGTGTCGTCCTCCGCCACTCCGGCCGCGACGATGCCGCAGGCGTCCGCCTTCGCGCCGGACGAGGCCGGCGGATCGACGGCGACGACGATCCGGCGCATCGGCGGCAAATCGCCGTCCAGCCGGCCGGCCTCGATCGTCTCGCGGCTGAAGAGGCCGTCCTCGCGATCCTCGATCAGCTCGCCATCGAGCTCCTGCCGCCCCAGCCGCGTGCCGCCATAACGCGCCTCCACCGCCTTCAGGAAGGCGGGCGAGAGGTGCCTGCCATTGTCGTTCGTCGCCGCCCGCGTCAGCCGCGTGCCCTCGTCGGCCAGCAGCGTCTTGATGAGCGGAACGGCGCGAGGCGTCGTCGTCACCAGGGTTCGCGGGCGTTCGCCCAGTCGGAGCCCGAACTGGAGCATGTCCCATACCTCTTCGGCACGTCGCCATTTGCCGATCTCGTCGCACCAGGCCGCGCCGAACTGCGGCCCGCGCAGGCTTTCGGGATCCTCGGCCGAGAAGAGCTGCGCGATCGATCCGTTCGGCCAGACGACCCGGCGGCGCGAGGCCTCATAGCGTGGCAGCGGCCCCGAACGAATGTTTAGGAGGCCGGATTCGCCCTCCAGCATCACCTCGCGCGCGTCCGCCATCGTCTCCGCCACGAGCGCGATCCGCCCGCAAGGATGCGAGACGCCATCGGCGTCGGGCGGGCAGGCGAAGGGTGCGCCGAGCGCCAGACCGTTCACCCATTCGGCTCCCGCCCGGGTCTTGCCCGCGCCGCGACCGCCCATGAAGAGCCAGGTCCGCCAGTCGCCATCGGGCGGCACCTGCGGCTGGCTCCCCCAGTTCAGCCAGTCGAGCCGCTCGACGATCTCGTCGCCGTCCATTTCCTCCGGGTCGATCCTGTCACCCGGTCGCCACCGCGCGATCAAGTCGGCGTTCAAGTTCCCGGCGCAGGATGTCGAGCTGGTCGTCGGCGGGCTCGGCTGCCTCGCGCGGACCCGCCCCAGCGTCCTCCCTACCGACGATCTTGTCGATCGTCTGGACGATGCGTACGAGGGATTGGAGCGCCTTGATCCGTCGTTCGATTCCGTCGAAGCCTGCGGCTCCGGCCCCATCGTCGAGGTCGATGTCGTCATCACGCCTCTCCCCCGTTCCGTTCTGCCGGTCGGCGGCGATCATCGCCGCGCTCATCTGATCGGAGAGGTCCATGAGCCGCGCCGATACGCGCGCCCGCCAATTTGCCTCACCAAGTCGCCGTGCCGCCTCCGTCGGTTGGCCTCGCCGCCTTGCCCAGCCTTCCAACCTGGCTCGCGTATAGAGGCGCGCTTTCGAAATGCCCTCGGCCGATGCGATCGCGTCGACGGAGAGGTCCCTGCCCTCGTAGCGCGCGCGAACGCGGCGCCAGACGGCGTCGGATATCGATGATGTCTGCAAGGGGTCACCCTGTCCGAGGAGCCTCACCGGCTCCGTCCCGCACGTCTGTGACTATGCCAGAACAATACGTGAACACTGTCGCGCTGTCCAGAGCGAAAGCTGCTAACCTATGTTGATCAGGGCGCTTTCCAGTGAAACATGTTTGCGATGAAGTCGGGCGACACCGTTGAAGGCGCCTCCTCGTTGAGCGGAATGCCGCCGGTGACGAGGAGCGTCTTCGCGCCGACGCCCTGCCCGCCCGCAACGTCGTGGTCGAGACTGTCGCCGATGCAAAGCGTGCGGGCGGGCGGGGGGTTGCCGATCGCGGCGAGCGCGGCCTCGTAGATCGGCGCGAAGGGCTTGCCGATCCAGGTCACGTCCCCGCCAAGGGCTTCATAGGTCCGGGCGATCTCCCCAGCGCCGAAGCGAGGGCCCCGAGGCGTGAGCATGACGAAGTCGGGGTTCGTGCAGAGCGCCGGCACGCCGCGCGAAGCGGCGGGCGCGAGCCGGGAGCGGTATGCGGCGAGCGAGATGCGTTCGGCCTCGCTGCCGGCGATGAGGACGAGGTCGCAATCCTCCGCGCTGTCGGTCGTCGTGAGATCGAGGCCGCCCAGCGCCGAGCGATCTTCGCCGCGCGACAGCTGGAGGACACGGGCGCCCTTCGGCAGCGGGACCGCGCCCGCCTGCAGCATCCCCCAGGCGACTTCGCCCGATGTCGCGAAGGCGTCGTAGCTGTCGGGCGCGAAGCCGAGATGGGTCAGTCGCTCGATATTGGGCCGGGCGCGCTTGCCCGAATTGGAGACGAGAGCGATGCGGGCGCCGCTCGCCTTCAGGCGCTGCAAGGCTTCTGTCGCGCCGGGATAGGCGACCTCTCCGTCGTGGAGTACGCCGAACTGATCGATGAGATAGGCATCGAACCGATCGGCGAGCTCGGCAAGCCCGTCGATTCGCTCGGCCCTGTCGAACCTCATGGAACCGCGCCTTGCGCGATCCGCGCCGCGCCAAAGGCGGCCTCACCGCATCGGTTGGTCTCGAAGGGAATGCCGAGCACCTGCTGACGAATCGCGGTCCAGGCGGGGTTCGCTGCCCCGCCTCCGGCCGTGCGCAGGTTGCGAACGCGAGGACCGCCCAGCTCCGCGATGAGGGCGTAGCCGCGCGCCTCGATGGCGGCCATGCCTTCGAAGAGGACCTGGAGAAAGATCGCGTCGTCCTCTCGCTCCGGCAGGTTCGGCTCCAGATGCGGATCATTGATCGGAAAGCGCTCGCCCGCGCGGCGCAGCGGATAACTGCCGATCCCCGTCGGCGCGCCCGGCGTCAGATGGGGCGTCAGCGCGTCCATCTCGGCGACGGTGAAATGCTCCTCGAGCACGGCACCGCCCGTATTCGAGGCACCGCCCACGAGCCATCGATCGCCTATCCGATGGCTGTAGAGACCGTAGCGCGGCTCGAAGACAGGCGTGTCGGCGAGAACCTTGAGGACCAGCGTCGAGCCGAGCGACGTCACCGCTTCGCCGACCGCCGATGCCCCCGAGGCGAGAAAGGCCGCGCAGCCGTCCGTCGTGCCGGCCACGACGGTCGCACCGGCCAGGCAGGGATATTTCGCCGTCCAAAGCGCATCGACCGCCCCATAGGGCGTCCCGACGGGATGGACCTTGGGCAACCGGTCCATTGGCGCGCCGATCTCGGCCAGCCAACCGGGCCAAGCGCGGGCCACCGGGTCGTAGCCCGTCTTCAACGCGTTGTTCTCGTCGGTCTGGTCGAAGCGGCCGACAAGGCGCCCCGCCAGCCAGTCGGCCTCGTGGAGGATATGGGCTACGCCCGGCCGTTCGGCCAGACGCATCACGCGGGCGAGCCCGGAATTGGTGCCGCGCGCGACGCTCGTCAGCGGTGCCGCCCGGTCGATCCGACCGACGAG
This sequence comes from uncultured Alphaproteobacteria bacterium, assembly GCA_963799285.1. Taxonomy (GTDB): domain Bacteria; phylum Pseudomonadota; class Alphaproteobacteria; order Rhizobiales; family CAWCWK01; genus CAWCWK01. Next base: position 2,466,183 of record CAWCWK010000004.1, read on the forward strand.
CGCACCATCATTGCAAGCTTCGTCGTAGAGGATCGCATCGCCGACGGGTTCTCCCGCGTCGTCGCAGGCCAGAAGGGTGCCGGACGTGCCGTCGATCGCAATCCGATCGACGGAGACGCCCCTTTGATCGAGCTTCGCGAAGAGCGCGCTCAGATTGTCGATCCACCCCGACGGCTCGGCCCGCGCGCCCTTCCATGGCTCCGAAACCATGCAGACGACCGAACTCCCCGCATCGATCGCGATGAGGCGCATTCCCGACGTGCCGACGTCGATGCCGACGCTGACCGATGTCACAGACCGGTTCCCACCCGATCGAGCTTGGCGCGAAACGCCTCCGCGTCCCACATGAGAAGCGCGTCCTCGTCCGCGTCCGTCAGGGCGACGACGGGGTCCGAAGCCGAAAGCCGAGCGCAGACGAGCGCCAGCCCCTCTATGAGCGCGCGCGCCCCGGCCGTCGCGTCCCGCTTGACGAGGACGCCGGCATTCGGGACGACCAGCATGGCGCGGCTCGCCTCTTCGACGGCGTCCGGCACGGCGATCGCGATCCCGCGACCGAGAAAGATGACGTGGTCGGGATAGAGCGAGCCACACCGGGCCACGGTCAGGCTCTCCGGATCGGTCGCGATGCCATGGACTTCGGGCCTGGCTGTCTCATAGGCCGTGCCGTCGGCGAGCGCGCCGAGTGCGGCCAGATCGGCGGGCGGCGCGCCTCTGGCGGGGCGCCGAAGCGCTTTCGTGATCGTCTCCTGCAAAGCCGCGGCCTCCTCGACGCTGTCCGCCCCGACGACGAGGCCGTGATTGCGCAGGATGAGAACGTTGGTGTCGTCCGCCATTGCGCGTCGCACCGCACGGGTGAGCGGGCGGCCAGGCCGTGCGTAGTCGACTACGGCGAAGCGGATATGAGGATAGCCGGACAATCGGTCCGCCACCAGCGCCTCGACATCGCCTCGCACGGCGGTGGCGATCGTCTCGACGCAGTGAACGTGGACGACGACGCGGTGCGGCATAACGGCGTGAAGCGTCGTCTCGATGGAAGGCCGCAGGGCCGAGCCGGCGGCGAGAAAGTCGACGCAGGTCTCGGTGCGCGGATCGTCTTCGGCTATCGCGGCGCGGAGCCTGCCGAGTTCGAGCACCGCGAAGATGTCACGCTCGGTTGCATGGGCGAGCCAGGTTCCGGATCCCTTCACATGCAGTCTACCGTCCGCCTTCAGCGAGGTGTTGCCACCAGGGCCCTGCACGAGCGCAGGATCGCTGCCGATGCGCGCCGAGAGGGCGGCCAGGGCCTCAAGCGGGTTGGGCATAGGGATCGACGCCGCCGCGTTTGGCGGTCGCGAGGGGATTGCCGCCCGACAGCATCTCGGCGATGGCGGCCGTCTTCGCCGTCTCCTCGAGAATCTCGCACAGATGAAGCGCCTTCAGGGCCGTCTTGCCGACGCCGACCGTGCCGTGGTTGGCCAGCACGCAGACGCGCCGGCCGGGCTCCTTCATCGCGGCGCCGATCTGGGATGCGGTCTGTGGGCCGCCGTTCTCGCTCAACGGGATAAGCGGGATCTCGCCCATCTTCTCGATCGCCTGCACGGTTATCGACGGGATGACGCGCCCCGCGCAGCCCCAGGCCGTCGCCCAGGGGCTGTGGACATGGACGATGGCGTTCACGTCCGGCCGCTCGCGATAGATCGCGACGTGGAAATCCTTGTCCTTGGACGGCTTGTAGTGACCGCCGGTAATGGTTCGTCCCTCGAAGTCGACGACCTGAAGGTTATCGTGGTTCACCTCGGCATAGCCGATGCCCGAGGGCTTGATCACGCAGGCGTCGATGCCGGTGAGGCGGATGGAGAGATTGCCGCCCGCATTGGTCTGCAACCCCGTCTGGAAGGCGCGCTGGGCCACCTGGATGAGGGCCGTCTGCTTGGCGTGGAGGTCTTGGTCGTCGATCTCGATCGTCACGGGGTCATCCTAGTACGGCGGAGGCGTAAGGGGCCGGCAGCATCCGGTCGGTGACCGGGCTGACGGCATCGAAATGGGCGAGGACGGCGCTGGCGAACTCCTCGGAGTTGATCGGCGCCTCAACTTCGAAGACGGGGATGTCGCTCTTCAGCTTGCCTCGCAGCGTAGAGAGGAAGGCGAGGTCGGAATCGGGATCGTGGATCGCGCCGCCCGCCCCTTCCGCCGAGAAACCGAGCATGGGCACGACGACGCGCGTCGGCGCGGTCGCGACGTTGAGGCGCTCGGCCATGATCGTCGCGCAGGCCCGCATTTCGGTCACGCTGGTGCGGATATGGGTGAAGAGGACGTTTTGCTGGTAGTGCGCCCGCTTGCGCTCGGCATGGTCGAGAAGCTGAACCGGGCCGCGTCCGAGGAAGTCGAGCCCGCCCGGCACCACGACCTGCGGGATCCCCACCTCGGCCGCGCCGCACAGGCGCTTCGGGTCGGTCGCGTTGATGGAGCCGAAAAGGAGGCTGGTGATCTCGTGCGTCGTCAGGTCGATGGCGGCGGTGAACGCCTTCTGGCGTACCCAGCGCTCATAGGAGCGCCCGCCATAGCCGTTGGCGTGGAAGGCCGCAGTCTCGAAGCCGCGGCGCGTGAGCCCCTTCACGATGGCCGTTGCCGCCGGCGAAGTGACGCCAAGCGCGGTAATGCCGACGACGGGCTTGGTCGAATCGCCCAGAATGTTCGCGGACGGGCTGTTGGCGAGACCGAAGACGGCGGCAGCGGCGTTCCTGAGAACGGCGCGAAGGATGGGATTGAGCCCCATGATGTCGGCGACGGACGGCACGACGATGATGTCGGAATTGGCGACGAAGTCTCGCGGATCGAAAGGCAGCGTCGAGATAATGATCTTCGGGAAGCCGAAAGGCGCCGTTTGCATCGCGTTCATCGCCACCCAGGAGCCGACGCCCCCGCCGATGCCGACGATGGCGCGGGCGCCGGCCTCGATATGCTTCTGGATCTGCTCGGCGGCGTGATCGGCCGAGTCCTTCATCATGTCGAGCTTGGAAAAGTCGGGGTTGCGCGGCTGGTGCTTCAGCGCAGTGTTGACGACGCGCACGTGGAGGCCGAGGTCGGCCATCTTTCGGATGAGGTAATCCGCCTCCTCCGATTTCGTGTCGCGCGAGACGAGAAGGACGACGACCCGCTCCTTGCTTGCATTCCTGGCCGGCGGGTGGACCGCACCCGACGTGCTAACGGGCAGCGCACCGGCATGGGGCGGCGTTTCTATCGTCGGTCCGCGCCCCATTCCATCATCCCTTGACGGCGCCGGCGGTGAGCCCGGTAATGATCTGGCGCGAGGCGAAGAGCGTGAAGACGAGGGGCGGCAGCGCGATGAGCGTGCCGATGGCCATGATCTGCCCCCACTCCAAGTTGTACTCCGTCAGGAAGGTGGAGACGTGGACGGGGAGCGTGCGCGTGGAGCGGCCCGTCAGCACGAAGGCGAGGATGAACTCGTTCCAGGCGATCCGGAAGGTGAAGATCGCCGCCGCCGCCAGCCCCGGCCGGATGAGCGGCAGGACGACGAGGAAGAAGGTCTGGAAGACGTTGGCGCCGTCCATCCGCGCGGCTTCCTCGAGGCTCGGCGGCAGCTGTTCTATGAAGCTCTGGAGGATCCAGACGACGAAGGGCAGGTTGATCGCCACGTAGATGAGGATGAGGCCGTAGCGCGTGCCGGCGATCTCGAAGCCGTAGGTCCAAATGAGGAAGACCGGCACGGCGAGAACGGCCGGCGGCACGAGCCGCGCCAGCAGCGTGACGATGTTGACCGTGTCGCGCCCCGCGAAGCGAAAGCGCTGCAGCGCATAGGCCGCCAGCCCGCCGATGATGAGTGTCAGCGCGGTCGAGACCGTGCCGACGATGAGCGAGTTGACGAGATAGCGCCGCAGCTGACGCTCCGAGAGCACCTCCTCGTAATTCTGGAAGGTCGGCGCGAAGAAGAAGGTCAGCTCGTCGGTAAAGATGTCGTTCGAGATCGCGAGCGAGGTCGTCAGCATCGAGAGGATGGGCCCGAGCGCGATGAAGGCAAGGACGACGACGAGGATGAACCGCGCCCGGTCGCCGCGCTGTGCCTGATGGTAGGTCGCCTGGCTCATGAGACCTGCACCGCCTGTGCCGCAGGCGTCAACGGGATCACCGCCTTGGCATCCTCGTCGTCGCCCTCCGCCGCGTTGGCGGCGCGCTCGATCTGGTTCTCGCGGATCTTGGAGAAGACGACGAGCACGATGCCGATGAAGAGGACGAGGATGAGCAGCAGGTTGGAGAGCGCGGACGCGCGGCCGAGTTGCTGCGAGGTGAAGGCCGTCTGGTAGATCGTGAGCGAAAGCACCTTCGTCGCGTTGGCCGGGCCGCCATCGGTCATGATGAAGATGACCTCCAGCACCTTGAAGGCATCGATGAGCCGCAGGAGCGCCGTGACGACGAGGACGGGCACAATGAGCGGCAGCTTGATGTACCAGACCGTCTGCATCGGCGTGGCGCCGTCCATGCGCGCGGCCTCCATCGTCGAGGCGGGCAGGCCCTGGAGGGCGGCGAGCGTGAGGATGAAGACGAAGGGCGTCCATTGCCAGACGTCGGCGACGACGATGGAGAAGAGCGCCCAGTCGGGCGAGGAGAGCCACGGCACGCCATCGAACCCGAAGGTCTTGAAGACCTTGTTTATCGTTCCGTACTGCTCGTTGTAGAGAAAGCGCCAGATGAGCCCGACGACGATGGGCGCGACCATCATCGGCAGGATGAAGATGGTGCGGAAGATCGTCATGCCCTTCAAGGGCCTGTCGAGCAGCAAGGCGAGCGCCACGCCGAGCGCCATCTCCAGCACCACGACGGCCGCCGCAAAGATGAGCGTGACGACGGCGGAGCGCCAGATGAGCGGGTCGTTCAGGAGATAGGTGTAGTTATCCCAGCCCGTCCATTCGGCGGAGGAGAGCGGCGTGCCGAGTCGCCAGTCCTGGAACGAGAGGATGACCGCCTCGTAGAGCGGATAGATGAGCGCCCCCGCCATCACCAGCAGATAGGGCAGGAGCATCAGGTAAGGCGCGGCGCCGCGCCAGCGGCGCCGGCCTCGTTCCGACGTGGCCGTGCGGGCGGGGGCCGGCGATATGTCGGTGGCCGTCATGATCGCTGGTCCCGCCCGCGCCGTCCCTTACTCGGACGCGCCGTAATAGCCGGCGTTCTCCATGATGCCCTCGATGCGCACCGCGACGGCATCCAGCGCTTCCTGGGCCGGCGTCTGACCGTTCACGATCTCGCCGATGGCGACACCGAGGTTCGGCGCGTTGATCTCGCCCCACTCGGGGATGATCGGACGCCAGTCCGGATCGGCGTACTTCAACGCCTCGGCGAAGACCGCGTAGTGCGGGAACATGGCCTGCAGCTCGGGATCCTCATAGGTCGAGAAGCGCGATGGCGAGCCGCCGGCCATGGCGATAAGCTTGTCGCCCTTCTTGGACGTCAGCCACTGCATCAGGAGGTAGGCCGCCTCCTTGTTGCGGCTGTTGGACGGGATGGCGATGCCGAAGCCACCGGTTTGCGAGGCGCGCTCGGTGCCCATCGGGTGCAGCGCCCAGCCGACCTGGCCGACGATCTCGGAACGCTCCGGGTCCTCGGCCGCCGCAGCGATCGAGATCGAATCGAGATACATCGCCGCGTTGCCCTGGAGGAACGCGTTGGACGCCTCGTCGAAGCCGAAGGAGGTGCCGCCCTCTGGGCCGCATTCCAGGATCGTCTTGAGCTGCTCGGCCGCCTTGACGCCGATCTTCGTTGTTCACGACCGGCTTCCAGTTCTCATCGAACACCGCGCCGCCCTGCGGGGCGAGGTGGAGGAGCCAGGCGTGCACGGCCTGGTGGTTGGACTGGCCGCGCGAGGCCAGACCGGCCATGCCGGGCTCAAGCTCCGGGATCTGACAGGCCAGCGCCATCAGTTCGTCATAGGTCTCGGGGACTTCGAGCCCGTGCTTCTCGAAAATGTCTTTGCGGTAGCCGAGGACGGACGTCTCCGCGCCGAAGGGCACGCCGATCGTCATCGAGATGGGGCCGGGCAGATAACCCTTAGCGCCGCCGACCTGGCCGATATTCTGCACATAGCCGGGAATGAGGTCCTCGGGCTCGTAGTCGGGCATGTTCAGCGTCGGGTCGAGCACGTAGTAGGCCAAGGGCTCGACGAGGCGCTTGTCGGCGTACTCGGTCTTCCAGAAGACGACGTAGGAGATAAGGTCGTAATCGCCTTCCGGCTTCGACATCTCCAAGAGCTGCGCGTCGCGCATCCGCAGGTACTGCAGCTCGTCGACCTCGACCTCGATGCCGGTCTCCTCGGTGAACTGCGGCAGGACCTTCTGGACCGCCTCGTAATGCGGATGGGCGGGGAAGTTCACGACCAGCGTCGTGCCCTCATAGGCCGAATAATCCTGCGCGGAGGCGGCGCCTGCCGTCAGCGCAAGCGTGGCGACGGCAAGCGCGGCCGTCGTGCTCTTGAGCAAATGCTTCATCTCGTCTTCCTTCCATATCGACAGCCTTGGCCAGACAGGCCGGGCGTCTTCAAACGTTTCGGGGTCTGTCCGACCCTCTTGTTGAGCGTGAGGGCCCGTATCCGTCTAGGACGCGAGCGCCATGTTCGGGTTGCCGGCGGCACCCTGAACGAGCGTTGCGCCGCTTGCGGCATCGAAGACATAGAGCGCATCGGCCGGCACAAGGACTGGGACAGTTTCGCCCACCCGCACACGATGCGCCGCATCCCAGTCCAGCACCAGCGCGCCAAGGGCCGTGTCGACATGGAGGACGGCGCGGGAGCCGACATATTCCGACACGCTCACGATACCCCGCACGACATTGGAGCTGCCTTCCCTGCCGGGCGTGAGTTCGGTCGGCCGCACGCCGACATCGATACGCGTACCGTCGACGAGCGAGACCGAGGGTGCGAGCCCGAGCGTCGTGCCGCTCGCATCGAGCGCACCGTTCGAGACCCTCGCGGCGAAGACGTTCATCGGCGGCGAGCCGATGAAGCCGGCGACGAACCGGTTGGCCGGGCGCTTGTACAGCTCTTCCGGCGTGCCGGCCTGCATGATGGCGCCGTCCCGCATCACCACGATACGATCGCCGAGCGTCATCGCCTCGATCTGGTCGTGGGTCACGTAGATCATGTTTTTCTGAACGCGCTGGCGCAGGAGCGCGAGTTCGGTGCGCATGGTGTTGCGCAGCTTGGCGTCGAGATTGGACAAAGGCTCGTCGAAGAGGAAGGCGTCGGCGTCCCTCACCAGCACCCGCCCCATCGCGACGCGCTGGCGCTGGCCGCCCGAGAGCTGCGCCGGCTTGCGGTTGAGGTAGGGGGTGAGGCCGAGAAGCTCGGCCGCCTCGTTCACCCGCTTGTCGATTTCAGGCTTAGGGGTACGCGCGAGGCGGAGCGCGAAGCTCATGTTCTTGGCGACCGACATGTGGGGGTAGAGCGCATAGTCCTGGAAGACCATCGCCAGACCCCGGTCCTTCGGCTCGAGCCCCGACACGTCCCGCCCGTCGATCAGGATCTCGCCGCCCGAAACGTCCTCCAGCCCAGCGATCATGCGCAGCGTCGTGGACTTGCCGCAGCCAGACGGGCCGACGAGCACCGTGAACTCCTCGGGTTCCATGGTGAGGTTCAGCCCCTCGATGACCGTCGTCGGACCAAAGCGCTTGGCAACGTCTCTAAGTTCGATCAGCGGCAACGCAATCTCCCGGGTGGCCTCTTGAGGCTGGCCGCATCGTGCATGTTGCGCACAACCCGTCAAGCTCTGTATACAAACGAGGGGTTTCGTCCTATCCCAAGGCGGACAGAAGGGAGAGCCCAGGCGTGACGACGGTCCGACGCATCGTGGATGCGCTCCTCAGCGACATCCTGCACGGCCGCCTCGCAAGTGGCGACCGGTTGGACGAGACGGGGCTCGCGGCGCGCTTCGAGACCTCCCGTACGCCGGTTCGCGAGGCCCTCAATCAATTGCTCAGCCAAGGCCTTCTCGAGCGACGCGGACGCGGGCTTTTCATCACGACCTACGAGCGCGAGGCGCTGGGCGAGATCTTCGAGGCGATGAACGAGATCGAGGGTCTGGCGGCACGGATGGCCGCGATGCGGATGCCGCTGACGCTGCGCTCCGAGATGATGTCACATCAGGCGGATTGCCGCAGGGCTTGTGAAACCAACGATCTCGACCTCTTCCTGTCGGCCAACGAAGCGTTTCATTTTACCATCTACCGAGGCACCCGCAACCGGCACATCGCCGAGATGGCAACTCGCTTCCGGCAGCGCACTGCGCCGGTGCGAATCAAGAAATACCGCTCTTTGGAAGACATGACGCGGGCGACGAACGAGCACGAGACGATCATCGAGTTCATACTCGGCGCCCGCTCCGCCGATGCCGAGAACACGATGCGGGCGCATGTCTCCCAGACCCATCTCGACATCCTCCGCACGCACTGATCGCGGCCGACCCTCGAATTGCTTTGTGGACAAACGAAGCGTTCTGCGTACAAAGGGCTCCTGAAGGGGCCTCGGTCCCTAGCTGAAACCGGAGAGACCGTCGCCATGGGCGTAGCCGAAACCAAGATCCACCCCATCAACACCGGCTGGCTGGAGGCCGATCTCGGGACCTATATCTTCTGGAAGGGCCCGGCGGGCGAGAAGATCTGGAACCCGGTCTACTGCTTCTATGTCGACACGGGCGAACACAAGATCCTGATCGACACCGGCCTGTGCGACGAAGCGCGGGCGACGAAATACCATCACAAATGCGACAAGCGCGGCTGCCTGCAGGTGCACGAGCACTTGGAGCAGAAGCTCGGCGTCCACCCGGACGAGATCGATGCGATCGTCTTCACGCATCTCCACTGGGACCACGTGCAGAACATGAAGATGTTCAAGAACGCGCGCTACATCGCGCCGCGCAAGGAGATCGAGTGGGCCTACAACCCCCTCCCCCTCTACTACCGCACCTATGAGTCGGGCGTGCTCGGCATCGAGCCCGCCTATGCCGGCTGCGCCTTCGAGATCATCGAGGACGAGACCGAGGTCCTGCCGGGCATCACCATGTTCCACACGCCCGGCCACTCGCCCGGCCATATGGCCGTAACGGTGCGGACGAGCGCCGGCGACATCGTCGTCGCTGGCGACGCCATCTTCCAGGCCCGCAACCTGGAGCCCAACGAAGACGAGAAATGGCGCTACTGGGTCCCGGCCCGGTTCGTGAACTCGATCGAGGGCTGGAAGTCCGTCGAGGAGATCGACAAGCGCGCCGACTACATTCTGCCCTGCCACGACAAGGCCTGCGGCGACCACGAGGTCTATCCCTTCGACGGCATGCAGCTGCGCGAACGCCGCAAGCACATCCCGGGCTACAACTTCTACTTCGGCGACATGCCCGCGAAGAGCTGAAAGCGGCGTCGGGTGTCCGTGCCTAGCGCGTCGGCACGGGTTCGCCCGAGCGGTAGTCGTAGAAGCCGCGCTGCACCTTCCGGCCGAGCCATCCCGCCTCGACATACTTGACCAGCAGCGGGCAGGGCCGATATTTCGTATCGGCCATGCCGTCATGCAGCACCTGCATGATGGAGAGGCAGGTGTCGAGGCCGATGAAGTCGGCGAGCTGGAGCGGGCCCATCGGGTGGTTCGCGCCGAGCTTCATGGCGGTGTCGATACTGACCACGTCGCCTACGCCCTCGTAGAGCGCGTAGATCGCCTCGTTGATCATCGGTATCAGCACGCGGTTGACGATGAAGGCGGGGTAGTCCTCCGAGAGCGTCGCCGTCTTGCCGAGGCGATCGACGAAGGCACGGGCCGCCTCGAAGGTCGCATCGTCCGTCGCGATTCCGCGCACCAGTTCGACCAGCGCCATCACCGGCACCGGGTTCATGAAGTGGATGCCCATGAAGCGCTCGGGCCGATCGGTCGTCGAGGCGAGGCGCGTGATCGAGATGGACGAGGTGTTGGTCGCGAGGATGGCCTCGGGTTTCACCAGGGGCGTCACGCCGGCGAAGATCCTCGCCTTCGTCGCCTCGTCTTCCGTCGCCGCCTCGATGACGAGGTCTGCCTGCCCGAGATCGGCCAGGGCCGCGGCCGTTCGGATGCGGGGCATGGCGCCCGCGCGGTCCTCCTCGGAGATGCGGCCGGAGGAGACCTGTCGGGCCATGTTGCCCTCCACGGTCGCCAAGCCGGCGGCTATCCGGTCTTCCGAGACATCGTGCAGATCGACATCGAACCCGGCCAGCGCGCAGACATGCGCGATGCCGCTCCCCATCTGACCGGCGCCGATGACGCCGACCCGCCTGATCGTCTCGACTGCCGCCATGCCCCGAAAACCCTTGCCGATGCTTCGGAGCGATTCCTGACAGTGTCAGCCTGCGTTGTCGAGGGCCGCCTGCAGTTCGGGGACGATTTGGAAAAGGTCGCCTACAAGGCCGTAGTCCGCGATCTGAAAGATCGGAGCCTCCTCGTCCTTGTTGATGGCGACGATGGTCTTGGCGTCCTTCATGCCGGCGAGGTGCTGGATGGCGCCCGAGATGCCGATGGCGACGTAGAGATCGGGCGAGACGATCTTGCCAGTCTGGCCGACCTGCCAGTCATTGGGCGCGTAGCCCGCATCGACCGCCGCGCGGGAGGCGCCGACCGCCGCACCGAGGGAATCGGCCAGCCCTTCGATGATCGCGAACTGCTCCTTGGAGCCGAGCGCCCGCCCGCCCGACACGATGCGGTGCGCGGATGTGAGTTCGGGCCGCTCGGAGACGGCGACTTCCTCGGAGACGAAGGAGGAAAGGCCCGGATCGTCGACCGCCCCGATCTCCTCGACGCTGCTGGTCGATCCGCCCTCGGCCGCGGCCTGGAAGGCGGAGGTGCGAACGGTCACGACCTTTACCGCGTCGGCCGAGGTGACGGTCTGGATCGCGTTGCCCGCGTAGATCGGGCGCTGAAACGTATCGGCACTCTCCACGCCGAGGACGTCCGAGATCACCATCACGTCGAGAAGGGCCGCGATGCGAGGCGCGACATTCTTGCCCGTGGTCGTCGCCGGCACGACGATCGCGGAATAGTCCCCCGCGATCGACTGGACGAGCGCGGCCAGCGGCTCGGCCAGCTGGTTCTCGTAGATGGGCGCGTCGACCAGCAGAACCTTCGCGACGCCGTCGAGCTTGGCGGCGGCATCGGCGGCCGGCCGCGCGCTCGAGCCGGCGACGAGGACGTGGACGTCGCCATCGATGGCCTTTGCGGCCGTCAGGGTCTTGTGGGTCGCGTCCTTCAGAGACGCGTTGTCGTGTTCGGCGATGAGAAGAGCGGTCATGGTCGGCTCCGGCGCTCGGTGAGCGTCTAAGGATGGTAAGGGCGGATCGGAACGAGGTCGTCTAGAGGACGCCGGCCTCGTTCTTCAGCTTGTCGACGAGATCGGCCACGGACTCGACCTTAATGCCGCCGCCGCGCTTCGCGGGCTCCTCGGTCTTCACGACCTTGAGGCGGCGCGCGATGTCGACGCCCAGTTCCTCGGGCGAGGTCGTGTCCATCGGCTTCTTCTTCGCCTTCATGATGTTGGGCAACGAGGCGTAGCGCGGTTCGTTGAGACGCAGGTCGGTCGTCACGATGGCCGGAAGTCCGAGCGAGACGGTCTGGAGGCCGCCGTCGACCTCGCGGGTCACCTCGGCCTTGCCATCGCTGAGGGTGACGGCGTTGGCGAAGGTGCCCTGCCCCCAGCCGAGGAGCGCGGCGAGCATCTGGCCGGTCGCGTTCATGTCGTCGTCGATGGCCTGCTTGCCCATGATGACGAGGTCGGGACTCTCGTTGCCGACGATGACCTTGAGGACCTTGGCGACCGAGAGCGGCTCCACCGTCTCGTCCGTCTTGACGAGGATCGCGCGGTCGGCGCCCATGGCGAGGGCCGTGCGCAGCGTCTCCTGGGCCTGCTGCGGACCGATCGAGACAGCGACGATCTCGGTGACCGTTCCGGCCTCCTTCAGCCGCACGGCCTCCTCGACCGCGATTTCGTCAAAGGGGTTCATCGACATCTTGACGTTGGTGAGATCGACGCCCGATCCGTCCGCCTTGACGCGGATCTTCACGTTGTAGTCGACCACCCGCTTGACGGGGACAAGAACCTTCATGCGAGCCTCCTTGCGCACGACGACGGGCCGCGCGGTGGTTTCGATCTGGGTTGCGGAACTACCCCGACCTTACGTATACGTCAACTCGGTGGTAGCGCCGTACCGAGAGTTCTGTCGAACAGGGCCACGCCGCGCCGCCGAAGGACGAGGATGAGGACGCCGCCCGCGAGCATGCCGCCGACATGCGCCCACCATGCCACATCGGGCGTCGTCGCGATAAGCGCGTTAACGACCTGCAGCCCGACCCAGAAGCCGAGCACCCAAAGCGCCGGCAGCCGGAGCGGGACGCGCCCCAGCGCCAGCACCCAGATCTTCACCCGAGGGTGCAGCATCAGATAGGCCACGACCACCCCGGCGACGGCACCCGACGCACCGATCAGCGGTGCCTGGCTGTCGGGCAGGACGAAACCGTGTAGCCAGGCGCCGGAAGCGCCGCTCACCAGATAGAAGACGAGGAAGCGGGCGTGGCCCATGGCGTCTTCGACGTTGTCGCCGAAGACGAAGAGGAAGAGCATGTTCGACCCAAGGTGCCACCACGAGATGTGGAGGAACTGATAGGTCAGGAGGGTGAGGTCTTCTGGCACGCGCGTATAGCCGGGCGGCAGCTCCGCGATGTCGTTGACGACGCTCGGAATATAGCCGAACCCGAGATTGGCCGCCTGTATGACGCTGTCCGGCAGGACCGTGCCCGATTGGAAGACGACGAAGACCGCCGTGGTGAAGGCGATCAGCCCCCAGGTAACGAACGGCCGGCCGATATGGGCGATGGGGTTCGCATCGTGGAGGGGTATGAACATGCGCCGCTACCGGTTCGCGCCCGGAACCCAGAGCACGTCCGCCTCGCCCTTGTCGTTCACATGGCGGGACGCGACGAAGAGGAAATCGGACAACCGGTTGAGATAGCGCAGCGCCGGGCCGGACACCGTCTCGTCCTCCTGCTGCGCCAGCTCGACCGTCAGCCGCTCGGCCCGGCGCGACACCGTGCGGGCGAGATGGAGCGCGGCGGCGGCGGCCGAGCCGCCCGGCAGAACGAAGGAGCGCAGCGGCTGCAAATCGGCATTGAGCGTATCGATCTCGGCCTCCAGCCGGTCGACCTGCGCTTCCACGATCCGCAAGGGTTCGTAGAGAAGCGGCTGGTCCGCATCCTTCGGCTCCGGCGTCGCGAGATCGGCGCCAAGGTCGAAGAGATCGTTCTGGATGCGGCTCAGCATCGCATCGAGCGCCGCGTTGTCGCCGGTGTGCTGGCGGGCGAGGCCGATGCAGGCATTCGTCTCGTCGACCGTCCCATAGGCCTCGACGCGCAGCGCGAACTTGGAGACGCGCGCGCCGGAGCCGAGCGCCGTCGTTCCGCCGTCGCCGGTTCGCGTATAGATCTTGTTCAGGACGACCATGATTCCCCCAAGGCGGCTCGCTGCGAACCCTGAACCGCCAGGCGCCTACGGGCAAGCATCGCCGTCACGTTCCCACCACCCAGATGACGCCCATGATGACGGCGAGCGCGATGGCCTGCAGCCCGATGCGCCAGCGCATCAGCTTCTGCGACTTCTGTGACGAGCCGCCACGCGCCATGTTGAGGAGGCCTAGAAGGAGGACTGCCGCGACGGCGATGATGGCGATGAAGATGCCGGCAATGTAAAGAACGTTCATAAGGTTCGACTCTCGGCCCGGATCCCTGCGTGGAGGGCCGGCATGGATGACGCGGTTCGGAGACTACATGGCACAGTCCGCACGTCCTGCAACGCATGGGGCCGCGAACGCAACGTCGCGGGGTCCTCGCCGTGGCCGATGATCCCGACAAGCCGCGCCGGAAGGCGGCGCCGCGCAACCTCGTGAAGGCCCGCCGGGCGGCGCAGCATGGCGCGGCGCTGCTCGATGTCGTCGTCTCGCATCGTTTGCAGCGCAATGGCGCGGGCGAACCGGCCGCCGCCGCCCCTCCGGCCGCTTCGCCCGCCAAGGCGGCGCCGGCGGAGCGCGCGGAGGCCGCGCCCAAGCCTTCCGAGGGGACGAAACGGCCGAATCGTCTCGTGCGGATCAGACGGGTGACGATGGACGCGATCGAGCACTTCATCAACGACGAGGCCCTGATGACGGCGTCCGCTCTCGCCTTCACGCTCATCCTCGCTCTCTTCCCCTTCCTCATCTTCATCGCGGCCGTCGCCTCGCTCCTCGGCGGACAGGAACTTGCGGCAACGATCTCGGCCGGGCTCTTCGACGTTCTCCCCGAGGATATCGCGCGGGCCCTGCAGCCGCAGGTTCGCGAAGTCATCGGCACCCGCTCGAGCGGATTCCTGACATTCGGCCTCCTCGTCACGATCTTCAGCCTGACGACCGCGATCGAGAGCATCCGGGCCGGGCTCAACCGCGCCTATGGCGTGAAGGAGACGCGCAACATCGTCATCACCCGGATCGAGAGCCTGCTCTTCGTCCTGGTCGGATCGCTCACGCTTCTCATCGTCGCGCTTCTCGCCGTCGTCGCGCCGCTCTCCTACGAATGGCTGGAGACCTTCTTCCCCGATCTCGTGCCTTGGCGCATCATCTTCGATCTGGTGCGGCTGCTTCTTCTAGCCGTCATTCTCTTCGGGGCCCTAATCGCGCTCCACGTCGCGCTTCCCAGCCATCGGCGCGGGCCGAAGCAGGTCTGGATCGGGTGCGTGGTCACGCTCGCCCTCTGGTATATCGCCGGGCTCGGGTTCTCGTTCTACCTCGCCAATTTCGGGAACTACGCGGCTACCTATGCCGGACTTGCGGGCGTCGTGGCGGCGCTGATGTTCTTCTACCTTTGCGCAGTCTGCCTCCTCTTCGGTGGCGAGGTGAACCGCGCCATCGCCGTTTCGCGCCGGCGCCAGGCGCTGGAGAAACGGGGTCTGGCAGTCGCCCCGTGAGGGTCAGACCTCGGTCAGAAGACGACTGAGCGCGCGCGGGTCGATCGGCTTTTGCAGGAGGCCGGAGAAGAGCCCGTCGGCGATCGCGCGCGACGCCTCCATCCCGCCGCTCGTCGCCGCGACGATCTGAAGCTCGGGCATCGCCGCGCGAAGGCTGCGGGCGAGCTCCACACCGGCCCCGTCGGGCAAATGGAAGTCCACCACGACGAGCGAGAAGGTTCGCCGCGCCGCGAGATCGCGCGCCTCCGCGATCGAGCCGGCGAGGGAGACGCTGGCACCGAGATTGGACAGGATGGCGCGCATCAGCTCGCGCCCGACCGGATTCCCGTCGACGACCAACACGGATGCGGCATCGGACTGGCCAGCGTGATCGCTCGGTATGACGCCGGGAATCGACAGCGTGAAGCGAGCGCCGCCGCCCTTGCGATTGACGGCGTGTAGGCCGGCTCTCATCGCATCGGCCGAGCGGCGGGCCACCCAGAGGCCAAGGCCCTGATGATCGGGCGTTCCGCTCTCGCCATGCGCGAACCAGCGCTCGGGCTCCGGTCCGAGGCCGGGTCCGGTATCGGCCACCGAAAGCACCAGCCTGTCGCCATCGGCGAGCATCGTCACCTCGACGAAGGCCTCGCCCGCGCCCTTGTGACCGCGTGTGGCCGCCGCCGCGTTCGTGATCAGATTGTCGAGCACCCGCAGCACCCGCATCCTGTCGAGCGGGACGGCGACGGGAAGATCGTCGCTGACCACGAAGCGGCTCGCGAGCCCTACGGCCTCGCAACGAACCGCCAGCGTGGAGCGAAGGCGGGCCGAGAGGTCGTCGATGCGCACGGATGACGGGCGTGCCGGGGCCGGCGGCGCGGCCGACGTGCCGCTTTCGCCGCGCTCCTGATTCTCGTCCGCCAGCGCCTCGGTCAGCGCCGTCATCTTGTCGGCGGCGGCTTCGATGGCCGTGAGGTAGGGAATCTGCTCCTCGGCCACGCCGCTCGCGCGCAGCAGCACGGCGGCGGCGCCTACGGTCGAGATCGCATCCCGCACGTCGTGGATGAGGCCGGCCGCGCGGTTCCGCGCAGCACCGGTCGGCTCGTGCGCCGACGCCCCGTCTCGCGTCTCCTGCATGTTCGCACCTGTGCGGCGCTCATCGGCGACTCGCATGAAGGGCCCTCCAGCCTTGCATAGTAGCACCGCAATCTGGCAGCAGGACGTCAACCGTTCGTTTATCGAATCTTTCCCACCGCTGCGGAAACGTCACGGTCGGGCGGCGGCATGTCGTACCGCAAGACGCTTACCACGGCGCACGGATGCCGTCCTCGAAAGGCCGTTGCCATGTCGGGCGACATCTTCGCCGTCCTCCAGATCGTCCTGCCGGTCTTCGCGCTCATCGGGCTCGGATTGGTCTTTCGCGCGAAAGGCTGGTTCGGAGAGGATGTCGAGCGCGGTCTGTCGCGCTTCGTCTTCACCCTGGCCGTGCCCGCCCTCATCCTGAGGACGCTGGCGACGAGCGGACTGCCCGACCAGCTTCCCTTTCTCTACTGGACCGCCTATTTCATCGGCGCGTTCATCGCCTGGGCGATCGGCGGCGGATTGTCCTATCTGCGCGATCGGGACCTACCGCGCGCGATCTCCGTCGGGTTCTCCAGCTCGTTCTCCAACACGGTCCTGCTGGGCATTCCCCTCATCCTGACGGCCTTCGGCGATGCCGGCAGCGTGCCGCTCTTCCTCTTGGTCTCGATCCATCTCCCGCTACTGCTCTTCCTAGGCACCGTGCTGATGGAGGTGTCGCTGCGCGACCGCGATGTCGGGGTGGCGGCATCCTTCATCACGGTCGCGCGGGGGCTGACGCACAATCCGATCTTTCTCGCCATCATCGTCGGCGGCCTTCTCGGCGCCTTTCAGGTCCCCTTTCCGAGCGTGGTCGACAGCGTATTGGCGCGGCTGGGGCAGGCCGCCGTGCCCTGCGCGCTCTTCGCCATGGGGATGACCCTCGTGACCCACCGCCCGCGCGGGCGCGGCGCCTGGCGGCGCGAGGTGGGCCTCGCCGGCGGCATGGCCGTCACCAAGCTCCTCGTCCACCCGCTCATCGTCTTCGGGCTTGGCACGTGGTTCGCGCTGCCCCCGGTCTGGCTGGCGGCAGCGGTCCTCTTCGCGGCCTGTCCGGCGGGGGTGAACACCTATCTCTTCGCGGCGACCTACGACAAGGGCGTCGCCGAATCCTCCTCCAACATCGCGGTCACGAGCGGGCTCGCCGTCATCTCCGTCACCGTCTGGCTGACCATCCTCAAGATGGGATTGTAGGCGCCGGTCCGTCCGGGCCGACGAGGGGCGATGCCAGCAAGGCCCGGCGCACCGCGCTCGGCCGGACGCCTCGCTCCCGAAGCGCTCCGAGCCGCGGGGCGCCCTGGCTCTTGGAGAGCTTTTGGCCATCCGGTCCCAGCAGCAATCGGTGATGCAGGTAGGTCGGCGGATCGAACCCGAGCAGCGCCTGCAGCACTCGGTGCACCGAGGTCGCGTGGAAGAGGTCGCGTCCGCGAACGACGTGCGTGATGTCTTGCGCCGCGTCATCGACCACGACGGCCAGATGATAGGACGCCGCCACGTCACGCCGCGCGACGATCACGTCGCCCCAGGCGGCCGCGCGGACGGCGAGCCGCCCGGTCTCGCCGCCGGGGCCGCCCCCCCTCTCCTCCCATGCGAGATCGGACCCGACGAGGCGAAGGGCCGCCTCCATGTCGAGCCGCAGCGCGGGCTCCCGCCCCTCCCCCGCAAGCGTGCTACGCTCAGTCGCCGTCAGCGCCTTGTGGAGGCCCGGGTAGAGCGGCGCCCCATCCGGATCGCACGGCCAATCGGGCCGGTCGGCGACGGCCGCGCGAATCTCGCCGCGCGTGGCGTAGCAGGGATAGACGACGCCGAGGTCCCTCAACGCGTCCAGGGCCGCCGCATAGGCGTCCATGCGGTCGGACTGCCGGAGCGGGGCCGCGTAGTCGAGGCCGAGCCATTCGAGATCGCCGACGATGCCGGCCGCGTGCTCGGCCCGTGAGCGCGCCGGATCGATGTCATCGATCCGAAGCAGGCTCTCGCCCGATGCGGCGCGCGCCGCCTCCGCATTGGCCAGCGCGCTCAAGGCGTGGCCGAGGTGGAGCGGTCCGTTGGGCGAGGGCGCGAAGCGGGTGCGCACCGGTCGTGTGGTCGCGGCGGTCATAGACGCCATATTGCCGTTCGCCCCGGCCCCGCGCTACGGGGAAGGCGAGCGCCCCATAGGATCAGCGAGCCGACATGCCCCAGCCTCTCGAAGGCCCCCGCCTCCCCCCCGCCTCCGGCGACGCCGCGCGCGCGCTCGTCGTCTTTCTCCACGGTTATGGCGCGGACGGGAACGACCTCATCGATATCGGGCGTGCCTGGGCGGCCGAGATGCCGAACACGGCATTCGTCTCGCCGAATGCGCCCTTTCCCTGCGGCATGGCACCCGTCGGCCGGGAGTGGTTCCCGCTCACGATGCGCGATCCGGCCGAGTACCGGCGCGGCGCCGTCTCCGCCGCGCCGCATCTCGACGCGACGCTCGATGCCGAACTCGCCCGGCTTGGCCTCGCGGATGCCGACATGGTCCTCGTCGGCTTCAGCCAGGGGACGATGATGGCACTTCACACCGCGCCGCGCCGGGCTCGCGCCTGCGCGGGCGTCGTGGGCTATTCGGGGCTCCTTCCAGGAGCCGAGATGCTCGCGGCGGAGGCGCGCGTGAAGCCACCCGTCCTCCTCGTCCACGGCGATAGGGATCAGGTCGTCCCGCCCGCGATGATGCCGATGGCGGCAAAGGCCCTTGAGGGCGCCGACTTCACCGTCGAGACCCATACGAGCCGAGGTCTCGGCCATGGAATCGGCCCGGACGGACTTCGCCTCGGCCTCGACTTCGCCAAGCGCGTGCTCGGATCGCCCGCCTGACACCGGTCGGATCGAAATGGCTCTGGACAGACCGTCGTGTGGGTTTGCACGCCTGTCACACAGAGCGTAGATAAGAGGAAGGCGATAGAGAGGACACGTCATTGACCGTCCACGTCGGACCGGCTGACCTGACTCCAGACCCGGAAGCCCGGGTCTCGGTCGAGGCCTGTCCCGCGCTCGTCCTCAATGCCGACTATCGCCCGCTTTCCTATTTCCCGCTCTCGCTCTGGTCGTGGCAGGATGCGGTGAAGGCGGTCTTCCTCGACCGGGTGAACATCGTGTCGGAATACGAGCGCACGGTCTGCAGCCCGAGCTTCGAGCTGCGGCTGCCCTCGGTCGTCTCGCTGAAGACCTATGTCAGCCCGGCGCGGCACCCGGCCTTCACGCGATTCAACGTCTTCCTGCGCGACCGGTTCGCCTGCCAGTATTGCAGCGCGACGGACGATCTGACCTTCGATCACGTCATCCCCCGCTCGCGCGGCGGGCAGACCACGTGGGAAAACGTCTGCGCGGCCTGCTCGCCCTGCAATCTGAAGAAGGGCGGCATGATGCCGGCGACCGCGAAGATGTGGCCGGCGCAGAAGCCCTACCGCCCTACGGTCGCGGACCTGCACAACAAGGGCCGGGCCTTCCCGCCCAACCATCTCCACGAGAGCTGGCTCGACTATCTCTACTGGGACGTCGAGCTGGAGCCCTGAGGCGCGGATCAGTAGTAGAAAGGCGCCCTCGGCGCGACCCGCTCTGGCTTCGCCCAGGCCCCCGCTGCGGCAATGCCCGCGAGCACGAGAGATATCAGCGCGTTCCACCCCGCAAGGGACAGGCCGAGAAAGACCCAGGGCGCTTCGTCGCACGGCACAACGCGAACGGTGTCGAGCGCGCTCAGAAGATCGCCGACCGAGCCCGGCGTCGTGTCGAGCCCGGTGCAACCGGTCGGCCCCTGCCATAGCTGCCATTCGACCCCGGCGTGATAGGTGCCGAGACCGGCGCTGACGACGAAGATGACGGCAAGCGCCGCCAGCGCGAGCCGCACCAGCACGGGTCGGGTGCGGAGCCAGACCTCGTGCTGCGGTGAGTTGGCGGCCTGCGCGCGCGACCACGCGACGAACGCGGCCGCGCCAGCTAGCGCCACCCCGATATAATAGGGCGTCCGCTGCGTCAGGCAGAGCGCGCAAGGCTGCAGCCCCAGCACCAACTCGAAGAACCACGCGCCCGCGATCGTCAGGAACGCACCGACGAAGACGATGCTGGCCGCAAGCTCGTGGACGCCCGGCGCCGAGTTCTCGTTCTCGCTCAGCCCGACGAGGTCCGGGTCCACCGGCGCGCGGGCGGTGTCTCGCGAAGTCTGCGCTGGGGAGGCCTGTTTCATGCGATCCATTTGACCACGACGAAGCCCCCGACGAGAAGTGCGCAAAAGAGCGCAAAGAGGGCCCCCAAGCGCTTTTCGATGAAGACGCGGGCCGGAGGGCCGACCCACCAGAGAATTGCCGCCACCAAGAAGAAGCGCAGCCCGCGTGCGATCACGCTCGCCACCATGAAGACCGGCAAGGGCAGTCCCGTAGCGCCGCTCGCTATGGTGATGACCTTGTAGGGAAAGGGCGTCACCCCGGCGATGAAGACGATCCAGGCGCCCCATTCATTGTAGCGCGAGGTGAAGCTCGCGAAGGCCTCCGAGTACCCGTAGGCATCGAGCACGGGCTGAGCGAGCGAATCGAAGAAGAAGGCGCCGATCAGGTAGCCCGCCAGCCCGCCTGCAACAGAGGCCACCGTGCAGACGGCGGCATAGAACCAGGCCTTGGCCCGCTCCGCCAGCACCATCGGCACCAGCAGCACGTCAGGCGGAATGGGAAAGAACGAGCTTTCCATGAACGAGACGAGGCCAAGGACGAAGGTCGCGTAGCGATGCGCGGCCCAGGCCATCGTCCAATCGTAGAGACTTCGGATCATTGCGCACTCGGTTCGGGGAGAGCGCGTCCGATACAGCAGCGCCGCCGCGCCGTCATCCTCAGCAAGCCCGGTATCGCGACAATCTGCGAAAAACCAAGTGAACGCAACGGCAGCAGCGGGCTGCCGGCCATCGACGACGGTCATGCCACTAATGGAGAAAACCCGAGGGGTGACAGACGACGCCGACCGTGGCATTTCCCCTTCGACCGCAGACGAGCGGCACGAAGCGGGCGTGGCGGAATCGGTAGACGCGCTGGATTCAAAATCCTGTTCTGGTGACAGAGTGTCGGTTCGAGTCCGACCGCCCGCACCATCTTTCATCTGCAAGCGGCCATCGGCCGTCGGGCATCGGCCACGGTCTTTGTCTACGCTCGGCCATCGGCCAACCCCGGGCGCGGAACACGACGCGGCAAGACATGGCCGGTCCGCTCGGCGGAACTAGCCCGGAATCCGATCGGAACACCCTTCGGCACTTGTGCACCGGCCTATGAAGGAAGATTGGAGCGGGTGAGGCGATTCGAACGCCCGACCCTAACCTTGGCAAGGTTATGCTCTACCCCTGAGCTACACCCGCTCACGAAACGGCGATGGGGTATCGTTCGCCGCGGGCCGCTTCTTACAACGAGGCACGCGGCGATGGCAACAGGAAAATATCGGCTCTCGGGCGCCTGCCGTCTTCCCCCTTGCAACCTTCCGCCCGCGATCCCAAAACCACTGGGAGAACGCGTCGATGCAGGCGCCGAGAGGAGGCTGGGCGCATGCTCGAAGGACTTTTGAACCCCGGTGGATCGACGCCAGCGGCCGGCGGCACGGTCTTCGACGTCGGCACGGCCAACTTCAAGATCAAGGTCATCGACGCTTCGATGGACGGCCCCGTCCTCGTCGACTTCTGGGCACCCTGGTGCGGGCCGTGCAGGCAGTTGGGGCCCGTTCTCGAGAAGGTCGTGAAGGCAACGCCCGGCCTCTCCCTCGCCAAGCTCGATACCGACGCCCACCCGGGCATCGCCCAGCAGGTGATGGGCGCGCTCGGCATCCAGTCGATCCCGGCCGTCGTCGCCTTCGACAAGGGCCAACCGGTCGACGGTTTCGTCGGCGCGCTGCCCGAGAGCCAGATCAAGGAGTTCATTGCCCGGCTCGTCGGCCCGTCCGGCCCCTCCCCCGCCGAGCAGATGGCCGAGGCCGGCGACGCGGCGCTGGAGAATGGCGACGCGGCGGGTGCCATGCAGGCCTTCGGCACGCTTCTTCAGACGGAGCCCGAGAACGCGGTCGCGCTCGGCGGCCTGGCGCGCGCCTTCCTGATGGCAGGGCAGACCGAGCAGGCGGCCCGGATCCTCGACGGCGCGCCCGACGCCGTCCGGTCCAGGCCCGCCTTCGCGACGGCTCTCGCGCAGCTGGAGCTGATCCGCGCATCGGCCGATCTCGGCGCCATACCGGAGCTGGAGGCGAAGGTCGCGGCCGACCCGGCGGACCATCAGGCCTGGTTCGACCTCGCCCTTGCGCGAAACCACCGCAACGACCGGGCGGGCGCGACCGAAGCGCTCATCGAGATCGTGCGCCGGGACCGGGCATGGAACGAGGACGGCGCGCGCAAGCAACTGCTTCAGTTCTTCGAGGCCTGGGGCGCCACCGACCCCGCGACGGCCGCCGGGCGCAAGTCGCTCGCCAGCGTCCTCTTCGCATAGGTCATCGTCCCCAGCGCGTACGGGTGCGAGTGGCATGGGGGCGCGACGTTTCGCTCTGGACGGTGCGTCCCGAAAGACTAGATGCCTTCTCGACCCGGCATCACGCCGGCTCCGGCACCGTTCGTGGTGCTGCGGTGGAGGAGAACGGTCGAATGAGCAGCCGCCGCGTCGATCGCGCGAGCATCCCGCAGACCATACCGGTCTTTCCGTTGCCCGGCGCATTGCTGCTGCCGCGCGGGCAGATGCCCCTCAACATTTTCGAGCCTCGCTATCTGGCGATGGTCGACGCTGCGCTCGGCGGAGCGCGCGTCATCGGCATGATCCAGCCGCGCACCGCGGAGGACGGCTCCGTCGTCGAGGGCGACAAGCCCGAACTGTCCGACATCGGCTGCGCCGGCCGCATCACGAGCTTCGCCGAGACCGATGACGGCCGCTATGTCATCACGTTGACGGGTCTGACCCGATTTCGCGTCGCCGAAGAGCTCGATACGACCACGCCCTATCGGCAGGCGCAGATCGACCTCGGCGAGTTCGAGGGCGACCGCACGCCCCGGGCCGGCGAGGACACGGTCGATCGCAAGCGCCTGTTGCAGACGTTCCGCGCCTATCTCGACGCCAACGAACTGCAGGCCGATTGGGACAGCGTCAATCAGGCCGGCAACGAATCGCTGGTCAACGCGCTCGCCATGCTGAGCCCCTATGGCCCGCGCGAGAAGCAGGCACTACTCGAGGCTCCCGATCTCGGCACCCGCGCCGAGCTTCTCATCGCGATCACCGAGCTTTCCATGGCCGAGGACGGGACCGGCGAGGAGACGACACTGCAATAGGGCAGCCCTTGCGCCGCGGGCGCCGTTCGCCCAGTTGAGGCCGCCAAGCCATACGAGAATGCCATCCGAGAAGGGAGGCCGCGCCGTGGACGAAACCAAGGTCGATCCGAAACTGCTGGAAATCCTGGTCTGCCCGCTCACAAAGACGGCGCTGCGGTATGACGCGGCGGCCAACGAGCTGATCAGCGAGAAGGCCAAGCTCGCCTATCCCATCCGCGACGGCATCCCGATCATGCTGCCCGAAGAAGCGCGGACGCTCGACGACGCGCCGGTTCCCGCCGCCGGGTGACGATGGATCGCGCATCGCGCATCGGCGTGACCGGCGCGAGCGGTTTCGTCGGGCGCGCCGTTCTGGAAGCGCTGAAGGGCCGGGGCATCGAGGCCGTGGCGCTCACCCATTCGGCGCGCGCCATCGAGAGCGTGGAGAGCCGACATCTCGGCGACGTCGCGGCGCTCGACGCCCCTGCCGCCCTAGAGGGCCTCGACGCGGTCATTCACCTTGCTGCCCGCGTCCACCGAATGAGCGAGACGCCTGCCGAGGCGCAAGCGGGTCATCGATCGACCAATGTCGTCGGCACGCGCAAGGTCGCCGAGATGTCGGCGCGGGCCGGTGTTCGCCGCATGGTCCTCTGCAGCAGCGTCAAGGCGATGGCGGAGCGCGATCCCGTTGACGCGAACGGCCGCGCCCAAGCCCTCACATACGACGCCGTCCCGAGCCCCGAGGACGCCTATGGCCGCTCGAAGCTCGCAGCGGAAGGGGCGATGTGGTCGGTCTGCGCCGACGGCGCGCTCGAAGGCGTCGGCGTCCGCCCGCCTCTCGTCCATGGCGCGGGTGTCGGGGGCAATCTTCCGCTTCTGATGAGGGCCGTCGCGGGTGGATGGCCCCTGCCCTTCGCCGGCATCGACAACCGCCGAAGCCTCGTCTCGGTGCGCAATCTGGCCGATCTCCTCGTCACCTGCGCCGGCCATCCCGCAGCCGCCGGCCGGATTTTCCTCGTCGCCGACGGTCCGCCGGTCAGCACGCCGGCTCTGCTGCGAGGGATCGGCGCCGCCATGGATCGGCCGCCCCGGCTTCTGCCCGCTCCGACGGCGCTCCTCGCCCTCGCGAACCGCCTCGACGGCCGACGGCGAATGGCCCGGCTGACCGAATCCCTGAGCGTGGACGACGCGCACACCCGGCGCACGCTGGGCTGGCGCCCGCCGCAGACATTCGAGGACGGCCTCGCCGAGATGGTCGAAGCGTGGCGTAGCGCTGGCGGCTATCAGACCGCGTAGGATCGCGCGAAACGGCGAACCCGGTCATAGGCCTCGCGAACGCGGCGCTCCGAGAGCTGCCCCTTGGCGATGGCCTCGCCGACACCGTCGATGATCCGCAGGGGCAAATCGTTATCGGGCTTCGCGGAATTCGACGCCATGATCATGTCGGAACCGGCCGCGAGGGCCATCACGGCGGCGCGGACGGGCGGGTGCCGCCGACGGATGGCGCCCATGTCGAGATCGTCCGTCACGACGACGCCGTTGAAGCCCATCCGCTTGCGAAGAAGGCCCTCGATCGCCGTCGCCGACAGGGTGATCGGCTCGCCATCGTCCGAGAGGTCGCGGTGGTAAAGGTGCCCAAGCATGATCGCGTCCGCGTGGCCGGACCGCACGAGCCGCTGGAAGGGCTCCAACTCGTCCGCGCCCCAGGTCCGCGTGATGTCGACCGCCCCGTCATGGCTGTCGCCGCGCGAGGTGCCGTGGCCCGGGAAATGCTTGAGCGTGCAGCCGACGCCGGCACGTCGATGCGCATCGATGAAGGCGGCCGCATATTGCGCGACGACGGCCGGATCGGTGTCAAAGGCGCGGCCATACTTGCCGATGATCGGGTTCGAGCCGCTGTGGAGGTCGACGACCGGCGCGAGATTGAGGTTGAAGCCGATCGCCCTGATCTCCCGCGCCGCGCGGGCATAGATGTCGCGCGCCTCTGCGGGCGTGCGCTTGGCCACGTTGCTCGCACGGGGGATCGCGCTGAAGCCGATATTCGAGGAGAGGCGTTGGACCGCACCGCCTTCCTGGTCGATCGAGAGGAACTCCGCGCCCGATTGCGAGAAGAGCTGGCAGAGCTCGGTGACGGCGGCCTTGGAGCGCACGTTGTGCTTCAGCATCACCACGCCGCCGACCCGGCCGGCCGCGATGTGCCCGGCCAGGGCTTTGGCGGAGGCATGCCCGGTCGATGAGCCGGGCAGGCCGAGGACGAGCAGGCTCCCGACCATGGTCTCGAGCGAGGCCGCTGCGGCGGGAGCGCTGCTGAGTGCGACACTCGAGACGGCGCCGAGGCCGAGCGCGAGGGCCTCCCGGCGGCTGAAGGCGGCAGGCTTGATCGGTTTGGCGGACATGTAGCTTTCCAGATGACGCTAAGGGCTACCGGGCTAGCGCCCGGCGTGCCGCTTCTTGAACGCGCAGTCTGTCAGGTTTGCGGCCGAACGGGCGTGCGCGATCAGGCGACGTGAAGTGCCGCGCCGCGGCCTTCGAGGCTCTCGACCGCGCGGGCGATGTCGGGCTTGGCGAAATAGTTCGGCAGATGACCGACGCCCGGCAGCATCCAGAGATCCGCGTTGGGCATCTGCCGCTCCAGCGATTCCGCATGGAGTTCGGACCAAAGGGTCGGGTCGTCGGCGCCTTGCAGGATGATCGTGGGCGCCGCGATGCAGGGATACTGGCTGGAGAGCCAATTCACGTTGTCCCAGAGATCGACCATGTCTTCCGAATTGGCGGCAAAGTTCTTCGGCCGGAAGATCCGGTCGATGCCGGCCCGCTCGACGTAGTCGTCCGGCACCACGTTGGGCGCGAAGGTGACCTTGAGCGCCGGGCGAATGGAGGCCAGGCCGACGGGCATCGCCAGCGTGCGATAGAAGAGGGGGCCGAACCAGCGATTGGCCGAGAGCCGCCAGTACCAGGAGATCTTGCCACGCCACGGATGGGTAACGGGTGCGAGGAGGACGAGCCCCGCGACGAGGTCGGGATAGCGCAGCGCCAGCGTGAGCGCGCAGCAACCGCCCCAGGAATGACCGACCACGATGGCCCGCTCCACGCCGATCTCGCGCAAGGTCTCCGCGATCAGCTTCGACTGGACGATGGGAGAGGACGCATCGCGCGGCGTCGGGCGCTCGGAATAGCCATGGCCCGGCCTGTCGATCGCGATGAGGCGGCGCCCCGTCAAAGGATCGCCGGCGGACACCATGATGTCGTCGGCATTGCTGGCCGCGCCATGGAGAAGGACGACCGGCACGCCGCCCGCATCGGCGTTCTCCTCCAGCACGTGCATGCGCATACCCCGGACCGTCACGAAGCGGCCCTTGGGAGGATAGTCGCGCTCGATCTGGCGGCGCCGATGCTCGGTATAGATCGCCAGCGCCAACAGCAGGATCGTCACCACGCCCGTCGCCGCAAAAAGCGTCGAGAGGATCGCGCCGATGAGGAAGACTGCGAACGGGACGGCGCTCAGGAGAATCTGGATGATCATCGAAGGTCGGGCCGGAAGGACATGGAGTTCGACAATGCGTCCGGGCGCCGACCGTTCGCAAGGCCCACGCCTTTCGGAGTGGTCCGGCGACCGTAAGCGTTCACACCCTAGATCCCACGCCCTTCGACCTTCGGCTCCAGCTCCTTGATGGCCCGGGCCGGCATGGCGAGATGGGGATTCACGTCGAGCGCGGCGCGGAAGGCCTCGAGCGCCGCACGCTCGTTGCCGGTCTGCCGCATGATGATGCCAAGGCCGGCCAGCGCGCCATAATGACGCGGCTCCATAGCTAGCACGACCTGAATGTCGTCGAGCGAGCGGGTATAGTCCTTCATCACAAAATAGGCCGTGGCGCGCTTGTTCCAGGCTTCCATAAAGTCGGGTTCGTGCTCGATGGCAGTGGTGAAGAAGCGCACCGCCTTGTCGTGCTCGTCCGCGTTCATGGCCCGCATGCCCCAACGCACCATCAGATTGGCCGTATCGGTCTTGCCCTTGATCCAGATCGACTGGATGGCGCGCTCTATCGACTGCGCGCTGCGGGGGTCGTCAGAGTCTTTGAGGGAGACGAAGAGCCGGTCGAGAACGGCGGTCTTGCCGTAGGCAGCTTCCTCATCGGGCAAGTCGTCAGGTAGGTCGTCGGGCAATGGCGCGCGGCCGATCGCGTCCGACCCCGAAGGCGGGCTCGTCTGCGCATGCGTGCGCTCGGCTGCGAGCAAGACGGCAAGGCCGAAAACGGCGACGAGGCTGAGGACGAGCGTGCGCATCGCCTCAGGCTATGGCCAGCCCAAGCCTTCGTAAAGATGGGGACGTGTGCTCGCGTCGCTCGGCCGCACCGCAGACGTGAGCGCGCGAGGTCCTGGCGGCTTGCTAGCCCTGACGGGCCTTGAAGCGCGGGTTCGCCTTGTTGATGATGTAGACGCGGCCCTTGCGGCGCACGATGCGGTTCTGGCGGTGGCGGCCGGCCAGGGACTTCAAGGAATTGCGGACCTTCATCGGACTCGTCCTTCAGACAAACGAAAAGGCCGCACGAATGGCGGCCTGTTGGGTCGAGGGAATAGGCCGACGGGCGAAGGCTGTCAATGTCGGGCGGCGCCCGCGCGAGGCTTGGCGCGCCGACCGTCTCTCTCCTGCCGCAAATGCACGCGATGGACCGACCTTCGATTTCGGGAGAGTCTGATGCGCGATCTTTCTGTATCATCCGCGCGCCGTCCGTCGATGCGCTCCGGCCTCATCGCCCTGGCCGCGGCCGCGATGCTGGCGGTGGCGCCGGGCGTAGGCACCGCGCCGGCACAGGCCGCCTCCATCGAGGCGCTTGTCAACGGACAGGCCATCACCGACTACGATGTCGGCCAGCGCCAGAAGATGATGAAGCTGACCGGCGAATCGGCCGACCGCGCGGCGGTGCTAGAGGATCTCATCCAGGAGCGCTTGAAGCTCCAGGAGTCCAATCGGCTCGGCATCACCGTCGACGAGGCGCAGGTCGACGAGGCCTTCGGCAACATCGCGCAGCGCACGCGGATGACGCCCTCCCAGCTGACCGGCGCCCTCGGGCAGATCGGCATCGACGCGCGCACGCTTCGCAACCGCATCCGCTCGCAGATCGCGTGGAACAGTGTCGTTCGCTCGCGCGCGGCGCGCGAGGCGCAGGTGACGGACCAGGACATCTTCGCCGCGCTCGACACGCGGGGCGACGCCAACCGGAATGCGACGGAGTATACGCTGAGCCAGATCACGGTACTGGGCGGCAACGCCATGCGCCAGGCCGCGGCCCTGCGCGGCCGGTTCGCGTCGTGCGACCAGAGCCTCGCCTCGCTGCGCGGTCTCAACGGCGTGGTCGTGAAGGATCTCGGACGGCGCCGGTCGAGCGAACTCTCCGAGGAGGAGCGGACCCGGCTCGACGACACGGCCGTCGGCAAGCTTTCCAGTCCGTTCCAGGCCGATGGCGGCGCGCGCATGTTCGCGGTCTGCGGCAAGCGCGACATCGTCGATCAGTCGGAGGGCAAGAACGAGGTCCGCCAGGAGCTCTTCAGCGAGAAGGTCGATATCGCCGCCCGGCGCATGATCATGGACCTGATGCAGGACGCGATCATCGAGTACCGCTAGCGTCCGCGCCTTTCCCGACTTCACCGTTCCGGACGCATGTCCTGCGCCTCTTCGGAGTCCGACCGATATGACCAGTATGAGCGTCAAGCCCGCCCTCCTCACCATGGGAGAGCCGGGAGGGGTCGGCCCGGAACTGGCCGTCATGGCCTGGGCCGCCCGCGAGGCGCGCGGACTGCCGCCCTTCGCGATCTGCGCAGACCCGGGCCTCATGGCGGCACGCGCCGCCCGTCTCGGCCTCGATGTGACGATCCGCACCGTCGAGACCGCCGAGGACACCACCGAGGCGTTCGCGGACGCGCTGCCCGTGGTCGACCTCAACCACACGATCGAGGACGTGCCCGGCAAGGCGACGTCCGAGACCGCAGGGGCCGTCATCGCCTCCATCCGGCGCGCGGTCGGCCTCGTGCTCGCCGACCGGTTCTCCGCGGTCGTCACCAACCCGATTCAGAAGTCGGCGCTCTATGCGGCCGACTTCCCCTTCCCCGGCCATACCGAGTTCCTTGCCGCACTGGCCGACACGAGCGGCCTGCCGCCCCGGCCGGTGATGATGCTCTCCGCACCGCAGCTTCGCGTCGTGCCCGTCACCATCCATGTCCCGCTCGCGCGCGTGCCGGAGATGCTGACCGAAACGCTCATCGTGGAGACGGGCATGATCGTCGCACGCGAGTTGATGAACCGCGCCGGCCTCTACGGACCGCGCATCGCCGTCTCGGGCCTCAACCCCCATGCGGGCGAGGGTGGCACGATGGGCGACGAGGAGGAGCGGATCATCGCGCCGGCCGTCGCGCGGCTGAAGGCGCAGGGAATCGACGCCGTCGGTCCGCTCTCGGCCGACACCATGTTCCACGCCGAGGCCCGCGCTGGCTATGACGTGGCGCTGATGATGTATCACGATCAGGCCCTTATCCCGATCAAGACGCTCGCCTTTGACGAGGCGGTCAACGTCACGCTCGGCCTGCCCTTCATCCGCACCTCGCCCGACCACGGCACCGCGCTCGATATCGCGGGCACCGGAGCCGCGCGGCCCGACAGTCTTTGCGCCGCCATTCGCATGGCGCACGACATGAAGGCGTTCGAGGCCGACGATCACGAGATCGTCCACGCGCTCGCCGGGTGACGGAAGCGAGCGGAGAAGCCCGTCAGGGCGGCCTCCCCGACGGCCTGCCGCCCTTGCGGGCCGTCATCGCCCAGCACGGCCTCTCGGCGTCGAAGAGCCTTGGCCAGCACTTCCTCCTCGATCCCAACCTGACCGACAGGATCGCCCGATCGGCCGGCGTGCTCGAAGGATCCGACGTGCTCGAGGTCGGCCCAGGCCCCGGCGGTCTCACGCGCTCGCTTCTCAAGGCCGGCGCGCGCCGGGTGGTCGCCGTCGAGAAGGATCGGCGCGCGGTTGCGGCGTTGGCCGACCTCGTCGCCCGGTGCGAGAGGCTGACGGTTCTTGAGGCCGACGCGCTCGACTACGACATGGCCGCGCATCTCGACGCCCCGATCAAGGTCGTCGCGAACCTGCCCTACAATGTCGGAACGCAGATCCTGCTGAACTGGCTGACCGCACCGTCCTGGCCGCCCGCCTGGTCGTCGCTGACGCTGATGTTCCAGCGCGAGGTCGCGCAGCGCATCTCGGCCGGCGTGGGCGATCCGCACTACGGGCGCCTGGCGGTCCTCGCCAACTGGCGCTGCCAGACGGACATCCTCTTCGACGTACCGGCCGCCGCCTTCACCCCGCCGCCCAAGGTCGTCTCCAGCGTCGTCCACCTCACGCCTCGCGCGTCACCCCTCCCCTGCAGCCTGAAGGCGCTGGAGACCGTGACGGCGGCGGGCTTCGGCCAGCGCCGCAAGATGCTGCGCGCAAGTCTCAAGGCGCTCGGCAACGCGCCCGCCATCCTCGATGCGGCCGGCATCGCGCCCGATCTCAGGGCCGAGCGCGTCGACATCGCGGGCTTCGTCGCGCTCGCCAACGCCTTCGAGCGTCAGACGTAAGGCAGGAACTCGGGCACCAGCCCGATCCGCGTGACCGACCAATAGAGCCCGACGAGGCCGATCAGCACCGATGCCGGGATGGTGATGGCGGGGCGATACCAGGACCTGTCGCGGAACCAGAGGCCGACGGCCAGGAAACAAGCGGCGATGACGGTCAGCTGCCCAATCTCGACGCCGATATTGAACGCGACGAGGGCCGGGAAAAACTGCCCCTCCGGTATCCCGTACTCCTCGAAGACGGATGCGAAGCCGAGGCCGTGCAGCAGGCCGAAGGCGAAGATGAGGGCGGGCCGCCAGCGGCGCAGCCTGCTCGACAACACGTTCTCCACGCAGACATAGACGATGGAGAGCGCGATCAAGGGCTCCACGATCGAGCCCGGAACCCGGATGATGTCGGCGGCGCCAAGACCGAGCGTCACGGTGTGCGCCAGCGTGAACGCACTCACCTGCCAGAGGAGGGGGCGCATGTGCGCGTTGAGGAGGAAGAGCCCGACGACGAAAAGGATGTGGTCGAGCCCGAGCGGCAGGATGTGCTCGAAGCCGACGCCGAGATATTGTTTGAAGACGTCCCAGGCACCCCGCTGGGTGGTGCCCGTGACGGCGATGGCCTGGCTTTCGGTCCCGCCGGTCAGAAACTCCGCGTAGTCGACATTCTCGCCCGTCCCTCGAAGGATGAGATCGCCGAAGGATGGCGTCATCGACACCCGCAGCGCGGTCGCGCCGAGCGGCAGGGGCCCCTCGAGCGCCACGCCGGAGGTGCGGGGCAGGTCGAGATCGCCCGGCGGATCGAGCCGGGTCTCGCCGAGCGCGAGCGGCACGCGTGCGCCATCAGCGGTGACGGTGAACGCGTCCGCGAGCGTCGAGGCGAAGGCGTCGATCTCTTCGCCGAGCGCGTCCGCCGGCAGGGCGCGCAACCGCTCGTAGACGTCCCGGGTAGGCGCCTCGCTCGTATCCTCGTGCTCGGGCCCGATCTGCGCGATCCAGGCCTCGAGATTGGCGTCGAGAAGGAGGTGCACGCGGCCGTCCTTCAGAACGAGATCGGCCACGGCGGGCTGTATCTCGTGCGCCTCGGCTTGATGACCTGGGCCCAGCATCGCGCCGATGACGATGACCAACGCGACCACCGTCGCCGCAAGGTGTTTGACGCGGGGCACCGACATGGCCATTCCTTTCCAGACAACCGAACGGAGATGTGCCATGGCGCGGGCCAGCGGAATAGGGGGTGTCGTGGTCGCGGCGCTCTTCGGTATGTGCCTTCATGCGGGAGCGGCGGTCGCGCACGAGTTTTGGATTGAGGCCGAGGACTACCGGATCGTAGCGGGCGAGCCGGTGGTGGCGAACCTGCGCGTCGGCCAGAACTTTCGCGGCAGCCGCATCGGCTTCCTCCCCGACAGGTTTCGCCGGTTCGACATCGTCGGCCCGTCCGGCCCCATCGCCGTCACGTCCCGCCTCGGCGATGCACCGGCCGTCGATCAGGCGTTGAAGGAGGCCGGCGCCCATACGATCGTCCACGTGACGACCGAGAGCACGCTGACCTACGACGCGTTCGACGACTTCGCCGCTTTCGCCGCCGCGCACGGCCTGGACGAGCGGATCGCGGAGCATGTTGCGCGCGGCCTGCCCGACGCGGATTTCCGCGAAGCCTATTCCCGCTCCGTGAAAGCCCTCATCCAGGTCGGGCCGACCGACGGGGACGCTGCCCGCGACACGGCCCTCGGCTTGCCTATCGAGATCGTCGTCGAGGACGACCCTTACGCCGAGCCGCTCCCCCAGGCCGTTCGTGTCCAGGCGTTCTATGACGGCCAGCCGATCCCGAACGCCTTGATCTCGGTCTTCTCGAAAAGCCCGTCCGACGGCGAGCTGGCGGCCGACCAGATCGACATGCGGGCCGACACGGAAGGGCGCGCGAGCGTTCCCATCACGAGCGGACGGCGCTATTTGCTCAATGTGGTCGTCCTGCGTGAACCCTCGGCCGAGCTGGCCGCCCGAGAAGACGTCGTCTGGGAAAGCCTGTGGGGATCGACGACATTCGAAACCGACTAGCGGTCCGCTAGAGATCTCCCTTCGTCCGGTGGGAAGTCCTGCCTTCAACCGCGATTCTCGAGCATCGACCCGAGGATAACGGTAGGGAGAACGACCGGACCATCGTCCCAAGACGCAGGGGCAAGGGCTCCATGGCACAGGTATTCGTCCCAACGTGGGACACGCCGTCTTGTCCCCAATAGTTTTCTACAGCTCTAGGGGATATTAACCGACTTCGTTAACGCTAAACATCTCTGAACAGCCCCGATACTTACCATTCCGTTGCTAAGCGACGACCTCGCGTCCTACCCAAGATCTAAGGGGTTGGTGTGGGGTACACCATGGGTAGTCTGCTGGCGGCGCCATGTGCGCTGCGTCACGCCGAGAAGCGCGAATGCCGGTTTGGTCGGAGCGTCCGGCCATGGTGACCTACGCTTCGAACCTCGCTTCGCTCTCGCGGGACATGAGCGTGGTCGACGCGCCCTTCTCCGCCCAGATCAACGACCTCTTGGCGGCGCTCGATAGTCTCGGAGAGGCGATCGACACGCCCGTCATGCTCCATAAAGCGATGCCCGGCGCTGCCCCGGACCCGACGGCGAACCTCGTCGTCTACGAGAAGGCCGCAGGGCCTGTCGCCGTACCGGAGACCGCAAAGGCGATCGTCTTCAACACCGACGGTGGCGTCGCGGTGCGCTATGCCGGGTCCGGGCAGAAGGTCGTGATCGGCGGGCGCGGCGGCGACGCCGTTGAGGCCGTAGGCGAGACCCGCGACGTGTTCGATGGTGGCGCGGGCGACGACACCCTGGCAGCGGGCGCCGGACACGATCTCGTCAAGGGAGGCGCCGGCGACGATCTCATCTTCGGCGGCGGCGGCAACGACACGCTCGAAGGCGGAGATGGCAACGATGTCAGCTATGGCGGCGGTGGTCACGACACGGTCAGCCTCGGCGCCGGCAACGACGTCGCCGCGACGGGCGACGGCGACGACTGGAGCTTTGGCGGCCAGGGCAACGACCAGATCGTGCTCGGCCGCGGTGACGACATCGGATTTGGCGGCGCCGGCAACGACGCGGTCTATGGCGGTGCGGGACGCGACACGGTCTTCGCGGGCCAAGGCGACGACACCGTCTTCGGCGGCACCGGCGCCGACGAGATCGGCGGCGGCGTCGGAGACGACACGATCTATGGCGGCTTTGGCGACGACAAGCTCTTCGGCGGGCTCGGCAACGACGTGCTCGACGGCGGTGCGGGCGAAGACACGCTCTTCGCCGGGCCGGGCAGCGATACGATCGATGGCGGCGAGGGCGTCGATATCCTCGATCTCTCGGGCCGCATCTCCACCGACGCGGCGCTTACGACACAGCACGGCGTCACTCGGATCGCCTTCGAGAACGGCGATGCCTACACGGTCACGAATGTCGAGGTCTTCGCCTTCGACGATGGCGACCAGCTCTTCTAACGCGGACCGAGCCCGGCCTACGTGGAGACGCGGGCCGACTTTAAGCCGTCATTCCCAAGCACCGGCCCGAGGATGACGGCGAGACGAGGTTCGAGAGCCTAGCCGATGTGTCCGGATCCGGTCTCGCGAGGTCAGATCGCGAGGTAGGTGTCGCGCAGGCCCTTGTCGTCGAGGACTTCCTGGGCCGTGCCGTCGAAGGCGACCTGACCCATGTCGAGAATGATGGCGCGGTCGGCGAGGTGGAGGGCGGCGATGGCGTTCTGCTCCACGATGATGGTCGTGAGGCCGAGCGCCTTCACCTGCTCGAGAATGCCCTCGATCTCGCGGACGATCTGCGGGGCGAGGCCTTCGTAAGGCTCGTCGAGCAGGAAGAGCTTGAGGTCGCGGGCGAGCGCGCGGGCGACGGCCAGCATCTGCTGCTCGCCGCCCGACATAGTCGTCGCCTCCTGCGTCTTGCGCTCGGCCAGACGGGGGAAGTGGTCGTAGATGCGATCGAGCTCCCAGCCCTTCGGCTCGGCGATCTGCGCGAGGACGAGGTTCTCATGGACCGTGATGCCCGGAATGATGCGGCGGTCCTCCGGCACGAGGCCGATGCCCGCGCGCGCGGCCTCGTGCGCCTCAGATGCGGAGAGATCGACGCCGTCGAGCCGGATCGAGCCCTGCTTCATCTGCGGGTTGTGGGCGCGCGCGATGGTGCGCAACATAGTCGTCTTGCCGGCGCCGTTGCGGCCCAGCAGCGCGACGATCTCACCCTCGCGGACATCGAAGCTGACGCCCTGGATGATGTAGCTCTCGCCGTAATAGGCATGGACGTTGCTGGCCGAGAAGAAGGCGGGCTTGCCGTTCGATGCGGCGCCCGACGGGCGCTCGAGAGTGGTGGCGTCGCTCATAGGTGGGCTCCCCCGAGATAGGCTTCCTGCACGCGATCCGATCCTTTGACCTCTTCGGGCAGCCCTTCCGCGATGACCGCGCCCTGCGCCAGGACGGAGATGCGCTCGGCGAGGCTGAAGACGACGTGCATGTCGTGCTCGATGACAACCATCGTCATGCGCCCCTCCCCCGCCATGCGCTGGGAGATCGTCTTGAGGAGGTCGATGGTGCGGTTGGTGTCATGGCGGGCCATGCCAGCCGTCGGCTCGTCGAGGAGGAGAAGCTTCGGCTTGGCGGCGAGGCAGATGGCGAGTTCCAAGCGACGCTTGTCGCCGCGCGACAGGTGCTGCGCCTCCTCGCGCAATCGCTCGCCGAGCCCGACGCTCCGCAGCGTCTCGGCCGCCTCCTCCATCACCTCGTGGCGCGGATCGAGGCTCTCCATCACGCGCAGCCGAAACCCGCCGTCGCGCTTGGCCAGACCGGCGATCGAGACGTTCTCGAGGCAAGACATGCCGGGGAAGATCTGCGGCGTCTGGAAGACGCGGGCGATGCCCTTCTGGATGATCGTGTGCGGATTGACGCCCAGAAGGCTCTCCCCGTCATAGGTGATCGTTCCGCTATCGGGCGTTATGAAGCCGATCAGCGTGTTGAGCAGCGTCGACTTGCCGGCGCCGTTGGGGCCGATGATGGCGTGGATGGAGTTCTCCATCACGTTGAGATTGACGTCGTTGAGCGCCTGCAAGCCGCCGAACCGCTTGTTGACGCCGCGCATCTGCAGGATGGCGTTGCCGGTGGCGGCGGCGCCGATGTGGATGCCCGCATTCGGGTCGTCGTGTGTCTGAAGGCTCATGGGATCCTCAAGG
This sequence comes from uncultured Alphaproteobacteria bacterium, assembly GCA_963799285.1. GTDB lineage: Bacteria > Pseudomonadota > Alphaproteobacteria > Rhizobiales > CAWCWK01 > CAWCWK01. Next base: position 2,502,337 of record CAWCWK010000004.1, read on the forward strand.
GCGCTTTGGCGGCACGGGCTTCGCGGCACAGGCTGGTGGCGCGGGCTCTATGGAAGCGCCGAGGGCGCTCCCCGTTCCGGCGAGGCATCGTCTAGGGTTCGCGGCGGTTCAGCTGGGCGGCCCGAACCTCGTGCGGCTCCATGTCCGGCACGTTATGGCGCCGCCGGCGCACGCGCTGGCCCGTAGCGCCCCACAGCCGCGCGCCCATCTCCATGAACCCGCCCGGCACGAAGATGACGATGCCCATGAAGATGAGGCCGAGATAGAGGCGCCAGACCTCGCCGATGCCGGGAACGGTCTGCCCGACATTAGCGAAATACTCCATGAAGAGCGCGCCGATCATAGGTCCGACGAGGGTTCCGACCCCGCCGATGACCGACATGATGACGACGTGTCCGGACGTGGTCCAGTTGGTGTACTCGGTCGCGACATAGGGCTCGTAGACCACCATAAGGAAGCCCGCCACGCCCGCGTAGATGGCCGAGATCATGAAGGCGGCCATTTTGTAGGCCCATACGTTCACGCCCGTGTATTCGAGCCGCATCGGGTTCTCCTTGATGGAGCGCAGCATGGTGCCGAGCGGCGATCTCCGGATCTGTCGGGCGATCGCGTAGCCGATGATGAGGAAGACGGCCGCGATGACGAACATCATCTCGTCCGTGATCGACGCTCCAAGGATGGTCGGGCTCTGAAGGCCCGTCATGCCGTTGTCGCCTCCCGTATAGGTGCCGAAGATGGAGAGGACGGCGGCGTGAAGCATCTGCCCGAACGCCAGCGTGAGGATCGAGAAGTAGATGCCGCTGCGTTTCAAGGTGAGGAAACCGATGGCCAGCGCGAAGATGACCGTGGAGACGACCGCCGCGATGAAGGCGGGGATGATGTCGCTCGTGTAGTCGCGCAGCACGAAGCCGGTGACATAGGCCGCGCCGCCGAAGAAGAAGGCGTGTCCGAAGCTCAGATAGCCCGTGAAGCCCAGAAGAATATCGAAGCCCACGGCGAAGAGCGCCCAGATGGCGATCTTGGTGGCCAGCGCCTCGTAGCCGCCGATCAGAACGAGCCACCAGGGCATGGTGAGGACGATGGCGGCAAAGATGGCTATCTTGACGAGATCGCCCATCGCGGTCGCACGGGTCGGCGTGGCGGCCGGAACGGCGATGTCGCGGTCGGTTGTCGAACTCATTCGAACACACCCTTCTGTCCGAGAAGGCCGCGCGGGCGCACCAGCAGCACCACGACGGCGATGACGTAGACGATGATCTGCTGGATCGCGCCGTATTCCGCGGAGAAGGCGAGCGCCATGCCAAGAAGAATGGCGGCCAGCAACGCTCCGACCAGCGAGCCCATGCCCCCGATGACCACCACGAGGAAGGAGGGCACGAGGAAGCTCATCCCCAGAAGGGGGTTCACGGCCGTCACGGGGCCGTGGAAGACGCCGGCGATACCGGCGATCATGGCGCCGATGCCGAAGATGAGGCTGAACCGCCTGGTGATGTTGACGCCGAGAAAGCGCAGCATGTCCGGGTCACGCATGCCGGCGCGGACCACGAGGCCGAACGTCGTGAAACGCAGCATCGCGAAGAGCGCGAAGACCACGACGAGCGTGACCGCGACGAGGATGAGACGCCAGGTCTGGTAGAACACGAAACCGTCGAGCCCCGGCACCGGCACCCTGATACCCGGGATGGCCTCCGGCACGACGACGCCGAGACCGTAGAAGATGGTCGAGCCCGTGCCCCAGGATGGCAGGGCGAACGGCGTGGCATTGGCGCCGAAATACCATTTCATCACCTCTTCGACCACGATCGCGAGTCCGAAGGTCACGAGGATCTGGTCGGTATGGGGACGATCGTAGAAATGCCGCATCAGGCCCCGCTCCATCGCGATGCCGATCGCGAAGAGCAGCAGCGGCACGATGAAGAGGGCGGCGGTGAAGCCGAGATATCCGCTGACGACGATGCCGATATAGGCGGCCAGCATGTAGAGCGCGCCATGCGCGAAGTTTACGACGCCGAGCGTTCCGAAGATGAGCGTGAGCCCGAGCGCGATCAACGCGAAGATCGCGCCGAGCTGCAGCCCGGTCACCACGTTGAGGAAGAGGCCGTTAATGTCCATGTCGTCCCAGCCGTGCGGTGCGATGCGGCGATGTCGAGGGTTACGCGATGCTCGGACCCCCAAGGGGATCCCGGGCGGGCGACGTCGTCGCGCGGCGACGATCGCGGATCCGTGCGGCGCGGCCCCGCGATGGGCCGCGCCGCACGGTCTCTAGAGGGATCAGCCGGCCTCGTACGGGCCCAGATCCGCGTCCGGGCCGCCGAACTCCGGCAGGTCCTCGGCATAGGTGACCTCTTCGCGGGTCAGCTGCTTGACGATCTCCAGGCGGTCGTACTCGTTGGCACGGGCGGAGGGCGCCTTGCCGCGCACGACGAAGATGTCGTGCAGGCACTGGTGATCCTCGGCGCGGTAGAAGGCCGTGCCCGGACCGATGCCCGAGACCTCGAAGTCCTCCAACTGCTTGATGACCTCGACCGGATTGAAGGTACCGGCCATCTCGCACGCATTGGCGTACATGATGGTCTGCACATAGGCCGTGTGCGCGGCCTGGGACGGCGGGAAGCCGTATTTCTCGGTGAAGGAGTCGATGAAGGCCTTGGAGGCCGGATCGTCGAGCTTTTCGTTGAACTGCGCGGTGCCGAGGATGCCCTCGATGTTGTCGCCGGCGCCCGCCGCCATGAGCTCCGAATAGAGCGGCACGACGATCTGGAGATCCTTGCCGTTCTTCTGCATGTCGCGCATGCCGAACTGGACGGCCTGGCTGATCGAGTTGACCATGTCGTTGCCGTAGTGGTTGAGCACCAGAACGTCGGCATCGGAGTTCAGTACCTGGGTGAGGAACTGCGAGAAGTCCGGGCTTCCCAGCGGGGTCATGATGTTGTTGACCGTGTTCCAGCCCTGGCCCTCGGTCGAATTCTTGATCGAGTCGTACTGCGTATGGCCCCAGCTATAGTCCGCCGTGAGGTGGTACGCGTTGCGGTCCGTGCCGTACTCGGCCGCCAGAATGGGGCCGAGCGCGATGCCCGACTGGTAGGCGTTGAAGAAGTGGCGGAAGCCGTAGCGGCGGCGGTCCTTGCCGGTCGTGTCGTTGGAGTGCGTCAGGGCGCACATGTAGACGACGCCCTTCTCCTGAGCGAGGTACTGGTTGGCGATCGCGGTCGCGGAGGACGATCCGCCCGTGAACATGATCACGCCGTCGCGCTCGATCATGCGCTGCGAGACCTGGCGGGCCTTGTCGGGGTTGGTCGCGTCGTCGCCCGACACATAGGCAACCTTCTTGCCGAGAATGCCCTGGCCCGACAGCGAGGAGGGTTGCAGGGTCTCCAGGATGCCGCCGCCATTGTTGAGGTGCTCGACGGCCAGCTCGTAGGCGCGAAGCTCGTCGGCGCCCTCGTCGGCATAGGCGCCCGACAGCGGGACGTTAAAGCCGAAGGTGACGGTGTCGCCCGTCGGGTTGTTCACGAAATCCTGGGCCCAGGCGCCCCGTGTGAAGAAGGTGGGTCCGGCGCCGGCGGCCACGGCCGCGGCGATGCCGCCCTTCAGGATGCCGCGCCGCGAGGCGCCCTTGATGAGTTTGGTCATGCGTTTCCTCCGAAAGAAGCGTTTGGCGCGCGGCCGAAGGTCTTTTCGCCTTTCCCGCCCACACCGCACCCTCGGCCCGCGCCAGGAGCTGGGGGCCGTGATGATGCCGAACGCTAGTCGCAGCCCCGCCCTCAAAACAATACCGACCTTCGACTAGTGCCCCACGCCCAGGCGACACCCGCTTGACACCCCACCCCTCCCCTCCTAAACCCCCGCGCACGGCGGCGGAGTAGCTCAGCTGGTTAGAGCAGCGGAATCATAATCCGCGTGTCGGGGGTTCAAGTCCCTCCTCCGCTACCACAAATCTCGCCCTCTTGGGCGAGGCGAAAAGCCCACCAAAATTGGCGCATCCTCCGCTTCTTGTCGGCGGGTTGGACGGTCATGTGACACACCGATGTGTCACACCCGCCGACGTGGGACATGAGCGTGGCGCGACACTCTTACCTGAGCATGCCGTAACGGCAGCTACGATTTCCGAAAGCGACTGCAGGTGTCTGGCGATCGCGCTCGACGAGCCTTGCCAACTTACGTCTGCATGTCGTTGCGCACCAAGGACAGGCGTGTCGCGACACGGACGATGATGATGGCGTTCGATGTCGTTCACCGGTTCGAGGTTCACGAAGACAGAGGTGGTGCCGGACATCTGGACAGGTCGTTAAGCTAATCCCGCTCTGAGGATGGACGGGACGAAGAAGACGGGGAAGCGTTACGGTGCCGAGTTCAAGGCGAAGGTCGCGCTGGAGACGATCCGGGGCGAGCTGACGATGGGCGAGCTGGCCTCGCGGCACGGGGTTCACCCGACGATGATCGCGTCGTGGAAGCGGCAGGCGATCGAGGGGATGAGCTCGACGTTCGCCGGCACGGTGGAAGCGGCCAAGGCGAGCGAGGCGGAGGTCACGCGGCTGCACGCCAAGATTGGGCAGTTGGTGGGGGAGCGGGATTTTCTGTCCAAAGGGTCCGCTCGATGACCGTGGCTGAGCGGCGCGCGATCACCGAGCCGGACCACGTCTGGTGCGCAGATATCACCCACCTGCCGATGAGGCGCGGCTTCTTGTACCTCGGGGCGATCATGGACTGGGCGAGCCGCAAGGTCCTGTCGTGGCGGCTATCGAACACGCGGGAGGCGGACGTCTGCGTCGAGGCGCTCGAGGAGGCGATGGCGCGCTACGGGCGTCCTTCGATCTTCAACACCGATCAGGGCAGCCAGTTCACCAGCAATGCCTTCACGACGGTCCTGCGCGAGGCCGGCATGCGGATCAGCGTGGACGGGCGGGGCCGCTGGATGGACAACGTCTTCATCGAACGCCTCTGGCGGTCCCTGAAGTACGGGTGTGTCTACCTGCACGCGTTCAAGACCGGCTCGGAACCACGGGCTGGGCTCGGGCGCTGGGTCGGCTTCTACAACGAGCGCCGTCCGCACGCGGCCCTTGCAGGCCGGACGGCGGGCGAGGCCTGTGGAACGATCAACGCGCGACCGGGGCCGGGTCATGCCCCGGCCCCGGTCGCCACCCCCTTGGCTGCATGAACACGAAACCGGAGTAGCTTCACCCAGCCGCCGAACCGTCCAGAAAAGCGAGACCACCTCACCGGCCTGGCTCAGAACTGGAACGCGTTTTGGTCGAGGTCGTCTTGCGCGATACCGAATAGGGTCAGCAGGTTTCCGTCACCGAGATCGATCGTGGCATTGCCGCTCGCGTCCTCGCCGATCCGCGCCGCGATGGCCGCGAAGCCGGTGAGGCCAGACCCCGTCAGGTCGATCCGGTCGATGCCGTTCTCGAAACCGTAGACGATGTCCGATCCGTTGCCGGCGACCGAGGCGTAGACGTCGCGCATGCCGTCATTGGCGCCGAGATAGATCACGTCGTCGCCGGTGCCGCCATAGACGAGGTCGGCGCCAGAGCCGGCGAAGACCGTGTCGTCGCCGGCGCCGCCATAGACCGTGTCGTCACCCGCCCCGCCGGTCAGCGCGTCGGCATCGCCGCCGCCGCCGAGCGCGTCCGCGCCGTCTCCGCCGGCCAGCGTATCGGCGCCAGAGCCGGCGTAGAACACGTCGTTGCCTGTCCCGCCATAGCCGAGATCCGCGCCATCGGCGCCGAAGCCGCGATCGTCGCCGGCACCGCCATAGACGGTGTCGGCGCCCGCGCCGAGCCGCGTACCGCCGCCGAGCACGTCGTTGCCGGTGCCGCCGTAGATCTGGTCGTCGCCGGTCCCTCCGAAGGCGGTATCGTCGTCATCGCCACCGAACAGGAGATCGTCGCCCTCGCCGCCGAAGACCTGATCGTTGCCGGCGCCGGCGAAGACCGTGTCCGCACCGCCGCCAGCCCGGACCACATCGTTGCCTGCTCCGGCCGTAAAGCTCTCGGCCCTGTCCGAGCCGCCAAGCGTGTCGGAGGCATCCGAGCCGGTCAGTATGTCCCCACCGTTCGAGCCGACGACGGGGCTGCCTCCTCCCGTCGCGACGATCGGCAGATCGGGTAGATCGGCGACGTAGATGTCCCCGTCCGCAAAGCTCAGGATCTCGATGTCGTGGAGCCGGTCGGTGCCTTCGCTGAAGGCGCCTTGTGCCTTGTGGACGACCGTGACCTGCGTGCCTGACCGGGTGATTGTATAGGCCAAGGAGATGTCGTTATAGAAGGCGAGGTCCGTCCCAGCGCCGCCCTCCAGGACGTCGTCACCCTCCTTGCCGAAGAGATCGTCGTTGCCGTCGCCGCCCGAGAGGCGATTGGCGCCCGCATTGCCGTCTAGAAAATCGTCGAAGTCGCCGCCGATCGCGTTCTCGATCTCGACCCCGGCCGCGATCGTGTAGCCGCCGAGAACGTCGCCGGCATAGGAGACGGCGCCGCCGGCGCGGCCGTCGAACTTGAGGCTGGCGGCGCCGAGGTCGATGACGGCGTTGCCGGTCGCGCCCTCGGCCGAGATGGCGTCCGTGCCGCCCGTGTCCCAGATGCAGCTATAGCCGGTACCGAACCCGTTGAGCGTCGGCAGCGTATAGACGTCGTCGCCCGAGGCGTGGCTGGTGTTGGCGCCGTATCGTTCCTGCAGCGCCGCGATGTCGAGCGCCATCGGGCCGGCCGCGTGACCGAAGTTCGCGGCGCCCTCGTTGAAGCCGCCCGGGCGCTCCGGATGCCAGCGCCAGCCGGCATTGTAGGACATGATCGTGTTGACGGCCTGGTTCACGTCCTGAAGGCCGTAGTCGTCGAACGTGGAAAAGACGCCCGGCATGACGGTCGAGCCGCCGCCCGCGTCGTGCGGATGGGCGAGGCCGAGCCCGTGGCCGATCTCGTGCACCATCGTCTCGAAGGCGAGCCCGCCCTCGGCGAGGACTGCGTCGGGGATGATGCCCTTCGCGTTCACGAAGCAGGCGCCGGCGAAATCGAGCGTCTCGGACCCGATCTGGACCACGCTGCCGTCATTGTCGAAAAAGGCGAGGGCGTCCGCCGCCATCTCTTTGACGTCGCCATAGACCATGGCGAAGTCGGCATCGCTGAGATCGGAGACGAACGCGAAGGTCAGGTCGATCACGTCCGACCAAGCGCCGAACGCCTTCTCGACCATCTGCTTGGCCGCGTCGGACCAGCCGAGCGTTCCGTCGATCGTATGGCCCTCGAGGGAGACGTCCTGTCCGGCGTCGACATAGGCGATCTTGATCGGGGTCTGCGACGTCCAAGTGTGCGAATAGGTCGCCCAGTCCAGGGCGTCGAGCGGATCGAAGCCACTGAGGTCCGTCGTGTTCGTGTCCGTCTCGACCATGACGCTGAACATGCCCTCGGGCATGCTCTGCGTGCCGCCGACATCGATGGTGTAGGTGCCGGTCTGGGAAGTGCTGAAGTTGAGGATCGCCGTGCCGTCCTCATTGCTGACCGATGAGAACCAAGATTCGATCGCATTGCCGTTGCCGTCGCGGAAGACGACGTGGGGGAATTTCTCCGAGACCGGCATGCCCTGTAGTTGTCCGGGATCGAGCCCTTCCCACTTGATCGAGACCTTCGCGCCGCCGTCGGCGGTGAGCTCGACGGCGAAGACGTCGCGATCGCCCGGCTCGTGGATGAAGGTCGTGATCTTCTCGAATGGCGAGATGGCATCCGCCTCGGCGGGCGTATCGCCAAATTCCTCCATAACCATCATGTCGTAGTTGACGGTCTGGGTCCCGCCCTGGCCGTCGGGCAGGCCGTCGACGATCAGCTTGAAGTCTCCCGACACGGACGCGTCGAACTGGACGGCCCAGCTTCCGTCGCTGTCGCGCGCAAAGCTCCCGAGCGCAACGAGATTGTCGCCCGGATCGCGAAGCTGCAGCACGGTGTTGGGGTCGAATGCCAGATCGTTGGGAGCCTCACCCTTGAACTCGAGACCGAGCATGTAGGTGCGGCCCGCCTTGGCGCTCAGCGTGTAGGTGTCGATGCCCGCGTCGCCGCCGGCCGAATCCGCGATCGGCTCGCCGAGCGGGAGCAAGGTCGCGGCCGACGTGGTCGATGCGGCGACATTGCTGATGCTCTGGCCCGCGGCGTGCAGCGCGCCGGCATGCCCCCAACCGTTCGTCGATGTGTAGCCCTCGAGTGCATCGATACGCGAGAAATCCATTGCCCCTAGTCTCTCCCTTCAAGAAAGCCTCGCGATTCTCGAGGCTTGCCGCACCTAGGCGGAACCGAAGCGAGCGTTATTCGGGCAAATGTGGCCTGTCTTGTCTGTCCGTCTCACCTGGCGGAGAAGGTTCAGGATGCATCCCTCGCCAACTTGCGATTGACAGCGCCACGCAAGGTTGAAGACTTGCCGGCAAGGAGGATGGGAAGGGCGATGGACGCTTCTGCGTCTGTTCTAGCCATGACCTCTGGAATCGACCACGAGGTTGGTAAGGCGGGGCAACGCGGGGAATGGGGCAGACGGATTTCGCGATCGAAGCGCTCTCGGCGCCGGAACGGTTCGAGATGTGGCGCACCCTCGTGCAGCCGATGTTCGACGTCTCGCTCACCGATCCGGACGCGCTGACATATTTCGAGGGCGCGGCGACCACCGCCCTTCTCGGCGACGGCCTCCTCGCGACGACGGGCGCGAGCGCGCAGGCCTTCTCGCGCGACAAGGCCTTGATCGAGGCCACCGGCTGGGACCACATCGCCGTGCAGATCTACACGCAAGGGGGGTTCGCCGGCACCTTCGCCGGCGATACGGTCAGTGTCTCGACCGGCGACGTCAATGTGCTCGACCTCGGCCAGACCTTCGAGACGCGGGCGAACGAATTCGCCAATCTCACGCTGATCATTCCGCGCGAGCGGGCCGGCGTGCTGCGCTACGGCGCGCATCATGGCCATGTGATGAAGGGCGGACACGCCACGACAGAGATCCTCGCGACCCATCTGCGCCAGGTCGCGGCGCATGCCGACCAGCTGAGCATGGCCGAGGCAGTCGGCTGCATGGAGGTCGCCGTCAGCCTCATCTCGCAATCGGACCTGCGCGAGGCCGGCGCGTCGATGCGGGCCGCCGTCCGGACCAGCCTTCGCAGCGCGGTCCTGGACTATCTGGAGCGAAACCTGGACGCGGAGAACCTCTCCCCGGCTCGCATCGCGGCCCGGTTCCACGTCTCGCGCGCGACACTCTATCGCCTGTTCGAGGCCGATGGCGGCATCGCCCGCCTGATCCAGACCCTGCGCCTGGAGCGCGCCTTCGACCTTCTCTCCCGTTCCACCCCTCGGCGCCTGCGCATCGCCGATGTGATGGACCGGATCGGCTGGTCGGACGCGGCCCATTTCAGCCACGCCTTCAAGGCCCGCTTCGGCCTCTCGCCGCGCGACCTGCGCGGCCTGGCCCTGTCCGGTTCGGACAGCCTGACGCTGATCCGGCGCGACCAGCGCCTGCGCAGCTGGATCGAGCACATGCGAGGGTTTCGCGAGACGATATAGAGCCTGTTCCCAGGCAGAACGGCCTCCGGCTCACCGTCTGGGCACCGCGTGGCGGAGGGCGCCGGCACCGTGCGCTGCGACCCGGATGCGGCAGTGATCGATTTCTCGCTCGCCATCCAAGTGCGCCGTCCCGGCCGCCGGCCGATCGGGCTGCACCCCAATATTGCGCTGCCGGAGATGGCCGGCGCGCTCAAGTTCGTCCCGGGCGCCTTCGCCTTCGGCGCCATCCACCCGGCAGACCCCGAGGCCGGCGTCTCGCGCGCCGAGGCGGGCGGCATGTTCGAGCACTTGCAGGCCGCGCCTCTGGGCGCCGGGGGCACGGGGGCGTTCGACGCGCTGCCCTTCGCGCACGACACCGAAGAAATCCTCCAGCTCTGCGGTGCCGACGGCACGGTACGCATGGAGAACGCCGCGGCCGGCGCCGCCTACCAGCTGACCTGGGATGCGGACGTCCTCTCGTCCCTTCAGCTCTGGACCAGCAATCGCGGCCGCAAGGGCGCGCCGTGGAGCGGGCGCAACGTGTGCGTCGGCGTCGAGCCGCTGACCGGCGTCTTCGACCTCGGCACCCGGGCCGGGCTCGCGCCCAACCCAGTCAACGCGCGCGGCGTGCCGACGGCCGCTGCGCTCGATCCGGCCGCCCCCACCGAGATCGCCGACCGCTTCGAGGCCGAAGCGCTCTAGGCACGCTATCGAGAGACGAGCCCGCACAGGCTGGCCGAGCCATACGAGGAGGAGTAACCATGAAAGTCGCCATCATCACGGGCGGCGCGTCCGGCATTGGCGGGGCGGCGGTCGACCTCTTCCTGAAGGATGGCTACCACGTCCTCGGCGTCGACCTCAACGCACGCGAGGAAAGCGACACGCTCGCCTGGGGGACCGGCAGCGTCGACGAAGCGGTGACCTGGGAGGCCGTGGCCGCCGCGTCCAACCCCGACCAATTCCTCTCCACCCACGAGCAGCGCAACCCGCTCGTCCGGCTCCTCACCTCGGAGGAGGTCGCCGAGCTGCCCGTCGACTATGAGGACGGGTCGCATGACAGGCAGGATCGCGCGCCGGATCTTATCGCGCACTTGTAGGTCCGTTCCCTAGGCACGTCGCAGTGGCGTATCCTCTGCGCGGACGATCGGCTCTCCCTTCACCGTTGACGGGTCGGACAGCTCGAACGACAACCAGGCATGAGCGATCGATTGGCGAACGAGACGACGGATCCGGTAGGTTCGCTGGACGACAGTGCGGACGGTCTCGGGATCGAGCCGCCCGACCCTTGGGTCGTGCAGGGCTTGGCGGCCATCGCCGACCCCTCGCGGCTTCGCATCCTCGCCGCGCTGCGCGTCGGTCATGACGCGTGCCGCGATATCGAGGGCTATGTCGGCATCCACGTGTCGGACCTCGCACGGCAGCTCGCCATGACGCAGCCGGCCGTGTCCCAGCATCTCGCGCGCCTGCGTCAGGCCGGGTTGGTGAGCGTCACCAAAAGAGGGCAGTACGCCTACTACCTGCGCGACGAGGCAGCGCTTGCACGCCTACACGCGCGCATCGGGGCGGTGTGACGGTATGAGAACCGATCACCATAGACGGACTCTCAAAATATGTATAAGCGTGGGCGCATACGCTTATGTGAGTCGACCATGCGCATCCTTGCCGACGCTTCCGCCATTCGCTCGCCCCTCATGGCCTTCCTCGCCATGGGCACCTTCTGGGGCGCCTGGCACGCCCTCATTCCTCAGGTAAGGGTCGGCGTAGGGGCCGACGACGGATCGCTCGGAATGGCGCTGCTGTTCGTAGCCGTCGGCGCGGTGCCGGCCATGGTCGCGGGCGGGCGGCTACTCGATCGGCTCGGCGCGCGCCTGCTGCCCGCCAGCGTTCTCGCCTTCGCCGCCAGTGCCGCCTTGCCGGGGCTGACGCGAACGCCGGTCGAGCTAGGGGCCGCGCTGCTCGTGCTCGGCATGGCGTCGGGTCTGATGGACGTCGCGATGAACGCGCGCGTTGGCGCGATCGAGGCTGAGACGGGGCGGCGCGCGATGCATCTCGCGCACGGGCTCTTCGCCGTCGTCTACCTCGTGGTCGCGCTCCTGACGGGACTGGCGCGCGATGCGGGGGCGGGCACTCTGGCGATCCTCGCCGCGGTGAACCTTGCGATCGCGGCTTTCGCCCTCGCATCAAGGCTGCTCGGGGCGTCCGAGGCGCTGCCCAAGCCTTCCGATGATGCGTCCGCGAGGGCGGCCCGTCGCTTCGATCTTCCCATCGTGCTTCTGGGTGCGGTCGCGTTCGCGGCCTTCCTGGCGGAGAACGGCTGGCAGTCATGGAGCGCCCTGTTCCTGGAACGCACGTTCGGGGTCGACCCGACCCTGGGGAGCATGGGACCGGCAACCGTGGGCGTGGCGCTCGCCGTCGGCCGCTTCGGGGGGCAGGCCCTCGCACGGCGCGTCAGCGACGTCTCGATGATCGTGGGGGCTGCGCTGACCGCGATCCTGGGCGGAGCAGCGCTTGCTCTGGCGTCATCGCCCATGGTCGCTCTTGCCGCACTGTTCGTCGCCGCGGCAGGCGTATCCGTGATCGCGCCATCCGCGCTCAGCCTCGCGGGGCGCACCGCCACGCCCGAGCGCAGGGGCGCGGCGGTCGCCGCCGTGGGCGTGATCGCCTATACGGGCTTCTTCGCCGGTCCCGCCCTGCTCGGCTTCGTCGCGGACGCGTCCGGCCTGCGCGCCGCCTTCGGCGTTATCGTCGCGGTCCTCGTGCTCGCGATCCCCTGCATCGTGATGCATCGTGCGCAAACGAGACGCGTGCCAGCGGTCGCGGTCGGATGACGATGTGGCGAATGCCTGCCTTCAGCGGATGCCTACCTTTAAGAAGGGCCCTCGCGAGGTCCGTGGCCGTTCGGAGCCGCGCGACCCTCGGAACGGCAGTGTCGGCAAGCGGTCGGTGGTATGGTGCCACCGGCACATCTGACGAAGGAGTCGATCGGTGACCTGGAAACCCGAAGCCTACTCGACCGTCAGTCCCTACCTGCTCGTGCGGGACGCCGAGCGCACGCTGGGTTTCCTGGAGGCGGTCTTCGGTGCGACGCGGCTTCGCGTCCATCAGCGTGACGGCGGCGGGATCGAGCATGCCGAGGCGCGCATCGACGACACGGTCGTGATGATGGGCGAGGTCCCGGAGCCGGGCGAGGCCCATGTCCACGTCTACGTGCCCGACGCGGACGCGGCCTTCGCCAAGGCGACCGAGGCCGGGGGGCGCATCGTCCAGGAGATGAGGCGGTCGGGTGACGGCGACTATCGGGGCGGCGTCGCCGACGGCAACGGCACCGTCTGGTGGATTTCGCAGCAGGAACAGGACGGGGGCTGATCCGATGCGGTGGGAGGACGTCGTCGCGCTCGCGGCCCGGTGGCCGGAGGTCCGGCAGGCCACGTCCTACGGCGAGCCGTCGCTCATGGTCCGCAAGCGCCTTCTCACGCGCTGGCGGGTCGCGGACGACACGATCGTCCTCTTGGGCGTGCCGGCCGACGAGCGCGATCTCCTGATCGAGATGGCACCGGACGTCTTCTTCTGCGAGCCGCACTACGACAGCCATGACGCCGTCCTCGCATGCTTGAGTGCCGCATCCCCGGATGACGTTGCCGGCATCCTCGAACGGCGGTGGCGAAGTTCGGCTACAAGGAAGGCGATCGCCGCGTTCGACGCCTTCTTGTAGATCCGCACCCACAGCTCGGATGCGCTGCCGCCATGGACGCGGTGTCGATCAGATCGACAAGCTCCATCGCTCGCGGTCGCCCTCGTCCGTCGGCAGGCGCATCGCGCCGAAGCCGATGCGGCGCACGGTGCGGTCGCCGATCCTGACATGCCATTCGATCTGCAAGAGCGCCTCCCGTCCTCACCCTATCCTACTTGCGATTCGTCGCCAGCGCAGCACACGCCCGAGAGACCAGGGAAGTGGAAGGTTACACGTTCCAACCTTGCCGTTCACCAAGCCTACCTGAATCAAACTATCATTCGACACACTGGTGGCGACCTCGGAATCGCATAAGACGGCTTGTGCAACGCCGCCTCGATTCAGCGATCAGCCGGTCGGCGAGGAGACCGATTGTCGGACGCAGAACGCGTGCAGCGCCTCCATGGTGGCGCTGCCGACGCGCGTCATGGCGGGATCGGTTCCGATCAGGGTCACCACGAGCTCGGCCTCGCCTTGCCAGTCGAGCACGGGCGCGGCGAGTGCGACGAGGCCGGGGATGAAGCGCCCATCGACGGTTGCGTGGCCCTGCTCGCGCACCCGTTCGCAAAGCGCGCGCACTGCCGCGGCGGGTGCACCCTCCCCCTCTCCGGTGATGTCCTCGATCAGATCGGGCCGCGCCCGCGCCCGGCGAAGCTCGGCATCGCGCAAGGACGCCACCATCGCGTCGGGCAGGTGCGCAAGAAAGGCGCGCCCGGTCGCCGACGAGAGGAGCGGGAAGGTCGTGCCGAGGCCGAGCGAGGTGACGATGGGCGCCGCCGCGCGCTGCCAGCGCACGACCGTCGGGCCCCGGTCGCCCCACACCGAGATGAGACCCGTATGGCCCGTCTCGGCGACGAGTTCGGGCAGCGCGTCCGCAGCGCTGTTGACTGTGTCGCGGCGCGCGAGCGCGGCCAGACCGATCTCCATCGCGCCCCGCCCGAGGTCGTAGCGTCCGCCGCCGTCCTTGCGCACCAGCCCGGCATGCAGGAAAGAGGCGAGATAGCGGTGGGCCTTGGGCGACGGCATGCCCGACAGCCGGGCAAGCTCGCCCAGCCCCGTCGCGCCCGATTGCTGCGCAAGCACCCGCAGCAGGCGTAACGCGCCGTCCAAGGACTGGATGCCGCCGGCGGCGTCGCTCGTGCGTCCACCGCCAGCCGATCCGACGCTCTCGGCATGCAGAGCCTCACTCGCTTTTGCCATTAAACCTCCAGAAGTGCGCGCAGCCCATCCAGCGATGAGAGGCGCAGCTTTCCATCCTCTTCGTCTCGGATGAACAGGCCGCGCATCTCCTCGCCCTCGAAGACGATATGCCCGTCCACCGTGCCCACATAGGTTACGCGAAGCGTCCTCGCCGTCCACTCCGCGAGCGAGAGCGTGTGACGAAGCGCGTCGCCGTCGTGGACCGGGCCTCGAAAGCTGCCTTTCGCCTCGATCAGCCCTGTGCCGATCGCGCCAAAGCGCCGCTGTATGTCGCGTTGCGACGTACCCCGCCGCATGAGGAACGCCTGGAACGTCGCGTCCATGAAGCGAAAATGATGGGGATAGAACAGGATTCCTGCCGGATCGCAGTCGCCAAAGGTCACCGCATAGCTCGTCTCGAACGTCATTCACGCCGCCATTATTCTGCTATATGGAACGTATTGCATCAAACGTAATCATGCGCTAGATCGTCGGGCATGAACGTGGAGGCGACGCATGGTGAGCATTGAGCGTGTGGAGGTCGTGGGCGGCGGGCCGGCCGGGCTCTACGCCGCCACGCTCATCAAGCAGGCCATGCCGGACGCGGTCGTGCGCGTCACCGAGCAGAACCCGCCCGATGCCACGTTCGGCTTCGGCGTCGTGTTCTCCGATCAGGCGCTCGATTTCCTGCGCGCCGACGATCCCGAAACGCACGCCCTCATCGCGCCGCACATGGAGCGCTGGCGGAACATGACGCTCGTTCATCGCGGCGAGCGCGTCACGATCGACGGCATCGGGTTCGCAGCCATCGGCCGGCTGCATCTTCTGCAACTGCTGCAGGAACGCGCCCGTTCGGTCGGGGTCGAGCTTCGCTACGACACGCATCTCGCGAACGCGGACGATCTGGAGGCCGACCTCGTCATCGGTGCGGACGGGCTGAACTCGCTCGTGCGCGGCGATGGGACCGCGTTCGACGCGAGCCTGGACCATTTCGGCAACCACTTCGCCTGGTTCGGCACCACCAAGGCGTTCGACACGCTGACCCAGACCTTCGTCGAGACGAAGGGCGGCACGATGAATGCGCATCACTATCGCTATCAGCCCGCGATGAGCACGTTCATCGTGGAGTGCGACCCGGCGACCTTCGAGGCGCACGGCTTTGCCGAGATGGACGAGGCCGAAACCGCCCGCGCGTGCGAGGCGATCTTCGCCGACACGCTGGACGGCCATCCGCTGAGCGCCAACAAGTCCGTCTGGCGGCGTTTCCCGAAGCTATGGTGCGAGCACTGGGTGGCAGGCAATCGCGTGCTGCTCGGCGACGCGGCGCACACCGCGCATTTCTCGATCGGCTCTGGCACCCGGCTTGCCATGGAGGACGCGATCGCGCTGGCCAAGGCGCTGCGCGAGAACGACGATCTGCCCACGGCGCTCGATGCCTACCAGGCCACACGCAAGCCGATCGCCGCCAAGATCGTTAACGCGGCCAACACCTCGGCCGAGTGGTATGACGGCTTCGGAGCCAAGATGGGCCTCGCACCGCTCGATTTCGGCTTCGACTACATCACCCGCTCGGGGCGCGTCGACATGGACCGCCTGCGCAGCCTGAGCCCGGGCTTCATGGCCGCCTACGAGGCGTCGCGCACGGATGCGGGCACCGTCGCCGCATGAGCGTCGCGCAGGCCATTCGCGCGGACGAGACGGCGCTGCACGACCCTGTCGGCGAGACAGATGCGGCGCGGGCGATCGGCTTCGACAAGAGCGATTATCGTAACGCATCCGCGATCCTGTTCGACAATCTCGACCGCGATCCGGACGCGGTCGCGCTCGACGGCTCGGCCGGGCGCCTGACCTATGCCGAGCTCTGCGCCAGCGCTTCGCGCTGGGGTCATGCCTTTGCCGATCTCGGTCTCGCGCGCGGCGAGCGGATCGCGTTCTTCCTCGACGATACGCCGTCCTACCCGGCCGCATTCATGGGCGCGGTTCGAGCGGGCTATGTGCCGGTGCTGCTGAACACGCAGACGACGCCGGACCTGCTGCAATTCTTCCTGGCCGATTCCGGCGCGCGGGTCGCGGCGTGCGAGGCGAGCTTCGCGCGCCAGTTCGATGCGGCCGCGGTGCTCGGCACCGCGCTGGAGCGCATCGTCGTCGCGAACGGCGAAGCGCCGAGCGATGCGCCCATGCCGGCCGTGACGGCAGACGCGTTTCTCAAAGGTCACCCCGGTAGGCTGGACTGCGCCGACACGGGTCCAGACGACATGGCGTTCTGGATGTACTCGTCGGGCTCGACGGGACGGCCCAAGGGTATCGTGCACCTGCAGCACGACATGGCCTACACCCATCTGAGCTACGCGGCGCACGTCCTCGGCCTGAAGCCGGGCGACCGCTGCCTCTCTGTCCCGAAGATGTTCTTCGCCTACGGGTTCGGCAACTCGGTGACGTTCCCGTTCGCAGCCGGCGCGACGGCCGTGTTGATGCCGGGGCGCCCCGAGGCGGCGCGCGTGCTGGCCACGATCGAGACGCACCGTCCCACCCATCTGTTCGGCCTGCCCACGCTCTACACCGCGCTCGCCCGCGCCCCCGAGGCGGAGACGACCGACTTCACCTCGCTGCGCATGTGCCTGTCGGCGGCCGAGATCCTGTCCGAAGACGTGTTCACCGCCTGGGCAGCGCTCACGGGCTGCGAGGCGATCGAGGGTCTCGGCTCGACCGAGATGCTGCACATCTACCTGTCCAACACGGGCGCCGAGAAGCGCCTCGGCTCGGCCGGCCGCGTGGTGCCGGGCTTCGACGTCCGCCTGCGCGATGCCGATGGCAACGCCGTCGCCTCCGGCGAAGAGGGCGTGATGGAGGTGCGCGGCCACTCCTCCGCGCCGCTCTACTGGAACCGCCCGGACAAGACGGCGGAGACCATGCGCGGTGACTGGCTCTACACGGGCGACCGCTTCGTGGAGCGCGAGGGTTTCTACTACTTCCAGGGCCGCGCCGACGATCTGGTGAAGGTGTCGGGCCAGTGGGTCTGGCCGCTGGAGGTCGAGCGCTGCCTGAACGAGCACGAAGCGGTGCACGAGTGCGCGGTGCTGGCCGACCCGATGGCCGACCGCCGGGTGCGGCTGCGCGCGGTGGTGCGGCTGCGCGAGGGCCACGCGGCGAACGACGAGACGACCGAGCGCCTGCGCGCGCACGTCAAGCGCGCGCTGCTGCCGTTCAAGGCGCCGCGCGCGATCGAGTATGTCGACGAGTTGCCCAAGACGGGCACGGGAAAGATCGACCGGCAGGCGCTCGCATGGTCCGAGGACCTGCGAGCCGGTGCGCCGGCGGGAGGAGCATGATGGACGCAGTCAATATGGGGGTGGGACACTCAAAGCCCACCGAGACGCCGGAGCGCCGCGCGTTCTACGACCGAATCGACAAGAAGCACATGACGCCGCTGTGGAGCGTGCTGGGCGATCTCGTCACGCCCGAGCCCAGGAGCGGCTGCCGGCCCTTCGGTTGGCGCTTCGACGACATCCGCGCGGCCATGCTGGAGGCGGGCGGCCTCATCACCGCCAAGGAGGCGGAGCGCCGCGTCCTCATTCTCGAGAACCCCGGCCTGCGCGGCCAGTCCCGCGTGACGACGAGCCTCTACGCCGGCGTGCAGCTCGTCCTGCCCGGCGAGGTCGCGCCGGCGCATCGGCACACCCAGTCGGCGCTTCGCTTCGTGCTCGAGGGCGAGGGCGCGCATACGGCGGTGAACGGCGAGCGCACGGTGATGCGCTATGGCGACTTCGTCATCACCCCGCCCATGGCCTGGCACGACCACGGCAACGAAACGGAAGAGCCGATGTTCTGGCTCGACGGACTGGACATCCCCGTCGTCTCGTTCCTCGACGCGTCCTTTGCGGAGGGCATGGACGAGGACGAGCAGCCCATCACGCGCCAGACCGGCCAGTCCTACGCCGAGTTCGGCCACGCGCTCCTGCCCGACAACGCCGAGCGGTCCGGCGTGTCGCCCATCTTCAACTACCCCTACGAGCGCTCCCGCGAGAGCCTGGACGCGATGAAGCGCGGGCGCGACGCCGACCCCCATCACGGATGGAAGCTTCGCTACGCCAATCCGCTGAGCGGCGAGGACGCGATGCCGACCATCGGCACCTCGATCCAGCTTATCGACGAGACGACCGTGCCCTATCGCTCGACGAGCGGCACCACCTTCGTGTGCACCGAGGGCAAGGGCCGCAGCCATATCGGCGACGAGACGATCGAGTGGGGGTTGAGGGACATCTTCGTCGCACCCTCCTGGCGTAGCGTCGTGCACGAGCCGGACGGCGAGGCTGTGCTCTTCTCCTTCAACGACCGGCCGATCCAGGAAAAGCTCGGCCTCTTCCGCGAGCAGCGCGGCAACCGCACCGGAGGCTTCGATGCTTGACCGTCCCGCCACGAGCTACGTCGTCGAGGCACCCGCTATCCCGTCGGTCGCCGTCTTAGGCACCGAGGCGCGCTTTCCCGTGCGGCGCATCTTCTGCGTGGGGCGCAACTACGCCGCCCACGCGCGCGAGATGGGCAAGGACCCTGACCGCGAGCCCCCCTTCTTCTTCACCAAGCCCGCCGACGCGGTGCTGGACGCAGGAGCGGACGACGACGCGTCGATCCCCTACCCACCCGAGACCGGGAACTTTCATCACGAGATCGAGCTGACTGTCGCCATCGGCACGGGCGGCACGGACATCGCGGCTGAGAACGCGCTCGATCACGTCTACGGCTACGCAACTTCCATCGACCTGACGCGCCGCGACCTGCAGCTCGCCGCGCGCGACAAGGGCCGCCCCTGGGACTGGGGCAAGTCGTTCGACCTCTCCGCGCCTCTCGCACCCATCCGTGCAGGCAACGACTTCGACCCGACCACCGGCCGCATCTGGCTGGAGGTGGACGGCGAGACGCGCCAAGATGCCGACCTGTCGGAGCTGATCTGGCCCGTGCGTGATGTCATCGCCATCGTCTCGCGCACGATGACGCTTAAGCCCGGCGACCTCATCATGACCGGCACGCCAGCCGGTGTCGGCCCCATCGAGCCGGGCCAGCGCGTGCGCGGCGGCGTGGACGGGCTGACCGAGGTGTCGCTTAAGATCGGTCCGCGCGCATGAGCATGGCCGCCACGAGCGAGCCGAACGGTGCGGCAAGCCCGCACGGGCCGCTCACGCTGCACGCGTTCTTCCGCTCATCCACCTCGTTCCGCGTTCGCGCGGCGCTGGCGCTCAAGGGACTGGCCTTCGACCAGGCGACCTACAACTTCCGCGAGGGGGCGCAGCGCTCGCCCGCCTATCTCGTGCGCAACCCGCAGGGGCTCGTGCCCACGCTGACGCTGGGCGACGGCACCGACATCACCCAGTCGCTCGCCATTCTCGAATGGCTGGAGGAGACGCATCCCGATCCGGCGCTCTTGCCCGCCGACCCTCTGGGCCGCGCTCGTGTGCGCTCGGTCGCGCAAACGATCGCGCTCGACGTCCATCCGCTCAACAACCTGCGCGTCCTGAACCATCTACGCGCTGGGTTTGGCGCGGATGACGGGGCGGTCGCCGACTGGTTCCGCCATTGGGTCCGGCTTGGCTTCGAGGCGGTCGAGACGCGGCTTGCGCAGGACGGGGCGACAGGCCGTTTCGCGCATGGAGACACCGTCACTCATGCCGATATCTGCCTGACCGCGCAGAGCGTGAACAACCGCCGCTTCGACGTGGACGAGGCGCCCTACCCCACCATCCGACGCATCGTGCAGGCGTGCCTCGAGATGGATGCATTCCAATCGGCCATGCCGGCGAACCAGCCGGACGCCGTCTAGACCAAAGGCTCGAAAGAGGCCGCAACACTTGAAGGGAGGACTCGCATGTTCAGAACGATAGCAACCGCCACCGCCGCCTTCGCCATCTCGGCCACGCTCGCGAGCGCACAGGTCGTCGCCATTGCCACCCCGCCGCAGGGCTCGGTGTGGAACACGATGGCCTCGGTCTTCGCGGCTCAAGCGCGCGAGGACTCCGATCTCAAGGTCACCGTGTCGCCCGTGGGCGGCAACGAGGCGATGCTCCGCGCCGTCGAGGCCGGACAGGCCGAGTTCACGCTCGACGATGTGAACGACGTCATCACCGCCACGCAGGGGACCGGCGAGTGGGAGGGCAAGCCGGTCGACAAGCTTCGTGTGGTCGCCAAGATCAACCCGTTCCCGATCGGCCTGTTCGTGCGCGAAGATTCGGGCATGACCGCCGTCGGCGACCTGAAAGGCAAGTCCATTCCGACGGGTTGGGACGCCTTTCCGCTCGCGCGCTCGCATATCGACGGCATCCTGGCCGCCGGCGGCATGACGACCGACGACGTGACTGGGGTTCCGGTCCCGGAACTCATCCGCGGCGTGGACGCCATGACGTCGGGGCAGGTGGACAGCGCCTTCTTCGCGGTGGGCGGGCCGAAGGTCGCCGAGGCCGACGCCTCCACCGGCGGCGTCCGCTTCCTGACGGTGGACGACAGCGAAGAGAGCCTCGCGCGCATCCAGCAGGTACGGCCAGCCTTCTACTTCAGCCAGGTCGAGCCCGCGCCCTTTCGCGCGGGCGTAAAGGAGCCGATGGCCTTCGTCACCTGGGACAACGTGCTGATCACCAGCGCCGACGTGCCCGACGAGACGGTACGCCAGATGCTCGCCGTGCTGGCGGACAACAAGGCCGCGATGGCCGAAGCCTATCCGCCGCTCGGCGCGTTCGACATCGAGGGCGCCTACAAGACCTTTCCGAACATTGCCTACCACCCCGGCGCGGCGGCCTTCTACGAGGAGCGGGGGATCGCACCCACCGAGTAGGGCGGGTCCTAGACGCTCACGGTTCGTGGATGTGGCCGTGAGCGCCTGCCCCCGCTGCCCGAGATACCGTGCGGCCCCCTCGACAACGCCCTGCGAAGGACCCCTGCCCTGACCCTACCCGCCATCCGCGCCGCGCTCGCCGCGACCCTGACCGTCGTCGCGGTGCTGTTCGCGGGCGACGTGCCGCTGCGCGTCGGGCTGGCGATCTATACCGAGCAGTTCCTCGCGCTCGTGCTCGGGCTGTCGCTCGCGCTCGTATTCCTCACACCGCGCGCGGACGCCACGGCGGACGGGCCAGAACCGCGCGTCCGACCTGTCGGGCCGGGCTCCGTGGCGCTGGCAAGCCTGGGGCTGGCGCTGGGTGTGTACGTCGCCTTCACCTATCCTACCCTCATATCCCGCTCCTACGCGCTGACATGGGATGTGGTCGCGCTCGGCGCGGTGCTGTTCGCCCTGGTGCTGGAGGGCCTGCGCCGCGCGGTGGGCCTCACGCTCGTGATCGTGGTGCTCGTCATCTGCGGCTACGGCCTGATCGGCCATTGGGTCGAGGGGCCGCTTCAGACCCGCCAGGTCGAGCCCGAGCGCCTCGTCACCTATCTCGCCATCGACGCGAACGGCCTACTGGGCCTGACGCTGAACGTCGCGGCCACCGTCGTCGTCGCCTTCGTCTTCTTCGGCCAGATACTCCTTAAGTCTGGCGGGGCGGACTTCTTCAACGACATCGCCCTGGCCACGATGGGCCGCCGCCGGGGTGGGGCAGCGAAGATCTCCATCGTCGCCTCGGGCCTGTTCGGCTCGATCTCGGGCGTCGTCGTCTCCAACATCGTCGCCACCGGCGTCGTGACAATCCGCCTGATGATCCAAGGCGGGCTGAAGCGCCATCAGGCCGCGGCGGTGGAGGCGGTCGCCTCCACGGGCGGGCAGATCGTGCCTCCCGTCATGGGCGCGGTCGCGTTCCTGATGGCCGACATCCTGCAGCGGCCCTATGCCGAGATCGTGGTCGCGGCGATCGTGCCGGCGCTGCTGTACTATGTGTCGCTCTTCGTGCAGGTGGACCTCGAAGCCGCGCGCGACGAGATCGCCGCAGTGGACGAGGAGCTGATCCCCGAGACGCGAGCGGTGCTGCGCTCCGGCTGGGTCTTCGCGCTGCCCTTCGGCGCCATCGTCTACGCCATCTTCTTTGCGCTGCAACGCCCCGAAACGGCGGCCCTGTGGGGCGCGGGGTCGGCGCTCGCGATCGGTCTGCTGCTGGGCTATCGCGGCCGGCGCATGAACCCGCGCGACCTATGGAACGCGGCCGTGGAGTCCGGCAGCCAGATCGTCGACATCGTGATGATCTCGGCCGCCGCGGGCTTCATCATCGGCACGCTCAACGTCACTGGCCTCGGCTTCGGGCTCACCTTCTCGCTCGTCTCGCTCGGCGAGGGCTCGCTGCTGACGCTGCTCCTGATCTCGGCGGCCGTGTGCATCGTGCTGGGCATGGGCATGCCGACTGTCGGCGTCTACCTGCTGCTAGCCGTCCTCGTCGCGCCGTCCCTGATCGAGAGCGGTGTGCAGCCCATCGCGGCGCATCTCTTCATCTTCTACCTGGGCATGATGTCCATGGTGACGCCGCCCGTCGCCATCGGCGCGTTCTTCGCCGCCTCCATCGCGGGCGCGGGCCCGATCCGCACGTCCGTCCAGGCCATGCGGCTCGGCTGGACGGCCTACATCATTCCCTTCCTGTTCGTCGCCTCCCCCGCGCTCCTGCTCGACGGCTCTTGGGACCGCGTGCTGATCGCGGTCACGACCGCCATCGTCGGCGTCTGGGCCGTCTCGGCGGCGCTCGTCGGCTATCTCGGGCGACGTATCGGCGTGCCGGTACGCATGGCGGTCGGGCTTGCCGGCGCGCTGCTGATCGTGCCGCCGGGCCTCGGCGGCGAGGCGACGCTGTGGATCAACGGCGCAGGTTTCGCAATGCTCGTCGGAACCGTCGCGCTGGGCCGAGCCCGTCGCAGCGAGCCGGTCACGCGAACGGCCTAGACGTTGGGCGTGAGCGCCCGTGTGGGGCCTGCATGGGTCAGCCCGACGGGGCCGCAACTTGCTGAACGCGCACGTGCTACGTCGCGATGTGGGGCCGCTCGTCTCACTAGGCGACGAGCCCCAGATCTTCCATGCGCACGATGGGGGCGCGACCGAAAGGTCCGCGAGGGTATTGTCTCGCCCATCAGCTAGGGGCCAACGCCGGTCAATGCCAGCTCCATTCGATCGCGTGCGCGCATGTGGCCTGCCCCATGCGATGGGTCCGGGTGCTAAGCTGAGCGTCCGCGGCCTGAGGCGCTTGGGATTGCGGGCCCAGGTCCAGCGTTAGTCGGCGGCGGCGATGACCCCCATCGGGGATGTCGAGACTTTTGCCCCGGCAGTGTATTCCGCCGCAGACAGACTGGCGAGAGCTCTGTGAGGCAGACTGACGACGTAGTCGTGTCGCCAGGTGTCGATCAGCCTTCTGGCCCCGGCGAGGGTCCCGAACCAATGCGTGTCGAGATGGGGTAGTCGGGACCACGGCAACCGAGACGTTGGTACAGTCCTTGCGGCTCTTTGGGCTGCAAGCGAGGTTGCCCCAGGAAGACGTTCCACGCTGGCTCGGACCTCTCTATCGAAGAGACGACCATCTGCATCGTTGACGAGGAAGGCCGCGCCGTCGCCGAGGTCAGGTCGGCGGCGAGCGCTCGGCGATGATGGCGACGGGGCCTCCGCCGTCCGGTCCCTGATGCTCGGCACCGCCGGAGACGAAGAGGGATGTCGTACCGAAATGGCCGGCAAGGACACCGCCGACGAAGGCGCGGGCGTGGCGGGTCGAGGAGATGTCGCTGTCGGTCAGCATCGTGTGGCGCGCACCGCGCACCGAGCCGCCGCGCGACGCCTCGGCCTTGGCCAGCGCGGCAACGAACAGCGTCTCGTCCCCCAGGCGGAGGGTGGCGGACGCGGCGCGCACGCCCGCGAGGTCGACCGCGTCTGCCATCACCGCGTGGGCGATGCGAAGGGGGCCGGACCAGCCGGCGCCACGCCCCAACACCAGTATTTCATGACCGAGCAGTTCGACGCCGGCCGAGGCGCTGGCCCGGGTGGAGTAAAGCGAGAGGTCGCGGCCGATCACCGTATCGGGGAGAGGCGCGGTCTCGCCGAGCGCGCGCGCCACGCCGAGGGCGCTCGCGCCGCGCGAGAGGCCCATGGATGCGAGCGTATCGCGCGTCGCAGCCGTTCGGCCACGCTTCTCCAGCGCCGCGATGCGGGTCGAAGTGAGGAGTGGACACTTGACCTGCACGAAATGCACGTCGGCCGGATCGTCGATGCCGGCGTTCGCCATCGCGGCGCGCACGCCCTTCGCGACCTGCGAGACCTGTGCGCTGCGACCGAGGTCCTCCGGCGCGAGGTCAGGCGTCAGAGCCGTACCGAGTGCCAGCGCCTCTTCGTCCGGCGGTTCGTCTGTCTCATCGACGCAGAAGACGAGCCAGTGGGGGCTCAACGCGCCTTCCGTGCCGCCGGACATGACGAGGCAGACGCGTAGGGCATCCTCGCCGACGTGTCGCGCCAGGGCGTCTTGCCAGGCGCGGGTCGCAAGGCCGCGGGTGAAGTCGTTGACGCAGCCATTGCCCTCCGTCTTGCCAAGCACCGCGCGAACGTTGGCCGGATCGAGGCGCCCGCTCGCGACAAGGGCCTCGAAGCCGGAGAGGTCGTCTGGCCCATCAGCGGGGATACTATGTAGGACGGCTCGGCGCGTCACGAAAAACGAGCCTTTTCCGCGATGCCGGTGGGCGACGTCGAGGGTCGTGCTAGCAGCAAGCCGGCGCTCCGTAATGTTCCGCCAAGGCGAGGGCGAGGACCTCCAGGCTCCGGCGGAGCATGTCGTCTCGCGCCATTCCGGAGCGCAAGACCTCCAGCATCTCGACCTGCATCGCGGCGTGGTCGATGCGCGTCAGGCGCCCCTCCCTCGCGACGGTGCGTCCTGCGACGATGACCTCCGCAATGTGCTCCGTGCGGCCGCGCGAGAGCAGGAGATCGAGGTCCGTCCCACCGGGCAGGCGATAGGGATCGAGGGTGGCTCGGTCGATTACGAGGAGGTCGGCCGGCTCCCCAGGTGCGATGACCCCCCCTCGCTCTTCGCCCGTGACGGCCCGCCGTCCGTCGCGAAGGGCGAGGCGCAGGATGCGGGCAGCCGATACGTCTTCGCGAAAGCCGAGCCCGCCGTGCAGGGCGTGCGTCAGGCGCATCTCGCCAAGCGCGTCTTCCTCCGCCAGGAGCGCGAGCCCGTCGAGCCCCATGGCGACGCGGCACCCGCGCCGGACCATCTCCGCGACCGGCGCGATGCCGGAGCGCAGGCCGAGATTGGAGCCCGCGTTGACCGCGATCGTGACGTCTCGCTCGGCCAGGCGGTCGAGTTCCGAAGGTCGCGCGTGCGTGCAGTGGGCGAGCGTCATGCGGGGGGAGAGAAGCCCGATCGCGTCCAGATGGTCGACGAGACCCTCGGGATGAGCCCGGTCGGCCCATGCGCGCTGGTAGGGCGTCTCCAGCATGTGCATGTGGATGCGCCGACCGGTCCGTGCCGAGGCCTCCGCGATGGCCGCCAGCAGCGCGTCGGAGCACCATTGCGGGCCGGTGGGGCCATACTGGACGTCGACGTCGAACCCGGCCAGGGCCTCGGCAACGGCCTCGACCAGGGCGATCTGCTCGGCGGGCTCCGACGGTGCGCCCGGCAGGCGCGCTGCGATCTCGCCCCGCACCGGCTCGGGCAGGCGCGCGAGGAGGTCGTGATGTGGTCCGTAGGTCAACGGATTGCGGTCCTTGAGGGCGACAGCGAAGGCGACCCTCAAGCCGATGTCGCGCGCGGCCCGTGCCACCGCGACGGCCTGCTCGACCAGACCCTCATTGCCGAGCGGCCGGGTGAAGTGGACCATCACCGCCGCGCAGCCTCCTAGCGCGCTTCGGCCCAGCGAGACGCAGGCCGCGAGATAGGGATCGACCGGCGGCAGCAAGTTCAAGGCCTGCAGCCATATCTCGAGCGGGCGCGCGTGCACGCCATAGGCGCTGGAGGGCACGGCTCGGGCATGGTCGTGCGCGTTGACGAGAGCCGGCATGACGAGCGAGCCCGCTCCGGCCGGCGACGACACCCCTTCCGAGACCTCCGCGACCGCTCCGTCGGCAATCGTCAGGATGCGTCCGGCCGAGAGCGTGTAGGCCGGTCCTTCGAGGAGCGTCGCGGCGGCGAGCTGTCGGGGGCTCGCCGCCTCTTCGGTGCCCCCTTCCGTCATCCGGCGCCAGGAGCGGTGGGACGGTCCTCCGCGGGCGGCAGGAACGCGTCGTTGAAGACCTGCTCCGGTGCCGGCGGAGATTCCAGTTCGTAGACCTCGGTGATCGTGTCGATCGCGCGGCCGAGCCGCTCCATGTCGATGTCGCCGAACGGCGTGCCCGCCGCCATCTCGGGGAACATCAGCCGATCGAACGCGAAGGCGACGCGCTGTACCTCGGCCTCGGCATTGATGAGCGGCTCGACGCCGGAAACGACCGCGACGGCAGCCTCCGGATCGCTGGTCGCATCCACGATGGCCCGGTTGATGGCCGCCACGAGGCCCCGCACGGCGTCGGGGTTCTCCTCGATCATGGTCTGGCTGACCATCACCCCGTTGGAATAGAGGTCGAGGCCGTAGTCGCCGTAGTTGAACCAGGTGAACTCGGTCTCCGGGTCGCGGCCCTGCGCGATGAGGTTCATGTAGCTCGTCACGTTGAAGACCAGGGACGCCGCGACGTCCCCCTGGATCAGCATTTGCTCCTGCAGGTTGGGCTGCATGTTGAGGATCTCGATGCTGGCCGGATCGACGTCGTTGGCGGCTAGCAGCGCGGGCAGCAGCTTGGTGGCGGCGCTGCCGGGGGGCCCACCGACCGTCTTGCCGGCGAGATCGGCCACCGAGGCGACGTCCCCATCGGCGGTTGTGAGGACCGAGAAGGGCGGCGCGTTGTAGATTTGATAGACCATCACCGGCGCCTCGTCCGGCCGCTCGGCTGCGGCCTGGATGATGGCGTTGATATCGCCGAAACCCGCGTCATAGGCGCCGGTCATGATCCGCGTCACGGTCGCGGCCGAGCCCTCGCCCTGGTCGATCGTGACGTCGAGCCCCTCCTGCTCGAAATAGCCGTTCTCCTTGGCGGCCAGGTACCAGGCGTGCACGCCCTGGTACTTCCAGTCGAGGGTGAAGCGGACGGGGATGAGGTCCTGCGCGCCGGCGGGCGTGGCCGGGCCGAAGGCGAGCGTCAGGGCGAGGCAGGTGCCGGCGAGCATCCGGCGGCGGGTCGTCTTGGAACGGGTCATCATGGACATCTATCGTCTCCTTATGGGTGGCTTTGCGGTCTTGCGTTCGTTCCCTCCCCGGGATTTCCGTCATGGCGCGGTGGAATGCGCATGCATCAGGCCATCGCGAACTCGGTCTTGCGGTTCGCCCAGCCCGTCACGCGGCGCTCGATCAGCGCGAAGATGAGATAGAGGCCGATGCCGAGGCCCGCGAGGATGAAGAGGCCGGCGAAGACGAGCGGCACGTTGAAGTTGGACGAGGCGATGAGCATCATGTTGCCGATGCCCCGGTTGGCCGCGACCGTCTCGGCGATGACGGAGCCGACGAAGGCCAGCGTGATCGCGACCTTGAGCGAGGCGAAGAAGTAGGGCATCGCGCGCGGCAGGCCGACGTTGAAGAGGATGTCGGTCTTGGAGGCCTTCAGGCTCTTCAGCACGTCCTCCAGCTCGGGCTCCGTCGTCGCGAGTCCGGTGGCGACGTTCACCACGACCGGGAAGATCGAGATGATCATCGCCGTCAGCACGGCCGGCACCGTGCCGGCGCCGAACCAAAGGACGAAGATCGGCACGACGGCGACCTTGGGAATGGAGGAGAAGCCGACAAGAAGTGGAAAGGCGACGTTGTATGCGAGCCTGGACGAGCCGATGATCAGACCCAGCACCACGCCAATGCCGACCCCGAAGGCGAAGCCGAGCAGGGTCGTGTAGAGCGTCTGGACCGTGTGCGGCATCAAGGCCGGCCAGCGCGTCACCAGCGCCTCGACGATCTGTGTCGGGCGGGGCAGGATGATCTCTGAGACGTTGAAGACGAGGCAGACCACCTCCCAGACGACGAAGAGACCGACGATCAGACCGATGGAGGCCAGGCGCTCGTGCCTTTCGTTCCTCATGAGGAGATCTCCATGGCGTCGGCGGCCGTGCGGGCGTCCGAGATGAGGGTGCGCAGGCGGTGATTGAGCTTGACGAAGTCCTCCTGGAACGTCGTCGCCATCCCGCGCGGGCGCGCGAAGGGCACCGCCTCGTCGGTAAGGATGCGGCCGGGGCGCGCGCTCATCACGACGATGCGGTTGGCGAGATAGGCCGCCTCGCGCAGGTCGTGCGTGACGAGAAGCACCGTCGGCGAGCGCTCGATCCAGAGGTCCTGAAGCACGTTCCAAAGCTCCTCGCGGGTGAACTGATCGAGCGCGCCGAAAGGCTCGTCGAGGAGGAGGAGGTCGGGCTCGTGGACGAGCGCGCGGCACAGGCTAGCGCGCTGCTGCATGCCGCCCGAGAGCTGCCACGGATACTTGCCCGAGAAGCCGCCGAGCCCGACCTGCGTCAGCAGCGCCTCGGCCCGGTCGCGATACTCGCCGTGCTTCTTCCTGGGCCAGTCGCCGCGAAAGGGTTGTGCGATCTTGAGCGGCAGCATCACGTTGTCGCGCACCGAGAGCCAGGGCAGCAGCGTCGGGTTCTGGAAGGCCATGCCGATGCGCACGTCGACGGCGCCGATCTCGCGCCCGGCGATGAGGATGTTGCCGGTCGTCGCCTTCAGGAGCTCGGAGACGAGCTTGAGGATGGTCGACTTGCCGCAGCCGGAGGGGCCGACCAGCGCGACGAAGTCTCCCTTGGCGACGGTCATCGAGGTCTCGGCCAGCGCCTGGAGCGCCGTTGCGCCGCGTCCATAGGTCAGCGTGACGTCCTGGAGCTGGATCAGGGGCGGCGGGACGATGCCGGACGCGACCGGGCTCGCTGCGCCGAACTCCGTCTTGGAGGGCAGGACGCTCATTGGGCAGCCTCCGCGAAGCGCGGGCTCGTAACGGCCGCCATCGTCTGGTCGACATGAGCCGGGCGAGGCTCCGGCATCCGCTGGACGCGGGTGACCGAGCGGCCCCAACCGCGCGTTTCGGGCACCAGCACTCGGTCGCGCATCACGAAGCGGCCGCGCACGAGGGTATGGACGGGGGCGCCGGTCGTCTCGGTACGCTCGAAGGGCGAGACCTTGCCGCGCGAGTGGAGGTCGGCGGCGCGGATGGTCTCTCGCCGCGCGAGGTCGACGACCGCAATGTCCGCATCGCTTCCCGGCATGAGCGCCCCTTTGCGCGGGTAGAGGCCGAAGGCGCGGGCCGGCGCGCCGGAGGACAGGCGGACGTAGTCGGCCAGCGTCATCCGCCCCTGCGTCACCGCGGTCAGCATCAGCGGCATCTGCGTCTCGACGCCGGGAAAGCCGCAATCGGCCTCCCAGATGTCGTTGCGCGTCTTCTCGGCCGGCGTGTGGGGCGCGTGGTCGGTCGCGATCATGTCGAGCGTGCCGTCGGCAAGCCCCGCCCAGAGCCCCGCCTGGTGGTGCGCCTCGCGGACCGGCGGGTTGACGCGGATGATGGGACCGAACGTGTCGTAGGCGGTCTCGTCGAAGAGCAGATAGTGCGGGCAGGTCTCGGCGGTGATGTCGACGCCCCGCGCCTTGGCCTCCGCGATGGGGCGGAGTTCGTCGGCGGACGAGACATGCAGGATGTGGATGCGCGCGCCCGTCCACTCGGCCAGCGCCGCCGCGCGCCCGACCGCTTCGATGGCGACGATGGCGGGGCGGGCCTGAAGGTGGGCGACGGGATCGTGGCGTCCGGCCGCCTTCAGCTTGGCCTCGCGCCAGCGGTTGATGGAGGCCGTCTCGGCGTGGAGCGAGATGCGGTGACCGGTGCGGGCGAGGATCTCGAACCCTTCCAGCATCGCGGCCGTGGAGGGGGACGGCAGGTTGCCGAACGTGTTGCCCATGAAGCACTTGAAGGCGGCGACGCCGCCCTCGATCAGCGCTTCGAGATGGTGCAGGTTGTCCTCCGCAAGGAGGCCGTAGAGCCCGTAATCGACGCGCGCCTTCTCGGCCGCCCGGCGCTTGAGCGCCAGCGTCTCCGGCGTCGCCGTGGGGGGGTGCGTGTTGGGCATCTCGAAGACGGTCGTGACGCCGCCCATGGCGGCCGCCGCCGTGCCGGTGTCCCAGTCCTCCTTGTGCGTGTAGCCGGGCTCGCGGAAGTGGACGTGGACGTCGATGGCGCCCGGCAGGATGTGCATGCCGTCCGCCCGCAGCGTCTCGCGCGCAGGAGGCATGGCCTCGTCGGCGCCCACGGCGAGGATCGCACCGTCCTTGACGGCGACGGCGCCCGGCATCTCGCCCGCTTCCGTAGCGAGCGTCCCGCCGAGGATGACGAGGTCGGCCGTGGAGGCGTGTTCGTCCCTCATAGCATCGCCCATCCGCCATCGACGGGCAGGTCCACGCCGGTGATCTGCCGCGCCGCGTCGCTGGCGAGGAAGACGCAGGCCGCGGCGACGTCCGTCCCGGTCGAGATGCGGCGCAGGGCGTAGTCGGCGACGTGGCGCTCGACAGCCTGCGCTTCCGAGATGCCGAGGCGCGCCGCCATCTCGGGCACCACCTTCTCGCGAAAGCGCGGCCCGTCGACCATGCCGGGCGCGACGCAGTTGACGGTGATGCCGTGCGGGCCGGCCTCGAGCGCGAAGGACTTGGTGATGCCGCGCAATCCCCACTTGGAGGCCGAGTACGCCATGCGCCCGGCCCGCCCACGCATGCCGAACGTGCCGCCTACGTTGACGATCCGGCCCGAATTCGCCGCGATCATGCCCGGCAGCACGGCCCGCATCGTGTTGAAACAGCCGGCCATGTTGAGCGTGACGATCTCGTCGAACTCCTCGGGCGTCGTCTCCCAGCCGGTCTTGCCCATCGGGCCGGAGCCCCCGGCGACGTTGACGAGGACGTCGATGCGTCCGAACCGCCCGATCGCGGCCTCGACCATCCCTTCGCAGGCCTGCGGCACCGTGACGTCGCAGGGCACGGCGATGGCCTGGCCTCCGCCCGCCTCGATATCATGGGCGAGCGGCTCGACGGGGCCCATGTCCCGCCCGGCGAGGACGAGCAGGCATCCCTCGGCTGCGAAGGCGCGCGAAACGGCGGCGCCCATGCCTTTGGCAGGACCGGTGATGACGACGACGCGTCCTTCGAGACCGAGCTCCATGGGGTGGGATCCGTCAGTTGGTCAGCGAGGTCGCGAGTTCGTCCTTGGGCGGCAGGTAGGCGTCGGTCCAGACCTCCTCGACCGCCGGGGTGCGTGACAGGCCACGCGCCTCCACGATGATGTCGATGCCGCGTGCCAGACGCTCCGGGTCCAGGGCGCCGAGGCCGGTCGTCGCGATCTCGGGGTTGCCCATCTCGTTTTCCATGGTCGCGATCGTGCGCTCGGCCTCGACCTCGGCGTCGAGCAGCGGCTCGCGTTCCATGACGTAGGACACCGAGCCTGTCGGATCGGCGATCATGTCCTTAGTGCCGCGGTTGATGGCCCGCACCAGTCCCCTGACGGCGTCCGGGTTCTCCTCCGCGAAGGCCTTGGAGACCATGACGACGTTCGAATAGAGGTCCATGCCGTGGTCGGCGTACTTGAGGAACCGGAAGTTGGTCTCCGGGTCCAGCCCGGCCGCCTTGGCGCTGAATGTAATCGTGTTGACGAACCCGAAGATGCCATCGACCTGACCGCGTGCCAGCATCTGCTCACGCAGGTTGGGCTGCATGTTGGTGATCTCCACGGCGCTCTCGTCGATGCCGGCCACGCTGGCGAAGGCGGGGAAGAGCTTGAGGGCCGAGTCGTTGGCCGGGCCGCCGATGACCTTGCCCTCCAGGTCGGCCGGCTCGGTGATGTCGCTGTCGGCACGCACCGCGATCGTGAAGGGCGGGTTGTTAAACATCGCGTAGATCGCGATCGGCGCCTCGTCCGGCTTGTCGGCCGCAAGGGTGATGAGCGCGTTGATGTCGCCGAAGCCAGCCTCGTAGGCGCCCGAAGCGACCTTGGTCACGGCCGCCGCCGAGCCCTCGCCCTGGTCGAGCGTGACGTCGAGCCCTTCTTCCTCGAAGTACCCCTTGTCCTCGGCGATGAAGAAGGCCGACTGAGGACCCTGATACTTCCAGTTGAGGATGAACTTGATCGGCGTCAGCTCCTGCGCGCCGGCCGGAATGGTACCGACCATGGAGGCGCCGAGGACGGTGGCACCGAGCAGCGCGTTGCGAAGGAGCGTGCGGCGGGGGAAGGAAGAGCGGGTCATGTGATACCTCTTGGGGCTGCGGGTCATCGGGTGTCGGTGAGGGTCGAGAATGCGTCGCAGAGCGCGTCCGACCGGCAGGCGAATCCGTGCAGTTCGGTGGTGAGCCAGACGACGGCCGAGGCGATCTCGGGGGGCGAGACGGTGGCGCAGGCATCCTCGACGAGGACGCAGGCATAGCCGCGCGCCGAGGCGTCCATCAGCGTGGCGAAGACACAGCGGTCCACGTTCACACCGGCGAAGAGCAGCGCCGTGACATCGAGGTTGCGCAGCACGCTTTCGAGCGTGCCGTCAGGAAAGCCCGAGAAGCGGTGCTTGGCGACGTGGATGTCGCTGGCCTCGGGCGCCAACGCATCGATCGTCGCCGCGCCCCAGGTGCCGGCGACCAGAGCGCCCGGCGTGCCCTCGGCATAGCCGATGGCGTCGGCGCTGCGCTTGCCACGCAGCAGAGTGTTGGGCGGCAGGTTCGGCACGCCGGGCGGCACGCCCCAGTTGAGCCAGACGACGGGAACGCCGGCCCCGCGGCACGCCGCCCCCAGACTGCGTATCGCAGGCACAGGCGCCGACAGCGGAGCGACATCGATCCCCTTGGCCGCGAACCAGCCGTCGTCGTGGACGAAGTCGTTCTGCATGTCGATGACGATGAGCGCGGTGCGTGCCGCGTCGATCTCGATGGCCTTCGGCCTCGACGCGACGCGCACCATCCGCTCCGGCCGGCGCGGCGGCACCACCCGAATCGCATCGCCCGACACGACCCAGCCCTGGCCCTGCAGCGGGCCGAGGCGATAGCGCTCTTCTCTCTCGTGATCCAACGTGCGCATCGCATCCGCTCTGCCTTAGTGCCGCGACGCTAGACCGACCCCGCCGTTCTGGAATACTGCTGTTTTGGAACCGTGGCGTTGCCAAAAGGGCGACACTGGAGACGCGCCGGGAGGCTCATGCGACACAACAAGATCTGGACCTATGTCGACGAGGCGGCCCGCGCGGGTTCGCTGCGAGGCGCGGCCGAGACGCTGAACGTCACGCCATCAGCGCTCCAACGCCGCATCCAGGACCTTGAGGAGGACCTCGGCTTCGCGATCTTCGAGCGGTCCGCTCGCGGGGTGCGGCTCACGACGGCCGGCGAGGGTCTGATCCATTGGATACGCACGCAGGCCGCCGAGCTGGAGCGTCTGCGCAGTCACGTCACGGACATGAAGGGCCTGCGGCGGGGGACCGTGCGAATTGCCTGCAGCCAGGCCCTCGCGCAAGCCTTCATGCCGCAGGAGATCGCCCGGTTTCGTGCGATGCATCCGGGCGTTCGGTTCGTCGTGGAGGTCTGCGACCACGGGCGCGCTCTTAATCTCGTGCGTTCGCTCGACACCGACCTGGCCGTCGTCGTCTGGCCCGATCGGCGCCCCGACTTCCAACCTTTGATGTCCATTGGCCAGACCCTGTTCGCGCTCATGGCCGCGCACCATCCGCTCGCGGCGCGCAGGACTGTGCGCCTGCGCGAATGCGCCGATTATCCCGTCGCGCTGCCGACCCGAGGCTTTGGTTCGCGCGCGCTGATCGATTCGTTTCTGACGACCTCGTCGGTCGATCTGCGCATCGATGTCGAGGCGAACTCGTTCGAGTTGCTCCGGGGACTGGTGCTGGAGGGCGATCTGGTGACGTTCCAAGTCGGCATCGGGGCGATGCCGGAGCGACTGGAGGATGGCGTGGTCGCGCGACCGATCGATGACGCCGACGCGGCCCACGGGCCGCTCGTGCTGGGCCAGTTGCGCGGCCGCACGCTACCGGTCGCCGCGGCAAGGTTCGGCGAGGCGCTCTCCGCCCGGCTCGATACGATGAGAAGCCTGCCGATGTGGAGCGAGAAAGCGCGCGACTAGAAGCTCGTCTGGAGCGTGCGCGCCACCTGCTCGGCGAACTTGGCGGCGGCGACCGGTAGCGTCCGCCCCTTGAGTTGCCCCATGCAGAGCATGCCGGCAGGCACGTCGCGCGTATCGATCGAGCGCACGGCGATGTCGATCGCGCCCTGGCCGGAGCGATGCGAGAGTGGAAGGCCGACCGGAATCTGAAACGAGATCGTCTGCCCGTCTACGACGCAGTTGCGCAGGAACTCGAAGCTGTCCGATTCGAGCGCTGGACGCACCTCGAGCCCTGTCCGCTCGACGGTGGCGTCGAGCAGGAAGCGCACGCCGTAGCTACGCGTCGGCAACGCGATCGGGTAGGCCAGGCATTCGTGAAGGCGCAAGGGCGCATGCCCCCGCATCGCCGCGAGCGGATGCGTCGTCGCCATGACGGCGCAGATCGGCTGGGGCGTCTTGACGAGGGTCTGGAACTCCGTCATCCGCATGGGCTCGAAGACGATCGCGAGATCGACCGTGTAGTCGGCCAGCGCCGCCTCCGCAGCCTCACGGTCGCGGCGGTAGACCGAGAAGGTCACGGCGGGGTGGTCGGCCCGGTAGGCGCCGATCTCGGTCGGCAGAAAGAAAGGCAGCGTTGCCTGGCTACCGGCAACGGAGACGTGACCGCGCCGCGCGCCGGACAGATCGGCAATGCGCGAGCGAACCCGCTCCATGTCCGAGATCTGGTCGCGGGCATGCTGCACCAGGATCTCGCCGGCGCTCGACAGCCGCACACCGCGCGGCAACCGCTCGAAGATCGGCGCCCCAAGCTCCGCCTCCAGCGCCAGGATGCGGCGGTTGAGCGCGGTCGAGGTGATAGCGAGCGTCTCCGCTGCCCGCCGGATGGAACCCTCGCGCGCGATGACGTCGATGGCCCGCAACGTTTCCAGATGCCTCACCGAATGCCTCCCCTGACCGCTGCAAGGTTTGCAGCGGATGGGTGCGAACTTAGCACATGACGCGCAGCACTCGAACTGCCTAGCTTGCCGCCAGACGGATGCGCGCCCGCCGGACGGGGCCGCGCCATGGGCAGCCAGCGGAGCCAAGCATGATCAAGACGCGCAACCTCATCACACCCATGAACCTGAGGGCGCCGACGCGCCGTGGCATCCTGCGCACCGGCGCGGGCCTCGCGGCCCTCGGAGCGATGGGACCTCTGGCCGCCCGGGCACAGAGTGACGAGATCACGGTCGGGTTCATCTACGTGGGTCCCAAGGACGACTTCGGATACAACCAGGCCCACGCCGAGGGCGCGGCCGCCGTCGCCGCGATGGAGGGCGTGACGATCATCGAGGAGGAGAACGTCGCCGAGACGGTGGACGTGCAGAACACGATGCGCTCGATGATCGAGTTCGACGGTGCGACGCTGCTCTTCCCGACCTCTTTCGGCTACTTCAACCCGCACATCCTGGAGACCGCGCCGAACTACCCGGACGTGCGCTTCCAGCACGCGGGCGGCCTCTGGACGCCGGATATGCCGGAGAATGTCGGGTCCTATTTCGGCTACATCTGGACGGGACAGTACCTCAACGGCATCGTCGCGGCGCACGCCACACAATCCAAGAAACTGGGCTTCGTCGCGGCCAAACCGATTCCGCAGGTGCTGCAGAACATCAACGCCTTCCTCCTCGGCGCGCGCAGCGTAGACCCCGAGATCGAGTTGCAGGTCATCTTCACCGGCGAGTGGTCCATGCCCGTCAAGGAGGCCGAGGCGACCAACGCCCTCGTCGACCAGGGCGCCGATGTCATCACCTGCCATGTCGACGGGCCGAAGGTCGTGGTCGAGACGGCCGCCGGGCGCGGCGCCTTCGTGTGCGGCTATCATACGAACCAGGCACCGCTCGCACCCGAGAAGTACCTCACGGGCGCGGAGTGGAACTGGCCGGCGGTCTATACGGGCATGGTCGAGACCGTGCAGCTCGGCGGTACGATCGACAATTTCGTGCGCGGCGGCCTCGCCGAGGGCTTCGTCAAGATGAGCCCGCTCGGACCCGCCGTTTCCGATGAGGCACGCAACCAGTTCGAGGCCACGAAGGCGCAGATCGAATCGGGCGGCTTCCCCCTCATCGTCGGGCCCATGATGACCAATACGGGAGATCAGATCGCGGCGGAGGGCGAGAGCTATGTCGAGACCGACATCGAGCTGGAGAGCATGGACTACCTCGTCGAGGGCGTGATCGGCGCGACGTCCTAGGCGCCAGGGCGGGCCGGGCACGACACGATGGCGGACCAGACCGCGACGGCCCCGCTGACGGTCGGGCGGCCCTTGGCGGCCCGGCTCACTCGGTCCGCCACGGTCCGCGCCATCGCGCGCCGATCGGAGGCTGTGGTGATCCCGGTCGCGGCGCTTCTCGTCGGCCTCGCCGCGTTCGCGCTCTTTCTCCTGGCGCTGGGCAAGTCGCCGGCCGAGTT
This sequence comes from uncultured Alphaproteobacteria bacterium, assembly GCA_963799285.1. Classification (GTDB taxonomy): domain Bacteria; phylum Pseudomonadota; class Alphaproteobacteria; order Rhizobiales; family CAWCWK01; genus CAWCWK01. The sequence goes on from CAWCWK010000004.1 coordinate 2,539,262, forward strand.
CTACGGACTGGTCTACAAGGCCGGGTTCGGCACCAGCTTTTCCTGGTCGAACACGCTTTCGCGCATGGCGCCGCTTCTCCTGGCGGCGCTGTGCGTGGCGTTGCCGGCGCAGCTCGGCCTCGTCGTCATCGGCGGCGAGGGGGGAATCGTGATCGGTGGCGTGGCGGCGGGGGCGGTCGGGGTGTCGATGGCAGGCGTCGGCGCGGCCTCTATCCCCGTCATGATGCTCGCGGCGGCCATCGCCGGCGGGCTCTGGATCGGCTTGGTCGGCTATCTGCGCCATTGGCGGGGGGTCAACGAGACGATCTCCAGCCTACTCCTCGCCTATCTCGCCATCGCGCTGATGAACCATCTCGTCGAGGGTCCCTTGCGCGACCCGGCGAGCCTCAACAAGCCCTCTACCGCGCCGCTCGCGCCCGAGCAGCGCGTCGGCGACGTTCCCGGCCTCGACGTGCATTGGGGGCTCGCGGTCGGCGTCATCGCCTGCCTCGTCGCCCACATCGTCATCACGCACACGACCTGGGGCTTCGCGGCCCGGATCACCGGCGGGAACGTGCGGGCCGCGCAGGTGCAGGGTCTGCGGGTGGGCCGCCTCATCCTCGCCTTCACCGCCGCGGCCGGAGCGATGGCCGGGCTGGCGGGCGCCTTCGAGGTCGCGGCCGTGCACGGGTCGGCCAACGCCTCTCTCGCCTCGGGCTTCGGCTATACCGGCATCCTCATCGCCTTCCTCGCTAGGCACAATCCGCTGGCCATCATTCCGGTCGCGCTGCTGCTGGCCGGCTTCGAGGCGTCGAGTGGGCTGGTGCAGCGCCGGATGGACCTGCCGGACGCGACCGTGCTCGTCCTTCAAGGCTTCGTCTTCGTCGCCATCCTGGTCAGCGAGACCGCCTACGGCCGCATCAAGCTCTTCGCGCCCGAGCGATGGGCAACCCGGCGGGAGGCCCGGTGATGGACGATCTCGGCCTCTGGAGCGTCCTCGTCGCCATGCTGGGCGGCGCCATCCGGGTCTCGACGCCCTTCCTCTTCGTCAGCCTGGGGGAATGTCTGACCGAGCGCTCCGGTCGGATCAATCTCGGCCTCGAAGGCACGCTCGTCTTCGGTGCGATGGCCGCCTACGGCACCGCCGTCGAGACCGGATCGCCCTGGGCCGGCGTCGCGGCGGCGATGGTCGCGGGGGGCGCGTTCGGCCTCGTCCACGGGGCGATCTGCTCGCTGCCGCGCGTCAACGACATCGCCGTCGGCATCGCCATGATGTTGCTCGGTCTCGGGCTCGCCTTCTTCTTCGGCAAGCCGTACATCCAGCCCATCGCGCCCGATCTGCCCTCCATCTCGCTCGGGGGATGGTCCGACATTCCGCAGGTGCGCGCGGCGCTTGAGATCAACGTCCTCTTCCCGCTCGGCCTGATGCTCGGCGCCGCCATGTGGTGGATGTTGCGCTATACGCGCCTCGGCCTGACGGTCCGCGTGGTGGGCGACTCCACGCCGGCCGCCCGTGCGCTCGGCCTCAACCCGATCGTGGTGCGCGTCATCTCCACCGTCGCCGGCGGCGCTTTGGCGGGCATCGCGGGCGCCTATCTCTCGCTTTACTATCCCGGCTCCTGGACCGAGGGCATCTCGTCCGGCCAGGGCTTGATGGCGGTCGCGCTGGTGATCTTCGCACGCTGGAACCCGCTGGCCTGCATCGGCGCCGCGCTTCTCTTCGGCGGGGCCGGCGCCCTGGGGCCGGCGCTGCAGTCGGTCGGCGTCACGCAGGGCTACTACCTGTTCTACGCCGCGCCCTACGTCCTCACGCTCGGCCTTCTCATCATGACGTCCTCGCCCACCCGCGCCCTCACCGGGGCGCCCGCCGAGCTCAGCATCACACGATAGGAGATGATCCCATGAACGGATTGGGCGGCCTCAACCCCTCGCCGAACGGCGTCGTCCTCGGCCTCGTGCAACTTCAGCTTCCCGTCGTGGAGACGGCGGAGGACCTCGCGCGGCAGACGGACAGGATCGTCGCGATGGTGGCCAAGGCCAAGCGGAACATGTCCAGGCTCGACCTCGTCGTCTTCCCCGAATACGCGCTGCACGGCCTGTCGATGGATACCAACCCGGCCATCATGTGCCGGATGGACGGCCCCGAGGTCGCCGCCTTCCGGCAGGCCTGCATCGACAACGCCGTCTGGGGCTGCTTCTCGATCATGGAGCAGAACGACGGCGGGCACCCCTACAATGTTGGCCTGATCATCGACGATCAGGGCGAGATCCAGCTCTATTATCGCAAGATGCACCCCTGGGTGCCGGTCGAGCCCTGGGAGCCGGGCGACGGCGGCATTCCCGTCATCACGGGACCGAAGGGCGCCAGGATCGGCCTTATCATCTGCCATGACGGCATGTTCCCCGAGATGGCGCGCGAATGTGCCTACAAGGGCGCCGAGATCATGCTCAGGACGGCGGGCTACACGGCGCCGATCCGCGATTCGTGGCGCTTCACCAACCAGTCCAACGCCTTCTGCAACCTGATGGTGACGGCGAATGTCTGCATGTCCGGTTCGGACGGGACGTTCGACTCGATGGGCGAGGCAATGGTCTGCAATTTCGACGGCACGATCATCGCGCACGGCACGTCCGGCCGTCCGGACGAGATTATCACCGCCGAGGTGCGCCCAGACCTCGTGCGAGAAGCGCGCGAGAGCTGGGGCGTCGAGAACAACATCTACCAGTTCGGCCATCGCGGCTACACGGCCGTGAAGGGCGGCGCCGGCGACTGCCCCTACACCTACATGACCGACCTCGCCGCCGGCCGGTACCGCCTGCCCTGGGAAGACGCGGTCAAGGTGACGGACGGCAAGTCCTGCGGCTTCCCGGAACCAACCCGCCGCTACGGCGAGACCCGGACCCTGCCAGAGGCCGCGGAATGACGAACCTCGCGATTGCCTCGACACCCTATCGCTGGCCCTATGACGGGGCGCTGCGGCCCGACAATACGGCGCTCGTCATCATCGACATGCAGACCGATTTCTGCGGTCCGGGCGGCTATGTCGATACCATGGGCTACGACCTCTCGCTCACCCGCGCGCCGCTGGAGCCGATCAGCCGCGTGCTGAAGGCGATGCGCGGTGCAGGCTACCACGTCATCCACACGAGGGAGGGACACCGGCCCGACCTCGCCGACCTGCCGGCCAACAAGCGCTGGCGCTCTCGCCAGGTCGGCGCGGGCATCGGCGATCCGGGTCCGTGCGGGCGCATCCTCGTGCGCGGCGAGCCGGGCTGGGAGATCGTGCCGGAGCTCGCCCCCATCGCGGGCGAGCCCATCATCGACAAGCCCGGCAAGGGCAGCTTCTACGCGACCGATCTCGAATTGCTGCTGCGCACGCGCGGCATCACCAACCTCGTCCTGACCGGCATCACCACCGATGTCTGCGTCCACACCACGATGCGCGAGGCCAACGATCGCGGCTTCGAATGCCTCATCCTGGAGGATTGCTGCGGCGCGACCGACCGGGGCAATCACGACGCGGCGATCAAGATGGTGACGATGCAAGGCGGCGTCTTCGGCGCGGTCGCCACCAGCGCGGCCCTGCTGGAGGCGCTGGCATGACCGCTCCCTTCGCAGAGGGTAAGTTCGGCCTCGCGCCCGGCATCCCGCCGACCGTCGCGGCGCGGCACGCGAACGGGGCCATTGGCTTCGAGGCGCGCGGCGTCACCATGCGCTTCGGCGCCTTCGCCGCGCTCGATGACGTCTCGATCGCCGTCGCGCCGGGCAGCTTCCATGCGCTGTTGGGCGAGAACGGCGCGGGCAAGTCGACACTCGTCAAATGCGCGATGGGCTTTTACCGCGCGACCGAAGGCCAGTTCCTCGTGGCGGGGCGCGAGGTCGCCCTGCCCGATCCCCGCGCGGCGCACGCCGCCGGGCTCGGCATGGTCTATCAGCATTTCACGCTGGTCCCCTCGCTGAATGCGGCCGAGAACCTCGTCATCAGCCGGCCTGACGCGCCGCGCATCATCGACTGGCGCGCGGAGCGCAAGCGGCTCGATGCCTTCCTCGACACTATGCCGTTCCGCGTGCCGCTCGGCATTCGCGTCGATGCGCTCTCGGCCGGCGAGCGCCAGAAGCTGGAGATCCTGAAGCAGCTCTATCTCGGCCGCCGCTTCCTCATTCTGGACGAGCCGACATCCGTCCTGACCCCTGCCGAGGCCGACGAGGTGCTGGGCACCGTGCGGTCGCTCACCGAGGCGGGCGAGGTGACCGTCCTGATGATCACCCACAAGTTCCGCGAGGTGACGGGCTTCGCCGACGACGTGACCGTGCTGCGGGCGGGACGGCACGTCGGTGGCGGGCCCGTCGGCGGCCTCAACGCAACCGAGCTGGGGCGCATGATGGTCGGTGCCTCCCTGCCCGACCGCGTCCGGCCTCCCGCTCGGACACCGGGCGCGGCGATGCTGGAGATTGTCGGTGCGACGCTGCGGGGGCCGAGCGGTCCCTCCACCCTCGCCATCGATACGCTGGAGGTGCGGGCCGGCGAGATCGTCGGCATCGCCGGCGTCTCCGGCAACGGGCAGACCGCGCTGATGGAGGTTCTGTGCGGCCAGTGCGCGCTCGACGCCGGCACCGTGCGCGTGGCGGGCGAACCCTACCGCGCGACCCGCGCGGAGATGCGAGCTCGCCGGGTGCGCTGCCTGCCGGAGGAGCCGCTGCGCAACGCCTGCGCGCCGCACATGAGCGTGGCCGAAAACATTGCCTTTCGTGGATTCGAGACGCACGAGGACGGCACCGCTCGCCTCAGGCTCGACCGGACCGGCATGCGCGCCCGTGCCGAAACCCTTATCGAGGCCTTCGGCATCAAGACCCGCTCACCCGACGCTCCCATCGAGACCCTGTCGGGCGGCAACGTGCAGCGCACGGTCCTGGCGCGCGAGTTGAGCGGCGCGGTCGACCTCCTCATCGTCGCCAACCCCTGCTTTGGCCTCGACATCTCGGCCGTCGACGACATCCGCGCCCGCATCGTCGCGGCGCGCGACGCCGGTGCCGCCGTGCTCCTCATCAGCGAGGATCTCGACGAGATCCTAGAACTCTCCGATAGCATCGTCGTGATGTCCGAGGGTGCCATCGCCTACCGCACAGCGGGAGCACGCGCGGACCGCGCCGAGATCGGCCGTCACATGGCGGGACACGCATGACGACCGCCCCACGAAGCGCCATCGACGCGCGGCCCTTCCCGTTTCCCTTCGACCTCACCACGACGGCCCTCATCGTCATCGACATGCAGCGCGACTTTCTGGAACCGCACGGCTTCGGCGCGGCGCTGGGCAACGATGTCGCGCCGTTGCGGAAGATCGTGCCCACCATCGCGAGCCTGCTCGCTGCATTTCGCGAACGGGGCCTTCGGATCGTCCATACCCGCGAGAGCCACGCGCCCGACCTGTCCGACTGCCCGCCGGCCAAGCGGCTGCGCGGTTCCCCCTCCCTTCGCATAGGTGACGAGGGACCCATGGGCCGGCTGCTGGTGCGCGGCGCGCCCGGCACCGAGATCGTTCCCGAGCTTGCTCCGCGAGGGGACGAGCTGGTCATCGACAAGCCCGGCAAGGGCGCCTTCTATGCGACGTCGCTTCAGGCCGATCTGGAGGCCCGATGCGTCCGGCAGCTCCTGGTCACCGGCGTGACGACCGAGGTCTGCGTGCAGTCCACGGCGCGAGAAGCGAACGACCGAGGCTACGACGTCTGCGTGATCGAGGATGCGACGGCGAGCTACGTCCCCGCCTTCAAGGCCGCCACGCTGGACATGATCCTCTCCCAAGGGGGCATCGTGGGGTGGACGGCGACGTCGGACGCCGTGATGGCCGCGCTCGACCGCGCCTGCGAGGCGGCATGAGCGCCGCGCCCGCCCTTGCCCCCGGCCTGCGCGCCATTGTCGGCGGTGAAGCCTGGCGCGAGCTGCCCTTCGAGCCCTTCCGGGAAGGCATTGAAGTCGCGTGGCTCAGCGATCCCGGCAGCCATCCGCGCGTCGCCCTCCTCCACTACGCACCCGGCGCGCACGTGCCCCGCCATCGCCACGAGGGGTTGGAGACCATACTTGTCCTCGACGGCACGCAGTCCGACGAGCGCGGCGACTACCCGGCTGGCGCCTTTGTAACGAACCCGGCGGGATCGGAGCACTCCGTCTGGTCCCACGAGGGCTGCTGCGTCCTGATCCATTGGACCGGCCCGATCCACCTTCTCGACTGACCCGCTTCTACCCGAGGTATCCGCTTGCAGGACCTGTCCTTCACCATCGCGCAGCTTCACGCCCGTTACGCGGACGGGCTCGATCCGCTCGCCGTCGTTACCGAGGCCTATCGACGGATCGAGGCCGTGGGTGACCCCGGCATTTTCCTGCACCTGATCCCGGAGGCTGACGCTGTAGCCGAGGCCCGGGCCTTGGGCGCCTTCGACCTCGCGGCCAAGCCGCTCTGGGGCATCCCGTTCGCGGTGAAGGACAATATCGACGTGGCCGGCGCGCCCACGACCGCCGCCTGCCCTGCCTACGCCTATGAAGCCGAGGCCGACGCCTTCGTCGTCGCCCGGTTGCGCGAGGCGGGCGCGATCCTGATCGGCAAGACCAATCTCGATCAGTTCGCGACCGGTCTCGTCGGCGTGCGCACGCCTCACCCCGTGCCGCGCAACGCCCTCGACCCCGCGATCGTGCCGGGCGGCTCGTCGGCCGGCTCGGCGGTGGCGGTCGCACGGGGGATCGTCGCGTTCTCGCTCGGCACCGACACTGCCGGGTCGGGGCGGGTGCCGGCTGCGCTGAACGGCATCGTCGGCCTCAAGCCCTCGCTCGGCGCGCTGTCGGCCAGCGGCGTCGTACCGGCCTGTCGGACGCTCGACACGATCTCGATCTTCGCCAGGATCGTCGACGACGCCTACCGCGTCTTCGAAGCGTCCGCCGTCTACGATCCGGCCGACGCCTATGCCCGCCACTGCTCGGCGCTCCCCCTCGGAGAGGCGCTGCTGACGCCACGGATCGCAGTGCCCGACGAGGCGTCGCGGCGCTTCTTCGGCGACGCCGTGCAGGCCGAGGCCTTCGAGGCGGCGCTGACCATCCTGCGCGACATGGGCGCAAGGATCGTCCCGATCGACTTCGCGCCCTTCTACGAGGTCGCCGACCTCCTCTACGAGGGCGCCTGGGTGGCGGAGCGCTACACGGTCGTCGAGGACCTCCTCAAACGCGAGCCCGAGGCGCTGCACCCGACGACGCGCGCGATCATCGGGGCAGCGGAGAAGCTGACGGCGGCGGACGCCTTTCGCGGCCTCTACCGGTTGGCCGAGCTGCGCCGCGACGTCGAGCCCCTCCTCGGCGAGGTCGACGCGCTCTGCGTGCCCTCCATACCGAGCTTCTACACACACGCCGATCTCGAGGCGGACCCGATCACGCCGAACTCGCGGCTCGGCACCTACACCAACTTCGTCAACCTGCTGGACCTGTGCGCCATCGCGACACCCGCGCCGCCGCGAAGCGACGGGCGGCCCGGCAGCGTGACGCTGATCGCGGCGCACGGGCGCGACGCCACCATCGCCGCGCTGGCCCGGGGCCTTGCCGCCCGGTCCGTTCCCGGCGCGGCCGGAACGGCGCCGATCGTCGAGGGCGTGCCGCCCGGCCATACGGCGCTCCTCGCGATCGGCGCCCACATGTCGGGCCTGCCGCTGAACGGACATCTGACCGAGCGCGGCGGCGTTTTCCACCGAGTGGCCGAGACGGCCAAGGCCTATCGCCTGTACAGCCTCCCCGGCGGCCCACCCCGCCGTCCGGGCCTGGTGCGGGCCGAGGGCGGGGCGGCGATTATGGGTGAGGTCTGGCACATTCCAACAGTGCGCCTCGGCGACTTCCTGACGACGATCCCGGCTCCGCTGGGCCTCGGCACGGTCACGCTCGCGGACGGCTCGACATGCACGGGCTTCCTCTGCGAACCGTATGCCCTGGCCGGCGCCACAGAGATCACTCCCCACCGCTCCTGGCGCCGCTATCTCGAGGCGCAGCGCTTGGAGATGACATCGGAGAACTGGGCCGCGGTCTGAGTCAGGTCCCTCTAGGTTTGAAGCGCTCTGGTTTGCGGGACGATCGCCCCTCCTCTTATCCCGTAAGACGTGCCGTGCAGAAGGCCTTGGCCTCTCGGTCGGCGTCGGCGGCGGTGTCGAGGTCGGAGGCGAAGCGGGTGCCGCCGGCCTCGAGGCAGTCCTCAATGGCGCTCGGGATGTCCATGAAGCCGATCCGACCGCCGAGGAAGGCGCCGCCGGCGACCTCGTTGGCCGCGTTGAAGAGAAGCGAGCCGCCCTGGCCGAGCCGCACCGCCTGCCGGGCGAGGGCAAGGGCGGGAAAGCGCTCCAGGTCCGGGTGCCAGAACTCGAAGCCTCCGGCGAGCAGGCTCATCGGCGCCACGCCCGTCGGCCGCCTGCGCCCCAAGCCGAGCGCATAGCCGATGGAGGCCCGCATGTCGGGCGTGCCGATCTGGGCGATCATGCTGCCGTCGACGAACTGGACGGCCGAATGGAAGGTCGAGGTCGGGTTGACGACGACCTCGACCTGAGGCTCGGCAACGTCGAAGAGATAGCACGCCTCGATCAGCTCCAGCCCCTTGTTGGCCAGGGTCGCGCTGTCGAGAGAGATCTTGGTGCCCATCGACCAGTTGGGGTGGGCGACGGCCTGGGCCGGCGTCGCGCGACGCATCTCGTCCAGGCTACTGTGGCGGAAGGGGCCCCCGCTGGCGGTCAGGACGAGCGAGTGGACTTCGTCGGCGCGGCCGGCCAGCAGGCACTGATGGATGGCGGTGTGCTCGGAATCGGTAGGAAAGACCTCTACGCCCCGCGCGCGCGCCTCGGCCAGCAGGGCCGGCCCGCCGCAGACGAGCGATTCCTTGTTGGCCAGCGCCACCCGGCTGCCGGCCCGAATGGCCGCGATCGTCGAGGGCAGGCCGGCCGAGCCGGCGATCGCGGCCAGCACGACCTGCGACCCGGCGGCCGCGACCGCGACCACGCCCGCCTCGCCGTCCAGCACATCGAGATGGGGGCGCGCCTCACGCAGCCGGCGGGCGGCCCCGGCGTCGCGCACCGCGACGCGCAATGCGCCGAACTCGTCGGCCAGGGTGGCGGCGGCCTCCCAGTTGCGATCGACCGCCAGCCCTTCGATGCGGAACGCCCCCGGGTGAAGGCGCAGGAAGCGCGCGGCGCTGGTGCCGATGGAGCCCGTGGCGCCGAGGATGGTGAGGCTGCGTGCGGCCTCGGGCATATCCCCCGCCGCCCTCTCGCCGAGGCCCGTCACGAGGCTTGTGCCCGCAATGTCGGCACGCCCACGAGGGCAAGTGCGCTCGCGGCGATGCCCTCCGCGTCGAGCCCGGCGGCGGCGTACTGTGCGGCGGGCGCGTCGTGGTCGAGATAGCGGTCGGGCAGGACGAGGCTGCGCACCCTGAGCACCCCGTCGAGCAGGCCGTCCTGCGCCATCGCTTGGAGGACGAGGCTGCCGAAGCCTCCGACGCTGCCCTCCTCCACCGTCACGACGGCCTCGTGGGTGCGCGCCAGACGGCGTAGGAGATCGTGGTCGAGCGGGCGGGCGAAGCGGGCGTCTGCGACCGTGGGCGTAAGGCCCTGGCGCGTCAGCCGGTCGGCGGCCAGGAAGCAGTCGGCAAGGCGCGTGCCGTAGGACAGGAACGCCACGCGCGCGCCCTCGCGCACGATCCGGCCGCGCCCGATCTCCAAGGGCTCCACCGCATCCGGCACCGGCACGCCCGGCCCTTGACCGCGCGGATAGCGAAACGCGCTCGGACGGTCGTCGATCAAGGCGGCGGTGCGCACCATGCGGGCGAGGTCCGCCTCGTCGCCCGCAGCCATCAGCACGAAGCCCGGTAGGCAGCCGAGATAGGCGATGTCGAAGCTGCCCGCATGGGTCGCCCCGTCCGCGCCCACCAGTCCCGCTCGGTCGATGGCGAAGCGCACCGGCAGGCCCTGCAAGGCGACGTCGTGGACGATCTGGTCGTAGGCGCGTTGCAGGAAGGTCGAGTAGATGGCGCAGAAGGGGACAAGGCCCTCGGCCGCCAGGCCTGCCGCGAAGGTGACCGCGTGCTGCTCGGCGATGCCGACGTCGAAGGTCCGTGTCGGGAAGGCCTGTCCGAAGAGATCGAGCCCGGTGCCCGACGGCATGGCGGCCGTCACCGCCACGACGCGCGGATCGCGCTCCGCCTCGCGCATGAGCTGGGCGGCGAAGACCTCGGTGTAGCTGGGCGCGTTGGAGGCCGCGCCGGACTTTACCGGCGCCTTTCCGGTTGCGATGTCGAAGGGCCCGGTACTGTGCAGCCGGTCGGCCCTAGCCTCGGCCGGCGGATAGCCCCGGCCCTTTTCAGTTATGACGTGGAGGAGGATCGGGTCGTCCGCATCTCGCGCGGCGCGAAGCGCGGCCAGCAGCGCGCTCATGTCGTGCCCGTCCACGGGTCCGCGATAGGCAAGACCGAGATCGTCGAAGAGGGTCGCCGCGCGCCCCCCATCCGCCGACCGCCGCGCGCCCTTGAGCCGGTTCAGATAGGCCGACATCGCGCCCGACGGCGGGGCGATGGACATGTCGTTGTCGTTGAGGATCACCACCAGCCGGCGGCCAAGCGCGCCGGCATTGTTGAGCGCCTCGTAGGCCATGCCGGCCGAGAGCGCTCCGTCGCCGATCACGGCCACGACGTTGCGCCCCATGCCGTCACCGCCGTCCTCCGCCGTCCCCAGCATGTCGCGCGCGACGGCCATGCCGAGCGCGGAGGATATCGAGGTCGAGGAGTGGGCCGCGCCGAAGGGATCGTAGGGGCTCTCCGCGCGCTTGGTGAAGCCCGACAGTCCGCCCGCCTTCCTGAGCGTGCGGATGCGGTCGCGCCGACCGGTCAGGATCTTGTGGGGATAGGCCTGGTGCCCAACGTCCCACACGATGCGGTCGCGCGGCGTGTCGAAGACGGCGTGAAGCGCCGTCGTCAGCTCGACGACGCCCAGCCCCGCGCCCAGATGCCCGCCCGTCACCGACACCGCCGCGATCGTCTCGGCCCGCAGCGCGTCGGCCACTTCGACCAGACCTGCGTCGGTCAAGCCGCGCAGCCCGGATGGCAGCTCGATCCGATCCAGAACATTTGCATTCTTTAATAACATAAAAGTACAACTGTCGTGATGTTGATGTCGTGGACGAATGTTCGCATGGTCTGGCAAATGTTCACGCATCTTCGCACCATGCCATGCGAGAATTTCCGACACCCTTATCGTCTATCCATCTCCCTTCGCCAAGGTCAGCGCCTTGCATCACGCCGAAAGCTTTCGTTCGGCTCTACGGATTGTCGTCGCGAACGGCCATAGTTTCGCAACATGCGCGTCAAGACGGCGCTGGCGCGAACATGGAGCCCGTGTCGTCGGCGCCCGACAGATGGCGAGCGCTCGGTTCCCGTCCGCACTCGGGTGGACGGGCCAACGCAGATGTCATGCGCGGCCGTGCGCGATCTGGGGTGCGGGTCGCGGGCCGGGCCTGACAGGTCCCATCGCCAGCACGCGCGCCTCGCCCGTTCGCGCGAAACGCTCGACCAGTGCGCGCCACGCCATTCCAGGCTCGCGCCGCCCTAGACCAGCATGACGCCGGAGGGATCGGACGCGGGGGAGCGGGACGGGGTCCCTCCGGGCAGACGCACGAGGGCGGAGCGCGTCCGGCGCCTCTAGAGCCATTCGCAAGGCGGCCTGGACACCCTCGTCCATCCCGACGAAGAGCCCTTCTCGCGCGGCCCGGGCGGCGATCTCCATACCACGCCCATCCGCCGGCACGGGTAGCACGTCCGCGTCGAACGGCGCCCGCCCGTACGAGGCGTCGAGCAGCAGCGCGTCGATCGGACCTACGCTCGTCAGCGGCGGGCGGCGGCGGCCGGTGCGTCGGAAGGGTCCATCAGGCGGTCGTCGTTCTTGAGCTGCGTCATGGCGACGGCGTCGGCGATCAGCACCACGGTGGCCTGCGGGCTGCCGACGCCGAACTCAGCCTGCAGCTTGCTCATCACCGCGGTCGAGCCGGAGCGGGAGACGTCGACCGGAACGTCCGGGTGGTCTCTGTTGCAGGCCGCGATCACGGGTTCGATCTGCTAGGACGGCTGGGAGCTACAGAGCGTGACGGTGCCCGACCGGGCGAGGGACGGTACGAGGGACGGTGCGAGGGACGGCGCGACGCCGAGCCCGAGAGCGGCATGCCTGGAGATGACGAGACGATGCATGACGGACGCGTTGGTGCATGAAGGGATGCAGGCGAGCGTTCGCGGGATCGCATGACAGTCCGACAACACCCGACGGGGATGGAAGAGGCGCCGCTCGGCGTTTGGTGTCGTGCCGAACCGGTCCGAACGATCAAGCCTGGCGAGCGGCGCACGCTGAAGCCGGGCGGCTAATAGGTACCAGCCTTGAAGAAGAGCGTCTCGCCATTCGAATCGTCGACGCCGTCATTGTCGGTCACGGCATAGCCCTGGCCAGCCGCGTCGATGGCAAAGCCCTCGATCTTGTCGACGACATAGCCGCCGGTGGCGCGAAGGTCGGGCAGGAAGTCGCGGACCATCTCCTTCTCGACCAAAGGCAGATCGGAGCCGAGCGGTGCGGGGTTCAGCTGCTCGGCCGCAACGCGATAGAGCCGCTTGATCCGGGCCGCCTCGCCGATCTGGTTGTCGCGCTCGACGATGTAGACGTTCTCGCCATGGGCGGTGATCTCCGAGAGGCCGACCCAGCCGGCCTCGGCCGTCTCCAGCGGATAACGCACTGCGCCCCATTCCTCGGTCTCCAGATCGTAGGAGACGAGCTTGACCGCGCCGGCCTCGTCGTCCGCCCATTCGCGCTGAATGGCGATCCAGAGCCGGTTGCCCACCCGCGTGATGCCCTCGGCTCCGAACCGGCGCTCAATGGCGAGAAGCTCGGCCGGGAAGGGCACGCTCGCCTGGATCTCGCCCTCGGCGTCCACGCGGTAGAGGCCGTGCGGGATCATGCGATCCGTGCGCCCTTCGGAAGCCAGCCAGAAGCCACCCTCCCCGTCCGGCGTGATGCCTTCGAGATCGAGCAGCTGCGCGTTGGCGCCGCCCCGCGTCACGCGCGTCGCGGCGGTGATCCGGGCCGGCGTCTCTGTCGCGTCGATCGTGAAGATGGTCGGCTGCAGCGCGTAGAAGCTGTCGTTGACGGCGTAGAGCATTCCGGCCGCTTCGGGGTCGGCCGCGAGGCCGGAGAGAGCGCCGAAGCCGATAGGGCGGCCTTCGTCGTCGAGCGTGGAGCCGATCATCGGATAGGCCGGCTTGCCCTCGCCCAGACGATAGAGCGTGACGTGGCTGCGCGGGCCGCCATCCTCGCCGAGATCGGCCTCGTTGGAGACCGCCAGCAGACCGCGCGACGGAATTGCGATCGCGCCCTCTGGCGCCAGCGCCGTCGGTAAGAGCTGGACGAATTCCGGCGCATCGCCCGTATCGCGATAGACGCCGATGACAGAGCCGCGCTCGGAGAGGAGGAAAACATAGGTCTCGCCGTCGAACGTACCGACCTCGATGCCTTCGGGCTCGGCACCCTTGTTGCCCGAGCGCCGCTCCGGATAGTGGCCGGCCATCGCGACCTCGTATTCGAAGGCGAGGCCCGATTCGAAGAGCACCGTGCCCTCGCGGTCGAAGACCGTGAAGCCGCGCGAGCCGCCCTCGTAGTCGCCCTCGTTCGCGGTCACGAGGCGCTGACCGTCAAGCCATTGAATGGCATCGGGCTCGCGCGGCACGTCGCGGAGCGTGCCGTCGAAGGTGAGCGCGCGCTCCTCGTCGACATCGACGTTGTCCAGATCGACCGTCCCGGCCGAGAAATGCGACAGCACCTCGCCCTCGCGGGAGAGGACGACGACGTGGTTGTTCTCCTGAAGCGTGACGGCGATCTCGCCGTCCGCGTTGATGTCGACGAACTCCGGCTCCGGGTCCTCGCCCGCGACGTCGGCGAGGCCCGTGACGTCAGCCCGGATCAAGCCGTCGCAATCCGGCACGCCATTCCCGATCGGCAGGATGGCGACGAAGCCGGCCGGCATCTGCGGGATGACGCCGTCGTCGAGGTCCTCGTCGCGCTCGTTCTCTATGGCGACGGCGACGAAGCTGCCATCCGGCGCGACCGCGGTCGAATCGGGCTGGCCGCCGAGATCGCAGCGCGCCACCTCCTCGCGTGACGTCATGTCGAAAGCGAGAAGCGCGCCCGAGGGGTTGGTATAGCTCGCGGACGTGTTGAGACCAACGAGAACGCTGTCGCCGGCGACCGAGACCGCCGTCGGCTCGCCGCCCAGCGCCACCACGCCCGCCGACGCGGGCGCGTCCGGGTCGGTGATGTCGATGAAGCCGATCGCCTGCAGCGGGCTGTCGGAATAGACGAGCGTGTTACCGTCCTCGCTCGCCGCGATGATCTCGGCCGAGGTCTCGGTCAGCGGATCGTTCCCAGCCGGCAGGTTCGTGTTCACCGGGAAGGACGCGATCCGCTCGAAGACGGGATCGGCCGCCGCCAGGGCGGTGGACGCCAGCAAAAGGATCGGGAGCGAGACGAGGCGAAGGGCGGGCATCGGCGATTCCAGGCTAGGAGGTTCGCTGGCAGGCCTAGCAGTCCCTGTTGAAGCTCGTGTGACAACCGGAGCGTCTTGCAGCATCTTTGCAAGTATGGTTGTAGAGTCGCATGGATGACGATCTCGATTCCGCCGTCAAGGCGCTGACCGCGCTCGCGCACGCCGACCGGCTGCAAGCGTTCCGCCGTCTCGTGCGATGCGGACCAGATGGCGAGGCCTCGGGCCGCATCGCGGCCGGTCTCGCTATTCCGCCGACGCGGATGAGCTTTCATCTGGCGGCGCTGGAGCGCTCCGGTCTCGTCCGGTCCTGGCGTGCCGGCCGCGAGGTCCGCTATGCGGCCGAGTTCGCAGCGATGGGCGAGTTGCTGCGCTATCTCACCGAGGACTGCTGCGGTGGGCGGCCCGAGATCTGCGGCGTGTTGGCCGATGTCTGCGACACCCGGGCCTGCTGAGCAATGAGCGAGGCCGCGCCTTTCGACCTTCCCCGACGGCTCTTCGCGGAAGGGCTGGGAACCGGTTTTCTCGTCGCCGCCGTCGTCGGCTCCGGCATCATGGCGGAGCGGCTGACGGAGGACGTGGCGCTGGCGCTGCTCGGCAACACGATCCCGACGGGGGCCGTGCTCGTCGTCCTCATCACGGTGCTGGGGCCGATCTCGGGCGCGCATTTCAATCCGGCGGTGACGCTCGTCCTGCGGCTGCGGGGCGCGCTGTCCACGGGCGACGCGCTCGCCTATGTCGGCTGCCAGATCGTCGGCGGCGTGCTGGGTACCGTCGCCGCCCATCTGATGTTCGAGCTCGGGCCCGTCGCCCTCTCCTCCAACGCCCGCACGGGGCCGGCGCAATGGTGGGCCGAACTGGTCGCGACGTTCGGGCTGCTGATGGCCATCCTCGGCGGCCTGCGCTTCCGGGCCGAGGCGATCCCGTGGCTGGTCGGGCTCTACATCACGGCGGCCTATTGGTTCACGGCCTCGACCTCCTTCGCCAATCCGGCCGTCGCCGTCGCCCGGGCGTTCACCGACACGTTCTCGGGCATCCGGCCAATCGACGTCGGCGGCTTCGTGCTGGCGCAGATCGCGGGCGCGCTGCTGGCCGCCGCCGTCTTCGGCTGGCTCTTCGCGCCGCCCAGATCCCGAAGCGTGCGCGGCGCGCTACGCGAGACCGCTTGAAGGACCCCAGTCGATGACCGTCACGATCTACCACAACCCGAATTGCGGCACGTCGCGCAACACGCTGAGGCTGCTGGAAGCGGCCGGCGAGACCCCGCGTATCGTCGCCTATCTGGAAACGCCGCCGAGCCGCGACGAGATCGCCCGGCTAGTCGCGGCCGCAGGCCTGACCCCGCGCGAGGCGCTGCGCGTGAAGGGCAACGAAGACAGGCTAAAGGGTCTCGGCCTGCTCGATCCGCTCGGCGACGAGATGGGTGACGGCGAGGCCCTGCTCGACGCGATGGCGCGCCATCTGATCCTTCTCAACCGGCCCTTCGTCGTGACCGGTCGCGGCACGGTGCTGGCCCGCCCCTCCGAGAAGGTCGCGACCATTCTCGCCTCCCCGCCGGCCAGCTTCACCAAAGAGGACGGCGAGACGGTCGACCTCACCGCGTGGCGAGAGGCGGGCTCGGCATGAGCGGTCGCGAAACAGAGGCGGTCGAGGATGCGGCTTCGGACGCCCGGCCGCTGGACGACCTGCCGGCCCTGCGCGCCGAGGCTTTGGGGCCGCTCGACATCGACGCCTTCGCCGCGCCCGGCGACCCGCGCCACGCGCCGCGCATCCTCATCCTCTATGGATCGCTTCGGGACCGCTCCTATTCGCGGCTCCTGTCGGAGGAGGCCGGCCGGCTGCTGCGTCATCTGGGCTGCGAGACGCGGACCTTCTCGCCGCATGGACTGCCATTGCCGGACGCGCCTTACGAGGACGGCGCCGCGCCGTCCGACCATCCGAAGGTAAGCGAGTTGCGCGACCTCGCCACCTGGTCCGAGGGCATGGTCTGGGTCTCTCCCGAGCGGCACGGCGCGATGACCGGCATCATGAAGGCGCAGATCGACTGGCTGCCCTTGAGCCTCGGCGGCGTGCGCCCGACGCAAGGCAAGACGTTGGCGCTCGCCCAGGTCTCTGGCGGCTCGCAGAGCTTCAACACGCTCAACCAGATGCGCGTGCTCGGCCGCTGGATGCGGATGGTCACGATCCCCAACCAGTCCTCGGTGCCAAAGGCCTTCGTAGAATTCGACGAGGCGGGCCGGATGCGGTCTTCGCCCTATTACGCGCGGCTGGTCGACGTGTGCGAGGAACTGGTCAAGTTCACTTGGATGACGCGCGGTCGCTCCGACCTCCTGACCGATCGCTATTCCGAGCGCGTCGAGAGCGCGGCGGAGACGAGCCGGCGCGTCAACCAGGCAGCGCTTTAGGCCGCCTCGAACCGGTTCGCATGGTCCGCCAGCGCCGTCAGCGCATCGAGAAAGGCGGTGGCGCCCTCTTCGAGCGCACCGTCGTTGGAGACGGTCCGGCGCGCGAGGCCCTCCGGCAGATCGGGCGTGCGCCGGGCCAGCCGGGCGGAGCGGCCGGCCGCGTCCTCGCGCTCACGCGCGGCAAGGCGGGTGGCCAGCGTTTCGGGCCTCGCCAAGACCATGATGGCGGCGGCGGTCTCGTAAACGCGCATCGCGTCCGGCAGCACGGTCCGCGAGACGTTGGCGACGACGATCCGGCCTTCCATGACGGCACCCCGCGTCGCGGCGGGAATGCCATATGCGATGCCATACGCCCGCCAGCTGAGCGCGAAACCGCCGCGCGCGGCCATGGTCTTCCAGTCGGCTGCCGTGATCTCTGCGGCGTCCTCGGTCTCGTCCGCCGGGCGGGTGATGAGGCGGCGGGGAAAGACGAAGCGCTCGTGCTCTGCCAGCGCATCCTTTGCGAACCGAATAAGCGTGTCCTTGCCTGCGCCCGACGGCCCGACCACGGCGACGAAGAGACCGGACCGAGCGGCGTCAGCAGACACGGCGGCCCTCGCGGTAGACCTCGCGCACGATGGGCCGAAGCCCGCCGTCCTGGCCGACGGGATCGAGCCGCACGCGGACGAAGTCGGCCCGGCGTCCCGCCTCGACCGCGCCCCGATCATCGAGACCCAGCGCCTCGGCGGGCGCGAGCGAGACCGTCCGCACGGCACCCGGCAGATCCCAGCCGTCCATCTCGGCCAGCTTGAAGGCCGCCTGCACGAGCGCATAGGGCACATAATCCGACGAGAGCACGTCGAGATGGCCGGCCTCGGCGAGATCGGCCGCCGAGACGTTGCCGGAATGGCTCTTGCCGCGCACGATGTTGGGCGCCCCCATCAGCACGGCCATGCCGGCCTCGTGGCTGGCCCGCGCCGCCTCCGGCGTCGTCGGGAACTCGGCGAGACGCACACCGTCGCGCACCGCTTCGGCGACATGTGCCTCGGTCGCGTCGTCATGGCTCGCCAGGACGAGACCCCGCTCCGTCGCGCGGCTGGCGATCTCGCGGCGCTGCCGGTCGGAATAGCGTGCGGCGTCTGCGCGTCGGCGCTCGGCGAAGACGGCATAGGCCTCGTCGGACATGCCCATCTTGCCCTGATAGTAGCGACGGTGGGCCTCCATGGTCGCGAACTGGCGCTGGCCAGGCGAGTGGTCCATCACGCTGACGAGGCGAACCGACGGCTCGTCCTCGAAGGCCTCGTAGGCCGCAAGCACGCCGGCGGTCGAGACTTCGCAGCGCAGATGCGTGAAATGCTCGGCGCGGAGAAGACCCTTACGCTGCTGGTCCTGCACACCGTCAACGAGCGCGCGCAGTTCCGCGGCGCTCAAGCGGTCCTCGCCACGCCCGCCCACTACCTCCATGCCGACGCAGAGCGCATCGAAGACGGTGGTGATGCCGGCCGACGCGATCTGCGCGTCGTGCGCCTGGGCGGCGAGCGCCGGGTTCCAGGTCACGCCCGGGCGCGGCTTGTAGTGCGATTCGATATGGTCGGTGTGCAGCTCCACGAGGCCCGGCAGCAGCAGATCGCCTTCCCAGTCTTGGCCGACGCCGCCGCCCTCGTCGACGGAGGCGAAGCGGCCGTCGCGCACGCACACCGTGCCATCGAAGACGGCGCGGGGCGCGACGACCCTGGCATTGCGGATCGCCATGTCGTCATTGCGCGGGCGCGTCGGAGCGGGCTTGGCCACCGGATCGGCCGTCAGCGTTTCGGTCAAGAGGATGCGGCCTTTCGCGACATGTCGGGCGTAGCGGTCTCGTAGGCTTCGAGGAAGGCCTGGGGCGTCAAGGCGCGGAAGTCGGGCAATGCGCGGCGCAGGGCCTCGTGGCTCCAGTCCCACCAGGCAAGAGCGCGCATCCGCTCGGCGACGGGCTCCGCGAAGCGCATCTTGACGGTGCGGGCCGGCGCGCCGACCGCAACCGCGTAGGGCGCCACATCGCGCGTCACGACCGAACCGGCGCCGACGACCGCGCCGTCGCCGATGGTCACGCCCGGCAGGACGACCACACCGTGACCGAGCCAGACGTCGTGACCGATGACGGGGCCCTGGGCGCGGCGCCAGTCGAAGAACGCCTCCTCGTCGGCCTCGCCGTCGAAATAGTCGCCCGCCCGATAGACGAAATGGTGCTGCGTCGCGCGCCAGGTCGGGTGGTTGCCGGCGCCGATGCGGGCGAGCGCCGCGATGTTGGCGAACTTCCCGATCGTGGCGAAGTCGGCCTGCCCGCCCTCGCAGATATAGGAGTAGTCGCCGAGCCGCGTCTCGTTCAGCCGGCAGCGTGGGCCGAGCTCGGTCCAACGCCCAAGCGTCGAGATGTGGACCGTCGCGGTCTCGTGGATCGTAGGGGCCTCGCTCAGCATTAGGCGGCGGCCTCCATGGGCACCGCAAAGCCTGCGACTTCGATCAGCCGTGTCGCCAGCGCCTCGCGCACTTGCCCGTCGTGGAAGATGGCGAGGATGGCGCAGCCTTCGGCCAGCTTCTCGCGGGTGAGCGCGATCACGACGTCGCGGTTCTCGGCGTCCAGCGAGGCGGTCGGCTCGTCAAGAAGGAGGATGGGATGGCGGCCGACGAAGCTCATGGCGATATTCACCCGCTGCCGCTCGCCGCCGGAGAAGGTCGCCGGCGGGAGCTGCCAGAGGCGTTCGGCCAGGTTCAGCCGGGCAAGCATGTCGCAGGCGAGCCCTTCCGGATCGTCGCGCCGCGCCTCGCGGGCGGCTTCGGCGACAAGGTCCAGCGCCGAGACGCGGGGGATGACGGACAGGAACTGGCTCACATAGCCGATCGTGTCGCGCCGCGCGGTCAGAACCGCGCGCGGATCTCCTCGCGCGATGTCGGTTTCGGTCCCGCCATGGCGTAGGAGGATGCGGCCCGCCTCGGTCCGGTAGTTGCCATAGGCCATCTTGAGGATGGTCGACTTGCCGGTGCCGGACGGCCCGGCCAGCACGGCGCAGTCGCCGGGGCCGAGCGTGAAGGAGACGTCCCTCAGCACGCCGATCCGCACCCCGCCGCGCAGGTGCATGGTGAAGGTCTTGGCGACGTTCTCGAAGGCGAGGCCGCCTGTGCGGTCCACCAGCCCGTCGGCGTGAGACACAATCAGCCCGTCGGCATGAGTTACCAGCCCATCGGCGTGAGATACCAGCCCATCGGCGTGAGACGCATTCAGCCGGTCGGCGTGAGACACATTCAGCCCGTTGGCGTGAGACATAATCAGCCCGTCGGCGTGAGACATATCAAGCGACCTGCAGGACGGAGGAGACGAGAAGCTGGGTGTAGGCGGCCTGCGGGTCGTCGAGCACCTGATCGGTCAGGCCGGCCTCGATGACCCGGCCGGCCTGCATGACCATGATCCGATCCGACAACAGCCGTGCGACGGCCAGGTCGTGCGTGACGATGACGACGGCCAGATCGAGATCGCGCACCAGCCTGCGTAGGAGGTCGAGCAACCGGGCCTGGACCGAGACGTCGAGCCCGCTCGTCGGCTCGTCCATGAAGAGGAGCCGCGGCCGCGTGACGAGGTTGCGCGCGATCTGGAGGCGCTGTCGCATGCCGCCGGAAAAGGCGGTGGGGTGGTCGTCGATCCGGCCGGCCTCGATCTCGACGCGGGCCAGCCAGTCCTCTGCCGTCTCGCGGATCTTCCCATAGTGCCGCTCGCCGATCGCCATCAGCCGCTCGCCGACATTGCCGCCGGCCGAAACGCGCATCCTGAGGCCTTCGGCCGGGTTCTGGCGCACGAAACCCCAGTCGGTGCGCTGCAAGACTCGCCGCTCGGCCTCCGGGAGATCGGCGAAGGCGCGGGTGCGGCCGTCGCGCATGCGGTAGGTGACCGAACCTTCGGTCGGTTCGAGGTCGCCCCAGAGGCAGGAGAGCAGCGTCGACTTGCCAGACCCCGACTCGCCGACGACGGCGAGCACCTCGCCCGGCCAGAGATCGAATTCGACGTCCCGGCAGCCGGTGCGGGCGCCGTAGAGCTTGGTGAGGGCGGCGACGGAGAGGAGGGGGACGTCGGTCATTCCGCCGCCTCCGCGTAGGCGCCACGCACGCCCGACTGATCGCCTGCGTGACCGGCCATGCGGCGTGTCTCGCAATGGTCGGTGTCCGAGCAGGTGAACATCCGCCCGCCGGCGTCGTCCGTGACGACCTCGTCGAGATAGACGCCCTCGGCACCGCAAAGCGCGCAGGACAGCCCCTCGAAGGCCTGGACGGTAAAGGGGTGGTCCTCGAAGTCGAGCGAGACGACCTTCGTGAAGGGCGGCACCGCATAGATGCGCATCTCGCGGCCGGCGCCGAAGAGCTGGAGGGCGGGGCTCATGTCCATCTTAGGGTTGTCGAATTTCGGCGTCGGCGTCGGGTCCATCACGTAGCGCCCATCGACCCGGACCGGATAGGCATAGGTCGTCGTGATCTCGCCGTGGCGCGCGATGTCCTCGTAGAGCTTGACGTGCATGAGGCCGTACTCCTCGAGCGCGTGCATGACGCGCGTCTCGGTCTCGCGCGGCTCCAGGAAGCGCAGGGGCTCGGGGATCGGGACCTGGTAGACGAGGATCTGATGGGCTTTGAGCGGCTCTTCCGGGATGCGGTGGCGCGTCTGGATAACGCTCGCCTCGCCCGTCCGCGTCGTCGTCGCGACACCGGCCGTCCTGGCGAAGAAAGCGCGGATGGACACGGCGTTGGTCGTGTCGTCCGAGCCCTGGTCGATGACCTTGAGCACATCCTCGGGCCTCAGGATCGAGGCCGTCACCTGCACGCCGCCCGTCCCCCATCCATAGGGCATCGGCATCTCGCGGCTGGCAAACGGCACCTGATAGCCCGGAATCGCGACCGCCTTCAGGATCGCACGGCGGACCATGCGCTTGGTCTGCTCGTCGAGATAGGCGAAGTTGTAAGGGGTCTTGGTCATTCGGCCGCCTCCGGCAAAGCGTCGCCATGCCGGGCGGCGACCCATTCGCGGCGCAGCCTACGGACGAGGTCGAGCTCGGCCTGGAAGTCGACGTAATGCGGCAGCTTGAGGTGCTCGACGAAGCCGGAGGCCTGGATGTTGTCGCAATGGCCGATGACGAACTCCTCGTCCTGGGCCGGCGCGTCGCGGGGCTCGTCGAACTCGTCCGCGCGGAGCGCGCGGTCGAGTAGCGACATGGCCATCGCCTTGCGCTCCTGGCGCCCGAAGACGAGGCCGTAGCCGCGCGTGAACTGCGGCGGCGTCTCGCCCCCGCCGGTGAACTGGTTGATCATTTGGCACTCGGTGACGGTGATCTCGCCCAAGCAGACGGCAAAACCGAGCTCCGGCATCGTCATCTCCACTGTGACCGCGCCGATGCGGATCTCGCCGGCGAAGGGGTGGTTGCGCCCGAAGCCGCGCTGGGTGGAGTAGCCGAGCGCCAGTAGAAAGCCCTCGTCGCCGCGCGCGAGCGCTTGCAGGCGTTGGTCGCGCGTGAGCGGATAGTCGAGCGGGGAGCGCGTCATGTCGCCGGGCTCGAAATCCGGCGGCGTCTCGCCGTCCGGCTCGATAAGCCCCTCGCCCTTCAGGATGTCGCTGACACGCGGCGTCGGGCCGGTATGTGGTTCAGCGCGCTTCGGCGTCTCGACCGCATGGCTCTCGGCGGCCAGCGCAAAGTCCAGGAGGCGGTGCGTGTAGTCGAAGGTCGCGCCGAGGCGCTGGCCGCCCGGCAGGTCCTTGAAGGCGGCCGAGATGCGGCGCTCGATCCGCATGTCGCTCGTGTCGACGGGCTCCGCATAGCCGAAGCGCGGCAGGGTCGTGCGATAGGCCCTGGCGAGAAAGATCGCCTCGATCATCTCGCCGCCGGTCTGCTTGAGGGCGAGCGCGGCCAGTTCGGCATCGTAGAGCGAGCCCTCGGCCATCACCCGGTCGACGGCATAGCTCATCTGCGCAACGATCTGCTGGATCGTCAGGTCCGGGACCGAGCGGTCGCCGCGGCGGCGGTCGGCCAGTAGCGCATGGGCCGAGGCGATGGCGGCCTCGCCTCCTTTGACGGCGACATACACTAGACCGGCCCTCCGATGCGCGTGGTGCGCGGCAGGGCGGCGAGGCGGTCGCCGCAGGTCAGGATGAGATCGACGCCGCGCGGGAAGCGGCGGCCGTTCTCGGCCCAGGCATCCAGGAAGGCCGCATCGAAGAGGTCGCATGTCAGCGACGCGCGCGTTTCGATTCCAGGGCCGGTGAGGATGTGGCCGCCTTGGTCGCTCAAGCTCTCGCAGGCGATGACGCAGGTGGCCGAGCGGTCGGGATAGGCTTGCGTGCCTTGCTGGAGCCGGTCGAGCGGCGGGCGGGCCTCACGCGTCGCGGCGAAGACGAAGCTCGCCTTCTCCACAGCGTCGACACGCGGCGCGCCGGTGTGGAAGTCCGACCACGCCGTGACGTCGGCGCCGAGCGCCGGGTCGAGATGGACGGCGGTATCGACGTCGCAAAGCGTCAGCAGCACGGCGGCCATGGCGCAGGCCATCGGGTCCGGCGCGCCGAGCTCCGCATCGAGGGTCACGATCGTGCCGGGCCGCGACATGGCGGTGAGGACGGCGCGGAAGCTTCGCGCCGCGTCGAAGACGGGCTCGGCGAAGGCCGGGCCGATCGGCGCGGTTCCGGTCTGGAGCATCAGTCGTCTCCGCGCGCGAGGGTGAAGAAGTCGACGGTCGTCGCGGCGGCCTCGGCCTCGGCGGTCTCGGCCTCGGCGGTTACGCGCGCCTGGATGGGCCGCAAGGCGTGCGTCTCGACATCCTCCCGCGCGCCCGTCTGCCAAAGCCCGTCGAGAAGCGCGGCGAGCTTGGAGGCCGCCTTGTCGCGGCCGAGCGCGTAGGCATGGCCCGTCTCGCCGCCGGCCAGAACGATGCTGGTGCGCGTCACGCTCGCCTCGCCGAGATTGAACGGCGCCCCGCCGCCGCCCGCCCGGCCGCGCAGCATGACGAGGCCGGTCTCCGGTTGGCGCAGATATCGCCAGCCCCCGGGCTCGCCAACGGCATCGAGCGCGGCGGCCAGTTCGTCGCGGCGCGCACGCGCGAGGATGGAAATGACGGCACGGCGGTCTAAGGCGCCTTCGGACGATGGTATGGATTGAAGGGACATCGCTGAGCCTGAATAGATTTGTCTATTCCGTTAGACAAATATGACGCTCGTGTATAGACGCTCGGACGTGACACCTGCATGACGCCCGACAGGTACGAGAGCTAGGGGGAGCGTGAGGCCTTGAGCGACGGATTGGCGCGCTGGCGACGGATCGCGGATGCGCTTGGCGAGGATATTGGCGCGGGCCGCTTCGCGCCGGGCGCGCGCCTGCCGACCGAGGCCGAACTCAGCGCACGCTTCGAGGCGAATCGGCACACCGTGCGACGCGCGCTCGCACATCTGGCGACGGAGGGGCGCGTGCGCGCGCGGCGGGGCAGCGGCACTTTCGTGACGGACGCGCCCGTGCTCTATCCCATCACCGCGCGCACCCGGTTCAGCGAGATCGCGGAGGGCGCCGAGCGCTCCGTAACGGCCGAAAGCCTCGGCCATCACGTCGAGCCCGCAACGTCGGCCGTGGCGCGACGGCTCGGTCTGGCGCCGGGCACGGACACGCGCGTCTGGCGGACGCGCAGGGCGATGGGCGGACGCTGGACGAGCGCGGCGACGCATTGGCTGGCGGCCGATGCGTCGAAAGGCCTGATCGAGGCTTTCGCGGAGACCGGATCGCTCAGCGCCGCCTTCGCGGCCCTCGGCCATGCCGACTATTCCCGCAAGCGCAGCGAAATCACGGCCGCTCTGGCGGATGGTGAGACGGCGGCCCTTCTCGACATCGAGGAGGGCGCCCCCATCCTCCTCGTCCGCGCGCTCGACGTCGACCGCAGCGGCGCGCCTCTCCAATGGCTGGAGACGCGCTTCGCCGCCAGCGCGGTCTCCCTCCTCGTCGAGACCTAGCGCCGTTAGCCGCGCCAGCCGTCACCGAAGTGACATCTCTCCGTCAGGGCGCTGCAACAGACTCAGCCTAGAGCCAATTCCCGTACCTCTCCGATATCGAAGGCGGGTTCGCTTTGCTCAGCATCACGCATCTCACCAAGCGCTTCGGCACCAATGGCGCGGCCGTCACGGCGGTCGACGACGTCTCTATCGAAGTGTTTCCGGGTGAGATGGTCGGCGTCATCGGCCGCTCCGGCGCCGGCAAGTCGACGCTACTGCGCATGATAAACCGGCTGGAAAGCCCGAGCGAAGGGCGCATCCAGTTCGGCGATCGGGTCGTGAGCGACTTGAAGGGTCCGGCCCTGCGCATCTGGCAGCGCGACTGCGCGATGATCTTCCAGCAGTTCAACCTCGTGCCCCAACTCGACGTGCTGACCAACGTCATGCTCGGCCGACTGAACCGACAGCCGCTCTGGGCGAGCCTGGCCAAGGTCTTCACGGAAGAAGACCGGCTGCGCGCGCTCCTGGCGCTGGAGCGGCTCGGCATCGCCGGCACGGCCATGCAGCGCGCCGGCACGCTGTCCGGCGGCCAGCAGCAGCGCGTCGCGATCGCCCGCGCATTGATGCAGGAGCCGCGCGTGATCCTGGCCGACGAGCCCATCGCCTCGCTCGATCCCTTGAACGCCGCCATCGTCATGGACGCGCTGAAGGCGATCAACGAGAGCGAGGGGCTGACGGTGATGTGCAACCTGCACACGCTCGATACCGCGCGCACCTACTGCAACCGCGTCATCGGCATGATGAACGGCCGCGTCGTCTTCGACGGGCCGGCGGCCGCGCTGACCAATGCGCGCATACGAGAGATCTACGGCGCGGAAGGCGAGGCCGAGCTTTCGGAAAGCGTCACCTCGACCGCTCTGCCGAACGGGCATGACAGACCCGCGGCCATGCCGCCCCCCGACACCGATCCGGCCGAGCGCGAGGAGCGCGTTCTGCCCCAACCGGCTCTGGCGCTCGGACAGCGCGCGCCAGAGACCCACCGCTCCGAGCCCCGGCACGCAGCGGCGGGCTGACGCCTGCGCGCCCGAAGGGCTTCGCCCGGGCGCCGACGAACATCTTTGACACAACAGGGACTACCCAATGACCGCCTTCAAGACAGCCCTTCTCACGGCCGCCGCCGCGAGCGCCCTCTTCGTCACTCCGGCCGCCGCCCAGGACGCCAACGGCGTCTTCCGCGTCGGCATTCTCGGCGGTGAGAACGAGGCCGATCGCCTGCGCAACTTCCAGTGCCTGGCCGACACGCTGCCGGCCGCCGTCGATGGCGTCGAATCCGTCGAGCTCTTCCCGGCCGCCGACTATGACGGCGTCATCCAGGGCTTGCTCGGCGGCACGCTGGACTATGCCGAGCTGGGCGCGGCCGGCTATGCCAAGATCTTTCTGGAGGACGAGAACGCCGTCGAACCGATCATGACGACAGTGCAGACGGACGGCGCGACGGGCTACTACTCGGTCATGCTCGCCCGCGCCGACAGCGGCATCGAGAGCCTGGCCGACATGGAGGGCAAGTCGCTTGGCTTCGCCGACCCCGACTCGACCTCCGGCTATCTCATCCCGCTCGTCACGTTGCCGGATGAAGAGGCGCTGGCCGGCCGCTCGATCGAGGACTTCTTCGGCGAGACGGGCTTCGGCGGCGGCCATGAGAACAACGTGCTGGCTGTTGTCGATGGCAAGTTCGACGCGGGCGTGACCTGGACGTCGGGCGTCGGCGACTTCGAGGACGGCTACACGTCGGGCAACATCCGCAAGATGGTCGACAAGGGAATCCTCGACATGGACGACGTGCGCCAGATCTGGCAGTCGCCGCTGATCCCGAACGGTCCGATCGTCGTCTCCAACACGGTCTCCGAGGAGACCAAGGCCCAGTTCAAGGCTTTCCTGCAGGGGATGGTCGAGACCGATCCGGACTGCTTCCAGGCTATCCAGGGCGGCGAGTTCTCCGGCTACACCGACGTCACGCCGGATTTCTACATGCCCGTCATCAACGCCCGCCGCTCCACGATCGGCGGCTAAGCGATATGCGCCTTGAAGGAAGGCGGGCCTCGCGCCCGCCTTCCACGCGCCCCACCCCGACACCATGACCCTCACCGCCACCGGCGCGCCGCACCCGGCGCCCTCCGCGCCTGTCAAGCGCCTGTCCGCCGAATCGCGCGCCGTCGCCGAAGGCTATCGCGCGTTGGTGCGCCGGCGGCGGACTTACACATTCCTGTCCGCCGCGATCCTCCTTGTCGCCCTCGTCTTTTCGCTGCGCTTTGCCAACGAGACCAATGCGGGCGGGTTCCTGGAGCGATTGCCGCATCTCTTCGACTTCGTCTCCTGGCTGATCCCGGAGCAATGGTCGGACGTCTGGCGCGCGCTTCTCGATCTCCCGACGCCTTACGACAATGGCACCCAGGCGACCGATTTCGAGTCTGGCCGGCACTATCTGACCGAGACGATCTACATTCCCGAATACGTCTGGAAGATGCTGGAGACGATCAACATCGCGATCCTCTCCACGCTCATCGGTGGCGCCCTCGGCTTCGTCCTCTCCTTCTTCGCGGCCTCCAACCTGATGGGCTCGGGGACGGTGCGCTGGGTCACCCGGCGCTTCCTCGAAGTCCTGCGCGCCTTCCCCGAAATCGTCATCGCCGGCTTCTTCGCGGCCATTTTGAGCCTCGGCCCGATCCCGGCCATCTTCGCGGTCGCGATCCACACGGTCGGCGCGCTCGGCAAGCTCTTCTACGAGGTGGCCGAGAATATCGATATGAAGGCCGACGAGGGCCTCAGGGCCACCGGCGCCTCCTGGGCGCAGCGCATGCGCTACGGCGTGGTGCCGCATGTGCTGCCCAACTTCCTCAGCTACGCGCTGTTGCGGCTGGAGATCAACGTGCGCGCCTCGACCATCATCGGCGCCGTCGGCGGCGGCGGCATCGGCGAGGTGCTCCGCCTCTCGATCAGCCGCGGCTGGGGCGCGCAGACGCTGGCCATTATCTGCCTTCTCTTCCTCACCATCGTCGCCGTCGATCAGATCAGCGCGCATTTCCGCCGCAAGCTCGTCGGCGCACACAGCTTCACGCTCGGCGGAGGCTGACCGACATGACCGCCGCGACTCTCGATCACGCGACCGCCGCCCGTCTAAAGGGCGAATACGAAGCCGTCTTCGCGCGCACCTGGCGCGACCGGATGACGGGGCCGCTCGTCGTCCTCGGCATCGTCGCCTATTGCGTCTTCTGTGTCGTCTTCTTTCGCGCCGGCGAGGTGCTCGGCGAGGCGCGTTGGGAGCGGGCCGGCGCCTATCTCGCCGACTGGGTCAGCTACGAGGTCCGCCCCGAAGTGCGCAACGAGGGCGAGATCGAGCTGCGCTGGCCGCGCTTCTCACCGCTCGGCCCGAACCCGAAGCCCGACTGGGTGAAGCTCGGCGAGGACCACGTGACCTTCGATTTCGGCGGCGGACGCTCGGCGCTCGTCACGCTGGAAGGGGTCGAGGCAACGCGCGGGGGCGAGACGGTGTTCGTGGCGACCGCCGGCGCGGATCCCGTCCTCGACGCTGGTGCGCCATCCTGGGCCGAGCAGCGCGGCACCAAGGTCTGGTTCCTCTTCGGCGGCGGCACGCGGCTGGAGGTGCGCGACGACAAGGTCAAGCTGCGCCGCATGTTCTGGGGCTGGGAGAATTTTCTCTTCGATCCTTCCTCCGTCTTCTGGAACCGCCCGCTCACCGAGACCGCCGGCCTCGTGCTCTGGGGCGAGCGCATCGAGCCGGAGCGGTCCAACCTCGCGCTCGCCTTCCACGACATCTGGTGGAACGCGGAATGGCAGCATGGCGACGTTTGGATCAAGCTCCTGCAGACCATCGTGATGGCCTTTGTCGGCACGCTCTTCGCCGCCACGCTCGCCTTTCCGCTCTCCTTCTTCGCGGCGCGCAACATCACCTCCTCGCGCCTTCTCAATCACGGACTCAAGCGGCTCTTCGACTTCCTTCGCTGCGTCGACATGCTGATCTGGGCCCTCTTCTTCACGCGCGGTTTCGGACCCGGACCGCTGGCCGGCATCGGCGCCATCTTCTTCACCGACACCGGAACGCTCGGAAAGCTCTATTCCGAAGCGCTGGAGAACATCGACGACAAGCCCCGCGAGGGCGTGCGCTCGCTCGGCGCGCCGCCGGCCGCCGTCCAGCGCTATGGCGTGCTACCGCAGGTCCTGCCCGTCTTCATCAGCCAGGCCCTCTATTTCTGGGAATCGAACACCAGGAGCGCGACCATCATCGGCGCCGTCGGCGCCGGTGGCATCGGCCTCAAGCTCTGGGAGGCCATGCGCACCAACGCAGACTGGGAAAACGTCGCCTATATGGTCATCCTGATCCTGATCGTCGTCTTCGTCTTCGACAACATCTCCAACGCCCTCAGGCGGCGGCTGATCGGGCGGACGTCCAGCGCTTGACCGCTGATGACGAGGAGCTGCCCCACAGCGGGCGCGACCTCGCCGATTGGCTGGGCCTCGTTCCGCGACAGCAATCCATCGGGGAAAGCACCAGGCTTGCCGGCGTGAGCAAGCTGGGCCAGACCGCCATCCGAAGACTGCCGATCGTGGGCGCCATGAGCGCGATCCGCTGGGTCGGTCGCAGGGGGCGCTAGTCCGAACCGCTGGCCGGCCGCCCTCGTGGCGCGCAAGCCGAGGATGGTGGCGGCCGTGGCGCTGGCCAACAAGATGGCGCGGGTGATCTGGGCCGTGACGACCAAGCCGCAGGCTTGTCGAATGGCGCGATCCGAGCCCCACCCAACAAGGCAAGGACACGGCATGGCCGCAAGGCCAGGGTGAGCGATCAACGCGGGGCGAGCGACAAAGGCTTTCGCGAGTTCAAGGCAGGCACATTCCGACCCCGGGGCTCGCGCGCGTGCAGCTCTTTGAACCGATGTGAACCCGGCCGCACCAACAGCTGACCTCCCGGTGGCGTGATGAAGGCCACGTCCAAAAGGCCTGACACACGTTCGATCGAAGACCCCGCCAAACCCACAAAAGAATAGGCTTGTCCGACAGGGGGGTATCCACACATGTCATGACATACGTGACGCCCGCCGGCGCCAGGGGCGGGGGAATCCAACGCGTCAGTCTACCAACGGAAGCCCGACTGCCTCTCGTCCCTCATCAGTCTTCAGCGAGAAGTCCGTGCCGTCGTAGCCGCGTGCCGCGTCCGTCGTCAGCCACGCGATCGTCCGCCCCACCCATTCGGGCGGGATGTGTGCGGACCAGTCGAGCTTGGAGACCGGGTTGATGCCCGACGCCGCGATCTCGCGCTGCATGTCGGTGGCCACCGTACCAGGTGATAGACCCACGCAGCGCACGCCTTGCTCGGCGTTCTCCTCGGGTACAGACGGCGAGCGCGATTTCGCTGCCGGGATGGGCGGGGGATGACCGGGCGCACGATGACGTCGCCAATTGGCAGGCGACAGCGCAGGGATCGTCCGACAGTCGTGCGCTGGGCGCACGAACGGTTCGGGGTAGTGGGCCGACGGCGTGAAAAGGAACGTACGACCAGCTCGGCAGGTACGCGTTCGACGCGACGCACTCCGGCGGGTCCGGACACAGATGACCAGACCCGCCGATCGCCTCTAGGATGCCAGGCGCTTGCGCAGCATCCGAATGCGCCGCATGTCGTCAGAATTGAGTGTCCCGTCGTCGCTCTGGCGCTCGAGCCGCTCCATGAGCCGGTCCACCTCGGGATGGTTCTCGGCCGTCTCGATCGTGTCCGGCTCGACCATGGTCAGATCCGCAGCGACGAGTGCGGCGGCAAGTAGGGTCATGGCAATGGTTTTCATGGGATCGTCCTTTCGGGGGCATCCGGTCCGTCGCGCGCGGCACGAGGCGCTGCAGCACGGAATAACGGTGCGAGCCACTGAGCAGATGGAACAGAAGGATCGGCTTCCACTTGCCACCGAGCACCGCAATCGTCGCCTCGACCGCGCAATGCTCCTCGCTCGCTCTGACTTCCATGGGCTCGGCGTCACCGCCACCCCGATGCGCGAATGGGCGGCACACGTGCCGTGGGAAACCCTCGCACAGCCGAACGGCTGATACCCCTACTCACTCGACGATCATCCTTCGACCCGTAGACCTAGGCTCTGCTGACATAGTGGCCTCACGGGCAGGGTGATGCGTGATTCAAGACTGCCTTTTGGAGGCGGCCTTGGCACGTGGCGATCTGACGGACGGCGAGTGGGCGGCGAACCGCTCCAAGGCTTCGATCGCGCTCGACCTGCGCGACACCGCCGACGGGACGGTCCTTCTCGGGCTTCAGAACGAGCGCGAGTAGAACGCCTTCTGCCGCGAGGTGCAGAGGCGACCGATTGACGCCCCGCACCCGGATCGCGAAGGACCGCCGACGCGAGGCCCTCCGAGCGCCTGACTGCCGGAGCCGCTCGAGCCCTGCGCGTCAGTTGGCCTTCAGCACGTAGACCCCGCTCTCGTGCAGCGTCGCCGTCCAGCCCGTCTCGACAAGGAGCGCCATCGTCTCCTCCTCGATGATGGCCGGGCCCGCCACGGCGTCGCCGGCGCCAAGCGCCTCGCCTTCGTAGACGGGGGCGTCGGTGCCCTCGCCGTCGGCGGAGAGGACGAGGGTCCGCAAGCCCTTGCGGGCCGCGTCGACGCCGGAGCCGGTCGGCAGAACGCTGGTCGCCGGCTTCTCGATGCGGCCGTAGAGCACGCTCTCGACGTTCACGACCTCGACCACCGTGCGGGGCTCGGAATAGGTGTAGAGCTCCTTGTGGCGCTTGTGGAAGGCCTCGATGATGCCGGGCAGCGCCGCGCTGTCGATGGGCCCGTCCGGGATCTCGACCGTGCACTCGTGGACCTGGCCGACATAGCGCATGTCGAACGAGCGCTTGATGCCGATCCGGTCCTTCCCGAAGCCATCGGCTTTCAGCGCCTCGTAGCCCTGCGCCTCGATGGTCTCGAAGGTCTCGGCCAGCTCGCCCGCCACCGCATCGCCCTCCAGGCGCGCCGGGAAGGGGGCCATGAAGTTGTACTTCACGTCCGAGATGATCTGGCCGAAGGCGCACAGGCCCGAAGCCAGCTTCGGCACCAGGATCGTCCCGATGCCCATCTCCCGGGCCAGCGCCGTGATATGCGCGCCCGTGGCGCCGCCCGCGCCGACCAGCACGAAGTCGCGCGGATCGTCGCCGCGCTCGACGGAGACGCGCCGGATGCCGTTGACCATGTTGGCGTTGACGATGGTGAACATGCCGTAGGCGGCGCGCT
This sequence comes from uncultured Alphaproteobacteria bacterium, assembly GCA_963799285.1. GTDB lineage: Bacteria > Pseudomonadota > Alphaproteobacteria > Rhizobiales > CAWCWK01 > CAWCWK01. The sequence goes on from CAWCWK010000004.1 coordinate 2,571,475, forward strand.
CGACCGAGAGGCCGAGCGGATCGGCAACATGGGTGCGGATCGCCTCGCGGGCCTTCTCGACGTCGAGCGGCAGCCGGCCGCCCACCAGCCCCTCGGGGTTGAGATAGCCGAGCACGAGGTTGGCGTCCGAGACCGTGGGCAGCGTCCCGCCGCGCCCGTAGCAGGCGGGACCCGGATCCGAGCCGGCACTCTGCGGCCCCATCTGGAGGAGGCCCATCTCGTCGATCGAGCCGATCGAGCCGCCGCCCGCGCCCAGCGTCTCGACCTGGATCATCGGCACGCCGAGCCGATAGCGCAGGAAGTCGATGTTCTTGGCGATGTTGGTCACGCCGTTCTTGGTCAGCGTGATATCGAACGAGGTGCCGCCCATGTCGACGGTGATGATGTTGGTCTCACCGAAGGGCGCGGCCACGTGGAGGCCCGCCTGCGGCGCGGATGCGGGGCCGGAATTGATGGCGTAGACCGAGCGGTCGGACAGGACATCGCCGATGGCGAGCCCGCCGTTGGACTGGAAGTAGCGGACCGGGTTGGCGGCGCCGAGATCGCGGAAGTAGCCGTCCACGGCGTCGACATATCGGCGCAGCGTCGGCCCGAGATAGGCGTTCACGACGGCCGTCGAGGTTCGGGTGTACTCGCGCACCTGCGGGTAGAGCTCCGAGCCGACCGTGAGGAGGGCGTCCGGCATCATCTCGCGCACGATCTCGGCCGCGCGACGCTCGTGCGCGGGGTTGATGACCGACCAGACGAAGGAGATGGCGACCGAGTTGATGCCCTCCTCGAGGAACATCTCGCAGGCCTCGCGGACGTCCGCCTCCTCCATCGGCGTGTGGATCGCGCCCGTGGAGATCACGCGCTCGGTCACGCCGCGCCGCAGGTAGCGGGGCACCAGCATGCGGGCGGGGGGATAGTCCGCGTCGTAGCGGTGGCCGTCCTCCTTGTGGCCGAGGCGGATCTCCAGGCTGTCCTCGTGGCCGCGCGTGCAAATGAGGCCGGTGGGCGTGCCCTTGTGCTGGATCAGCGCGTTGAGGGCGACGGTCGTGCCGTTGATACAGAGGTCCGAGCTCGAGACGATCTCCTGCGCGCTCATGCCCGTCGCCTCAGCGATCTGGCCGAGCCCGTCCTCGATGGCCCGGGTCGGATCGTCCGGCGTGGAGAGGGCCTTGAAGAGGCGCACGCTGCCGGACGGATCGGCCAGCACGAAGTCGGTGAAGGTTCCGCCGGCATCGACGCCAAGACGATAGCTGCTCATGGGTCTGTCCTCGTTTCAGGCTGCGCGGGCGGCGGATGTGGCGCTCTCGTCGACGGCGCCGTCGGCGATGACGACGCCGTAGTCCACCTTGGCGCCCTCCACGGAGACGAGGCCGTTCCTGACGTCGTCGAGCACCCGGGCTGGGTCGCGCTTCATCGGGTCGCCGTAGCCGCCGCCGCCGGGGTTCATGTTGGCGGCCCGCTCGCCGGGCTTGATGGTCTCGATCACGTTGGTCTTGATCACCTGCGTGTCGCCGCCGCGCGTCACCTCCAGGCGGCCGACCTTGGTCTCGACATCGGTCGACTTGGCGCCGGCCGCGCCCATGGCCGGGATGCGCCGGCCCTCGCCGAAGGTGATGAAGGTCATATCCTTGTCGAGCGGCTCGACCTCCCAGCAGGTGCCCGACCCGCCGCGATACTCGCCCGCGCCGCCGGAATCCGTCATCAGCGAGTAGCGGTGGATGATGATCGGGTAGGAGTGCTCCAAGAGCTCGATGTCGCCGGAGGTGAGCGCGCCGAAGCAGCATTCCGGCCCGACCGCGTGCCAGCCGTCCTGGGAGGGCGTCGCGCCGGCGCCGGAGATGATCGAGGCCAGCACCATGGTGACATACTCCTCGTCGTGGCGCGTGTCCCAGCCGGCGATGTTGCAGCCATTGGCGTGGCCCCAGGAGGCGGCGACCCGGTCGGGCGCGGCCTGCTCGAAGGCGAGGCGGACGGCGTCGGTCAGCGTCTCCATCGGGGTCGTCGTGCAGTTCATGTGCGGCGCAGGTTCTTGCGCGTTGCACAGCGTGCCCTTGGGGCCCATGTCGACCGTAACGCAGCGGTAGAGCCCCTCGTTGTAAGGCGGGGGTAGCTGAGCGAACATCATCAGCCCGAGATAGACGCCCGAATAGCTGTTCCCCTCATAGGAGTTGATGAAGTAGGGAATCTGCGGCGGGCTCTCGATCGCGATGTGGCAGGTGTCGTCTTTGATCGTCACCTCGGCGCTGATCTCGAAATCCCCGAAGCCGTGGCCCGCGTCCTCCAGAACGGCCGTGCCCTTGTAGGTCCCGTCCGGCACTTCGCGGATCAGCGAGCGCATGTGCTTGTCAGCCATGTCCATCAGCGTGGCGATGCAGGCCTTCACCTCGGCCAGCCCGTACTTGTCAAGCAGCGCGATCAGGTTGCGCTCGCCGACCTGGCAGGCGCCGATGAGCGCGTTGAAGTCGCCCTCCTGGGAGCGCCTGGCCCGCATGTTGGTCAGGATGAGGTTGAGGACGTCGGTGCGCGGCTCGCCCTTGTCCCAGATTTTGACCGGTGGGATGCGCAGGCCCTCGGCGAAAAGGTCCTTCGCGTCCGGATTGTAGCCGGCCGGGACGGGTCCACCGATATCGGTGAGGTGCCCCTTGCACACCGTCCAGAAGACGAGCTCGTCCTCATAGAAGACGGGCTTGTACATGCATACGTCTATGGAGTGACTGCCCATGTAGGCCGGGTCGTTGTGCAGCAGCAGGTCGCCCGGCCGGATGTCGTCGCCGAAATAGCCGGCGACGCATTTCATCGCGGGGATGAGGCTCCCCAGATGGATCGGAATGTCCTGGCCCTGCAGGATCATCTCCGGCTCGCCGTTGAAGAGCGCGGTCGAGTAGTCGTGCGCCAGGTTGAAGACCGAAGAGCGGGCGGTCTTCTCCAAGCTCACCGTCATCTCGCGCTGCGTCGTCTCCAGAACGCCGCGCACGACGCTCAAGGTGATCGGGTCGATGGCATGGTCGGTCATGGCTCTCGTCTCCTCGGCAGGCCCTTTCGCGGGCGCTCTGGCCGAAGAGGTTAGGACGCTTCGCGGGCTTGCGTCTTGTCGCTCAGCGCTGCGGTTTCGTGCGCAGAGTGCGACGGGGCTTGCCGTCGCGCCGTCCTGCAGCGACACTCGCGGGCGTGGAGAGCCTCCAACCCGCCACGCCCCGGCCCGCCCGCCCGCCGACGCTCGACGTCGCGGCCCTGCCGCCGCGCGCGCGGGCCGCGCGATGGACGCAGGCCGTCTCGACCTCTTACTTCCCGCTCGACCTGGCCTTCCGCGAGCCCGACCGCTTCACGGGCCGGCTGACGGGCTGGGCGCTCGGCGAGGTCGGCGTCTCGCGCCTGCGCTCCACGCCGGTGCGCTACCGGCGGGACGAGCGGCACGTTTCCGGCAGCCGCGCCGGAGAGGAGGCCTTCCTCGTGACCGTACCGCGTACCGGCACCGTGCGCTTCGATCAGATGGGGCGGGATGTGACGTGCCCGCCGGGCGGCTTCCTGATCGAGCACAGCCAGGCGCCCTACACGTTCAGCTATGCGGAGCCCAGCGACCTGATCGCGGTCAAGCTGCCCGCCCCGCTGCTGGCCCGCCACCTGCCGGACCCGGGCCGCTACTGCGCGCTCGGCTTCGATGCCCGGGGCGGCGTCGGCGCGCTGATGGTCGACATGCTGCGCAGCACGCAGGCCCGCTGGTCCGACATGACGGCGCCGGCGCGGGAGGCGCTCGGCCGCCAGGCCGTCGAGCTTCTCGCCCTCGCCGTCGAGGGCGATCCGCGCGCGCTCGAGAGCCGGGGCGACACCCTTCGCGCGGCGCATCTTGCCCGCATGGAGCGCGTGCTCGCGGCGCGCCATACCGAACCGGACCTGACGCCGGGCCGCATCGCCCGCGCCTGCGGACTCTCGACCCGCCACCTCCACGCGCTCTGCCGCGCCGACGGAATGAGCGTCGGCGAGCGCCTGCGCGAGACGCGGCTTCTCGCAGTGCGGACCCGCCTGTCGCGCGCCGGCGACACCCGATCCATCACCGAAATCGCGCTCGCCTGCGGCTTCTCGGACGGCTCGGCCCTTTCCCGCGCCTACCGAGCCCGCTTCGGCGAGACCCCGCGCGAGACGCGCGCGCGCGGGCGCGCCGAGGCTTTCGCCGGCCGCTGAAGCCCGCCCCGCGATTTACCCTCTTCCGTTCTGCCCCGGCTTCGGTGCACCATCGCGCGTCGGAAACGATCACCCGGGAGCGCCCATGCTGCGCACGAGCGTCGATCTGAACTGCGACATGGGCGAGGGCTACGGCCACTGGACCTATGGCGATGCGCCGGACGAGGCGCTGATGGAGGTCGTGACCTCGGCCAATGTCGCGGCCGGCTTCCATGCGGGCGACCCCAACACGATGGACGCCGTCGCGGCGCTGTGCGCCAAGCACGGCGTGGGTCTCGGCGCCCATCCCGGCTACCGCGACCTTCAGGGCTTCGGGCGGCGCACCATCGGGGCGAGCGCGGTCGAACTGGTCAACGACATCCTCTACCAGGTGGGCGCGCTGCGTGAGTTCGCCAGCCGCCACGGCACGCGGCTCACACACGTCAAGCCGCACGGCGCGCTCTACATGACGGCCGCGAAGGACGAGGAGCTGTCGCGCCTCCTCATCGAGGCCCTCAAGGTCTCGGCGCCCGACCTGCCGCTCTTCTGCATGGACATTTCGGTGACGGACCGGATCGCGTCGGAGTTGGGGCATCCCACCGTGCGCGAGTTCTACGCCGATCGGGACTACGGCCCCGACGGCGGCATCGTCTTCGCCCGCAAGGTCAAGGGCTACGACCCCCAGGCCGTGGCCGAGAAATGCGTGCGCGCCTGCACGGAGGGCGTCGTCGAGACGGTCGAGGGCGGCACGGTCGAGATCGCCTTCGAATCGATCTGCTTCCACTCCGACACGCCCGGCGCGTTGAAGATAGGCCGCGCCATCCGCACGGGCCTGGAGGACGCGGGCCTCACCGTCCAGCGCCCCGCCGTCGGCGAAGAGCCGTAACGACCCGACGATATTCCCTTCCCTAGACCTCCTGCGAAGGACGTTTCCATGCCCACCGAGATCCGCTCCCCCCTGCCCGGCACGTTCTACCGCCGCTCGGCGCCCGACCAGCCGGAGTTCGTAGCCGACGGCGCCGATGTCGCGGCCGGGGACGTGATCGGGCTGATCGAGGTGATGAAGAGCTTTCACGAGGTGAAGGCGGTCGGGGCCGGCTCCAACATCCGCTTCCTGGCCAAGAACGAGGCACCCGTCACCGCCGGCGCCGTGCTCGCCGAGACCGACTGATGGCGGACAGGAACGCACCCTCCGGCACGCTCGCGGGAAGGCGCCTCTTCATCGCCAACCGGGGCGAGATCGCCGTCCGAGTCGTGCGTGCGGCGAAGCCGCTCGGCCTCACGACGATTCAGGCCCATTCGGAGGCCGATGCCGACATGCTGGCGGTGCGCATGGCCGACGAGGCGGTCGATATCGGCCCCGCGCCGGCGGCCAAGTCCTATCTCGACGTGGAGCGGGTCGTGGCGGCCGCGCGCAAGGCCGGGGCCGACGCCGTCCACCCGGGCTACGGCTTCCTGTCGGAAAACGCCGGCTTCGCCGAGGCCGTCGAGGCGGCCGGCATGATCTTCGTCGGCCCGAGCGGCGAGACCATCGCCCGCATGGGCGACAAGGCGGCAGCCCGGGAGGCCGCCCAGGGCGCCGACGTGCCCGTCGTGCCCGGGAGCGACGGGCGGGTGGAGACGCCGGACGCGGCCCGCGAGGCCGCCGCGCGGATCGGCTACCCGGTCATGATCAAGGCAGCCGCCGGCGGCGGCGGACGCGGCATTCGCATCGCGGAGGACGCGGATGAACTCGCCCGCCTCGTCCCCCAGGCCCAGACCGAGGCCAAGGCGGCCTTTGGAGACGGCGGGCTCTATCTGGAGCGGCTCATCGCCAAGGCGCGGCACATCGAGGTGCAGATCCTCGGCGACGGCCGCTCGGCCGTCCATCTCTTCGAGCGCGAGTGCTCGCTCCAGCGCCGACGCCAGAAGGTGTGGGAGGAGGCCCCCGCCGCCAGCCTCGACGAGGCGACCCGCGCCCGCGTCTGCGAGGCCTCCGTCCGGCTGGCCGAGGCGGTGGGCTATCGCGGCGCCGGGACGCTCGAATATCTCTACGACGACGCGACGGGCGAGACGTTCTTCATCGAGATGAACACCCGCATCCAGGTCGAGCATCCGGTGACGGAGGCGATCACCGGCATCGATCTCGTGCAGGCCATGATCCGGATCGCATTCGGCGAGACGCTGGCGGATCTGGGGCTTTCCCAGGACGCGATAACCCGCTCGGGCCATGCCATCGAGGTGCGCGTGAATGCCGAGGACCCGGCCAACGGCTTCATGCCCTTCCCCGGTCTGACGGGCGCGATGACGGTGCCGGAGGGTGTGCGCTTCGACACCATGCTCTACGAGGGCTACGCGATCCCGCCCTTCTATGACTCGCTCCTCGGCAAGCTGATCGTCCATGCCGAGACCCGCGAGGCGGCGATCGACGCGATGGCCGCGGCCGTCGACGGCATGCAACTGGAGGGGCTGAAGACGACGCTACCCCTGCATGCCGCCCTGGCGCGCGACCCGGACGTGCGCTCCGGCGCCGTCCACACCCGTTTCCTGGAGCCCTGGCTGGAGGCCAACCCGCTCGCGCCGTCGTGACGCCCCCGCCGCAACCCGCCTTCCCCTTCGAGGAGACCTTATGAAGACCCGGTATTCCCATGGCGGAGACGAGCACGTCTTCGTCGAGGTGGACGACGAGATGTCGCTCGACGCCTTCTTCCAGAGCCTCTTCATCACCAATGCGGTGCGCGACAAGGCCATTCCGGGCATCACCGAGATCTGCCCGGCCAACGCCTCCTTCCAGGTCAAGTTCGACCCGGACGTGATTGCCCCCGACGCCGTGATGTCCGAGCTGAAGGCGCTGGAGAGCGCGGCCAATGCGGCCGAGAAGCGACTGACGACCCGCATCATCGAGATCCCGGTCTACTACCAGGACCCCTGGACACACGAGACGCTGATGCGCTTTCGTGAGCGGCACCAGGACCCCTCCGGCACCGACCTGGACTACGCCGCGCGCATCAACGGCTTCGACGACGCCGCCGGCTTCATCGCGGCGCACCACGCCGCGCCCTGGTTCGTCTCCATGGTCGGCTTCGTGTCGGGCCTGCCCTTCCTCTACCAGCTCGTGGAGCGCGAGAAGCAGTTGGAGGTGCCGAAATACCTGCGCCCGCGCACCGACACGCCGAGGCTCACCGTCGGGCACGGCGGCTGCTTCGCCTGCATCTACTCGGTGCGCGGCGCGGGCGGCTACCAGATGTTCGGCATCACGCCCATGCCGATCTTCGATCCCGAACAGAAGGTCAGCTACCTCAAGGACTTCATGGTGTTCTTCAAGCCAGGCGACATCGTCAAGTGGAAGCCCATCACGCGCGAGGAGCACGACGACATCGCCGCCAAGGTCGAAACCGGGGACTGGGCACCCCGGATCGCCGAGGTGGAGTTCGACCTCGACGCCTTCAACGCCGACATGGCCGGCACCAACAAGACGCTGATGGAGGCGCTCGATGCCTAAGGTCGTCAACCCGGGCCTTCTCACCACGATCCAGGACCTCGGCCGTCCCGGCTACTTTCATCTCGGGATCCCGATCGGCGGTGCTATGGACCGGATCGCCCTGCGCACGGCCAACCTTCTCGTGGGCAACGACGAGGGCGCGGCGGGGCTCGAATCGGCCTTTCTCGGCCCCGAGATCGCCTTCGACGCCGACACCACGATCGCCGTCACCGGCGCCGACCTGCCCGTCATGGTCGACGGCGAGGAGCAGGACACCTATGCGGCGATCCCGATCAGGGCCGGCCAGACGCTCTCCTTCGGCTATCTGCGGTCGGGCGCGCGCATCTACGTCGCCATCGCGGGCGGCATCGACACGCCGCCCATGCTCGGCTCGCGCTCGACCTACGCCATCGGTGCGCTCGGCGGCATCGAGGGGCGCGCCGTGGCTGCGGGAGATACGCTTCCGCTCGGCACGCCGGCCGGTGCGAAGGCGGGCGCGAGCCTGGAGGACGACCTGCGGCCCACGCGCTCCGACCGAACGACCCTGCGCGTCCTGCCCGGCCTCTACTGGCACCGGGTGACGGAGAGCTCCCAGGGCCGCTTCTTCGAGGACGACTGGAAGGTCGCGCCCGAGGCCGACCGGATGGGATACCGCTTCCGGGGCGGCGAGCCGCTCGAGCTCGTGCCGCGCGAGCAGCCCTTCGGGGCGGGCTCGGACCCGTCCAACATCGTCGATGGCTGCTATCCCTACGGCTCGATCCAGGTGCCCGGCGGCACCGAGCCGATCGTGCTTCACCGGGACGCCGTCTCGGGAGGCGGCTACTTCATGATCGGCACCGTGATCTCGGCCGACATGGACGCGATCGGACAGCTCCAGCCGCACATGCCGGTGCGCTTCGAGAAGGTCGACATGGACGCCGCGCTGGCCGCACGCCGCGACCGGGCGGCGCGTATGGACCGCGTCCGGGCGGCGCTGGCCTGACGCAGACGTCCGTCCGCAACGGCGGGGCCTCCCCACTCGCCGCGCCCGCCGTTGCGCGGGTGCGCGAGCCCTTGCGCGTGCTCGGCACCTCGGTCACCCAGATCGCGGCGCTGAAGGCGGCGGCGCGCCGGGATCTCGGCCTGCCGCTGGAGTTCATCACGCTGGACGGGACGGAGGCGCAGCGGCGCGGCGCTCTCCACCCGGAGAGCTTCGACGTCTACGACCAGTGGTTCCACGACATCGACCTGATCTGGCCGACGGGCTCGATCGCGCCCGTCGAGATCGCGCGAATCGCGCGCTGGGACGAGATCAACGCGCTGCCGAAGACCGGGCGCCTCCACCCCGGCGGGCGGGCGGCGGCGGGCGGCGACCCCTCCCGCCGGCTCTACGTCCAGCTCGACGGATCGCTCGGGCCCGAGCCCACCGGCCATGTCAGCATGGTCCCGACCGTCCACAACGCCGACAGCTTCGTCGTGGTGGGGGGCGACGGGGCTCTCGCCGAGGGCGACGCGAGCTGGGGCGCCCTTCTCGATCCGCGCTGGGCGGGCCGGGTCGTCCTCCAGGCGGACGCCGCGATCGGCAGCCTCGACTTTCTCCTCGCGCTGCGGGCGCGCGAGCGCATGGAGCCGGGCGACATCGGCGATCTGACGATCGAGGAGATCGACACGCTGGTCGACCATCTGCGCGCCTATCGCGCGAAAGGACATTTCCAGGGCTTCTGGACGGACGAGGCCGAGGCCGTGGCGCAGATGCGGGGCGGCCGGGCGGTCGTCGGCTCGCTCTGGTGGTCGGGCGTCACGCATCTGCGCGCGCTGGGCGTTCCGGTCCGGGTGGTGAGCCCGCGCGAGGGCTATCGCGGCTGGTTCGGCGGCCTCAGCCTCTCCGCACGTTTGGACACCTTCGTGCGCGACGCGGCCTACGATTACGTCAACTGGTGGCTCGATGGGCCGGCCGGTGCGCTCATGGCCGCCAACGGCGCCTACATCTCGAACCCGGAAACATCACGCCCCCACATGGGCGAGGCGGAGTGGGACTTCTGGTATCGCGGCGAGCCGGCGCGGCAGACGATCCGCGACACGGCCGGCCTTGGCGTCTTCTCTGCCGGAGAGCGGCGCGAGGGCGGCGCCTACGAGGAGCGGATGAGCCGCATCACCGTCTGGGACACGGTCATGAACGAGCACAACTATCTCGTTCGCCGCTGGCAGCATGCGCTGGCCTGAAGGGTGCGCCTTAGTGCGGCTGCCATTGCAGGTAGGGCGGCAGCTTCGGCGTCGGAAAGACCGAGATGGCCTTGAGGCGCTGACGCGTGCGCTCGGCCGAGAGGTCGAGATGATGCCCGAGAGCCTCTGCCGCCGCGTCCCAGGCGCCGCGCCGGGCGAACTCGTAGACGATGGCGTGCTCGCGCAGCGGCACCACGAAGGGACGCCGGCCGACGACCGCGCCGAAGACGCGGTTGACCGTGAGGGCGATCTGCGTCTGGCCGATCATCCGAAGAAGATGCGGGTTGGGTGAGCGAGACAGGAGGTCGACGTGGAGGTCGGTCTCCAACGCCTCGACGGCCTCGGGCGTCAATCTGTCGCCGGTCGCGAGCGCGGCCTCGGCGCGGGCGTGCAAGGCGGCCAGGACGCCGCTTTCCAGCCGAGGTCCGCTTTCGATCAGGGCCAGCGGCTCCAGCTGGCGGCGTATGGCGAAGTACTGAGCGACGCCGCGCGAGGTCAGCGGTCCGACGATCCAATGCGAGCGCGCGTTCTTGGCCACCAGGCCCCGGTCCTGAAAGCGCGACAGCAGCTCGCGCACGACCGTCCGACTGACGTCGTAGTGGTTGGCCGCGCCCTGCTCGTTAATCCGCCACAGACCGAAGGGCAGCGCGTGGGCGAGCGTCGTCTCGAAGTCCTGCGCGATGCGGGCCGAGGCCGGCTGCGGCTCGACGGCCGCGTCCCCGCCGAGCGCGAAGGTCTCCGGCGTGACCGGGCGGCGCTGCGGCGCGGCCGCACCCGTGACGACGAAGCCGCGCCCGTCGAACCGCTCCAGCCGACCGGCGTGCAGCAGGTCCGCCAGCGCGGTTCGCACCGGCGTGCGGCTCGTCCCGAAGGCGCGGGCGAGCGGCTCCTCGGTCAGCACCGTCCCCGGCAATAGTCGCCCGGCTTCGACCGCCTCTACGATGCGGCGCGCGATCGCAGCATAACGGGGCGTGGGGCCGAGCGCGGGATGCGCGGGCGCGCGGCCAGGTGGAACGGGGTCGGCGGCCGGAAGCGCCTTGGCCGTCATGCGAAACGTCTCGCCTGCAACACCGAAACACATCCCGTGGCCGGCAAACCCAAGAGCTTGGTCCTCGTCACATCGATCCTCTTCGACAGAGTCGGCACCGGGCCCAATGCACGCCTAACGACCGTGCGTGAGACTGACAAGACACGCTACTCCCGAGTTGACGGCGGGTATGCCACGTCCTCGATGAATCGGCGATCGACACCTCCCTCAACCGCTACAAAACGTATTTTGTAGACCATACGCATGCGCTTGTACGCGTCCCTGCCCCCATCGTAGCAGCTTTGATGCTTTTTTCATCGCATATCCGGTGTGAATAATTGACTTGTGCGCACAAAGCACGGAAGCTCGCTGCGTCCGATGGTGTCTGACGGCCTGATTGGCGATGCCGACAGCGCATTGCCCCAAGCCGGGCACCGAAGGACGTGGGTGGGGGACATTTTCGTCTCTGTCCCGCGTTTCACGCGCTTCGAACGTGAGGGCGACGGCCATGATGGAGATCGACCATCTGTCCAAGAGCTTCGACGGCGTCGACGCGGTTGCGGACGTCTCTCTCACCGTGCGCGAGGACGAGTATCTCACGCTGCTGGGGCCGTCGGGGTCGGGCAAGTCGACATTGCTGCGCCTGTTGGCCGGTCTCGAGCGCCCTGACGCGGGCACGGTCACGCTCGAGGGTCGGGACATCACACGGACCCCCACCCACGCGCGCGGCCTCGGCTTCGTGCAGCAGAAATATGCGCTCTTCCCGCACATGACGGTCGCGCAGAACGTCTCCTACGGGCTCGAGAACCGGGCGATCGGCCCGGTCACCGATGCCGGCGAGGTGCGGCGTCGTGTGGGGCAGATGGTCGAGCTTGTGGGGCTCCAGGGTCTGGAGGATCGGATGGTCGGCCAACTCTCGGGCGGTCAGAAGCAGCGTGTCTCCCTGGCCCGCACCCTCGTCACCGAGCCCAAGGTCTGCCTGCTCGACGAGCCGCTCGGCGCGCTCGACGCGAACCTGCGCGAGCGCATGACGGTCGAGCTGCGCCGCATTCGCGAGACGCTCGGTGTCACCTTCCTCCACGTGACGGGCAACGAGGCCGAGGCGCTCGCCATGGGCGACCGGATGATTGTGCTCGACGAGGGCCGCGCGATCCAGATCGACCCGCCGGCCACGATCTTCGACAGACCCGCCACGATCCGCGTCGCCTGGGCGCTGAACGCATACAACGTTCTAGAGGGAGAGGCGCACCCCGACGGCTTTCACACCGGCGACGCCGTGCTGCCGCTGCCGCCTGCCGTGCCGGACGCGGCGCCCGCGGCGCACTACGCGCTGCGCTACGATGCGATCGAGGTGTTGGAGGGGCCGGCGGACGAGGCGCCGCTGCGGCTGCCCTTCGTGACGAGCGAGTTCATGGGCTCCAAGGTCGTCCACTTCTTCAGGCGCGGCGACGGCCTCTTCGAGGTCGAGCGGCATCTCAGCCGGGCCGATCCGGCCGTCTACCGCACCGGCGAGACGCGGGGGCTCACCTGGGACGCGGCAGACGTGATCCTCTTCGATGATGCCGGCCGGCGCATCGCCCCGCGCGCCCTGAAGGCGAACGCGGCATGACCGACACGGCGGCGTCCCTCTCCGCGTCCTCCGCCGGCAGGGCTCCACGCGCCCGGCCGGGTTTCTGGCAGCGCAATCGAAAGCTCCTCCTCCTGGCGCCGGGCGTAGCCTGGATGCTGCTCTTCCTCGTCCTGCCCCTGCTGATGATGGTCTACGTCTCGTTCTGGACGCAGAGCACCTTCGCGATCAGCCCCGAACTGACGACCCGCTCCTGGGTGACCTTCTTTTCCTCGGAGACCTATTTCGGCGCGCTCCTGCGCACCCTGCGCCTCTGGCTCACGGTGCTCGTCCTCACCTTCTTGATCGGCTATCCGGCGGCGCTCTTCATCGGCCAGTTCGTGCGCAACAAGTCGGTCCAGACGATCCTCCTCGTCGCCTGCGTGATCCCGTTCTGGACGTCCTTCCTGATCCGCGTGTTGGCCTGGCGCCCGATGCTGGGTCGCGAGGGCGCCATCAACATTCTCCTCCAGAAGGCCGGCCTGATAGACGCGCCGATCGAGGTGCTGCTCTTCACCGAGCTCTCGGTGGTGATCGGCATGGTGCAGATCTACGTGGTCTTCATGGTGGGCCCGATCGCCTTCATGCTGGCCCGGATCGAGCCCAGCCTGATCGAGGCCGCACGGGACCTCGGCGCGTCGGGCTGGACGATCTTCCGCAAGATCATCTTCCCCTTGAGCCTGCCGGGCGTGGTGGTCGGCGCGATCTTCGTTTCGGTCATGGTGTTGGGTGAGTTCGCCACCGCCTCGGCGCTCTCGGGGCGCAAGGTCAACCTGCTCGGCAACATCATCGTCACCCAGGTCGGCTCCCTCAAATGGGCCTTCGCGGCCGTCATCGGGGTCATCCTGACGGTGGTGATGGGCGTGGTGATCGGCGCGCTCCTGCGCGTCGTCGACCTCAGACGGGAGATCTGATTCGATGCACCAGATCGCTCCGCTGCGCTGGGCGCTGGGCGCCTATACCGGGCTCTTCCTCGCCTTCCTCTACGGTCCCTTCGTCGTGATGGGCATTCTCAGCTTCCAGGCGGGGCCAGAGGGTGGGCCGCAGTTCCCGATCATCGAGTGGTCGCTCTTCTGGTACAAGCACATCTTCGGAATCGCGCCGCCCTCGCGCGTGGCGCCGCTCCCCATCGCCGAGGCGCTGACCCGCTCGCTGACGCTGGCCTTCGCGACCATGGTCGTCTCCACCGTCCTCGGCACCCTGACGGCGCAGGCCTTCCGCACCCGCTCCCGGGGCACCGATTTCGTCTTCTATCTCGTCGTCCTGGGCATGATGGTGCCGGGCGTGCTGCTCGGCCTCGGCATGGCGCTGGTGGCGGACCAGCTCGGCATTCCCCGCACCTGGTGGGGCACGGCCTTCGTGCTGCACGTGGTCTACACCTACCCTTTCGCCTTCCTCGTCATGCTGGCGATCTTCAACCGCTTCGACTCGTCCGTGGAGGAGGCGTCCTACGCGCTCGGGGTCACGCCCGCCCGCACGTTTCGCAAGGTCACCTTCCCGATGATCTTCCCGGGCATCCTCTCGGCCATGCTCTTCGCCTTCACGCTCTCCTACGACGAGTTCCCGCGCACGCTCTTCACCGCGGGCTCGGACGTGACGATGCCAATCGCGATCTACGGCATGTTCTCGGTCGAGATCCACCCCAACCTCTTCGCCTTCGGCGTCCTGACCACGCTCTTCTCCTTCGCTCTTCTTACCGTCTACGGCCTCTTGATGGCGGCCTCCGTGCGCCGCGCCAACGCCCGCGCGACGGGCGTGCAGGAGGACATCTCTTGACCGCGCCCGCGCCTGTGCCCGTGCCTGGGCCCCGCAGGCTGGCCGCGCACCGGGCCATCGTCACGGGCGCGGGCGCCGGCATCGGCCACGCGATCGCGCTGCGCTTGGCGACGGAGGGCGCCAAGGTGATCGTCAACGACCTGGACGCAGACGCGGCCAAAGGAACTGCGGCCGAGATTGAAGAGGCCGGCGGCACGGCCCTCGCCGTCGCCGGCGACGTCTCGGACGAGAGCGACATAAACGGCGCCTTCGCGGCCTGCGAGCACGCCTGGGGGTCCTGCACGCTCCTCGTCAACAATGCCGGCATCGTACAACAAGTCCGTCTTGTAGACATGGACGTAGACGACTTCGACCGCATGATCGCGGTCCACCTGCGCGGCTGCTTCCTCGGCTGCCGGCGCGCCCTGCCGGCCATGCTGGAGGCGAGCTCTGGCACAATCGTCAACATCGCCTCGCAGCTCGGCCAGATCGGCGGCGTGGAGCTCACTCATTACAGCGCCGCCAAGGCCGGCATCATCGGGCTGACCAAGGCGCTCGCACGAGAGGTGAGCGCGTCCGGCGTGCGGGTCAACGCCGTCGCGCCGGGGCCCATCGAGACGGCGCTGGTGATGGCGCTCTCAGAGGACTGGCGCGCCGCCAAGGCCGCCGACCTGCCACTCGGCCGCTTCGGCCAGCCGGAGGACGTCGCCGCGAGCGTCGCCTTCCTCGCCTCGGACGATGCGGCTCTCTATGTGGGCCAGACGCTCGGTCCCAACTCGGGGGACGTGATGCTGTGAGGACCGTCGTCATCACCGGAGCCGGCATCGGGATCGGCCGCGCCGCCGCCCACGCCTTCGCAGAGATCGGTGACCGGGTGATCGTCACCGACGTGCTGGAGGAGGAGGGTCGCGCCGTCGCGGACGCGATCACGGGCGCCGGCGGCACGGCGATCTTCGAGCCGCTCGACGTGCGCGACACCGCCCGCACCGACGCGCTAGTCGCCGGGCTGGAGGCCGAGCACGGCGCGATCGGGGTTTTGGTCTGCAACGCCGGCATCGCACACCGCGTGCCGCTCGACGAGCTGACCGACGAGAAGTGGGACCACACGTTCGACATCGACCTGAAGGGCATGTTCCGGCTCGTCCGCGCGGCGGCGCCGAAGATGCGCACGGCCGGCTCCGGTTCGATCGTCTGCCTCTCCTCGATCATGGGCGCCGCCTATGGCTGGGACGAGCACGTCCACTACACCGCCGCCAAGGCCGGCGTGGTCGGCCTCGTGCGCGGGCTGGCCGTCGAGATGGCCGCCGACGGCGTGCGGGTGAACGGCGTCGCCCCCGGCTTCGTGCGCACGGCGCAGGTTCTGTCCGAGCAACACTCGCTCGGTGCCGCCGGCCTCAAGGAGGCGGAGAAGTACATTCCCATGAAGCGGGCCGCCGAGCCGGAGGACATTGCGGAGGTCATCCGCTTCCTCGCCTCGGACGGCGCTCGCTACATGACGGGCCAGGTCGTCACAGTCGACGGAGGCCTTCTCGTAGGGCGCTACTGAGGCGGCCCGACATCGGCCGAGCCGGACCGGCGGGCCGCATTCTTCCAGACGTCAAAAGACGCGATTCAGCAGGAGACAGGACGATCATGAAACATCTTCGCACATCCCGCCGCCGCTTCATGGCGGGCGCCGGCGCCGCCGCCGGCGTCGCCACCTTCGGCCAGGGCCTGATCTGGCCCGGCATGGCCCGTGCCCAAGACCTCGCCAACCAGGAGCTGCGCACCGTCGGCCTCTCGGTCACGGTCCAGGAGCGCATCCTGAACGACTTCAAGGCGGCCTCGGGCGTCGGCTCGGTCTCGGGCAAGGCGGCCATCTTCCCGGACACCCAGACCGAGCTTCTCTCGGGCACCGACGCCTACGACTGCTGGGAGACGATCGGAGAGCGGCTGCCCGCCGTGATCGCCACGAAGAACATCGAACCGATCCCGACCGGTGCGCTGAGCAACTGGGGCAACATTCGCGACATCTTCGTGGAGGGGAATCCCGCCCTTCAGCCGACTGCGCAGATCGCCGGGCAGATCTGGGCCGACGCCGCCAAGACGACGCTCTGGATGGTGCCGACGGTCTTCAACTTCGACTCGATCGGCTACCGCCCCGACCTCGTCGACCCGGAAGAGGCCAACACCTGGACCGCGCTTTTCGACGAGAAGTTCCGCGGCAAGACGGGCCTCAACGTCGATCCGCTGATCGCCTTCGGGCAGGCCATCCTCGCGATGAACTCGCTCGGGCTTCTCGAAGTGCCCAACCCCGGCAACCCCTCGATCGAGGAGATCGATGAGGCCGCGGCCTTCCTCATCTCCAAGAAGCGCGACGGCCAGTTCCGGGCCCTCTGGGGCGATTTCGGCGAGCTGGTCAACCTCTTGGCCTCGGGCGAGATGGTCCTGGCCGATGCGTGGCAGCCGGCCGTCATGGCCGTCAAGGCGCAGGGCGTGCCCTGCTCCTACGCGGTGCCGCGCGAGGGCTATCGCGCCTGGTCGATCGGCATCAGCCAGATCACCGGCACGCCGAACGCGGAGGCCGTACGGGCCTATGCGGACTACTGGCTCTCCGGTCCGCCGGCCATCATCGTCTCCGAGCAGGGCTACTACTCGCCGACGACGAACATCCAGCAGGTGATGGACCCCGACAAGTACGCCTTCTGGTACGAGGGCGCACCCTGGTCGGGCGCGCCAGAGCGCGGCATCAACGAGGGCGAGATCCGCGACGGCGGCAGCCTGGCAGAGCGCGCGTCCAAGGTGAACTACTGGCATCAGTGGCCGGACGAGTACGACCATCTCATCATGCGGTGGGACGAGTTCCTAAGCGCCTGATCCGGGCACGCAGGACGGCCATCCTCGGGGCGGAGGGGCTCCGGCCCCTCCGCCTCCCTCCTTCGATCCCTCCGGTTCGCCCACGCGGGCCGATCCCCGGCGCGGCACGCCCGCCGGTGCCCTCGCCGCAACCCTCCCACACGGGCTCTTCATGACCGCCTACGACCTCGAACTCATCAAGCTGCGCAAGGTCTACCCGGGCGGAACGCTGGCCGTGGAGGCGTTCGACCTTCAGGTCGAGAAGGGCGAGTTCATCTCCTTCGTCGGCCCCTCGGGCTGCGGCAAGACGACGACGCTGCGCATGATCGCCGGCCTGGAGGACATCACCGGCGGCGACCTGATCATCCGCGGCCAGAACTTCACGAACGTGCCGGCCGAGAAGCGCCCCACGGCGACGATCTTCCAGAACTACGCCATCTTCCCGCACATGACGGTGCGCCAGAACATCGCCTTCGGGCTCGATGTCCGGGGCGTGCCGGCGCCGGACGTCAAGCGGCGGGTCGACGCGATCATCGACAAGCTGGAGCTCGGCGACGTCGCCTCCTCCAAGGAGCGCGCGCTGTCGGGCGGCCAGAAGCAGCGCCTCGCCCTGGCACGCGGCCTGGTGACCGAGCCGGACATCCTCCTTCTCGACGAGCCGCTTGGCGCGCTCGACGCCAACCTTCGCAAGTCGATCCAGGAGGAGCTGAAGGTCCTTCAGCGCGAGCTCGGCATCACCTTCGTCTTCGTCACCCACGCCCAGTCCGAGGCGCTCGGGATGGGCGACCGGGTGGTGGTGATGAACGCCGGGCGGGTCGAGCAGATCAGCGATCCCTTCTCGCTCTACACCCGCCCCCGCTCGCCCTTCGTCGCCCGCTTCATCGGCCGAAACAAGATCGTGCCTGGCACGCTGGCTGAGGCGGCGGACGGCATCGCGACCGTGAAGACCGCCTTCGGGCCGCTCTCCGGCGTTCCCAGCTTCGATGTGGCCGGCGCCAGGGTGGGCGAGGCGGCCATGCTCGTCGTGCCGTCGGAATATGTCGCGCTCCACCCCGCCGGCGTCGGCGGCTCGGAGCGCGAGGGCATCGGCGGCACGGTCACCGCGCTCGACCTGATCGGCCAGGTCGTCCACGCCTCGGTCGCGCTGGAGGACGGCACGCAGGCGCGGTTGGAGACGCATCGCGACAACATCGCCGACCGGGACATCGTCAAGGGCGGCGACGTCGACCTGCGCTGGAGCCGCGAGCGGGCGACCGTCGTGCTCGGCGACGCGGCCTGAGCGCCCCGGTCCCGTGCCCGCCTCGGCCCCATCCGCGCTCGAAGCGCTCGCCGAGCGGTCCGCGACCGTCATCGCCCGCGCGTTGGCGGCGGGCGCCGCGAGCCCGGTCGCTCTCGCCGAGCTCTGCCTGGAGCGCATCGCGCGCCAGGCCTCGCCAGCCTTCCTTTCCGTCACGCCGGAGCGTGCGCTCGCCGAGGCCCGCGCGGCCGAGGCCCGGCTGAGGGCGGGGCGCCCCGCCTCCGCCCTCGACGGCGTGCCGATAGGCTGGAAAGACCTGATCGACCTGAAAGGTGCCCCAACGACGGCCGGCTCCGACCTCCTCAAGGACGTGCCCATTGCGACGCGCGACGCACCGGCCGTCACCAGCGCGAGTGCGGCAGGGCTGGTCAGCCTCGGCAAGCTGAACATGACCGAGTTTGCCTATTCGGGCCTCGGGCTGAACCCGCATGTCGGCACGCCGGTCAATCCATTGTCCAATGATGAGCCCCGCGCGCCGGGCGGCTCGTCATCCGGCTCCGCCGTCGCGGTGGCCTCTGGTCTGTGCCCTTGCGCAATGGGCACGGACACGGGCGGGTCGGTGCGCATCCCGGCAGCCTTCAACGGGCTCGTCGGCTATAAGGCGTCGGCCGGGCGGACGTCCAATGCCGGCGTCGTCGCCCTCTCCCCCAGCTTCGACAGCATCGGACCGCTCGCCCGAAGCGTCGAGGACTGCATTCACCTTGAGGCCGCGTTCCGGGGCGTGGCGTCTGCGCCGATCGCACGTGCGGACCCGGCGGCCCTGCGCTTCCACGTCCCCGAGGGCGAGGCGATGGAGGGGTTGGAGCCCGAGGTGGCCGAGAACTTCGAGGCGGCGATCCGCCGGTGCGAGGCCGCCGGCGTGACGGTCACCCGCGCCCCTCTCGCACCCATCGACGAGGCCGCGCGCCTCACACGCGAGATCGGCACGATCGCCTCCGTCGAGGCCTATCTGGAACATCGCACCCGCATAGACGGTCCGGAAGTCGCACGGATGGACCGGCGCGTCGTCGCCCGCATCCTGCGCGGCAAGCGCATGAGCGCGGCGGACCTCCTTACCCTCCAGCGGGCGAGGGTCGCGGCCATGGCGGCTCTGCCCGAGCTGATCGGCGACGCGCTGATCGCCATGCCGACGACACCTCATGTAGCGCCGGAGATCGGGCCTCTGGAGGCGGACGACACGCTCTTCGACACGGTCAACCTCAAGACCCTGCGCAACACTGCGATAGGGAGCTTCCTCGACACGCCAGGCCTTGCGATCCCCAACGGGACAGGCGTGCACGGCCTGCCGACGAGCATCCTCATAAGTGTGCCGCGGGGTCAGGATGCACACCTGCTCGGCGCGGGGCTTGCGCTCGAGCCGATCCTGCGCGGCTGACCTCAACTACCGACAACGACGACGAACGGGGACGAGACGATGATACGAGTAGGCGTGGACGTGGGTGGCACCTTCACCGACATCGTGCTGGAGCGCACGCGAGGCGACGGTGCGGGCGGGCAGCAGGTCGTCGTGACCAAGGTTCCCTCCACACCGCAGGACCAGTCGGAGGGCGTCGTCTCGGGCGTCCTGCAGGTCTGCCGGATCGCGGGGGTGGAGCCGGGAGACATCGACGCCCTCTTCCACGGCACGACGGTCGCGACCAACATGGTCATCGAGCGCAACGGCGCCGAGGTCGGCATGCTGACCACCAAGGGCTTTCGCGACATCCTGCACATGGCCCGCCACAAGCGCCCGCACAACTTCTCGCTCCAGTTCGACGTGCCCTGGCAGTCGAAGCCGCTCGTGAAGCGCCGCAACCGCATCCCCGTCACCGAGCGCCTCAGCCCCCCGACCGGCGAGGTCGAGGTGCCGCTGGACGAGGCGGAGGTGCGCGAGGCGGCCGAACTCTTCAAGAAGCGGGGGCTTGACGCCGTCATCATCGGTTTTCTCTTCTCCTTCCTCAACGATGCGCACGAGGCCAGGGCGGCCGAGATCGTGCGCGAGGTGATGCCGGACGCGTTCGTGTGCACGTCCTCGGAGACGGTGAACGTGATGCGCGAGTACGAGCGCTTCTCGTCCACCGCGATGAACGCCTATATCGGGCCGAAGACGGCCCGCTACCTGCGCGCGCTCGAGCAGCGCCTGCGCGACAACGGCGTCGAGGCCATCGTGCGGATCATGCAGTCCAACGGCGGCATCTCGACCATCGAGAACTCGTCCGAGCGTCCGATCGGCCTTCTTCTCTCCGGGCCTGCCGGCGGCGTGATCGGCGGGCGCTGGACGGGCGAGAACTGTGACACCGGCAACGTCATCACGATCGACATAGGCGGCACGTCGGCCGACATCTCGGTCATCCAGAACGGCGAGCTCAGGATCAAGAACCCGCGCGACACGGAGGTGGCGAGCCTGCCGGTGCTGGTGCCGATGATCGACATCGACGCCATCGGCGCGGGCGGCGGCTCGATCGCCTATATCGATTCCGGCGGCGCCTTCCGCGTTGGGCCCCGCTCGGCCGGAGCCGACCCGGGTCCGGCCTGCTACGGAAACGGCGGCACCGAGCCCACGGTGACGGATGCGCAGGTCGCGCTCGGGCGTCTCGACGCCGAGCACTTCCTCGGCGGCGACCTGACCATCGACGCCGCGCTGGCCGAGAAGGCGATCGAGGAGCATATCGCCCGGCCGCTGGGCCTCAGCGTGACGGACGCGGCCCTGGGGATCCTGCGGATCATCAACAACAACATGGCCCTGGCCATCAACGGCAACTCGGTCGCCAAGGGGATCGATCCGAGGGGCTTCACGCTGATGGGCTTCGGCGGCGCGGGGCCGCTGCACGTGGCGGCACTGGCCGACATGATCCACGCCAAGGACGCCATATCCCCGCTCCAGCCCGGCATCACGGCGGCGATGGGGCTTCTCGTGACGGATCTGCAATACGAGTACACGCGCTCGGTCGTCGCCATGCTCGACACCGCCGACGACGAGACCTTCGACAAGCTGAACGCCATCGCGGACGAGTTGACCGCGGAGGCCGATGCGCAGCTGGCGTCGGACGGGATCGCCGAGGGGGATCGGAGCTTCAAGAAGGTCATGGAGTGCCGCTATGTCGGCCAGGGCTTCGAGCTTCGTGCCGAGATGCCGGACGCGCCGCTGACCAAGGACAACGTCCAGGCCGTCATCGACGCCTTTTTCGACGTCCACCAACAGCAATACGGCCACGCCTTCCGCGATCAGGTCACGGAGGCCGTCACCCTGCGCGTTGTCGCCAACGCGGCCGTGCCGCCGCTGGAGCTGCCCAAGCTGGACAGAGGCGGACGCAGCGACCCCGACGAGGCGCGGACCCACATGCGGCGGACCGTCTTCGACGACGGCCAGCCCGTCGACACGCCGCGCTACGACCGGTTGAAGCTGAAGGCGGACGACACCGTCTCCGGCCCCGCCATCGTCACCCAGCACAACTCCACGACGCTCGTCCCGCCCGGCTACACGGCCACCGTCCTCGCCAAGGGCGATCTGCGCCTTGCGCGCGCCTGAGGAGACCTGACCATGACCGACCAGACCAAAGATCTCGATCCCATCACCCTCCAGGTCGTGGGGGGCGCGCTGCACGCGATCGCGGAGCAGATGGGCAACGTCCTCTACCGGATGAGCTACTCCTCGATCATCCGCGAGAGCCAGGACCTCGGCGCGGGTCTCTTCGACACCGACTTCAACACGCTGTGCGAATCCGATTCGACACCGATGCATATCGGCTCCCTGCCAGGCTATCTGCGCGGCATCGAGCAGTCCGTGCCGCTCGACGCGTGGCGCCCGGGCGATGCCGTGATCCACAACCACCCCTACAAGGGCGCCTCGCACAGCCCCGACATCGCGATCGTGATGCCGGTCTTCCACGAGGGCACCCTCGTCGGCTTCTCGGCCAACACGGCGCACCATGTCGACATCGGCGCGGCGACGCCGGGTCTGATCATCGACGTGCCGGACATGTACGCGGAAGGGATGCTGCTAGACGGCGTGAAGCTTTACGATGAGGGCCGCCGCAACGAGGCGCTCTGGAAGTACATTCGCGACAACACCCGCGTGCCCGGCCTCGTGATGGGCGATCTGGAGGCGCAGATCGCCTCGGCCGAGCTTGGCGTGCGCCGCTTCGAGGAGCTGCTGAAGACCTACGGCAAGGACACCGTCCTCCAGGCGACCCGCCAGCTGATGGACTATACCGAGCGCATGATGCGGGCCGAGATCGAGAAGATCCCGGATGGCGACTACACCGCCGAGGGCTTTCTCGACGACGACGGGCGCAACCGCGACAAGACGTTGCCCATCAAGGTCTGCGTGAAGGTCCGCGGCGGAGACGTGGAGGTCGACCTGACCGGCTCGTCCGACCAGGTTCCGACGGCCTTCAACGTGCCCTTCGAGGGCTCCACCAAGGTCGCCTGCTTCTTCGTCTTCCGCGCGCTTCTCCTCGACACCTACACGCATGACGAGGACATCCCGCAGAACGAGGGCTCGTTCCGCCCGATCAAGGTGACGGCGCCGCACGGCTCGATCTTCAATCCCATCGCGCCCGTCGCCGCCGAGGCGCGATTCACGCAGATCCAGCGCATGGCGGACCTAGTCATCAAGGCGCTGGCGCCGGTGCTGCCCGATCGCTGCACGGCGGGCAACGCGGCCACGCTCTCCTTTGCGGCCTATTCGGGCGTGCGGCCGAACGGCGAATACTGGGTCTTTCTGGAGGTCAACGAGGCCGCCATGGGCGGCCGCCCGGCCTCGGACGGTCCCGACACGGTGGAGGAGCTGATGCGCAACACGCGCAACAACCCGCTGGAGGATCTGGGCATGCACCTGCCGCTGATCTGCGACCGCTACGAGGTGCGCGACGACGTGGCGCCAGGCGCCGGCAAGTTCCGCGGCGGACAGGGCGTCGTGAAATCTCAGCGCTACCTGACGCCCGGCTTCATGACGCACGAGAACGAGCGCCATCTCGACGCGCCCTGGGGCGTCTTCGGCGGCCATCAGGGCGCGGTCGGCAAGGTCGAGATCTACAATGTCGAGCGCCCCGACGAGGTGCGCCAGGAATACTCCAAGTTCTCCGGCCTGCGCACGGAGAAGGGCGACGTCGTCTCCTACTTCTCGCCCTCCGGCGGCGGCTATGGCGACCCGCGCACGCGCGACCCCGCCAAGGTGCTCGACGACGTGCTCGACGGATTCATCACGCCCGACCACGCGCGCAACGACTACGGCGTAGCGCTTCGAGAGGTCGACGACGGCTATGGCTGGGCGATCGACGAGGCCGGAACGAACGCGCTTCGCAGCTAGCGCGAACACGCACGAGAGAACGAGGTAACATCATGAGCACCGAGCCCGGGATCGAGGATCTGGACGCCGTCCTGCAGCGCGCCTTCGACGCCTCGACCCGCATCTACGCCGAGCGCGGCTTCCAGCGGCGCATCGGTTTCGGCAGGCGACCGGCGCTGGTGAGCGTCGACCTGGCCAACGCGTGGACGCGGCCCGGCAACCCCTTTACCTGCGAGGGCGTGGACGATCGGATCATCCCCTCCATGCAGGCTTTGCTCAGGGCCTGCCGCGAGAACGGCCATCCGGTCGTCCACGTCACCACGGCCTACCAGAACACCGACCGGGACGACCCTGCAACCGACATGGGACTTTGGCACAGCAAGATCCCCGTCGAGGCGGTGAACCTCAAGGACGAGGAGCTTTGGGCGATCGACAGCCGGATCGCGCCTATCGAGGGCGAGTACGTGATGCTGAAGAAGCGCGCCAGCTCGTTCTCGGGCACGCCGCTGGCGGGTTACCTGCGCGCGGCCGGGGTGGACACCATCCTCGTCACCGGCGTCACCGCCACGGCCTGCGTGCGCACCACGATCTGCGACGGGCTGGCCGAGGGCTTCCGCACGATCGCGGTTCGCGAGGCGATCGGCGACCGGGTGCCGGGTGCGGTGGCCTGGAACCTCTTCGACATCGACGCCAAGTTCGCCGACGTGGAATCTACGGAGACCTGCGTGCATTACCTGGAGACTGTCGGACGCCGCAACGCCGACTGACGGCCCCTCCCCTACAGCGGAGCCGCGCCATGCTGAACGCCGGGCCCAACTCCCCCGAGCCCAACTCTCCTGAGGCGCGCGACGTCGCGTACCACCTCCACTCCTACACCGATGCGCGCAAGCACGAGGCAGAAGGCCCGCTCAGCATCGCGCGCGGCATCATGGTGCTCTCCAAGCAGCTCTCCTCGTCCTACCTGCCCATTTCGGCCCTGGTGATGAACGAGCGCGTCTACGCGCCCATCGCCGACGAGAGCCACGCCATCGGCACGCTCGGCACCGGGTAGTCATGGTGAGCCTGATCATGGCGCGGCGCGGCTATCCGCGCGATCCGGCATCGTCGGGGGCCGAGGTCGGCCGCCTGTTCCTGCGATCGGCGCCGGCGCTCGCCACGCCCTGGTCATCATCGGTGGGATCTTCTCGGGCTATTCGGCGAGAGTCCCGATCCCCGGCTCGCCCGTGCGATCCTGCCCAGGCTGGTCCCGCCGCTGGTCGTGCTGTTCCCGGTCTGCGTGTTCCCGGTCTGCGTGTTCCCAGTCTGCGTGTTCCCAGTCTGCGTGTTCCCGGTCCTGGCGACGGCCCTGCCGAGCCTGATGCGTTAGGCGTGAGAGCCGTCCTTCATGTCATGTCCGGAGGCGGGCGTCTCGACCTTCGGTCTGCCCATTAGCCCAGCTTCATCCCTTGATGCCGCCCGCCAGCGAGCGCGTGAGCTGCCGGTATAGCACCAGGCCGAGCAGCATCGGCGGCAGGGCCGCGACGAGCATGACGGCCGAGGCGACGCCCCATTGGATGCCGGCGCCCCCAGTCGAGAAGAAGAAGGACGCGCCCACGGTCACTGGCACGGCATCGCGCGTCGTCAGCATGAGCCCGAAGAGGAACTCGTTCCACGCCGTCGTAAAGCCGAGGATGAAGGTCGTCACGAAGGCCGGACGGCAGAGCGGCACGACGACGTGGAGGAGGATGCGCAGCCTCGAGACGCCGTCGACGCGGGCCGCCTCGTCGAGCTCCACCGGCACCTCCGCGACGGCGTTGAGGAGAAGGACGAGTGCGAGGGGCAGGTTCACGATGGTGAGGATGAGGCCGAGACCGAGGCGCGTGTCGAGGAGCCCGACCGCCTGATAGACCATGTAGAGCGGGATCGCGAAGATGATGAGCGGCAGCGCCCGCAGGTTCACGACCAGGGGCAGCAGCCACCGCCGACCCCACCGGCCGCGCGACATCGCGTAGGCCGCCGGAAAGGCGAGAAGAATGGCGAGGCCGGAACCGATCAGCGACGCCGCGGCGGAGTTCATGAGATAGGCGAAGATGTCGAGCCGATCGGTGACGGTGAGGACCTGGGCGAAGTTCTCCAAGGTCGGTTCGCGCACGGTGAGCCCCGCATTGCCGATCAGCTCGCGCCGCCCTTTCAGGGCCGTGACGAGCGTCGCGATGACCGGAAAGTTGATCGCGAAGGCCGCGATGGCGAAGACGAGCCAGCGCAGCGCGGTCACGACGCCCCCTCCCGCTTGAGCGCGGCCCGGTTCAGAGCCACGACCAGTACGAAGGAGGCGAGGAAGAAGACGACCGAGGCCGCGACGGCGCGGCCGATCGCGCCGTCCTTGAAGAAGGCCTCGTAGACGTAGATCGACAGCGAGCGCGTCGATCCGCCGGGCCCGGCGCCGACGAGGACGTAGACGTTGTCGAAGACGCGCACGCCGTCGATGAAGCGGATGAAGAGGGCGGCGGCAATCGTCGGCACCATCAGCGGCAGCTCGACATGGACCAGGCGCTGCCCGGGGCGCGGCGCGTCGAGCTGCGCCGCCTCGCGCACCTCCGCCGGGATGGCGGCGTAGGCGACGTGGAAGAGGAGGAAGGCGAAGGGCATCCATTGCAGCGTCTCGACGACGACGAGCGTCCAGAAGACCGCGCCCGGGCGGAAGAAGGATTGGGTGACGCCGAACCAGGCGAAGAGATAGTGCGGCACGGGCCCCACGAACTCGTGCAGGACGAGCCGGTACATCAGCCCCACCAGCGCCGGCGCGACCATGAGCGGCAGCAGCATGATGGCCATCAGCCACGGATGGCGCGCGAAGAGCGGCGCGAGGAAGATCGCAAGCCCCAACCCGATCGCGCATTCGAGCACCGCGGTGACGAGCCCGAAGCGCAGCGAGAACGAGGCCGCCCGCCAGAACGCCTCGTCGGCCAGGACGGCGTGGTAGTTGTCGAGGCCCGTGAATGCCGGTGCCCGAAGCGTCTCGAAGCCGACCTCCGAGACGCTGTAGACGAGGTCGACCAGAGCCGGGAAGCCGAGAAAGGCCAGGAGGAAGAGGACGAGAGGCAGGGCCATAAGGCCCCAGCCGTCGCTTCGCGCGGACCGCGTGGAAGCGGGCGCCGCTGAGGCGGCGCCCGTGGCGCGTGTCGCAGCGCGCGCTATTGCAGCAGCTCCGTCATGTCCGCCTCGGCGGCCGCGATGGCCTCGTCGAGGCTGCGCTGGCCCGACCAGTAGCCGGTGAAGGCGTCGGCCTGGCGCTCGTAGACGGTGAGCGCATCGGCCGAGGTGCCGCCCCGCATGACGAATCCGTAGTCCCCGGCGAAGGTGCCAAGCGCCTCGAGGTCCGGACGCTCCTCTGCGACCTGGGCGACGATGTCCGGCGCCAGCGCCGGAGCCCCGCCAGCGCGGGCGTAGACGAGAGCGCCCTCGGGCGTCGCGAGCCATTGCAGGAACTTGGTCGCCCCCTCCTTGTTCTCGGCGTTCTTGTTCAGCCCGAGCCCCAGCCCGTGAATGTGCGTAAAGCGGCCCTCGGGACC
This sequence comes from uncultured Alphaproteobacteria bacterium, assembly GCA_963799285.1. GTDB lineage: Bacteria > Pseudomonadota > Alphaproteobacteria > Rhizobiales > CAWCWK01 > CAWCWK01. The sequence continues at coordinate 2,598,626 of CAWCWK010000004.1, forward strand.
CGCCGGCGGCGCGACGGTCGCTACGTCGGCGGCGACGGGCGAGGCCTCCGGGTCGGTCAGCTCGGCCGCGGCCGCGTTCCACTGCACCATTGTCGCGACCTGGCCGGAGGAGAAGGCCGCGTTGGCCTCGGCGTACTCGTAGGATAGCGAGTCCGGCGGCGTGACGCCGGCGTCGTAGAGCATCTTGTACATCTCGAGGGCCGTCCGGTAGGCGTCCGAGTCGACCGTCACGGTGCCGTCCTCATCCGTCCAGTTCGCCCCATAGGAGCGCGGCAGGGCGTGGAAGACCATCATGTTGAAGAGAAGGTTCTTCATCTGCAGCACGGTGCCGTAGCGGGTCGGGCTGTCGGGGTTGACGGAGGCGGTGAAGTAGAGGGCCGTCGCCGCCCAGTCCTCCCAAGTCCAGTCTTCGGGCGCCTTCGGCTCCATGGCCGCCCCGAGCCGCGTCTCGCTGATCTCGGCATAGCGTGCGCGGGCCTCCTCGTCGGCGAGGAGCGCGTCGATGAGGTCCTCGCGGTAGTAGAGAAAGTGCATCGAGAGGTCGGTCGGCACGCCGTACTGCTCGCCCTCGAAGCGCATCGTGTCGAGCACGGTCGCGCCGTAGACGCGCTTCCGCCTCGGGGCCGAGATCGACCGGCTCCATGAAGGGCGCATAGCGGCCGATGGAGTAGGTGGCGAGCAGGTTCGCGTCGAAGGCCGTCGAGCCGGCGGCAAGATCGGCCTGTAGCTTGTCCCAGAACCCGTCGCGGCTGAAGAAGAGGAGCTCGACCTTGTCGTCTTCGCCCACCTCGTCGCGCGCATTGTAGGCCTCGGCGGCGGCGCGAAGGGCCGTCTCCTCGGGGCCGCCGGGCCAGCCGAGCACCGTCACCTCGGCCTGCGCGACGCCTGCCGCCAGGGCCAGCGCCGTGCTCATGCCGAGCAGCGCGGCCAACCGGCCGGGTCGAGTCTTGCGTGGTATCGTCATCCTTCGTCTCCCTGATACGTCGCCTCGTGTTGGAGTGCGAGGTCGGCGACGCCGACGACCCCCGCATGGATCCCCAGCTTCGCGGCGACGAGCGTCGGCCGCAAGCGTGGGGGTGTCGAATCGAGATGGCAGCGCACCCGATCGAGAAAGCCGCTCGCGAGCCCGATGCCGCCGCCGACCACGATGCGCGCCGGATCGAGGGCGAGCATGATCGTCGCCGCCAGATGGGCGATCCTGGCGGCAGTCCCCTCGACGATGGCCTCGGCCCAGTCCTCGCCGCGTCCGGCAGCCTCGAAGACGAGGTGCGAGTCGCCGTCCCGGCCCAAATCCTGGGCGGCCCGGGCGATGCCGCGCCCGGCAATCACGTCCTCGATGGGAGCCGCATCCGACGCCGTGCGCCACTGGCCGAAATGCCCGGCCAACCCGGTAAGCAGTCGTCCGCCCGAGACGATGCCGCCGCCGATCCCGGTCGAGACGGTGAGGAACACCAGGTCCGCGCCCGCCGAGGATCGCGTCCCGTTGCCGGCACCGAAGCGGAACTCGCCCCAGGCCGCGGCTTGCGCATCGTTGAGCGCGACAACCGGCACGTCCCACAGCGCCCGCAGGCGTCGCTCCAGCGGATAGCCTACCCGAACGTCGAGGGTTCCCGCGTTGAGCGCCGACCAGCACCCCTCGTCGACCAGCCCCGATACCGCCGCGCCAACGGCCACTGGCGGAGGCCAGTCCCGCGTCGCGTCCTTCAGGGCCTCGAGCCACGCGTCGGGCGTCGCGCCCCGCTGTGTCGGAAGGATGGTCTCGTACTCGACGATGCCGTCCCGAACGAGGGCGGCCAGCATCTTGGTGCCGCCGATGTCCAGCGCCAGGGTCGCGTGCGAACCGATCATCGCCGGAGCGCTTCCACGAACCAGCTCGCGACATGCTCGGGTCGCGTGATGGCGGAGCCGACGACGACGCAGAACGCGCCTCGGGCGAGGGCCGCCGCCGCCTGCTCGGGCGTCCGAAGCCGGCCCTCGGCGACGACATAGGTCGTCAGCGCGCGCGCCGCGGCGATGAGCTCCAGGTCCGGCTCGGTCGGCTCCGGGCCGCTGACATAACCGGAGAGCGTCGTCCCGACGCAGTCGGCGCCGAGCGTCAGCGCGCCGTGCATGTCCGACGTCGACGCGCAGTCGGCCATAGCGAGCGCTCCGGCATCGTGGATCGCGCGGACGATGTCGGCGAGCGGGTCGGGGCGCGGCCGATCGGTCGCGTCGAAGGCGACGATGTCGGCCCCGGCCTCGGCCAGGGCGCGGGCGGCCTGAGCCGTCGGCGTGATGCGGACCGGGGTGTCGTCCCGGTCCTCCTTGACGAGCCCGATGATCGGTACGTCGACGGCCGCCCGCACGGCCTCGACATAGGCGATGGACTCGATGCGGAGCCCGACCGCGCCACCGTCGAGCGCGGCCCGGGCCAGGCCGACGACCATGCCGGGCTCGTCCATCGGCCCGCCGGGCACGGGCTGGCAGGAGACCACGAGGCCCCCTTGCAAGGTGTCGAGGCGTGTACGCCGCTTCGGGTCGCCATCTGTAGACGTGGTGCGCGCGGTTCCTTCTCCGGTCATCGTAGGCGTCGCCCGTCCGCGTCGAAGACGAGGACCGTTTGAGGGTCGAAGCTCAGCGACACCCTGTCCCCGGCGGCCGGTATGCGCGCCGTCGTTGGCCACTCAGCGACGATCGTCTCGCCGGCGCCGAGGCGGGCGTGGACGAGGCTGGTCGACCCTAGGAGCTCGACGAGATCGACCGAGGCGCCAAGCCGTTGCGTGCCGGCGGAAGGGGCCCGATCCGAGGGTGAGGAATCCGGTCGCAGATGCTCAGGGCGCAGGCCCAGCGTGAGGGGCGCCGCTTGCGGCAACGACGCGTCGAGGTGGTCGAGCGGAACCTCCATGTCGCCGAGCCGCGCCGCGTTGCCGCCGGCGTTCGTCTCGACCTTGAGGAGGTTGATTTTCGGCGCACCGATGAATCCGGCGACGAAAACGGTGTCGGGGTCACGGTAGACGTCGATCGGGCGACCGACCTGCTCGATGCGTCCGTCACGCAGCACCACGATCCTGTCCGCCAGCGTCATCGCCTCGACCTGGTCGTGGGTGACGAAGACCATGGTGGCGCCAAGCTCGGCGTGGAGGCGAAGGATCTCCAATCGCATGGTGCCGCGCAGCTCGGCGTCGAGATTGGAGAGCGGCTCGTCGAAGAGAAAGACGTCGGGCTCGCGCACGATGGCCCGGCCGATCGCGACGCGCTGGCGCTGTCCGCCCGAGAGCTCGCGCGGATAGCGGGCCAGCAGCGGCTCGATGTGGAGTGTGCGGGCGGTCTCAGCCACGCGGGCCTTGATGTCGGGCTTGGACAGGCCAGCCATCTCCAGCGGGAAGCCGAGGTTTCCGGCCACCGTCATGTGCGGATAGAGGGCGTAGGACTGGAACACCATGGCCGTGCCCCGCTTGCGGGGGTCGACCCTCGTCACGTCCCGCCCGCCCAGGTAGATCGCGCCGCCTGATACGTCCTCGAGCCCGGCGATCATCCGCAGCAATGTCGACTTTCCGCAGCCCGACGGGCCGACGAAGACGACGAACTCGCCGTGCGGCACGTCGAGGTCGATGCCGCGCACGGCCTCGACCGTCCCGAAACGCTTGGTGACGCCCTCCAGCGCGATGGCGGTCATGATCGACGCCTCATTTGACCGCGCCATCAGTAAGGCCGGAGACGAAGTAGCGCCCGATCAGTGCGAAGAGGAGGACGACCGGCAGGATCGCCATCGTCGCGCCGGCCAGCAGAAGGCCCCAGTCGATCTGGTACTGGCCGATAATGCCCGCGAAGCCGACCGGGATCGTGCGCTGCGCGTCGGAGAGGATGAGGACCGAGGCGAAGAGGTATTCCGTCCAGGAGGAGACGAAGGCGAAGACCGCGACGCTGGCGATCCCGGGTGCAGCCAGCGGCACGATCACGCGGATGAGAATGGTAACGGTCGGCGCGCCGTCCATCACCGCAGCCTCCTCGATCTCGCGCGGCACGGAGGCCAGGAAGGAGCGCAACATCCAGATGGAGAAGGGCAGAGCCAACGCGACGTTGACGATCACGAGCGCAGGCAGACGGTCGATCAGATCGACCGCCGCGAAGAGCCCGAAGAGGGGGATGAGCACGATGACGCCTGGGAAGGCGTAGGCCAGCAGCACCGCACGGTAGAGCCCGTCCCGCCCCGGAAAGTACAGGCGAAAGAACGCGTAGGCGGCCGGCAGCGCGAGCGTCACGGTCAGCGCGGTCGTGCCGAGGCCGACGACGAGGCTGTTGAGGAGGTAGGTCGGGTAGTCCGAGGCCGAAAGCAGCTTGTCGTAGTGCTGGAGCGTGAAGCTGTTGGGGAAGAAGGTGGGGTCTCGAGCGATGATCTCGACCGGCGCCTTGATCGAGCCCGTGACCACCCACCAGAAGGGAAGGCCGATGAGGGCGGCGAGGAAGGCGAGGGTCGCGGCCAGCGCCAGCCAGACGGCGGGGGAGCGTGTCACCGTCAGGCCCCCTCGCGCACCAGCGCGCGGCTGGCAACGATTGCGAAGGCCATCAGGAGGAGCGAGGTCAGGACCGAGATCGCGGCAGCCTCGGACAGCCGATAGCCCTTGAAGGCCGTCTCGTAGATCAGCACCGGCAGCGTCGTCGTGCCCTGGGCCGGGCCGCCGGCGGTGATGAGCCAGATGATGTCGAAGACGTTGAACGAGAGCAGCGTCCCGACCACGCCGAGCGTGATCAGCGTCGGCTTGAGGAGCGGCCAAGTGATGCGCGTGAACCGCCTCCAGGCGTTGGCGCCGTCGAGCCGGGCCGCTTCGTAGAGATCGGACGGGATGCGCGTCAAGCCGGCAAGCAGCATCAGCGCGATGAAGGGGAACCAGCGCCAAGAGTTGATGGCGATCAGGCTCGCCATCGCGCTCGGCCGGTCCGCGAAGAAGCCGACGGGCGCGTCGATCAGCCCGGTCGATTGCAGCAGCGGATTGACCATGCCGCCCGAGGACGAGAGGAGCCAGCGCCAGATGATGACGACGACGACCGTCGGCACTATCCAGCTCAGCACGACCCAGCTGCGCAAGCCCTCGACGCCCGGGAAGCGCTCGGCCAGAGCCAGTGCCGCCGCAAGGGCGAGCGCAGTCTGAAGAACGGCATTGCCGAGGACCCAGACGAGGCTGCGCCCGAGCGCCGCCCAGACGTCACCGTCGCCGAGCACGGCGCGGTAGTTCTCCAGCCCGACGAAGGCCCCCTCCTGCCCGACGAACTTCACGTCGCGCAGCGAGAGGTCGACGGCCGAGAGGAGCGGCCAGAGGAGCGTCAGAGCGAGGAAGGCGAGCGCCGGCGTGACCAGGATCGCCGCCAGCCGCCAGCCGCCCATCGCCCGCGCCCTTTGCCGCAAGCCTCGCCTAGTCCGCGATCTCCTCCATGAGGGCCTGACCCTTGGAGACCGCCTCGGCGGCCGGCGTGCCATTGATGACGATGTCCTGCAGGGTCTCCGAGAGCACGTTCTGTCCCGAGACCGGTGCGATGGAGGGGAAGCTGCGACCGCCAGTGAAGCCAAAGAGCATGCCGTTCTCGGAGTTCTCGATCATGGTCTCGATCTGGCTGCGGTATTTCTGCGCCATCGGATCGCCCCAGAAGCTTTCGGCCTCGGCGCCGTCCGCGGTGACGGGCAGGAAGAGGCCGGGCTCCATGTTAAGGAAGCGACCGTAGTTCTCCGGCTCCATCAGCCAACCCACGAACGTGGAGAACGCCTCATACTTCTCCGCGTCGTCGGTCAGCAGCATCACGCCGTTCGGGTAGGCGATGGTGGCCGAGCCCGCCTCGCCTTCGGCATGGGGGATGGCGGCCACGCCGAGATCGTTCGCATTCCCCTCGGCCTGGGTGTCGTAGGTCGTGATGGTGGTGAACTGGAGGATCATCGCGCAGGTGCCCGACGCGAAGCAGGCCTCGGCGTCGCCCCAGGCCCAAGACGCGCTGTCGGGCGGTGAGAAGCGTTGCATCTCGGCCAGCGCCTCGTAGGCGCCGACCGTCCCCGGATTGTCGAAGGCGAAGGAGCCGTCGGCGTTGTAGAGCTCCGACGCGCCGTTGTTGACCATGAAGCTGTAGACGACCTGGTCGGTGTAGAGACCCCGGTTGGCTGGCAGGCCGATGCCGTAGGTGCCGTCCTGGGTCAGCGTCTCGGCGGCCGCCATCCACTCCGACCACGTCGTCGGCACGTCGAGGCCGGCCTCCTCCAGCGCGCTCTTTCGGTACCAGAGGCTGACGGCCATGTTGTAGAGCGGGACCGCCCAGGTGCCGCCGTCATAGGCGTAGGAGGCGACCGCGCTGTCCAGTAGGTCGTGCTCGGCGTCGAGCGTCTCGACGATCTCCGTCACATCCTGCACGGCGCCGAGCTCCTTCAGGATCGGCGCGAAGTCGGGAATGGCGAAGAGCATATCGGGCCCGCGACCGGCCGCGAGGGCGGCCGGCGCCTTGGCGTAGATCTCGCCCCAGTTCTGCGGCTCCTGGCGGACGGTGATGTCCGGATGCTCGGCGTTGAATTCGTCCAGCAGCATCTGCACGCGCTCGACCCGGTGGGGTGGCTGCTCCATATGCCAAAGCATGAGCTCGGTCGCGAAGGCGCTGGCGCTCGAGAACAGGGCCGCGCCCAGTGACAGGGTGGCGACGGTGCCCGTGAGAGCGCGGGTCTTCAATCTGGTCATGTCTTTAGCCTCCTGATCGTATCTGCGGCCGGATCTGACGCCCGGCTTCAAGGTTGCGTGCATCCCGTCAGAGATGCGGGTTGCGGGAGCGGTAGCGCGCGACCAGCTCCGCATTGACATCTGCCGCGCCGGGCATGTTGGCGCTGAGGTAGATCGGCGCGTCGCCGCGCTGCGCCAGCCGGGCTGCGACCTCGGCCAGCATCGCATCGAGAAGGGCCACGCCGATCACCGTCGAGACAGGGCCGACCCGTAGCGCCGAGCCCTCGACGGAGATGACCGCGTCCCCCGCGGGCGCGCCGTTGTCGAGCACCACGTCGGCGATCTCGGCCAGCGTCGTGCGTCCGTTCGCGGCGGCCTTCGAATAGGTGACGGACGTGATCGCGACGATCCGCGCGCCGCGCCCCTTACAGGCTTGCGCCATCTCGATCGGCAGCGCGTTGACGCCCGAGTTGGAGGCGACGATGACGACATCGCCATTGGCCACGGCGTAGCGGGCCAGGATCGCCTCGGCGACGCCCGTCGTCCGCTCCATCTGCGTGCTCGCGACGGCGCCCTCGTGCAGCATCGCCGACGAGGCCAGCATCGGCACCGTCGCCGCGATGCCGCCGGCGCGGTAGTGCGCCTCCTCGGCCAGCATGTGCGAGTGGCCGGATCCGAACAGATAGAGGAGCCCACCCCCGGCGACCGCCTCGGTCGCCAGCGTCGCCGCCTCGTGAAGGGCCGCGCTGCAGGCCTCCGGAAGCGCCGCGAGACGCGCCGCGACGTCAGCGAGATAGGTCAGGGCGGTCGGCGATGTCTTCGCCTCGGTCATCCCGCCCTCATTGCTCGAGCGAGAGGACGGCCGTCATCACGAAGATGTCCCCCCGGTAGGAGGAGCGCACGAACTCAATCGGCCGGCCTGCCTGATCGTGGGTCCGCCGCGTCAGGCGCAGGACGGCGGACTCGGGGGCCACGTGGAGCGCCTGCGCCGTCACCGCGTCGGCCTGGCCGGCCGAGAGGGTCTGCTCCGCGCTGGAGGGGCGGACGCCGGCCGCCTTGAGCGTGTCGTAGATCGAGGCGCGCGAGAAGTCGCCTCGCTCCAGAAGGTCGGGGAGGACGGCAACGGGAATCTCGGCCGTCTCAACGGCCGCCGGCACCCCATCGACGAGCCGCGCGCGCACCAGCCGGTGCAGCCCGGTCCCCGGCGCAACGTTCAGGGCCGAGGCAGCCTCGTCGTCGGCCAGGACCTGTCCGGCGTGGAGGACGAGGCTTGCGACCTGGTGCCCCGCCCGGCCAAGGGCCTCTGTGAATCCCGACAGCGTCGATAGCGCTTGCTCGACGCGTGGCGTCTTGGCCCGCGCGACGAAGGTGCCGCGGCCGGGCCGCGTCTCCAGGAGGCCACGCTCGGCAAGCCCACGCAGCGCCTGTCGAACCGTCATGCGGCTCGCGCCGAAGCTTTGGGAGAGCTGGCGCTCGGACGGGATGCGCGTTCCGGGAGCCATCGCGCCACTGGCAATTAAACCGGCGAGGCTAGTCGAGATCGCCAAGTGCAGCGGCTTGGGCGCAGACTCCGGGTCAGAACGCCGAGCAGCGCCTGGAACTGCCTTCCCTACCCCGCCGATGTCGGGCGCCGTCGCCAATGCCATCTCCGAAGCCATTCGGTATAGACCACTTCAAGCCTGGTCTAGACCGCTATCGTTAGACGAAGTCCGGGTGTTGTCAAGCGTGAGCCGTTCGTATCCCTTCGATCATCCATCGCTTGCCCGTCGAAACCGGGAAACCCGCGCGCGCCATTGCGCCATTGCCTCGATGTAGGCGGCATGGGCTGGCCCGACCGGCGCATAGGTCTTCGCCTTGGGCGGCTCGCTCGCCGCAGCGGTCTCGATATCGGGGCGACCGCCGGCCGCGATCGCGCCGAGGAGCGCCGCGCCGCGTGCGCCGAACTCCTCGCCTTGGGGCACCCGGACGTCGCGCCCTGTGGCATCGGCGAGCATTTGCGACCAGAAGGCGCTGCGCGCCCCGCCGCCGACTAGAGTCAGCGGGCCGGTCGGCGCGTCAAGCAACGTCAGGAGGTCGGCCAGCGAGAAGACGACGCCCTCGTAGACCGCGCGCAGCATGTCGGCGCGCGTGTGGCGCGGTGACAGGCCAGCGAACCCCGCCCGGGCGTCCGGATCGTGGAGGGGGGCGATGATGCCGCTCTCGCTGAGATAGGGCGCATAGGCGACACCGTTCGCTCCGATCGGCGCCCCTCGCGCGAGGCGCTCCGCCTCGTCATAGGCCGCCGCGCCCGATCCGAGGTCGGGGACCAGTGTCGCGAGCGCCCAGTCGAGGTTGAGCGTGCCGGCGACGTTGACCAGGGCGCGAAACCAGCGCTGGCCCGGCAGGGTGAAGAGGAGCCCGAGATCGGGCGGGGTGAAGACGGGCGCGTCATGGGTGACGCCGACCATCGCCGTGGTGCCGAGGATAACCGTGCTGGCGCCCGCGCGGGCGGTTCCGGCGCCAAGGATCGTGGAGGGCACGTCGCCGGCGCCGATCGCGACGGGCGTGTCGGGCGGAAGACCGAGCGTACGCGCCGCTGCCGGGGCAAGCCCTCCGGCGCGCGCCTCGGGCTCGCGCGGCCCGGGAAAGAGATGCCGAAGATCGCCGATGCCGAAGAGGTCGAAGAGGGCCTCGTCGTGGCTGCGCGCGGCGGCGCTGCCGGGCGCGACGGCGGCCTCGGTCCGGTCGATGGCGATGCGGCCGGTCAGCCGTGCGCGCACGAAGTCTTTGAGCGAGACGACGTGCGCGGCGCGGGCCATGACATCCGGCTCCTCGTCTCGGAGGGCACGAACGAGTGGCAGCGTGCAGCCCTGCTGGAGCACGCAGCCCGAGACCGCGAAGAGGCGCGACAGCACGCCCGGTGCCTCGCGCTCCATCGCCTCGATCAAGCCCTGCGCTCGCGAATCCTCCCAATTGACGATCGGGCGCAGCAGCTCGCCTCGCGCGTCGAGTAGCACGGCGCCGACCATGGCCGCCGAGACCCCAATGCCCGCGACCGGCCGCGCCCCAGGCCCCGATGCGTCCGCCTCGGCCAGTACCTCGCGCACGATCGCGACGACCGCGTGCCAGACCGCCTCCCCGTCGATCTCGACTCGCCCGGGGGCCGGCCGGCGCATGGGAACGCGGCGCGATGCGGTTGCGATCGCGCCAAAGGCCTCGTCGAACAACGCCGCCTTCGCCGTCGACGATCCGATGTCCAGCCCGAGCCAAGTCATCCCAACTGCCCCAAGCCCTCGTGGACTGCCGGCACCGCATGGTCCGCTCTCAAGCTTAGCCGATCCGCGTTTGAGGCGCCATGGCCGTCCCGGGAGGGAGGCGGAGCGTAGCGAAACCGAACGGACGGGGCGGCCATGGCGTTGGCAACATATGCGGCCCCTCGATCGCCTCGGGAGCGGGCGCTCGATAGCCGAGGCTGAAGTGAGGTCGCTCCCGACCGTAGTGGTCTCGCCACCAGGCCCTCACCGCGCGCACTTCCGCCAGCGTCTCGAAGATCTCGCCGTTGAGGAGCTCGTCGCGAAGGCGGGCGTTGAAGCCTTCGATATACCCATTCTCCCAGTACCCGTTTCCACGGACTGCCGGGCCTCGTCGGATCGATCGGCCGGCACGCGGCGCTGTGTCGAGCGATGCTGGCCAGGGACCCCAAGACGGACCTTCGGCGCCTCGTCCAGGATCGCCTTGTCCAATGACGGATCGGACGAGGCCCTTCTCACATTCGTCGGCGAGGTGCGTGAGGCGATCGCGTCCGTCGCCGCGAACGAGCTAAGCGATCCGGTCACGCACGAAGCCGGCAGGGTCACGCTCGAGCTCGACGCGGCCGGTCACCTTCGCGCTTCGCGTTCCCCAACACGCTCCTCCATCTGAGCCTGGCCTATGCCGGACTACGCTCCGGCGGCATGGCGATCGGCAAAGCCGACTTCGACGGTCTGCATGCTCACCGACAGGCCACCGTTGCCCGTGTGGGAACGTCGCGGGGGGTATATATCGGAGATGGCGTGCCGCTCTTGACCGCCGGTGGTCGCGACATCCTGGCATGGCCTTCCCCGGCCTACGAGCGGGCGAGCTTCATCACCTCAATGGGCGGACGGGACGAATATGGGCGAGTTGGTACGTGCGGTTGAAACGCGTTCCGACTTTCGGCTCTCTTCACCTAGGAACGACGCACAGGGCGCCACACCATCATGTAGATGAAGAGAGCCGCCAGTCCGAGGAAGACGAGGCTATCGAGGCTGGTCAGGAAGATGCTGGGATCGCCGTCGCTGAGTGAGAGCGAGCGTCGGAGATACTGCTCCAGGTCCGGCCCGAGGATGAAGCCGAGCAGGAGCGAGACGACGGGGAAACCCTCGCGCCGGAGGAAGAAGGCGAGGACGCCGAAGACGACCGCCAGCGCCATCTGGAAGATCGAGTAGGTCGCCACGTAGCTCCCGACCAGGGCCACGACCGCGATGGCGGAATAAAGCAAGCCGCGCTGGATCGCGACGATCCGCAGGAGATAGGGGCCGAGGAGAAAGAGCGTCAGCGGAATGAGGACGAGCGCGCTGACGAGGAGCGACGCGAACATTGGCGCAACGATGTCGGCCTGGTTGGCGAGGAGCCGGGGCCCGGGTTGAAGACCGTTGATGACGAGAACGCCGAGCACGATCGCGGTCGTCGGATCGCCCGGGATGCCGAACATCAGCATCGGCACGAACGCGCCGCCGCACATCGCGTTGTTGGCCGTCTCGGCGGCCGCGATGCCCTCCCGGCTGCCCCGGCCGTAGTCCTGCGGGCGCTTGGAGCGCCGCTTGGCGTCGGCATAGGAGACGAAAGCGGCCATCGAGCCGCCGGCGCCGGGCAGGATCCCGGTGACGTAGCCGATGACGGCGCTCTTCAGATAGGTGAAGAGGCCGATCTCGCGCACCTGGGCAAATGTCGGCAGGAAGTCGCGTCGGCGGATAACGACGCCGCGAACGGCTTGCCCCAAGGGCCCGCCGCCGGCGGTCCAGATCGAGGCCTGGTGGAGGATCTCGGCGATCGCGAAGGTGCCGATGATGAGGGGCATCATGTCGATGCCCTGGGTCAGCAATTCGGTGCCGAAGGTGAAGCGCGGGATCGGCTGCATCACGTCGATGCCGATCGTGCCGATCATAATGCCGAGGCAGGTCGCGACGACGCCCTTGGCGATCGCGCCCTTCTCGACGATGACGATCACGACGAGCGCGAAGAGAACGAGCGAGAACTTGCCGGGCGTCTTGATGAGGAGCGAGAGCTGGGCCGCGAGCGGCAGGAAGGCCATGAGGAGGATCGCGCCGATCACGCCGCCGATCATGGAGCCGAGGGCCGCATGGCCGAGCGCGTTGGCGCCCTGGCCGTCCTTCATCAGAGGATGGCCCTCGATGGCGGTCATCATCGAGGAGGGCGCGCCCGGAATGTTGATCGTCGTCGCCGTGATGCTGCCGGCATACATGCCCGACATGAAGATCGACGCACACATCACGAGCGACGGCACGACGTCCATGCTGAAGGTGAGCGGCAGCAGGAGCGCGATCGCCAGCACCGAGGTCAGGCCCGGCATCGCGCCAAAGAACGTGCCTATGAGGAAGCCGGCGACCATGAAGGCGAAGACTTCCCAGTCGGCCAGCGCGGCGAAGCCGCCGAGCAGGGTGCCGAGCGTGTCCATCAGATGAGGCCGGCGAGCTTGGGCAGGCGGATGCCGAAGGCGCCCGCGAAGAGGGCGTAGAAGACGGCCGTCATCGCGCCGGCGTAGGCAAGCCGCCGGAACCACTGACCCTCGCGAAAGCCGAAGACCGCGAAGAGTGCGACAACGAACGGCACGGTCGCGGCGACGTAGCCGATAAAGCTGAAGGCGAGAACGTAGAGGGCCGTCGCGCCGACGATCATCGCCGGCCGCGTCAGCGTGTCCCCTCGTGCTCGGCGGGTCCGGCCCCGGTGAACGAAGAGCTCGAAGAGGAGGGCGGCGTAGACCAGGAGCGCCGCCAGGATCGGCAGGAAGCGCGGCCCGACGAGACCCTCGCTGAACTGCGGCCGGACGGAGAAGGCGGCGGCGAGGTAGACGCTCGTCGCCGCGAGGAGCACGAGAGCGAGACCACGCGAGACGCCGGCGTCCGGATCGCCGTGCGCCGCATTCGGGGTGGTCTCACGCCCGCCGTCGCCGTCAGTCGTACTGGACATGGTCGGGACCTCGCGCCTTCCTCGATCCTGCAAGGGCGGACGCCTTCGACGGCGCCCGCCTTCTGGGCATCACGCTGCTTGGCGCAGCACTTGGAGAGACGCGTCACTTGGACAGGATACCGCCCTCGACGAGCTCGTCCATCTGGGTGAAGAGCGTCTGGCTCGTCTCCTCGGCCCAGCCGGTGACCGCGTCCTGGCCGAGCCAGCTCGGCGTGACGCCGACATCGGCGACCCAGGTCTGGAACTCGTCGCTCTCCAGCGCTGCCTTGTAGGCCGCCTCGATCTTGGCGCGCACGTCGTCGGGCGTACCGTCCGGTGTCGCGAGGACGATGAAGCTGCCGATGCGCAGGTCGAGCCCCGCATCGGCCGCCGTCTGCACGTCGGGATAGGTCGGATTGGGGCTGTCGGAGAATTCGAGGAGCCCGCGCACGGTGCCGTCGGCCAGGAGGTTGGAGAAGTCGCCGAGGCTGGTCGCGACCACATCGACCTCGTCGGAGAGGATCGCCTCCTTCTGCGGCGCCGCACCGCCCGGATAGCCGATGATCTTGAACTCGGCGCCCGTCTCGTCCTGAAGCTGCAGGATCGCCAGATGGGTGCGCGATCCGATGTTCTGGATGCCGATGCGAATGCCGCCGGGATCGGCCTTGGCCGCGGCGACCAGATCGTCGATCGACTGATAGTCGGAGTCGGCGTCGACGATGATGGCGTCCGGTTCGCTCGTCACCCGGGCGATGAGGTCGAGATTGTCCATGCTGTAGCTTGCCAGCAGGCCCTGCCAGGGAATGGTGACGACGCTGTCATAGGTGAGCGCGCCGATCGTGTAGCCGTCCGCCTCGGCACTCATTACCTGGCCGACGCCGGTGGCGCTGATGCCGCCTTCGACGTTCTCGACATACATCGACGCGCCGATCTCGCCCTCGGCGATATTGGTCAGCTTGCGCACGATGCCGTCGGTGCCGCCGCCGGCGCCCCAAGGCACCACGACGCGGATGTCGCGCTCCGGGTATTCCGCGAGCGCCGCTCCGCATAAGGCCATGCCCATAGCGGTCGTCGCCAGGGCCAGACGTGTGAGGTTGGTCATATCGTTCACTCCCAAATGGTGCCCGATAAAGGGCTTATTGATTGGACGTCGCGCCCTTATTTGGCGCATCGGGTTCGGTGTCCTCCTCGTCTTTGCGGCTATGCGTCACTTCCCGCCTCCTAGGCTCGGTCCAGAGCGAAGAAGGGGACGGGCTTGAGAAGCTGGTTGCGCTGACTGGCGAGATAGCCGGCCTCGGCGCTCTTCTTGAGATAGTCGGACCAAGCCGGATCGGCCTGGAGCGCCGCCCGCCTCGCCTCACGGTCGCCGGCACTCTCGTAGACCCAGATGTGGACATAGGCGTTGGGATCGCCCGTCTCGGTCTGCGCGTAGAGGAGCGGCGTGCCGAGATGCTTGCGCTGCACCTCCCAGCCATGCGCCTCGTAGAGCGCGAGGTGCTTCCTGATGGTGCCCGGTCGGCAGACATAGGTGCGGTGATCGAGGATCATGGGGTGTTCCTTGCGGTTGCAGGTTGCAAAGGGCGTAGCAGCACGACGAGGTCGCGCAGCGAGTAGAGGCACATCACAACAGCCGAGAGGGGGATCGCAGCATAGACGACTGCGACGGGAACATTGAGGATCGGCGTGACGGCGCGGCTGCGCAGCGTGAGGTCGAGCCCCTTCCAGGCGAGCACCGCAAGGAAGGCGAGGCTGAGGAGGACGAGGATCAGGCGAAGGCCCTGCGCGGCCCTGCCGCCGCCCGTCTCGGCGTCGAGGAAGGTCTCCAGCCAGTCTATGCGGAAATGGTCGTGCTCGCGCCAGAGCGCCGCTGCGCCGATGAAGACCATCCAGGCAAAGAGCGCCTCCACGATCTCGTCGAACCAGGCGATCGACCAGATCTGGAAATAGCGGGACAGCACGTTGCCGAAGAGGATGACGAAGAGCGCGACCAGGCACAGCATCGGCACCAGGCGCAGGACGGCGCCAACCGTACGGTCGAGGCGGGCGAGTGCCGTCATCATGGTCCGAGCACCCGGTTTGGCAGCCAGACCGAGACGGCTGGCAAGTAGGTGACGATCAGCAGGACGGCGACGAGCCCTGCGAGATAGGGCAGCATCGCCCGGCTGAGCCGGCCGACCGGTACACGGCTGATGCTCGAGACGGCGAAGAGCACCATGCCGACAGGCGGCGTCAGGAGCCCGACCATCGAGCACATGATCATGATGACGCCGAAGTGCACGGGATCGACGCCGACCTGCGTGACGACCGGCAGGAACAGCGGAACGCACAGCACGATGACCGCGATGCCTTCGAGGAACATGCCGAGCACGAGCAGGATGACGACGACGAGGCCGAGCACGACGGCCCGGCTCTCCGACAGGCCCAGCATCGCCTCGATGACCTGGTTGGGCACGCGCTGGTGGATGAGCAACCAGCCGAAAAAGCCCGCTGCGGCGATGACGAACATCACGCGGATGGAGTGGACGAGCGTGTTCCACAAGATGGCCGGCAGGTCGGCCGGGCCGATCTCGCGGTAGACGAGCATGGACAGGACCAGGGCGTAGGCGCTGGCCGCGACGCCGGCCTCGGTGGGCGTGAAGATGCCCCCGAAGATGCCGCCGATGATGATGAGCGGCGTGAGAAGCGAGAGCACGGAATCGAGGAAGCTGCGCGCGACCTCGCCGAAGGGGGCGCGGGTCTCGTGGGGAACCCGCGTCAGGACCGAGACCGCGCAGACCGCGATCATCAGTGCGCCGGCCATGAGAAGGCCCGGCACGACGCCGGCCAGGAAGAGCTTGGCGACCGAGACGCCGGTCAACGACGAGTAGAGGACGAAGGGAATGGAGGGCGGGAAGACCGGGCCGATGGTCGAGGAGGCCGCCGTGATCGCGGCCGAGAACTCCGGATCGTACCCCTTGTCGTTCATCGCCTTCAGCTCGACCTGGCCGAGGCCCGCCGCATCGGCGACGGCGGCGCCCGACATGCCGGAGAAGATGAGGCTCGCCAGTACGTTGACTTGGCCGAGCCCGCCCCGAATATGGCCGACGCAGGCATTGGCGAAGCGGAAGATGCGATTGGTGATGCCGCCCGTGTTCATCAGGTTGCCGGCCAGGATGAAGAACGGGATGGCCAGCAGCGTGAAGCCGGTCGTCGCCGAGAACATGCGCTGGGGCAGCATAGCGAGGATGTGGGCGTCTCCGGCGAGGACGTAGAAGCCGGCGGCCGTGAGGCCGAGCGCGACGGCCACCGGTACGCCAATCGCGATGAGGACGACGAGTGCGAGAAGGATGGTCAGGGCGACCATGACGGGGGCTCCTTCGAAGGAAGGGTCTGGGCCGATGGGCCGGGCGCAGCCTTGAGGCCGCGCCCGGCCCATCGCCGGCTAGTCGAGGAAGCCGAGGAAGGTATCGAGATTCTCGCGCCCGGAGAACTCCGCCACCCGGTCGCGGGCGCCGCTGGCGGCGACCGTCTCGGCGAAGGGCGCGAGATCGGGCCGGGTGATCTTCATGCCGGCCTCCGCGAGCTTGGCCAGCTCCTCCTCTTCCTGCGCGAGGACGGCCTCGCGCATCATCTGTCCGGCAGCGGCGCTCTCCTCGCGGATGATGGTCTGCTGCTCGGGCGTCAGCCTGTCCCAGCTCGCCTTGGAGACGACGTGGATCATGCTGTTGTAGACATGGCGGGTCAGGGCGAGGTGTTCCTGGAACTCGTTGAGCTTGAAGTGGTAGATGACGCCGATCGGGTTCTCCTGGCCATCGACGACGCCCTGGTTGAGCGCGTTGGGAAGCTCGGGAAAGGCGATCTGCGTCGCGTTGGCGCCCAGGCCCTCGACGGCTGCGACGATCTGCACCTCGGGCGGTGTGCGCAGGGTCAGGCCCTCCACGTCGGCAGGCGTCTCGATCGGGCGGACCGAGTTGGTGATGTTGCGGAAGCCGTATTCCCAGTGGCTCAGCATGACGAGCCCGTCCTCCTCGAGCTTCGGCGCCACCCACTCGGTGAACGGTCCGTCCAGCACCGCGTGCGCCTCGTCGTAGCTGGCGAAGGCGAAGGGCGTCATGACGGTGCCGAACGCCTTCTCGTACTTGTCGAGGCCGCCATGGGTGGGCAGGTTCATGTCGATCGCGCCAAGCACGGTCTGCTCCAGCTGCTCGGGCGGACTGCCAAGTTCGTTGGCCGGGTAGAGCTCGACCACGATCGCCCCGTCGGTGCGCGCCTTGACGCGCTCGGCGAACTGCACGGCGGCCAGGTGGCCGGGATGCGTCTCGGCCGCGAAATGCGCCAGACGCAGCGTGACGTCCTGGGCGAGAGCGCCCGTCGTCGGGGCCGTCGTGGTGAGCACGGCGATTGCCGTGCCGGTGATGAGCAATCTCTTCAGCATCGTTTCCTCCTAGATGCGTAGCGTGGTGCCGGGGCTCGTTGCGTGGCCCCGGTCGTTCAGCTCTCCGGGTCGGGCAGCCTTGCCTCGATGCCGGTGAGGTCCTCGTAGGCCTTGATGACGGCCGTGCAGCTCTCCTCGCCATGCCCCATGAGCGCGGCAAGCGCGTAGGTCTGGTGGACGCTGTCGGCCATGAAGCCGGGCAGGCCCGCGCTTTCGAGCCAGCGGGCATAGTAGCGCACGTCCTTCTGCGCATTGGCGAGCGACATGTGTGGCGTGAAATCGCGGCGCAGCGTGAGCTCGCCGTAGAGGTCCATCATGCCGGACTTGCCGCCGGCGGCCGAGATGATGTCGATGACCTTGGTCATGTCGAGGCCTTCCTTGGCCGCGAGCGCGAAGCCCTCGCACCAGGACGCGACATTGGCGAAGGCAATGTAGTTGTGGATGAGCTTCAGCCGGATCGCATGGCCGGCCGGCCCGACATGGAAGATGTTCTCGGCATAGGTCTCGAAGAGTGGCCGCAGGCGCTCCAGAAGCTTCGACTCGCCGCCGAAGAGGATATTGACCTCGCCCCTGTCGGCATGGGCGGGCGTGCGGGTCATCGGACCCTCGCAGTAATGGATGCCGCGCTCCGCGCAGGCCGCGCGCATGGTATCGACGTGCTCGGGCGAGACCGTCGTGTGGTCGAGAAAGACCGTCCCTTCGCGCATCGCGGCGAGCGCCCCGCCCGCGCCCAGCGCGATCTCGCGAACCGCCTCCGCCGTCGTCACGCAGACCGCGAAGACGTCGGCCGAGGCGGCCATCGCCGCGACGTCCCGTCCCTCCAAGGCACCGAGCCCGACCGCGTGACGGACGACGTCCTCGTCGAGATCGCGGACCGTCACGGGCACGCCGGCCTTCAGCATGTTCTTGACGAGCCCGCGGCCCATGCCGCCCAGGCCGACAAAGGCGACGTTCAGCCGATCGAGACCCGATTCACTCACCCTCGTCTCCGCCATCATCCGGATAGGTGCCTGTCTGGCTCGCCTCGCGCCGCTCATTTTTCGTGATGCATGGCGCAGACACGCCCCTTCGTTCCGACTAGCATGCATAAAAGCAGTTGTCTGACAACTGGAATTTGGTATCCGTGAGCGACGGTGCTAGATCGGGCTGCGGCGTGGGCTGCGGAGCCATTGGTGGCCGAGGGTCGTTTGTGCCCGGAGTCGTCAGTGGCCGAGGGAATGGTTGGGCGTCTTGGAGATAGCGATGCTTGGCGGGTCCGGTCGCGGACCGCGTTGAGCTTCGCGGCGGGTTCCGCCTGGTGGCGGTTTGACGACGGCGCACGGTGTGGCGGCACCGACCGTGGGAATAAGGAGAGTGGTGTGTCTGACGGAACGCTAACGGCTGGCCAGAGCCTCTTCGGCCGGATCGACAGGCCACGGCGGCTGCCCGACGAGATCGCCAACAGCATCTCTCTGGCGATCGAGAGCGGCCGGCTGCGGCCCGGCGACCGGCTGCCGACCGAGCAGGCGCTGTCCGAGCAGTTCGGCGTCGCGCGCACGGTGGTGCGCGAGGCGGTCTCGCTCCTCAAGTATGACGGGGTGATCCAGTCCCGCCGGGGCGTCGGCGCCTTCGTGTCCGCCGTGCGGGAGCGCAACGCCTTTCGCATCGGGCCGGACTGTTTCGAGAAGCGTCGCCAGCTCGCCCAGCTCCTCCAGCTGCGCGCCGGCACCTTGTCGGACGCGTCCGCGCTGGCGGCGGCGGCCCGGTCGGAGCGTCAGCTCGACGAGATCGCCGGCAGCCTCAAGGCAATGCATGAGGCCGTCAGCCAGGCGTCGGGCGACGCCATCTCCGACGCACAGACCGAGCGGCGCCTCGCGGCCGAATCGGCCTTCTACGACACGATCACCGTTGCGTCCGGCAACGAGTACTATGTCGAGTTTGCCGGCATGATCGAGGCCAAGGTCAACGACAACCTGCGCTCGGTCGCCTTGAAGAACGCACGCGCCGCCGAGTGGGGGCTCTCGGTGCTGGCCGAGCACGAGGCCGTCTTCGCCGCGCTGCAAGACCAGGACCCGGAGGCGGCTCGCGCGGCGACCCGTCATCACTTCGAGCAGGCGGCCAGGCGCCTCATCGCCCGCAAGGACTTCGCCGATGTCTGATCCCGCAAGCGCTCGCCAGCCATCCGACCGGCATGGCGGCCAGATCCTCGTCGAGCAGCTGCGCATCAACGGCGTGGAGCGGATCTTTTGCGTCCCCGGCGAAAGCTTTCTCGCAGCGCTCGATGGCCTGCACGACAGCGCGATCGACGTCGTCGTCGGCCGTCAGGAGGGCGGCGTCGCGATGATGGCCGAGGCGCACGGAAAGGTGACGGGCCGGCCCGGCATCGCCTTCGTGACGCGCGGGCCCGGCGCGACCAACGCCTCGGCCGGTGTCCACGTCGCCTTCCAGGACTCCACGCCGATGATCCTCTTCGTCGGCCAGGTCGCGAGCGACCAGCGCGACCGCGAGGCGTTCCAAGAGGTCGACTACCGTCAGATGTTCTCACCCCTCGCCAAGTGGGTGGCCGAGATCGACCGGACCGATCGCATCCCGGAATATGTCAGCCGCGCCTTTCACGTCGCGACCTCCGGGCGCCCAGGCCCGGTCGTGCTCGCGCTGCCCGAGGACATGCTGTCCGCCAGGGCCTTGGTTGCTGACGCTCGGCCCGCCGCGCCGATCCGCAACGCGCCGTCCGAGGCTGAGATCGCCGAACTGCTCGCAGGGCTGGAACAGGCCGAGCGTCCCCTCGTCATCGTCGGCGGTGGTGGTTGGACCGGGCAGGCCGGCGACGATCTGGCGCGTTTCGCCGCGGCGTTCGATCTACCGGTCGGTGCGTCCTTCCGCTGCCAGGACTATCTCGACAACGCCCATCCCTCCTATTGCGGCGATGTCGGCATCGGCATCAACCCGAAGCTGGCCGAACGGGTCAAAGCGGCCG
Source organism: uncultured Alphaproteobacteria bacterium (assembly GCA_963799285.1). Classification (GTDB taxonomy): domain Bacteria; phylum Pseudomonadota; class Alphaproteobacteria; order Rhizobiales; family CAWCWK01; genus CAWCWK01. The sequence continues at coordinate 2,618,850 of CAWCWK010000004.1, forward strand.
ACTGCCTGCTCGTCATCGGCGCCCGGCTCGGCGAGATGACCACGAGCGGCTACACGCTCGTCGACAGCCCGAATCCCTCGCAGGTGCTGATCCACGTCTACCCGGACGCGTCCGAGCTCGGCCGCGTCTACCGTCCGGCGCTCGGCCTAGTGGCCGGTTCGGCCGGGCTCCTGTCGGCGCTCGCCGCGGCCCGTCCCTCGTCGAGCCCGACATGGGGAGACTGGCGGGCCAAGGCGCGGGCCGAGTTCGAAGCCTGGCAGCAGCCCGTCGAGACGCCCGGCGATCTCAAGATGGAGCGGGTGATCGCCCACCTGCGCGAGGTCCTGCCGGCCAATGCCGCGATCACCAACGGGGCCGGCAACTACTCGGCCTGGGCGCATCGTTACTACCGCTATGGCGGTGGCTCGGCGCACTGGCGCACGCAAGTAGCGCCGACCTCCGGATCGATGGGCTACGGCCTGCCGGCCGCGATCGCGGCGAAGCTCGCCGACCCCGCCCGCGAGGTGATCTGCTTGGCCGGCGACGGCTGCTTCCAGATGACGGCCCAGGAATTCGGCACGGCTTGCCAGTACGGCGCCAACGTCGTCGTGCTGGTCTCCAACAACGGAATGTACGGCACGATCCGCATGCATCAGCAGCGCCACTATCCGGGCCGCCCCTCCGGTACTGCGCTCGTCAATCCCGACTTCGCCGCCTGGGCACGGTCCTATGGCGCCTTCGGCGAGACCGTCGAGCGCGATGAAGACTTTCCCGGCGCACTCGACCGCGCCAGAACCGCCGGCAAGCCAGCCCTCCTCGATCTGATGGTCGATCCCCGTGCGCTGTCGCCGAAGCAGGTGCTGGAGATGTCTACTGAACGATAAAGCTGTCCAATAGAAAAGAGCATTTCAAAGCATTGCGCGCTGCTAGCGAGTTCTCCGACGAGTTCTCCGACATCCGGCCATCCAAGGACCTGAGTTCGCCCGCCTCCTCGATCGGCTGGAGGAAGGCGACGTTCTCGTCGTCACCAAGCTTGATCGGCTAGGGCGCAACGCAATGGACGTCGCGACCACCGTCCGACAGCTCGATGGAATGGGCGTGCGGGTCCACTGCATGCAGCTAGTTGGTGCGGACCTGACCTCCTCCACGGGCAAGCTGACGATGGGCATCGTCAATGCGGTCGCCGAGTTCGAACGCGATCTTCTGATTAAGTGGACCAACGCAGGGCTGGCGCGGGCCCGCGCGACGGGCTTACGGGTCGGGCGCCCGCCCAAGCTGAACAAGGCACAACGCGCCGAAGTCGATCAAGCGCTCCTCGCCTAGGGCGATCCGACCTCTGGACCAGTGCCCAGTTCTATTCAGGAATGGCGCACCGGGGAAGATGAAACTGCGAACACATTCGCAGCTCGGGTCGAACTTGACGTTTAATTCCAGTTCACTCGTCCACCGAGTAGTTTATCGGGGGGATTCGCGCGCGCTACGATAGAAGCGACCTACGTTGCGACGGGTGCGCGACTGCATGTGCGGCAATCGCCCAAATCATATTGATTGCCGCTGTGGTCGCGTGAATGATTGGAGCTCGCAGCCTTCGGTCCATTTTGGCTTGCGAAGCCGGCAGGCAGCTTCTCACCGTGAGCGTTACTACGTTACCCTGGACACCCACCGCCCGTGATTCCTTACGCCCACACCCATCCGGCCGGCGAAGCGCATTGGGAGCCTTTGCAGACCCACGCTGACGAGGTCGCGCGGTTGGCCTCGCTCTATGCCGGGCTATTCGGGGGCGAGGCATTGGGTGCGGCCTCGGGTTGGCTACACGATCTCGGTAAGATCAAACCCGCGTTTCAACGCCGGCTGCGTGATCCGTCCGTCCGCGTCGGTCACTCCGGCGAGGGCGCTGTGGCGGCGACGGCGGCCTATGCGGATGCGGCACCGCTTGGCCGGCTGCTGGCCTTCGCGATCGCCGGGCATCACTCCGGCTTGGCGAACGGCATTGGCGGGGGGGGCGGTCTCTCGCCACTCGATGACCGCCTTGTAGATGCCGAGACGCTGGCTTTGCCGACGTGGCTGGACCTGCCTACATTCGACCTATCCGGCCCCGATCTACCCCATCCGCTGCGCCGCGAGCGCTGGCGCAGCCTCGACCGCGATGGTCAGGCCTTCGCGCTTCAGTTCCTCGGCCGGATGCTGTTCTCCTGCCTCGTCGATGCGGATCGCACAGCGACGAACGCCTTCGAGCGAGACGTGCGAGCGGAGGTCGGCACTACTGACCTCGCGCCGCTTCTGGATTCACTGAACTTGCATCTGGCCACCTTCCCTCCGCCGACAGACGATGTCGGCAGGGCACGGTCCCACGTGCTGGCCGCATCCCGTGCGACGGCGACGTCGAAGCCCGGTCTCTTCTCGCTCACTGTGCCGACCGGCGGCGGCAAGACGCTGTCCTCGCTTGCCTTCGCGCTGGAGCACGCACGCGCGCACGGCCTCGCGCGCGTGATCCACGTCGCGCCCTTCACCGCGATCATCGAGCAGACGGCGCGCGTATTTCGCGAGGCGCTGAAGGATGACGCAGCCGTACTGGAGCACCATAGCGCGTTCGAGGCCGAAGAAACGTTCGATCGCCAGGACGAGGACGAGGCGCGCGAGGCCAAGCGCGTCATGGAGACGTGGGACGCACCCGTCGTCGTGACGACCGCCGTGCAGCTCTTCGAGGGGCTGTTCGCCAACCGGACCTCGCGCTGCCGCAAGCTGCACCGGCTGGCCGGTGCGGTGATCGTGCTCGACGAGGCGCAGGCCCTGCCGCTCCACGTGCTGCGGCCCTGCCTGCGCGCGCTGACCGAGCTGGCCGAAGGTTATGGCAGCACGGTCGTCCTGTGCACCGCCACGCAGCCCGCCGTGACAAGGGCGGCCGGCGCCGCCTTCCCCGAGGCTCTTGTGGACGTGCGCGAGATCGTGCCCGATCCGCGCGATCTCTACAAGCGCCTGCGCCGGGTGCGCGTCGCGGACGGCGGTACGATGACCGACGCGCAGATTGTCGCCGAGATGGATGGCGCGCCCCAGGCACTCGCCATCGTCAACACGCGGCGGCACGCGCGCGAGCTGGCCGACCGGCTGGGCGATGGCGCCCGGCACCTGACGACCGCGATGACCGGTCGGCACCGGCGCGCCGTGCTGGAGGAGGTCCGCGCCGACCTCGCCGCGCATCAATCGTGCCGACTGGTCTCGACCTCCCTGATCGAGGCCGGCGTCGACATCTCGTTTCCGCTCGTGCTGCGGGCCTCGGCCGGGCTCGATTCGCTCGCCCAGGCCGCCGGGCGCTGCAACCGCTCGGGCGAGCTGGGACCGCTGGGCGGTCGGGTGGTCGCCTTCACGCCCGCCCCGGGCGAAGGTCGCACGCCGCCACCCGAACTGGCTCGCTTCGCGGAGGTCGCCGCCCATATCAGCACGCGCCACGAAGACCCGCTCTCGCTCGATGCGCTGGATGACTATTTCGGCGAGCTCTACTGGCGCTCGGGGCCGGACCGGCTCGATGCGACGCGCGTGCGGATCGGGGAGAAGGAGACCACCGGCATCGCCCGCGCCTTCACCGAAAACCTCGGGAATCCGGCGAGAGGCGGCCCCCATACCCCCTATGCCAGCATCGCCGCCGCCTTCCGGCTGATCGGCCAGACGATGAAACCCGTCATCGTGCCCCACGCGGCCAGCCCGGACCACGGCGCTCCCGCCGATCTGCTGCACGACCTCGAATATGCCCAAGGCATTGGCGGCCTCGCCCGTCGGCTTCAGCCCTACACGGTGCCGGTGCCCGACAAGGCCCGCCTCGCCCTCGTCGCCTGCGGCTCCGCGCGGATGGTGCGCGCCGAAGAGTTCGCCGACCAGTTCGTCGTACTGACGAACGACGCGCTCTACGGCGAGACATCCGGGCTGAATTGGGACGATCCGACCTATCGGACGGTGGAGTCGAACATTTGCTAGTTGTCTATATTGCTGCTGATGCGGTATATATTTGGTGTTCCCGGCAGGGCTCGAACCTGCGACCTCGGGAGTAGCAATCCTACGCTCTATCCAACTGAGCTACGGGGACACCGACCCTGTCACGGTTGCCGCCGTGGCAGGGTTTTTTAGTCTGTGCTATGCCATCGACCAAGTCAATATCTGGAATACGGCGCAGTGGGCTTTGCCAACTGCGCCATTTATCGATCTTAGAAGTTGACGTATCTCTATGGCGTGCGTATAAGGAGTGGTCGCTAGCGTGGATCGAAACTAAGAACGACATAGGGCTGCAGCTTGGCAAGGCAGTCAAGTCGCTCAGGCTTGGCTGCCAGCTTTGAGGAGTTCCCATGACTGTCAAACTCCACGTCTGGGGCGATGACGCCTGTTTCACCCGGCCCGAGATGAAGGTCGAGCGGGTGTCCTACGACGTTCCGACGCCCTCGGCCGCGCGGGGTATTCTCGAAGCCATCCACTGGAAGCCGGCGATCCGCTGGGTCGTGACGCGCATCCATGTGCTGGAGCCGATCCGGTTTCGTAGCGTGCGGCGCAACGAGGTCGGCTCGAAGATCGGGGCGGGAACGGTGAAGTCCGCCATGAAGACGGGCGACCTGTCCGGCCTGCGCAACATCGTCGACGAGGACCGCCAGCAGCGCGCGACGCTGGGCCTGCGCGACGTCGGCTTACGTCGTCGAGGCCCGCTTCGAGCGCACGGAAAAATGGGGCGCGGACGACAGCGAGGGCAAGCATCTCGACATGTTCAAGCGGCGCGCCCGGTCCGGTCAGTGCTTTCACCGGCCGTGCCTGGGCGTGCGCGAGTTCCCGGCGCATTTCACGTTGGTCGAAGGCGATATGCCGGTCTCCAACCTGTCGCCCGAGGAGCGCGATCGGGATTTCGGCTGGATGTTCCACGATTTCGATTTCGCCAACGGGCGCACGCCGCAATTCTTTCGCGCGTCGATGACGGACGGCGTGATCGACGTCGCGGCGCAGGCGGCGGACCTGACCGCATGACGATTCTGACGGCGTTGGCCGAATATTACGACCGGCTGGCCGCGCGCGGGGCCGTTGCGCCGCCGGGTTTCGCGCCGGTCGGTATCTCGTACGCAATCCTGATCGACCCGGAGGGTTGCCCGACCGGCGTGGCGGACCTGCGCGATACCTCGGCCAAGAAGCCCGCGCCGCGCACGCTGACAGTGCCGGCGGCTCCGAAGCGACGCGTCGGGGATCGCACCCGTCTTCCTCTGGGACAAGACCGCCTACGTGCTGGGCGTCATCGCCGAGCCCTTCGAGGAGGTCGGCGAGGACGGCAAGCCCCTGAAACGCGTGAGGGCCGGGCAGGGTCGTCGTACGGCGCAGGAACACGCTGCCTTCGTCGCCTATCACGAGAACGCTCTGGAGGGCATGGAAGACGAGGGGCTGCGCGCCTTCCTCGCCTTCCTCAAGTCGTGGACGCCGGAGCGCTTCGCCGAGCTGGACTGGCCGACCGACATGCTCGACCAGAACGTCGTGTTCCGCCTGGACGGCGGCGACGGCCCGCGCGGCTTCGTTCATGAGCGCGAGGCGGCCCGCGAAGCGTGGGCGCGGCTCTCGCTTTCAGGCGCCGAGGCCGCGGCCTGCCTCGCGACCGGCCGGGACGGTGCTACCGCCCGCCTTCACCCGTCCATCAAGGGCGTGATGGGCGCGCAGAGTTCGGGCGCCTCGCTGGTGTCCTTCAACCTCGATGCCTTCACCTCGCAGGGCAAGGTGCAGGGCGACAACGCCCCCGTCTCGGCCGAGGCCGCCTTCGCCTACGGCACCGCGCTCAACGCGCTCCTCGCCAAGGGATCGGGACGCGCCACGCGGGTGGGCGAGACGATGGTCGCGTGGTGGGCATCGACCAATGCCGGCGACGACGCGGCCGAGACCGCAGAGAGCTTCCTCGGCACCGCGCTCTTCGACGCGGATCTCAACGACGCCCCCGCGATGCGCGAGGCCATGGACAGGCTGTCGCAAGGCGTCGGCGTCGAGAAGCTCGGCGCCGGCCTCGATCCCGATACGCGCATTCACGTCCTCGGCCTCGCGCCCAACAATGCCCGGCTCAGCGTCCGCTTCTGGCATGTCGGATCGCTGGGCGAATTCGAGCGCCATCTCGCGCAGCATTGGCACGATTTCGCGATCGAGCCGAGGCGCGACACGCGGATGCCGCCCGTATGGCAGCTGGCGCAGGAACTGATTGCCCATACGCCTCCGCAATCGGCCGGCGGACACTGGATGCGCCGCGCCAATGCCAAGGCGCCAGAACGGCTGCCGGCGGAGATGCTGCAGGCCATCCTCACCGGCGGGCGCTATCCCCGCACCCTCCTCGCCGCCGTGCTCGGGCGCCTGCGCGCCGAGCCGGGCAACCTCAACCCGCGCCGCGTCGCCATCCTCAAGGCGGTCGTGAACCGGCTGGCACGCTTCGACGCGCGCGAGGCGGGTACGCCGCCACCCGCATCTGTTACAACGGAGCTTCCCGTGAGCCTGAACGAGACGAGCCAGGACCTGCCCTACAATCTGGGGCGCCTCTTTGCGGCCTATGTCTATGCCGAGGCCAGCTACATTCCGCGCAACGCGACCTTGCGCGACAAGTATGCCGGCGCCGTCTCGGTCAATCCGCGCCGCGTCTTTCCGGTGCTGATGCGCGGCTACGAACACAACCGCTCTGCGCTGCTGAAGGCCGGCGGGCAGAAGGCGGGCTCGGGCGTGAAGGCCGACAAGGCGGTCTCGCAGATCCTCGGCCAGCACGACGGCGACATTCCCTTCCCCGCCGTGCTGCCGATCGAGGACCAGGGCCGGTTCTTCGTCGGCTTCTACCATCAGGAGCGGGCCTTCTACGCCGGCAAGGCCGCCCCTGCCCTCGACACCGACGCTGACGACACCCCCACCGAGGACGCCGCATGACCGCCCTGCAGAACCGCTACGATTTCGCCTTCCTCTTCGACGTCGCGAACGGCAACCCGAACGGCGACCCCGATGCCGGCAACCTGCCGCGCATGGACCCGGAGACGCAGCAGGGTCTGGTCACCGACGTCGCGCTGAAGCGCAAGATCCGCAACTACGTCGCGCTGACCAAGGAGGGCGAGCCCGGACATGGCATCTACATGGCCGAGCGCAGCGTCCTCAACCGCACGCATGCCAAGGCTTATGAAGCGACGGGAATCGAGCAGGTGGCGAAGAAGCTGCCTAAGAAGGAGGAAGAAGCGCGTAAGATCACGCAGTGGATGTGCGCCAACTTCTACGATATCCGCACCTTCGGCGCCGTCATGACGACCGAGGTGAATGCTGGCCAGGTTCGCGGGCCCATCCAGCTCTCGTTCTCGCGCTCGGTCGAGCCGATCAGCCCGATGGAGGTCACGATCACGCGCTCGTCCGTGACAAACGAGAAGGACGTCGATCTTGAGCGCACGATGGGCCGAAAGCACGTCGTGCCCTACGGCCTCTATCTCGGCTATGGCTACGTGAACGCCAAGCTGGCCGAACGCACGGGCTTCGATCAAGCTGATCTCGACCTTTTCTTCGAAGCGATGGGTCAGATGTTCGAGCACGACCGCTCGGCCTCGCGCGGGCAGATGGCGGCGCGGCGCGGCATCGCCTTCAAGCATGCCTCGGCATTGGGCAATGCTCGGGCGCACGAGCTGTTCGAGCGCATCACCGTCTCGCGCGTCCACGACGGCGAGGCCGTGCCGGTGGGCGACACGCGCAGCCACAACTGGCCACCCGCCCGCGCCTATTCGGACTACCGGATCGAGGTCGACGAGGCGGACCTGCCCGATGGCGTAGACATCATCGCGTTCTGATGGCGGCGATCGTCGGCGCGCGCACCCAAGAGATGGAAGAGAGGGGAAAAGCCAGCGAGGCCGCTCTCGTACCGATCTCCGCGCTCCAGCATTATATCTTCTGCCCGCGCCAATGCGCGCTCATTCACGTCGAGCAGCAATGGGCCGAGGACGGAGCCACCGTCGAAGGGCGTTTGCTGCACGAGCGGGCGGACAAGCCAGGCGCCGCTCGTCGTCGGGGCGTGCGTACGCTCACCGCGCTGCCGCTGCGCAGCTTCGCGCTCGGCCTGTCGGGTATTGCCGATGTCGTCGAGATGCATGCAGGCGATCGAAACGAGGCCGGCGAGACGCCGTTCCCGGTCGAATACAAGCGTGGCCGCCCGAAGGCGCACCGGGCCGACGAGGTGCAGCTGTGCGCGCAGGGTCTGGCGCTGGAGGAGATGTTCGGCCGCCCCGTTACGGAAGGCGCACTGTTCTACGGTGAGCGTCGCCGGCGGATGACCGTCTCCTTCGACGCCGCGCTGCGCGACCTCACCACCGCGACCGTGCGGGCCGTTCGGGCGATGATCACGACCGGCACGACTCCCCCGCCCGTCTACGCCAAGGCGAAATGCACGCGCTGCTCGCTGCTCGAAATCTGCCGCCCACAAGCTATGACGGCGCCCCGCTCCGTCGCGCGCTGGATGGCCGGGCTGGCGGAAGGATGACGGCTTCTTAGATGCGGCACCATCTCAACACACTCTACGTCACCACCCAAGGCGCCTACCTGTCCAAGGACGGGGCCAACGTCGTCGTCTCGCTGGACGGCGAGGAACGCGGACGGGTGCCGATGCATCAGATCGGCGGCGTGACGGGGTTCGGGCGCGTCTCGATGAGCCCGGCGCTAATGGGCGCGCTGGCCGAAGGCGGCATTTCGACCGTCTTCTTGACCGAGTATGGCCGGTTTCTTGCCCGCGTGGAGGGTCCGGTCAGCGGCAACGTGCTGCTGCGCCGCGCCCAGTATCGCGGGGCGGACGATCCGGCCGCATGCGCCACCTTCGCGCGCGGTTTCGTCATCGGCAAGGTCGCCAACCAACGCGCCGTAGTGCGACGCGCCCTGCGCGACCATCGCGGCACGACCCCGGACGCGGGTGTAGCCGCGTTGGAGCTTGCCGAGCGACGCCTGACCGATGTCGCCCGCCGCGCCCTCAAGGATCAGCCGGTCGACGCCCTGCGCGGTCTGGAAGGCGAGGCGGGCGCCGTCTATTTCGGCGTGTTCGACGCCATGATCCGCGCCGAGGACGCGGCCTTGCGCTTCACGACCCGCTCGCGCCGTCCGCCGCTCGATCCGGTCAACGCGCTCCTGTCCTTCCTCTACGCACTCCTTGCGCAGGACTGCCGTAGCGCGCTGGAAGGCGTCGGGCTGGATCCGGCGGTCGGCTTTCTCCACACCGACCGACCCGGTCGCGCGTCTCTCGCACTGGACCTGATGGAGGAGTTCCGCCCTTTTTTCGCCGACCGTCTGGCCCTGTCGCTGCTCAACCGCCGCCAGCTCAACGCGCGCGACTTCACCGTCATGGACAATGGCGCGACGCGGATGACCGAGGACGGTCGCCGCGCCGTTCTCGTCGCCTATCAGGAGCGCAAGCGCGACGAGATGCGTCATGTCTTCCTGGGCGAGCAGACGACGCTCGGCCTTTTGTGGCATCTCCAGGCGCGGCTCCTGGCCCGCGCCTTGCGGGGCGAACTCGACGGCTACCCCGCCTTCGGGTGGAAATAGCCCGTGCTCGTCCTCGTCACCTACGACGTCCGCACGAGCGATCCCGAAGGCCCGCGCCGCCTGCGACGCGTCGCGCGGGCCGTTCAGGACTACGGCCAGCGCGTGCAATACTCGGTCTTCGAGTGTGAGGTCGATCCGGCCCAATGGGCAACGCTGAAGGCCCGCCTCATCGCCGAGATCGATCCCGAGTGCGATAGCCTGCGCTTCTACCATCTCGGCGCCAACTGGGAGCGCCGCGTCGAGCATGTCGGCGCCAAGCCGGCGCTCGACATGAAGGGCCCGCTCATCTTCTGAGCCGGCCATCGGGACCTTGAACCCACCACGAACGTCACGTCCGCGCGAACCCCAAGCGGCCGCCCTAGACGGCAGAGGTTCGCACATACCCCCCGGCCCTTTGAGAACGCCTATTGTTATCGTACCCGGCATCGCATCGTCTCGAGTCTCGAGGTTTCGGAGGCCCCTTTCGCACAATCACGGTATTATTCTCTGACACGAAAATGAGTTACACATGCGGCGTCGCCTCCTCACGGGGGCGTGGATCGAAACTCCGAGATCGACCGCTTCCCGTCCGCCGTCCTCGCGTCGCCTCCTCACGGGGGCGTGGATCGAAACTGGTGACTGACAGCTCGCCTTCGCCTGCGCACCGGGTCGCCTCCTCACGGGGGCGTGGATCGAAACATCAAGCCGTGCCGTCATCAGATCCTCCCATTTGTCGCCTCCTCACGGGGGCGTGGATCGAAACGTTGTTCCCGTGCTGGCGCGGATCAAGTCCGATAGTCGCCTCCTCACGGGGGCGTGGATCGAAACGAACCGCGAGGCATTCGGGCAGAGCACCCGGTCCGCGCTGCGGTTCTTCTCGTTTGCAGAACGGTCCGGCATGCTGGGGAGGTCTGTCGTTCCGCGGATCCATCAAAGGAACGCGCGGCGCGGCGGGCCGCCCGGGCTAGGGTGGTGTGACTTTACCGCGTCGATCGGCGGTCATAGCCCGAGGTGAAGACCGTCGGTCGGCGCGGGCCATCGTCATGCTGTGCCAATACCCCCACGCGCCATGTCTGCGGCGCCGGCTTCGGCCGAGAAGCGGACCCGCAAGCGGCGTGTCGCTCGCGAGAGACCAGCTGGGCGCATCGAAGCCAAAAGCGCGACCACCCCCGGACGCGGCTTCGACTGTCAGACCTCGGCGCGGACACCTGTCCCCGTCACGCCGGCGGAGCTATGCCTGTTCGAGCAGTGGCTCGGGACCGAGCTCGACGTCATCCTCGACGCCCCGGCCGATGTCCCATCCGAACCGTCCAACGGCGAGGTCGTGCCCCCACAGGGCGATGGCCCCGACGTGCCTCCCCGAAACTCGTAGAGTACGATGACCAAGCCCGTCTCCCTTCGCGTCGCCGCCTATGTTCGTGTCTCGACGCAGCGTCAGGCCACGGGCGAACTGTCGATGCCCGACCAGATGCGGGCGGTCGAGGAGTGGGCAGCGCGAGGCGGCCACAAGTTCGTCGCGCGCTACGAGGAGGCGGGGTCAGCGAACAAGGAGGAGGGCCGTCCCGTCTTTAGAAGTATGCTGGACGACGCGCGCGACCCGTCGCGCCCGTTCGATGCGATCGTGGTCCACTCCTACAGCCGTTTCTATCGCGAAGGCGCGCAGCAGGAACTGACGCTCCTCGAACTGCGCAAGGCCGGCGTGCGGGTCGTCTCGATCACGCAGCAGCTTGGCGACGAGGATGAACCCTCTGCCCGCCTTTTGCGGCGCATGATTGGCGTCATGGACGAGTATCAGTCCGATGAAACCGCCAAACACGTCACACGAACCATGTTGGCTAACGCCCGAGATGGGTTCTGGAACGGCTCGAAGCCGCCGCTCGGCTATCGAACGGTCGAGGTGGAGAAGCGCGGCGCACGAACAAAGAAGCGACTGGCCGTCGACGCCATCGAGGCCGAGCTCGTCCGGCTGATCTTCCGGCTATACCTGCACGGTTCCGGTGCGCCCGACCCGGGCGGAGCGACGCCGCCCCTTGGGGTGAAGGACGTCTGTAGCTGGCTGAACTGGAGCGGCTACCGCACGCGCGCGGGCGCAAAGTTCGGCGTCGGTCCGCTGCATCTGCTCCTGACCCGTGAGACCTATGTTGGGCGGCACCACTTCAACCGGACCGACAGCCGAACGAAGAAAGCGCGGCCCCGGGAGGAATGGATTGAGGTTGCCGTTCCGGCTATCATCGACGAGGCGACCTTCGCGGCCGTTCAGGCAAAGCTCAGGCAGTCGGCTCCGAACGTGACGGCCCCGCGTACGACCAACAGCGCGGTCCTCCTCGGCGGCCTCGCCACCTGCGAGGCCTGCGGGGCCGGCATGGTCGCGACGACAGGCACGTCGAAGTCCGGCAAGATCTACACCTACTACGCGTGCGGTGGCCGCCACACCGTCGGCACCACCGCCTGCCGGGGCGTTCGCGTGCCGATGCCCAAACTCGACTCGGCCGTCATGGACACGCTATTGTCGGACATCCTCACGCCCGACCGGATCGAGACGATGCTGACCGGGCTTCGCGAGCGCCGTGCCGCCCGAGATACGGATGTCGGCGACCGGATCGCGCGACTGCAAAAAGAAAGCGAGGAGGCGGAAACCAAGCTCAACCGCCTATACGCAGCCATCGCCGCAGGCACCCTCGACCCGACCGAGCCGACGCTGAAGGCCCAGATCGAGGCCATGACCCAAGCCCGCGACCGCGCGAGGGACGAGATCGACCACACGCGAACCTGCAGCGAGTCAACCGCCCCTCTGCGGCCCGATCAGATCGCCAGCTTCTCTCAGCTCCTTCGCAGCAAACTGAACGATGGTGACCCGCTCATGCGGCGGCGTTACCTGCGCGAGGTGATCGACCGGGTTGAGGTGCGAAAGGACAGCGCCCGCCTCTTTGGGCGCGTCGACAAGCTCGAGGCCACCCTCGCCGGCAGCGGCACGGGCAACGCCCACGGCGGTGTTCAGAGATTTGTTCGCAAATGGCGCACCCGACAGGATTCGAACCTGTGACCTCTGCCTTCGGAGGGCAGCGCTCTATCCAGCTGAGCTACGGGTGCTTCGGGTGGGACCATAGCTTCGGGTCGGGGCGGGGGCAATGGGATTTCTGGGTTGGGGTGGCGCTGGAACATCGGGGCCGGGGCGGCTAGAACCGGTGGCATGACCGCTGCTCCCCCCTCCCCCGCCGCCTCCATCCACGCCAAGACGGTGAAGCCCGGCGACCATGTCATGCTGGTCGACGGGTCGGGCTATATCTTTCGCGCCTATCACGGCCTGCCGCCGCTGACGCGCAAGTCTGATGGGTTGCCGATCGGGGCGGTGGCCGGCTTCTGCCAGATGCTCTGGAAGCTGCTGCGCGACCGGGTGGCGGGCGAGAAGCCGACCCATCTGGCGGTCGTCTTCGACGCCTCCTCGATCACGTTCCGCAACGACATCTACCCGGAATACAAGGCGCACCGGCCGCCGCCGCCCGAGGACCTCGTCCCGCAATTCCCGCTGATCCGGGATGCGGTCCGGGCCTTCGACGTGGCCTGCGTGGAGCAGGAGGGCTATGAGGCGGACGACCTGATCGCGACCTATGCCGCCCATGCCGCCAAGGCGGGTGCGACGCTGACCATCGTCGGCACCGACAAGGACCTGATGCAGATCGTGACCGATACGATCACGATGTGGGACCCGATGAAGAACCGGGTGATCGGGCGCGACGAGGTGATCGAGAAGTTCGGCGTGGGGCCGGAAAGGGTCGTCGACGTGCAGGCGCTGGCGGGCGATTCGACCGACAACGTACCGGGCGTGCCGGGCATCGGCGTGAAGACGGCGGCGCAACTCATCCGCGAGTACGGCGACCTCGAGACGCTGCTGGGGCGCGCCTCCGAGATCAAGCAGACCAAGCGGCGCGAGAACCTCTTGGAGTTTGCCGATCAGGCCCGCATCTCCCGCCGGCTGTGCGAATTGGCCGTCGATGCGCCGCTCGACGTGGCGCTGGAGGACCTGGCCGTCCGCGAGACGGTGCCGGGTGCGCTCGTGGATTTCCTGCGCGAGATGGAGCTGAATACGTTGACCCGGCGGGTGATGGAGGCACAGGGGACTGGCGGCGCGGCCCCGGCCGACCCCGATGGTGCAGGCGAGGGCGACGGCGGCGGCGGGCTCACCGATGGCCTTGGCGATCTCTCCTTCCTCGGGCCCGATCCGAAGGCAGCGCAGCCCTCGGACCGCCCGCAGACGCCCTCCGACCTTGCGGCGCTGCGCCAGTCGGCGGCGATCACCTCGACGGTCGATCGCGCGGCCTATGTCACGATCGACACGCCGGAGGCGCTCGATGCGTGGATCGCGGAAGGGTTCGAGAGCGGACGCATCGGCTTCGATACCGAGACGGATTCGCTCGACCCCGTTCAGGCCAATCTCGTCGGCATCTGCCTCGCCACCCGCCTAGGCCGCGCGGCCTACATCCCGCTCGATCACAAGGCGGGCGAGACGCTGCTCGATGCCGGTGCGCCGGCGCTCCAGCAACTCCCCTTTCGCGAAACGCTCGACAAGCTGACCCCGCTTCTCACCGACCCGAGCGTGCTCAAGGTCGGGCAGAACATGAAATATGACTGGCAGGTGATGAGCCGCTACGGCATCGCGGTCGCGCCCTTCGACGACACGATGCTCCTCTCCTATGCGCAGGACGCCGGCAAGGGCGGGCACGGCATGGACGAGCTGTCCGAGCGCTGGCTCGCGCACAAGTGCATCGCCTTCAAGGACGTGGCGGGGACGGGCAAGTCGAAAGTCACGTTCGACTATGTCGCGATCGACCGCGCGACCGAATACGCCGCCGAGGATGCGGACGTCACGCTCAGGCTGCACGACGTCCTCAAACCCCGCCTCGTCGCGCGCCAGGTCGCGACCGTATACGAGACGCTGGAGCGCCCGCTCGTGCCGGTGCTGGCACGCATGGAGAAGCGCGGTATCGCGGTCGATCGGGCCGCCCTCTCCAAGCTGTCGGTCGAATTCGCGCAGACCATCGCGCGGTTGGAGGACGAGATCACGGACGCGGCCGGCACGAAGTTCAATGTCGGCTCCCCGAAGCAGCTCGGCGAGATCCTCTTCGAGCAGTTGAAGCTGCCGGGCGGCAAGAAGACGAAGTCCGGCATGTGGGCAACACCGGTGACGGTGCTGGAGGAGCTCGCCGCCGAGCACCCGCTCCCCCGGCTCGTGATCGAATACCGCCAGCTGACCAAGCTGAAATCGACCTATACGGACGCGCTCCAGGCCGCGATCAACCCGGATACGGGGCGGGTGCACACCTCGTTCTCGCTGGCCGCGACGACGACGGGGCGGCTCTCCTCATCCGATCCGAACCTGCAGAACATCCCGATCCGCACCGAGATCGGCCGCTCGATCAGGAAGGCCTTCGTGGCCCCCGAGGGCACGCGGCTGATCTCGGCCGACTACAGCCAGATCGAGCTGCGCATCCTCGCGCACATGGCCGAGATTCCGCAGCTGAGGGAGGCCTTCGCGGAGGGGCGCGACATCCACGCCTCGACGGCGGCCGAGATGTTCGACGTCGATGTGGAGACCGTCGATCCGGACCTCAGGCGGAAGGCCAAGACGATCAACTTCGGGATCATCTACGGCATCTCCGCCTTCGGGCTGGCGGCCCGGCTCGGCATTCCGCGCCAGGAGGCGCAGGACTATATCGGGCGCTATTTCGCGCGCTTCCCCGGCATCAGGGACTATATCGAGGACACCAAGGCGAGCGCGCACCGGCAGGGCTATGTCACAACGCTCTACGGGCGGCGCTGCCACTACCCCAACATCAATTCCAAGAACCCGAACGATCGCGCCTTTAACGAGCGCGCGGCCATCAACGCCCCCATCCAGGGCACGGCCGCCGACATCATCCGCCGCGCGATGATCCGCATGGAGGATGCGCTCGCCGCCGAAGGTCTCAAGGCACGCATGCTCCTTCAGGTCCATGACGAGCTCGTCTTCGAGGCCGAGGCCGACGAGGTCGAGGCGACGATCGCGGTCGTCAAGCGGGTGATGGAGGGCGCGGCCGGGCCGGCGCTGGAACTGGCCGTGCCGCTCGTCGTCGACGCCAACGACGCGGCCAACTGGCAGGAGGCGCACTAGAGCTCCTCCCCGCCTGCCGCGCGCCGCATACGCAATTCAATCAGACGGTTGGGTATGGCCCGGCTTGCCCCTTGGCGCGTCCCCGGGCACGGTATCGGCCTGAGACGCGTCCCGGGCGGCAACCGTTCGGGCCGCGCCGTCTCGGCCCAATGCGCCGCTCAAGAGCGCGAGGGATCCGGAAACGCGAAAAGCGCCGCGAGGCGCGCCTGTGGAGAGACCCATGCTAAAACGCACATTGCTGGCGAGCGCCGCCACCCTTCTCATCGCCGCCCCTGCGCTGGCGCAGGACGCCGAACCGCTGAAGATCGGCTTCATGACGACGCTCGAGGGCACCTATACGGTGCTCGGCGAGGAAGGCCAGCGCGGCTTCCAGATCGCGCTCAACGATTTCGAGAACATGGCTGGCGGGCGCCCGATCGAGGTCATCGTCGGCCCGACGGACGCCTCGCCCGAGACGGCGCTGCGCACGGTCAGGAAGCTGGTCGAGCAGGACGAGGTCGACATCATCATCGGCCCGCTCTCGGGCTCGGAGGGCATCGCGGTGCGCGACTATTGCAAGTCGCACCCCGAGGTCACCTTCATCGACGGCACGTCGGGCGCGCAGGAGACGACCTTCGTCGATCCCTGCCCCAACTATTTCCGCTTCAACACCGAGGGCGCGCAGTGGGGCGTGGGCCTCGGCGAATACGTCTTCAACGAGAAGGGTTGGGAGGTCGTGGCCTCGGTCGCCGAGGACTACTCCTTCGCCTACACCAACTTCCTCGGCTTCGCGCTCGGCTATTGCGAGGCGGGCGGCGAGATCGTCGAGCGCCAGTGGGTCCCGCTCGGCACCAAGGATTTCGGCTCCATCATCGCGGCCCTGCCGGATGACGTGGACGCGATCTATGTGGGCCTCGGCGGCGGCGATGCCGTCAACTTCCTCAACCAGTACCAGCAGGCCGGCGGCGACGCGAACCTGATCGGCGGCTCCATCATGGTCGACGGCACGGTGCTCTCGGCCAAGGGCACGGCCAAGAACGCGCTCATCGGCACGCCGTCCTCGGGCCCGCAGGCCGACGATTATGACAGCCCGGCCTGGGCCGAGTGGGTCGAGAAGTACCAGACCTCCTTCGCCGAGGACGAGCGCTTCCCGACGCCGGCGCTGATGAGCACCAACTACTACAACGCGACGACCGCCGCGCTGACCTGCATGAACGAGGTCGGCGGCGATCTCTCGGACGGGCACGAGGCGCTTCGGGCCTGCCTGGCCGACATCACGCTGGAGGCGCCTAACGGCACCATCACGCTCGACGAGAACCGCCAGGCCATCGGCTCGACCTTCATCGTGGAGGTCGTCGAGGGCGACGACGGCAACCTGACGACGCAAATGGTCCGCAAGGTCGACAACGTGAACCAGACGCTCGGCATGGAAGAGGCCGAGTTCCGCGCCCTCGGCCTGCCGTCCCGCGACATCGTGGAGTGCACCGGCTAAGCCGCCGGCACAGCCGCTCGCTGAAGCGTCGCGCCGCCGGGGGCCTCCTCCGGCGGCGCCTTTCGTTCGACGCCCACGCGCGAACGGTCCTTCTAACCTCGGCAAGAGCCCACAGGCGGAAGAGGGAGGATCGCCGGCGGTTGATCGACCACCCCTCCCGGCCCTCCCCGCCCCCGAACCGAAGGCGCGCGCACTCGACCGCCGCGCGCGCTTCGCCCACTCGTCCACAGCCTTTGACAGCCCCCGCGCGCGCATGCCACCGTCCCTACCGCCGAGCGACCCGCCCAATGAGGTCGCCGGCCGAGGAGGAGGGACGGGATGAGCGCGGATTTGGCCGTGCACCACGGCGCGTTCGGGCGCGCGACGCTCAATCGGCTGAACCGGCCGCTCGCGCCGCACGCGCATCGCGAGGGCCATCTCATTTTCCTGCTGGAGGGCGTGCCCGCCGCCATCGAGGCCGAGGGCCGGTGCCTGCCGCTGACCATTGGCAGCGCCGCCGCCGTCAGCCCTTGGGAGATGCACCGCTTCGTGCCCGGCCGGCGCGAATGTGCGTGCCTGACGCTTTATATCTCCCCCGACTGGTACGAGGCCCGCCATGCGGAGAGGCGCGGGCGGATGCGCACGATCGGCCTGCCGCAGAACGGTCGTCCGCTCGTCTTCGGCCGGGGCGGCATCCGCATCGACCAGGACATTGCGGGGCTCGTGCGGGCCATTACGGACGATCTCGTCCTCGCCTGCCGGCGCAACCCGGAGGACGACCAGATTCGCCTTCGCCGTCGCTGGCGCGGCGAGGCCGACGATCCGCTCTCGGCCGTCATCGCCGACCACGTCTTCGATCTGACCCGTCTGTGCGAGGCGCAGTCCTGGGCCTGCACCGAGGACGAGGATGCACCGTCAGGCCTGCGCGAGCCCTTACGCGACTATCGCATCCGCAAATCCGTCCGGTTGATGCGCGAGAGCCTGGGCGAGGAGATCGTACTCGACCGGATCGCCCGCGAGGTCGGCCTCTCGCGCCCGCACTTCTTCAAGCTCTTCCGCACCAATCTCGGCGTCACGCCCAACATCTACGTCAACGCGCTCAAGATGGAGCGCTCCATCGAGCGGCTCTCCACGACGCACGAGACGGTGACGTCGATCGGGCTCGATCTCGGCTTCGCCAGCCAGGCCAGCTTCACCCGCTTCTTCACCGCCAACAGCGGTATCAGCCCCAGCGACTACCGCCGCCGCGTGCAGACGTGAGCCCGGCCCGCACCCTCTTCAGAAAGCGACTGCGCGGTACGCGGAGGGCTTCGGGCGCGGCCTATCGTTCGACCATGCAGGCGGGATCACACAGAGACGCTGACCGTCAGGGGCACGCGCCGCGCGGCGCGGCCGGGTCATGACCGCCTTCGCCCGGCGCCGGCCGGTCTGGTTCCTCGTCATCCTCCTCCTCGTCGCCGCCTTCGTCTGGGCGATCTTCGCGCCCTGGCCGGACTGGCTGGAGGACGTGGCCGGGCGCAAGAAGATCTTTCTCAACGCGTTCTTCAACGGCATCACGCTCGGCGCGCTCTATTTCCTCGTCGCGTCCGGCTTCACGCTCATCTTCGGGCTGATGAAGAACGTGAACCTCGCCCACGGCTCTCTCTATATGCTGGGCGGCTATATCGGCTACGAGGTCGCCGACCTGACGGGCCTCTGGCTTCTCTCCTTCGTCGTCGCCTTCCTGGTCGTCGGCGCGCTCGGCGTCCTCCTCCAGACGCTCGTCTTCTCGCGCATGGAGGGGGACGACCTCAAGCAGACGCTGGTCACGATCGGCATCTCGATCCTCGTGGCCGACCTCATGCTCTGGGTCTGGGGCGGCGACTTCTACCAGATACTCGCGCCCGGCTGGCTCTCCGGCCCGATCGAGCTGCCGCTCGCCACCGGCATCAACCGGCGCTCGGGCGAGATCCTCTACCTCACCTATCCGATCGTGCGGCTCTTCATCCTGGCGGTGGCGATCCTGATCGGGGTCGGCATGTGGCTCGCGCTAAACAAGACGCGGATCGGCATGATCATCCGCGCCGGCGTCGACGATCGGGACATGCTCTCGGCCACGGGCGTGCGCATCCAGCGCGTCTTCATCCTCGTCTTCGCCTTCGGCGCGGGGCTGGCGGGGCTGGCCGGCGTGGTGGGCGGCACGTTCCAGTCGATGGCGCCGGGCGAGGACACGCGCTTCCTCCTCGCCTCCCTCGTCGTCGTCATCGTCGGCGGCATGGGCTCGATCCCGGGCGCGGCGCTCGGCGCGCTCATCATCGGCCTCGCCGAGCAGTTCGGCTCGGTCTACATGCCGACCTACGCCGTCGTGCTGACCTTCCTCATCATGGTCCTCGTGCTGGCCTTCCGCCCGCAGGGCCTTGTGACGAGTGGGCGCTGACGATGGCCGTCACCGACCCCGCATCCGTGGGCGCCGCCGAGGATGGACCGGAGCTCAACGCGCTCGGCCGCCTCCTCCAGCGCATCCCCCGCGCCTACTGGGTCGTCGGCGCCATCCTCCTTCTCATGCCGCTCGTCACCTCCGACTTCGTCCTCTACCAGGTCTTCGGCTGGTCCTTCATCCTCGGCATGATCGCGCTGTCGCTGATGTTCCTGGGCGGCTATGGCGGCATGGTGAGCCTGGCGCAGATGAGCGTGGCGGGCGTCGCGGCCTACATGGTCGCGATCCTCGGCACCAGCGCCGTCGACACGATCTCGCTCGGCTGGCCCTGGTGGCTGGCGGTGCCGATCGCGATCCTCATCGCGGTCATCGCCGGCACGCTCACCGGTGCGCTCGCGGTGCGGACGACCGGCATCTACACCATCATGATCACGCTCGCGATCTCGACGGCCTTCTTCTACTTCGTGCGGCAGAACTACGTGCTCTTCAACGGGTTCTCCGGCATCAACCAGGTCCTTCCGCCGCCCCTTTTCGGTGTGGACTGGCGCTCCGCCACGCCCTTCTACTACCTCTCGCTCGCCGCGGCCGTCCTCTCCTATCTCCTCGTCCTCTACGTCGCCCGATCGCCCTTCGGCCTCGCGCTCCAGGGCGTGCGCGACAACGACCGGCGCATGTCCGCGCTCGGCTTCGACCCGACGGCGCACCGCATCCTCGCCTACGCCTTCGCCAGCTTCATCGCGGCCGTGGCGGGCGTGCTTCTCGTCTGGCAGACGGGCGCGATCTCGCCGGGCACGGTCGCCGTCGGCCCCGCGATCGACATCCTGATCATCGCCGTCATCGGCGGCCTGCGCCATCCGATCGGGCCCTTCATCGGCGCCATCATCTACGTGTTGCTGCGCACCTTCGCGCTCGACGCGCTCGTCTCGGTCGGGCTCGATGGCGAGCGCTTCCGGCTCCTCGTCGGGGCGGGCTTCCTCCTCATCGTCTTCTGGTCGGATGACGGCGTTCTCGGCCTCTGGTCGAAATGGCGGGCCCGGCGGGGCACGCGCGATCCGTTGACGGGCGAGAGCCACGCGGAGGGCGAGCGCTGATGGCCCTCGCGCCCACCTCCGTCTCCGAGCGCCTCTCGGCCGCCGGCACCGCAAACGCCCTGGAGCTGCGCGGCGTCGGGCGCATGTTCGGCGCGCTCGCCGCGCTGGAGGACATCACCATGACGGTGCGCCCCGGAGAGCGCCGCGCCGTGCTCGGCTCTAACGGCGCTGGCAAGACGACGCTCTTCAACTGCATCACCGGCGATTTTCTGCCCACCACCGGCACGATCCGCCTCTTCGGAGAGGACGTGACCGCCTTTCCTGCCCATGAGCGCATTCGCCGGGGCCTGCGACGCACCTACCAGATCTCGCTCCTGTTCACCGGGCTCAGCGTCCTCGACAACGTCTACCTCGCCTCGCGCGGCGTCTCGCGCGGCCGGTTCTCCCTCGTCCGACCGCGCCGCGACGATGCGCTGGTCGAGGCCTCGGAGCGGCTCGTCGAGGCCGTCCATCTCGGCGATGCGCGCGACCGGCTCGTCTCCACGCTCTCCTACGGCCAGCAACGCCAGCTGGAGATCGCACTGGCGCTCGCCGGCGCGCCCCGCTTCATCCTCCTCGACGAGCCGGCCGCCGGCCTCTCCCCGACCGAGCGGCGAGAGCTCATCGAGATCCTGACCAACCTGCCGGCGCATATCGGCTATATCATCATCGAGCACGACATGGACGTGGCCCTGCGCGTTTCCGAAAGCGTGACGATGATGCACAACGGGCGCATCTTCAAGGAAGGCTCGCCGGCCGAGATCGAGGACGACGAGGAGGTCCAGGCCCTCTATCTCGGGGGCGGGCACTGATGGCCGAGAGGATCGGACCGCCGGCGCTCGAGGTGCGCGGCCTCAACGTCTACTACGGCGCAAGCCACGCGCTGCAGGGCGTCGACCTCACGCTTCCCAGCGGCGTCGTCTCCGTCGTCGGCCGCAACGGCATGGGCAAGACGACGCTCTGCAAGGCGATCATGGGGCTGGTGCCGGCCTCGGGCGCCGTCCGCTTCCATGGCGAGAGCCTGATCGGGCGCTCCCCGGCCCAGGTCGCCCGCACCGGCATCGGCTACGTGCCGCAGGGGCGCCGGCTCTGGCGGTCCTTGAGCGTGGACGAACACCTCAAGCTCGTCTCCAACGGTCACGAGGGTTCCTGGTCGATCGACCGGATCTACGAGACCTTTCCGCGCCTCGGCGAGCGCAAGGCCAATGGCGGCGGACAATTGTCGGGCGGCGAGCAGCAGATGCTGGCGATCTCCCGCGCCCTCCTCCTCAACCCGCGCCTTCTCGTGATGGACGAGCCGACCGAGGGCCTCGCCCCCGTCATCGTCGATCAGGTCGAGGCCATGCTCTTGGCATTGGCCGAGGAGGGCGAGATCGACGTCCTCGTCATCGAGCAGAATATCGGCGTCGCGACAACGGTCGCCTCCCAGGTCGCGATCATGGTCAACGGGCGGATCAACCGCACCGTCGACAGCGCCCAGCTCTCCGCCGACCGTGACCTCCAGCAGCGCCTCCTCGGCGTCGGCCGGCACGGGCACGACGAGACGGACGGCGAGGACGAGGCGGAGAGCACCGGCGCCGAGACGCAGGCCGCACCGAAGACGCTGCCGAAGATCTACCTCTCCAATCCCACCATCCCGACCCGCTGGAGTCGGCCCGTGCCGGTACGCGTCATCGAGCGCTCGGCCCGCACGCTCTCAACCGCGCAGCCTTCCGGCGCCGCGCCCAGCCCCACCGGCGCCGAGCTGCGCCCCGTCGCCTCGCCCGGCGAGCGCGTGGTCCTCGTCGCCGGCACACTCGACACCAAGGCCGAGGAACTGCGCTTCGTGCGCGATCGCATCCTCGCGCACGGCCTGCCCGTCCGGCTCGTCGATCTGTCGACCTCGGGCGGCCATTCGGGCGCCGACGTGCCGGCCCATCAGATCGCCGCCCACCACCCGCGCGGTTCCGCCGGCGTCTTCACCGGAGACCGGGGCGAGGCGGTGGCGGGCATGACGCTCGCCTTCGAACGCTGGATGCGCCGGCAGGTGGACGCGAGCGGTCGCGAGGGGGTGGCCGGCATCGTCTCGGCCGGCGGCTCTGGCGGCACGGCCATCGCCGCGCCCGCCATGCGCGTCCTCCCCGTGGGCGTGCCCAAGGTCATGGTCTCGACCGTCGCGAGCGGCCAGACGGCGCCTTATGTCGGCGCCTCCGACATCACGATGATGAACGCCGTCGCAGACGTGGCCGGCCTCAACACGATCACGCGCGACATTCTCGCCAACGCCGCCAACGCGCTGGCCGGCATGGTCCTAGCGCGGCGAACGCGAAGGGAAGTCGAGGAGCGCCCCGCCCTCGCCCTCACCATGTTCGGCGTCACCACGACGGCCGTCCAGGCCGTGCAGCGGATGATGGAGGCCGATCACGACGTCCTCGTCTTCCACGCCACCGGCACGGGCGGCGCTGCGATGGAATCGCTCGTCGATGCCGGGCGTGTGGCGGGCGTGATGGACCTGACGACGACCGAGGTCTGCGACCGGCTCATGGGCGGCGTCTTCCCCGCCCACGAAGACCGCTTCGGCGCCTTCGCCCGCGCGCGCATGCCCTATATCGGGTCTTGCGGCGCACTCGACATGGTCAATTTCGGCGCGCCCGACACTGTGCCGGAGCGCTATGCCGGCCGCCTGACCTACGAGCACAATCCTCAGGTGACGCTGATGCGGACCACGCCGGAGGAGAACGACCGGATCGGCCGCTTCATCGGCGAACGGCTCAACGCGATCGACGCGCCCATGCGCTTCTTCCTGCCCGAGGGCGGCGTCTCCGCGCTCGACGCGCCCGGCCAGGCCTTCCACGACCCGAAGGCCGACGCCGCGCTCTTCGCCGCGCTCGCCGAGACGACCCGCCAGACGACGACCCGCCGCCTCGTGCGCGTTCCCCACCACATCAACGACCCCGCCTTCGCCCGCGCCGTCGTGGCCGCCTACCGCGAGCTGCACGGGAGCGCCATGACCCCGACGAGGAGGGCGCGAGCATGAGCACGCCCATGACAGACACGTCCCGCGCCGCCATCCTGCAGCGCTTCCGCGCGATGATCGCCGCCGGCGAGCCCATCATCGGCGGCGGGGCCGGCACCGGGCTCTCGGCCAAATGCGAGGAGGCGGGCGGGATCGACCTCATCGTGATCTACAATTCGGGCCGCTACCGCATGGCTGGCAGAGGCTCGCTGGCCGGGCTGCTCGCCTATGGCGACGCCAACCAGATCGTCGTGGACATGGCGTCCGAGGTACTGCCCGTCGTCAAGAAGACGCCGGTCCTGGCGGGCGTGAACGGCACAGACCCGTTCCGGGTGATGGACGTCTTCCTCGACGAGCTGAAGCGCATCGGTTTCGCGGGCGTGCAGAACTTCCCGACCGTCGGCCTGATCGACGGCGTTTTCCGGCAGAACCTAGAGGAGACGGGCATGTCCTACGCCCTCGAGGTCGACATGATCCGGGCGGCGCACGAGAAGGACATGCTGACCACCCCTTACGTCTTCTCCGAGGAAGACGCGGCCGCCATGGCCAAGGCCGGGGCCGACATCATCGTCGTCCATCTCGGGCTGACGACCGGCGGATCGATCGGCGCCGACACGGCCGTCACGCTGGAGGACGCGCCCCGGCTGACCGATGCCTGGGCATCGGCCGCGCTCGACGTCAATCCCGACGCGATCGTCCTCGTCCATGGCGGGCCGGTGGCGATGCCGGAGGACGCGGCCTTCGTTCTGGAGAACACCCGGCACTGCCACGGCTTCTACGGCGCCTCCTCGATGGAGCGCCTGCCGACCGAGGTCGCGCTGACCGCGCAGACGCGCGCCTTCAAGGCGATCCGGTGATGGGTGCGAATGAAACCGCGGCGCCGGGCGCCGCACCGAGCGATGAGATGGATGTGAGGGGGTGTTCATGACCGGAGAACTCATCGGCGAGCTCATCCTCTGGCTCATAGCCGCGGTCATCGTCGTCGCGATCGTCTATTTCGTGATGCAATGGCTCTACCGCCGCTCCACCAAGGAGACGGCCTTCGTGCGCACGGGCCTCTTCGGCGAGAAGGTCGTGATCGACGGCGGCGCCTTCGTCTGGCCGATCGTCCACGACATCACGCCCGTCGCGATGAACACGCTCACCCTGCCCGTGACCCGGGAGAAGGACGAGGCGCTGATCACCAAGGACCGGATGCGGGTCGACGTCGACGCCGAGTTCTACGTCCGGGTCGCGCCCACCAAGCAGGCCGTGGCGCTGGCCGCCTCGACGCTCGGGCGCCGCACACAGCGCCCCGAGAGCCTGCACGAGCTGCTTTCCGGCAAGTTCGAGAGCGCCATGCGCGTCGTCGCCGCCGAGATGACGATGCCGGAAATGCACGAGAGCCGCGGCCAGTATGTCGCGCGCGTGCTGGAGACCGCCCAAGCAGACTTGGCGCGCAACGGGCTGGAGCTGGAATCGGTCGCGATCCGCGATATCGACCAGACGAGCCTCGAGTATTTCAACCCGTCTAACCGGTTCGACGCCGAGGGCCTGACCGCGCTCATCCGCGACATCGAGGAGCGCCGGAAGCTCCGCAACGACATCGAGCAGGATTCGATGGTTCAGATCCGCACCCGGAACCTCGCCGCCGAGCGCCAGGTGCTCGATATCGAGCGCGAGTCGGAGGCTGCGCGCCTGGAGCAGGAGCGCGAGATCGAGTTCAGCCGCGCCCGGCAGCGGGCCGAGCTGGCACGCGAGCGGGCGGAGCGCGACACCGAGGCGGAGCGCGCGCAGATCATCGCCAACGAGGCGATCGAACGGGCCCGGATCGAGAACGAGCAGTCGATCAGCGCGTCGCGCATCCAGTCGGACCGGGAGACGCGCGAGCGCGAGATCGCCCGCCAGCAGGCGCTCGACGCCGCCGAGATCCGCGCGCGCGAGGAGACCGAGAAGGCCCGCATTGCGCAGGAACGCGCCGTGCAGGAAGCGCGGATCTCCAACGAGCAGGAGACGCAGGCGCGCGAGATCGCCCGCACCCGGGCGCTCGAAGAGGCCGAGATCGCCGCGCGGGAGGCGACCGAGACCGCGCGCCTCGCGCAGGAACAGGCCATCGAGGCCGCCCGCATCCGCTCGCGCGAGGAGACGCAGTCCCGCGAGATCGCGCAGCGCCGCGCGATCGAGGAGGCGGAGATCGCCTCGCGCGAGGCGACCGAGGCCGCCCGCATCGCCCAGGAAGAGGCGGTGCGCCGGCGCGAGATCGCCCGGGCTCGCGCCGTCGAGGCCGCCGAGATCGCGGCCGCCGAGGAGACGGACCGCCAGCGCATCGAGACCGAGCTCGCCTTGGAGCAGGAGCGTATCGCCTCCACCCGCACCCGCGAGATCGCCGATATCGAACGCCGCCGCGCGATCGAGGCGGCCGACGAGGCCCGCGTGATCGCATTGGCCGAGACCCGGCGCGAGCGCGCGGATGCCAACGCCAAGGTCCGCATCGCCGAGATAGCCGCCACCCGCGACATCGACACGGCCGAAGTCGCCCGCGAGCGCAGCCTCGAGGCGGCGCGGCTGGACCGGCGCCGGGCGCTGGAGCAGCTGGAGATCGCGCGGGTCCAAGCGCTTCGCGAGGCCGAGATCGCCTCGACCGAGGAGATCGAGCGCGCCCGCATCTCGTCCGAGCGCGGGCTCGACGAGGCTCGGATCGGCCAGGAAACGGAGCGGCGCCGGCTGGAGGTCGACCGCGAGCGGGCCATAGAGACGGCGCAGATCGAGAAGGCGGTCGCCGTCTACGAGCGCTCGCTGGAGGAATCGGCCGCCCAGATCAAGGCCGAGGAGGCCCGCGCCCGCGCGATCGAGGCCGAGGAAGCCGTCCAGACCGTGAGGGAGACGATCAGCGCGGAGCGGCGCCGCTCCGTCGATCTCGTGATGGCCGAGAAGGCAGCCGAGGAGGCCCGCATCGCCGCCGGCGCCGAGCGCGTGCGCCGCGAGGTCGAGGCCGAGGCGCAGCGCCTCCTCAACGAGGCCGAGAACATGCTGACCGACGAGGCCCGCTTCTCGATCTTCCGCGCCAGGCTGCTGGAGCGCGTCGAGGGCATCGTGGCCGCGAGCGTCAAGCCGCTGGAGAAGATCAACGACATCCGCATCATGCAGCTCTCGGGCGCCGATGGCGGCGGGATCGGCGGATCGGGCGGCGGCAACGCGACCGACGAGGTCATCAACTCAGCGCTCAGATACCGCGTCCAGGCCCCGCTCATCGACGGGCTCCTTGCGGACATCGGCATCGAGGGCGGCAACCTCTCCAAGATGGGCGGGCTCATCCGCGAGGCGAGCGACATGCAGCGGATCGCCAAGGAGACGGGGCCTAAGGAGACGGGCGGAAGGGGAGGCGACAAAGCTGGCGACAAGCCCACCGAGGCCAAGCCCGCCGGTACGAAGGGCTGATCGGTGGCGCGCGTCTACGTCTCCTCCATCATCGACGCCCCGGCCAAGTCGGTCTGGGACCGGGTGCGCGACTTCAACGGCCTGCCGCGCTGGCACCCGGCCATCCGAGAGAGCCGGATCGAGAACGGCGAGCCGGCCGACAAGATCGGCTGCGTGCGCGACTTTCGCCTGCAGAACGGCGATCGCCTGCGCGAGAAGCTCCTCGGGCTCTCCGACTTCGACTATTTCTGCACCTATTCGATCCTCGAATCCCCCATGCCGCTGACCGACTACATCGCGACGCTGCGCCTCACGCCCATCACCGACGGCGACCGCACGTTCATCGAGTGGACGGCCGAGTTCGAATGCGACGAGGCGGACGAGGCCGATCTCGTCTCCAGCATCGGCTCCGGCGTCTTCCAAGGCGGGTTCGACGCCCTCAAGCGGCGGTTCGTCGGCTGATGGTCAAGGTCGTCCGCAGCACCGTGATGGAGCATCCGGCCGAGGCGGTCTGGGATGTGATCCGCGATTTCAACGGCCACGAATGGTGGCATCCCGCCATCGCGACCTCCGAGATCGAGCGCAGGAAGTCTGCCGACACGGTCGGCTGCGTGCGCCGCTTCACCCTGCCGGATGGGAGCGAGCTCAGGGAGCAGCTCCTCACGCTGTCGGACGCCGACATGGCCTATTCCTACTGCCTTCTGGAGACGCCCGTGCCGCTTCTCAACTATGTCAGCCATGTCCGCCTCGCCCCGGTCACGGATGGCGACCGCACGGTCTGGACCTGGGAATCGCGCTTCGACACGCCCAGGGGCCAGGAAAGGGCGATGGCGGAGCTCGTCGGCGAAGGCATCTACCAGGCCGGGTTCGACGCCATCCGCGATCACATGGCGGAGGCGGCCTGAGATGAGCGTCACCACCGAAACGCATGCCGATCTCAGCTCGGCCGAGCGTGCGCTTGGGCCCGGGGCTCGTTTCCTCGGCGGCGGCACGATCCTGATGCGCGCCGTCAACGAGGGCGCGCCAGAGCTTACACGCCTCGTGCGCGCCCGCGAGCGGGCCGACGACATCCGTATCGACTACGAGACCGTGACCCTCGGCGCGGGCATCACCATGGCGCGGATCGCGGCGGAGCGGGACCTCGCCATCCTCGCGCCGGTGGCGCGGGCGGTCGGCGGGCCGGCCATCCGCTCGGCCGCGACGGCGGGCGGCAATCTTCATGCCGAGGCGCCCTATGGAGATTTCGCCGTCGCGCTCCTCGCGCTCGGCGCCCGCATAGCCTTTGCCGACGACCGCGAACCCATCCTCGACCTTGAGGCCTTCTTCGCCGCGCGGGAACGTTATCGCGACCGCATCATCCGCGCCGTGCGCTTCGACCGGCCACGCGACGCGTCGCAGTTCCGCTTCAAGAAGGTTCAGCGCGTCCACCCCAAGGGCGTTGCGGTGATGACCATGGCGGCACATTTGCCGCGCTCCGGCGAGGTTCGCGTGGCCTATGGCAACATGGCACCGACGCCCGTGCGCATCGCGGCCGTCGAGCGGGCGCTGACCGGTGGGGGGCTCAACGCGCGGACCATCGCCGCGGCTGCGTCCGTCGCGACCGAGGGCCTCGATCCGCCCACCGACGCGCTCGCCACCGGCTGGTATCGTCGCGAGGTCGCACCCGTCCACCTCACCCGCATGCTGGAGGGCCGCTGACCATGCCCAAGACGCCCGTCCAGTTCCGCCTCAACGGCGAGGATCGCGCGACCTTCGTCGACGGCGGCGCCAATCTCCTCGATGTGCTCAGGCGCGGCGTCGGCGACCTGACGCCGAAATATGGCTGCGGCCAGGGCACGTGCGGGGCCTGCACCGTCCACATAGACGGCGAGCCGCATCTGGCCTGCATCACGCTGGCCGAGACGGTGGAGGGCCGCGAGGTCTCGACTGTGGCGGACCTGCGCTCCGGGGCCGGGCCGCACCCGCTCCAGGAGGCCTTCATGGCCAATTTCGCCGCCCAATGCGGCTATTGCACCACCGGCATGCTGATGGCCGCCAAGGCGCTCCTCGACCGCAATCCGCGCCCGACGCGCGAGGACGTCGTGGAGGCGATCGCGGGCAATATCTGCCGCTGCACGGGCTACGAGCCGATCATCCAGGCGATCCTGGACGCGGCCGGCAGCGGCCAGAGCACGGCCTACGGAGCGCACCGATGAGCGTCGAGTTCAGGAAAGACCTCTTCGCCGCCGAGCGGCCGGACAATCTCAACGAGATCGGCAAGCCCACGCGCCGTCAGGACATCGAGGGCCATGTAACCGGCCGCTCGCCCTTCTACGACGACCACCTCTTCGAAGGGCTCTGCCACATACGCTGCGTGCGCTCGCCGCACCATCACGCGCGCATCCGCTCCATCGACACGTCGGCCGCCGAGCGCATGCCGGGCGTGAAGCGCGTCATTCTCGGCCGGGACGTGCCGGTCAACCTCAACACGCTGCTCAGCCTCCTCGATTTCGGGCTGGACGACGAGGAACTGCTCTCGACGGAGAAGGTGCGTTATCGTGGCGAGCCCGTCTGCGCCATCGTCGCCGAGACCGAGGCGCTGGCGCGGGACGCGGTGCGCGCCGTCAAGGTCGATTACGAGGTGCTGCCGCACGTCCTCGACCCGGAGGAGGCGCTGCGGCCCGGCGCGCCCAGCGTCAACCCGGCCTATCCGAAGAACGCTTTCGTCTATCACGGCAAGTACGACCACGCGAAGCTGCGCTTCGGCGACGTGGAGGCGGGCTTCGCAGAGGCCGATCACATCGTCGAGGCGCGCTATCAGATGTCGCCGATCGAGCAGGCGCCGATCGAGACCTGCGGCGCCATCGCGGCGCCAGAGACCTCCGATCGCTATGTCTGCTACACGTCCACGCAAGGCCTCTTCTTTTCGCTCGGCGTCTCGGCCAAGCAGCTCGACATGTCCTCGGCGCGGCTCCATTTCATCGGCGGCACGGTCGGCGGCGGGTTCGGTGGCAAGGTCGACAGCCTGCACGAGCCGCTCGCCATCCTCGGCGCGGTGCTGACGGGGCGCCCCTGCAAGTATCAGTTCGACCGGGCCGAGGAGATGCAGGTCGGCGCGCCGCGCGGCGCCGAGCGCTGGTACATCAAGGACGGTGTGGCGAAAGACGGGCGCATCCTCGCCCGCAAGCTGACAGGCTATTTCGACGCTGGCGCCTACACGCGCCTGACCTCCTACGCCGTCATCAAATGCGTCGGCCACCTGCCGGGGCCCTACACGATCCCCAACGTCCATTCGGACGTCTACTGCGTCTACACCAACCGCACCCCGGCGACGGCCATGCGCGGCTTCGGCATTACCGGCGTCGACTTCTCGATCGAGGCGCACATGGACCGGGTCGCCGAGGCGGTGGGCATGGATCCGATCGAGCTGCGCATCCTGAACAGCTATCGCGACGGCGACATGAAGGCCCATCGCCGGGTCGCCAAGAATACAGCCCTCGTCGAGTGCTGCCAGGTTGCCGCCGAGAAGGCCGATTGGCGGATCTCCGCTGCCGCGAAGCGCGAGACCTCGATGACGAGCTCCGGTGAGGCCTGGCGCACGCAGATCCCCAACTTCACCGCCATGGACGAGCATGGCTACGTGCCCGGCTACGACCAGGCCGACAACTATGGCCGCAAGTCGAAGAAGGGCGGCGCCGCGCCCGACCCGCGCCTGACCACCACGCCCGGCGGCCACCACGCCCCGCCCGTCGCCGCGCCCCGCCCCGGCCTCGCCCCGCCGATCACGGAGCGCAGCCCCGCACCCCCGCCGGCCAGTCCGGCCCCAGCACAGACACCCCCGGCAAAGCGCCCCGCGCAGCGCCGCTTCTCGTCCTCCCTCTCCGGCTTGAGGAGACGCTGAGCCCATGACCCTCCATACTGGCCGCGGCTTTGCCTGCATCAACTACCCCATCGGCATGAATCTCGGCGGCGACCCGAGCCAGGCCCTCGTCCATTCCAATCCGGACGGGAAGTTCATGGTCGCGCTCTCCTCGATCGACCTCGGCCAGGGCATGAAGTCCGTCACCCGCCAGATTGCGGCCGAGACGCTGGGCGTGCCGGTCGAGGACGTCTATGTCGACACCGCCGACAGCGACACCGGCCCCCAGTGCATGGGCTCTTTCGCTTCGCGTGGCACGCACCGTGTCGGCAACGCCGTCATCGAGGCCGCGACCGAGGCCCGCGCAGTCATGATGGAGGCGGCGGCCGAGGAACTCGAGGTCTCGGCAGACGACCTCGTGACGGATGGCCGGGGCAACATCCACGTCAAGGGCGCGCCGTCGCGCTCCATCACCGTCATGGAGGCCTGCAACACCGCGCAGTTCGAACACGGCAAGACCGTGTCGGGGCGCGGCATCTTCCTCATCCCGATGTCGGACGTCGACGCGGAGACCGGCGAGATGACGCCCGTCTCCTGCTTCGCCCACGCGGCGATGGTCGTCGACGTGACGGTCGACGACGAGACGGGCGAGGTGACCGTGACTCAGATGAACTCGGCCTACGAGGTCGGACGCGCGCTCAACCCGCGCCTCGTCGAGCAGCAGGTCACGGGCGGCGCCTGGATGGGCATGAGCCATGCCGGCTGGGAGACGACCGAGCCGCACTACCCGGCGCGCGACCACGGGCCGGAGGACTTCAACGCTTACGTCATGCCCGGCCCCGGCGACATCGCGCCCCACGACGTCGCGATCCTGGAGCGCCCGGCACCCGACGGTCCCTATGGCGGCAAGGGCCCGGGCGAGATGGGCGCCAACCCGGTGCTGCCCGCCGTCGTCAACGCGGTCTACAATGCCGTCGGCGTGCGCATAGACGACCTGCCCGTGACGCCCGAAAAGGTGCTGCGCGGCATCCGCGCCCTTGGCGGCGCCCGCCCGCAAGCGCGGCGCTGACACCATGCCCGTCCGCCCGACCATTGCCGGGATCACCGGGCCGGACGATCTGGCCGTGGCGCTGCGGGCGGCGCAATATCTGGCGGGCGAGGAGCTGGCGACGACGGCCTATCTCTCCCTCGCGCTCGGCAAGCCGCTCCTCTTGGAGGGCGCGCCCGGGGTCGGCAAGACGGAAGGGGCCAAGGCGCTGGCCTCGACGCTCGGCCGGCAGCTCGTTCGGCTGCAATGTTTCGAGGGTATCGATGCCTCGGCGGCGCTCTACGAGTGGAACTATCCGCGCCAGATGCTCGCCATCCGCCAGGCGGGCGACGACTACGTCAACATCTACGGCGACGAGTTCCTGATCGCCCGGCCGATGATGGAGGCGCTGCGCGACCCAAAGGGCACGGTTCTCCTCATCGACGAGGTCGATCGGGCCGACCATGAGTTCGAAGCCTTCCTCCTCGAGTTCCTCTCCGACTTCACGATCTCGATCCCCGAGCGTGGCACGGTGCGGGCGGAGGGCGAGCCCGTCGTCGTCCTCACCTCCAACCGCACGCGAGAGCTGCACGAGGCGCTCAGGCGGCGCTGCGTCTACCAGTGGATCGACTATCCGGACGCGGCGCGCGAGGCCGAGATCGTCATGACGCGCGCTTCCTCCGTGGTGCGCGAGACGGCCGATGCAGTCGTGCGCGCCGTCACGATGCTGCGGGCCGAGCCGATGGCCAAGCCGCCGGGCGTGGCCGAGACGGTGGAATGGGCCGAGGCAGCGACCCTGCTGCACGGTCAGGGCAACCCGTGGCCGCTCGCCTTTCGCCGGGCCATCGGCGTCGCGGTCAAGGACCACGACGATCGGCTCTTTCTCGAGGATCGGCTCGATGCCGTCGTCGGGGCGGCGGCGTGAACGCCCCCCTCCCCGACGTCTCCCTGCCCCAGGCCGCGGTCCCGCTCGTCGGCTTCGCCAGCGTGCTGCGCGACAACGGTTTCGCCGTCGCGCCGGAGCAGACGCAGAGCTTCGTCGCCGCCGTGGGTCTGCTCGGCCCGCGAGGCCTCGACGATATCCGCCGCGCGGCCACGGCCTGCTTCGCGCCCCCGCCGGACAGGCGGGCCGAGTTCGACGCGCTCTTCAGGTTGGTCTTCCTCGGCCAGAGCGTCGCCGCGCCGACGGGGACGGCGCCCGAGGACGAGGAGGAGACGCTCGCCTTCGACGATCGCTCCGGCACCCAAGAGCCGCCCGAGCCAGACGTGATCCGCGAGGCGGGCGCCGAGGCGACGGCCGTGGAGCGCCTCACCCGCCGTAGCTTCGCTGCCGACCCCGCCCTTGCCCTGCGCCGTTTTCGCCGGGACGCGGCCGCCGCGCTTCCCCGGCGCCTCTCGCGAAGGCGGGCCCCGTCGCGGCGCGGGCCGATACCCGATATGCGCCGCGCGCTGCGCGAGGCGGCACGCCATGAAGGTGAGGTGATGCGCCTGCCCATGCGGGCCCGGCGCACGCGAGCCCGGCGCGTGCTCCTCCTCCTCGACGTTTCGGGCTCCATGAAAGCGCAGACCGAGGGCATGCTGCGGGCCGCGCATGCTCTGACCCAGACGGGCGTGCGGATCGAGGTCTTCACCCTCGGCACGCGGCTGACGCGGATTACACGGGCACTACGGCTGAGGAACCCGGAGCAGGCCTTCGTCAACGCGGCCGGGCTCGTCGCGGACTGGGACGGAGGCACGCGGCTCGGAGAGGCGCTGCGGGCCTTTCTCGCCGTCCCCCGCTTTGCCGGCCACGCGCGCGGCGCGCTCGTGCTGACCGTCTCGGACGGGTTGGAGCGTGGACCGCCCGGCACGCTCGTCGATGCCGTGGCGCGTCTCTCGCGCCTCGCCTGGCGGCTCGTCTGGCTGACGCCGCTGGCCCCGGGGCGGGATTTCCAGCCGCAGACGCAGGCGCTCTCCATGGCCGCGCCGCATATCGACGCCTTCGACAGCGCCGCCGATCTCGGCCGGCTCTGCACCGCCATCCTCGAAGCGGGGCGCGAGACCCCGCGGGCCAGACGCGCGGGCTGACCCGCCCGCATAACAGATACGGGGGGAGACCATGAGCCTTCACGAAGCCCTCAGACCCGAATTCTCAGAGCTGATCGACCCGGACGCGCCCGTGCGCCAGCTGGCGACCGGGTTCGACTTCACCGAGGGCCCGATCTGGCACCCGCTCAAGCGGACGCTCCTCTTCTCCGACATGCCCGGCGACGTGCGCCGGCGCTGGGACGGGCACACCGTCTCGGAGGTCGCCCGCCCGTCCAACAAGGGCAACGGGATGACCTATGACGCGGCGCTCGACCTCATCGTCTGCGAGCACGCCACCTCGTCCCTGGTGAAAATATCCGCCGATGGCCGCCGCACCGTCCTCGCCTCGTACTACCAGGGGCGCGAGCTCAACAGCCCGAACGATGTCTGCGTGCGCTCGGACGGCTCGATCTATTTCTCCGACCCCTGGTATGGCCGCATGCCGGGCTTCGGCATCGAGCGCCCGCGCGATCTCGGCTGGCAGGGCGTCTTTCGCGTGGCGCCCGGCCAGACCGGGGGCGACCCCGAACTCCTCGTCGACCGCTACCAGTTCAGCCAGCCGAACGGGCTCTGCTTCTGCCCCGACGAATCGAAGCTCTACGTCAACGACACGGAGCAGGCCAATATCCGCGTCTTCAAGGTCCAGCCGGACGGCAGCCTGCGGGACGGGCGCACCTTCGCCTCCGGCATTCGCGACAGCGCGCTGGAGGGCGTGCCGGACGGCATGAAATGCGACGCGCGCGGCAATGTCTGGGTGACGGCGCCGGGCGGGCTCTGGGTCTATGACCCTTCCGGCCGGCTCCTCGGCAAGATCGCGATCCCGGAGCTGCCGGCCAACCTCCACTGGGGCGGCCCCGACTGGCGCACGCTCTTCGTGTGCGCCTCGACCTCCGTCTACGCCGTCGAGACCAAGGTTGGCCCGCGCAAGGAGCCTTTTATGACCGCCCATGATACCGCCGCCCATGATACCGCCGCCCATGACACCGCCGCCCGTGCGAACACCGCACCCGCCGACACAGCGCCCGGTCGCCTCGATCCCGCCCGCTGCGCCCTCATCATCCAGGACATGCAGAACGACGTCGTGATGGACGGAGGAGCCTTTGCCGCATCGGGCTCTCCGCAGCACGCCAAGGACCAGCGGTCGGTCGAGAACGCATCGCGCCTTGCCGATACGTGTCGAAGGCTCGGCATACCCGTCATCCACGTCTGGTTCGTCGTGCAGCCCGGCGCGCCGGGCGTCACGCTCAACGCACCCCTCTTCGAGGACCTCGTCGAAGAGAAGGCGCTCGTCGAGGGCACCTGGGGCGTCGCGCCGGCGCCCGGCTGCGAGGCCAAGGCGGGCGACCACATCGTCAGGAAGATGCGGATGAGCGCCTGGGAGGGCACCTCGCTTGAGACCGTCCTCAAGGCCGAGGGGCGCGACACCATCATCGAGACGGGCGCGTGGACCAACATGTCGATCGAGCACACGGCGCGCACCGGAGCCGACAAGGGCTATATCATGGTCATCCCCGAGGATGCCTGCTCGACCATGAACGCCGACTGGCACCGCGCCTCCATCGACTACGCGATGCGCAACGTCGCGGCCGTGACCACGACCGACGACGTCATTCGCTCCCTCGGCGGCTGAGGGCACCGCGCCGATACCATTTGAATTCCGCGCCCGCTTTTGCGAGGCTGGCGCGAAGGCACCCCAACGCATGAGGGGCTGAGACGGCACCGCCCGGCACATCCGCCGGTCGCTCCGCCAAGAAGAGACACAGGGAAGAGACATGATGATGAAGACGATCTGGGGCGCCGCCCTTCTGGCAGCGGGCGTCGTCGCGCTGCCCATCACCGCGCAGGCCGAATACCCCGAGCGCGAGGTGCTGGGCGTCGTGATGTGGGGCGCGGGCGGCGCGACCGATACGGTCGCCCGGGCCATCAACCCGGCTGCCGAGGAAGCACTCGGCAAGGCGATCGTCGTCCTCAACAAGTCGGGCGGCGCGGGCGCCATCTCGACCGCCTTCGTCAACGCCGCCCCGGCCGACGGCTACACCTTCCTCTACGGTGCCGAGAACCCGCAACTCCACCCGATCATGGGCGTCTCCGACCTCGACTATTCGGCCTTCACCCCGATCAACATCCTCGGTCGGGGCGTCGCGGTCGTCGTCGTGCCGGCCGGTTCCGACTATCAGACGATGGCCGACCTTCTCGCCGACATCAAGGCCCGTCCCGGCGAGGTCCTGATGGGCTCGACCGGTCCCGGCGGCCTGCCCTCGACCGTGAGCGCGCTCATCTCCGCCTCGACCGATTTCGACGTGACCGCCATTCCCTTCGACGGCGAGGGCCCCGGCCTCACGGCCATGCTAGGCGGCGAGGTCGACTTCATGCCGTCCGGCATCTCGGCCGCCGCCGAGCAGATCAAGGCCGGCACCATGCGCGCGCTCGCCGTCGTGAACGCCGAACCCGTCTCGCAGCTGCCCGACGTGCCCGCCATCACCGACGACCTGCCCGAGATCGGCAAGTACCTGCCCTGGGGACCGTTCTACGGCGTCTTCGTGCGGGCTGAGGTGCCGGACGACGTGAAGGCGACGCTGACTGACGCCTTCGAGACCGCGGCCACCAGCGAGACCTTCCAGACCTTGATGGACAATCGCGGCAATGTCGTCATGAACATCTCCGGCCAGGAGGCCGAGGACTTCCTGACCAAATGGCAGCAGGTGACAGCCTACGCGCTCAAGGATACGGGCGCCGCCAAGGTCGATCCGGAAACGCTCGGCATTCCGCGGCCCTGATCGCGGCGACGCAGGTCTTGGCCCGGACGACGCATCCGGCCGCCGACGCGCGGCCGGAGGGCGCGCCGCCAATCTCTCGTGACGGCGCACCCGGCGCGCGGCGCCCGGGCGAACTCGTCTTCGCCTGTCTTCTCGTCGGTTTCGCAGGCTGGGCGCTCTGGCTGTCCTGGGCGATCTCGGGGGCCTCCGGGCTCGCCAAGCCGGGGGTCTTCCCGACCCTCGCCTCGGCCGCGATGCTGGCCTCCGGCCTCTTCGTCCTGCGCGACACCATTCGGGCAGAGCGGGGGCCGCACGGCTGGGTCGCTTTCCGGACGGCGGTGCTGCCGACCCGCGTCCTCGTCACCATCGGCCTCGTCGCGATCTATGTCGCCATCATGCCCTGGCTCGGCTTCCTCGCCGCCTCGGCCCTCTTCCTCTTCGTCACCATCGCCTATCTCTGGCGCCGAGGGCCGCTCCTCTCGGCGGCGGTGACGGTGGGTGCGCTGATCTCCGTCTATCTCGTCTTCCGCATCGCCTTCCAGGTCGTGCTGCCGCAGGGCGTCTGGATGC
Organism: uncultured Alphaproteobacteria bacterium; assembly: GCA_963799285.1. Lineage (GTDB taxonomy): Bacteria > Pseudomonadota > Alphaproteobacteria > Rhizobiales > CAWCWK01 > CAWCWK01. The sequence goes on from CAWCWK010000004.1 coordinate 2,656,081, forward strand.
GCGCGCTCTCGTGACGCACCGCCCGCGATGATGGACGCGCTCGGCTTCGCCGCCCTCTCCTGGCTCGATCCGTCCCTGATGCTGCTGACGGCGGTTGGAACGCTCGCCGGCATCTATGTCGGCGCGATCCCCGGCCTCTCGGTCACGATGGCGACGTCGATCCTCATCTCGTTCACCTTCCGCTGGCCGGTCAACGATGCGCTGGCGCTCATAGCGGGCATCTTCGTCGGTGGGGTCTATGGCGGCTCGCGCACCGCGATCCTCCTCAACATTCCAGGCGCGCCGAGCGCCATCGCGACCGCGATCGATGGCTATCCGCTCGCCAAACGCGGCGAGGCTGGCGAGGCCATCGGCCTGACGACGGTGATGTCGGTGCTGGGCGGCCTCATCGGCATCGCGATGCTCGCGCTCTTCGCGCCCGTGATCTCCTCCTTCGCGATCCAGTTCAACTCGCGGGACTATCTGCTGCTCGGCCTCATCGGCATCCTTCTCGTCGGATCGCTTTCGGGCGAGAGCTTCGCCAAGGGCGTCTTCGCCGGAGCGTTCGGCGTCCTCATCGCGATGGTGGGGCTCGATCCGATGACGGCGGAGGGCCGCTTCACCTTCGGCACGATCTCGCTCATGGGCGGGATCCCCTACGTCGTCGCGATGATCGGGTTCTTCGGCGTCGCGGAGGCGCTGGTGCAACTCCACACGCTCGATCTGCCGGCGATCAGGCAGCGGATCGCGCGCATCGTGCCCCGCTGGTCGGACGTGCGGCGCTATGGCGGCCTGGCCCTGCGCGCCTCCGGCATCGGCACCATCATCGGCGCGCTGCCGGGCACGGGCGGCGACATCGCCGCCCTCCTCGCCTACGACCACGCCAGGCGCTCGACGCCCGATCCTGAGACGCCCTTCGGCGAGGGCGCGAAGGAAGGGCTCGTCGCGCCCGAGGCGGCCAACAACGCGGCCGTCGGCGGCGCCTTCGTTCCCATGCTCACGCTCGGCATTCCGGGCGATGCCGTCACCGCCGTCATCATCGGGGCGCTCTTCATTCACGGGCTGAAGCCCGGGCCTCTCCTCCTCGCCGAGACGCCGCATCTCTTCTGGTTCATCGTTGGCAACCTGACGCTCGCCAACCTCTTCCTCCTCGTCTTCGGCCTGACCGGCATCCGCGTCTTCACGAAGATCGTCGAGTGCCCCAAGGCCGTCCTCATCCCGCTCATCGTCGTCCTCTCGGCCGTCGGCGCCTACGCGATCGAGAACAACCCCACGCATATCGCCTGGATGCTCGGCTTCGGGGTCGTCGGATATTTTCTCAAGACATACGGCTTCCAAGTCGGCCCGATCATCCTCGGCGTCATCCTCGGGCCGATGATGGACAGCAACTATCGCCGGGCCATGCTGGGCGCACGGGGCGATGTCGGCACGTTCCTTTGGAACTTCGTCGCCCACCCGATCTCGCTCGTCCTGACGCTCGGCCTCGTCTTCCTCCTCGTCTCGCAGACCCCGCTCTGGCGGCGCCTTCGCCGGCGCTGAGCGCGCCTTCGCCACGTCCCCGACTACACCGGGACGCGGCCGAGATGCGGCCAGGGCGAGCCTTGTGTTCCCGGCACGCGCCTCTATCGTGCGCCGCCTTCGCCACAGCCAGTCGAGATCGCACGCGCCATGTCCTTCCCGCTCTCCCTTCACCGCCTCGCCGAACTCGACGGCGCGGGCCGCGAGGCGCTTTGCCGCCGCGCCGAGACCGATCTTGGACCCTATCTCGAGGCGGCGCGCCTGATCGTCGAGGACGTGCGGACGCGCGGCGACGCGGCACTGGTCGACGCGGCCGCCCGATACGAGGGCGCCCGGCTGACGCCCGCGACGTTGAAGGCGACGCCGGAGGAGTTCGACGCCGCGCCCGACAAGCTCGACGCCGACGTGAAGGACTCGATCCGCTACGCCGTCGAGGCCGTGCGCCGCTTTCACGCCGCCGGCATGCCCGAGCACATGTGGATGAAGGAGATGGAGAGCGGCGTCATGGTCGGCGAGCGCACGCTGCCCATCGAATCGGTCGCCGGCTACGTGCCGCGCGGCAAGGGCGCCTTCCCGAGCGTGGCGATCATGGTCTCGGTGCCGGCCGTCGTCGCGGGCGTGCCGCGCCCCATCCTCCTCACGCCGCCCATGGCCGACGGCTCGGTCGACGCCGCGACCCTCTTCGTCGCGCGCGAGGCGGGCGTCGAGGCGGTGTACAAGGTCGGCGGGGCGCAGGCCGTGGCGGCCGCCGCCTACGGAACCGAGACGGTGCCCCGCTGCCGCAAGATCGTCGGGCCGGGCAGTCCCTGGATCGGCGCGGCGCGGCGCATCCTGGCCGATGTCATCGATCCGGGCATGCCGGCGGGGCCGTCCGAATCGATCGTCTTCGCCGATGGGACCGCGGATCCGATGAAGACGGCGCTCGATCTCGTCACCGAATCGGAGCACGGCTCCGACAGCTCGGTCTATCTCGTCACCACGTCCGAGAACCTCGCGCGGGCGGTCGGCGCCGAGGTGGCACGGCTCTGGGCGCGGATGGGCGAACCCTGGGCAACCCATAGCCGGGACGTGTTGACGGGCCCGCGCGGCGGTATAGTCGTCGCGGAGAGCGTCGAGGACGCGGCCGCCTTTACCAACGCCTATGCGCCCGAGCACCTCATGATCGAGGCGAAGGACCCCTGGCCCTACCTGACCCATTTTCGGCACGCCGGCGAGATATTGCTCGGCGAGAACGCGCCCTTCGGCGTGGCCAACTACGTGCTCGGAGCCAATAACGTACTGCCGACATCGGGCTACGCGCACACGCGATCGGCCACCAGCGTCCACGATTTCCTGGTACGCCAGACCGTCGCCTACGTCTCGCCCGAGGGCTACGACACGCTCGCCCCCCACGCCCATACGCTTGCCCGATACGAAGGCTTCGAAGCCCACGCCAACGCGACGGGCCCCCTGCGCGCAGGCGAGACGCCCGCGAATGCGGAGCGCTAGGACCCGGTCAGCGACACACCCGCATGATTCCGCTCTCTTCCAAGACGCGGCGGCAGAGGGGGTGCGCGTCGACTAAGGCGAGGGTCCGGCCCGTCGTCACCCGGCGCAGCCGCTCGTCGTCCGGGTCCGGCTCCGGGAGGCGGTCGGTCAGGCGATAGCCGGGGGGAGGGTCGTGTCGGTCATCACGGGGCCTTTCCGGCGGCTCGGGCGCTTGCGCATGTTCGACACGCGGGGGACAAGATGCACCTGCGGCGCCGCTGAACCTTGGCGCATGTCCCACGCCCGTGTACCTCCATCTCTGTCGCAGGGGTACATCCAGGCGGGATGGCGTTGCGTATCTGCGCCGGAAGAACGCTCTCAGGGACGCCAACACATATGCTGCAGCGATTGAGATCGCGATCGACGAAGCCTGAAAGCGAAGGGGACGGTCCCCGTATCGCGATCGTCGGCGCCGGGCCGGGCGGGCTCGCGGCCGCGATGATGCTCGCCGCCGAGGGCGCGCGGGTCACGCTCTACGAGAAGGGATCGGCGGTCGGCGGACGCACCAAGGTCGTCACGCTCGAGGGTGGCTACCGGTTCGACATCGGGCCGACCTTCTTCCTCTACCCCCAGGTGCTGCGTGAGGTATTCGAGCGCTGCGGGCTCGACATGGACGGCTTCATCGAGCTGGCCCGGGTGGATCCGCAATACCGGCTCGATTTCGGCGACGGCACCGGCATCTCCGCGACGCCGGATCTCAAGGCCATGGCGGCTGAGATCGCCAAGATCAACGAGAAGGACGCCGCGTCCCTCCAGCGCTTCATGGAGGACAACCGGGCCAAGCTCGAGGCTTTCGGCCCGATCCTCAAGAGCGCGTTCTCTGGCGTCAGCGACATTCTCAAGCTGGAGATGCTGCCCGCGCTCAAATGGCTGCGCCCCACGCAATCGGTCAACGACGATCTGGCGCGCTATTTCGACGACGAGCGGGTGCGGCTCACCTTCTCCTTCCAGACCAAGTATCTGGGCATGAGCCCGTTCCGCTGTCCGAGCCTCTTCACGATCCTGTCCTTTCTCGAATACGAGTACGGCGTCTGGCACCCGATCGGCGGCTGCGGCGCGGTCTCGGAGGCCATGTCGGAGGCCGCGCAGACGCTGGGCGCCGACGTGCGGCTGAACGCCGACGTGACCGGCCTCGCCTTCGAGGGCAAACGCGCGACCGGCGTGACGGTGGACGGTGAGACCGAGCCCTTCGACGCCGTGATCGTGGGCGCCGATTTCGCCGGCACCGTGCCGCAGCTCGTGCCGAACGGCCTGCGCAAGCGCTGGACCGACGCGAAGATCGACAAGGCCAAGTTCTCCTGCTCGACCGTGATGCTCTATCTCGGCATCGAGGGCGACTACCCCCATCTCGACCACCACACGATCTTCCTCGCCGAGGACTACAAGGCCAATATCAAGGAGATCGAGGAGGGTTTCGGCCCGCCGAGCGACCCCTCCGTCTACGTCCAGAATCCGGCCAGGACCGACCCCAGCTTCCGAACCGAGGCCGGCGTCTCGCTCTACGTCCTCGCCCCCGTCGGCAACCTGAAGGGCGGCGCGGACTGGGAGGCGAGCAAGGCGGCCTTCCGCGAGCGGATCCTAGACAAGCTCGAGGCGCGCGGCCTTACCGACCTTCGCGTCCGCATCCGCACCGAGCGCATGCTGACGCCGGACGACTGGCAGGACGAATACGGCCTCTATGCCGGCGCGACGTTCAACCTCGCGCACGGGCTGGACCAGATGCTGATGCTGCGGCCCCGCAACCGGTTCGAAGACGTGGACGGCGTCTATCTCGTCGGCGGCGGCACGCATCCGGGATCGGGCCTGCCGGTGATCTACGAGGGTGCGCGCATCACGGCCGACCTCCTGATGAAGGATCTCGGCCTCGCCCGGTCCGTGACGGAAGGCGGGCCGATGATGCTGGAGGCGGGCGAGTGAGGCGGGTGGCCCTCGCATTGACGATCGCGATCGGCACTGCACCGGCCGCCGCCGGCGAACTGGCTATCGACATCCTAGGCGCCGCCCCCGGCGGCGGCACGGTCTATGCCGCGCTCTGCGCGGGCGCGCTACAGGAGGCGAACTGCCGCCCGGCCGGCGCCGCGCCGGCACCGGCCGCAGCGCTCAGGCTGACGGCGCAGGGCGTGGCGCCCGGGCGCTACGCCGCCGTGGCCTTCCAGGACACCAACGGCAACGGCCGGCTCGACCGCAACCTCGTCGGCTACCCCAAGGAGCCCTACGCGATCTCCAACGCCCCACGCGGCCTGCCGACCTTCGGCAAGGCCGCCTTCGCGGTGACGGGAGAGCCGAGCCGGATCGCGCTGCGGCTGCGGCGCCCCTGAGGGGTCAGGAACACGGCTGGCCCTCTCCAGGGGGCCAGCGCCGACGAACACGACAGGCGCCGGGTTGAGCCCCCAGCCCGCCGGCGCGAGGCAAGGACAGCCCTCCGGCGCGAGGCAGAAGGAAAGAGATCATGGTAGAGCGGATCGCGGTCATCGGTGGAGGTTTGGGCGGGCTCGCCGCCGCCGCCGTCCTCGGAGCGCGCGGGCACAAGGTCACGCTTTTCGACAAGAACGATTGGATCGGCGGCAAGGCGGCCGTCAAGCACCAGCCCTCCCCCATCGGCGATTTCCGCTTCGACATGGGCCCGACCATCCTGACCGTCCCGGCCGTCCTGGAGCGCATCTACGCCGAGGCCGGCGAGAACGTCTACGAGAAGCTCGACCTCGTGCGGCTCGATCCGCAATGGCGCTGCTTCTTCGAGGATGGCGGCGTGCTCGACCTGCGCGAGGACGTGGGCGAGGCCGCGCGCACCATCGAGGCCTTCGCGCCCGGCATCGGCGCGGGTGCGGGCTATGAGGAGCTCCTCAAGCTCTCCGAGCACCTCCACGGCGTCTCCGAGCGCTTCTTCCTCTGGAAGGCGGTGGAGGACTTGCGCGACACGATGGACTTCAAGGCAAGCCTCAACGCCTCGACCCTGTCCGACGTGATGAGCCTGCGCATGGGCCAGTCCGTCGCCGGCGTCATCCGCAAGCACGTGAAGGACGAGCGCGTCAGCCAGATGCTCGACCACTACACGCAATATGTCGGCTCCTCGCCCTTCGCCTCGCCGGCCGTCCTCACCTCCATCGCGCACATGCAATCCTCGGGCGGCGTGTGGTATCCGATGGGCGGCACGCGCGCCGTGGCGGAAGGGCTGATGGCGCTCGGGCAGCGGCACGGCGTCGACTATCGCCCCTCGACCGAGATCACCGGTCTCGACATCGAGGGTGATACGCTCCGCGCCGTCGTGACCGGGTCCGGCGAGCGCGTCCCCGTCTCGGCCGCCGTGTCCAACATGGATGCCATCCGCACCTATGCCGAGCTCGTCGGCGGCGACGCCGCGCGGCGCTACGCCAAGGCGACGAAGGGCAAGGGCGGCGGCTCCGTCTATGGCAACCGGAACTACGAGCCGGCCTGTTCCGGCGTCGTCCTCTACCTGGGGCTGAACAAGGCCTACGATCACCTCGCCCATCACGACTTCGTCTTCAGCCGCGACGCGGAGGAGGAGTTCGACGCGATCTACGAGAAGGGTGAGGTCGCGCCCGACCCGACCGCCTATCTCGCCGCGCCCTCCTCGACCGATCCCAGCGTCGCGCCGGAGGGCGGCGAGGCGCTTTACGTGCTGGTCCACGCACCCCATCTGCGCCCGCACCACGACTGGTCGGAGATGTTCCCAGAATACCGTCAGCGCATTCTTGACAAGCTGAAGCGCACGGCCGGGTTGGAGGACATCGAGGATCGGATCGTCTGCGAGAGCCACCTCACCCCGCAGGACATCCACGACCGCTACAAGGTGCTCGACGGCGCCATCTACGGCCTCGCCTCGCACGGCAAGTTCATGGGCGCCTTCAAGCCCGGCAACCGCAGCCGAGACGTCAAGGGCCTCTACCTCGCCGGCGGCGCGGCCAATCCGGGACCGGGCATGCCCATGGTCATGATGTCCGGCTGGATCGCGGCCGACGCGCTCGACCAGGACGTGGGCGGGCGCGGCCCGATGCTGGAGGCGGCGGAGTAGCGCTCCGTCCGGTCAATCTCGATGACAGGACAAGGCTCGCTCAGCGAACGCCACAGGGCCGAGGCGGAGCGGGTCGTCGCCGCGCGTGACCCGCGCCTGACGCGCTTCTTCGCCTATATTTTCAGCCGAGCCATCCGTGCGGACTTCCACGCCTTGCGCGTCTCCAAGGCCTCCGCCATGCCAGGCAGAGACGCGCCCCATCTCGTCGTCTACGCCAACCACCCCTCGTGGTGGGACGCGGCGCTCTACAACGCGCTCCACCCGATTCTCTTCGGCGCCCGGCCGGGCTTCGCGCCCATCGATGCCGAGATGCTGAAGGCCTATCGCTTCATGGGCCGCATCGGCGCCATCGGCGTCGACCAGTCGAGCCGCGCGGGCGCGACGGCCTTCCTCTCCACCTGCGCCCATGTGCTCAAAGCGCCGGAGCGCATGCTCTGGGTCGCGGCGCAGGGCCGCTTCGCCGACGTGCGCCAGCGACCGCTCGCGCTACGCCCCGGCCTCGCCCATCTCGCCGCCCACGCGCCGCAGGCCCGCTTCGTGCCGATGGCGGTCGAGTATCCGTTCTGGGACGAGCGCACTCCCGAGGCCCTCATCCGCTTCGGAGAGGCGCTGCCGGGCGAGGAGATCGCCGCCCTCGGCATCAAGCCCGGCGCGGCGCGGCTCGAGACCGCCTTGACCCACACCCTCGATGCGTTGTCGAAGGAAGCCATGACGCGCGACCCCGCCCTTTTCGACACCCTCCTCACCGGCAAGGTCGGCGTCGGGGGCGTCTACGACCTCTGGCGCCGCGCGAAGGCCTGGAGCCGGGGGAAACGCTTCGAGGCCGCGCACAACGTGCAGGCCCATCGTGAGGAGGCCGGATCGTGACCCTCTTCGCCCTCGCCGTCATCGGCCTCTCGCTCGCCTGCCTGCCGGCCGTCCTGACGCTGATGAATGTCGGCGTCCTCCAGACCCCGCGCCGGCCGACGACAAACCCGAAGCTCGCCATCCTCGTGCCCGCCCGCAACGAGGAGGCCGGCATCGCCGACTGCGTCCGCGCCGCACTGGCCTCGACGCATGCCGAGGTCGAGGTCGTCGTCCTCGACGACCATTCGACCGACCGCACGGCCGCGATCGTCTCCGAGATCGCGGCCACCGATCCGCGCCTGCGGCTGGAGACCCCGCCACCTCTGCCGCCCGGCTGGTCCGGCAAGCAGCACGCCTGCCTGCGGCTCTCGCGCTGCACAGACGCCGAGTTGATGCTCTTCCTCGATGCCGACGTGCGGCTGGAGCCCGAGGGCGCCGCCCGCCTAGCGGGCTGGCTGGAGACGCACAATCTCGACCTCGTCTCCGGCGTGCCCCGCCAGATCATGGCGACCTGGTCGGAGCGGCTCGTCGTGCCGATGATCAACTTCCTGCTCCTCGGCTACCTGCCCATGGCGATGATGCGCGCCTGGGGCCTGTTCGGCCTCGCCGCCGGCTGCGGCCAGATGATGCTGGTGCGCCGCGCGCCGTACGAGGCCGTGGGCGGGCACGAGGCCGTCAAGCATTCCTTCCACGACGGGCTCCTCCTCCCCCGCGCCTTCCGCGCCAAGCGCTTCACGACCGACCTCGTCAACGGCGCCGACCTCGCGCGCGTACGCATGTACGACACGCCCGGCGCCGTCTGGTCCGGCTTCCTCAAGAACGCGACCGAGGGCATGGCCAGGCCCGTCGCGCTGCCCGTCTGGACGACGCTTCTCGCCGGCGGGCACATCCTGCCCTACGCCACGCTGATCGCCGGGCTCCTGAACGGCCGTGCCGACGTGATCGGCGTGTCGGCGACCGCCATCCTCCTCGCCTTCGCGACGCGGCTCGTGCAGGCTTGGCGGGTGCGAGAGCCCTATGCGAATGCATTCTGGCACCCGGCCACCATCGTCGCGGGCCTCGCGATCCAATGGGCGGCGCTCGTGCAGCACTCGCGGGGCGTGCGGCCGACCTGGCGCGGGCGGGCCCGCCCGAGCGAGGCGTGAACGAAGCCGGCACGCCCTTGCCGACGGACCGGGCGCCGATTCAGTCCGGCAGACCGGGATCCGTAGCCTCGAAGAGGTCGACGCAGGAGAATTTCCCCGTCGGCTCGCGCCTCCTCAAGCCGGAACACCGCCCGCACGTCCTCGCCTTCTATCGCTTCGCCCGTGCCGCAGACGACATCGCCGATGCCCCCGATCTCGGCGCCGACGAGAAGCTCGCACGGCTGGATGCGATGGAGGCCGCGCTCGATGCGCCCGGCCTCGACCCCCGCGCGGACGCGCTGCGCGAGACGGAGGCCGCCACGGGATGCGGCCTCGCCCAGGCGCGCAAGCTGCTGGACGCCTTCCGCCAGGACGCGGTGAAGGCGCGCTATCGCGACTGGGACGACCTCGCGAACTATTGCCACCTCTCTGCCAACCCGGTCGGCCGCTTCCTCCTCGCGCTCCACGGCGAGGGGGTGGAGGCGCACGGCCCGTCGGACGCCCTGTGCACGGCCCTTCAGGTGCTCAACCATCTGCAGGACTGCGCCGACGACCGGGCAGCCCTCGGCCGGGTCTACATTCCCGAACCCTGGCTGACCCGAGCGGGCGGCGAGGATGCGTTCTTCGCCCCGGCCTCGCCTTCGGATACGCGCCGGCCGGTCCTCGACGCCGCGCTCGACCACGTCGACGATGCGCTCGACCGGGCGGCGGACCTTCCCGCCACCATCGCCGACCGGCGTCTTCGGATGGAGGCCGGCGTCACGCTCGCCCTCGCGCGTCGGCTGACGGAGCGGCTGCGCGCCGGCGACCCGGTGGCCGAACGCGTCGCGCTGCGGCCCCGCGATTTCGCACGCGCGGCGGCGGGCGCGCCTCTTTGGGCGATACGGTATGGTGCGGGACACCCGAGCGAGCGGGCCGATAGGGCGGTGGTGCGCGTCCGGGTGCGCCGGGCCCGCACCTCCTTCGCGGCCGGCATGCGCAGCCTGCCCCGCGACCGGCGCGCCGCGCTCTACGCCATCTACGCATTCGCCCGCGCCGTCGACGACGTCGCCGATGCGCCGACGCCGCCGGCCGAGCGGCTGGAGAGGCTCGGCCTGTGGCGCGATGCGCTCGACAGGGTTCGCGAGGGGGCGCCGAGGGGGCCGCTGGAGCGCGAACTCGCCCGCGCCGTCACGCGCTTCGCCGTCCCGCTCATCGAATTCGACCGGTTGATAGACGGCATGGAGGACGACTGTGCGACCCAGGTGCGAAAAGCCACTCCGCTGGCGCTCTCGCTCTATTGCCGGCGCGTGGCGGGCACGGTCGGCATTGTCAGCGCCCATGTCTTCGGCCTGTTCGATAGGCCGGGCGACCGCCGGACGGCGTACCGGTTCGCCCACACGCTCGCGCAGGCCCTGCAGCGCATCAACGTCCTGCGCGACATCAACGAGGATGCGGCCGAGAACCGGGCCTACCTGCCCACGACGTCGCTCGGCCTCTCACCCGACGCCCCCATCGAAGCGCTCCTCGCCTCGCCGCACCTCGCCGAGACCTGCGCCGCCCTCGCACGGGACGCACGGGCGCGGATCGCTTCGGCCCGCACCCTCTCGGCCACCTTGGACGACGCGGCCCTCCGCCCGGCGCGGCTGATGCTCGCCGCCTATGAGGGGCTTCTCGACGAGATCGAGGGGCGCATCGCGGACGGCGAGCGCTGGCCGCTGGCCGAGCGCGTTCGCCTCTCGCCGCTGGCCAAGCTTCGGCTGGCGGCGGGGGCGCTCCTGCCGGCGCCGGGGCGCCGCTGATGGGCCGCGTCCACGTCGTTGGCGGCGGTCTGGCCGGGCTCTCGGCGGCGCTCGCCGCGCTCGATGGCGGCCATGCCGTCACCCTATACGAGGCGAGCCCGCATCTCGGCGGGCGTTGCCGTTCCTACCACGACGCCAAGCTCGGCCGGCTGATCGACAACGGCACGCACGCCCTCGCCGGCGCCAACCCCGCCGCGCTCGCCCTCCTCGACCGTCTCGGCCATCGCGGCGACTGGGTGACGGCCGACGAAGATGTGCTGCGTATTGCCGACCTCTGCGAGGACAAGACGCGAGACCGCCTTCGCCACGTCGCCCCGCCGACGCTTCGCACGCTCCTGCCGGGTCGTGGCGGCCCTGCCGGACACGGCAATCTAGCAAGGCCCGGCCTGTCTGATCTCGCCGGTCTCGCCCGCACGCTCGGGGGCCCGGATCGGACGGTCGCCTCGCTCTTTCGCGCCACGGCTTTCTACCGGGACGTCATCGATCCGCTCACCATCGCCGCCCTCAACACACCGTCGGGCGAGGCCTCGTCTCGGCTCCTCGCCGCCGTGCTCCGCGCCGGCCTAAGGGGGGGCTGTGGCGCGGCACCGCTAATGCCGCTCATCGCACGGCGCGGGCTCGGCCCCGACCTCGTCGATCCTCTCGCCGACGCGATCCGCGCCAAGGGCGGCACGATCCGCCAGGGCGTGCGGGTGGAAGCGATGGCGCGCGGGAACGACCGCGCCACCCGGCTGGAGACGCAAGACGGCCCCATCGCGCTCGCATCCGATGACCGGGTCTGCCTCGCCGTCCCAGCCCAGCTTTGCGGCCGGCTGATGCCGGAGAGCGTCGGTGCGGTCGACGTCGCACCCAGCCCCATCGTCAACGCCCATTTCGTGCTCGACCGCCCGGTCGCGGATACGCGCCCGCATATGTTCGCCGTTCTCGGCGGCGCGTCGCAATGGATCGCGATCCGGGGCGACCTCGTCAGCACGACGGTCAGCGCCGCCGATGCGCTCAATGCGGCCGATCGCGAGACCGTCTTCGAGACCCTCTGGAGCGAGGCCCGTCGCGCGTGCGCCTGCCTCGGGCAGGCCTTGCCCGAACGCCCCATGGCCTGGCGCGTTGTGAAGGAGCGATGGGCCACGCTCCGGCAGGTCCCGAAGCTCGGCCGGCCGGGCGCCGGCACCGCGCTCGCCAATGTCGCCCTCGCCGGCGACTGGACGGCGACCGGTTTGCCGTTCACCATCGAGGGCGCGATCCGGTCCGGCCAGACCGCCATCCGCCAGCTTGCGGCGCAAGGCTGACCGGCACCCGGGAGCGAGATGGGACGAGCACGATCCCGAGGAGGGCATGGTATGGAACATTCCGCGAGCCTGCAGACGCCGCCTGGCACCGCGTCCTCCAACGTCGTGCCGCTCCGCCGGGCCGGCGACGCCGAGGGGGCGGGACGATCGCCCGCCGAGATTGCCGTCGGCGAAGCCTATGATGGATTGCGCGCCGCCGATGCCCGCGAGGGCGGGCTCGACCTTGCCGCACGCGGACGTCACCTGCGGGCCCTGCGGACCGTCGTTCAGGACGCCAAGGACGACATCGCGGCCGCCATCGACGCCGACTTCGGTGCTCGCCCGGCACAGGAGACCTTGCTGGCCGAGGTGGCGCTCGTCCTCGGCAGCATCGACCACGCGCTGAAGCACCTCCACCGCTGGGCGCGCCCGACATCGGTAGGGCTCGGGATGGAGTTCTGGCCGGCCAAGGGCCGCGTCGAGCGCGTGCCGCTCGGCGTCGTCGGCATTCTCGCGCCGTGGAACTATCCGGTGCAGCTCGCGCTCGTACCGCTCGTCGCGGCGCTCTCGGCCGGCAACCGGGTGCTGCTGCGCCCCTCCGAGTTCACGCCCCGCACGGCCGCCCTCCTCGACCGGATCGTCTCCAACGCGCTGCCGGCCGACGTGGCGCGCGTCGTCAACGGCGATGCCGACGTCGCCAAGGCCGTCACGACGCTGCCGCTCGACCATCTCTTCTATACCGGCTCGACCGCGACCGGACGGCACGTAATGCGCGCCGCCGCCGACAATCTGACGCCCGTCACGCTCGAACTCGGCGGCAAGAGCCCGGCGATCCTCCTCGACGATATCGCACTCGACAAGGCGGCCGCCTCGATCATGGCCGGCAAGCTCCTCAGCGCCGGCCAGACCTGCATCGCGCCCGACTACCTTCTCGTGCCGCGCCCGCAGATGGATCGGGTGATCGCAGCGCTCGGCGAGGCCGCACGAACGCTCTACCCCGACCCGGACGGCCCGGACTACGCCGCGATCGCGAGGCCCGAGGACCGCGCCCGCTTGCTGCGTCTCCTCGACGGGGAGGACGCGATACCGCTCTTCGCGAAGGCGCCCGCCCCGCCAAAGCTCGGCGCCTACGTCCTGCGCGCACCCTCACCGACGAGTCCGGCCATGACGGAGGAGATCTTCGGGCCGATCCTGCCCGTCGTGCCCTACGAGACGCTCGACGACGCGATCGCCTTCGTGAACGCACGCCCGCACCCGCTCGCCCTCTACGTTTACGGCAAGGACGAGGCGCTGTGCGAGCGCGCCGTCGCCCGAACCCGCTCCGGCGGCGCCTCGATCAACGAGGCCGTCCTCCACGTCGCCTCGCACGGGCTTCCCTTCGGAGGCGTCGGTGCATCGGGCATGGGCGCCTATCACGGCGCGGCCGGCTTCGAGACGTTCAGCCACGCCCGCAGCGTCTTCCGGCAGGGCCGCTTCGACGTCACGCGCTTCGCGCGCCCGCCCTACGGCGCCTTCGCCAAGAGGCTGATCGGCTTTCTGACGCGATGAGGCGTCGGTGAGCGACGTTCTCGACCGGCCGGCCCAGCCGGCGCCGCCACCGCCGACGCTGCAACGCACGTTCGGGCGCGCCCATGTGGGTTTTCGCTTCGAGCGGGGCGCGACGAGATTGGCCGATCTGCGCCAGGAGGGGGCGGCCAAGATCCGGCTGCCGCGCACCCATGGCGCGCCGCCCGAAGCCGTCCTCATCAACACGGCGGGCGGGCTGACGGATGGCGATCGGATCGAGCAGTCGGTCATGGTCGGCCCCGGCGCGACGGCGACCGTGACCACGCAGGCCTGCGAAAAGCTCTATCGCGCGCGGGGCGAGGCGCCGGCCCATGTCGTCAACCGGATCACGGTCGGCACCGGCGGCCGCGCGCTCTGGCTGCCGCAGGAAACGATCCTCTTCGAGAACGGGCGCCTGGCGCGGCGGCTCGATGCGGACGTGGCCGAGGGCGGACGCCTCCTGGTGTGCGAATCCGGACTGCTGGGCCGGGCCGCTATGGGCGAGGTGCCCACGCGCGGCCTTCTCGACGAAGCCTGGGACATACGGGTCGCCGGTCGTCCCTTCGCGGCCGAGCGCAGCCGCATCGGAGGACCCAAAGGCCCTCTGGGGGCTACGACGGCCGGCCCGGCGACGCTTTCCGGCCACCGCGCCTTCGCCACCGTGCTCCTCGTCGCGCCCGGCGAGGCGGATCTCGTCGAGGCCGGCGTCGAAGCCGTTCGGGCGCTGCCCGGAGCGGAAGGGGGCGAGCGAGGCGTCAGCGGATGGAACGGGCGACTCCTGCTTCGCCTCGTCGCGCCCGATGGCCTCAGCCTTCGGCGCGCGCTCGTTCCCGCCCTCGAAGCGCTGGCCGGTCTCGTTCGCGGTGAGGCCGGGCCGGCCCGATTGCCCAAGGTTTGGGCGCTCTAGGCCGGTCGGGGTCGGCCAGCGGTCTTGGCAACGCCGCCGCGTCACGCCAACATGGATGCCCGGCCGGAGCCTCACGATGCGGCTTCGCCGGCAATGCAGGAGATCGCCCATGCTGCTCACGCCGCGCGAGAAGGACAAGCTGCTCGTCGCCATGGCGGCCGAGGTGGCGCGCAAGCGGCTGGAGCGCGGTGTACGGCTCAACCACCCGGAAGCCATCGCACTCATCACCGATTTCGTCGTCGAGGGCGCGCGTGACGGCCGCTCGGTCGCAGATCTCATGGATGCGGGCGCGCGTGTGGTCGCCCGCGATCAGGTCATGGACGGCATCGCCGAGATGATCCACGACGTGCAGGTCGAGGCGACATTCCCCGACGGGACGAAGCTCGTCACCGTCCACGAGCCGATCCGCTGATTCGGATCTCGGACGGACGTGCCCCTCCGCTTCCCGCAGCATACCTCCCCATGAACGAAGAGTGATCCTATGCCGCAATCGACGCCGACCTTCAGGCTGATCGCACGCCTCACCATCGCCGGCCTCGCTCTGGCGACAACGGGCGCGCAGGCCCACGAGAACGCGGCCGATCATGCCGCGCTTGCGCAGGACTCCGTCCTCGGCGCCCTCGCGCACCAACTCTTGGGTCAGCACCATATGGCCGAGACGATGGGGCTCATCGGTCTCGGCATCGCGGCGGCGGCGGTCCTCGTCGTCGCGGCAAGGCGCCGCCCGTGATTCCGGGAGAGGTCCTGCCGGCGCCCGGCACCGTGTCCATCAACGAAGGCGCCACGCGCACCACGTTGGCGGTCTCCAACACGGGCGACAGACCCGTGCAGGTCGGCAGCCACTATCACTTCGCCGAGACCAATCCCGGCCTCGCCTTCGACCGCGACCTCGCCCGGGGCCAACGCCTCGACATCGCGGCCGGCACGGCCGTGCGCTTCGAGCCGGGCCAGAGCCGCGAGGTCACGCTCATCCCCTTCGGCGGCACGCGGACCGTGATCGGCTTCAGGGCCGAGACCGACGGCGAAGCCCTCTAGAGGTCTCGCTCAAGACCGCTTTCGACAAGGACGACCATGGCCACCACCCTCTCCCGCGCCGAATATGCCGCGCTCTACGGCCCCACGACGGGCGACCGGGTCCGGCTGGCCGACACGGACCTCGTCATCGAGGTCGAGCGCGACCACACGACCTATGGCGAGGAGGTCACCTTCGGCGGCGGCAAGGTGATCCGCGACGGAATGGGCCAGAGCCAGCGCACGCGGGCCGAGGGCGCGATGGACACCGTGATCACCAACGCGCTCATTCTCGACCATTGGGGGATCGTGAAGGCCGATGTCGGCTTGAAGGACGGCCGCATCGCGCATGTCGGCAAGGCGGGCAACCCCGATGTTCAGAACGGCGTCGACATCGTCATCGGACCGGGCACCGAGATCATCGCCGGCGAGGGCAAGATCCTCACCGCCGGCGGGCTCGACGTCCACATCCACTATATCTGCCCGCAGCAGGTCGAGCACGCGCTCCATTCAGGCGTCACGACCATGCTCGGCGGCGGCACCGGGCCCGCGACGGGCACCAACGCCACCACCTGCACGCCGGGCCCCTGGCACATCGCGCGGATGATTCAGGCCGCCGACGGATTGCCGATGAACCTCGCCTTCGCCGGCAAAGGCAATGCGTCCCGCCCCGATGCCCTGATGGAGCAGATCCGCGCGGGCGCCTGCGCGCTCAAGCTGCACGAGGACTGGGGCACGACGCCCTCGGCCATCGACACGTGCCTCGAGGTCGCCGAGAAGACCGGCGTCCAGGTGATGATCCACACCGACACGCTCAACGAATCGGGCTTCGTGGAGAGCACGATCAAGGCGATCGGCGAGCGCACCATCCACGCCTTCCACACCGAAGGCGCGGGCGGCGGGCACGCGCCCGACATCATCAAGGTGTGCGGGCTGCCCAACGTCATCCCGTCCTCGACCAATCCGACCCGGCCCTACACGGTCAACACGGTTGACGAGCATCTGGACATGCTCATGGTCTGCCACCATCTCAACCCGTCGATCCCGGAGGACGTCGCCTTCGCCGAGAGCCGCATCCGGCGAGAGACCATCGCCGCCGAGGACGTGCTGCACGACATGGGCGCCTTCTCGATCATCGCGTCCGACAGCCAGGCCATGGGACGGGTCGGCGAGGTCGTCATCCGCACCTGGCAGACGGCGCACAAGATGAAGGTTCAGCGCGGCCGGCTCGACGGCGAGACGGGCGACAACGACAACCTGCGCGCCCGGCGCTACGTTGCCAAGTACACGATCAACGCCGCCCTCGCCCACGGGCTTGCGCACGAGGTCGGCTCCGTCGAGGCCGGCAAGCGAGCCGACCTCGTTCTCTGGGAGCCCGCCTTCTTCGGCGTGAAGCCGGCATTGGTGCTGATGGGCGGCACCATCGTCGCCGCGCCCATGGGCGACCCCAACGCCTCCATACCGACGCCGCAGCCCGTCCACATGCAGCCCATGTTCGGCGCCTTCGGGCGGGCCCTGACCGACTCGTCCGTCGTCTTCGTCTCCGACCAGGCCGGCGACATTCTCGCCGACATGCTCGACACCCAGAAGGCCCAGGTCCCCATCCGCTCCACGCGCAGCCTGACCAAGCGCGACATGGTCCTCAACGACGCCATGCCCGAGATCGCCGTCGACCCAGAAACCTACGAGGTCCGCGCCGATGGCGAGCTGATCACCTGCGAGCCGGCGAGCGAGCTGCCGATGGCGCAGCGGTATTTCCTGTTTTGACTGACGCGACTGCCGAGCCAATTAGGCAGCGTCCCTCCAACTATCACTCGATCGCGCAGAGTTGGGCAGACGCGGCGGTATTTCTATGCACTGAGGGGGCGGATATGTTTGGATCCCCCCGATTTTCTCTTCCCGCACTCTTCGTAACTGCCCACGCGTGGGAGCTAACGTTCAAGGCTGGCGTGTTCGGGAAAACGAAAACGTCGGAAGATTTGAAGAGTTTCGGACATAACCTTAATCAATGCCGGGACGCGTTCTCGGTTCAGTATCCAGGGTTAATGGAGAAGTGTCTCCACGTTTGTAACCGTCCGTCTGAAAAGAAGGCGCCACGCCGTCTCATCGAGGAGAACTTCTTACTGATGTCACGGTGGCATTGCAACCGCGATGAGCAGCAACATAGACCAAGAAGCCAGTATTTTAGCCGGTATCCCGCCGTACTCGGCGCAGTGCAGATCCCGGCACTCCTACCGCTAGCAGAAGCGTGTCGACGCGTACTTCTGGAGATTGAAAGGGATTGCCGAAACGCTATGTCAGAGATGAATAAAGCGGAGGTTGAGAGAAATTCATGACCCTCGCCCACATGACCCACCCCGGCCCCGCCGAGAACGCGACCGACACCGTCCAACTCAGCCATGACGACCGCCGCCGCCGCCGCATCGCGCTGACGACGGATGGCGGGATGCCCGTCCTCCTCGATCTCGCCGAGACGCCGAACCTGCGCGACGGCGACGGCATCGTGCTGGCGGACGGGCGCGTGGTGCGCGTCGTGGCCGCGCGCGAGGCGCTGCTGGAGATCGGCGCCCGGGACGCACGCCATCTCGTCCGTCTCGCCTGGCACCTGGGCAACCGCCACCTACCGACGCAGATCATGGAGGGCGATGTGCCTGCCCTGCGCATCCGTGCCGACCATGTGATCGCCGACATGGCGACCAAGCTCGGCGGCACGGTGCGCGAGATCGAGGCACCGTTCGATCCCGAAGGCGGCGCCTACGGGCATGGCGGGACAATGGGGCACAGCCATGCCCACGATCACGATCACGGTCATGGTCACGATCACGATCACCACGGCCATGACGCGCACGCCGACCACGCACACGGCCACGGGTGAGCGCCCATCCGGGTGCCGCCGCCCATCTCCACCGCCTTCTGACCTGGTTCTCGCCCGCCTTCCCGGTCGGGGCCTATACCTACAGCCACGGCCTGGAATGGGCGGTCGAAGCGGGTACGATCGCGAGCGGCACGAGCCTGCGAGCCTGGATCACGGACGTGCTCCACCATGGCTCGGGCTGGAACGACGCCGTCCTACTGGCCGCCGCCTACCGGGAGAGCGGACCGCTCGATGAGACGGGCCTCCTCGACATCGCCGCCCTTGCCGCCGCGCTGAGCCCCACCCGCGAGCGCCATCTGGAAGCGACCGCGCAAGGCCGCGCCTTTGCCCGCGCCATCATCGACACGGCGCCCTGCGAGCCGATCGCGGCGCTGGCGCGGGCGAAGGTCGACCTCGCGCTCCCCGTCGTCATCGGCGCGGCCGCGGCCGGGCATGGGCTGCCCTTGTCCCAGACGCTCAACGCGGCGCTCCATGCCTTTTGCGCCAATCTCGTCTCCGCCGGCGTGCGCCTCGTGCCGCTCGGCCAGACGGATGGGTTGCGCGCGCTCCAATCACTGTCCGAGGAGTGCGCCGGGCTCGCAGACCGCGCCGCCGTCTCGACCGTCGACGATCTCTCCGGTTCCGCCTTCCTCGCCGACATCGCCTCGTGCCATCACGAGACCCAGCACACCCGCCTCTTCAGAAGCTAGGGATCCCGCCATGACGCTTGCCGACACCGCCGCGACGCCGACACGCACGCCCTCCCCGCACGGCCCGCTTCGCATCGGCATCGGCGGGCCGGTGGGCTCGGGCAAGACCGCGCTGATGGAGAGGCTCTGCCGGGCGCTCCATCCTCGTATCGAGATCGCCGCGATCACCAACGACATCTACACCAAGGAGGACGCGCTCATCCTCACCCGCGCCGAGGCGTTGCCGGCTGAGCGCATCATGGGCGTCGAGACCGGCGGCTGCCCGCACACCGCGATCCGCGAGGACGCGAGCATCAACCTCGCCGCCATCGCCGACATGCGGGACGCCTTCCCGGAGCTCGAAATCGTGCTGATCGAATCGGGCGGCGACAATCTCGCCGCCACCTTCTCGCCCGAGCTCGCCGACCTCACGATCTACGTCATCGACGTCTCGGCCGGCGAGAAGATCCCGCGCAAGGGCGGCCCGGGCATCACCCGCTCCGACCTCCTCGTCATCAACAAGACCGACCTCGCGCCCCTAGTGGGCGCCTCGCTGGAGGTCATGGAGACCGACACGAAGCGCATGCGCGGCGACAAGCCCTTCGTCTTCTCCAACATGAAGACGGGTGATGGGGTCGAGACCGTGCTGCGCTTCATCGCGGACCGGGGCGGCGTTCCGATCGACTGAGGCCGCAAGGAATGCGGAAGGAACGGCGGATGTGGGGGGAGCCGAGCGGTATGATGGAGCCGTCCGACGCGTCCGCCTGGTCGCGACGCCTCGTCGGCGAAACCCTTCTCGTTCCGTTTCCACGCCTTGCGAGGGTGGGCCTGCCGGTCTTGCTGGGCGCCGCGATCTGGTCCGGCTTCCAACCCGCTTGACACCGACGGCGCCTCGCGGCCTTGGACATCCCTTCCCGCGCCCGATACCGTCCGCCCATATCAACGCTCGAGCACCCCTATGTCCGATACGCCGACCCCGCCCTTCCTCCCGCAGGAGATCATACGCACCAAGCGCGAGGGCGCCGAGGTGGCGGCTGGCGAGATCGCCCGCTTCGTCGCCGGGCTGGTCGACGGGCGGGTGACGCATGCGCAGGCCGCCGCCTTCGCCATGGCCGTCTTCTTCCAGGGCATGACGCGCAACGAGGCGGTGGCGCTGACCGATGCCATGATGCGCTCCGGCGACGTGCTGGAATGGGCGCTGCCCGGCCCCGTGCTCGACAAGCATTCGACCGGCGGCGTCGGCGACGTGGTCAGCCTCATGCTCGCGCCCATGGTTGCGGCCTGCGGCGGCTATGTGCCGATGATCTCCGGGCGCGGCCTCGGCCACACGGGCGGCACGCTCGACAAGCTGGACAGCGTTCCAGGCTACACGACACAGCCCGACAATGCGCTCTTCAGGAAGACGGTCGAGGCCGCCGGCTGCGCCATCATCGGCCAGACGGCCGACCTCGCCCCCGCCGACAAGACGCTCTACGCGATCCGCGACGTCACCGCGACGGTGGAAAGCGTGCCCCTCATCACCGCCTCGATCCTCTCCAAGAAGCTCGCCGCCGGGCTCGACGGTCTCGTCCTCGACGTGAAGGCGGGCTCGGGCGCCTTCATGCCGACGATGGAGAAGAGCCAGGAGCTGGCCGACAGTCTCGTCGCCGTCGCCAACGGCGCGGGGCTGAAATCCTCGGCGCTCATCACCGACATGGACCAACCGCTCGCGCGTTCCGCCGGCAACGCGGTCGAGGTGCTGGAGGCGATCGACTATCTCACCGGCGCACGGCGCGACCCACGCCTCCACGCCGTTACCCTCGCGCTCGGCGCGGAGATGCTCGTGCTGGGCGGTCTCGTCTCCGGCCCGGCGGCGGGCGAGGCCAAGCTGACCGAGGCGCTGGAGAGCGGCGCAGCGGCCGAGCGCTTCGGGCGCATGGCAAGCGCGCTCGGTGGACCATCCGACCTCATGGAGAACCCAGGCGCGCACCTAAGGACGGCACCCGCGACGCGCGACGTGATCGTGGACGGACGCGGCCACGTCGCGGCCATCGACACCCGGGCGCTCGGCCTCGCGGTCGTCGCGCTCGGCGGCGGGCGCACGCGGGCCGAGGACGCGATCGATCACGGCGTAGGGCTCGACCGGCTCGCTCCGCTCGGCGCCGAGGCCGGACCGGACGCTCCGCTGGCGCGGGTGCACGCCAAGACCGAGGACGAAGCCATCGTCGCCGCCGAGATGGTCCGCAAGGCCTATACGCTCGGGCAAGCGCCGCAGGTCAGGCCCGCCGTTCTCGGGCGGATCGAGGCACCGGTCGCAGCGTGACCCGCGCCGTTATCATCGTGCTGGACAGTCTCGGCGTCGGCCACGCGCCGGACGCGGCCGACTATGGCGAGGGGCCGCGCGGGGACGAGGGAGCGAACACGCTCGGCCACATTATCGAGGCCTGCGCGGACGGACGGGGCGACGCGCCGGGCCTGCGCTCGGGCCCGCTGACGACGCCCCATCTCGACCGTCTCGGCCTGCGCCACGCGCTGGCACTCTCGGGCGGCGAGGCGCTGCCAGCATCCGCGCCCGAAGCGCTCTGGGGCGTGATGCGGGAGGTCTCCAAAGGCAAGGACACGCCCTCCGGCCATTGGGAGATCGCCGGCCAGCCCGTGCCCTTCGACTGGCACTACTTCCCGAAGGCCGAGCCCTGCTTTCCGCCTGAGCTGACGGACGCGCTGATCGCGAATGCGGGCCTGGCCGGCATTCTCGGCAACCGACACGCCTCCGGCACGGCGATCATCGAGGCGCTCGGCGAGGAGAGCGTGCGGACGGGACGACCGATCTGCTACACCTCGGCCGACAGCGTCTTCCAGATCGCGGCGCATGAAGAGGCGTTCGGACTGGAGCGGCTCTACGCGGTCTGCGAGGCCGCCTTCGCGCTGACGGCGCCGATGCGGGTGGGGCGCGTCATCGCGCGGCCCTTCACCGGCGAGGCTGGCTCCTATGTCCGCACCGCCAACCGGCACGACTACGCCATAGCCCCGCCGGAGCCGACGATCTTCGACCGTGTGGTCGAGGCGGGGGGAGAGACCTGGGCCGTCGGCAAGATCGCGGACATCTTCGCCAACCGCGCCATCACGCGAAGCCTCAAGGCCGGGCCGAACGAGGCCGTCCACGCCGCGACGCTCCAAGCGCTTCGCGAGGCGCCCGACGGTGCTCTGATCTTCGCCAACTATGTCGATTTCGACCAGCTTCACGGCCATCGGCGCGATGTGCCGGGCTATGCCGCCGCCATCGAGCGCTTCGACGCCTGGGTCCCCGACCTCGAAGTCGCGATGCGGCCCGGCGATCTTCTCGTCCTCACGGCAGACCATGGCAACGATCCCACATGGCCGGGCTCCGACCACACGCGCGAGCAGGTGCCGGTGCTGGCGCTTGGCGGCGGATCGACTAGGATCAAGGTGCGCGAGACGTTCGCCGATCTGGCCGCCACGGTGCTGCACCATCTCGGCCTTCCCGGCACCGGCCACGGCACCCGCTTCGAGATCGCCTCAGGGGCGCAAGGAGACAAGACATGACGACCGCCGCCGACGCCCTCCCCCGCTTCACCGCGCCCGACGGCACGATCACGCCCGACATGCAGGCGGCCTATGCGCGCGACGGCGTCCTCCTCATCGAGGATTTCGTATCGGCGGAGACCCGCGGTGCCCTGCGCGAGCGGATGGACCGTCTCATCGAGGATTTCGACCCCGAAACCGTCTCGACCGTCTTTTCCACCCAGAGCGGCGCACATGTCGCGGACGACTACTTCAAGGAATCCGGCGACAAGATCCGCTTCTTTCTAGAGGCCGGCGCCTTCGACGAAGCGGGCCGCCTCGCAAAGCCGAAACGGCTCGCGCTGCACAAGGTCGGTCACGCGCTGCACGATCTCGACCCCGTTTTTCGCGACTTCTCGCACTCCGCGAAGCTGGGCCGTGTGGCCGACGGCGTGGGCCTGCGCGACCCGAAGCTGATGCAGTCCATGTATCTCTTCAAGCAGGCCCATATCGGCGGCGAGACGGGCAACCATCAGGACGGCACCTTCCTCGTCACCGAACCGGCGAGCGTGACCGGCTTCTGGTTCGCGCTCGAGGATGCGACGACGGAGAATGGCTGCCTGTGGGCCGTGCCCGGCGCCCATGAGGGTCCGCTTCGCGAACGCTTCCGCTACGATGGCGACGCGCTCGTCATGGACCGGCTCTCCGACGCACCCTTCGAGGGCGAGGCCGTGCCGCTCGAGGCGAAGGCCGGAACGCTCGTCGTCCTCCACGCCCTCCTGCCGCACCATTCGGGACCCAACACGTCGCCGAAATCCCGCCACGCCTACGCCGTCCACGCCGTCGATGGCGCGGCCGCCTGGCGGGACGACAACTGGATCAGGCGGTCGGGCGACAATCCGGCCTGGGGCTTCGACCGCGCGGCCTGAACGCCGCATCCCGCCACCATCTCTTCGCCATCCTCCCGGGCTTTACCGTTGGTTAAGGCTGACGATGGACCTTTCTACCTATGCTCTGCCCATGGGTGGAGGGTCGAATGTCGGCCCTTGCCGCATGCGTATGTCGAGGATGTCGCGGATGTTCGATCGCCTGCCCTCACCCTATTTCCTGATGAAGGCGATGCTCGTCGCCACCGCTCTCCTGATCGGTTCGGCCGCGGCCGCGTTGGCCGATCCGGGCTTCGACCGCTGGGTGCAGGAGTTCCGCCCCACCGCGCTGCGCGCCGGCGTCTCGGCCGCGACCTATGACGGCGCGATGAGCGGGCTACAGCCCGACAATTCCGTGCTGCGCAACGCCTCCAGCCAGGCCGAGTTCGTCAAGCCGATCTGGGACTATCTCGACAGCGCCGTCTCGTCCGGCAATATCAGCCAGGGCCGCGCCAAGAAGGCGGAATGGGGCCGCACGCTCGATGCGATCGAGCGGACATACGGCGTCGATCAGCACATCGTCCTCGCGATCTGGGGCATGGAGTCGAGCTACGGCGCGGTGCTGCGCAACAACGCGATCGTCAAGCCGGTCATCCGCTCGCTCGCCACGCTCGCCTATGCCGATCGGGCCCGGGCCGACTATGGCCGCACGCAGCTCATCGCAGCGCTCAAGATCCTGCAGCGGGGCGATACGTCGAGGGACCGGATGACCGGCTCCTGGGCGGGCGCGATGGGGCATACCCAGTTCATCCCCACGACCTATCAGGACCACGCCGTCGATTTCACGGGCGATGGACGGCGCGACATCTGGGACACGATACCCGACGCGCTGGCCTCCACGGCCAACTATCTGAGGGCGTCCGGCTGGGAGAAGGGCAAGACCTGGGGCTACGAGGTCGCGCTGCCCCGCGGCTTCGACTACCGGCTTGCCGACGAGACGACCGAGCGCCGGCTCGGCCAATGGGCCAAGCTCGGCGTCACCCGCCCCTCGGGCCGCGACTTTCCCCGCGCCCGCGACAAGGCGACGCTGATACTGCCGGCCGGCGCCAGCGGACCGGCCTTCCTGATGCTGAAGAATTTCGACGTCATCAAGCGCTACAACAATGCCACGTCCTATGCGCTCGGCGTCGGACATCTGGCCGACCGCATCATGGGCGGGGGCGGTTTTGCCGCCTCGTGGCCCCGCGACGACAAGCCGCTCAGCCGCACTCAGAAGACCGAGCTCCAGACGCTTCTCAACCAGCGCGGCTTCGACACCGAGGGCATCGATGGTAAGGTGGGGCCGGCGACCCGCGCCGCGATCCGCGACTTCCAGTCGAGGGCGGGCCTCGTGGCCGATGGATACGCGACGCAGGCGCTGTTGCAGCGCCTGCGGGGCAGCTGATCGAAACACCAGCCCCGCGCAAAGCCGAGGAGACGACGATGAGATGTGAGGCCTTCGTCCGTCGGATCGCTCGCTGCGCCGTTGTCGCGGCTCTCGTGGCCGTGAGCCCCGCGATTGCGCAGGAACTGCCGGCACCTACGGCGCCGGCAGCCGCGACGCCGCCTGCCGAAACCGTGCCCACGATCTTTGATGTCATCGCGGCGGACGGGGCCATCGAAGCCACCGAGGCCCTCGATACGGATGCGGCCATGGACACCGAGGCGCGCGGGGCGGCCGCCGCCCCGGTGCCGAGCGGGCCGAAGCGTGTCGTCGTCGTCGGCGACAACGTCGCCTTCGGCGTCGCGCGCGATGTCGAGGAGGCGCTCGGCGACATTCCCGAACTGACCGTCGAGCGGCTCGCCGTCGGATCGTCCGGCCTGGTGCGAGACGACTTCTACGACTGGCCCGCCGAGCTCACCAAGATGCTCGAGACGCCGACGACCGCCGTCGTCCTTCTCATCGGCGCCAACGACCGCCAGCCGTTGCGCGACGAGAAGGGGCGCCACGACCCCAACTCCGAGGACTGGCTGCGGCTCTACGAAAAGCGCGTCGAGACGCTCGCCGCCATCCCGAAGGCGGCCGGCGTGCCGCTCGTCTGGGTCGAGATGCCGATCATGAGTTCGGGCTCCCTCACCTCGACGCTCAAGCTGACCAATGCCCTCTTTCGCGCAGAAACCGAGGCGGCGGGCGGCGTCTTCGTAGAGACCTGGGACCAGTTCGCCGACGAGACCGGCCGCTACAGCCGTTCCGGGCCGGACCTGACGGGCACGCCGAAGCGGCTGCGCACTGGCGATGGCATCCACTTCACCAAGGCGGGCTACGACGTTCTCGCCCACCTCATCGCCAAGCCGCTGCTGCAAGTGCCGGCCCTGGCGGGCGATCCCGAAGCTGACCAGGCCGAGGTGGAGGCCTTGATGCTCGGCAGCGTCGATATGCCGCCCGGCACGGCCGAGCCGGCAGCGCTCGGTCCGGACGCCGTCATCCTCGACGAGACGCCCGGACCGACGGGTCCGGAGACGCCGCCCGAGATCGCGGCGATACCAGGCGGCAATCCGGTCGGGTCGCCCGAGCCGCAGCCGGAGGTCGCGGCCACGACTCCACCGGCTGACCCCGGCGAGGAACCCCGACCGGCCGCGGCATCGCGGCCGACGGTGCGCGAAGTGAGAGTCGGGCGCCCCTTTCTTCTGACCCAGCCCGGCGCGGCAGAATCGGAGCTTATCGCCGCACCGCCCCGCCTGGATGCCGCGCAAGCGCTTGTCGACGGGGCTGCACCGCAATCACGCGCCGACAATGCGGGACTGCCCACGTACTGACCGGCCAGTGGCTGCCCGCGACACCTCGACGACGATGGACGGATGGTGCGCGATGCAGGTTTCGCGTCCGTTAGCGACGGGCCTACCAGGACGAGCGAGCGTCGACTTCGATCGCGTATGGAAGAGTGGTCGCGCAAACGCATCTCTTCCAAGTCCAGTGGCGTGCGGCAGCAACCTATCGCGGCCGTCAACACCTAAGGGCACGAAGGTCCGGGCATCGGCGCCCTCCGGTTGACATAGGCGGGCACACCCTTAACCTAATGCCTACCACCGATCGTGGACCGAACATTCGGATCGTCCTGGGCGCGGCACTTACGTTACGTGTCATCGTCTGGAGATCTGAAGGCGTTTCGGGTTCCGCCCCGCCGCCCTTCGGGCGGTTCGGCTTCGCCTTCGGGCGCGGGCCGGCGGTGAGACGCGCGGCTCCGCGCGGCCTCGTTCGTCCCCTTGACCCGCCTGCGCGGGTCGATCGGCAAATGACATATCGGAAGCATGACGCAAGGCGCGGCCTTCACCGGCCGGGCCATCGGCATGACTTCAGAAGCGAGACGACCGCACAAGTCTGGAGAAGACCCTATGATGACGAAGACGACGATGACCGCGCTTGGCGCGTTGATGCTCGCCGCTCCGCTGATGACGGCGCCCGCCGCCGCGCAGGACGCGACCTGTGGCGACGTGACGATCGCGGAGATGAACTGGGCCTCGGCCGGCGTTCTGGCGCAGCTGGACAAGATCATCCTCGAGGAGGGCTATGGCTGCGACGTGGAGCTCGTGACGGGCGACACCGTTCCGACCTTCGCCTCCATGGCCGAGAAGGGCGAGCCCGACGTGGCGCCGGAACTCTGGGTCAACGCCGTGCGCGACCAGCTCGACGAGGAGGTGGCCGAGGGCGATTTGGTCATCGCCGCCGAATCACTCGCCGATGGCGGCGTCGAGGCTTGGTGGATCCCGAAATACATCGCGGACGCCAATCCGGACATCAAGACGGTCTCTGACGCGCTCGCCCGCCCCGACCTCTTTCCCGCGCCGGAAGACCCCTCCGTCGGCGGCGTCTACAACTGCCCGTCGGGCTGGGCCTGCCAGCTCATCACCGCCAATCTCTACAAGGCGCACGGCGCCGAGGAGAAGGGTTTCGAGCTGATCGACTCGGGCTCCGCCGCAGGCCTGGACGGCTCGATCGCCAACGCCTACGCGCAGGAGAAGGGCTGGCTCGGCTACTACTGGGCGCCGACCTCCGTGCTCGGCAAGTACGAGATGGTCGCCCTCGACATGGAAGCCGAACATGACTCCGAGGAGTGGGACACCTGCACGGTCAAGGCCGACTGCGCCGACCCGCAGAAGAACGACTGGGCGCCGGCCAAGGTGTTCACCGTCGTGACCGACGACTTCGCGGAATCCAACCAGGTCGCGATGGACTATCTCCAAGCCCGCGCCTGGGGCAACGACACCGTCAACGCGCTCCTCGCCTGGCAGTCGGACGAGAAGGCCTCCAACGAGGACGCCGCCTACTACTTCTTGGAGAACAACGAGGACGTATGGACGGCCTGGGTGTCCGAAGAGGTCGCCGAAAAGGTCCGCGCCGCGCTCTAGCGCTTCGGATGGGGGCCGGTGGTTCGCCGCCGCGCCCCGTTTTCCTCCTCGGGCCGGCCGTCGTACCGGCCCTCTTTGATCGCGATCGTTAGGTACGTCCATGGAAAGTCTCTGCAGCGCCCTGCCCCGATTTCTCTGCGACTTCCCCTCCATGGGGCGAACCGAGCTGCGCGGCTTCAAGAAGTTCATCGACGACGGTTTCGACAGTTTTGCCGGCACTTACGGCCAGGCGATCGACGATGCCTTCCTGTGGCTTCAGACCTTCCTCAACTGGTGGGAGGACCTCTTGATCGAGACGCCCTGGCCGATCCCGCTCCTTCTCATCGTCGCGATGGTCTGGTTCGGCTCGCGCTCCAAGGGCATCACCTTCGGCACTCTGGTCGCTCTCGTGGCGATCGGCTATTTCGGGCTATGGGAAGACATGATGCTGACGATCGCGATCGTCGTCGTCTCGACCCTCATCGCCATCGTGCTCGGCATCCCGATCGGCATCCTCATGTCGCGCTCCGACCGCGTTCAGCGCATCGTCACGCCGATCCTCGACGTGATGCAGACCATGCCGTCCTTCGTCTATCTGATCCCCGTCGTCGTCATCTTCGGCATCGGCAAGGTGCCGGGCCTGATCGCCATCGTCATCTACGGTATTCCGCCGATCATCCGCCTGACCAATCTCGGTGTGCGCCTCGTCGACAAGGACGTGCTGGAGGCGGCCGACGCCTTCGGCGCCTCCTCGCGTCAGCGGCTGACGGGCGTGCAGATCCCGCTCGCGCTTCCGACCATCATGGCCGGCGTCAACCAGACCATCATGATGTGCCTCGCCATGGTCGTCATCGCTTCCCTCATCGGGGTGGGCGGTCTCGGCAAGAACGTGCTCCAGGCCATCAACACGCAGCAGGTCGCGCAAGGGCTCATGAACGGCTTCGCCCTCGTCGCCATCGCCATCATCTTCGACCGCGCGAGCCAGGCCTATGGACAACGCATCCAGGCCCATCGCGAGGTCGGGCACTGATCCGAGGTCCGCGTCGCGACCCGGCCTTCGTGCGGGGCGCGCAACCTTGAAACCGACGATAGACTAGCTCTGCGAGCCGCTCCGCGCTCCGCCAAGAACGAGAAACCGATGCCGCAAATCGAAGTCCGCAACGTCACCAAGATCTTCGGCACCAATCCGAAGGGCGTGCTGCCCAAGGTGAAGGCCGGCATGGGCAAGGACCAGCTCCTTGCCGAGACCGGCCACACGCTCGGCCTGCACGACGTCTCGCTCGACATCCGGCAGGGCGAGATCTTCGTCATCATGGGCCTGTCGGGCTCCGGCAAGTCGACGCTCATCCGACATTTCAACCGGTTGATCGATCCGACCGACGGCGAGATCCTGGTCGATGGCGAGGACGTTCTGAAGCTCGACCACAAGGGTCTGATGAACTTCCGCCGCACGAAGATGAGCATGGTCTTCCAGCGTTTTGGCCTGATGCCGCACCGCACCGTCATCGAGAATGTCGGCTTTGGGCTCGCCATCCAGGGTATCGACAAGGCGAAGGTGCGCTCCGAGGCGATCCGCTGGATCGAGCTGGTGGGCCTCAAGGGCTATGAAGATCAGTATCCGAGCCAGCTCTCGGGCGGCATGCAGCAGCGCGTCGGGCTGGCCCGCGCGCTCTGCACCGACCCCGAGATCCTTCTCATGGACGAGGCCTTCTCGGCGCTCGATCCCCTGATCCGCAGCCAGATGCAGGACCAGCTGATCGACCTTCAAAAGGACCTCAACAAGACCATCGTCTTCATCACGCACGATCTCGACGAAGCGCTCCGGATCGGCGATCGGATCGCGATCCTGAAGGACGGCGTCCTCTCCCAGGTCGGAACGCCGGCCGAAATCCTGCTCCACCCGGCCGACGACTACGTCCGCGCCTTCGTGCGGGACGTGAACCGCGCGCGCGTTCTCACCGTCGACGAGATCATGAAGCCGCCGGCCCTGCGCCTCTCCAAGGAGAAGCTCGACGAGGCGCTCAGGCAGATGCAGGCGACGGGCGAGGCATACGGCTACGTGACGTCTGACGGCGACTATCGCGGCGTCGTCACGGCTGAAGCCGTCGAGGACGCGATCGAGGGGCCAAGCGATCCGACGCTCATCGAACTCGCCAAGCCCATCAAGACGCTGGAGATGACGGCTTCGCTTGAGAAGGCTTTGCCCGACGCGCTCACCACCGACTACGATGTACCGGTCGTCAGCGACAAGGGCGAGCTTCTCGGCGTCGTCTCGCGCGCATCGATGAGCGCGGTGCTCGGCGACGGACCGGTCGCGGACGAAGAGGCGGAGAGCCTGGTGCCGTCAGGGGCCATCATTGCCGAGACCGGCCCGGCGGTGGACAAGCCGTCCCGCCCGGCCAACGGCTACGCCTGACGACGCGCCCGCCACCCGCCATCCATGCCTGCGCAGGCTTTCCTCGACCCTACGGGCCTCGACGAGGCCGAATGGCGCGCGCGCTTTTGCTGGTCGCTGCCGGCAGGGCTGAACCTTGCCGATCAGATCTGCACCGCCACCGCGCGCCGGACGCCGGACCGTATCGCGATGCGCATCCTTCACCCGCACGCACAGCCGATCGATTGGAGCTATGGCGCGCTCGATGCCGCCTCGAACCGGCTCGCCAATGCCTTCCTCGCGCACGGCATCGGGCGTGGCGACCGGGTCGCGATGCTGCTGCCGCAGAGCGCGGAAGTCCTGATCGCGCATCTGGCGACCTACAAGATCGGCGCCATCGCCGTGCCGCTCGCCAATCTCTTCGGGCCGGATGCGATCGGCTACCGCGTCGCGCATGCCGGCGTGAAGGCGCTCGTCACCCATGCAGCGGGATGGGAGGCGCTGGAGGCGTCGGGTGCGGGCCAGGACCTCTCCCTCGCCATCACCGTCGACCGCGGCCCGGCCAAGCGCTGGGGCGATCTCCTGGCCGCCTCGTCCGACGCGCCGGTGATGGCCGATACCGGCCCTCACGATCCCGCCCTCATGATCTACACGTCCGGCACGACCGGACAGCCAAAGGGTGCGCTTCACGGCCACCGCGTTCTCACTGGTCACCTGCCGGGTTTCCTCCACACGCACCACGCGTTCGGGACGCCTGGCGATCGGTTCTGGACGCCGTCGGACTGGGCTTGGGCGGGGGGTCTCCTCAACGCGCTCTTTCCGGCGCTCGCCAGCGGCGTGGCCGTCGTCGGAGGCGATCTCGGTCGGTTCGATGCGGAGCGGGCGCTGGCACTGCTGGCGGGGGAGCATATCCGAAACCTCTTCCTGCCGCCGACGGCGCTTCGCATGCTTCGCGACGCCCCGGCCCGCGCCTTCGGGCCCGTCCATGCCCGGACCCTCGTCTCCGCCGGCGAGACGCTGGATGCGGCGACGCGGGCCTGGAGCAATGCGGCGTTCGGCGTAACGGTCGCGGAAGTCTATGGGCAGACGGAGGCCAACTACGTCGTCGCATCGTCCGGAAGCGAAGCCCGCAGCGGCCTGATCGGGCGCATGGTGCCCGGCCACACGGTGGCGATCCTCGGCGAGGACGGACGCAAGACGGCGGCCGGCGAGACGGGCGAGATCGCCATCCGCTCCAATGATCCCGTCATGTTCCTCGGCTACTGGCGCGACGAACCTGCGACCCGTGCCGCCTTCGTCGGCGGAGATCCGGACGCCGATTGGTCGGACGCCGGCCGGGTGGACGGCGCTTGGCTCCGGACGGGCGACCTCGGCCTGATGGACGCGGACGGGTTCGTCGGCTTTCGCGGCCGGGCCGACGACGTGATCACGACGGCGGGCTACCGTGTCGGGCCGTCCGAGATCGAAGCCTGTCTCCTCGATCACCCGGCCGTCGCGCTCGTCGCCGTCGTCGGCGTGCCGGACGCCCTTCGAACCGAGCGCATCCGCGCCGTCATCGTACCGGCGCGGGGCGCGGTCGTGGACGAGGCGCTCATCGCCGCTATCCAGGCCCACGCCCGCCAGCGCCTCTCGAGCCATCAATATCCGCGTGAGATCGTCTTTGCCGACGCGCTGCCGATGACGACGAGCGGCAAGGTCATCCGACGGCGCCTGCGCCATGAGGCACCAAACGCCGTCAGTCGCGCAGCCGGCGATACCGCCTGAACCAGGCCTTCGCCGCCTCGCGCGCTTCGTATCGGGCCCTGAAGAGCGCCGCTCCGGCCTCGACGACGGGGGCCGGCACGCCGGGGCGGGACGCGACGACGACATCGAGGATCGGACGGCGCTGCGGCCAGAGCCAGTCGATCATGTCATTGCCCTCGCTGGCGCAACTGTCGAGGAGGGTCACGCGCGGATGGCCGAGGAAGGCTTCGGTCAGCGCCTCGCTGAGAAGGACGCCCGGCGAGTGGCGCGCGACCGTCTCGTCATAGGCGACCTTGGCGTAGAAGGCATGCGGCGGATCGAGGAGGACGATGCCGGCGGCGATCGTCTCTCGATCGAGCGTCAGCGTGTGGATCTCGCAGGCCCGCCGCGCGGCCAGACTGCTCAGGGCCGCGCCGAACTCGCGTCGATGGTCCGGTATCTGATCGAGCGCGGTGCCTCGCCGCCCCTTCCAGCCCGCCCGCTCCAGCGCGAGAAAGGCCCGGTAGGCCGATGCGATCCCGGCCGTGCTCGTATGGCGGTGGACGGCGAGGTCCCCCAGCGCCTCCAGTCCCGCCCGCCCCTTGCGCAGCGATTTGCGGCGCTGGCGGCTGAGGCCGGCGCGCCAGGCCTCGGGCGTCAGCGTCGCATCGAGCATAGGGCGCTCGAAGCGGCGCACCGTCGCTGTTGCCAGTCCCAGGGCATCGCACGCGGCGGCGAAAGGCGCGTGGCTCGGCCCGTCGCCCGGCAGGAGTTCGAAGCGTAGCAGGCCCGGCGGTGTGACACGGGGCGAGAGCGCCGCTTCCCAAGATGCCTGCGTGCTGATGCCGAAAAGGCGGGGCGCCGTCAGGAACGTGTAGGGCGAACGCCACGCCCGCGCACCCCAGCGGGTGCGCACGAGAGGCAGGCCGTCCTTCGCATGATCGGGCGCATGATGGGCCGCGAGGACGCAGGCGTTGTAGAACGCATTGGGAAGCGGCTGGCTCATCGCGTCGCCTCAGACCGGCCGGAGGGCGGCACGGGGGTTCCAGCCGGAGACGACCGAGACCGCGAAGCGCGAGCGGACCAGCCAGGCGAGTCCGGCCGACTCGAAGGCGAGCGCGCACACCGTCGCGATGGCGGCACCCGACAGCCCATAAAGCGGGATGAGAGTGACGTTGGCGCCGAGGTTGATGATGAGCGCCGCCGCGTAGACCAGGGCGCACGCCTTTTCGGCGCCCGCCATGTTGAGGAGGCGCTCCGACGATCCGACCGATGCCCGCACGAGGAAGCCGACCGCGAGGAGGCACATCGGCACATAGCCGACCGTGAAGGCCGGCCCGAAGAGAGCCAACACCCAGGGGCCGACCGCGAGAATGAAGGCGGCGGCGAGGAAAGACGGCCAGAGCGTC
The DNA here is from genome assembly GCA_963799285.1 of uncultured Alphaproteobacteria bacterium. GTDB lineage: Bacteria > Pseudomonadota > Alphaproteobacteria > Rhizobiales > CAWCWK01 > CAWCWK01. The sequence goes on from CAWCWK010000004.1 coordinate 2,689,397, forward strand.
CAGGCGACCGATCGCGTCAGCATGGCGCGAAGGCCGTCCCGGTCCCCCTCGGCATGCGCCTCGGCGAAGCGATGGCCTGATGCGGCCGCAACGGCGAAGGCGATGAAGGCGATGAGCGAGATCGTGCGAGTGGCCGCGAAATAGATCGCGACCTCCTCGGCCGGGCGCAGCATGCTCAGGACCAGGACATCGGCGTTGAGGAGAAGGAAGGCGAAGCTGTCGCTGAAGAGGACGGGCAGCGAGACCAGCACCCACTCCTTGATGCGGAGCGTCCGGGGCCCCGGCTCGACCTCGCGCGACAGTCGCCGGCGCAGGAGGACGATCTGCACGACGCAGGTGACCCAGGTCGCGACGATGGCCGAACCCGCCGCCATCGACGCCGTCGCCGGCAGGCCTGCCAGCGCGAGCACGCCAACGCAGGCGAGGAGGAGGAGCGGTCGGCCGATATAGGGAGGGATCATGGCGAGGCCCATCCAATCGAACGTCCGCGAGATGCCGTCATGGACGTCCATGAGGGCGAACATGGGCAGGCAGACGAGGACGAGGATGGCCGGAACGACATAGGGCTCTGCGATCGCGTCGCGTGCCCACCAGACGAGCGCGACGCCCACGAGCATCATGGCCGTGCTGAGGACGAGCGAGATCGCCCGCGTGCCCCAGAGGGCACCGCGCACCAGCGCATCGTCGCCATCCGCGCGCGCGCCCTGGAGGAAGCGCTGCACGGTCACGCTGAGACCGAGGCTGGAGACCATCGCGACGACGAGAAGCCATGTCCAGACCGACACGAAGATCCCGTATTCCGTACCGCCCATCCAGCGGGCCAGCAGGACCTGGCTGACATAGGCGATACCGGCGGAGACGCCGCGAAGCGCGAAGATCCCGATCGCCTGGCGGGCCGAGCGGTGTCGAGGCGCGCCGGAGCGCAGAACGGCCAGTCCGCGCGACACCCCGCCTGAGATCCCGCTCCGAGCCGTCGAATTCCAAGGCTTCGCGGCAGCCCCCGTGCCGGCCAGCCCTGTCTCGACCACGTCGGTCATGCCCCGTCCATTCATAAGATACCTTCGTTCGGCCCGTCTTATCGCCCGACCTTCCCCTCTCTCCGGTTAAGACGCGGGGATGGCGGGCGTCGGTTCGCAGCGGACGGTCAACGCGGTGTTAAGTCGCCACCCGATAGTCTTCCCCCGCGATAGGCAGGAACAGGACGACAATCCGGCCGATATTGACGCGCCGAACGATCCGTTCTGGGGGGACCGACGAGAGTGATAGAGCGACAAACGCAAACGACGCCCGCTTCGGCTTCCAAGGGGCGCCGGGCGGACCCGGCATCCCGCCCCGAGACGTCGGCAGGCCAGCGATCGGCACGCGGCCTGCGCCGTCTGCCCATCGGCCTGCGGGTCGTCGGCGGCCTCGCGATCCCGACCCTGATCGCGGTCGTCCTCGCCGGTCTCCTCACCCACGCGGCGTGGGAGCGGTACACTGCGACGGCCGCCATGATGGCCAGGCTCGGCGCCGCGCCGAGCGCGCCGCTCATTCTCGAGGTCTTGCAGGCGGAGCGGGCGATGGCGGTCGGCCATCTCGGCTCGCAAGGCCTTCGCTACGGCGAGGCCTATGCGGATGCCGCCACCGAGACGGACGCCGTCCTCGCGCGTCTTCTGCCCGATCCCAACGTCGACGCCATCGTCGATACGCTCACCGGTCTCCGACAGTCCGTCAAGGACGAGACCGTCCGCCCCCTCGAAGCGCTCCACGCCTATTCGGCCGTGGCCGCGCCGCAGGTCCTGGCCGCGCAGGGCGTCGAGGCGACCGGCAAGCGGATCGACGCCCTGCCGTCCCTCATCGCGTACCGTGCCGTGCTCGAGGCCCGCGAGGCGGCGAGCCAGGCGCATGCGCTCGGCATCTGGGGCTTCGGGATGGGCAACGGCACGCTTGACGGCGGTGCCTATGCGCCCTTCATCGAGGCGACGTCGGAGATGACGAGCCTCCTGTCCAGCGCACGAACCTATGCCTCCGCAGAGCAAGCCGAGGCCTTGTCCGGGTGGAAGGCCGGCGATGGCGTCGCGACCTTCGAGCGGCTGCGCGAGATCGCGCTCTTCAGCCTCGAGCGCTATAGCCTCGAAGGCGTCACCGGCGCCGATTGGAGCGAGGCCATGACGGTCTTCCTCACCGACATGACGGCGTTGGAGCAGACCTTTGGCGACCTCGTGCGCGAGGAAATGATCGCCGATCTCTCCCGCTCCCGCCGCGACATTCTCATCGATCTCGGTCTCATCGCCTTCAGCATTCTCAGCGCGGCGCTCGTCTTCGAGATGACCCGGCGGACGATCTCGCGTCCGCTCGGGCGTGTCGCGCGTGCCATGCGGGCGCTCGGCCGGGGCCAGCTCGATGTCGATCTACCCGATCTTCACCGCCACGGTGCCGAGATCGGAGATCTCATCGGCGCCACCCATCGTTTCCTGACCACGCTGCAGGAGCGCGAACGGCTGACGCAAAGCGCGAGCGAGCGCACGATCGAGGACGAGCGGCGGCGCGTGTGCGTCGAGGCCGCCATCGAGACCTTCCGGGGCGACATCCGCCGGACGCTCGATGCGGTCGCCTCGCAGCTGGACGGCGTGGCCGCGGCCTCGGCGACGCTGGCCGAGGTGACGGCCCGCAACCAAGAGGCCGCTACCGGCACCGACGAGGCCGCCGCCCGCGCGCGGGGCGACATCGAGGAAGTCGCGCGCACGGTGACGGGCCTTGTCGAGGCGGCCGGCCGGATCGGCGACGAGGTGGCGTGCGCGGTCGGCGCCGTCGAAGGCGCAAGCCGCGCCGCGGCCGACAGTCAGGACCGCATGGCGGCTCTGACGCGGGCGACCGGCGAGGTCGGCAAGATCGTCACCCTCATCAACGACATCGCGGAGCAGACCAACCTCCTGGCCCTCAACGCGACCATCGAAGCCGTACGCGCTGGCGACGCGGGACGCGGCTTCGTCGTCGTCGCCTCCGAGGTCAAGAGCCTGGCCGGCCAGACCGCCAGCGCGACCGACGAGATCACCCGTCAGATCGCGGGTATCCAGGCGGCCGTCGCCGAGGTCGCCGGCTCGATGAGCGAGATCACGAAAGAGATGGAGGAGGCCGACCGGGGCGCGTCCTCGATCGCGCACGCGCTCAACGAACAGTCGGACGGCATGACGCGGGTCGCCGAGACCATGGGCGCCGTTCGGCGCGAGGCCGGCAGCGTCTCGTCGCACTCCGAGGGCATGACGCTGACGGCGCAGACGGCGCGCGAGGCGGCCGGCAGCGTCGATAGCGCGTCCTGCGATCTGCGGCGCAGCGCCGGCGAACTCGAAGAGGCCGTCGAGACCTTCCTCAAGCACGTCGCTGCCTGAGGGATCAGGCTAAGGCGCGCAGCGTCGGATCAACCGGAGAAGCCGCCCCCGTCCAGATAGGCCTGCTCCTGCGGCGTCGTCTGACGGCCGAGAATCGCATTGCGGTGCGGGAAGTGGCCGAAGCGGCGGATGGGCTCGGCGTGAATCTCGGCGTAGTGCAGCGAGGTCTCGTTGCCCAGATCGCGAAAGAGCGCGACCGAGCGCTCTTGGTCGGCCAGCGCCTCGGAATGCATGAAGGGCATGTAGAAGAAGGCCCGCATGTCGCGCGCGAAATGGCGATCGAACCGCGCCTCGATGGCGGCATCGGCCTGCGCCCTGGCGGCTGGGTCGGCCGCGAACATGCGGGGCGTGCCGCGAAAGAGGTTGCGGGGCATCTGGTCGAGGAGGAGGATGAGGGCGAGCGCGCCTTCGGGCACCGTCGCCCAGCCGTCGAGCGCGCCCGTCCTGGCCTCGTCGACCCGGGCGCCGAAACGGGCGCGCAAGGTCTCGTCGAACGTGTCGCTCTTGGCGAACCAGCGCGCGGGACCGGCCTCGCGCCAGAACGCGACAACCTCGCCGGCCCTCGGCTGGCCATGCGCAAGGGCGCGCACCCGCGCATGCTCGCCGGGGTCGGTGCTGGGCTTGGTTTGGCTCACGGATAGTCCTCGATCGTCGGCCGGTATACGCCCGTAGATCGATGACGGCGGGGCCGCTGGCAAGCCCCGCGTCGTCAGTATGGAGAGGGAACCGATATTGAGGGCGTCATGACATCGAACGAACGGGTGGGCGACGGGAGCATGCGGACCGACGTCACGATAGACGCCCTGGGCCTGCGCTGCCCCCTACCCGTTCTCAGGCTGGAGAAGGCGCTGCGGACGGCGATGCCCGGCCAGCGGATCGTCCTTCTGTCGGACGATCCGATCGCGGCCATAGACGTGCCGCATGCCTGCGCCGCAGGCGGTCACGAAATCGTGTCCGTCGATGCTCAGTCAGACAGCGTTCGCCGCTTCGTCGTGCAGGCGGCTGGCGCCGTTCCGGCGAAGGCACGGTCCTAGGCTAACGAGCCCTTAGCGCGGACGAGCGGGCGGAATGACGCCAAGCGTAAAGCTGGCACTGGCTTCCACGACATCCTGCATCGGGGCGATCTGCGCGATCGTCGCCTGGGCGGCCGGCGTCACGGATGCGGACGGCTCCACGGGTGCGAAGGCCTGCATGGCCGCGCTCGAGGGCAGGCCGAGCGGGCGGGCGATCGGGGCCGGCACCGCATAGCTCGTCGCGACCTGGCGGCCGGAGAACGCCTTGACCGGCAGGAGCGCGCTGCCGAGGCCGGCCGTGACCGGGCGGCGCGCGCGCGCGATGGTATTGGTCTTCATCGCGCGGCGGCCACGGTCGACATCGATATCGGTGCCGAAGAGGGACGCGACCTGCTCGTCTTGTTCGGCCGGCGTCCAGCGGCGGGGGCGCGAGCAGGTATAGGGGCGCATGTCGCCCGGCGTCGCGGAGGTGCGGCGCACCGGCAGCCGGTCTATCCGGGGGGCCGTGAAGCTGAAGAAGCCCTTGGAGAAGCCCTTCTCGAGCAGCGAGGCGGCGACCGCCTCGCGCTGGCGGGCCGTGGAGGCCCCCAGCACGACGGCGATCACCCGCCGACCACGGCGCGAGGCCGAGGCGACGAGGTTGAAGCCAGACGCGCAGGTATAGCCGGTCTTCATGCCGTCGGCGCCCGGGTACTGCCCGATCAGGCCGTTATAGTTCTTGTAGGTCTTGGAGCCGACCGTGACGTGCGGCAGGCGGAAGAAGCGGTCGTAGTCGCCAAAGTCGTTATAGAGCGCGCGGGCGAGGACCGCCATGTCGTGCGCCGTCGTGATCTGGCGGGAATTGGGCAGGCCGTGCGGATTGACAAAGTTGGAGTTCGTCATGCCGATCCGCCGGGCGGTCCGGTTCATCATGTCGGCGAAGCCCTCGACCGAGCCGCCGAGCGATTCCGCGATGGCGTGGCTGAGATCGTTGGCCGACTTGACCATGATGATCTTGATCGCGTCCTCGAGGCGCACCTGAGTGCCGGGCTTGAGGCCGATCTTGGAGGGCGGCTGGCGGGAGGCGGAGACCGACATGGTGATGGGCGTGTCCATCGTCGCGCGGCCCTGCGCGACCTGATCGAGCATCACATAGGTCGTCATCATCTTCGTAAGGGATGCCGGGTACCACGGCTCATGAGCGCCCGACTGGTGAAGGACGCGGCCCGACTTGGCCTCGACGACCATGGTCGGCCCGGCCTGCGCCACCGCGATGGCGGCCACGAGGCCGGCAATCGCGAGAACCGAGACCATGACGAGGCGCATCAGCCGCTCGCGTGCTTCGAGCGCGGCGCGAAACGCCTTCAGCTCGCACGCCTTCGTGCTGGTATCGGCACCCGTCGTCGCTCTGCGATATTCGGTCATGCTTACGCCCACCCCTGCTGACTCGATGTGACTGAAACAACCGCCCGAGTCCCTGACTGTCCCGCTAGGGAACAGAAGAAAGCGGCGAAGTTCTGTCTTCGGTCAGCGAGGTTAACAAGACGTTAGCTTGTCGCCGTCCTCCGGCCGCGTGCGTATCGGGCTTCGCCATTGGAGGGGGCGGTGCTAGAAGACGCCGGCCCAGCCAGAAAGCCGACCCCGCCCGTGCAGCGCTTCCACACCCCCTTCGTGATGCTGGCCGTGATGACGGTGGCGATGCAGCTCGCCTTCGCGGCCTGGTGGACGCTGACCAAGAACTTCGCCGTCGACGGGCTCGGATTCACCGGGCGCGAGATCGGGTTCCAGGAATCGATCCGCGAGATCCCGGGCTTTCTCGCCTTTCTCGCCGTCTATATGCTCTGGTTCATGCGGGAGCGCACCTTGGCGCTCCTCTCGCTCGCCCTTCTCGGCGGCGGTGTGGCGGCGACGGGCTATTTCCCCACGCTCTGGGGGTTCTACGCGACGACCTTCGTCATGTCGGTCGGCTATCACTATTACGAGACGATGTACCAGTCGCTCTCGCTCCAATGGTTGCCGAGGGCGCAGGCGCCGGCCTTGCTGGGCAAGCTGCTGGCGTGGTCGGCGACGGCGCAACTCGTCGCCTATGGCCTCATCTTCGTCGGCTGGAAGACGCTCGACCTATCCTTCACCACCACCTTCCTCGTCGCCGGTCTCGCCTGCCTCGCGCTCACCGCCTGGCTGACCATGTTCCCGCAATTCGCCGAGGGCGTCCCGCAGAACAAGTCGCTCGTCCTGCGCCGACGCTACTGGCTCTATTACGCGCTCACCTTCATGTCGGGGGCGCGTCGGCAGATCTTCACCGTCTTCGCCGGCTTCCTGATGGTCGAGCGCTTCGGCTATGCGGTGTCGGAAGTGGCGCTCCTCTTCCTTGTCAACTGCCTCTTCAACATGGCTTTCGCCGGCCGCATCGGAGCGCTCATAGGGCGGATCGGCGAGCGGCGGGCGCTCATCTTCGAATATTGCGGCCTGATCGGCGTCTTCGTCTCCTATGCCTTCGTCACGGACGCCACCGTCGCCGGCGCGCTTTACGTGATCGACCACGGCTTCTTTGCGCTTGCCATCGCGATCAAGACCTATTTCCAGAAGATCGCCGACCCGGCCGACATGGCCCCGACGGCCGGCGTCGCCTTCACGATCAACCATATCGCGGCGGTCTTCATTCCGGCCGTCTTCGGGCTCGTTTGGCTGGTCTCGCCGGCCGCCGTCTTCCTCGCGGGCGCCGCGATGGCCTGCGTCTCGCTCCTCCTCTCGATCCTCATACCCGACCATCCGGACGCGGGCATGGAGACCAGGCTCGCCGATCTCAGGGCACGAGCCAGACGCTTCGGGGCGTCTCCCCGTCCCACGTGACGCGCGCCCGGCGGTGTCCATCGGCATGGAGATAGAGGACCTCGAGCGCGTCGTAGGCGATCTCGATCATGGCGAAATGGGCGAAGGCGGCTTCGAGCGCCGCCGGCTCCGCCTCGCCCGAGCGCGCGACACCCTCGATTCCCGAGGTCGGCTCGGGCACCGCGCTGCCAGGCGCCGGCTCGGAGAAATAGCAGCGCCGCGAGAAGCCGTTCATCCGCTCCCAGACCTCGCGGGCCGACGCCCCGGTGACGATCCGCGCACGTCCGCTCAGCCGAACCTGCAGCTTCTGGCCGGCATGATAGGCATGGAGCGCCGCGCGCGGATCGGCCTCCATCTCGGCCGCCTTGGCCGCGCGTGCATCGGTATGGATGCGGGCCGTGCGCGCTCCAATGTCGAAGCCCCTCAGCACGACGGTGCGCAGACGAGGCGCCCCGTCCAGCCCGATCGTGGCGAGCGTCGGGGTGTGCGCCGGCGATGTCCGGTCCGCCTTGCCGCGCGTGAGGAGCGCTTCGCCCGCCCCGACGAGGCCATCGATATCGTCGTAGAATTTCGGGGTCGTGTCGGACATGGGGCTGGATCGCGTCCTTTGGATCGGCCGGCATCGAGGTCGGCGCAGCTTCGGCGCCGCCTCGCCATTGCCGGTCACATCCTTTAGATACTGCTGGGAGGCTTCGTGCCAACCTCCAGACCCGGCGACCCCGATGTTCATCACCCCCGCACACGCAGCCGGCGCCGAAGCTGCGGCTGGTGGCATGCTCTTTGCCCCGTTGGTCTTCCTGGCCGCCGCCGTCATCGCCGTGCCGATCTTCAAGCGCCTCGGCCTCGGATCGGTGCTCGGCTACCTCGCTGCGGGCGTGATCATAGGGCCGTCCATTCTCGGTCTCTACGACGAGGCCGAGGAGGTGATGCACATCGCCGAGTTCGGCGTGGTCCTCCTCCTCTTCATCATCGGGCTCGAGCTCAACCTCTCGCGCCTCTGGTCGATGCGCCGCGACATCTTCGGGCTCGGCTCGACGCAGATCCTCCTCACGGGCGGCGTCTGCATGCTCTACCCGCTCTTCGTGGTCGGCGAGCCGTGGCGCGCCTCGCTCGTCGCCGGGCTCGGCCTCGCCCTCTCATCGACCGCCTTCGTGATGCAGATCCTCGAGGAGCGGGGCGAGATGAGCGCTCCGCATGGCCGGCGCGCCTTCGCGATCCTCCTGATGCAGGACCTCGCGATCGTGCCGCTCCTCGCGCTCGTCGCACTGCTCGGCTCGGGCGGAGACATGGGCGGCAACTCGGTTTGGGTGATCGGGGCCGAGATCGTCGGCGCGGTCGGCCTCGTCATCGTCGCGGGGCGCTATCTCCTCAACCCGGTCTTCCGCATCATCGCACGTACGGGCGCCAAGGAGATCATGACCGCGCTCGCCCTCCTCATCGTCGTGGCCGCCGCCTGGCTGATGACGCTGGCCGGGCTCTCGATGGCGATGGGGGCGTTCCTCGCCGGCGTGCTGCTGGCCGAATCGAACTACCGGCACGAGTTGGAGGCCGATCTCGAGCCCTTCCGCGGGCTCCTTCTCGGTCTCTTCTTCCTCTCGGTCGGCATGAGCGTCGACCTGAGCGTCATCGCCGCGAACTGGCTCGGTCTCCTTGCCGGCCTCACCGCTTTCGTGGTCCTCAAGTTCGGCGTCGTCTACGGCGCCGTGCGCGCCTTCGGGAACGGGCATCCGATGGCGGTCCGCACGGCGGCCTTTCTCGCGCAAGGGGGCGAGTTCGGCTTCGTTCTCTTCTCGGCCGCCGTGGCCGCCGGGGTGATGACGCAAGGGCACGCCACCCTCCTCATCGCGCTCGTCACGCTCTCCATGGCCCTCACTCCCGCCATCGTCGCCTTCGCGCCACGCCTCCTCATCCGCCAGCCCCCGGGCGAGGAGCGCGACGAGGACTATTCGAGCGCGGACGGCTCGGTGCTCATCATCGGCTTCGGGCGCTTCGGCCAGATCGTCTCGCAGATGCTCCAGGCCCGGGCGATCTCGATTACCGCGCTCGACAACGATCCCAAGCGCATAGACGACGCGGGCGTCTTCGGCTTCAAGGTCTATTATGGCGACGGCACGCGCCTCGACGTGCTGCGCGCCGCCGGGGCCGACAAGGTCCGCATGATCCTCGTCTGCCTGCGCGACGCCAGCGCATCCATGCGGGTGATCGCGCGGCTCAAGGAGAGCTATCCCGACACGCCCATCTACGCGCGCTCCTACGACCGGCGCCACACGCTCCAACTGATCGAGGCCGACGTCGACTATCAGATCCGCGACACCTACGAATCCGCCCTCGTTCTCGGCCGGGAGAGCCTGCACGGCCTCGGGCTCTCGCGCGACGAGGCGCTGGAGACCGAGGAGGTCGTACGCCGCGCCGATCTGCAGCGGCTGGAAGCGCAGGCCCATGGCGGCATCTACGCCGGCAAGGACATCTTCGTGCGGCCCGAACCCCTCACCACGCCCAAGCGCGAGAGCGAGATCCACCGCCTGGCGGCCGACGGCCGCGAGACGCCGCCCGGCGATCGCCTGCCCTCCAAGGAGAACAGGGCACCGAAGGCGGGCAAACTGGACGCCAACACGCCCCAGGCGGCGGAATAGCGCGCTCGCGGCCACTTCGAAAGAGAGCCCCATGACTGGCGACCGGATCGCGGAGGCGAGCGAGGGCGAGCAGGCGCCGAGGCTCGAGAAGAAGGCAGGCGTCTTCGTCACCGGCTCCATCCCGCGCCATGTGATCGTGATGACGGTGACGGGCGCGGTCGGGCTCGTCGCCGTCTTCGCGGTCGATTTCGCCAACCTCTTCTACATCTCGCAACTCGGCGAGCAGGAGCTCGCGGCGGCCATCGGCTTCGCCTCGATCCTCAACTTCTTCACGATCTCCATCTCGATCGGCGTCACCATCGCGCTGGGCGCCCTCGTCGCCAAGGCGCTGGGCCGGGGCGAGGACGATCTGGCGAGGCGCTACGCGACGTCGGGCGTACTCGCCGCGCTCGGTGTCGGCATCCTGGTCGTCCTCGGCGCGTGGCCCTTTCTCAGTACGTTTCTCGGCTGGCTCGGCGCGGAGGGGCGCACGCACGAGATCGCGCTCGGCTACAGCCGCATCGTCATCCCCTCCTTCGTCTTCATGACCGTCGGCATGGCCTGCTCGGGCATCCTGCGCGCGGTCGGAGACGCGAAGCGGGCGATGTACATCACGCTCTTCGGCGGTCTCGTTCTTCTGGTGCTCGATCCGATCTTCATCTTCGTCCTCGGCCTCGGCGTCGATGGCGCCGCCGTGGCCTCCTTCCTCAGCCGCATCGCGATTGCGGCCATCGGGCTCCACGGGGCGGGGAAGGTGCACGGCCTGCTGGAGCCCCCGTCGCCAAGACATCTGCCGGGCGACACGATGGCGCTCGGGCGGATCGCGCTGCCGGCCATCCTCACCAATCTCGCCACCCCCATCGGCGGCGCCTACGTGACAGCGGCGATGGCGGTCTATGGTGACGCCGCCGTCGCCGGCTTCGCGATCACGGAGCGGATCGTGCCGGTCGCCTTCGGCTTCTTCTTCGCGATGTCGGGCGCGGTCGGCCCGATCATCGGGCAGAACTACGGCGCCGGGCAGTTCGGCCGGGTGCGCGAGACGCTGACCCGCAGCCTCCAGATCATCGGCGCCTACGGCCTCGTCGTCTGGCTCATCCTCTTTCTCGTCCAGGACCTCGTCGTCGGCATGTTCGACGCGACAGGGCTAGCGGCCGAGCTCATCCGCCTCTTCTGCACATGGATCGCGCCGAGCTGGATGGTGCTGGGCGCGCTCTACGTATCGAATGCCGCCTTCAACAATCTCGGTTATCCGTTTCTCTCCACGGCATTCAATTGGGGCCGCGCGACGCTCGGCACCGTGCCCTTCGTCTGGATCGGAAGCCAGATGGGCGGCGCCTACGGCGTTGCGATCGGTTATGCGTTGGGCTCGGTCCTCTTCGGCGCGCTCGCCATTGTGGTCGCCTTCCGGGTGTCCGGCCGGCTCAGCGAAGTGCCGGAAGGCGCCCATCCGCCCGCCTGGGCGATCGCGCTCGCCCCGCGCGGCTCGGCCACCGCGGCGACCTTCGGCCTCGCCAGCGCTCGGATCGAGGAGCGCTAGCGCCGCTCCCCACGCCTTCGTCTCGAAGCCGGCCCACTCAAGGCCGGCGCGTGTTGATCGCGTCGGTCTCGTCGCCGAGCCAGGCTTCGATGATGCCCGGCCCGACGGGCTCCGGCACGAGGACGAGCGGATGCTCCTCTACCGGGTCGGGCGGCACGACGGCGCCGATGGGCGCCGATACGGCGATGGTGAACTCGTCCTTGTCATCGCCCGTCAGCGCGTCGCGGCGGACGATGCGGATGGCGACGAAGATCATGAAGGCGAGGGCGATCACGCCGATCGTTCCAAAGGCTGCGCCCGTGCCGAACGCCGCCATCACGGCACCCGCAACCAGAGGCGAGACGGCGGCGCCGACACCGTTCGACAGCAGGAGCCCCGCCGAGACCTGCACGTAGCGTTCCGGCTCGGCGTGGTCGAAGGCGTGCGCGGCCGCGATGGCATAGCCCGGCATGGTCGCCGCGCCGAAAACGATGGCGATGGCGAGGATGCCGTAAAAGCCGATCGCCTCGCGCGTCGCCAAAGCCAGAGCACCGCAGGCGAGCGCGCTGACGAGGCAGAGGCCGACCAGGACGATGCGGCGGTCCATCCGGTCCGAGAGGCGCCCGATCGGGACCTGCATCGCGGCGCCCGCCAGGAGGCTCGCGCCCGTGAAGAGGGGCAAGGCGGCCCCATCGATGCCGCGCGAGAGCGCATAGGTCGGCGCGAGCGCGTAGAAGACGCTCATCATCATGCCGTTGACGCCCGTGCCGATGAACCCGACCGGCGAGACGCGATAGAGCCGCATGGACTCGAAGCGCACGACCGCGATCGGCGCCGGCGCCGCCGAACGCGTGAGCGCGACCGGCACCACGCCGAGCGCAAGGAGGATGGCGGCAAGGATAAAGGGTGTCGAGGGTTCGGTGCCGGCATCTAGGAGGAACTGTCCGGCCGTGATCGAGAGATAGATGACCGTCACATAGATCGCGAAGACGGCGCCGCGCTTCTCCGGGTCGGCCCGCTCGTTGATCCAGCTCTCCGCGACGAGAAAGATCGCCGCCATGCAGGCTCCGATGACGAGGCGCGCGGCGGCCCAGGCGATGGGTGTATCGAGGAGCGACATCGCGAGCGTACCCGCCACGATCAGCGCGAGGACGCCGGTGAACGTGCGGATGTGCCCGGCCGCCAGGATGACGTGCGGCCCGTAGAGGCAGCCGGCGACGAAGCCGACATAATAGAGCGAGCCCATGAGCCCGATCACCGGATCGCTCCAGCCGGCCAGATCGGCGCGCACCGGCACGAGCATCGTCACCAGGCCGTGGCCCGAGAGCAGCAGCGCCATGGCGAGGAGGACCGCGCCGAGGGAGACCAGGACCTGCATCGACCGACCTTTTTCGGGCAGCGACGGGATGCCTCGATTTGCGCACCGTCTTCCTCTCGCGCGGGCTATCGACTGCCGGCTGGGCTGTCCAGTGGCGCGGGCGCTTTCGCGATCGAAATTATCGGCGCCCAGCCCGGATCAACCGGGCGCGCAAAGCTCGAGACCGGCAACCGGCTTGGTCTCCTGCGGCCGCACATAGCGCCGGCGGCCGGTCTTGCGGGCGCAGCGGCGCGTGAGCGGGCTTCCGGTCCGACGCGGCGACGGGCGACGGCGCGCGGCGAGGCAGACGAGGCCGAGCGCCTCGGCCCAGGCCTCGGCCTGCGCGTCGAGCGGGACGCCGTAGAGCGTGGGCAGCGGCAGGCTCAGGCTCGGGTCCTCATGGACAAGCACGGGCGCCTGGCCATCCCAGCCCTTGCGCATCGCGACGCCGAGATAATGGTCTGTGGGAACGGTCATGGTCATCGTCATGCGGGCCTCCAAAACGCGCCGCAGCCGGACCTCGGTCCGCTCCAGCACAACCTCTCGCTGTTCCGTTCCGTCGCTATAGGCGAAGCGAAGCGGGAGATGACCCTCTGCGACGGCAACCCACCCTGCCGGGTTGCGGTGGGCCGCGCCGCTCTTGTCTGAGCGGTCGCGGCCCGAGTTGTAGTGACGCCTCACCATGACTCCTGCGGGCCTTTGCGGCCTCTCCGGATCCGGCGGTTCCGGCCTCCTCGTCTCTATCGGTCGAGGTCGGCGGCTCCGCTCTTCTTATGCCTTGGAACATACCGGGCCGGGCGCCCGATCGCCTTAAGGGAGACGGTTAAGAAAACCCAAGGTGGGGAGAGGGTTAGGCGCTGGTGACCGGGCAGGGTTGAGCGGATGTTGCGGGCGAGGGTTAGGCATTGGTGAACTCGTCCGCTCAGCGGCGCCCATGCGTGCGACGCCTCGGCTGGCGCGCATTCGGCGATGGCGGTAGACAGGCATCAGACCCTCGATGCCCCGATGCAGCCGATCCGTGAGCCGCCGATGAACCGCCCCCCCACCCCGCCCTTCACGCCGGGCTCCGAAGCCAAGGTTCGCTATGGCGACAGCGACTTCCAGGTGCTCTCGCCCGGAACCTATGTGCGCTGCGCCATCAGCCATCGCCCCGTGCCGCTCGATGCGCTGCGCTATTGGAGCGTCGATGCGCAGGAGGCCTATGCCGGCCCCGACGAGGCACGCCAGGCGCTGGAGCAGGCCGGGCTCGTGCCGCGCCGGTAGGCGGGGCCGTCAAGGGATTGGGATAAGCCGGCCTTCACGCATCGCGCGGTAGGATGCGGCCCTTCCCTTCCTGCCCCGAGGCCGCGCCCATGACCTTCCCCGCCACCCGCCGCACCGTTCTGACCGCTTTGGGCGCGACCGGGTTCGGCGCTGCCGGTCTCGCGCTTCGGTTCACCCCCGCCTCGGCGCAAAATGCGCGCCTCGTGCCGAATGCCGGCGCGGACCAGTCGGCCATGCTCGCCGCCGAGATCGCCGAGGCGACGGCGCGCGGCGAGGCCGTCTTCCTCGCGCCCGGCAGCTACCGTATCTCCGACGTCGATCTGCCGGACGGGTCCATTCTCGGCGGCGTGCCGGGCCGCACCATCCTCCTCGCGGGCGGCGCCGGCCCGATCCTGCGAACGCGCACCGCGTCCCACGCCGTCCTAAGCGGGCTCGTCCTCGACGGCGAAGGGATGGGCGGCTTGGAGACCGGCCTCGTCCACGCCGTCGGTTGCGCGCGCCTCACGATCGAGGCCTGCGAGTTGCGCAACGCCGCCGGCAACGGCATCCGGCTCGAGGAGTGCGGCGGGCGCATCGCCGGCAATCTCCTTGAGGGCCATGCAGACGCCGCGCTCTTCTCCACCGATGCCGTCGCCCTCGACATCGCGCACAACACGGTCCGCGACTGCGGCAATAACGGCATCCTTGTCTGGACGTCGCGCCCGCAGGACGATGGCTCGCGCGTGGCCGACAACCATATCCATCGCATTCGGGCGGATGCGGGCGGTACCGGCGAATATGGCAATGGCGTCAACGTCTTTCGCGCCGCCAACGTCTCCGTCAGCGGCAACCGGATCGACGGGTGCGCCTTCTCGGCCGTGCGCAACAATGGCGGCGCCAATTCGCGCATCATGGGCAATACCTGCACGGATCTCGGCGAGATGGCTATCTATGCCGAATTCGCCTTCGATGGCGCGGTCATCACCGACAATCTGATCGACGGCGCGGCCTCCGGCATATCGATCACCAATTTCAACGATGGCGGCCGGCTCGCCGTTTGCGCCAACAACGTGGTGCGCAACATCACCCGCTCGGCCCCCACCGTCGATCTCGCCTCCGGCATCGCCGTCGAGGCGGATGCGAGCGTGACGGGCAACGTCGTCGAGACGGTCGCCGGCACCGGCATCGGCCTTGGGTGGGGCCCCTATCTTCGAGATGTGACGGCGAGCGGCAACACGGTGCGCAACGCCGAGATCGGCATTGCCGTCAGCGTGTCCGAGGGGGCGGGCGCGGCGCTGGTGACGGGCAATCTCGTCTCCGGCTGCCCGACCCCCCTCGCCGCCACGCGCTGGCGCGAGACCATCGGTCAAGGCCTCGACGGGTTCGAGACCATCACGCACGGCCTTAACCGCATCGCCTGACGAGATCTCCTAGGAGAGCGCTCGAAGCGCGTCCCCCAGCGCGCTCGCCGGCGCCATCCGCCCGACCTCCGCGCCCTTGGCGGTGCGCAAGGGAGGCGCCGCGTAGGCCGCGAGCCGATCGCCGAGCGGACCGGTGGGTTGCAGGGCGGCCTTCAGGATCGCTGCCGCGGCCACCTTCGCGGCCCGGTGGCCGCCATCCTCGATCTTGACCGCGAAGCCGAAGCCCGCGCGGGCGATCCCGGTCGGCGAAGCGGTCTTTGGGCGTACGAGACCGCAGTAGACGCCCTCCGCGCCGCGCTTCACCAGGACGCGGGGGCCGAGCGCCTCGCCCACCCAGCTGTCGAACTGCCCCCGCCCCCAGATCATCTCCGGCGCGTCGTGGACGGCATCGGCGAGGCGTTTGCCGGCGCGGGCCGGCGCCGCATCCCGATCGCCCGGTGCCGCCAGATACGCGAAGCCGCGCGCGAAGGCGGACAGCGGCGCCGCCCATGTCGGGAGGGAGCAACCGTCGGTTCCGCATTGCGCACGCGCAAGCTCGGCGCCGGTGACGGCCTCGATCGCCTCGCGAACGGCCACCTGAACGGGGTGATCGATCCGCTCGTAGCCGGCCGGATCGACGCCCATATGCCGCGCGACGGCGAGCATGCCGGCATGTTTGCCGGAGCATTCGTGGTGGAGCGCCGTCAGCGGTCCCTGATCGGCGTGGACGCTCGGTGCGCGGCGCACGGGCACGCCACAGGCGAGCGCGGCCTCATCGAGCGAGAGCGCGGTCAGCATCCCGCCCACGACGGCGAGATGCTCGGGCTGCGCATCGTGCGAGGCCTGCGCGACGCTGAGCTCCGGGGCGCCGAAGCCGAAGGCCTCGGCCGCGCCGCTCTCCACGAAAGGGAGCGCCTGCAGCGTCTTGATGGCCGAGCGGGGGTAGACGGGCGCCGTCACGTCGCCGAGGGCGAGTACGATCTCCCCACCGGAGACGATGGCGACATGGCCGCGATGGCAGCTCTCGACCGGCCGCGCGGACGCATCGGTGCGCCCCCGCGTGAGGGCAATGAGGACGGGCGGCGCCAGTTCGCTCATGCCGCGCGAGCCCGCTTCGCACCGAAGCCGGCCAGCCGTTCGGCCGCCTCGTCCAAGACCGCCATCCGCTTGGTGAAGCAGAACCGGACCAGTCCGCTGGGCACGTCGCTCGCCCCCTCTCCGTAGAAGGCCGAGACCGGAACGCAGGCCACGCCCGCCTCGACCGTGAGGCGCCGCGCGGCGTCGCGGTCATCGTCGAGCCCCAGGTTCGCCACGTCCGCGACGAGGAAATAGACACCCTCGCAGGGCAGCACCGCGAGACCGGCCTTGGCGAGCCCCGCCTCCAGCCGATCGCGCTTCGTCTCCAGTTCGGGGCCGAGGCCCAGGTAGAAGTCGGCGCAGTGGTCGAGCCCATAAGCCACGGCCGACTGGAGGGCCGGCGGAGTGGTGAAGGTGACATATTGGTGCGCCTTGGCGACCAGCGCGACGAGGGGCGCCGGCCCGCTCACATAGCCGACCTTCCAGCCCGTCATGGAGAACGTCTTGCCGGCCGATCCGACCCGCAGCGTACGCTCCATCATGCCTGGCAGGGTCGCCAGCGGGACGTGGGCGCGGCCGTCGAAGGTGATGTGCTCGTAGACCTCGTCGCAGACAGCATAGGCGTCGTGCGCGATGGCAAGGTCGGCGACGAGGGCAAGCTCGTCGCGCGTGAAGACCTTGCCCGTCGGATTGTGCGGCGTGTTGAGGAGGACGAGCTTGGTCCGGGGCCCGAAGGCGGCCTGCAGCTCGCCCTCGTCGATGTGCCAGTCCGGCGCGTGAAGGCGCACGGTGCGGACCACGGCGCCCGCGCGCGCGATCATCGGCGCATAGCAGTCGTAGAGCGGCTCGAAGACGACGGCCTCGTCGCCCGGCTCGAGGAGGGCGAGCGCGATGTCGGCCAGCGCCTCGGTCGCGCCCGACGTGACGAGGACTTCCGTGCCCGGATCGTAGACGAGACCATGATGCCGCGCCGCGTGGGCGGCGACGGCCTCGCGCAAGGCGGGCAGACCCATCATCGGCGGATATTGGTTCGGCCCGTCGACAAGCGCGCGGGCAGCATGCTCCCGCATGGCGGGCGGACCGTCCTCGTCGGGAAAGCCCTGGCCGAGATTTAGCGCGCCATGGGCCATGCTGAGGCGCGACATGCTCTCGAAGATGGTCGTGCCGAGACCGGTGAAGACGGGGTTAGTCGGTTTCATCAGGTCTCTCCGGCGGGGCGCGTGGTGCGCAGGCCGGTCTACTGCGCGCCGCCGGTGAGGTAAACCGGATGGGGCATGTCGGCGCGGCACGCGCAGGCCTTGAAAGCGCCGCGGGGAGTGGCTTGATTGTCGGTCTATGTCCTTCGTCGTCGCCCGCCTGGCGTTCCTTCTCTTTCTCGGTCTGACGGTCGTGCCGCTCGCGGTCCATGCGGGCGTCTACCGAATGGTTCACCCGTGGCCGGCCTCGTGGCGTGCCGCCGACTGGTCGAGCGCGGGCACCCTTCCGTCGGCGCAGGCCAACGAGGCGGCCTTCGTCGGCGTCTACGCGGCGCGGGCCGGGCGCTGGCGGGGTATCTTCGCTGTACATTCCTGGATCGTCGTGAAGCCCGCCGGGGCGGACCGCTACACGCGCTACGACGTCGTCGGCTGGGGCACGCCTGTGCGCCGCGACGCCTATCCGGCCGATGGGCGTTGGTATGGGAACGACCCGGAGCAGGTGGTGGCGATCGAAGGCATCGAGGCCGAGCGCCTCGTCGCGCGCATCGAGACGGTCGTCGCGAACTATCCTTATGCGCGGCGCGGCGACTACCGGATCTGGCCGGGGCCGAACTCCAACAGCTTTGTCGCCCATGTCCTGCGGGCCGTTCCCGAGATCGGAGCGCAACTGCCGCCCGAAGCGCTGGGGCGCGACTTTCCGACCGACGGCGCCTGGCTGACGCCCACCCCGAGCGGGACCGGCATCCGGCTCACCCTCGGGGGCTATCTCGGCCTGACGCTTGCCTGGGTCGAAGGTCTGCAGGTCAACGTCCTCGGTGCCGTGACGGGGCTCGATTTCCGCCGCCCAGCGATCCTGCTGCCGGGCTTCGGGCGGCTCGGGATGACGGTGTGAAGCCGTGGGCGACGGATGTCGGCCGAGCGCAACTTGGAGAGAGCGGATCGCCGATGCCGACATTGGTGCTGATCGACACGCAGGTCGCCTTTCACGAGCCCGTCTGGGGCGTTCGCAACAATCCGGACGCGGAAGCGAATCTCGAGTCCCTCCTCAGGGGATGGCGCGCGGCGGGGCAGCCCGTCATGCACGTGCGGCACGATTCGGCGGACCACGCCTCGCCGCTTTCGCCCACCCGTCCGGGCAATGGCGTCATGGAAGCCTTGCGGGAGACAGCGGCGGAGCCGGTGCTTCGCAAGTCGGTCAATTCCGGTTTCATCGGCACGTCGCTCGAGGCGGACCTTCGCGCTGCCGGTCAGACCGCGATCGTCGTTGCCGGCATCACGACGGATCATTGCGTATCGACGACGGTGCGGATGGCGGCCAATCTCGGCTTCGCGGTTACGCTCGCGAGCGACGCCTGCTTTACCTTCGCGCGGGTCGGGCATGGCGGCGAGACGATCCCGGCGGAGACCGTCCACGCGGTGCACCTCGCCAGTCTCGATGGAGAGTTCGCGGCAGTCCGGGCGACGGCCGACATTCTGGCCGATCTCGTCGGCACGGGCTGAGCGGCCATCGCCCGAGGAACCCGGGCCCCCGGGTTCCCGCCCCTCAATCGTCGTCGCTCCATGCCGCGAAGAGGTCGAACTGGCTGCGCGCCTTGGCTGGCGTCCGAGATGTCGGCGAGCCGGCAGTCTCGTCGAGGCTCGGCTTGGTCGGTGGTGCGTCGGCGGTCTTCCTCAGCTGCGCGTCGAGCCGCGCTGCGCGCAGTGCATTCCCGGCGTTTGCGTCGTCCGGAAGGGCCAGCGCCGCCACCGGGCCGGAACGCTCGCTGGACGCGTCTCGCCGAGCGTCCGAAGACACGACGGTCGCATCCACCACGATCGCATCCTTGCTTCTACAATGGCGCTCGGGCGAGACGCGGCGTGTCTGCTCCGGGGCCCGCGCCGAGGGGCGCGGGCTGGGGCCGGAGCGGGGCTGATCGGCCGCCCCGGCCTTCAGTCAAGCGGCTCCGGCCTCATCGGCCTCGCGCTCGGCCGGCGGGATATCGTCGAGGATGAGACCTGCCGCCTCGCGGATCTTGGCCTCGATCTCTTCCGCGACCTCCGGATTGTCGCGCAGGAACTGCTTGGAGTTCTCGCGGCCCTGGCCGAGGCGCTGGCTGTCATAGGAGAACCAGGCGCCTGACTTCTCGACGATGCCGCCCTTGACGCCGAGATCTATGAGCTCGCCGACCTTGGAGATGCCCTCGCCGTAGAGAATGTCGAACTCGACGATCTTGAAGGGCGGGGCGACCTTGTTCTTGACGACCTTGACGCGGGTCTGGTTGCCGATGACCTCGTCGCGGTCCTTGATGGAGCCGATGCGGCGGATGTCGAGGCGCACCGAGGCGTAGAACTTGAGCGCATTGCCGCCCGTGGTCGTCTCAGGGCTGCCGAACATGACGCCGATCTTCATCCGGATCTGGTTGATGAAGATGACCATGCAGTTGGAGCGCGAGATCGAACCGGTGAGCTTCCTGAGCGCCTGGCTCATCAGCCGCGCCTGAAGGCCGGGCAGACTGTCGCCCATCTCGCCGTCGAGCTCGGCCTTGGGCGTCAGAGCCGCGACCGAGTCGACGATGACGAGATCGACCGCGCCGGAGCGGACCAGCGTGTCGGTGATCTCGAGTGCCTGCTCGCCCGTGTCGGGCTGCGAGATGAGGAGTTCCTCGAGATTGACGCCGAGCTTCCTCGCATAGATCGGATCGAGCGCGTGCTCCGCGTCGACGAAGGCGCAGACGCCGCCCGTCTTCTGCATCTCGGCCGCCGTATGGAGTGCCAACGTCGTCTTGCCCGACGATTCGGGCCCGTAGACCTCGATGACGCGGCCCTTGGGCAGGCCACCGATGCCCAGCCCGATATCGAGACCGAGCGAACCGGTGGAGACGGAGCCCACCTTCACCGGCGCTTCGCCCGCGCCGAGCCGCATGATCGAGCCCTTGCCGAACGCGCGCTCGATCTGGCTGAGCGCCGCGTCGAGCGCCTTCGTCTTGTCCATGCCCTTAGAACCCTCGATCACCCGGAGAGACCCTGATGCCATGTCTCCGTACTCCTGTTTCACACATGCTTCGGTCACTTGCAACGCGATCAATGTACATGATTTGTTCTCATTATCAAGTGTTGGTTTCGAAAGAACATATGGGGACCAAACGCCCCTAGGCCATTGGTCGCGCAAGGATTTTAAGAGGCCGCCAAAGAGCGTCTACGTCGGAACGTCCAAGGCTCCTGCATACGTGCCCCATTGCCGCCCTCATCGCCCTATGGGCGACTCGGAACGAGGGCTGCCGCCCCGCTGCTCGGCTCGGCTCATGGCCCTCGCATGCGGGCAAGGCCGCGTAGGGTCAGAGCCCGAAGGTGTGGCGCGGGGTGGGCCGTTCGCGCTACGTGCTGACCGCCCGCTTCACCGCCTGCGCCAATTGCTTCAGACCGAAGGGCTTTGGGAGGAAGGCGAAGTCCTCCTCGCCGTCGAGATTGCGCTTGAACGCATCCTCTGCATAGCCCGAGACGAAGATGATCTTGATGTCGGGCTGGCGCTTGCGCAATTCCTTGAGGAGCGTCGGGCCGTCCATCTCCGGCATCACGACGTCGGAGACGACGAGGTCGATACGCTCGGCTTCGTCCATGCGGGCCAGCGCTTCGGTGCCCGTCGAGGCCTCGAGGATCGTGTAGCCGCGCGACGCGAGCGCCCGGGCGGCGAAGATGCGGACGGCGTCCTCGTCCTCGACGAGGAGGACGGTGCCCTGGCCGGTAAGATCCTCGACCTCGCCGTCGCCCGCGGGCGCCCCGTCGGCGCGCATCTCGACGACGTTGCTCGGGTCGGGCTCCGCCGCCTCCTCGGTATGGCGGGGGAGGAGGATGCCGAACGTGGTGCCGGTGCCGACCTCGCTCTCGACGTAGAGATGCCCGCCCGTCTGCTGGACGATGCCGTATACGGTGGCGAGGCCGAGGCCCGTGCCCTTGCCGACGTCCTTGGTGGAGAAGAAGGGATCGAAGATCTTGTCGCGGATGTCCTCGGGGATGCCGGTCCCGTTGTCCTTGACCTCGACGAGGACGTAGTCGGCGGCCGCGACGTCCTTGGGCACCGGGAGGGCGGCGACCTCGGCCGCCGGCACGTTGCGGGTGGTGATCATCACCTCGCCGCCGTCGGGCATCGCGTCGCGCGCGTTGACCGAAAGGTTGAGGATGACCTGATCGAACTGGTTGGGATCGGCCATGACGGGCCAGACGTCGCGCCCGTGGACGACCTGAAGCGCCACGGTCTCTCCCAGCAGGCGCCGCAGCAAGGACGAGAGGTCGGAGAGGACCTCGTCGAGCTCCACCGCCTGCGGGCGCAGCGTCTGCTGCTTGGAGAAGGCGAGGAGCTGGCCGACGAGTGCCTTGGCGCGGTTGCCGTTCTGCTTGATCTGCATGATGTCGGCGAAGGCGGCATCGGACGGCTTGTGGCTCATCAGCAGCAGGTCGGCATAGCCGAGAATGCCCTGCAGCATGTTGTTGAAGTCGTGCGCCACGCCTCCGGCGAGCTGTCCGACGGCCTGCATCTTCTGGGCCTGGGCGAACTGGGCCTCGAGATTGCGCTGCTCGGTCGTGTCGACGGCGAAGAGGATGGCGCGCTCTCCGTCGTCCTCGTCGGTCGTGTCGGACGCGCGGCCGGAGACGGGCGAGACGTAAAGCCGGGCGTTGCGCTTCTCGACGAGGGCGACGTCGACGGGCGCGATGTCGCCGCGGCCCTCGGCGGCGGCGGCGAGCGCATCGCGCAGGCGCGCGCGGTCCTCGGGCGCGACCGCGTCGATGATCGACGCCCCGCCACGCCCCTGCGCCTCACCGACGAAGTCCGGCCCGAAGAGCTTGGCGAAGCCGGCATTGGACTGGACGAGCGTGCCGCCCTTGGCGACGGTCGCGATGGCGATGGGCGCGTTGTTGAAGAAGCGCGCGAAGCGGACCTCGACGGCGCGCAGGCTCTCGTCGATATCCTCGGCGCCCTCGGCCGAGCGGTCGAGGACAAGGGTCTGCGAGGGCAGGAGCCGTCCCTCGGCATCGGTCGCGACCTTGTGCACGAGCTTGGCCGGCAGGCTGCGCCCGTTGCGGCGCACCAGATCGAGATCGAAGCTCTCGATCCGGGTCTCGCCGGGCCCGGGCCTCACGCCCGCGACGAGGGCCGCGCCGGAGCCCGCGACGAGCGCGTCGAGGGTCAGGCCCTCCATCTCGACATCGGTGAGGTCGTAGCCGAGCCATTGCGAAAGCGTGGCGTTTACATAGGCGATGCGGCCGTCTGGCTCGACGGAAAGAAAGCCCGCGGGCGCGCGGTCGAGATATTCGATCGCGTCGCGCAGCTGCTGGAAGCCGAGCTCCTGCTCGCCGCGCTCGACGGTGACGTCGGAGATCGTCCAGGCGACGAGCTTGGCCGCTCTGGCCGCCCGCGCGGGCACCGGGTCGACCTGGATGCGATACCAGCGCGCGCCCGATCCGTGCGGGGATCGACCGCTCGCCGGCGAGCCGGAGGCACTGCCCGGCCGGGCGGCGAGACGGACCTCCTCGACGCAGCGCACGTTGCGCCGCGCGGCCTGGGCGAGACGGTAGACGGCCTCCGTCGCCTGCCGATCGCGCGAGAAGGCGCGGTGGGGCGAGGGCAGCTCGCCGCCGCTCGCACCCACCATCGCGCCATAGGCCTCGTTGGCATAGGTGACGCGGCCGTCCGGATCGGCCAGCACGATGCCGTCGCTCGCGCCGTCGAGCGTGGAGGCGAGGAGGCGCTCGTTCCGCGCCGGGCCGAACTGGACGAGGCCGATGAGACCTGCCGCAATCGAGAAGAGGCCCGCTGCCGAGAGGAGCGCGAGGACGCCGAGGACCACATCGCCGGCATGCTGCGGCACGAAGAGCACGACCGCGACGCCGAGCGCGATGACGAGCGCGACGAGGATGACGAGCATCCAGAGGCGGCTGGCGCCGACCGGGCGGTCGAGGGCAGGAGTGGGATAGTTGTCCTCCCCTTCCCTCGGACGCATCGTCTGCAGGCTCGGCCGACCGGGCTCTCGCATAGGCTCTCTCTTGGGCGCGCGAGGCGTGAGGTCGTCGCCGGGTCGGGTGGCTCTCAGTATCTGGCTCATCGGGCGATCTGGCTCATCGGGTACTCCGCTCCTCGAAGCGAGCGGCTCTCGAAGTCCTCAGGGGTCTGCCGGCCGCTTCGCGCGCTGGAGCGAGGAGGCGCGGCGGGCCGGTTGCCCGGCCCTTTCGTCGAACAGGGTAAACTCATGTCCTTTATGAACGATGCACGCCCTTCGCGCGAGAGAAGAAAAGAGAGCCCGTTGCGGCGCACCGTCAGCGAAAGCGTTCGCGCCAGCCGAGCCCTTCCTCGACCGTGCCTTCGGGCACGTATTCGCAACCAAAGGCGCCTGAGTACCCGGCCTCCACGAGGGCCGGCAGCACGAAGCCGTAGTCGATCTCGCCGCGATCGGGCTCGGCCCGGGTGAGCCCGCCCGCGATCTGCACGTGGCCGATGCGCTCGGCATGGGCCCGATAGGTCGCGACGAGATCGCCGGTGGCGCGCTGGACGTGGAAGCAATCGAACATCAGCCGGACATTGGAGGCGCCGACCTCGTCGAGAAGTGCCGCGCCCGCCGCCATGTCGGGCACGATGAAGCTCGGCATGGCCTGCGGGCAGATCGGCTCGACGAGGAGGGTGAGGCCGTGCGGCTCCGCCTCGGCGGCAAAGCCCTTGAGCGCCTCGGCATAGGCGGCGAGCGCCGCCCGCCGCTCGACGCCGGGGAATGCGTCGAGCCGGCCGCCCATGACGTGCATCGCCGTTCCGCCGAGCGCGCGGACGGTGTCGAGCGCGGCGGCGAAATCGTCGCGCGCCTGCGCTTCCTCTCCCGGAATGGCGGCGCATCCGGCGGTCGTGCCCATGCGGGTGTTGAGCCCGAGAAGCGGCAGTCCCGCCTCCGTCAGCGCGGCGCGGACGTCGTCGAGCGATTCCCGCTGCGCCTCGTCGTGGAATTCGACGGCGTCGAAGCCGGCCGCCCCGGCCCGCGCGATGCGCTCCAGGAAGGGCAGTTCCTTCCAGAGGAACCCCGTATTGGCGGAGAAGCGATAGGCCATCACGCGCCCTTCCCGTTCTCGTTGTCGGCGCTCCAGCCGTCGTCGCCGGGCAGCGTCGTGCCCGAGAGGCGGGCGTAGACCTTGGCGACGGCCGCATCGTCCTCGCGCCCGAGCCCCATACCGGCGGCGGCGAGGAACTGGGTCAGCGCGTTGGAGGCGAGGACGGCCGGAAAGCGCATGCCGCGCGCCACGTCGCACACGATGCCGAGATCCTTCACGAAGATCTCCACCGTGGAATGCGGAGTGTAGTCGCCCTTGGCGATGTGCGGCCCCCGGTTCTCGAACATCCAGCTGGTGCCGGCGCATTGGGAGAGCACCTCGAGCGTTCGGGCGGGCGCTATGCCCTGCGCGGCGGCGAACGTCATCGCCTCGGCCGTGGAGGCGATATGGACCCCGGCGAGGAGCTGGTTGACGATCTTCATCATCGAGCCGGTGCCGACCTCGTCGCCAAGCTCGAACACGGTCTGCGCCATGGCGTCGAGCGCCGGCCGGGCGCGCGCGAAAGCCTGCGGCGCCCCCGACGCCATGATCGTCAGCTCGCCCGACGCCGCCTTGACGGCGCCGCCGGAGATCGGCGCGTCGAGATAGAGAAGATCGCGTTCGGCGAGCCGCGCGGCGATGGCGCGCGCGGCGTCCGGCGCCACGGTCGCGCAGCCCATCACGACGGCGCCCGCCGACATGTGGTTCGCCACGCCGGCCTCTCCGAAGAGCACGTCCTCCATCTGCGCGGCGTTGACGACGACGAGGACGAGCGTGTCGAAGGTCCGCGCCACCTCGGCGAGTTCGCCCCGCCGACCGCCGTTCTCGCGGAACTGCGCCATACGCTCGGCCGCGACGTCGAAGCCGTAGGTCTCCAGTCCCGCCGCGGCGAGTTGACACGCCATCCCATATCCCATCGACCCGAGCCCGATCAGCCCGACGCTCCGTCCGTCACCCATATGTCCGCATCTCCCTTGTCCGCATCTCGTTGACGGCCGTCGAAACGCGGCGCGCTGCCTGCGGATCGTCGGCCGAACGGGCTTCGGAGACAAGGCGTCTCCTCACGGGCCGGACTCGGCCGCCGTCCACAGGGGCGAGGAAGGTTCCCAAAACAAAACTTCGAACCGAACCAAGCCTTACCCGTTCCCCCGCTGGCTGGGCGCGCATGACGACGTGCGCGGACCTTTGGACGTTCATTGGACATTCAGGAGACAAGCGATGAGTACGATGATGGGCACCGACGGCAACGACAACCTGATGGGCACGGACGGCAACGATTCGCTGTCCGGGCTCGCCGGCAACGACACGATCCTCGGCATGGGCGGCGAGGACACGCTGTCCGACGGCGCGGGTGAGGACAGCGTCTCGGGCGGGCGCGGCTTCGACCGCATCGACCTCGATGGCGACGACAACCCCGATACGGTCGACGGCGGCACGGGCCAGGACACGATCACGGTCTCCAGCCCCGGTTCGGCCTCCGACGATCCGGCCAAGTCGAACCTGACCCGCGGCGGGGCCGACGACGACCAGATCGTGGCCGGCGGCGCCGACACGATCTACGGCGATGGCGGCGACGACGACATCACGGCCGGCACCGGCAACAACTATATCGACGGCGGTGACGGCGACGATCTGATCAAGGCCCAGCAGGGCGGCATGGATACCGTGATCGGCGGCGCGGGCGCCGATACGATCAACGTCTTCGAAGACAACGACATGGGCTCCAGCGTCTATGCCGGATCTGGCAACGACACGGTCCGCGCCGGCGAGAACGACACCGTCTTCGGTGGCGACGGGGCCGACACGATCAACGGCGGGTCGACCGTCTACGCGGGCGGCGGCGACGACTTCCTGATCGCGACCAATAACGGCTACACGGCCGTCCTCGGGCTCGGCGACGGCGACGACACCGTGTCCGGCAACGCCAACAATGCCGAGACCGTCTATGGCGGCGGCGGCGCTGACAGTATCAACGCGCGCGGCGCGTCGGGCGCCGAGACCGCCGATATCCTCTATGCGGGTGCCGGCGCCGACACCGTCCTCGCCTATTCGGACGACACGATCTTCGGCGGCGACGACGCCGATAGCTTGAGCATCAACGGCGCCGACGACGCCAAGATCTTTGGCGGCCGCGGCGACGACTTCATCGACGGTTCGTCCTCGGGCAACAACGAGATCGGCGGCGGCGCCGGCGACGACACCATCTCGGTCGACGGCATAGACACCATCTATGGCGGCGACGACAACGACGTCCTCACGCTGGAGGGCGGCTCGGCCAACACCGGCGGCGGCGCGACCGGCACGGCCTATGGCGGCGAGGGCAACGACATGGTGATCGCCGACCAGGCGCAGGGCAACGTGATCGACCTTGGCGGCGGTGCCGACACCGTGATGGCGACGGCGGCCGACACCGTGACGGGCGGCTCCGAATCGGACCGCTTCGACTTCGGTGCCGGCGGCTTCTCGACACGCGCCATCGTGACCGACTTCGCCGCAGGCTCGGGCGGCGACGTCCTCGATCTGACCGACAGCGCCGTGCCCGGCGCCGCGACGGATCTTCAGTCGGCCAAGGACAACAACGTCCTGGTCGCCGAAGGCTCCGACGTCGCCGTCGACATCAACGGCGACGGAACGTTCGACGTAACGCTCAAGGGCGTCTCGCTCGACGCGCTGACGAACGAGAACCTCGCGTTCTAGCTCCGACGCATCGTCCTCGATAAGAGAAGGCCCGGCAGCGATGCCGGGCCTTCTTTCGTTCGCGCGTTCGGATCCAGGAGGCGGCGTCGTCCGCGCCGACGTCGATGGTCGCGCCCCTCGCCTAGGTTCGCGCGTCGGCGAGGGACGCAAAAGCGGTCGGCCGTGCCGGTCGGCCAGATCTCGTCATCGAGCACCTTGACGTCCGTGATCCGGCCGCGGAGCCGATGCCGCCCGTCATCTGATCGCCGCTACCGCCGCCCCACCCGTTGGCGTCGCCCTGGAAGATCGCGATCGCCGCCATTGCACCACACGTCATGCCCGAGCCCATCTAGCGAACCCATATGAAGCGCATCGGTGCGGAGCCCGACACTCATCGCCGCTCTCATGCACCCGGCCAAAGGGCGGCGCGTGCGCTCAGAGCGCCTCGCGCTCCTACTGGTCCGAGTGATGGCCTGCGCTGGTGTGGCGGCATCGCGCGGCAATCTGCGCGAGCCCGCTCCGTCACACGGATCAAGATCGGCGCAGAGCGCTCCGGTCTGGGCTGGCCTCGGCCAGCCCTCGCCTCGAGTCCTCGTTCAATGTATGAACGTATCGAGCGACTGGCTCTCGCCGCTCGTGAAGGAGATGTGCTCGACGTCGATCAGGAGGTCGACCTCGCCCGTGCCGGCCTTCACCTCGACTCGGCCGCCGCCGATATGGGTGACGACGTAATCGGTCACGCCGCCCTGATACTCGGCCGTATCGCCGCCCGCGCCGCCATAGAGCGTGTCGGAGCCGGCGCCGCCGACGAGGAAGTCGTTGCCCGTGCCGCCGAAAAGGAGATCGTGACCCGTGTCGCCGAGGAGTAAGTCGTCGCCCGAGCCGCCGTAGAGCGTATCGTTGCCGGCATCGCCCGAGACGCGGTCGTTGCCGTCGGAGCCTGCGACCTCGTCGTCGCCCTCGTCCCCGTGAACGACGTCGTTGCCGGCCCCTCCGATGACGATGTCGTTGCCCTTGCCCCCGGACGCGGTGTCCGCGTCGCCGCCGGAGTAGATGGTGTCGGACCCCGCACCGCCGACCAGATAGTCGTCGCCCGAGCCGCCGAAGAGCAGTTCGTCACCATCCGCACCGAAGACCGCGTCCTCGCCCTCACCGCCGCCAAGCGTGTTGTGGCCCGAAAAGCCCCCCTGGTCGGACCCGTAAAGCGTATCGGAGCCCGCGCCGCCGAAGGCGATGTCGTCGCCGATGCCGACGAAGATCAGATCGTTGCCGTGCCCGCCGAAGATGACGTCGTTGCCCGATTCGCCGAAAAGCGTGTCATCGCCTTCGTTTCCGTAGACGCTATCGGCGCCGAAGCCGGCGAAGACGCTGTCCTGGCCGCCATTCATCTCGAGAAGGTCGTTGCCGACCCCCTTCAGCGAGACGATCTCGTTGTCGGTCGTCGCACCGAAATAGATGTCGCCGTCCGCCTTGCGGGTGAACTGGTAGTAGAGGACGCCGTCGATCGTCGTCGGGCCGAGGAACTCGAGGGGGAAGTCGGTCATGGGTACGCACTCCGTATTGTCGTTGCGGGCTATAAGCATCGTTTCAGCCCAGCACGAAAGGCTAACCGGTTGTTAACCTCAACGAACCGTGAAGGCGGACGGGACCAACGCTCGCGACCCGCTTGCCGAAGGCTGCCGCGGACGGCATAGGTTCGCGGCCATGATCCATCTCGACACGCACCCCGCGGCCGGCGCATCGCCTCCCGCCTTGTCCACACCCTACGACGTGCTGGAGGGCTGGTTCGCCTGGGAGCGGACCGATGCCCCCCGCGCCCGCGCCGGCGGAGAGCCGCTTGCCTTGCAGCCCGTCACGCGGTCCGATCTCGGCCCCGGCGCCTTCGCCTTTCGGGCCTATCTCTCCTGGTCGCACATTCTCCTGGCGGATGCGGACGGCGCGCTCACGCTGGCGATCGCGGGGGGCCCCGAAGCCCGCCTTCAGGTCTCGCAGGAGCTGCGCCGCGAGGCCGAGGCCGCCCGCGAGGCCAAGGCCTCGAAGCGCGCCTGGCTGGCCGACCGTCTGCGTCATCCCTCCAACTTCGCGCCCGTGAAGGTGCTGGACGCCGATGCCCTGACCTTCACCGACGGGACCCGCTTCGATCAGGCGGGCTACGGCGCCATCAACGTGCTCGATCCCTCCTACGGCTTCTCGGGGTGGCTCGCAGACAAGACCGATGGCGTCTCGGCCCACCGCTACCCGACGCTGCTCGACGAGGCGCTCGAGGCGGAGCGGGCGGACAAGCCGGACTTCATGGCGCTCGACTTCGGCGCCGGTCTCAAGACGGTCGAGCGGGCCGACGTGATCTATATGGAGATCTTCGACTATCCCTCGAGCGACGTCCTCTGCGTCGGCCAGGCCCTCCCCTTCGCCGACGACACGTTCGACGCCGTCTGCACGCTCGCCGTGCTGGAGCATGTCGACGATCCCTTCGCCTGTACGGCCGAGATCAAGCGGGTGCTGAAACCGGGCGGCCTCGTCTTCTCGGGCGTGCCCTTCATGCAGCCCGAGCACGGCTATCCCGACCATTTCTTCAACGTCACCCGGTCCGGCCACGCCAAGCTCTACAAGGACCGGATCGACATCGAGACGCAGGTCGTCGACGACCATCAGCACCCCTGGCTCTCGCTTCAGATGATCCTCCGGAATTACGTCATGGGCCTGCCCGAGGAGGCGCGCGACCAGTTCCGGTCCATGACCGTCGAGGACATGCTCGGCCACCGCTACTGGCGCCACCGCGACACGCCCTTGATGGCGGGCCTCAGCGAAGAGGCGCGCTGGCAGCTGGCATCGGCGACGACGCTGATCGGCCGCAAGAAGCGGTCGGCGGAGTAGGCTCGCGCCGGCGGGCTGGTTGCCTCACGCCGGCGGGCTGGTTGCCTCGCGCCGGCGGGCTGGTGACGCCGGTCGTCCATCCCGTATTCCGCCTCGCCTTCGAAACGTCGCGGTTGCCGGCAATCCCTGACGAGATGACGACACCCCCGACTGGACCGGCGACTGCGCCGCCTAGCGCGCCACCTCGACACGTGCCGGCGCTCGACGGTCTGCGCGGGCTCGCGGCCCTTCTCGTCGTCGTCTCCCATCTCTCAACCCAGACGGGCATCGGCGCCGACCTCTTCCAGCGCGGCGGCGGGCAACTCGGCGTCATGCTCTTCTTCGCACTGTCGGGCTTCCTGATGGCGCACATGTATTTCGGCCGGGCTCCGACGCCGCTCGCCGTCTGGCGCTATGGCGTCGCGCGGGTGGCACGGGTGGTGCCGCTCTACCTCGTCGTCGTCCTCGGCTCCTATGCGCTCGGCGAGTATCTATCGGGCCAGCCCTGCGCCGAGAGCGGCTGCCTGCGCGCCTATGAGGTCACGGAACGGAACCTCGCCGACCATCTCCTGCTGCAAGCCGGCGTCAGCGTGCTGTGGACGATCCCCGTGGAGATGCGCTTCTACGCGCTCTTCCTCGCCTTCTGGCTCGCCTTCGCAGCCCACCGTGGCTTTGGGATGATGCTGATCGCGGGCCTTCTCGGCCTCTACTGGCTGCGCGAGCCGGGCACGATGCCGGTCATGAAGCTCGGCCATTACTTCCTTCTCGGTCTCGGCGTCTGGATCGCATGGCGGGCCGCCCAGCGCCGCGGGGGGGACCGGATGTGGAACGCGCTTTTCGTCGTCGCCCTCGCCGGGCTCCTCGCGTCGCTGCCGCAGCCCTTCATCGCGCTGCACGGCCATGTGCCGCGCATGTGGTGGGAGCCGCAGGTGGCCGCGGCGGTCGGCCTCCTCCTCCTCGCCTCGGCCCGCAGCCCGCTCGGCGGCCGGGTCCTGGGGCTGGCGCCGCTCCGCTGGCTCGGCGCGGTTTCCTACTCGCTCTATCTCACGCATATGCTGGTGCTGATGAACCTCGTCCTCCTCCTCGACCCCGCCGCTCGCCCGCTCGCCTTCTACGCGATCGCGATGGCCGTCTCGCTCGGCCTTGCAGCCCTCTCGCACCGTTGGCTGGAGCGCCCCGCCCAAGGCTGGCTGCGCGGAGCGCTCACGGGCCGCGCCAAACGCGCCGCTCCCTTGGAGGCACACCCGTGATGGAACGCGTCCACGTCCACGGCTTCGCGCTCGACATCGATCCCGCCACCGATCCCTTCGGCGTCGTCAAGGGCATCCTCAAGGGTTGGTACGAAGCGAGCGAGGTGCGCGTCGCGCGCGCGCTCCTAACCCCCGAGGACCGCGTGGTCGAGCTCGGCGCCGGGCTCGGCATGGTCACCTGCGCCCTCAGCGCCATCGTCGGGCCGGCCCACGTGATCGCCTTCGAGCCCAATGCCGAGATCGCGCCCCGCGCCCGGCACCACCTCGCGCTCAACGGCTTCGACACCCGCGTCGAGGAGGGCCTGTGCCGCCCGCGCGCCTGCCTCGACGCCGCATCGGGCGCGCGGTCGAGCGACGCCCGCCCCGCCAAGGCGCGCTTTCGCCTTGCCAAGGTCTTCTGGGCCTCCGGGCTCGACGCGGAGGGCCGGGAGGGCGGCGACGGGCCGCTCGTCGACGTAGCCGTCCGCCCGCTCGAGGACGTTCTGACCGAGCACCGCGCCACCGTCCTCGTCATGGACATCGAGGGCGGAGAGCTCGAGATCCTCGAGAAGGCCGATCTGGCCGGCCTGCGCGCCCTCGCCTTCGAGACGCACGAGCACATGGTCGGGCGCGGGCGCACCAACGCGGCCGTGCGGGCCGCCTGCGCGCGCGGCTTCGACATCGACTTCGCCCTCACCCAGGACGGGATCGTGGTGCTCAGGCGCGCCGAAGCATGACCGAGGGCGACGTAAGGCTTCTCGTCGTCACCAAGCGAAAGTATCAGGCGATCCTCGCGGCGATCCTCGAGGTCCATGCACCGAAGACGCCCTACGCCTTCGCCTTCGACCCCGCCGGCCTCGCAAAGGCGCTGGAGACGGAGGGCCGCATACGCCTTCTCGGCTTCGCGACGGACGTGATCGTCGCGCCCGGCCAGTTGGATGCGCTCGGGGGCGACGCCTACAATCTCCACCCCGGCCCGCCGGAGCGTCCCGGCTGGGCGCCGAGCGTCCACGCGATCATGGAGGGCGATGCCCGCTTCGGCGTCACCTTCCACCGGATGGCGGCCCGGGTCGACGCCGGGCCGATCGTCAGCGCCCTTCGCTTCCCCATGCCGGACGGCGGATCGCTCGGTCTCGTCGACCTCCTGGCCGAGAAGAGCGCCTACAAGCTCCTCATGCATGTCGGCCGCCGTCTCGCCGACCCGGCCCCGCTCCCCCTCACCGAGATCGCCTGGAGCGGCCGGCGCACCACGCGGCGCGATATCGATGCGCTCTTCGCCGAGGCCCCCACGATGACGGGCGAGCGGGCCGCCCGCTGGTCGCGGGCGCGGGCCGGGCTCGACCCCGCCCTCGCAGGGACGGCCGGCAAGCCCCAGTGACGGCGAGGGAACGGACGCCATCCTGGAGCACGCCCGGCGCACGCCGGTTCACATCGGTTCACCGGGCGCCCTCTGGATCCTCGTCTTGCCGCAGCCGTCGAGCGGCGAGCCGCTCGCACGTCGCCTGAAGCCGTCCTAGCGCACGTTAGGGACGACGACGCCGCGCCGTTCGTTCGGGCTGCGCACGACGCGGGGATCGTCGATGATGACGGTCGGCGGGCGGCGCTCCAGCTCCTCCCGCAGGGCCTGCTCTTCGGCGAGCCGCGCCTCGAGCTGGCGGATGCGGGCGGTGGCGTCATCGAGCCGGCTCCGCAGGGCGCCGATGCGGGCCCGGTAGGGCGCCTCGTCGACGACGCTCGCCTCGAGGAGGTCGCGCTCGAAGGCATCGAGGGTGATCGCGCAGAGCACGTTGTCGTCCCAGGTGTCGGGGTCGGCCGGCTCCTGCAGCGGCACGCAGGCCGCCGGCCGGGTCAGGTTCGGCGAGCCCGCCGACGAGAAGACGAACTGTACGGGCGCCATGCGCGGCACGCAGAGATAGTTGTCGTTCCACGTGCCCCGATCGACCGGCTCGTTGATCGAGACGCAGCGCAGGCCCTCGACAGGCCCCTGGTGCGACCAGCGAATGCCCTCCGGCAGCATCGAGCCGCACAGCCCGTTGTCCTGCCAGTGCGCGCCGTCGGCCGGCTCGTTCATGCGGATGCAGGTGCCGGCGAAATCACCGTCGAAGGTCCAGAAGAGATTCGAGCCGCCGAGCTTGGCCGCGCCGGCCCCCGAAGCGGAGACGAGCAAGGCCGCCGCGCCCGCGACGAGTGAGGGCATGAAGCGCGCCGAGACGCGGCGTGAGAAGAGCGGAATTGGCATGGTGAGGCTCGCGGGTTCGTCTAAGGTCAAGGCTCGAACATGGCGCATCCGCTGCCGCCGGCAATTGCCGGCGCAGACCGAAGCGGCGCACGGGCGATCTTTCGCTCGCTAATGGCACGGTAGACGGCAACCTCTCCGCCGCTGACGGGTTGTCAGCGACAGGGCCCGTTCAGGCCCGGTTCAAGCGCAACCGGCCAGAACATGTGGCAGCGGTCGGCCCAGCGCCGCATCCGATCCGTATCACGCGCAGCCCTCGGGCACGCCTTCAGGAGACAGCGACATGGGTATCTTCAACGGCACCAATAACGGCGACAACATCTTCGGCACCGAATTGAACGACCAGATGTTCGGCTTTGGCGGCAACGACCAGATCATCGGCTATGGCGGCCGCGATTCGATGTTCGGCGGCGAGGGTGCCGATTCGCTCTTCGGCGGCAATGGCGGCGATTCGATCGAGGGCGGCTCGGGCGGCGACATCATCTTCGGCGGCTCGCAGGATGCAGGCAACGACACGGTCTACGGCGACAGCTCGGCAGACGTGAACCTCGCAGGCTCCGACCAGATCTTCGTCTCCTTCGGCAACGACTTCGTCGCGGGCGGGCTCCTCAACGACGTCATCGGCGGCGGCTCGGGCGACGACATCCTCTATGGCGGCGTGCAGGGCACCAACGCGGCCGACGTCTCCACCCAGCGCACAGGCAACTGGGGTAACGACCAAGTCTTCGGTGGCCAGGGCAACGACCAGATCGGCACCGCGGGCGGCAACGACACCGCCTATGGCGGGCTCGGCAACGACACGATGTTCGACAATGGCGGCTCCAACATCCTCGGCGGCGGCGGCGGCGACGACCGGATCTTCATGACCGGCCAGGGCACGATCTTCGGCGGCTCGGGCAACGACACGATCGAGACCACCGGCGGCACCACGGTCGTCTGGGGCGGCACGGGCGTCGACCGGATCGTCAACTCGGACGGGGGCTTCTCCAACGACATCGACATCTTCGCCTTCGGCTTCCGCCATGCCAGCGGCGGGGACGCCGTGATCGGCTTCGAGGCGGGCGAAGACAAGATCGATCTCGGCTTCTACGACGTGAACGGCGACGGCATCGGCGACCTTCGAGGCTCCGACGTCTTCATCCAGCGCCGCGCGGACCTGGACGCCGACGGCTTCTCTGCCTCCACCGTCTCCTTCAACGGCGAGATCGTGACCGTCTACAGCGTCGGAACGCTGGGGGCGAACGACATCCTGGTCTAGAAATTCACCCTTAGCGGTGGCACCAGCGACGAGGTTGGGCAGGCCGGCGCGCCAATCGATGCCGGCAGGCCGATCCTCAAGGAGCCGCGCGCCATGTCCACAGTTCCAAGCACTCCGACGTTCGAGATCGCGACGGATGCGATTTATGACGAGGAGGGCTACCTGCGGGCAAATCCGGACGTGGCGGCTGCCGTCGCGGCCGGCCACATCGCGGACGGGCGAGCCCATTTCGAGGAACACGGTGGGAAGGAAGGGCGGCGGCAGCGCCCGGGCTACCTCGTGGACGCGATCGCCCGTCTGCGCGCTCATAAGCTGCGCAAGCTCAAACCGCTTCTGCGTCCCGAACTGGCCCTCAAGATGCGAGACGACGGCCTCATCGACGCCCTCAGCGCCGAGGATCGGACGCGCTTCGGCGTGATCGATACGGAAAACGTCTCCGGTCATCACTACGATGCGACCGTACTGGACATCATCGAGACGTATCGGGATGGGCTCGTCCTCGATTGCGGGGCGGGGATGCGGCCGGAGTATTTCGAGAACGTTGTCAACTACGAGATCGTCGATTATCCCAGCACGGATGTCGTCGGCGTCGCCGAACGACTACCCTTCGAAGACGGAGCGTTCGACGCTGTGGTCTCGATTGCTGTCCTGGAGCACGTGAAGTACCCGTTCCAGGCCGCCAAGGAGATCGCACGCGTGCTCAAGCCCGGTGGCACGCTCGCCGTGTGCGTTCCTTTCCTGCAGCCGCTACACGGCTATCCCAACCACTATTTCAACATGACCCGTTCCGGCCTCCAGGCCCTCTTCGAGGATGCGATAGCGGTCGACAGGCATTTCGTTCCCGACAGCGCGTCGCCGATCTGGAGCCTGACATGGTTCCTGTCGAGCTGGGCCAGCGGCTTGGACGAAGAGACGCGGAAAGGCTTTCTCGACATGTCGGTTGGCGACCTTCTGGGCGACCCACGATCCTATCTCGAACGCCCGTTCTGCCGGAACTTGCCGGAAGACTCCCGGTTCGAACTCGCTAGCGCGACCTTTCTCGTTGGCACGAAGCGCTGAGCCTAGCAGCGAGCGTGTCTATTGAGAATGCATGTGGGGGCGCCCGCACCACCCGCGGCCTCCCCCGCATGGCCGGCTCCTCGACCCAGCCATTGAGGGACCAGGCCATCGGCACGGCGATGGCGGTCGCGGCGACGAGGTGGAGGGCGAAGCGAGCGGTCGAGTCGTCGGTCAGCACGAACGAGAAGACCAATTCGATCTGGCGCGACCAGAGGACCGCGTTCGGGCGCGTGCCGATGAGGACCATCGAACCGGCGATCGTATCGGGGTCGTAGTCCGGGAGAAGGCCACGGAGCCAAGGCTGAGGAGAAGGCCAATCGCCCTGACGAGCGGCAGGAGGCGGTAGAGGCACGAGGACGTGCAGTCGGCGATATCGCTTCACTGCCAGCGATAGTCCTTGCGTGCGAACGAGTCCCGAAGGACCTGGCCTCTCAGCACGAAGAAGACCATGACGAACGCGTTGCCGGCGAAGACGGCGTAGCCCGGCCCCGCCGACGATGGCCGGCACGGACGCGCGCCCCAAAATCGAAGACGGTCATCAGCCGAGCCTCGACGCCCGCGACGTTGAGAATGCAGTGCCTGACGATCGTTTCATTGCGACGGCATGCCGTCAGCCGGCCTGTTCGACGAGGCCCTTGAGGTATTGCCCGTAGCGCGTCTTCGAGAAGCGCTCGGCCTGCTTGAGGGTCGCCTCGGCATCGATCCAGCCCTGCGTGAACGCGACCTCCTCGAGGCAGCCGATCTGGGTGTTCTGGCGCTGCTGCATGGTGCGCACGAAGTCGGCCGCCTCCAGCAGCGCGTCATGCGTGCCGGTGTCGAGCCAGGCATAGCCGCGCCCCAGCGTCTCGACATGGAGTTGGCCCATGTCGAGATAGCGCTGGTTGACGTCCGTGATCTCCAGCTCGCCGCGCGGGCTGGGCTTGATGTCGGCGGCGATGTCGACGACCTGATTGTCGTAGAAATAGAGGCCGGTGACGGCCCAGGGGCTCAAGTACTCGGTCGGCTTCTCGACGAGCTTGGAGGCCTTGCCCGCCTTGTCGAAGGCGACGACACCGTAGCGCTCCGGATCCTCGACATGATAGGCGAAGACGGTCGCCCCCGCCGCGCGCTTGGCAGAGCGGGTCAGCATCTCGGTCAGGCCGGCGCCGAAGAAGATGTTGTCGCCGAGCACCAGGCTGACGCTGTCCGACCCGATGAACTCGCGGCCGATGATGAAGGCCTGGGC
This sequence comes from uncultured Alphaproteobacteria bacterium, assembly GCA_963799285.1. Lineage (GTDB taxonomy): Bacteria > Pseudomonadota > Alphaproteobacteria > Rhizobiales > CAWCWK01 > CAWCWK01. Next base: position 2,726,569 of record CAWCWK010000004.1, read on the forward strand.
CAGTCCGTCGGGGCTCGGCTGCTCGGCATAGGAGAGGTCGAGCCCCCAGGTGGAGCCGTCCCCGAGCAGGCGCTCATAGGCGGGCAGGAACTCAGGCGACGAGATGATCAGGACCTCCCGTATCCCGGACAGCATCAGCGCCGAGAGGGGGTAGTAGATCATAGGCTTGTCGTAGATGGGCAGCAATTGCTTGTTGACCGTCAGCGTCGCCGGATGGAGCCGCGTGCCGGCGCCGCCTGCCAGGATGATGCCCTTCATGGATAAACCCCTTGCCTCGTGAGGCGCCCTCGGCGCGGCCCCCACGGGGGCAGCGCACGCGCCGTGTGTTCAGTCGCTCGCCAGGAGCGTGTTGACGGTCTCGGCCAGCGCGCCGCCCCAGTCCCGCGCGCGAAAGCCGTAGTCACGCTCCAGCTTGGCGCAGTCGAGCCGGGAGTTGGCGGGGCGCGTGGCGGGCGTCGGATAGTCGGATGTCGGGATCGGGTGCACGGTCGGGAGCGTCTCCCAGCGGGGTCCGACGATCTCGAAGATCTTGGTGGCGAACGCGTGCCAGGAGGCATCGCCGGTGCCGGCGAGATGGTAGGTGCCCCAGTGCGCCCCATCGGCCCAGATCGTCTCCGCGATCGTGCGGATGGCGCGCGCGATGTCGCCGGTATTAGTCGGGTTGCCGACCTGGTCGGAGACGACGTTGAGCTCGGCCCGGTCCTTGCCGACGCGCAGCATGGTCTTGACGAAGTTGGCCCTGTCCGGCCCGTAGACCCAGGCCGTGCGCAGGATGACGTGCTGCGGGTTGGACGTGCGCACGCCTTGCTCGCCGCCTTCCTTCGACGCGCCGTAGACGCCCAGGGGCGCGACCGGGTCGTCCTCGGTATAGGGCGCGTCCTTGGAGCCGTCGAAGACGTAGTCCGTCGAGAGGTGGACGAGGGGTATGCCGGCCTTGGCGGTCTCATGCGCGAGGACGGCGGGCGCCACGGCGTTCAGCGTCCAGGCAGCCGCGACGTCCTCCTCCGCCTTGTCGACGGCGGTGTAGGCGGCGGCGTTGACGACGAGGGCGTAGGGCCGCTCCGCCACGGCGCGCGCGATGGCGGCGGGGTCCGTCAGGTCGACGGCGTCTCGCGCGGGCGCGTGGAGCGTCACGCCACCGGGCCAGTCGATGAACTGCAGCATCTGGCCGACCTGACCGCCGCCGCCGAGGATGAGGACGTCGCGCGCCATCAGGCGGTCTTCAGGCCGAGGCGCTGGCCGGAATAGCCTTGGGTCAGCGGGCGCCACCAGTCCTCGCGCGCCTTGTACCAGCGAATGGTCTTGGCGATGCCGGTCTCGAAGGTCTCAAGCGGCGTCCAGCCGAGCTCGGTGCGCAGCTTCGTCGCGTCGATGGCGTAGCGGAAGTCGTGGCCCGGGCGGTCCTTGACGAAGGTGATGAGCGCGCGCCGCGCACGCCCGTCATCGAGGCCGGCTTCCGCATCGAGCGCGTCGCAGATCGTCTCGACGACGGTGAGGTTGGTGCGCTCGGCCTCGCCGCCGACATTGTAGGTCTCGCCGACCCGGCCGCGCTCGACGATGGCGAGGATGGCGCGCGCGTGATCGTCGACGAAAAGCCAGTCGCGGACGTTGTCGCCGCGGCCGTAGACCGGCAGCGGCTCGCCGGCGAGCGCCTTGATGGTGACGAGCGGGATGAGCTTTTCCGGGAAGTGGTAGGGCCCGTAATTGTTGGAGCAGTTGGAGATCGTGACGGGCAGGCCGTAGGTGTGGTGCCAGGCGCTGACGAGGTGGTCGGACGAGGCCTTGGAAGCCGAATAGGGCGAACGCGGATCGTAAGGGGTCGTCTCCGAGAAGAGGCCGGTGTCGCCGAGCGCGCCGTAGACCTCGTCGGTCGAGACGTGGTGGAAGCGAAAAGCGTCAGCGCGCTCACCGCTCAAGCCCTGCCAGTGCTTCAGCGCCGCCTGAAGGAGGGTGAACGTGCCGACCACATTGGTCTGGATGAATTCGCCCGGCCCGTCGATCGAGCGGTCGACATGGCTCTCGGCGGCGAGGTGGATGATGGCGTCGGGATCGAAGCTCTCGAAGGTCTCGGCCACCGCCTTGGGATCGCAGATGTCGACCTTGGCGAAGCCGTAGCGGGCATCGTCCGCGATCTCGGCGAGCGAGGTCCGCGTGCCGGCATAGGTCAGCTTGTCGAGGACGAGCACCTCGTGGTCCGTCTCGGTGATGAGGTGCCGGGCCAGAGCCGAGCCGATGAAGCCCGCGCCACCCGTGACGATGATCCGCATGAAAAGCTCCGAAGCCGCGCCCGAATAGGACGCAAAGCCGCGCTAGAGGGAGAACGGGCTCGAAATGTCGGCCAAACGCGGCAATTCTGCGTCTTTGGCCGAGAGCGTGACGGATGCGCGCTCGACCGGCCAGTCGATGCCGATCTCGGGGTCGTCCCAGATCACGCCGCCATCGCTTTGGGGCGCGTAGACGTCCGACACCTTGTAGGCGACCTCGCAGTCCGCCTCCAGCGTCACGAAGCCGTGGAGGAAGCCGGCGGGGACGAAGATCTGCTCGCCCTTCTCCGCCGTCAGCTCGGCGCCGACCCAGCGCCCGAACGTGGATGAGTTCTGGCGAAAGTCGACCGCGACGTCCCAGATGCGGCCGCGCTGGCAGCGCACCAGCTTGTCCTGCGCGTGCGGAGGCGCCTGGAAGTGGAGACCGCGCAGCGTGCCCTTGGCGGCCGAGAAGGACTGGTTGTCCTGCACGAAGTCGACTCCGACACCGGCCGTCTTCCATTTGGGCGCGTTATAGGTCTCCGAGAACCAGCCCCGCGCATCGCCAAAGCGGGGGGGCGTGATGAGGAGGACGCCCGGGAGGCCGAGTTCTCTTACGTCCATGTCGCACCGTCTCCATCCGTGATTGCGCGCAAGGCCTTGCCATAGCGGCGCCGCAGGGTCCAGCCGACGCGTACGGCCGCGGCGGCGCCCCTGGTCACTCCCCCAGCGCGAAGACCTCTTCGAGCGCGACCTCGCCGTCGCGGATCACGCGGTAGCGCGCCTCGTAGCGCCCCTCGGCCCAGCCCTCGGCGGGGCGGCGCTTGCCGATGAAGAGCATCCACTGCGCCTTGTCGCGATCGAGCGGATCGGCGGTGTTCTCGGCCAGGACGCCGTCCGGTCCGGTCAGCGAGAATTCCTGCACGTCGCCGCCCTGGAGGCCGATGGCGCGAACATAGGCGACGAGGGCGGGCGCGGTCGCGAGATCTATCGCGGGGACGGTGCCCGCCTCGATGCCTTCCATGGTGACCGGCTCCGGCGCGAACCCGGTGTTGAGGACGGCACCTTCGGGGTCCGCGATCGCGTCCCTCCAGAGCGAGGGCGCCTCGCCGCCGCAGGCACCGCCATCGGCATCGAAGGGATCGACGACCGCGCCGTCCTTCCTGACCGAGATGTGGACGTGCGGGAACTGGGTGTAGCCCGAGAGGCCGACCTGACCGATCACGTCGCCGGCCTTGACCGCGCCGCCCGCCGGCACGCTGATCGAGCCGTTCTTGAGGTGGCAGAGCTGCGTCTCCCAGCCGCCGCCATGGTCGATGACCAGCCCGTTGCCGCATTCGCGGCCCTCGGCGCCGTCCCACCCTGTGTCGGCGACGCCGTCCCGCGCGCGCAGCACCTGCCCGTCGGCGGGAACGAGCACGTCCACGCCCGCCTCGACCGCCGCCATGTCCGGAACCCGGAAATCAATGCCCTTGTGCCCGTCATAGGTCCGCCCGAGACAACGAAAGTCGGTCGCGTTCTCGCTGGGATCCGTGTCGACATATTGCTGGATCTCGCAGGTCTCGCCGAGAACGCAGTCGATCGGGGGGATGAGGCGGGGCGCGTCCTGGGCGAAGGCGGTGCCGACCAGGGCCAAGAGCGCGGGCGCGGCGAGGCGGACGAAGGGGGGCGGGGTCATGATGGCGATCCTTTCGGTGATGAGGTCGATGCAGCCCCTTCCGCCCTCGGTCTAGCGCGGGATCGGGCAGGCCGGAAGGGTGGCGCGGAACGATTGAGACGGAGCGATCAGCCCTATCGGCCCGCTCCGAGCGCGCGCAAGGCGTCCACCATCGCGGCGACGCCTTCCACCAGCCCCCCATCGTTCGGAACCATGCGAAGCGGCAGATCGCGCGGCAGGGATGCGACGCGCCTTGAAAGGCGGGCCGCGCGGGCGCCGGCATCCTCCCGCCCCCGGGCCGCGAGGCGTTTCGCCAACGTCTCGGGCGTGGCCGTCACATGGACGATGGCGCAAGGCGGCATGTCGGCCGGCAGGGCGTGGAGAACGGTCCGCGAGACATTGGCGACGACGGCGCGGCCCGCCGCCATGTCCTCGCGCACGGTGTTCGGGATGGCATAGCCGAGGCCGTGCGCATACCAGGCCAGCAGGGTCTCGCCGGCCTCGACCCGGCGCTCCCACCCGGCGCGGCTGATCTCCTGGGCCGCCTCCGTCTCGTCCGCCGCGCGCGTAATCCATCGCCGGGGGAAGACGAAGCGTGGGTTGCCCGCCAGCGCCTCCGCCGCCCCCCGGATGAGACTGTCCTTGCCGGCGCCCGAAGGGCCGACGACGGCGATGAAGAGACCCGCCATCAGCTGACGCGCCGCCCCTCGCGGTAGACCTCGCGCACGATCGGGCGCTCGCCGTCCATGCGCACCCGGACGAGATCGGCCCGGCGGCCGGGCTCCAGCACGCCCCGATCCTCGAGCCCCAGCGCCCGGGCAGGCGTGAGGGAAACGGCCTGCACCGCCTTGGGCAAGTCGTAGCCTTCCATGCCGGCAAGCACGAAGGCCGACTGGAGGAGCGCGTAAGGCACGTAGTCGGAGGAGAGGACGGTGAGAAAGCCCAGCCTGGCCAGATCGGCCGCCGCGACATTGCCCGAATGGGAGCGCCCGCGCACGATGTTGGGCGCGCCCATCAGCACGGCCATGCCGGCCTCGACCGAGAGTTCGGCCGCCTCGACCGTCGTCGGAAACTCGGCGACGGCGACGCCGTCCCGCACCGCTTCGGCGACATGCGCCGCGGTCGCGTCGTCATGGCTGGCCAGCGTGACGCCTCGGTCTTGCGCGCGGGCGGCGATGGCGCGGCGGTTGGGGCCGGAATGCTCGGCGGCCTGGATCGTCAGGCGTTCCACGAAGGCCTCGTAGTCGGCGTCCGACAAGCCGTGCCGGCCCTGATAGTAGAGCCGGTGCTGGTCGAGACTGCGGAACTGGCGCTGGCCGGGCGTGTGGTCCATGAGGCTGACGAGACGCACCGACGGCTCGCCGTCGAAGGCGTCATAGGCCTTAACGACGTCTGGCGAGGAGACCTCGCAGCGCAGATGGGTGAAGTGCTCGGCGCGCAGCAGGCCCTTGTCCTGCTGGTCGCGCACGCCGCGCACGAGGTCGCGCAGTTCCTCGGCGCCCATCCGCTCGCCGCCCATGCCGATGCAGAGCGCGTCGAAGACGGTGGTGATGCCGGCGGCGGCGATCTGCGCGTCATGCGCCTGCGCGGCCAGCATCGGATCCCAGACGACGCCGGGGCGCGGCTTGTAGTGGTTCTCGATATGGTCGGTGTGGAGCTCGACGAGCCCCGGCAGCACGAGGTCGCCCTCCCAGTCGTCACCCACCGTCCCCGCCCCCTCGTCGATCCGCGCGATGCGGCCGCCCTCCATCGCCAGCGCACCGTCGATGACGGCGTCCGGGGTAACGAGGCGGGCATTGCGGATGGCGATCTGGGTCACGAGAGGCCTTCTGGCTGGTGGGTGCGACACGCCTGTGACAGTGGGGAGCGCCGAGGCGGAGGGTCAGGTCGGGGGGTCGGCGCGGCGCAGCTTGGTATCTGTCGGGAAAGGCGGGCGGAGACAAGGGGCGTGCCGGAGGACGATGACGGGACGGCGGGAGGCGGCACAAGGCTCGCCGTCCCGGTTACCAGACGACGGGATGCGTCTCGCCCGTCCGGACGTTGACGAACCCCTCGGGCGCCCGCGCGCTCGGCGCGACGAGGACCCAGCGCCAGGGCGCGCAGGTCAGCGTCGCGTAGGAGAGCCGCTTGGGGAGGCCCGGATACCAGCGCGGCGTGAAGGTCGGCTCGTAGTGCCAGTCGAGGGCGGCGCCGGCCTCGTCGAGCCGCGCCATCTCGGCGGCGTGCTCGGCGGCGGGGCGGGCCGTCATCAGGCCAGCGACCTCCAGCCTCACCTCGGCCGCGACCGCACCGCCCGACACGAGGACGAAACCGCCCTGGAGGGCGCGCAAGCGGTTGACGACCGCGGCCATCGCCTCGTCGCAGGACCCGACGACCCAGATATTGTGACTGTCATGCGCGACCGAGCCGCCGAATGCGGTGCCGGGCGTCGCCGGCCCGCATCCGATCCAGAACATGGCCGACACGCCCGCACGGCCCGAATGACGATCGACCATGGCGAACTTCGTAATCGCCCGCGCCGGATCGCGCTGGACGAGACCGTCCTTCACGGGAAGCGTGAGGGTGAGGAAATCGTCCGCCCAATGGAAGGGCCTCAGCACGGCCGCCGACACCTCCGTCCGGCCCTCGGGCGCCGGGATGGCGAAGGCGGAGGCGTCGACGTCCTCGGACAGGCGAACCGTGCGGGTGACCGGGGCCGGCCAATCGATCCGCACGCGCGGGCCGGTATAGGCGCCCTCTCTGGCGACCTCGCTTCCATCGGCCCAGACCTCTGCGATGGAGACCTCTGCGATGGAGACCTCTGCGATGGAGACCCTGTCGGCGTCGTCCAGGAGCACCACGTCCGCCCATCGCCCGGGCGAGAGGCTGCCGACGAGCGGGGCGAGGCGCATGTGCCGCGCGGGATTGATCGTCACCATCTGGATGGCGATCTCGGGCGGCACGCCGTTCTCGATCGCGAGCCGGACATTGGCGTCCGTCGCGCCGCCCTCCAACGTTTCGGTGGCGGAGCGATCGTCGGTGGTGAGGGCGAGCTGCGACCAGTCCTTGAGCCCCGCCTCGATCAGATGCGCCAGTATGTCGGGCAGCGTGTGCGGGCGCAGCTCGACGAAGAGGCCGCGCCGCAGCTTCTCCAGCACTTCGGGTCCCGTCCAGCCCTCGTGGTCGGAGGCGAGGCCGGCGGCGGCGAAGGCGTTGATCTCTGGCAGGTCGCGCAGGCCCGCGCCATGGCCCTCCACGACGCCCCGCGCGGCCATCGTCGCGCCGATCATGCCCCAGAGGCGCTCGGACGAGGGATTGGCGGGGTCGGAAACGGCCGGCCAGTCCATCACCTCGTCGAGGCCCGGCACCATCGGCTCCGCCATGAAGCCGGCCTGCGCGGCCGCGCCGTAATGCCCGCCGGTCTCCTCATAGGCCGTCGGCGGCGTGGCGGAGCCCGGCAGGGGAAAGATCTTGTAGGGCGAGCCCCGCCGGCGCGGCTCCAGCCAGACGCCGACATTGTCCGGCCCGCACACATTGGAGAGCTCGTGGCTCGCCTCGCAGGTCCAGGTATTGCCATGCGGCAGGACGAGCTCGGCCTCGAACTCGGGCGTGACGAACGCGCTCTCGATATGCTTGTGGACCTCGCCGAAGCCCGGCACGGCGGCGAGATGCGCGCGCGTCTCGATCCGATCGGCCCCGCCCGCCCAGGCGCCCGCCGGTCCCGTCCAGGCGATGCGCCCGCGCGCGATGACGATGTCCTGCCCGGTCAGCCATTGCCGCGAATGGACCTCGAGCATCCGCCCGACGCGAAGGATCACGTCCGCCCGCGTTCGCCCCAGTGCGACCGCGACGAGGTGGCGGCGCAGGGCGATCTCCGCCGTCCAGTAGGGGGAGAGGGGCGTATCGGGAGCTGTCATGCAAGCCAGTCGAGGGCATGAACGAGGATCGGTCAAGCGGTGGGCGACGTCCGGCGCGCGACCGCGATCGGCGCGGCATCGTCACTGCACGGCGCCCGCGCAGTCTGCCCATTCGCGCGCCATCTCCCTCAAGCCCGGAGCTTTCCAAGGCCCGGCGCGCGGTGCTAGCGTCCGTCCCGGACCATTCCTCCGGAGACCGCCATGACACGCCCCCTTCTCCTCGCGCTCGCCGCCGCCGGCCTCATGGCCACGACCGCCGCCACCCCTGCCACCGCGCAGGACCGCACGCTCACCATCTCGCTCTGGGGCTTCAACGGCGACAAGATCGAGGAGCACGTGCTCGCGCCCTTCCGCGAGGCCGAGGGCGTCGATATCGTGCTGGAGACCGGTAACAATGCCGACCGGCTGAACAAGGTGAAGATCCGGGGCGGCGAGGACGTCGACGTCATCTACCTCACCGACGCCTTCAGCCAGGCCGGGATCGACGACGGCGTCTTCCTACCGATCGACCGCGCGCTGGTGCCCAATATCGAGGGCGTCTACGAGGTCGGCCAGGCGCCGCAGGGCGAGTATGGCCCGGCCTATACGGTCGGCCGCATCGGCATCGTCTACGATGCGGCCAAGGTCGAACCGATCACGCAATGGTCGGATCTCTGGCGCGACGACCTCGAGGGCCAGATCGCGCTGCCCGAGATCTCGACCACGGGCGGGCCGCTGATGGTGCTCGCCTCCGCCAAGGTCGCCGGCGTCGATCCCTACGCGGATCCCGAGGCCGCCTTCGCCAAGATGGCCGAGCTGGAGGACAACGTCGCCAAGGCCTACCGCACGGGCTCGGAGCTCATCAACCTCTTCTCGACCGGCGAGGCGAGCGTCGGGATCACGCAGGACTTCGTCCTCGGTCGTCTCAAGGAGGCCGTGCCGACGGTCGAGTTCGCCGAGCTGAGCGATGGCGGCTACGCGGTCTTCAACACGATCAACATCGTGGCGGGCACGGAGAATGCGGATCTGGCCCACAAGTTCATCAACTGGGCGCTCGATCCCGAGCTCCAGAAGACGCTCGCCGCCGACGGGGTCGACGCGCCCATCGTCGCCTCGGTCGAACTTGACCCCGAAGAGGCCGCGCCCTGGACCTATGGCGCCGACCAGATCGCCGCGCTCAATCGCGTCGACTATGCCGCGCTCAATGCCGCCAAGTCCGACTGGGCCGACCGCTGGGTCGAGATCTTCGGGCAGTAGGTCGAAGGAGGCGGCGCGCGTATCGCCCCGATGACGGCCGACGCCTCGCCTCTCGTCGCCGCGCCGCTGCGCCGGCCCTGGACGCGGCGCCTTCGGTCCGCCCGTGCGCCCTGGCTCCTCGTCCTGCCGGCGCTTGTCGCCGTCGCCCTCGTCCTCGTCCTCCCCATCGGAGCGACGATCGCGACGACGTTCACGACGCCGGAGGGCGCGCTCGCGCCCTATGCGAGGTTCCTCGGCAGCGGCTTCCGGCGGGCGGTCCTCTGGCGCACGGTCGAGATGGCGGTCATCACGACGGTCCTCGCGCTCGTCTTCGGCTTCGCGACGGCCTATGTCGTCTCGCGCACGCCAGGCCGCTGGCGCTCGGTGCTGATCATCGCCGCCGTCTTCCCGCTCCTCACCAACACGGTCGTGCGCTCGTTCGCCTGGATGATCGTGCTCGGCAAGAACGGGCTCATCAACGACACCCTCCTCTGGGTGGGCCTCATCGGCGAGCCGCTGACGCTCCTCTATACGAAGGGCGCCGTCATCGTCGGGCTCGTCTATCTCTTCACGCCGCTGATGATCCTCTCGCTCGTCGGCGTGCTGGAGACGATCGACGGCGATCTCGTCGATGCCGCGACGTCGCTGGGTGCCGGCCCGGCGGCGGCCTTTCGGCAGGTCGTCTTTCCGCTCGCCGTGCCGGGGCTGATCGTCGGCTCGGTCCTCGTCTTCACCGGCGCCTTCACCTCCTACGTCACGCCGCAGCTGATGGGAGGCACGAAGCAGACCGTGCTGGCGACGCTGATGTATCAGCGCGCCATGGTGTCCTTCGACTGGGTCGCCGCCTCCACCATCGCCGCCATCATGACGGTGCTGACCATCCTCGTCGTCCTCACCATGACCCGCCTCGCGCGGCGCCTCAACCCGGCCGCGACCTGATGCGCGGCCCCGTCCACCCGGCGCTGAAGACGGTCGCCGCCCTCACCTATCTCTTCCTCGTCGGGCCGATCGTCATCGTCATCGGCGCGGCCTTCTCCGACACCGGCTATCTCGCCTTCCCGCCGCAGGGACTGACGCTCCGCTGGTTCCTCAACGCCTACGAGACGACGGCCTTTCGCACGACCTTCCTCACCAGCCTCCAGGTCGCGGCGCTCGCCACGAGCTTCGCGCTCCTCATCGGCGTGCCGGCCGCCTATGCGATGAACCGGCACAGGCTCCGCCTGCCGCCCGTCCTCTCCACGGTCTTCGTGCTCCCGATCCTCGTGCCCGAGATCGTCTTCGGATTCTCCATGCTGAAATCGGTGTCGGTCGGTCTCGATGTGCCCGTTTTCTCCGCGCTCGTCCTCGGGCACACGCTCCTCGTGCTGCCCTATGCGGTGCGGGTGACGTCGGCCAGCCTCGCCGCCTTCGACTTCGCGGCCGAGGAAGCCGCCATCTCGCTCGGCTCGCCGCCCTTGAAGACCTTCTTCACGATCGTTCTGCCCAACGTCCGGGCCGGCATCATCGCCGCCTTCATCCTCGCCTTCATCACCTCGCTCAACGACGTCTCGATCTCGCTCTTCCTCACCGGCCCCGGCATCTCGACGCTGCCGATCCAGCTTCTCGCCTATGTCGAGCAGTTCTTCGATCCCACCATCGCCTCCGTCTCCGTCCTCCTGATGGTGCTGACGGTCGGCGTGATGGCCGTCGTCGAGCGCACGCTCGGCCTCACCTTCCTCGCCAAGTGACGCGGCCAGGGATGCGGCCAGGGATGCGGCCACGGATGCGAACGGACACGCGGCGATGAGCGAACCCCTCACCCTCGCCGGCATCGGCGCCGCCTATGGCGCGACCCGCGTGCTCGAGGACCTCGATCTCGAGGTGAAGGCGGGCGAGCTCGTCTCGCTGCTGGGCGCGTCGGGCTGCGGCAAGACCACGACGCTGCGTCTCGTCGCGGGCTTTCTCGAGCCGGTCGAGGGCACGATCCGGCTGGGCGCGCGCGACCTCACCCGCCTTCCCGCCCACAGGCGCGATATCGGCCTCGTCTTCCAGTCCTACGCCCTCTTCCCGCACCTGACGGTCCGCGACAATGTCGGGTTCGGCCTCAAGCAGCGGGGCCTCGGCCGCGCAGATCGGCAGGCGCGCGTCGACGCGATGCTGGGCCGTGTCGGTCTCGAGACCTTCGCCGAGCGCTATCCGTCCGCGCTGTCGGGCGGCCAGCGCCAGCGCGTCGCCCTCGCCCGCGCGCTCGTCATCGAACCTCGCCTCCTGATGTTCGACGAGCCCTTGTCCAATCTCGACGCCCGGCTGCGCGTCGACATGCGGGTCGAGATCCGCCGGCTTCAGCAGGCGCAAGGGGCGACGGCGCTCTACGTGACGCATGACCAGGAGGAGGCGTTCTCGATCTCCGACCGGGTCGCGATCATGGATGCGGGCCGGGTGCGCCAGTTCGATGCGCCGGAAGTCCTCTACCGCCGGCCCGCCAATGCCTTCGTTGCCCGCTTCGTGGGCTTCGAGACCATCCTGCCGCTCCGCGTCACGGCCCGAAACGCCGGGCGGGTGACGGCGAGGGGAGAGGCGGGCGACGCCGTCCTCGCGCTCGAGGAGGCCGATTTTGGCGCCATTCCGGACCGCTTCTCGCTGGCCGCACGGCCCGACGGTCTCGCCGTCGCGCCGTCGGACGGGACCGGAGACGGCCTACCGGGCCGCGTCGATCTGCGCACCTATCTCGGCCGGGCCTATCAGTATCGCTGCGACACCCCGCTTGGCTCCCTCCTCGCCAACGGCCCCTTGGCCGAGCCGCTCGATCCCGGCACACCGGTCGCGATCACGCCGCAACCGGAGCAGTGCTGCATCCTGACGGACGGATCGTGAACCGCACGCTGTTCGACGACGCCCTCGTCCTCACTATGGACGACGCTATGACCGTCCACGCACCCGGCCACGTGCTGGTCGAGGGCGAGCGGATCGCGAAGGTCGGCGCCGGGCCCGGCCCGCGCGGACGGGCGGACGCCATCGTCGACTGTGCGGGCGACATTCTGATGCCGGCCATGGTCAACACGCATGTCCATCTCGCCATGACGCTCTTCAGGGGCCTCGGCGAGGACGTGGACGACCGGCTCTTTCGCTACATCCTGCCGCTGGAGCGCCGCTTCGTGAGCCCGGCCATGGTGCGCACCGGCACGCGACTGGCGGCCCTGGAGACGATCCGCGGCGGGGTCGGCACGGTCGCCGACATGTACTATTTCGAGGAGGAGGTCGGGCGCGTGCTGGACGGCGCGGGCCTGCGCGGCCTCGTCGGCCAGACGATCGCCGATTTTGATCCGCCCGACCACGCGAGCCCTGACGAAGGTCTGGTCCGCTTCGAGGCGCTCCACGCCGAGTTCGACGGCCATCCCCGCATCACGGCCTCGCTTGCGCCCCACGCGCCCTATTCGACCGGACCCGACGTGTTGCGGGCCTGCGCCCGAATGCGCGATCGCACCGGCGCGCCCGTCCAGATGCACTTGGCCGAGACCGAGGCCGAGATGGCCTGGGCCCGGGACGTGCACGGCACCCGCCCCGTCCCGATCGCGAAGGCGGCCGGTCTCCTCGACGGGCTCATCGCGGCGCATTGCCTCCACGTCGACGACGAGGAGATCGCCGTGATGGCCGCCGCCGGCGCGCGCGTGGCCCACAACGCCCGCTCCAATGCCAAGGCCGGGCGCCGCATCGCACCCGTCACGAGCTTTCGCGCGGCCGGAGTGCCGGTTGGGATCGCGACCGACGGGCCGATGAGCGGCAACACGCTCGACTGCCTCGCCCAGCTCGGCCCCGTCTCCATGCTCCAGAAGATCGCGCAGGGCACGCGCGGCGCAATGCCGGCAAGGGACGTGGTGCGGATGGCGACGCGCGAAGGCGCGGACGTCCTCCATCTCGGCGACCGTATCGGCCGGCTGGTCCCGGACCTGGAGGCCGACATCACGCGGGTCTCCGTCGCCGGCGCCCACATGCGTCCGCTCTACGACCCTTACGCCGCCCTCGTCTTCTCCGCCAACGCAGCCGACGTGGCCGATCTCATGGTCGCGGGCCGCTTCCTGATGCGCGGCCGCGCCGTCCTCACGCTCGATCCCGACACCGCCATCCACGAGGCGGACGGTATCGCGGACCGGTTTCGCGCGGCCATGACCGAGCTCGGCCCCGCCTGACCCGCGCGCCCTCCCGAACGCGACAGGGGCGAGGCCGCATCCGGCACCGCCCCCATCGATCATCCAAGAGGTCGATCATCCAAGAGGTCGATCCTCCAAAAGGTCGATCGTCAGAAGATGAAGTTCGACGCATCGAGATTGGCCATCGAGACGTTGATCAGCGTCAGGCTGCCATTGCCGTTCTGGAGGTCGATGACCGTCACGCCGGCGCCCCCGTTCGACATCGCGGCCTGGACCTGTGCGAACGTGTTGAGATCGATATTCTGGCTGAGGTCGATATCGTCCCGCGCGGTCTCGAAGCCGTAGATCGTGTCGGCGCCGTTGTTGTTGATGACGCCGAAGACGTCCCGGTCGCCGTCGACGGCGAAATTGTCGCGCTTGTCGTCGATGCCGAGGAAGACGGTGTCGGCGCCGGTACCGGAGTAGACGGTGTCGGAATCGTCGCCGCCGATCACGACATCGGAGCCGGCGCCGCCATAGACCGTGTCGGAGCCGTTGTCGCCGTTCACGTAGTCGTCGCCGGCACCGCCGCCGAACTCGTCGTTGCCGCCGCCGCCCATGACGCTGTCGTCGCCGTCGCCGCCAAACGCGATATCGTTGCCGGCCGAGCCCGAAAGCGTGTCGGCACCGCCGCCGCCGCCGCCGAAGAGCATGTCGTCGTTGAGGCCGCCATCGGCCAGGTCAGAGCCGAAACCCGTGCCGATCGTGTCGTTGTCGGCGCCGCCGTCGATCGTGTCGGCGCCGTCATTGGCATAGATCTGGTCCATGCCGGAGCCGCCATTGATGTAGTCGGCGTCGGGACCGAGGCCGCCGAAGAGCTGATCGTTGCCCTCGTTGCCGTAGATGAAGTCGGTGCCCCCGCCTCCGAAGACGATGTCGTTGCCTTCACCCGCATAGACCAGGTCGTTGCCGTCGCCGCCCGAGACCGTGTCGGCGCCCATGCCGGTGTCGAAGAACTCCCGGTCCATGGAACCCAGCAACGAGTCGTCCATATTGGTGCCCAGGACCGTCCGTGCCGAGGAGATCGCGCCCACGGCATCGACATCGGCGCCGATATCGGACTGCATGTTGGTGAACTGGGCCGGCCGGTCGGTGATCTGGACGTATTTGAAGGGTTGCCAGTATTCGTAGTCGAAGTTCCCCTTCTGATCGAAATGGAACTGCTTGAGGAACGCGTCGATATCGATGCCCGACATCGTCGCGCTCGGCGAGGTGAACGTGCCGAGCGAGATGTACTGGCTGCCGTCGAAACTGATCGCGATGGCGCGCTCTTCGACCGGCGAGCTGTCGAAGATGTAGAGGTCGGCCGCGTCCGTCCCGTCGCCCGTCAGCACGTTGTCGGTGAATATGGTGCGGATGCGTCCGCCATTGCCGAGCGAGAGGAACGTGCCGTCGGGCGCGCCGACGATGTTCTGCGGATCGGCGGTCGCGCCGAACGGGCCGGGCCCGCCATTCTGATCCGGATCGTGCTGGTCGTAGCCGTCGGCGAACGAGAGATCGCCGAGAGAGAATGTGACCCCGTTATAGCTTGTAGCGGGCATGGCCGAGAGTCCTTTCCGTTTCGAACGGAATGCTCACGACGCGAGGGCCCCCCCAGCATCTTCTCAGCGCCCCGTTGGACGGACGCTAGGACGGATCGCTAATATATACAAAACATTTTTGATCAGAGTCGTATTTTAGGTTTAATGTCTTTCCTGGCGAAAGATGGAAGCGTGGTCTCCCTATCGCGGCCGACCATCGTTCCATGAAGGTCGCGAACGGGATCGGGATCGCGGCGGCTCAGTCGGCCGGTTGGCTCTCGGCCGGGCGGACGACGGTTTCCGGCGCGGGCTTGGCGGATCCAGTGGCAGACCCATCGGCGGATCCATCGGCTTCCAGCCGGCCCCGGCCGCTCCGCTTCTGCCCGGTCATGCCGAGATGAAGGTCCATGACCTTTCCGATCTCGCCGAAGGCGATCATCCGGCCGTGGTTCATCAGCACGGCCTTGTTGCAGAACCGGTCGGCCATCTCGACCGAATGGGTCGCGAAGACGAGGATGCCGGAGCGCTCGATGAGCTCGCGGATGCGAGCCTTGGCGCGCTTGGCGAAATCGGCGTCGCCAGCCCCGACGCTTTCGTCCAATAGGAGGATGTCGGGGTCGATGCTGGTCGAGACGGCGAAGGCGAGCCGCGTCTGCATGCCGGCCGAATAGGTCCGAAGCGGCATGTTGAGGAACTCGCCGAGCCCGGTGAACTCCGCGATCTCGTCGGTCCGCGCCTCGATCTCCCGACGGTTGAGGCCGAGATAGAGGCCGCGCAACCGAATGTTCTCGAAGCCTGTGCTGTCGGGGTCGAGCCCGAGCGAGAGGTTGAAGACGGGCGCCACCTTGCCCTCGACGCGCACCCGGCCCGCCTGGGGCTCGTAGATCCCGGCGAGAACCTTCAGAAGCGTCGATTTGCCCGCGCCGTTATGGCCGAGAAGCGCCACCCGGTCGCCGTGCCGGATGGAGAGGTTGAGGCTGTCGAGCGCCTGGATGACGACGCGGTTGTCCGTCCCCCGCCCGACGCGTCCGCCAGTGCCGAGCGAGACGACCCGGTTCTTCAGGGAGCGGGACGAGGCGCCATAGATCGGAAAGGCGACGCTGACGTCTGAAAGCGTGATCGAACTCATGGATCAGATCCAATACGCAATGCGTGCGCGGAACTTAGCGTAGAGCCCGACCGCGATCACCCAGGTCGCCACCATCAGACCGATCGCGACGAGCCAGACATCGAGCGCGGGAACCTTGCCCAGGAGCGGCGCGCGCACGATCTCGAGCATGTAGTAGAACGGGTTGACGACCACCACGATGGCACGCTGCGGCAGCTGCTCCGCGCTCCAGATGATGGGCGTGAAGAAGAAGCCGAACTGGATGATCATCGAGATCGTCAGCGGGATGTCGCGAAAGCGCGCCGAGAGGACGCCCAGCGCCAGCGAGACGCCGCAGAAGGTGATGATGACGATGAGGAGCCCCGGCACGAACCAGAGCGCCGCCCAGCCCGGCCAGAGCTGAAAGATCGACATCACGATCGGGATCAGCACCGCATTGTGCGCGAAGATCAGCACGTTGCGCCACAGCATCTGGTAGATATGTGTGCTCAAGGGCGCCTGGACCTGCTCGATCGTCTGCGCCGCATCGATGAACGTGCTGCACCCGTCGCCCGTCAGCGCCGAGATGAGGCCCCAGATGATGAGGCCATAGGCGAGATAGGGCAGATAGGTCGACACGTCCTGCTGGAAGAGCGTCGCGTAGAGAAGGCCGATGCCGGTGATCGTGCCGGCCATGCTCAAGGTCAGCCAGAAGGGCCCCAAGGTGGAGCGGCGATAGCGGCGGCGAATGTCGTGCCAGCCGAGCGCGAGCCAGAGCTCGGATCGGGCGAGCCCGCCGCCGAGATCGGCCAGGGCCCGGCGAAGGGCGCCGCCCCCCCGGCCTTCGTTGACGAAACCCTCCACCGGCGCGGACGCGGGTTCGGAGGCAAGGCTGGTCATGATATCGGGCGGTCCGCAGCTGAGACGTGCAAGGCCGCCCCATGCCGGGGGAAGGCGGCGCAAGTTGGGCGCCCCCCCGGCGGGTCGGCATCCGGGACGCCCGGACGACGCGTTCTCGTCCGTCTTCCGCCATGCCCTCGCCCCATCCGCATGGACAAGGCGGCGCAGCTTCCTCTATGGCGACGGTCCATGCGCGTTCTCTTCCTTCACAACAACTTCCCCGGCCAGTACCGGCGGATCATGTCCTACCTGCAGGACGACCCCCTCATCGAGGACATGGTCGCCTGCACGCTGGAGACGAACGAGCAGAAGTTCCCGCTGAAGAAGGTGGTCTACAAGCCGCATCGCGAGATCACCAAGGGCATCCACCCGGCCGCGGCGAGCTTCGAGTCCTCGATCATCAACGCGCAGAACGTCTTCCAGCAGCTGATGGGCCTCAAGAACCGGGGCTGGGCGCCAGACCTCATCTGCGGCCATTCGGGCTGGGGACCGACGCTCTTCCTGCGCGACCTATGGCCCGATGCGCGGATGCTCACCTATTTCGAATGGTGGTACAACTCGGTCGGCTCCGACACCGAGTTCCTCGCCCGCCAGCCCTCGACGCCCGACGAGCGGGTGCGCCTTCGAATGAAGAACGCGACCTTCCTGGCTGATTTGGCCATCATGGACTGGGGCCAGTGCCCGACACGCTTCCAGCACGGGCAGTTCCCGAAGCTCTTCCGCGACAGCATCGAGGTGCTGCATGACGGCGTCGACGTGGACTATTTCGCGCCCGACCCGGCCAAGGAAGACAGCTTCACGCTCGGCGACAGGACATTTCGGCGCGGCGACGAGATCGTCACCTACACGACGCGCGGGATGGAGCCCTATCGCGGTTTCCCGCAGTTCATGGAGGCGCTGTCCATCCTCCAGAAGGAGCGCCCCAACGTTCAGACGATCATCGTCGGCAAGGACCGCGCGGCCTATGGCGCGGCCCGAAAGGACGGCAAGACCTACAAGGAGCACGCCTTCGAGACGCTCGATCTCGACGAGAGCCGCATCCACTTCACCGGCCTCGTCAGCTTGCGCGACCTGCGCTCGATCTGGCGGATCTCCTCGGTCCACACCTATTTCACCGTTCCCTTCGTCCTTTCCTGGTCGATGATCGAGGCGATGAGCACCGGCGTGCTGCTGCTCGGCTCCGACACGGCGCCGGTGCGCGAGATCATCACGGATGGCGAGAACGGGCTCCTCGTCGACTTCTGGGACACCAAGGCCATGGCGACCAAGATGGGCGAGGCGATCGCCAAGCAGCAGAAGTTCGCCGGCCTGCGCACCAAGGCCCGGCAGACGGTGCTGGAGCGCTATTCCGCCAAGCACCTCTTGCCCGCCCATCGTCAGCTGATGGCCGATGTCGCCTCGGGGCTGAAGTCCTGCCGGGACTGAGCGCGCGCACCGTTTGGGCGTATGCGGTCCGAGGGTTATGAAGGACGACGCCAGGCCATGGGGAATGTTGCGGTGAGGGATTCTGCGGTGGGGATGATGCTGTCATGATCGCGCGTGTGAGGCGCCTCGGCGGGCGGGTTCTGCGCAAGCTCGGCCTTCGCGCCCCGTTGCCGGCGCCGCAAGGGGCCGATCCGGTCGAGACGATCAAGCACGCGCCTGCTCCCTCCCGCGAAGAGGTGTGCCAGGAAATCCTCGAAAGCGGCAGCTTCCAGGCGGCGTGGTATCGCGCCCGCTATCCCGATCTGGCCGGACAGCCGGACGTCTTCGACCACTTCATAGATTGCGGCCTCGTGGAGGGTCGCCAGCCCAACCCCTATTTCGATCCCTCCTGGTATGCCGAGACCTACGGGCCGGTGATGATGGACGGCCTGCCGCCCTTTCTTCACTACGCCCGCCACGGCTGGAGGGACCGGCGCAACCCGTCGCCGAAATTTGATATCGCCGCCTATGAGTCGCTCTCCGACTGGACTGCGCAAAGCGGAGAGGATCCCTTGCGCCATTTCATGCGCGAGGGACTGCCCGGCATCACCGGCGTGCAGCCCGTCGACCCGCATCAGCCCGACACGTTCATCAACATCGGCCGCAACACGCCCGTACCGGTCATGCCGGGTAGCCAGTTGCGGCTGCCGCTCGACTTCCGACCGGCCGAGCGGGCGGCCGAGGCCGGCAGCTTCACGCCCAACCGGCTGACCATTCACTGGATCGTGCCCGACTTCGCGCCCGGCAGCGGCGGGCATACGACGATCTTCCGGATGATCCGGATGCTGTCCTCGCGCGGCCACCGCCAGACGATCTGGATCCACGGCACCCAGTTCCACGCCCATGGCGGCGCGGCCTACGACACGATCGCCAAGCATTTCATGGCCCTCGACGCGCAGGTCATGATGATCGGCGAGGGCGATATACGCCGTGCGCCCGGCGACGTCGTGATCGCGACCGACTGGGCCTCCGTGTGGATCGCGCGGGCGATGGCCGAGGTGAAGCGCACCTTCTATTTCGTGCAGGACTTCGAGCCGTTCTTCTATCCGCGCGGCGCCGAGAGCCTGCTGGCGGACGCCACCTACGACATGGACGTCGACTGCATCTGCGCCTCGCCCTGGCTGAAGGTGAAGATGGAGGAGCGCGGCCGCTGGGCCCGCGCCTTCCACCTCGCCGCCGACCGCGATCTCTATCGCCCGGGCGCGCAAACGATCGGAAACGCGCAGCCGGAGCGCCCCCGCATCGCCTTCTACGCCCGGCGTTTCACGGCCCGGCGCGCGGTCGATCTGGGGCTGCTGGCCCTGGAGGAGCTCTCGCGGCGCGGGCACGCCTTCTTCGTCGATTTCTTCGGCGCCGACGAGGTGATCGAGACCGCCGACTATCCCTTCATCGTCCACGGCGTGCGCAAGCCGTCGGAACTGGCCTCGCTCTACGCCGAGGCGACGATCGGCGTCGTCTTCTCGGCCACCAACTATTCGCTCGTGCCGCAGGAGATGATGGCGAGCGGCCTGCCCCTCGTCGAGCTCGACGTGGAGAGCACGCAGGCCATCTACCCGGAGGGGATCGTCACGCCCGCCGCCGTCGATCCGGTGCGGATCGCGGACGCGATGGAGGCCCTTCTCTTCGACCCCGAGCGCCGGGCCCGCCAACGCGCGGCCGCGAGCGACTGGGTCGCGCAGTTCTCCTGGGAGGGCGCGGCCGACGTCATCGAAGGCGCGCTCGTCGACCGGCTCGGCGAACTCGGCCATGTCGCCACGGCCCCCGCGCCGGCGCCGGATACGCCCAAGGTCTCGGTCGTCGTCCCCACGCTCGACGGCGGCGAGCGGCTGATGGAGGTGCTGGAGCGCGTCAAGGCGCAAGCCTTGGGCGCACCCTTCGAGATCCTCGTCATCGACAGCGGCTCGACCGACGGGACGCTCGAGCGCATCGAGGCCGATCCGCGCATCATGGTCCACCGGATCGACAAGTCCGAGTTCGGCCACGGCCGCACCCGCAATCTGGGCGTCGAGCTGACATCGGGAGACTATGTCGCCTTCCTCACGCAGGACGCGCTGCCGGTCGGCGACAACTGGCTGGCCGATCTCGTCATCGCGCTCGATCGCTACCCCATGGCCGCCGGCGCCCTCGGTCGGCACGTCGCGCTCCCCGGCGCCGATCCCTTCACCAAGCGCGACATGGACGCACATTTCCGCCAGTTCCTCGACCTGCCCCTGATCCACGCCCGGGACACCGACCCCGCGCGCTGGGCGTCAGGCGATGTCGGCTGGCGGCAGATCCTCCACTTCTATTCCGACAATTCCTCCATCCTGCGCCGCAGCGTCTGGAAGGAGATCCCGATGCGCGACGTCGTCTATGGCGAGGACCAGCTCTTCGCGCGCGACATCGTCGAGGCCGGCTATCAGAAGATCTACGTGCCCTCCTCCGTCGTCGAGCACAGCCACGACTACGACGCCGACGAGACCTATGAGCGCGCGCGCACCGAGAGCGCGTTCTTCTACGAGCATTTCGGCTACGACCTGATGCCGGACGGGAATGCGATGCAGCCGGTCCTCGACGGGTTGAACGCGTCCGACGAGGCTTGGGCGCTCGCACACGGCATCCCGGCACAGGTTATCGAGACGCGGCTCGCCCTCAATGCGGCCCGCCTGCGCGGCCATCTCGACGGGCGGCGCGAGGCGCAAGGGAAGCGGGAGACGGGCGCGTCGTGAGCGACGACCACGATCTGCGCGTCGACGCCCGGCTCGCGCCCGACATCCTCATGCGAGGCGGGCAGATCCTCGTCGGCGCGGGCCTGGCGCGCGAGGGACTGGCCGAGGGGCTCGACGTCGCGGAGCTCGGCCTGCCCGTCGCCATATTCGACGAGACGGGCAGGCTCTCCTCGCTCGACCAGGCGCGGGGGCGGGCGCCGCGCGGCGAGACGGTGCGGATCTGCGCCATCCCGCACGATGTCGTCGCCATTGTCGGCGCTCCGCAGGAGCGGCGGGCGGCCGAGACGCTGCGTGCGCTCTTCGCCCACCACGACGCGCGGCCCATGCCGCAGACGCGCATTCTCGGCGATGCGCCGCAGGATTGGGCCCGCGCGCTCGGCCGCTGGCTGCCTCAGGTGCTGGGCGCGCGCCTCGGCGCGCTCCAGACCCTCGCCGGTACACGGGAGGCCGAGATCGCCCGGTTGCGCGTCGAGACGGAATGGCGCGCGCTCCAGCTGCGCACCGGCCGCGAGATGATCGAGGCGATCGGCTATGCGACGCGGGTCCTCGCCTTCGAGGCGACGCCCGGCGCGCGCGACATAGGCCCGTCCGGAACCCGGGCTCCGACCGGGACGCGGCTCGCCGCGACCAGCCTCGTCGAGCGCCTGCCCGTCGACGCCGCCGGCCTCACCGGTCTCTCCTTGTACGCGAACACGACCGAGGATCCCGGTGACGGCCAGATCGTCGTCGCCGTCACCGACCCGGTCGGCGGAACGCTCGCCCGCACCGAGATCGCCTATCGCGATGTCGCGCCGGGCTGGAACGACATACTCTTCGATGACGCCATCGGCCCGCTGCACGGCGACGCCCACTGCGTCATCGCCTGGTTCGGCGTCGGCGGCGCGGCACCGCGCTTCGCCTTGAGCGATCGCGCGGTCTCCCGCTTCGGCCTGATCACGCCGCCCGTGGAGGCGACCCTCGCCTTGCGCGCCTGGAAGGGCCTCTCGACAGAAGCCTTCCGGCCGGAGCCCGAGGCGCCGCGCCTGGAGCGGCAGGCGCTGACCGGCGCCGCCCTTCGCGAGGCGACGCAATTTCTCTTCGGCGCGGCCGAGCGGGCCATGGCGCGTCAGAAAGAGGGTGCCGATCCGCTCGACATCACCGATGACGGCCACCTCAAGCTGAGGGCGACCGACGCGCTGGTCGGTGCCCGGCTCGCCGATGCCCTGCCCAAGGGCGCGCAAGGGGCGCGTCTCACCGTCTCGGTGCCGCTCGCAAGCCCCGCTCCGCTCACCCTCACGCTTGTGCCTCTCTCGCGGTCGGAGACCGACGATCCGGCCGCGCTGCGCGACATGCTGAACGCGCGGCTGCGCTCGGACGCGCCCAACACGCCCCTCGCCGCGCGCACGCTAGCGCCCGGGGAGCGGGCCGAGATCGCGCTCGCCTTCGATGCGCCCCTCTCGGAGCCCCACGCGCTCGGCCTTGTCCTCTCCGCCGCCGCCCCACCGGCCCGAGACGACGCCGCGGAGGCCGAGCCAACCCCGCTCGAGCGCCACGCCAGCGCCTCCATATCCGCGATCACGATCGAGACGGAGAGGCCGCGCCGCGCC
Organism: uncultured Alphaproteobacteria bacterium; assembly: GCA_963799285.1. GTDB lineage: Bacteria > Pseudomonadota > Alphaproteobacteria > Rhizobiales > CAWCWK01 > CAWCWK01. The sequence goes on from CAWCWK010000004.1 coordinate 2,749,011, forward strand.
CTCACCCCCTTCGCGCGGCGTATTCCGTTCCCCGAGATGAAGAGCCGGACCGGCTACCTCTTCGGCACCGGCGAGGGCCTGCGCGCGACCGAGATGATGGGCTTCTCCGTTCTCGACGTCTCCGACGTCGAGGGCTTCATGCAGACCCATCCGCTGCCCGACGATTCGCCCCTCGGCGATCTCGCCGGCGCACGGGTGACCGGCGTCCTGCCGCTCGGCCTCACGCGTGTCTCGGCGCGCGTGGTCACCGCCCACCCACAGGGGCCGATGGCGGAGTACGGGCTTCTCGTCGTGCCCGTCTCGGCAGGGCTCGACGATCCGATCGGGTTTCGCGAGACCCTCGCGGCAAGCGTCAAGGGCGGCAAGAGATTGCCCGACGGCGTGATCGCGCGATCCGTCATCCAGGTCGAGCCCGGCCGCACCGCCGACCTGACGCTCGATTGCGATCCGCTCGGCGAGCCGGCCGACCTCCTCTGCACCATCCGTTCGCTCTCTGGCCACACCAACTTCGCCTGGTGCCGCTGGACCTCGCTCGCCGTCACGGTTTCGCCGGGCGCGAGCACCGTCCACCGGGCCGAGCCGCCCCGACAGGCGCGCTAGGGCGATGCTGGCCGACGACCTCGTCCACGCGCTCCCCGCCGAGGGACCGCCGCCGGCCATGCGCCGGGCCAAGCCCTTCGGGTTCCGGCGGATCGGCGTCGTCGTGCCGGTCTTCGGCCATGCGCGCTACGTGGCCGAGACGATCGAGGCGGCGATGGCCGCGCGCCTTGCCTGCCCGCTCGTCGTCCTCGCCATCGACGATGGCTGCCCCTCGCCCGAGACGCGCGCCACGCTCTCCGCGCTTCGCGCACGGCATGGGGCAGACCCAAGCCCGGCGCGAACCCTCCTCACCGCCCGCCAAGTCAACGGCGGCCTCTCGGCCGCGCGCAACACGGGCGTGCGCACACTCCTCTCTCTTTATGGAGACATCGATGCGCTCTTCTTTCTCGACGCCGACAACCGCATCGAGCCCTACGCGCTCCAGTCCTCCGCCGCGACGCTCTGGGCCGCGCGCGAGGCCGACCCGTCGATCGGCTGGGCCTTCCCAGACATCCACGCCTTCGGCCTGACCCCCTTCGCCGATGGTGTCGACATTCGCGAGACGGCGCGGGCCGACACCGTTTTCCGCCACTTGCGGGGCAACATGTCGGAGGCCGGCAGCCTCGTCGCCCGCCAGGTCTTCGAAGCCGGCGTCTCCTACGACGAGACGATGCGTGCAGGCCTGGAGGACTGGGAGTTCTGGCTGAGCGCGCGCGATGCGGGCTTTTCCGGTGTGCGGGTGAAGGACCCCGGCTTCCTCTACCGCGTGCGCCCGGAGAGCATGGTCGCCCAGTCGCGCCGCGAGACCGATCAGATCCTCGCCTATATGAGGAAGAAGCACGATCGGCTCTTCGCCCGCGCCGAGGTGCTGCGGGCCGAGCACGAGGAGGCGCCGCGCTTCCTGATGGCCGATCTCGAGACCGGCACGCTGCGCGCCACATCCGACCCGCTCGCCCCCGGCCGCCCGGTCCCGCTGGCGGAGTTCCGCCGCCTCGTCGGGAGCCACCTGCGCGATCCCCACGCCCACGATGACCTGCCGCCCATCCTCATCGCCCACCAAGGCCTGGCGGCGCCGGCCAACGAATGGCCGAAGCACCTGCGAAGCCTCGTCTTCGAGGTGACGAAGGCGCCGCTCGATGCGCCCTGCCTCATCCAGATCGAGCCCAACAACCACGCGAGCCGCTTCCACGGCGACCCTCGACACGCGCGCAAGATCGCCGAGCGCTCGACGGCGCTCCTCGTTCTCGTTCCCGTCACAGCGATCGCCCGCCTCATCGCCGAGAGCCCGCGCGAGCCCGGCCTCGCCATCCTTCGCGACACGACGCGCATGGAGCACTGGACGGTCCCGATCATCGGCCCGGCGCCCGGCCCTGCCGGCAAGGCGATCGGCCCGCGCCGCGTGCGTCGGCTCTCGGCGCTGCTGCGCACGGTCACGGGCCTGAGGCCCGCCCGGCCCCTCGCCCATGTCTCGCGCCTCCACCGCGGCCCCTTCGCCGCCGACGCACGCCTCCATGTCAGCGACGACGTCTGCGGCGCCTGGCCCTGGCCGCCCTTCCCGAGCGTGCGGGCGAGGCGCGCCCGCGTCCTCCTCACGCTGTCTCCGGCGAGCCTGCGTGTCGAGGGCGCCCGCGTGGCTCTCGGCGCCCTCGCCCGCCGCCTTGCCTCGGCCGATCTCGCCGTCTCCATCCTCTTCGATGGGCAGACGCAAAGCCTCGATCTCGATACCGTCTTCGCCGTGATCGAGCCCGAGACCGTCATCCTCGACCCCGAGCCGACGCGCGCGCTCGGAACGTTCGGCTATCTTGGCCGGGACCTGCCCGTCGACGATCCGGAAAGCCACGCGCATCGCATCGCCGTCGCGCGCGGGCACGAGGCGGTCGTCGGCTTCGGCTTCTGCCGCATGACGACGCTCTTCGGCGAGTTAAAGGGCGACGGTCTCGCCATCGTCACCGACATGCCGGACGCGCTTCTCGAACACGCTGACACGCCCGGCCGGCTGGCCGCCTACGAGCACGCCCACCACGCCATCCTCGCCGACGAGGCAGGCCGCGCCGCGCTCGCCGACCGAGGCGTGCCTTCGGCGCGGATGCTACCGCGCGAGCGCATCGGCTTCGCCCTCCAGCGCCGCCTCGCCGGCTAGGAACCCGTCATGACCCAGTCCGCCACATCCCCTCTCGCCTTCGAGAAGTTCCTCGTCATCGTCACCTATGGCCGCTCGGGCTCGACGCTGCTGCAGACGATCCTGCAGAGCCTGCCGGGCGCCTTCATAAGGGGGGAGAACAACATGGCGCTCTACCCGCTCTTTCGCGCCTGGAAGCGGGCTTGGAACACCCGCTACAACCAGGGCCCCGGCGCCATCCCCCCCACCGGACCGTGGTACGGGGCGGACGAGGTGCAGCCGCGCCGCTTCGCGACAAGCCTCGCCGCCGCCTTCGTCGAGGACATTCTCACCCCGCCGCCGGGCGTGCGCGTGCTCGGCTTCAAGGAGATCCGCTTCCACGACGTGGAGGGCGAGGACATGCCCGAGTTCCTCGACTGGATCGCTGAGACCTTCCCCGGCTGCCGCCTCGTCTTCAACACCCGCCGCGCGACCGATGTCGCGCGCTCCTCGTTCTGGAAGTCGGTCGAGATGGACGACGTGGTCGCCATGATCGAGGGGCTGGACGCCCAGTATGCCGACTATCTTGGCGCCCGCCCCGGCGCCGGCCATCTCGTGCGCTATGACGACTACGTGAAGGACGTCGAGGCCCTGCGCCCCCTCTTCGACTATCTGGACGAGCCCTTCGATCGCGCGCGCATCGACGCCGCGCTCGCCCGCGAGCTCAAGCACTGATGGAGCTGACCGCCGCGCCCATCAATGCGCCGCAGCTCTGGCGCGCGGGCGGCGGCGAGGGCTGGCACGACCTCACGCCTCGCCTGCGCGCCCGCGCGACGCATCCGGGCGGGGCGCGCCTGCCGGAAGGCCGACGGCTGCCGGGCAGCGCCCCGCGCCTGCCGACCGAGCCCGCCTTCCCCCTGCACGAGCGCCCGCGCTACTGCGTGCACGGGCGCGACGTCCTCCTCGTCGGCCAGCGCGCGCTCGTCGATCCGGAGGCGGGCGCCCTCCTCAACGACGTGAGCCTCCTCCCGGCGCCTTACGCGAACCCCGCCGCGCCGCTCTCCACCTTCCCGCACGAGTTCCGCATGACCGAGGGTGCCGAGCGCGCGGGCGAGACGCTGCGCCTTGCGCTATCGGCGCAGCCCGACGCCATCGCCCGCCCCTGCCTCCTCCTCACCTCGACCGAGGCGCGCAATTACGGCTCCTGGCTCTTTCGCATTGTGCCGAAGCTCCTCACGCTCGATGCGGTCGACCCCGACGGCACCCGCGCCCTCCTCCTGCCGCAGGAGGCGACGCGGCCCGGCCATTGGATGCACGAGATCGCCTCCGCCCTCGCGCCCGGCCGCGAGACCATCGGCCACGACATCACCCGCGCCTATGCCCTTGCCGACGTGCTCGCCCCCTCGCTGCCCGCGCCGCAAAACGCGATCCCGGCCGATATCCGCGACCGCCTCGCCGCCCTCGCCGCGCGCTTCGCCGGCGCCTATGCGGGCGATCCGACCCGTCTCTACGTCTCGCGGCGGCGCTGGGGGGAGGCGCATCCGCGCCGGGTGATGGAGAACGAGGACGCGCTCGTCCGTCGCCTCGCCGCGCGCGGCTTCACCGAGATCGCGCCCGAGGCGCTCCCCCTCCCCGCCCGCATCGACGCCTTCGCGCGGGCACGCACGATCGTCGGCCCCTCCGGCTCCGGCCTCTTCAACGCCGCCTTCGCGCGGCCCGGCACGCCCGTCGTCGAGATCGAGCCAAGCCGGCGCTGGCGCCCCATGCACGTCGCGCTCTACCGGTCCTGCGGCCTTCCGCACGCCTTCGTCCCCGGCCGCGTGACCGCCCCGGGCCCCGCCCCCGACCACCCCGACTGGCGCGCCGACCTCGAGGCTGTGGAAAGAGTCCTAGACAATATTTCCTGACGGGCCCGCCGCCTTAACCTTTCCTCAACACCTCCGCCCAACCTGCGCCCGCGCCGCTTTCCCGCCTGGCCCTTTACCCGGAACCGGTGCATTTTTGACACAAACCGGCCCAATTCCCCCACTTTTCAACGGTTGACACTCCCGCCCCCGCCGTCGATAACCCTTGCCACGCGCACAAACCGGATGCGGGGGGCATGAGCTCGCTCTGGTCACGGCAGACGCGTGCGAAATGCATTTCTCGGGATATGGAGCAAAACTTATGTCTACGTTCAACGGAACGACCGGCAACGACACGTTCGGCGGAACTGACGGCAATGATACCGTCAATTTTCTCGCCGGTGATGACTCGCTGACCAGCGATGGCAAGGGCAACGACCAGATCTTCGGCGGCATCGGCAAGGACACAATCAACCTGGGCAGCGATGGAGTCGCTGACACGGTCCTCGGTGGATCAGAGGACGATAGCGTTACCTTTGGTACCACGAGCGGGCTTTTCGCCGTTGGCGATCAGATTTTCGTCGGTGACGGCAATGACGTTGTCGTGAGCAATAGCACTGTCGGCAGTGACACGATCGGTGGTGGATCGGGCAAGGACACCATCACGGCTAATAGCACCGCGATTGGCGGCGACATCTATGGTGGCGCGGGCGACGATAGCATCACGGCCGCTGGCAACCAGTTCGTCTATGGCGGCGACGACAAGGACACCTTCGTTCTTACCGGCGCGGGCAAGGCTACGGCGTTTGGCGGTGCTGGCGACGACGTCATCGGCGCCGGCGCAGGCGATACGCTCTATGGCGGTGCCGGCAACGACGCTCTGACAGAGGGTTCGGTGATGTTCGCCGGCGACGGCAAGGATACCGTTACGGCAAACGTCGCCGGCTCGCAGATGGGCGGTGGCGCTGGCGACGACAAGCTCGACGGCGCGGCTGGCAACGACACGATCTTCGGCGGCGCGGGCACCGACACGATCACCACGGGTGCTGGTGACAACCAGACCTATGGTGGCGCGGGCGACGATGCCATCACGGGCGGTGCAGCTGCCGACACGATCTTTGGCGGTGACGGCAACGATACGATCGCGACGGGTGACGGAACCAATGTCGTCTATGGCGACAGCGGGGACGATTCCATCACGGGTGGTGCCGGCAAGGACACGATCGGCGGCGGTGCAGGCAAGGACACGATCGTTGCAGGCGCGGAAGACGATGTAATCTATGCCGGCGGCATGACTGCGGACATGGACTCGATCGACGCTGGTGACGGCAAGGACACGATCTTCGCGGCCGATGCCGACACGGTTACCGGTGGCGGTACAGGTGCTCTCAACGCGGATCGCTTCGACTTCACGACCGGCAACCTCGGCGACACGGTGACTGGCTTTATCACAGACTTTGATAGCGGTTTTGACAAGATCGTCGTGGCGAACGCCGGGTTCACCTTCGGCAAGTCCGGCGCGAACACGATCATCGACCTCGATGGTGACGGCAACATCGACCTCGTCCTTCTCGGCAAGGATGCGGTGGCGGCTGACTTCGTCAGCTAACCGTTTAGGGGTAACACAGAGAAAAGGCGCCTTCGGGCGCCTTTTTTTTGAATTGGGAGACGATATGTCGGATTGGTCGAACGGTTACGTAACCGACGTCGCCTACACGCACAGCTTCTTCGCGGAGATGACCCCGACCTCTCTCGGTCTTGCATTGGCAATGCAAGGCCAGACGCCCCCACGGGGCGATAGAGGGCGATATCTCGAGCTCGGAGCTGGCAATGGCCTGACGGCATCTATCATCGCAGCCACCACTCCCGGCATGGAAGTCGTAGCAACGGACTTCATGCCCTCCCATGCCGTCGCGATGCAAAACGTGATCGATCGCGCCGGATTGACAAATTGCACCGTTCGAGAAGAGGCGTTCGCGGAAACCGCAGCGCGTGATATCGGACCATTCGACTTCATCGCGCTCCACGGGATCTACTCTTGGGTCAGCGACGAGAACCGGATGGCTATACGAGAGATCATCAAGCGCAGCCTGAGACCGGGCGGGGTCGTCTACTTGAGCTACAACTGCATGCCCGGCTGGGCTCCTCTCTCGCCCATACGCGAATTGCTTCGTATGATGGCTGCACACGAAACTGGCGATTCTTCGCAAAGGCTAAAAAAGGCCATCGCCAAGGTCAACGCTATGAACGCCAGTGGGGCAAGGTACTTCCGCCAAAGCGAAAGCATATTGCATCAGTTAAAAACCATCTCTAACCAGCCTACTAACTATCTGGCGCACGAATACTTGAATGCCGACTGGCGTTCATTTTGGTTTAGCGAAGTCTCGGCGGAGCTGAGCGAAGCGAAGCTGACATACGCAGGCTCCGCCGCCTTGATCGACAGCCTGGAAGACCTGAACTATGATCAGAAGACTGCTAAGGCGCTAAAGGCTGTCGAGGACCCAATCCTCAGGCAGAACGCTCGCGACGTCTGGCTAAACCAGCGCTTCCGCCGGGATGTCTTTATGCGCGGCGCGAATCCCATGTCGCAGCCGTCTCGCAATCGATATATCGACGGGCTGCGCTTTGTTGCGATGCAATCTCCGGACCATATGCCGGAGACGCACACTGTTCCTCGCGGCAAGATGCCCTTGAATCCTGATCTCTACGGCCCCATCCTAGCGGCCGTCGCGAAGAGGCCGATGACGCTGACCGAACTTGCACGAGACCCCTCCCTCGCCGCCCATGATACGCGGATCGTTCATCAAGCCGCCACCGTCATGGCGGGGATCGGGCTCATCGCTCCCTGCCAAGTCGGCGAGACCTCCGAACGGGTAAGCGAGAGTACGACCCGGTTGAACAGGGTCCTCATGGAGGATGTCGTCGACGGGCGCGATCGACAGTTCCTCGCATCGCCGATAACCGGAGCCGCCGTTCGCATAAAACCGCTAAATCAGCTTTTCTGCTATGCCGAGCTCAACAAGAAAGACCCGACCATCTTCGCCCGAACAACGATGGCATCCCTCGGTCAGTCTCTGGCCAAGGATGGAAAGGCGGTTCCCCCCAATCAGGTCGAACCTGAATTGCGAACCCGATACGATGACTACACGACTAACGTAAAGCCAGCCTTGAAGCGTCTAGGCGTGCTATAGTTCCGATGTCGAAAGCAACACGAAAACTCCTTCATGTCGGCTCAGGGCACAAGCGGATCGAAAATACCATGCCAATGTTCTGTGACGGAACTTGGCAGGAAATCCGGCTCGACATTGACCAAGCGGTTCAGCCCGACGTCGTGGGTACCATCACCGATATGTCTACCGTCGCTGACGCATCGGTGGATGCTGTATTCTCGTCCCACAACGTGGAGCATATCTACCCTCACGAAATCCCGGGGGCGTTCGGTGAGTTTCATCGTGTCCTCGACCCGGGGGGCATTGCGGTCATCACCTGCCCGGACCTGCAGGCGATCGGCACATTGTTGGCCGAGGGCAAGCTTACGACGCCAGCCTACCATTCCGGCATGGGCCCTATAGCGCCATTAGACATTATCTATGGGCACAACGGATCGATCGCCGAAGGTAATACGTTCATGGCGCATCGATGCGGCTTCGATGCAATCTCGATGAGCAAGGCTCTTAAGGCTGCGGGCTTTTCGACCGTGGCCGTGAAGCGGATGCCAAAAGACTACGCTTTATGGGCGTTCGCCTGGCGCTCCACGCAGCCGGCCGACATAGCGAGGCGGTTCGTAAATTCCGCCCTTTCCCATATCACGTAGTAAGTGCGCGTCCCGGACATATGCCTAAGTGCACAATCTCTTAGGGTAGAGGAATCGTTCATGTCCATGCATGATTGCGGAGGTCAGAGCGATCGCGCTGGCATCGCCCCGTCATGCCGCGGCCGCTCCAGCACCTCCATCAGCGCGTGCGCCTCGTCCGCCACCACATGCGCCCGCATCCGCCCCTTTGCGACCATCCGATAGCCTTGCGCCCCCTTTCTCGCACGGTCGCGTTGGGACATCTCCAACATTCCGCGTAGAACCGAGGTCAGCTCGCGAAAATTTCTGAAGGTCGTGCCGGCGCCGGGTCGGTGGCCGCCGGGGCTGGCGAGGAGGGGGGCGTAGATCGTCGGGCTCGCGACCATGGCGACGCCGTGCATGGCGCATTCGAGGAACTTCAGGTCGGACTTGCAGCGGTTGAAGAGCGTGTCCTGCAGCGGCAGGAAGGCGACATGCGCCTGCGCGAGGAGCGCGTGGTACTCGGCATAGGTCAAGAGCCCGTGCCGGTGCTTGTTGGGCCAGCGCAGGTGCCGGTGGAAGTCGTCGTCATAGACCACGTCGACCCGGATCGTCTCCTCCGCCGGCACGCCCAGCCGCCCCGACAGCGTCCGCCCGGCGGCGTGAAGCGCCGCGTCGATCGCCTCCAGCCCGCCGAACTGCCAGTCCTCCTTGCGGTTCAGCGCCGCGAAGACGAGCCGGATCGGCACCGGATGCTCCTCCGAGGCCGCGTTCGGATACCAGTCGACAAGCTGCCCCTCCTCGCCCAGCAACGGGCCCCACTCGGCCCAGCGATGCGGCGGCAACCGGTCGACCGCGTTGGGCGCCACGTAGACGTTGGGGTTCCACCGCCGGATGATCTCGGCCAGCGCCGGCGTGGAGGTGCGCACCGCATCGGGCGCGCGGAAGGTGAGGAAGTCGTTCTCCTGGATCGCCGGCCAGCGCATGGGGTGGTCGTCGAACTCCACGACGAAGCGCTCGTGCGTGTCGCGGATCTTGGCGATCGCGTCGCCGTGCTCGCGCGTCAAGATCGGGCGCTGCCAGACGAAGATGTCCTTCTTCGTCCCGTCCGCATTGCGCCTGAGGCTAGGGCGCGGCCCCACCTGCTCGACCGCGAATTCCGGCAGCGTGTTGAGCGCTTGGAGCGGCTGGTGCATCCGCACGATCGCCATCGCGTCGGGCTTCGAGCCGAGCGTCATGCCGGTGATCGAGATCGGCCTGTGGCGGGCCGAGCCGTCCGCCAGCGCCGGCAGCCGCATCCGGCGCGGCCGCGTCTGGCCGATGAAGGCGCAGGGCGCCACCCGCGCCAGCACCTGCGCCGGCGTCAGCCCCTCGCGCGCGCCCTGCGCCTCCAGCGCCCGCGCCCCCGCCTCGGCCGCCGCGCGGTCCTTGACGACGGGCGCCAGCCGCCCGAGCGACAGCCCCGCCGCCCTCACCGCCTCGATGATCGCGCCTCGCTCCAGCCCCTCGGCCGGTCCGCCATCCCGCAGCCGCGCCGCCAGCCGCGCATGATACAGCGCGCTCGGCACGTGGAAGGCGATGCACGCGGTCTCCGGCAGCGCCGCGTCGAGCGCGGCCAGCGCCTCGGTCAGCTCCGCCGCGCCAAAGGCCGGATCGGCGATGAGCAGACCCGCCTGCGCCGCCTCGCCCGGCGCCCGATCCGGGCCGTCCGCCGCTCGGAAGCGCACGTTCGGCACCTTCGCGCGAAGGATCGCGTTTAGTTCGGCATCAGTCTCGGGGTTGACGATACCAACGCAGACGATCGTCCGCGCCGTTGCGGGCAGAACGCGCAAGATCGCCTCGCGATCGCTCGCGTCGAAATCCGGTCTATCCACCACGCGTCAGCCCACGAAGGCCTTCTCGCTCGTGTCGATCAGCGGCTCGATGAGGTAGCGGATGAAGGTCTGCTTCTCGAGCTGAAAGTAGATCTGCGCCAGGTTGCCCGGAACGACGTCGCCATACTCCGCGAGCGAGCTTTGGTCGACGGAAATACGGACCGTGTAGAAATACAGACCGGTCCGCTCGTCCTGTTCACTGTCGCGAGACACGAAAGTGACCGTCCCACGCAGCATCTTGACGGACCGCGACCGCTCCCGGGATTGAAACTGCATCGAAGCCGGTTGATCGACGTAAACGCTGTCGATGAACTGCGGATCGACCCGCGCCTCGATGGCGAGCGGAAGATCATCCGGGAAGATCTCGAACAACGCCTCGCCGGGAGCGATGACTTCGTCCTTCGTATTCGTCGCGACATTCACGATGATCCCGGCCACCGGCGCCGTAACGCGCGATCGACCTGCGACCTGCGAATAATACTGTATGTTCTCGCGCAATTCGAAGACCTGCGCCCGAAGCGCGATGATCTCCTCGGAAACCTCGTTGGCACGCTGCGACAACGACCGGCTCAACTGCTCCTCCGTCTGCGCAATCTGACTTTTCCGCTCCGCAATCTGCGCCACCGTCGAGCGCAGCTGATCCTGGTCCGACGCCACCTGGCGGCGCAGGGCAAAATTCCGGTCGCGGGTCGTCAGACCCTTCTCCAGCATATCGGTCGAGACGCGCAGTTCCTCCTGCGTGCTTTCGATACGCTTGCGCTGATCGACGGCGAGCCCTTCGAGATCGACGAGAAGCTCCTCATTCGTCGTGATCCGCGCCTCCAATATCTCTTTCAGCGATCCGATCTCGCGCAGCTTGTCGGCGAACTCCTCCTGCTGGGTCGCAATAGCCTGCTGGAGGCGGACCTCGGTGGTGGCGCGCTCGGCGATATCGTCGGGAACGACCATCTCGGTTTCGTCGCGCTCGGCCGTGAAGCGGGCCAGGCGGATGCGGGCGATGTCGCGCTGCATTTGGGCGTTGGAGAGCTTGGCCTGCGCGTTGGCGACATCGACATGGGCGAGCACCTGCCCCGCCTCTACGCGCTCGCCCTCGCCCACCAGCACCTCCTCGACGATGCCGCCCTCAAGATGCTCGACGACCCGGTTCCTGCCCTCCGCGACGACCCTGCCCTGGCTCAGGAAGGCGCCGCCTATGGGTGCGGTGACGGCCCAGACGGTGCTCACCCCGACAAGCGAGAAGAGGACGAGGAGAACGATCCGGTAGCTGCGGCTAAGCTTGACGGGCACGCTCTTGTGCCAGTTGTGATAGAACATCGTGGGCTTCCCGATCTTCGTGGCGTCAGGATTCGACGGCGACACGCATGGGCTGTTGCTGAGCCGCCGTCACGGTGGCCGGCACCGCGTTCTGGCGTGTGGGTTGTGGCTGGCCTTGCGCCGGTTGCGCGTTGTGCTGGACGGGTTGAGGCTGCGCGTGCGCCGGTGGCATGACGACGGCGCCGGCCTGTGCGCCGTTTGCCGGAACGGCTTGGCCCGGGGCAGCGGCCTGGGGACCCGGCACGGCCTTGGCCGGCGGGGCGACCGCCTTGGCCGGCTGCTTTTGCAACTTGGCGAGAACCTCGGCCTTGGGGCCGTAATCCTCGATCATGCCATCGCGCAGCACGAGCACGCGGTCGGCGGCCTGAAGGAGGACGGGGCGCTGCGTGACGAGAATGATGGTCGCGCCGCGCTTCGTCGCGCCCTGGAGGGCGCGAAGGAGGATGGCGTCGCCGGCCTGGTCGAGATTGGAGTTCGGCTCGTCGAGAAAAAGGATCTTCGGCTCGCCGTAGAGGGCGCGCGCGATCGCGAGAAGCTGCTTCTGGCCGCCCGACGGGCGAAAGCCGGTCGAGCCGAGCATCGTGTCATAGCCGTTCGGGAATCGGAGGATCATCTCGTGCACGCCGGCCTGCTTGGCGGCGGTGATGATGGCCTCGTCCGTCGTCTGCTCGTCGAAGCGGGCAATGTTCTGCGCGACCGTGCCGGGGAGAAAATCGATGGCTTGCGGCACGTAGCCGACATGGGGGCCGAGCTGCGTCTTGTTCCAGTTGCGCAGGTCCGCGCCGTCGAGGCGGACATGGCCGCCATTGGGCTCGATCGCGCCCGACAACAGCCGCAGCAAGGTGGATTTGCCCGCCCCGCTCGGCCCGATGATGCCGACGCAGGACTTGGGCGGCACGCCGAAGGAGATGCGCTTGATGATCGCCTCGCCGTTGCCGCCAGGCGTTCCGTAGACGAGCTTCTCGACCCGGATCTCGCCCTGGGGTTCCGGCAGCGTCGTCGGATCGGGCCGGACGCTGAACTCCGCCATCGCGGCCTTGACGCGCTTATGGGCCTCGAGAGCCGTCGTCAGCGCGCTCCAGGACCCGACGAGACCGTCCAGCGGTGCGAGCGCGCGCCCCCCGATCATCATCGCGGCGAAGACGACGATGGGCGAGACCTCGCCGCGGATCGCCTGGAAGGCGCCCACGCCGAGAATCGCGGCCTGCAGCCCGAAGCGGAGCACCTTGGAGAGGCCGCCAAACGTGCCGCCGGTCGTCTGGAGATCGACATAGCCCGAAAGGTTCTTCGCGCTCCATTCGCCCCAGCGATCGATCGCGGTCTTCTGGAGCCCCAGCACGCGCACGAGCTCGGCTTGGTCGATATGCGACTGCAGGAGCCGGTTCGATTGGCGCTGCGCTTCGTTCTGCTGCTCGACGCCGCGCTGCATCGCCGATTGCTGGAGGACGGCGAGCAGGACCATCAGTCCCATGCCGACGAGGATGAGGATGCCGAGCCAGATGTCGACGAGGAAGATGACGAGAAGGAAGATCGGAATGAAGGGCGCTTCCGCGATCGCGGCCGGCGCGCGGGAGCCGAGGAACGCCCGCACCTGACGCACGTCCGCGATGAGTTCGGACCCGGCCGAGGGCTCGCGGCTGCCATCGAGGAAATGCGCGTAGACGATCGGGCCGGACAGGAGCGCCTCGTAGCGCGCGGCGGCGCGAACGAGGATCGCCTGGCGCAGCGCATCGAAGATGCCGAAGGCGACGAAGGCGATGAGCGCGAGGACGGAGAGCGCGATCAATGTCTCCATGCTGCGGCTCGGCAGCACGCGGATGAAGACCTGCATCATGTAGAAGGGCAGCGCCAGCATCAGCACGGACGTGACGGCGCTGATCGCCATGACGCTGACGGAGGCGCTGCGAACGCCGCGCATGGCTTTATCGAACTCGGACATCGACTGGGTTTCTCACACGCACGAAAAACGGGGCCGGAGTTCGCACCCCGGGAGACCGTAGAGGGACGATCCTTCGTTCCTCAAGGACAGCGATAGCACCGTTCCTTTAAGGATATAAGCGGTGACCTGATCCTGTGCCATACGCGGGCGCCGGTCCGGGACCCAGTCTCGGAACCGGCGCGCCGCAGCGATCATCACCCGAAGATGAAGTCGTCCGCACTCAGGGCCGTGGTCGCCACCCCGCTGATGAAGACTGTCGAGCCGCCGCCGAGATCGATGACCGCCGAGCCCGTCCCCGACAGCTTGGCCTGCACGTCGGCGAACGAGTTGAAGGTATTCGTCGTCCCCGTCAGCCAGATGCGGTCCTCGGCGGTGTTGAAGCCGAAGATGAAGTCCTGACCCGACCCCGCCGTGAAGCCGAAGACGTCCGCGCCGCCCTCGCCCGAGAGGCTGTCGCGCCCGGTGCCGCCCCAGATCGTGTCGGCGCCATTGCCGCCGAAGATGTTGTCGCTGTCGCCTCCGCCGAAGAGGAGGTCGTTTCCATCATTGCCCGACACCTGTTCGTTGCCGATGCCGGCATAGACGGTATCGTCGCCATTGCCGGCGAAGATGGTGTCGTTCTCGAATGCCGCGACCCCGCGCCCACCGAAGATCTGATCGTTGCCGTCGCCGCCGGAGAAATAGTCGTTGCCGCCGTTCGAGGCGTCGGAGCGCCCTCCGAAAAGCATGTCGTCACCGTCTCCGGCGATCAGGCGGTCGTTGCCGAAGCCGCCTCCGAGCGTGTCGTTGCCGCCCCCGGAATACTCGACGATCGAATCGTCGCCATAGCCCATGTAGATCTCGTCGTTGCCGTCGCCGCCATAGGCCGTGTCGTTGCCGAAGCCGCCGAAGATCTGGTCGTTGTCGTCGCCGCCATGAAGCCGGTCGTTGCCATCGGCCCCGAAGAGCTGATCGTCGCCGAAGCCGCCGCCGATGATGTCGTCGCCGCCCAGACCCCGCATCGCGTCGCGGCCGTCGGTGCCGATCATCTGGTCGGCCGCATTCGTGCCCGCCTGCACCAGCGTCTTGGTGGCGGCATCGAAGCTGTAGCTGGAAATGCTGTTGGGGAGCGCCGCGCTCGATCCGTAGAGACTCTGCAGGGCCTGGATATCCAGGGGGCCGAGCGTCGTCTGGGCCGGACCGGTATAGCTCATGATGGTCTGCGACGAGGTATCGAGGCCGCCCACGAGCGTCGGGTCTCCTTCGAAGGGATGCTTGAGACCGAGCGCGTGTCCGATCTCGTGCAGGGCCGTGTCGAGGATCGAGGCCGAGGGCGGGTAGTTTTGGCTGTCGAAGAAGACGTCGCCCGCGATCTTCGAGGCGAAGATGCTCTGCGTCGTCACCGTCGTGCCCGGGTAGAAGGCGAAGCCGGCGGCGTTCTCCTTGCCGGCTACGGTCGAGAAATCCATCATCTGGAAGGTGACGGTGCCGCCGCTATCGACCTCGAAGAATCGGACACCCGAGGCCGCCTCGATCTGCGCGATCGCGTTCTTCACCTCGGCCTTCTGGCTGGCGCTCAGCTCGACGACCGTGTTGGTGGCCGCCGCGCCATAGCGCTCGGTGACATGAGCCTCGGCGGCCCGCGTGCCGGTAAAGGAGTAGGTCAGCAGCATCGGCTTGCCGGGCAGGCCGGTCCAGGTCCGATCGCTGAGGAGAGCCGTGAAGTTGTTGACCTCCGCATTGGCGGAAATGTCGGGCAGCGGACCGCCCGGCGCGTCGTGATCGTGGTCGTGCATCATGGTGTCGCCTTTGCAAGGAGCGGCCCGACGAGAGCGCGGGGCCCCCGAGCCTGGACGTAGCGCCAGGATATTCCGCTAGAGAGTGTGTCTGGGGCGATAGAAGGGGAAGAATGGAGCGAAGCTGTGGCTGGCCTCGTCCGGCCCCTTCCAAGGCGAGATCATGCAAGGCGAGCTGTCATGCTCCGGCCTCGGGTGCCGTCCGCGCCCGATATCCGGCCATCCGCCGCATTCTCGCCGCGCCGCGGGCATAGCGCCCTGACGCGTCCGGCCGCAATGTCTCTGTGCGGAGACCATGGATGGGCTTTGCCGCTTCTCCATCGCCCTCGCGGCCGCATACCATAGAGAGACCGGCCTGCCCCGCGGGATCGGTGAGTGAGGATCGCGACTGACGTGCCCGCCAATGCCGACGACATCGCGCCCGCCGCACCTTCGGGCGAACCGGTCGAGGACCGGCGCGCGCCGACCGAAGCGCATCACGGGCGTGTGGTGGTTTTTGTCGTCGGCATGCATCGCAGCGGAACGTCGCTGACGGCGGGGCTCCTGGGCGCCAACTGGGGCGGCTTGCCGACCGATCTGCTGCCCTCCAGCGAAGGCAACGCCTATGGCCATTTCGAGTCGAAGCGCCTCACGCTCTTCAACGAGAGCCTGCTGCGGGCCTGCGGCAGTGCCTGGGACGATGCGGCCCCGCTCGATATCGCATGCGCCCTGCCGCCGGACGCCCATCATCGCTGGTTCCGGCGGGCCGGCGCCCTCCTCGAGGAGGAGTTCGGCGACCGCGACCGTCTCGTCTTCAAGGACCCGCGCCTCTGCCGGCTGATGCCGTTCTGGTGCGCGGTCGCGCGGGATCGTGGCCTGGCGGCGAAAGCGGTCCTGCCGCTGCGCCATCCGGACGAGGTCGCAGCCTCGCTCCAGGCCAGGGACGGACTGACGCCGGCCTATACGCTGCGCCTCTGGCTGCGCAACGTGCTCGATGCCGATGCGGGCACCGAGGGCATGCCCCGGGCCTATGTGTCCTATGACGCGATCCTCGACGACTGGAAGGGCCGTCACGCGATCCTTGCCGAGCAGCTCGGCCTCGGCCTCGGCCCGACCGCGACCGGCCACCACCTCGTCCAGAGCGGCCTGCGCCATCATCGCGCCGGCGACGTCGGTGATCGGACCTTGCCGCCCCAGATCGCCCGGACGTTCGCCGCTCTGACAGCAGCGGCGTCCGACAAGGCATCGCCGGACGCGACGATCCTCGACGAAGCGCGGGCTTGGCTCGACGGCGAGGCGCTGTCCTGGAGCGTGCTGCGCGAGGAAGTCACTGCGCGGCGCGCCCTTCTGGAGGCCAGCACCGAATCGCTCGACGCGCTCGTGCAGCGCATGGCGGACGAGCGGGACGCGCTTCTCGGTCGCGCCGAGACCCCCCGCGGCCGCCCCTCCCGGCCCGACGACGCCGGACTGCGGACGCGCGGCGCCTTTCCGGTCCCCGCCGACCGATACGGCGACGCGGACGCGGACGCATCGGCCGAGGCCGACGGCTCGGTCGCGACCGTGGCACACCTTCGGCTCCACGAAGCCGCCCTGTCGCAGACGCGGGCGCTGCGCACCATAGCGGACATGCGCTCGAGCAGTTCCTGGCAGTTCACCAAGCCGATCCGCTATGCCGGATACGCGGTCCGGCATTACCTGTTGCGGCCCCTGCGCGCGCTGCACAACCGCATCCTCCTCCACACGCACCGGGCCGTCGCCCGGGCCCGGCCCGGCAACGAGGATGTGGCACGCTATTTCGACGCCGGATGGTACCGCCATTCCGGCGCGCGGCTGCCCGTGACCGTCCACCCGCTCGACCACTACATCGCCGGCGGTCACGCCGAGGGGCGGGAGCCGGCCGCGTGGTTCGATTCGGCGCGCTATCGGGCCCTTGCCGGCCTCGGCCCCGACGAGCCGCCCTTCGTACATTTCGTGCGCAGCGGTGTCCCCTCCGGCCTCTTCGATCCGACGGACGAGCATCTCGCGGTCGCGGCCGATATCCTCCTGCGCCCCGTCCTGCCGGCCGGGTGGCGCGTCGCGGGCCTGTCCGATCTCTCCATCCGCGACGGCGCGTTCTACAGCACCGGGGCCGATCCGCAGATCGTCATGGAGCCCGATCGACCGCTTTCGGCCGGCGTCTACATCGTGACCTGGGCCTATTCGGGTGCGCGCGGCCTCGCGCCGACGCTTTATTTTGATATCGGCGATGGCTTCACGCCCGAATGGTCGGCCGTGATGGTGCCGAGCGGCAAGGGACGCGGGCGCTGCATCGTCGATCTGCCGCGCCGCGCGACCCGGCTGCGCTTCGACCCCTTCGAGGCCGCCGGGCGCCGCGTGCGGCTCGAGGGGTTGAGCCTGACGCCCGTCTCCCTCGCCGCCCTCGTCGGCGATCGCGTGCGGCGGCGCCTCGGCACCGGCGAGATCGAGGGCACGCCCCTTCCCGTCTCGGTGCGCGGCCGGTTTCTCGGCGGTCCCCGTCCCTTCTCGCCCAGTCAGACGGACACAGGTGCCGACGCGGCCTATCATGGCTGGATCGACGCCTTCGACGACGACGAGGCCGATTTCGAGGCCCTCCGGGCAACCGTGGCGGAACTGCCGGAGCGCCCGCTGATCAGCGTCCTCATGCCGGTCTACAACCCGCCGGCAGACCTGTTGGACGCGGCCATCCAGTCGGTCATCGAGCAGGTCTATCCCGATTGGGAACTCTGCATAGCCAACGACGCCTCGACGGCCGGGCACGTCGTGCCGCTGCTCGACGCCTGGGCGGCGAAGGACGCGCGGATCAAGGTCGTCCACCGCCCTACCAACGGTCATATCAGCCACGCCTCCAACAGCGCGCTCGAACTGGTGACGGGCGACTGGTTCGCCCTGCTCGACAATGACGATGTCCTGCGACCCAATGCGCTGGCCGAGATGGCGCTCGCCATCGCGGCGAACCCTGGAGCCGGACTGCTCTATTCGGACGAGGACAAGATCGACGAGGACGAAAGGCGCTTCTCGCCCTTCTTCAAGCCCGACTTCTCGCCGGACCTCTTCGCGTCGCAGAACTATCTCAACCACCTCACCGTCCATCGCACGGAGCTGGTGCGCAAGGCGGGTGGCTGGCGGCCGGGCTACGAAGGTAGCCAGGACTACGATCTCAACCTGCGGGTCATCGCCGGGCTGACCCGCGATCAGGTCGTCCACGTGCCCAAGATCCTCTACCATTGGCGTGCCGTCGAGGGCTCGACGGCGGCCGAGAACGACGCCAAGGGCTACGCCTACGAGGCCGGGCTCAAGGCGCTTCGGGACGCCACGACGGAGATCGGCGCGCGTGTCGAGCCGATGTCGGACGTGCCCTTCTACCGCACCATCCACCCGGTCCCAGAGCCCGCGCCGCACGTCACGCTCGTCATCCCGACCAAGGACCGGCGCGACCTCCTGGAGCGATGCGTCTCCTCGATCCTGGCGATCACCGACTACCCGGCCTTCGACATCATCGTCGTCGACAACGACTCGGAGGAGGACGAGACCCGTGCCTATTTCGAGAGCCTAGCCGACGAGCCGCGCATACGCGTTCTGCCCCACCCCCATGCCTTCAACTACTCGGCCATCAACAATGCGGCCGTCGAGGTCGCGCGGGGCACGATCCTCGGGCTGGTCAACAACGATATCGAGGCCATCGGGGCGGAGTGGATGCACGAGATGGTCAGCCATGCCGTCCGCGAAGGCGTCGGCTGCGTGGGCGCCAAGCTCTATTATCCGGACGACCGGGTGCAGCATGGCGGCGTCGTCCTCGGCGTCGGCGGGGTGGCGGGGCACGCCTCCTTGAACCTGCCCCGCTCGTCGCCGGGCTATTTCGGCCGGCTGATGGTGGCGCATGACGTCTCGGCCGTCACGGCGGCCTGCCTCTTCGTGCGCCGCGCGATCTGGGACGAGGTCGGCGGGCTCGACGCGGAGCGCCTGAAGGTCGCCTTCAACGATGTCGACTTCTGCCTCAAGGTGCGCGAGGCGGGCTATCGCAACGTCTGGACGCCCTTCGCCGAGCTCTACCACCACGAATCGGCCAGCCGCGGCTCCGACATCTCCGAGGAGAAGCGCGCCCGCTTCGTCGGCGAGGTCGAGACGATGATGGAGCGCTGGGGCGAGGCGCTGGAGAACGACCCCTATTACAACCCCAATCTCAATCGCGAGGCGGCCGACTTCACGCCCCGCCGGACATGACCCGCCGTCGCCAGCGCCCGAGCGTCCGGGTGATCTTGCCGGCGACCGCGGCACTCGCATAGGCGACGGCGGTCGTCGCCTCCTGAGAGCGTGACGGCGTGCCGGCACGCCGGGCCTCGTAGTCACGCCGGATCCATCGGCGCGCATCGACCATGCGGGCCGCCAGCGTGCGAGAGCCCGGACCCGCCTCCCCGACGCGCGCGAGATGATCCGCGATCGGCGAGACGAGATCGGGCTCGATGTCCGCCACGACCTCGCGCCAGCGATCGACATCCATCAGGCCCAAGGGGTTGGCGCGCAAGAGCTCGACCTTGAGGAAGGGCACCCGCCCATCACGAATCAGCTCCTCCCAGAGGACGTGCGAGGGGTTGTAGGGCCGCAGCCGCATGATCGGATTGACGTCCCGCGCGCTGAAGGCGGCCGAATAGGTGAAGCCCGCCGCGACGAGCGCCCGCGTAAGCCCGACTTCCGCCCCCTCGATGATCGCGCGCTTCTCCATGCCGGCGAAGGGCTGGCCGAGAACGGTGCGAAACGCCTCGCTCTGGTGAACGTCCCGCCGGCACCAGACGAACCAGCTCTGCAGATGCGGCTCGACATCGATGCTCTCGATCAGCCCGAAGACGTCGGCGCCCTTGGCGAGCTCCGCCTCCACGATCGGCGCCAGCGGTCCGATGGGCCCGTAGACGCTGTCATTGGCCAGCAGCAGATCGCCCGTAAGGTCCGCGCCATGCTTGGCGTAGGCAGCGGCCCAGGAGCCGAAGTCGTGTCCCTCGTTTGCCCGCACGATCACGTCCGCGCAGCGCGCGCGCAGCACCGCCAGATCGTCCTCACCGAGAGGCACGACGGTGACGAAGATGATCGCGATGTCCAGTGCGATCAGGCGATCGAGATAGTGGAGGACATAAGGGGCGAGGCGGGCGTCGCGGTCGAAATGGGCGAAGAAGCAGACGCGGGGGGCGGTGGTCACGGGGGCGTGCGCCATATGCTGTTCGGTTCCTGGCGCTGCCGGCATCTCCTGAATGACCGCCGGAATGGCGCTGGCGCGCCGTTCAACCCGTCTCCCAACCCTCTTCCCGATCCCGGAAAGAGGGCTTCTTTGCAGGGCCAACGGACTAACGCCGACGGTCCCTACCCATCCATCTTCAAGGCGGCGATGAAGGCTTCCTGCGGGATCTCGACCTTGCCGAACTGGCGCATCTTCTTCTTTCCCGCCTTCTGCTTGTCGAGCAGCTTCCTCTTACGCGTCGCGTCGCCGCCATAGCACTTGGCGGTCACGTCCTTCCTGAGCGCGCGAACGGTCTCGCGGGCGATGATCTTGCCGCCGAGGGCGGCCTGGATCGGGATCTGGAAGAGGTGCTGCGGGATGAGTTCCTTCAGCTTCTCGCACATCACCCGGCCGCGCTTCTCGGCCTGGGAGCGGTGGACCATCATGGACAGCGCGTCGACCGGCTCGGCATTGACCAGGATCTGCATCTTCACGAGGTCGCCATCGCGCAGGCCGGTGATCGAATAGTCGAAGCTGGCATAGCCCTTCGAGATCGATTTCAACCGGTCGTAGAAGTCGAAGACGACCTCGTTGAGCGGCAGTTCGTATTCGACCATCGCGCGGTTGCCGACATAGGACAGGCCGGCCTGCAGGCCGCGCCGCTCCTGACAGAGCTTGAGGATCGAGCCGAGATATTCGTCCGGCGTCAGGATCGTCGCCTTGATCCAGGGCTCGCGGATCTCCGCGATCTGGGTGACGTCCGGGAGATCGGCCGGGTTGGTCAGCTCGATCTCGTCGCCGTTGCGCATCGCGATCTCGTAGACGACGGACGGCGCCGTCGCGACGAGGTCGAGATCGAACTCGCGCTCCAGCCGCTCCTGAATGATCTCGAGATGGAGGAGCCCGAGGAAGCCACATCGAAAGCCGAAGCCGAGCGCGGCCGAGGATTCGGTCTCGAAGGAGAAGCTGGCATCGTTGAGCCGAAGCTTGCCCATCGCAGCGCGCAGGTCCTCGAAGTCGGCCGCATCGACGGGGAAGAGGCCGCAGAAGACGACCGGCTGCGCGGGCCGGAAGCCCGGGAGGGCCTGGGCGGTTGGCTTTCGATCGTCGGTGATCGTGTCGCCGACGCGGGTGTCTGCGACTTCCTTGATGGAGGCCGTGAGGAAGCCGATCTCGCCGGCGTTCAGCTCGCCGATATCGGCGAGCTTGGGCGTGATAACGCCGACCCGGTCGATATCGTAGGTCGCGCCGGTGCCCATCATGCGCACCTTCTGGCCCTTCTTGAGCCGCCCGTCGATGACGCGCACGAGGACGATGACGCCGAGATAGGTGTCGTACCAGCTGTCGACGAGCATGGCCTTCAACGGCGCGTCCGGGCGGCCCTTCGGCGCCGGCAGGCGCGTCACGATCGCTTCCAGGACGGCGTCGATGCCGAGCCCGGTCTTGGCCGAGATCTCGAGCGCGTCGGACGCATCGAGCCCGATCACCTCCTCGATCTGCGCCTTGATGCGCTCTGGCTCGGCGGCCGGCAGGTCGACCTTGTTGAGGACGGGGATGATCTCGTGATCAACCTCTATGGCCTGGTAGACATTGGCCAGCGTCTGCGCCTCGACGCCCTGCGACGCATCGACGACGAGAAGCGAGCCCTCGACGGCCGCGAGGCTGCGGTTGACCTCGTAGGCGAAATCGACGTGTCCGGGCGTGTCGATGAGGTTGAGCGTATAGGTCTGGCCATCCTTGGCCTCGTAGCGCAGGCGCACCGTCTGCGCCTTGATGGTGATGCCGCGCTCACGCTCGATATCCATCGAATCGAGCACCTGGGACGTCATCTCGCGCGCCGTCAGCCCGCCGCAGGTCTGGATCAGCCGGTCGGCCAGCGTCGACTTGCCGTGATCGATATGGGCGACGATCGAGAAGTTGCGAATGTGGGAGAGCGTGACGGGCTCGGTATCGGCCGCGTCGTCGCGGGCAAGGTCGTAGGCGGTGGCCATGTGCGGCGCTCAAGCGTTCGAGAGATCGGTGTTCGGGCCCACAGATACGCGCGGCCGGCCCGATCGCCAAGCGCTCGCATGAGCCATCACCCGAAGGGCCTCGCGCGGGCCGGGCTTGCTCTTGTGAAGCGGCGGCGCAATTGGCGCGCATTTGAAACAAACACGCATCGAATGCGGGCGCCGTCCTGAACGGTCCGCTTCCTCCCCTGCGGCATGATGGCGTGGACGAGACCTGAAGGAGGGGCCCGAGAACGGGCCGGCCGCGACATGACGACAGCGATCCTTTCTGCCACCGCCCGCACCAACATCACCGCCCTGCGCACGCTTCAGGCGGGCCTCGGCCAGTCGCAGACACGGCTTGCGACCGGCCAGCGCTATAGCGGCCTTGTGGAAAACCCTGCCGCTATCTTCGATGCGCGGGGCCTGCGCGCCCGCTCCGACACCCTTCAGGCGGTCGTCGATCAGTACGCCCGCCCGCGCGGTGCGATCGAGGCGGCGTCGAGCGGCATCGCGGCCATCACCGGCCTCGTCGGCGAGTTGGAGACGCTCGCGCGGCGTATCGAACGGGCGACGCCCGCCGAGATGGGCACGCCCGCCGTCACCCCGACGCCGGCGACCGGGCCGCAGACGCTGACCGTCTATTCCAAGCAGATCAACCTCGACGGCAACGGCGCCATCGTCGCCGGCGATGCGAAGATCGTCGCGGAGCGGGCCATTCTCGGCCCCTGGCAACAAAACCAGTTCGCCAACAGCACGGTCAAGGACGACATCTTCACCAACAACGCGCGGGCCTATGTGCCGCACGTCTCGCAGAACGGTTCGGCCGGCGGGGGCGACTATACGAGCCTCAACCAGAAGAACAGCCGGGTCGACCGCATCCGCGTGACCGCGACGGACGGCACGACGACGGTGAGCCACGATTTCTATATCGGCCACGCCACCAAGCCCGGCGTCGACCTGGAGGCCGACTACCTGCCGCTGGACCCGCTCGATCTTCTCGACCTCACGGCGGACAGCAGCGTCTACACCATCAAGCAGCTCGTCCAGGGCATCAGCCACGAGCTCGGCGGTTACCTGCGCGCCGAGGTGACGGCGAACGGGCGCATCCAGTTCGAGGCGGCGGGTGATTTTCGGATCGAGCTCATCGAGCGCTCGCCGAATCCGTCGAGCCCGACCAAACCGTGGGATTCGCTCACCAACCTTCTCGGCGAGATCCAACCGGGCTCGGACGGGGACATGACGACCGACCTCGACAAGTTCGAGTTCGCCACCGGCCCGGGTTCGAGCGCCAATATCGGCGCGGGCAACGATGCCGGCAACTACGAGATCGCCTTCGACCCCGGCCAGCGCCCCGTGGGCGGCTTCGCCGCCTCGACGCCCGGCACGCCCGGCTCGGCCGCGACGGGTCTCCTCAAGGAATGGGACGAACTCGTCGAACAGATCGGGCAGATCGTGGCCGATTCCGGCTTCGACGGCGTCAATCTCCTGGAGGGCGGCGCCTCGATCCAGCTGAGCGAACGCTCCGATGCCGATCGCTTCTCGCTCGGATCCCTGAGCGCAACGCTCTCGGCGCTCGGCATCCCGCGCTCCGATGCCGGTTTCTCCGATGCTGACGCCATTTCCGCTCGGCTCTCGGAACTCAGCGGTGCGCGCGACAGGCTCGAGGCCATGGGCGGCATTCTCGCCTCCGCCTCCGCCGTGGTGGATGCGCGCGAGCGGTTCTCGACCCGCCTGATGGTGACCCTCGACGATGGCGCGGACGATCTCACGCTCGCCGATCCGCAGGCCGAGAGCGCCCGGATGTTGGCCACCCAGACCCGGATCGAGCTCGCCTCCAGCGCCCTCGCGCTCTCTTCAGGCGTCCGACCCTTCATCCTCATCCATTTCGACCGCACGGGGGAGGCCTCCTAGGATCGCGCCCGTCCGCGGCGTTGCCCCCGCCGAGATGTGCCCCTAGACCGACGGGAGATCTGACCCAAGGGAAAAGCGATCATGACGGCGACAAGTCCCACACGGCACGCCAACGGGGCCGAGATCCCTCTCCTCGGCTTCGGCACTTGGCAGCTTCGCGGCGACGAGGCCTGCGCCATGGTTCGCGAGGCGATCGGGCTCGGCTACCGACATATCGACACGGCCGTCGTCTACGGCAACGAGACAGAGGTCGGCGCCGGCATTGCCGAGGCCATCGCGGACGGCGTGGTCACCCGCGACGAGCTCTTCGTGACCACCAAGGTCTGGCCGGATCGGTTCCAGCCGGACGCGATGCGCGCCTCGGCCGAGGAGAGCCTGACGCGGCTCGGCCTAGACCATGTCGATCTCCTCCTCCTCCACTGGCCGAACCCGGACGTAGCCGTATCGACGAGCGTTCCGGCGCTCTGCACGCTTCGGAAGGCGGGGCTGACGCGCCATATCGGGGTCAGCAATTTCAACACCTCGCTCCTCGCCGAGGCGCTTCTGGTCGCGGATCAGCCCTTGGTGACCAACCAGGTCGAGTATCATCCGCTGATGACGCAACGCGCCGTGCTGGCCGCGCTCGAGGCCGCCGGCATGGCCATGACCGCCTATTGCCCGATCGCGCGGGGAAAGGTCATCGGCCAGCCCTCGCTGGAGCGTATCGCGGCCGGGCACGGCAAGACCGCCATCCAGATCGCTCTGCGCTGGCTGACGCAGAAGGGCGTGATTGCGATCCCCAAGACCGCGACGCCCGCCCATGCCCGCGCCAATCTCGACATCTTCGATGTCACCTTGACCGATGCCGAGATGGACGAAATCGATGGCATCGGCCGACCGGACGGGCGGACCGTGACGCTGGAAGGCTACGCGCCCGTCTGGGATGCGGCCTGAGGAGGAGGTGGCGAAGCGGGACGGGATTTCATTCGCGAACGTCCTATATCGATGGGACGTACCCTTCGAACGAAAGCCCCATCCCGATGCGTCTCCTCACCTCCCCGGCCTCTCCCTATTCGCGCAAGGTGCGGATCGTCGCGCATCTGAAGGGCCTGTCGGAGCGCATCGAGGAGGTGACGGTCGCGACGCAGGACGATCCGCCCGAGCTCCTCGGCGCCAATCCGCTCGGACGCATACCGACGCTCATCATGGAGAACGGCGTCTCGCTCTACGATAGCCGGGTGATCTGCGAGGTGCTCGATTCGCTCGGCACGGGCGATCATCTCATCCCGCACGGGGCTGCGCGGGTCGCAGTTCTGAAGGCGCAGGCGCTCGGCGACGGCATCTGCGACAGCGCGCTTCCCTTGCGCTATCTGAAGGCGGACGAGGCGGCGGACCCGAACCGGGCCGACCCCGCCAAGGCCGAGCGCCTCTCGCGCCAGATCCTGCGCGGTGTCGGCGCCATCGGCCCGGCGCTCAAGGCCCTGCCCGACACGATGACGCTGGGCCATATCGCGCTCGGCTGTGCGCTCGGTTATCTCGACTACCGCCTTGCCGACCTCAAATGGCGAGACGGCAACTCGGAGGCCATGAACTGGTACATGGCCTTCGCCAGTCGCCCCGCCATGCAGGCGACGATGCCGAAGAACTGACGCGCGCGGCTCAGGCAAGCCCCGTCGGCAGGCCGTCCATGCTCACCGCGTTCTTCTCGGCGATATAGCGGTCTATGCCCTCGCGGCCCTGCTTGGCGCCCCATTCGTCGAGCACCGTGCGGTCGGTCACGAAGTCGAAGAGCGGGACCGAATAGCCGCAGGACGTCTGGACGAGATCGGCGTCGAGCCGCACGACATGTCGGGCGCCGACGGGCGCCCGGCCCTCGAAATGCGCGGCCAGCGCTTCGTCGTACTCCGCCGTGCCGCGCGGAAGCGAC
Organism: uncultured Alphaproteobacteria bacterium; assembly: GCA_963799285.1. Lineage (GTDB taxonomy): Bacteria > Pseudomonadota > Alphaproteobacteria > Rhizobiales > CAWCWK01 > CAWCWK01. The sequence continues at coordinate 2,775,220 of CAWCWK010000004.1, forward strand.
ACGCCGCGCCCGTAGAGCCTCAGGATCATCGGAGGCCCCTCGAAGGCGCAGACCATGATGGTCAGCCGGCCGTCGGCCTTGAGGTGCGCGGCCGTCTCGGAGCCCGAACCGGTCATGTCGAGCCAGAGCACGGTCCTGGCATCCACGACCCGCAGATGCCGCGTGTCGCGCGGGCTGACGTTGACGCGCGTGTCCGGGCCTGCGCTCGCGGCGAAGAAGATCTTCTGGCGTCTGAGGAAACGCATGAGCGCATCGCTCATCTCGGGAAACTGCTTTGCCATGTCAGGACCCCTTCACGGGCGTCTCGGGGACCGGGGACGGGGGTCGCCCGTTCGCAAACCAGCCGGAGAGATTGTCGAGCAGGCGCTGTCCCATCGCTTCGCGCGTCGCGATGGAGGCCGAGCCCACATGGGGGAGGAGAACCGCGTTCGGCGCGTCGATGAGGGTCTGCGGCACCCGGGGCTCGTCCTCGAAAACGTCGAGCCCCGCGCCCGCGATGACGCCGCCCTCGAGTGCCGCGACGAGGGCAGTCTCATTGACCGAGGAGCCGCGCCCGATATTGATCAGCACGCCGTCCGCACCGAGAGCGGCCAGTACGTCGGCATCGACCATATGGCGCGTCTCCTCGCCGCCCGGCACGACGAGCATGAGCGTATCGACCGCGCGGGCGAGACCGATCAGCGTGTCGTGGTACGCGTAATCGACACCATTCTGGCGATGGCGGCCGTGATACGCGATGGCCAGGCCGAAGCTTTCCGCACGGACCGCGATCGCCTTGCCGATCCGGCCGAGCCCCACGATGCCGAGCGTGCGCCCGCGCAACGTGGTCGGGCTGAGGGCGAAGGGTCCGTCCTTCGCCCAGCGGCCGGCCCGCAGGTAGCGCTCGGCCTCGGTCAGGCGCCTGACCGTGCTGATGAGAAGGCCGATCGCGACGTCGGCGACCTCGTCCGTCAGCACGTCCGGCGTATGGGTGACGACGACGCCCCGGCGCGCCGCCGCGCGGGCATCGACCGTGTCGTAGCCGACACCGTAGTTCGCGACCGTCTCGAGCGCCGGCAACCGGGCCATGAGTGCGTCGTCGACCGGCACGTGCCCGAAGGTCGCGATGGCGCGGATCCGGTCCGCGTGCTCCGCGATGACGGCATCGAGCGTCTCCGGACTTGCGCGCACGGTCTCGTAATCCGCCACGAGCCGCGTCTCGACAAAGCGCGAAAGCCGCCCGAGCAGCAGGATCAGGGGACGGTCGGTTTCGGTCATCTCAGCATCTCCCGCCCGCGACATGCGGGCCATCTTGGCCGCGACGATGCCGCAGCGCTGTGCCCAACGCCACCCAGATCCGTTCCCGGCGACCCTCGCCAAGGCGTCCTCGCGCCGCTCGGGCCGGGCGAGGAAGAGCCGCCAGATTGAACGGCGGTATTGGAGTACCGCAACTTCAAACCCCTGCTTTTATTGCGCATTATGGCCTTGCGCGAGAGTCGAAACCCGCCTATGACCCCTCGCAGTCGACCCATCGGGTGCCCTGGTGCCCGGTGGGTCGCGTCGTTTCATCCAATCCGAGGATTTTCCCATGCGGACCCTTCAGATGGGCGTCGCGCGCACCTATAGCGCCAAGCCCGCAGAGGTCGAGAAGACGTGGATCCTGATCGATGCGGAAGGGCTGGTCGTCGGCCGCCTCGCCGCCCTGATCGCCAACCGTCTGCGCGGCAAGCACAAGCCCACCTTCACCCCCCATGTCGACGACGGCGACAACGTCATCGTCATCAATGCGGACAAGGTGGTCTTCACCGGCAACAAGCGCACGCAGAAGACCTACTACTGGCACACCGGCTATCCGGGCGGCATCAAGAGGCGCACGGCCGACAAGATCCTCGACGGGCGCTTCCCCGAGCGGGTGTTGGAGAAGGCCGTCGAGCGCATGGTTCCGCGCGGGCCCCTCGGGCGCCGGCAGATGAAGAACCTTCGCGTCTATGCCGGCCCGACCCACGAGCACGAGGCCCAGCAGCCGACGCCGCTCGACGTCGCCGCGCTCCACCCCCGCAATTCGCGCGACGCCTGATCGCCGCACTGACAGGATAGAACCATCATGAGCGACACTACCGTTCAAGAGAGCGACGAGGCCGTACGCTCGCTGGAAGACCTCGGCGGCGCCCTGGCGGCCGAGGGCGCGAGCGATCTCGTCTCCGACGCCCCCGTCTATGAGCCCGTCATCGACGAGCACGGCCGCTCCTATGCGACCGGCAAGCGCAAGGACGCCATTGCCCGCGTCTGGGTGAAGCCCGGCTCCGGCAAGATCGTCATCAAGTCGGCGACGCAGCGCAAGGACAAGGCGCTCGACGAGTATTTCGGCCGCCCCGTGCTGCAGCTGAAAGTGCGCCAGCCCCTGCAGCTGACCGACCGTGAGACGCAGTTCGACATCTTCGCGACCGTCTCCGGCGGCGGGCTCTCGGGCCAGGCCGGCGCCATCCGCCACGGCATCTCCGTCGCGCTCACGCGCTACGAGCCGGGCCTGCGCGCCGTCCTCAAGAAGGCCGGCTTCCTGACCCGCGACAGCCGCGTCGTCGAGCGCAAGAAGTTCGGCCGCGCGAAGGCCCGCCGCTCCTTCCAGTTCTCGAAGCGCTAGACTTTCGGTCGCTCCGTCTCCCAGCCCTTCGGGCGGAGGGCGGGGCTATCCGCGTCTCGACACGGGGACAACCCGATCCAAAGGGCCGCCTCGCGCGGCCCTTTGTCGTATGGGCCGGCATTGCGCCGGCGCGGCGCGCTCGCGATAGAGGGGCATGACGCCGCTCCTGCCCGCCCTCGCGATCAGCGCCCTCTTCGTTCTTGGCACGATCGCGCTGGCGCTCGGCACCTACTGGATCGCCCGCCATTTCGGCGCGCCGCGCGTCCACGAACAGACGGAAGGGCTCGGCGGCTCGGTCGCCTTCCGCATTGCGGGCCTGCACGGGCTCATCCTCGGCCTCGTCTTCGCGCAGGAAACCCAAGCCTTTCGCGACATCCAGAGCGGTCTGCTGCGCGAGGCGACCGTCGTCACCGACATCTTCTACGATCTCGACCGCTACGGCACGGCCGCCGCGACGGAGCAGCGCACGACCATCGCCGCCTATGCCCACAGCGTGGTCGAAAGCGACTGGCCGAGCCTCGGGACGCGCGGCCGGAACGCGCCGGAGAGCTTCCAACTCTGGGAAGAGAGCTACGAGTTCGTCCTCGATCTGGAGCCCGAGAGCGGGCGCCAGGAGGCACTACGGCTGCATATGCTCGCCGGCATCCACACCATGGCCGAACTGCGCCAAGCGCGCGAGAACAGCGCCGATGTGGAGATTCCGCTCCTCTTCTGGATCGCGGCCGTGGGCGGGCTCGTTTTCGTCTGCGTGCCCTACTTCATCTTCGCGCCGACCCGCCTTCACCTCACCTTGATCGCGATGTTCGCCGGTTATACCGGGCTGGTGATCGCGGCGATCTACGGCTTCTCCAACCCGTTTTCGCCCCCGGCCGCGCTGGAGCCGACGCCGTTCCTGCGGCTGCTGGATGGCGAGATCGGCGCATGGCCCACCGCTGCGGACTGAGAGGCGCACCGAGCGGGCCCTCATGCTACACAGATGCCAAGCTACCCAGACGCAAAGCCACCCGGACGCCAAGCTACCCAGACGTCAAGACGCAATTCTGAAAGGCCCGCCATGTCCCTTTTCGACCGCCTCCGCCCACGAAAGCCGCAGCCGACGGAGCCCCAACCCGAGACCGACATCCCTGCGGCGCCTTCAGGCGACAAGGCCCGCCTCTCCAATCTCGCCGACACCGAGGGCATGCTCTGGGGCGAGGACGTGGCGGAGGACTATCACGGCCGCGCCACGCGCGACATGGCCTTGCACTGGCGCATGTTCCTCGCCGACGTCTTCGCCCGCCACACGTTCGACCTCGCCCGCAGCGTCGACATCGCGGCCGGTTTCGGGCGCAACACGCGCAAGCTCCTGGAGCTCGGCGCCGGGCACGTGATCGCGGTCGACGTCAACCCGGACTGCATCGCGCGGCTGAAGTCGAACTTCGCGGACGACCCCGTGACCGTGCTGCACAACAATGGGCACGACATCGCGGGCATCGAGAGCCAAAGCCGGACCTTCGTTTACTCCTTCGACGCCATGGTCCATTTCGACACCGAGATCGTCTTCGCCTATATCCACGAGTTCTTTCGGGTGCTGGAGCCGGGCGGGATGGCGCTCATCCACCATTCCAACTTCACCGGCAATCCAGGCGGCGACTTTCGCGACAACCCGCATTGGCGCAACTATATGAGCTTGGAGCTCTTTGGGCACATTGCCCGGCGCGGCGGCTTCGAGATCGTCGATCAGGTGCCCATCACCTGGGGCATAGAGGGCCTGGACGGCATCACGGTCCTGCGCCGCCCCGCCTGAGGCGAGGCGGCGACGGCATCAGCCGCGCGAATAGCGCTTGGCGACGGTGGCCACGCGGCGGCCGAGATGGCGCGCGGTCGCGAGGTCGGAGGCGCGGGGCACGACATCGGGGCCCTTGTCGTTATCCGACTGCGCGCCGGCACCCATGTAGAAGCCGAGCCGGTTGAGATTCTCTTCGTCGTCGCCCGGATGGTCGGGCTTGCCCGGCATCAGGCCGAGCGAGACCCAGATCATCTGGTGCTGCATGGCGAGCGTCATCATGCGCTGAAGCGCGACGACCTTGTCGCCCGAGAACGAGCCGGAATTGCTGAAGCCGGCGGCGAGCTTGTCGTTCCAGGTGCCGTTGAACCAGCGCTTGGACGTCGCGTCGGCAAACATCTCGAAGGGCCCGGAGACCGAGCCCATATAGGTCGGCGAACCGAAGATGATGGCGTCGGCGCCGTCGAGGTGGTCCCAGGGCCCTTCGTCGGGGCTGGAGAGTTCGGACGCATCGACGAGATAGGTCGTCGCCCCGCCCTCCTCGGCCCCTTTTTGCACGTGCTCGGCCTGCACCTTCGTGTGGCCGTAGCCGGAATGGTAGACGATGGCGACGATGGGGTCTGACTGGCTCATGGCTCTCTCGCGATTGGTCGAGCCCGGCGGGCTCGTGCGCGAGAGAACATGGTGTGTCGATCGGCCTTATAAATTGCGCTCGAGCGGGAACCGTCCGTGCGTTAATGCACGGACGACGCGTTCCCGATCAGCCGATGGCAAGCCCGGTCTGGCGCAGTTGCAGCGAGACGAGATCGCCCGCCTCGGCGGCATAGGTCGCGGCCTTGTCGCGGAAGGCGATGAAGGCGTCGTAGACCGCCTTCGTCTCCTCGTCCGCCTCGCCGAGCTCGGCCAGCACGATCGCCGATTCGCGGCCCATGGCCCGCACGATCTCGTCCGACCAGGTGCGCAGCTCGACGCCCTTGCCGTCGAGCAGCTGGGGCAGCGCATCGATGTTGTGATAGGTGAAGTCCGAATAGGTCTCCATCGATACCGCCTTGGCCGCCACCTCGATGATCTTGGCGTCGGCCGCGTCGAGCCCGTCGAGGAAATCCTTGTTGGCGATCACCTCCAGCGCGGGCCCCGGCTCGTGGAAGGCGGGGACGTAGTAGTAGCTGGCGTTCTGGAAGAGGCCGAAGGCGAGGTCGTTCCAGGGGCCGATCCACTCCACCGCGTCGACGAGGCCCGACGAGAGCGCGGCCGGGATCTCGCCCGGCGGCATCATCACGGGCGAGACGCCGAGGCGGCGCAGCACCTCGCCGCCCAGCCCGGAAATGCGCATCTTCACACCGGCCAGATCGTCGAGCGTGTTGATCTCCTTGGTGAACCAGCCGCCGGCCTGGGGCCCGCTCGAGCCCGCATAGAAGGGCACGACGTTGAAGGGCGCGTACGCCTTCTCCCAGAGCGCCTGCCCGCCGCCGAAATAGATCCAGGCCGCGTGCTCGTGCGCCGAGAGGCCGAAGGGCACGCCGGTGAAGAAGTTGAAGGCCTGGTTCTTGCGCGTCCAGTAATAGGGCGTTGCATGGCCCATCTCGACCGTGCCGGCGCCCACGGCGTCGAAGACCTCGAAGGGCGGTACGATCTCTCCGGCGGCATAGAGCGTCACGTTCAGCCGACCGGCCGACATGGCCGTCACCATGTCCGCGAAGCGCTGCGCGTTGACGCCGACGCCGGGCGTGTTCTTCGGCCAGGACGTCGCCAGCTTGATCTCGCGGGCCTGCGCGCGGGCGATCGAGGGCGCTGCCAGCACGCCCGCACCGGCGACACCGGCTCCGGCGAGAAGCTGGCGCCGATCGAGGCGCTTGGTAGACGCGTCGCGGGGGGATGGGTCGGGCGGTGAAACGGATGCGTCGGTCGTCACGGGGCGGTCTCCTCCTCAGGTCGCCGGCTCGTGGCGGCGCCGGTCAGGACCTTAGCGACTGGGGCGCGATCGTCAAAACGGCGCGGCCCGCCCGTTCCCCTCGCAGCGCTCCGCTATCGTCCGCGCCGTCCCCGCACCGCCGCACGGGCTTGATCACGCGGGCGATGTCGGCCATCCCTGTCGCCATGCCCTGTGCCGACACCGCCGCCGCCGAGATGGCGCCCAGCGCGATCCCTTGCGTGATGCGCGTGACCGAGACGCGCTCTTGACGAAGACGCGCCCCATACGTCTTGCCGACGTCGCGCGCGAGGCGGGCGTCTCGCAGGGCACGGCCTCCAACGCGTTCAACAAACCCGATCTCGTGCGCGACGAGGTGCGCGAGCGCGTTCTCGCCGCCGCGGCCGAACTCGGCTATCGGGGGCCCGATCCGCGCGGACGGCTGCTGCGCGCCGGCAAGGCCGACGCGATCGGCGTCGTCGTCTCCGAAGAACTCGCCTATTTCTTCACCGACCCTTACGCCCGCCGCTTCCTGGCCGGCATCGCCGAGGTCTGCGATGCGCGGGGCTCGGGGTTGCTCCTCATCTCGGCGGGCCGGATGCGCTCCGATTCCGACAGCGTCCGCACGGCGCTCGTCGACGGGTTCATCGTCTACAGTCTCGAGGACGGTGCACACCTCCTGGAGCCCGTGCGGGCGCGGCGTCTGCCATACGTCTCGGTCGACTTCGACGGCGGGGCGGGCTCGGTCCGCGTCGACGACCGCAAGGCGGCGGCCGATCTCGCGCGCCATCTCCTCGCCCTCGGCCATCGCCGTTTCGCGATCCTCGGCTTTGCGGCCCCCGACGTCGCGCAGGACGAGAGCGGCGTGACGCTCACCCCGGTCGAGGATGCGCTCGAAGCGCGCTTCTCCGTCAAGCGGGACCGGCTGGCGGGTTTCATGGATGCGCTCGGCGAGGCGGGACTGGGAGCCGGAGACGTTGCGCTCGCCGAATCGCCCAACGCCCGCGCGCTGGGTGCCGTGGCCGCGCGCCGCCTTCTGGGCGCCGCGCCCGAGACGACGGCGATCCTCGCCATGTCGGACGTGCTGGCGCTCGGCGCGCTCGATCACGCGGCGCAGGCCGGGATCGCGGTGCCGGACCGGCTCAGCCTGACGGGTTTTGACGGCCTGCCCCTCTCGCAGCGCGCCCGGCCGCCGCTGACGACGGTGCGCCAGCCCATCGAGGAAAAGGGCCGTCGCGCCGCCGCCATGCTCTTTGCCGGGGGGAGCGATGCGGTGCGGCTGGACGTCGAGTTGATGCTCGGCGCCAGCACCGGGCCGGCGCCGGACTGAGAGCGGGTACCGGGCCGTCGGCGCCGGCCGCACCGCGACGTGGCGGCGATCGCAGGGACCGGGCGCCGGGAGAGCCTTCGCGGTCGGGACCGGAGGGGCGCGCGCCGCCTCCGAGCGTGCGATCAGGCGCGGACGCGGTAGCGCGTCGCGACGTCCTTCATGCCTTCGGCCAAGGCTCGCAGGCGCACGGCTTCACCGTCGATCCGCTGGGCCTGGGCGAGACTCTCGCGTGCCTTGATGCCGAGACTGTCGGCGCCCGCCTCGGCATTGCGCACCAGATCGTGGGTGGCCGTGAGGATGTCGCGCGTCTGCCCCGCGAAGACCTCGACGCCGGTCGCGATGTCGGACGCTTCGCCCGCCGCCACGGCCGTGCGCTCCGAGAAGGCGGCGGTGAGAGCCGACTGATCGCTCGCCGCGCCGGAGATGGTGGAGAGCGCCTGTGCGACCTGCTGCACGACGCCGCGCACCTCCATCACGCTTGCCCCCGCATCACCGCTCGCCTGGCGCAGTTCACGCAGCACGCCGCCGATCATGGTCGTCGCCTGACGCGTGTCCTCGGACAGGGACTTCACCTCGCCCGCCACGACCGCGAAGCCACGGCCCGCCTCTCCGGCGCGGACGGCCTCGATGGTGGCGTTGAGGGAGAGGAGATTGGTCTGACCGGCCAATTGCTCGATCGTGGCCACGATGGTGTCGATCTGCTGCGAAGCGGCTTCGAGCGTGCGCATCATCTCGCAGGCCGCGAGCGTGGTCTGCTCGGCGCTTGCGGCCACCCCGCCGGACGCGTTCGCCTCTGCCGACACGGTCTTAATGGAGAGCGAGAGGTCGCCGGCGACGGCATTGAGCTGTGCGATCTCTCGCGAGATCGCCTGGCTGCCCCGTGCGATCACATGGCTGTCGTCCTCCATCCGACGCAGTGCCGCCTCGGCATCGGTCGCGCCGCCGGCCATGGTCTGCGTCGTGGTCCGCAGTTGCGCGCCCTCCGCCGCGACGGCGTTCGCGATCGAGAGGGACGCGTGACTCGCCTCTCCGAGGGTGTCGGCCGCATGCGCGACTTCGAGAGCCCGCTCGGACACCGAGCGCATCAGGCGTTCGATGTCGTCGAGAAAGGGATTGATGACGACCGCGAGGTCGGCGGCCTCGTCGCCCGTCGACTCGTCGAGCCGGACGGTAAGGTCCCGATCGACCTTTGTGAGCCTGTGGAGCGCCTCCTGCATGGCGCCGGTGCCGAGCGTCTCGCCGTGCTCGGCGGCGTTGAGGCCGAGATGCTCGTCGGCGGCCGAGACGCGCAGGCCAATGGCTGCGTCGAGCAGGCGGCAGGTGATGTAGCTGATGCCGAACGCCCAGACGAAGCCGACGCCGACGCCGAGCGCCTGCACGCCGAGCTGCGAGATGCGCGAACCGGCCAGGAGCGCGTCGGCTGGAGCGAGAAGCGCGACGGCGAGCGTTCCCACCAGACCGCAGACGCCATGGACCGCGACTGCGCCGACGACGTCGTCGAGGCCGAAGCGCTCCGCTATCGCGTCTTCGGCCTCGACGACGATGAGACCGGCGGCGAAGCCGAGGAGGACCGCCATCGGCGCCGAGAGGACATTGGCGCCTGCCGTGACGGCCACGAGCCCTGCGATCAGGCCATTGGTGACCCGGACGGGGCGGAAGACGCCGTCGCGGTAGCGGCCGAGAAGGATGCTGGCGGCACCGCCCGCGACGGCCGCGAGCAAGGTATTGGCCGTGATCCCGGCGATCTCGCCGGAGGCTGTGAGCGTGGAGCCGGCATTGAAACCGATCCAGCCGACGAGAAGCAGGAGGCTTCCCGCCGTGACGAGGATCGCGCTGTGACCTTGCAGGGATCGCGGGCGGCCATCCTCATCGAACCGGCCGATGCGTGGGCCGATCACGATGATCCCGGCGAGCGCGATCCAGCCGCCGACGGAATGGACGACCGTGGAGCCGGCGAAGTCCATGAAGCCGAGCGCGACCAGCCAGCCAGGCGTCCCGCCATCGAGGGCGCCGCCCCAGGCCCAATGGCCAAAGACGGGGTAGATCACGGCCGCGACCACGACCGTGATGCCGATATAGCCCACGAACGACATGCGCTCCGCCACCGCGCCCGATGCGATGGTCGCGCAGGTGCTCACGAAGGCGGCCTGAAAGACGAAGAAGAGAACGGTCTCTTCCGTCATCGGTCCCGTGCCCCAACCGACGAGGCCGAGAATCGAGGCTCCGAACATGATGGAGAAGCCGGCGAACTGGAAGACGATCACCGAGACGATGACATCGGCCAGGTTCTTCTGCGCGACGTTGACGCTGTTCTTGGAGCGGACCGCGCCGGCCTCCAGGAAGAGGAAGCCGATCTGCATCATGAGGACGAGGGCGGTCGCGCCGATGATCCACGTCGCGTCTAGCGCGGATTCGAGACCGGCGAGTTTTTCGGTCAGCTGTACGATTGTGACAGCCGCCGGCGCGTCCAGCATGTCCATATATTCCCCCACTGAACCATCTGTTCGGCGATCCATAGAGACAGAGACGCGTAAATGCGGTCTTTATTTCGACTATCTAATATTCCGGCGGACCCGTCGCCGTCGCCAATCCCAAAGCCGCAACGCGAAAATCGGTGGGTATTTGTCCGCAATGCGTGACAATCGGTCGCCAGGCGGACGCCGGATCGGGATGGCCGGGTGCCCCGACAAACTGTTGCCGCCTTTGGCGGGCGCATAGGCACCTACGATCCGGCTTGCCTGTGGCGGGGGCGCATCATGGGACGACGATCCCGGAGGCGACCCTGGCTCGGGAGAGACGGACCAAGCGCCGGGCCGGACAGTGCCGCCGATGCGTTCAAACCTCGTTCAGCCGCGAAGCTCTAGAAAGCCTTCGCCGGTCCGGGGCTTTTTACGAGCGGCCATGTTAGGTGTCCGGGCGTGGTAGCGATCTGAGGACGGCTGGCCCGTCCGTCAGACCGTCTGATCGAACGAGTGACGCGAAACGCGGGAATAGTGAGTCCAATGCCCAACGCCCCCACCCAGATCCTTCATCGCGGCGCGCCGTCGGCCGCCGCCCGGATGCGCCTCGCGCTCTTTGCAGGCGTCGCCGCGACGGCGGCGACGCTTGGTCTCGTCGGCCAGGCCGACGCGCAGGCCGTCACGCCGGTGCAGATCGGCGAGTTCCGCGACTGGAGCGCCTTCACCTATAGCGGCCCCAAGGGGAAGGTCTGCTTCGCGCACACCCAGCCCCAGTCCTTCGTGACCGAGCCGGCCGGCCGCTCGCGCGATCCGGCGCACTTCTTCGTCACGAACCGTCCTGGCGAGAATGTCAGCGGCGAAGTCAGCGTCATCGTCGGCTTCCCCCATTCGGAGAACGAGCGGGCGACCGTGACGATCGGCTCCAACGGCTTCAATCTCATCACCAACAATGACGACGCCAATGTCGGCGGCGCGTGGATCGAGGATCAGGCGCAGGAAGCGCAGCTCCTCCAGGCCATGCGCGCCGGCGTCGACATGACGGTGGTCAGCACCTCGACGCGGGGTACGCGGGTGACCGACACCTACAGCCTGCGCGGCATATCGGCGGCGCTCGACAAGATCAACGCCGAATGCCGCTAGGCGCACGGCGCCGTTAGTCAGCGGCGGCATGCCCGGATAGGGGCGGCACGCTTCGATAGGAAGCCGCACGCTTCGGATTTCGCGCCGCAATGCTATATGACGTTCGAGAGCGCCGGTGGTTCGCCCGCCGGCGCTCTTCTCGTCGATGCCGACCACCGCCCGTAGAGACCGATCATGCAGCTCGACCTCACCGCAGTCCGGCCGTCCGCGATGGCGCCGCAGCCGGCCGGTGCGCCGGCGACCGGGCGCGCGCCAACGTCGCTCGTCGGGCTCGACCGGCCGGCGCTAGCCGACGCCTTGCGCGCGGTCGGCGTGCCGGAGCGGCAGGTGAAGATGCGGACGGGCCAGCTCTGGCAATGGCTCTACGTGCACGGCGCGCGCAGCTTCGAGGAGATGACCAACGTCTCGAAGGGACTGAGGGCCGATCTCGCCGCCGCCCACACGCTCGATAGGCTTCCCGTCACGACCGAGCAGATCTCGAACGACGGCACGCGCAAATGGCTCATCGACCTGCCGGGCGAGCACGGCCGTAGCTACAAGGTCGAGACGGTCTATATCCCCGAGAGCGACCGCGGCACGCTCTGCGTCTCCTCCCAGGTCGGCTGCACGCTCAACTGCACGTTCTGCCATACGGGCACGCAGGCGCTCGTGCGCAACCTCACCGCCTCCGAGATCGTCGGCCAGTTCATGATCGCGCGCGACCGCACCGGCGACTGGCCGGGCCGGGCGCGCCCGCAGGACGGCGGCCTCATCCCACAATCCGACCGCGCTGTTACCAATATCGTCATGATGGGCATGGGCGAGCCCTTGTACAATTTCGACAATGTGCGCAACGCGCTCGACATCGTAGCCGACAATGAGGGGCTTGGCCTCTCCAAGCGCCGCATCACGCTCTCCACCTCGGGCGTCGTGCCGTTGATCGCGCGCACCGGAGACGAGATCGGCTGCATGCTCGCCATCTCGCTCCACGCGGTGCGCGACGAGCTGCGCGACGAGCTCGTGCCGATCAACCGCAAATATCCCATCGAAGCGCTCATGGATGCCTGCCGCGCCTATCCGGGCGTCTCCAACGCCCGCCGGATCACCTTCGAATACGTGATGCTGAAAGGCGTCAACGACAGCTTGGCGGAGGCCCGCGAGCTCGTCCGGCTCCTCAAGGGCATTCCGGCCAAGATCAACCTCATTCCGTTCAATCCTTGGCCGGGCACGGCCTATGAGTGCTCGGACTGGGAGACGATCGAGCGCTTCGCCGAGGTCGTCAACCGGGCCGGCTACGCCTCTCCGATCCGCACCCCGCGTGGTCGCGACATCTTCGCGGCCTGCGGCCAGCTCAAGAGCGCGTCTGAGAAGATGCGCGCGAGCGAACGGCGCAAACTGGACGTCGCGCTCGCGACGGCGTGACGATACCCGCCTTCGCATGATTCCAGCCGGCGGATAGGACCGTCATCCTTCGGCTGCATTTTGTTGGCAGGAAGCGGGGGTGGCGGAATGGGATTGGCGCGGCCGGGGGGCCCTTCGTGCAGATATTCGGCATTCACGTCCTGCGGGGCCTCGCCGCCTTTGCGGTGGTCGTCCATCACGCCTCCTATGAGCTGACCGGGCTCGGCATCCCGACCTGGCTTCCGGACGCCGAGGCGGGCGCGTTCGGTGTCGATATCTTCTTCGTCATCTCCGGCTTCGTGATGGTCTACGCCTCTCGAGGTCTCTTTGGGCGGGCCTCGAACGGCTGGGGATTCCTCTGGCGCCGGATCGCCCGGGTGGCCCCGCTCTACTGGCTCGTCACGACGGCCGTCCTCGCCATCCTCGCCCTGTCCTGGCGCAAGGAGGGCGTGCCGGAGAGTGCGGTCGGCTGGATCGCGGGCTCCTATCTCTTCTGGCCGGTCGTGGGACCGAGCGGGCTCGGGCTCCCGGTGCTGGGCGTCGGCTGGACACTGCTCTACGAGATGTTCTTCTACGTCGTCTTCGCCGCGACGCTGGCCTTCAGCATGCGCCATGCGGCGCTGGTGCTCACCGCGATCTTCCTCGCGCTCGCCGTGGTCTTCTACCAGGCTGAGCTGCCTTATGCGGCGCGCTTCCTCTTCAACCCGATCATCCTCGAATTCGTCGCCGGCATGTGGCTGGCGCTGGCCTATCTGAAGGGCGTGCGGGTGCCGCGCACCATCGGCTTCGCGGCGGCGGCGGGCGCCGCCCTGGTCGCGCTCGGCCTCGGCCATCAGGTCTATGGTCCCTGGGGGGCGTGGCGGCCCTTCATCTGGGGTCCGCTCGCACTCCTCATCGTCGGCGGCCTCACGCTCGCCCGGCCCGCACCCGATCTGTCCCCTGGGCCGCTGCGACGCTTTGCCGATCTGATGGGCGATTCGTCCTACGCTCTCTACCTCACCCATATGCCGACCTTCTGGGTGTTGCAGATCGTCAGCCGGGACAACGCCCTGCCCGCCCTGCGCGACGGGTTCGTCTACACGGCCCTCCTTCTCGTCGCGCCGCTCCTCGTGGGCATCGCGGCGCACTATCTGGCCGAGAGGCCCTTGCTCGATCTGGCGCGCGGGCGCCGGCCGCGCTGGCCGCTCAGCGGGTCAGCAACAGACGGGCGGCGAACGCTCCCATCAGGGTGGCGAAGAGCCAGTCCATGACGCGCCCGACCCTCGGGCGCTGCTTCAGCACGCCTGCTAGCCGCTCGGCACAGAGAATGAGGACGGTACAGGTCGGCATGCCGAGGCAGAGGACGAAGAAGAGACCGAGAAAGAGCAGCTGACCGCTCGCGTTTCCCGCGTCCGCCGGCACGAATTGCGGCAGGAACGTCACGAAGAAGGCGACGATCTTCGGGTTGAGGAGGTTGATGCCGAGCCCGGTCAGGAAGGTGCGCGGCAGCGACTGCACCCGCCCCGGCACGACGGAGAGCCCGCCCCCGCCCCGCACCGCCTGGACGGCGAGCCAGACGAGGTAGAGCGCCCCGACGATCTTCAGCACGCGGTAGGCCTCGGGCGATGCGGCTAGGAGCGCGGAGAGGCCCGCCGCCGCCAGCAGCGTGTGGACGAGCAGCCCCGTCGCCGCGCCGAGCATGGCCGCGAACCCGGCCCTGCGCCCGCCCGCGAGCGTGCGCCCGAGAAAGAGCAGCATGTCCGGCCCCGGCGTCAGCGCGAGGAGGATGCCGGCGGCCGAAAAGGCGAGGAGCGTCGCGATGTCGGGTGCGACGTCGAGAAGGGTCATGGGGGCGGCTCTCAGGTCGGCGTGATCGGCCAATGCGTGCGCAGATCGTCGAGGCCGGCCCGGATGAGCTCGGCCAGGACGTCGAGATCGATATCGGCGAGCGTGTTGACGTAGACGCAGGAGCGACCTGTCTTGTGCTTGCCAAGGCGGGTGAGGATGGCGCCGTGATCGGCATAGCCCGGCAGGATGTGGATCGAATGCCGACCCTTCAGCGGCGAGAAGCCGGTGGCGAGGAAATCGCCTTCGCGCCCGCTTGCATAGCGGTAGTGATAGGCACCGTAGCCGATGAGGTTTTCACGCCAGAGCCGGGGCGACCAGCCCGTGACGTCGCGAAAGAGCCCATCGAGCCGGCGGGCCTCCGCGCAGCGGCGTGCGGGCTCCAGTCCGCCGAGATACGCATCGATGTCGGGCGCGTTCGTCATAGCGGTTCAGAAGAGCCGACGACGCACCTTGCGTCCATCCGAAACTTCGCCGCGTCCCCAGATCACGCCAGTACATCCTGCCATTCGGGCGTGCGGGCGATCAGCGCCTTGGCGAAGGGGCAGAGCGGGATGAGGGCGCGGCCCTCCTCGCGAACGTCCACAATCGCCTGCGCGACCAGCCGCTTGCCGACGCCCTGCCCGCGCAGCGCGTCCGGCACGCCGGTATGGTCGATGATGATGCGGCTATCCCCGACGAGCGAATAGGTCACCTCGGCCTCGTGGCCGTCGATGACGGTCACCCAGCGGCCCTTGGATTCGCTGAGCGATTCGCGCCGGATCGGGCTCTCCGCGCGCTCATGCCTCCCTCCGCTCCGCTCTTGCCTCCCCCCGCTCCGCTCTTGCCTCCCCCCGCTCCGCTCATGCCCGCCTTCCGGCATGCTCGGGATGACGGTCGAACCAGACGGCGACGTAAGGGCAGACGGGGTCGATCGTGAAACCCGCCTCGGCCGCATCCGCGACGGCGCGTGCGACGAGCTTGGACGCGATCCCCTGGCCGCGCGCTTGGGGTGGCGTGAACGTGTGGTCGGCCGCCATCACGCGCCCGTCTCCCTCGGCGTCGCCGCGCCAGCGATAGGTGAGCTCCGATTCGCCGCCGTCATGGCGCGCTACGTAGCGCCCGCCTTCCGGGCCGTCCTCTCGCGTGATGCTGATCTCCGCCATGGGCGCGCCCCTCAGTGTTCGTAATAGTCGTGCGCCAGCGCGGCCACGGGCCAGTCTGCCGCCTTGGCGCTTGCGTCATAGGCGCTTTGAAGAAAGGCGAGAAGGTCGCCCTCCGGATTGGAGGCACCAGCAATGGCGGCGTAGGGGAGAAGGCCCATGACCGAGCCCTCGTTCCTCCAGCGTGCGGCCTCCGGCCGGATCGGATGGGCGTCGAGCTCCGGCGGATCGGGATAGGCATAGGCGTAGACATGCGCGTCCGGCACCATGTCGTCGCCCGGCCAGAAGCCGCAGGAGATGACCTCGTGGCTATAGGCCTCGATGTCGGACCGGCGGCCTTCGGTCAAAGGAGCGCGGCGTCCGGAAAAGCGCGTCGTGACGAGATCGAAGCTGTGCCAGTACAGTTGGACCGGCGTCTGCTTGCCCGCGAACCGACCGCGAAAGCGCTCGAAGACGGCGGCCACGTGGCGCAGCGCATCCCAGAAGCGGCGGATGGCGCGCGCGTCGGTCCAGACATGGGCCTCGTCCTCGGCGAAGGGCGTCTTGACCGCATGGTCATAGGGCGCCCCCAGGATGCGGGCCTCGACGCCGATCGCGGCCAGGCTCTCGAAGAGGCGGGCGTGGATGGCAGCGACGCTAAGGCCTTCGAGCGCCGTCTCCTCGCATCGGCCGAAACAGTCCTCGACGACGAGGCGCTGATGGAGAAGATCGAGCGAGATGGCGAAATCCCGGCCCGCCTCCAGCGGGATGCGCCCCGTCGTCAGTCCGCGCGCGGAAGGCAGGAGGGTGACGTGCCACCAGTGGTTCAGCTTGGGGTGGGTCGCCATGCGCACCTTGCCGACCATCTGGCAGGTGAGGTGCAGCGCCGTCTTCGGGCCCCGCCAGTCGGCGAGCGGGGGAAGCGAAGGCCAGTCGTCCATCACGTATCTCCTCCGAAGCGCCGACCGGCCTCGACACCAGCGCCAGCTTCGCCGTAAACGCGGGGCCATGCAACACGGGCCCGATACGCGCCAGCCACGCCGCGCCGCCGGCGCCTTCCTCCGGGTCTGGACCCTCGCGCGCCGGCGCAAGCTCGTCGCGCTCGGCCTGCTTCTCCTTCTGGTCAGCCTGCCCTTCTTCGCCTTCGGGCATGCGCTCGATGTCGGCATGGCCGCTTGGTTCGGTGGGCCGGAAGGCTTTCCGCTCGAAGACGATGACGGGATGGCGCTGCTGCGCGATCTGAACCGATGGTTCGCCATCGCGACCGTCCTCGCCTGCCTCGGGGCCATCCTCTACAAGATTGCCCGGCCTGCCAGCCTGATGCGGCTGCGCCCGCGCGCGATCGTCTTTCTGCTCTCGACGCTCATCGTCGGGCCAGGCCTCGTCGCCAATACGCTCTTCAAGGACAATTGGGGCCGACCCCGGCCACGCCAGATCGTCGCGTTCGGCGGCGAGGCGCCCTACACCTTGCCCTGGGTGATCAGCGACCATTGCGAGCGCAATTGCTCCTTCGTCTCCGGCGAGGGCGCGTCCGGCATCTGGACGGTGGCGCCCGCCCTCCTGAGCCCCTTGCCCGAGCGCCCCTTCGTCGTCCTCGCCGCTGTCGGATGGGGCGCGGTGATGGGGCTGGTCCGCATCGCCATGGGTGGGCATTTCCTCTCCGACGTCCTCATCGGCGCGGTCATGATGCTCCTGATCATCTGGGGCTTTCGCCGCCTTCTCTGGGTGGTGCTGCCGGAGCGCTGGGACAGGGGCGCCGAGGCCATGCTCACCCGCGCCGGGCGGTGGTTGCGCGAGGTCGGCGGGCGGCGCTAGAAGCGCGGCAGCCTCCCACCCTCCGGAAAGTTTCCATGTCCAAATCGATCAAGAAGGTCGTCCTCGCCTATTCGGGCGGTCTCGACACCTCCGTCATCCTCAAATGGCTCCAGACGGAATACGAGGCCGAGGTCGTCACCTTCACGGCCGATCTCGGCCAGGGCGAGGAGTTGGAGCCGGCGCGGCACAAGGCCGAGCTGCTCGGCATCCGCCCCGAGAACATCTATATCGACGATCTGCGCGAGGAGTTCGTCGCCGACTACGTCTTTCCGATGTTCCGAGCCAACGCCGTCTACGAGGGGCTCTACCTTCTCGGGACGTCCATCGCCCGCCCGCTCATCTCCAAGCGCCAGATCGAGATCGCGCGTGAGGTCGGCGCCGACGCTGTCTGCCACGGCGCGACCGGCAAAGGCAACGATCAGGTCCGCTTCGAGCTGAGCTACTACGCGCTGGAGCCCGACATAAAGGTCATCGCGCCCTGGCGGGAATGGAACCTCACGTCCCGCACCAAGCTCATCGAGTTCGCGGAAGCGCACCAGATCCCGATCGCCAAGGACAAGCGCGGCGAGGCGCCTTTCTCGGTCGACGCGAACCTCCTGCACACCTCTTCCGAGGGCAAGGTGCTCGAAGACCCGGCCGACCCCTGCCCCGACTACGTCTATTCGCGCACCGGCAGCCCGGAGGACGCGCCCGACACCGCCCAGACGATCACGATCGGCTTCAAACGCGGCGACGCCGTCTCGATCGACGGCGAGGCGCTCTCGCCGGCCATGCTGCTCACCAAGCTCAACGAGCTCGGCCGCACGCATGGCATCGGCCGGCTCGACCTCGTGGAGAACCGCTTCGTCGGCATGAAGTCGCGCGGCATGTACGAGACGCCGGGCGGCACGATCCTTCTCCTCGCGCATCGGGGCATCGAGCAGCTCACCCTCGATCGCGGTGCGGCGCATCTCAAGGACGAGCTGATGCCGCGCTATGCGGAGCTGATCTATAACGGTTTCTGGTTCTCGCCGGAGCGCGAGATGCTGCAGGCCGCGATCGACTACAGCCAGGCCCATGTCGAGGGCGAGGTCACGCTCAAGCTCTACAAGGGCGCCGCGCATCTCGTCTCGCGCACCTCGCCGACGAGCCTCTATTCGGAAGATCTCGTCACCTTCGAGGACGGCGCCGTCGCCTACGATCACCGCGACGCGGAGGGCTTCATCCAGCTCAACGCGCTGCGCCTCAAGCTGCTCGGGCGCCGCGCCAAGCGGATCGGCTGACCGGACATGGAAAAGGCCCCGCCGGAGCGGGGCCTCGTCGTCGACCTCGGGAGGAAAGGCTGACGGCCGGGGTCTAGCGACCGAAGGTCTGGAAGCGGTCGCGGTTCTCGTCGTTGATGAACGTCGAGGCGACGCTGGCCGAGGAGCGACCCTCGACGATGAGGCTTGAAGACTGATTGCCCGTGACGTTGCGCGGCGAGGAATAGGCGCGCTGCAGGTTCTCGTCGTTGATCGAGAAGCCAACCGGCTCCTGGCTGGCGCGGCCCTCGAAGACGACCGAGGTGGCGACGGGGGCGAAGGACGGGGCCGAAAGCTGGCGGTTGCGGTTCTCGTCGTTGATCGACGCAGCCGAGGCGGCGCCGGCGGTGAGGACGAGGGCGGCGGCGAGGGCGACGGTACGAATGGTCATGGGTCTGATCCTTGAGGGTGGGCTTGAGGGGAAAGGCCGGTTGGTAGTCCGGAAGCGGCGCCGTCCGGCCCCGCTGACAAGACGAACATGCGCCCGCACCGCCCGATCGTGCAGCCTCGAAAATCCGGCCGTTACCATCGCATCCCCGAATGGATCGCGCCGAATGGCATCAGGCCGGCCCCGGCGGCACGTCCCAGGATGAACCCGGCGGCGGCGCGCGGAAGCGGCCGGGCGCGATGCCGGCGTTCCGCAGGGCCACGCCCAACCGCTCGGCCGGCTCGTCGATGCCCTCGTTGGTGAGCTGGATCGTCGCGTGGTGGATGGCGAGCGCATGAGCCGCATGGCAGCGCCGGAACCCGTCCACGGCCTCTTCTGGATTCATGTGCTGATCGCGCATGAACGTGCGCGGCTCGTAGGCGCCGATCGGAAGGAGAGCGAGGCGATAGGGCCCGGCAAAAGCCGCTGCCTCGTCGAAATGGCGCCCGCCGCGATGGGCTGTGTCACCGGCGAAATAGATCGCGCCGGCCGGCGTCTCGATCGCGTAGGCCGACCAGAGCGCCCGGTTCATGTCGCCTGCCTTGCGCCGCGACCAGTGCCGGGTGCGAAGTGCGGTGATGCGCGCCGCGCCGAGATCCACGCCCTCGCCCCAGTCGAGCTCGGCATAGGGCGCGGACCCGATATGGGGCGCGACGTATGGCCGGTTGCGCAGCGGCGCGACGAACGATGGAGCATGGGTGCGGGCGAGCCGCGCCAGGGTCAGGGCGTCGAGATGGTCGTAGTGGTTATGCGAGAGGAGCACGGCGTCGATCGGCGGCAGCGCATCGAAAGGCAGGCCGGGTGGCACGGCCCGCTTCGGCCCGGCAAAGGAGACGGGGCTGGCGCGGTCCGACCAGAAGGGATCGGTCAGGAGGTTGAGCCCGGCCACCTGCAGGAGCACGGTCGCGTGGCCGACGAAGGTGGCGCGGAGGCCCATTCCATCGATTGTCTCCGAGACCGGCGTGTGCGGCTCCGGATCGCGGCGCTTCGGCCACGCCACCTTCTTCGTCCCCAGCATCCATTTGGCGACATCGAGGAGCGACTTGTCGGCCGGCTGACCCTCGGGATCGTGGAAGCGGGTGCCATCGAAGGGCGCGGGATCGGGGATGGATCGGGCGGTGTCGGGATGAGGCGTCGGTCGTGGCGCAGATTCGGACATGAAGAACTCGTCATTCGGGGCGTCGCTTCAGAGATAGGTGCGCCGACGGAAGGAGCGAGCGCGCCAAATCCTCCCGGCCTGTCAGCCCGTCCTCGCTCCCCTCTCTCGACCGCACCCCCTGCCCGCCCCTCTCCCCGCCCCCCTTGCCCGTCCCTCGCGCGATCCCCTAAACCGTCTTTGCCGGCTAAGGCCGTGGGTCTCTTCGATGGGGAGCGGGTGTTGAGCGACGGGGTCGAGCGGTTGTCGCAGCGGTTGCTGCGCGTGGCGCGGTTGCAGCGCAACGCGCAGGCGCGCGCGCTCGACGCCCTTGGCCTTCATCCTGGCCAGGACGCCCTCCTCTCGGCCCTCCTGCCCCGCGCCGGCCATCCCGACGGCATGACGCCGGGCGAGCTCGCGCGAGAGCTCGGCGTGCGCGCGCCGACCGTCACCAAGACCCTCAACCGGCTGACGGCGCAGGGCCTCGTGGCGCGGCGCCCCTCGCGGCTCGACGGGCGTATGATGCTCGTCGTCCTGACCGACGAGGGGACGCGCCGGGCCGACAAGCTCGCCCGTCTCTGGAAGCGCGAGGACAAGCGGGTGATGGCCGGGCTGGAGCCGAAGGACCGTAAGAAGCTGGCCCGCATGCTCGATCAGATCGAGGCGAACCTCGCCAATCAGGCGGACTAGCGCTTCCCCTAGGGCGCCTGGGCTCCGCTAGGCGTGAATGAGACCAGCCAGACCCGCCCGCGCGGCGGCAGATCGAGCGTGCCGTGCGGCATGGCGACGGGGGCCCCGCTCAGCTGATCGAAGGGTCGGAAGCCTGGGTTCTGCGCCGCCTCGCGCAGCCAGCCGTCGGGGACGTGGCGCCAGTCGTCGGACGCGTTGAAGAGCGCGATCAGGGCCCCGAGCGGGCCGAGGCGACGAAAGGCGAGAACGCCGGGCGGCGCGCCCCTCAAGATCTCGACGGGGTTGTCGGCGTGGAGATGCGGCGTCGCCTTGCGGCGGTGGAGGATGTGCGCCACGCCTGCAAAGACGCGGCCCTCGACGGTGGACGGATCGTGGCGGAGCGCGGCGCGGGTCCAGTCCATCGCCGGGCGGTGCATCCAGCGTGTGTCGTGCGCCTTGGCGGGATCTGCCGAAAAGCTCGGATCGTTGGTCAGGCCGAGCTCGTCGCCCATGTAGACGAGCGGAATGCCGCCATAGGCGCAGATGAGCGCGTGGCCGAGAAGGATGCGGTCTATGGCGGCGGCGATGCCGGCCTCGTCGCCCGCCTCGCGCGCGGCTTCCAACCCGCAGAGCGAGGCCGTCGCGCCATTGTTGCGCGCATCGCCGGTCTCCTCGTTGACCTGGAAGAGCCCGCCCCGCGCGAAGGAGCCGGGGAAGTCGCCGGCGTAGAAGTCCGAGAGGAAGCGGCGGTGCGCCGGCCCGTCGCGCCCGACGGCGGCCGCGTCCTCTTCCGTGATCGCCCAGCCGATATCGTCGTGGCAGCGGATATAGGTCGCCCAAGCCGCGTTCTGGAGCCGGGACGGGAAATGGGCGTCGAGGACATGGGTCGCGAGATCCGCCTCGCGCGAGGCCAGCATTGACCAGAACTGCACCATCAGCGTGTTGTGATAGGCGAGATTGCCTTCGCGCCCGGCATGCTCGCCGATGCCGAGATAGGGAATGAGGTCGCGCGGCGCGACGATCGCCTCCTCCTTGTGGATGAGCGCGGCCGCCGCGATCCGCGAGCAGGCGCGCAGCGCCGCGAGGATGTCGTGGACCGGCGGAAGGTTCTGGCAGGTCGTGCCGAGTTCCTTCCAGAGGAACGCGACGGCGTCGAAGCGGAGCACTTCCGCGCCTCGGTTGGCGAGGAAGAGCATGGTCTCGGCGATGGCGAGGAAGACCTCGGGGTTCTCCCAGTCGAGGTCCCATTGGTGGGCGTTGAAGGTCGTCCAGACCCAGAGGCCGTCCTCGCCCATGTCGGGGTGATAGGTGAAGTTGCCGGGCGCGGTGTCGGGGAAGACTTCGAGGAGCGTTTCCTCGAAGGCGTCCGGCACCTCCCGGTCGGGATAGGTGCGGTAGAAGGCGAGATAATACGGATCGCCGGCCTGCGCGGCCTCGGCCCAGGCGTGCTCCTTGGCGGTGTGGTTGAGGACGAGGTCGATGCAGACCGACAGGCCGCGCGCGCGCAGCGCCTCGGTCACGGCCTCGAAATCCTCCATCGTGCCGATCCCGGGGTCGATCCGGCGGTAGTCCATGACCGAATAGCCGCCATCCGAATCACCCGGCCGAGGCATCAGGCAGGGCATGAAGTGGACATAGGTGACGCCCAGCGCCTCGAGATAGTCGAGGTGATCGAGCACGCCCCTGAGCGATCCCGCGAAGCGATCGACGTAGAAGACGTAGCCGACCTGCGTCTCGCGCTGGAACCAGTCGGGCTCGAGATCGCGGCGCAGATCCTGAAGCCGCAGCGCTTCGGGCCGGGCGGCGAAGCTCGTCGCCAGCATGACCAGCAATCGATCGAGAAAGCCGTCGAAGTCTCCGAGATGCTCGTAGAGACGTCGGAGCGGGCGCTCCAGATCGCGCCGCGAGCGAGCGAGGCGCAGCGCGAACGTCTCCCTGTCGCGCGGCGGGAGGGCGCCGAGCGCTTCTGCGAGGGCGAAAGACAGATCGAGGGACGAGGAGGGCATAGGGCGGCGGAGGTCCGTGGGTGCTTCGAGGTCGTCGTAGCGCCCGCCGCGCTCGCTGTCAGGTCTCCTGTCGGGGCGCATGGCGTGGACGGGACATCCGCGTCACGTCGCCGGCTTCACCCCCAGCGTCATGTAGTTCACGCCCGTATCGCGGCTCTTCACCCAGGCGTCGCGCAAAGGGTTGTAGACGACGCCGTGGCTCTCGACGGCCCGCATGCCGGCGCGGACGAGACCGTTCTCGACCTCGGCGGGAGTGACGAGCTTGGCGTATTGGTGCGTTCCCTTGGGCAACCAGCCGAGAATGTACTCGGCGCCGATAATCGCGAGGCCCCAGGCCCGCAGCGTCCGGTTGATGGTCGCGACGAACATCAGCCCGCCCGGCCTGACCATCCCCCCGCAAAGCGCGACGAAGCCGACGGGGTCGTTGACATGCTCGACGACCTCCATGTTGAGGACGATGTCGAAGGTCTCGCCGGCCTCGCTCAAGGCCTCCGCCGTGGTGCAGCGATAGTCGACCGAGACGCCCGATTTTCGTGCATGGGCCTTCGCCGTCTCGACATTCTTCCTCACTGGATCGACCGCGACGACCTCCGCTCCCATCCGCGCGACGGGTTCCGAGAGCAGCCCGCCGCCGCAGCCGATGTCGAGGACCCGCAGGCCCGACAGCGCGTTCGGGTCGCGCCGGTCGAGCCCCCACTGGAGAACGGCCTGCGCGCGGATGTAGTCGAGGCGCACGGGGTTGAACTTGTGGAGCGTGCCGAACTTGCCCTTCGGATCCCACCACATGTCGGCCAGCGCCTCGAAATGCGCGGCCTCCTTCGGATCGAGCGAAGGCGCACCGGCATCGCCCGGCCGGGTGTCGGGCTGAGGAGCATCGGGGCAGGCGGACGTCGTGTCGGTCATGACGGCTCTCGTGCGGCGGGGTTGGGGGCGGACATCCCCTATATGGCACAGGTGCCACGCAGGGCGATGCATCGCGGCAGAGCGCCGCGTGCCCGGCTTGCTTGGCGGCGCCCGAAGCGTCTAAAGGCGAGGCTACGGCGTTATCGCCCCCTCGCATCTCCAGCCCGGACACCTCACGTGGCCCGCATCGTCACCAAGTTCGGCGGCACCTCCGTCGCCGACATCGAGCGTATTCGCAATGCCGCCGCGCATATCGCGCGCGAGCACGCGGCCGGCCATCAGGTCGCGGCCGTCGTCTCGGCCATGGCCGGGCGCACGAACGAGCTCGTCGGCTGGACGCGCGAGGCCGGGCGCACGGCCAACGAGATCAGCCTACACGACGCGCGCGAATACGACGCCGTCGTCGCGTCGGGCGAGCAGGTCACGGCCGGGCTCCTCGCCATCGTGCTGCAAACCCTAGGCGTGCCGTCGCGCTCCTATCACGGCTGGCAGGTGCCGATCCACACCGATGGGGCGCACGGCGCCGCACGCATCACGTCCATCGAGGGCGAGGGCCTCCTGGCGCGCATGGCGGGCGGCGAGGTGCCGGTCGTGACGGGCTTCCAGGGGCTGGGGCCGCGCGGCCGCATCACCACGCTCGGCCGGGGCGGCTCGGACACATCGGCCGTCGCGCTCGCCGCCGCGCTTCACGCCGACCGCTGCGACATCTACACCGATGTCGACGGCGTCTACACGACCGATCCGCGAATCGTCGCCAAGGCGCGGCGCATCCCGCGCATCTCCTACGAGGAGATGCTGGAGATGGCGAGCCTGGGTGCCAAGGTGCTCCAGACGCGGTCCGTCGAGATGGCGATGAACCACAACGTGCGCACGCTCGTGCGCTCCAGCTTCGCCGACCCCAACGCGCAAGTGCCGATCGACGAGATCGGAACGCTGGTCTGCCCCGAGGACGAGATCATGGAACAGGAAGTCGTCACCGGCATCACCTATTCGAAGGACGAGGCGAAGGTGACGTTGAGACGCGTGGCCGACAAGCCGGGCGTCGCCGCCTCCATCTTCGTGCCCCTGTCGGAGGCCGGGCTCGTCGTCGACATGATCGTCCAGAACATCTCCGAGGACGGCGCGACGACGGACATGACGTTCACCGTCCCCACCTCCGACTACGACCGCGCGATGCAGGTGCTTGAGAGCCGCAAGGCCGAGATCGACTATGCCCGCATCGAGGGCGACAAGGGCGTCGTCAAGGTGTCGATCATCGGCATCGGCATGCGATCCCATGCGGGCGTCGCGGCCAAGATGTTCCGCGCCCTCTCGGAGCGCTCGATCAACATCAAGGCCGTCACGACGTCCGAGATCAAGACGAGCGTCCTGATCGACGCCGAGTATGCCGAGCTTGCCGTACGCGCGCTTCACTCGGTATACGACCTGGACGACGCCTGAGGTCCGCTCCCATGCGCGATCCGGGCAGCTGGCCCGGATCCGCGGGCGGGACACGAGGGAAGGACGAGGGCATGCCGACTTCGCTCGGCGGGCCGCGGGTTATGCTGCGCCGCCTTCGCGAGGTCCTGGCGCAGCGGGGCGATCCGCAGGCCCGCCTCGACAGCATCGTGAGCGTGATAGCGGCCGAGATGGTCGCCGAGGTCTGCTCGCTCTACGTGCTGCGCGCCGACAACTCGCTCGAACTCTCGGCCACCGAAGGCCTTTCGCGCGGCGCAGTCCATCAGGCCAGCCTCGCCGTCGGGCAGGGCCTCGTCGGCACGGTCGCGCGCGACGCGGTGCCGGTGAACGCGCCCGATGCGCAGAACCATCCCGATTTCGCCTACCTGCCGGGCACCGGCGAAGAGGCCTACAAGTCCTTTCTCGGCGTGCCGGTGCTGCGGGCCGGCCGCACGCTCGGCGTCCTCACCGTCCAGAACCGCACCAACCGGCTCTATACCGAGGACGAGGCCGAAGCGCTCCAGACGGTCGCGATGGTGCTGGCCGAGATGATCGCCGCCGGCGCGCTCGAGGCCATCGTGCGCGGCGCGACGGGGCCGGAGCTGACCCGCCCCTACCATTGCCACGGCAGTCCGCTCGCCGAGGGGATCGGCCTCGGCCGCGTCGTCCTCCATGCGCCGCGCGTCGCGGTCGGGCGGCTGATCGCGGAGGATTCGGACGCCGAACTGGAACGCCTCGAGGCGGCGCTCGGCCATGTCCGCGCCCGCGTCGACGGCATGCTGGAGCGCGGCGACATGGCGCGCTCGGGCGAGCACCGCGACGTGCTGGAGGCCTTTCGCATGTTCGCGCACGACCGGGGTTGGGCCGAGAGGATGCGCGAGGCCGTCGCCTCCGGCCTCTCGGCCGAGGCCGCCGTCGAGCGCGTCCAGTCCGACACCCGGGCCCGTCTCACCCGGCAACCCAACGCGTACCTGCGCGAACGGCTGGGCGATCTCGATGATCTCGCCAACCGACTCCTGCGGGCGCTGACGGGCGACGAGGGCCCGCGCGACATGCCGCAGAACGCGATCCTCGTCGCGCGCACCATGGGACCGGCCGAACTCCTCGACTACGACCGCGAGCGGCTGCGCGGCATCGTGCTGGAGGAGGGCGCGCGCAACTCCCACGTCGTCATCGTCGCCAAGGCGCTCGGGCTGCCGCTCGTCGGATCGGCCGACAGCATTCTGGGGCTCGCCAATGACGGCGATTCGATCATCGTCGACGGCATGAGCGGCGACGTGCATCTGCGCCCGCCCGAGGATGTCCAGACGGCCTATGCCGAGAAGGTCCGCTTCCGCGCCAAGCGCCAGGCGCAGTACACGGCGCTGCGCGATCTGGAGACCGTGACGCGCGACGGCCGCCCGATCAGTCTGATGATGAACGCGAGCCTTCTCGTCGACCTGCCTCAGCTCGACGAGGCAAACGCGGACGGCATCGGGCTCTTCCGCACAGAGTTCCAGTTCATGGTCGCCGACCGTCTGCCCCGCACCGGCGAGCAGGAGGCGCTCTACCGGGCGGTGCTAGAGGCGGCCCGGGGCCGGCCCGTCACCTTCCGCTCGCTCGATGTCGGCGGCGACAAGGTGCTGCCCTACCTCAAGGCCAACGAGGAGGAGAACCCGGCCATGGGCTGGCGCGCGATGCGCCTCGCGCTCGACCGGCCGGGGCTGATGCGGGCGCAGTTGCGCGCCCTGGTGCGGGCCGTCGTCGGAGCGCGAGCTGCGTCTCATGTTCCCCATGGTCGCCAACCTGTCGGAGTTCCGCGCCGCCAAGGCGATGCTGGAGCACGAGATCGAGTTCATGCGCGCGCGGGGCCGGCCCGGGCCTCATAGCCTCAAGCTCGGCGCGATGCTGGAGCTGCCGTCGATCCTCTTCGAGCTAGACAGGCTGCTCGCCGAGGCCGATTTCGCGTCCGTCGGCTCCAACGATCTCATGCAGTTCCTCTTCGCCGCCGACCGCGAGAATCCGCGCGTGGCCGACCGGTTCGATCCGATGAGCGTGCCGGCCCTGCGCGCGCTGCGGATGATCGTCGAGACGGGACGGCGCGCGGGCAAGCCGATCGCGCTATGCGGCGAGCTGGCCGCGCGGCCTTTGGAAGCCATGGCGCTTATCGGGCTCGGCTATTCCACCCTCTCCATCTCCCCGTCCGCCTTCGGCCCCGTGAAGGCGATGATCCTCGCCCTCGACGCCGACGCCGTCTCCGCCGAGGTGGCCGCCTATCTCGACGCGCCGGACGCCGAGAGCCTGCGGCCCCGGCTGGAGCGGTTCGCCAGGGCGCACGGCGTGCCATGCTGAGGGACCCCGCTACAAGCGCCACGACCCCGTTGCCTGGCGCAAGACGCTGCAGAAGATATGGGATAGACTGCAAGGTCTGGGTGCCAGCGCTTCCGTCGTCGGCCTGGGTGTCCGGGTCTACGACAATGGCAGCCGCGGGACATTCGGCGCCATTGTGCTATGCGTCGCCCTTCTGATCGGCCTGCTGTTCCTTTTGATGTCCATAGCCAGGCTGCGCGATCCAAGGTCCTGACGGAAACCATGCTACCCGACGAGAAACTCCACACCCTGTCGCGCCGGTTCGGGCGCATCACCGCCGAGATGAACGCGGGGCCGGATCCGGACGCCTATGTGGCGCTGGCGCGGGAATACGCCGAGCTGGAGCCCGTCGCCCAGAAGGTCGAGCGCTACCGGAAGGCGCAGGCCGATCTCGCCGAGGCGCGCGAGATGCTGGAGGGCGGCGATGCGGAGATGGCCGAGCTCGCGCGCGACGAGGTCGAGCCGCTAGAGGCCGAGATCGAAGCGCTGGAGGCCGCGATCAAGCTCGCGCTCCTGCCCAAGGACGCCGCCGACGAGCGCTCGGTCATCCTCGAGGTCCGAGCCGGCACGGGCGGAGACGAGGCGGCCCTCTTCGCCGGCGATCTCTTCCGCATGTATTCGCGCTACGCGCAGGACCATGGCTGGCGCGTCGAGGTGATGTCGGCGTCGGAAGGCGAGGTCGGCGGCTTCAAGGAGGTCATCGCCTCGGTGAAGGGCGCGGGCGCCTATGCCAAGATGAAGTTCGAATCGGGCGTCCACCGCGTCCAGCGCGTACCCGACACCGAGACGCAAGGGCGCATCCACACCTCGGCCGCGACCGTGGCCGTGCTGCCCGAGGCCGAGGAGGTCGATGTCGACATCAACCCCTCCGACCTCAAGATCGATACCTTCCGCGCGTCGGGCGCCGGCGGCCAGCACGTCAACACGACCGATTCGGCCGTCCGCATTACGCATATTCCGACGGGGACCGTCGTCGCGGTGCAGGACGAGCGCTCGCAGCACAAGAACAAGGCGCGCGCCATGCAGGTGCTCGCCAGCCGCATCTTCGACGCCGAGCGCCAGCGGCTCGATGCCGAGCGGGCCGACGCGCGAAAGGGGCAGGTCGGCTCCGGCGATCGCTCCGAGCGCATTCGCACCTACAACTTCCCGCAAGGGCGCGTGACCGATCATCGCATCAACCTGACGCTCTACAAGCTCGACAAGGTCATCACCGGCGAAGCGCTCGGCGACCTCGTCGACGCCCTCATCAGCGACCATCAGGCGAGCCTTCTGACCCAGCTCGAGGGCGCCGGCTGATGCGGTCGGCACGACACGGCGGCGCGGCAAGGCGAGGGCGTTCACAGTTCGTTAACCATAGGCACCGCGTAATGGAGGCTTCCAAGGAGGGGGCCCCTACCGCGATGACCCACGCCGTCCACACCGGAACCCCTGATGCGCCCGCACCAATCGCGGCCATACAGGACACGCTCAGCGACTACTGGCAGGTGCTGAAGCGCTACCATGCCGCGCCCGTCACCAAGCGCCCGCACCTCTTGCGCAATCAGGTCTGGCTGCGCTGGCGCGGCGAGACGCATGCGCCGACACGGGAGCGGCTGCGCCAATTCATCGACACGGAGCACACGCGCCTCAAGTCGGCGTACGGCGTCACCTCGCTGACCGATCTCGCGCCAGGCTCGCGCCCCGCCAGGGACTGGGGCTGCCGCTGCCCGCACGCCGCCAACGAGGACGGTGCCGGTTTCCAGGGCTCGCCCCATCTCAAGGTGATCGCCGACGCCTGCCCTCTCCACGGCCGCGAGATGTGGCGCCTGCCGACCTGACCGGCCTTTGCCGCAACTTCGGGGCGCGGCCGGCGTTCTCCCCGTCTGGACCAGGAGGTCCGCAACGGGAGACATTTTCATGAAACGTAGTGGCAGCGCCGTCTGGCACGGTGCACTCGGCGACGGCGAGGGCAGCACCTCCACGCAGAGCGGCACGCTCGACAAGACGCCTTATAGCTTCAAGAGCCGCTTCGAGGACGAGAGCGGGCGCTCGGGCACGAACCCCGAAGAGTTGTTGGCCGCCGCCCATGCCGGCTGCTTCACCATGCAGCTCGCCCACATGCTGGCCGAGGCCGGGCATCCCGCTAAGACGCTGGAGACGGTGGCCGAGGTCAGCGTGGAGCAGAAGGGCGGCGGCTTCGCCATCACGACATCTGTGCTCAAGCTATCGGGGACCGTGCCCGGGATCGCCGATGCCGACTTTCAGCGCATCGCCGGCGAGGCCAAGACCGGGTGCCCGGTTTCGAAGGCGCTGGCAGGCGTCGACATCAGCCTCGAGGCCACGCTCGACGCGTGAAGCCTGGACGGCTCGAAGCCCCGGACGCTAGGGCTCGGAACGCATGAAACCCGTTCGACCCCCGTGAAAGGTTACAAGTTAGCAAGGGCCGACCGGAACGGGAACAGGTGTTTCCGTCCGGCGTTTCCTCCCTGCTCCCCTCCCGACGGGTGATCGTCACGGACGTCGGTGGGAGCGCGAGGATCCTGTCATGGGTGAATTGACCGACAAGGCGAAGGGCGCCGCCAACAAGGCCGCCGGCAGCGTCAAGTCCGCGGTGGGTAAGGCCACCAAGGACCGCGACCTGGAGGCCGAGGGCAAGGGACAGAAGCTCAAGGGTACGGCGCAAGACGTGAAGGGCTCCATCAAGGGCGCCCTCGGAGACGACATCTAGGCGCCGCCGCCCTCGGCAGCACATGAGAGAGAGGCCCGGTAACGGGCCTCTTTTCGTTTCGGCCGTCCTTGGCCCCCGCATCGTCCGGACTTCGTCCCCGGGGGGGACTGGGAGAGCGACTGCGAGGGGTGACTGCGAGGGTGAGCGGACCGCCCCTCAGATCGTCTGGTTGTAGGCGCCGACCTCTGGGTTTCGGCGCAGAACCGCATCGACGCTGTGAAACATCTCGCGCATCCGGGCCTCGGAGACCGGGCTCTCGACGACGACGACCAGCTCGGGCTTGTTGGACGAGGCCCGAAGGAGGCCCCAGGTGCCGTCGTCGGCGACGACGCGCACGCCGTTGACGGTGATGAGTTCCTTGATGGCGTGGCCGTCGATGGTCTCGCCCGCGCCGTGCATGCGCTCGAACTCGGCCACGACCTTGTCGACGACACCGTATTTCGTCTCGTCGTCGCAATGGGGGCTCATGGTCGGCGAGCCCCATGTCTGCGGCAGGTCGCGCCTGAGGTCGGCCATCGTCTTGGTGCCGGCGCGGTCGAGCATGTCGCAGATCGCGATGGCCGAGACGCAGCCATCGTCGTAGCCACGCCCGATGGGCTCGTTGAAGAAGTAGTGGCCCGACTTCTCGAAGCCTGCGATGGCGCCGAGCTCGTTCACCCGGCGCTTGATGTAGCTGTGCCCGGTCTTGAAGTAGTCGGTCACCGCGCCGTTGGCCTTGAGCACCGGATCGGTCGCGTAGAGGCCCGTCGACTTGACGTCGACGACGAACTGCGCGTTCGCGTGGATGGCCGAGATATCGCGGGCGAGCATCACGCCCACCTTGTCGGCGAAGATCTCGGTGCCCTCGTTGTCGACCACGCCGCAGCGGTCGCCGTCGCCATCGAAGCCGAAGCCCACATCGGCGCCATGTTCGTGCACGGCCTCCTCTATGGCTTTGAGCATCTTCATGTCTTCGGGGTTGGGGTTGTAGCGCGGGAAGGTGTAGTCGAGCTCGGCATCGAGCGGGATGACCTCGCAGCCGATCGCCTCCAGCACGCGGGGCGCGAAGGCGCCGGCCGTTCCGTTGCCGCAGGCGGCGATGACCTTGAGCTTGCGCCCGAGCTTCGGGCGGTCCGTGAGTTGCTGGATGTAGCCGTCGGCGAAGCCCTCGTGGAACTGGTAGGAGCCGCCGCCTCGCGCGTCGAACTTCGCTCCGAGCACGATCTCCTTGAGGCGGCCCATCTCGTCCGGCCCGAAGGTGCGCGGGCGGTCGGCGCCCATCTTGACGCCGGTCCAGCCATTCTCGTTGTGCGAGGCGGTGACCATCGCGACCGCCGGCACGTCGAGCGCGAACTGGGCGTAGTAGGCCATCGGTGTCATGCACAGCCCGATATCGTGCACCTTCACGCCAGCCGAGAGGAGGCCCGAGACGAGAGCGTATTTGATCGACGACGAATAGGCGCGATAGTCGTGACCGGTCACGAGTTCGGGCTTGCCCATCTCCTGCAGGAGCGTGCCGAGCCCCATGCCCAGCGCCTGCACGCCCATGAGGTTGAGCTCGGTCTCGAAGAGCCAGCGCGCGTCGTACTCCCGGAAGCCCGTCGGCTTGACCAGCGGCTCCGACTCGTAGGCGTAGGTGTTGGCAGTCAGTTGCGGCCTGGGCGTGGGAAAGTTCGGCATGGGCTGGGCGTCTCCTCGGTCTCTTCGCCTTCCACATAGCGGAGACCGCGGGTGCGGCAAACCGTACTCAGGGTACGAGCAGCATCCGCGTCGAGGAGAATTCGACACGCTCGAAGCGCGAGAGCGCCGTCATGCCGAGCAGCGATTCATGAAGCGTGCCCTTCGGCGAGACCGTCGCCGCCACGTCGCGCAGCATCAGATGCCCGATCGTGAGTTCGGGAATGACGACCGGCGCGAGGCGAATCGTGCCGCTGGCGGTACCGACCTGCAGCGTGAAGTCCTCCGGACCCGGATCGATGCCGAGCCTGGCCGCGTCCTCGCCCGTCAGTCCCACATAGGAGGCGCCCGAATCGACCATCAGCCGCAGCGGCGTCCCGCCAACCTCCGCCTCGACCATGAAATGCCCGTAGCCATCGGCATAGAGCGCGAGGGCGGGCGTACCCTCCTCGGTCCACGACACGCTTTGCTCGTGCGAGACCGAGGCCCAGGCGGCGACCGCGATACGAGGCAGGCCGGGCAGCATCTGCGCGAGCACCGAAACGCACACGAAGGCGGCGAGGAAGAGGAGGGCGGCGCGGGCGATGAGCATGTGGGACCAACGAGACAAGGTCGCCTTTGGTGCCACGCGGGCCCGCCAGAAGCGCCCCAAACCTTGCGCGATCGTTAACGCGGCGGCCCCGGAGCCCAATATCGACGTCCCTCGGCGGGACGGATGTGCCGTCACGGGACGGATTCGTTATCGACCTTGGGGAAGCGTCGCCCGTTTCCTCAGCCCTGCGTCCCCTGACGGATCGGCGGGGTGAACTGGAGGTCGAGGTCCCAGGGGAAGTAGATCCAGGTGTCCTGGCTGACCTCGGTCACGAAAGTGTCGACCATCGGCACGCCCATCGGCTTGGCGTAGACGGTGGCGAAGTGGGCGTTGGGGAGCATGTCGCGCACGACCTTGGCGGTCTTGCCGGTGTCGACGAGGTCGTCGATCACCAGGACGTGCGATCCGCCCCTGCCCAGCGCCGCGACCCGCTCGTCGACCGGCTTGATAACCTGCAGCATCCCTTGCGCGTCGTAGTCGTGATAGGAGGCCACGCAGACCGTCTCGATGGTCCGCACACCCAATTCGCGGCTGATGATGCCGGCCGGCACGAGCCCGCCCCGCGTGATCGCCACGATGGCCTCCCATCCCTCGCCGTCCCGCACGTCCTTGGCGATGGTCGCGAGGCGCCAGGATAGCGCCTTGCAGTCGCGGTGGAACTGGTCCCAGGAGACGGGAAAGGGCTTGGGATCGGTCGTATCGCTCATGGTCGTCCTCGGGTCGGTGGCTGTGTGGTCAGGGTCTCGAGAAGAGTGCGGACCTCGGCCTCGGCGGCGTCGAGAAGGGCCGCGTCGCGGCCGCGCAGCGTCACGAGAACGGCGTAGTGCGAGCCGTCGAAGCGCGGATAGCTGCCGATGAGGACGCCCGGATGGCGCCGATCGATCTCGCCCAGGGGTCCGGCGATATCGCCTTCCTTCAGCGGGGCCTCGATCTGGCGCGTCTCGGGCACCACGCCCCGCTTCAGCGTCGGGCCGACGGCGTCGAGCATGGCGCGCATGATGGCGGGCACGCCGGCCATGACGATGACATTACCGATCCGGAAGCCGGGCGCCTTGGAGACCGGATTGTCGACGAGCGTCGCACCGTCCGGCACGCGCGCCATGCGCAGGCGGGCCTCGTTGAGCTGTCCGGTGCCGTGCCGCTCTTCCAGCATGGCGACGGCATCGGGGTCATGGTCGATCCCGACGCCAAAGGCGGCGGCCACCGCATCGGCCGTGATGTCGTCATGCGTCGGTCCGATGCCGCCGGTGGTGAAGACATAGGTGTTGCGGGCCCGGAGCGCGTCGAGCGCCTCGACGATCCGGTCCTGACGATCGGGCACGACACGCGCCTCGTCGAGGTCGATGCCCAGCAAGGCCAGGTAGTCGGCGATGGTGCCGATATTGGTGTCCTTCACCCGACCCGAGAGCACCTCGTCGCCGATTACGAGGACGGCGGCGGTGATGGGGCCATCGGAGGGCTCGGCGGCGGGGCGTTCGGGAGAAGCGGGGTGCGACATGGCGCTTCCTAGCCGAGCCCACCGGGCCGAACAAGCGCACTCGGGCGGACGCGCCACTCTCCTGCTTCGCCGCTGCGATACCCTCGCGATACCCTCGCGATACCCTCGCGATACCCTTGCCCCCCGCCCCCATCTCGCACATCTTGCGAGGAAGGGTGCGAAGCGGATGGACGCGCCTCACATTTCATAAGGCGGACCGGCTCTCCGGCCGGCCGCAGCGAGACGCGGATGATGGACACGCATACGATAGAGCCGGACGGCATCATCCTCTACGGCGAGGATGCGTTCGCGGGCATGCGCGTCGCCGGCCAGCTGACCGCCAGGGCGCTCGACATGATGGCCGCCGAAGTCGCGCCCGGCGTCACGACGGCTCGGATCGACCAGCTCGCCTATACGTTCGCCCGCGATCACGGGGCCTATCCGGCCACCCTTCTCTACAAGGGATACCGGCACTCGACCTGCACGTCCCTCAATCACGTCATCTGCCACGGCATTCCCAACGAGAAGCCGCTTCGGGAGGGCGATATCCTCAACATCGACATCACGCTCATCGTCGATGGCTGGCATGGCGATTCGAGCCGGATGTACGCCGCCGGCGCGCCCTCCCGGAAGGCGCACCGCATTTGCGAGATTGCCTTCCAGTCGCTCCAGAAGGGCGTCGAGGCGGTAAGGCCCGGCGCGACGACGGGCGATATCGGCCATGCCATACAGTCCTACGCGGAGAGCGAGCGCGCCGGCGTGGTGCGCGAGTTCTGCGGCCACGGGCTCGGGCGCAAGTTCCACGAGGCGCCCAACATCATGCATTTCGGCCGGCCGGGCGAGGGCCATGTGCTCCGCCCCGGCATGATCTTCACCATCGAGCCGATGGTGAACGCCGGCAAGCCGGGCGCCAAGGTGCTCTCCGACGGCTGGACCGCCGTCACCCGCGACCGCTCCCTCTCGGCCCAGTTCGAGCATTCGGTCGGCGTGACCGCCGATGGCGTCGAGGTGTTCACGCATTCCCCGGCCGGTCTCGACAATCCCGTCGCGGCCGCGGTCTGAGGGGTCCGAGCGGCGTGTCGGCCAAGGGCAGGAAACGCGGCCTCGACGACGGCTTTACCGCGCTCCGGATCGGTGCCTACGGCAAGCCGGCGGGCATAGACGCCGAGGACGAGCTACCGGCGACGGAGCGGGCCGAAGCGCTGGGAGGCGGCCTGCTGGTGAGCGATGTCGCCCCGGCGACACCGGCGCCAACTTCCGCGCCCGTCTCGGCGAGGTACGACGCCCTATCGCCGACCGACCCGCCCGTTCCCGCGACCCTTCAAGCGCTCCGGCCCGAGCCCGGCCCCAAGCCCGGCTCCAAGCCCGGCTGCAAGCCCGACCACCGCCTCGGCCACCGCGACCGGCTGCGCAAGCGGTTGCGGGAGGCCGGCGCGACGGCCGTCGCCGACTACGAGCTTCTCGAGATGACGCTCTTTCGCGCCATCCCGCGCCGCGACACCAAGCCCCTTGCCAAGACGCTTCTGAAGGAATTCGGCAGCCTCGCCGGCGTCATCAATGCCCCCGAGGCGCGGCTGCGGCAGGTGAAGGGCGTCGGCGATGCCGTCGTCTCGGAATTCCGCCTCATGGGCGCCGTCAGCCGCGCCGTCCTCAGGGAGGCGATCGAGGAGCGGCCGGTCCTGTCGTCCTGGGAGGCGGTCCTCGACTACGCCCGCGCCCATATCGCCTTCTCCAACGTGGAGCACTTCCACGTTCTCTTCCTCGACAAGAAGAACCGGCTCATCCGCGACGAGATCCAGCAGACCGGTACGGTCGATCACACGCCCGTCTATCCCCGCGAGATCGTGCGCCGGGCAATCGAGCTCGATGCGACGGCGCTCGTCCTCGTCCACAACCATCCGAGCGGCGACACGACGCCGAGCCGCGCCGACGTCGCGATGACGAAGACCATCATCGCGGTCGCCAAGCCGCTCGGCATCGCCGTTCACGACCACGTCATCGTCGGCCGGCAGGGCCATGCAAGCATGAAGGGGATGCAGCTGATCTGAC
The DNA here is from genome assembly GCA_963799285.1 of uncultured Alphaproteobacteria bacterium. Taxonomy (GTDB): domain Bacteria; phylum Pseudomonadota; class Alphaproteobacteria; order Rhizobiales; family CAWCWK01; genus CAWCWK01. Next base: position 2,811,270 of record CAWCWK010000004.1, read on the forward strand.
GAGGAAAGAGGTCGCGCTGCCCTCAATACGCATCCAGCGTTCGCCGGTTCGTCTGTCGGTGCGAGACCGGCACGGTCTCCGCGCCCTCGATCTCCTCCTCCACCGTTCCGCGGGCCTGTAGCCACGCGGCGACGAACCAGCAGACGAGCGCCCAGCCGGCCCCGATGGTCCAGCCGGCGACGACGTCGGTCGGCCAGTGGACGCCCAGATAGAGGCGGCTGAGACCGACCGAGATGGCAAGGAGGATCGCGACGAACATGATGTAGGCCTTCTCCGTCTTACGCGCGCGCAGCCGCATCAGGAGGGCGCCGAGCGTCAGGTAGGTGACGGCCGAGAGCGTGGCATGGCCGGACGGAAAGCTCGCCGTGAAGGTCTCCATGCCGTGGGCGACGATGTCGGGGCGCGAGCGCACGAAAAGGTCCTTGAGCCCCTGGCTGATGACGGTGCCGCCCGCGACGGCGACGAAGACGAGAACCGCGCCGCCATATTGGCCAGACAGGACGAGGAAGCCCATGACGAGGGCGGTGATGCCGATGACGAAGACCATCGATCCGAGCGCCGTCACGTCGCGCATCATCTCCTCGAACCAGGCCGGCCCGAGCGGATCGGTCGGATCACCGGCCTCGCGCATGGCGTAGAGGATCGTCTCGTCGAAGCGCACCGTGTCGCCGTCCAGCACCTCGTCGGCCAGTTCCGCGAACGCCCAGACCGTAAGGCCGAGAATGACGAGCGCGGCGATGAGCCAGATTTCCCGGCGCCGGTCTCGCAGGGTGTCGGTGAGAACGGTCATGGAAGGCTCCGCGAGGTTTGAGGCCGGCGAGGACGGGTAGGAAGGGCTGAAGGACCGGACGGTCATGAAACCGTCATGCCCGGTTCGCGTTCCACGGACCTTGCCCGCGGGCCGCAGCCCGATCTTCCTGCCCCCCGCAGTCGACCTGCCGCCTGCAAAGGCATCGCGACGACGTCGAAAGTGGCATCGCAGGGCGATCGCGGGCACGGCTGCGGTAGCCAGCGGGATGCCACTCCCCTACCCTAATGGCGATGAACACCGAATCGCCTTCCCTCTCCGCCCATGGCGCGGAGCCCTCGAGCGCCCCCGGACCGACGACCGAGCCCGGTGCGGACGCGTCCGCGATCTTCAACGAGATGTTCGGACCGGGCGGCGAGCCGCGCGCCGGCTATGCCAAGCTTCAGGCCTGGCTAGACGAGACGCCGGACGCCCAGCTCGAACAGCGCCGCCGCGAGGCCGAGACGCTCTTCCGGCGCTCCGGCATCACCTTCGCCGTCTATGGCGAGGAGGAGGCCGACGAGCGGATCATTCCCTTCGACATCGTACCCCGCATCCTGACCCAAGGCGAATGGCAACACATGTCGCGCGGGCTGGAGCAACGGGTCGGCGCGATCAATGCCTTCCTCGGCGATGTCTACGGCGCGCAGGAGATCCTCAAGGCCGGCATCGTACCCGAGGACCTCATCTTCCAGAACGAGGCCTTCCAGGCAGAGATGGTCGGGCTCGAGGTCCCACACGGTCTCTACGTCCATATCTGCGGCATCGACCTCGTGCGCGTCGACGCCGACACGTTCTACGTGCTGGAGGACAATGCGCGCGTGCCGTCCGGCGTTTCCTACATGCTGGAGAACCGGGAGATGACGACCCGGCTGATGCCGGAGCTCTTCGCCAGGCATCGCATTCATCCGGTCGAGAACTATCCCGACGCCATGCTCTCCACGCTGCGCTCCGTCGCGCCGCGCAACGCGGCACGCGCGCCCAACGTCGTCATCCTCACGCCCGGCCAGTACAACTCGGCCTATTACGAGCACTCCTTCCTCGCCAACCGGGCGGGCATCGAGCTCGTCGAGGCGCCCGATCTCTTCGTGCGCGGCGAGAAGCTCTACATGCGCACCACCCAAGGCCCGCAACAGGTCGACGTCATCTACCGGCGCGTCGACGACGAGTTCCTCGACCCCCTCACCTTCCGCGCCGATTCGATGCTAGGCGTGCCGGGCCTAATGCAGGTCTACCGGGCCGGCAACGTGACGCTCGCCAACGCCGTCGGCACCGGCATCGCCGACGACAAGGCGATCTATTCCTACATGCCGGAGATCATCCGCTTCTACACCGGCGAGGACCCGATCATCGAGAACGTGCCGACCTGGCGCTGCCGCGAGGCGGATGCCTGCGCCTACGTGCTCGACAATCTGAAGGATCTCGTCGTCAAGGAGGTTCACGGCTCCGGCGGCTACGGCATGCTCATCGGCCCGCATGCGACCAAGGCCGAGATCGAGGCCTATGCGAAGCGCATCCGCGCCGCGCCGCACGATTTCATCGGACAGCCGACGCTCTCCCTCTCAGCCTGCCCGACCTTCGTCGAGAGCGGCATCGCGCCACGGCATGTCGACCTGCGCCCCTTCGTCCTGTCGGGCGCGGACGGCGTGCGCACCGTTCCGGGCGGGCTCACGCGCGTCGCGCTGAAGGAAGGCTCGCTCGTCGTCAACTCCAGCCAGGGCGGCGGCACCAAGGACACCTGGGTGCTCAGTGAGTAGAGAGCCCCAGCACGTGAGGACGAGACCATGACGACCCCCGTCGCCGTCAAGGCGCTGCACCATTACGGCCTCACCGTATCGAGCCTGGCGGACGCCAAGGCGTGGTACGCGCGGACGCTCGGCCTCAGGCCAGGCGCCGAATGGTCGATCGCGGCCGGCAAGATCCGCATCGCGCTGATGGAGGGGCCGGGCTTTGCCGTCGAGCTCTTCGAGACCGATGCGCCTCGGCCCGACGCGACGCGCGGCGAGGACGTGGCGACTTCGCTGACGGCGATGGGCCTGCGCCACGTCGCGCTCAGGGTCGCGGACGTGGCGGCCACCCACGAGACCTTGACCGCCATGGGCGTGACGATTGCCTCCGCGCCGGCGCATTCCGATGCCGGCTTCTTCTACTGCTTCGCGCTCGATCCGGACGGGAACCAGATCGAATTCGTCGAGCCGGACTGACACCATGCTTTCGCGCACCGCCGACAACATCTTCTGGCTCGCCCGCTATATGGAGCGGCTGGACAATATCGCCCGCATTCTCGACGTCGCCTATCGCCTCTCGGCCCTGCCGCTCGAGGACGGCGCGGCGTCGAACGAGTGGCAGTCGGCGCTCGTCGCGGCCGGGCAGGAGAGCGCCTATCGCGCGCTCTACAGGGAGGTGACGCCCGACGATACGATCGCCTTCCTCACCTTCGACCGGCGCAACCCGTCGAGCATCCGCTCCTGCCTCGAGGCTGCGCGAACCAATGCGAGGGCCGTGCGGGCCGATCTGCCCCATACCGTCTGGGAGGCGGTCAACGAGCCCTGGCTCGCCATGCGCCCGCGCGGCGCGGCGCCGACCATATCGGAATTGCCCGAGTTCCTTCGGATCGCCGTCGAGAGCGCCGCCCTCTTCGACGCCGCCTGCTACCGCACCATGCTGCGGAACGATGCGTTCTACTTTCAGCGCGTCGGAGCCTATCTGGAGCGGGCCGACGCGACGGCGCGCATTCTCGACGTGAAGTACAACCTCCTGCTCCCCGAGGGATCGCCCGTCGGCGGCTCGCTCGACCACTATCAGTGGAGCGCGATCCTGCGCTCGGTCAACGCGCGTTCCAACTACCAGTCGCTCTACCGACAGGCGCTGAGGCCCTGGCTGGTCGCCGACCTCCTCATCCTCCGCCCCGAGATGCCCCGCTCGCTGACGGCCTGCGCCGAGAAGCTGCGCGAATATCTCGACGGGCTGGCCGATATCTACGGCCGCCAGGGCGAGAGTCAGCGCATGGCCCGCGCCATGCACGGCCGGCTCGTGCAGTCCGACGTCAAGAGCATCTACCAGGAGGGCCTGCACGAATTGCTGACCGACTTCCTCGGCCGCAACGCCGCGCTCGGCCAGGCCATCTCACGACACTACCTGCTCGGCTGACATCATGCGCCTTCGCGTTCACCACGAGACCCGCTACGTTTACGACCAGCCGGCCCGCACCCTCATCCAGGTACTGCGCCTGACGCCGCAGACGCACGACGCGCAATACGTGCGGCGCTGGCGCGTCGAGGTCGACCAGGACGTGCGGCTCTTCCAGGGGAACGATGCCCTCGGCAACCCGGTCCACCATCTCACGATCGATGGCCCGATCGACGCCCTCACCATCACCGCCTTTGGCGAAGTCGAGGTGCAAGACACCGGCGGCATCGTCGCCGGCACGCGCGAGCGGCTGCCGGCGGGCGTCTTCCTGCGCGAGACCGACCTCACGAAGCCCGACGACGCGATCCGCCACCTCGCCCCGCCGCCGGCGGGCAAGAACGCGGATGTCCTCACCTCGCTTCACGAGTTGATGAGCCGTCTGCGCGAGCGGATGCTCTTCGAGGTCGGCACGACCGACATGCGCACCACCGGCGCCGAAGCGCTCCGGGCCGGGCGCGGGGTCTGCCAGGACTTCTCCCACGTCTTCATCGCGGCCGCGCGCCAGGCCGGCATTCCCGCCCGCTATGTGAGCGGCCACCTCCACCACCCCGACGGCGAGCCGGTGCAGGAGGCGGGCCATGCCTGGGCCGAGGCGCTGGTGCCCGATCTCGGCTGGGTCGGCTTCGATGCCGCCAACGGCATCTGCGTGACGGAGCGCTATGTCCGCGTCGCCACCGGTTTCGACGCGCTTTCGGGCGCCGCCATCCGGGGCGCCTATGCCGGTGGCGGCCGGGAGGCGATGACGGTCGAGGTCGCGGTGGGCGCGAGCGGGCGGCAGGTGCAGCGGCAGGATTCGGACGGCCAGTTCCAGAGCCAGTAGGGCGCGTGGCCATCACGACGCGTGGCTATGGACGCGTCGATCGCATAGGCCATTTGCATATTCCTCGGCCGCGCTAGAATGGCGCTCCGATTCGCGGACCGATGGCGGCCTCCCTCTCCATGACCTATTGCGTCGGCATCCTCACCGAGAGCGGCCTCGTCATGCTGGCCGACACCCGCACCAATGCCGGGCTCGACAATATCTCGACCTACCGGAAGCTGCACACGTTCGAGGTGCCGGGCGAGCGTCTGATCTCGCTCTCGACGGCGGGCAACCTCTCGATCAGCCAGGGCGTCCTCAACCTCCTCCAGGAGGGCGTGCCCAATGAGAGCGGCGACGGGGTGCAGACCATTCTCGACGTGCCGGGCCTCTTCGAGGCCGCCCATCTCGTCGGCCGCGCCATCCGAACGGTCTACAATACGCTTGGGCCGACGGTGGAGGCTCAGGACATCAACTTCGGCGTCTCCTTCCTCCTCGGCGGTCAGGTCGCCGACCGTCGCCTACGGCTCTTCCAGGTCTATTCGGCCGGCAACTTCATCGAGGCGGGCATGGACACGCCCTTCCTCCAGATCGGCGAGCACAAATACGGCAAGCCCATTCTCGACCGCGCCATCACCTTTCGCACCGACGTGATGGAGGCCTTGAAGCTCGCGCTCATCTCCATGGACTCGACGCTGCGCTCCAACCTTTCGGTCGGATTGCCGGCCGACGTGCTGGTCTACCACCGCGACGACCTACGCGCGTCCATCCGCTATCGGATCGAGCCGGACGATCCCTATTTCACCGATCTCTCCGAGCGCTGGTCGCAGGCCCTCAGGGATGCCCACGGCGCGATCGCCCCGCCGGACTGGTCCCGGCCGAGCGACCGCCGCGCGGACTGACGGAACGCACGGTCGAACGCGCGCTTGGTACGAGCCTCGGCGGCAAGGCGAAGAGCGACGGCACGGGGCACGCGGCCTCAAAAGCGCCGTCTCACCTTGGTCTGGGCTCCGTGGCGCGCGTTCGCGCCGGAGACTGCCATGCTAAGGGCCCTCAGAGCCGTGCCGTTGATCGCGCTCGTGATCGCACTCTACAACATTACCGTCATCGGCATGTTCATGCCGCTCGATTGGGTAGTCTTCCGAATGCCCCTCGTCTCGGGCGCTGTCTGGGAGATGGATCTGGGCGCATCGCTCGTCGCCTTCGGCATCGTTCTCCTCTTCTTCGAGGTCCTGAACGCCGGTTCGGCACGGGCCGCGACGCTGGTCAACCACACGCTCTCGCTCGGCGTCTTCGTCTTTGCGCTCATAGAGTTCCTGCTCGTGCCCTGGTGCGGAACCTCGACCTTCTTCCTCCTCGTCCTTCTCGCGCTGGCCGACGTCGTCTCGGGCTATGCCGTCACCATCATGGTCGCGCGGCGCGACGTCGCCTTCGGGCCCTGAGGTCCGGTGCGGTAACCCTTCGTTCACCATGATCGAAGGTGCGGCCGAGCGCCCGCAGGCCGGCCCGCGATGTTTAGCGAACCCTTAGTCCGATCCGCCTAGCCTCGGCTTCACTATTGACGGTCCATAAGCCGCGCGGCACGCGCGGCGGGCCGGTGTGAAGCGTATCGAGGGGGAATGGCGCTATGGATATCGCCACGATTATCGGCGTCATCGCGGGCATCTTCGTCATCTGCATGGCGATGCTGACGGGTGGCAGCTTCGGGCAGTTCATGGATCTGCCCTCGACGCTCATCGTGATGGGCGGCACGTCGGCGGCCGTTCTCATCCGCTTCCCCTTGAGCGGCGTCCTCAAGGCGCTCGGCCTCGGCGTCAAGATCGCGGTTCGCAACCCGTCGGGCTCGCATCGCGACATGGTCGAGGAGATCGCGCGCCTCGGCGGCATCGCCCGCAAGGCCGGCCCGCTCGGCCTCGACAACGAGAAGGTCGACGACGACTTCCTCGCCAAGGGCATCCAGCTCATCGCCGACGGGCACGAGGTGGAGTTCATCGCCGAGACCATGTCGCGCGAGGGCGACCTCAAGGTCGAGCGCCTGCAGCAGGGCGAGAAGATCTTCCGCGCCATCGGCGATGCGGCGCCTGCCTTCGGCATGATCGGCACGCTGGTCGGCCTCATCCAGATGCTCGCGACCATGGACGATCCGGGCAATATCGGCCCCTCGATGGCGATCGCGCTGCTGACCACGCTCTACGGCGCCTTGATCGCCAACCTCATCGCCATCCCGATCGCCGACAAGCTCGCCATGAAGCTCAAGGACACCGAGCTCAATCAGGCGCTGGTGACGGACGGCGTGACGCAGATCCGCCAGAACAAGAATCCCAACCTCATCCGTGAGATGCTGTTGGCCTACCTGCCGGAGAACGCGCGCGGGCCGGTCGCGGCCAAGGGCGGGGGCGGCGGTCAGCCGGCCGGCCAGCCGCAGGCGGCCTGATCCATGGCCGCCCTAACAAAGAGGAGCGCGGTCGGCCCGGCGCCCATTCCCGCCTGGCTGGTCACCTTCGCGGACCTGATGAGCATCCTGGTGTGCTTCTTCGTCCTCATCATCTCCTTCTCGATCCAGGACCAGTACCGGCTCCAGGTCGTGGCGGGCTCGATGCGCGACGCCTTCGGCGTCAAGCCGGTGACGCGCCGGGCGGGCATGATCGAGGTCGAGGGCTCGCCCATGCGCCAGCACGTCAAGGACGTCGTCCAGATCCCGATCGAGTTCAACTCGGAGTTCGCGACCGAGCGGCACGACGAGAAGCAGAAGCAGGGACCGGAGGCCAACACGCACGAGTTCGAACGCTCTGACATCGAGCGGCCGCGCCAGTTCGCCACCGCCACGGTGTCCCTGCGCCAGGCCTTCCAGGAGATGCCGGAGATCGCCGAGATCTCCAACAACATCGTCATGGAGGAGACCGAGGACGGGCTGAACCTGCAGATCGTCGACGAGGACGGCCGCTCCATGTTCGCGCCGGGCTCCAAGCTGCCCTACGAGCGCACCCGCACGCTCCTGGAGCACATCGCCCCGGCGCTGGCGCGCCTGCCCAACCGGATCATGGTGACGGGGCACACGACGGCGGCCTCGGCTCAGGAAGGCCTTGCGCAGAGTCCCTGGGAGCTGTCCTCGGCACGAGCCGATGCGGCGCGCGACATTCTCGAGGCCCATGGGCTGGCGCCGGAGCGGATCTTCTCCGTGGTCGGCAAGGCGGACACCGAGCCCTTGTTCCTCAACGATCCCTTCCTCGCCTCCAACCGGCGGATATCGATCCTTCTCATGAAGGAAGAACCGCCGGTCCCATCGGGCCTCAAACCCTGACGAGGAAAGGCCCCGCATTGCGGGGCCTTTTTGCTCGCGCACCGCTGTAGCGTCTCTCCTTTGCGATGCCGGGGACCGCACGGCGCCGGTGCTCCCCTCACCCGTCCGCCCCTTCTCGCCGAGGGGAGAAGGAACGGAAAGGGCGACCCGCCTACATCGCCGCTTCGACGGCTCGTGCGGTCATCACGCGGATGAGGTTGGCACGGTAGGCGGGAGAGGCGTGCATGTCGGTGATGAGCCCGTCGGTCGCGATCTCCACGGTCTTGACCGCATCGGCGGAGAAGTCCGCGTCGAGCGCGGCCTCGAGGCCTGAATGGCGAAAGACGCCGTTCTCGCCAGCCCCCGTCACCGCGACGCGCACGCCGTCGGCGTGCCTGGCAACGAAGACGCCGCACATGGCGTAGCGCGAGGCCGGGTTTCGAAACTTGGCATAGGCCGCCGCCTCGGCGCCTTGAACCTTGATCGCGGTCAGGATCTCGCCCTCGTCGAGCGCGGTCGTGAACATTCCGTCGAAGAAGTCCTCGGCGGCGATCTCGCGCCTATCCGTCACCAGGGTCGCGCCGAGGGCGAGCATGGCGGCGGGGTAGTCGGCGGCCGGGTCGTTATTGGCGATCGAGCCGCCGATGGTCCCCAGGTGCCGCACGGCCGGATCGCCGATCTTGCCCGCGAGCTTGGCGAGCGAGGGCACGAGCGCGCGGACCGTCTCGTCGGTGGCGACCTCGGCATGGGTCGTCATCGCGCCGATGACGGCGGTGTCGCCATCGCGTCGCACGCCCCGCAGCTCCGGCATGGCGCGCAGATCGATGAGGTCCGACGGCGCGGCGAGATGGAGCTTCAGCGTCGGCAGCAATGTCTGACCGCCGGCGATGATCGCGGCCTCACCCTTCTCGGCGAGAAGCGACGCGGCCTCCTCGAGCGAGGACGGGCGGTGGTAGTGGGCTTCGTACATGTCGTCCTCCCCTATTCGGCCGCGATGGGCATGCGGGTGGCCTCGATGGCCGACCAGACGGCGAGCGGCGTCGCCGGCATGGCGAGCTCCTCGCTGCCGATCGCGTCGGTGATCGCGTTGATGACGGCCGGCGGAGCGCCGATCGCCCCCGCCTCGCCGCAGCCCTTGAGGCCGAGCGGGTTGTTGGGGCTGGGCGTGCAGCCATGGTCGATCTTGAAGCTGGGCAGATCGTCCGCGCGCGGCATGCAGTAGTCCATGTAGGAGCCGGTCAGGAGCTGGCCCGCATCGTCGTAGACGACGCCTTCCAGCATGGCCTGTCCGATGCCCTGCGCGACGCCGCCATGGACCTGGCCCTCGACGATCATCGGGTTGATGATGGTGCCGAAATCGTCGGCGGCCACGAACTGTATGATCTCCGTCACGCCCGTCTCCGGGTCGACCTCGACCTCGCAGATGAAGGCGCCGCTGGGAAAGGAGAAGTTGACCGGGTCGAAGAAGCTCGTCTCCTTGAGGCCGGGCTCGATGCCCTCGGGGAGGTTGTGCGCCATGTAGGCGGCGAGCCCGACTTCGTGCCAGGCCATCGACTTGTCGGTGCCTTTGACCTTGGCTTGGCCGTCCTCGATGACGATGTCGTCCTCGGCGGCCTCCAGCGTATGGGCGACGATGGTCTTGACCTTCGCCTCGACCTTGTCGAGCGCCTTCATGACGGCGGACATGCCCACGGGCCCTGAGCGGGAGCCGTAGGTGCCCATGCCGAACTGCACCTTGTCGGTGTCGCCGTGGACGATCGAGACGGTGTCGATCGGAACGCCGAACCGATCGGCCACGAGCTGTGCGAAGGTCGTCTCGTGGCCCTGGCCGTGGCTGTGCGAGCCGGTCAGGATCTCGATCGTGCCGGCCGGATTGACCCGCACCTCGGCGCTCTCCCAGAGGCCGACGCCGGCGCCCAACGAGCCCGCGGCGGCCGAGGGCGCCAGTCCGCACGCCTCTATGAAGCAGGAATAGCCGAGCCCGCGCATCTTGCCGCGCCGGGCCGCTTCCTGCCGGCGCGCCTCGAAGCCTCCGACATCGGCGGCCTTTTGCGCCATGTCGAGAATGGCGTCGAAATCGCCCGAATCGTAGGCCAGGAGCACCTGCGTCTGGTAGGGAAACTCGCGGATGAAGTTCTGTCGACGCAGGTCGGCCGGGTCTCGGCCCATCTCGCGGGCCGCCTTCTCCATCATCCGCTCGACGAGATAGGTCGCCTCGGGCCGTCCGGCACCCCGATAGGCATCGACCGGCACGGTGTTGGTGTAGACCGCCTTCACGTTCCCGTAGATGGCCGGGATGTCGTATTGGCCCGACAGGAGCGTGCCGTAGAGATAAGTCGGCGTCGCGGTGGCGAAGAGCGACGCATAGGCGCCGATATTGGCGATGGTGTCGACCTTGAAGCCGACGATACGGCCCTCGGCGTCGAAGCCCATGCGCGCCTTCGTGACATGGTCGCGCCCGTGCGCGTCCGTCATGAAGGCCTCGGAGCGCGTCGAGGTCCACTTGATGGAGCGGCCGGTCTTCAGGCTCGCCCAGAGGCAGGTGATCTCCTCGGGGTAGATGTAGATCTTGGAGCCGAAGCCGCCGCCGACATCGGGCGCGATCACGCGTAGCTTATGCTCTGGCGCGACGTTGTAGAAGGCCGAGAGGACGAGCCGGGCAACGTGCGGGTTCTGGCTCGTCGTGTAGAGCGTGTAGTGGTCGTCGGCCTCGTCATAGACCGAGATCGCGACGCGCGGCTCCATCGCGTTGGGGCTGAGCCGGTTGTTGGTGATCTCGAGTTCGGTGATATGGGCCGCGCCGGTGAGCGCCTCGTCGGTCTTGGCCTCCTCGCCGATCTCCCAATCGAAGCAGAGATTGTCGGCGATCTCGTCGTGGACGAGAGGCTTGCCCGCATCCATCGCCGTCGCGGTCGCGGCGGCGGCGCCCAGCACTTCGTAGGAGACCTCGACGCGCTCCGCCGCGAGCCGCGCCGTCGCCTCGTCGTCCGCGACGACGATCGCGACCGCGTCGCCGACATAGCGCACTTTGTCCGTCGCGAGGGCCGACCAGGCGCCGATCTGCATGGGGCTGCCGTCCTTCGACGTGATCGACCAGCCGGTGATGATGTTGCCGATGCCGTCGCTGGTGAGTTGCCTGCCGGTCAAGACGGCGACGACGCCCGGCATGGCCTCGGCCGCCGAGGCATCGATGCCCGTCACCTTGGCGTGCGCGTGGGGGGAGCGGACGAAGGCGGCGTAGGCCTGGTTCTCCATGCGCATGTCGTCCGTGTACCGGCCCTTGCCGGTGATGAAGCGCTTGTCTTCCTTGCGCTTCACGCGGGCGCCGATGCCGTCGCCCTTGATCTCTTGGGGGTTTCCGCCGTCCATGGTCGTGTCCTCGTATCGTGGGGCGTGTCGGCCGGTCGTGGCGCCGCCCATCAATGGATCCGCCGGCCCGAAGGCCTGCGCTTTACATCTTCGTCGCGGCGTCCTGGATGGCGAGGACGATGTTGTGATAGCCCGTGCAGCGGCAGATATTGCCTTGGAGCTGGTCGCGGATCACCTCCTCGGTCAGCGCCTCGCCGCTCGCCTTATGGCGGTTCACGATGTCGATCCCGGCCATGATCATGCCCGGCGTGCAATAGCCGCACTGCAGCCCGTGGTGGTCGTGGAAGGCCTGCTGCATCGGGTGGAGCTCGCCATTGGCCAGCCCCTCGACGGTGGTGACCTCGGCGCCCTCGGCGGAGGCCGCGAGCATGGTGCAGGACTTCACGGCCTTCCCGTCCACATGCACGACGCAGGCGCCGCACTGGCTGGTGTCGCAGCCGACATGGGTACCGGTCAGCCGCAGGTCCTCGCGCAGCATCTCGGAGAGGAGCGTGGTGCCCTTCACGCTGCGCGCCACGGCCTTGCCGTTGACGGTGAGCGAGACCGGAACGGTGGAGCCGGCCGCCGGGTCCCCGCCACTCGGCACGCCTTGCGCCACGTGCCGCCCGAGCTCGCCCGATGCGCCATCCAAACCCTGTGTCATGCCAAGTCCCTCCCGGAGTCCCATGGGGCAGGTTCGGGCCCGCTCCCTGTCGTTCAGTGGAGACTAAACGCTCGGACCGACCGCGCAAGTGCTATCGACGCCCCGCAATACACGACCTTCGTCCGATACCGGACCATTCTATTCTTTCGCACACGCAGCAAAATATTCGCAACCGCGAAACGAAACCTTACGGGCGGCGCATCGCGGGGAGGACGCCGGGCCCCGACAGGCTGGTGGCGAGATCGGCGACGCTCGCGAGCGAGTGGCAGGCATAGAGGCCGTCGACATGCGGCAGAAGCGCGCGCACGCCGCCGGCCTCGGGGCTGAACCCCTCGAAGCGCAGCAGGGGATTGAGCCAGAGGAGGCGGCGGCAGGACAGGCTCAACCGTTCGGCTTGGGCGCCGAGGGCATCCGGCGCCCCGCGCTCCAGCCCGTCGGTGACGAGGAGGACGCTTGCGCCCGACCCGAGTACACGGCGCGACCAATCCTTGTTGAAACGCTCGAGGGCCTCGCCGATGCGGGTGCCGCCCGACCAGTCCCGCGCCGACGCGCCGAGGGCGGCGAGTGCGGCATCGGGGTCGCGTTGGGCGAGCGCACGCGTGACGTTGGTCAGCCGGGTGCCGAAAGTGAAGGCATGGACATGCCCCCAGTCCCGAGCGGGTGCGTGCGTGAGCGCATGGATGAAGACGAGGATGAGTCGCGAATAGACCGACATCGAGCCCGAGATGTCGCAGAGGACGACGAGATCCAGGCGGCGCCGGCTGGGCGCGCGGCGCGCGAGGCCGGCCATCTCGCCGCCCCGGCGCAGGCTCGCACGAAGCGTCGCGCCAAGATCGGGCGCCCGGCCCCGCTTACCGGGCCGCGTACGGCGTCCGGACAGGCGCGGAACGGGCAGGGTCAGCGTCCGGATCGCGGCCTCCGCCTCGGCGAGTTCCGCCCCGCTCATCTGCTCGAAGTCCATCGCCCCGAGGCGCTCCGCGCCGGAGAGGCTGAGGCGGGCGTCGAAGGTTATCTTCTCGCGCGTCCGCTTCGGTTCGGGCGGCTCGGGCACGACGCCCAGCGCCTCGCTCGCCCGGCGCTCGGCGGCGGCGGGCGGCGGCGGCACGCCATCCCCGCGCTGCAGAGGCGAAAGCGTATGCATCATTTTCTCCAGGATCTCCGGATCGCGCCAGAAGAGGGCGAAGACCTGATCGAAGAGATCGAGCTGGGAGGCGCGCGTCACCATCACGGCGCGCAAGGCGGCGTGGAAGTCGGCCCGGTGGCGAAAGCCTGTGGCCGTCAGCGCCTCGATGGCGGTGCGCGTCTCGGCGGCGCCGACATTGATCCCCGCGCGCCGCAGGGCCTGCGCGAAATGGACGACGTTCTCAGGCAGCCGGCCGGGCAGGTCGAGCGCCGCGCCCGTCACACGCTCGCCAGTCGGGTGCGGGCCTCGGCGAGGATGCGGGTGGTCTCGGAGGCCGAGACCCGGGCGATGTCGTCCTGATATTTGAGGATTGCGCCCAGCGTGTCCGACACGATCTCGGGCGAGAGCGCAACCGTATCGAGTGCCACCAGCGCCCGCGCCCAGTCGAGCGTCTCGGCGACGCCCGGCGCCTTGAAGAGATCCTCGCCCCTGAGCGCCTGGATAAAGGCGACGATTTCGTTTGAGAGCGTCTCGGAGGCCTCGGGCACCCGCGCGTTGAGAATCGCCATCTCGCGCGCGAAGTCCGGATAGCCGACCCAGTGGTAGAGGCAGCGCCGCTTCAGGGCGTCATGAACCTCGCGAGTACGGTTGGACGTCAGGATCACGATGGGCGGTTCGGCCGCGCGGATGGTGCCGATCTCGGGGATCGTGACCTGGAAGTCCGACAGCGCTTCGAGAAGGAAGGCCTCGAAGGGCTCGTCCGTGCGGTCGACCTCGTCGACGAGGAGGACGGGCGGGCCCTCGCCATGGGGCGTCATCGCCTCCAGCAAGGGGCGGCGAATCAGATACTCGTCCGAGAACAGCTCGGCCTTGAGAGCCCCTCGGTCCGTCTCGCCCGACGCCTCGGCGGTGCGGATCGCGATCATCTGCGCGGCGAAGTTCCACTCGTAGAGCGCCGACGCGATGTCGAGCCCTTCATAGCATTGCAGCCGAATGAGCCTGCGCCCGAGGCCGGAGGCGAGCGCCTTGGCGATCTCGGTCTTGCCGGTCCCCGGCTCGCCCTCGAGGAAGAGCGGCTTGGCGAGAGCGAGCGACAGGAAGGCGACGGTGGCGAGATCGCGCCCGGCGACATAGTCCTCGCCCGCCAGCAGCGCAGCCGTCTCGTCGATGCTCGTCGGTGTCGTCACGCAGCGGCCGCCTCGATTGGGAAGGGCGTCTAACTAGGGGCAGGCGAGGCGCCGCGGCAAGATGCGGCTCGTGATGGCCTTTCGGGCCAGCCTTGGCTGCGCTAGGCTTTGGACATGACGCACTCTCCCGACTGGAAGCATGACGGCGTGCGGGTCATCCCCGCCGGATCGCTCGACGACAACACGCCCCAGACGCCGGGCATGCACCGCGAGGCCGCCATCAACCTCGCGCGCGTCGGCGCGCAGAAGATCTGGGCCGGCACCGTCACCATCCACGCGGGCGCCAAGACCGGCGCGCACCATCACGGCGCGCTCGAGAGCGTGATCTACATCGTCAGGGGCCGGGCGCGGATGCGCTGGGGCGAGGCGCTCGAATTCGTCGCCGAGGCGGGGCCCGGCGACTTCATCTTCGTGCCGCCCTACGTGCCGCATCAGGAGATCAACGCCTCGAGCGACGAGCCGCTCGAATGCGTGCTCGTGCGCTCGGACAACGAGGCGGTCGTGGTCAATCTCGATATCGCGGCCAGCGAGGAGACGACCGAGGTCGCTTGGGTCGATCCGATCCACAGACCTTAAGGGTCGACGACGTTGATCGGCCGACCGGCCGCGAAGGCGAGCACGTTTTCGAAGATGCGGGCGAACTGCGCCTCGAACTCCTCGCGCGTCACGTAGCCGAGATGGGGCGTCGCGACGACGTTTGGCCGTGCCAGGAGCGGATGATCGGCGCCGGCCGGCTCCGCCTCGAAGACGTCCACGGCGGCCTGACCCGGACGGCCCTTCGCCAGCGCGGCCTCTAGGGCGCCATCGGCGATCAGCCCGGCCCGGCTGGTGTTGACGAGGAGCGCGTCCGGTTTCATCGACGCGAGGTCGTCCGCCGTCACGACGCCGCGCGTACGGTCGGAGAGGCGCAGGTGGAGCGAGACGACGTCGCAGGTCTCCAGGAGCTCGGCGCGGCTTCCAAGAACGGTGACACCATCGCCCCTCGCCCGCTCGCGCGCCTCCTCGCTGCCCCAGGCGACGGTCTCGCAGCCGAAGGCGCGGGCATAACCGGCGACGGCACGGCCGATCCGGCCATAGCTCCACACGCCGAAGCGCTTGCCGTGGAGCGTGCGGCCGACCTTCGTCTGCCAGCGCCCCTCGGCGAGGCTCCGCGCCTCAGACGGGATATGGCGGAAGGCGGCGAGGACGAGGCCGAAGGTCAGCTCGGCCGTCGCATAAGGCGGCGTGCCGCCCGCCTTGCCAGACGAGACGGTGACCCCCCTTTCGGCGCAGGCCGCCAGGTCGATATGCGGCACCGCGCCGTGCTGGGCGATGAGCCGCAGCTTCGGCAATCGATCGAGCAAGGCGGCCGTGATCGGCGTGCGCTCGCGAATAAGGACGAGCGCCTCGGCTTCGCCGATGGCCGCCGCCAGTCGATCGGGGTCGGGCTCGTGGCGCTTCAGCACCGTCACGTCGTGCGCGCCAAGCACTTTGAATGCATCGAGCGTGCGGACCGTGTCGGCATAGTCGTCGAGGATCGTGATCTTCATCCATCGACTGTGCCGGGCCAGGCGCGCGCCGGCAGAGGGAGATGGCGAGATGGCGAGACGGCAAGGCGCGACGACGGCCTGGCGCGACGACGGCCTACCTACGACGGCGAGCTTCTAACGCCTTGACACCCGACCGCCCGACCACATAAATGCGCCCCAACGTGGGGCCGTAGCTCAGTTGGGAGAGCGCGTCGTTCGCAATGACGAGGTCAGCGGTTCGATCCCGCTCGGCTCCACCAACGATTCCCGCATTGAGAGACGGTTGGCGACGAGGTTCGAGGACTCCGCGTCCGTCTCGATGCGCGTCGTCGCCATGGGCGGCGGCCGACCAAAATCTCCTCTCGCCGTCATGAAGGCCGGACCTGCCGCCGCCCCTAGTCGCGCCACCAGAGGGCGATCTCGGGGAAGATGATGAGGAGCGCCAGGGCGAAGATCTGGATGCCGATGAAGGGCAGGAGAGCCCTGAAGATGATGGCGAGCGTGATGTCGGGCGGCGCGACGGATTTCAGATAGAAGGCCGCCGGTCCGAAGGGCGGCGAGAGGAACGAGACCTGCATGTTCATCGAGAAGAGGACGCCGAACCAGATCGGATCGTAGCCGAGCCCGGTGATGATCGGCACGAAGATCGGCATGGTCAGGAGCGCGATGCCGACCCAGTCGAGGAAGAGGCCGAGGACGAGAAGGATCGCCATCATCAGGAGGAGGATGACGGTCGGATTGTCGGAGACGCCGAGAAGCATGCTCTCGACGAAGCGGTTGCCGCCCATGAGGTTGTAGACGCCGATGAGCGCGGAGGCGCCGATGCCGATCCAGACGATCATGCCGCAGGTGGAGAGCGTCTGGAGGGCGGCGTCCTTCATCAGCTTGAATGTCAGCTCGCCGCGCACCAGCGTCGAGAGGATGACGCCGACCACGCCGAGGCCCGACGCCTCGGTAACGGACGCGATGCCGCCATAGATCGAGCCCAGCACCATCGCGATGACGAGAAGCGGCAGCGCGAGGCCGATGACGAGGCGCCGACCGGAAATATCGGGCACCTCCCCCTCGCCGCGGATGGGGGCGAGCGCCGGGTTGAGATAGGCACGGGTGAGGACGTAGATCGCGTAGAAGCTCGCCAGCATCAGCCCCGGCGTGAAGGAGGCGGTGAAGAGATCCGAGATCGAGACGTTCGCCGTCAGCCCGTAGATGATGAGGACGATGGAGGGCGGCACCATCGTGCCGAGCGCGCCGCCGGCGCAAACGACGCCGATGGCGAGTGACCGGTCGTAGCCGAGGCGAAGCATTTGCGGCAGGGCGAGGAGCCCCAGAAGCACGATCTCGCCGCCGATAATGCCAGACATCGCAGCCAGCATGACCGCGACGACCAGCGTCTGCACCGCCAGCGCGCCCCTTATCCGCCCGCCCACCAGTTTCATCGCGTCGAAGAGGTCGCGCGCGATGCCCGATCGATCGAGGATGGAAGCCATCAGGACGAACATCGGCACGGCGACGAAGACGTAGGACTGAATGAAGGTGAAGATGCGCGACGTGATGAGCGGCACCGCCATCGGCCCGAACCAGCCGAGCGCGAAGATGAGCGCCGTCAGCAAGGTGACGAAGGCAAGCGGCAGGCCCGTGACGAGCAGTCCCAGCAGCATGACGAGCATGAGGAGCGAGGCGCCGTCTATCCCCAGGCCCTTCAGGGAGCCGTAGAAGCCGAAGAGGTCGAAATCCATGGTCCGCGCGTTCCGGTCGGCCTTACGTGGAGGCCTCGTCGGCCTGCTCGCCGCGCCCGCGCGCGTAGTTGATGATGAGGATGACGAACTGGATCGCCATGGCGACGATCACGCCGAAGAGGAAGAGCTTGACCAGCCCCGGATAGGGCGGGTTCCAGGCCGAGCCGGTGGTCTCCAGCCGGAAGACGCCCTGCGGCGTGAAGATCGAGCGGCTGGCATTCGACCAGGCGGCGACGGCGAAGAAGAGCATCGTCACGAGGCCGATGATCGAGAGCACGATGTCGAGCACGCGCCGCACGTGTGCCGGCACGGCATCGTAGATGAGGACGACGCGGATGTGCCGGTCCCTCGAGAGCGCGTAGAGCCCGCCATAGGCAAAGCTGATGCCGCAAAGGAAGGTCGTCGTCTCGTGCACCCAGATGGTGGGCGAGAGGAAGACGTAGCGCATGACGATCTCGAACAGGATGATGCCGGTCGAGACGAGGAAGCAGACGGCGAAGAAGACGCCGACCCGGTCGACCACCTTGCCGAACCGCCCGGACGCCGCCGGCACCGGCTCGCTCAAGACATGCGGCGGCGTCGGGAGAGGAGTGGCGGCCGCATGGGGTGGCAGGTCGCGAGGCAGATCCTCGGACGTGGCGGCGAGATCGGTCTCCAGCTTGGTTCTCTCGGTCACGCGCCATTCCCCTCGCTTTCAGATAGGACCGATGGAATCGCGAGCGCACCACCGGGCCGAACGCCCGGGCCGAAGCCCGAACGCCTTCGCGTCACCGATCCGGCGCGTGGCGGATGCCACGGCCAGTCGGTCCCGCCCTGCCTATTCGGCGATCAGGCCTTCCTCGCGCAGGTAGGCAGTCAGCGTGTCGTAGACCTTCTGCGCGTTCTCGGACTGGGACGCGATCGACTTCCACTCCTCGGCCGCGATGGCGCGGAAGCGGGCCCGCTCCTCGGGCGCCCAGTCGGTGACAGTGACCTCGCCGCCGGCCTTGGCCTCCTCGACGGCCTTCATGTCGTTCTCGGCCAGCTGCGCCACCTGGGCGGAGCGGAACTCGCGGGCGGCCTCCTCGATGCCGGCGCGCTGCTCGTCGGTCAGGCTGTCCCACTTGTCCTTGTTCATCGAGATCTCGATGAGCGGCATGGAGTGGAAGCCCGGATAGACGGGGTTGGACGCGATGTCGTGCAGGCCCTGCGCCTGGTTGGTCGAGAAGACCGAGAAGTCGGCCGCGTCGATGACGCCCTTGTCGAGCGAGGTGAAGACCTCGGACGAGGGCAGGTTGACGGGGCTTGCGCCGGCGGCCGCGAAGACCTGCTGCACGAGGCCCTCGGGCGCGCGCATCTTGAGGCCCTGGAGATCGTCGACGCCGTTGAGCGGCACCTTGGAGACGAAGGCCTCGAGGCCGGGCGTCGAAGGGCCGATGAAGTAGAGGCCGTAGGGCTCGTAGAGCTCGCGCATCAGTTCGGCGCCGCCATTGTCCATGAAGCCGAACATCTCGTCGGGCGCGCCATAGGCGCCGACCGGATTGCCGATCAGGGAGAAGGCCGGGTCCTTGCCCGCGAAATAGGACGTGTCGGTGATCTGACCGTCGAGAATACCGGCGCCCACGGCGTCGAGCGTCTCGTTGTACTCGACCACGGACCCGACCGGCAGCAGCTCGACCGTCACCTCGCCATTGGTGATCTCGCCGACCTTGTCCGCGAAGAGCTCCTTCTGGAGGATGTAGTTGGGGTTGCCGGCCTGGTCAGCCGACTGGAAGGTCAGCGCCACCTGCGCGAAGGCGCTGCCCGGCAGGGCCAGCGCACCGACCGCGACGGCGGCAAGAAGGGTTCTGCGGAATGCGGACATCTCAATTCTCCCAGATCTAGCCGCATCGTTCGAAGGGCGGCCTGGGGGCGACTATTGCCCGCCACCCCCGGCCAGCGCAAGGGCGGGCCGCGGCATCATGGCCGGGCGCGGAACGCTCAGGCCGCCTGGCCCGTTTATCGGCATCAGTTCGCGTGAGAGGAAAGCGCCATGGCCGAGCACCCCGACGGACCCGAGCACGACAGCAGCGAGACGCGCCTCCAGGCCGACGCCGCGCACGGCACGACGCCCTTTGGCGAGGACAAGGACCGCCCCGCGCCCAGCGACTACCGCAACCCGAACATGGGCCCCGGCCCCGGCGGCCATCCGGGCCCATCGGGAGCCGCCGCGACTCCTGCGTCCGCCGATTCGGCCGGCGAGCCGACCGATCCCGACGTCACGAACGAACCGGCGGACGCCGACGCGATCAAGCACCGCCCGCAGGACGCGGACTACGGGTCGGGCGACAATGCGCTCGCACGCTCGGGCACCGAGGTCGTCAACATCTCGCCCGACGACCATGTCGAGGAGGCGCAGGCCATCCACAACAAGCGGGTGGAAGACTGATCGAACCCTAGACCGGGGTCGAGCGCGCAGGCGCCGGCTTCGCGTCGGCCGCGGCATCCTCCCGCCCGCAAAGCCAGGGCGCGGCGAAGGAGGACTGGCCGTGGAGGATGGCGGAGACCGCGACCGTCAGCGTCGCGATGGCCAGGATGGGTCCGGTGACGAAGACCTTTGCCGCCAGCCCCGTCATCAGCGTGACCGCGAAGAGCAGGCCGAGGAGGATCAGATAGGCTTCGGCTTCCATGGCGATCCCTCCTCCTGCTTGGCCCCGTCGCCCCTTCAGGTCGTCAGGCCGGCCTCGTAGCGATAGACGAGCCGGCGCTCGGCGAAGGCCTGCACGAGCGCGTAGAGCACGTGTCCGACGAGCGCGACCCAGGTGATGCCCGTAAAGCCTAGGAAGGGCGGATTGCCGGCCACGAGATGGGCCATGACGTACATCGCGAAGACCCAGAGCCCGACGCCATAGAGCGTCGAGGAGAGGATCCAGTGGATGTCGGGCAGGATGCGGTGGACGATCGGGCGCCAGACGAACATCCAGCCGATCGGATAGGCCAGCACGCCGGCGATGTAGTGGAGGAGGTGGCCGCCCGGCCGGTAGGCCTCGCCGAAGAGTACGCTCCAGGTCTGCGTGGCGAGCGGCACGGGGGCGAGATTGGCAAAGCCCATCATGGGCGAAAGCGACTGGCCGTAGACGTCGAAGGCGACGGTGGCCACGCAGCCCGAGATCATCAGGACGGCGAGCATGGCCCCCGTCAGGGGCGGAAGGGCGCTCGAGTTCGGATCATAGAAATTCGTCATCGTCTTGGGTCCTCTAAAAGGGGGCGGACGGGGTGAAGGCGCCGCCGATCGATCGGAATAACTGAACATACAGACACCTTGGCAATCTACGAAACTGACAATAGAACAAGCCGGGTCACACGGCGGTGAGCCGCGCGTGAGTCCCGTTCGACCTCGGCGGAGCGATACCGGCCCCGCCTCGACCCCCTTCCGGATTCCCCGAGGCCCGGGGCCTACTCAGCCGCGATGGCCGTGCCCGGGCGCGCCCACGCGGGCACCCATTCGCCGTGCTCGGCGAGAAGGGCGTCCGTCATGTCCCAGATCTGCTGCAGATCGAGTTCGGCGGCCGTGTGCGGATCCAGCATGGCGGCGTGGTAGATGTGCTCGGGGTTCTCGCTCGTCAGCGCTGCGACGGTGAGCTCCTGGACGTTCACATTGGTGCGCATCAGCGCCGTCAGCTGCGGCGGCAGCGTGCCGAGCCGGGTCGGCTGCAAACCGTTCTCGTCTACGAGGATCGGCACCTCGACGGCGCAAGCCTGCGGCAGACCGTCGATGAGGACACCGCCACGGCCGGGTGCAGAATTGGCGACATTGCCGTAGATCACGCTCGGCTCTCCGGTCACGACCGAGTTGGCGATCGAGGCCGCGTATTCGCCGCTGTCGACGACCTCGACGGCCTCGGCCGACACCATCGCCTCGGCCTCGGCGCGCCAGTTGGCGACCTGCTCGACGCAGCGCTTTGGATACTCGTCAAGCGGGATGCCGAAGCGCGCAATGAGATCGTCGCGCCCTTCCTTGATGAAATAGGGCGTGTATTCGGCGAAATGCTCGGAGGACTCGGTCACGAAATAGCCGAGCCGCGTCATCATCTCGTAGCGCACCTTGTTGGGGCAGCGCTGGTGGAGGAGCGGCAGTCCGGGCAGGCGGCCTTCTGCATAGCCCGCGCGCAGCGCCGGGTAGAGGTCGGTGAAGCTCCCGTCCGCTTCGCGACGCTCCAGCCTGGTGAAGAAGGCCAAGTGGTTGATACCGCCCGCCTTGTAGGCGATGTCGGCGGGGTTCATCCCGAGATCGTGCGCGATCTCCGCCACCGTGTGCTGAACCGAGTGGCACAGACCGACCTGCCGGATCTCCGGGTATTTCTCCGCGATCGCCCAGGTGTTGATCGCCATCGGGTTCACGTATTGGAGGAGGATCGCGTCGGGGCAAAGGGCGCGCATGTCCTCGCAGACGGCCCAGAGATGGGGCACCGTGCGCAGACCCCGCATGATGCCGCCGATGCCGAGCGTGTCGGCGATCGTCTGCCTGAGGCCGAAGCGTTTGGGGACCTCGAAATCGGTGACCGTGCAGGGCTCGTAGCCGCCGATCTGGAAGGAGACGACGACGAAGTCAGCCCCCTCCAACGCGCGGCGGCGATCACGCGTGGTCTCGATGCGGGCCGGCACGCCCAGCGTCTCGACGATCTTGCCGACCACGATCTCCGATTCGGCCAGCCGCGTCTCGTCGATATCCATCAGCGCCAGCGTCGCGCCGGCGAGCGCGGGCTTCAGGAGGATGTCTCCGACGAGATGGCGGGTGAAGACGGTCGAGCCCGCGCCGATGAAGGCGATGCGCGGGCCGGACGCACGGGTTGGGTGCGAGGCCAGAGAGGCGGACACTGAGGCGGACACGGAGGCGGACACAGGGGCGGACATGGAAGCGGACCTCGAACGCGCCGCTCGCGCGCGGCTGGGTTTGCTGATGGGCGCGCGGGCGTGCCGGCGCGCAAGGCCTAGAGTTCGCGCAGACAGCCCGGAATTGGCAAGCCGCAATCGACGAGCGCGCGATCAACCGTACTCGCTGGACGAATGGGCCGGCGCAGGGGCCCCTAGGGCATAGGAGCGCCAACCAGCGCGTGCCCCGTCTCCGGATCGAAGCCCTGGCGCGCCTTGTTGAACTCACGCATGCGGGCCAGCACGTCGACGCCAAGCTGGTCGTGGATGTGGAGGAGGTCGAGCAGCACCCAGTTCTCGCGGATGAGCCCGTCCTCGATGCGCCAGAAGTCGAGCGAACGGGCGGTGAAACGCTTGCCCGTCGGTGGCAGGCCGAGCCAGCCGCCGCCCGAATGGGTCTGGATCATGTCGGGCCAGCCGGTGACGGCGGCGTAGGGGCCGTCGCCGAAGAAATGGTATTCGATCTCGTTGATGGAGGAGCCCCGGTCGGGCATGCCGGCGAGGAAGGGGATCTGGTGCCAGTGCCGGAAGCCCCGGATGCCCCGCCCCGTGCCGATGCCGGAGGGGCCGTACCAGGTCATCCTAGGGTGCCAGAAGCGCTCCATCTCCATCACCTCCGGCCCGCCTCGGCTCGGGTGGCGCTTGAGGTGTTCGAGCATCCCGACGATGTGCCGGCGCGATGCCTCCGAAGCCGCTTCGTCGTGGGGGCCGGGCACGATCCCGTCCTGCGGGGCGGGGCCCGGCACGTGCCATTCGCGCCCGAGGCTGGGGCTGAGCGGCCAGGCACCGGCCTGGATCATCACCTCCGGGATGTCCCAGAGCGCCTGGACCTCGACGACCCGTTCGTCCTCGAAGCGGTAGAACTCGTGGAAGCGCATGACGACGACGTGGCCCGTCGGCGGGATGTCGAGCCAGGGCGCTTCAAAGGTCCCGACATAAAAGCCGCCGCAGCCGACCCAGTCGGCGCCTTCCTCGGTCGCCCCGGCCATGACGATGGTGTCCCGCCGCTCGATGTCCGGAAAGGCGGCGAGGAGGGGGGCGTAGGCGGTCTCGTAAAGGGCGTCGGGGCCGCGCATGTCGCCGATGGGATGAGCGAGGCGAACGAGGGCGTCGGGCGTGAGGAGGTTGGAAAGGGCCTTGCGGGCGCCGGCCTCGGTGAAGTCGTATTGCGCGGCGCGCGAGGGCGCGACGAGGGATTTGTTGCGGGTATGGCGATCGTCGAAGGACGTCATGTCAAAGGCAGGCCTCGAACAGCGCCCGCGTGTTCTCCGCGGTCATCGTGACGGGATTGCCGCCGACGCTCGGGTCGCGCAGGGCCATCTCGGTCAGGCGGTCGAGATCGGGGTCGCGCACGCCGAGCGCCGTCAGCGTCTCGGGGATGGCGAGGCTCGCGTTGAGGTCGCGCACGAAGGCGTCGAACCCGTCGAACCCGCCCTCTATGCCGAGATAAGCCGCCGCCGCCACGATGCGGGTCTCGATGGCCTCCCGGTTGAAGGCGAGGACGGGGCGCATGACGGCGGCGTTGGTCGTGCCGTGATGGGTGTGGTGAAGCGCGCCGATCGGGTGCGAGAGCGCGTGGATGGCGCCTAGCCCCTTCTGGAAGGCGGTCGCGCCCATCATGGCGGCGCTCATCATGTGCGCGCGGGCTTCCATGTCGTCCGGCGTCTCGTAGGCGGCAGGCAAGTTCTCCTTCACCAGCCGCAGGCCTTCGAGTGCGATGCCTTGGCTCATGGGGTGATAGTGCGGCGAGCAATAGGCCTCCAAGCAATGCGCGAAGGCGTCCATGCCGGTGCCGGCGGTGACGGCGCGGGGCATGCCCACGGTCAGCTCGGGGTCGGCGACGACGACCGAGGGCATCACCTTCGGATGGAAGATGATCTTCTTCAGCTCGGTCGTCTCGTCGGTCAGAACGCTCGCGCGGCCGACCTCCGAGCCCGTGCCGGCCGTCGTCGGCACCGCGACGATGGGGGCGATCGCGTCAGAATCGGCCTTGGTCCACCAGTCGCCGATATCCTCCAGTTCCCAAACGGAGAGCTTCTGCCCGGCCATCAATGCGACGGCCTTGCCGAGATCGAGCCCCGAGCCGCCGCCGAAGGCGATGACGCCGTCATGGCCGCCATCGTTGTAGGCCTCGATGCCGGCTTCGAGATTGGCGCCGGTGGGGTTAGGATCGACCTCGGCGAAGATCGCGCGGGCAAAGCCAGCCTCCTCCATCAGATCGAGCGTGCGCGCCGTGACCGGCAGGCTTGCCAGCCCGCGATCGGTGACGAGCAGCGGATGGGTGATGCCGGCGGCGCGGCAGGCCTGCGCGATCTCCACGATGCGGCCGGCGCCGAAGCGGATGGTTGTCGGGTAGGACCAGTTGCCCCGGAGCGTCATGCGAGATCAAACCTTCTTCAGGTGGTAGGATTTGGGGCGTGTCACGGAGCGGTAGCCGAGATGGGAGAGCGCGGCGCCGCGCCCTGTCTCCTTAGCGCCGGTCCAGCAGAGCGCCGGGTCGAGATAGTCGCAGCGGTTCATGAAGACGGTGCCGGTCTCGATCCGCCGGCCGATGGCCTCGGCCAGGTCGATATCCTTCGTCCAAAGCGAGGCGGTGAGGCCGAAGGGGCTGTCGTTCATAACGGCGACGGCCTCGTCGTCGCTATCTACGGCCATGATACCGACGACGGGGCCGAAACTCTCGTCGCGCATGACGCGCATAGTGTGGTCGACGCTCACGAGGACCTGCGGCGCGAGATAGGCGGTGTCGCCGGTATCGCGTGGGAAGCGCTTCGGATCGATCAGCGGCGTGGCGCCGGCGGCGACGGCCTCCGCGACTTGCGCCCTCACCTCGTCGGCGAAGCGGATATTGGCCATGGGGCCGAGCGTGGTGGCGGGATCGAGCGGATCGCCGAGCGTATAGGCCTCCACGATCGCAACGGCCTTCTCCACGAACGCATCGAGGAGCGGCCGGGCGACATAGATGCGCTCGATGCCGCAGCAGCATTGGCCGCTGTTGAACATCGCGCCGTCGATCAGCGTCTCGGCGGCGGCCTCAACGTCGGCGTCCTCGCGCACATATCCGGGGTCCTTGCCGCCGAGTTCGAGCCCCAAGCCGGCGAATGTCCCGGCCATGGCGCGCTCGATCTGACGGCCGCCGTTCACCGAGCCGGTGAAGTTGACGAAGTCGAAGCTGCGCGTGGCCAGCAGCTCCGCCATCGTGTCATGCGTGACGTGCAGCGTCTGGAAGAGGCCGTCGGGCAGGCCCGCCTTCGCGAAGGCGTCGGCCAGCCGATCGCCGGCGAGGATGGTCTGTGTGGAGTGCTTCAGGACGATGGCATTGCCGGCGGCCAGCGCCGGGGCGAGCGTGTTGATCGCCGTCATGTAGGGGTAGTTCCAGGGCGCCAGCACGGCGACGAGGCCGACGGGCTCGTGGGCGATATAGCGCTTGAAGGCGCTTGAATCCTCGATGACGGTGGGCGCCAGCGCCTCTGCGGCGATCGAGGTCATGTAGCCGGCTCGCTCCTTCACCCCGCCGATCTCGCCGCCATAGCGCACGGGCCGGCCCATCATGCGGGCCAGCTCGGGGACGATCTCGTCATTCATCGCCTCCAATTCGCTGACGGCGCGCATGACGAGGCCGCAGCGCTGATCGAGCGGGACCTGCCCCCAAGCCTTCTGCGCTTCGCGGGCCTCGGCGAGGCGGGGCGCGATGGCGGCGGCGGTCTCGGCGGGGCGGGCGACGAGGGTGGAGCCGTCGATGGGAGAGATGCAGGTGAGGTCGGTCATGGGTCTTCTTGTTTCACGGACAGGCCCGAGGGCCGATTGGTTTGGCTTGGCCGGCGGCACCCGCGTCCTCTCCCCTCGCGGGAGAGGGTTCAGGGTGCGAGGGTGGTGCCTCCAGGAGACCGCCCTCCTAGTGAGACATCCCCCTCATCCGCCTGCCGGCACCTTCTCGCACGACGGGAGACGGGCGCATCGCGCTGGCCTGGTCACGTCGTCACGACCGCTCGAAGCCGCGCCGGACTTCCCAATCCGTCACGGCGGCGTCGAACTCGGACTGCTCGTGGCGGGCGGCGTGGACGTAGTGGTCGATGACGTCGTCGCCCATCGCGGCGCGCAGCATGGCCGAGCCGTCGAGCGCCTCGGTCGCGGCGCGCAGCGTGGAAGGGACGTGCGGTGCGTTCTTGGCGGCATAGGCATCACCCTCGAAGGCGTCGCCGAGCGTCAGGCCCTCCTCGATACCGGCAAAACCGGCCGCGATCTGACCCGCGAAAGCGAGATAGGGGTTGAGGTCGGCGCCGCCGACGCGGCATTCGACGCGGATGCCCTTCGTCCTCTCTCCACAGAGCCGGTAGCCGGCCGTGCGGTTGTCGAAGCTCCAGACCGCCATGGTCGGCGCGAAGGTGCCGGCGACGAAGCGCTTGTAGGCGTTGATGGTGGGCGCGAGGAAGAGCGTGGTGTCGTCGGCATATTTGAGGAGGCCGGCGACATAGGACCGCATGAGATCAGACATGCCGTGCGGCTTGTCCGGATCGTAGAAGGCGGGCTCGCCATCCGTCGTCCGGAGCGATTGGTGGACATGGGAGGACGATCCGGCCGAGCCATTGTCCCATTTGGCCATGAAGGTCGCGGCCTGGCCCCGCCCCCAAGCGATCTCCTTGACCGCGTTCTTGGTGATGACGTGGTTGTCGGCGGCGGTCAGCGCATCGGCATATCGGACGTTTATCTCCTCCTGGCCGGCCGAGGCCTCGCCCTTGGAGCATTCGACGGGGATGCCGGCACCGTAGAGCCCGTTGCGCACGGCGCGCATGACGGCCTCCTCCTTGGTCGTCTGGAGGATGTGGTAGTCCTCATTGTAGCTGGAGACGAGGTCGAGGCCGCGATAGCCGGCCCGGTCGGCCTCCTCATAGGACTGGCGGAAGAGAAAGAATTCGAGCTCGGACGCCATGATGGGCGCGAGGCCATGCTCGGCCAGCCGTTCGATCTGGCGCTTCAGGATGGTGCGGGGGCTGTGCGGCACGGGGGCATGGCTGTGGTGGTCCTCGACGTCGCAGAGGACGAGCGCCGTGCCTTCGAGCCACGGCGTGACGCGCAGCGTCGAGAGGTCGGGGCGCATGACGTAATCGCCATAGCCCGAGGCCCAGGAGGTCGACTTGTAGCCCTCGACCGTCAGCATCTCCATGTCGGTCGCGAGGAGGTAGTTGCAGCCATGCGTTTCCTCGTGCGCGCTCTCGAGGAAATGCGCGGCGTGGAACCGCTTGCCCATGAGACGGCCCTGCATGTCGACCTGGGCGGCGACGACCGTGTCGATCTCGCCGGCATCGAAGGCGGCCTGGAGGTCCTTGAGGGTAAGCGGTCCGGGCATGGCGGAGGGGTCTCTGGTCAAGAATTGAGATGAACGCGTCGCGGAGCATCACGACGTCGAGGCGGGTTTAACCGGTCTCGCCGCTTTCGTCCCCTCTCCCCTCGCGGGAGAGGGCTAGGGTGAGGGGGCGGTCGATCTCGGAGATCGCTCTCCTAGTGAGACATCCCCCTCGTCCGCCTGCCGGCACCTTCTCCCACGAGGGGAGAAGGGCGGTAGCGCCGCCTGCGCGGTCTAGCTGTAGCGGTAGGGCTTGCCCGCCGCCGACATGACGCGGTTGTACTCGCGGAAGATCTCCACGACGCGGGCCGTACGCTCCGAGGTCTGAGCGATCTCGTCCCAGAACTCGACGGCTGCGTCCTCGACCGTCTGCCACTCGTCGTCGGGGATGGTGGTCAGTTCCAGCTTCTCGCCGGCGGTCCTGAGCTTCGCCTCGCCGCCCCAATACCAGTGCTGGCGGTAGTAGTGCGAGCTGTCCATGGCGAGCTTCAGAAGCGTCTTGAGGTGGTCGGGCAGTTCGTCATAGCGCTCCTGATTGGCGAAGAACGACCCGCACCAGGCGCCGGAGATGTTGTTGGTGAGGAAGTAGTTGGTCACGTCGGCCCATCCGACGGTGTAGTCCTCGGTGATGCCCGACCAGGCGATGCCGTCGAGCTCGCCCGTCTGCATGGCGACCTCGATGTCCTCCCAGGGGAGCGTGACCGGCACGACGCCGAACTTCGTCAGGAAGCGGCCGGCGGTCGGGAAGGTGAAGACGCGCTTGCCCTCGAGGTCGGCCAGGGAGCGAATCGGCTCCTTGGTGGCGAAGTGGCAGGGGTCCCAGGCGCCGGCGGAGAGCCATTTGACGCCCTCGACCTCGCCATAGGCCTCTTCCCAGATCTCCTTCAGGCCGTATTGCTCGAAGAGCACCGGAACGTCGAGGCTGTAGCGGGTGCCGAAGGGGAAGTAGCCGCCGAAGACCGAGATATCGACGGGCGCCGCGATCGAATCGTCGTCCGACTGGACCATGTCGATCGTGCCGCGCTGCATGGCGCGGAAGAGCTCGCCCGTGGGCACCAGCTGGTCGGCGAAGAAGAGCTCGATCTCCATCTCGCCGTTGGCGGCCTTGTTGAAGTCGTCGACCATGCCTTTGACGACGAACTCGGCCAGCGCCGCGCCGGCATAGGTCTGCAGCCGCCAGCGAATGGGGGACTGGCCGTGGACGGCGGGTGCCGCGAGCGTCGAGGCCGCGGCCGCCGCGCCGCCGACGCCGGCGGCCTTGAGGAACTTACGGCGTGCGGGCTTCATCGGGGCGCCGTTCGCATCGAGGATCGTCTTGGTCATCTGTCGCTTCCTTCGGGTTGGTGCCGTTGATCGGCGATTGGGGCCAGAGGCCCAGGTCGTCAGCGCGCATAGGCCGTCTGGGGCAGCCAGAGCGCGATCTGCGGAAAGAGGGTCACGATGGCGAGGCCCAGCACCATGATGAGGACGAAGGGCCAGACCGAGCGGTAGATGTCGGCGAGCCCGATCTCGGGCGGCGCCATGGCCCGCATCAGGAAGAGGTTGTAGCCGAAGGGCGGCGTCATGTAGGCGATCTGGCAGGTGATCGTGTAGAGGACGCCGTACCAGACGAGGTCGAAGCCGAGCGCCTTGACGAGGGGAATGTAGAGCGGCGCGACGATGACCAGCATGGCCGTGTCGTCGAGGAACATGCCCAGCACGATATAGCTGAGCTGCATCAGGATCAGGATCTCCCAGGGGCCGAGGCCGAGATCCTCCGTAAAGAGCGTCTCCAGCGCGCGCGATGCGCCGACGCCGTCGAAAATGCTCCCGAAGGCGAGCGCCGCCATGATGATCCAGAAGAACATGCAGGAGATGAGGAGCGTCTTCTTCACCGTCTCGTGGAGGACGGAAAAGGTCAGCCGGCCCTTGATGGCGGCGGCGATCATGGCCGCGACGGCCCCGACGGCCGACGATTCGACGAGCGACGTGACGCCCATGACGAAGAGGCCCGTCATCGCCAAGAAGATGAAGAGGGGAAGGATGCCGGCGCGCAGAAGGCCGATCTTCTCGCGCGTCGAGATGGAAGCGCGCTCCTCGGCCGTGAGGACGGGGCCGAGTTCGGGGTTCACGCGGCAGCGGATGTAGA
Organism: uncultured Alphaproteobacteria bacterium; assembly: GCA_963799285.1. Taxonomy (GTDB): domain Bacteria; phylum Pseudomonadota; class Alphaproteobacteria; order Rhizobiales; family CAWCWK01; genus CAWCWK01. The sequence continues at coordinate 2,841,253 of CAWCWK010000004.1, forward strand.
TGTAGGCGACGAAGAGCGCGGCGATCATGAGACCCGGCAGGACGCCCGCCAGCCAGAGCTGGCCGACCGGCACCCGTGCGATCATGCCGTAGAGGACGAGGACGACCGAGGGCGGCACGAGGATGCCCAGGCTCGAGCCCGCCTGGATGACGCCCGTCACCATGATCTTGTCGTAGCCGCGCCGGAGGAGCTCGGGCAGCGCGATGGTGGCGCCGATGGCCATGCCGGCGACCGAGAGACCGTTCATGGCCGAGATCATCACCATCAGCCCGATCGTGCCGATGGCGAGCCCGCCCGCCGTGCCGCCCATCCAGACGTGGAACATGCGGTAGAGATCGTCCGCGACGCCGCTCTCGGAGAGCATGTAGCCCATGAAGATGAAGAGGGGCAGCGTGAGGAGCGGGTACCACTTCATCAGCTTCATCACGGCGGAGAAGCCCATCTCCGATCCACCGTCGCCATAGAGCAGGAAGGAGACGACGACCGCCACGCCGCCGATGACGCCGAACACCCGCTGCCCGGTCACCAGCATGACCATCATGCTCGCGAACATGAGGACGGCGATGGTCTCGTAGCTCACGGGTGCGCCCCACGCTCGGCTTCGGCGGAGGGGCGGTCCGTCTCGTCCTCGCGCGGCAGGCGCTCGACGCCCGGCAGTTCCAGCCCCCGCGCTTCCACGACGTTGCGGATGAACATCGCGATCGCCTGGAGGAGCATCAGCACAATGCCGCAGACCATCACGATCTTGATCGGCGCCATGTAGGGCCGCCAAGCCGAGTAGGAGCGCTCGCCATATTGAAGGGCGTAGGCGGTGGAGGAGATGCCGCCATAGAGGAGGAAGCCGAGATAGACGACAAGCAAGACGATCGTGATCGCGTCGACCTGCGCCTGCCGGCGCGCCGACCAGCGGCCATAGGCGAGGTCCATGCGCACATGCGCGCCCATCTTGAGCGAATAGCCGCCGCCGACGAGGAAATAGGCGACCATGGCGAACTGCGCCATTTCCAGCGTCCAGAGGCTGGGCAGGAAGAAGGTCTTGGTGATCGTCGAATAGAAGAGGATCGCGATCATGCCGAAGAGCGAATACATCGCGACCAGGCCGACCCAGCCGTTGACCCGATCGATGATGCGCACATAGGCGGCCAGCACCGTCATGCGCGCGCCCCTGCGGTCCGGGCGGCGGCCGTATCCGCGCCCTGCGCCAACATGTCGAGCGCCGCGCGGGTCCAGTCGGCGAGCCGCTCGGCCATCGCCTCGCAGGCCTCCGGCGTGGCGATGAGGTCGTTCCTGATCTCGATCATCGCATGGAGGAGACCGCGCGGGGCGGCGTGGGTGTCGAGCGTGTGAAGGACACCGTCCTCGGGGCCATAGGGCGCATTGCGGCGCACGTCGTATTCGCTCGTCGCGCCGGCAACCGCGAGGAGCGCGTCGGCCAGCCTCCGGTCCTCGCCATGGAGGACGCCGATCTCGACGCTGCGTGGCCGGCCGTGAAACGTCGGCGTGAAGGAGTGGATGGTGAGGACGGCGCCTTGTGCGTGCGCGGCGGCATGCGCGTCGCAGCGCGCCTTGAGCTGGGCCTCGAAGGGACGGTAGACGCTGCGGACGCGCTCGCCGCGCGCCTCTTGGGAGAGGCCGGCATTGCCGGGGATGGCGTGGACCTCGCTCCTGGCCGGCATCGCGTCCAGCGCGTCCGGCGGGCGGTTGCAGTCGTAGACGAGGCGGGACACGGTCTGGGCCACGAGGACGGCGCCGAGCCGTCTGGAGAGGCCGCGCGAGACGGCGTGGGCGCCGGGGTCCCAGGCGACGTGGCTGGCGAGGACGTCCTCCGTCACGCCGAGGTCGCCATAGCGGGCGGGAACGCGGTTGCCGGCATGCTCGCAGACGAGGAGGACCGGGCTCGTGTCGCCCGGTTCGTCGACGACGATGCCGCCCTCCGCCGCGATGCCGCTACTGGCCTGTTCCAATGTCGAACCGCTCCGTTTGACTTGTAACGATCCTTTCAGATGCTAACGTCCTGTCAAGCGCAGTCGGCGCCTGCCTGGCGAAATTTCGCGCAGCAGCCGGCTGGCGAGGAGGGATGACGCGGGTGAAGATCGAGACGGAACGCGGTATCGCGGAGCGCCTGCGCGACGGTTTCGCCGACCTCACCCGCGCCGAGCGGCAGCTCGCCAACACGCTGCTGGAGGGCTATCCGATGGCGGGGCTCGGCAGCATCTCGGCTGTCGCGGGGCGGGCGGAGGTGTCGACGCCGACCGTCCTTCGGATGGCGCGCAAGCTCGGCTTCGACGGCTTTCCGGAGTTTCAGGCCGCGCTTCATGCCGAACTCGCCGCCATGGTATCGGACCCGCTCGCCAAACGCCCCCTGACGAGGACCAGCGCGCGCGATGCCGGCACCCACCTAGCCGAGCCGTCCGTACCTCATATCCTCGACCGCTTCGCCGGTGCGGTCATGGAGAACCTGACGGCGAGCCTGCGCCATCTCGACACCGCGGCCTTCGATGCGATCGCGGAGCGGCTGGCGGATACGGACGCGCAGGTCTTCGTGGTCGGCGGGCGCATCACGCATGCTCTGGCGGACTATCTCTTCACGCAGCTGCAGGTGATGCGCGACGGCGTGCGCCTCTTGCCGCCCGGTGCCAACACCTGGCCGCACGACGTATTGGGCATGCGCCCCGGCGACACGCTCCTCGTCTTCGACATCCGGCGCTACGAGCGCAGCCTGTTGGGCCTCGCCGAGATGGCGCGGGCCGAGGGCGCGGGCGTCGTCGTGCTGACCGACCAATGGGGCTCGCCGCTGACGGCCGGGGCCGCGCATGCGCTCCACGCCCGCATCGAGGTGCCGTCGGCCTGGGATTCGACGGTCGTCCTCTCGATGCTCGTCGAAGCCCTCCTCGCCGCCGTCCAGGAGCGCGACTGGGAGGGGACGGCCGCGCGGATGACGCGGCTCGAGAGGCTCTTCGATGCGACGGGGCTCTTTCGCAAGTTCACCTGATCAGGCCGGCCCGCGCACCCTTTCGATCAGCGTGAAGACGGGCGTCGCCAGCAGCATGACAAGCAGCACGCGCACGATATGGTGGGTCGCGACGAAGGCGACCTCGATCTGGAGCGCGAGGGCGATAAGGCTCATCTCGGCCAGCCCGCCCGGCGAATAGGCCAGCAGCACCGGGATCGCATCGAGATCGGTCGCCTGTGCCATCGTCCAAGCGAAGCCGAGCGTGATGGCGAGAAGGACGAGCGTATAGCCGCCCGAGAGCGCCAGCATGCGCAGGATCGCCCGGGCGCCGAGTCCGAGGAAGCGGCAACCGATGATCGTGCCGATGACGATCTGGGCGACGATGACCACCTCGCGGGCCGGAATGAAGTCGGTCAACCCGGCGAGATGGACGATGCCTGAGACGAGCATCGGCCCGATGAGGGGCGCGGCCGGCAGATGGAGCCGCTTGCCCAGCCACCAGCCGACGACGCCGGCACCGAGGAGCCAGAGCCATTCGGTCGCCGGCACGTCGAGGAGCGTCGGCCCGTAGGCCGGCCGGGCGCCGAGATCGAGCCCCGTCAGCGCCTGGATGAGAAAGGGCAGCGCCATGACGACGAGGAAGATCCGCGCCGCATGGACGAGCGCGATGAAGCGCGAGTCCCCGCCCCGCTCCTCGCCCTGGATGACCATGTCGACCAGCCCGCCCGGCATGCCGGCGAAATAGGCCGTCACGAGATCGGTCTTGGCGATGAGGAGGAAGTAGAGCGTACCGGCGATCGCGCAGACGAGACTGAAGGCGAAGAGACCGAGGAGCGGCACGATCCAGTCCGCCATGTGGCCGAGCGCTTCCGGCGTGAAGCTAGCACCGAGGAGGACCCCGATGATCGTCGTCATCGGGGTGCGCACGAAGGAGGGCGCGCCGATGGGGGCGTGGAGGAGCGCGGCGACCATGACGGCCGACATGGAGCCCAGCATCCAAGGCAGCGGCAGCTCGGCCAGCGCGAAGAGCCAGCCGCCCAGCGTCCCGATGGCGAGCGAGGCGAGGAGGCGCGGATAGGAGAGGTTGCGCGGGTGAAGCTGGCTGAGGAGGTTGCCGGGCGCAAGCGCCGGAGCGGGCGGGTTGGGTTTCCCCGAATCGGGCACGCCTTCGGGCGGAGTGACGCTCATGGAGCCTGGTTTAGAAGGATCGAGGCGGGTTTGCACGCAAGCGATGGGCGCGGCCGGCCTCGTCCGTATCCTCCGCCCCCAACCCGTCGCCCGGCCTTTGTCCCTAGCCCCCTTCCCCGACCGTCTCGCGGCGGCGGGCCAGCATGGCGCGGATGCGGGGTATCAGGATCGGCACGAAGAGGATGGCGGCGGCGATGCAGAGGATGGAGAGCGTCAGCCCGCGCTCCCACAGGAACGACCAGGACTGATCGTTGATGATGAGCGCCCGGCGCAGGTTCTCCTCCATCATGCCCCCGAGGATGAAGCCGAGCAGCAACGGCGCGAGCGGAAAGTCGAGGAGCCGCAGCCCCACGGCCGCGACGGCGAAGAGCACCATCAGCTGGATGTCGAACGTGTTGAACGAGACGAAATATACGCCGATCAGGCTGAAGAAGAGGATGAACGGGATGAGGATCGTCGAGGGCACGGCGAGGATGCGCGCGATATAGGGAATGAGAGGCAGGTTGAGGACGAGGAGCACCAGATTGCCGATATACATCGAAATGATGACCGACCAGAAGACCTCCGGCCGGTCGAGGAAGAGGCGGGGTCCGGGCTGCACGCCGTAGGAGATGAGGGCGCCGAGCATGATGGCCGTAGTGCCCGAGCCCGGAATGCCGAGCGTGAGAAGGGGCACGAACGAACCGGAGCAGGCTGCGTTGTTGGCGGTCTCGGGCGCCGTGAGGCCGCGGATCGACCCCTTCCCGAATTCCTTGCCCTTCTCGCCGGCGAGCCGCTGCTCCGTGCCGTAGGCGAGGAAGCTCGCGATGGTGGCGCCCGCGCCCGGCAGCACGCCGACGAGGAAGCCCAGCACCGAGGAGCGCCCGATGACGGGGACCATCTCCTTCACCTCCGCGCGGGTGAGCTTCATGGAGCCGAGGTTCTTCTGCGCCTCCAACTCCCGCCTGCGGTCGTCGTCGGATTTCGGGCGCAGCACCGACATCAGCGCCTCCGAGAGCGCGAAGGTCGCCATGGCGAGCAGCAGGAAGGAGATGCCGTCGATGAGGTCGATCATGCCGAGCGTGAAGCGCGGCACGCCCTGCGTCTGGTCGGTGCCCACGGTGGAGAGCATCAGCCCCAGCACCGTCATCATCAACGCCTTGACCACGTTGCCCTTGCCGGCGAAGGCCGCCACTGCCGTGAGGCCGAGCACCATGAGCGCGAAATAGTCGGTCGACTGGAAGGAGAGCGAGACGGCGGCCAGCGAGGGCGCGGCGAAGAGGAGGAAGATGGCCGCGATCGTGCCGCCCGAGAAGGACGAATAGGCCGCAATGGCGAGCGCCTTGCCCGCCTCGCCTCGCCGCGCCATCGGATAGCCGTCGAAGGCGGTCGCGACCGTGCCCGCCACGCCGGGCGCGTTGATGAGGATCGAGGAGGTCGAGCCGCCGAAGATCGCGCCATAGTAGACGCCGGCGAGCAGGATCAGCCCCGTCGAGGGGTCGAACCCGTAGGTGATCGGGATCATCAGCGCGATCGCCGATATCGGCCCCAGGCCCGGCAACATGCCGATGAACGTGCCGACGAAGCAGCCGATCATGACCATGAGGAGGTTGGTCGGCTGGGCGGCGGTGTAGAGGCCGGAGAGGATGCCTTCGATCATGGTGCCGCCTTCAGAACTTGGGCCACGGCGCGACGTAAACGTCGAGCACCACTGCCATCAGGAACCAGAAGGCGACCACCAGCGGCACACTCGCACCGAGGATGAGGAGCCAGCGGCGCTCGCCGAGGCTCAGCATGCAGGCGATGAGGAAAAGGGTGGTGGCGGGAATGAAGCCCATCGGGCGAACCGTCAGGCCGTAGATCACCATGAAGACGCAGATGAGCACGCCCAGCCCCCACTTGAAGCCGCGCATGTCGGGCGCGCCGTCGCCGGGCTTGATGAGGAGCGCGAGCGAAAGGCCGACACCGAGGATGGAGAGCGCGAAGGGCAGCGTCTGCGCGGTGAAGGCGGCACTGCGTTGGAAGGCGAGGAGCGGGATCTCGAAGGCGAGCGCGCCATAGGCGGCCGAGAAGGCCAGCATCAGGACGGCGCCGATACGGTCGCGGTTGAGCACTAGCCGTCGCCTCCGTCGCCGCCATCGTCGCCGGTCCGCACCGCCCAGTCGAGTGCGGCCTCCAGCCGGTCGTCGCCCCAGAAGAGCTCGTCGTCGACCGTGAAGCTCGGCGCGCCGAAGAGACCGCGGCTGATCGCGTCCTCGGTATTGGTGCGCAGGCGGGTCTTCACCTCCTCAGAGCCCATCTCGATCAGCACGCTGTCGGGAACGCCCGTCTCGGCGACGATGGCCGTCAGCACGCCCTTGTCGCCGATGTCGCGCCCCTCGCCGAACTCGGCGGCGAAGAGGCCTCGCACGAGGTCGTGCGCCGGCGCGGGCGCCAGCGTCTCCAGCCCGGCGATGGCGAGGCGCGCGGCATGGAGGCTCATGCGGGGAAAGCCGGCCGCGATGAGTGTCTCGCCGCCGACGAAAGGCAGGCCCCGTTCGGCCGCCAGCCGCTCCACGTCCCGCACCATGTAGCGGCCCTTGGCGGGCTGGAGGACGAAGGGCGAGTTGTCCCAGCCCTGCCGCTTGAAGATCGGGCCGAGGAGGAAGGGCTTCCAGATCGTCTCGACGCCCCGCGCCTCGGCCTCCGCGTCGAGCCGCGCGGCGGACAGCCAGGAATAGGTCGAGGCGACGTCGAACCAGAAGGTGACTGTCGGCATGCGCGCTTCCTAGTCTGGAGCGGACGACCCGCGATGCGGGCCGCGATCTCTCCTCCCGTCGGGGAGGCGGTGCCCGAAGGGCGCGTGAGGGGGAGAACCGACGCCTAGTCGATCTGACATCCCTGATTCCCCCTCAACCGTGCCCTTCCCCGCGGCGGGAGAGGGTCTGAAGCCGACGCCGGCCGCGCATCCCTCGACGGAACTTCGCGATCGGCGCTTGCGGGACGCCGATGGCGCCCCGCAGCAAAGGCGGCTCTTCTCTACCGGGTTCAGAGGAACCCGAGCTCCTTCATCAGATCGCCGATCTCGGTCTCCTGCGCCTCGAGGAAGGCGGTGAAGTCGGAGCCGGGGTTGTAGATGTTCACCCAGCCGTTGCGGGCGCGCACCGTTTCCCACGCGTCGGTGCCTTGCACATCGCCGAGCATCTTGGCGTACATCGCGGCCTTCTCCGCGTCGAGGCCAGGCGCGCCGAAGAAGCCGCGCCAGTTCACGAACTCGGTGCCGGGCGCGCCCGATTCGGCGCAGGTCGGCGTGTCGGGCGCGGCGTCGATGCGCTCGGGCGCCGTGATGCACAAGATCCGCACCTGCCCCTGATCGGCCATGCCGACGGCCTCGGAGAAACCCGTCGAGAGCGCCTGGCTCTCACCCGCGAGAAGGCCGGCCATGGCCGGGCCGCCCGTGTCGTAGGGGATGTACTTGACGCCGGCCGGATCGGCGCCCGCATTCTTCATGATGAGCGCTGCGACGAGGTGGTCCATGCCGCCGGCGACCGAGCCGCCCGCGATGCCGACGCTCGTCGGATCGGCCTTGTAGGCCTCGGCGAGATCGCCGACCGTGGCCACGTCGCTATCGGCCGAGACGACCAGCGCCGCGTAGTCGCCGACCGTGCCGGCGATGGGCGTGAGGTCGCGGAAGGACTGCGGGAAGACGCCCTGGAGCGAGCGGATGACGATGGGCGTCGAGTTGACCATCAGGACGTTCTCGGACTCGGCCGCCGTCTCGATGAGATGCGCGATCGCCTTGCCGCCGCCGCCGCCCGACATGTTCTCGTAGGACGCCTGGCCGACGAGGCCGGCTTCGGTGAGCGCCTCGCCCGTGCCGCGCGCCGTTCCGTCCCAGCCGCCGCCGGCGCCGCCCGGAATGATGAAGTGGAGGCTCTCGGCCATCTGGTGGCCATCGGCCCGGGCCGTATCGAGCGTGGAGGCGAGCGATACGGTAAGCGCGATCGCGGCCGTGGCGGCGAGCAGGGTTCTGCGTGTGGACTTCATCATGAGCGTTCCTCCAAGAACGAACCCTCTCTCGGGGCATAGATTGACCGGGCCGACGTTATGGATCGCAGGACGGGCTGTCCAGCGGGGGCGACGAAAGTCGCGGGCCACCACCGGGGTCGCCCGGCCCGTCATAGGTCCAGCGATAGGCCGGCGGCGTCGGCCCCTTGTTGCGCCCGCCCTCCACCGTCTGCTCCCAGGCGTGGGCGAGGATGCCGACGGAGCGCGAGAGGACGAAGAAGCCGCGTGCCAGCGGCGCCGGACAGCCGAGGCTCGCGTAGATGACGGCTGTCGCCCCGTCGATGTTCATCGGCACCGGGCGGCCGTCCTTCTCTTCGGCGAGGCGGCTCTCGATGGCCCGGCCGATCGTCGCGAAGGTGACGGGCACCACGCCTTCCGCCGCGGCCTCCATCACGAGTTCGAGAAGGCGGGGGCTTCGCGGATCGACGGGGTGGAAGCGGTGGCCGAAGCCGGGCACGAAGCGGCCGTTCTCGGCCCGCCAGGCGTCGAGGCCGGCGACGACGCTCTCCTCAAAGGGCGCGTCGTCCTTAAGCCCGCCTGCGATGGCCTCGTAGAGCGCGACGGCCTGCTCGCCCGCGCCGCCATGGACGTCGCCCAGCATGTTGACGCCCGTCGCCATCGCGTTCTGGAGACCGACGCCGCAGGTGGCCGCCATGCGCGCGGCCGCGATCGAGGGGGCCTGCGGGCCGTGGTCGACGGCCGCAACGAGCGCCGCCTCGAAGAGCCGCGCGCGGGTGCCCTCCAGGCGCTCTCCCATGACCGAGAGCCAGATCATCTGCGGAAAGGAGAGCGTGCCGATCAACCCCTCGATCGGCTCGCCCCGGATGGCGATGCGCCCCGGCGTCATGTCGATGATCGCGGTACGCCACCAGTCGGCGACGTCGCCTCCATCCGCCCGTAGCTCGTCCGCAGAGACCCGATCGCTCATATCGCCCCCTTGTCGCGCAACTCCGCGATGGCCGCCTCGTCGAGGCCGAGCTCGGCGAGGACGGCGTCGGTGTGCTCGCCGAGCCGAGGCGGCGGCGTCTCGACCGACGGCACCGCCCCATCCCATTTGACACCGGTGCGGAGGGTGCGCAGCGGCCGGCCTTCGATCGCGCCGAAATCGGCCACCAGCCCCCGCTCCGCCACCTGCGGCTGATCGAGCGCATCCTCGACGCGCATCACGGGCCCGGCCGGCACCCCGGCGGCGTTGAGCGCTTTGACCCAGTGCGCGACGGGCGCGGCGGCGAAGCAGGCGTTCAGCGTCTCGCGCAGGGCGGCGCGGTTGCGGATGCGAGCCTCGCGGGTGGCGTAGCGGGGGTCCTCGTTGAGTTCCGCCTGACCGGTGAGCCGCACCAGCGCCTCCCACTGCTCCTGCTTGTTGGCCGCGACGTTGAACGGCCCGTCCAAGGCCTCGAACGTGCCCGATGGCGCCGAGGTCGGGTTCTCGTTGCCCCGCGCCAGCGGCCGGACGCCGGCTATGAGCCAGTTGGAGACGGCCCAGCCCATCGTCGCCAGCGTCGCCTCCAGCATCGACACGTCGAGGGTCGCGCCGGGCCGCCGGCCGGACGGATCGCGCGCACCGAGCGCCGCGCAGATGGCCATCGCCGCCGTCAGACCGCCGATCGTGTCGCTCAACGGATAGCCGACCCGCAAGGGCGCGCTCGCCGCATCCCCGGTGATCGCCATCACGCCCGACGCGCCCTGGACGATCTGATCATAGGCCGGCAGGTCCCGCATCGGCCCGTCCTGCCCGAAGCCCGAGATCGCGGCATAGACAAGATCGGGCCTGACCGCCCGCAGCATGTCGGCGCCGAGCCGGAGGCGGTCCATGACGCCAGGCCGGAAATTCTCCGCCACGACATCGGCTGTCGCGACAAGCTTCAGGAAGAGATCGCGGCCGGCCTCCGTCTTGAGGTCGATCGTCACGGAGCGCTTGCCAGCGTTCTGGGCAAGGAAGGATACGCCCATCAGGCGTGCGTTGAGGCCTTCGTCCGCACCGAGCTGGCGCGCCAGATCGCCCCGCCCCGGCGGCTCGATCTTGATGACGTCGGCGCCGAGATGGGCCAGCTGATGACAGCAGAACGGACCGGCGAGGACATTGGTGAGGTCGAGCACGCGCGTGCCCGCCAGTGGTTTGGTCATGGATGGAGGGTCTAGCAGCGGAAGCTCGTCGACGCATCCCGCCTTCGCGCGCTGGTGAATGCGGTATAGGCTCGTGCGCCATGACCATAGCCTCACCTGGCGTCTCCGGCACGCCCGCCGCCCCGCTGCGCACCGTCGTCCTCGGCCTCGGCGCCATGGGGCTCAGCCATGCGCTGGCCTATCACGACAATCCGGGCTTCGCGATCGTCGGGCTCCACAACCGCTCACGGCGCGACCTGCCGGAGGCGCTTCGCGACTATCCGTGCTTGGACGATGTCGAGGCCGCGCTCGCCCTCGCGCCGGACCTCGTCTCGATCAACACCTATACCGACAGCCACGCCGATCTCGCGATTCGCAGCATGGAGGCCGGCGCGCACGTCTTCGTCGAGAAGCCCTTGGCGACGACGCTCGACGAGGCGCGACGCGTCGTCGAGGCGGCCGGGCGGACGGAGCGCAAGCTCGTCGTCGGCTATATCTTGCGTCACCACCCGTCCTGGCAGCGCTTCATCGAGGAGGCGCGGCAGATGGGACCGCCCTTCGTCTTCCGGCTCAACCTCAACCAGCGCTCCTTCGGGCCCGCATGGGAGACGCATAAGCGGCTTATGGAGACGACCTCGCCGCTGGTCGATTGCGGCGTCCACTACATCGACGTCATGCTTCAGATCACCGATGCGCGACCCACCCAGGTGCGCGGCATGGGCGTGCGCCTCAGCGACGAGATCGCGGAGACGCAGGTCAATTACGGCCACCTCCAGGTCCTCTTCGCCGACGGCTCGGTCGGCTGGTACGAGGCGGGTTGGGGCCCGATGATGTCGGACACGGCCTTCTTCGTGAAGGACGTGGTAGGCCCGAAAGGCGCGGTCTCCATCGTCGTCGAGGAGGGGACCGCCATGGAGGACGGCGCGGCTTCGGCCGACCACGACACCCATACCCGCACCTACGGTATCCGGCTCCAGTCCTCAAGGCCCGGCGCCGATGGCGGTCCGCCGCGCGACGTTCTCCTCGACCGCGCCGACGAGCCGAGCCATCAGGATCTCTGCGCGCGCGAGCAGGCCTTCGTCCTCGAGGCGATCCGGGACGATCTCGACCTCACGCGCCACATGGCGGACGCGCTTCGATCGCTCGAGATCGTCCTAGCCGCCGACCGCTCGATGCGCGAGGGCCGGGCGATCGACCTCTGACGGAGGCCGGCCGCGTCTTCCACCCCATGCCCCGATCCCTATATGAAGGCGGCAAAGCGTCTGCCACAGTCTTTGTCCGTCTTCGTCCGCCCGTCCCGCTCCCTCTCCCCGCATCGGCCCGTCCTTGTCCCAGCTTCCTACCAAGCAAGCCGTCCTCGACTACGTCACCTCGCGCCCGGCAAAGGTCGGCAAGCGCGAGATCGCAAAGGCGTTTAACCTCAAGGGCTCCGACCGCGTGGCCTTGAAGACGATGCTGCGCGAGATGGCCGATGACGGCATGATCGAGCGGCGGCGCAAGGTGCTGGCCGAGCCCGGCGCGCTGCCGGCCGTCGGCGTGCTCGAGGTCGTCGGGCAGGACGAGGAGGGCGAGCCGATCGCGATTCCCGCCCGCTGGGACGGCGAGGGCGCGGCGCCCCGCGTCCGCCTCCTCGCGCAGGGCGGCCGGCGCGGTCGCGCGCAGCCCGCCCCGGGGCGCGGCGACCGGGTGCTCGCGCATTGCGACAAGGTCGCCGACCAGGCGACGCCCTATACCGGCCGCGTCATCAAGGTGTTGCCGAAGGACCAGGGCGCCTCCCTCGGCATCTACCGCGCCAGCCGCGAGGGCGGGCGCGTCATCCCGGTCGAGAAGAAGGCCGGCGGGCGCGAGCTTCGCGTGCCGGACGGCCTGGAGAAGGGCGCGAAGGACGGCGATCTCGTCTCCATATCGGTGCGCCGCCCGAGCGGGCTCGGCCTCGCCCAGGCCGAGATCCGCGAGATCGTGGCCGATGCGGCGTCGGAGAAGGCGGTCAGCCTCATCGCCATCCACACCCACGACATCCGCCACACCTTTCCGGCCGACGTGCTGGCCGAGGCCGAGACCGCGCGGCCGGCGGGTCTCGGGCAGCGCGAGGACTGGCGCGCCCTCCCCCTCCTCACCATCGACCCCGCCTCGGCCAAGGACCATGACGACGCCGTCCACGCCGCGCCGGACGCCGACCCCGCCAACGAGGGCGGCTGGATCGTCACCGTCGCCATCGCCGACGTCGCGGCCTATGTAACGCCCAGATCGGCGATGGATCGCGAGGCCTGGACGCGCGGCAACTCGGTCTACTTCCCCGATCGGGTCGTGCCGATGCTGCCCGAGCGCATCTCCAACGATCTCTGCTCGCTCAGGGAGCACGAGGACCGCCCGGCGTTGGCCGTGCGCATGACCTTCGACGCCCAGGGCAACAAGCGCCGCCACGCCTTCCACCGCGTGATGATGCGCTCCCACGCCAAGCTCTCCTACGAGCAGGCCCAGGCCGCCATCGACGGGCGGCCGGACGAGGCGACCGCGCCCCTTCTCGACGATGTGCTGCGCCCGCTCTGGTCGGCCTATGCCGTCCTAAAGGCGTCCCGGGACGCCCGCGCACCGCTCGATCTCGACCTGCCGGAGCGCAAGCTCGTGCTTGACGAGGCGGGCCGGGTCGCCCAGGTGATCGTGCCCGAACGGCTCGACGCGCATCGGCTCATCGAGGAGTGCATGATTCAGGCCAACGTCGCGGCGGCCGAGACGCTGGAGGCCAAGCGCATGCCGCTCCTCTACCGCATCCACGACGCGCCGGCGCCCTCGAAGCTGGAAAGCCTGCGCGAGTTCCTCGCGACGCTCAACATCAAGCTCGCGCGCTCCGGCAACCTGCGGCCCGAGCATTTCAACGCCATCCTCGCCCAGACGGCCGATCGCCCACAGGCGCCGCTCGTCAACGAGGTCGTGCTGCGCTCGCAGTCTCAGGCCGTCTACGGGCCGGACAATGCCGGGCATTTCGGCCTCGCCTTGCGCCGCTACGCCCATTTCACGTCGCCCATCCGCCGCTATGCCGATCTCGTCGTCCACCGTGCGCTCATCCGGGCCCTCGGGCTGGGCGACGGCGGGCTGACGGATACCGAGATCGGCCGGCTCGACGAGACGGGCGAGCACATTTCGGCGACCGAGCGCCGCGCGATGCTGGCCGAGCGCGAGACGACCGATCGCCTCGTCGCGGGCTTTCTGGCCGATCAGGTCGGCGCGAAGTTCGAGGGCAAGATCACCGGCGTCACCAAGTCCGGACTCTTCGTGCGGCTCGACGAGACGGGCGCCGACGGCTTCGTGCCCATCAGCCAGCTCGGCGACGAATACTACCGCTATGACGAGGTCTCCCAGGCCGTCGCGGGGGAGGAGAGCGGTACCGGCTATCAGCTGGGCGACAGGGTCGAGGTCCGGCTCATCGAGGCCGCGCCCGTCGCCGGGGCACTGCGCTTCGAGGTGCTAACCCAGGGTCGCGCGATGCGTATCTCGGGCGCGCGGCGCGGCCGGGGGCGTCCGGGCAAGGGCGTGGTCAAGCGTCAGGAGCAGGCCCGCGGCCGCAAGCGGGGCTCGGCGCGATGAGCGACCTGCCCCCGGCCCGCGCGCTCAAGCCCGGCGTTCCCTCGCCCCGGCCATCGGACGCATCCGCCCTCATCCTCGTCGATCGCACCAAGGGCGAGCCGCGCGTCCTCATGGGCCGGCGCCACAACCGGCACACCTTCATGCCGAGCCTCTGGGCGTTTCCGGGCGGCAAGGTGGATCCGCCCGACGCGCGGGCCTGGACCTGGGCGACCTTTTCCGACGCCGATCAGGCCCGGCTGATGCACCGCACCGTGCGCGCCACGCGCCGCAAGGCCCATGCGCTTGGCGTCGCGGCGCTGCGCGAGACGCTGGAGGAGACCGGCCTCGCCATCGGGCGGCGCGGCGCGATGCCGGTCGAGCAGGCCCGGGTCTGGCCGTGCCACGCCCGCACCAATCTCGTGCCCTCGCTCGACCAGTTGCGCTTCGTAGCCCGCGCCGTCACGCCGCCCGGCCAGAAGCGACGCTATGACTGCCGCTTCTTCATGGCCGAGACGCCGGGCGTGCGCATCGAGACGGCCGCCCCGCCGAGCGGCGAGTTGGAGAGCCTGGACTGGATTCCCCTCTCGCGCCTCTCGCGTCTGGACCTGCCGCGCATCACGCAGATCGTCCTGAAGGAGGTGGACGCCCGCCTGCGCGGCGCGCCCGGCCCCTATCCGATCCCCTTCCACTACATGCGTGGCAAGACGTTCCGCCGCGACCTGATCCGCGACGTGGCGATGGCGACGACGGGCCGGTAGAACGCGCGGTCGCCGATCTCAGCGCTCGTCGCGCGAGAACACACGTTGGAAGATGGTGTCCACGTGCGCCAGGTGGGGCGCCATGTCGAAGCAGGCGGCAAGCGTCTCGTCGTCGAGCGCCGCGCTCGCCTCGGCATCGCTGCGCAGCCGCTCCAGAAGCGTGCCGCCTTCGTCCCATACCGCCATCGCGTTGCGCTGGACGATGGCATAGGCCGCCTCACGGCTGACGCCGGCCTGGGTGAGGGCGAGGAGGACGGCGCCGGAATGGACGAGCCCGCCGGTGCGGTCGAGATTGGCCTGCATCCGGTCCACGTCGACGACGAGGTTCTCCACCACGCCGGCCAGCCGCGCGAGGGCGAAGTCGAGCGTGATGCAGGCATCGGGCCCGATCATCCGCTCGACGGAGGAGTGCGAGATGTCGCGCTCGTGCCATAGGGCGACGTTCTCCATGGCCGGCAGCGCATAGGCACGGACCATGCGGGCAAGGCCGGTCAGGTTCTCGGTCAGAACCGGATTGCGCTTGTGCGGCATGGCCGAGGAACCCTTCTGGCCCTTGGCGAAGGCCTCCGACGCCTCGCCGACCTCGGTGCGCTGCAGGTGCCGGATCTCGGTCGCCAGCCGCTCGACCGACGAGGCGACGACGCCGAGCGTGGCGAAGAACTGGGCGTGCCGGTCGCGCGGGATGACCTGCGTCGAGATCGGCTCCGCCTTCAATCCGAGCTTGTCGGCCACATACTCCTCGACGCGCGGATCGATGCCCGCGAACGTGCCGACGGGCCCAGAGATGGCGCAGGTCGCGATCTCCTTTCGCGCTGCCTTGAGGCGGGTGCGGGCCCGGTCGAACTCGGCGAAGAAGGTCGCGAGCTTGAGACCGAACGTCGTCGGCTCGGCGTGGATGGCGTGGCTGCGACCGATGGTGGGGGTCAGCTTGTGCTCGCGGGCGCGGGCCTCCAGTGCGGCGAGGAGGCGCTCGAGATCGGCGAGGAGGATGTCGGCCGAGCGCGTCAGCTGCACGGCGAGGCAGGTGTCGAGCACGTCCGACGACGTCATGCCCTGATGGACGAACCGCGCCTCGGGCCCGACGATCTCGGAGAGATGGGTGAGGAAGGCGATGACGTCGTGCTTCGTCTCGCGCTCGATCTCGTCGATGCGCGCGATGTCGAACGTGGCGCGACCACCCTCCTCGCGGACCTTGCGGGCCGCCTCGCGCGGCACGGTGCCGAGCTCGGCCATCGCCTCCAGAGCCGCGGCCTCGATGTCGAACCAGATGCGGAACTTCGTCTCCGGGCTCCAGACGGAGACCATATCGGGGCGGGCGTAGCGGGGGATCATGAGAAGACCTGGCGAATGTAAGGACGGCTCCCTTTAGGCCATTCCTCCCACGACGGCAAAAGGGCTCGGGAGGGCAAGGATCGGGCGCTCGTCGCGGGGCGGGAAGGAGCCGGCCGCCGCCCGTCAGACCGCGATCGTGTCCGCCGCCTGACGCAGGGCCGCGATGTTGGGCGCATAGGCCCCCGATCCACCCTTGAAGACGGCCGAGCCGGCCACCAAAACGGTCGCGCCGGCTTGGGAGAGCGCGCCGGCATTGTCGGGCGTCACGCCGCCATCGATCATGATGTCGACGGGGCGTCCACCCAACAGCGCCTTGATGCGCGCGACCTTGTCGAGCGTCGAGGGGATGAAGGTCTGGCCGCCAAAGCCCGGGTTCACGCCCATTACGACGACCTGTCCGACGAGGTCGGCGACATCCGTGAGGACCGCCTCGCTCGTCGCCGGATTGAGCGCGATGGCGGGGCGGCAGCCGAGCGCCGCGATGGTCTGGAGCGTGCGGTGGAGATGGGGGCCGGCCTCAGGGTGGACCGCGATCGTATCGGCCCCCGCCTCCGCATAGGCCTCGAGATAGGGATCGGCGGGCGCGATCATGAGATGGACGTCGAAGGGCAGCGTCGTACGCGCTCGAAGCGCCTTGATGACGGGCGGGCCGAAGGTGAGGTTGGGCACGAAATGCCCGTCCATCGCATCGAGATGGACGAGGTCGGCGCCCGCCGCCTCGATCGCCTCGACCTCCGCGCCGAGCCGGGCGAAATCGGCGGAGAGTATGGAGGGGGCGATGCGGATTGGGGCGGACATCGAGGGATCCTCTGGCAGGGGGCATGGACGGGGGGCATGGGCAGGGGGCATGGACAGGGGGCATGGACAGGGGGCATGGCGCGGTGGAACGCGGCGTGCCGGGCTCGTCCCATGGGCGGGCGTGAGGATCAAGCCCGCCTGCGCAGCAGCCCCAGGGCGAGCGGCGCCAGATAGATCGGCACCTGGACCGCCCCCACATAGGCGATCGCGACGGGGCCGATATCGGGCACGGCGGCGAGGACGAGCGCGAGATTGCGCACGCTGGCACAGAGCCCGAGGACGGCGCGGTCGTCCGGACCGATGCCGGGCACAAGACGCGCCACCAGCACCGTCGCCGCGAAGGCGCCCAGCGCGACGAGGCAGGAGATCCCCGCCAGAAGCAGCGTCGGGCCGGGCGCCGCGATGAGATCTCCGGTCAGGCTGCCGACAAGGATGATAGCGAGAAGGAAGACGAGGACGTGGCTGATCCCGTCGAGAAGGGGCGCCGCGCGCACCAGGCGGGCGGGGCCGGCAAGACGCCTCGCGAGGGCGGCGAAGGCGACGGCCAGGAGGAGAAGGACCGCGAGCCGCCAGAAGAGGGAGACGGGATCGATGCTCCAGTCCGACCCGCCACCGAAGGCCAGCCCGAGAACGAGCGGCATCGTGACGGGCACCGCCACCATCGCCGCCGCCACCAGGGCGAGTGCCGTCGCGCCCGGCAGGCCGAGCATGAAGGCATAGGCGGGCGCCGAGACCACCGGCGCGGAGGCGAGCCCGGCCACGATGATCGTCGCGAGGTCGGGTGAGGAGACGGCAAGACCCGTCAGCCGCAGGACCAGCGCGGCCAGCGTGGGGAGCCCCACGAGGCACCAGAGCGTCGCGGTGGCGAGGAACACGGGCCGCCCTGCACTCGCCTTCAGCGCCGCCGGCGTGACCCGTGCGAGCGCCAGCCCGAGCAGCGCCACGACGATGGGCGCGAGAAGCGGGCGCAGCGGCCCGGCCAGCATCGGGAGCGCGAAGCCGGCGAGGAGGCTGACCGCCATCGGCCAAGCGCCCTGCCGGCCGAGCCAGACGAGCGGAGCGAGAATGGTCGGAGGCGAGCCCATCGCTCGCTCCGGCGGCGCGACCGGCTCCCTCACCGGTCGATGTCGACGGCGCCGGGCTCCGGCGGCACGGGCGCCTGCCCGCTGATCCAGACCGCGCGGGCGATGGCGCGGGCCAGGCAGGATGCCGCAGCGTGTCCAAGCCTCGCGAAGGCGTTGGCATCGTCGCTCATCCGCCGTTGCCCGGTCGCGGCGGCGAAGACGGTGTCGCCGTCCTGTGGGGCGTGCGCGGGGAAGATCGCGCGGGCGATGCCGTCCTGCGCCATCGTTGCCAGGCGGGTGGTCTGCGGCTTGGAGAGGATCGCGTCGGTCGCGACGACGGCGATCGTCGTGTTGCCGCCTTGGCCCCCTTCCGCATCGGTCCAGGCGCCCTTCATATCGGGGTCGAGCGCGGCGAGCGGTGGCGGGGTCCCGAGCCCTCCGAACTCGGCGCCGATCTCGAAGGGTGCGGCCCAGAACGGCCCATCGGCGGAGGCGCGCGCCGAGCCGTGCGCGTTGACCGCGACGAGTGCGCCGACATGCGTTTCGTCGGGCAGCACCATCGAGGCCGTGCCGATGCCGCCCCAGCCCTGCGCCGTCCTCGCACCGGCCGCCGCGCCGACCCGCCCCTGCGCCACGTCGAAGCCCGACGCGACGCAGGCGAGGCGCCCGAACTCGGCGTAAGGCGTGGGCGCGGAGCCGTCGCGCCACGGTTTCTCGCCGACATTGAGATCGAAGAGGATGGCGCCCGGGACGATCGGCACCCGCGACGCGCCCACCCGGTAGCCCCGCCCCCGGGAGACAAGCCAGCGCATCACGCCGTCCATCGCCGCGAGCCCGAAGGCGCTGCCGCCGGACAGGACCAGCGCGTCGACCCCGCCGACCGTCGCCTCGGGGCGCAACAGGTCGGTCTCGCGCGTTCCAGGCGCGCCGCCGCGCACGTCGACGCCGGCCACGGCGGGCTTGGCGAAGAGGACGACGCTGACGCCGGTCATCTCTCGAGGGTTCGCGGCCTGGCCGACGAGGAGCCCCGGCACATCGGTGATCGCGTTGCGCGCCCCGGTGCGGATGAGTGTCGCGGCGTCGGCGGGGGCGGAGAGAGTCGTCATGGCGCGACGCTAGTGGCGGCGAGGGACGGGGGCAAGCCGATCGGCACGGGCGAGCTGGCGCGGCGGCGCCCCTCGATCACGATGGCGCGATGCGCCGCCTTGTGCACTTGGCGGCGGCGGGCGGGGGCGGTAGGCAACCGGGGCGCAGACGAACGGGTTCGATCCTTGGCAGCCGACATCACCCTTCTGGCCGTCTTTTTCGGTGGCCTCATCAGCTTTCTGAGCCCCTGCGTGCTGCCGCTCGTGCCGCCCTACCTGACCTTCATGGCCGGCACGACCCTCGACCAGATCACGGGCGAGAGGCGCTCGGACGCGGTCGTGCGGCGGCGGGTGGCGATCGCGGGCCTGGCCTTCGTCGCCGGGTTCACGACCGTCTTCACGCTGCTGGGCGCCACCGCCTCCAGCCTCGGCGGGGTCCTGCGCGCCTATCAGGGTGTTCTCTCCATGGTCGCCGGCGGCGTCATCATCGTGATGGGACTGCACTTTCTCGGCGTCTTCCGCATCGGCCTCCTTCACCGGGAGCTGCGGTTCTCGGCACCGGGGGCGGGAACGGTCGGCGCGGGCGATGGGGAGGCACGGCGGGGCGTCGGTCCGGCCAGCGCCTATGCGATGGGGCTCGCCTTCGCCTTCGGGTGGACGCCCTGCATCGGCCCGATCCTCGCCGCCGTCCTCAGCGTCGCCGCGCGCGAGGCGACCGTCGGGCAAGGCATGGGGCTCCTGGCCGTCTATTCGCTCGGCCTCGGCGCGCCCTTCCTCCTCGCGGCCTTTCTCGTCGGTCCGTTCCTGAGATTCTCGGCCCGGTTCCGCCGGCATCTGGGTTCGGTCGAGAAGGTGATGGGCGGACTGCTCGTCCTCACCGGCCTCGCCTTCCTGACGGGCTGGCTGCAAACCGCCTCGTTCTGGCTTCTCGAGACCTTCCCGGCGCTCGGCCAGCTCGGCTAGCGAGGGACGGGCGCCTACGTCGCTAGGTGGGCGCGACGAGGGCGCCGTCGATCCAGCGCCAGACCGCGCCGGGGCGCAGCTGCGTGCCGGCCCACCAGCGGTCGATGCCGTTGAGCGCGACATGGTCGGCGCGGTCGGCCAGGACGGCCCGCCCGGCCCCGGTGAGGGATAGGCGCGAATCCCAGACGCGGCGTGCGGCATCCTCGGCGCCGGGTGCGCTCGGATCGGGCAGCATCGGGTCGGCCAGGCCCGTCACGAGGGGTTCCGGCCCCAGGGCCAGACCCTGCACCCAGCACAGGAACCCGAGATCGCCCTCGAACTCGGCTTCCTCGCGCGCGAGAAAGGGGGCGAAGAGGTGGCCAAGCGGCGTGTCGCTCCCCTCCGTCTCCGCGACGAGCGACAAGATCTGGCGTTCCGAGCGCGCGAGACCCGCCGCATCCGGTAGATCTTCCAGCCAACGCGCCAGCGCGGGACAAAGGTAGGGAAGAAAGCAGCCCTGGCCGCGCACCATGTCGAAGACCGGCGCGGGCGTGGGCGCCGTAAGCGTCTCCCAGGCCAGCGTCGCCTCGGTCAGCGTCAGGCCGGTCACGGGGACGGCGCGATCGGCGAAACGGACGATCTCGTCCTCCTGCATCCGGCCCAGATAGTCGTCGGCCTGGACGAGGGTGACGCCCTGCGTGCGCCCCAGCCCGTGCAGCACGTGAAGGATCTGGGCGAGTTGCAACTGGTCGTAGAGATCGTGCTCGAACCAGAGCTCGATCCTATCGAAGCGTGAATGGCCGAGAAGCGTGTCATCGCGTTCGCGGAACTCGGCCCTGATCCTCGCCGGCCTGCGGCCCGGCATCAGCCGCTGCATGGCGCGCGCTCTGATGTCGGAGACCCCGGCGAGATCGGCACGGTCGGGAATTTCCCCCCAATGGAGCGCATCGCGCCAGGGCAGGACGACCGCGCCCTCGGCCGGGGCGGTGCCGCGAAGGGTGTGCGCGGTCGAACGCCGTTCGTGATCAGGAGATCGGTCATCGGGCCTTCGCCATCAGGCGTGCGGGAACACGAAAAAGCCCGCCCCGATCGCTCGGGACGGGCGCGTTCAATCTCAGCGCGGGCGCTTAGTTGACGTAGTCGTAGGCGCCGGCCTTCCACTCGTAGACGACGTAGCCGGGGGCAGAGACGTCGCCCTTGTCGTCGAAGCCGATATCGCCGAGGACGGTCGAGAACTCACCATCGTCGAGAGCCTCAATGACGGCGTCGAAATCGGTCGAGCCGGCCGCCTCGACGGCCTCGGCCCAGGCCTGAATCGCGGCGTAGGTGTAGAGGACGTAGCCCTCGGGCACGATGCCCTTCTCGTCGAACTTGGCGACGACCTCGGCGGCCGCCTCGTTCTTGCGCGGGTCGGGCGAGAAGGTCATGAGCGTGCCTTCGCCGGCATCGCCCGTGATCTGCCAATACTCGTCGGTGACGAGCGCGTCGCCCGACATGATCGTCGCCTCGACGCCCTGATCCTTCATCTGGCGGGCCATCAGGCCGGCCTCGGTGTGGTAGCCACCGACGTAGAGAAGATCGATATCGTTCTCCTTGAGGAGAGAGACGAGCGCCGTGTAGTCCTTCTCGCCGGCCGTATAGGCCTCGTAGAGAGCCTCTTCCACGCCCGCATTGTTGAGCTGCATGCGGGTCTGGTCGGCCAGACCCTTGCCGTAGGCGGACTTGTCGTGGACGATCGCGATCTTGGCGTCGGCGAAGTTGTCCATGATGTACTGCGCGGCGACTTCGCCCTGCTGGTCGTCACGGCCGCAGACGCGGTAGACACCCGGACCCGGACGGTCGTCGGTCAGCGCCGGGTTGGTCGAGGCCGGGGAGATCTGTACGATGCCCTCTTCCACGTAGACCTGGCTGGCCGGGATGGACGAGCCGGAGCAGAAGTGGCCGGCGACGAAGACGACACCCTCGCCCGCGAACTGGTTCGCGACCTGGACGGCCTGCTTCGGATCGCAGGCATCGTCGCCGACTTCGAGGCGCAGCATCTCGCCGTTGACGCCGCCAGCCGCGTTGATGTCCTCGACGGCCTGCTCGGCGCCGGCCTGCATCTGCGCGCCGAACGAGGCGTACTGACCGGTCATCGGACCGGCGGTGGCGATAACGATCTCGGCATTGGCGGCGGTGGCACCCAGGGCCATCACGGCGGCCAGACCGGTCGTCGTCAGAAGAGTCTTCATGATATGTCGCTTCCTTATTATGCCAGGCGCCTTTTCGGGGCGGCGCTCAGGTCTCCCATGCGGGGACGACGGAACCGGTCCTACGAGGGACCGGTTCCGTTGCCCGCAAATCACAGGCCGCGCGAAACACGCGGCGCGGGCGCAATTCAGCATTGCCGTGACGGATTTGCAAGCGCAACGACGCCTTGCGCGGATTATGGCCGTCCGGAACCGGATCAGTCTTAACGCTGGTGCGCTGGAATCAGGACTTGTCGGCCCAGCCGAGCGGCCCCGAGCGCCGATAGAGCCACGGATACTGCGCCACCATCTGACCCGCACGCACGAAGCGATAGGCGAGGATGGCGATAGCGATCAGCAGCACGGCGTCGATGAGGAAGCCCGGCAGGTTGAGGAGGCGCCCGCCGAAGAGCGCGAAGCCGATGAAGCGGATCGCCGCGGCCAGAAGGATGCCGTAGGCGACCAGCTGATAGGTCGGCCGCCAGGTGAGCGCGATCGCGCGCCCGGTCATCCACGCGCCACCGCCGCCAAGGACGAGGGTGACGAAGATCCAAGCGGCGGTGGAGAGGTCGGTGAAGGGCATGAGACGCCGGTATCCTGATTGAGCGCGGTCTGAGCGAACGCCGCAGGCGCCCGCGATTCGGTCTTCGCCTCGCCGAGGCTAGTGCGCCCCGCCCTCCAGATACGCCGCCCGCACCTCGGGCCTGGCGAGGAGTTCGTGGCCCGTGCCGGTCATGGTGATCCGACCGTTGACCATCACGTAGCCGCGATGGGCGAGCTTCAAGGCGTGGTAGGCGTTCTGCTCGACGAGGAAGACGGTGAGGCCCTGGGACCGGTTGAGTTCCTGGATGACCTCGAAGATCTGCTTCACGATGAGGGGCGCAAGGCCGAGCGAGGGCTCGTCGAGGAGGAGAAGGCGCGGGCGGCTCATCAGCGCACGGGCTATGGCCAGCATCTGCTGCTCGCCGCCCGACAAGGTGCCGCCCCGCTGGTTCTGACGGTCCTTGAGGCGCGGGAAGAGATCGTACATGCGCGCGAGATCGTCGTCGAAATGCGCCTCGTCGACGAGCGACGCGCCCATCATGAGGTTCTCCAAGACGGTCATGCGCGGGAAGATGCGCCGTCCTTCCGGCGACTGCGCGACGCCGGTGCGCATGATCTCGTGCGTCGATTCGCGCGTGATGTCGCGCCCGTCGTAGAGAATCTGACCGGTGCGGGCCTGGGGCGTGCCGCAGATCGTCATCATAAGCGTCGACTTGCCGGCCCCGTTGGCGCCGATCAGCGAGACGATCTCGCCGGACGCCACGTCCATGTCGACGCCCCTAAGCGCGATGATCTTGCCGTAATAGGTCTCGACGCCCCGCACGCTGAGGAGCGGCCGGGGGACGGTCCCTTCGGCGTAGGCATCGCCGGGAAGGCCCCGGCCCTCTGTGGCAAGCGTGTCGTTGGCGAGGCTCATTGGACGCTCCCTCCGACGGGCGCAGCGCCCTCGCCCGGCCTTATGCCGGCCTCGGCCTCCGCGACCGCGATCTCCTCCTCGTCCTCGACACCCAGATAGGCCGCGATCACCTTGGGGTCCGACTGGACGTGGCCGGGCGTGCCGTCCGAGATCTTCTGGCCGTAGTCGAGAACGACGACATGGTCGGAGATCTCCATCACCACGCTCATGTCGTGCTCGATGAGGAGAAGCGACGTGTCGTGGTGCTCGCGGGCATAGAGAAGCAATTCGTTGAGCTCCAAGCTCTCGCGCGGGTTGAGACCGGCGGCCGGCTCGTCGAGACAGAGAAGGGCGGGGCCGCTCTCGGTGCCGGTGCACATGGCGCGCGCGATCTCCAGCCGGCGCTGGGCGCCATAGGGCAAATCGCCCGCCGGCAGATCGGCCCGGTCGAGCAGGCGGGTGTGGTCGAGCCAGTAGCGCGCCCGCTCGACCGCCTTCTTCTGCGAGCGGCGATAGGAGGGCAGGCCGAGAATGCCGCCGATCGTGTAGCCGGAAGCCACCATGAGCCGGTTGTGCTGCGCGACCATGAGGTTCTCGAGCACCGTCATGTTGGCGAAGAGGCGGATGTTCTGGAATGTGCGGGCGACGTTGGCGCGCTGCGCGATCATGAAGTCGGGCAGGCGCTCCAGAAGATGGGTCTGCCCGTCCTCGCCATGGAGCGCGATGCGCCCCTCGGTCGGCTTGTAGAAGCCGGTGATGCAGTTGAAAACCGTGGTCTTGCCCGCCCCATTGGGGCCGATAAGGGCCGTGATGTCGCCGCGCTTGGCCGAGAAGGACAGGTCGTTGACGGCCGTGAGACCGCCAAAGCGCATCGTGAGATGCTCCACGTCGAGCACCGTGCCCCGGTCCGCCCGCGCGTTGAGCGGCCCCTCGGCGAAGAGGTCTCTTTTCTGCCTCGCGCCGGCTGGCTGCCTCGCGCCGGCAGGCTGGGTCGCGCCGGCGGGCTGCATGGCCCCGGTGGGGTGTGCCGCGCCGGGTGCGTCGGTCATGCTCATGCCTCGGCTCCCCGCGTCTCGGCACCCTTGAGGCGGGCTTCCTGCTCGGCGATCGTCTGCTCGCCCAGCACGATCGAAGGCTGGCGCGACGAGACCAGTCCGCGCGGACGCCAGACCATGATGACGACCATGGCGACGCCGAAGATGAGCATCCGGTACTCCTCGAACTCGCGAAAGACCTGAAAGCCGCCGATCATGATGACGGCCGCGACGACGACGCCGATCTGGCTGCCCAGCCCCCCCAGCACCACGATGGCGAGGATGATCGCCGATTCGATGAAGACGAAGCTCTCGGGCGAAATGAAGCCCTGCTGGGTGGCGAAGAATGACCCGGCGAACCCGCCGAACATCGCGCCGATGCCGAACGCCGTCAGCTTGGTGTTGGTCGTGTTGATGCCCAGGGATTTGCACGCGATCTCGTCCTCGCGCATCGCCTCCCAGGCGCGCCCGACGGGCAGTTTCCTGAGCCGCATGGTCACGAAGTTGGTCAGGAGCGCGAGCGCCAGGATGATGTAGTAGAGATAGACGAAGCGGTGGATGGTATCGAATTCCAGGCCGAAGACGTCGGCGAAGCCGCCCTCGCCGCGGTTGAATTCGATACCGAAGAGCGTCGGCTTCGGAATGCCGCCAATACCGTCCGGGCCGCCGGTGAACTCGTACCAGTTGAGAAGGACAACGCGGATGATCTCGCCGAAGGCGAGCGTCACGATGGCGAGGTAGTCGCCGCGCAGCCGCAGGACCGGGAAGCCGAGGATGAGGCCCCACGTGCCCGCCAGCATGCCGGCCAGCGGCAGGGCGAACCAGAAGCCGATCCCGAAATATTCGGCCAGGAGCGCGAACGAATAGGCGCCCACCGCATAGAAGGCGACGTAGCCGAGGTCGAGCAGGCCGGCGAGGCCGACGACGATGTTGAGCCCCCAGCCGAGCATCACATAGGTGAGCACCTGTATGGCGAGGTTGATGTAGAGCCGGTCCTGGCCGGGCGCGATGAGGAAGACGAGGAACGGAAACGCTATCGCCATCAGCCCCAGGATCGTGCCGATGACCTTCGACGTCGTCGCGGCCGACATCGTGTTGACGTCGGCGAGCTTGCGCCCACCCGCACGGCGAAAGACCTTGTCGCCGATCGAGATCGGGCCGCTCGCCTTCCAGAGCGTCATGGCGAGGATGAAGCGCCCCACGGCGCAGGCCGCGATCAGCAGGAGCGCGGTGCCCATCTGGTCGTAGACGATGCCGAAGAAGCCGTCGCCGGTCTTGAGGCCGATGAGCGGGATGAAGAGGCCGGCGGCGATGAGGCCGACGACGAGCGCCTCCTTGAGCGCCGAGGCGAAGTCGTTGACCTTGGGGCCCTCCGCCGTCGGCAGGGCGCCCTGGGAGGCCCCCATCTCGGAGCCGAGGGGTTGGCCGGACGGCGCGGCGATCGATGCGTCCGACATCAGACCTTCTCCACTTCCGGACGACCAAGGAGACCCGTGGGCAGGAAGATGAGGACGATGGCGAGGATCGAGAAGGCCGCGACGTCCTTGTACTCGATCGAGAAATAGGCCGACCAGAAGACCTCGATGAGGCCGATCAGCAAACCGCCCAGCATCGCGCCTGGCAAGGAGCCGATACCGCCCAGAACGGCCGCCGTGAACGCCTTAACGCCGGCGAGGAAGCCGATGTAGAAGTCGATGACGCCGTAATAGAGCAGGTACATGAGGCCCGCGACCGAGGCGAGCGCAGCGCCCATGACGAAGGTCGTCGAGATCGTCCGGTCGACATTGATGCCGAGGAGGGAGGCCATCTTCCGGTCCTGCTCGCACGCGCGCTGCGAGCGGCCGAGGGAGGTCTTGGAGATGATGAGGGAGAAGATCGTCATCAGCACCACCGTCATAACGACGATGATGATCTGGATGTTGGAGAGCTGCACCGTGAAGCCGCCCCGATCCATGACCGTATAGCCGCCGGTGATGATCGGCTGGAGCGGCTTGACGCGTGCGCCCTGGACGATCTGCACGTAGTTCTGCAGCGCGAGGCTCATGCCGATGGCGGTGATGAGGGGCGCGAGCCGGAAGGAGGCCCGCAAGGGGCGGTAGGCCAGCCGCTCGACCGTCCAGCCATAGAGCGAGGTGATCGCCATCGATGCGATGAGCGCGATGAGGAGCGCCAGCGCGATGATCGCCGCGCCGGCCGAGATCAGCGACGAGAGGAGGATGATCGCAATCAGCGAGACGAAGGCGCCGATCATGAAGACGTCGCCATGGGCGAAGTTGATCATGCCGATAATGCCATAGACCATCGTGTAGCCGATTGCGATCAGCCCATAGATCGAGCCGAGCGTGATCCCGTTGATCAGCTGCTGGAGAAAATATTCCATCGTGCCGGGGCACCCCTTGAGCCAAACTGCGAGCCGTGCCGCGAGACGAGCCGCTGACATTGATCGCGCATCAGATCACCGACGGCCCGTGCCCTCAACGCGAGCATTGGGCGGATATGACGAATCGATGACGGACCATCACGAGAGACGATGGATGCCATCACTCCCGCGATTTGGGCGGGATGTCTAGCGGCGCGAAGACTTGCGCACAACCATACGAATGCCCATGGCGCACGATTGGCGCACGATCGGCCCGCGATCGGCCTGACAAGGTGTCGCCGGATTGATCGCCCGATAGGCAGGCGAATCCTTTGGGCGACATCTTCGCGCCGCCGCCCCGCGCAATGGCCGTCATTTGCGCAGCGCATGGTCACGCCCCGACTTGACCGGTCGGCCGCGCTTTGTCCAAATGGTCAAACTTGCAGCCCGGACTTGGCAGTCCAAACTCGGGAAAATGGGGGAGACGCACGTGTTCGGATCGAAGACAGACGACAAGCGCAGGCCCGACGTCGCGGCCGGACGACTCGACCCCAAGGCCTATGCCGCCAATTTCGACGATCTTTATCCGGCACTCGGGCCCCATGAGGCGCATGTCGAGGCCGATCGCTGCTATTTCTGCCACGACGCGCCCTGCGTGACGGCGTGTCCGACCGACATCGACATCCCGCTCTTCATCCGCCAGATCCAGGCCGACAACAGACAGGGCGCGGGCAAGACGATTCTCGATGCCAACATCTTCGGCGGCATGTGCGCCCGCGTCTGCCCGACCGAGACGCTGTGCGAAGAGGTCTGCGTGCGCGAGATCGCGGAAGGGAAACCGGTCAAGATCGGCCAGCTCCAGCGCTACGCCACCGACCCCTATATCGAGACGGGCGAGCACCCCTATACCCGTGCGCCCTCCACGGGCCGCAAGGTCGCCGTCGTGGGCGGCGGCCCGGCCGGCCTCGCCTGCGCCCACCGGCTCGCCATGCTCGGCCACGACGTGACGGTCTTCGAGGCGCGCGAGAAACTGGGCGGGCTGAACGAGTACGGCATCGCGCAGTACAAGGCGCCGCATGGCTTCGCGGCGGCCGAGGTCGACTGGCTGATGAAGATCGGCGGCATCACCGCCGAGACCGACAAGGCACTCGGGCGCGACATCACCCTACCGGAGCTGCGCGCTGCGTTCGACGCCGTCTTCCTCGGGCTGGGGCTGGCCGGCGTCAACGCGCTCGGCATCGAGGGCGAGGACGCGCTCGGCGTCGCCGATGCCGTCACCTTCATCGCGGACCTGCGCCAGGCCGACGACTTCTCGGCGCTGCCCATGGGCCGCAAGGTCGTCGTGGTCGGCGGCGGCATGACGGCGGTCGACGCGGCCGTGCAGTCGAAGCGCCTCGGCGCAGAGGACGTGACCATCGTCTACCGCCGCGCGGCCAACGACATGCCGGCCAGCGCCAAGGAGCGCCGGAACGCGCAGACCAACGGCGTGTCGCTCAAGGAGAACGCTATGCCCGTCGGCCTCGTGACGACTGAGGACGGCGTGACGGGCATCCGCATGGAGTACACCCGCGTCGAGGACGGCCGCGTGCGCGGCACCGGCGAGACCTTCGACCTGCCCGCCGACATGGTCTTCAAGGCGATCGGCCAGACCTTCCTCGCCGGCAGCCTCGGCGATGGCGAGGCCTTCACGCTATCGAGCGGCCGCATCGTCGTCGACGACGAGCGCCGCACGAGCGTCCCCGGCGTCTGGGCCGGCGGCGACTGCGCGGCGGGCGGCGAGGACCTGACGGTGGTCGCGGTCGAGGACGGCAAGCGCGCGGCGATGAGCATCGACAAGGCGCTGGCGGCCATGGCCGTCGCTGCGGCCTAGAGGGAGAGCGAGAGATGGCAGACCTCACCACCAACTTCCTCGGCATCAGGAGCCCCAACCCCTACTGGCTCGCCTCCGCGCCGCCGACGGACAAGGAATACAATGTCCGCCGCGCCTTCGAGGCGGGATGGGGCGGGGTCGTCTGGAAGACGCTCGGCGAGGACCCGCCGGTCGTGAATGTCTCCGGCCCGCGCTACGGCGCGTGGCATTCGGGCGATCGGCGCTTGATGGGGCTCAACAATATCGAGCTGATCACGGACCGGCCGCTGGAGACCAACCTCAGGGAGATCAAGCAGGTCAAGCGGGACTTCCCCGACCGGGCGATGATCGTCTCGCTGATGGTGCCCTGCGAGGAGGAGCCCTGGAAGAAGATCCTGAAACGGGTGGAGGAAACCGAGGCCGACGGCGTCGAGCTCAATTTCGGCTGCCCGCACGGCATGTCGGAGCGCGGCATGGGCTCGGCCGTGGGGCAGGTGCCGGAATATATCGAGATGGTGACGCGCTGGTGCAAGCAGCACTCGCGGCTGCCCGTCATCGTCAAGCTGACGCCCAACATCACCGACGTGCGCTACCCGGCGCAGGCCGCGCAGCGCGGCGGGGCGGACGCCGTCAGCCTCATCAACACCATCCAGTCCGTCATGGAGGTCGACCTCGATGCCTTTTCCCCGGGCCCAATGATCGACGGCCAGGGCACGCATGGCGGCTATTGCGGACCGGCGGTCAAGCCGATCGCGCTCAACATGGTCGGCTCGATCGCCCGCGACACGAAGGGCGCGCTGCCCATCTCCGGTATCGGCGGCATCACGACCTGGCGCGACGCGGCCGAGTTCCTTCTCATGGGCTCGGGCACGGTCCAGGTCTGCACGGCGGCGATGACCTATGGCTACAAGATCATTGAGGAGCTCTGCGACGGCCTCTCGCGCTACATGGACGAGAAGGGCTTCACGTCGGTCGAGCAGATGGTCGGCCGCGCCATCCCCAACTTCAAGGAATGGCAGGAGCTCAACCTCAACTACGTCGTCAAGGCGCGCATCGACCAGGACAAGTGCATCAGCTGCGGGCGCTGCCACGTGGTCTGCGAGGACACGTCCCACCAGGCGATCACCAAGGAGAAGGACGGCAAGCGCTGGTTCGAGGTGATCGACGCCGAATGCGTCGGCTGCAACCTGTGTGCCGATGTCTGCCCGGTCGTCGAGTGCATCACCATGGAGCACCAGACGAGCGGCACGGACCCCCGCACCGGCCTTCCCTATAACCGCCCGCACGCCACCTGGCAGGAGCATGCCAACAACCCGATGAGCCCGAGCTTCGACGCGACCAAGTTCGCCGAAGGGGTGGAGCCGGAGCTGGAGCCGGCGGAATAGGATGAGTGGAACCGCACCGCGCACGAAGCGAGCATCCATGACCCGGCGGGACGAGGCCGGTCGAGGCCGGTCGGCAGTGGCGGCGGCGGGCGCAGGCCGTCTCGGTCTTATCGCCGTGCTCTGCCTCACCCTTTCCGGCTGCGCCGTCGCGGTGGTCGGCGGCACGGTCGTCGGCACGACGGCTCGGGTCGGAGCCGCAGCCGTCAGCACGACGGGCAAGGCGGCCGTGGGGGCCACCAAGCTGACCTATCGGGGCGGGAAGGCCGTCATCGGCGCCGTCACGCCCGACCCGGTTTGCGATGGGACGGTGCTGCCCTATCCGGACGCCTGCTTCCGGCGCTGAGACGCTCGGCCGGCCGGTCAGCGAAGCTGGCTGTCCTTCGAGCCGCGTCGGTTGTAGCCGGCGAATGCGGTGCTGCGCTTGTCGACGCCCGATTGGCAGGACACACAGCGGCGAACGCCCGGCACGGCCGCACGCCGCGCCTCCGGAATGTCCTCGTCGCACTCCTCGCAGACCTTGAGGCTCGCGGCTGCGGTCAGCGACCCGGCGCCGCGGGGTTGCCGGCCGGCCCCGCCCGCGCGCAGGCGCTTGAGCGCGTCCTCGATACTGGCGTCGATCTGATCCTGCACCGCGCCGTCGCGCGTCCATCCGCCCGCCATCATGCCTCTCCTCGCAGGTGACCGTGTCGCTCGGATATGGTGCGCGGCCCGGCCCGGGGCCAGCCGAGGCCCTGCGGGAGGATTGCAAGGGCCCGCTGGGAAGGCGCGCAGGAATCTACGAGGTATGAAACGCTAATAGCGCGCGATTCGCGACCTGAAATGGCGCTCGTCGGCGCTGGAACCGCGAAGGCTCTCGCGATGGATGGCTCTCTCCAGATAGGTCCGCGCGAAGCGCTCCCAGAAGATGATGCCGAAGACCGCGCCGGCGAGAAGCGATAGCGGGATCGTCGACACGAAGCCCTCCTGCGTCAGGTAAGGGTCGCGCAGGTGCACGGCCGCGTGAGCCGCGAAGCCCACGAGGGCGAAGACGATCGCCGTGGCCGCCCGGTCGAGCGGCACGTGGCGCCCTACGAAGACGGCCAGCGGCCCGGCCACCCATAGGGCGCTCGCATAGATGTAGAGGCAGGCGGCGTTGGTGGTCACGAAGCCGATGGCGACGTCGCGCGGATCGATCGGCCGCCCCGCCCTCACCGCCTCGGCGAGCAGATAGAGCGTGATGCCGGCCGCCACGATGCTGATCGCGCCCGCATAGGCGAAGAGGATCCCCTTGGCGAGACGATATAGCGATCGCATGACGACTCCCCTTCGGACCGGGCGGCAGGGATGCGGGCTGGACGGCGGTCAAACCTCGGCACCCGGGCATTCGGCCACTCTACCCGATCTGTCCGGCCCGCGCGCGGCACATCTCGCCCTTGCGTTAGCGAAACCTGTCGGCAATCCTTAGACAGAGCCGGTTCGGTGCCGCGGTCGGCGGAGGGAGGCCGGTCCCATGGGCAGGGCCGCGATACGGAGATCCCGCTTTGGAAACCCTCGTCTGGCAAGCCTATGGCGTGGCGCTTTCGGGCGTCGTGCTGGCGCAGATCGCGCCGGGGCCGAACCTCCTCGCCGTCGCCGGCGCAGCGCTCGGGCAGGGACGGCGGGCGGGGCTCTTCGTCGCCGCCGGGGTCGCCTGCGCGATCTTTGCCTGGGTCGTCCTCGCCGCGTCGGGGCTGACGCTCGTGCTGGCGCTCTTTCCCGGCCTCCTGACGGCGATGAAGCTCGCGGGCGGCCTCTATCTCGTCTACCTCGGCGCCCGGGGCCTGCGCGCTGCGATGACGGGCGTCCCACCACACCTCAAGCCGACCGAGGGGCAGGCCGGTGCGGCACGGGCCTTCCGGCGCGGCTTCCTCGTCAATATCACCAATCCCAAATCGGCGCTGATGTGGGCCGCCGTCGCCACCGTGCTCTTCGGCGCCGGGCTCGACGGATGGCAGGTCCTCGGCTTCGCGCCCATCGGCTGCGGCTCTGCGCTTAGCGTCTATGGCCTCTACGCGCTGATCTTCTCCTCGGCGCCGGTGCGCGGGCTCTATGCCAGGCTCTCGCGCGGCTTCGAAGCGCTCTTCGGCACCGCCTTCGCCCTCATCGGCGGCACACTTGTCGTCGATGGCCTGCGCGACCTCATCCGCCGGGTCTGACGAGGCGACTCCGAGCCCGACTTCGGTCCAGTCTCAGTCGGGCCGGAGCCCACGCGCGAAGACCGACTGAATCGTATGGAGGGCCTCGGCGTGGACCGCGTCTTGGGGCGTGTCGTCGGCGCTTTGGCCCTCCTCCCCGGTCAGGCCCAGCACCGCCCGCACCTGCACCTCGAAATCGGCATAGTGCTGCGTGACCGCCCACATCATGAAGATGAGGTGGTGGGGATCGACCCTGGCGATCCGCCCGGCCTCGCTCCAACCGGCGATCACGGCCGCCTTGTCGTCCACCAGCGTCTTCAAAGGCCCGCGCAGCACGTCCCCGAGGAGCGGGGCGCCCTGCATGACCTCCATCGCGAAGAGGCGCGATGCGCGCGGATCGGCGCGGCTCATGGCGAGCTTGGCGTCCAAGTAGGCCGCGATCTCGGCGGCGGGCTCGCCTTGCGGATCGAGCGCGCGCAAGGGCGCCAGCCAATCGTCGAGCGTACGCTCGAGCACCGCCTTGTAGAGCGCCTTCTTGGTGCGGTGGTAGTAGAGGAGGTTGGGCTTGGTCATGCCCGCCTCCCGGGCGATCTGGTCGATCGTGGCGCCGCGGAACCCGAAGCGCGAGAAGACCTCGAGACCGGCGCCGAGAATGCGCAGGCGCAAAGCGCGCTGGCGGGGCGTGGCGGCATCGGCGCCCGCCCGCTCGCCCGCGAAGCCCGCATCGGCGCGCGAGGGCCTCGCATCGTCGGGGCGTGCGCCCCGCCCCATCGTTCCAGGCGCCATCGTTTCGGACATCGCGACGGCAGTCTCCTCTTGCGGCGCGCTCCCGGCATCGCCTAACGTCCCGTTTGACCAAACGGTCACGAAAGGGGCGCTCGCAGGGTGCACGCCACCCGATCGTGGCGACTTCAAGGACGCGGGCAGCCCGACGAGGTCCCGAGCGAGGAGAGGCAGAGCATGGCCGAAGCCTACGACATTCCCGGCGACGCCTCTGCGCGCCCGGCCCATTCGCGTCCCAACAATCTCGACGCCTTCTGGATGCCCTTCAGCGCCAACCGGCAGTTCAAGCAGAAGCCTCGCATGCTCGTCTCGGCCGAGCGCATGCACTACACCGCCGATGACGGGCGAAAGATCCTCGACGGGACGGCGGGCCTCTGGTGCGTCAATGCCGGCCACAAGCGCCCGCGCATCGTCGAGGCGATCCAGCGCCAGGTCGAGGAGCTGGACTACGCGCCCGCCTTCCAGATGGGCCATCCGAAGGTCTTCGAGCTGGCCGCGCGCCTGGCCGCGATGATGCCGACGCCGCTCGACCACGTCTTCTTCACCAATTCGGGGTCGGAGAGCGTCGAGACCGCGCTCAAGATCGCGCTCG
The DNA here is from genome assembly GCA_963799285.1 of uncultured Alphaproteobacteria bacterium. Classification (GTDB taxonomy): domain Bacteria; phylum Pseudomonadota; class Alphaproteobacteria; order Rhizobiales; family CAWCWK01; genus CAWCWK01. The sequence continues at coordinate 2,874,890 of CAWCWK010000004.1, forward strand.
CCTATCATCGCGCCCGGGGCGACGGGCAGCGCTTCCGGCTCATCGGGCGCGAGCGGGGCTATCACGGCGTCAATTTCGGCGGCATCTCGGTCGGCGGCATCGTCAACAACCGCAAGATGTTCGGCGGGCTCCTCGGCGGCGTCGACCATATGCGCGACACGCACCTGCCGGAGCAGAACGCCTTCTCACGAGGCCAGCCGGAGCACGGCGCCGACCTGGCCGACGACCTCCTGCGCATCGCCAAGCTGCACGGGCCGGAGACGATCGCGGCCGTGATCGTCGAGCCGGTGGCCGGCTCGACCGGCGTCCTCATCCCGCCCGTCGGCTATCTGGAGCGGTTGCGCGAGATCTGCGACGCGCACGGCATCCTTCTCATCTTCGATGAGGTGATCACCGGCTTCGGTCGCCTCGGCACGCCGTTCGCCGTCGACTGGTTCGGCGTGAAGCCCGATATCGTCATCACCGCCAAGGGGCTTACCAACGGCGTCATCCCGATGGGCGCGGTGTTCGCGACCTCCGACATCTACCAGGCCTTCATGCAGGGGCCGGAGAACCTGATCGAGTTCTTCCATGGCTATACCTATTCGGGGAACCCGATGGCGGCGGCCTGCGCGCTTGCGACCCTCGACACCTACAGGGAAGAAGGCCTCCTCACCCGCGCGGCTGAACTGGCGCCCTATTTCGAGGACGCGCTCCATTCCCTCAAGGGCGAGCCCCACGTCATCGACATCCGCAATATCGGCCTCGTCGGCGCCATCGAGTTGGAGCCCATCGCCGGCCACCCCACCAAGCGTGCCTTCCAAGCCTTCCTCGACGCCTATGAGAAGGGCGTCATGATCCGCACCACCGGCGACATCATCGCCCTCTCCCCACCCCTCATCATCGAGCGCGGGCAGATCGACGAGATTGTCGATAGCTTGCGCACCGTGCTGCGCGCCCTCGACTGACCTCTCAGAAAGCCAATCCCATGAACGTCCATACCCCCCCGTCCGACGCCATCCGCAACGCCGTCGGAGGAAGCCTGACCGCCTCGTCCTCGTCGCGCACCGCGCCCATCTTCAACCCCGCGACGGGCGAGCAATCGGGCACGCTCGCGCTCTCCACAAAGGCCGAGCTCGACGCCGCCGTCGAGGCGGCCAAGGCCGCGCTGCCCGCCTGGGCCAACATGGCGCCCTTGAAGCGCGCGCGGCTGATGATGAAGTTCCTCCGCCTCGTCGAGGAGAATGCCGACCGCATCGCAGCGGCCATCAGCGCGGAGCACGGCAAGACCCATGCCGACGCGCTCGGCGAGGTCAGCCGAGGCATCGAGGTCGTCGAGTTCGCCTGCGGCATCCCCCATCTTCTCAAGGGCGAGTTCAGCCGCAATGTCGGCCCCTCGATCGACACCCATTCCGACCGTCAGCCGGTCGGCGTCTGCGCCGGCATCACGCCCTTCAACTTCCCGGCCATGGTGCCGATGTGGATGTTCCCGATGGCGATCGCCTGCGGCAACACCTTCATCCTCAAGCCCTCCGAGAAGGACCCCTCCGCCCCGATGGTCCTCTACGATCTCTGGGCCGAGGCCGGTTTCCCCGACGGCGTCCTCAACGTCGTCCACGGCGACAAGGAGGTCGTCGACGCGATCCTCCACCACCCCGACATCAAGGCCGTCTCCTTCGTCGGCTCCACGCCGATCGCGGAATACGTCTACAAGACGGGAACGGCGGCGGGTAAGCGCGTGCAATGCTTCGGCGGCGCCAAGAACCACATGGTCATCCTGCCCGACGCCGACATGGAAAAGGCCGCCGACGCGCTCATGGGCGCCGGCTACGGCTCGGCCGGCGAGCGCTGCATGGCGATCTCGATGGCCGTGCCGGTGGGCGAGGAGACGGCCGACAAGCTCGTCTCCCTCCTCAAGCCCCGCGTCGAGGCGCTCAGGATAGGCGCCGGCAACGACCCCGAGGCGGACATGGGCCCCCTCGTCACCAAGCAGCATTTCGACAAGGTGACGGGCTATATCGAGCAGGGCGTCGCGGAGGGCGCAGACCTCGTCGTCGACGGGCGGGGCGTCACGCTCCAGGGCTACGAGAACGGCTATTTCATGGGCGGCTCGCTCTTCGACCGCGTGAAACCTGAGATGACCATCTACAAGGAAGAGATCTTCGGCCCCGTCCTCTCCGTCCTGCGCGCCAAGACCTACGAGGAGGCCGTCCACCTCATCGACACGCACGAATACGGCAACGGCACCGCCATCTTCACGAGAGACGGCGACGCCGCCCGCGATTTCGCCGACCGCATCGAGGTCGGCATGGTCGGCATCAACGTCCCCATCCCCGTCCCCGTCGCCTACCACTCCTTCGGCGGCTGGAAACGCAGCCATTTCGGCGACCACGACATGTACGGGCCGGAAGCCGTGCGCTTCTACACGCGGCTGAAGACGGTGACGACGCGGTGGCCGGAGGGGATCAAAGATGGGGCGAGCTTTGTGTTTCCGGGGAATGGGTAGAAGCAATGCGTCTACGCGCGTTCTTTGCCACTTTCCTTATATGCCAGTGGGTCTCCGCCACCGCTGCCGACACCATAAGGTATGGATATCTTGCGGACGAATACAACGTCGAGAGGCTCGAGCAGGTTCTAGAGATTCTAGAGCGAGACGAGCTCATCTCGCAAACCTTAACGAATCCTCAACTCATACTTGTGACAGGAAGGGCGCTCTCAGATCGACTAGAACTATTGGCCGAACAGCTGCCGTTTCTGGAAGGATCAGAACTCGCAGACCTTCTAGGGCGATACGAAGGCAATCGGTCAGTGTGCTCTGCAAAGAATGTCTCATTCGATGCTTTCATTTTATTCATCGCTGTGATTGGGGACACGGGTCCGTCTTCTGAACTAGCCGGCAAAGGTCTCGAGAACTGTCTACGCTCGTTAATCGGTGCGCTTGCACCTTCATTTCGGTGACGAAGAGCAATTTATGACCCACCCCCAAACCAACATGCGCATCGACGCCGATCGGCTCTGGTCCTCCCTCGTGGACATGGCCAGGATCGGCCCCGGCCTACACGGCGGGAACAATCGGCAGACGGTAATGGACGCGGACCGCGACGCCTGACGTGACCCGCCCCCAAGCCACCCCCACCACCCTCGTCGACGACGCCCGCCTGCGCGTCACCCGCTTCGACTTCGCGCCCGGCGCCGAGACGGGGTGGCACAGGCATGCGCACGACTACGTCGTCACGCCCGTCACCGATTGCCGCATGCGGCTGGAGGAGCCGGGCGGCGGGGTGCGGGAGGTGACGGTGGCGGCCGGCGAGGCCTATGCTCGGCCCGCCGGTGTGGAGCACAACGTCATCAACGCCGGCGAGGCTCCGATGAGCTTTGTCGAGGTCGAGTTGAAATAGGAGCATCCCTTGACCGAAGCCCGAACCAACATGCGCATCGACGCCGCCCGCCTCTGGGACTCCCTCATGGAGATGGCCCAGGTCGGCCCCGGCGTGCGCGGCGGTAACAACCGGCAGACGGTGACGGACGAGGACCGCGAGGGGCGGGACCTCTTCAAGCGCTGGTGCGAGGAGGCCGGGATGAGCGTCGCGGTCGATACGATGGGCAACATGTTCGCCCGGCGCGAGGGCACGGAGCCGCAAGCCCTGCCCGTCTGGGTCGGCTCCCACCTCGACACCCAGCCGACGGGCGGCAAGTATGACGGCGTGCTCGGCGTCCTGGCCGGGCTTGAGCTCGTGCGCGTGCTGAACGACTTGCAAGTCAAGACGAAGCGCCCCATCGAGATCGTCAACTGGTCGAACGAGGAGGGCACCCGCTTCGCGCCCGCCATGCTCGCCTCGGGCGTCTATGCCGGCATGCACGACCAGGCCTGGGCCTATGCACGCGAAGACGCGCACGGCCTCACGTTCGGCGACGAGCTGGCGCGCATCGGGTACCTCGGCGAGGAGCCCGTGGGCCAGCGCAAGCCGCACAGCTTCTTCGAGCTCCACATCGAGCAGGGGCCGATCCTGGAGGCCGAGGATACGCTCATCGGCGTCGTCACCCACGGCCAGGGGCTCCACTGGCTCCAGGTGACGATGACCGGCAAGGAGAGCCATACCGGCTCCACGCCCATGCCGATGCGCAGGAATGCGGGGCGCGGGCTCGCGCAGGTGACCGAGGCCGTCCATGAGATCGCCATGAGCCATGCTCCACAAGCCGTCGGCGCCATCGGCCATATCGACGTCTATCCGAACAGCCGCAACATCATCCCCGGCCGCGTCGTCTTCACCGTCGACATCCGCTCGCCCGACTTGGGCGTCCTCGACGACATGGACGCCCGCGTGCGCGCCGAGGTGGAGCGCATTGCCGACGATCTCGGACTCGCGTTCGAGATCGAGCAGGTCGGCCATTTCGACCCCGTCACCTTCGACGAGACCTGCGTCACCGCCATCCGCAACGCAGCGACACGTCTGGGCTACTCGCACCGCAACCTCGTCTCCGGCGCCGGCCACGACGCCTGCTGGATCAACCGCGTGGCCCCCACCGCCATGGTCATGTGCCCCTGCGTCGACGGCCTCAGCCACAACGAGGACGAGGAGATCACGCGCGAATGGGCCGAAGCCGGCGCCAACGTGCTGATGCAGGCGGTAGTGGAGACGGCCGGGGTGGTGGAGTAGGCTGTCCCGACTCCGAGGAGGACGCCATGGCCACCGCACCCAAGCCGAGCGAAGAGCTGACCGAAGAGGAACGCGCCGACTTGCGCGCCCGCGGGCTCAAGCCCGTCGAGGTTTGGGTCTATGACACGAGCGATCCCGAGTTCGTCGCGCGCCTGCGGGAGGACGCGAAAAAGGTCGCCGAAGCCGACCGGCGCGAGAACATGGACGAGGTGCTGGAGGCAATGAACGCAGCCGCCCTCGAAGACGAACCGGACTACAAGTGGTGAGGCGCGGCGACATCGTACTCGCAGCCTTCTCTAACGACTACGGCAAGGTTCGACCCGTCGTCGTGATCCAAAGCGACGTCTTGAGCGCGACGGTGGACAGCCGCACCGCCTGCCTGATGACGACCGATCTGCTGCCCACCAACCTGTTACGCGTCGATATCGCGCCAACCGAGCAGAATGGCTTGCAGCGTCCGTCGCAGGTCCAGATCGAGAAGGTCATGACGCATCCGGCCGCCAAGATGCGCGGCCCCATCGGCCGCCCGACGGACGAGCAGATGCAGGACATCACCCGCCGCCTTCGCTTCCACCTCGACCTCTAGGAGTTCCCATGACCACCACCCTCATCCAGAACGGCACCATTGTCACCGCCGACCGCTCCTACGAAGCCGATATCCTCGTCGCGGACGGCACCATCCAGCGCATCGGCCATGACCTCGGTGACGCCGACCGCACCATCGACGCCCATGGCTGCTACGTGATGCCGGGCGGCATCGACCCCCATACGCATATGGAGATGCCCTTCATGGGTACCTTCTCGGCGGACGATTTCGAGACCGGCACGCGCGCGGCCCTCTCGGGCGGGACGACGATGGCGGTCGATTTCTGTCTGCCCGCGCCCGGCCAGCCGCTCCTCGAAGCGCTGCGCGACTGGAACCAGAAATCGGCCAAGGCGACGACCGACTACAGCTTCCACATGGCCATCACCTGGTGGGGCGAGGAGGTCTGGCGCGAGATGGAACAGGTGGTCGACCAGGGCATCAACTCCTTCAAGCACTTCATGGCCTATAAGGGTGCCTTGATGGTGAACGACGACGAGATGTACCAGTCGTTCCTGCGGTGCGCGGAACTGGGCGCCCTCCCCTTGGTCCACGCCGAGAACGGCGACGTCGTCGCGCAGCTGCAGGCGAAACTGATGGCCGAGGGCAATGTGGGCCCCGAGGCGCATGCCTATTCGCGCCCGCCCATCGTCGAGGGCGAGGCGGTCAACCGCGCCATCATGATCGCCGATCAGGCGGGCGTGCCGCTCTACGTCGTCCACGTCTCCTGCGAGGACGCGCACGAGGCCATCCGCCGGGCCAAGCAGAACGGGTTGCGTGTCTATGGCGAGCCCCTCATCCAGCACCTCGTCCTCGACGAGACGGAGTACCAGCACGACGACTGGATGCACGCTGCGCGGCGCGTCATGAGCCCGCCCTTCCGCGACAAACGCCACCAGGATTCGCTCTGGGCGGGCCTCGCATCGGGCACGCTGCAAGTCGTCGCGACCGACCACTGCGCCTTCACCTCCGAGCAGAAGGCGATGGGCACGGGCGACTTCACCAAGATCCCCAACGGCACGGGCGGGCTGGAGGACCGGCTGCCGGTGCTCTGGACGCGCGGCGTCGAGACCGGGCGGATCACGAAAGAGGAGTTCGTGGCGGTGACGAGCACCAACATCGCCAAGATCCTCAACATGTACCCCAAGAAGGGCGCCGTCCTGGAGGGCGCCGATGCCGACCTCCTCGTCTGGGACCCGGAAGCGACGAAGACCATCAGCGCTGACACCCAGGTCTCGGCCATCGACTACAACGTCTTCGAGGGCATCGCGGTGAAGGGCCTGCCACGCGTTGTCATGAGCCGGGGCCAGATCGTCGCGCGCGAGGGCAAGGTCGACGCCGATCCCGGCCGCGGCCAGTTCATCGAGCGCGCGCCCAACCCGCCGGTCAACCGGGCGCTCTCATCGTGGAAGGCTCTGACGGCGCCGAGGCCGGTTGCGCGAGGGCAGATTCCGGCGGGGGTCTAGCTGTAGCTTGTCGTTCGCAAGGCGAATTCTCGGCGGGTTGGATCCTACCGCCTATTTCGCCTCGCGTGGGATAGGGTCGTTGGTCGCCGCGTTCCCATTGGCCATCTTGCTTACCGTCGTGACGATCTCGGACGCGCCATTCTGGGGAGACCCGGACCTCATGCGGGACCCTTCCCCTGCGCGGCGTGCGATAGCTGGCGTGATCGTCGCGACATTGCTGTCGGTCCTCATGTTATTGGCCTACATCGTTCCCCTGGCTCTGCTGGCCGGAACGCCCGTAGCCCTTGTGTTGTCTGTCGTTCCCAAGGTGACTGCCTATCCCGTGCTCTGGGGCGCCTCGGCAGGCATCACCTTGGCAGCGGTCGTGTCCGTCTGGCTCCTTGGAACGGATCTTCTGCGGTTTACCATCATCACGGCGGCGCCACTTCTTTGCGCGACGGCGGGCGGTGTAGCCGGTGGCCTCCGCTACGGACGCCTTCGAAACGCCCGCGGCGAAGGTTCGCCCGCAGTCTAGCCGTTGCACATCAAACAAGCAGCACCGTTGACCAAACGGTCGGAATCGTGCGCTTCTCACGCTGACGCGTGCCCCTTCGTCCGCTATGAGCGGTAAGGCGGATGCGCGAAGGGTCAAATGTAGGACGTGATGGCGTTGACGACGGAGCTAGACGAGGCGCGGGGCGGCGGCACTCAGGCGATCGACCCTTCCCAGCCCCCCGTCATCGCCGCGCGCGACCTTTCGCTGACCTTCCAGACCAATGACGGCCCCGTCCACGCGCTGTCCGAGATCGATCTCGATGTGCCCGAGGGCGAGTTCGTCAGCCTGATCGGCCCTTCGGGCTGCGGGAAGACGACGCTCCTACGCGTGCTCGCCGACTTGGAGGCGCCGACGGGCGGGGCGGTCACGGTCGATGGGATGAGCCCGCGCGAGGCGCGGCTCGCCCGGGCTTATGGCTACGTCTTCCAGGCGCCGGCGCTCTATCCCTGGCGCACGATCGCGGCCAATGTCGGCCTGCCGCTGGAGGTGATGGGGATGGCGAAGGCCGAGCGCGAGCGCCGCGTCACCGACAACCTCGCGCTGGTCAATCTCGCCGGCTTCGAGAACAAGTATCCCTGGCAGTTGTCGGGCGGCATGCAGCAGCGCGCCTCGATCGCCCGCGCGCTCACCTTGCAGTCCGACATCCTCCTCATGGACGAGCCCTTCGGCGCGCTCGACGAGATCGTGCGCGACCATCTCAACGAGCAGCTCAACGCACTCTGGGCGCGTACGAAGAAGACGGTCGTCTTCGTCACCCACTCGATTCCGGAAGCGGTCTACCTCTCGACCAGGATCGTCGTCATGAGCCCGCGCCCCGGGCGCATCCACGAGGTGATTGACTGCGATCTTGGTCAGGAGCGGCCGCTCGACGTGCGCGAGACGCCGGCGTTTCTGGAGATCGCGCACCGGGTCCGCGAGGGGCTCAGGGCGGGGCACGCGTATGACGACTGATAGGCGAGCCGGCCCAGCGAGCCTCACCGCGGCGGCAGGGCTTCATGCGGGCGGACGTCTTCCATGACGCGCACGGCCACGCTCTGGCTTCTGGCTTCCATACCGACCTTTCTCCTCGGGTCCTCCTTGCTGCGCGTCTATGTCGGCGGGGGGCGGCTGTGGCTCGTGGTGGCGGCGCTCGTCGTCTTCAGTGTCGGCAACCTCATGATGATCGGCGTCATGCGTGGCTCCGGGCTCGGTCCCGCGATCGCGGCCTCGGCCGTGACGCAGCTTCTCTCGGCCGCACTGATCGGCATCGTCGTCTTCGGCGAGCGGCCGCCGGTCCCGCAACTTGTCGGCATGGCGCTCGGGATAGCCGCCATCGGCCTCATCCTATGGCCGGCGACCCGATGAGCGCGCGGATCGAGCGCCTTGTGGCAGGTTCGCCGTGACCGAGACCACCCTCGCCACCCCCGGCGGCGCCATTGGCGCTTCCCCGCTCCGCACCGGCTGGAGCCGCGCCATGTCGGGCACGACCGGCCCGGTGCTGACCATCATTCTGGCACTCGTCGTCGTCTGGTACGTCGCGGCCGTCTTTCTCAACGCGCCGCTCATGCTCTCCCTCTGGGAGCGGCGGGGCGTCGACTGGACTTATGCACAGCTCGTCGCCGAGACGATGAACCATCGTCGCCCGGTCCTGCCGACGCCGCATCAGGTTGTGGTCGAACTCTGGAACACGATCGTCGGCGAGGCGCCGACCTCGCGGCGCAGCCTCGTCTATCACGCCTGGGTGACGCTCTCCTCGACGCTGCTCGGCTTTCTCATGGGCACGCTGCTCGGTATCGCCATCGCGGTCGGCATCGTGCACTCCAGGACGCTCGACAAGTCGCTCATGCCCTGGATCATCGCCTCCCAGACGATCCCGATCCTCGCCGTCGCGCCCATGGTCGTCGTCGTGCTGGGCGCGATCGGGCTGACGGGACTCGTGCCGAAATCGCTGATCTCGGCTTACCTCAGCTTCTTTCCCGTCGCCGTAGGCATGGTGAAGGGCCTGCGCTCGCCGGACCTCATGCATCTCGACCTCATGCGGACCTATTCCGCCTCGCAGACGCAGACGTTCTGGAAATTGCGCTGGCCTTCCGCCCTCCCCTTCCTCTTCCCGGCCTGCCAAATCGGCGTCGCGATCAGCCTCGTCGGCGCCATCGTCGGCGAGATGCCGACGGGCGCGGTGGCGGGCCTCGGCGCGCGGCTCCTGTCGGGCAGCTATTACGGGCAGACGGTGCAGATCTGGGCGGCGCTCATCGCCGCCTCCGTTCTGGCGGCGACGCTCGTCGTCGGGATCGGATGGTTGGGGCGGCGCATGGCGGTGGGGCAAGGGACGTGACGACCGCCAAGGCTCTCTTCACCGCGCGCGACGTCTCGCTGGTCCAGGCCTGGAAGCCGCTCACCGCCGCGCTCTTCACGCTGATCGCGGTCGCATTGCCCACCTTCACCGCCACCGACGCGGCCGTTGCGGACGGCGCCGTCCTCGTGCGGACCGGGCTCGGCTATCTCTCCACCGCACTCCTGATCACGGCGGCGGCCGTCGCGGTCAAGCATCCGGGCACGGTGCTGGCCAACGTTCTTCTCGGCATCGCCGCGCATGGGGCCGCCACTGCTCTCGTCGTAGCGCTCGATATGGCGGAACGGCAGGGCGTCTCGGGCATTCCGCTCGGCGCGGCCGGGGGCTTCTGGCTCGAGGTCGCGGCCGCTTGGCTTCTCGCCTGGCAGCTCGTCGACAATCTCTCGGCGGCGGAACCCAAAGGTGATGTCGCCCGGCGCGCTGCCGCGATCCTCATCCCCCTCCTCTTCGGCGCCTGGCTCCTCATCCTCTGGGAGTTGGTGGTGCGCGGCGCGAACGTGCCCCAAGTGCTGCTGCCCGCCCCCAGCGCCATCGGCGCGACGATCGCGGCCTCGACGGGCACCCTCTGGGTCGATTTCCTCCAGACGTTCAAGGCCGTTCTCGTCGGCTACCTTCTCGGCTGCGGCGCAGGCTTCGCCGTCGCGCTCCTCTGCGACCGTTTCGGCTTCCTGCGGCGCGGCCTTCTCCCCATCGGCAATCTCGCCTCGGCGCTGCCCATCGTCGGCGTGGCGCCGATCATGGTCATGTGGTTCGGCTTCGACTGGCCGTCCAAGGCCGCCGTCGTCGTGATCATGACCTTCTTCCCGATGCTGGTGAACACGGTCGCGGGGCTTGCCGCGGCGGGCCGGCTGGAGCGGGACATGATGCACACCTATGCGGCATCGCCCGCCCAATCCCTTCTCAAGCTGCGCTTGCCGGCCGCCATGCCCTTCGTCTTCAATGCGCTCAAGATCAACTCGACACTGGCGCTCATCGGCGCCATCGTGGCCGAGTTCTTCGGCACGCCCATCGTCGGCATGGGATTCCGCATCTCGACCGAGATCGGCCGGATGAACCTCGACATGGTCTGGGCCGAGATCGCGGTCGCGGCCGTGGCCGGTTCGGCCTTCTACGGTCTGGTCGCGCTCGTCGAGCGCGGCATCACGTTCTGGCATCCCTCGCAAAGGGCCGCCCGATAACAGCGCCCGATAACGGGCCCAAACAGGAGAGACGACGCATGATGAAACACACCATCCTCGCCGCCACCGCCCTCGTCGCGATAGGCCTCGCGCCCGCCGGCGCGCAGGACCTCGACCCGCTGACGCTACAGCTGAAATGGGTCACCCAGGCCCAGTTCGCCGGCTATTACGTCGCCGAAGACAAGGGCTTTTACGAGGAAGCCGGCCTCGACGTGACCATCAAGCCGGGCGGTCCCGATATCGCGCCCCCGCAGGTGATCGCCGGCGGCGGCGCCGATGTGGTCGTCGAGTGGATGCCGGCCGCCCTCGCCGCGCGCGAGAAGGGCGTGCCGCTCGTCAACATCGCCCAGCCCTTCCAGCGCTCCGGCCTCATGCTGACCTGTGACAAGGCTTCCGGCATCGAAAGCCCGGACGACTTCCCCGGCAAGACGCTCGGCGTCTGGTATTTCGGCAACGAGTACCCGTTCCTCTCCTGGATGAGCCAGCTCGATCTGGCCACCGACGGCTCGGATGGCGGCGTGACGGTCGTCAAGCAGGGCTTCAACGTCGACCCGCTCCTCCAGGGCCAGGCCGACTGCATCTCCACGATGACCTATAACGAGTATTGGCAGGTCATCGACGCCGGCTATAGCCCCGAGGACCTGACCGTCTTCAACTACACCGACATGGGCGTCGCGACGCTGGAGGACGGGCTCTACACGCTCGAATCCAACCTCGACGACCCGGAGATGGTCGACAAGCTCGCACGCTTCGTCTCCGCCTCCATGAAGGGCTGGGACTATGCGCGTGAGAACCCCGAAGAGGCCGCCCAGATCGTCATCGACAACGACGACACCGGCGCCCAGACCATCGAGCACCAGACCCGCATGATGGGCGAGGTCAACAAGCTGACCGAGGGCTCGACCGGTCGGCTCGACATGTCGGCCTACGAGACGACCGTCCAGTCCCTGCTGTCGGGCGGCTCCGACCCCGTCATCTCCGGCGAGCCCGAGGGCGCGACGACCGACGTGGTGATGGATGCCGTCGAGGCAATGTAGGCCCGGCGTCGCCGGCGACGGGGGTCCTCCTCGCGCCGGCGACCGATCCTCTAGGCCGTGGCGGCGTTGGCGGCGATCGCGAGTTCGGTGAGAGGCGGCTTCGGCTCGCTGGTGCGGCCGGAGGCATCCTCCTGACCGAGCAGGCTCGCCTCGAGCAGCCTGCAGAGCGAGAGGCGCTCGCTGTCGTCGCCCTCGCTGGCCAGCCAGGCCTGCGCGACCTGCCGGATCGGAGCGAGGGCGGTGGCGGCGGCCGGTTCCCGATCGACCAAGTCCAGGACCAGGGACATGACCCGACGCGACAGCGACCAGTCGCGCAATCGCGCGACGTCCTTCTCGTCCTTCTCCTCCTCGACGAGGCGCTCGACGCGTCTGTCCAACCGGCGCTTCGCCTCGACGAGGGCGGTCACGTCCCGGGAGATCGAGATCGCGCCCCGAACCGTTCCGTCGTCCGTTGGGATCGGAGCGACGCTGACGCTCCACCAGCGAGGGGTGCCGGCCGCGGTAGGGCAGAACGCCTCGAAGTTCGTCTCCCTCCCACCCATCGCATCAAGGACCGCCGTGCGGATGCGGGCCTGCGAGGCCTCGGGCCACAGGCCCGCCCACTCGCGCGCGTCGACGGCCGAGAAGTCGGCGATCTCCATGGCGCACAGGCCGTTCTCGTTCATGAAGAGAAGAGCACCGTCCGGCCCGATAATCTTGATGCAGTCCGGGCTGGCATCGAGCGCCGCCCGTAGCGCCTCGAGGCTCAAGGTCCGGCCCATGCCAAGGCGGGTGAGGATGGTCTCGATGAGGGGAGCCCTACGGGACGCTGGGACGTTGGCGTCGGCCATGATTGTCTCTCCGAGAGTTATGCGATGAGGGTTGCGGGTCGCACCCTGACAACTACCTTTGATAGTATTCGTTCGCTGAGTAAACCTTTCCTCTTGAGAGATGGTTGAGCGTTTGCCGCCGACCCCGTATCGGATCGGCACGCCGAGCGCGCCAGTGAGGATTCCATGCTGAAGACCCTGATCACCTCGCCCTATTGGGAGCGCTGGGTGACCGCCCTCATCGTCGTCAACGCGATCACGCTCGGGCTTGAGACGAGCGAGGCGGCCATGGCCGCAGCGGGCCCGCTATTGCTGACGATCGACCGGGCGATCCTCGTCGTCTTCGTCGTGGAGATCGCGATCCGCGTGGCCGTCCATCGCTGGGCCTTCTTCAAGGATCCCTGGTCGATCTTCGACACGATCGTCGTCGGGATCGCGCTCGTTCCCGCGACGACCGGGCTCTCGGTACTGCGCGCGCTTCGCATCCTCCGCGTGTTGCGCCTCATCTCGGTCGTGCCGAGCCTCAAGCGGGTCATCGGCGCGCTTTTCGAGGCGCTGCCGGGCATGGGCTCGATCGTGGTGCTGATCGCTCTCGTCTTCTACGTCTTCTCGGTCATGGCGACGAAGCTCTTCGGCGCGACCTTCCCCGATTGGTTCGGCAATCTGGGGCTGAGCGCCTACACGCTCTTCCAGGTGATGACGCTGGAGAGCTGGTCGATGGGCATCGTGCGGCCCGTCATGGACCTCTATCCCTATGCCTGGGCCTTCTTCGTGCCCTTCATCCTCCTGACGTCCTTCGTGGTGCTCAACCTCTTCATCGGCATCGTCGTCTCCGCCATGCAGTCGGAGCACGACAAGGAGGTGGCCGAGGAGCGCGAGATCGCCGCGCAGACGGCGCGCGACGAGGCGGCCGACCTTCAAAGTGAAATGAGGATGCTAAGGAGCGAACTCCTCAGCATCCGAACGGAGCTGGCCGGGAGGAAGTAGGGCCGCGCTTTCGGGCGCGGCGGCCCTCCCGTCCTACTGTCCGTAGAGCGCGTCCGGCAACCAGGTCGCGATGCCGGGCAGGAACCAGATCAGGACAAGCGCGAAGAGCTGAATGAGGACGAAGGGGACGATGCCCCTGTAGATGTCGGATGTCTTCACCTCGGGCGGCGCGACGCCGCGCAGGTAGAAGAGGGCGAAGCCGAAGGGCGGCGTGAGGAAGCTCGTCTGCAGGTTGATCGCCATCATGACGCCGAGCCAGACCGGGCTCATCGAGCCGCCGCCCGGCATCTCTAGCTGGAGGAGGACGGGCGCGACGAGCGGCACGACGATGAAGACGATCTCCAGGAAGTCGAGGAAGAAGCCCATCAGGAACATGACGACCATGACGAGGAGCATGGCCGTGATGGTGCCGCCCGGCAGGTTCTCCAGGAAGTGCTCGACATATTCGTCGCCGCCGAAGCCGCGGAAGACGAGGCTGAACATCGCCGCGCCGATGATGATGATGAAGACCATGGACGAGATCAGCATGGTCGAGCGGCAGACGGAGGCGAGCACGCGCTCGCCATCGTCGCCGATCTCGCGGAAGGTGCGCCCGAGGCTGACGACGATGGCGACTGCGAGGACGACGGTGAGGAGGCTGGCCACCGCGATGGCGACCCATTCCAGACCGGCGACCTCGGAGCGCTGGGTGCGCAGATCGACGAAGTTGGCGATGAGGAGGATGCCGATCATGGCGATCACGCCGGCGATGACGATGCCGCCCCCGCCCCGGTTCTCGTTGAGACGGTAGCCGGCCAGCATGGTCGCGCCGATGGCGCCGACGCCCGCCGCTTCGGTCGGGCTCGCGAGACCGCCCAGAATGGAGCCGAGAACGGCGATGATGAGGGCGACCGGCGCGAAGAGCGCCTTGAGCACCAGGCGAACCGTCTCGCGGCGCGTCAGATCGTCGTCCTCGGGGATCGCGGGCGCCTTCTGCGGCGAGCGCCAGACGACGAAGAGCTGGTAGAGCATGTAGAGCCCGACCAGCATCAGCCCCGGCAGCAGCGCGCCGGCGAAGAGATCGTTCACCGAGACGGTGTCGGGCGCGAAGATGCCCTGGTCGAACTGGGCCTGCTGATAGGCCGAGGAGAGCTGGTCGCCGAGGAGGACAAGAACGATCGAGGGCGGAATGATCTGCCCGAGCGTGCCCGAGGCCGCGATGGAGCCGGTGGCGAGACGCTTGTCATAGCCGCGCCGCAGCATGGTCGGCAACGAGAGAAGGCCCATCGTGACGACGGTCGCACCGACGATACCGGTCGAGGCCGCCAGCAGCGCGCCGACGATGCAGACCGAGAAGGCGAGGCCGCCGGGCTTGGAGCCGAAGAGCCGGCCCATATTGTCGAGGAGTTCCTCGGCGACCTTGGAGCGCTCCAGCATCACGCCCATGAAGACGAAGAGCGGAACCGCCACCAGCGTCTCGTTGGTCATCGTGGCGAAGATGCGCTGCGGAAAGGCCGTGAGGAAGGAGACGTCGAAGACGCCGAGCAGATCGCCCGCGAAGGCGAAGACCAGCGCCGTGCCCGCCAGCGTGAACGCGACGGGGAAGCCGGCCATCAGGAGGGCCAGCGTGGTGAGGAACATGATGAGGCAGATCACCTCGGGGCGCAGCAGAACGTCCATCGTGTCGGGTCTCTTCTAGAAGAAGGCGCTCTGGCGCGGTCAGCGGTCAGCTTGGGGCGGGAGTTCCGGCTCGGTGCGCAGCCGGACCGCTTCGCTGAGCTCCTGCGCGTAGTCGGCATGATAGCTCGGCCGGCGCCCCCGGATATGCCCCCAGGCGCGCAGCACCATCGCGATACCCTGCAGGCCGAGCAATACGCCGAAGACCCAGATCGAGGTCTTAAGGAGATAGATGTACGGAAGGCCGGAGATTTCCGTCGAGCCTTCCAGGACGCGCCAGGAGTTCTCGACATAGGAGCGCGAATAGAGGAGCGTGACGATGCACAAGGGAAGGAGGAAGACGAGCCCGCCTAGGAGATCGACCCAGGCGCGACGGCGTGCCGTTGCCTCGCGATAGAAAATGTCGACGCGCACATGTCCGTCATAGAGCAGCGCGTAGCCCGCGCCGCACATGAAGATGAGGCCATGCATGTACCAGATCGCTTCCTGCATCGGGATCGATCCGATCGAGAAGACGTAGCGCATGATGACGACCGTGAACTGCACGAGTGCCATGAGGATCGCGAGCCACATGACGGTGCGGCCGACCGCGATGTTGATTCGGTCGATAAAGCCGATAGCCCGATCCGTCACCGTCATCCCGCTCTCCCACGTTCGACACGCATGGCCCTCGGTCAATCACGCCCACCAAGGACCTGACAAGGACATATGCGCCGATTCACCTGAGCATGTCCTCCCATCCAAGGTCCTCGGCGGCCATCTGGCTCGTTCCGTCAATAGGACTTTGGTGCAAGGCCGCCCTTGAGGAGGGAGCCATAAGCATTGATCGCACAGCGTCAACAGCCGCGGGGCCGGAAAAACGGTTCATCCCGTACCATACCCATTACGAATCACGCCCGGCCACCAAGTGTCGCGCATCCGCCACAAACGCTTGACACTTGAAGGGTGTCCGCGTGCCTATGGCCGAAAATAGGACCCTAGTAGGTAAAGCCGAGCGCGCGATAGGCTTCGGCGGCGGCGGGATGAAGCGGCTCCGGGATGCCCCGGGCGATCATGCTCCTCGGGTCGATGCGGGCAAGGCTCGGATGCCGGGCCGCCAGGGTGTCGACATTGCCGATGAGGGCGCGGGCGAGCGAGGCCACCGCCTCGTCGGGAACGTGCGGGCCGGCGACGAGGAGGGCCGGCGTGCCGATCGTCTCGGCCTCGAGCGCCGTACCGTAGAGTTCCTTCGGGATTACCACGCGCCGCAGGTCCGGCCTGGCGGCGAGAAGGGCATCGATGCCGGGCCCGCGCAGGTTGAGCACCTGCGCATCGCAATCGGCGAGAAGCGAGCGGGTGGCGCCCGAGGGGTGCGAGAGAAGCCAAAGGAAGCCGTCGATGCGACCGTCGCAAAGCGCCCGGCCAGCCTCCTGCGCGCGCAACTCGGTGCGCAAGGAGAAGGCGGCGGGATCGGTTCCAAGAGCCTCCTCGATCGCCGTCCAGAGCGCGCGCGTCACGGTCTCCGACGCGCCGATATTGACCCGCCGGCCGAGAAGGGCGGCGGCCTCTGACGAGTCGAGGGCCTGCGTTCCGATCAGGGTGATCACGTCGTCATGGAGCGCCATGACGGGTGCGAGCCGCGCGACGTCGCGCCCCTCCGAGGCTAGAGTCGCGCGCTCGGTCAGATAGCCATCGGCGCGCAGGAGCGCGAAATCGGCCAGACCATCGGCCACGCTCCGCAGCGCCGCCGTGCCGGACGGCAGCGGGGCGACGGCGCAGAAGCGCCCGCTACCTTCGCGCACGACCTCGCAGGCCGCGCCGGCGACGCGGTAGTCTGCCGAGTTGATCGAGCCGCTGGCGATGACGAGCGGTTGAGCGGGCTTCACCGTCTCGGATGCCTCGGTCGGGCTCGCTAGGACGGCGGGGCGGTCCTGTCCGTAGGCCAGGCCGCCGAGCGGCGATGCGAGGGCCATAGCCAGGACGGCCGTCAGGCGGATGGCGCAGGCGGCGCGCCGTGATGCGCCGCGGGAGCCGAATGTGCCGCGAGAGCCGAAGAGGCGACCTGGCCACCGGGCCGCCCGCCCTAGCGATTGTTCACCCTGTGCCCTCACGCACCAGCCTCCGATAACGGCATGCCGGCCGGGTGCCGGACATGGCCCGCGTGCCTTTTGCCATCGCTCAACCGAGAAGGCGAAGCCCGGCGCGTGCCAGACCGAGCCCGGCGACGAGTCCGCCAACCCCAAGGAGGAGCGAGACCGAGACATAGCCGATCGCCTGCGGCACGTCACCTCGCTCCCAGAGGCTGACGGCATCGAGCGAGAAGGTCGAGAAGGTCGTCAGACCGCCGAGAAGGCCCGTGGCCAGGAAGGCCCGGTAGGGCACGAGTTGCGGGCGGGCGAGGAGAAGAGCGACGAGCGCGCCCATCAGAAGGGATCCGAGAACGTTGGCGATCAGCGTTCCATAGGGAAAGGCCGGCCCCATCGTCCGCATGGCCGCCATGTTGAGAAGGTGGCGCAGTCCGGCGCCAAGGCCGCCGCCCAGCATGACGGCAAACAGCGTGCTCACGAGGCCTCTCCATCGCCGTCCGCGGCGACGCGGCGACGGGCGCGCAGGCCATCCCAGTGCTCCATGCGAGCCCTGATTGCGGCTTCCTCCCCGCGCTCGGTCGGGCGGTAGAGGCGGTGACGGCCGAGCGCCTCGGGGAAGTAGTCTTGACCGGAGAAGGCCTCGGGCGCGTCGTGATCATAGACATAGCCCGCGCCGTAGCCCTCCTCGCGCAGGAGCCGGGTCGGCGCGTTGAGGATGTGCTTGGGGGGGCTGAGGGAGCCGTTCTCTCGCGCGACCTTCATGGCGGCCTTCTGGGCCATGTAGGCGGCGTTCGACTTCGGCGCGGCGGCCAGGTAGAGGACGGCCTGGACCAGGGCCAGCTCGCCCTCCGGGCTGCCGAGAAAGCCGTAGGTGTCCTTGGCCGCATTGGCGATGACGAGAGCCTGTGGATCGGCCAGCCCGATATCCTCCACCGCCATGCGCACGATCCGCCGCGCTAGGAAGAGCGGCGCCTCGCCCGCGTCGAGCATTCTGGCGAGCCAGTAGAGCGCGGCGTCGGGGTCCGAGCCCCGCACCGACTTGTGGAGCGCCGAGATGAGGTCGTAATGGCCCTCGCGCCCCTTGTCGTAGACCGGTGCGCGTCGCTGGACGGCCGAGAGGAGGTTGGCCGCGTCGAAGATCTCGCCGGGGCGAGCGGCGCGAAGGGCCTCCTCCGCCAAGGTCAGAAGGGCGCGTCCATCACCATCGGCGAGACCGATAAGCGTCTCGCGGGCCTCCGCATCGAGGGGGAGCGGCGACAGGGCATCGGCGCGGTCCAGGAGCTTCGTCAGGTCATCATCGGCCAGGCGCCGGAAGACGAGCACCTGCGCGCGAGACAAGAGCGCGGCGTTCAGTTCGAAGGATGGGTTCTCGGTCGTCGCGCCGACAAGCGTGATCGTGCCGTCCTCCATCACCGGCAGGAAGGCGTCCTGCTGCGCCCGATTGAAGCGGTGGATCTCGTCGACGAAGAGAAGCGTGCCCATGCCGGCCTCCCTTCGCTTCACGGCCCGGTCGAACGCCTTGCGAAGGTCGGCGACGCCCGAGAAGATGGCCGAGAGCTGCTCGAACTCGAGGCTCGTCCTATGGGCGAGGAGCCGGGCGAGGGTCGTCTTGCCGGTGCCGGGCGGTCCCCAAAGGACGAGCGAGCCGATGCGCCCGCTTCGAAGCCAGCGCGTCAGAGCGCCGTCGGGGCCTACGAGATGGGGCTGGCCGACGATGTCCTCGAGCGCGGCAGGCCGCATCCGGTCCGCCAACGGCCGGGGCGCGCGATCCTTGAGGCCGCTGGCCTGGAAGAGATCGGTCAAGCGCGCGAGCCTAGAACGGCAGGCGGAAGCCGCGCGGGCGACCGCCGATGCGGGTCTGAACGAGCCGCCCGCCCCGTTCGAGGGCCAGCATCCAACCCTCGGCGCCAATGGCGTCGAAGCGCTCGGCCGCGCGCGTGTCCTCTATCCTGACGCGGTTGACCGCGACGAGCACATCGCCGCGCCGCAGACCGACCCGCGCGCCGATCGAGCCGGGCTCGACGGCGATGACGACGACCTGGCCCTGCGCGCTCTCGGGCATCGAGAGTTCCTCGGCGAGGGCGGGCGAAAGATTGGCCACGGTAAGGCCGTCGAAGGGATGGTCGCCGGCGAGACGGCGCTCGTCCCGCGCGGGAACCTCGGGCGCGGCCTCGAGCGCCACATCGACGATGAGTCGCTCGCCGCCCCGAATGAAGGTGACGCGTGCGGCCTCGCCGATGCGGAGCGTAGCGAGCCGATAGTCGAGGGAGCCGGTGTCGAGGACCTCCGCGTCGTTGATGGCGACGATGACGTCGCCCAGGCGCAGGCCTGCGTTGGCGGCGGCCATCCCGTCCCGCACTTCGGCGACGAGCGCGCCGATGGGCTGCGCGAGGCCCATCGCTTCGGCCATGTCGGGCGTCACGGGCTGGAACCGCGCGCCGAGATAGGGACGGCGTAGCGTTCCGCCCTCGACGGCCCCCTCGATGACGGCCCGCACCAGATCGGTCGGGATCGCGAAGCCGATTCCGTTGGAGCCGCCCGAGCGCGAGTAGATCGCCGTGTTGATACCGATGAGGCGCCCGCCCATGTCGACGAGCGCGCCGCCCGAATTGCCGGGGTTGATGGCGGCATCCGTCTGGATGAAGGACTGGAAGTCGGAGATGCCGACCGACGAGCGCGCGAGGGCCGAGATGATGCCGGACGTGACGGTCTGCCCGATGCCGAAGGGGTTGCCGATCGCGAGAACGAAATCGCCGACCTCGAGCCCGTTAGGATCGCCGAACGCCAGGAAGGGCAGCGGTGCGCCGGTGTCCTCGACGCGCAGGACCGCAAGGTCGGTGCGCGGATCGCGGAGGATGATCGTCGCCTCGTATTCGCGCCGATCGCTAAGCGCGACGCGGACGGCGTCCGCCCCTTCGATGACATGGTTGTTGGTCACCACGATGCCGTCGGCCGAGACGATGACGCCGGATCCGAGCGCGCTTTGCATGCGCTGCTCGGGCATGCCGCGCTGGCGGGGGGCGTCGTCGCCGAAAAAGCGCCGGAAGAAGGGGTCGCTCATCATCGGGGAGCGGCGGCGGGCCTCGACGGTGCGGCTGGTATAGACATTGACGACGGCCGGCGCGGCCTCGCGGGCGACGGGGGCAAAGGACAGCCGAACCTCGTTCATATCGTCCGGCACCTCGCGCGCCATGGACGACGCTTCGAGGGGCGGCGCGGTCGCGGGCTGCGCCTGGGCCGCGTTCCGCGGGTCCGCCGCCGGCAGGACCGCGCCGTTCCGCGCCGTCAGTCCGAGCTCGGAGAGAAGGACGTTGACCGGACCCCGATTGATGAGCGGGGCCAGTTCGTCGGCGCCGAAGACGAGGACGGCGGCGAGGAGACCGAGGATGACGAGCCCGGTGCGCATGGTGGAGGTGCCTCCCGAGATGTGACGAAAAAGGGCGGCCTCCCTCATTGGAAGACCGCCCTCATCATCTGCCAGCCGGCGATGGCATCAACATGGCTGATCGAACATGGGCAATCGGCCCGGATGCCGCCGAGGACGAGACGATCAGGCCGCTTCGGCCTGCTCGGCATCCTGCGTCGGGCCACTGTCCTGACCGCGCGCCGAGACGTCGCGATCGACGAACTCGATGACCGCGACCGGCGCGTTGTCGCCATGGCGGAAGCCGGCCTTCATGATGCGGGTATAGCCGCCGGGGCGATCCTGATAGCGAGGACCGAGGATCTCGATCATCTTCTTCGCCATCGCATCGTCGCGCAGGCGCGAGGCGAGGAGACGGCGGGCGTGCAGGTCGCCGCGCTTGGAGAGCGTCACCAGCTTCTCGACGATAGGGCGAAGCTCCTTCGCCTTGGGCAGCGTGGTCACGATCTGCTCGTGCTTGATGAGAGCCGACGCCATGTTGGCGAACATCGCCTTCCTGTGGCTGGCCGTGCGGTTGAGCTTGCGATGGGCGGTACGGTGACGCATGGGTGGCGATCCTTCTTTAGTATCCGACGCCGTGCCACGGCACGCCGGGTCCGCGATGAGCCCGCGGGTTCTGGGAATGAGGGAGCCTCGGCCTCTCCGAAACGTCAGGCTCGCGAAGCGCCGAGGCGCTCCGCCCAGGAGACAAGTGGTAGCGAAACCGGCGGCCTAGTACTGGTCCTCGTAGCGCTTGGCCAGCATGTCGATGTCCTCAGGCGGCCAGTTCGGCACTTCCATGTCGAGATGGAGGCCGAGCGTGGAGAGGACCTCCTTGATCTCGTTCAGGGATTTACGACCGAAATTCGGGGTCCGGAGCATCTCGGCCTCGGACTTCTGGATGAGGTCGCCGATATAGACGATGTTGTCGTTCTTCAGGCAGTTGGCCGAGCGGACGGAGAGCTCCATCTCGTCGACCTTCTTGAGGAGGACCGGGTTGAACGGCAGATCGGACGTCGTCGCCTCGACACCGGTCGCGGCGCTCGCCTGCGGCGCCGGGGCGGCCGTCTCCTCGTGGGTGGAGAAGGTGCGCAGTTGGTCGCGAAGGATCTCGGCCGCGATGCCTACCGCCTCTTCGGGATTGACCGATCCGTCGGTCTCGACCTCCATGGTCAGCTTGTCGTAGTCGAGCCGCTGGCCCTCACGGGTATTGGAGACGTTGTAGCTGACCTTGCGGACGGGGCTGTAGAGGCTGTCGATCGCGATGAGGCCGATCGGAGCGTCCTCAGGACGGTTGCGCTCGGCGGCGACGTAGCCTTTGCCGGTCGCGACGGTGAACTCCATGCGAAGCTCGGCGCCCTCGTCGAGCGTGCAGAGCACGTGATCGGGATTGAGGATCTCGATGTCGCCGACGGTCTGGATGTCGCCCGCCGTCACCGGGCCGGGCTCGTCCTTCCTCAAGATCATGCGCTTGGGGTCGTCGCCCTCCATGCGGATGGCAATTTCCTTGATGTTGAGAACGATGTCGGTCACGTCCTCGCGCACGCCGGTGATCGAGGAGAACTCGTGCAGTACGCCATCGATCTGGACGGACGTGATCGCGGCGCCCTGAAGCGAGGAGAGGAGGACGCGGCGCAGCGCGTTGCCGAGCGTGAGGCCGAAGCCACGCTCGAGAGGTTCGGCCGTGATCGTCGCCAGACGCTTGGCGTCGCGGCCAGCCTTGATCTCGAGCCCATCGGGCTTGCTCAAGGTCATCCAGTTCTTCTCAACCATGATCGCTCTCCAAAGAGCTGCTGCGGCCGAGGCGCGCTAGAGGCGCCGGCGCTGCACGTTCGTGTCTGGGGGAGCGCACCAGATAAGAGGCGCGCCCTCCGAATACCAGAGGCGAACGCCTCCGGCCGATGCGCGAGAAGCCGTCTGTCAGACCCGGCGGCGCTTGCGGGGACGGGTGCCGTTATGGGGAACCGAGGTCACGTCGCGAATCGCCGTCACGGTGAAGCCGGCGGCCTGAAGCGCGCGCAGCGCGGATTCGCGTCCGGAACCCGGGCCCGACACCTCGACCTCGAGCGTTCGCATGCCGTGCTCGGCCGCCTTGCGGGCGGCATCCTCGGCGGCGAGCTGCGCGGCATAGGGCGTCGACTTGCGCGAGCCCTTGAAGCCCATGTGACCGGCCGACGACCAGGAGATCGTGTTGCCCTGGACGTCGGTTATCGTGACCATCGTGTTGTTGAACGAGGCCATGACATGCGCCATGCCGGAGGTGATGTTCTTGCGTTCGCGGCGGCGTACGCGGGTCGTCTCTTTAGCCATGGGCTGTCAGTCCTTCGGATCGTTCCGGCCGGTTGCGGCCGGCGTATCTGAAATGAAAGGTGGTCGGCATGCCGCTCCGCGCCGGGTGCGAAGTGGTCAGCCAGCAAGGGCAGTCGCTACTTCTTCTTTCCTGCAATCGCCTTCGCGGGGCCTTTGCGGGTGCGAGCGTTCGTATGGGTGCGCTGACCACGAACCGGCAGGCCGCGGCGATGGCGCAGACCGCGATAGCAGCCAAGATCCATCAGCCGCTTGATGTTCATCGCCGTGTCGCGGCGCAGGTCGCCCTCGACCATGTAGTCGGCGTCGATCGCCTCGCGGATCTGGATGATTTCCGCATCGGAGAGCTCGTTCACGCGGCGCGCTTCTTCGATGCCCACCTTCTCGGTGATCTCCTTGGCCATCGCGGGACCGATGCCAAAGATGTATGTCAGCGCGATGTGCACGCGCTTGCCGGTCGGAATGTTGACGCCTGCGATACGGGCCATGGGGTCTCAAATCTCCTAAAGGGGTCGGCAGCGCCGCTGCCCAGACGTCGGGGCGATCCCGACTACGATGCTCTGTGGCGCGCCGAAGCGCGTTTACCGCCGCCGACCACAAGGGCCGGAGCGTGGACGCGCCGATATTCGGTGATATCTCCGCGTCTCATCATGCCTTGGCTGTTTTGTCAACCGAGGACACGCTGGAGAGCTGCTCCTCGATCTGCCGTGTAACCTCGTCCATGTCCGCCATGCCATCGACGGTACTCAGCTTTCCGCGCGCCTTGTAGAAGGCGATGAGCGGCTCGGTCTGCTCGGCGTAGACCTCAAGGCGATGGCGCATGGCGTCGGGCGTATCGTCGGCGCGGGCGGCGTCCGGGTTCTCGGCCGCGCGCTTGACGACCCGGTCGACGAGAATGGTCTCGTCCACCTTGAGAAGGATGACGGCGTCGAGCCCCATGCCCTTCTCCGCCAGCATGGCGTCGAGCGCATCGGCCTGCGCGACGGTGCGCGGGAAACCGTCGAGGATGAACCCGTTCTTGGCATCGACCATGTCGATTCGATCGGCCACGACGCCTACGACCACGTCGTCGGGAACAAGGTCGCCCCGCGCCATGATGTCCTGCGCCTGCACGCCGACGGGCGTCTTGGCCTTGACGGCGGCGCGCAGCATGTCGCCGGTCGAGAGTTGGACGATCTTGTGCGTGTCCATCAGGCGCGCGGCTTGCGTGCCCTTACCCGCGCCGGGCGGTCCGAGGAGAATGAGTCGCATGAGGTTCCCGAAATCTCCCTAACGCTTCCGCTTACCGCCGCGCAGCTTGGACTTCTTGATGAGACCTTCGTACTGGTGCGCGAGGAGATGGCCCTGCACTTGCGCCACCGTATCCATCGTCACGCTGACGACGATGAGGAGCGAGGTGCCGCCGAGCGCGATCTGTACGCCGGTCGCGTTGATGAGAAACTCCGGCAGCAGACAGACGACGACGAGATAGAGCGCGCCGACGACCGTGATCCGAGTGAGGACGTAATCGATATACTCCGCCGTTCGCTCGCCGGGCCGAATGCCGGGGATGAACCCGCCATGCTTCCTGAGATTGTCGGCCGTATCGGACGGGTTAAAGACGATGGCTGTGTAGAAAAAGGCGAAGAAGGCGATGAGGCCGCCGTAGAACAGCAGATAGAGCGGCTGTCCGCGTCCGAGAAGCGACGTCACTCCGCCGAGCCATTCCGGCCCGCCACTGGCTGAGAACCCCGCAACCGTCAGCGGCAACAGGAGGAGCGAGGAGGCGAAGATGGCGGGGATGACGCCGGCCGTGTTGAGCTTCAGCGGGAGATGGCTCGAATCGCCCTGGAACATCCGGTTCCCGACCTGCCGCTTGGGGTATTGGATGAGAAGCCGGCGCTGCGCTCGCTCGAAGAAGACGACGATGCCGATCGTCGCGATCATCAGCACCATGAGGAGGAGGAGGAGCGGTGTCGCGATCGTACCGTTCCGCCCCAATTCGAGGAGCTGGACGATCGCGCCGGGCAGGGTCGCGACGATGCCGGCGAAGATGATGAGCGAGATGCCGTTGCCGATGCCGCGTGCCGTGATCTGCTCGCCGAGCCACATGAGGAAGACGGTGCCACCCGTCAGCGTGATAACGGTGGAGATGCGGAAGAAGAGGCCCGGATCGATGACGGTCGTACCGGCCGACTCCAACCCGATCGCGATGCCGTAGGATTGGATCGCCGCGAGGAAGACGGTGCCGTAGCGGGTGTACTGGTTGATCGTCTTGCGACCCGCCTCGCCTTCCTTCTTCAACTGCTCGAGATGCGGCGAGACCGTCGTCAGAAGCTGGATGATGATCGAGGCCGAGATATACGGCATGATGTTGAGGGCGAAGATCGCCATGCGCTCGATCGCGCCGCCGCCAAAGACGTTGAAGAGCCCCAGAATGCCGCCTTGAACGCTGTCGAAGGCCTGGGCGAAGGCCACCGGGTCGATGCCCGGCAGCGGAATGAACGTGCCGATCCGGTAAACGATGAGCGCGCCGAGCGTGAACCAGATGCGCTGCTTGAGCTCGGTCGCCTTGGAGAAGGCACCGAGGTTCAGGTTCGCTGCGAGCTGTTCAGCCGCTGAGGCCATGGATACGTGCTCCGGTCGCGGGACGGGTTATCGAGAGGCGGTCGGGACGCGCCGGGTTGGCTGGAACGTAGTGGCTCCCGCCAATCGGCGCTACACCCTACTCTTCCTCGTCGGCCGCGACTTTCGGCGGAACGGAGGCTTCGATGGAGCCGCCGGCCGCCTCGATCGCCTCGCGGGCGGACCTCGACGCGCCGGCCACCTTCAGGGTCAGCTTCGCCTTGAGCTCGCCCTGGCCGAGAATGCGCGTACCATCGAGAGTGCGGCGAACGAGGCCCGCCGCGATGAGGGCCGCCTCGTCGATCGTCTGGCCCGCATCGAGCTTTCCGGCATCGACGGCGGCCTGGAGCTTGCCGAGGTTCACCTCGTTGTACGATTTGGCGTTGTAGTTGACGAAGCCGCGCTTCGGCAGGCGACGGTGGAGCGGCATCTGACCGCCTTCGAAGCCCTTGATGGCGACACCCGAACGCGACTTCTGGCCCTTGACGCCGCGACCGGCCGTCTTGCCGAGGCCGGAGCCGATGCCACGGCCCTTGCGCTTGCGGGCGGGGGTGGAACCGGGATGCGGGGCGAGTTCGTTCAGCTTCATGTTTCGTCCTTTCGGCTTGCGCAGACCGACTGGTCCACTCGCCTTGGTTCTGCAGTCCCTCTCACGTCACGAAAGAGGAATACGGCAGGAGGCTGGCGCCTCCCGGGAGATCGATGCGTCTAGCGCGACACGGCGACACCAGCCCTGTCGGGCATCTGCTCCCACAAGAGGTAGGAGACGTGTCGCATAGGCGCAGTGCCTAGTCCTCGATGACCTTCACGAGGTGCTGGACCTTGCGGATCATGCCGCGCACGGCGGGCGTATCCTCCAGCGTGCGGCGGCGGTGCATCTTGTTGAGACCCAGCCCGACGAGCGTCGCGCGCTGGTCGGCGGGGCGGCGGATCGGGGAGCCGATCTGCTCTACGGTTACGGTCTTGTCAGCCATCGTTCAGTCCTCAAGCCGCCTGGTCGGAGACGTCGGAGATGAGGCCGGCGGCCTGACGGCGCGACTGCAGCGTGGAGGCCTTGATGCCCCGGCGCGCGGCGACCGAGCGCGGGCTCGTCTCGTTCTTCAGCGCATCGAAGGTCGCGCGGATCATGTTGTAGGGGTTGGACGTGCCGAGCGACTTGGCAACGACATCGGCCATGCCGAGCGTCTCGAAGACGGCGCGCATCGGACCACCCGCGATGATGCCCGTACCGGGAGGCGCGGTACGAAGGATCACCTTGCCGGCGCCGTGCCGACCGGTGACGTCGTGGTGCAGGGTCCGGCCCTCGCGCAACGGCACGCGGATCATGGTGCGTTTCGCACTCTCGGTCGCCTTGCGGATGGCCTCGGGGACCTCGCGAGCCTTGCCGTGGCCGAAGCCGACGCGGCCGTTCTGGTCGCCGACGACGACGAGCGCGGCAAAGCCGAACCGCTTACCGCCCTTTACGACCTTGGCGACGCGGTTGATGTGAACCAGGCGATCGGTAAATTCGGAGTCGCGCTCTTCATCGCGCTTGTTCCGGTCACGTCCGCCCTGACGGTCTCGAGCCATGATGTCTGTCCTTAAACTGTTCGGTGCGGATCGCTTAGAATTCGAGCCCGCCCTCTCGGGCGGCATCGGCCAGCGCCTTGACGCGGCCGTGGTAGAGATAACCGCCACGGTCGAAGACGACCTGACCGACGCCGGCCGCCTTGGCCCGTTCGGCGACGAGCGCGCCGACCTTGGCGGCAGCCTCCTTGTCGGCGCCCGTCCTTACCGCGCCCTTGACGTCTGTGTCGAGCGTCGAGGCGGCGGCGAGCGTGCGGCCCTGGACGTCGTCGATCACCTGCGCGTAGATCTGCTTCGACGAGCGGAAGACGCTGAGGCGGGGGCGCCCGTTGGCACTCTTCTTGAGCGCGCGGCGCACGCGCGAGGCGCGGCGCTTGAGGTTGTCGTTGGCGGCCATGTGCTTTTGTCCTTGGATACCATCAGCCGGCAATGGCTGGCTGACTTCTCGGAAATAACCGGTTCGGCGGGCGATGCGATCCGAGTGCGGCAGGCTGCGCGCGGATCGAGGCGCTCTGCCTACTTCTTCTTGCCTTCCTTACGGAAGATCGTCTCTTCGGCGTATTTGATGCCTTTGCCCTTGTAGGGTTCCGGCGGGCGGACCTTGCGGATATTGGCCGCGAACTGACCGAGCGCCTGCTTGTCCGAACCGGTGAGCGTAAGCTCGGTCGGCTTGGGCGCCACGGCCGTGATGCCCTCGGGAAGGGGCATGATGACGTCGTGGCTATAGCCGACAGCGAGCTGCAGGTTCTTGCCCTGCACCGACGCGCGGTAGCCGACGCCGTTGATCTCGAGCTTGCGCTCGAAGCCCTTGGTGACGCCCTCGACCATGTTGGCGACGAGCGAGCGCTGCATCCCCCACATGGCGCGCGCGCGCTGGCTCTCGTCGACAGGAGCGACGATGAGCTCGCCGTTCTCCATCGTTGCCGTCACCTCGTCGACGAGGGTGAGCGAGAGCTCGCCTTTGGGCCCCTTGGCGACGACGGTCTGACCGTCGATGGTGAGCGTGGCGCCCGAGGGCACCGGGATCGGGTTCTTGCCGATACGTGACATGATGTTCTTTCCTCTCGCCCGACTAGAAGATCTGGCAGAGAATTTCGCCGCCGACATTCTCCTCGCGCGCCTGATGGTCGGCCATCACGCCCTTGGAGGTGGAGACGATCGAGATACCGAGGCCGTTGGCGACGTTCGGCATGTTCTTGACCGAGGCGTAGACGCGCCGGCCGGGCTTGGAGATGCGCTTGATCTCCTGGATGACCGGCTGGCCCTCCAGATATTTCAGCTCGATCTCGAGCTCGGCCTTGCCGCCCTCGAAATCGGTGCGGCTGTAGCCGCGAATGTAGCCCTCGGACTCCAGAACGTCGAGAACGTTGGCACGGAGCTTGGAGGCGGGCGCGGAGACCTTGCCCTTCTTGCGCATCATCGCATTGCGGATGCGGGTCAGCATATCGCCGAGCGGATCGGTTGTCGCAGACATGTCTAGCCCTCCCCTACCAGCTCGACTTCACGAGGCCGGGGATCTGACCCTCGGACCCGAAGTCGCGCATGGCGATACGGCTCATCTTGAGCTTGCGGTAGTAGCCGCGCGGACGACCCGTCACCTGGCAGCGATTGCGCACGCGGGTGGCGGACGAGTTGCGCGGTAGCTCGGCGAGCTTCAGCGACGCCTCGAAGCGCTCCTCGATGGACGCATTCTCGTCGTCGACGATCGCCTTGAGCTCGGCGCGCCGGGCCGCGTACTTCTCGACGAGCTTCCGCCGCCGCTTGTTCTTCTCGATGGCACTGACTTTAGCCATGGTGTCCTCCTGAGCGTTCCCGTCTGCCGGGCAGCCTCAAGCTAGAGAAAGGTTCGGACGGCTCGCACCGCCCCTCATCGTGTCAGGCAGCCTGCTGCTGCTCGGCCTCGGCCTTGGGCTTCGGGAAGGGGAAGCCCATGAGCGTGAGCAGCTCGCGCGCCTCGTCATTCGTCTTGGCCGTCGTCGCCACGATGATGTCCATGCCCCAGACCTGGTCGATCTTGTCGTAGTTGATCTCGGGGAACACGATGTGCTCCTTCATGCCCATCGCGAAGTTGCCACGACCGTCGAAGCTCTTCGGGTTAAGACCGCGGAAGTCACGCACGCGAGGCAGCGCTATGGTGAGGAGCCGGTCGAGGAACTCGTACATCCGATCGCCGCGCAGCGTGACCTTGGCGCCGACATTCATGCCCTCGCGCAGCTTGAAGCCGGCGATCGAATTGCGGGCCTTCGTCGCCACCGGCTTCTGGCCGGCGATCGAGGTGAGGTCGCCAATCGCCGCGTTGATCTTCTTGGAGTCCGCGACGGCTTCGCCGACACCCATGTTAATCACGATCTTGTCGATGCGCGGGATCTCCATGATGTTCGCATAGGAGAACTTCTCGCGAAGCGCGGCCTTGACCGTGTCGTTGTACTCGGTCTTGAGGCGCGGGACGTAAGTCTCGTTATCAGCCATTGATCGTCTCCCCCGAGCCCTTGGCCACACGGACCTTGGTGCCATCGTCCAGCGTCTTGAACCCGACGCGCGCGGCCTTGCCCGTGCTCGGATCGATGAGCGCGAGGTTCGAGATATGGATCGGCGCTTCCATCGCGATGATGCCGCCCTCGCCCGCCTGGCTCGGCTTGGTGTGGCGCTGCACGACGTTGACGCCCTGCACGATCGCTCGGTTCTCCTTCGGCATCACCCGAAGGATCGCGCCTTGGCGACCCTTGTCCTTGCCCGAGCGGACGAGGACGGTGTCGCCCTTGCGGACCTTCAGCTTGATCGGCTTCTTGGGGTCGAGACCGGCGCGGCGGACGGTCTTGAGAGCCTTGGCTTTGGAGCCCATTACAGCACCTCCGGAGCGAGCGAGATGATCTTCATGTGGTTCCGGCCACGCAGCTCGCGCGGCACCGGGCCGAAGATGCGGGTGCCGACCGGTTCGGCATTGTTGTTGATGAGGACGGCCGCGTTGCGGTCGAACCGGATGGTCGAGCCATCGGCGCGCTTGATGTCTTTCGCGGTGCGAACGACGACCGCCTTCATGACGTCGCCCTTCTTCACCCGGCCGCGCGGAATGGCCTCCTTGATGGAGACGACGATGATATCGCCGATCGAGGCGTATTTCCGCTTCGAGCCGCCGAGCACCTTGATGCACATGACCCGGCGCGCACCCGAATTGTCGGCCACGTCGAGATTGGTCTGCATCTGAATCATGAGATGTTCCTTTCGCGGTACACCGGCGCCATCGCGGCGTCCGGTGCCAGTCCGAGGGTGAAAATCAGGCGAGGCCCTTAGGCGTCGGCCGTTGCAGCTCCGAGACTTGCGGCTTCATCGGCCGAGAGCACGATCCAGGACTTCGTCTTGGAGATCGGCTTCGTCTCCTGGATGGTGACGTTGTCACCGATCTTGCAGACATTGCCTTCGTCGTGCGCGTGATACTTCTTGGAGCGACGCACGACCTTCTTGAGAAGCGGGTGGTTGAAGCGGCGCTCGACGAGGACCGTGATGGTCTTGTCGGTCTTATCGCTCGTGACCCGGCCCTGGAGTACGCGTTTTGGCATCGTAAAAACCCTTGCGGCTGATCGCCGGTGTTGTGGGCGGCGCCCGAACGGGACCGCGAGGTTCGTATCACTCGGGTGTCGCTGGTGAAGCGCCGCCCCTTCTGGTCGCTGCGTACCGCGCGAGCGGCACGGGAGCGCGTCTAGCCTAAGACGCGGCCTTCTGGGCGCGGATCGTCTTGACCCGTGCGACATCCCGGCGGACCTGGCGCTGGCGGGAGGTGTTCTCCAGCTGGCCGGTCGCCTTCTGGAAGCGCAGGTTGAACTGCTCGCGCTTCAGCTCGCCGAGCTTCTCGTCGAGCTGATCCGTCGTCATGTCGCGTGCGTCGGCGGCTTTCATAACCAAATCCTCGTCGGCAGCAAAGCTGCCATCCTCAAAACGTTCAAGCGGCGCCGGACGGGCGCCGCAGACCGCCCGGACCGACCGGGCCTAGTGCTGACGGCGCGCCGCGTCGCGCGGCACCCCAGGTCTTCGCTACTCGCCGAGACGCTGGACGAACCGCGTCTTGATCGGCAGCTTCGCCGCGCCGAGCCGAAGGGCTTCCTTCGCGACGTCGTCCGGTACGCCGTCGATCTCGAACATCATCCGACCGGGCTTGACCTTCGCGGCCCAGAACTCCGGCGAACCCTTGCCCTTACCCATGCGGACTTCCGTCGGCTTGGAGGAGACTGGCACATCGGGAAAGATGCGGATCCAGACGCGGCCGGCACGCTTCATGTGACGCGTGATGGCACGGCGCGCGGCCTCGATCTGGCGCGCTGTAATACGCTCAGGTTCGAGAGCTTTCAACCCATGCGAACCAAAATTTAGGTCGGTGCCGCCCTTGGCCATACCCTTGATACGGCCCTTGTGCTGCTTGCGGAACTTCGTGCGTTTCGGTTGTAGCATTGAACGTTGGGGCTAGCCCCACCTCCTGGGCGGGGCGCCATGCGACCCGCGAAGATGATTGTGTCTCTAGATCGAAGCGCTTAGGCCGCCCGGCGATTGCCGCGATCACCACGGTCGCCACGGTCGCCACGGTCGCGACCACGGCCACCGCCGCCGCCACCGGCCTCTTCGGACTGGCGCCGATCATGCGCGGTCGGGTCGTGCTCGAGAACTTCGCCCTTGAACACCCAGACCTTCACGCCGCAGATGCCATAGGCCGTCTTGGCCTCGGCCTCGCCATAGTCGATGTCGGCGCGCAGGGTGTGAAGCGGCACGCGACCTTCGCGATACCACTCGGTACGGGCGATCTCCGCGCCGCCAAGGCGGCCGCCGCAATTGATGCGGATGCCGAGCGCGCCCAGACGCATGGCCGACTGGACGGCCCGCTTCATGGCACGGCGGAAGGCCACGCGGCGCTCCAGCTGCTGCGCGATCGATTCGGCGACGAGCTTGGCGTCGATCTCGGGCTTGCGGACCTCGACCAGGTTGATGTGGACCTCGGAGCCCGTCATGGCCGCGACGTCCTTGCGAAGCTTGTCGATATCCGCGCCCTTCTTGCCGATCACGAGACCGGGGCGTGCGGAGTGGATCGACACACGGCACTTCTTGTGCGGACGCTCGATGACGATCTTGCTGACGGCGGCCTGCTTCAGGCGCTTCATCAGCATCTCGCGGATCGCGATGTCCTCGTGCAGCAGCTTGCCGTATTCCTCGCCGTCCGCGTACCAGCGCGAATCCCAGGTCCGGTTGATCTGCAGCCGAAGGCCGATCGGGTTGACTTTGTGTCCCATGATTCTCTCCGGCCTTAAGAGGCGGCTTGTTCGCGAACGACGATGGTCAGATGGGAGAACGGCTTCTCGATCCTGCCCACGCGGCCACGGGCACGCGGACGGAAACGCTTCATCACCAGGCCCTTGGCCACATGCGCCTCGACGACGACGAGGTCGTCCACGTCGAGATCGTGGTTGTTCTCGGCGTTGGCGATCGCGCTCTCGAGCGTCGACTTCACGTCCTTGGCGATCCGCTTCCGGCTGAAGGTCAGATCGGCGATGGCCTTCTCGACCGGCTTGCCGCGGATGGTGGCCGCGACGAGGTTCAGCTTCTGTGCGCTCGTCCGGATGTTCCGGTTGACCGCCTTGGCCTCGTTGTCGGCCAGGCTGCGCTCGCGCTTGGGCTTGCCCATTGTAAACGTCCTCGATTCACGCACCATCGGTGCGGGTCCCTTAAAGGACCCGCAAGGGGCCCTCAAATCGTGCAAGACGGCCGATCGACCATCTCGTATCGTGTCAGCGGCGCGCCTCGCGTACCGCTCGAATGTCGCTGCGCGCTAGCGTCTGCTAGCGGCGCTTGGCCTTCTTGTCGGCCGCGTGGCCATAATAGGTGCGGGTCGGCGCGAACTCGCCGAACTTGTGTCCGACCATCTCCTCGGAGACGGAGACCGGAATATGCTTCTGCCCGTTATGGACGCCGAAAGTGAGCCCGACGAACTGAGGCAGGATGGTGGAGCGGCGCGACCAGGTCTTGATCGTCTCCTTGCGGCCCGACTGCTGGACCTTGTCGGCCTTGGTCAGGAGGTAGCCGTCAACGAACGGACCCTTGCGTGTGGAACGTGCCATCTAGATCTCTTTCTCTCGCGGCGAGGGCCTAGCGACCCTTCTTGCGCGCATGACGGCTGCGCAGAATGAACTTGTCCGTCTCTTTGTTGGAGCGCGTGCGCTTGCCCTTGGTCGGCTTGCCCCAGGGGGTGACCGGGTGGCGGCCGCCCGAGGTGCGACCCTCGCCGCCGCCATGGGGGTGATCGACCGGGTTCATCGCGACGCCGCGCGTCTGCGGGCGCTTGCCCCGCCAGCGGGACCGTCCGGCCTTGCCGTCATTCGTGTTCTGGTGGTCGGGGTTGGAGACCGCGCCCACGGTTGCCATGCAGGTGCCGTGGATGAGGCGCTGCTCGCCCGAGTTCAGCCGCACGATGACATAGGAGCCGTCACGACCGACGATCTGCGTGTAGGCGCCGGCCGAACGCGCGATCTGGCCGCCCTTGCCGGGCTTCATCTCGACATTGTGGACGATCGTACCGACCGGCATCTGCCGCATTTCCTTGGCGCAGCCCGGCTTGATGTCGGCGGAGGGGCCGGCCATCACGCTGTCGCCCTCGGAGAGACGCTGCGGCGCGAGGATGTAGGCCTGCTCGCCGTCCTCGTAACGGATGAGCGCGATGAAGGCCGAGCGGTTCGGATCGTATTCCAGCCGCTCGACGGTCGCCGCCATGTCGTACTTGCGCCGCTTGAAATCGACGAGCCGATAGCTACGCTTCGCGCCGCCGCCCCGATGGCGCGACGTGATGCGGCCCGTGTTGTTGCGCCCGCCCGACTTGGTCAGCCCCTCGGTCAGCGCCTTGACCGGCTTGCCTTTATGGAGGCCGGCGCGGGAGACGATGACCAGCTGGCGCTGGCTCGGCGTCGTCGGATTGAAAGTCTTGAGTGCCATGATGCTGGTCCGTTCCGGTCCCTTAGAGGCCCGTCGTCACGTCGATGGAATGGCCGTCCTCAAGCGTCACGATCGCGCGCTTGACGTTGGACTGCTGGCCGAGATGGCCGCGGAACCGCTTCACCTTGCCCTTACGGACCAGGGTATTGACGGCTTTCACCTTGACCGAGAAGAGCGCCTCGACGGCGGCCTTGATCTCGGGCTTGGCAGCGGTCCGGGAGACCTCGAAGACGACCTGGTTCTGCTCCGACGCAATCGTCGACTTTTCGGTCACGACCGGGGCGCGGATTACGTCGTAGTGGCGCACGGCCACCTCTTGCGTTGCCTTGGCCATGTTATGCAACCTCCTTCTGGGCGTCGGCCAGACGCGCGTGGATCGCGTCGAGGCCCGCCTTCGTCACGACGAGCGTGTCGCGCTTCAGGATGTCGTAGACGTTGAGACCGGCCACGGGCAGCACGTCGACCATGGGGATGTTCCGGCTGGCGAGCGCGAAGTTGGTATCGGTCTCGGCGTCGATGACGAGGGCGTTCATCGCGTTGATGCCCGTGAGCTTCGCGATGAGCGTCTTCGTCTTCGCCTCGTCGAGCGCGGCGCTCTCGAGCACGATGATGTTGCCGGCCTTGGCGGACAAGGCATGCTTCAAGCCGAGCTTGCGGATCGCCTTCGGCAGATCGTGCGCATGGCTGCGCGAGACGGGGCCGTGCGCCTTGCCGCCCTTGCGGAAGATACCGACGCGGCGGGAGCCGTGACGGGCGGTGCCGCCGCCCTTCTGCTTGCCGATGCGCTTAGTCGAATAGCTGACCTCGGAGCGATCCTTGACGTGGTGGGTGCCGGCCTGGCGCTTCGCGAGCTGCCAGCGCACGACGCGCTGGAGGATGTCCGAGCGCGGCGTGAGGCCGAAAATGTCGTCGGAGAGCTCGGCCGAGCCGGCCGAGCCACCGTCGAGCGTGACGA
The DNA here is from genome assembly GCA_963799285.1 of uncultured Alphaproteobacteria bacterium. Lineage (GTDB taxonomy): Bacteria > Pseudomonadota > Alphaproteobacteria > Rhizobiales > CAWCWK01 > CAWCWK01. Next base: position 2,909,977 of record CAWCWK010000004.1, read on the forward strand.
TATCGGCTTGCATTAGACGGCCTCCTCGACCGGCGCGGCGTCGAGCGCCTCGTTGTTATTGGCGCTGCGAATGGCGGCCGGCATGGGCACGCCCTCGGGCAGCTTCTTCTTGCGGGCGTCGCGCAGCTGGACCCAGCCGCCCTTGGCACCCGGAACGCCGCCGCGAACCATGATGAGGCCGCGCTCGGCATCGGTCTCGACGATCTCGAGGTTCTGAACGGTCACCCGCTCGGCACCCATGTGACCGGCCATCTTCTTGCCCTTGAACACCTTGCCGGGGTCCTGGCACTGACCGGTCGAGCCGTGGCTGCGATGCGAGATCGACACGCCGTGCGAAGCGCGAAGGCCGCCGAAATTGTGCCGCTTCATCGCGCCGGCGAAGCCCTTGCCGATCGAGGTCGCGGTCGCGTCGACGATCTGGCCCTTCACGAAGTGGTCGGCGGTGATTTCCGCGCCCACGTCGATGAGGTTGTCGGCCGATACGCGGAACTCGACGACCTGCGCCTTCGGCTCGACCTTGGCGACCGCGAAGTGGCCGCGCTCGGCCTTCGGGCAGTTCTTGGTCTTCTTCAGGCCGGCGCCGAGCTGGACGGCGGTGTAGCCGTCCTTTTCCTCGGTGCGCTGCGAGACGACCTGCAAGCTGTCCAGCTTGAGGACGGTCACCGGCACATGCCGTCCGTCCTCGGTGAACACGCGGGTCATGCCCACCTTCTTTGCGATTATGCCAGAACGCATCGTTCCAGTCCTTCCAATCAGTGCCGCGACGAACCCAACCTGGTCAAAGGCTATCGGGCTAGAGCTTGATCTCGACATCGACGCCGGCGGCGAGGTCGAGCTTCATGAGCGCGTCGACCGTCTGCGGGGTCGGATCGACGATGTCGAGCATGCGCTTGTGGGTGCGGATCTCGAACTGTTCGCGGCTCTTCTTGTCGACATGGGGCGAGCGGTTGACGGTGAAGCGCTCGATCCGCGTCGGCAGCGGCACGGGGCCGCGAACCTGGGCGCCGGTGCGCTTCGCGGTGTTGACGATCTCACGCGTCGAGTTGTCGAGCACGCGATGATCGAACGCCTTGAGGCGGATGCGGATGTTTTGGCCGTTCATGTACTTAACCGTGTCGCCTGGAGGCTAGGGTTGTGCGGCGCCCGACTGGGCGCCGCGTAGAGGTCGGGAGGCTTGCGCCCTTCTACTCGACGATTTCCGAGACGACGCCGGCGCCCACCGTGCGCCCGCCCTCGCGGATCGCAAAGCGCAGCTTCTCCTCCATCGCGATCGGAGCGATCAAGGTCACCTCCATCGCCACGTTGTCGCCAGGCATCACCATCTCCGTGCCCTCGGGCAGCGTCACCACGCCCGTCACGTCCGTCGTGCGGAAGTAGAACTGCGGGCGGTAGTTGGTGAAGAACGGCGTGTGGCGACCGCCCTCCTCCTTGTTGAGGATATACGCCTCGGCCTTGAACTTCGTGTGCGGCGTGATCGAGCCAGGCTTGGCCAGAACCTGGCCACGCTCAACGCCCTCGCGGTCCACACCACGAAGAAGCGCGCCCACATTGTCGCCCGCCTGACCCTGGTCGAGGAGCTTCCTGAACATCTCCACACCCGTCACCGTCGTCTTCTTGGTGTCGCGGATGCCGATGATCTCAATCTCCTCGCCAACCTTCACGATGCCGCGCTCCACACGGCCCGTCACGACCGTGCCGCGCCCCGAAATCGAGAACACGTCCTCAATCGGCATCAGGAACGGCTGGTCGATCGGACGCTCAGGGGTCGGGATGTACTCGTCCACCGCCGCCATCAGCGCCAAGATCGCCTGACGCCCCGTCTCCTCGTCGGAATCCTCCAGCGCCGCCAAAGCCGACCCCTTCACGATCGGAATGTCGTCGCCCGGGAACTCGTAGTCCGAGAGAAGCTCGCGGACCTCCATCTCGACAAGCTCCAAAAGCTCCTCGTCGTCAACCTGGTCCACCTTGTTCAGAAACACCACCAGGCTCGGCACGCCGACCTGGCGGGCCAGCAAGATGTGCTCGCGCGTCTGCGGCATCGGACCGTCCGCCGCCGACACGACAAGGATCGCACCGTCCATCTGCGCCGCGCCCGTGATCATGTTCTTCACATAGTCCGCGTGCCCCGGGCAGTCGACATGCGCGTAGTGACGGTTCTCCGTCTCATACTCCACATGCGCCGTCGAAATCGTGATCCCGCGCGCACGCTCCTCCGGCGCTCCGTCAATCTGGTCATAAGCCGAATACTCCGCCCCGCCAGACTCCGCCAAAATCTTCGTGATCGCAGCCGTCAATGACGTCTTGCCATGATCAACATGACCAATCGTCCCAATGTTCACATGAGGCTTGTTGCGCTCAAACTTCGCCTTCGCCATGTCAATTCTCCGTATCGGTTGCCGCGCGGCGGCTTTGTCGTCGGGGCGGAGCACGATGTGCTCCGCTGATCGTTCGTTCTGATCGGCGCGAACCTGCGCCGTGCGCAGCCGAGGCTTACGCGTATTTGGACTGCACCTCTTCCGCGACCGCCTGCGGCACCTGCGCGTAGTGGTCGAAGAGCATGGTGAACTGAGCCCGGCCCTGGCTCATCGAGCGCAGCGAGTTCACGTAGCCGAACATGTTGGCCAGAGGCACCATCGCGTTGACGGCCGTGACCGCACCGCGCGGCTCCGAACCCGTGATCTGGCCGCGCCGGGAATTGAGGTCGCCGATGACGTCGCCCATGTAATCCTCGGGCGTGATGACTTCGACCTTCATGATCGGCTCCAAGAGCTTCGGGCTCGCCTTCTGGACACCCTCGCGGAAGGCCGCGCGGGCGGCGATCTCGAACGCCATGACCGACGAGTCGACATCGTGGAACGCGCCGTCGACTAGCGTCGTCTTCACGTCCACCATCGGAAAGCCGGCCAGCACGCCCGAGGTCTCGACCGAGGCGATGCCCTTGGCGACGCCCGGGATGTACTCCTTGGGCACCGTGCCGCCGACGATCGTGTCGGTGAACTCGTTGCCGGCACCCACTTCGTTCGGCTCGATGATGATCTTCACGCGGGCGAACTGGCCGGTACCGCCGGTCTGCTTCTTGTGCGTGTAGTCGATCTCGGTCGACTTCGTCACGGTCTCGCGATAGGCGACCTGCGGCGCGCCGACATTGGCCTCGACCTTGAACTCGCGCTTCAGGCGATCGACGAGAATGTCGAGGTGAAGCTCGCCCATGCCCTTCATGATCGTCTGTCCGGACTCCTCGTCGCGCGACACGCGGAAGGACGGATCCTCCATGGCGAGACGGCGCAGGCCCGCACCGAGCTTCTCCTGGTCGGCCTTCGTCTTCGGCTCGACCGCGATCTCGATGACGGGATCGGGGAACTCCATCCGCTCGAGGATCACGGGCTTCAGCGGATCGCAGAGCGTGTCGCCGGTCGTCGTGTCCTTGAGGCCCGCGATGGCGACGATGTCGCCGGCATAGGCGATCTCGATGTCCTCGCGGGAGTTGGAGTGCATCTGCATCATACGACCGATGCGCTCCTTCTTCTCCTTGACGGTATTCATCAGGCCGGTGCCCTTCTCGAGGACACCTGAGTAGATGCGACAGAAGGTCAAGGAGCCGACGAAGCTGTCGTTCATGACCTTGAAGGCCAGCATGGAGAGCGGCGCCTCGTCGGTCGACTCGCGCGTGATCTCGCTGTCGTCCTTGGGGTTGATGCCCTTGATGGCCGGCACTTCGTTGGGCGCCGGCAGGTACTCGACGACGGCGTCGAGCAGCGGCTGAACGCCCTTGTTCTTGAAGGCCGAGCCGCAGAAGATCGGCGTGAAGACGACGTCGACCGTGCCCTGGCGAATGAGACGGCGCAGCGTGTCGTTATCGGGCTCGTTGCCCTCGAGATAGGCCTCCATGGCCTCCTCGTCGATCTCGACAGCCTTCTCGATCAGCTGCTCGCGGAATTCCTGTGCCTTGTCGGCAAGGTCGGCCGGGATGTCGGTGACGTCCCAGGTCGCGCCGAGGTCCTCGGAGTGCCAGATCAGCGCCTTCATCTCGATCAGATCGACGACGCCGGCAAAATCGTTCTCCGCGCCGATCGGCAGCTGCAGCACGATCGGGTTCGCCTCGAGACGCTCCTCGACCATATCGACGCAGCGGTAGAAGTCGGCGCCGAGCTTGTCCATCTTGTTGACGAAGATCATGCGCGGAACGTTGTACTTGTTCGCCTGGCGCCAGACCGTCTCGGTCTGCGGCTCGACGCCGGCATTGGCGTCGAGAAGCGCGATCGCGCCATCGAGCACGCGAAGCGAGCGCTCGACCTCGATCGTGAAGTCGACGTGGCCGGGCGTGTCGATGATGTTGAGGCGCCGCTTCTTGCCGTCGCGGCCCTCCCAGAAGGTCGTCGTCGCGGCGGACGTGATCGTGATGCCGCGCTCCTGCTCCTGCTCCATCCAGTCCATGGTGGCCGCGCCATCGTGGACTTCGCCGATCTTATGCGAGCGGCCGGTATAGTAGAGGATGCGCTCGGTCGTCGTCGTCTTACCGGCGTCGATATGCGCCATGATGCCGAAATTGCGGTAGTCGCTAATATCGTATTCGCGGGCCATGGAGGCGGACCTTTGCGTGAGCTTCGACGGTGGGTCGGCGCACGGCAGGCCGCGCGCTTGAAGGCTTTCGATAAAGAGCGGAACGAGACGGGCGCGGAGCGATCCTACGCCCGAACCTCGTTACCAGCGGTAGTGCGAGAACGCCCGGTTGGCGTCGGCCATCTTGTGCGTGTCCTCACGCTTCTTGACGGCGGCGCCCCGGTTCTGCGCGGCGTCCAGGAGTTCGCCGGCGAGCTTCTCGGTCATCGTGCGCTCGTTGCGCTTGCGCGAGGCGGTGATGAGCCAGCGAATGGCGAGCGCGCGGCGACGCTCCTGGCGAACCTCGACCGGCACCTGATAGGTCGCGCCACCCACACGGCGGGAGCGGACCTCGACGGCGGGCATGACGTTCTCGAGAGCGTCGTGGAAGACGACGATCGGATCGGCCTTGGCCCGGTTCTCTACCATGTCGAACGCACCGTAGACGATGCCCTCGGCGACGGACTTCTTGCCGTCATACATGATGGAGTTCATGAACTTGGAGACGGTCTCGTCGCCGAACTTGGGGTCCGGGATGACTTCTCGTTTCTCGGCGCGGTGGCGGCGTGACATATCGGTGTCGTCCTAGGCAATCGTTGTGGGCCGCGCGGCGGGAACGCTCGGCGCGAAATCGGATGGGGCCGAACTATTTCGGCCGCTTGGCGCCGTAATGCGAACGACGCTGCTTGCGGTCCTTGACGCCCTGCGTATCGAGCACACCGCGCAGGATATGGTAGCGCACGCCGGGAAGGTCCTTCACGCGACCGCCACGGATCATGACCACGGAGTGCTCCTGAAGGTTATGGCCCTCGCCGGGAATGTAACCGATAACCTCGTAGCCGTTGGTCAGGCGCACCTTGGCGACCTTGCGAAGGGCCGAGTTCGGCTTCTTAGGGGTCGTGGTGTAGACGCGCGTGCAGACACCGCGCTTTTGCGGACAGGCTTCCATAGCGGGAACCTTGTTCCGCTTCGGCTTGTCTTTCCGCGGCTTGCGGATCAGCTGCTGGATCGTCGGCATGGACGCCCTCACCCTTATCTTTGGTCTCGGCCTGATCAGAACCCCATCGCAGACGCGGACAAGCGCCAAACCCGCGCGACGGTAAACCGCCCGCGGGTGCGATACGACAGAGGACCCCAACGGCGAACCGCGAGGGTCATGCGACCAGATCGCTCTAAAAACTGTAATCGACAGCGTATCTAGGACCCTGGCTCCCGACCTTTGGTCGATCGGAAGACTCGGCGTAGACGGCCTGTCTGAACGGCGCGGAACATAGGACTGTAAAAATAAGGCGTCAACCCCCGTGGTTGGGGGATATCCAGCCCGCAACATCCGCATTTGTTGAGGTGCGATGGCTCCGCAGGACATACTCCCTACAGCGAGGGCCGACTAGACGGTCTCGGACACCTTGCACATATCGACCCGGGCGGTCGCCGAGAGGGTGAGCGGGCGCCGCGGGGAGAGGCGCAGTGCCGCGTTGCGCACCAGCGGCGGGCGGGACCGTCGCGAAGACCCTGAGGCGGAACGCCAACGAAAAGGCCGCCTGGATCCCTCCGGGCGGCCTTTCCGACGTCGCATCCGTTCAGCCTACTCGGCCGCGTCGGCTTCCATCTCGGGCGCCGGCAGCGCGGTCCGCTTGGCCGCGATCGCAGCGGCGGCGGCCTCCTCCTTCTGGCGCTCGGCCAGGATGAGGTCGTCGCGCTTGGCCGAGACGGCTCGCACGCGGCTGATGGCGCCGCCCGTGCCGGCCGGGATGAGCCGGCCGACGATGACGTTCTCCTTCAGACCTTCGAGCGTATCCGCCTTGCCACCGACGGCGGCCTCGGTGAGGACACGCGTCGTTTCCTGGAAGGAGGCGGCCGAGATGAAGGACCGCGTCTGGAGGGAAGCCTTGGTGATGCCGAGCAGGACCGGGTCGGACGTGGCGATCTGCCCGCCCTTCTCCGTCACCCGCGCGTTCTCGGCATCGAAGTCGAACCGATCGACCTGCTCGTTGGCCAGATACTCGGTGTCGCCGGGGTCGCGGACCTCGACCTTCTGGAGCATCTGCCGGACGATGACCTCGATATGCTTGTCGTTGATGGTCACGCCCTGGAGGCGGTAGACATCCTGGATCTCGTCGACCAGGAACGCTGCCAGGCGTTCGACGCCGTGCGTCGCCAGGATGTCGTGCGGCGCCGGGTTGCCATCGAGGATGTAGTCGCCCTTCTCGATCGGGTCGCCCTCCTGATGGTGCATGTGCTTGCCCTTGGGTATCAGGTACTCCATCGGCTCGGCGCCCTCTTCCGAAGGCTCGATGATGATCCGGCGCTTGTTCTTGTAGTCGCGCCCGAACTTGATGGTGCCGCCGATCTCCGCGATGATCGCGTGATCCTTCGGACGGCGCGCCTCGAAGAGCTCCGCCACGCGCGGCAGACCGCCCGTGATGTCGCGCGTCTTGGCGCTCTCCAGGGGCACGCGCGCCAGCACGTCGCCCGCCTTCACCTTCTCGCCGGGCTCGACCGAGAGAATGGCGTCGACCGAGAGGAGGTAGCGCGCGTCGCCGCCCCGCTCCACGGTCTTGACCTCGCCGTCGACCTTGTCCTTGACCACGATGGACGGCTTGAGATCGGCACCGCGCGGGTTGGAGCGCCAGTCGATGACGATGCGCTTGGTGATGCCGGTCGCCTCGTCGGCGGCCTCCGAGACGGACGCGCCCTCGACGAGATCCTCGAAGGCGGCCACGCCGTCGGCCTCAGTGAGGACGGGACGGGTGTAGCTGTCCCACTCGGCGAGGCGATCGCCGCGCTCGATGGCGCCGCCGTCCTCGACCATCAAACGGGCGCCGTAGGGAATGCGGTGAACGGCGCGCTCGTCGCCCTCCGCACCGATGACGGCGACAGCGACGTTGCGGCCCATCGCGATGACGCGGCCCTGGCTGTCGGTCGCGATGTTAGGGTTGCGGATCTCCGCACGCCCTTCCGCATTCGACTCGACGAAGGAGCTATCGACCACGTTGGCCGTGCCGCCGACATGGAAGGTGCGCATGGTGAGCTGCGTGCCAGGCTCGCCGATCGACTGGGCGGCGATGACGCCGACCGCTTCGCCGATATTGACGGGCGTGCCGCGCGCGAGATCGCGGCCGTAGCAATGGCCGCAGACGCCGACCTTCGACTCGCAGGTCAGGACCGAGCGGATCTTGACGGTCTGCACCTTGGCGCCCTCGATGAGGTCGACATCCGGCTCGGTGATGAGGTGATTGGCCGCAAGCAGCACCTCCTCCGTGCCGGGCCGCAGCACCGGCTCGGCGGTCGTGCGGCCGAGCGTCCGCATGCCGATGGAGGCGATGACGGAGCCTGAGTCGATGACGGCCGAGACCTCAAGCCCGTTCTTCGTGCCGCAGTCGAACTCGGTGATGATCGAGTCCTGCGCCACGTCGACGAGACGGCGGGTGAGGTAGCCGGAGTTCGCGGTCTTCAACGCCGTGTCCGCGAGACCCTTGCGGGCACCGTGAGTGGAGTTGAAGTATTCGAGAACCGTGAGGCCCTCCTTGAAGTTCGAGATGATCGGCGCCTCGATGATCTCGCCGGACGGCTTGGCCATCAGTCCGCGCATGCCGCCGAGCTGGCGCATCTGAGCGGGCGAACCACGGGCACCCGAGTGCGCCATCATATAGATCGAGTTGATCGGCTTCTGGCGACCCGACTCCTCGTCCATCTGGACGGAGGAGATGCGGCTCATCATCTCGCCGGCGACCTGCTCGGAACACTTGGCCCAGGCGTCGACGACCTTGTTGTACTTCTCGCCCTGGGTGATGAGGCCGTCATTGTACTGCTGCTCGTAATCCTCGACGAGCTGGCGCGTCTCCTCGACGATGCCCTTTTTCGTCTCCGGGATCACCATGTCGTCCTTGCCGAACGAGATGCCGGCCTTGAACGCGTTGGTGAAGCCAAGCTGCATGAGACGGTCGCAGAAGATGACCGTCTCCTTCTGCCCGGAGTGGCGATAGACCGTGTCGATGACGTTGGAGACCGCCTTCTTCGTCATCAGCTCGTTGACAACGTCGAAGGGGATCTTGGGCGTGCGCGGCAGGAGATCGGCGATGAGCGCACGGCCCGGCGTCGTCTCGTGGATCTGCCGAATCTCGGTGCCGTCATCGTCGACGGTCACGTAGCGCACCTTGACCTTGGCGTGGAGGGTGACGGCCTTGGCGGCCAGCGCCTGGTAGATCTCGTCGATGGACCCGAAGACCATGCCCTCGCCCAGCTCGTTCTCGTTCATGAGCGAGAGATAGTAGAGGCCGAGGATGATATCCTGCGACGGCACGATGATCGGCTGACCGTTGGCCGGGTGCAGGATGTTGTTCGTGCTCATCATGAGCACGCGGGCTTCCAGCTGCGCCTCGAGGCTCAAGGGCACGTGCACGGCCATCTGATCGCCGTCGAAATCCGCGTTGAAGGCGGCACAGACCAGCGGGTGGAGCTGGATCGCCTTGCCCTCGATGAGCTTGGGCTCGAAGGCCTGGATACCGAGCCTATGGAGCGTCGGCGCGCGGTTGAGCATCACCGGGTGCTCGCGGATCACCTCGTCGAGGATGTCCCAGACCTCGGGGCGCTCCTTCTCGACGAGCTTCTTGGCCTGCTTCACAGTCGCCGAATAGCCCTTGGCGTCGAGGCGCGAGTAGATGAACGGCTTGAAGAGCTCGAGCGCCATCTTCTTGGGGATGCCGCACTGGTGCAGCATCAACTCCGGGCCGACGGTGATGACCGAGCGGCCGGAATAGTCGACGCGCTTGCCGAGGAGGTTCTGGCGGAACCGGCCCTGCTTGCCCTTCAGCATGTCGCTGAGAGACTTCAGCGGGCGCTTGTTGGCACCCGTGATCGTGCGCCCGCGACGGCCGTTATCGAAGAGCGCGTCGACCGATTCCTGCAGCATCCGCTTCTCGTTGCGGATGATGATGTCCGGCGCGCGAAGCTCGATGAGGCGCTTGAGGCGGTTGTTGCGGTTGATGACGCGGCGATAGAGGTCGTTGAGGTCCGAGGTCGCGAAACGGCCACCGTCCAGGGGGACGAGCGGGCGCAGGTCCGGCGGGATGACGGGCACGACCGTCAGGATCATCCACTCGGGCTTGTTGCCCGACTCGATGAAGGCCTCGACGACCTTGAGCCGCTTGGCGAGCTTCTTCGGCTTTAGCTCCGTCGTCGACTCGGCGATCTCGACGCGAAGGTTCGCCGAGAGCGCATGGAGGTCCAGCGACTGCAGCATCTCGCGGATGGCCTCGGCGCCGATCATGGCGGTGAAGCTGTCCGGTCCGTATTCGTCCTGCGCCTCGATGAACTCTTCCTCGGAGAGCAACTGGTGCTCCTTGAGGGCGGTCAGGCCGGGTTCGATGACGACGTAGTTCTCGAAATAGAGGATGCGCTCCAGGTTCTTGAGCGTCATGTCGAGGAGCAAGCCGATGCGGCTCGGCAGCGACTTCAGGAACCAGATATGCGCGACCGGCGCCGCCAGCTCGATATGGCCCATGCGCTCGCGGCGCACGCGGGAGAGCGTGACCTCGACGCCGCACTTCTCGCAGATGACGCCCTTGTACTTCATGCGCTTGTACTTGCCGCACAGGCACTCGTAGTCCTTCACGGGCCCGAAGATGCGCGCGCAGAAGAGGCCGTCCCGCTCCGGCTTGAACGTACGATAGTTGATCGTCTCGGGCTTCTTGATCTCGCCGAACGACCAGGAGAGGATCTTTTCGGGGCTCGCGAGAGAGATCTTGATCTGGTCGAAGGTCGCCGGCGCAGGGGTCTGGCCGAATAGGTTCATGACTTCTTGGTTCATGAGAATCCTCCGATAGCGCCAACGGAGCGCTTGGGGCGCGGCGCGGAGCGACACGCGAAAATGACAGTGCGACGGTGCAGTATCGCGTCGTCGCTGAATGGCGTGCGGCGGGGCTGTGGCGGCCCCGCCGGAAACGTCTCGTATGGCTTGAACCGAGGCTACTCGGCCGCATCCGCCGTGGGAGCCTGAGGCGTCGGCTGGTCGAGCACCGTGCCGCCCGTGCCCTCCAGGTTCTCCAACTCGACATTGAGGCCAAGCGAGCGCATCTCCTTGACGAGCACGTTGAAGCTCTCGGGAATGCCCGACTCGAACGTGTCCTCGCCCCGGACGATCGACTCGTAGACCTTGGTGCGGCCCGCGACGTCGTCCGATTTGACGGTCAGCATCTCCTGGAGCGTGTAGGCCGCGCCATAGGCTTCGAGCGCCCAGACTTCCATCTCGCCGAAGCGCTGGCCGCCGAACTGCGCCTTACCGCCCAGAGGCTGCTGGGTGACGAGGCTGTAGGGGCCGATCGAGCGGGCGTGGATCTTGTCGTCGACGAGGTGATGGAGCTTGAGCATGTAGATATAGCCCACCGTCACCTGCCGGTCGAACTCCTCGCCCGAGCGTCCGTCATAGAGCGTCGACTGCCCGCTCTCCTTGAGCCCGGCACGCTTCAGCGCGACCTCGATATCGGCCTCCTTGGCACCGTCGAAGACGGGCGTCGCCATGGGCACGCCCTTGGAGAGGTTGGTGCCGAGCTCGAGGAGTTCCTCGTCATTCATCGCCGCGACGTCCTCGGCCTCCTTGACGTAGACGCCGTCGAGCACGTCGCGAATGCCCTGGGAGCCCTCGCCGGCCCGATAGGCCTCGACGGCCTGCGCCACCTGGCGCCCGAGCCCGGCCGAGGCCCAGCCGAGATGCGTCTCCAGGATCTGCCCCACGTTCATGCGGCTCGGCACGCCCAACGGGTTGAGCACGATGTCGACATGCGTGCCGTCCTCCAGGAAGGGCATGTCCTCGACGGGCACGATCTTGGAGACGACGCCCTTGTTGCCGTGCCGGCCGGCCATCTTGTCGCCCGGCTGGATCTTGCGCTTCACGGCAACGTAGACCTTGACCATCTTCATGACGCCGGGCGGCAGCTCGTCGCCGCGCTGCAGCTTGTCGACCTTGTCGATGAAGCGGGCCTCTAGGGCCTTTTTCGACTCGTCGTAGGAGCCCCGGAGCGCCTCGATCTCGGCCATCGCATCGTCGTCGGCTACGGCGAACTGCCAGCGCGTCATCCGGTCGGCGGCGTCGAAGACCTCCTGCGTGATCTCGGTGCCCTTCTTGAAGCCCTTCGGCCCGGCGATGCCCTCGCGCCCGCGCAGCATGTCGGCGAGGCGGCCGAACGTGTTGCGGTTGAGGATCTGCAACTCGTCGTCGCGGTCCTTGGCCAGGCGCTCGATCTCCTCGCGCTCGATGGCCATGGCGCGCTCGTCCTTCTCGACGCCGTGCCGGTTGAAGACGCGGACCTCGACGACCGTACCCGTCACGCCGGGCGGAACGCGCATCGAGGTGTCGCGAACGTCGGATGCCTTCTCGCCGAAGATGGCGCGCAGGAGCTTCTCCTCCGGCGTCATCGGGCTCTCGCCCTTCGGCGTGATCTTGCCGACGAGGATCTCGCCCGCATTCACCTCGGCACCGATGTAGACGATGCCCGCCTCGTCGAGATTGCGCAGCGCCTCTTCCGAGACGTTGGGGATGTCGCGGGTGATCTCCTCCGGTCCGAGCTTGGTGTCGCGAGCCATGACCTCGAACTCCTCGATGTGGATCGAGGTGAACACGTCGTCGCGGACGATGCGCTCGGAGAGGAGGATCGAGTCCTCGAAGTTGTAACCGTTCCAGGGCATGAAGGCGACGAGGACGTTGCGGCCGAGCGCGAGCTCGCCGAGATCGGTCGAGGGACCGTCGGCGATGATGTCGCCCTTCTCGATCACGTCACCGACCTTCACCAGCGGACGCTGGTTGATGCAGGTGTCCTGGTTGGAGCGCTGGAACTTGAGGAGGTTGTAGATGTCGACGCCCGATTTCGACGCGTCGGCCTCCTTGGTCGCGCGGATGACGATACGGGTGGCGTCCACCTGATCGACGATCCCTGAACGCTTGGCCGCGATGGCGGCGCCCGAATCGCGGGCCACCGTCGCTTCCATGCCGGTGCCGACGAGCGGCGCGTCGGCGCGCACCAGCGGCACGGCCTGGCGCTGCATGTTGGAGCCCATCAGCGCGCGGTTCGCGTCGTCGTTCTCGAGGAACGGGATGAGCGCGGCGGCGACCGAGACGAGCTGCTTCGGGCTGACGTCCATGAAGTCGACGCGGTCCGGATTGACGAGCATCACATCGCCGGCATGGCGCGAGATGATGAGGTCGCCAACGAAGCGGCCTTCCTTGTCGACCTCGGCATTGGCCTGCGCGATCGTGTAGCGGGCCTCCTCCATGGCGGAGAGATAGACGACCTCGCCCGTCACCTTACCCTCGATGACCTTCCGGTAGGGGGTCTCGATGAAGCCGTACTTGTTCACCCGCGCGAAGGTCGCGAGCGAGTTGATGAGGCCGATATTCGGCCCTTCGGGCGTCTCGATCGGGCACATGCGGCCGTAATGCGTCGGGTGGACGTCGCGCACCTCGAAGCCCGCCCTTTCACGGGTGAGCCCGCCCGGGCCAAGCGCCGAGAGGCGACGCTTGTGGGTGATCTCGGACAGAGGGTTGGTCTGGTCCATGAACTGCGAGAGCTGCGACGAGCCGAAGAACTCGCGCACGGCGGCGGCCGCGGGCTTGGCGTTGATCAGGTCCTGCGGCATGACCGTGTCGACGTCGACCGAGCTCATGCGCTCCTTGATGGCGCGCTCCATGCGCAGCAGGCCGACGCGGTACTGGTTCTCCATCAGTTCGCCGACCGAACGCACGCGCCGGTTGCCGAGGTTGTCGATGTCGTCGACCTCGCCGCGACCGTCGCGCAGGTCGAGCAGCGTCTTGACGACGGCGAGGATGTCTTCCTTGCGCAGCACGCGCATGGTGTCCTCGGCCTCAAGCTCGAGGCGCATGTTCATCTTCACGCGGCCGACGGCGGAGAGGTCGTAGCGGTCCGATTCGAAGAAGAGCGAGTTGAACATGTTCTCGCCCGCCTCGATCGTCGGCGGCTCGCCCGGGCGCATGACCCGGTAGATGTCGAAAAGGGCTTCCTCGCGGGTCGCGTTCTTGTCGGCGGCCAGCGTGTTGCGCATGTAGGCGCCGATGTTGACGTGGTCGATGTCGAGCACCGGCAGCTCGGAATAGCCGGCCTCGACGAGGGCCGCGATCACGGTCTCGTCGAGCTCGTCGCCCGCCTCGGCGAAGATCGCGCCCGTCGATGCGTCGACCATGTCCTCGGCGATATAGCGCCCGAAAAGGTCCTCGTCGGTGACCCGCAAGGCGTCGACGCCACCCTCGGAGAGTTCCTTGGCCTTCCTCGCCGTCAGCTTCTTGCCGGCCTCAAGGATGACCTCGCCCGAATTGGCGTCGATGAGATCGGCTTCGGCCTTGAGGCCGCGCGCCTTCTTGGGGTCGAACGGCATGCGCCATCCGTCCGAGTCGCGCGTGTAGGTGACGCGATCGTAAAATGTGGAGAGGATCTCCTCGCCGTCGAGCCCGAGGGCCATGAGAAGCGTCGTCGCCGGGATCTTCCGGCGCCGGTCGATGCGCGCAAAAACGATGTCCTTGGCGTCGAACTCCACGTCGAGCCAGGAGCCGCGATAGGGGATGATGCGGGCGGCGAAGAGGAGTTTGCCGGATGCGTGCGTCTTGCCCTTGTCGTGGTCGAAGAAGACGCCGGGCGAGCGGTGCATCTGGCTGACGATGACGCGCTCGGTCCCGTTGACGATGAAGGTGCCGTTCATCGTCATCAAGGGCATGTCGCCCATGTAGACGTCCTGCTCCTTGATGTCCTTGACGGACTTGGCGCCCGTATCCTCGTCGGTCTCGAAGACGATGAGGCGGAGCGTGACGCGCAGGGGAGCGGCAAAGGTCATGCCGCGCTGGCGGCACTCGTCGACGTCGAACTTGGGGGCCTCGAAGGCATAGGAGACGAATTCCAGGCGCGCATTGCCCTGGAAGTCGTCGATCGGGAAGACCGAGCGGAAGACCGCCTCGAGGCCCTCGTTGCCGCGCCCGCCCTCGGGCACGTCGACCATCAGGAACTGATCGTAGGACGCCTTTTGAACCTCGATGAGGTTCGGCATCTCGGTGACTTCCTCGATACTGCCGAAGAACTTGCGGATGCGCTTGCGACCGGTGAAGGACTGAGCCATCGTCACTCCTTAAAACGGGCACCGTGGGACGAGCACGGGCCTCGATCGGCTCGGGAACGAAAGCCGCGGGCGCCTCGTTGACGGTGCGAGCTGCGGACACCCCGTCGGGGCCGAAGCGACATCGCCGTGCCTCAAGACGACAAAACGCCCGGCACAGAATGCTGTGCGGGCGGATCGGTCATCTATGAGCCGAAAGCCTTGGCGGACAAGCGTCCTCTTGAACCTGGGTTTCTTGGGTGGGCGCGCTAGACCGGGATGCAGCGCCTCTTCCACCTATGTAGAACAGCCAGGCCCAATGCGCCAGAGGGCAAGACGCCTCCCGGGCACATTCGTGCTTGACTTTCTCGCGAAGGAGGGACGGGGCCTGGTAGCCCCGCCCGATTGTCCTGCGGACAGAAGCGCTTGCGCTCCGCCCACCTCAAACCTGCCTACTTGAGCTCGACGCTCGCGCCGGCGGCCTCGAGCTTCGCCTTGAGCTCGTTGGCCTCGTCCTTGGAGACCTGCTCCTTGACGGCCTTCGGCGCGCCCTCGACGAGGTCTTTGGCTTCCTTGAGGCCGAGACCCGTGATGCCGCGAACTTCCTTGATGACGTTGATCTTCTTCTCGCCGGCGGCGGTCAGGATCACGTCGAACTCGGTCTGCTCCTCGACGGCAGCGGCCGCCTCGCCGCCACCGGCGGCGGCCATGGCGACCGGCGCAGCGGCGGAGACGCCCCACTTCTCTTCCAGCATGGAGACCAGCTCGGAGGCCTCGAGCACGGTCAGCTCGGACAGTTCGTCCACGATCTTCGACAAATCAGCCATTTTCTATTCCGTTCGTATCTAGCGTTGTGGGTCAGGCGGGACGCAGGGGCGGCCCGCAGGTCTTCTCGTTCGTTTCGTCGTCGTCACGTCACCATCCGGCGGAGCGCACGCGCTCCGCGCAGGCCTCGTGCGCGGCCCGAGAGGGGCTACGCGTCCTCGAGGTCGGCCTTCGCCTTGATGACCCGCGCCAGCGCGCCGCCGGGCGCGCCGACGATCTGCGCGAGCTTGGTCGCGGGCGCGTTGATGGCCCCCACGATCTTGGCGCGCAGCTCGTCGAGCGAGGGCATCGTGGCGAGGGACTTGACGCCCGCTTCGTCGAGGATCGTGGTGCCCATCGCGCCGCCCAGAATCACGAACTTGTCGTGCGTCTTGGCGAAGTCGGCGGCCACCTTGGGCGCGGAGACCGGGTCCGCCGACATGGCGATCACGGTCTGGCCCGTCATCAGGTCACGCATGCCGGCGGCATCCGTGCCCTCGATGGCGATCTTGACGAGGCGGTTCTTCGACACCTTCAAGGTCGCGTCGGCGGCTCGCATCTGACGGCGCAGGTCCGTCATCTGAGCCACGTTGAGACCTTGATAGTGCGCGACGACAATCACGCCGGCTTCTTTCACCGCCGTGTTGATGTCGGAAACGAACTGGCGTTTCTCCGCTCTATCCACTGCACTTCTCCTGTTGGTCGAACAGAACGCGCGAGCGTCCGTTCGGCCGGTTGCAACGTCCCGTTCCGGTCAGGGAATGGGCACGGTGCCCGGTCCGCAAGTGCTGTCGCACTCGGCCGCGAGGGGTCCGAACGTTTGGGGCGAGAGCCTCGCCCGAAAGTCATCGCCTCGTCTCATGCGGGCCCATGAGGCTTAAGCGGTCCGGCTCGAAAGCCTCGCCACACCCACAATCTCGGACACAGGCGCGGGGTGCTGGAAGCACCCCGCCAACCGCCTCCAGAAGGAGACGGTATCTCGGTCAGGCGGCTCTTTAGTCCGCCGCGTTCAGAGACGCAACATCCACCTTCACGCCCGGACCCATGGTCGAGGTGATGGCGGCGCGTTCCATGTAGGTGCCCTTGGCGCCCGTCGGCTTGGCCTTCTGGACCGCATCGACGAGGGCGCGCACGTTCTCCGCGATCGCCTCGGCGGTGAAGCTCGCCTTGCCGACGCCGGCATGGACGATGCCCGCCTTCTCGACGCGGAACTGCACGGCACCGCCCTTGGCCGCCTCGACGGCCTTGGCGATGTCGGGCGTGACCGTGCCGACCTTCGGGTTCGGCATCAGGCCACGCGGACCCAGCACGCGGCCCAGACGGCCGACGAGCGGCATCATGTCGGGGGTCGCGATGACGCGATCGAAATCGGTGAAGCCGTCCTGGACCTTCTGGACGAGATCCTCGGCGCCCACCACGTCGGCGCCCGCCGCCGTAGCCTCGTCGGCCTTGGCATCGCGCGCGAAGACCGCCACGCGGACCGTGCGGCCCGTACCATTGGGCAGGTTGGCGACGCCACGGACCATCTGGTCGGCATGGCGCGGATCGACGCCGAGATTGAGCGAGAGCTCGATGGTCTCGTCGAACTTGGCCTTGGCGCGGTCCTTGACCATCGCGATCGCTTCGTCGAGCGAATAGGTGGCCTTGCGGTCGATACCCTCGACGGCGGCCTTGAGGCGCTTACCCAGCTTTGCCATGTGTCGGCCTCCCTCTAGCCCTGGACCTGGATGCCCATGGAGCGGGCGCTGCCTGCCACCATGGCCATCGCGGCCTCTACGTCGTTCGCGTTCAGGTCGACCATCTTCTTCTCTGCGATCTCGCGCAGCTGGTCGGTCGTCATGGTGCCGGCCGATTCCTTGCCGGGGGCCTGGCTGCCCTTGTCCTTCTTGATCGCCTGCTTGATGAAATAGCTCACCGGCGGCGTCTTCATCTCGAAGGTGAACGAGCGGTCGGCGTAGATGGTGATGACGACCGGGATCGGCTGGCCCTTCTCCATCTCCTGCGTGCGCGCGTTGAACGCCTTGCAGAACTCCATGATGTTGAGGCCGCGCTGGCCGAGCGCCGGGCCGATGGGCGGCGACGGGTTGGCGGCGCCGGCCGGCACCTGGAGCTTGAGGAAGCCCGTAACTTTCTTAGCCATGTGATACTCCTGATACGGCCGTGGCCGCGTTCCGTGCGGATCGAGGACGATCCGCGGTGAGGGACGATCAGGGATGGCCCCGATCGTCGGAGCGCCGCAGTCCGGTCCGGAGGGGTGGCTGACCCGCCCTCGCCTCCTGCAGCGATGGGTGCGCACTCGTGCAAGTGCGCATTCGCGGACGGCCGAGCCGTCCGCCTCGAGACGCCGGCGTGGCCGCCGGTGTCAGAGTTTCTCGACCTGTGCGTATTCGAGGTCGACCGGCGTGGCGCGCCCGAAGATCGACACCGAGACCTTGAGCCGCGCCGCGCCCTCGTCGACATCCTCGACGACACCGTTGAAGGAGGCGAACGGTCCGTCCGCCACCCGCACCTGCTCGCCGATCTCGAAGGAGACGGAGGGTTTGGGACGATCGACACCTTCCTGCACCTGCTGCAGGATGCGCATCGCCTCGGCCTCGGGGATCGGCTGCGGCTTGTTGTCGTTGCCGAGGAAGCCGGTGACCTTGGGCGTGTTGACGATGAGATGGTAGGCCCGGTCCGACATGTCCATCTTCACCAGCACGTAGCCGGGGAAGAAGTTGCGCTGCACGTCGGTGCGCTTGCCGCGCTTCAGCTCGACGACCGATTCCTTCGGGACGACGATCTGCTCGAACGCATCCTCGAGCCCGGCGGACGCGGCCTTCCGGAGGATTTCCTCGCGCACCTTGTCCTCGAAATTCGAGTAGCTGTGTACGATGTACCAGCGCTTGGCCATGATCGTCTTCGTTTCATGAGAATGTGTCGTGAGCCGCGTCCTTTAGCCGAGCGCGGCCCGATAGGCTAGTGCCACCATGGCCACAATCGACCAAGGCACACAATTGACCAAGGCAGGAGGCGGGAGGACCGACCGGGTGCCCGACCGGCGCGGCGGATGCGCCCGGCCGTCAGCCTCCGATGCCGAGGACGAGGCCGATCACAAAGCGGATGATCTGGTCGGCTACCAGGAAGAAGCCGGCAGCCAGCATGACCATGATCAGCACCATGATGGATGTGATAAGGGTCTCGCGGCGGGTCGGCCACGTCACCTTGGCGGTTTCGGAGCGGACCTGTTGCAGGAACTCCAACGGATTCGTCTTCGCCATAGTCTTCACCTCCGGAGCCCCCACGACTCCTTGCGGCCTTCAAATCCCCTGTCCACGAACCCGGATCGGGCCACGAGAGCGGCTAAAAAGACGTGTCACACGAAAGAAAGCGACATCCGGGCGAACGCGAACGCTCGATAGCTGTCACCCCGGCCCACCGGGAACCGCGCCCATGCACCGAATCCTGATGGATTGCCGCACGAGTCGTCTTGGCGACGATCTCTTAAGCAGATGCGCAACGACATAGCAAGCACAACGCGTGAACATGCGCCCGAACCGCCGGTAACAGGGCGGTTCGCTGGTCTGTCCGTCCATATCCACCGGCCCATGGGCTTCGATGGACGCGTATGGCAGGGGCGGAGGGTCTCGAACCCCCGACCTACGGTTTTGGAGACCGTCGCTCTACCAACTGAGCTACACCCCTATACAGTTCGCGTTTCGCGCGGACCGGACATGACGGGCGGCATAGCACCGCCCATCCGATTTCGCTAGAGCGTCGTTGGCCCTTCTACTCGACGATTTCCGAGACGACGCCGGCGCCCACCGTGCGCCCGCCCTCGCGGATCGCAAAGCGCAGCTTCTCCTCCATCGCGATCGGAGCGATCAAGGTCACCTCCATCGCCACGTTGTCGCCAGGCATCACCATCTCCGTGCCCTCGGGCAGCGTCACCACGCCCGTCACGTCCGTCGTGCGGAAGTAGAACTGCGGGCGGTAGTTGGTGAAGAACGGCGTGTGGCGACCGCCCTCCTCCTTGTTGAGGATATACGCCTCGGCCTTGAACTTCGTGTGCGGCGTGATCGAGCCGGGCTTGGCCAGAACCTGGCCACGCTCAACGCCCTCGCGGTCCACACCACGAAGAAGCGCGCCCACATTGTCGCCCGCCTGACCCTGGTCGAGGAGCTTCCTGAACATCTCCACACCCGTCACCGTCGTCTTCTTGGTGTCGCGGATGCCGATGATCTCAATCTCCTCGCCAACCTTCACGATGCCGCGCTCCACACGGCCCGTCACGACCGTGCCGCGCCCCGAAATCGAGAACACGTCCTCAATCGGCATCAGGAACGGCTGGTCGATCGGACGCTCAGGGGTCGGGATGTACTCGTCCACCGCCGCCATCAGCGCCAAGATCGCCTGACGCCCCGTCTCCTCGTCGGAATCCTCCAGCGCCGCCAAAGCCGACCCCTTCACGATCGGAATGTCGTCGCCCGGGAACTCGTAGTCCGAGAGAAGCTCGCGGACCTCCATCTCGACGAGCTCCAAAAGCTCCTCGTCGTCAACCTGGTCCACCTTGTTCAGAAACACCACCAGGCTCGGCACGCCGACCTGGCGGGCCAGCAAGATGTGCTCGCGCGTCTGCGGCATCGGACCGTCCGCCGCCGACACGACAAGGATCGCACCGTCCATCTGCGCCGCGCCCGTGATCATGTTCTTCACATAGTCCGCGTGCCCCGGGCAGTCGACATGCGCGTAGTGACGGTTCTCCGTCTCATACTCCACATGCGCCGTCGAAATCGTGATCCCGCGCGCACGCTCCTCCGGCGCTCCGTCAATCTGGTCATAAGCCGAATACTCCGCCCCGCCAGACTCCGCCAAAATCTTCGTGATCGCAGCCGTCAATGACGTCTTGCCATGATCAACATGACCAATCGTCCCAATGTTCACATGAGGCTTGTTGCGCTCAAACTTCGCCTTCGCCATCAGACGTCTCCAGATCGTCGCGCCCGCCATGATCGGGGCGCCAGTAATTCGACAGGTCGTGCCGGAACGGCACATGTGGTGGTGCGGGGAGCGTATAGCTACGCCGCTTCCGGATTTCAACGCGCATCATGCGATGGCACATCGTCCGTTCTCTCGCCCTCTGACGCTTGCCCCGCCGATCGCCCTTGCACTTGCAGCGTCGCCGGGTCTGGCGCTCGCGCGCAGCCGTGTTTAAGGTCCGCGCGGACCCTCACCTTCCCGAGAGACGCTTTCCATGTTCGGCACCGCCTCGCGCACCGCGCCCCTTCCCGCCCTGCCCCTGCAATCCCTGGCCGATCGCGGTCTCCTGTGGCGGATCGGAGCGATCGTGATCGGCTCCTGGGTCATCGCCCTCTCGGCCCGAGTCAACGTGCCGATGGTGCCGGTGCCGATGTCGATGCAGACCTTCGCGGTCCTCCTCATCGCGGCGCTTTCGGGCCGCAACCTCGCCGGACAGACCGTGCTCGCCTATCTGGCACAAGGCGCGGCGGGCCTGCCCATGTTCGCATCGGGCGCGGGCCTCGCGTACATGTTCGGTCCGACCGGCGGCTATCTCCTCGGTTTCCTCGTCGCCGCCATCCTCGTCGGCGCCCTGGCCGACCGGGGCTGGAACGCCCGGCCGCTCGGGCTCACCGCCTCCGTTCTGGCCGGCCACGCGGTGATTTTCGCGCTCGGCGTCGCATGGCTCTCGACCCTCATGCCCGGCCTGACGGCCGCGATCGCCGCAGGGTTCACGCCCTTCATCCCCGGAATGGTCGTCAAGACCGCCCTCATCGTCGCGACCGTCTTCGCCGTGCGGCACGCCCGCCGATAGCTGCCGCTCGGCTCAGTAGGCGTTGCGGTAGACTTCCGGCGAGAAGACGGTGCGAACGAGGATGCGTATGTCCAGCCAGGGCGACCAGTTCTGGATGTAGTACAGATCGTGCGCCACGCGCCGGCGCATGGCCTCGTCATCCGTGCCGCCCCGCAGGCCGTGCACCTGGGCCCAGCCGGTGATGCCGGGCTTAACGTGGTGCCGGCAGGCATAGTTCGCGATCTGATCGGCCACGCTCGAATTATGCGCCGCCGCATGCGGGCGCGGGCCTACCAGCGACATCTGTCCAAGGAGCACGTTCACGAGCTGGGGTAGCTCGTCGATGCTCCAACGCCTGATGAAGCGTCCGATCCGCGTCACCCGACCGTCCCCGGCCTGCGCCTGGACGAAGGCGTCATCGGCGACATGGACCATCGAGCGGAACTTCAGGATGCGGAAGGGCTCCTCGTTGAAGCCGTTGCGGACCTGGCGGTAGAAGACCGGGCCCGGGCTGTCCCGCTTGATGAGAAGGGCGACCAGCGCGAAGACCGGGGCGAGGAGAACGAGGCCCGCAAGCGCGCCCACGATATCGAGCATCCGCTTCACAGCGCGATCCGCGAGGTTGAACGGCTGCTGCAGGATCGGCAGACCGACGAGGCCGGTCTCGGTCTCGAAGGCGTCCATCCGGCCGAGCGGCGAGACCCTCCGCTCCAGGCTGGCCTGGAAGACCGGGTCCGGCGCGAGGACGAGGGAGAGTGGGAGCTGAAGGAACGTCGCGACGAGCGCCTCGATGCGCGGCACGTCGTTCCAGGGCATGACGAGGACGGCGTCATCGGCGGCGAGACCGCGCACGGCCGTGACCGCATCGGCCAGCGAGACCGTCTGGATGCGCGGCCGGTCGGCCAGCCACATGCGGTGTCCGTCATGGGTGGCATCGGGCAGGTAGACGGCGCCGAGGGCGAGAAAGCCTCGCGTCTCGGGCCGGGTCGCGGCGAGGTAGCGGGTAACGTCGGCCTCGCACCCGACGAGCACCATGTGCCGCGCGCGCACGCCGTGCTTCTCTACGGCGCGGCGCACGAGCGCGCCCTGCGCCCGGTGCAGCCAAGGCAATCCGGCAAGGCCGACGAGGAGCGCGCTCAACGCGATGCCGCGCGAGAGATCGCCGCCCTGGCCGAGAAGGAAGAGAATGACGAGATCGGCCGTTAGGGTCGCGATCCAGACAAATCCGCCGCTCAGTGAACCGCCGCCCGAAAGCATACCGCTCCGCCCCCCGACACCCTCGGAGGAGGTACGCCCCCTCTTGATGAGGCTGGGGAGGGCATAGCCCTGTCGAAAGGCGATGATCGCGACATAGGTCACCGCCGCCACGGCGGCGAAGCGCAGGCCATAGACGGTGCCGTACATACCGTAGCTGATCGCGTGATAGATCACGTCGCAGGCGACGACGAGAGCGAAGACGACGGCATAGTCCGTGAGCGCGACGAGCTGCGCGACCGTCCGGTCGAGGCGTCGCCGGGGCCGGGCGGCCGCCAAGGGCGGAGCGTCCTCCGAGCCGTCCCCGCAGTGCGGCACGCGAAGATCGGCCCACCGGGGAATGCGCGGCGCATCAGACGCCGAGAAGCCGAAATCTGTCACTGGCCCATCCCGGCGGCCCATGACCTTGCGAGGGCATTCCGCCCTGCGATGCTTCGCAGGTGGGACACCGCATGGTCCGATCTATGATCGGATGGCGCCCTTCGGCACGACAGACGCATATACGAGAACTCCGGACCGCTTGGTCAGATGGACTCGGACAATGCCATCGGGCGTTGGCGTCTCAAAACGAAACGCGGGCGTTAAGTTAATGGTAACCATAACGAAATGTCTGTCGAGGCGCGTCGCATCATGCCTCGACGGCGCCCTGACGGCCCGTCGCTCGTGCCCGGCTCCGGCACGCGTGGTCACCGCGACGCTGTCGGCGCCGCCGGCACGGCGATCGCGCGATCGGTCGCCGCGCCGCCTCGGACCACGTGTCCGTTGGCAAAGGTCACCCGCTCTCCGAGGCCGATGGGCCGGCAGCGGAACCAAGCCTTGAGATCGTTGTGGCCGAGCGAGAGGTCGAGTGTTTGAAAGCCTTCGTCGGCGGCCCAGAGACCCATCGCGTGGAGCAGGAGCTTGCCGGGCCCGGCCCGGGCCATCTCGTCGTCTTCGACCATGCCCAGGCGCACGACGACGCACTGGCCGCCCCGCACGAGCGCCAGCAGACCCGCGGCCGGGCGCCCGCCCATCCAGAGCCCGGCCAGCCTTGCGAAACCGCTTCCGCCGCAGGCCGCGTCGCCGCAGGCCAGCTCGCGATAGAAGGCTTCGTATCGCGGCCGATCGAGAAGATAGCCTGCCTCGTCGCCATAGCGGCTGCGCTGCGAGCGGGCGATGAGGTCTAGCACGGCGCGGCGCTCGGCCGCATCGGCGGCGAAGCGGAAGGCGGGCTCGTGGCCGAGGTCGGCCAGAACCCGCGCGCGCCGACGCAGATCCTTCGCCTTCTTCGAGCCGAGATGGGCCGCGAACGCATCCGCGCTTCCGCCGAGATCGCAGACATAGGCGGCAAGGGGGGAGCGCGAGGCGCCGCTCGTCGCCGGTGCGAGATCGGCCGGCACGGGAAAGGCCGTACCATCGGCACGAACATGCGGCATCTTCCGCATCGCGAGCCGCACATGGGGGCGCAGCGCGCGGGAGACGGCCGCGAAGGCCGGCTCGAGCGAATGCGCGTCCCGGGGCATTGCCGGGCCAGGCAATGGCAGGTTGTAGTCGGTCACGCCCCGGTCGGCGAACTCGACGAGCGGCAGGCCGTAGCGCCAGCGCCGGATGAGCGGCAGCGCGAAGGCGAGACGCTCGTCATCGGACCTGCCGGCGTGCGGGATGTTCTCGTGAACGAGGGTTAGGAGCGGCGTCTGCGCCGCGCCGCAGAAGCTGGCGTACCAAGGCCTCAACCAGTCCGCGGACTGGAACGGCGTCAGCCGCTCGCAGGCACGGTCGGCGAGAGCGAAGACGGCCTCGCGCGCCTCCGCCGTTCGCGCGATCGTGACAGAGAAGCGCTTTCCGCCCGCCATCCGCGTCAGGCCTCGATGAGGGCGAGGGTCGAGGCGACGGTGCGCACGTCGAACCCGCGGCTGCGGACGAGATCGACGGTGCGCGCGAAATAGCCGGTCGAGCAGCCGATATAGCTCGGCCGGTCGACGACATCGTGCGTGTAAAGGATCAGCCAGCCGCGTACGCGTTCGGCTTCGTCGAGCAGGGCGTCGATATCGGCGAGCGTGCTGGTTCGGTCGTAGAGTTCCTGCCCGCGCAGATGGGCGAGATCGATCAGGCCCCGGTTGACGCCGGGCTGGATGCCCCGCAGGCCGGCGAAGCGCCGCGCCAGCGCGCGCTTGGGGCCGAGTGCCGTAATGCCGTAGGGATAGGCGAAGGAGAGCGGCGAGCGCGCGCCCGAGCGACCCGGATCGCCGGTCAGGGCTGCTATCCCCGCGAGGTTGCGACCGATATCGGCATCGAGCTCGGCGCCGGAGACGCGTTGGACGTTGAGGTGATCGTGCGTGTGCCCGCCGATCTCGTGGCCCTTGGCATGAAGGCGCGCGACGGTCTTCGCATCCGCAACGGTCTTGCCGTCGAGCTCGGCGCCGAGAAGGCCGGTCGAGAGATAGAACGTGCCCCGCATGCCGGCCGCCTCCAGCCGAGGCGCCGCATTGTCCGCCGCCGATGCGGGAAAGTCGTCGAAGGAGAACGAGACGATGGGCGCGTCGAGCATCAGGCGGTGCGGCCGGAAGGGGATCGCCTTGGCAAGCTTTCGCGACACGCCGGCCGCGAAGAGCCGCGGCGAATAGTAGGTCTTCAGGGATGGCGCCATGTTGTCGTGTCTGCGCTCGGCTCGCTCGTGTGCCTTGCTCGACGCTTCGAGTGGGGCTTCTGGGGTCGGAATGAGGCGCGGCATCGCGCCGGCCTCACGTTGGGTCGACAGTCTAGGGCTGCGGGCTTAATGGGCCGTTCCATAGGCGCCGCTTCCTGTAGGGATCAGTCGAGCGCCGATCGATCGAGGGCGGTGAGCAGCGCCGCTGCCGCCCGCTCGACCGTGAAGTCGTGCGAACGCGCCCGCGCGCCGATGGCCCGGGCGGCGACCGCATCGGAGGGCATTCCCGAGGGCGAGAGCGCCGCGCCGATCGCACCGGCCAGCGCGCCTGCGTCGCCGACCGGGAGGAGCGTGCCGTGGCGTCCGCCTTCGAGGATCTCGCGGGGCCCGTGCGGTGCATCCGTCGCGACGACGGGCACGCCGCAGGCCATGGCCTCCACGATCGCGTTGCCGAAGCCCTCATGCGTCGAGCTCGATACGAAAAGCGCCGCCCGGCGCAGCAGCGCGATCGGATCGGCGGTAAAACCGGCCATCATCACCGTTCCGCCGAGCCCCAGCGACGCGATCCGCCCGGCGAGCGCCTCTCGCTCCGCGCCCTCCCCCGCGATGATGAGCCGCAGCGGCGCCCGAGCCTTCAGACGCGCCATGGACTGAAGGAGCGTGTCGAACCCCTTCTCCGGCGACAAGCGCCCCACGGCGACGACGAGGCCGGGCTCAACATGGCGCGGCGTGGCGTCGATGCGGGCCAGCATGTCTGGCGTGAGGACGGCATTGGCGGCGAGCGCGACGCAACGCCCTGGCGAGACGCGATAGTCGGCGATGAGGTCGGCCCGGCCAGGCCCCGTGAGCGCCAGCACGCGGTCGGCGCGTGGGTAGAGGACGGGGGCGAGCCGGTAGCCGAGCCGGTTCTGCCAGTAGGGGTCGCATCGGCGCGCGTGGCGGGCGCTCGCGACCTCGCGCAGCACGATCATCGGCCGGCCGGCGAGCTTTCGCGACGCCAACACCGTGAGCGAGTTGGCGGCGGCCTCCGAGGAGACGAAGGCGCGTGCGCCGGATCGGGCGAGGACGCGGCGCAGGGCCGGCAGGGCCGCCGCCATGCGCAGCCGCCCGCCCCGGCCGAGATCGACCACCGGCACGTCCGCAGCGAGAAGCATCCCGAGGGCCCCGGACGCATCGAGCGTGACGAGACCGGCCGGCGTGCCCCCCTTCTCCAACGCATTGGCGAGGAGAATCGCATCGCGCTGCGCGCCACCGCCCTCGAACGCGCGCACGAAGAAGAGGACCCGGCCGGCAAGCGCCGGCCGAATCCGATTGCCCCGGCCGGCAAGCGCCGGCCCAATCCGATCGCCATGGCGGGTTTCGCCATCTTCGGTCTCGCCGGCGTCGATCAAGGCTGCGTGATCGTCGTGCGGTCTGCGCCCCATAATCACGTCCTTAAGGCTTCGCGGATAAGCTACACGTTCCCTTGCGGCGAGCCTGCCACACCCTCTACCGAAGGATGCCGAACGGCGCCGTGAAGGATCTCTTCTCCTCCGTCTACCTGGCCGCCAAGGTCCTCTCGGCGCTGCTGAACGCGGCGTCCGTCGTTCTTTTCGTGCGCATCGCGGGAGATGCGGCCTATGGCGAATACCTCATCGGCTTCGCCTTCGCGTTCATCGCCTTCAGCTTTGCGACGCAATGGCTGCTGAGCGCCCATTTCGGGCGCCAGTCGCCGTCGCGGGCGCACCATGTCGCGACCGCCGCGGTGCTGATGATATTGGCGACCCTGCCGGTCGGCCTCCTCATCGTGGCACTCTGCGCCATGCTCGGGTTCATCGGACCCGCCCTCGCGTGGCCGGCGTGCGCGCTCGTGGTCGGGCTCGCGGTCTACTACACGGCCAACGAGCTCGGCCGGGCACAGCTCGCCGTCGGCGCGGTAGCGCTCGGCGCGTTCCTCCGCAGCTTCGGAACGCTGGTGCTGGGGAGCCTCGCGCTGTGGCGCCTCGGCTCGCCGGCCGCGCTTCTCCTTGCGGTGGCCGTCGCCCATGTCATCGCCGCAGCGCCCATCGCATACCGGCTGCGCCGTTCGCTCTGGGCAGCGGGCTTCGCCTGGCCGGACCGGGCCGAATATCGCGCGCTCTGGCGCTTCGGCGCACCTCTCATCATAGCCGGCGGGGCTTCGGCGCTCGCCTTGTCCATCGACCGGATCATCCTCGACCGGGTGCTGGGCGCCGCTGCGGTCGGGCCCTATGGCGCCGTGCTCGACTTCACCAAGCAGAGCTTCATCATCGTCGGCGAATCGGTCACGGTCTCCTACGTCTCCTACGCCAAGGCCCTGCATGGCGACGAGCGCATGGAGGCCTCGCGAGACGTGCTGCGCCAGGCCTCGGCGACGATCGCCTTCCTCGCCGCTTTCGGCCTCGTCTTCTTCGCTCTCTTCGGCACGCCGCTCTTCGCCACCCTGTTTGGCCTTGCCGCCGATGCGCTCGACGGGGTGCTGGTCTGGCTCGCGCTCGGCAACGCGTTCCTGCTGATGCGCGCCTATTATTTCGGGCAGGTGATCTATTTCACGGGCTCGGTCCGGCTGGAGCTGCGCGCGACGCTGGTCGCGCTCCTCCTCGGGGTCGGTCTCGGGCTCTGGCTGATCCCAGCCTATGGGACGATGGGCGCCGCAGTCTGCTTCGCGCTCGTCCAGGCGGCGGCGCTCGGCGTCTTCGTGGCGGGCTTGGACACGCGGCGGGTGATGCCCATCGCGGTCCGGCGCGTGGTGCTCGTCTTCCTGAGCGCCCTCGCCATGCTGACGGCCGGGATCGGCCTGCAACGGCTCCTCGGTGACGGCCTTGCCCTCCCGGTCAACCTCGCACTGATGACCGGTCTTTGCGCGATGATCGTCGTGCGCTGGAACCTCTTCGATGCGGGTACGATCTGGATGAAGTCCCTGGCAAAGCTGCGCGGCGTCCATCGTCCGGCCTGAGCCGGCCCTCACGGCGAGACGGGGCGGCGCAGCGCGGAAGGCCACGGGCGGGCGGGACGGAGCGGGCGCGCGCCGGTCGCCTCGGGCCCCGAGGAGGCCGGCGTAGCGCCGCGCCATGCGCTCCGGGTGATGGTGCGCGAGGGCGAGCCCCGCCGCCGATATACGGGCGGCGCGCGGAGCGGGCCGGTAGAGGCTGGCGCGGACCTCGGCGGCGAGCGCGCGCGCATCACCGACCGGATGGAAGCGCACGAAGCCCTCGGGAAGGTCGGGCACGTCCAGCACCTCGCGCAGCACCGCCAGATCGGACGCGACGGTCGGCACGCCCGCCATCAACGCCTCGACGCCGGCCAGACCGAAGCTCTCCCAGATGGAGGGGAAGAGATAGACATCGGCAGCCGAGACGAGCGCCCCCAGTGCCCCGCGAGGCACGTCGCCGACGAGATGCACCCGGTCGCGCACGCCCAGCGCCTCGGCCCGCTCGACCAGCGCCCCGCGTAACGGCCCCTCGCCGGCGATGGCGAGATGGGCGTCCGGAATGCGCGGCAGCGCCCCGATCGTCGTGGCGTGGTCCTTCTGATCGGCCAGCCGCCCCGTCGCGACAAGAAGAGGCGCACCCTCGGGCAGAGCCAGCTCCGCGCGCCAGTCGAGGGGGAAGGGATGGCGCGGCAGCGGCGAGACGCCGTGCGGGATGAGGGTCATCCGGGCACGATAGGCTGCGGGATAGCCGGCATAGGCGGCCTGCGTGGCACGCGAGTTGGCGAGGATGTGCGTGTAGCCGCCTCGCGCACCGATCCAACGATCGAGCGCGACCCAGCGCGGCTTCAACCCCTCGGGCAGCGCCGTCAGATGGCTGACGCGGACGGGCACGCGGGCGAAGGGACCGAGAACGCCCATCAGCAGTGCGGCCGCGCTCTGATAGGTGAAGATGGCGTCGTAGCGCCCGGTCAGGATCGCAGCGGCCGCCGCGAGGCCGGCGCGAACGACCTCCATGAGCGATGCGCCGGGCGCGATGAGGACACGGTGGTCGCCCTCGACCTCGTGTGCGGCGAGGCCGTCCTCGATCATCTCCGCGATCACCTTCACGCCGCCCTCAAAGCGTGTCGAGAGGTGGAGGATGCGGATGGGACGGCGGGCGCGGGCCGAACGGCGCCGGAGCCATGTCGGAACGGTCATCGGGCAGGGGCTCCACGGGAGGCGGCACGAGAGTCCACGGCCGGCCTCGACCGCGTGGCGCACTCCCAATGGCGCAGGCACATCATGACGAGGATACCCATGAACCAGACCGACTGGCCCCGGTTGAAGAGCACCGATTCGAGCGCGGAGACGAGAAGCGTGAAGATCCAGACCTGCGTCGCATAGACGAGGAAGGTTCGCTCGATCCTGGTGATCGGGCGCCGCTTGATCCGCTCGATGGCCCGCCACGGTTCGAACCCGACCCAGATCATGACGAGGAAGAGGCCGATCACCCCGCCAGAGAGCACCGTCTCGACATATCCGTTATGCGCGTCGAAGACGATGACGGGCCGGTTCTCGACAAGCGCCATCGCCTGGCCGCTGTCCCAAAAGGTCGCGTAGCCGTAGCCGAGCCAGAGCGCGTCGCGGGCGCCGAGCATGCCCAGCTCCCAGATGTCGGTGCGGCCGGTGAAGGTCGGATCGGACAGGATCGTGGAGAGGAGGGCTTTGACGGGGTCGAAGACGACCGAGCCCAGCGTCATGACGAGAAGTCCGGCGATGAGCCCCGCGCTGAGGATCGCGCTGACGGTGCGCATGTGGAAGACGGCGACGACGATCCCGACGAGGAAGGTCGGCAGGATGAGGATCATCGCCGTCTTGCCGTTCGACATCATGAGGAGAACGAGCGCGGCGGCGGCCAGCGCGATGCCCCAGGCCGCATGGCCGGTCCGCGCGAGGAGGAGGCCGATGAAGGCGAAGTGGATCGCCATCGCGCCCAACTCGTTCTTGTGCGCGAAGACGCCGCGCCAGGAGCCCTCGAGATCGTGCCCGTAGACGTCCTTCAACGTGTGGATCGAGAGGTCGGGCGCGAAGACGATGCCGAGATAGCTCAAGCCGACGGCGATGCTGGCCGAGACGCCGAGCACGGTGATGAAGAGATCGAGCCGCCGAAAGAGGAGCGGCAGGAAACCGGCGATCAGAAGCGTGAAGGTGGTGAGTGCCAGCCGGTTGATCGCCAGACCCGTGTTCTCGGACGCGAGCGCCGAGAGCCCGAACCAGGCGAGGACGAGGACGAGGGCGGGGCTGGCGATCCGCAGCGTGTCCAGCACACGCCCCCGCATCAGCACCAGCGCGCCGCTGGCAGCCACGAGGGTGAGGACGACGAGCTTGCGCGACGCGCTGCCTTGCGTCGGATCGTCGAGGCTGGCGAAGCCTTGAAGACTCTTGAAGGGTTCGGCCTGCGTCCAGATCACGAGGAGCGCGACGACCCCGAAGGCGGCCGTGACGATATCGAGCGCATCGAGCCGCCCGGCCCGCGCGGCGAAGCCGGCCGCGTGGTTGCGCAGGCCTCGATCGCGGAACGCTTGCGAGGGGGCATTCCCATCGCCCGCGCCATCGACCGCGCTCACGACGTCACCGCCCAGGCGTCGCTGGTGGCGGCATCGCGCAAGTGCCGCCGCACGAAGCGACCGTAGTCGGACGGCGTGCCCTCGGCGTCGGCGAGAAGGTTGGGCTTGGCGCCGACGCTGTAGCTCCAGGCGGTGTAGCCGAGGCCGAGCCCATCGATGATGTCGTGCATCAAGGGTGCGCCGAACCCGGCTTCGGTGCCGCGAATGTCCTCCACGCAGTCGGTGCACCAGCCCCATTCCGTCACGACGATGGGCTTGACCGCGTGGAGCCCGCCCAGCGTCGCGAGCCGGGCCGCGCTGTCGTTCCGGTTGGCCTGCGGATAGGCGTGCCAGGCATAGCCGACGCGCGGATCGCCCACCGGATCGTCCTTCACGCCGACGAGATCGTGCGCCCAGAAACCGCCGGCGCACAGGATGACGGCATCGCTGACGATGCGGATTTCGTCGATCAGGTACTCCCAGGCCCTCTTGAAGGTCGGCCAGTCGCGGCCCGTCGCTTCCCAGTAGTAGGCGTCGATGGAGGGCTCGTTCCAGAGCTCGAAGAGAATGCCGGGATCGTCGCCGTGGATATAGGCCATGGCGCGCCAGAAGCGGCGGGTCTCCTCGATATCGGCGATGAAGGCGTCGGCCGGCAGGCCCCAGTCGGGCGGCGGCACGAGGTCGTAGGTCCCCGGCCAGCCGATGCGGTGCCAGCAGATGATGACGAAGAGACCGAGCGCGCGGGCCGCCTCGACGTCGCGGGCGAGCGCGAGCTCGGCGGCCGAGGGATCGGCGAGCCAATGGCCGGGATGGAGGCTGATGCGCACGCAATTGGCCAGCCAGTCGGTCGCAACGACCGCGTAGTCGGAGAGCGGACGGCGGTAGCGCACATGGATCGGGTCGCCCATCGCAACGCCGGTCAGCCGCAGCGGCCGGCCGCGATAGGCGAAGCGGTTGCCGTCAATCTCGATCCTCTCGGCGCGCGCCAGCGCGGTGCGCGGGCGCAGGATCGCCGGGGCCGCGAGCGCGAGACCGCCGGCCAGCGCCTCGCGGCGGCTCGGGAGCCGGTCACCGAAGGCCATGTCAGGCGGGATCCTGGACGGAGAGCGGACGGCGGTTCGTGAAAGCCGCGACCGTCTCGGCATCGAGCCGAAGCCGAGGTTCGGCGGGCACCGGCGACCGGACGGGCGCCGGACGCGTCGAGAAGGCTTCGTCGAGGCGGGCATCCTCCTTCATGGCCCGTGCCGCCCGCTCGGCCTCGCGGTGCCAGACGCGCGAGGGCTGCTCGTCGGCCCTCTCGTGGCCACTGCGCCTCCTCCGCGCCTGCGTGCCGAAGCCGGGCGCGTTGCGCGGCGCAGGTGCGGGCGTCTGGGCAGGCGTCTGGGAAGAGGGCTGGGAAGAGGGCTGGGCGGCGAGCGGGGTCGGCGCGGTGGCCGCGAGGAGGCCGGCGAGCACGCCGACACCGCCGCCAAGCGCCGCGCCGAAGGCGAAGGCGAGCGGAAGGAGGATCGTGATGCTGGGCGGAAAGCTTTTGCGGATCGCGGGCGTCGCTGGCGAGACGAGCTGCGCGTTGATCGTGCTGATCGTCTGCCGCTCGCGGGTCTCGCGCGAGCGCAGCAACGCCTCCTCGTAGAGCGCGCGACCGGTCTGCGCGTCCCGCTCCAACTGGCGCAGCCGCACGCGGGAGACGTCGGAGGCCTGCACGTCGCGCGTCAGACGGTCGACGGAGGCTGTCGCGGCGGCGAGGCGCGTCCGGGCCCGGTCATGGGCGAGGACGGCATTGGAATAGAGCCGGCCGAGCTCGGCCTGAAGCGAGCTGCGGACGGATGCGCGACGGCTCTCGGCCTCCACGCGGCGCGGATGGCGCGGCCCGAGGGTCGCGTCGAGCGTGCCGATCTCGGCCTCCAGGCGCTCCAGATCGGACCGCAGGCGCGAGACGTCGGCCGACCCCACGGCCTCGGCCGAGGACAGGAAGAGGTCGGGATTGTCGCGCATGAGCGCCAGCTGGTCGCGCTGCGCGCGCGCCCGGTCGACGCTGAGCTCGGCGGCCGCGATGTCGCGGGTGGCCTGGGTCAGCCGGTCCTCGACGAGGAGCGTACCGCTCGCGCCGACGATGCCGTTCTCGATCTTGTAGGTCTCGACCGCCTGCTCGGCCGTCTCCAGCCGAGAGAAGAGTCCTTCGAGCCGATTCTCCAGCGAGCGGGACGCCGTGTCGGCCTGGTCGGCGCGCTGGCGCTCACGCAGGGTGAGATAGGCCTCGACGACGGCATTGGCGATGCGCGCCGCCTTCTCCGGTTCGCGCGCTTGGGCGAAGACGCTGATGACATAGGTCTTGTCGGCGCGCACGACGTTCACCTGCTCGGCCAGCTGATCGACCGCGAGCGAGACCTGGTCGACCGTGCGCCCGCCTTCCGTCTCGAAGAGGCCCTTGATGGCGGCTTTCAACGCGGCGAGGCTGATACCGGTCTTCCTGCCGACGAACTCGTCGTCTGTGTCAAGGCCGAGATCCTCCACGACGGCGCGGAGCACCGAGGCCGACTGCATGATGCGCGCCTGGCTCTCGATGATGACGGTCCCCGAGTCGCCCGGCATCAGGTTGGGATTGAGATCGTTCTGGAGGAGCTGGAGGTCCTTGGGGTCGACATAGACCTGCGCGCTCGACTGATAGGCCGGCTCCGCGACCATCCAGAAGGCGACGCCAAGGACCGACATGGCGAGTGCGCCGACGATGGCGTACCAGCGCGCGCGCCAGCACAGCCGGACCATCTCCGTGACGGAGAGGGCCTGCGCCCCTCCATGGGCCGGAGCGTACACGGGCGCCTCGGCCTGCGGGCTTACCCAATGGCTGTCATTGTCGGCACCGAACATCTGAATACCCCGAAACACACACCTTATCCGCCCCCGACCCAAGTCCGTGACGTGGCCGAAAGGTAAGCGGGGCGGGGGGTTTCGCCCAACCGAATCCTCAACGAAGAGTTAATGTGCCGGC
Organism: uncultured Alphaproteobacteria bacterium; assembly: GCA_963799285.1. Taxonomy (GTDB): domain Bacteria; phylum Pseudomonadota; class Alphaproteobacteria; order Rhizobiales; family CAWCWK01; genus CAWCWK01. The sequence goes on from CAWCWK010000004.1 coordinate 2,943,646, forward strand.
TTGGCGCAAGCGGCCGAATGATGGGCCATCGCAACCCTGTCCCCAGATCCCCCCCGATCGCTGCTTGAGCTACCTACCGGCCGGCTTTCGATGGGCTGAAGGCCGGAAGTTCAAGATTGACGGGGCTTTCGGAAGACGGGGCGCGGAGCCGGGAACCGTCTGGCGATAGAAACTTGCACAGCTTGTCTACAGGTCGCCCCACCTCGCACCCGGCCACTAGCGCCTGTCCCGCTCCGGCACGAATCCCGCTCCGGGACGCCTCGCCTTCTGACGCGGGCCGTCGGCCGGGCAGGCCGTGAGCGGAAGGCGCGGGGGCTCGGGCCTGTCCACCCAGCCCTCGTTCGGGAATGCGAACGCCCTTATTGCGCGCTCGCGATATGGTCAGCCCCCTGGGCGGGCGTAGTCGAGCACGCGGACGCGGGTCCCGTCGGTCAGGTCGTCGCGGGTGATGCGGGTCTGCGAGGCGAAGGCGAAGTCGATCGCCGCCTCGTCGTGATAGGCGAGGAAGCTCTCGATCCAGAGCGTGTTGCGCGGCCGATAGCTGAGCGTGCGGAAATGCATCGGCACGACGATCTTCGGCGCCACCTCTCGGATGACGTGGTCGAGGTCGGGCAATTCGATCGTCAGGTAGCCGCCGGCGAGCGCGAGGAGCACGTCGACGCCGCGCAGGAAGTCGATCTGCCCGGCATTGAGCGGATTGCCGACGTCTCCCATATGGGCGATCGAGAGCCCATCCAATTCGAAGCGATAGATCCCGTTCTGGCCGGGCACGCCGCGCGGATGGTCGATCCATTCTGCGGCCGCGACGGCGCGCACCCGCAGCCCCCTCGCCTCCGCCTCGCCGCTCCCCAGAGCCGTATCGAGCGCGTTGACGACGGCGGGCGCGCCGGGGATGAGGTCCGCCCGGCAATGCGCCTCGTCGTCGTCCGACGAGATGATGACCACGTCCGCCGTCTCGCCGATCGGCGCATAGCCGACGCCCTCGGGCGTATAGGGATCGGTGATGACGCTGAGGCCGGTCTCCTCGGAGGTCAGGCGAAAGGCGGCATGGCCGTACCATTTGAGCTTCATGTCGGTCTTCCTTTCGATATCCCTCGTCGATCGGGCGCGGCCGGCGCGGTCCGCTGGCGCCAGCACCCCGGCAAAGGATGGCCTCGCCACCGCGCCCATCGCGGATCGGGAACCCGACTTCGGGCGGACAGCAGCGGATCGTCAAGCCGCATCGGCGGCGATCCCGCAGATCGGGAGGCGAGCCGTGCGCCAGCACGTCCGTGGGGAGGCGGACCCGGCCGGCGCGACGGTCGTTGGAGACCGGCCAAGTCGAGCTGAGAAAGTCGGGCTGAAAAAGTCGGGCTGAGAAAGTCGGTTTGGCAAAGTCGGACCGGCCGCGTCAGCTTGGCGAGGTCAGCTTGGCGAGGTCAGCTTGGCGAGGTCAGACCGGTAGGGTGACCTGCACCCTGAGGCCGCCGAGCGGGCCGTCCGTCAGGACGAGTTCGCCGCCATGCGCGCGCGCGATGTCGTGCGCGATGGCGAGGCCGAGGCCGACATGGCCGCCCGTCTGCTGGCGCGCGCTGTCGAGCCGGCTGAAGGGTTTGAGGGCTTCCTCGCGCTGCGCCTCGGGAATGCCGGGCCCGTCATCGTCGACGGTGAGGGCGAGGGTCGCCTCACCGCGCACGGTCGCGACCGCGACGCGTCCGCCATAACGGCAGGCATTGCCGACGAGATTGGCGACGAGGCGGCGCATGTTCTGCGGGCGCACCACGGCCTCGCACGGCCCGTCATGGCGCACCGTGATGGCCTGCTCGCCCGGCTGCGCCGCGACGACCTCCTCGACGAGCGCGGCGATGTCGGTCTCGTCGGCGACCTCGCCGCCGCCGCCCTTCACGAAGGAGAGATAGCCCTCGAGCATCGCCTCCATCTCGTCGACGTCGCGCTGCAGCTCGCGCACCTCGGCCGTGTCCTCGAAGAGCGCGAGCTGGAGCCGGAAGCGCGTGATGACGGTGCGAAGGTCGTGGCTGACGCCGGCCAGCATGACGGTGCGCTGCTCGACGAAGCGCTGGATGCGGGCGCGCATCTGCTGGAAGGCGATTGCGGCGCGGCGCACCTCGCGCGCGCCGCGCGGGCGAAGGCCCGGCGCGTCCAGCCCCCGCCCGAAGCGCTCGGCCGCGTGGCTGAGCGCGACTATGGGCTGGATCTGGTTCCGCAGGAAGAGGACCGAGAGCGTGATGAGCACGACCGAGGCCACGGACATCCAGACGAGGAAGATGTGGCTGTTGGAAGCGTAGGCGTGGCTGCGCCGTATGGTGGCGCGAAGGACGGTGCCGGTTTCCCCCGCCTCCCCGGCCCGGCCGAGCCGCGCCTCGTCGGCCAGCAGCACGCGGACCTCGAGGAACTTGCCCGGCCGCATCGCATCGACCCAGACCGGCCGCGCGATCTTTTGTGCGAGCTGTCGCGAGAGGCTCTGCTGGAGGATGTCGAGCCGGCCGTATTCGAGGGGGGCGGGCAGCGCGTCCTCCGGCAGGATGTCGAGGAACATCTCGAGCCGGCGCGCGACCGAGCGGATGACGGCGTTGCGCGCCTCCGGCGTCTCGGCCGCGTCCATGAGATCGACGATCAGACTGACGTCGCGCCCCACCGCGTCCGACAGGCGCCGCGTGACGAGGTCCCAATGGCGGTCCATGAACACAAAGGTCATCACGGCCTGAAGGATCAGGATCGGCACCAGGACGATGAGGAGCGAGCGCGCGAAGAGACCGCGCGGCAGACGGCGCAGGATCGGACGCAGGCCCGCGTTGACCACGGCGCCGAGCCGGCGGATCGGGCCCTGTTCCGCCTCATCGACGGTCGCGGTGGGGCGGCTCTCGACCGGTGCGTCGCTCATGTCTCGCTCACGTCCCGCTCATGCCGGCCCGCTCCTCGACTCGCCCTCGCCCGGCGCGCGGGCAGCCGGCCATCAGGCCCCCGCGATAAGACGATAGCCGACGCCGCGCACCGTGAGGAGGTGTCGCGGATTGGCCGGGTCGTCCTCGATCTTCTTCCGGAGCCGTGTCACCTGCACGTCGACCGACCGGTCGCCGGGCGCCAGGCCGTCGCCGACGAGATCGGCCCGGGGCACGGTCTCGCCGGCCCGCGCGGCGAGGAGCCCCAGGATCTCCGCCTCGCGCTCGGTCAGCCGGACCTGGTCGTCACCGTCGACGAGCACACCGCGCGTGGCATCGAAGGTGAAGCGGCCGATATGGGTCTTGGCCCCGCTCGCGGTCCGCGCCGCGCGTCGCAGGATCGCCTCGATGCGGAGCAGCAATTCCTGCGGATCGAAGGGCTTGGCGAGATAGTCGTCGACTCCGGCCTCGAGCCCTGCGATCCGGTCCGGTGTCTCGGCGCGTGCCGTCAGCATGACGATCGGGCCGGCGAAGACGCCGCCGCGCAGCCTGCGGGCGAGCGAGACGCCGTCCTCGCCCGGCATCATCACGTCGAGGATCACGAGGTCGAAGACGACGCCCGACAGGCACTCCCACGCCTCGGTCGCGCCCGGCGCCGTGGTGACGCGGTAGCCGCGCGTGGTCAGGAAGCGCGAGAGCAGCGTGCGGATGCGCGCATCGTCGTCGACGACGAGAAGATGAGCCGCGCCTTCGTCGAGGACCGGGTCCGAGGCCATCCTGCGCATCTCCTCCATTGTCGGCATCTCTGCGGGAATACGAGAGAAAGCCTCGTGCAACGTCCTGATCGAGCACCGGTGCGGCCTTAGGCCGCGGGGGCTCGGCCGGCAACCTCTCGGCACGCCAGGACAGCCCCCCTGACGTGACGCCATGCCGGAACGCGGAGCGGAACCCCTAGCACGCCGGATCGTTCGCTGGCGCACGGGACCAACTCGACGCTGCGGCATTTGACGGATATGTGACGGCCAGAATAAGGACATGACGCCTGGGTAAAGCCCGTATCGGGCGTCGGCGGCGCGCGAAAGCCCCGCTCGGCGCGAACATGTCGGCTTATGACACCTCACGCGGCGCGAGACCGGCCGCCGAGCGGCACTGGGGAGAGAAAGAGGGTTCATGGCAACGGCATTCGACAAGATGGATGGCGTGATTTGGTTCGACGGCAAACTGGTGCCGTGGGCGGATGCGAACATCCACGTGCTCACGCATGGGCTGCACTACGCCTCCTCCGTCTTCGAGGGCGAGCGCGCCTATGGCGGCCGGATCTTCAAGCTGCGCGAGCACACCGAGAGGCTGATCGAATCGGGCCGCATCCTCGGTTTTGAGATTCCGTGGAGCGCCGACGAGATCGACGCGGCCTGCATCGAGACGCTCGAAGCGCAGGGTATCGAGGACGCCTATCTGCGCCCCGTCGCCTGGCGCGGCTCGGAGATGATGGGCGTCTCGGCCCAGAAGAACACGATCCACCTTGCGATCGCGGTCTGGGAGTGGCCGTCCTATTTCGACCCGGAGCAGAAGCTGAAGGGCATCCGGCTCGACATGGCCGACTGGGCCCGGCCCGATCCGCGCACCGCGCCCTGCAAGGCCAAGGCCGCCGGCCTCTACATGATCTGCACACTCTCCAAGCATGCCGCCGAGCAGAAGGGCTATGCCGACGCGCTGATGCTCGACTGGGAGGGCTATGTCGCCGAGGCGACGGGTGCCAATGTCTTCTTCACGAAGGACGGCACGATCCATACGCCCGATGCCAGCGGCTTTCTCGATGGCATCACCCGGCGCACCGTCATCGACCTCGCCCGCCAGCGGGGCATGGATGTGATTGAGCGCAAGATCCGCCCCGAGGAGATGGAAGGCTTCAACGAGTGCTTCATCACCGGCACCGCGGCCGAGGTGACGCTGGTCTCCGAGATCGGGCCCTACACCTTCAACCCGGGCAATGTCGGGCGCAGCCTTATGGAAGACTATGCCGCCGTGGTTCGAGGCGACACCGTCAGCTGAAGCATCGCTCCGAGCCTTAGAAGGCTCGGAACACCTGATGATCCGGCATCACACGAATCCCATTCGCGCAATCGGGCCCCGACCGGGACCGTCAAGGCCTTCGACAGTCTCCCTCGCCCGGGTCTATGATTGGGGCGCTGGCGGTCTGTTCGAGACGTTTCAGGAGACAGACATGCAGATCGATCGCAAGCTGCTCGAGGCCATAGACAGCCCCGACACGGATCCCTCGATCACGATCACCGTGCTGACGCGCGCCCTCGACACCACGCCCCGCGCCCTTCGCTTCTACGAGGAGAAGGGGCTTCTAGTGCCCCGGCGCCATCGCGGGCGGCGCACCTACGGCCCGTCCGACCAGGCGCGCGCGCGACTGATCGTGGAGTTGCGCGCCATCGACGTCGCGGTCACGGAGATCGAGGCGATCCTGCGCGCCCTTCTTGCAGCCGCGCCGGCCAAGCGTGCCGATATCCTCAAGACTGTCGTGATCGAGCAGATCGCCCGGATCGAGGACACCCGGGAGCGTGTGTCCGGCATGCTGGCCGAGGCTTCGGCCGCCCGCGCGCGTCTCGACGAGGACTTGGCGAACGGCAAGGCCGCCTGAACGAGGCCCGCCCGGCCGATCCCATCGGAGGCGACGGCGAGCGCGAAGGCGCGTCCTCTCGTTCCGCGTCAACCGACTCCCGTCAGCCAGCCGCCTGCCCGAGGCGTTCGCGGGCCGGCCTGTTCCACGCCGAGACGGCCGGAATCTTGGTGAGGTCGCAGCGATCCTTGTAGGTCCGCGCGATCTCGGTGACCTCGGTCATCAGACCCTCGGCGAGCGTGACCGGCTCGAGACCGAGATGGAGGAAGCGATCGTTGGCGACGTGGAGATCGTTCTCCGCCGCCTCGTTGCGCGGATTGGGCAGGCGCATGATCTCGGCTCCGGTCATCCTCGCGATCATCTCGGCCAGATCGCGGATGCGATGCGTCTCGGTCATCTGGTTGAGGATGTTGACGCGCTCGCCCGTCTGCGGCGGGTTCTCGATGGCGAGCTGCACGCAGCGCACCGTGTCCTGGATGTGGATGAAGGCGCGCGTCTGCCCGCCCGTGCCGTGCACCGTGAGCGGATGCCCGACGGCGGCCTGCATCAGGAAGCGGTTGAGGACGGTGCCGTAGTCGCCATCGTAGTCGAAGCGGTTGACGAGCGCCTCGTCACTCGCCGTCTCTGCGGTCTGCGTACCCCAGACGATGCCCTGGTGGAGGTCCGTCACCTTCAGCCCGTCATTCTTGTTGTAAAAGGCGAAGAAGAGCTGATCCTGGGTCTTGGTCATGTGGTAGATCGAGCCCGGATTGGCCGGGTAGAGGATCTCCTGCTCGGTCTCGCCGCCGGCCGTGTCGAGCCGGACGGTCAGATAACCCTCCGGAATCTTCATGCCCGCCGTGCCGTAGCCGTAGACGCCCATGGTGCCGAGGTGGACGAGGTGGATGTCGCGGCCGGACTCGACGATGGCGGCGCAGAGGTCGTTCGTCGCGTTGAGGTTGTTGGAGACCGTGTAGCGCTTGTGCGCGCTCGACTTCATCGAATAGGGCGCGGCGCGCTGCTCGGCGAAGTGGACGACGGCATCCGGCGCCTCGTCGGTCAGCAGCGTCAGCAGCCGGTGATAGTGTTCGCCGACCGTGAAGGTGTGGACAGCGATGTCCTTCCCCGTCAGGCGCTTCCAGGCCGCAACCCGCTCGCGCAGCGGCCGGATCGGGGTCAGCGAAGCGGTTTCCAGCTCGATGTCGATCTTGCGCCGCGAGAGGTTGTCGACGATCGAGACGTCGTGCCCCTGGGCGGAGAGATGCAATGTCGTCGGCCATCCGCAAAAGCCGTCGCCGCCCAGTACGAGGACTTTCATATACCCATCCGTTCTACCGTTCGGAGCCGCCCAGCACTGGGCCGGAGCGCTATCATCGGCCGCATGTCGTGTCCACCTGGCGACATGTTCCGCCGCTCGATCGGGCGAGAAAGTTTCCGCCGGTCTTCAATCTGCGATACTCAAACGCCTTTCATGACATATATGTCCGGCTCCGGCGTGGATGCCCCTGCCGGACGAGGCCGGAGTCGCCCGGTCTCGCAGCGACACCGTCCGCCTCCGTCGACGGTCCCGCCAGGAAGGGCGGAGCCGGGATGGCGCCCCTTACGCCGGATGCCTTCGAGGTCCTTGATGAACGCACCAGTCCTCGGGTCCCAGTCGGAGGCCCTCGCACTCGACAATTGCGACCGCGAGCCGATCCATATTCCCGGCACGATCCAGCCCTTCGGCACGCTGGTCGCGGGGCCGACCTCCCTGATGCGGATCGAGTATGCCGGCGCCAATCTCGAGGCCTTCACCGGCGTCGCCTCGGCCGCGGCCCTTGGCGCGCCCTTCTCCGGCCTCTTCGACGAGGAGACGCTGCACGACATCCGCAACGCGCTCAGCCTATCGACGGCGCGCGTGCAGCGCGAGCGCGTCGGCGTGCGGCGCGTTGGGGGGCAGGGTCCAGGGGGCGGCGCTAGACATGATGGCGGCGGCCACGAGGTCGACATCTTCGTCCACCTCCACGAGCAGATGGCGATCGTGGAGATGGAGGAGCCCGACAACGCGACGGCGCCCGGCTTCGGTCTCAACAGGGCCCGCGCGCTTCTCGCCCGCATCAACGAGCAGCCCACGCTCGACCGCATGCTGCGCGCGGCCGTGACCGGGCTGCAGGGCCTGACCGGCTATGACCGCGTCAAGGCCTATGTCTTCGAGGCGGGCGGCGAGGGCGAGGTCGTGGCCGAGGCCGTGAACCCCGGCACGCCGAGCCTGATGGGCCAGCGGTTTCCCGCCTGGGACATTCCCCGCCAAGCCCGCGCGCTCATGCTCAAGACGCCCGTGCGGATGCTGGTCGACGTCGGCCAGACGCCGATCCCCATCGAGGCCGAGTCGCGTCATGCGCCACCACTCGACCTTTCGCTCGCCCATCTTCGCGGCATCTCGCCGATCCATGTCGAATACCTCATGAACCTGGGCGTCGGCTCGACGCTCAACCTGGCGCTCGGCGTGCGGGGCGAGCTATGGGGACTGATCGCCTTCCACCATATGGGGCCAAAGGTGCTCGGCGCCGAAACGCGGTCGATCTGCGAACTGTTCAGCCAGATGTTCTCGCTTATCGTGCAGCAGCAGATCGAGAAGGGGAACCTTCTCGCCCGCGAACGGGCCGGCGAGGCGCGCCGTCGGATGCTGGCCGAGACCAATGTGATGAACGACCTCATCGGCTCGTTCCGCGAGATCGCCCCCATCCTTCAGGATCTCGTCGTCTGCGACGGCCTGGCCGCCGTGACGGACGACCAGCTGCAGTCGTACGGCGACGTGCCGGCGCCCGGCGCCATCCGCGCGCTGAGCGGGATCAAGCCCGATGAGTTCGACCTCATCGAACCCATCCAGCGCCTCGGCTCGCATCCGGCCGTCACCGGAACCGGCGATTTGAAGTCGGTAGCGGGTGCGATGATCGTGCGCGCCACATCGGCTTATCCCCTGCAGCTGATCTTCTTCCGCAACGAGGTGCTGGACGAGATCACCTGGGCGGGGCGGCCGGAGAAATCGATCACGGTCGGGGAGTACGGCCACCGCCTCACGCCGCGCGGCTCGTTCGAGGCCTATCGCGAGCAGGTGAAGGGCACCTCGGCGCCTTGGTCGAACGAGGACCAGGCGGCGGCGGGCGCGATGCAGGTCACGCTGACGCAGATCTCGGGACGCTCGGAGCGCGCCATGCTCGACCGGCAGGCCGACCTCCTCAGCTACCAGCGCCAGCAGGATCTGATGATCGCGGAGCTCAATCACCGGGTGAAGAACATCCTGTCGCTCATCCGGTCGCTCTCGCGCCAGGCGATGCAGTCGACGACATCGATGGAGGCCTATGCGACGGCGCTCGAGCAGCGCATCACCGCTCTCGCGGCGGCGCACGATCTGGCCGTCTACAGCACGATGGACGGCGTTCCCTTGCGGGCGCTCGTCGAGACGGAGTTGACGCCCTACCGCGAGACGGGCTCGACCCAAGTCCTGATCGACGGCCCGAGCGTGGGCCTGCGCGCCGACGTGGCGCCGATGATCGCCCTCGTGGTCCACGAACTCGTCACGAACGCCAACAAGTATGGCGCCTTGTCGACCGAGGACGGCATGGTCCGCATCGCCTGGACCGAGGACGATCGTGGCCTGCACTTCACCTGGCGGGAACTGGGCGGCCCGGCCGTCACGCCGCCGGAGCGCAAGGGTTTTGGGCGCTCGCTCATCGAGCGGGCGATCCCTTACGAGTTCGACGGCACGGTCGAGATGGAGTTTTCCCCGTCCGGCGTGCGCTTCGCCTGCTTCCTTCCGGCATCCGCCCTGTCGGCCGTGAGCAATGACGTCGCCCTCTCCAAGCCGAGGCCCGCTCGGGACGTCTCGGGGGCGGCCGCCAGTCGGACCGCGCTTCTCGTCGAGGACAATGCCGTCCTTGCCATGGACATGCAGGACACGCTCGATCGCCTCGGCTTCGCCCGCGTCGAGACGGCGGGCACGATCGCCAGCGCGCTCAACCTCCTGGCGAAGAACACCTACGATCTCGCCGTCCTCGACCTCAACCTTCGCGGCGAGGTCAGCTACGACATCGCCGAGGCGCTTCTGGAGAAGGCGATTCCCTTCATCTTCGTGACCGGATACGGCTCGCATTTCGACATGCCGCCCCATCTCGCCAATATCGGCATCCTGTCGAAGCCGGTGAACGAGGCGGCGCTGTCCAACGCCCTCGCCGAGGTGATGGGCTAGAAACCGGGCTAGGAATTAGGGATCCGGCGGCAGCAGCGCTTCGAGCGCCTCTATCCGGTCGGCGTCGGCCGTCGGCTTGTCCCAGCGCAGGCGAAGGATGCGGGGAAAGCGCATGGCGAGGCCGGACTTGTGTCGCGTCGAGCGGTTGAGGCCCTCGAAGCCGATCTCGAGCACCAGCCCCGTCTCCTTCGTGTGGGTCACCTCGCGCACCGGGCCGAAGCGCGACACGGTGTGCTTCCTCACGAACCGGTCGATCTCCAGCAGCTCCTTGTCGGTGTAGCCCGAATAGGCCTTGCCGACGGGCACCAGTTCCTCGCCCGCTCCATCGGCCCTCGCCCGCCAGACGCCGAAGGTGAAATCGGAATAGTAGCTCGAGCGCTTCCCGTGGCCGCGCTGCGCGTACATCATGATGGCGTCGACGCTGAAGGGATCACGCTTCCACTTCCACCATGGACCCTTCGGCCGCCCCGTCACGTAGACGCTGTCGCGGCGCTTCAGCATCACGCCCTCGACGGCGTCGGCATCCTCGCCCGCACCCCAGTCGACGGGCGTCTTGCGGGCGGCGGCGACATCGTCCCAGCTCTCGAAGGCGATGATGGGGGAGAGGTCGAAGCGCTCTGTCGTCTCGCCGATCACGGCCTCGAGCCGAGCGCGGCGCTCCAGGAAGGTGAGGCTGCGCAGGTCCTCGTCGCCCTCTGCCAAGATGTCGTAGGCGCGGATATGGGCCGGACCCTCGGCCAACGTCTTCGCGCCCGGCTTCTTGCGCCCGAGTCGTTTCTGGAGGGCGGCGAAGGGCTGCACCCGCCCGTCGATCCGAACGAGCAACTCGCCGTCGATCGCAGCCTCGAAGTCGATCGCCTCCACGACGTCGGGAAAGGCGCCCGAGATATCGTCGCCGGTGCGCGAATAGAGCCGGCGGACGAGCGCGCCGGTCTCGTCTCGCCCCGCCACGGCCTGGACGCGGATGCCGTCCCATTTCCACTCCGCCGAGAAGTCGGCCGGGTCGAGCTTCGGCAGCACGCTTCGCGCCTCCTCCGAGCCGTCCTCGACCGGATGAGAGAGCATGGGGCTGCGAAAGGGCGCGGGATTGCGCGAAGCCGGCGGAGCGGCCCGCCCCTCCAGCCAGGCAAAGAGGTCGGCATAGGGCGGCTCCAGCCCGTGCCAGACCTCCTCGATGTCGGAGACGTCGAGCGGGCGGCGACCCGTCTCGGACGTATCGTCCTCGGCGGTCGCGCCCTCCACCAGACCGTTCGCCATGAGGGCGAGCGCCGTCTTGGCGAGACGGGCCGAGACGCCGATCCGCAGGTTGCCGGTGATGAGCTTGAGGATCGCGTAGCGGCCGATCTCGTCGAGCCCGTCGAGCCAGCGCACCAGGATGTCGGGCAGGTCCGCCTTCCTCGCCGTCGCGAGCGTTTCGATGACGTCGGTCAGCGAGGGCGGATCGACGGCCTCCTGGCCCTGTGCCCGGTAGCCCCGCGCACGGTTAGGCGCCGGCCAGACGAGGGCCGCCGTCTCCGAGAGGTCGCCGACATAGTCGTAGGAGAGCCGGAAGAGGAGCGGATCGACCCGCTCCTCGACCATCTGGCGGATGAGGCCCGGCTTGGCATTGGCGAAGGAGAGCGCGTCCGTCATCGCCGCCAGGGCCCAACCGCGCTCGGGGTCTGGCGTGTCGCGGAAATAGTCGGCGAGGATGCGCAACTTGCCGAGGCGGCGCTGCTCGAAGAGCACCCGGTCGATGAGGGCGGCGAAATCGTTCATCAGGCGGCGGAGCGATCCATCATGGCTCCGTTCGAGATAGGGCGCGGCCTCGGAAGGGCGAGAGGAGAGGAGCGCAGAAAGGCCGCAACCCAGGCCATTAGGAAACCGAGGCCACCGTCTCGACGGTGCCGCGTGGCGGATAGCCCTTCGTCTTCACGAAGCCGATGGCGGAGAGGAGGTCGTCGAGGCCGGGGCGCGCGAAGGGCGTCGTCTGGATGAAGCTCGCATAGAGCGTGCCATCCGGGCTGACGAGGAAGAGACCGGGCTCGTTGAAGACGCGCGGCTCCTCGACGCCGGTCGAGGTCGTGCCCTTCGAGCGGGAGAGATAAAGCCCCCACGCGCGGGCATCTGCGAGGGAAAGGCCGTGGCCGACCTTGAGATCGCCAAGATCCCATTCGTCGCGAGCGAGGCGGGCGCGCTCCTCGGTATCGGTCGAGATCGCGAGGACCTCCACGCCGGCCGCGCGGAAGGCACCGAGCTTCTCCTTCAGCTCCAACAGCTGCTTCTTGCAGACCGGGCAATGATAGCCTCGGTAGAAGACGAGCATGGTGAAGGCCGAGGCGCCGGTCGAGACCAGCGACCAGGGCCCGTCCAGCGTAGCGACCTCAAGCGCGGGCACAGGCTTGGCGGGGATGAGCGGGGTCAGATCAGACATGTAAGGCATCCTTGGAGGCAGTTCGGGGGACTTCGAGCACCTCCTGCCCCTCTTCTTCCGTGTGGTGCCCGCGCTAGCGCGCCCGGCATCGTTGCAGCTGTCCCCAGTGAGACGGCATCACAGCGTTCGGCGCCCTGCAGAGAAGGGCCGCTCCGTCGCACGGATCAAGATGGGCGGAAAGAGCCCTGGAGCGCGTTCACCGAACCTCGGCTCACTGAACGCGCGCCAGCTTTATTGTGGGTCGCGCTTTCGGACGCCAAAGCGCTGACCGCGCTTCGACTGAAAGAGCTCTAGCCCTCTCGCGCGGATGCTGGCGAAGCGCAAGACACGGCCTTTCACGGCACCGTGAGCGGCGTGTCCTAGCCGGCGAGCCGGCCGTTGATGCGCCCCATCATCCGGCGGCGCATGCCGCGCGGCATCAGGGGGATGAGGCGGGCGCCGACCCGGTTGTCGCGCCCTGGAATGACGATGACCTCGCCGCGCAGCAGCCCGGTATAGCCGGCCTCCGCGACCTCCTTCGGGGAAAGCGAGCGCTTCTCGAACTCGTTGCCGTCCCGAAAGCTGGCGCGCTTCTGGAAGCCGGTCTTCACGGGCCCGGGCGCGAGGACGGTCGCTGAGACACCGGTTCCGTCGAGCTCTTCGGCCAGCGCTTCGGTATAGGAGAGGACGAAGGCCTTGGTGGCATAATAGGTCGCCATGCGCGGGCCCGCGACGAAGCCGGCCATGGAGCCGACATTGAGGACGCCGCCGCGCCCGCGCGCGATCATGCCTGGCAGCGCGAGGCGGGTGAGGTCGGCCAGCGTCTGGACGTTGAGCCGCACCATGTCGCGCTCGTCCTCGAAGGCGCGCTCCCAGACGCGGCCCGTGCCGCCGAAGCCGGCATTGTTGACCAGGAGATCGATCGTCAGGCTCTTGTCTGAAATCTGGCCCCAGAGCGCCTCGGCCGCATCGGCGCGCGCGAGATCGGCCTCGATGACGGGCGCGTCGATGCCATGGGCGTCGAGCATCTCGTCGGCGATCTTCCGGAGCGCGCCGCCCGATCTGGCGACGAGGACCGGTGTGCCGCCGAGCTTGGCGTGAAGCCTGGCAATCTCGAGACCGATCCCGCCCGACGCACCAGTGACGAGCGCGGTCAGACCTACGGGGTTCAAGGGGCGTTGGCGTGACATAGACTGGCTCGATCTCGAACGGCGGCTGAACGGGCGAATCACTGCCGGGCAAATGCCCCCGGCAACGATCCGTATTGCGAATCTGTGGCGGGCGAAGGCGTGGACAACAGGGCGGAGACCGCGACATTGCGCCTGAAACACGAGATCGCAAGGGACCGTGATGCAACGGCCACTATCGGGCGTCGCCCGGCCCCTCGCGGCCCCTCCGACCGGCCTTCGCACAAGGTCGGGTTGTCGGATCGCATGGGCCGGACTACTCGTCTGGCGACTGCGAAGCCTCACAAGGAGACCGGCCCATGCGGCTAGACGCCATCGCCATCGGCAAGAACCCGCCCGAAGACGTCAACGTCGTCATCGAGGTCCCGCTCGGCGGCGAGCCGATCAAATACGAGATGGACAAGGATGCCGGCACTGTCTTCGTCGACCGGTTCCTCTACACGCCCATGCGCTATCCGGGCAATTACGGCTTCGTACCGCACACACTGGCCGAGGACGGCGATCCGGTCGACGTGCTGGTCTGCAACCGGCGCGCGCTCATTCCGGGCTGCTTCATCAACTGCCGCCCGATCGGCGTGCTCGTGATGGAGGACCAGGCCGGCATGGACGAGAAGATCATCGCCGTGCCCGTGCCCGCCCTCACGCGGATGTACGACAAGGTGCAGACCTATACCGACCTGCCCGAGATCCAGCGCCTGCAGATCTTCCACTTCTTCGAGCACTACAAGGATCTCGAAGGCGACGACAAATGGGTCAAGATCGTCGGCTGGGAGGACGCCGAGACGGCCAAGCGGCTGATCCGCGAGGCGGTGGAACGGGCCAAGGACTGAGGTCGAAGCGGACTGGCCGTCCGTCAGTCCGTGAGGCCGTTGGGGGGTGGGGGCTACAGGCGGCCCGGGCCGCCATATTCGTGCAGCAGGCTTCGGATAAAGAACAGCAGCAGCAGCAGCACGATGGGCGAGATGTCTATGCCACCGAGATTGGGCAGCACGCGCCGGATCGGCCTCAGCGCCGGCTCGGTCAGGCGATAGACGGTCTCGCCGATCATCGAGACGAACTGATTGCGTGGATTGATGACGTTGAACGCGACCAGCCAGCTCATGACCGCACTGGCGATGATGACCCAGGTGTAGAGGCCGATGACGGTGTCGAGCAGGAGCAGTATCGACTGCATGCGATCCTCAAAGGTTCGGGGCATCCGCCCGGATGGTCGGCCGGACTGCGGCCTCGCGGGATGTAACGGCGCGGTCGGCTCCGTTCAACCCGGGACCGGCTCCCGAGGCCCGGGACACGCGAACCGTGACACAAGAACCGCGTCGGCCGGGTAGCCCCGGCACGGCCGGCAAACGCCGCCTCAGTGAAATTCGCGCGCCTTTGGCAGCATGCGCGCCGGCATGGTCTCTCCGATGGGGAGGCGCGCGGGCGGGCGGGCCTGGAGCGGCGTCGGGCCGTGCGCCTTCGGCGGCGCGGCTTTGGGAATCACCCGCACATCCCGTGGATGGGTGCGCGGCGGTGCCTCGAAGGACGAAGGGTTGAACTTCGACGGGAGCGGGCGCTCGACATGGTCGTGCCGCAGAGGCCGGGCGAGGAGTTCCTCGTCGGAAAGGCGGGCGAGATCGGCGGTCGCGTCGATGAGGTCCTCGGCGACGAGATGGACGACGCGGTAATCGCGGTCGCCGCTCCCTTGCACACGGCCGCGCACATGCATCAGCCGCGACGCCATGACGATCCGGCGGAAGCGCTCCATCACCTTCGGCCAGACGACGATATTGGCCACGCCCGTCTCGTCCTCCAGCGTGAGGAAGCAGACGCCCTTGGCGCTGCCCGGCCGCTGGCGCACCAGGACGAGGCCGGCGACGGTCACGACCCGGCGGGGCGCGCGCTCCCAGGAGGCGCGTAGCTCCGCCGCCGTCAGGAGGCCCTCGGCCCGGTAGTCCTCGCGCAGGAAGTGTATGGGATGCGCCTTCAGCGACAGGCGCAGCGTCTGGTAGTCGGCCACGACCTCCTCGGAGGGCGGCATGAAGGGCAGCGCCACCTGCGCCTCCTTTCGCGCGGGCGCCAAGGGTGCGGGCGCAGCGTTGGTGAGGGCGCGCACGTCCCAAAGCGCTTGGCGGCGGGTCAGGCCCATCGAGCGCATCGCATCGGACGAGGCAAGCGCCTCTATCGTGTCGCGCGGCAGGCGGGTGCGCGCGTGAAGGTCGGCCACGCTTTCGAAGGGCCGGTCCCGCGCCGTCAGCAGCGCGGTGGCGGCGGCCTCGCCGAAACCGTCGATGAGGCGCAGGCCGAGCCGGACGGCGAAGTCGGGCGGGCGCACGCCATTGAGCCCCGCTCCGGGACGCCGCTCGGGGCCCGGCTCCTCCAGGGTACAGTTCCAGTCCGAGAGGTTGACGTCGGGCGCCCGCATCTCGGTGCCGTGCTCTCTCGCATCGCGCACGATCTGGGCCGGCGCGTAGAAGCCCATGGGCTGCGAGTTGAGGAGGCAGGCCGCGAAGACGTCCGGATGGGCCCATTTCAGCCAGCATGAGACGTAGACGAGATGGGCGAAGGAGGCGGCGTGGCTCTCGGGAAAGCCGTATTCGCCGAAACCCTTGATCTGGTCGAAGCAGCGCTGCGCGAAGACGGGGTCGTAGCCGCGTTTCACCATCCGGCCGACCATCTTGCCCTGCAGCTGCTCGATCGTGCCGCGCGAGCGGAAGGTCGCCATGGCGCGGCGCAGCTCGTTCGCCTCGACGGACGAGAACTGCGCGGCGTACATGGCGATGCTCATCGCCTGCTCCTGGAAGATGGGCACGCCAAGCGTGCGCTTGAGAATGTTTTCCAACTCCATCGGATCGTGCGGCGGAGCGGGCCGGGGGTATTCCTCGTCCTCCAGCTTGTCGCGTCGGCGCAAATAGGGATGCACCATGTCGCCCTGGATCGGCCCGGGCCGCACGATGGCCACCTCGATGACGAGGTCGTAGAAGCATTTCGGCCTCAGGCGCGGCAGCATCGCCATCTGCGCTCGCGATTCGATCTGGAAGACGCCGAGCGAATCGGCCTTTGCGAGCATCCGATAGACGCCGTCATCATGGGGTATCGAGGCGAGGTCGTGCGAGAGGCCCTTGTGCGCCTCGAGCATCTTCAGGCTCTTGGCGATGGCAGTGAGCATGCCGAGCGCCAGCACGTCGATCTTGTAGATGCGCAAGTGGTCGATGTCGTCCTTGTCCCATTCGACATAGGAGCGATCCGCCATCGCGCCCCAGCGGATCGGCACGGTCTCGTCGAGCCGGTTCTGCGTGAGGATGAAGCCGCCGACATGCTGGGAGAGATGGCGCGGCATGTTCACCAGCTCGGAGGCGAGGCGGACGGTGCGCCGCAGGTGCGGATCGTCCGGGTCGAGCCCCGCCTCGCGCACGTGCCGGTCACCGACCTCGGTCCCCCAGGAACCCCAGACGGTCTTGGCCATGGCCGCCGTCACGCTTTCCGACAGGCCCATCACCTTGCCGACCTCGCGGATCGCCATGCGCGGGCGATAGTGGATGACGGTGGCGCAAAGCCCCGCACGGTGGCGGCCATAGCGCCCGTAGATGTGCTGGATGACCTCCTCGCGCCGCTCATGCTCGAAATCGACGTCGATATCGGGCGGCTCGTCCCGGTTCTCCGACAGGAAGCGCTCGAAGAGGACGTCCATCTTCGCGGGGTCGACATTGGTGATGCCGAGGCAGTAGCAGACGGCCGAATTGGCCGCCGATCCGCGCCCCTGGCAGAGAATGCCCTTGGAGCGGGCGTAGAGCACGACGTCGCGCACGGTCAGGAAATACCGCGCGATCGTCTTCTTGGAGATGAGCGCCAGCTCCTTCTCGATCGTGGCGCGCACCATCCCCGGCACGCCGCCCGGATAGCGCCAGGCCGCGCCCTCGTAGGTCACGTGCCGCAGCCATCCATCGGGCGTGCGGCCCTCGGGGACGGGCTCCTCCGGGTATTCGTAGCGAAGCTCGCGCAGGGAGAACGTGCAGGCTTCCAATATCTCGCGCGTCGCGCGCACCGCATGAGGCCAATCGGCGAAGAGGCGGACCATCTCGGCCGGCGACTTCAGATGCCGCTCGGCATTGGCCTCCAGCCGAAAGCCCGCGCGCGCGATGGTCGTCTTCTCGCGGATGCAGGTCATCACGTCCTGCAAAGGCCGCTTGGCACGGTGGGCGTAGAGCACGTCGTTGGTCGCGAGCAGGCCCAGCCCATGCGCGCGGGCAAGCCTATCCAGCCGGTTGATCCGCGCCCGGTCGTCGCCGCGATAGGCATGGGCGGCGGCGATATGGGTGAGCGGCAGGGCCGAGGCGAGCCGGGGCATCCGGGCCTCCAGTTCCGCGAGGTCGCGCATGGGGGCGGCCGCGAGGACCAAACCCTCGGCGTGTTCCGACATCTCGGCGAGGGTCAGGTGGAAGTTGCCGCCCTTGGCCCTTCGACCCTTGATAGGCTGATCTCCGCCCCCCGTCTTGGCTCCCGTCTCGGCCGCCGTCTCCTTGCCCTTGGAGAGAAGCCGGCAGAGCCGCCCATAGCCGGCCCTGTCCTTCGGATAGGCGAGGAGGGATGGTGCATCGGCCAGCTCGATGCGAGCCCCGATGACGGGGCGCATATGGGCCGCCTCGCAATCGACCAGCATGCGCACCGCGCCGGCGAGCGTGTTGACATCCGTCACCCCGATGGCGTCGTAGCCGAGGGCGTGGGCGCGCAGGACGAGCTCGTTCGCATCCGACGCGCCGCGCAGGAAGGAGAAGCAGGTCGTCACCCCAAGCTCCACGTAAGGGCTCGGCGGGTTGATGCGCGGCGGGTCGTCCGCGCGCGCTTCCAGGTCGTAGCCGCCCATCTCAGCCGCCGCCCATCACGAGAACAGCCCGTGCAGGAACCAGCGCGGATTGGGGCCGCGCTCGTCGCCGATAAAGCCTTCGGCATAGAGCCAGAAGCGCCGGCCCGCCTCGTCCTCGGCGCGGTAGTAGTCGCGGGCGCGGATATGGCCGCGCTCCGCCCACCATTCGGGTGCGATCCGCTCCGGCCCGGCCACGCGCGCGACGGTGTGCACGCTGCGGCGCCAGGTAAAGCGCGCCGGCGGGCCTTCCGGCAGGGCATAGAGGACGGCGACCTCCTCGGCCGGATCGAGGATCCGCTCGGGGCGCGGGCAGGTGGTGGGTGTGATCCAGGTCGGCGAGGATGCGATGGCCGCCACGCGTCCAGCCGTTCGCGCCGCGCCATCCTGCACGGACAGGGCCGGACGCCAGAGTTCGGCTCGCTCCGGCCTGTGGCTCTCGCAAGGCACGGGCCGCGTGACGGCATCCGCGCCCAGCCGCACGCTTAGCCGGTCGATAAGGCCGCTGACCTCGGAGCCCGTCTCCTCCTTGAAGCCATCGGCCTGGACGCCCGATAAAGGGGCGGTCGCGACGGCCTCGACGGCGAGGGCGTCGAAGCCGTATTCGGCCCGCCAGTCGGTCAGCCGCTCGGCGAGAAGCCGGATGAGGTGATGCGTGTCCCGCACCGGCCGGGCGAGGCGAAGCTGCGCGGTGCTGCGCCCGCCATCGGTCCGAAAGGCCTCGACGAGAAGCGCACGCACGCCCTCCCCCCGGGTCTCGAGCACGCCCATCAGCCGGTCGATGAGGAGGCGCGCATTGGCGAGCACCGTCTCGGCCTCGAAGATGGGCTCGGGCAGACCCGCCGCGATGCGGGGGCGCGGCACCGCCTGGTCGGGATCGAGCGGGACCGCGATCCGGCCGTGAATGCCGTCGAGCCGGGTCAGAACGTCGGACGCATCGCCGGCGAGGCGGATGACGAAGGTCTCCCAGGTGTCGTCGCGCGGATCGCGGCGCGGGCGCCCTTTGCCGAAACGCCTCTTGAGCGCAGCCCGGGGCACCTGCTCCACCTGTCCCACCGTCTTGAGGCCGAGCCGGTTCAGAAGCGTCGCCGTCGCGGCATCGAGGCCAAGCGCCGCGATAGGCAGCGATGCGATGCGCTCCGCCAGCCCTTCCGGCGCGACGATGCAACGGTCCTCGCCGGAGAGGCGCGCGAGCGCATGGGCCGCCGCGTGGCAGGGTGCGCAGGCGAGGTGGACGGTCAGGCCCTGCGCTGCGAAGCGCTCCATCATGCTCTCCAGCAACGCCGCCTCGCCGCCGAAGAGTTGGCTGCAACCGGTGACGTCGAGCGCGATGCCATCCGGCCCATCGGTGCGGGTGAGCGGCGACCAGCGGCGCGCCCAGGCGCTCAGCCGCTTCAGCGCGCGGGCCTCGAAGGCGGGATCGGCCGAGGCGCTGCGCAGCTCAGGGTGGGCGGCCGCGACGTCGGCGGCGCGCAGGCCCGGCGTGAGCCCGTTGGCCGCCGCCGCCGCGTTGACGGCGTGGAGAAGCTCGCCATGCGGGCCCGGGACGAGAAGCGCGAAGGGCTCGCCCGCAACCTCCCTGGACCGGTCAGGCCTCCTCGTGGGATCGGCGAGCGGGTCGGAAGGGGACGACATGGCCTCGGCCCGCGCCTTCGCGCTTCGCCATGTTTCCAGCGGCCAGTGCGGGAACCACGCGCAGACGATGCGCCGCTCCGTCATCCGTTTCGATCCGCCAGCGGCCGGGCGGACGGGTGCGGGCACGCAGGAGGGCGAGGTCCCAGCGGGGCCGGCCGGGGGCCTTGGCGTCGTGCGGATCGGGGGCGCTCGAAGCGGGCTCGATCCGCCAGCGCCAGGGCGCGCCCGTCGCGCCCCCATCCTGTGCGGCCGGCCCGGTCCGGACCAGAAGACAGCGCACCCGCGAGGCCTGCGAGAAGAGGGCGAGCCGGCGAGTGGCCGTGAAGTCTAACGCCTTGGGCGCGCCCTCGATCTCGCCGATGACGTCGAGGCTGGCGCGCACGGCCTCTTCCATCGCCCAGAGCGCATCGCGCGGACGCCTCGCCGTCACCCGGACGAGGCGCGCGGGATCGAGACCCGCCTGCGCCAGCCCCCGCGCGCCGAGCCGCCCGAAGCGCCGCAGCGTGCCCATGTCCTGTATCCAGACAAGCGGCCGGGCGGTCTGCGTGAAAAGGGCTGCAAACAGACCGGCATGATGCCCCATGGGAGAGGCGCAGTCGTGGAGCCCCGCCTGGGAGAGGGCGCTCGCGGGGTTCGCGCCGTCCTGCGTATCCGTCTCGGAGGCGTGCGCGCCGATGCGGATGAGGGTGGAGGCTCGTATGACCGCAATGTCGGGGCATGCGGGGATAGGGGTCGCGGGATTCGAGGCGGCGAGCGCCGAGCAGCGGCCCGGCCGCTCCCTCGGCTCGACGAGTGTCGGCTCGACGAGCACAGGGCCGTGGTTCGCTTCTCGTTTCGACCCGGCCATAGACCCTCGCACCCGTTGGACACATAAGATGTGGCGACTCGCATTCGTTCCGTATTCGTTCTCCCCTTTAGGCAAAGGGTTGGACTGGCGAGATCGACAAATGTCTGTGGGCCACTGCGCGCCGGCCGATGCCTTTTCGCAAAGGGCACGGGCCGAACGCGAAAAAGCCCGCGACGGGTCGCGGGCTTCTTCTCAACTATCGATCATCGATCATTGACCGGCGTCCGACCCGAAGCCGAATCCCGATCGCCGACGCTCGCTAGAGCTTAACGATAGAGGCCGATCTCGGCGGTCTGGTCGACCGGGAGCTCGGTGATGTTGGTCATGTCGAACTCGGCCATCTCCTCGACCTCGTCCTCGGTGTAGGCGCGGGTGTAGAGGTCACCATCACGCATGGTCATGTCGGCCAGCGGCAGGGCGACCTGCTTCTCGCCCAGACCCAGGAAACCACCGTTGCCGACGACGACGAAGAGCTCGCCGTTCTGCGAGATCACGCGCTCGACGTCACCGATCTCCTCACCTGCGGCACCGACCAGATCCATGTCCAGGATGTCCTGGACGGTCACGGCCTGCGTCTCGACACCCACGACGGTCGCATCGGCGACGCTGGCGGTCGTCTCGACATCGGTGGCCACGGCGACGGCCGGAGCCTCGACGGCAGCGACTTCGGTCTCGGCAACTTCGACGCCAACGGCCGGCGTCTCGACGGCGGCGACCTCGGCGTCAGCGACCAGACCGGCCTCCTGAGCGACGATCTCGCCGGCACCCTCGACCGTCACGGCAGCGGCCTCGGACTCGATGATCGAGACGGTGGCCTCACCGCGCTGCAGGTCGATGCGGGGCTCGGCGCGGGCGATGGTGACGACCGGCTCGGCCTGCTCGATGGTCACGGCGGCGGCATTGCTGCCGGCGACCTGGACGGCTGCGGCGGCCGAGTCATCGACGGCGACCGTCGGCTGGGCCTGGTCGACGCTGACCTCAGGCTGCGCCATGGCGACCGAGACTTCCGGCTGCGGGATGTTCACCGTCACGATGGGCTCGGGCATCTCGACGGAGATGATCGGCTCGGCCTGCGCAACGCCGACGATCGGCTCCGGCATGTTCACGATGACCTCGGGCTGCGGAATGCGCACGATGATCTCGGGGCGGGGCTGCTCGACGGTGACGGTCGGCTCGGGGATCTGGACCGAGATGATCGGCTCGGGCTGCTCGACATTGACGTCGGCGGCACCCTGGCGAAGCGAGACCTGCGGCTGGGCCTGCGTGACGGAGATCTGCGGCTGCGGGACGGCGACCGTGATCTCGGCCTCGGCGACGGCAACCGTCTCGGCCTCGGCGAGCGGCGCGGCCTCGGCAGTCATCAGGTAGGTGCGGGCGACATCGACGTCGGCATCGGCGAACTGCTGGAGACCGATGCGGCACTCGGCGTCGTCGGCAGCGGCGATGCGGGTGTTGATGCCGTCATAGTCGAAGCCGTCGAGGGCTGTTTCCGCACGGGCGACGAGGCCGAGGCGCTCGCAGTCGTTGCTGGCGGCTATCAGCTGGTCTTGGGTCACTACGGTCTGCGCGAACGCAGCCGGGATGAGAGCGGTGGAGCCGACGAGTGCGGCGAGAATGGTGCGCTTCATAACAGAACCTCAGGGGGTTGAGGGTTGTGGGACGCTGCGAGAACCGCAAATCCGCTCCAAGGTTCCAAAAACATAAAAATAGCTTGACAGGGAACCTTCCCTCATGTCCCCCGAATGCGGGCATGAGCGAGGCCTCTCCGCCCGCGCATGAATCCAGCGCCGCGCCGACCAGATGGTCGCAGGCGTCTTCGCGCGCCCTCAGCCTGCGGGCGCGACCGAGACGGGGGCCGGCACGACCTGCGCCTTCGTCGGTACGGCGGCCAGTTCGCGCTCGAGCCCGAGCGCCTCCCAGACATCGACGAGCGCGGCGACGAGGTCGTCCATCAGCGCGTCGGTGTGGAAGGGCGAGGGCGTGAGACGCAGCCGCTCGGTGCCCTTGGGCACGGTCGGATAGTTGATCGGCTGCACGTAGATGCCGTGCCGCTCCATCAAAAGGTCGGTGGCGCGCTTCGTCAGCACGGGATCGCCGACCATGAGGGGCACGATATGCGTCGTCGCCTGCATGACCGGCAGGCCGGCGGCGACGAGCGCCTTGCGGCACTTGGAGGCCCGCTCAAGGATGCGCTCTCGCAGGTCGTTGCGGGTGCGGACCTCCCGCACGCTCTCCAGCGCCGCGCCCACGATGGCGGGCGGCAGCGAGGTCGTGAAAATGAAACCGGCCGCATTGGAGCGCACCGCGTCGATGAGCGCGGTCGAGCCCGCGATATAGCCGCCCATGCAGCCGAACGCCTTGGCGAGCGTACCCTCGATGACGGTGAGCCGATGCGCCGCGCGGCAGCGATCGGAGATGCCGCCGCCCTTCTGCCCGTAGAGCCCGACGGCGTGGACCTCGTCGAGATAGGTCATCGCGTTGTAGCGATCGGCCAGATCGCAGATCGCATGGATGGGCGCGACGTCGCCGTCCATCGAGTAGACGCTCTCGAAGGCGATGAGCTTGGGCCGCTCCAAGGGTTCGGCCGCGAGCAGCTCCTTGAGATGCGCGATGTCGTTGTGGCGGAAGACCCGCTTCTCGCAACCCGCCTGGCGGATGCCGTCGATCATGGACGCGTGGTTGAGCGCATCGGAGAAGATGACGCAATCGGGCAGGATCTTCGCGATGGTCGAGATCGTGGCCGAGTTCGATACGTAACCCGACGTGAAGAGGAGCGCGGAGGGCTTCTCGTGGAGGTCGGCCAGCTCTTCCTCCAGGAGGACGTGGAGATGGTGCGTGCCCGAGATGTTGCGCGTGCCGCCCGAACCCGCACCCATCGTCGCCATGGCCTGCATGCCCGACGCGATCACGCGTGCGCTCTGGCCTTGGCCGAGATAGTCGTTGGAGCACCAGATGACGACCTCGTCCGGGCCCGCGCCGTGGTTGGCGGCGTGCGGGAAGCGGCCGGCGCGGCGCTCCAGATCGGCGAAGACCCGGTAGCGGCCCTCGCTGCGCACCCGGGCGACGGACGAGGCGAAGGCGCCTTCGTAGTCGATGCCGGCCTTGTTCGGATCCGCAGGGTTCATCCGCGCCGTCGCACCTTCAGAAGTCACAAGCCAGCCCCTTCACTTCCCAGTCCCCATAGCGCACCGGGTCCTTGCCCCCGCGCCCGCCCTCTTCCGCTTCGCGCGCCTTGCTCCAGGCGTCAACCTCGGCGCGGCGCGCCTCCGCTTCGGCCAGCGCGCGTGCGGCGGCCGATGACGACGAACCGCTGTCTGGCATCGCCGCATCGCCCCCGCCTTGCGCTAGATCAATAGCGCGGGCCGGACGGGCGTCCGGTCCGGGGCGGGGCGACTTCACAGGCGTCTTCATGGGTGGGCGTCTATCGATCACGATCATCCAGCGGTCACGGGGCCTGTCGTCGTATCGGCGGTCACGGGCGCCGCCGGGGCGTCGCCGTTCGTCCGATGCGCAGCGAGCGACGGTTCTATCGAGCATACGCCAGTCTCGCGCTCGTCATATAGACGTCGTGGGGCCGAACGCGAAGGGACGCGACGACGCGGTCGGCGGAACCTCGGGCGCCGTGTGGCGATCGTGCATGCACGGAACCGATGCGTACCGTTCCATGTCTCCCGTCACGAAGCGGGAGGTCTTACCCGTGGGGACACCCCTCGGAGGACCCGAGAAGGCTTCGCGGCGAGGCTCCGCTTGCGTCCCGCGCATTTCCACATCATCTCCCTCTCACGACGATTCGAGCGACGGAACGACGCGGAGGCCCTGATGAACGTGATGCGCACAGCCATGCTGCTCGCGGCGATGACCGCGCTCTTCATGGCGCTCGGCTATCTGGTCGGCGGGTCGCAAGGCCTCGTCATCGCCTTCATCGCCGCGGCCGTCATGAACGCGGTCGGCTATTGGAACTCCGACAAGATCGTGCTGCGCATGCATGGCGCGCGCGAGGTCGACGCGCGCTCGGCGCCCGAGCTTCACGCCATGGTGGCCGACCTCTCGCGCCGGGCGGCGCTGCCCATGCCGAAGGTCTACGTGATCGAGAACGCCCAGCCCAACGCCTTCGCCACAGGCCGCAACCCAGAGAACGCCGCCGTCGCCGCGACCACCGGCCTCCTCCGGTCATTGACGCCGGACGAGATCGCGGGCGTGATGGCGCATGAGCTCGCCCATATCCGCAACCGCGACACGCTCATCATGACCGTGACGGCGACATTCGCGGGCGCGATCTCGATGCTGGCCAACATCGCCATGTTCTCGGGCGGCAACCGCAATTCGCCCATCGGTCTCGTCGGCACCATCGCCGCCATCATCGTCGCCCCGCTGGCCGCCAGCATCGTGCAGATGGCGATCAGCCGGACCCGCGAGTATTCCGCCGACAGGCTCGGCGCGGAGATCAGCGGCCAGCCGCTCGCCCTCGCCTCGGCGCTGGCCAAGATCGCGAACCTCGCCGGCCGAACGGTCAACATCCCAGCCGAGCGCAACCCGGCGACGGCGCATCTCTTCATCATCAATCCGCTGAACGGAGAGCGGGCCGACAGCCTCTTCTCCACGCACCCCGCGACCGAGAACCGGATCGCCGCCCTCGAGGACCTCGCCCAAGATATGACAGGCGACATGACAGGCCACATGGCTCTTGCCCATCGAAGTCCGCCCGTCCCCAGACTCGGGACGCGTGCACCGTCAGGCCCGTGGAGCGGTCGGCGGCCGAAGTCGTCCGATTCCTCCGGCCCCTGGGGCTGACGGCGTGCCGCCACGGCCCGCCCGTCCCCGCCGCAGCGCCAGACCGCGCGACGTTCCGGGCCTCGCCGCGCGCCGCGCCGCGCTGACCGGACTCCTCGCCGTCACGGCGGGCCGCTCGCTCGACGACGCGCTCGACCCCGCGCAGTCGCAGGCCTTCGCGGCGCTCGAGCCGCGCGACCGCGCCCTCGCCCGCAGCCTCGCACGGACGGCGCTGCGCCGGGGCGGCCAGATCGACGCCGTGCTGAAGCGCTGCCTCTCCAAGGGCCTTCCCAAGGGCGAGACGGGCCAGCGCGTCGGCGCCATCCTGAGGCTCGGCACGGCGCAGCTTCTCTTCACCGATGCGGCCGACCACGCCGCCGTCGACCTCTGCGTCCGCCTGGCGCTCGAGGATGAGAACGCCCGCCATTTCCGCCCCCTCATCAATGGCGTCCTCCGGCGAATCGGCCGCGAGGGCGAGGCCCTCCTTGGCGGCGTGCCTGAGACCGCCAACATTCCCGACTGGCTTCGCAACCGCTGGCTGAGAGCCTGGGGCGAGGAGGCCGTCGCCGCGATGGCGGCGCAGCTGGCGACCGAACCGCCGCTCGACCTTACGATCAAGACGGGGGGCGATGGCTCGATCGGCGCATGGGCCGAGCGACTCGAAGGCCACGCACTCGCGACCGGGACCGTGCGCCGCATGCCGGGCGGCGCCTTGAGCGCCTTGCCGGGCTTCGACGATGGGGCCTGGTGGGTGCAGGATGCGGCGGCGGCCGTCCCCGCCACCCTCATGGGATCCGTCGAGGGCTTGCGGATCGCGGATCTCTGCGCGGCGCCGGGCGGCAAGACCGCACAACTCGCCTCGGCCGGCGCCCGTGTCACGGCCGTCGATCGCTCCGATGCACGCCTCGAGCGGCTGCGCGAGAACATGACCCGGCTGGGGCTCGACGTCGACGTCGTGACGGCCGACGCGCTGACATGGCGCCCCGATGCGCCGCTCGACGCCGTCCTTCTCGACGCGCCCTGCAGCGCGACGGGCACGGTGCGCCGGCATCCGGACGTGAAATATCTCAAGCGCGACGCCGACATCGCCTCGCTGACGACCTTGCAGGATCGGCTCCTTCGCCACGCGCTCTCGCTCCTGCGCACCGGCGGGCTCCTCGTCTACTGCACGTGTTCGCTGGAGCAGGAGGAGGGCGAGGTGCGCATCGCTTCGCTCCTTCGCACCGAGGCGGACGTGCGACGCGAACCCATATCAGCGGACGACGTCGGCGGCATCGCGGACTGGATCACGCCGGAGGGAGACGTGCGCATCCTCCCCCATGTCCTGCCCGGCCCGGCGCCCGAACTCTCCGGCAGCGACGGCTTCTTCGCGGCCAGGCTTCGCAAGCTCTAACGCCCTCGCGCTTCGCCGCACGCGCTGCCCTTCTTTGGCACAGGCCGCGCGCCGCGATCGTAAGGGCGGAGCAACCCTAACCGGCCATGATCGGGACTGTTCGTTCCAGTCTCGCGTAAGGGCCGCTCATCGCGGCACGGTCTTCATGTCCGCAACTGACGTTTCTCCCTCAGACCTGTCGGCCGAGCCGAGCCGTCGCGGCTCGGCAACGCGGTCGCGAAAGCGTCGATCGGCCTCCTGGCGACCGCTGCCGACGCTGCTGCCGGCCGATTTGCGCGAGACGCAGGCGCTGATGGACGGCCGCTTCCGCCTGGCCGGACACGAGGTCCGCGTCGAGGACGCGGCGCCCTTCGCGACGCCCGCGCCCGCGCCCGACTGGCTGATCGCCCTTCACGGCTTCGCCTGGCTGCGCCATCTCGGCGCACGCGGCCAGACCCGGACCACGCAGACCCCGTCTCAGGCCCCGTCCGATGCCGCCCGCGCCATCGCCGCCCGCCACTATGTCGAGGCCTGGCTCGATCTCGGCCACGCCAAGCCGCGCGAAGCCCTCCGGGCCGACGTGACCGCGCGGCGCGTTCTCTCCTGGCTCGGCGCGCTGCGCGTCCTTGGGACCGAGGGCGAACTCGTCGAGCGGATCGTCCGGTCGCTCGGACGCCAATGCACGCACCTGCGCCTCGTCGCGCCCTTGATGGCCCGCACCGATGCGCGACTGCGGGTCCGCATCGCGCTCGCCTCGGCGGCCGTCTGTGGCGGGCACGAGCGCCGTATCGAGGCGGCCTGCGCTGAGCTCGACCGCGAGCTCACCGCGCAGATCCTCCCCGATGGCGGCCATGTCGGTCGCAATCCATCGGTGCTGGCCGAACTGCTGCTCGACCTTCTCCCCTTGCGCGACGCGATCCTCGACCGGGGTTTGAGCCCTTCGGTCCAGCTCTGCGGCGCGATCGACCGCATGATGCCGATGCTCGCCTTCTTCAGGCATGGCGACGGCGCCTTCGCGAGTCTGGGCGGGGCGACCCCCCTTGCCCCGCTCGCCCTCACGGCGCTCGACGCGCGAGAGGAAGCCGGCGGAACGGCCGTGCGCAACGCGATCTATAGCGGCTACCAGCGGCTCGAAGCCGCATCCGCCGTCCTGATCGCGGATAGCGGCGAGATGGCGTCCCCCGCCATCTCGCCGGGCGCGCATGCGAGTGCGCTGGCCTTCGAGTTCAGCGACGGACCGCAGCGCATCGTCGTCAATTGCGGCGTTCCGGAGGGCGCTCCGATCGAATGGCGCGACGCGGCGCGCACCACGGCCGCGCACTCCACGCTGACACTGAACGACATCCCCTCCGCCGCGATCTTCGAGGGGAGCGCCCTCGCCGCCCGGTTTGCGCGCCCGACGAGCATCGGCGTCGAGGCCTCGCGCGGCCACACCGCGTCGGGCGAGCGGCTCGACATGCGCCATGCCGGCTATGCAAGGCGCTTCGGGCTCGTCCACACGCGCACCCTCGCCCTCCTCTCGGACGGCTCGGCCCTCCAGGGCTGCGACGCGCTCGAGGCGGCGGACGAAGCGGATAGCGACCTCGAGGCCCGGTTCGCGCTGCGCTTCCACCTCCACCCGCGCGTCACGGTCGGGCGCTCGGATCGTGCGCTCCGCCTCCTCCTGCCCGGCGGAACGGCCTGGACCTTCCTTTCCGATACGCCCGCTCGCGTCGAGGAAAGCGCCTGCGTGACGCCGGAACGCGGCCTGCGCCCGACACGCCAGATCGTCATCACCGGGCCGGCCGGCCCCGGCATGCGCGTCCGTTGGAAGTTCGCCCGCGCCTGATCCGTGCCGACACCGGACTGGCCTCTCCCGTCCGCCTCGGCTAAGGGGTCGCGCGACCGCGACCCTGCCGCCCGAAGGCCCGAGCCCGATGCCAGACCCCATGACGTCCGACCGTATCCTCACCGGTGCGGTCCCGATCCGCCGCGCGCTGGTCTCGGTCTGGGACAAGACCGGCCTCCTGCCGCTCGCCGAGGCGCTCACGGCTGCCGGGACGGAGTTGATCTCGACCGGCGGCACGGCGAGAGCGCTGCGCGAGGCCGGCCATCCCGTCACCGACGTCTCCGAGATCACCGGCTTTCCCGAGATGATGGACGGGCGCGTAAAGACGCTCCATCCAGCCGTCCATAGCGGGCTCCTCGCCCGGCGCGATCTCGACGCACACATGGCGGCGCTCGACGCGCAAGGTTTCGCCCCGATAGACTGCCTGATCGTCAACCTCTACCCGTTCGAGGCGACCCTCGCCTCCGGCGCGGGGCGGGCGGAATGCGTCGAGATGATCGATATCGGCGGCCCGGCCATGATTCGGGCCGCCTCGAAGAATCACGACGGGGTGGCGGTCGTCACGGATCCCGGCGACTACGACGCGCTCGTCGAGGCCGCCCGGACAGGCGGCACCGATCTCGCGCTGCGCCGTCGCCTCGCCGCCAAGGCCTTCGCGGCGACGGCGGCCTATGATGCGGCCATCGCCCGCTGGATGGAGGCCGGGGACGATGCGCTGCCCGAGCGGTTCACCCTCGGCGCGACGCGCGCGCAGGCCATGCGCTATGGCGAGAACCCGCACCAGTCGGCGGCCCTCTACCTGACGGGCGATCCGAGGCCGGGCGCCGCGACAGCCCGCTCCGTCCAGGGCAAGGCGCTCAGCTACAACAACATCGCCGACGCCGACGCCGCGTTCGAACTCGTCTCGGAGTTCGGCGACGCGCGCCCCGCCGTCGTCATCGTCAAGCACGCCAACCCGTGCGGCGTCGCGGTCGCCGACACGCTCGCCGAGGCGCATGCGAAGGCGCTCGCCTGCGACACGTTCTCGGCCTTTGGCGGCATCGTCGCGACCAACCGGCCCCTCGACCGCGCGGCGGCGGAGGCCATCGTCGCGGTCTTCACCGAGGTCGTCATCGCGCCGGGTGCCGACGACGGCGCGCTGTCGGTTTTCGCGGCGAAGACGAATCTGCGGCTCCTGCTCACCGACGGGCTCGCCTCGCCGGATGACGCCGGGCTGACCGTGAAGCCGGTGGCGGGCGGGCTCCTCGTCCAGAGGCGCGATGCCGGACGGCTCGGCGACGCCGACCTGCGCGTGGTGACGAAGCGCGCGCCGAGCGAGGCGGAGATGCGCGACCTCGCCTTCGCCTGGCTCGTTGCCAAGCACGTCAAGTCGAACGCGATCGTCTATGTGAAGGACGGCGCGACCGTCGGCATCGGAGCGGGGCAGATGAGCCGGCTCGATTCGACCCGCATCGCCGCGCGCAAGGCCGAGGACGCGGCCGAGGCCCTGGGCACGGGCGAGCCGCTCACTAAAGGCTCGGTCTTCGCCTCCGACGCCTTCTTCCCCTTCGCGGACGGATTGCTGGCCGGCGCCGCGGCGGGCGCGACGGCCGTCATCCAGCCCGGTGGCTCGATGCGCGATGCCGAGGTGATCGCGGCGGCCGACGAGGCGGGCCTCGCCATGGTCCTCACCGGGATGCGGCACTTCCGGCACTGAGGGACGAAAACTACGGGGCGAGCCGCTCTCTACCTCTGCTGCGCCTTCGTATTTGGATGGCCTTGGTTCGCGGCTTGGCCCGAGTCAGGCTGCCCGCCGGGCTCGAGTTCCGGTTGCGGAAACGCCATCGGCCTCTCCTTCTTGTGGGCCGTGCTGACGGCCGTAGCACTATTAGCCTTTGTGTTTCGGGTCGCGTTCCTTTGCCGCCGACATGGTTTGATAAAGCGCTTGGTTTGATAAAGCGCTTGCTACGAACCGTGTTGGGTGTCCGTCCGAACTCGTAGAAGGAAAATTAGTCCGAAGCCCAGAAAGCCGATCACCACGATGACCGCCGCCTTCTGGCTGGCGAAGAGCGCCGTCGTGGCCGAGATGAGAAGCGGAGCGGCGAAGGAGGTCGCGCGGCCCGAGAACGCGTAGAGGCCGTAAAAGGCCGTGATCGCGTCCGGCGGGGCGAGCCGGGCGAGAAGCGTGCGCGAGGCGGACTGGACAGGGCCGGAGCCGAGCCCGATCAGGGCCGCGACGCCCAGATAGACGCGCTCGGCCGTGCCGGCGAAGAGACCGTCCGGATCCGCCGTCGCGATGCCCAGCACCGAGGTCGGCCCGAGCCCGACCACGACGAGGCTGGCCGCGATGAGGAGGACGAGCGCGCCGGCGACGAGGGGTTTCGGGCCGATCGCATCGTCGAGCCGGCCGCCGAGATAGGCGCCGAGCGCGGCCGTCAGCGCGAGGAGGACGCCGAAGAGGCCGAGCTCGGTCGTGCCCCAGCCGAAGACGCCCGACGCGTAGATCGCCCCGAAGGCGAAGAGGGCGGCGAGACCGTCCGCATAGAGCATGCGCGCGAGGAGGAAGAGGGCGACGTTGCGCAGCGCCCGCACCCGCCGAAGCGTTCCCGCGAGGGCGGAGAGGCCTGCGCGGATGGCCTCGCCGAGGGGCCTCGCGGGCGTCGGGTCCGGCGTGAAGAGGAAGAAGGGCAGCGCGAAGAGGGCGAACCAGAGCGCCGCCAGCGGCCCGACCATGCGCTCGCCCCCATGAGGGACGGCGCCGAGACCGAGTATGGGCTCGGCGCCCAGCAATGTGCGCCCGTCGGCGCCGCCGGTCAGGAAGACGAGGACGACGACGAGCGAGAGCACTCCGCCGACATAGCCGACGGCGAAGCCCGTGCCCGAGAGCCGCCCGAGCCGGTGCGGCGGGGCGAGGCCGGGCATGAGCGCGTTGGTGAAGACGATGCCGAACTCGGTCGCCACCGTCGCCAGACCGAAGGCGAGGAGCGCGAGCGTGATGACGCCGGGCTCGGCCCACCAGAGCGCGGCACAGGCCGCGACCTGCACGATCCCGAAGCCGGCGATCCAGAGCTTGCGCCGCCCCGCCTCGTCCGCGATCGCACCCAGAACGGGGCTGAGAACCGCGATCGCGAGCCCCGCGATCGCGACGGCCAGCGCCCAGAGCGACTGCCCTCGCACCGGATCGCCGACCACGGTCGCCGCGAAATAGGGGGCGAAGATGAAGGTCGTGATGAGGGTGAAGACGGGCTGCTGCGCGAAATCGTAGAGAACCCAGCCCACCCGGGCGCGCCGGGCGGGATAGGCATGCGGCGCCACCGACGCCGGTCTCACGCGTCCGAAACGGCGAGGTCGGCGAGGAAGCCCGCCGCGACGGTCACCTTGGCGAGGGTCGGCGTCGTCTCGGCGGCGATGGTCGCGACCGCCTCGCGGGCCCGGTGCGCGTCCCTGTCGTCTTCAGCCCAGGTGGCGACCGAGGCGGCCTCGCCGTTCCGCAGCACGGCGCGGGTCAACCGGCGCTGAACCTCCTCCAGCCGCTCGCGCGTGCGGGTGATGGCGAGGCGGTCGTAATGCTCGCTCGGCTCCAGCGCGGCGGCCATCTCGGTCAGCCGGTCGATGTGGAAGTGCCGGCCGACCTCGACATAGACGCGCGTCGCCTTGGCGACCGCGACCTCGGCCTGATCGGCGACCAGGACGACATCCGTGGCCCGGGCCATATGGGGCAGCTCCGCGAGCATGCGGGCGAGATCGTCCGGCACGCCCTGCGCGGCAAGGTCGGCCCCGGTCCTGCGGATAGCCGCGAGCGAGTCCTCGTCGAGCGCCTCGCCGAGGGCTTCGCGATAGGCCGCGATACCGGCCTCGTAGCGCGCGATCTTGTCGGCCAGGCCGCCTTCGGCCCCGGCGGAGCCCGCACCATGGCGGAGGAACCAGGCGATCTCGGTGATCAGAAGGTCCTGCACCCGCGCATAGAGCGCGATCTGGAGGTCGCCCGGAATGGCGGTGTCGAGCGCATCGATGCCGCCATTGAGCGTCTGGAGGCCATAGGCGTCCCGCACCAGGGCGAAGGCGAAGGCGACATCGGAGGCCGAGGCGCCGGTGCGGTCGGCCATCTGGGTGATGAGCGCCGGCCCGCCGCGATTGATGATCGAGTTGGCGAGCATTGTCGCGATGATCTCGCGGCGCAGGCGATGGGTCTCGATGGCCTCCGGGAAACGCTCCTGCATGGCGGTCGGGAAATAGCGCTGCAGCTCGCGCGAGAGGTACGGATCGTCCGGCACCGGGGAGGCGATGAGATCGTCGTAGAGCGCGATCTTGGCATAGGCCAGGATGACCGCGATCTCCGGGCGCGACACCGGCACGTCCGCCTTGACGCGCTCCGCGATGACGCTGTCGGAGGGCAGGAACTCGACCTCGCGCTTGAGGAGGTCGCGCGCCTCCAGCTTCTGCATCACGCGCGCCATGTCGCCCCAGGCAGAGACGGCGCGGCGGCGCACGAGCGAGATCGCGAGGGCCTGACGGGCATTGTTGGAGAGGACGAGCGCGGCCACCTCCTCGGTCATCTCCTTGAGGAGGGTGTTGCGGTCCTCGCGGGTGAGGCGCCCCTCGCGCTCGGGCGTCTGGAGGCCGATCTTGATGTTGACCTCGAGATCGGACGAGTTGACGCCGCCCGAATTGTCGATCGCGTCGGTGTTCAGCCGCACGCCCGGCTCGCCGCCCGCCTCCCGATCGTCGGTCGCGGCCTCGATGCGGCCGAGCTGGGTGAGACCGAGATTGGCGCCCTCGCCGATGACCCGGGCGCGCACCTGCGCGCCGGTGATGCGGATCGCATCGTTGGCACGGTCGCCGACATCGCCGTCCGATTCGCTGCCAGCGCGAATATAGGTGCCGATGCCGCCGAACCAGAGAAGGTCGGCCCGCGCCTTGAGGATGGCCGACATCACCTCGGCCGGCGTCGCGCTCTCGCCTTCAAGGTCGAGGAGGGCGCGCATCTCGTCGGAGAGCGGAATCGCCTTCAGCTCGCGCGAGAAGATGCCGCCGCCCGCCGAGATCAGGCTCTCGTCATAGTCCTTCCAACTGGAGCGGCCCATCGCGAAGAGGCGCTCGCGCTCGGCGAACGAGGTGACGGGATCGGGGTCGGGGTCGATGAAGATGTCCCGGTGGTCGAAGGCGGCCAGGAGCTTGATGGTCGGCACGTAGATCATGCCGTTGCCGAAGACGTCGCCCGACATGTCGCCGACGCCGACGACGGTGAAGGGCTTGTCGAGGTCGATGTCGGCTTCGGCGAAGTGGCGCTTGACCGATTCCCAGCCGCCCCGCGCGGTGATGCCCATCGCCTTGTGGTCGTAACCGGCCGAGCCGCCCGAGGCGAAGGCATCGTCGAGCCAATAGCCATGCGCCTGGCTGATCGCGTTGGCGGTGTCGGAGAACGTGGCCGTGCCCTTGTCGGCCGCGACGACGAAATAGGGATCGTCGCCATCGTGGCGCACCACGTTCTCGGGCGGCACGACGGTGTCCCCGTCGAGATTGTCGGTGATGCCGAGCATGCGCGTCACGAAGCGCTTATAGGCCGTGATGCCGGCCTCCTGGAATGCTTCGCGCCCGAGCGAGCGGTCGGCGTCCCTCGGCACGAAGCCGCCCTTGGCGCCGACGGGCACGATGACGGCGTTCTTGACCTGCTGCGCCTTGGCGAGGCCCAGCACCTCGGTGCGGAAGTCCTGCGGGCGGTCCGACCAACGGATGCCGCCGCGGGCAACCTTGCCACCCCTAAGGTGCACGGCCTCGACGGACGGCGCATGGAGATAGGCCTCGACGAAGGGACGGGGCTGCGGCAGCCAGGTCAGCTGCGGCGAGGCGATCTTGACGACGATTTCGGCATGGGGCTCGCCCGCCTCGTCGCGCTGGAAGTAGTTGGTGCGCTGGCTGGCCTCAATGACCTCGCGATAGCGGCGCAGGACCTGATCCTCGCCGATCGACGTGACGTCGGCGAGGCCGGCATTGATGCGCGCGACCAGTTCGGCCTGGCTAGCCTCGCGGTCGCCCGCGAAGGCCGGGTCGTGGCGTGTGGTGAAGAGGTCGAAGAGGGCGCGGGTGATCTCGGCATGGGTGCCCAGCACGCCGGCCGCGTAGTCGAGCCCGAAGGCGCTGCCGCCCTGCGCCATGTAGCGCGCGAGCGTGCGCAGTAACGCCACCTCGCGCCAGGCGAGGCCGGCAAGGCCCAGCGCATTGAAGCCATCCGACACCGCGCGGTCGTCCCAGGCCGCGAGGAACATGTCCTCCAGCCGGTCCTTCGACGTGTCGAGATCGATCGGCGTCTCGGTCTTCAGCAGGATGTCGTGGAGCCAGACCGGCCTGTCGCCGTCCGGACGGCGCAGCTCGAAGGTTCGCTCGGCGATGGCGGTCAGACCCATGTTCTCCAGCATCGGCAGGCGGCTGGAGAGCGGTACGGGATCGTCGAGATGGAAGATCTTGAGGCCCACCTCGCCATAGGCCATCGCGTCCGTGCGGTGGAGATCGATGGCGATATCGGACGGGCCGTCCAATGTCTGCGCCTTGGCGATGTCGAGGATCGCGGCCTCGGGGCCGTTGGCGTGTTGGTAGGCGGCGGAGAAGGCGTTGGCATAGCGGGCGGCGAGGCCGGCCCCGTCGGCATGGCCCTTCAAGGCCTGCGACAGGCGGTCGGCCCAGGTGGTGACGATGTCGCGCACGCCGGCCTCGAGCGCGGCCTGCCCGGGCCGCCCGGCACCCGCCGCCAGGCCGCCGATGATGAAGTGGACGCGCACCATGCGCCCCTCGAGGAATTGGGGATAGAAGGCGGAGACATGGCCGCCGAAGCCTTCGGCCAGATAGTCTCCGATGCGCTCGCGCACATCGGACGCGAAGCGCTCGCGCGGCACGTAGACGAGCACGGACGCATAGCGCTCGAACTTGTCGACACGCGGCAGCACGCGGACGCGGGGCCGCTCCTCGAGCTGCATGGCGGCGATGGCGAAGGGGGTCAATTCCTCGGCTGAGATCTGGAAGAGCTCGTCGCGCGGATAGGTCTCCAGCACGTTCATGAGCGCCTTGCCGGAATGGCTGTTGGGCGCGAAGCCGGCTTTCCCGAGCACCGTGTCCACCTTGCGGCGCAAATACGGGATGTAGCGGACCGAGCGCGTATAGGCCGACGAGGTGAAGAGGCCGACGAGGCGCAGCTCGCCCACAAGTGTGTCGTCCTCGAAGCGCTTGACCCCGACATAGTCCATGTAGCTGCGCCGATGGACGGCGGATCGCACGTTCGCCTTCGTCACGAAGAGCGGGCTCGGCTCGGCCAGGAAGGCGCGCACGGCCGGGCTGCTCGTTGTCAGCTCGTTGCCGCGCCGCAGCACCTTGACCTCCGGATCGCTCAAGATGCCGAGGCCGATCTCGTCCGTCATGCGCGGATTGAGGTCGGCGTCGTAGGTGAACTCGCGCACGCCGAGAAAGGTGAAGTTGTCGTCGCGGAGCCATTCGAGGAAGGCGATCGCCTCGTCGAGCTCCTCGGCCGGCAGCGGCGCCTCGCGGTAGCGCGCGACAGCCTCGTCCAGCCGTGCGCGCATCGCCCGCCAGTCGTCGGTCGCGGCGGCGACCTGCTCCAGCACGGCGATGACGGCCTCGACGAGTTCGCGCCGGGCCTCCTCGTCCTCGATACGGGGCAGATGGATGTGGATGAGGCTCTCGCGCCGCTCTCCGCCATCCGGAAAGCCGACGAGACGCCCGCCGTCGTCGCGCTCGACGGCGTAGATCGGGTGGAGGAGGAGATTGATGTCGTGGCCACGCTCGGCGAGGAGCGCGGCGATCGAATCGACGAGGAAGGGCCTGTCGTCGTTGACCGCTTCGAGAATACTGACGGCGCGAAGCGCGCTTTCGGGCGAATCGCCGCTCGCGTCGTAGAGGCGGACCTTGCGCTCGCCGGGCGCGCGCTGTCGCATGTAGTCGAGCGCGAGTTCGGCGAGGTCCGCCAGCGCCCGGGGACCGTAGGGCGCCAAATCGTCGGACGCTCCGCCAGCGAACATGTGGCGCGCGAAGGGCAGCAGCATCGTCTCGGCCCGAGCTGGGCCGGCCGCGGCGAGATCCGATGCGGCGGGGTCGGAAGCGTCGTGCGGCGTATCCATGTCTCGTCTCCAAAGCGTGCCACGAAGCGTGCGACCGGCGTCAGGCCGCACAGTCGCCCGGGCGATGACCTCGCGGACACCTCTCTGCAAAGGCGTCGGGCCGCAGATAGTCGCGCGGATCGTGAGCCTGAGGGTGTTCGCTGGTCGGTTATTGCCTATCGTTAAGGCACAGGAAACCCCGCGCGCGCCTCAAGGCGCCGCGATGTGTATCGAGGACGCCCGCCCCATGCCCGACGCCGCCCCCCACCGCGTCGCGGTCTATTTCGCGCCGCCGCCCGGCTCCGGCCTGGAGCGCGATGCGGCGGCCTGGCTCGGCCGGTCGCCCTGGCCGCCCGCTGACACGAAAGGAGCCGAGCCTGCCGGAATGGCATCCGGCGCGGATACGATCGTCTCGGCGCCCCGGCGCTATGGTTTCCACGCGACGCTGAAGGCGCCCTTCCGGCTCGCACCAGACACGGATATCGAAGGGCTGCGCGCGGCCTTGCGCGACCTGGGTGAGAGCGTCCGCGCCGTCACGATCCCCGCGCTCACGCTCTCGCGCCTCGGGCCGTTCTTCGCTCTCACCGAAGCCGAGCCGGCCGACGCGATGATGGCGCTCGCCGGCAATGTCGTCCGGCGACTGGAGCCCTTCCGCGCCGCGCTGACGGAGGCCGAACTCGCACGTCGGCGGCAAGCTCGGCTCGACGAGCGGGAGGCCGCCTATCTGGAGCGATACGGCTACCCTTACGTGCTCGACGCCTTTCGCTTCCACCTGACCCTCACAGGGCCCATAGACGAGCCTGACCGGGACGCCGTCGAGGCCATGTTGGAAGAGCGCTTCGCCGGCCATCTCGGCCGGCCCTGCACCGTCGACGCCCTGACGCTCTTCGTCGAGCCTGAGCCCGGCGCGCCCTTCATAGCCCGCGCCCGCTACCCGTTCGCCGGCTAGAGAACCGTCCTATCGTCCAAGGGATTCCACGTGAACGGAAGGGGCGCACGACAAGGGCTCCGGGCAAGCCCCCACGACGTGGCGCCGCCCCATCCCCTTGAAGCGACGCCGCCGCGCGGCAGATGAGGCTCACGCGCGCCGCCCGGTTCGCGGCCCGATCGGACCCTTTGCCTTGCGCGCCTTCCTCCTTCGAAATGCGAATGCGATCCAAGCCAGCTACTGGTTCATCCCGAGTCTGATGTTCTCGGCCGCCGTCGCTCTCTCCTTCCTCACGCTCTGGGTCGATGCGATCTGGGGCGCGAAATGGATGATGTCGCTCAAGATCTTCGAGCTCACCGACGTCGAGAGCGCGCGTAACGTGTTGAGCGTCATCGCCCAGTCGATGGTCGGCGTGGCGGGCGTCACGTTCTCGCTCACGCTCGTCGCCGTCACCAACGCCTCGTCGCAGTTCGGGCCGCGCCTCGTCGGCAACTTCATGCGCGACCGGGGCAATCAGGTCACGCTCGGCACGTTCATCTCAACCTTCATATATGCGCTCATGGTCCTGCGCTCGGTCAGCGCGTCGACCCCCGATCAGGTCGCTTTCGTGCCCCATATCTCGGTCCTCCTCGCAATCGGGCTGGCGGTGCTGAGCGTGGGCGTCCTCATCTATTTCATCCACCACGTGCCGGCCTCGATCGACATAGGCACCATCACGTCCAGCGTCGGCCGCGCGCTGCGGGGACGGCTGGGCGAGACCTTCCCGACGGCCGGCCTGTCCGCGCCCCGACCCGAAGGCCTCTTGGCGGAGCGCTTCGCGCAGGCCGCCCGGGTGAGGGCCGAACGGACGGGCTATCTCCAGTCCGTTCACGACGACGCCGTGATCAAGATCGCCGCCGAGGACGACCTCCTGGTGCGGCTCCAGTTCCGGCCGGGCGATTTCGTCACGGCCGGCGACACACTTCTCCACGCCCTTCCCCGGCCGGAGCGGGACGGTTTTTGGATGGGACTGCCCAACGAGAGCGCACTGCGCGACTGCTTCGTCATCGGCGACGACAAGACGGCCGATCAGAACCTCCTCTTCCTCGTCGAGGAACTGGTCGAGATCGCCGCGCGGGCGCTCTCGCCGGGCGTCAACGATCCCTTCACGGCCATGACCTGCATCGACTGGCTGACCTCGGCCTTGAGCGAGTTCGCAAGCCTGGAGATGCCCTCCCCCTATCGCGCCGATGAGGCCGGCGAGGTGCGCCTCATCGCGCATCCTATCGATTTCGAGCGCTTGCTCGACGAGGCCTTGCCGCGCCTCGTGCCCTATGTCGCCAAGGATTACATGACATCGATCCATCTCCTGCGGCG
The DNA here is from genome assembly GCA_963799285.1 of uncultured Alphaproteobacteria bacterium. Taxonomy (GTDB): domain Bacteria; phylum Pseudomonadota; class Alphaproteobacteria; order Rhizobiales; family CAWCWK01; genus CAWCWK01. Next base: position 2,982,600 of record CAWCWK010000004.1, read on the forward strand.
CCTGACGACGATCACCGCCGCCATCGGCGATGCGCCGGACGCGCCGGCCTCGCGCGCCCGGTTTGCCCGCCAACACATGGACATGCTGATCGAGGCCTGCGCCGACATCCTCGCCCCGGCGCCCTCGCGCGCCCGCTTCCTTGAGGCGGCGAAGGAGGCCCGGCACCTGCTCGATGACCCCGAAACCGCCCGCGAACTCGCCTTCGCCCAGTCCTGGTACGGCGGCAGCGCCTAGGAGGCGTCGCGCCGGACGCTCGCCCTCCCGCAGAGTATCTCCTCTTGCGGGTCCTCTTGCGGGTCCCCTTGCGGGTCCCCTTGCGGATCCTCTTGCGGGAGGATGGAGCGGCCGGGCGATCCGGGCGCCGTTCGGGCGACCCTCGCGGAGAGTTGCTTGCCAATCGCCCTTCCACGAGGCCTCAATCGGATCGAACGGTGCCCTGGGTGCGCATTGCGGCTGCGGGCGACATCCCGTATCGCAGGACCCGCAACCAGGACATGAGACGATCGCATGACCGCAACCTCCGCTACACTTGCCCCTTCAGGCGTTCCCATGAACGATCTCAGTCGGATCGTCGGGCCGGGATCGGACGACGTGATCGATGCGGCGGCCAAGGCGCTTCGCTCCGGCTGGTGGCTGAACGGGGGCGAGACGCGCGGGTTCTGCGAGGCGTTCGCGGCCTATGTCGGCACCTCTCACTGCACCGGCGTCGCCAACGGCACGGACGCGCTGGAGATCGCCATGCGCGCGCTCCTCAAGACGGGGCGGGCCCGAGGGCGCGAAGTCGTCACGGTCGCCAATGCGGGCGGCTACACGTCGATCGCCGCGCGGCTGATCGGACTGACGCCGGTCTATGTCGACATCGAGGAGGGCTCGCAGCTTATCGACAGGGGCTCGGCCGTGGCGGCCTTGAGCGACGAGACCGCCCTCGTGGTCGCGACGCATCTCTATGGCGGGCTGGTCGACGTGCCGGCCCTGCGCGCCGCGATGGACGCGGCCGGCCACGCCCATGTCCCCATCCTGGAGGACTGCGCGCAGGCCCATGGGCTGCGGCGGAAGGATGGCCGGATGGCCGGATCGCTCGGCGACATCGCGACCTTCAGCTTCTACCCGACGAAGAATCTCGGCGCCTTCGGCGATGGCGGCGCGATCGCGACCTCGGATGCCGATCTCCTCGCAGCCTGCGACGCGCTGCGCCAATATGGCTGGGCCTCGAAATACACGGTCGCGATGCCGGGCGGGCGCAACTCGCGCCTCGACGAGGTGCAGGCCGCGATCCTGCGCCAGATCCTCCCGGGGCTCGACGAGGCCAATGCGCGCCGCGTGGCCATCCTCGCGGCCTATGAGGAGGCCGCGCCGCGGGGCGTGCGCGTCGTGCGCGCGGCCGACACGGTGGGCCATCTTGCCATAATTCTGGCCGACCATCGCGACGGTCTGCGCGCCCATCTGGAGGCGCGCGGCGTGCGAACCGACGTGCACTATCCCGTCCTCGACTGCGACCAGCCCGGCTGGTCGGAGCTCGCCCAGCGCCTCGCGCCGGGCGGCGTGCCCGTGTCGCGCGCGAGCGTGCCGCGCCTTCTTAGCCTGCCCTGCTTCCCGACCCTGCGCGAGGACGAGGTGGAGCAGGTCTGCGAGGCGCTACGGGCATGGCGGGCCTGAGGGTGGCGGGCCTGAGGGTGGAGGCCGCCGACGCCGCGAAGGCCGGACTCGAGGGCGAGGCCGCAACCTTGACCGCGCGCGCGCGCCGCTCCCTCGTCATCCCCGTCTACCGCAACGAGGACAATATCGACGCCCTCGTCGCGGCGCTGGAGGCGCTCAACGCCGCCTCGCCCACTCCGATCGAGGTCATCCTCGTCATCGACGGCTCGCCGGACCGCTCGGGCGAGCTGCTGGTGGCCGCGCGCGAGTCCTTCTCCTTTCCCTCGCGCATCGTCTTCCACAGCCGCAATTTCGGGGCCTTTCCGGCCATCCGCACCGGGCTGGAGCATGCCGGCGGAGACATCGTCGCCGTGATGGCGGCCGATTTGCAGGAGCCGCCCGAACTCATCCTCGAGTTCTTCTCCGTCCTCGAGGGCGGCGAGGCCGAGATCGTCTTCGGCGAGCGGCGCGACCGGCATGACGGCCTCCTGCGCGACGCGGCCTCCAACGCCTTCTGGTGGCTCTACCGCAAGATGGTCATTCCGGACGTGCCCAAGGGCGGCGTCGACATCTTCGCCGTCAACCGGGAGGCGCTCGACACGGTCCTGCGGATCCAGGAGCCCAACAGCTCGCTGATCGCGCAGCTGTTCTGGATCGGCTATCGCCGCCGCTTCGTGCCCTATACCCGAAGGGAGCGCGCGGCCGGCGAAAGCGCCTGGAGCTTCGCGCGGCGGCTGCGCTACATGATGGACAGCATCTTCTCCTTCTCCGACCTGCCGATCCTTCTCGTGCTCTGGTTCGGCGTCGCGGGCTGCCTTCTCAGCCTTCTCTTCGCGCTCGTCGTGGCCGTCTCGCGCCTCTTCGGGATCATCGAAGAGCCGGGCTACACCTCGCTGGCCGTGCTGATCGCCTTCTCGGCCTCGGCCTCGCTGGCGGTGCAGGGCATTATCGGCTCCTATCTCTGGCGCACCTTCGAGAACACCAAGCGCCGCCCCTTGCGGATCGTCAGCCGGGTCGTCGGGGAGGAAAGCGCGGAGATATCCTGAAATCGCCATGCTTGGTTCCCACAGGGAACCCGATTTCAAGGGGGCCGAACATGCCGAGCGATGCGTCTGGGGGCGTCTTTGTCCATCCATGGGGCCTGTGCGAGAGCGAGACGGTGGGCGAGGGCACGCGCGTGTGGGCCTTCGCGCACGTGCTGCCGGGCGCACGGCTGGGGCGCGGCTGCAACGTGTGCGATCACGTCTTCGTGGAGGGTGACGTCGAGATCGGGGACGACGTGACACTCAAATGCGGCGTGCAGCTCTGGGACGGGCTGCGCCTGGGCAACCGTGTCTTCGTCGGCCCCAACGCCACCTTCACCAACGACCTGCGCCCCCGCTCCAAGCAGTACCCCGACGCCTTCCTGAAGACGGTGCTAGAGGACGACGTCTCGGTGGGCGCCAACGCGACCATCCTGCCGGGCGTGCGGATCGGGCGGGGCGCGATGGTGGGGGCGGGCTCCGTCGTCACCCGCGACGTGCCCCCTTACGCGACCGTGGTCGGCAATCCGGCCGTCATCGTCGGCTATCAGGACAATGCGGAGGGGCACGGCGTGCCGCCCGTCGCGCCGGCCCGCGGCGAGGTCGGACTGCCGGCCGAGGTCGGCGCCCGCCAGCCCTTGGGCGTGCGCGACTGCTGGATCGAGCGCCTGCCCTACTTCTCCGACATGCGAGGCTCGCTGACGCCCTTGCAGCCCGGCGGCGGCTTTCCCTTCGCCCCGCACAGGGTCTTCCTCGTCCACGGCGTGCCCAGCAACCACGTGCGCGGCGAGCACGCCCACCGGGTCTGCGAGCAGTTTCTGGTCGCGGCCCATGGCGGGCTTTCGGTGGTCGTCGACGACGGCGCACGGCGACGCGAGGTGCGCCTGACGGACCCCACGGTCGGCCTCTACCTCGCGCCCATGGTCTGGGGCATCCAGTACAAGTTCGACCCCGACACCGTCCTCATGGTCGCCGCCTCGCACCCCTATGATAGCGACGACTACATCCGCGACTACGCCGCCTTTCGCACGCTGGTCGAAGGCGAGGTCGACAGTAGGGCGACAACGGACTGATGCGCTGGCCCCGCCCATCCGTCCGAGCTTTCCGAACCTCGCCCGACCCGCACCAAACCCCTTCATGATGCACACCCACGACGCAACCTCGACCACGCAGGAGCGCCTACCGCCCGTGGGTGAGCCGGCACGCGACGAGGCTTCGCACGGGCCCTGGAAGAGCACGGCGGACATCCTGTCCGTGCCTGTCGGCATGCTGGCCGCGCTCTACCTGACCTTTCTGGTGTGCTACATGCCCGTCCTGACCGGCCTGCACCTCACGATCGACGACGAACTCAGCCTGCTTCGGACGAACGGCGCGATCTGGATCACCCAGGGGCGTTGGGGAGCCTATCTCTTCGAGACCTTCGTCCTGCCCAGGGCCGCACGGCCCTATATCGGGCTCGCCCTCTTTGGCCTCAGCCTGTCCTACGCCTTCGCGGTGACGGCGCGTTTCCTCGGCTTCGTGCGCTTCGACTATAGGATGCTGCTCGCATCCGCCGCCTTCTTCGTCACCCCCGTCTGGCACTTCCTGACGGAGTTCGCCGGGAACGTCGCCTTCTCGGGCTTCGGTTTTCTATGCGCGGTCGTGTCGGCCGTCATCTTCCTCGACACGTGGCACCGGATCCGTCGGGATATGTGGGCGGCGCTGCCCCTTTGCACCCTCGCCGTCCTGCTGGGGGCGTTCGCCATATCCTTCTACCAGACATTCATCCTGGTGCTGGCCGGCTTCGCGGCCGCGGTCTCTCTCTTCAAGGGGGTGGAGGAGGGGACGAGCATCGCCAGGCAGGGCAAGCGGGCCTACTCGCCTGCGCCCTCTACGCCTTCGCCTGCGCGGCTGCGTATTATGTCGTGAACGAGGTGTTCCAACGGACCGTCGTGCCCGATTCCGGCTATGTCTCGGGCTTCGTCAACCTCAGCGTTCTCTTCCAGGATCCGATTGGGCACATTCTGCGGGTCGCACGCCTGGGCGTCGATCTGTTCACGGGACCAGATCTTTACGGCCAGGACATGCACGCGTTCGGCGCCTTTGTGGGGTTCTGCATCCTTGTGGTTCTCGTCTGGCCGCTCGTCGGACGGCTCGAATCGAGTGGCATCGCCGGCGTCCTGGGGGCTCTTCTCGTCGTGGCCGTGCTCGTTGGTGCGGTTCTATCACCGTTGTCGTCTATGGCAGCATGCCGCCCCTCCGGGTCATGATGGGTGTGCCGCTGCTCGTCCTTCTGATTCCGATCCTGGCCTATCGCGTTGCTGTGCGCCGTGTCTCGATGGCGGCGAACGTACTGGCAGCCCTGTTCGTCCTTCGCAGCGTGACCCTCCTATCCGGGTACAGCGCAAATGCAGACCTCATCGCGCGCACGGACACCTTCCTGGCCGGCGCAATCTATACGGATATGGTCGAAGCGCGCGGTAGGCGGAGGCGAAGGGCACCGAGGCCCGCGCCCTGTCCGGTTCGACATGTTCGGGCGCGTAAATGTCACGCCGCCTTTCCCCTTGCCGAGCTCCCTTTATACCGGAACGTCTTGGTTCGACCTGGAAGGCGGGAACCCGGGTCGCCTGCAGCATTTCATGCAGGCCATGGGATATCCAGTTGCAGTCGCGCAACTGGACGAGCGGCCGCACAACTTACGGTATTGGTGCAAAATGCCGACATGGCCCCGCCCGGCAGTACGCGTCAGGTCGGCAACGTTACGCTGGTCAAGCTCGGAGAGGAGATAGGATGGTCGACCTCCCAGATCTTGTCGATCTGATGCCAAAGCCCCAGGATCTAGGCTGACGTTAAGCGTGGATGGTTGCACTGCGTACAGACTTGATAACTATGATTGGGATCACCGCGAAGCGCGAGTTTCTTGTGACGGCGATACGACCCACAGATCGTACTAGGGGAGGATGTTTTGCAGCCCGTCCAAGGCAAGTCTGGGCTGGCACGTCTTCAAACTGCGCTTTGCCGCTAGCGACAACCCTCATGCCGTCCAGCTCTTCGCAGGCTACGAAGGGATGGGCTTCAGCGAGGAGGCCTCAAGCTTTGCTCTACCCGACTGCTCTTGGGGACGGGACGTACGAAGCCACGATTCCCTTCAACCTTACCGCGCCTCTAGAACTATTGAGGCTCGATGTCGGAATCCCAGGCATCTCGGTGCACGATATCGCCCTCGAAATATACCGCATCTGCGATGCATGACGTTTCCGCCTCCGTTCCGCACAAGACCCACGCGCCGATCGAGGCTGCGCATGGCTAACCTGTCCGCCCCGACGGGTATCGTGCGCGATGCCTCGCGGTTCCTCCTGGCCGGGTCGGCCAACGCCGCGCTGACCTTCGCCGCCTACCAGCTCCTCCTCTTCGTCCTCGCCCCCGGCCTCGCCTACACGGGGGCCTGGATGTGCGGGCTCGCATTCGTCGTGGCGGTCTATCCGTCCAAGGTCTTCCCGGATGGACGCACCGGGCGCGGGGCGCGGACCGGCATGGCGCTGTCCTACATCGTGGTCTTCGGAATCGGGATCGTCACGCTGGAGGCGTTGGAGCGCCTCGGCGTGCCGCCGCGCCTGGCCATCGTCCTCGTCATGATGGTCACGACGGTCGCCAACTTCGCGATCGGACGCACCCTGTTGCGCGGCCCCGCCTTCGGGCGTCTTCTGGACCGGCTGGGCCGGTAGGCGCTCGGGCCGATACGCCTCCCTCGACCCGCCCCGCCTGTTCGCATCGACCAATGATGCCCTCCACGTGATGGGAATCGTCCTGACCACGCAGGACGCGCTCCCGCGGCACGTGACGCGCTCGCCGCCCGTCGCGCGCCGGGGCCCTGCCACGACAAGCTGTTCGAGCGCGGCCCTCGTCGCGAGCCCGAGGACCTGCGCGCCCTCGATGCCGCGCCTGTCCTCCTCGGCCGGATGCCGGAGATGCGACCTGCACCGAACCGGGGAGAGGTTTGGGCATCGGCGAGAGGATGCCTGCCGGGTCCGCGTCAGTCCGCGACCGTCCGGCGCATGACGCCCCAGGTGTCGCTGAGGCGATAGCCTGAGGGGAAGGGATCGTCCGGGTCGAGGAGGTGCTGGTGCGTGCCGGTGACCCAGCCGCGTCCCGCGATCTCGGGGACGATGGCGGGGCGTCCGCCGACCTCGGCCTCGCCGACGATCCGCCCGGTGAAGCGCGATCCGATGATCGAGATCGCCTCGAAATCCTGGCCGGCGGCGATCTCGCCACGCGCGGCCATCAGGGCCAGCCGCGCGGAGACCGCCGTGCCGGTCGGCGAGCGATCGACCTTGCCGGGCCGGATCGCGACCGCGGACCGGCCCGTCCAGCCCGTCTCGGTCGGTGTGAGCGGTCCCTTGAAGGCGCAGAACGAGATATGGCTCCAATCGGGATTGTCGGGGTGGGAGAAGCCGATCTGCGCGTTGGCCGCCTCGGTGATGGCCATGCCGATCCGCGCGATCTCGGCCGCCTCGCTCTCGATGATGGCAAAGCCCAGCGCCGCCGCATCGACGACGACGAAGCTGTCGCCGCCATAGGCCGTGTCGACGTGAAGCGTTCCGACCCCCGCGACCTCCAGCGGAACGTCCAGCTTGTCGGCAAAGCTGGGCAGGTTCCGAACCCGGATCCGCTCGGCCTTGCCGCCTCGGCATTCGGCCGTGACGTGGACGAGGCCGCCCGGCGCCTCCAGCACCATCTCGGTCACCGGTTCGCGCATCGGCACGATGCCGGTGTCTAGGAGAACGGTCGACACGCAGATCGCGTTCGAGCCGGACATGGGCGGCGTGTCTTCCGGCTCCATGATGATGAAGGCCGCGTCGGCCTCGGGGTGTACCGGAGGCAGGAGGAGGTTGACGTGCCGGAAGACGCCTCCGCGCGGCTCGTTGAGGACGAAGTCGCGCAGCGAGCCGTCACGGGCGATGAAGCTGCGCCGCTCCCAGATCGTGTCGCCCGGCGGCACTGCGACGCCGCCGACGATGACGTCGCCGACCTCGCCTTCGGCGTGGCAGGAGACGACGTGGATGGCCCGGATACTGCGCACGAGCGGCTCCTTTCAGCTATAGCGGGCGACGGGAGCGCCGAGCGCGTCGAAGATCGGGGTAATGCCGAGACCGGGGGCGTCGGGGGCGGTCATGCGCCCGTCGACGCGGCTGGGCGCGCCGTCGGCGATGGCGACCGTGCCGTAGCTGTTGAAGTCCGTCGCCGAGAAGGTGAAGTCGGACGGGGTCGAGCGGGCGAGATGCGCGATGGCCGCCGTCACGATGTCGCCGCCCCAGGTATCCTCGATCGTCATCGGGATGCCGTGCGCGACGCAAAGATCGCGCATCAGCTTCGCGCGCGTGAGGCCGCCGACCTTGGAGATCTTGAGGTTGATGACGTCCATCGCGTCCTCCGCGAGGCCTCGCACCAACGTGTTGGGCGTATCGATCACCTCGTCGAGCACGAAGGGCAGGCCGGTGCGCCGGCGAACGGAGACGCATTCCTCATAGGTCAGGCAGGGTTGCTCGATGTAGACGTCGAGCCCGGCGACGGCGCCGACCACGCGGGCGGCCTCGTGGCGGGTCCAGCCGGTATTGGCGTCGGCGACGAGGACGTCGCTCGGCTTGAGGATCGCGCGGGTGGCGTGGATGCGGGCGATATCGTCGTTCGCGTCGCCCCCCACCTTCAGCTGGAACTTGGTGTAGCCCTCGGCCGCATAGCCCTCGATCTTGGCGGCCATCGCGTCGGGCGCCTCCTGACTGATCGCGCGGTAGAGGACGACGTCGTCCTGCATCGCACCGCCCAGAAGCGTGTAGACGGGAAGGCCCGTCGCCTTGCCGAGAATGTCCCAGCAGGCGATGTCGATGGGCGCCTTCGCATAGGGGTGACCGCGCAGGCCTTCGTCCATGACCCGGTTGACGGCGCCGATATTGGTCGGGTCCTGCCCGATGAGATGCGGCGCGAGCTCGGCGAGGCCGGCGCGGACACCGAGCGCGAAGGACGGCAGGTAGGCCGAGCCGAGGGGGCAGCACTCGGCATAACCCTTGAGGCCTTCATCCGTGACCAGTTCGACGACCGTGCTGTCGAAAACCTCGACGAAATTGCCATTGGACCAGCTGTAGCGGCCCTCGCAAAGCGGCAGGTCGACCTGGAAGACGTTGATGGCCGTGATTTTCATGGGTCGTGTCCTTTATCGAAAGCGGCGCGCGGAGAAGGCGTGCATCGGTATGGGCGGCGCGGCATGGGCGGCGAGCGCGGCGACGAGCTCGGCCGTGCCGGCGGCCTGCGTGAGGCCGAGATGGCCGTGGCCGAACGCGTAGACGACGCGGCGAGACCCGGGCGCATGGTCGATCACGGGCAGGCTGTCGGGAAGCGACGGGCGAAAGCCCATCCACCGCGTGCCGCCGGACGTGTCGAGCCCGGGCAGGAACCGGCGCGCCTTGCCGAGAAGCGCATCGGCGCGCCGATAGTTCGGCGCGAGGCCGAGCCCGCCGAACTCGACCGCGCCGCCGACGCGGACGCCGTCGCCGATCCGGCTGACGACGAAGCCGTGCTCGGAGAATGTGAGGTGGGTGCGCAAGCCGAACGCGCCCTCGGGCAGGGTCGTATTGTAGCCCCTCTCGGTCTCCAGCGGGATCGGATCCCCAAGCGTGCGGGCGAGGCGGTGCGACCAGGCGCCGGCCGCGACGACGACCGTCGTTGCAATATCCACCGCCAAGGGGCCGGCTCTTGCGCGGAGCTGGACGCCGTCCTCCGTGTCGGCAAGGGCCGTGACCTCGCCCCTCTCGATCCGCCCGCCTCGGGCGCGAAAGGCCTCGATGAGATGGGCGAGCCAGCGTCTGGGATCGCACGTGTTGATCCAGTCGGGCGTATAGCCGGCGCGGGTGAAGCGGGGGTCGAGGCCGGGCTGAATGTCTGCGATCGCGGCCGCGCTCTCCAGCATCTCGAACGCGACGCCGTGCGCCTCGCGCAGGCGCCAGACCGGCAGGCTCGCCCGGTAGGCGGCCTCCGTCTCGAAAAGCTGCAGCTGTCCGTCGTGTCGAAGCAGGTGTTCGGCGCCGAGCGCGCGCGCCTGCCGGGCCAGCGCGTCCCGCGACAGTCGCATCAGGGCCCCTTGCGCCGCGAGCGCGGCATCGAACCGGTCGCGCCGGCTAGCCCGCCAGAAGCGCAGCATCCAGGGGGCCAGGCGCGCGGCGTAGGACGGGCGGATCGACAATGGGCCGAGCGGATCGAGGAGCCAGCCGGGCGCCTTGGCGAGGATGCCCGGGGTCGCGAGGGGCACGATGTCGGCAAAGGCAAACGCCCCCGCATTGCCCTCAGACGCGCTCGGGCTCTCCGATGCACGGTCGATCACAACGACCGACCGGCCGGCGGCCTGGAGGGCGAGTGCGGCGCCGATGCCGATGATGCCGCCGCCGATGACGACGACGTCCTGCCTCCCGCGTTCCGGCGTCATGGGCGTCCGGCCGTTCTCATGCCGCATTCCGGCCCGCACCGATGCCGCCCGCATAGGGATCGGCCGGGTCGAAGAGAAGCGTGATGTCGGCCGTCACGAAGGCCTGGCCCGTGATCGTCGGTATCACCCCGCCGGCGGCGCCCGGCCGATAGCGCAGCCGATAGGTACTGCCGATGACGCTCTCCTGCACCCAGTCTCGTCCGGGCGCCAGCGCGCCGTCCGCGGCGAGGCAGGCCAGCTTGGCCGACGATCCCGTGCCGCAGGGCGAGCGGTCGTAGGCGCCGCCAGGGCAGAGGACGAAGTTGCGGCTGTCGGCGTCCGGCGCGCGGGGAGGCCCGTAGAGTTCGACATGGTCGATCAAGGCACCGTGCGCGCCTGTGATGCCGTTGTCGGTCAGCGCGGTGCGGATCGCGAGCGCCGCGTCGGTGAGGGGGCGTATGTTGGCCGGTACCAGATCGATGGAGACGGAATCGGTGAGGAAGAACCAGTTGCCGCCCCACGCCACGTCTCCGGTCACCGGCCCGATGCCCGCGACCTCGACGGTGACGCCCGCATGCAGCCGGTAGCTCTCGACATTGACGACCGAGACGGTGTTGGGATCGGTCAGCGTCACCTCCACGACACCGACGGGCGTCTCGATGCGATACGTGCCGATCCCGATCCGGCCGAGATGAGCCAGCGTGGCGGCCAGCCCGATCGTGCCATGGCCGCACATGCCGAGATTGCCGGCGGGATTGAAGAAGACGACGCCGGCCGCGCAGTCCGGCGCGTCCGGCTCGACAAGAAGCGCGCCGACGATCGCGTCGTGGCCGCGCGGCTCGTCGAGAATGGCGGCACAGACATGCGCATGCTCGCGCTCCAGGCGCGCCGCGCGCTGCGCCAGCGTGCCGGACCCGAGGTCGGGCCCGCCCGCGATCACCACGCGGGTCGGCTCGCCGGCCGTATGGCTGTCGATCACGCGCATTGCTAGCTGCCCGTCGCGGCGACGACCTCGTCGCGCTTCGACCAGGCGGCATACCATTGGTTGAAGAGCCTGTACTGCGCCTCGACATAGCCCTTTTGCGCGGCCGACAGCGCGTCGTCCTCGTTGAAGTGGAGGTGGTGGTCCTCGTCCCCGTTCAGGACGAGGAGATATTTGTAGTAGAGGACGAGGTCGGGGCCTTCGTCGAAGCTGGAGAGGACCTGGAGGGCCTCGTCGAGCTCGCGCGCGAGCCGGCGCGCCGCCACGTCTCCCCGCGCCGCCCGCTCGCACAGCGCGACGAGATGGAGGACCTCGCGCGGCAGGGCGTTGCCGATGCCGGTGATGGCGCCCGTCGCGCCACAATTCACGAAGCCGTGGTAGACGGCGGTGTCGACGCCGACCATGAGCGTGACCGCATCGTCCTCGGCGGTGATGGTCTCGGCCGCGTAGCGCAGATCGTCCGGCCCGCCGAACTCCTTGAAACCGACGAGGTTGGAATGCTCGGCGCGCAGCGCGAAGAAGAGGTCGGCCTTGGTCGAGAAGCCGTAATAGGGGCTGTTGTAGATGACGGCCGGCAGATCGGGCGCCGCCGACAGGATGGCCTTGAAATGCGCGCGCTGCGCGGCCGCCGACGGACCGCGCGAGAGGACGCGGGGGATGACCATCAGCCCGTGCGCGCCCGTCGCCTGCGCGTGGGCGGCGTGGGCGACGGCGGCCTCGGTGTTCATCGCCCCAGTCCCGACGACGACCCGCACGCCCGCCTCTACGAGGCGCGCGACGCCCTCCATGCGGGCCTCGTCCGTCAAGAGCGGCCAGTCGCCCATCGAGCCGCAATAGACGACCGCCGACATGCCCGCCTCCATCAGCTCGCGCCCGCGTCTGACGAGCGCGTCGTAGTTGGGACGGCGCTCCGGGGTGCAGGGCGTCATCAGGGCGGGCATGCAGCCGGTGAACACGTTCGCGGACATTGGTGACACTCCTCGAGGTCTGGACGGTCGGGCAGGAATAGGAGGCGGATCGCCTCGGGACGGGATCGCGAATCGGACCGCTCCGGGTCCTTTCAGCGCACGTTGGCGAGAAACTTGGCGGTCTTCTCGGAGGTCGGCTGGCCGAAGATCTGGGCCGGCGGCCCGATCTCCTCCATCGCGCCCTCGTGGACATAGGCGACGCGGTCGGAGACGTCGCGAGCAAAGCCCATCTCGTGCGTCACGCAGATCATCGTCATGCCCTCCTCGGCGAGGAGACGCATGGTGTCGAGCACCTCGCCGACAAGCTCGGGGTCGAGCGCCGAGGTGGCCTCGTCGAAGAGCATGTAGGCGGGCTCCATGGCGAGCGCGCGGGCGATGGCGAGGCGTTGCTGCTGGCCGCCCGAGAGCGCGCTCGGATAGGCCTGGAGCTTGTCGCCGAGACCGACATGCTCCAAGCGCCGCGCCGCGATCTCCCGCGCCTCGGCCTTCGACTTGCCCTTCACGATCCGGGGCGAGAGGGCGACGTTCTCGAGCGCGGTCAGGTGGGGGAAGCTGTTCCATTGCTGGAAGACCATGCCGAGCCTCTGGCGCAGCGCGTTGATGTCGACGCCCTTGGCGTGCACGTCGGTGCCGTCGACCAGAATACGGCCCTCCTGGATGCGCTCCAGACCGTTGATGCAGTAGAGGAGCGTCGACTTGCCCGAGCCCGAGGCGCCGATCACGGAGAGGACCTCGCCCTTGGGCACGTCGAGATCGATGCCCTTGAGGACGTGGAGCTCGCTGAAATATTTGTGAAGATTGCGGATCTCGATCATTGGGCCCACGTTCTCTCGAGCCGCGCGGCATAGCGCGAGATCGGATAGGACAGCGCGAAATAGAAGGCGCCCGCGATGCTGAGGATCAGGAAGGGCTCCTGCGTGCGCGTCATCAGGATCTGGCTGGCCTTCAGCAACTCGACATAGCCGAGGACCGAGACCAGGGCGCTGTCCTTCATCACGCCGAGCGCCACACCGACCCAGGCGGGAAAGACGGCCCGCCCGCCGATCGGCAGAACGATGTAGCGCAGGTCCTGCCAGTAGCTCATGCCCAGCGAGCGCGCCGCGCGCCGCATTGGCAGGCCCACCGCCTCGATGCCGCCGCGCACGACGCTGGCGACGAGGGCGGCGGTGTAGATCGTCAGGACGACGGTTCCCGAACCGAAGGCGTCGAGGTTGAGGCCGACGATGGGCGCGAAGTTGTAGAAGAGGACGAGCTGGATGATGAGCGGCACGGAGCGGAAGACGTCGAGCACCGGCGCCAGCAGCAGCGTCGCGGCGAGCCGGCCCTCGTAGAGCAGCCAGCCGAAGACGGCGCCGAGGAGGGTGCCGATGCCGACCGAGAGCGCCGAGATGAGGAGGGTGCGCAGCGCCGCCTCGCCCATGAACCACAGATCGTTCGGGGTGAAGCCGCTGAAGAAGCTGATCGATTCGCGCATCGGATCGCCCCTCAATACCGGAAGAGCCGGCCCGCCAGAAGGCGGGAGGCACCGAGGATGATCTTGACGATGATGTAGTAGAGCACCGCCGTTACGGCGAAATATTCGAAGATGCGGAATGTGCGGCTGGCAAAGAACTGGGTCTCCCCGCTCAACTCGCGAAAGCCGACCAGCATGCCGAGCGAGGACATCAGAACCGCCCAGACCATCTGATTGGTGATCGGGTGGTAGACGATACGGAAGACCTGAGGAATCACGACGCGCGTATAGGCCTGCCAGGCCGTCATGCCGAGGCTGCGCGCGGCGCGAAGCTGGGTCGGAGGGATGGCCTGGAAGCCGCCGCGAAAGTTCTCGGCGAGATAGCCGGCACAGTTGAAGCTGAGGCCGGCCAGGACGATGACGTAGGGCGACAGGTGGAGCCCGAACGCGCCGAGCCCGAAGCCGAAGAAGAAGAGCTGGAAGAGCGCCGGCGTGTTTCGGGCCAGCTCGATCCACGCGGTGGCGAGCCAGCGCAGCGGCCCGGTCATGTTGAGCCGGACGAGGGCGAGGCCGAGCCCGATGACGATGCCGATCACCATAGAGAGCGTCGCGACCTGGAGCGTCACGAAGCTGGCCTCGATGAGGTCCGGCAGGCTCTTGAGGACCGGCCGCCAATGGAAGTTGTAGTCGAACATCGGGCGCCTTGAGGCTCGCGCCCGCCCGGCGGTTTGCCGGACGGGCGCCTATCCCCTTCGGGGAGGCCAGTGGAGACTAGTAGAAGACGCCGGGAATGCGCAGCTCGGGCGCCTCGCCGCCGACATAGGTGTCCCAGAGCTCGGCATAGCGGTTCGAGCGAACCTGATGGGTCACGAAGAGGTTGAGATAGTTGAGCCACGTCACGTCCTCGCGCTTGGCGACGACGGAGGTGTAGTCGGTCGTCCACGGCATGCGCGGGCCGGGATCGATCGTGTCGTACTCTTCGGTGATCGGCTTGACGGCCGTGTTGGTCGTGATGCCGATATCGGCCTTGCCCTGCGCGACCGCGAGGAAGACCTCGTTCTCCGACTGGTAGCCCTGATAGAGGTTCTCCTCCCCCCACTCGGCGGCGATCTTGAGCCATTCCTGCTCGGGCACGGTGCCGATGGCGGCCGCGACCCGCTTGCCCCGAATGTCCTCGAAGGTCTCGATGCCGCTCTCCGAGTTCACCACGCCCTGCGCATAATAGATCGCGTAGGGGATCGTGAACCCGACGGTGCGCGCACGGGCGAGACTGTCAGACGTCGCGCCGAAGACGACGTCGGCGCGGCCCGTCACGATGACCGGCAGACGCTCGGCCCAGGTCAATGGCAGGATCTCGTGTTCGACTTCGAGCGCGGCGGCGAGGTCCTTGCAGTAGTCGACGTCGAACCCGGCCGGCTCGTTGTTCTCGTCGCGATAGCCGATCGGCGGGAAGTCGAGCACGACGCCGCAGCGCAGCGTCCCCCGGTCCACGACATCGTCGAGCGTATCGGCGAGCGCGGGCGCGGCCAGCATGATCGTGGTGGCGGTTGCGATTGCCAGTCTGTTGAGCATCGATCTCTCCCTCATGGTCACGGTCGGCCGCGCGTCTTCTTTCGCGATGTCCGGCCCTTGATCCTCCATGCCTAAGCAAATTGGATCCAATATGCAATATCCCTGTTTGTGCCTCGGCTCTGGTTGGGCTATCGACCGGGGCCGGTACGAGGACGTCATGAAACTGAAGTCGGTCGATATCTCGCAGACGGCCTCCGCCTCGGAGATCGTCTTCAACGCGCTCAGGAAGGCGATCGTGGAGGGCGAGCTCGACGAGGGCGCGCCGCTGCGCCAGGACGAAATCGCCCGTCTCTTCAACACGAGCCGGATACCGGTGCGCGAGGCGATATCGCGCCTGCAGGACAGCGGTCTGGTGCGCAGCCAGCGCTACAAGGGCGCCGTCGTCGCTGGCCTGTCGGCGATCGAGGCGTCCGAGATCTTCGACCTGCGCGCGCTCCTGGAGGCCGAGATCTTGCGCGACGCGGTGCCCCGGATGCACCCCGCCCAGCTGAAGGAGGCCCGGCGGTGCTGCGACGCCTTCTCGTCCTGCCGCGATCCGATGGAATGGGGCGACCTCAACCGGACCTTCCACGATGCGCTCTACAAGGCGAGCGCGCTCGGCTACTTCATCGAGGTCGCCGGCAACGCGATGGACCGGGTCGACCGCTACATCCGCGCGCAGCTCGTGATGAGCGACGGTCTGAAGCGCGCCAGCCGCGAGCATCTGGCCATTCTCGAGGCCTGCGAAGGCGGCGACGCCGATCGCGCCTCGATCCTGGTTCGCGACCACATCCTCGGTGCGAAGCAGTCGCTGCTGGCGCACTTTCCGGTCCCATCGCCCCGGGCCGGAGCGGTGCCGGGTGCGCCACGAGACTAGAGCGCGGACGCGGCAATCGGCCATCCCTCGCCGCCTGCCATCCCTCGCCGCCTGCCAGGCCTCGGCGCTCCCCTGCCTCGCGGCCGGATAGAGGCCCATGATGGTCTCGCCCGCCCGCACGCGCTCGCAAACGAAGGTCTCGAAGGCCGTCATCTGGGTGGCCTCCTCGGCGGCCTCCTCGGCGAGATGGGCCGGCACCACGATCACGCAACCATCGTCGCCCACGACGATGTCGCCGGGAAAGACGGGAGCGCCGCGCCGCCGCCTTCGCGGTACGTCTCCATGGCGAACAGGCCGGCGCCCTCGGCCGGCGCAGCGCTATGGCCGGTCAGCCGAAGAGGAAGTTCGCTTCGCCGAGGGCGGCTAGTGCGATGTTGAGCTGAAGGGTGGCGCCGCCGCCGAGATCGAGGACGGTGCCGCTGGCGGCGGCCTGAACGTCGGCGAGGGAGGCGAAGCGCGTCGCCGTGCCGGTGAGCCAGATCACGTCCGCATCCACCGAGAAGTCGAAGATCGTGTCGCTGCCCGAGCCTCCCGCGAAGCCGAAGACGTCGGCGCCGCCGAAGCCCTGGAGGGCATCGTTGCCGGCACCGCCCCAGATGGTATCGTTGCCGGCATCCGCGTCGATGGTGTCGGCGCCGGACCCGCCGAAGAGAAGATCATCGCCCATGCCTCCGACGAGGCTGTCGGCACCGACGCCGGCATAGACCGTGTCCCTGCCGGCGCCGGCATCGATCCGGTCGCTCTCGAGCGCCTCGGCGCCGCGCCCGCCGAAGACGAGATCGGCCCCGGCACCGGCCTCGATGACGTCGGCGCCGGCGATGCCGGCCGCCTGGCCGCCAAAGACAGTATCGGCGCCCGCGCCCGCCATCAGCACGTCGCTGCCCACGCCGCCGCCGATCACGTCCGCGCCGTCGTCGAGTGCGGCCGAGACGGTGTCGTCGCCCGCGCCCATGTAGATCGTGTCGGCCCCGGCGCCGCCGGTGACGCTGTCGGCGCCGGCCCCGGCGAGGATGACGTCATCGCCAGCCCCGCCATCCACCTTGTCGTCGCCCTCTCCTGCAAAGACCGTGTCGGCCCCGAGCGAGGCATAGACCGTGTCGTCGCCAGCGCCGGCGCGCAACACGTCGCGCGAGAAGACGCCGAACAGCGTCTGCGCCCCGTCGCCGGCCGTCTGGCTGAGGACGCCCGTGGCCGCGTCGAAGGCGTGCCCCGTGAGGTGCTTCCCGAAATCGGCCGAGGTCCCGTAGAGCCGGCGCAGTCCGTCGAGGTCCATGTGCTGCCAGGTCGCCACGTCCGGGCCGTTATAGCTCATCACCGTGTTGGAGGACGTGTCGAGGTCCTTGGCGAGGATGCGCTGCCCGTCATGCGGATGGTCGAAGCCGAGGGCGTGGCCGATCTCGTGCATCACGGTCGTCAACCAGGTGTCGTTGGGTACGGTGTCGTACTCTCCCGTGTTGAGGAAGACGTCGCCCCAGAAGGCGTCCTCCGCGACCTCCGGGTCGAGCAGTCCCTTGATTTGCGTCGAATAGGCGAAACCGCCCTCGTTTGCCGATCCGGACGGCACGAAGTCCATGAGATGGAAGGAGAGCGTGCCACCCTCGGCGACCTCGAAGAAGCGCACGCCGACGGCGGCCTCGAGCTGAGAGAAGGCGTTGGCGACATCGGCGCGCAGGCTCGGCGCGAAGGGCCGATAGCTTGGGGCGGACGCGCCGAACTCGCCGAGGAGATAGGTCGGCATCGTATCGGGAAAGCTGTAGGTGAAGAAGGCCGACTGGCCGGACATCCCCGTCCAGCTGTCATCGCTGATGAGCGCCGTGAAATCCCTGACCGTCGTCGCCATGGCCATCGCCCCTCCTGTTCCGATGCCGCGCCTTCCAAGAGTGTGCCCTGGGCAGCGCGTGCCGTTATGGGACAGGAGACGTTACGGAAACATTGACGCCGTCCCCTCGTCCGTCGGGGGGACGAGCGCCGGCCGGCGAAGGAGCACCGGGCGGCGCTTCCAAGCAACGCTCCGGAGCGACGCCCCCCGAAGCGACCTTCGCCGCTGCGACGACGAGACCGCGCATACGAAGACCATCGCGCCAAAGACGGGCCGCATTTACGGCCCATGGGAGGCGCCATGTGTTGCGAGGGTCCGCTCCGGATGGGCCCCCGGCAGGCACCGAAAGGTCTTCGATCGATGATCCCCGAGCTTAACATTGCGGCCCCGACCCGCCCTTCGTCCTTCGCTATCCGGACGCTCGCCCTGCGCCTTGGCGCGGCCGCGCTGCTGGCCGGCACGGCGGCCTGCCAGACGATCCAGAGCGGCGGCCTTGTCGACAGCGCGGCCGGTTCGCCCCAGAACATCGCCTCGTTGACCGACGTCGTGCAGAGCAATCCGAACGACGCGGCGGCGCTCAACGTGCGCGGCACGGCGTTCGCCCGCGCGGGGCGCAACGAGCAGGCGCTGGCCGATTTCGGCCGCGCCATCCAGATCAATCCCAACCTGCGCGAGGCCTATGCGAACCGCGCCCTCGTGCTGCGCCGTCAGGCCAACTTCCCGGCCGCCCTGGCCGACTACAACCGCGCCGTCCAGATCGACCCGGGCTATCAGCAGGCCTATATCGGCCGCGGCGACGTCTACCGGCTGAACGGTCAGCTTCAGCTCGCCATCAACGACTACAACCGCGCCCTCGACATCAAGGGCGATCCGCAGGCCTTTCACAGCCGGGGCCTGACCTACCAGGCGCAGGGCCAGCACCAGTTAGCGATAGACGACTTCTCGAGCGCCATCTCGCTCGACGCCGGCACGCCCGAGCCTTTCAACGGGCGCGGACAGAGCCGTCTCGCGCTCGGTCAGACGCAAAAGTCGATCGACGACTTCAATCAGGCCGTCATCATCGACAAGAACTACTATCAGGCCTGGTCGAACCGGGGCGATGCCTACACGGCGCTCGGCGATCGCGGCAAGGCGCTGGCCTCGTTCCAGAAGGCGCTCTCGCTCAACGCCAACTACGCGCCCGCCAAGCAGGGCCTGCGCGCGCTCTAGCCCGCGCCAGGCTTCGACACGCCATCGATACTGGAAACGCCGTGACCCTTGCTTCCTCGCCAGCCGCCGCCTCGATCGACAGTACCGCCGCCGACGATCTGCGCAGGCGCATCCTGGACAGTCTCGCCGCCCGGGAGGCGCACGAGGCGCCCTACCCTTACGCGATCCTCCACGACATGCTGCCGCCGGAGGCGATCGCGGCGATCCATGCCGTGCCGGCCGACGTGCCGGATCTCGCCGGCGAATCCGGGCGGCGCGAGATCCACAACAAGTCCCGCGGCTATTTCGACGTCGAGACGCGCCGCGACCAGCCCATCGCGGAGGCGCTCTGCGCCGCCTTTCAGGCACCCGAGACCGTCGCCGCGATCGCGTCCGCCTTCGGGACCGACCTCGACGGAACGAGCCTCAGGGTCGAATACGCGCTCGACACCGACGGGTTCTGGCTGGAGCCCCATACCGATCTCGGCGTCAAGCGCTTCACGCTCCTCCTCTATCTCTCCGATGGAGACGGCCATGAGCAGCTCGGGACCGACATCTACGACGCCGATGCCACACCGGTGGCGCGCTCGCCCTTCGGCCCCGGCACCGCGATGGCCTTCGTGCCCGGAGACGACACCTATCACGGCTTCGAGAAGCGCCCGATCCACGGCGTGCGCCGCTCCTTGATCGTCAACTACGTCACGCCAGCCTGGCGCGCGCGCGAGCAGCTGGCCTATCCGGATATGCCCGTCACGGCCGGGTAGCCTCTCCAGGCCCTCGACGCGCGGACATGACCGCGGAGTTCTGACGGACGGGCACTTCACCGACCGACATTTGGGCGGGACTGGTACCTGGGCGAGGCCTGCGCTATCGAGGCCCGACCCGCCGAGGAGACCCCGTGGACGACGCGACGAAGCCCGATCCCCCGACGACAGCGTCCGCCGGTCCCGAAACCGCGACGCCCGCCGCGCCCGAGGACACGCGGGCCCTGCGCCGCGCGCTCGGCCAATTCGCGACCGGCGTGACGATCGTGACGTGCCGCGCCCCGGACGGCACGCCGATCGGCATGACGGCGAACTCCTTCTCCTCGGTCTCGCTCGACCCGCCGCTCGTCCTATGGTCGCTCGACGATCGGGCCAAGTCCTACGAGATCTTCGCCAGGGCGGAGCATTTCGCGTTCTCGGTTCTCGGCGTCGATCAGATTGACCTCTCCAACCGGTTCGCAGGCCGGGGCCTCGCGCCGGGTACCGACAAGTTCGCCGGGCTCGACTGGACGGCGGGCCTTGGTGGCGTGCCGTTGATGCCCGATGCCGCCGCGACCTTCGAATGTCGGCTGGAGCGGACCGTGGAGGCGGGCGATCATCTGATCATCATCGGGCGGGTGGCGCGCTTCCAGCGCTTTCGCCATTCCGTCCTCGTTTTCGCCGAAGGGCGCTACGGAACGGTCGCCCCGCACCCGATGGAGAGGGAGACGGTGGAGAACGGCATCCTCGCCGCGCCCGACGAGGGACTGCTGCTGCCGCTCCTCTACCGGACCTATGCCAAGCTCTTCAAGGGCTTCTCGGCCGCCCTCGCGACGCGGGACACGAGCGAGGCGCAGATGCGGCTGCTTGCGATATTGGCGGCGGCCGGGCCGACGGAGCGGGACACGTTGCAGCGCGCCACGCTGCTCTCGGAGACGCGGCTCGAAGCCGCCTGCCAGGAACTCGCCGC
Organism: uncultured Alphaproteobacteria bacterium; assembly: GCA_963799285.1. Lineage (GTDB taxonomy): Bacteria > Pseudomonadota > Alphaproteobacteria > Rhizobiales > CAWCWK01 > CAWCWK01. The sequence continues at coordinate 3,003,241 of CAWCWK010000004.1, forward strand.
CGCCGGGGACATCACCGACGGCCTGCGCTGCGAAATCACGGAAGAGGGGCGCGCCCGCCTGGGCGACCTGACGGCGCTCGCATTGGAGCATGAGCGCGCGGGTACAGAGATCCTCGACGAGGCCGAGGTGCTGAACCTGCGCCATCTTCTCCAGAAGCTAGTAGCGAGCGACCGCTAGAGCGTTTGGCACACTCCAAGAACGCAGCGCACGCTTGGAACGTACTGGTATCCGCACGATCCGAGCGTTTCCAGATTCCGCTGAACCATCCGACGGACAGACGCGCCAGTCGTTCGGGTCTACCCGAACCCTACCGCCAGCACTCGATGGCGACCGTATAGGCGCGGGCCTCGTCGGCGACGTCGACGGCGTCGAGGCGGGGCGCGCTATCGGCCCGGGCGACCGAGACGCCATGCACGTCGAGCAGATCGTAGAGGGCCGGCATCTTCACCGCGAAGTTCACGTTCTGCGGCACCGCTCCGGCGCCGGCGAGGACGATCTCGTCGCGGATGCGGGCCGCGACGATGCCGACGACGAGGCCGGAGCGGTCGATGAGCGGGCCGCCCGAATTGCCTGGCTGGACGGCGGCGGAAATCTGCATCTGGCCCTGGTCGTCCGAGACGCCTGCCAGCGCGTTGACCATGCCCTCTGTCATCACCGCGCCCTTGGAGAGAAGAGTGCGCAGCGGATAGCCGTAGACATAGACCGATTCGCCCTGACGGGGGTCGCGATCGCGCAGCCGTGCGATGCGGTCGGGCGTATGGTCGACGTGCAGGAGGGCGAGATCGGCGGCCGGGTCGGTGCCGATCGTCTGCGTCTCGCCCAGCCCCTCGATGCGGACCTCGCGGCAGGCCTGGATGACGTGATTGTTGGTCACCACCACGCCGTCGGCGACGAAGAAGCCGGTTCCGTAGGAATAGAGCTGACGCTGAGCGACGTTGAGATCGTCGAAGCCGCGCGGAAGATCGACGGGCGTGCCCGGATTGTAGGGCCCCGATGCGAGACGCGGCTCTCCCGTCTCGCGGCCATGGGTCTGCAGCACGGTCGCGACGATGGAAAGCGTGAGCTGGTTCATCCGCGAGGACGAGAGGCCAAAGGAGGCGAGGAAGCGGGTCACGGCCTCATGCGTCGCGTCGCCCATCAGGCCGTCGATCGCGCCCGGCGAGAAACCGGCGGCGGCAAGGCCTTCCTGCAGCCGGCGGGTGAAGAGCGGGCCAGGGATGAAGAGCGCGCCGCGCTCGTCCGCGATCGGCTGGAAGGCGCGCACGAAGGCCTCGGCCTGGAGCGTTTCGGCCCGGCTCAGGCCGCTCAGCAGGCGCTTGTAGTCTTCCGCGACCTCGTCGTAGCCGACCATGCCGCGCAGTCCCTCGCGGGCGAGATTGACCCAACCGAGCGACTGAACCCGGTCGAAGGGCAGGTGATAGCCGTCCGAGTAGGCGATGCCGACAAGGTGCTGCGCGTGCGGGTCGCCGCGATGCGCGGCCTCGAGAAAGAGTTCGAACGCATGGTTCGTCTCCTGCTCGACGCCTTCGCCTTCGAGATAGGCGAGGCCGAGCAGCCGATAGGCCTCGGCGTCCCCTTGCAGAGAGGCGCGCTGCCAATAGGAGACGGCCTTGGCCGGCTCGTAGCTCGCATCGAAACCGTCATAGTGGAGCCGGCCGAGGAGGATGAGGGCGAGGCTGTCGCCCTGGCCGGCGGCATCGGCGAGGAGCGCGAGGGCCCCTTCGATGTCCTGGCCCTGCTCGATCTGGCGGGAGGCGACGATGGCGCGCGCACGGGGCACCCCGGCCTCGGCCGCGAGGTTGCAGTCGCTGGCACCCGGCAGGCCGGTCGAATCGACGCAGCGCACGAGCTGGGCGAGCGGATTGTTATTGGCGGCGGCGCGGGAGAGCCAGAGGGCGGCCTGCACGGGATCGCGCGTGGTGCCGATGCCTTCGCGATAGAGGAGGCCGAGAAGGTGCTGCGCGTCGATGCCGCCGCGCACGGCCTCCCGCCGCGCCGCGACGAAGAGCGGGCCGGCATCCTGTCGGCTAAGGGCTGCCAGCGCGTCCGGCGCCTCGTGCCAGAGCGGCTGCACGCCGGAGGACACTTGGCCGGGGGACACGGCCTCGCCTATGCCGAACGGCCGCTGCGCATCGATGGCGGCGAGGTCCTGAGCGTGGTTCTGGGCGTCATCCGGCATCGTGCGCGCCGGCGTCGTCTGGGCGTGCGCGAGCATCGGCGCCCCAACGGGGCCGCCCAGCACAAGGCCGAGCACAACGGCTGAACTCGCGATCACTTTCAGAAGCATGTCTGAGGACCCCTCCCGTCCACGTTAACAAGTTCTAAACGGCTTTTGAAGTTCCACAATACGAACGCATTCGTGTTCAGCCCCGCGAGAAGGATGCGAATCACCTCCCCCGGTCGTTCTTTTCGTTACCTTTCCTTGGGTTAGGACGGCTTAAGGCCCTGCCCAAAAGTTTATCGATTGAGGTGGGATGCGCGCATGCAGGCCGATTTCGTCCCGACCTGGAACGCGATGCCGCCGTTTCAGACCCCCTCGTTAACGTCGTCGACCGCCGAATCGACGATGCGCCGCGCCGTCTCGAAGGCGAAGCCGCCCCGTGCGAGGGCGGCTAGATCGCGGTCGCGCTTCTCCTCGCGGTCGGCGCGACGATAGGGCCCGAGACGGCGGCGGCGCGCGAAGGCGCGGGCAGCGGCTTCGTCCGCGTCAGACCCCGCATCGGCGCGGCCGTCGACGGAGCTGAGCGCGGTGCGGGCGAGATCCGCGTCTACGCCCTTCTCGGCCAGCTTGGCGAGGATCATCCGAGTGGAGAGCCCGCGGCGGCGAAGGGTCTCGGCCCGCATCTCGGCATAGCGCGCATCGTCCAGATGGCCGACCCGCAAGCAACGCCCGACGACGGCCTCGATCTCGGCCTCATGCGCCTCGGGCGGCGTCCCGTGATGGAGGCAGGAGCGGCGCACCTTGCGGCGGAGGACCCGGCGCAGGTTCTCCGCCGACGACGCGTAGCGCTCCAGATAGTAGAGGGCGGCGCGCTGGAGATAATCCTCGGTGATCGGCCGGGGAGGACGGCGCTCGCGGCGCTTGATCTCGGCCGCGCCTCGAGGCCGCGCCTCCAAGGTCGGTTCGTCGGACGGTTCGGGGTCAAAGGCAGGCATGGCGCCTATATGGTCACGAAGAAGGCACCGGTCCATGTCGCCAAGGTCGCCGAGGTCGCCAAGGCGCGCTCTCTTCCCGTTCGACCAACGGCCTTAGGCGGCTTCAGCCCGCAAGGGCCGGCACATCAGGGCATCCATGGCCTCGGCCGGATGGACACGGCCCTCGAGGATCGCCAGGACGGCGTCGATGACCGGTGTCTCGAGACCGTGACCTGCGGCGAGCCGCGCGGCGATGCCGGCCGTGTGGACGCCCTCGGCCAGGGCTTCGCCCCAGGCCTCGCCCCGGCCATAGGCCTGCCCGCAGCGGAAGTTGCGCGATTGCGACGACGAGCAGGTCAGCATGAGGTCGCCGAGGCCGGACAGTCCGTAGAACGTCTCCCGCCGCCCGCCGAGCGCGACGACGAGCCCGGTCAGCTCGCGCGCCGCCCGCGTCGCCAGCGCGGCTTCCGCACTGGCGCCCAACTCCAGGCCCCGCGCCATGCCGCAGGCGAGCGCCGCGACGTTCTTGAGCGCTCCGCCGGCCGCGACACCCGTCGGGTCGTCGGACGCATAGAGCCGGAAGCGGGCCTCGCTCAGCGTCCTGGCGAGCGGCAGCGCCGTCGCGAGATCACCGGAAGCGAGCGTCATGGCGGTGGGGAGCCCGCGCGCGATCTCCCCGGCGAAACCCGGCCCCGACAATACGGCGAAGACGCGCCCCGCCGGCACGAGATCGGACAGGAGGGCGCCTCGCTGCCGATCGATGCCCTTCGCGCAGATGATCCCCGGGACGCCCTCCTCCACCGGATAGGCCCGTACGATGTCGGCGAAGGTCTGGGCCGGCGTCGCGTAGGCGACGAGTGACGGGCGGCCGAGTTCGGTGTCGATCTCGAGCGAGGGCGGCAAGGCGATGCCCGGAAGGTCGCGCGCGTTCTCGCCCGACGACAGGGCCGCCACACGATCGGCGTCGCGCGCCACGAGCCGGACCCGCCGGCCGCCTCGCGACCAAACGATCGCCAATGCCGTCCCGAACGCGCCCGCACCTATCACGCTGATCATCGACGCGTCGTCCCTCGGTCCGATCCACACAGAGCCGTCATGCGACAAGCGCTACGACGGTCGGCGACCGGCGTCGAGGTCTCACGCCGTTCCCCCCCCCGGCACCGTCCCTGGCGGCACCGCGAAGCCGCGACCATGCGAGAAGTCCGCTGGAAGGCGCATCGGGACTGAAGGGGCGATCGGCACCATCCGGATGCCCACGGGGCTACAATCGCCCGAGACGCCTTCTGACGGGACGGCTCCCGATACGTGGCGGCCGGACTTGTGGTCCGTGGGAGAGGACGCCTATGGGATCGCCGAGGCCGATGCGGGAGTGCGCCGGCGAGGGAGGTTTTCACGATGCTAACCGTCTATCTGTCCGGCGAGATCCACACCGACTGGCGCGACCGCATCGTGTCGGGCGCCAAGGGGCTCGATGTCGTCTTCAGCGGCCCGGTCACCGACCATGCGGCCAGCGACGATTGCGGCGCCGCGATCCTCGGAGCCGAGGAGAGCAAGCTCTGGCACGACCGGAAGGGCGCGCAGATCAACGCGATCCGCACCCGCAAGGGCATTGCGGATGCCGATATCGTCGTCGTGCGGTTCGGTGAGCAGTACAAGCAGTGGAACGCCGCCTTCGATGCCGGCTACGCCGCGGCGCTCGGCAAGTCGCTCGTCATCCTGCATGGGCGCGACCACGCTCATGCGCTCAAGGAGGTCGACGCCGCCGCGCTAGCCGTCGCCGAGGAGCCCGGGCAGGTCGTCGACATTCTGCGCTACGTGATCGGCGGCGAGCTTTCCGGACGCGGACGGACGGTGTCGGCGTAGAGCCTAGCACCGACCCGGCACTGGCCCGTCCGGGTGTCCGGACGGGCCCTTACACGTCGCTGTGCCCGGACCTTCGCTGGGAAGGCCGCAGGCGCCGGGCGGCTCCGGAATCAGATCCCGGTCTGGCAACGCTCGCGGTTGTTCTCGTTGATCGACGTGCAGTCGTCGGCGTCGGGCAGCGTGCCGGACGTGGACTGGCAGGCCGCCAGCGTCATGAAGAGCGCGGCGAGAACGGCGAAGCGCGCGGATGTCTGTCGTGTCATAGGTCGTCTCCAATGGATAGCCCGCGGCGATCGGGGGCTGAGGCGCGATGCGGAACGAGCGAAAGCCCCGGATTCGCCGGTTCGATCCGCTCCGCACCCCTCACATCGGGCGGCGCGCCGTTTCGGCAACCGTTCGATGCACGCCCTTCGACGATCCCGCCGGCCTCCAACTTGCCGGGCTGCCCCCCGCCATGGCATGTCGCGCCCGATGGCTCCCATCAACCGGCCCATTCGCCAGCCCATCAGCCAGCAACGGATCCGTCCCCGATGATCGATTTCAAGACCGATGGCCGCGCCCTCTGCATCGGCGAGGTGATGGTCGAACTGGCGCGCGAGGCGGACGGTCGCTATGCGCCGCGCTTCGGCGGCGACACGTTCAACACCGCCGTCTACCTCGCGCGAGCCGGCGCCGCGTCGTCCTACGCGACGGCGCTTGGCGACGACGAGTTCTCCGACGCCATCCTCGCCCTCGCCGAGGCCGAGGGCATCGGCACACAGGCGGTGCTGCGCGCCGCGAACCGCGTGCCGGGCCTCTATCTCATCCACACCGACGGGCGGGGCGAGCGCACCTTTCTCTATTGGCGCGACACGTCGCCCGCACGCGAGCTCTTCCGGCTCGACGGGCAGGCGCGGGTGGTGCGCGGCATCGAGGACGCAAGGCTGGTCTACCTCTCCGGCATCTCGCTCTCGCTCTATACGCCGGAGCAGCTGGAGACACTCTTCGGCGCCATCGAGACGGCCCGCACAAGGGGGGCCATCGTCGCCATCGACACCAACTATCGCCCGCGCAATTGGGCCGGCGACCGCGAGCGCGCGCAGCGCACCATCCGCCGCGCGAGCCGGCTCGCGCAGATCGCCCTCCCGACCTTCGAGGATGAGGGCATGCTCTGGGGCGACACCCGGATCGAGGAGACCCGCGCGCGCTTCGAGGAGGCCGGCTGCGAGGAGATCGTGATCAAGGACGGCCCCGGCGGCGCCCATGTCTCGATCGGCACGCTTCAGGACCACGTGCCGGTGCCTGATTCCATCAAGCCGGTCGATACGACGGCGGCGGGCGACAGCTTCAACGCCGGCTATCTCGCCGCCCGCATGCGAGGGGTCGATCCCTTCACCGCGGCGCTCGACGGCCATCGGCTCGCCGGCGTCGTCATCCAGCACCCCGGCGCGATCGTACCGCGCGAGGCGACGGACGCGGTCGTCCTCACGGGGCGCTAGGGACCGCGCGATGACGCTGATACCGCCCGATCTCCCGGCCGGCTTCGCCCTCCTTCTCGTCGCCGTCAGCTTCCTGACGTCGGCGCTGACGGCGGGCCTAGGGATCGGGGGCGGCGTCGCGCTCCTGGCCGTGATGGCCTACGGCATGCCCGTCGCGGCGCTCATACCGGTGCACGGCGTCGTGCAGATCGGCTCGAATCTCGGGCGCCTCATCGTCCAGCGCCGGCATGTGGACTGGCGGGCGATCGGCTATTTCGTCGTCGGTGCCGTCGTCGGCGCGGCGCTGGGCGGGCGCTTCGTGGTTGCCCTGCCCGAGGCCTGGCTCGGGTTGATGCTGGGCGCCTTCGTCCTCGTGATGACCTGGGTGAAGATCCCAAAGCTCGCCGTCGCCTCGCCCTGGAGCTTTACCGGCGGCGGGCTCGTCGGCTCCTTCCTCACCATGTTCTTCGGCGCGACCGGCCCCTTCGTGGCCGCCGTCTTCGGTGCCGCCTTTCCGGAGCGCATGACGCTGGTGGCGACGCATGCCGCCGCCATGGTCATCCAGCACGGGCTGAAGGTGGTCGTCTTCGGGCTCCTCGGCTTCGCCTTCGGCCCCTATATCCTCCTCCTCGCGGCGATGATCGCGACGGGCTTCCTCGGCACGCTCACCGGGACGGCGCTTTTGAGGCGATTGCCGGAGGCGCGATTTCGCATCGCGTTCAAGGCGGTCCTCACCGTCCTCGCGCTCGACCTCATGCGCCGGGGCATGCTCCAGCCCTAGGGTCAGACCGGGAGCGTCACCCGGACCCGCAGACCGCCTGACGGCGCCTCCTCCAGCGCGATGTCGCCGCCCTGTGCGCGGACGAGCGAGCGGGCGATGGCGAGGCCGAGGCCGGTGCCGCCGGTCTCGCGGCTGCGCGAGGTCTCCAGGCGCACGAAGGGGGTGAAGACGCGCGCGCGGTCCTCGACCGGAATGCCTGGCCCATCGTCGTCGACGAGGACGGCGATACCGGCCTCCGTCTCCACCACGGCGATCCGCACGCGGGTGCCATAGGCGATCGCGTTGTCGGTCAGGTTGCGCAGGGCCCGGCGCAGGGCGTTGACGCGAACGGGCGCCACCACGCGCGCCGCGCTCGTCACCTCCGCCTCCGCCCCCCGCGCCCGAAGGTCGTCGGCAAGGCTTTCGGCCAGCGCCGTCAGGTCGAGCGGGCGGCGAGGCTCGCGCACCGCATCGTCGCTGGCGAACGCGAGGGCTTCCTCGGTCATGGCGCGCATCTCGCCGAGCGTCTCGACGATGCGCTCGCGCGTCTCCTCGTCCTCCACGAACTCTGCCCGAAGCCGCAGGCTGGTGATCGGGGTGCGCAGATCGTGGCTGAGCGAGGCCAGCATGATCGTGCGGTCGCGGATGAGGCGCTCCAACCGGTCCCGCATCTCGTTGAACGCCGCGGCGGCGCGGCGCACTTCGTCGGGGCCCTCGAGGGCCAGCGCTTCGACGGGCTCGCCCCGCCCGAAGCGCTCCGCCGCCTCTCGAAGGCGCCGCAACGGCCTGGCGAGACGGCGGGCGGCAAGGGCGGCGACCACGCCGATAGCGAGCGCGTTCATCGCGAAGACGATGAGGAAGGCGCGGCCGATCGGCGGCGGGCTCGGCGGCCTGATCTCCGCGATGAGCCAGCCCGGGCGCGGTCCTTGCAGGCGCACGGCGAGGACGAGCGTGCGAGGGCTGCCCCGGCGGCCGATCCGAACGGCCCTGACATCCTCCGCCGGCCGCGACAGCGCACGCGCCAGCATCTCGGCCTGTCCGCGCGCGGGACGGGCACCGGGCGGCGGCACGGGCGGCGCATCGCTCAGCCGGACCCGAAAGCCGGGTCCGGTGCCGGCGCCGCGCAGGATACGCTGACCGAGCCCCCGAGGCGCGTCCTCGACGAGCCGCACGATCCCCGCGACGCGCAGGGCCGCGCCGTCCGCAAAGCTGCTCCTGAAGCTCTCTTGGCGCTCGCGAAGGAAGAGGACGGCGGTCAGCACCTGCGCGACGAAGAGGGCGCCGAGGAGGAGCACCGTCATCTGTCCGGCGATCGAGCGCGGCATCAGCCGCTCGAGCCAGGCCCGCACGGTTCCCGCCCTCGCCTTCGCCTCCCGGCGCCCGCTCAAGCGCCGTCCGCCTCGCCGGCGCGGGTCACGCGGGCGGTGAAGCGGTAGCCGTCGCCCCGGACCGTGGTGATGAGCGACGGATTGGCGGGATCGGGTTCGATCTTGCGGCGCAGGCGGCTGATCTGATTGTCGATCGAGCGATCGAAGGGCACCGCGGTCCGCCCGCGCGTGAGGTCGAGCAACTGGTCGCGGGTGAGGATGAGGCCGGGGCGCTCCAGAAAGGCGACCAGCATGCGGAATTCACCCGTTGAGAGCGGCACCGCGACACCGTCCTCGCCGACGATCTCGCGCCGGTCGAGATCCGCCGTCCAGCCCGCGAAGCGCAGGGTGTTGAGAGTCTGGGCCGCGACCGGCTCGCGGCTCGCGGGCAGGGCCTGCGCCCGGCGCAGCACGGCGCGGATGCGGGCGAGGAGCTCGCGCGGATTGAAGGGCTTGGTCACGTAGTCGTCCCCGCCGACCTCGAGCCCGACGATCCGGTCCGTCTCCTCGCCCATCGCGGTGAGAAGGATGACGGGTACGCGTCCCTCCTCGCGCAGAGACCGGGTGAGCGAGAGACCGTCCTCGCCCGGCATCATGACATCGAGGACGGCGAGGTCGATCGCGGCGGCGGCGAGCGCCCGGCGCGCCGCCGCCGCACTCTCGGCCGTCGTGACGCGCAGACCGTTCTTGCGGAGGTAGCGCGCGAGGAGGTCGCGAATGTCGCGCGTGTCGTCGACGACGAGAATATGGGGCTGTGACATGGGGCGAGACTAGCGGCACGCCGGGCCGCGAGGAAGCGGAGCGGGGCGGCGCAGGCCTCGGCGATGTGTATCGCTCCGTATCACCGGGACGTAGCGGGATGCGGCGCGACCGAATCGTGTCCAAACCGGGATCGTGCTGCGACAGAGCGGAGCCATCTTCACGTCCATCGACAACCGCCATCGATGGAGATCGAAGACATGACACGCATGACACGACAGAACCGCCTCCTCGCCCTCACCTCGGCCGGCCTGATGGCCGCCACGGTCGGCCTGCTGGCACTCGGCGGCAGCGCCTTCGCACAGGGTCGGGGTCCGGACGGGCGCGGCGCCATGGCGATGCTGAGGAGCTTCGACACCGATGGCGACCGCGCGCTGACCCAGGCCGAGATCGACGCCGGGATCGCCGCCCGCGTCGCATCGGCGGATGCCGACGGCGACGGCGCGCTCTCCCTCGCGGAGTTCGGCACCGTCTGGGAGGACATGACCGAGACCCGGCGCGTGCGCGCCTTCCAGCGCCTCGACCCCAACGGCGACGCGAGCGTCACGACGGCCGAGCTCGAGGCGCGCTTCGGCGGCATCGTCGAGCGCATGGACCGGAACGGCGACGGCCAGCTCGATCAAGCCGATCGAGGCCGGCGTGGCCGGGATGGCGGGCCGCGCGGGCGCGACCATCATCGCGGCGGCGGCGATCGCTCCGAGCGTCCCGAATAGCCCCGCTGACCGGAACGCGCCGGATGGCGGCCGCCTGCATCCCCCCGGCCGGGCGGCCGCCGACTACCCGGCGTCCTTCGCCACGCCGCTCTTCGCCACGCCGCCCTTCGCCACGCCGCCCTTCGCCACGCCGCCCTTGGGCCCGCCTTTGGGCCCGTCGCCTTTGGGCCCGTCGCCTTCCGCGCCGCTCTCCGGCGCGTGGCGAGTGAGAAGCGGGGTGAGGCCGATGGCGAAGACGAAGGTGATGGCGGGCGAGCCGAAGGTCTTGAACGTCACCCAGGCATCGGTCGAGAGGGTGCGCCACAGCACCTCGTTGAGCACCGCCATGAAAACGAAGAAGAGCGTCCAGGCGAGCGTCACCCTGCGCCATCCGATATCGGTGAGATCGAAGGCGCCCTCGAGCACGACCTGGAGCAGGGGCTTGCGAAGCAGGAGCCCCGCGCCGAGGGCGGCAGCGAAGAGGCCGTTCACGATGGTCGGCTTCATCTTGATGAACGTCTCGTCCTGAAGCCAGAGCGTGAGACCGCCGAAGACCAGTACGATGACGCCTGTCACCAGCGGCATGATCGCCAGCCGGCGCGTGAGCGCCCAGAGCACGCCGAGCGAGATGGTGGAGGCGACCATGAAGGCCGCCGTCGCGACGAAGAGATCGTCCGCCGTCGCATTGGCGACGAAGAAGACGCCGAGCGGTCCCATCTCGACGACGAGCTTGAGGAGCGGGTTGATCTTGGGTGTGTCGGGATCGGGCGTATCGGAGGGTGACGACGCAGCCAAGGCAGCCTCACCGGTCGCTGTCGGCGTGTACCGCCCGCGCGTCTTGTCGAGCGCCATCTCAGCCCCGCTCCGCGATGCGGGCGAGGAGCGCTTCGACGCTCGGCAGGATGTTGGACACGATCACGTCGACCCCTTCGGGGTTGGGATGGATGCCGTCGGCCTGGTTCAGTTCGGGCAGTGCCGCGACGCCCTCGAGGAAGAACGGATAGAAGAGCGTGCCGTACGTCTCGGCCAGTTCGGGAAAGATCGCGTTAAAGCGCGCGCCGTACTCGTCGCCCATATTGGGCGGCGCAAGCATGCCGGTGAGGAGGACGAACACGCCCCGCGCCTGCAACTCCTCGATCATTCGCGAGAGCGCCGCGCGGGAGGCGTCCGGATCGACGCCGCGCAGCCCGTCATTGGCGCCAAGCTCGATGATCGCGCCGTCGATCTCGTCCCCGCCGCCAAGCGCCCAGCCGAGCCGAGCCGCGCCGCCCGTCGTCGTGTCGCCAGAGACGCCCGCGTCGACCAGTTCGACATCGTGCCCCGCGGCCTGCAGCGCCGTCTCCAGGCTCTCCACGAACCCGTCCGCCGGATCGGCGAGGCCGTAGCCGGCCGTCAGGCTGTCGCCGATGGCGAGGATGCGGACGGGCTCGGCGGCGGCGGGCGCCGCGAGGGAGACCGCGAGGAGCGCAGTCAGCGCCAGCAGGCCGGCGAATGGCCGCCCCAGAACACGACCGGCCGATGGGCGCGGCGTGGACGGCGTCGACGCGTGCAGAGCATCAGGGTGTGGAGCCAATGGGAAACCTCGCAGAGGGTGTCTTGGTGGAGAGAGGCGAACGGCCGCGACCTGCGCAGCCAAATGTCGCACGCGTCCGCCGACGGGCCGAATCGCGACGCCGGCGGAACGGGCGTCCGACTTGCGCCAAGGCGGCGTTCCGCAGGCCAGATCGGCGTTCCGGCTGGACATCCATCGGATGACTATCGATTCCACCGATGGGTTCCATCACCATTTCGCCACGCGGTACGGACTTCCTCGGCTGGACCGCTCGCACTCGCCCACCATATGGCGAGGGGAGTGGCCGCATGCCAGACCCGTCTGCGAGCGCCGCTTCCGACCGTCTTGAACCGTCCCGCCCGACGTCTCGCAGACGTTTTGACCGTCATTCGTCCATCACTCGCCCGTCACAGGATCGCCCGCCTTGACCGACCCCGCACCCGATATCGCCCTCACCGGCATCGACCTGAGCCTTGGCCAGGGCGCGAGCCGGGTGCACATTCTCAAGGACGTCTCGCTCGATGTGCCGAGGGGCCAGTCGGTCGGCCTCGTCGGGCCGTCCGGCTCGGGCAAGTCCACGTTACTCATGGTGATGGGCGGGCTGGAGCGGGTCGACGCGGGCCGCGCCGAGATCGCCGGCGAGGAGGTGACCGCCATGGGCGAGGATGCGCTTGCCCGTTTTCGCGGCCGCCATGTCGGCATCGTCTTCCAGTCCTTCCACCTCATTCCCAACATGACGGCGCTCGAGAACGTCGCCGTGCCGCTCGAACTGGCCGGCGACGGTCAGGCCTTCGAGAAGGCCGCGGCCGCGCTCCACGATGTGGGGCTCGGTGATCGCACCGGCCACTATCCGACCGAATTGTCGGGCGGCGAGCAGCAGCGCGTCGCGCTCGCCCGCGCGCTCGCCCCCGCGCCGCGCATCCTCCTAGCGGACGAGCCGACGGGCAATCTCGACGAGACGACGGGCGCGCAGATCGTCTCCCTTATGTTCCGGCTGGCGGCCGAGCGGGGCACGACGGCCGTCCTCGTCACCCACGCCCCCGAACTCGCCGAGGCCTGCGACCGCGTCGTCCGCCTGCGTTCGGGGCGCATCGAGGAGGACCGGCCGTCGCGTCGCCGCGCGCCTCTCGACGGAACGACCGCGCTGGAGGCGGCGGAATGAGCGTCGCGGCCGACCTCGCCGCGCCCGCAACGCCCGACCGACGCAACCGCTCCCTTCGCCTCGCGAGCCTGCCCGTGCCACTGCGCCTCGCCCTGCGCGAGATGCGGGGCGGATTGTCGGGCTTCGCGATCTTCCTCGCCTGCCTCGCCATCGGCGTCGCCTCCATCGCGGGTGTCGGCTCGCTGGCGGGCGCGATGCAGGACGGGCTCGCGCGGGAGGGCCGCGCCATTCTCGGCGGCGATCTCGGCGTCTCCCTCATCCACCGCGAACTTCCCGACACGGCCATCGGCGATCTCGAGGCCGAGGGCACCGTCGCCCGCTTCGCGACCCTCACCGGCATGGTCCGCACGCCCGATGGCGAGAGCGCCGTCGCGTCGGTCAAGGCCGTCGGCTCGGACTATCCCCTTTTCGGCGCCTTCACGCTCGAGGGCGGCGGCGGGCTCGATGCCGCCCTCGAAGGCGAGAACGGCACGCCCGGCCTCGTCGTCGAGCCCCTCCTCGCCGCGCGGCTCGGCCTCGCCATCGGCGACCGCGTCTCGCTGGGGCGGCAGGATTTCGTGCTGACCGGCCTCATCGATACCGAACCCGACCGGCTCGGCTCCGGCTTCGGCTTCGGCCCGCGCGCCCTCTTCTCGCTCGGCCAGCTAGAGGCGACCGGGCTCGTGCAGCCCGGCAGCCTCATCCGCTACCAGGCGCGCCTCGCCCTCGACGAGGCCTCGGCCGCCAACCTCGCCCTCGTCAAGGACCGGCTCGAGGCGCGCTATGCCGATCTCGGCTGGCGCATTCAGACGCGCGACAACGCCTCGCCCCGCCTCACCACGCAGATCGAGCGATTCAGCCAGTTCCTCGTGCTCGTCGGGCTCACCTCCCTCGTCGTCGGCGGGGTCGGCGTCGCCAATGCTGTGCGCGCCTATATGGACGGCAAGCGCGAGGTCGTCGCCACCTTGAAGAGCCTCGGCGCGCCCGCCGGCACGGTCTTTGCCACCTATCTCATACAGATCCTGCTGATGGCGCTCGTCGGCATCGCGATCGGGCTCGTGGTCGGCGCCGCCCTGCCGACGCTCATCGACGCCGCCTTCGGCGATCTCCTCCCCGCCCGTCTCCAGACCGGGCTCTATCCGGGTGCGCTCGCGCTCGCCGCCGCCTTCGGCGTGCTGACCGCCCTCACCTTCGCCATCCTGCCGCTGGCCCGCGCGCGGCGCATGCCGGCGCAGGCGCTCTTCCGGAACCGGGCCGAGGCGGGATCGCTCGCCTGGAGCGACCTCGCGCTCGCCGGCATCGCCGCCGCCGCGCTCGGCGGGCTTGCCGTTCTCCTATCCGACGACCGCATGCTGGCGCTGAGCTATCTGGGCGGCGCCGTCATCGTCTTCGGGCTGCTGCGTCTTCTGGCCTGGGGCATCATGGCCATCGCCCGCCACCTGCCGCGGCCGCGCGGGGTGGCCAGCCGGATGGCGCTGGCGAGCATCCACCGGCCCAACGCGCTCACCCCCACCATCGTCCTCTCCATGGGGCTGGGACTCGCGCTCCTCGTCGCGCTGGCCCTCATCGATACCTCGATGCGCCGCCAGATCGCGGACGTGCTGCCGGCCGCGGCGCCGTCCTTCTTCTTCCTCGACGTGCAGCGCGACCAGACCCCCGCCTTCCTCGCCCTGATGGAGGCCGAGGCGCCCGAAGCCGTCCTCGAGACGAGCCCGCAGCTCCGGGGTCGCGTCGTCTCCCTCGCCGGCGTTCCGCGCGGCGAGATCGAGGCCACGCCCGATACCGAATGGGCGATCCGCGGCGATCGGGGCATCACCTATGCCGAGACCATTCCCGATGGCGATCGCATCGTCTCGGGCGAATGGTGGCCGGCCGACTATGCGGGTGAGCCTCTCGTCTCCTTCGATGACGAGATCGCGCAAGGCGTAGGCCTCGCCGTCGGCGACGAGGTGACCGTCAACGTGCTCGGCCGCGAGATCACCGCCCGCCTCGCCAACACGCGCGAGGTCGAATGGGAAAGCCTCGGCATCAACTTCGTCATGGTCTTCTCGCCCAACACCTTCGCCGGCGCCCCCCACGGCGTGCTGGCCACGCTGGCCTATCCCGATGGCGGCGACGCGGCCCGCGAGGGCGCCCTCCTGAGACGCGTCGGCCAGGACTTCCCCACCGTGACGGCGGTCCGGGTCAAGGAGGCGCTGGAGACGGTCAACGACATCGTCGGCCGCCTCGCCTGGGCGATCCGCGGCGCGTCCGGCGTCACGCTTCTCGTCAGCGTTCTCGTTCTCGCCGGCGCCCTCAGCGCCGCCCACCGCCACCGGATCCGGGAGGCAACGATCCTCAAGACGCTCGGCGCCACGCGGGCCCGGCTCCTGGCGACCTTCAGCCTCGAATACGCCGTGCTGGGCGGCATCACGGCGATCTTCGGCGTCGGGCTGGGCATGCTCGCGGCCTGGGTGGTGACGACGAAGGTCATCGACATCGCCTTCGCGCCCTCGCCTCTCATCGCCGTCGGCGTCGCTCTCGGCGCGACCCTCACCACGATCCTCCTCGGCCTGATCGGCACCGGCCGCGCGCTGGGCCACAAGCCGGCAAGCGTGCTTCGCGATCTTTAACGGCTTGGATTTGTTGCCTCGCACCGGCGGGCTGGACGGCCTCACGCCGGCGGGCTGGACGGCCTGCGCCGGCGGCTGGACGGCCTCGCGCCGGCGGGCTGGACGGCCTCGCGAGCGCAGATGGGCGCTATGCGGGCAGGCCGGGGCGCGTGGTCCTGCACCTATGATCGAGAGCGACCTCTTCCAGACCCATCGGCGCCTCTAGCTCGCCAGACGCACGCCCTCGGCCGCGCCGACGGGCACCTTCGCACGAGTCCTGTCGGCCTCGGCCTCGATGACGAGTTTGCGGAACGCGGGCTCGGGCATCGGGCGCCCGAAGAGATGGCCCTGGAGCTGATCGATCCCGAAGCCGATCAGCGCCTGGGCCTGTTTCGCGGTCTCGACGCCCTCGCCGGTGACGGAGAGGCCGAGTTGGCGCGCGGTGATGATCGTCGTACCGACGATGACCGCGGCGTCGCGATTCTCGGTCACCTCCTGGACGAAGGACTGGTCGATCTTGATCTCGTCGAGCGGCAGGCGCTTCAGATAGGTGAGCGACGCGTAGCCGGTGCCGAAATCGTCGAGCGCGAAGCGGATGCCCGTCGCCTTCATCGCCCGCATGGTCTCGGCGACGGATGCGATATCGTGCAGTATGGCGTGCTCGGTGACCTCGAACACGAGCCGGTCGGTCGGCGCGCCGGTCTCGGCGGCGATCGCGGCGACCGTGTCGGCGAAACCCTCGGCCTGGATCTGCATCGGCGCGATGTTGATCGAGAGCGTGAGCGCGCCGAGGCCGACCGTGTCGCGCCAGCCCACCGCGATCGCACAGGCCCGACGGAGGATGAGATCGTGGAGGCGCCCGGAGAGGCCGATCCGGTCGGCCGTCTCGAACAGTTCGTTGGGCACGACGACGCCGCGTTCGGGGTGGAGCCAGCGCAGCAGCGCCTCTCCGCCGACGATGCGACCGTCCGATGCGACCAGCGGCTGGATGAAGAGATCGATCGCATCGGTCTCGATCGCCTCGCGCGCCTCGCTGGCGATCGACGCGATCTCGTGGCCCTGCCCCATGTCTGGCGGTCCCACCGGCGCATGCCTCTCCGCGTCGAGCGGAACCGAGAAACGGCGCACCGCGTTGCGGCCGTTCGCCTTGGCCCGGTACATGGCCATGTCGGCCCGCTTCAGAAGCGTGTCGAAATCGATCGCGTGGCCCTGGAACACTTCCACGCCGATGCTGGGGGACGTGTGGAAGACGATCGCCTTGCCCGACCCGTCCTCGATCTCGCCCAGGCTGAAGGGCAGGGTGATCGTCGCGCGCACCTTCTCGGCGACCGTATCGGCCTGGTCCGAGGCCTCGCCCCGATCCCGCGAAAGCTGTGTCAGGAGGACGACGAACTCGTCGCCGCCGAGCCGCGCCACGAGGTCGTTGGCGCGAAGGCAGCCTTCCAGCCGCCGCGCGACCTCGATGAGAAGCCGGTCGCCGACATGGTGGCCATGCGTATCGTTGAGCGCCTTGAACCTGTCGAGATCGATGAAGAGGACCGCGCCGTAATGGCCCGAGCGATCGCTCGCCGCGAGTTCCTTGCGGGCCCGGTCGCGCAGCATCCGGCGGTTCGGCAGGGTGGTGAGCGTGTCGTAGAAGGCGAGGTCGTGGATCTTGGCCTGCGCCTCGCGCGCCTCCGTCACGTCCTGCATGAAGCCATGCCAGACGACGGTGCCGTCGGCGAGCCGTTCGGGCAGCGCGGCACCGCCGACCCAGATATCGACCCCATCTGTACGCCGCATGCGAAACTCGTTGCGCCAGGGCTGTAGCGTCTGCGCCGACTCGATGATCGCCTGCATGAGCGCGGCTCGGTCATCGGGGTGGATGCGCCGCTCGAAGAGGCACATGTCGGCGATCATCTCGGCCGGCTCCAGGCCGCAGAGCGTCGTCAATCCCGCGCTGGCATAACTGACGAAGGGCCGCGCACCTGGCGGAAGGCGCGACTGGAAGAGGCAGCCGGGCGCCTGGGCGGCGATCTTGTCGAGCTTCTCCTTCTCCTGCAGTAGCTCGACCGTCGTAGTGACCTCGCGGATCGTGCCTTCATAGCACAAGGGCTCGCCGCTCTCGGGATCGCGCACCAGGCGGGCGTTCTCGGAAATCCAGATGCGCTCGCGCGTCTTGTGCCGGTAGATCTCCGAGACGAAGTCGCTCACGAAGCCCTGGCGGTGGAGGAGTTCCTGGAACGTCTCGCGCCGGGTGGGATCGGTGTACCACTCCTTCGCGATGTCGCCGACCGCCGTGAGCATCTCGGCTTCCGAATCATAGCCGTTCAGCCGCACGAGCGCGGGATTGGCGCTCAGTTGCACGCCGTCGAGGCTGGAGCGGTAGATGCCCTCGACGATGTTCTCGTAGATGTCCTTGTAGCGGATCTGCGCCGAGCGGACCTTGGGCTCGTCACGTGGGCCGACGCCGCAGCCCTCCGTGATGTCCACCAGTGAAAGCGTCACGCTGTCCGGCCGGCCGTCTTCGCCGAGCGATCGGGCGATGACGCCGATCTCCACCTGGCCGACGCAGCAGCCGTCCGGCCGTCGATAGTCGATCGAGCGCGAAGGCACGATCCCGCTCTCCGGATCGAAGCGCATGAGAAGGTCGAGGAGAACGGTCGCGTCGACCGAGGGGTCGAGCATGTCGTGAAGGCGCATCGGCGCGCCGCCGCCTTCCAAATCGGGCGCGATGCCGGTCATGTCCGTGAAGGCGTGGTTGACACGCAGCAAGCGCGCCTCGGCGTCCACCACGACGATGCCGATCGTGCCGCGCGTGAATGCGCCTTCGCCGTCACCGATCGAGATCGCGGTCATCGTTCACCCCAGATATCGCTAAGAACCTAGGGGAAAGAGCTTAAGACTTGATTGTCGCAACGAGCTCGTAACGAAATTATCGGCAAGATTTCCTATCTTGTCTTCGGCTGGGCCGCCACCCAGTCGGCATAGCTTGGACGGTCAAGCCGAAATCGGTCCGCCTGTCGCGCATAGAGTGTGCCAAAGAGACGCCCGACGGGCCGGTAGGCCGCTTCGTCGACGCGCATCGTCTCGGGGTCGAGCACGTCGGCGCGCGCATGGATGCGCAATACGTCGCCGACGATGAAGCCTCGGTCCGCACCCTCGTGGGTGCCCAGATCGACGATCTGGCGCAACCGGCACTCGAAGGCGATCGGCGCGGTCGCGATGCGCGGCGCATCGACGGTTTCGGCCTCGACGAGGGTAAGGCCCGCGAGCGCGGCCTCGTCGACGCCGGCCGGCGCGTCGATCGCCGTCAGGCTCATCGCCTTGGCATGGGCCTCGTCGACGAGGTTGACGACGAAGTCACCGCGCTCGGCGATGTTCGCGCCCGTGTCCTTGGTCTCGAAGCCGCCGCCGGTGGGCCGCGGGGCGACGCCGATCACGATGACGGGCGGTGTCGCGCTGACGGCGTTGAAGAACGAATAGGGGGCGGCGTTCGCCCGCCCCGCCCCGTCGCGCGTGGTCACCCAGGCGATCGGGCGCGGCACGATCGTGCCGGTGAGAAGCTTGTAGCGGGTCGCGGCGTCGAGCGTGTCGAGATCGAAGGCATGACCGGCAGAGACGCGACCGGCCTGGGCCGCGTCATCCATCGTCGGTCACGTCGTGGATCGAGGGCGCGGGGACGGAGCGGGCCATGTCGATATAGATGGCGCGCAGGCGCTTCGTCATCGGGCCGGGCACGCCCTCATGACTGGCCGGGCCTATGGCTCGCCCGTCGATCCGCACGATCGGCATGACGAGGCTCGACGCGCTCGTCATGAAGGCCTCCGAGGCGTTCATCGCCTCCTCGATGGTGAAGCGGCGCTCCTCGACATCGAGCCCTTGCTCGGCGGCCAGCTCTAGCAGGGCGCGGCGCGTCAGCCCGGGGAGAATGGCGTTGCTCAAGGGGCGGGTCACGATGGCGCCCGCCGCCGTGATGATGAAGGCGGTCGAGGACGAGCCCTCGGTCACGAACCCGTCCTCGACCATCCAGGCCTCGTAGGCGCCGGCCGCGTGCGCGGCCTCCTTCGCCATGACCTGCGCGAGGAGCGAGATCGACTTGATGTCGCGTCGGCGCCAGCGGATGTCGGCGACGGTGGCGACGTCTATGCCGTGCTCCGACTTCTCGGAGCGCGCGACCGGCGCGGCCTGCGTGAAAAGGACGAGCGAGGCCTTCGTGCCCTCCGGCGGATGGGCGAAGTCGCGCTCGGCGACGCCGCGCGTGACCTGCAGATAGACCCGCCCTTCCTCGAGCGCGTTGCGCCGCGCGGTCTCCACGATGATCCGGCCGATCCGCTCGATGGGCACCGGCGGCTTCAGGTCGATCTCGTCCATCGAGCGCTGCAGCCGATCCAGCGTGCGCGGCATGGTGAAGAGCCGGCCATCGAGCACCGGGGCGACCTCGTAGACGCCATCGCCGAAGAGAAAGCCCCGATCGAGAATGGAAACCTGGGCCCGATCGAGCGGCACGTAGGCCCCGTTCACATAGGCCGTTCTTCGCGCGCCGAGGGACCGCGCGCCCGCCTCTTCGTCTGCCGTCATGGATGCCTCGTCCCGCCGCGTGGATTGGAGGATCGAGTGACATGGGCGAGGGGCCAGCGTCAACGGCTCGTGCAAGGAGCGTCCGCCCGCGCCGCGCTCAGATCCGCTCTCCGGGCGCGGCCTCCCAGGGACGCTCGGGCCAATCATGCTTCGGGTAGCGACCACGCATCTCGGCCCGAACGGCGCTCCACGAACCCCGCCAGAACCCCGGCAGGTCGCGCGTCGTCTGGAGCGGGCGCCGGGCGGGCGAGAGGAGGGTGAGCGTGACGGGCGCGCCGGCGAGCACGGGGTGCGTGTCGAGCCCGTAAAAGGCCTGCACGCGGGCCGAGACCGCCGGCGCCCCCGCCCCGTAGTCGACCGGGACCCGCACCGCCTTGAGGGCGAGCTCCGCCGGCGCCTCCGCATCGAGCCGTCTTCGTCCGTCGAAGGTCAGACGGGAGAGAAGTGCCTCGCGCAGGAGCCCCGGCGTGATCACATCGAGGCGAAGCGCATCGGCGGGGAGGAAGGGCGCGAGCCAGGTGCCGAGCGTGTCGAGGAGGGCGTCGTCGGAGACGCTCGGCCAATCGGCGTCCCCCGGCTGGCCTTCGAGGAGTGCGATCCGGGCGCGCAGCCGCTCCGCGGCGGCGTCCCAGGGCAGGCGCGCCACGCCGATGGCGCCCAAACGCTCCATGAGGACGGGCACGCCGGCGACTATCGGCACGGGGGCGGGCGCGCTGTCGAGGACAAGGGCGCCGATGGCCCGGATCCGGCGCGCGCGGACGGCGCCCGCCATCTCGTCCCAGGCGACGTCGGTGCGGGTCTCGGCCCGGTCCGCGAAGAGCGCCTCGATCGCATCGCGCGACAACGGCGCGGCGAGCGCGATCCGGCCCGATGCGCCCGCCCCCGTCAACTCGGCGATGGCGAGGCCCTCATGCCGGGCGAGCGGCGCATCGGCCTCGATGGTGGCGCCTCGCCCCGACACGGTCGCGTAGTCGGCACGGGGGACCGCGCGGGGCTTGACCGCGTGGGTCCTGACCGCGTGGGTCTTGGGACCGCCCTTCTGAGGCACGGCCTCGGGCCGGCGCAAGGCGACACGCTCCGGATAGGCGAGCGCGACGAGGGCGCCGACGCGGTCCGCGCCCCCCGCCGCCGGCCTGGTCCCGGCCTCCATCGCCCGCCCGTGGGCGGCGCGCGATCCGCCCTCCCCGGCCATGGCGGCCTCGGCCATCCGGACCCAGCGCTTTGCCATGGCCTGGGCCTCGCGCGCGCGGGGACCGCCATCCCGCGTCCAGCCGTCGAGCCGATGCGTGATGTCGGGCGCCGCGCCGCCAAGGCCCCGCTCGGTGAGGAGGACGGCGATCCGGCCCGCCAGGTCGCGGTCGCGCTCCGGCGCGCGCAGCAGCATATGCGCCAGCCGGGGGGGCAGGGGCAGGCGGGCGAGCGCGCGGCCATAGGGCGTGATGCCCGTCTCCCCGAGCGCGCCGAGCCCGGAGAGGAGCGCGCGGGCCTCGGCGAGCGGCCCCGCGGGCGGCGGCGTCGCCCAGGTCAGCGCGTTCGCATCCGCGACCCCCCATTCGGTCAGCGCAAGGGCGAGCGGTCCGAGATCTGCGCTCGCGATCTCGGGTGGATCGAAGGGGATGAGGGCCCGCGTCTCCGGCTCGTCCCAGAGCCGGTAGCAGCGCCCAGGCCCCAGCCGCCCCGCCCGGCCCCGGCGCTGATCGGCGCTCGCGCGCGAGACCCGGCCGGTCTCCAGCCGCGTGATGCCCGAGCCCGGATCGAAGCGTGGACGGCGCGAGAGGCCGGCATCAACCACGGCCCGCACGCCCGGGATCGTCAGGCTCGATTCGGCGATGGCAGTCGCGAGGACGACCCGCCGCCCGTCGCCCGGCCGGACGGCGCGATCCTGCGCCCGCCGGTCGAGCCCGCCATGGAGCGTGACGACCTCGGCCTCGGCAAGATCACCCAAGGCGTCAAAGGCCCGCGCGATTTCGCCCTGGCCGGGCAGGAAGGCGAGGACGTCGCCCTCCCCGTCGCGCAGCGCACGGCGCACGCCGGCCGCGACGGCCACCTCCAGCCGCTCGCCCCGCTCGCGCTGCGGGCGCCCGAGATAATGCGTCTCGACAGGAAACATCCGCCCCAGCGATTCGACCACTGGCGCATCGCCAAGGAGGGAGGCGAGGCCGCTCGCATTGAGGGTCGCGGACATCACGAGGAGACGCAGGTCCTCCCGAAGCGCGCCTTGCGCGTCGCGGGCGAACACGAGGCCGAGATCGGCATCGAGCGAGCGCTCGTGAAACTCGTCGAAGAGGACGGCCGCGACGCCCGTCAGCTCGGGATCGTCGAGGATCATCCGGGTGAAGACGCCCTGCGTGATGACCTCGATGCGCGTGCGCGCGGAGACCGCGACGTCCATGCGCGCGCGAAGGCCGACGGTCTCGCCGAGCCTTTCGCCCAGCGTCTCGGCCATGCGCCGCGCGGCGCCCCGGGCGGCGAGCCGACGGGGCTCGAGGACGAGGATGCGCCCGTCTCCGCGCCATGCCGCGCCGAGAAGGGCGAGCGGCACCCGCGTGGTCTTGCCCGCCCCCGGCGGCGCGACGAGGATCGCGGTGCTCGACGTGCCCAGCGCCGCCAAGAGGTCCGGCAGCGCCGCGTCTATGGGGAGCGAGGTGTCAGTAATAGGCCTTCTCGGCATAGAGCGGCGCGACCGAGCCGTCCCACTCGCCCGCATAGCTTGCCAGCAGGCGCTCGGCGGCCGTGATGCCGCTCTCGGCCACCTCCGTCGCCGGATCGAGGAAGCTGGTCTCGTCCTCGCCGGCCCATCCCATGCGGGCGCGCTTGGTGAGGCCTTCGCGGGCGATGGCGACGGCGCGCTTGGCCGTAGCGTGGACGTCGATGCCGGCGACCGTACCCTTCAGCCCTGTCTCGGGAGCGGCGTCCCGCAAGGCCTGGCGCTGCTCGGCATCCCAGGGCGCGACGAGCTCCAACGCCTCGCCGAGGCTGTCCGCATCGTAGAGAAGCCCGACCCAGAAGGCCGGCAGCGCGCAGATCCGGCGCCAGGGCGCGCCGTCTGCGCCGCGCATCTCCAAGAAGCGCTTGAGACGCACCTCCGGGAAGATGGTCGAGACGTGGTTCGTCCAGTCGGAGCGCGTGGGCCGCTCGCCCGGCAACTGATCGAGGCCACGCTCGAGGAACTGCCGGAACGAGGCGCCCGCGACGTCGTGATAGGCGTCGCCACGCTTGACGAAATACATCGGCACGTCGAGCGCGTAGTCGACATAGGCCTGATAGCCGAAGCCCTCGTCGAAGACGAAGGGGATCATGCCGGTGCGCGCCGGATCGGTATCGCGCCAGATGCGGCTGCGCAGCGAGAGGGCGCCGGCCGGCTTGCCCTCCTTGAAGGGCGAATTGGCGAAGAGAGCCGTCGCGATCGGCTGGAGGGCGATGGAGGCGCGCATCTTGTCGACCATGTCGGCCTCGGACGCAAAATCGAGATTGACCTGCACGGTGCAGGTCCGCAGCATCATGTCGAGCCCGTGCTGGCCGACGCGCGGCATGTAGGAGCGCATGATCTCGTAGCGCCGCTTCGGCATCAGCGGCACGTCGCCGCGCCGTCGCAGCGGATCGAAGCCGACGCCCAGAAAGCCGATGCCCATGGGCTCGGCGACCGTGCGCAGGTGCTTGAGGTGCTCGTTGGCCTCCGAGCAGGTCTGGTGGATGGTCTCCAAGGGCGCGCCCGACAGCTCGAACTGGCCGCCGGGCTCGAGGCTGATCGCGCCGCCGGGTCCCTTGTCGGTCGCCGCCTCGGCCAGTCCGATGATGCGCCCCCCGTCGAGGATCGGCTCCCAGCCGTCCAGATCGCGCATCCCCTCCAGCACGGCGCGTATGCCGGGGCGGCCCGTCGCATCGTCCTCGTAGGGCACGGCGCCGAGATCGTCCTGGTAGAAGGGGAACTTCTCGTGCTCGGTACCGATCCGCCACCGATCCTTCGGCTTCTCGCCGGCCTCGATGTCGGCTGCGAGCTCGTCCCAGGATTCGATCGGGATCGCATCGTCCGAATCACGTGCCATGCTTGTCCCATCCTCGATCGTCTTGTGCGTGGGTCGACTTAGGGGCTTTGGCTCAGGGCGAAAAGGGCGGTTGCCGTGATGGTGATCGATCAGGGGAGGTCTGATGGACCGGACACGCCCGTTCGCTGGTCCGGAACGCGCGTCACGTGCGCGCACCGTCATAGAAGCGTCATGGCTTTAGGGCTCGAACAGCGCCATGACATCCGGCTCCGCCCGAACCGACGAAACCGCCGTCCCGCCCAGCTTCGCGGAGGCCGCGCGGGTCTTCGCCCGCATCGGGCTCCTTTCCTTCGGCGGCCCGGCGGGGCAGATGGCGCTGATGCATCGCGAGCTGGTGGAGCGGCGGGGCTGGCTCTCCGAGGCGCGCTATCTCCACGCCCTCAATTTCTGCATGCTGCTACCCGGCCCCGAAGCCATGCAGCTGGCGACCTATGCCGGCTGGCTCCTGCACGGCGTGCGGGGCGGGCTCGTGGCCGGGCTCCTCTTCGTCCTGCCGGGCGCGGCCTTCATGCTCGCGCTCTCCATCCTCTATGCGCTCGTGGGCGATGTCGCCCTCATCGAGGCGCTCTTCCTCGGGGTAAAGGCGGCCGTCCTCGTCATCGTCGTCGAGGCGCTCCTCAAGATCGGGAGACGCGCGCTGACGGATCGGGGCAGCGCGCCCATCGCCGCCATGGCCTTTCTCGCCATCACCGTCGCCGCGGTGCCCTTCCCCGTCATCGTGCTGATCGCCCTTCTCGTCGGCGCGGCGAGGCATTGGCGCGATGGAAGGCCGGACGATGCGCCCGAGGACGCGCCCCCGGTTGCCCTGTCGGCCAGCCTGCGCACGCTCCTCGTCTGGCTCGGGCTCTGGCTGGTCCCGCTCGGCCTTCTCGCCCTAGCCCTCGGGCCCGACCATATCCTCGCGCGCGTGGCCGCCCTCTTCTCCGTTCTCGCCGTCGTCTCCTTCGGCGGTGCCTATGCGGCGCTCGCTTGGGCCGCGCAGGCCGCCGTGGAGCGGGAGGGCTGGCTGACGGCCGGGCAGATGCTCGACGGGCTCGGGCTCGCCGAGACGACGCCGGGACCGCTCGTCCTCGTCATGGAGCTCGTCGGCTTCCTGGCGGGCTACGGCGCGGGCGGCGTGCCGATGGGTGTGGCGGCCGCCGCCGTCACGCTCTGGGCGACCTTCGCGCCCTGCTTTCTCTGGGTCTTCGTCGGCGCGCCTTATGTGGAGCGCCTACGCCATGCGCCCCGGTTCGCCGGCGCGATCCAGGGCGTGACGGCGGCGGTCGTCGGCGTCATCGCCTATCTCGGCCTCTGGTTCGGGCTCCGGGTCCTCTTTGGGACGGTGCGCGAGCACCGGCTCGGACCCTTCTCTGTCGACCTGCCGGTGCTGGCGACGCTCGACTGGCGCGCCGTCCTTATCGCCGGCGCGGCCGGTCTCCTCCTCTTGCGCTGGAAGATCGGGGTGGCCAAGGTGCTCGCGATCGCGGCCCTACTCGGGCTTGCCCTCGGTTCGCTCTAGGACACCCGCAGATACCCGCAGGACACCCGCATGACGCTCGCGCTCGAACTCAAAGGCATCTCCAAGGCCTTCGGCCCCGTCCGGGCCAATCACGACATCGCGCTGGCCGTCGAGAAAGGCACCATTCACGGTATCATCGGCGAGAATGGCGCGGGCAAGTCGACGCTGATGAGCATCATCTACGGCTATTACCAAGCCGATAGCGGTCAGGTGATCGTCGACGGGCAGGTGCGCCTCATTCGCTCGCCGTCGGACGCGATCGCGGCCGGCATCGGCATGGTCTTCCAGCACTTCCATCTCGTCGGGCCCTTCACGGTGCTGGAGAACGTGGTGCTGGGCGTCGAGGGGGGCGCGCTCTTGAAAGGCGGGCTCGCCCGTGCCCGCGAGGAGCTGAGGCGGATCGAGGAGGAGTACGAGCTCCATGTCGATGTCGATGCGCCGGTGGAGAGCCTCGGCGTCGGGCTGCAGCAGCGGGTCGAGATCCTCAAGGCGCTCTACCGGGGGGCGCAGATCCTCATCCTGGACGAGCCGACGGGCGTCCTCACCCCATCGGAAGCCGACCACCTCTTCCGCATCCTCGAGACGCTGCGGGCGCAGGGCAAGACGGTCGTCCTCATCACCCACAAGCTCCGCGAGATCATGGCGGCCACACAGTCCGTCTCGGTCATGCGCCGGGGCGAGATGGTCGCGACCCGCACGACGGCCGAGACGAGCCCGCAGGAGCTGGCCGAGCTGATGGTCGGACGCTCGGTGCTACTGCGCGTCGACAAGGTCGAGGCGACGCCCAAGGCGCCCGTCCTCGAAGTCGAGAGCCTGAGCGTCACCGACGGGCAGGGCGTGGCGCGGGTCAAGGACGTCTCCTTCGGCATTCGGGCCGGCGAGATCGTTGGCATCGCCGGCGTGGCCGGCAACGGGCAGTCGGAATTGCTGGAGGCTCTGTCCGGCATGCGCCCGGCGACGGGCCGCGTGAGGCTGGACGGGCAACCGCTCGATCTGGCCGAGCAGGACCCGGCCGCGTTGCGCCGCCGCAGCCTCGCCCATGTACCCGAAGACCGCCAGCGCATGGGCCTCGTGACCGCCTTCACGGCCTATGAGAACAACGCGCTCGGCTATCAGGACGATCCGGCCTGGAACCGGATGGGACTGATGGATTTCGCCGCCATCCGGCGCGACGCCGCGGTCAAGATCGCGGATTACGACGTCCGCCCGCCCAATTGCTACCTCAAGGCCGCCAACTTCTCGGGCGGCAACCAGCAGAAGATCGTGCTGGCACGCGAGATCGAGCGGGACCCGAGCCTCCTCCTCATCGGCCAGCCGACGCGCGGCGTCGACATCGGCGCGATCGAGTTCATCCACCGCCGCCTGATCGAGCTGCGCGATGCCGGCAAGGCGATCCTCCTCGTCTCCGTGGAGCTCGACGAGATCCTGTCGCTCTCGGATCGGATCCTGGTGATGTTCGACGGCCGCATCGTCGGCGAGCGGGTGGCGGCGGAGGCCAGCGAAGGCGAGATCGGCCTGCTGATGGCCGGCATCAGCGAAGCGGGCGCCGGCAGCCGGGCGAGCGGCGCGATGGGCGCCGGCGACGCACGGCTTGCCGAGCCCTCTCCCGTCGTCTGACTATCGGCGTCGGTGCTCCAATCGCAAGACAGCCCACGCCAAGACCGCCCACCCCAAGACCGCCCACCCCAGACCGCCCACGCAAAAAAGCCGCCACGGGTCGCCCCCGCGCGGCTTTCGTCAGTCCGGAACCGACCTCTGTGGAGATGCGGCCTTAAGGAAGGCGCGCCCTAGCGGCGCGGCTTGCCCTTCATCGGCAGCAGGCCTTCGCGCTGCATCTTCTTGCGGGCGAGCTTGCGGGCGCGGCGGACGGCCTCGGCCTTCTCGCGGGCGCGCTTCTCGCTGGGCTTCTCGTAATAGTTGCGCAGCTTCATCTCGCGAAAAACGCCTTCGCGCTGCATCTTCTTCTTCAGCGCTTTGAGCGCTTGATCGACATTGTTGTCACGGACCAGAACCTGCAAGGGGCAACTCCTAAAGACGGCGTATCGGGCGGGCGCGCACGGCACGCGGCCAAAGCGTAGGGTGTCGAGATGAGATCGCCTGACCCGCCCCGTGAAGGGCGGTGCGCCGGAATGGCGCGCGCAAGCGACGTCACGCGGGACGAAGCGTCCTGCGAATGGCGCGCGGCATATCATGGGCCGGCGCACCTGTCCACGCCGGATGACGGCTCGAAAGGGGATCGAAGGGCGTCGGCGCCATCGCGCGTCAGGCGATGATGTCGGGCAGCAACCGGTCTTCGAGCATGGCGATGCGATCCTTCAGCATCAGCTTCTTCTTCTTGAGCCGCTGGACGGCGAGCGCGTCGGTGACGGGCGAGGCCGAGAGAGCGGCGATGGCGGCATCGAGATCGCGGTGCTCGTCCTTGAGGCCGGCGAGTTCGATCTTGAGCCCAGCATCCGAGCCGTCGGTATTGTCCTGATCGGGATCGGCCTGCCGCTCGTCCATCTGCTCGACTCCTCAACCGCCCCGTTACGGCCCATTGCGATCCGCACCATCGCCGCCGCGGCCGGGCCGCGCAACACAGGCACGGCCCGGGACCGACCCTGCGAACATCGGCGCGGACCGGTAAAGGATGCGGAAACGCTGACACCGATTCGAATGGCCGCAGACATCGTTTCCTTGTCGACGCCGGCCCCATGTCGTGTCAAACTCATGACATCGCTCCCAGACCGGTCGTCGGGGTAGCGCCGATACCGGCCGTCCGTGTCATGCGTGTCATGGCGTGCATGCGGGCCGGTGATCGGGGGCTCCGACATCGGGGTGGGATCGTGTCCCTCTCTGGATAGGAGCTTGTGAATGCTGACGAGAACCAAGCAGATCGCGAAGCTGGAACGCCGCCACCGCGCCCTCGATTCCAAGATCGAAGGAATGCAGAGTGGACGCACGCTCGGAGACGACCTTACGGCGCTGAAACGCGAGAAGCTCAAGCTCAAGGACGAAATCCTCCGATTGCGCACACGCACGATCCACTAGGGCGGAGGCCCGGTTCGACGAAGACCCGGGATCGAGATCGAGACGCAGGACCCGGGAACCAGTTCCTAGAACCCGACACCGGCGCCGCCCGGCCCAGCCGGCGCGGCGCTTTTCGTGCCCATAATCCTTCCACCGCGTTGCGGTTCCGAGGGCGCAATGACGGGCCCGGACCGTGCACCCTTGTCCTCCACCGCCCCGATGCGGCAGGTTGCACCCCACGCGGCGCGCGAGACGCCGCATCAGACCTCGGGGTCGGGATCGCCGGAGAGCCATGAACGCCTATACGAACGCCTATGAGGCCTGGGGTCGCGATCCGGCCGGTTTCTGGTCGAGAGCCGCCGGCGCGCTGGACTGGTTCGAAGCGCCCTCGATCGCGTTCGATCCCGAAGCCGGCGTCTATGGCCGCTGGTTTCCGGACGGGCGGCTCAACGCCTGCCACAACTGCATCGATCGGCACGTGGAGGGCGGACGGCGCGGCCAGCCGGCGCTGATCTACGATTCGCCCGTTACCGGCACCAAGCGCAGCTACACCTATGAGGACCTCCTCCACGAGGTGCAGGCCATGGCCTGGGTGCTGCGCGACCATGGCGTCTCCAAGGGCGACCGGGTCGTTCTCTACATGCCGATGGTGCCGGAAGCCGTTGTCGCGATGATGGCCTGCGCCCGGCTGGGCGCGATCCATTCGGTCGTCTTCGGAGGCTTCTCGGCGGCCGAGCTCGCCGCGCGGATCGACGATGCGGGCCCCAAGCTGATCGTCTCGGCATCCTGCGGGCTCGAAGGGGCGAGGGTCGTACCCTACAAGCCGCTTCTCGATGCCGCCCTCGCCGCGTCGAGCCACGCGCCCGACGCCTGCCTCATCCTTCAGCGCCCACAGGCCGAGGCCAGCCTGAAGGCGGGCCGCGACCAGGACCTCGCGCCCCTTCTCGCCGAGGCGCGGGCCGAGGGCCACCACCTGCCCTGCACGCCGATGCTGGCGACGGACCCGCTCTACATCCTCTACACGTCCGGCACGACCGGCCGGCCCAAGGGCGTCGTGCGCGACACGGGCGGCTATCTCGCGGCCCTTCAATGGTCGATGGAGAACCTCTACGGCTTGCGCCCGGGCGAGGTCTTCTGGACGGCGTCCGACATCGGCTGGGTGGTGGGGCATTCCTACATCGTCTACGGGCCCTTGCTGGCCGGCTGTGCGAGCGTTCTCTATGAGGGCAAGCCTGTCGGCACGCCCGATGCCGGCGCCTTCTGGCGGGTGGCGGACGAGCACGACGTCGCCGCCCTCTTCACCGCGCCGACCGCGCTTCGCGCGATCAAGAAGGAAGACCCGCAGGCTCTCCTCGCCGAGGATCACGACCTGACGACGCTGCGCACGCTCTTTCTCGCCGGCGAGCGGGCAGACCCCAATACCGTACGCTGGGCCGGTGAACACCTCGACGTGCCAATCATCGACCATTGGTGGCAGACCGAGACCGGTTGGGGCATCGCCGGCAATCCGGTCGGCCTCGAGCGCTTGCCGGAGAAACCGGGCTCGACCGCCGTTCCGATGCCGGGCTTCGACGTGCGCGTCCTCTCCGAAGCCGGCGAGGAGATGCCGGCCGGCGAGATGGGCGCCCTCGCGATCAAGCTCCCGCTGCCGCCCGGCTGCCTGCCGACGCTCTGGCGGGACGAGGCGCGGTTTCGCGAGAGCTATCTCGCGACCTATCCGGGTTATTATGAGACATCGGACGCCGGCTACCGGGACGCCGACGGCTATATCTTCGTCATGGGCCGCACCGACGACGTCATCAACACCGCCGGCCACCGCCTCTCGACGGGCGCAATGGAGGAGGTCCTGTCGGACGATGCCGACGTAGCGGAATGCGCCGTCATCGGCGTCCACGACGCGCTGAAGGGTCAGGTCCCCGTCGGATTCGTGGTGCTCAAATCAGGCCGCGCCATCGACGAAGCCACGCTGCAGGCCCGCCTCGTCGCCGCGGTGCGCGAGCGCATCGGCCCGGTCGCGGCCTTCAAGAGAATCAAGGTCGTGAGCCGGCTTCCGAAAACCCGCTCCGGCAAGATCCTGCGCGCCACGATGCGCGCCATCGCCGATGGCGAGACCTACCGGATGCCTGCCACGATCGAGGATCCGACCGTCCTCGACGAGATCGCGGCCGCGCTGAAGCCCACCGAACTGCCGTGACGATCCTTGGCCGGCGAGCGCACCGCCGCAGACCCCTCTCCGTCCGCACCATCTATCGAGAACTGGAGCGCCCATGTCGCTGACCGGCAAGACCGCCATCATCACGGGCGGTGCCAAGGGCATCGGCTATGCCATCGCGCGCCGCTATCTCAGGGAGAACGCCAACGTCGTCATCGCCGATACCGACGACAAGGCGGGCGAGGCGGCCGAGGCCGAACTCGCCTCCATCGGTGACGTGCGCTTCGTCTCCTGCGACGTGTCGGACCGGCTCGACGTGCGCAACATGCTGGCCGAGACGCTCGACGCCTTCGACCAGGTCGACGTGCTGGTCAACAATGCCGGCATCATCCACACGGCCGACTTCCTCGACTGCAAGGAAGCCGACTTCCAGCGCGTGCTCGACGTCAACCTCAAGGGCGCCTTCCTGACGGGCCAGGCCGTCGCGCGCCAGATGGTCGAGCAGGTCCAGGCCGGAGGCGAGCCGGGGGCCATCGTCAACATGTCGTCGGTCAACCAGCAGCTCGCGATCCCCAACCAGGTCCCCTACACGGTCTCCAAGGGCGGCCTCCAGCAGTTGACCCGGGTGATGGCCCTCGCCCTCGCCCCGCATGGCATTCGCGTCAACGCGATCGGTCCGGGCTCGATCATGACCGACATCCTCGCCGCCGTCGCAGACGACGAGGAGGCCCGCGCACGCATCCTGTCGCGCACGCCGCTGGGGCGGATCGGGGAGCCGCAGGAGATCGCCGGCATCGCCGTCTTCCTCGCCTCGTCGGATGCGTCCTACGTGACCGGTCAGACGCTGATGGCCGATGGCGGCCGCACGGCGCTGAACTACACCATGCCCGTCGTGTCGGACGAGGCCTGAGCCCCCAGCGCTCGGCTCAAGCCCCGTCCCGAGGCGGCGGCGGCGATGTCGCAGCCCCTCCGCGAGGGGGAACCCCGCCCCGATCGCAAGAGTTGTCGGAACCTCTGGGGTGGAAGGCGGAATGGTGCCGCCAATCTGGACACCGCTTGGCGTCTTCGTTTGGCGTCTTCGATCGCGTCGGCCTGACCGACCATGCGTTCACGCACCGCTGCCCCCGGCCTCGTCGATCAAAAGTGTTGCGTATCAGAGGAGTTCTCCACATGGCCCGGATTCCGGACGCCCGCATTCTCATCATGGCCAGCGATGGGTTTGAGCAGTCGGAGCTGATGGTGCCGCAAAAGCGCCTCGTGCAGGAAGGCGCGATGGTGCGGATCGCCAGTCCGGACGGCTCCGCCATCAAGGGTTGGGACGGCGACGACTGGGGCACGACGGTGCGCGCCGACGCCTCTATCGAGGATATCGACGTGGCCGACTACGACGCGCTCGTGCTACCCGGCGGTCAGATCAACCCGGACACCCTGCGCGTCAACGGCACGGCGCTGGCGCTCGTCGCGGCCTTCGCCAAGGCCGACAAGACGATCGCCGCCATCTGTCACGCGCCCTGGCTCCTCATCGAGGTCGGTCTCATGGCGGGTAGGCGGGCGACGTCCTACAAGTCGGTGCGGACCGATATCGTCAATGCCGGCGCGACCTGGGTCGACGAAGCCGTCGTCATCGACGGTGGCCTCATCACAAGCCGCAGCCCGACCGACCTGCCCGCCTTTTGCGACGCGATCGTCGGCACGCTCGCCGACGAGGCCGCGGCCGGCGCCGCCTGAAGCACGATCCCGGCGCCACACTCTCGTCGCTGCCGCTCCTCGTCACCGGCGCGCCTCGTCATCGATGTTCTTCGATCGAGACCTGAACGAGCGCCCTGTTGAAGGCCGCGAGCGCCTTCACCTGATAGGCCCAAGCGACCAGACGCTCGGGGTCGTGCGCATCAACGACCGGCAACCGCTCGCGGCCCGTCTCGTCGAACCGCTTGAGCGCCGTCGAGAGCGTGTCGCGCGGCGTCAGCGTCTCCTTGGCGCGCTCCGGGTCGAAGGCCTCGGCATCGAGGTCGTCCATGGTGTGGAAGTCGGAGACGCGAATGGTCCGGAGCACGACCTCGTGCGGCCCGCGATAGGTAAAGATGCCGCGTGTCTCAAGCACCCATTGGAAGTAGCTGCGACCCAGCATCGCCTGGCTGAGCCCATAGGCAAGGCTGACCGCGAGGAGGACCGCGATCGTCATGGCGTAGCCGCCCGTCAGCTCCAGCACCATCACCGTCGTCGAGACCGGCGCGCCCAGTACCGCCCCCGCCACCGCGCCCATGCCGACGATCGCGTAGACGCCCTGCCCGGAGGCGAGCTCGGGAAAGGCCATGGCGGCTATGATGCCGAAGGCGCCCCCCGTCATCGCGCCGAGATAGAGGGAGGGCGAGAAGACGCCGCCGCCGAAACGGGACGCGAGCGTGATAGCGGTCGCCAGCGTCTTGGCCGCGAGGAGCCAGAGGAGGATGTCGAGATCGAAGAGGCCCTGGAGCGCCTGATCGGTCGCAGCGTAGCCGACGCCGAGCACTTCCGGGAAGACGAGGGCGATCACGCCGATGAGCGCGCCGCCGATCATCGGACGGCTCCAGACCGGCAGCGTCACCCGCCGCGCCGTCCAGTCGGCGCCTGAGACCATGACCTGAAACCCGACCGCCACCACGGCGCAGACCAGGCCGAGAAGGATGAAGGCCGGGAACTCCCAATAGGACGTGATTGCGTAGTCCGGGATCACGAAGGCCGGAAAGTCCCCGAACCAGAGCCGCGCGATGAGCGCGCCGACGACCGAGGCGAAGACGACCGGCACGAAGGCCGAGAGCGCGTAGTGGTGGAGGATGATCTCATGGGCGAATAGCGCGCCGGCGACGGGGGCGTTGAAGGAGGCCGAGACGGCCGCCGCGACGCCGGAGGCGACGAGCATGCGCCGCTCGGGCGGCCCGAGGTCGAGACCGCGCGCCAGCGTGCCTGCCAGCGTCGCGCCGAGATGGACGACCGGCCCCTCGCGCCCCGCGCTCGCACCGGCGCCCAGGGAGAGGATGGCGGCGGCGGCCGAGACGAGTCCCTCCTTCAGCGGTAGCTGGCCGCGTCTCAAGGCCCGCGATTCGATCACGTCTGCGACCGTGCCTGCCCGGCGCGCGGCCAGCCCGTGCTGGAGGATGAGGCCGACCACGAGGCCGCCCAGGGTCGGCACCGCGATCCGCATCCAGAGCGGCACGTCGCGCCCCAGGCTGACGATCTGCTCGATCTCCGTCCCGAGCCACGGCGATTGCAGGGCATCGACGGCGATGCGGAAGGCGATCGCGGCCATCGCGGCGAGGACGCCCACCACGAGCGCCGCCGCCCAGAGACGCAACTGGCCCGAGGTGAGGAAGTTCGCGACGTTGGGCCAGATCAGCGCCCAGGTCGCCCGCAGTGGAAGGAGCGTGCCGCGCCGCGTCTGGCGCGCCGCCCAGCGCAGCCGCCGAACCCGACCCGACCGCGGAAAGGACCGAGCCGGCCCCGAACCGCCGGAGGCCGTGCCCGGCGAGGCGCGGATCGGCCTTGCACCCGACCTGTCGCCTGACGATGTGCCGTCTGGCGTTTCTGCGCCCGGTGGTCTGGGATCTGATGGCACGGGGCTCGGGAGGCGCAGGAGGAGGCCGGATGGCGCGTTGGATTCGCTCCCATCCTGCCATCCGCCGTTCCCATGCGCCAGAGTCCGTCGGCGAGGAGGCGGGGGTCTATGGCCCGGCGCCGGCGGGCTGCTGCCTCGCGCCGGCGGGCTGCTGCCTCGCGCCGACAAGCTGGCTCTCCTCGCCGGCAGGCTGGCGCCCGCGGGGACGCCGGGTCGATCGCACTCGGGCAGCCTGCGCCTTGCGCTATCCACAGGCTGTCCCCAGCAGACCGCCTGGCATCCTGCGCGCCTTCCCCTCGATGGCGCTTCGCCGCGAGGCAGCCTATGCTGGTCAAGGCGAGAGGATAAGGAATATGCTGGTTGGGCTCGGCCTGCCGAAACAGGAGACTGCCGAGGCAGGCCACGCCGCGCATCGTCGCGGCGATGGCCATCGCGTGCCTACCCGTCTTATGCGTACCCGTCTTATGTGTACCCGTCTTGTGCGCAGCTTTAAGGCCGCCGAGCGAGCGTCCGCAGGCCTCGACGCCCGATGAACCGGTTTCTCCTCGTCCTCGGCAGCATGCTCGCGATGCTGCTCACGGCCGCGCTCATCCTGCCGGTCTTCGTCAACTGGAACGGCTATCGCCCGCTCGTCGAGGCGCAGCTGGAGACGCTGCTCGGCCGCGAGGTCTCTATCGAGGGTGATCTCGATATTGCCCTCCTGCCCCGCTTGCGGCTCGAGGCGGCGGACGTGGCGGTCGGCCCCCCGGGCGCGCCCCTCATGACCATCGCCTCGGCCGGCATCGTCGCGTCGATCGTCGCGCCGCTGTCGCCCGACCTCGCCATCCAGAGCCTGACGCTGCGCGGTCTGGACGCCGCGCTTCGCTTCGGGCCGGATGGAACGCTCGTCCTCGGCGACGGCGAGCGCGAGGTGGCGGACGTCACGAGCCCGCGCGAGACGGCCGGAGACATCGACCCGGGCACCATCTCCATCGACGCCATCGTCCTCGACGGCGCCCGGCTCAGCCTTGCGACCGAGGCGGGCGCGGAGCCCCTCCTCCTCGAGGATGTCGACGCCACTGGGCGCGCAGGCCGCCTCACCGGTCCGTGGGATCTGGAAGGCGTTCTCGCCAGCTCGGGACGCCGCTTCGGCTGGCGCGTCAATACCGGCGAGGCGCTCGACACGGAGTTGCGCATCAAGGCCCGTCTCGCACCGCTTCGCCCCGCGACGCAGCGCTCCGACGTCGCCGTCGTCGACGCCACGCTCGCCTGGGGCCGCTCCAGCGCGACCGAGGCGCCGGTCTCGCTCGACGGTCAGGTCAGCCTGACCTCGATGCCGCCGCGCGCGGCGGAGAAGGTCGGCCTCCTCGAGGGCCTGCCCTGGCGGGCCGAGGCGCGGCTGCGGCTCGATCCCGCGCGCGTGCTCCTCCAGGACCTCGCGCTTCGCCTCGGGCCTGAGGAGATCGCGGCCAACCTGACCGGGACGGCCTCATACGCCTTTGGCGGCGCGCGGGCCGACATGGTGCTCTCCGCCCGACAGGTCGATCTTGACCGGCTCTTCGGCGAGGGCGCGCAGGGCGCCATCGTGCCCGCCGCGCTCGCCCGCACGATCCTCGATGAGATCGGGGAGCGGAACGGGGACGGCGCGCCGATCGCGAATACCGACGCCACCGGCTCGGCGACGGGCCTGCGCGTCGATCTCGGCCTCGACATCGATGGCGTCGTCGCGGGCGGCGAGGTCTTGCGCAGCGTCGCGCTCGAGGCCCGCACGCTGGGCGATGGCCGGGTCCGGATCGCGCGGCTCGGTGCCCGCCTTCCCGGCCGCGCGGCCCTTCGTGTCGCCGGCACGGGCAGCGCATCCGGACGGCCCGAGACGAGAGCCGAAAGGAACGGCGCGGCCGCGACCGGGGTGGCGGGTCCGGCATTCCGGGGCACCGTCGCGATCGAGGATGCCCGACCGGACGTGCTGCTGCGCTGGGCGAACGGCCAGGGCGCCGCCGGGACGGGCCCGACCGCCTTTCCCGCCCTCTCGCAGCCGCTGGGGCTCACCGGCGACCTCGTGGTCTCACCAGATTCGATCCTCCTCGACGGGGCGCGGATCGATCTCGCCGAGGGCGGCGACCTCACGGGAACGCTCGCGCTTGGCCTCACCGGCGAGGCCGGCGCGCGGCGCTGGGCGGCGCGCCTGTCGGGTGAGGCGCTGCGGCTCGACCGCCTCTCGCCCGCGCCTTTGGCCGACCTTCGCGCGGCGCTGGCGCGCCCCTTCGAACTCGACCTCGATCTCGGCCGGCTCGATCTCGGGCCCGTGTCGGCGCGCGGCGTGCGGGTCGCGGCCCGCTATGACGGCGAGACGCTGACGCTCGACGAATTCGCCCTGGCGGATATGGACGGCGCCCGCGTGACGGCGTCGGGGACGCTCGAGACGACCCGCTCGGACGGCACGATCGCGATCGGCCTTGCGGCGACGCGGCTCGACGGCCTGCTCGACCTCGGCCGCGCGCTCGATCTGCCGGACGGCCTTCTCGGCCCCGTCGCCCGCCGGGCCGAGGCGCTCGTGCCGCTCGATTTTGAAGGCGCGATCGCCGCCGCACGCGACGAATCGGGCGCGAGGGCGAGCCTGCGCCTGGAGGGCGAGGCGGGCGGAACGCGTACCGTGCTGCGCGTCCAGCGGCTCTCGGCGCCCGGCGAGGAGGTGCGCCTGGCCGGCTTTCTCGACGCCGATGCGGCCGATAGCGCGACGCTCCTCGCGCAGATCGGCCTGCCGATACCCGAAGACGCGCGCACGTCCCAAGGCATCGATCTCTCCGCCGTCGACATCGCCTATGAAGGCACGCTGACCGGCGGCAGCGTCGAGGGCGCGCTCGACGCGCTCGGCGCGCATCTCGAGTTCACCGGCACGGTCGCCCGCATGGGTCGCGATGGCGGCGGGACGAACACGATCCTCCCCGACAGCGGTCTGCCCGCCGTAGCTGTTGCCGACATCGCCTTCGCCGACGTCACCCTCGATCTCGCGCTCGGCTTCGAGGCCAACGACATCACGCGCCTCGCCTCAGCTCTGCCCGGCACGCTCGGGCTGGAATCGGCCGCGAACGGTCCCTCGCTGCGCGGCGAGGCCCGTCTGCGCCGCGGCCCGGAGGGGTACGGCCTCACCGACATCGCGGCGACCATCGACGACATACGGGTCGCCGGCGATCTCTCGGTCGAGACCCGGGCGCGCCGTCGAGAGATCGACGGATCGCTCGACCTGTCCGAACTCTCGCTGCCCTGGCTGGCGACGGCCCTTCTCGGCGTGGAAGGCGCCGGCCCCGATGGCGCCCGCGACGAGGGCGACCCGCAGCTCTCCACCCGCAGTTTCGCCCCCGCGCTCCTGGCGCGGTGGAGCGGCGAGGGCGTGCCGACCGGCGGCGGCGTCGACGTCGAGGTCGAGGCGCTCAAGCTCTCGCCAGCCGACGAGGCCGGCGGCCGAGCCCGGTTCAGACTCTCCTGGCCGCGCGACGGCTTGCGCATCGGCGACATCGATGCCCGCCTCCTCGCCGGACGCCTGACCGGCCGCGCCCTCATCGCCCGACCGGCCGAGAGCCCGCAGACCGATCTCACGCTCGACCTGGCGCTGGAGGGGGCGCGGCTCGGGGCCGGTGAGGCGAACGCGCCCTTGCGCGGCGATCTCGACGCGCGGGTCTCGCTCCAAGGCTCCGGCCGCACGCCGGCGGCCCTCCTCGCCTCGCTCTCTGGCGATGGCTCGGTGCAGGCGCGCAACCTCTTGCTGCGCGATCTCGCGCCCGTCGCCTTCGCGCGCACCGTGGAGGCGCTCGAGGGGTCCGACGACCTCGTCGAGGAGGTCGTCGCCGAGGCGTTTCGCGAGAGCCTGCTCGGCGGTCTCGTCGAGATCGACGGGCTCGATGCGGCGCTCACCGTCGAGGGCGGCATCGTGCGGGTGCCGGGCGTCGTCGCGGAGGCGGATACGCTGTCGCTGCGCGCGCGGGGCGCGTACGATCTCGCGAACGCGGCCCTCGATCTCGCGCTCACGCTGACGCCCAACGAGGCCACGCCCGATCTCGGCAATGCGGTCGCCCGCGCCGTCCTCGATGCCGCGCCGTCCGTCGGCTTCTCGATCGCGGCCGATGCGCCCGGCGAGATCGCCATCGACGCGTCCGCGCTCGCCAACGCCATCGCCGTCGTCGGCTTCGAGCGCGAGATCGAGCGGCTGCGTTCGGTCGAGGAGGAGATCTTGGAGCGCGCGCGCCTCGGGCGCGAGCTGACCCGTCAGGGCGAGGCGCGGCGGCGTGAGGACGGCGGAGAGGAGGGCGAAGAGGCTGAGAGCGAAGAGGGCGGCGCTTCCGTCCTCGAGCGCGATGACACCGTCACGACGATCGAGCGGTCCGACGGGGCGCCGCCGGTCGACACGGTCCCCGTCGACGCGCCGCCGGTGGCACAAGCACCGCCCACACCGAACGCCGCGCCCCGTGTGACGCGCCGCGCCAACGCCGCCCCGGCGACCCCGAGCACCAGCCAGCGCGACCGCATCGGCGACGTGCTACGGGACGTCCTTCGCTGACAGCTCGGCACGGCGCCTGAAGGCACGCAAGGCGTGGACCCGGAGGGCCGAGGAGAGCGAGGCCTCGCCCCGCCCCGCATCCACCCGGGCGATGAGGGCCGGCATCGTCTCGCCGTCCGCCTCGGCGAGCACCCGCAACGCGTCCCAGAATGCGTCCTCAAGGGAAACGCTCGTTCGGTGCCCGTGGAGGCTGACGGAGCGCTTGCGCACCGGACCGTCGGGCTGTGCGCTCACCGCGAGGGCGTCTTGTCGCGGTCCGGCCCGTCCGCCGCTCGCTCCCGCCGGTGGCCCTCGACATGGGCAGCCTCCCGCGCGGCGGCCCGCGCCGCCTCGGCCGTCTCCGCCTTGGAGCGCCCGAAGCGCACGCGGTTCTCGGCCGCCTCGGCCTTCCTGTCGGCCCGCGCCCTTAACTTCCGCGCGGCGCGCAGGTTGACGATGTCGCCCATCAGCCCGGCGAGACCATCTTCGAGGGATCGACGACGGCATCGAACTCCGCGTCGGTCACGTAGCCGCCGCCCACGGCCTCCTCCCGAAGCGTCGTGCCGTTCTTGTGCGCCGTCTTGGCGATCGTGGTGGCGGTGTCGTAGCCGACCTTGGGGGCGAGCGCCGTCACCAGCATAAGCGAGCGGTTCATCAGATCGTCGATCCGCGCCTCGTCGGCCCGGATGCCGGAGACGCAGTTGTCGGCGAAGGAGACCGAGGCGTCGGCCAGGAGCCGGATCGACTGGAGCATGTTGTAGGCCATGACGGGCTTGTAGACGTTGAGCTCGAAATGGCCCTGGGAGCCGGCCACGCTCAATGCCGTCTGGTTGCCGAAGACCTGGGCGCAGACCATGGTCAGCGCCTCGCACTGCGTCGGGTTGACCTTGCCGGGCATGATCGAGGAGCCGGGCTCGTTCTCCGGCAGGATCAGCTCGCCCAACCCCGAGCGCGGGCCCGACCCCAGGAAGCGGATGTCGTTGGCGATCTTGAAGAGCGAGGTCGCGACTGTGTTGAGCGCGCCGTGGGCGAAGACATAGGCGTCGTGCGCGGCCAGGGCCTCGAACTTGTTGGGCGCCGTCACGAAGGGCAGACCGGTGACCTGCGCGACCTCGCGCGCGAAAGCCTCGGCGAAGCCCTTCTTGGCGTTCAGCCCCGTGCCCACAGCCGTGCCGCCCTGCGCGAGCTCGCACAAGGCCGGCAGCACCTGGTCGACGCGGTGCAGCCCCATCTCGACCTGGTGGACATAGCCCGAGAACTCCTGGCCGAGGGTCAGCGGCGTCGCGTCCTGCGTGTGGGTACGGCCGATCTTGATGATGTCGGCGAATGCCTCGCGCCTGTCCTCCAGCGCGGCCTTGAGGTGCTTCAGGGCCGGGATGAGCTGGCGCGTCATCGCCTCGGCGGCCGCGATGTGCATGGCCGTCGGGAAGGTGTCGTTGGAGGATTGCGAGCGGTTGACGTGGTCGTTGGGGTGCACCGGGTCCTTGGAGCCGACCGTGCCGCCCAGGATCTGGATCGCGCGGTTGGCGATCACCTCGTTGGCGTTCATGTTGGACTGGGTGCCCGAACCCGTCTGCCAGACGACGAGGGGGAACTCGTCGTCTCGCGCGCCCTCGATCACCTCGTCGGCGGCCTCGGCGATCGCATCGGCGAGGCGCGGCTCCAGATTGTCGAGGCTCTTGTTGGCCAGCGCCGCCGCCCGCTTGACGACGCCGAGCGCGCGGATCATCGGCGCCGGCATCGTCTCCGAGCCGATCTTGAAATTGCCGAGGGAGCGCTGCGTCTGCGCGCCCCAGAGCCGGTGGCTGGGCACCTCCAGCGGTCCGAAGCTGTCGGTCTCGGTGCGGGTCTCGGTCATGCTGGCGTCCTGACGGGGATGAGGAATGGCCGGCGGTTTAGCATCGAAGCCGGGGAGCGTCATCCGGGCTCTCCAGCCGGAACGCATCGCCCCCGTACGCATTGAACGGCATGCGCCATCGCGGGCCCTTCCCCGGCCCGCCCGCATCGCCCCAAGGTCCCCCATGCTCCGTCGTCTCAAGGTCCTGCACCGCACGACCTACACCTATTCCGCCCCCGTCCGCCCGGGCGAGCACCGGCTCATGGTGCGCCCGCGCGACAGCCACGACCTGCGCCTCGTCTCGGCGACGCTCGCGACGGCGCCCGACGTGGTGACGACCTGGGCCTATGACGCGTTCGGCAACTCGATCGCCAAGCTCGATTTCGGCGGCCTGGAGACGGACCGGGTCGAGATCACATCGGAGGTCGTGGTCGAGCAGTTCGCGCTCGACGATATCGACGTCGCGCTTGCGGACTGGGCGCACGAGCTGCCCTTCACCTACACGCCCGAGGAGGCGCCCGACCTCGCCCCCGTGATGCGCCGGCACTATCCCGACCCCGACAATCGCATCCTCTCCTGGGCGCGGGAGGTGACGGGCGAGGCCGACACGATCGCGGCGCTCAAGCGTCTCAACCACGCTATCCGCCAGTTCGACTACTCGGCCCGCTACGAGGAGGGCACGCAGGAGCCCCTCGTGACGCTCGACACCCGCTCCGGCACCTGCCGCGACTACGCGCTCCTCATGATGGAGGCCGCGCGCGCGCTCGGCCTCGCGGCCCGCTTCTGCACTGGCTATCTCTACGATCCGGCGGCAGACGGGGCGGGCGACGGAACGCAAGGCGCCGGCGCGACCCATGCCTGGGCGCAGGTCTACCTGCCGGGCGCGGGCTGGCTGGAGTTCGATCCGACCAATGACATCGTCGGCGGCGACCGGCTCATCCGCGTGGCGGTCACGCGAGACCCGGCGCAGGCCATTCCCCTCACCGGACGCTTCTCCGGGCCGGACGGCGTGACCTCCTCGCTCGACGTCGATGTGCGCGTCAACGCCGTCTGAGGCGGCGGCGAGATGTTGATAAACGCTCGCAGGTGCGCCGTCCGGCGCCCGCGGGCTGGACTTCTGCCCGCAACCTGAACACTCTCTCATCCCGAGACGCGCCGCTGCGGCGCCAGTTGATTCGGGGCCCTGAGACCATGGACGCATTGATCGCCAACATCGCCGAGCGCGTCGGCGTCGACGAGGAGACGGCCCGCAAGGTCGTCTCGATCATCCTCAACTTCATCAACAAGGAAGGTCCGTCGACCGAGGTCAAGGACCTGATGGCCAAGCTGCCGGGCGCGGAGGGCTATCTCGCGGCGCCTCCGGGCGAGGTCGCCGGCCCCTCGGCCGGAGGCGGCATGATGGGCGGGCTCGGTGGCGGGCTTGGCGGCGGGCTTGGCGGCATGATGGGCGGCGGCGGCGCCATGGCGGTCATGAACGAGTTGACGGCGGCCGGCCTCGGCATGGGCGACGTGCAGACGGTCGCCCAGCAGTTTCTCGGTTTCGCCCGCGAGCACGCCGGCGACGAGACGGTCGCCCAGGTGGTGGGGCAGATCCCGGGACTCGATCAGTTTCTCTAGACTCAAGTCAGATCCTCGCGGGGCGCGAGGGCGCCCCGCCCGACGCGTACCCGACGAGGAGGCACTTTTGATGCGCTACACCATTGAGAAGATCGAGGGCATCGGCCCGGCCTACGGCAAGAAGCTGCGCGACATCGGCATCCGCACCACGGCCACGCTGCTGGAGAAGGGCGCGACGCCCTCGGGGCGCAAGTCGGTCGCCAAGGAGAGCGGCATCGACCCCGACTACATCCTCAAATGGGTCAACATGTGCGACCTGATGCGCATATCAGGGGTCGGCGAGGAATATTCCGAACTCCTGGAAGCGGCCGGCGTCGACACCGTGAAGGAGTTGCGCAACCGCAACCCCGACAATCTCGCCAAGATGATCGCGGAGGCGAACGAGAAGAGAAAGCTCGTCCGCCAGGTGCCGGGGCCTAAGCACTGCCATAAATGGGTCGCGGAGGCCAAGACGATGGAGCCGGCGGTCAGCTACTGACGAAGGCGCCGCGCGAAGGCCGCGCAGCCGCGCCGCGATGAGCCGGCTCCCGCAAGGGTTCGATGCGCAGCCCTCGCTCTCGGGCGACGGGCTGACGCTCTCGCCCCTGCGCCCCGAGGACCGCGAGGCGCTCTTTGCGGCCGCGTCCGACCCCGCCATCTGGGCGCAGCATCCCGCGCGGGACCGGCACGCGCGGGTCGCCTTCGATCCCTATTTCGACTTCCTGCTCTCGGCCGGCGGCACGCTCGCCCTGCGCGCGCACGGCCCGGATGGCGTGATCGGATGCAGCCGCTTCTACGGCGCGCCCGACATCGCGCCCTCCATCGCGATAGGCTTCACCTTCCTCAAGCGCGAGCACTGGGGCGGGCGCACTAACGCGGCGATGAAGCGCCTCATGCTGACCCATGCCTATGGGAGCACGGATACGGTCTGGCTGCACATCGCGCCGGGCAATCTGCGCTCGCAAACGGCAACGGACCGCCTCGGCGCCGTGCACGCCTATGACGCGAGGCTCGATCTCGGCCAGGGCGCGAGGGAGACGCAGGTCTGGCGGCTGACCCGCGCCGCCTGGGAAGCGGCGCGCGGATAGGGGCGCGCCCTCGGCCTCCCAGGTCGCTCCTTGTGTTGCCCCTTGTGCCGCTTCTCGTGCCGCCCCTTGTGCCGCCCGTTACGCCGTCCTATGCCGGATCGGGCCCCGAAGGGGCGAGAGCCAGCCAGCCGGGAACGTTCCATGCCGCAG
Source organism: uncultured Alphaproteobacteria bacterium (assembly GCA_963799285.1). GTDB lineage: Bacteria > Pseudomonadota > Alphaproteobacteria > Rhizobiales > CAWCWK01 > CAWCWK01. The sequence goes on from CAWCWK010000004.1 coordinate 3,046,603, forward strand.
ACCATCCAGGACCTCGTCGCCGACGCCGCCAAGGAGGTCGAGCTCGTCGATCTGGACGAGGCCCGCAGGCGCTACGACGCGGGCGCGGTCCTGGTCGACGTGCGCGAGCCGGCCGAATGGATGAAGGGCCGCGTGGCGGGCGCCGTCCACGTGCCCCGCGGGCTGATCGAGTTCCAGCTGCCCACCGTCCTGACAGAGCGCGCCAAGGCGGGCGAGGACGTCGAGCCGCTCGTCCTTTACTGCGGCGCCGGCCCTCGTGCGGCCCTTGCGGCGCAGGCGCTCGGAAAGCTCGGGCTGAAGGCCGCCGCCCTCGCGCCCGGCGGCTACAAGGATTGGCTCGACGCCGGGCATCCGGTCGAGGAATAGGCCGCTCGCCGCCAGGACCGGACGTTGAGCGAGCCTCCGCCTTCCCCTGGCCGCAGGGCCGATCCCGCTCGCAGCACCGTCGTCCTCGTCGGCGCCGGGCACGCCCATCTCCATGTCGCCGATGAGGGGCGCCGGTTCGCCGAGGCGGAGATCGACCTCGTCCTAATCGACCCCGGCCGGTTCTGGTATTCGAGCATGGCCACGGGCCTTCTCGGCGGCGAATACGAGGCCGAGGACGACAGCCTCGACCCGCACGCCCTCATCGAGGCGCGCGGCGGGCGCGGCGTGCGCGACCGCGCCGTCGCGATCGACCGTGCGGCCCGCACCGTCACGCTCGCCGGCGGCGGCATGGAGCGCTACGACGTCCTCTCGATCAATATCGGCTCCCACGTTCCCCGCGACCTCGTCCGCGAGGGAACCGGAAACGTCTGGTCCGCCAAGCCGATCCCCGCACTCCTCGCTCTAAGGCGCACGCTGGAGGCGGGCTGGCGAGACGCGCCGGGCGCAGTGCCCGCCGTCATCGTCGTCGGCCTCGGCCTTGGCGGAGCCGAGACCGCGCTGAACCTCGACGCCCTCGCCCGCCGCCGCGGCGGCGCCATCGCCGTCACCGTCCTCGGCGGAGGCGGAGCCGAGACGAGAACCACGCGGCGCCTGGCGGAGCTTCTGCGCGAACGCAGCATCACCGTCCTACCCGAGGCCCGCGTGGCCCACATCGAGGAGGCGCGCGTGTCCCTTGAGGCCGGGGCGTCGCTTCCCTTTGACCATGTCGTCCTCGCCACGGGGCTGGAGGCCCATCCGCTCGTCGGCACGCTCGATCTGCCGCATGACGCGAAGGCGGGGCTTCATGTGACGCCAATGCTGAACGCGGATGGCGATCCGTCCGTCTTCGCCGTCGGCGACTGCGCCAGCATCATCGGCGCGCCGCGCCCCAAGGTCGGCGTCTTCGGCGTTCGCGCGGCGCCGATCCTCTGCGACAACCTTCTCGCCGCCGTGAAGGGCTTGGTCCTTCGCCCCTACCGCCCTCAGACGCGGTGGCTCTGGGTCGCCAATCTCGGCGACGGGACCGGCCTCGGCGCCTGGGGCGGCGAGATCGGCACGGCGACGGATGCCGCGGTCAGGCCCGGCATCGTCTGGCGCGGCCGCTCGGCGCTTTGGCTGAAGGAGACGATCGACCGGCGCTTCATGGCGCGCTACCGCGTCTCGCGCTGACCGGCCCGCCTTCGGGGCCGGGTGCGACACGAAACCGCCATATCGCACCTCGACAGTCGGCGGGCCTGCGCCTTCGGGGGGCGTCGGCGCCTTCGAGGGGTGCCGGAAGCCGTCTGGACAAGTGAAAAGATCGACCATGACGCCGAAACGCAAAATCGTCCTCGTCGACGATGACCCCTCCCTCACCGACGCCCTGGTCGAGCAGCTTGAACTCTACGAGGAGTTCGACGCCGAAGCGCTCAACGATCCGGCCGAGGCCATGCGCCGCCTGCAAAGCGCGAGCGCGGACACGGCGGCGGTCCCCGTCGATCTCCTGATCATGGATGTGGACCTCGGCTCCATGGACGGGCGCGAGGCCGTGCGGATGCTCCGCGCCAAGGGTTTCTCGGCCCCCGTCATCATGCTGACGGGCCATAATTCGGACGCCGACACCATTCTCGGGCTCGAGGCGGGCGCCAACGACTACGTCACCAAGCCTTTCCGCTTCGCCGTGCTGCTGGCGCGCATCCGCGCGCAGCTCCGGCAGCACGAAAGCTCGGAGGACGCGACCTTCCGCGTCGGCCCCTATACGTTCAAGCCGGCGGCCAAGCTTCTCCTCACCGATGACGACAAGAAGGTCCGGCTGACCGAGAAGGAGGTCGCGATCCTGCGCTATCTCTACAAGGCCGGCCGCAAGCCGATCGCGCGCGACACGCTCCTCAAGGAGGTCTGGGGCTACAATGCGGGCGTGACCACGCACACGCTCGAGACCCATGTCTACCGGCTGCGTCAGAAGATCGAGCCCGACCCGGCCAATGCCCGCCTCCTCGTGACCGAGGCCGGCGGGTACAAGCTGATGCCGTGAGACGTTCCTCGAGCGAAGACGATGGCGGGCATCGCGTGAGGCGTCGGGCGTCGTCATGCGCCTAGAGGACACGATGACGGTCCTGCGGGGTCTGCCCCTCTTCTCCCGCTTTCCCGAGGAGCCGCTGAGGCTCGTCGCGTTCTCGGCCGAGAGGGTGCGGCGCCGCGAGGGCCAGAAGGTCTTCACCAAGGGCGCGCCGGCCTTCACCGCGCTGATGCTGGTCGAGGGCATCGTCGCCTTCGAGGACGAGGAGGGCGCCGAGATCGCCCGCGTGTCGCCGCCCGCGCTCATCGGCGAGCGGGCCCTCATCGCGGACGCGACCCGGCCCGCGACGGCTATAATGGTCGAGAGCGGCCAGCTCATCGAGATCCCCCGGCTCCTGATGCGCCGCGTCCTCGAGGAATATCCCGAGACGATCACGCTCGTGCGCGACCACCTCACCCGCTCGCTCGACGCGCAGCTGCGCGCCTTCGAAGGCGTCGCGGCCAAGCTGGACGCTCTGGACGGCGCGATGTGACGAGCGGCGGACGACGCGTTCACCGGGGCGGTGTTCGTCGCTCCGGTGTCCGCAGCGTCACCGGAAGCGCCCTAACCCCGAGCGAGTACGCCATCGAGTATGGCGGCGACGTCGCGGGTGATCTCGAGATTGCGGGCCGAGCCTTCGACCGCCACCCTGGTGTCGGACTGCAACGCGTCGAGCTCACCGACGAGATCGGCGATGGCGCCGAGATTGCGGGCCGAGAGGCCGGCGCGGTCCTCGGCCTCCTCGGCGGATCGACGCAGGGTCTCGCGCATGTGGTGAAGGCCCTTCAGATTGTCGCGACCCTGTGCGGCGCTCGTCGTCGCGTCGGAGACGAGGGCCTCGCAAAGGCCGCTCATACCATCGACGGCTTGGTTAAGCGCCACGACGACGGAGGCGATCGCATTGGCCGATTCGGCCGTGTTGGAAGCGAGCGACTTGACCTCGCCGGCGACCACCGAGAAGCCGCGGCCGGCCTCGCCGGCCCGCGCCGCCTCGATCATCGCGTTGAGCGAGAGGAGGTTCGTCTGGTGGGCGATGGCCGCGATGCGCGACGAGATCGCGTCGACCTCCTCGAAGCGCTTGCCGAAATCGGCCAGCCGACCGAAGAGCTCGCCGATCCCCGTCAGCGAGGCGTCGAGCGTGCCGACGATGGCCTCGACCTCGCCGACGATGGTCGCGGCGGCCTCGGCCGTGCCGCGCATCTCGCCCTGGCCCGCATCGGCCGTCGCCTGCAGGCGCACGATGTCCTCGTGAAGGCCGCGCGCGCGGCCGGCGAGGTCCGCGATCGTGCCAGCCCGCTCCGAGGAGGCGGCGTTGACCCGGGACGCATTGGCCGCGATCTCGTCGATGAGCGCTCGGCCCTGGCGGAGGTCCGGATCGGTCCGCTCTCGCGTGGTGCGGGAGGCACCGATCTCGGAAATGTGGTTGGCCGCTGATGCCGTCATGGTGTCCGGTCGCCCTTCGCGCAGGAAAAAGGACCGCACGCAGGCGCGCCGATCCTCCCTGCACCATGTCGAAGCGTGGTTAACCAAGCCTCAAGACGGCGCAGAATTCGCCTTCAGCCGGACGGTGACGGGCACATGGTCGGACGGCCTGTCCCAGCCACGGGCTTCGCGCAGCACATGGTAGGAGGCGATGCGATCGGCGAGGTCGGGCGTCACCCAGACATGGTCGAGGCGGCGCCCCTTGTTGGCGGCCCGCCAGTCGCGGGCGCGGTAGGACCACCACGTGTAGAGCTTTGCGTCCGGGCTGACGAGGCGGCGCCCGACGTCCTGCCAGCCGCCGGCCGCGATCGCCGCACGCATCGCCTCGACCTCGATTGGCGTGTGGCTGACGACCTTGAGGAGCTGTCGGTGCGACCAGACATCGTGCTCCTCGGGCGCGATGTTGAGGTCGCCGACGAGGATGGACCGCGGGGCCGAGCCGTCATGGGCGGCGGTCAGCTCGGTCATGAAATCGAGCTTGTGTCCGAATTTCGGGTTCTCGTCCCGATCGGCCACGTCGCCGCCGGCCGGCACGTAGAAATTGTGCGTCCAAGTGCCGGCGAGCGCGTGGTCGGCATCGTCGGCGAAGCGGACCGCGACGTGGCGTCCGTCCTGCAGGCCGCAGAAATCGCGCCTGGAGGCCTCTGCGAAGGGATGGCGCGAGAGGATCGCGACGCCGTGATAGCCCTTGTAGCCGTTGACCGCCACGTGGTCGTAGCCGAGATCGGCGAAAGCCTCATGGGGAAACTGGTCCTCCAGGCACTTGATCTCCTGAAGGCAGAGCACGTCCGGCGCCTGAGCTTCGAGGAGCCGGCGCACGATCGGCGTGCGCAGGCGCACCGAGTTGATGTTCCAGGTCGTGACGGAGGCGGGCGGTGTCGACATCGCGCCCGTCTAGCACGGATGGGATGACGAAACCCTCAATGCCGGATGGGCATGGCTCCGGGCACGAAAGCGCGGGCGAGGAGGGGGGCACGCCCGATCGGGCTGGGGGGGCTTTGATCGGGCGCGCCGGACCGCGACGGCGAGGCCGGCGCGGCACGCGGACGCATCATCGGGCCGAAGGGGGGGCGAGCCCGTACGCGATACGCCGTCGCGTGACCGATAGGTGGTCGCGCCGCAGGCCGCTCGCAAGGGGTCCTGCACCGCGCGTGACGCAGACGTGATCGGCGCGGGACGGGGGGCTCGCTCTCAGAGAGCCGCCCGCCGCTTCAGTTCTCGATGCGCGGGATGCGGAAGAGACGGTCGGGCAGGCTGTCACCCGACTGCATGGAATCGAGGACGACGGTGGTGTCGAGGCCCTGCGCATCGGTGACCGTCCACTGCTTGAGCTGGAAGTCGGGGCCGTCGAAGGTCAGGCTGAGCCGGCCGTCGCCGCTCTTGGTGTCGGCGAGGACGACGGTGGTCCGGGCAGGATCGGCATAGACACCGAGCACCTGCGCGTCGCGTGCCAGATCGACGGTGCCGCTGACGAGAAAGCGTAGCGGCGTGCGGCCGAGGGGATAGGAATCGTGCGTGTTCTTCTTCTTGTTGCGCACGGCGACGAAGCGCCCGTCCCCGATGATCTGAAGCGTGGAGGGATCGTCGTAGTCGAAGCGGATCTTGCCGGGTCGTTCCAGATAATAGGTGCCACCGACGCGCCGCCCGTCCGGGCCAGTCTGCGTGAAGCGCCCGGTGATAGCCTTGATACCGTTGACATATTGGCTGGCGCGTTGAACGGCGGCCTGCTCGTCCGCCGTGAGCGCGTGCGCGGCCGGCAATAGGACGAGGCTCGCGGCGATGACGGCGAAGGCGGTCGCGAGACCGCGTGCGGAACGGGCGAGGAAGCGGGGGATCGGCAAGGCCAGGTCTCCATGGAGCGCGAGATGATTGGTGGTCGGCGCGGAACGAGCCCGCACCGGGCTGAGGCCTGTCTATCAGACATCACAGCCCGAATGTATGGCGAATGAACGACTGCCGGCCGCCGGGCGCGCACGGACCGTCGCTCGCGGACCCATCGACGCCGCGCGGCGCCCCATTCGGTTAACCACACGGAACGCCGCCGCCCCGTCTCGCTCCTCCTTCGGCGGCTTGGCTAAAATGCGAGGCTTTTGTCTCAACCCCCCTTAGCACGGCGCCCGCATTGTGAGGTCACTCCGGCGAAGATCGGAGGATGTCACAGCACTAGAATGGAGCGTCAGACGCACATGCAGCCCACCCTCACCGCCCCCGTCCGCCAGAACCTCCTGGCCATGCAGAACACGGCCAAGATGCTCTCGCAGACGCAGACGCGCCTCGCGACGGGCCGGAAGGTCAACTCGGCCGTCGACAATCCGTCGAGCTACTTCCAGTCCCGCGCGCTCGACAGCCGGGCGCAGCAGCTCACCCAGCTCCTCGATTCGATGGCCATGGCACAGAGCACGGTCGAGGCGGCCGACAATGGCCTCTCCACCATCACCGACCTCGTCGGCCAGGCGCGCGGCCTCGCGCAGCAGGCCCTCCAGGCCGAGGGCGCGGTCAGCACCGCGACCGCCACCAACGCGTTCGACTCGACCAATGCCGGCAGCCTCGACGTCACCGTGGACGGCGTGACGACCACGGTCTCCTATTCGGCCGGCGCGGCGGCATCGGAGTTCGCCTCCGCGATCACCTCTCAGGTCGGCAATGCGAGCGCGAGCGTCGATGACAGCGGCAATATCGTCATCGAGGCCAGCGACGGCCGTGCGCTCGCCATCGCGGCCGGCTCCGGCGCCAATGGCGGCTTCACGGGCGGCGAGACCGTCGCGGTCGAGCAGAGCGAGACCCGCCGCGCGCTGGCCGAGCAGTTCAACGCCATCCGCACCCAGATCGACGAGGTGGCGCGCGATTCGGGCTTCAACGGCGTCAATCTCCTGGGCGGCGACAGCCTCACCGTCGCCTTCAACGAGAATTCGTCCAGCTCGGGCAATCGCTCGTCGCTGACGCTCGACGGACGGACCGTCGATTCGGTCAGCCTCGGCCTCTCCCGGATCGAGGCCTACAATGCCGGCATCAATCCGGGCGGCGACTTTCAGCTCGACAGCGCCATCGAAGCGGCGGTGACGGAGTTGAGCGCGGCCGTCTCCGAGCTGGAGTCGATATCGTCGTCCTACGCCTCCGATCAGGCCGTGCTGCAGATCCGCGAGGACTTCACCAAAGACATGATCAACACGCTCCAGGCCGGCTCGGACAAGCTCACGCTCGCCGATCCCAACGAGGAGGGCGCGAAGATGCTTGCCCTCCAGACGCGCCAGGAACTCGCCTCGACCGCGCTCGCGCTCTCTGCCCAGGCAGAGCAGAGCGTGCTCCGCCTCTTCTAGCGCCTCGACCGGCGCTCACGAGACCCGGCTGCCGCGTTCCGTCCCCATCTCGACGCGACAGCCGCCGGCGGCGGGGATCCCGCCCCGCCGCCGACCCCTTCAGCTTCCCTTAGGGAAGAAGCAAACCCGGCAAGATGTGCAGGCTCGCGGGGTCGGGCCGCGTGCCATTCTGGCACGAGACCGGCGTTGCTTAAGCGCTCGTTAAGGCGGCCTAACGTAATCTTGCCTACCATTGGTGGGTAGGGCGGTGGTTGCCTGTTCCTTCCAGATTTCATCCAGAAGGAAGGCAGACATGGCCCTCAAGGTTGAGCTGAAGCCCGGCGAGCGGATCATTCTCGGCGACTCCGTCGTTACCAACGGCAACCAGAGAACCCGGCTGACCATTCAGGGCCATTCGCCGATCCTTCGCGAGAAGGACATCCTGACCGCGGAGACTGCCGACAGTCCCGCCAAACGGCTCTATCTCGCGGTTCAGCTGATGTATCTCTCCAACGACGTCGCCAAGTTGAAGGACGATTATTTCGCCCTCGTCAGGGACATCGTACGAGCTGCTCCGAGCACGCTTCCCATCGTCGACCGCGTTAATCATAACATATTAACGGGCGCGCTCTACAAAGCTCTCAAGGAAGCCAAGACGCTTATTGCGTACGAGGGAGAGTTGCTCGATGATGCACAGCGCTGCACAGATGTACACGCGGACAGCCAAGGTTACGGTCGCGCCGCGAGAGCTTGAGGCCGAGCTTCTTCTCAAGGCCGCCGCCCGGCTGGCCGAGGCGAGCGTCGAGGGCGCGCCCAAGCAGCCCTACCAGGAGGCTTTGCACTACAACCGCAAGCTCTGGAGCGTCTTCGCCACCTCGGTGACGAGCGACGAGAACCCGCTGCCGACGCCGGTGAAGCAGAACGTGGCCAATCTCGCCATCTTCGTCTTCAACCGCTCGCTCGAAGCCGAGCGCGAGGTCTCGCCAGCCTCCGTCGCCCCGCTGATCAGCATCAACCGCGAACTGGCCGCCGGCCTTCGGGGATAGGACGCACGGAGTTCGCTCGGCCGATCCCGTCCGAGAAGGCCCGGCCGCATCAGCGGTCGGGCCTTTCGCGTTTTCAGCGAGTCGATCGGCTGTATCGCGGCTGCGAATACTGTGGCTTGACTGCCACATCCACTCGATCATCAGGCGCGCTTCGCCCGAACGCCTCCCAAAGCTCAGTTAACCTTAAGGGCCGTTTAACCAAACCCCGTCATGGTCCTTCCCGAGAGACCGCGCCAGCGGCGCCCTTGGTAAAGGAAGAAGACCATGATTGCACGCAGAGCGGCCCTCCTGACGGCCGCCACCCTGATGACGGCCGGCATGGCCTCCGGCGCGGCGATCGCCGCTGATTTCCCGCAGGTCATAGACGTTCCCCAGATCGTCGAGCCGCCCCGCGCGGTCGCTGTCGGCGGCGGCTGGTACCTGCGCGGCGATGTCGGCGTCTCGGTCCACAACGACGCCGAGTTCTACAACCGCACGCTCTTCGACCATAACCCGCAGCGTCCCGTGCCAGGCGGCATGTATATCGACACCCAGCTCGACGAGGGTGTCTCGATCGCCGTCGGTGCCGGCTATCGCTTCAACAACTACTTCCGTGTCGATGCGACAGCCGAGTTCCGTGGCTCGATCGGCTTCCAGGTCGTCGACAAGTACGACTACATCACCACCGAGCAGGTCTGCGTCGGCGGCTACGATCACACCGGTACCTGTATCCAGGGCGGAACCCAGACCAACACGACGATCCGCAACAACTTCTACCGCGGCTCGCTCAACTCCCAGGTCTACATGGCCAACGCCTATGCCGACTTCGGCACGTTCGGCAAGCTGACGCCCTTCATCGGCGCCGGCATAGGCGGGGCCCGGCATTCGATCTCGGGCGTCCGCGACATCGACCCGGGCGGTCTTGACGGCGGCGCCTACACGCTTGGCAAGTCGTCCAACTGGGACCTGGCCTACGCACTTCACGCCGGTGTCGGCTTCAAGGCGACCGACAGCCTCACCCTCGAGGTCGGCTATCGCTACCTCAACCTCGGCGATGCCGAGGGCCAGGACTTCACCGAAGTTCAGCCCTGCCCCTGCACGCCGGCCGGCACCTTTGACGGCCACGACCTCAAGAGCATCGACAGCCACGACGTTCGCGTCGGCATGCGCTGGGAGTTCGGCGGCGCGGACTATTACGAGGAGCCGATCCCGGTCCACTATCCGGACGTTCCCTACAAGCATTAGGCGCCGCGGGCCTCCCGCCGATGACAGGTTGCGAAAAAGGGCGTCCCTCGCGGGCGCCCTTCTTCGTTTCGGGTCGGCGACGATGCCAGTTGACGCCCCCCCTCCTCTCCCATAGACCCCGCTCCGGGACATCTCGCCCCAACGCGAGACTTTCTATCTGAGAGGATAGCCACATGGCTTCGAAGCCCCTTCCTGCGAGCGATGTCGCAGACGATCACGTGCCCGTTCCGGGGGTGACCCCGAACAATCCCCAATTCTCGTCCGGCCCCTGCGCGAAGCCGCCCGTCTGGCAGCTCGACGCGCTCTCGGGCGCCGTTCTCGGCCGCTCGCACCGCTCGGCCGACGGCAAGGCCAAGCTGCAACGCGCCATCGACCTCACCCGCGAGGTCCTGCGCGTGCCGGACGACTACCGCGTCGGCATCGTCCCGGCCTCCGACACCGGCGCCTTCGAGATGGCCATGTGGACCATGCTGGGAGAGCGCCCCGTCGACCTCCTCGCCTGGGAGAGCTTCGGCGCCGGCTGGGTGACCGATGGTATCAAGCAGCTGAAACTCGACGCCCGCAGGATCGAGGCCGATTACGGCCACCTGCCGGACCTCGCGCAGGTGAACCCCGCCCACGACGTCGTCTTCACCTGGAACGGCACCACATCGGGCGTGAAGGTGCCCGATGCGGACTGGATCAGCGAGACCCGCGAGGGCCTGACGCTGTGCGACGCGACGTCGGCCGCCTTCGCGCAAGACCTCGACTGGCCCAAGCTCGACGTCACCACCTTCTCCTGGCAGAAGGCGATGGGCGGCGAGGCGCAGCACGGCATCCTCATCCTCTCCCCCCGCGCGGTGAAGCGTCTGGAGAGCTACACCCCCGCCTGGCCGCTGCCGAAGATCTTCCGGCTGACTAAAGGCGGCAAACTCATCGAGGGCATCTTCAAGGGCGAGACCATCAACACGCCCTCCATGCTCTGCGTCGAGGACTATATCGTTGCGCTCGAATGGGGGCTCGCCGTCGGCGGGCTCGACAGTCTGATGGCGAGAGCCGACGCCAACACCAAGGCCCTCTCGGACTGGGTGGAGGCGACCGACTGGATCGACTTCCTCGCCGTCGACCCCGCGACCCGCTCCAACACCTCCGTCTGCCTGAAGATCATCGATCCCACCGTCATGGCGCTCGATGCCGACGCGCAGGCCGCCTTCGCCAAGGCCCTCGCCAAACGGCTGGAGGCGCGCGGCATCGCCCTCGACATCGCCTCCTATCGCGACGCCCCGGCGGGTCTACGCATCTGGTGCGGCTGCACGGTCGAGACTTCCGACATCGACGCGCTAGTGCCCTGGCTCGATTGGGCGTTCGAGACGGAGATGGCGACGCTCGAGGACGCCGCGTAGAACCCATCCCCTCCCGCTCGACGCCCCCTCTCCCCTTGCGGGAGAGGGACAGGGTGAGGGTGATTGTCTCGTCAGCTGCCGCGGCGAGCTCGGTACGTCTCCCGAACCCTCGCTTCTAGTGAGACATCCCCCTCATCCGCCTGCCGGCACCTTCTCCCACGAGGGGAGAAGGCTCGATGGGCGCAACCGCCATCATCTTTCCCAAGGGACCCTCCCCATGACCGCACCCCGCGTTCTCATCTCCGACAAGCTCTCCCCCACGGCCGTCCAGATCTTCAAGGACCGCGGTCTCGACGTCACCTACGAGCCCGATCTCGGCAAGGACAAGGACGCCTTCCTCGCCGCCATTCCGAACTATGACGGGCTCGCCATTCGCTCGGCCACCAAGGTGACGGCCAAGGTGCTGGAGGCCGCGACGAACCTCAAGGTGATCGGCCGGGCCGGCATTGGCGTCGACAACGTCGAGATCCCGGCCGCCTCGGCCCGGGGCGTCATCGTGATGAACACGCCTTTCGGCAACTCGATCACGACGGCCGAGCACGCCATCGCGATGATGTTCGCGCTCGCCCGCCAGATCCCCTCGGCCGATGCCTCGACGCAGAGTGGCAAGTGGGAGAAGTCGAAATTCATGGGCGTCGAGATGACCGGCAAGACGCTCGGCCTCATCGGTTGCGGCAATATCGGCTCCATCGTCGCCGACCGGGCGCTGGGCCTGCGCATGAAGGTGATCTCCTTCGATCCCTTCCTGACCCCTGAGCGGGCTGTCGATCTCGGCGTCGAGAAGGTCGAGCTCGATGAATTGCTGAAGCGCGCCGACGTCATCACGCTGCACGTGCCCCTCACCGACGGAACCCGCAACATCCTCTCCAAGGAGAACCTCGCCAAGACGAAGAAGGGCGTGCGCATCGTCAACTGCGCGCGGGGCGGCCTCGTCGATGAGGCGGCGCTGAGGGACGCGCTCGATAGCGGTCACGTCGCGGGCGCGGCCTTCGACGTCTTCGCGGAGGAGCCGGCGACCGAGAACCCGCTCTTCGGCCACCCGAACGTCGTCGCCACGCCGCATTTGGGCGCCGCGACCACGGAGGCGCAGGAGAACGTCGCGCTCCAGGTGGCCGAGCAGATGTCGGACTATCTGATGACGGGCGCCGTCCAGAACGCGCTCAACGCACCCTCGATCACGGCCGAGGAAGCGCCGCGCCTCAAGCCCTTCGTCGACCTGGCCGAAAAGCTCGGCTCCTTCGCGGGCCAGCTCACCGAGACGGGGCTGAAGGGCATCCGGATCGAATACGAGGGCGAGGTCGCCGAGATGAATTTGAAGGCGCTCACCTCCGCCATCGTCGCCGGCGTCATGCGACCACTCCTCGCCGACGTGAACATGGTTTCCGCCCCCATCATCGCGCGCGAGCGAGGCATCCGCATTGAGGAGACCCGGCGGGCGCAGGAGGGCGCCTACGAGAACTATATCCGCCTCACCGTCGAGACCGAGCGCCAGTCGCGCTCCGTCGCCGGCACGGTTTTCAGCGACGGGCGCCCGCGCATCATCCAGATCAAGGGCATCGGCATGGACGCGGGCTTCGCCGAGGACATGCTCTACGTGACGAACGAGGACAAGCCAGGCTTCATCGGCGCGCTCGGCACGCTGCTCGGCAAGGCCGGCGTCAACATCGCGACCTTCAATCTCGGGCGCGCAAAAGCCGGCGAGGACGCAATCGCGCTGATAGAGGTGGATGGTGCGGCCCCGGACGGCGTGCTGGCCGACATAGCCGCCCTGCCCCAGGTCCGCCAGGTCAAGGCGCTGCGGTTCTAGCCCTACTCTGACAGATTGCAGGTTCGAAGCGTGTGACCGCAGCGTGGGCATGAGGCTGGGGCGGCAGGAACAGCAGCGCGCCCTGATGACGCCGGCGAGGCGCTTCAGGGCTGTATCCGGTGGCGGGGTGGCGAGGTAGTACTTCCTGTCGCCCGAAGAGCGACGCTCGCCGACCAGCCAGACCTCCCGTCCGGCCGGTGCTGCGCGCCCTTAGCTCCGATGCGCTGGGGCGGACCGTCGGCCACGCGCATGCGAACGGCGGCGAGGCGGGCCGCGCCGCCAGGCGAGCTTGCGCCAGCGGGCGCCCGCAGCGCGCAGTCGGTCGGTCTCGTCGATCGCGATCTCGGGCTTGGTCCTATAGGTTCTGCGGTGCTCGGGCACGCCGGTTCTGGCAAGTGGTTCTGGCAAGCCGCGCTTCGTCGCTTGTCCGACTCTCGGGCGGGAACAGCCGCAGGCCCACAGCAGCCGGGACCTCGTTGTGCGCGAGCGTTGGCGACGCCGTAAACGGCATCAGCCACCGCTTCAGGTCTTTCCGCCACTCCGATCCCATGGACAGCCCTCCACAAAGCCGACCATCCACGAATCACCAATCAAAGCCCGTGGGATTCCTGCAGCCCACCAATCTGCCAAAGTCGTGATAGGGCCTGGACCCACAAACCGGCCCTGCCGGAAGCGCGACGCCCGTCGCCTCCTCCACGTCATCCTCAGGTCGATGCCCGAGCATGACGGCCAAGGTGGGCTCGCACACCAGACGTCAGCGGAACCGGAACCGGGATCGCCATGCCCGGTTCGAGCCCGATGGTCCTGGCGTTCGGCCGTCAGACCTCGCGGCGCATGACGATGGCGTCGGCGCCCGGCGCGTAGTAGCTCGGGCGACGGCCGACTTCCGAAAAGCCGAAACGCTTGTAGAGCGCGAGGGCGGCCGCGTTGCCGCCATCGACCTCGAGAAAGAGGTGGCGCGCCTTGTGACGCGGCAAGCGTTCGAGCGCGTCGCGCAGGAGCGCCGCGCCGACGCCGCGACCGCGCGTGGTCGGCAAAACGCCGATGGAGAGGATCTCGGCCTCGTCGGCCGCGCTCTTCAGAATAGCGAAGCCGACAGGCCTGGCGGCGCCGATCCGCCCGCGCAGCATCGCCAGGAGCCCGATCGCGCCCGGCTGCGTCATCAACGCCTCGCATTCCTGCTCGGACCAGCCGCGCGAAGCCTCGCTCCCGCCCTCGGCCTCGGCGAAGGCGCGCGCATGGAGGTCGGCGAGCGTACCGGCCGCTTCGGCATCCGTCTCCACGATGGCGAGGCTGGTGGTCATGTCGTGACGGCTCCCACGAGGTGGTCAGGCGGCCTTGAGGGTGGACGGTCGAGGCATCTTGGCATCCGGGCCGCGCAAGTAAAGAGGGGATGGCGGCGATGCGCCTTCCCCCGCACGCGCGCCCGTGCGGGCTAGCGCTGCAATGGACGGTGCGGCGCGGATCAACGCTCGCCTCGGGCCGATCTTCCCGGCCAGGAGTGCGGCGCCGGAGCCGATGGCGGTGGGTGAGCCGCCAAGGTCCGCCAAGGCCTCCATCGCCGCCGAGAGCGGCAGGAGCGCGGGGGCCATGGCGGGCGAGCCATCGGCGCCGAACGTCTGGAGATAGACCTGATCGCGCCGCGCGTCGAGGACGGCGGCGACCGGGCCTTCGCCGCCCGACTCCTCCCGCGCGTCGTCGGCGAGTGCGGCGAGGGTGCCGATGCCATAGGCGGGGACAGTCAGGGCGAGGGCAAGGCCTCGCGCTGCCGAGAGCGCGACGCGCAGGCCCGTGAAACTGCCCGGACCGATCGTCGTGACGATCCGGTCGAGGCCGGGGGGGTCTCGCAGCAAAGGGACCACCATCGGCATCAACGCCTCGGCATGGCCGATCCGCATGGCCACGCTCGCGCCCGCGATACGGCGCGCGGTGCCGGCCTCGTCCACGTCGACGAGGGCGGCCGTGCAGGCTTGAAGCGCCGTGTCGAGGACGAGGAGGCGCATCGCGCGCGACGTCGGCCCCGTCTAGGCGACGGGGCGGACTTCGCGTACCTCGGGCACAAAATGACGCAGCAGGTTCTCGATGCCATGCTTGAGCGTGGCCGTCGAGGACGGGCAGCCGGCGCAGGCGCCGCGCATGTGGAGCGAGACGACGCCGTCCCGGAAGCTCTGGAAGATGATGTCGCCGCCATCGTTGGCCACGGCCGGCCGCACCCGGGTCTCAATGAGCTCCTTGATCACCGAGACGGTCTCGGCGTCGGCCTCGTCGAAATCCTCGTCGGCGCCCATCGGGGCGGAGGCGTCCTCGACGACCGGTTCGCCGGACATGAAGTGCTCCATCACGGCGCCAAGCAGCGCGGGCTTCAGGTGTGCCCAGTCGCTGTCGTCCTTGGTGACGGCGATGAAATCGGAGCCGAGGAAGACCCCGCGCACGCCGCGGACCGCGAAGAGCCGGCGCGCGAGGGGAGAGGGCGCACCGTCCGCCGGCGTCGGATAGTCGACCGCGCCGCCGGGCAGCACGTCGCGGCCGGGGAGAAACTTCAACGTCTGCGGGTTCGGCGTCGCTTCGGTCTGGATGAACATGGGGCACTCCTTGGCAGCCTCAGACAGACCGCGTTTAGAATGACTCTAAATTGGCATGTCCGGCTCGCGAATTCAACTGCAACGCACAGCGTACCCGCCGCGATAACGGACCCTAGTGCGGCAGCCCGAGGGGCTCGGTCTGGAAGACTTCGAGCTGGGGCGGCACGTCCGGCAAAGGCTGCCCCATCGCGATCGCCCTCGCGACATCGATGGAGCGCTCCAGGTCGTCCGGCATGACGGGCTTGGGCAGGAAGGCGACCGCGTTGTCGCGCCCGGCCTGTGCGCGCGTGGGCTCGCCGCTGACGAAGATGACGGGCACGTTCCAGCCCTTCCGCAACAACCGGGCCAGATCGACCCCCGACTCGCCGTTCTTGAGGCCGATATCGACGATGGCGATGTCGGGAAGGGTCTCGCTGGCGATCGACTCGCCTTGTCCGACGGTGGCGACGGGTCCGAGCACGATATGCCCCGCATCCTCCATCATCGCCTGCATGTCCATGGCGATGAGCATGTCGTCTTCGGCCAGCAGGATCTTCAGCATGGTGTGCGATGGTGTCCGTTGGATAGGCCGAGGTCCGCGAGAAGACCGGGAGCTGTTTATGAGAAGCGAAACGCAGGCCGATGGGATGCGTTCCACCGTCTCGCCTATAGGCCCGAACGCTCTACCCGTCGAGGCGGAATGCGATCTCGCAGGTCAGGCCGCCGGTGCAGTAGGTGAAGTCGACCCGCCCGTCCTGCTCGGCGCGCAGGGCGGAGCGGATGAAGGTGGTGCCGAAGCCGAACGCCTCCGGATCGGAGACGTCGGGACCGTCGCTCTCGCGCCAGGCGAGCGTGAGGCGGCGGGAATGGCTCTCGTATTCGTCACGGCTCGTCTCTACGGACCAGGTGAGGTCGACATGGCCCTCTCCGACGCTGAGGGCGCCGTATTTGGCGGCGTTGGTCGCCAGTTCGTGCAGCGTCAGCGCCATGCTGAGCGCCTGCCGGGGTGGCAGCGGCACGGACGGCCCGGCAATGGCCACGCGAGGAGGCTCCGCCTCGCCGTCGCCGGCTCTGGCTTCACCGACCTTCGGACCGGCGCCGTAGGGCGCCAGCGTCTCCTTCGCCATGGCCTCGAGATCGGCGCCCTGCCAACCCGACGTCGTGAGCATCTGGTGGACGCGCGAGAGCGCCTGGAGGCGCGCCTCGAAGACGGGACCGAAGCTCTCGAGGTCGGCGCTGTGCCGATAGGTCATCCGATAGACGGCATAGACGTTGGCGAGCGCGTTCTTCACCCGGTGGCTCAGCTCGCGCAGCAGGTCGGCCTGGACAAGGAACTGGTCGCGCAGATCGAGCTGCCGACGCCGGGTCTGGAGCGAGATGCGGACCGAGGAGAGGAACTCGAGCGCGCGGACGGGGCGCTCCAGGACGAGTATGGTCGCGTTGGGCAGCGCCTGCGTCAGGTGGGCCGAGCGCGAGCGGCCGTGCTGGCGCGGATCGAGGAGCGCGACGACGGGCGGCTCCGACCAGACCTCCTGCGCCTCCAGCCAGGGTCGCAGGAAGGCGAGCATGTCGGGCGAGAAGGCTTCCTGCGTGAAGACGAACATGCCGATGGGCGCATCCAGAGCCGCGCGCATGGCATCGAGATCGGCGCAGAGCGTGACGCGCACGCCGTCGTCTTCCAGGAGACGCGCCAGAGCCGGTCCGTCGTGCCTCAGCGGCGCGTAGACGAGAACGGGGTCGGCCTCGCGTGGCGTGTTGGCGGCCCGGCCGAGAAGCTCCGCCATGCCGGGCTTCTGCCCGTCATCGGCCGTGGCCCAGGCATGGAGCCCCGTCGTTATACGGCGTTTGCGTGCGGCGTCTCGGCCCGGCGCACCGTCACCAGCCGCGCCCGGCGCACCGCGGCCGCCTTCGGCGGACTGTGTCACCGGCCTGCCCCCGAGCACCGGCGCAGATGGTGACGCGAACCGCGATCGCGTATCGCGGCCCTCACCGTCCGACCAGCGGGCCGCTGCCGCCATAGGGGCCGATGGCGATGCCGCCGGGGTGGATGTCGAGCTCGTAGACCGTCATGTCGTGCGGGCCGTGGCGCTTCTTGACCGCCGTGATGGAGCGCGTGATGCGCGGGCGCTCCTCATGCATGCGAAGGAGGAGGATGGTATCGCCGAGAAAGCTCACGTCGACATCCGTTACGATGTCGTTGCCGAGAAGCCCGTGCTGCGCCACGACGATGAGGACGAGAACGCCGCGCCGGGTGAGGTATTTCAGGAGCGTCTGGAGCTGCATCACCGCTTCGGACCCGTGCGGAAGCGCGGAGAGGTATCCGGTGAAGCTGTCGATGACGACGACGCTGACCTCGGCCTCGTCGAGATCGCGCTGGACGGTTCGGCTGAACTCGCCGGGCGAGATCTCGGCCGGCGTGAAGTCGTAGAGGCGCAAGAGGCCTGTCTGGGCATGGCCGCGCATGTCCATGCCCAAGCCTTCGCAGCGCCTGAAGAAGGTTTCGCGGCGCTCTTCGAAGAGGAAGAAGCAAACGCTTTCGCCGCGCTTCAGCGCGGCATGGGCGTAGAGCGAGGACAAGGTCGATTTGCCGGTACCGGCCTGGCCCGTCATGATCGTCGTCGTGCCCGCCTCCATGCCGCCGTCGAGCATCGCGTCCAGCTTCTCGACGCCCGATTGGATAAGATTGGTCACGCGCGCCTCGTCGGCGAGATCGGGCACGACGCGCGGATAGACCTCGATACCGGTGCCGCGCCGGATCGCCATGTCGTGCCAGCCATCGGCGAAGGCGACGCCGCGCATCTTGGAGATCTCGATCCGGCGCCGCGCGGTGCCGTATTCGGGTAGGTGCTTGTCGAGATGGAGAATGCCGTGGACGAGCCCCTCCAGCTCGGTGTCCGATTCACCGTCATCGGTGAGCGTATCGATGGCGAGGGTCGCGATGCCGCGCTCGGAGATGAAGGACTTGAGGCCCAGCATCTCGCGCCGGTAGCGCAACACGTCGGACGAGAGGTGGCGCACCTCGAGGAGGGAATCGTAGACGAGGCGCGTCGGCTGGTGTTCCTTGAGCGCGTCCTCGATCGACTGGCGGGTTCGGTCGAGCTGGATGTCGGCGGTCTGGAGGACGGTCTGCGCGAACTCGTCGCGCTGGTCGGCCGTCGCCTCGAGATCCTCCACGACCACACCCTCGAGCGACCAGCCGTGCGAGCGTGCGATCTGCTCCAGCTCCTGCTTGGTCTGCGACAGCGTGACGTAGAGAACCTTCTCGCCCCGTTTGATGCCCTCGAGGAGGAAGAGGAGGGCGAGCGTCGTCTTGCCGGTGCCGGGGCCGCCCTCGAGGAGATAGAGGTGGCGGCCCGGCAGTCCCCCGCCCAGGATCTCGTCGAGGCCCTCGGTGCCGAGCTTCACGATGTCGTCGCTGGGATTGTAGGTTGGCATAGGGCGTGGGGTCCGTTCGGTCTGGCCGTGGGATCGGGTGTCCGGGATGCCGCGCGAAGCACAGGGGGCAACGGGAAACGCGGATGGGGCCTACAAAGTTCTAGGATGTTAGACCTAATTGCGATTTTATTTCAAAGGAGCGCGTCGATCGCCAGCCCTCCCCACAGGACGGCGCCGGCCAGGTGATTGGCCTTGAAGAGCCCGAGGCAGAGGGCGGGATCGTCGATGTCGAGCCGCGCGACTTGGACGCACAGGAGACTAGCGAAAGCGGCGAGGCCCGCCAGACCGGCCCAGCCGACGCCCGCCAGCCAGAACGAGAGTGCGGCGAGGAAGACGCATCCTCCATAGAAGCCGGCGAGCCAGACCGGGGTCGCGGCACCGAAACGCAGCGCCGTCGAGCCGATGCCGAGAAGCGCGTCGTCCTCGCGGTCCTGATGGGCATAGATCGTGTCGTAGCCGATCACCCAGAGGACCGTACCCATGAAGAGGAGGACCGGCGCGAGGCCGAGCCCCCCGGTCAGCGACGCCCAGCCGACGAGCGCGCCCCAGGAGAAGGCGAGACCGAGGACGCCTTGCGGCCAATGGGTGATCCGCTTGGCGAAGGGATAGGCGGCCACGACGAGGAGCGAGGCGAGGCTGAGCGCGATCGTGAAGAGGTCGAACTGGAGGACGACGACGAGCCCGACCAGCGCCTGCAGCGCGGCGAAGACGGCGGCGGACCGCACCGAGACCCGGCCGCTCGCGATCGGGCGGGCGGCGGTGCGGGCGACCTTGGCGTCGAGATCGCGATCGACGATGTCGTTATAGGTACAGCCGGCGCCCCGCATCGCGATGGCGCCCAAGGCGAAGAGTGCGAGGTGCCAGGCAACACGCTCCCAGGCCGGGCCTGCGCCGGCCCGCTCCAGCGCCGGCCAGGCCAGCATCACGCTCCACCAGCAGGGCCACATCAGAAGCTGCCAGCCGATCGGGCGGTCCCAGCGGGCGAGACGGGCATAGGGCCGCCAGGAGGCCGGCAGACGGTCGGCCCAATTGCCGGCCGCGTCGGGCAAAGCGGTATCGGGCATGGCGGTATCGGGGGGTGCGCCGATCATCAGTGGAACATCGCGCCCTGGCGTGCCGACAGCGCGGCGTCATGGGTCTCGGCGTCGAACTGGATGTCGGCGAGGGTGATCCGGCCACGCGTCGGCAGCGTCGCCCGATCCTCACGCCGCGCGGAATCCCGTACCCTTCGGCGCTCCCGCGCCCGCGCGCATGGCAAGTCGCTCGTATCGATGGCGTAGGCGTCCGGCCGTTCGGCGCGCGTCGGGTCTTCGCTCATGGGGCAGATCTCTTCTCGGGTCGGGCCGGCAGGAGCGTTCTAGCAGGATCCCGGGCCCGGGTGGAGGGTGCAGTGGGAGGCGGCGATCGCGGCCCGCCCCCGCTGGCTCGTCGCCTCGCGACGCGCTACGCTTCGCGCCAGCGATCCCACTGGTAGCCTCTCGATGCCGACACATGATTTCCGCACCCAGCGCCTCTTCGTCGAGGCGCCCCTCGCGGGCGGACGCGAGATGACGCTCGACAAGCCGCAATCGCACTATCTCGCCAACGTGCTGCGGATGGAGGCCGGCGCCCCGCTCCTCCTCTTCAATGGGCGCGACGGGGAGTGGCGGGCCACGATCGCCCGCGCCCACAAGACGGCGACCATGTTGACGCTTCTCGACCAGTCCCGCCCGCAAACGCCGCCCTCTGTCATCACCTACGCCTTCGCGCCGCTCAAATCGGCGCGCCTCGACTACATGGTCCAGAAGGCGGTCGAGATGGGGGCGGGCCGGCTCCAGCCCGTGCTGACCCATCACACGCAGGTCACGCGGGTCAATGTCGAGCGGATGCGCGCCAATGTGCGCGAAGCGGCCGAGCAATGCGGGCTCCTCAGGCTGGCCGAGGTCGCGCAACCGCTTTCCCTCGAGGCCTTTCTCATCGGCCGCGAGGGGGCGGCCGACCACCTCCTGATGTGCGACGAGCGGGCCGAGGCGCCGGCCCTCACCATACTTCAGGGCCTCGCGCCGTCCGGTCCGGCCACGCTCATCGTCGGCCCCGAGGGGGGGTTCTCGAGCGACGAGCGCGAGCGGCTCATGGTCGCCGGCGCGGCGCGGCTCTCGCTCGGCCCCCGAATCCTGCGCGCCGACACGGCGGCGGTCGCGGGGCTCGCGCTGGTGCAGGCGGTGCTGGGGGACGGGCGCTAATCCGCCAACCCCTCCTCCAACAAACGCTCCCGCTCCCTCTCATAGGTCACCCGCGTACCGGGCGCCTCATCGGCAAGCACGTCGCGCAGGGTCTCGCGCAAGGTCTCGCGCCGGGTCTCGTCGAGGAGTTTGTGGCCCGTCAGGTCGGTTACGTAGAAGACATCGACGGCCCGCTCGCCGAAGGTCGCGATATGGGCCGAGGCGACATTCACCCCCGAGCGCCAGAGCGCGCCGGTCAATGCATAGAGAAGGCCCGGCCGGTCGAGCCCGGCGACCTCGATGACGGTGAAGCGCTGCGACCAGGTGTTGTTGATTGTCACGTCCGGCGTCAGCGTGAACGCCTTCACGCGCGGGCGCAGGCGCTTGTGGGCGATGATGTCGGGCAGGCGCACCGCGCCCGACAATCCGTCGCGGATCGCGCGGCCGATCGCATCGACCCGCGCCATCTCGTCGGCATCCTCGTCCGAGATACGCCGGATGTAGACGGCATCGAGCGCGCGCCCGTCCGTCATGGAGAAGAATTGCGCATCGACGATATTGGCGCCCGACGCCGCGCAGGCGCCCGCGATCGTGGAGGCGAGGCGCGGGTGGGCGGCGGCGTAGACGGTAATCTCGGTCACGCCCTTGAAGGCGTCCGTCGCGCCCCGCACGGCCAGCACCGATCCGTCTTCCGTGCCGCGCGCGTCCTCCTCGGCCACGAAGCGGGCATGGGCGATCCGGTGCTCCAGATCGACCTTTCGCCAATAGGACGGATAGTGCCGCTCGGCATAGGCGGCGAACGCGTCGTCGGACCAGTCGGCGAGCGCCGCGCGCAGCTCGGCCTTGGCATGCGCGACCTGCGGCTCGCGCGGCTCCAGCGTCTCGCCACCCGACACCACGGGCTCGGTCTCGCGGTAGAGCGCGCGGATGAGCTCGCCCTTCCAGCCGTTCCAGACGCCGGGGCCGACGGCGCGGATGTCGCAGACCGTCAGGATCATGAGGAGCTTGAGCCGCTCCGGGCTTTGGACGATGCCGGCAAAGGTCTCGATCGTGCGGGGGTCGCCGATATCGCGCGACTGGGCGGTCATGCTCATCGTCAGGTGCTGCTCTATCAGCCAGGCGACGGCGTCGGTCTCGGCCGGGTTGAGGCCGAGGCGGGGGCAGAGCGCGCGCGCCTCCCCGGCGCCGGCTTCCGAATGGTCCTCCGGGCGGCCCTTGGCGACGTCGTGCAGGAAGGCGGCGACGTAGAGGATGCGCCGCGATTCGATGTTCTGGATGAGCTTGCTCGAGAGCGGATGCTCGTCGGCCAGCTCGCCCGACTCGATGGCATGGAGCGCGCCGACCGTGCGGATGAGGTGCTCGTCTACCGTGAAGTGGTGATACATGTTGAACTGCATCATCGCCACGACCCGCCCGAAGACGGGGACGAAGCGGCCGAGAACGCCCGTCTCGTTCATCCGCCTGAGCGTCGTCTCAGGGTCGTCCGATTCGGTCAGGATCTCGAGGAAGAGCGCGTTGGCGGCCGGATCCTCGCGCACGCCGTCGTCGATCCGCTCCAGCGACTGCGTCGCGCGGCGCACCATCTCGGGGTGGAAGGCGAGGTCGTGCTTGTCCGCCAGCCGGAACATGTGGATGAGGGCGACAGGATCGCGCGCGAAGAGACCGTCCTCGGCGTTGAGCCGTCCCTTCTCGACGAAGAAGCCGTCGCCGTCGGCGAGCGGCTTGGGGCGGCTGAGGCGCGGCAGGAAGCGCGACAGGCCGGGATTGTCTTTGAGTTGGCGTTCCTCCAGCACGGCGGAGACGATGTTGGTCAAGTCGCCCACCTGCTTGGCGACCGTGAAATAGCGCCGCATGACGGCCTCGACCTGGGCCAGGCCTTCGGGCGCGCCGCCGACATCGAAGCCCGATGCCACCATGCGGCGCGCGATCTCGGGCTGCACATCGAAGGAGAGCCGGTCGTTCTCGCGACCGGTCAGGAAGTGGAGGTGGCAGCGCACCGCCCAGAGGAAGTCGGCGCAGCGCGCGAAGACGCGGCGCTCCTCGTGGGAGTAGAGCCCGAGCGCGACCATCTTCTCGGACGTGTCGGCCGCATACGCGTATTTGGCGATCCAGAACAGCGTGTGGAGGTCGCGCAGCCCCCCTTTGCCGTCCTTGACGTCAGGCTCGACCACATAGCGCGAGGCGCCGTGGCGCGAATGGCGCCTGTCGCGCTCGGCGAGCTTGGCGGCGACGAATTCGGGTACCGAACCCGCGACGATCTCCTTGCGGAACCGGGCGAGCGCGCGCGGCACGAGGGTCTCGTCGCCCCAGAGGTGCCGCAGATCGAGCGTGGCCGTGCGCGTCGTCATGTCGGCCCTGGCCTGACGGATGCATTCGTCCAGCGAGCGGGTCGCGTGGCCTACGGTCAGCCCGAGGTCCCAGAGCGGGTAGAGAACGGCCTCCACGACGCGGCATTGCGCGGGCGTCGGCTCCTTGAGGGTGAGAAAGACAAGGTCGATGTCGGAGCGGGGCGCGAGCGTGCCGCGCCCATAGCCGCCCTGCGCGGCGACGGCGAAGCCGACCGGCGCCAGGCCCGGCTCGTTCGCCGAGACCCGGCGCAGGGCCGCCTCGGCCAACATGGCGAGCACCGCGTCCATGAGCCGCGAGAGCCGGCGGGCGCAGCCCCGCCCGTGCCCCGCGTCGAGCGCGAGTTTCGCCGCCTCCCGCCCGCGCTCTACCAGCGCCTTCAGCCGTGCCGGCCCGCCGCCCTCCGGCCACGTCGCCCCGAGGGCGAGGATCTCGGCCCGCATGCGCTGGATCTCGCCGTCGGACGCGGCGAGCGGAGCGGGTTCGGTGGGCGATGACGGCGCGGTGCTGGACATGCCCGCTAACGGGGCGGTGGGTGCGCGATTGTCAAGGGCACGATAGGCTGGGCCGCCGGATCGGACCAAGGACGCCGCCAAGCGATGCCTAGCAAGCGATGCCTGGCCAACCAACGACGCTCGGCCAAGCCGCGCCAGGACGGGGCATAGCGAGGGAAGGCCCGGCCATGCGGATCATCGGCGTCGATTTCACCAGCCGACCGAGCCGGCGAAAGCCGATCACCGTGCAGACGGCGGAACTGACGGGCGGGCGGCTTCGCCCGCGCGAGGCGAGCGCGCTGACGGAGTTCGCGGCCTTCGAAGACCTCTTGTGCCGACCCGGCCCCTGGGTGGCGGCGCTCGACTTTCCCTTCGGCCAGCCGAGACGCTTCCTTGAGAACGCCGGATGGCCGCTCACATGGACGGCCTGCACGGACTATGTCGCCGGCCTGGAGCGACAGGCGTTTCGCGACAGGCTCGACGCCTACCGCACGGGGCGCGCCGCCGGCGACAAGGAGCACCACCGCACCGTCGACCGCTTCGCCGGCGGGATCAGCCCGCAAAAGCTCTACGGCGTGCCCGTCGGCCTGATGTATTTCGAGGGGGCCCCCCGGCTCCTGCGGTCCGGCGTGCATCTGCCGGCGCACGGCGTGGCGGGCGATGCCGGCCGCGTGGTGGTGGAGGGCTATCCGGGCATTCTCGCGCGAGGCCTCATCGGGCGGCGCAGCTACAAGACCGACACGGCCGCCAACCGGACGGTGGACCAGCACGCCGCACGGCGCGCCATTCTGACGGCTCTCGGGGGGCCGGCCTTCGAGGCCCGCTACGGCTTCACCGTCGAGACGTCGCCGGACCTGGCCGACGATCCGGGCGCCGACACGCTCGATGCCCTTCTCTGCGCCGTCCAGGCCGCATGGGCCTCGACGAGGCACGAGGAGTACGGCATCCCGCCCGCCGCCGACCCGCTCGAGGGCTGGATATCGGATCCGCTGGTGGAGGCGGCCCATCGCGCCACGCGGGCGGCGCAGGGCGGCGGGTAGCGCCGGCCGGCGCAAGCGTTCATCGGAGCCTAGCCCTATCCGGCCACCCCGCCCTTCAACGCATAGAGCAGCGCCTGCGCCTCGCGCGGGCTGAGATCGTCGAGATCGGCCTTGCGCAGGCGCTCCAGGAGCGCGATCGCCGTGTCCATCTCGGGATCGGGTTCGGGTGCGGCCGGCGCGGGCGGTGGCGCGAAGAGGGGCAGGCTTGGGACCAGGCGATCGCCGGCCACGCCGCCGCCGGCCTCCAACTCGGCGAGAATCGCCTTGGCGCGCTTGACCACGCCCGGCGGCAGCCCCGCCAGCCGGCCAACCTGAACGCCATAGGAGCGGTCGGCCGCACCGGGTCCGACTTCGTGAAGGAAGACGACGTCGCCGCGCCATTCCTTCACCTTGACGTGGACGGCGTCGAGCCGGGGCAGGCGCTCGGTAAGCGCGGTCAGCTCGTGGTAATGCGTCGCGAAGAGGCCCCTTGCGCGGTTGGTGTCGTGGAGATGCTCCACGACGCCCCAGGCGATCGAGAGACCGTCATAGGTGGCCGTCCCGCGCCCGATCTCGTCCATGATGACGAGGCTGCGCGTCGTCGCCTGGTTGAGGATGGCGGCGGCCTCGACCATCTCGACCATGAAGGTCGAGCGCCCGCGCGCGATGTCGTCGGCGGCGCCCACTCTCGAGAACAGCCGGTCGACGAGGCCGATATGGGCCGCGCTCGCGGGCACGAAGGCGCCGACCTGCGCAAGAAGCGCGATAAGCGCGTTCTGGCGCAGATAGGTCGACTTGCCCGCCATGTTGGGACCCGTGACGAGGAGGAGCCGCCCGGGCTCGCCGGCGGAGCGGGCCCCGAGCGCGCAGTCGTTGGCGACGAAACCCGAGGCCGATGCGAGCGTCTGCTCGACCACCGGATGCCGACCGCCCGAGACCTCGAAGGCGAGACTGTCGTCGAGCCTGGGGCGCACATAGGCGCGCTCCTCGGCCAGCCGCGCGAAACCGGCCGCGACGTCGAGCCGGGCGGCGGCCTCGGCCAGCGTGCGCAGGCCCGTGGCCTCGGCGACGACGGCCATCCTCAGAGACTGGAAGACGTCCGATTCGATGACGGCCGCCCGGTCCCTCGCGCTCAGGATCTCGCGCTCCAGCGCGCCGAGCTCCTCCGTCGTGAAGCGCACGCAATTGGCGAGCGTCTGGCGATGGACGAAAGCCTCGCCGGCGTCCTCCTGCGCCCTGGCACGAAGGGTCTCGCCCTCGCGCGCGTTCACCTCGACGAAATAGCCCAGCACGTTGTTGTGCTTGATCTTGAGACCGCGGATGCCCGTCTCCTCGGCATAGCGCGCCTGGAGGCCGGCGATGATCTTGCGCGAGCGGTCGCGAAGGTCGCGCGCCGCATCGAGATCGTCGCGGTGGCCGGAGCGGACGAGACCGCCATCCGATAGCTTGACGGGCAACTCGTCGCTCAGGGCGGCGTCAAGCGCGCCCGAAAGCCCTGCATCGACCATGCCGAGATCGCGGGCAAGGTCGTAGAGCGCGGGCGGGGCGTCGGCCAGACGATTCCGCATCGCCTGTGCCTGCGCGAGCGCGGCCTGCACGGCGCCGAGATCGCGCGGCGAGGCGCGATCGAGCGCCAGGCGCGAGAGGGCGCGGGGCAGGTCGGGCAGGCGCTTGAGGGCGGCCGTGAGATCGCCGCGCAGCGCACGCTCCACCAGCAGCGCCTCGACCTCGTCGTGCCGCCCGCGGATGGCGGCGAGATCGTTGAGAGGTGCGGCGAGCCGCTCGGCAAGGAGGCGCGCGCCTGCGGGGCTGACGGTCCGGTCGACCGCGTGGAGGAGGCTGCCGTCGCGCTGACCGCCCAGCGTTCGGGTCAGCTCCAGGCTGGCCCGCGTCGCGGGGTCGATCCGGCAGACGGCGTCGCCGCGCTCCGAGACCGGCAGCGCGAAGGGAACGGGCGTGCCCTTCTGCGTC
The DNA here is from genome assembly GCA_963799285.1 of uncultured Alphaproteobacteria bacterium. GTDB lineage: Bacteria > Pseudomonadota > Alphaproteobacteria > Rhizobiales > CAWCWK01 > CAWCWK01. The sequence goes on from CAWCWK010000004.1 coordinate 3,073,310, forward strand.
TCTTCGCAATAGGCGAGAAGCGCGCCGCAGGCCGCGATCTCGGGCGCACCCAGCGCGCCCAGCCCGTCCAGCGTCGCGAGGCCCCAGGCGGCCTTCATCCGCGCGGTAGCCGTGGCAAGGGCGAATTGGCCCGGCCGAAGCGGGGTGATGGTGCGCCCACTCATGGCTTCGCCGGAAGACGCTCCCTCTGGTGCGACGATCTCGGCCGGGTCGATCCGCGCGACGAGGGCGCCGAGCTCGACTGTGCCGACCGTGATGGTGTGGATCGCGCCCGTCGACATGTCGGCCCAGCAGACGCCGGTCTCGCCGTCCTCGTGCCCGGCCGGCGCGACGGCCATCAGCCAGTTGGCGGCGCGCGCATCGAGAAGGCCGTCCTCGCTCAAGGTGCCGGGCGTGACGAGCCGGACGACGTCGCGTTTGACGACCGCCTTGGCACCGCGCTTCCTGGCGGCCGCCGGGTCCTCCAGCTGCTCGGCGACCGCGACCCGGTGGCCGGCGCGGATGAGGCGGTGGAGATAGTCCTCGGCCCGCTCGACCGGCACGCCGCACATCGGGATGTCGTCGCCCAGATGCTTGCCGCGCTTGGTGAGCGCGATGCCGAGACAGCGCGACGCGATGACGGCGTCCTCGAAGAAGAGCTCGTAGAAGTCGCCCATCCTGTAGAAGAGGAGGCTGTCGGCATTGGCCGCCTTGATGGCGATGAACTGCGCCATCATCGGCGTCGCGTCCGGCGAGGGTGCAGACGCAGGACCGGATGCAGGACCGGATGCAGGACCGGACGCTTGACCGGACGCTCGGGCAGGCACGGATGGCGGTCGGGAGTGATCGGGAGTGGTCAAGGGATCGGGCGCGCTGTCGAGCATGATCTCATCCTAGCACGAGTGATCGGGGTCGCGGGCGGTCTGTCCACAGCTTCGAGGGATGCGACGGCGAAAGGCGTGCAAGCCAGCGGCATTCGCCCGCAGCGATGCGCGGCAGGCTGGACCGGTCGCCGAGATGGTCTATGACGGCGTGCATGGCGAGACGCGTGGACGATGGTGCCCTTCATACGCTCGCGCGATTGCGCGCGGTGCGGGGGCCGTTCGCCGGTCTCGCGGCCGTCCTCCTCCTCTTCAACCTCCTCCTCCCGACCGCCCTTCACGCCGCCTCGGCTGCCGCGACGGATTCGTTCGGCAACCCGATCTGCACCGTGTTCGCCGATGTCGAGGAGACCGGCGCCGCCAATGTCTGCAACACGTGCTGTGCCGCCTCGGGCCTCGCCCTCACGCCCGCCCCTGCCGGCGTGCCCGCCCGGCCCGAGCCCGTCGCGCTCGCCCCTTCGAGGCCCGCCCGGGCCGATGCCGATGCCGGCCCGAGCCTCACGCCGAGACTGCCCCGCGGACCGCCCGTAGTCTGATGCAACCCGCGTCGTTTCGCTGCCCGAGGCGACGCTCGACGATCCATCGGACATTCGGGGACGCCTCCCATGACGCAGACGATCATGACGCAGACGATCATGACGCAGACGATTTCGATGCAGCCACGCGCGCCTGCGCTTTCACGCAGCCTTTCCCGTGCCCTCTTTGCCTGCACCGCCATCGCCGTCCTCCTCACGCCCCCAACCGCCACGGCGAGCGACGAGAGTCCCGTGGGTACCGCCCGGATCGGCGACCTCGTCCTCACCCAGGCCTGGACGCGCCAGACGCCGCCCCGTGCCATCGCCGGCGGCGGCTATCTGACGATCGCCAACGAGGGCAGGGAGGACGACGTCCTCATCGGGGGATCGGTCGATTTCGCGGACCGGGTCGAGATCCACGCCATGTCCGTGACCGACGGCGTGATGCGCATGGCGGGCCTGCCCGACGGCTTGCCCATTCCGGCCGGCGAGACGGTGGCGCTGGAGCCGGGAGGCTATCACGTCATGTTCATGGCCATCGCCGAGACGCCGCGCGCGGGTGAGACGGTGCCGGTCACCCTCACCTTCGCCCGGACCGGCGACGTCACGGTCATCATGCCGGTCTCGGTCATCGGCGGAACGAGCCCCTTCGCGGACGGCGCGCATGGCGCGGCCGATCACGGCTCGACGGCGCATGGCGACGGCACGCCGGACTAGGCACGCCCGCCCCGCAAGTCCTCGCGTCCGCCCCTCGCCCAGGGCGGGCACGGGGCTTCGCTTTTCAAGACGCAGTCCCACACGGCAAGGACCCGTTCCATGAAGACCTTCCGCACCGCCCTCTGGGCCGTCGTCGCGCTCGCGGCCATCGGCCTCGGCGTCCTCGGCTATCAGATGAGCCGCCAGAACGCGGCCATCGGCACCGCGCAGGCGCCGTCGCTCGGCGGCCCCTTCACGCTCGTCGGCACCGATGGCGAGACCATCACCCGCGACGACATTCTCGGGCGCCCGCACGCCGTCTTCTTCGGCTACACGCTCTGCCCGGACGTCTGTCCGACCTCGATGTACGAGATGGGCCGGCACATGGCCAAGCTCGACGCCGAGCTCGGCGAGCGGGCCGAGGATCTCGCCGTCGTCTTCGTCTCGGTCGATGCCGAGCGCGACACGCCAGAACTCCTCTCCGACTACCTCTCGGCCTTCGATCCGCGCATTCTCGGCCTCACCGGCGAGCGCGCGGCCATCGACGAGATGGTGCGGAACTATCGCGCCTACTACAAGATCCACGAGCCGGACGAATACGGCAACGTCCTTATCGATCACACGGCATCCGTCATGCTCTTCGACGCGGACGGCAACTTCTCGGGCACCATCGCCTATGGCGAGAACCTCGACACGGCCTACGCGAAGCTGGAGCGACTGGTCGGGGCCTGAGCGGCTCTCCTGTCGGCCCAACCCCTCCGGCCCGCGCTCCGGCCGGGGAGACGGGCGCGCGATTGCCCTCCCCAGGCCCCGCCCCTAAGGTTCGCGACTCATGCAACGGGCCGGCACGAGCCCGCGCGAGGACACGCCAAAGCACGTCGCCAGCGCCTTAGACGCGCCGCCGGCGCCTTCGAAGGACGATACATGCCCGAGACGCCTGCCACCGAACGCCCCAACTTCACCGATCGCGAGGCGCTCGACTTCCACCAGTTCCCGCAGCCCGGCAAGCTGGAGATGCAGGCCACGAAGCCGATGGCGACGCAGCGCGACCTCAGCCTCGCCTATTCGCCCGGCGTCGCCGTTCCCGTGCAGGCGATCGCGGACGATCCCGACCGCGCCTTCGATTACACCGCGCGCGGCAACCTGGTCGCCGTCATCTCGAACGGCACCGCCATTCTCGGCCTTGGCAATCTGGGCGCGCTCGCCTCCAAGCCGGTGATGGAGGGCAAGTCGGTCCTCTTCAAACGCTTCGCCGACATCGACTCCTTCGACCTCGAGATCGACACCGAGGATAGCCAGGCCTTCATCGACGCGGTCAAGCATCTCGGCCCCTCCTTCGGCGGCATCAACCTCGAGGACATCAAGGCTCCCGAGTGCTTCGTCATCGAGCAGGCGCTGCGCGACCTGATGGACATCCCGGTCTTTCACGACGACCAGCACGGCACCGCCATCATCGCGGCGGCCGGGCTCCTCAACGCGCTCCACATCACGGGCCGCGATATCGCGACGACGCGCCTGGTGGTGAACGGGGCGGGCGCCGCCTCGCTCGCCTGCGTCGGGCTCGTCAAGTCGATGGGCATGCGCACCGAGAACATCCTCGTCTGCGACCGGAAGGGCGTCATTCACAAGGAGCGCGAAGGACTCGATCAGTGGAAGTCGAGCGTGGCGGCCGAGACGCCTCATCGCACGCTGGCCGAGGCGATGGCGGGCGCCGACGTCGCCTTCGGCCTCTCGGCGGCGGGCGCTTTCACGCCCGACATGGTCGCCTCGATGGGCCCGAACCCCATTCTCTTCGCGATGGCCAATCCGGTGCCCGAGATCACGCCCGAGGCGGCGCGGGCCGTGCGCTCCGACGCGATCATCGCCACGGGGCGCTCGGACTATCCCAACCAGGTCAACAACGTCCTCGGCTTTCCCTACATCTTCCGCGGCGCGCTCGACGTGCGCGCCCGCACCATCAACGAGGACATGAAGGCGGCCGCCGCCCACGCGCTCGCCATGCTGGCCAGGGAGGACGTGCCCGACGCCGTCGCCGCCGCCTATCAGGGCGCGCGCCCGAAATTCGGTCGCGACTACATCATCCCCGTGCCCTTCGATCCGCGCCTCATGGCGACGATCCCGCCCGCCGTCGCGAGGGCCGCGATGGATTCGGGTGTCGCGCGCCGCCCGATCGCGGACATGGACGCCTATGTAAAGCGCCTCTCGGCGCGGGCCGACCCGGTGGCGGGCGTCCTCCAGTCGGTCTTCGACAAGGTCAGGAAGAGCCCGCGAGCCTGCGTCTTCGCCGAAGGCGAGGAGGAGGCCGCCATCCGGGCGGCGATGTCCTACGTCTCGGCCGGGCTCGGCACCGCCGTCCTCATCGGGCGCGAGGAGCGGGTGCGCGAGAACGCGGCCATCGCGGGCGTCGATCTCGATCAGCCGCGCGGTGCCGGCGGCGATCACGCCATCCTCATCAACAACGCCGCGCTGACCGACCGGAACAAGGCCTATGCCTCCTTCCTCTATACCCGCCTCCAGCGCCAGGGCTACCTGATGCGCGACTGCCAGCGGATGGTGAACCAGGACCGCAACGTCTTCGCCGCCTGCATGGTCGCGCTCGGCGATGCGGACGCCATGGTATCGGGCGTCACGCGCAACTCGGCCACCGTGCTCGCCGATGTCGGCCGCGCGATCAGTCCGAAGCCCGGCCATCGCATCATCGGCCTCTCCTTCGTCGTCGCACGCGGGCGCACCGTCATCGTCGCCGACACGGCCGTCCACGAAATGCCGAACGCCGAGGATCTGGCCGACATCGCCTGCGAGGCCGCCCGCCAGGCTAGGCGCTTCGGCTATGATCCGCGCGTCGCGATGATCGCCTACTCGACCTTCGGCCAGCCCGAAGGGGAGCGCATGGAGCGCGTGCGCGGCGCCGTACGGCTTCTCGACGGTCGCCAGACCGATTTTGAATACGATGGCGAGATGAATGTCGACGTGGCGCTGAACGCGGAGGCGCAGAAGCTCTACCCGTTCTGCCGCCTCTCCGGCCCGGCCAACGTGCTCGTCATGCCGGCCATCCACTCCGCCTCCATCACGACACGGATGATGGCCGAGCTCGGCGGCGCGACGGTCATCGGTCCGGTCCTTGTCGGTCTCGACAAGCCCGTCCAGATCGCCCCCTTGGGCGCCCGCGACACCGATATCGTCAACATGGCCGCCGTCGCCGCCTACCAGGCGCTGACCTGAGGCGAAGCGCGCAGCCGTGACCGACGATGCGATCGCCTTCTCCGACGAAGACCGCGTTCTCCTGACGGAGCGTCTGCGCGCCCATGTCGAGACCGAGCTCGACCACGAGATCAGCGCCTTCGAGGCGGGCTTCCTCCTCGACTGGATCGCCGCCGAGATGGGCCCGGCCTTCTACAACCAAGGCGTGCTGGACGCGCGGGCGCTGATGGACGAGCGGTTGGAAGTCGCGACCGAAGCGCTGGAGGGGTTGATCAAGGGCGTGGGCGGGGCGAGGCGGTAGGCTTGCGCTGTCAAAGTCCGTGCGGGCGCCCGCCACCGGCCATTCCGACCGGTTTTGCCGCTCATGATGGCAAGGTGGAACATGATCTTACCGATCGAGGCCGTTCGGTCGCACGGGCCGGATGCGCCGCAGAGCGCTTGCGCGGGCTTCAAAGCCCCAACCTAAATCCTTCCCCGATCTTCGGGGAAGGACCTTGCTCCCTGCCGGCGGGTTCCGCCGGTGGGGTTAGTAAACCCGCGCTTTCGGCTCCACATACGCCACCTCGTTGGTCAGCGTGTAGGTGTGCACCGGGCGGTCGTCCATCGAGACGGTCTTGTTCTCGATGTCGGCGAAGGCGAGCGTGTGCTTCATCCATTCGGCGTCGTCGCGCTCGGGGTAGTCCTCGCGCGCGTGGGCGCCGCGCGACTCGGTCCGGTTGAGGGCCGAATCGACCGTCACGACCGCCTGCGCGATCAGGTTGTCGTATTCGAGCGCCTCCATCAGGTCCGTGTTCCAGATGAGACCCGTGTCGGTGACGCGGATATCGTCGGAGCCCTTCCAGACGTCGTGGATCTTCTCGTGGCCCTCCTGGAGGATCTCGCCGGTGCGGAAGACGGCGCAGTTGGCCTGCATGGTCTTCTGCATGGCGAGCCGAAGCTCGGCCGTACCGGTCGAGCCCCTGGCGTGGCGCATGGCGTCGAGCCGGCCGAGCGCCATCTCATCGGCGGCCTCGGGCAGGTCGGCATGTTTCTGGCCGGGCTCAACGGTCTGCGCCACCCGAAGCCCCGCCGCGCGGCCGAACACCACGAGGTCGATGAGCGAGTTGGAGCCGAGGCGGTTGGCGCCGTGAACCGAGACGCAGGCCGCCTCGCCGATCGCCATCAGGCCGGGCACGACCGAATCGGGGTCGCCATTGGCCTTGGTCAGCACCTCGCCGTGATAGTTCGTCGGGATGCCGCCCATGTTGTAGTGGACCGTCGGCAGCACGGGGATGGGCTGCTTGGTCACGTCGACGCCGGCGAAGATACGCGCCGACTCCGAGATACCGGGCAGGCGCTCGTGGAGGACGGCGGGGTCCAAGTGGTCGAGATGGAGGAAGATGTGGTCTCCCTCCTTGCCGACGCCGCGCCCATCCCGGATCTCCATGGTCATCGAGCGGGAGACGACGTCGCGAGACGCGAGGTCCTTGGCCGACGGCGCATAGCGCTCCATGAAGCGCTCGCCTTCCGAATTGACGAGATAGCCGCCCTCGCCGCGCGCGCCCTCCGTGATGAGGCAGCCGGCGCCGTAGATGCCGGTCGGGTGGAACTGGATGAACTCCATGTCCTGCAGCGGCAGGCCGGCGCGCAGCACCATGGCGTTGCCGTCACCCGTGCAGGTGTGGGCGGAAGTGGCGGAGAAATAGGCGCGCCCGTAACCGCCGGTGGCGAGAATGGTCTTGTGGGCTCGGAAGCGGTGGAGCGTGCCATCTTCCATGCAGAGCGCGATCACGCCCCGGCAGGCGCCGTCTTCCATCAGAAGGTCGATGGCGAAATATTCGATGAAGAACTCAGTCGAGTGGCGAAGCGACTGGCCGTAGAGCGTATGGAGGATGGCGTGGCCCGTACGGTCGGCCGCGGCGCAGGTGCGCTGGGCGGTGCCCTCGCCATAGTTGGTCGTCATGCCGCCGAAGGGGCGCTGGTAGATCTTGCCATCCTCGGTGCGCGAGAAGGGCACGCCGAAATGCTCCAGCTCGTAGACGGCCTGGGGCGCCTCCTTGCACAGGTACTCGATCGCATCCTGGTCGCCCAACCAGTCCGATCCTTTGACGGTGTCGTACATGTGCCAGCGCCAGTCGTCGGGGCCCATGTTGCCGAGGCTCGCCGAAATGCCGCCCTGCGCCGCGACCGTGTGCGAGCGGGTGGGAAAGACCTTGGTGATGCAAGCCGTCTTGAGGCCCGCCTTGGAGGCGCCCAGCGCCGCGCGAAGACCCGCGCCGCCGGCGCCGACGACGACGACGTCGAACGTGTGATCGACGATCTCGTAGGCGCCCTTGGAGACGTTGCCGCCCCGGGTCTGGGCCTCCGTGGAGACCCCGGCCTGATTGTCCTGCAGCGAAGCGTTGGGCGTCACCATGATGGTCTTCCTTACTCTTAGATCGCCAGAAGCCCGGTCAGGCCGAGCCGGATGACGGCGTAGATGCCGGCCAGTGCGAGCAGCACGGCGTAGAACGTGTTGGCGACGAGAAGCGGCAGCTTCAGGCCCTCGGAGTGCACGTAGTCCTCGATCACCACCTGCATGCCGAGCCACATATGGTAGCAGGTCGACACCAAGGCCAAGATGACGAGAAGTCCCACCAGCGGATTGCCGAAGAAGACGATGGCGGCCGGCCAGTCGCGCGTCGCCAGCATGGCGAGGATGACGAGGAGCCCGGTCATGGTGAGGACGTTGGCGGCGGCCGAGACGCGCTGGTGCCAGAAATGCTTGGTGCCGGACCGGGCCGAACCGAGGCCCTTGACCCGCCCGAGCGGGGTCTTCATCGCATTGCCGATCATAGCGAACCCATTCTCCTGCAAACGTTGGGGGCGGACGACGCCGGCGCCCGCGAGGACGCGGACGACGCTAGAGAATCACGAAGACGACGATCCAGAAGAGGAGCGTCGCGCCGATGCCGCCGATGAGCGTGCCCCAGGCGAGCTGGTCGCGCGTCGGGTGCTCGAGGCCGTGGCCCGTATCCCATATGAAATGGCGGATGCCGCCCATCATGTGGTGGAAGAGCGCCCAGCTGTAGAGGAAGAGGATGATGAGCCCGATGGGCGAGAGCGCGATGCCGCGCGCGAACTCGTAGGCGCCCGGGGTCGCGGCCATGGCGACGAGCCAGCCGACGATGAGCGCGTGCCCACCATAGAGTGCGACGCCGGTGATACGGTGCGCCGTCGACATCGCCATCGTCACCGTCCATCGGTAGATGTCGAGATGGGGACTCAGAGGGCGTGCGGCGTGCGTCTTCGGCATGGAGCATCCGTGGGCGTAGGCAGGGGCGTGGGCGAAAGCGGCTGCGGATCGGCAGACACGACGCCCGAGGGGTGGCGCCGTGCATAGCTCGCGGACCCTGCTGCGTCAAAGGTTTGAATGCCGCGTCCCTCGCGCGGCGGCATAGGTCGGCAAAAAGGCGGGCTCTGAGAAAGGGCGGCGCCGCTTGATCACGCCGGCACGGCGTGCGAGGCCCCGAGCCTGGATGACGCATAGGGGCTGCATGGGGGCGCACGTGCAGGGGGGGGTTGGCGGGGAATGGTGAGCACGGACGCACCGGAGGACCGGGCGGCGGCATTGGCGGCGGGACCGCTCGCGCCGCGCCGCGTGCCGCGCATCCTCGCGCTCTCCAGCCGGGTCGCGCGCGGCCGGGTCGGTCTCTCGATCATCGAGCCGGCGCTGGCCACGCTTGGATGCGAGACGCTGGCGCTGGCGACGATACAGCTCGCCAGCCGCCCGGGCCTCGGTCGCCTCGCCGGTGCCGCGACGCCGCCCGACCGGCTGGCCGACATGATCGACGCGCTGGCCAAGGACGGCGCGCTGGCCGGGCTCGACGCCGTGCTGACGGGCTATGCGCCGAGTGCGGAGCATGTCGGGGCGATGGTCCGCGCGATCGATCTCGCTCGCGCCGCGAGCCCCGGGGTCCCCATCATCGTCGATCCGGTGCTGGGCGATGCGGGCCGGGTCTATCTCAACGCCGAGGCGGCCACCGCGCTGCGCGACCGGCTCGCGCCCCTGGCCGATATCCTCACGCCCAACGTTTTCGAGATGGCCTGGCTGATGGGCGAGGACGGCACGCCCGACCTCGCCGCCCTGCAGCGCCTCGCCAAGCGCCATCCCGCGCCCCAGGTCATCGTGACGAGCGCGCCGGCTCTCCTCCACGGTCATTTGGGCACGCTGCTGGTGAGTCCGGACGGGGCCGTCATGGCCGAGGCCCGCGCGGCGCCGGGCGCGCCCAACGGCACGGGCGATCTCTTCGGCGGTCTCCTCGCCGGCCATCTCGCGCGAGGTCTCGATATCGAGACGGCACTCACCCGCGCCGTCGGCGGTGTCCATGGCGTGACGCTGCGCTCCGAGCGCGCCGGCGCATCCCATCTCCTCGTCACCGAGGAGGCGGGCGAGCTTCTCGGTCCGACCCAGCCCGTCTCGCTGCGCAGGCTTGGCGGCGCGCGGCGGCGCGTGGCCGTCCCGAGCGCGCTTTGAGGTCCTTCCTCGACCGTCACGTGCGCCGGATCGAAGGCGACGCGGTCTTCGAGGATATGGGCGAAGGGGAGCGCTCGCGTATAGGACCAAGCAATCTCCCGCGCGCCTTCGGCGTCGTCATAGGCGGTGTCTCCCTTGAGCCGGCCATGCGCCGTCCGCGCCGCCTCGACCAGGGCGGCCGAGACGTGGTGCGGGGCAGGTAGAGGATGGGGGCATGGACATCGCGGCCGATCTCGATCGCCCGCAGGGCGGCATCGCTGGATGCGAGAACGGCATCGTCGAGCCCCATCGTGACACGCCGCCCGGCCGGCTTGACACGCATCATGTCGGCCGGGGCGCCGGGCGGTGGATCGTGTCGGGCACGCGCGGGACGGTGAGGTCGGTCATGGCACGGGTCAGGCACGGGTCGCGGCATGCGTCATGCCGCCAAGAGGATGCAGCCGCCCGGTGTCAGGCAGCCCAGCCCGCCGGCGCGAGGGAAACAGCCCGCCGGCGCGAGGCAGCTATGTATTCATGCTCTCGAAGAACTCCGCATTGTTCTTGGTCTGCTTCATCTTGCCGATGAGGAACTCGACCGCGTCGATCGTGCCCATCGGGTTGAGGATGCGACGCAGGACGTACATCTTCTGGAGATTTTGCTTGTCGACCAGGAGTTCCTCCTTGCGGGTGCCCGAGCGCTGGATGTCGATCGAGGGGAAGATGCGCTTGTCCGACACCTTGCGGTCGAGGATGATCTCGGAGTTGCCGGTACCCTTGAACTCCTCGAAGATGACCTCGTCCATGCGGCTGCCGGTATCGATCAGCGCCGTCGCGATGATGGTCAGGCTCCCGCCTTCCTCGATATTGCGCGCCGCGCCGAAGAAGCGCTTCGGGCGCTGCAGGGCGTTGGCGTCGACGCCGCCCGTCAGCACCTTGCCGGACGAGGGCACGACGGTGTTGTAGGCGCGCCCCAGACGCGTGATCGAATCGAGGAGAATGACCACGTCGCGGCCATGCTCGACGAGGCGCTTTGCCTTCTCGATGATCATCTCCGAGACCTGGACGTGCCGCGTGGCCGGCTCGTCGAAGGTGGAGGAGACGACCTCGCCCTTCACCGTGCGCTGCATGTCGGTCACCTCTTCCGGGCGCTCGTCGATGAGGAGCACGATGAGGTAGCACTCGGGGTGGTTGGCCGAGATGGAGCGGGCGATGTTCTGCAGAAGGACCGTCTTGCCGGTCCTGGGCGGCGCGGTGATGAGCGCGCGCTGGCCCTTGCCGAGCGGCGAGACCATGTCGATGATCCGGCCCGACATATCCTTTAGCGTCGGGTCCTCGATCTCCAGCTTGAAGTGCTCCTCGGGGTAGAGCGGCGTCAGGTTGTCGAAATGGACCGTGTGCTTGGCGTGCTCCGGCTCCTCGAAATTGATCTTGTTGACTTTCAGGAGTGCGAAATAGCGCTCGTTGTCTCGCGGAGCGCGGATGTCGCCCTCGACCGTGTCGCCGGTCCTGAGGCCGAAGCGGCGCAGCTGGGACGGCGAGACGTAGATGTCGTCCGGTCCCGGCAGGTAGTTGGAATCTGGGCTTCTGAGGAAGGCGAAGCCGTCCTGCAGGATCTCCACGACGCCTTCGCCGATGATGTCGATGTCCTGATCGGCCAGCTCCTTCAGGAGCGCGAACATCAGCTCCTGCTTGCGAAGCGTGCCGGCGTTCTCCACCTCGTGCGTCTCGGCGAAGGCCGTGAGCTCGGTCGGCGAGAGCGCCTTGAGGTCCTTGAGGGCGACGCGCTCCAGCGAGGGCTCGCGCTCCTCGTCGCCGGTGTCGTCGGACGCGGAAGGCTCGCGGCCATCTTCCTGGCCGCTCTCTTGCGCCATCTCGTCGGCGATATCGTCGGGTAGGGTCTCGGACATGGATTGTCTCTCGAAGGCGTCGAGGCGGATCGCGGCCCTGGTCTATACTGGGGGAACGCGCGAGGATCGAACGGGGTCCATCGACGCCGACCGGCGGACGCATGGGTCTCGGTCGGGGCGAGGGACGTGGGGAGGGTACGGGTGCGAGGGCAGCCGGAGAGGCGCCCCATGATCGCGAAAACCGCTTGGTGCCTAGATAGTCGCAACCGCGCAGGAGAGCAAGCCGTGCCGCGCTCTTTCCTGCCGTGCGGGGGGCAAGAGAGCGCCGACGGGACCTCGTGGGGTCCAGACGCCCGGCGCCGGGCCGCGTCTCAGAACCCGACAGCGCAGCGCAGCATCCGGTCGAGGTCCTGCGGCCGGGAGAGCCGGTGGTCGCCGTCCTTGACGAGGGTGAGGACGACGTCCTCGTCCTCCAGCCGCTCCAAGAGCTTCATCACGTGGGCGGCCGGCACGTCCGCGTCGCGCAGGCCCTGGAGGATGCGGACGGGCACGCCGAGGCGAACCGGGTCGCCCGTCCATTCGAGCGCGCGGCCCTCCTCGATGAGGTCGCGCAGCAGGAGCGTCTCGCCATATTCGCTCGGCTCGCGATAGACCCCGTCGCGTATCAGCGTCTCGCGCTGCGCCTCGTCGAGGCCGGACCACATCAGGCTCGCCATGTTCCAGGCCGGCGCGATGAGGAGGAGGCCGGCGATGCGCCCGGCCAAGGCGTCGCGCTTGTCGTCTTGTGTGCCGTCTTGCGTGCCGTCTTGCTCGTTGCCTTGCTCGTTGCCTTGCTTGGCGAGCCGCTGGGCGAGAAGGAGCGCGAGCCAGCCGCCCATGGACGAGCCGACCAGCACTTGCGGTCCGCGCGTGGCCTCGAGGAGCACCGCCTCGGCCTCCTCCAGCCAGCGCGCGATCGTTCCGTCCTCGAAGCGCCCGCTTGAGAGACCGTGGCCAGAATAGTCCATCCGGGTGACGGACCGGCCGATGCTCTCGCCCCAGGCCGACAGCGCGACGGCCTTGCCGCCCGACATGTCGGAGCGATAGCCGCCGAGCCAGACGAAGCCCGGCGCGTCGCTCGTGGCCTCGCCCGCCTGCGCGATCACGGCGATGGCGCGCGCATCCGTGCCGACGGCGATCTGGCGCGGAGCTATGAGGGCATCGGGCGTCACGAAGCGGCCATCGTCGATCCTTGCGCCGTCGATCCTTGCGTCAGCGATCTCTGCGTCAGCGATCCCTGCGTCGCCCGCCGCCTCATTCGCCGCGCTCGACCCGCACGGATGCGAGGGATATCGGGTAGGTCTCGACGACATGGCCCATGACGCCGATCTCGGCCTGCGCCATGCGCCAGGCGATGGCGTGCGGCGTCTTCAGGTGCCGATCTAGCGCCTCGCGGGACGCCCAGCGCGCATCGACGCGGATCAGGCCAGGCTCGTCGATATCCTGCGCGAAGGCGTAGTCGAGGCAACCCTCCTCGTCCTGCGTGGCGTGCAGCATGGCGCGGGCGTGGTTGGTCAGCGTCTTCACCCGGTTGGGCGCGACCCGGAAGCGGCCGAGCATGAGGATCGCCTCGCCGGCTTCGTCGGGGGCCGCCACGGTCGGCGCCTCGGCCGTCAGTGTGCCCGCGCTCACGGCGCCGGCCTCGCTGCAGCCCGAGCGCGAGACATTACAGCGCGAGACGCCAGGCGCATCCCGCACGCGGTCACGCGTTCAGACGCACCCTCCCGCCTGTCCTCGAACCTGACCTTATGGGCGACCATCGCCCCTCTCGCTATCGGCATCGCGCACCCTCTCTCGCGTCGCCCGACCCGCCGGGACCGGACCCATCGGCGTCCCATCGAGCATCGCCGTCTTGCCAGCCGTACCCAGCATCGGCATCAAGGCCACCAGAAGCCCGAAAAGCGGGTCTCAAGCGTGGCCGATCGCGATACTGGACCACGAACAGTCGGAACGGTCATCCTCTTGCAACCAACAGAACCCGTATCCGTTCCCCAGCCGGTGACGACGGATCCAGCCGGCTCTCCGCCGAGACCTCCGACGTCGCGCCCGTACAGCGTCCTCCAGATCGTGCCGGCGCTCGATGCCGGGGGGGTGGAGCGCACGGCCGTCGACGTCGCGCGCGGGCTCGCCGATGCCGGGCACGTCGCGCTCGTCGCCAGCGAGGGCGGGCGGCTGGAAGGGGAGCTGGAACGGGCCGGCGGGCGCCATGTCCGCCTCCCCCTCGCCTCCAAGAACCCCATCACGATGCTCGCCAGTGCGCACCGCCTCGCCGCGCTCATCGAGGCGGAGGGCGTCGACATCGTCCACGCCCGCTCGCGCGCCCCGGCCTGGTCGGCGCTCATGGCTGCGCGGCGCACGGGCCGCGCCTTCGTGACGACCTATCACGGCGCCTACGGGCAGGGCCCCGGCATCGGCGGCGCTATCAAGGGCGCCTATAACGGGGTTATGGCGCGCGGCGACGTCGTGATCGCCAATTCGGCCTTCACCCGCGATCTCATCCTCGCCCGCCACATGGCGCGGCGGGCGCCTGCGGCCCTCGACACCGCAGATGTGCGCGTCATCCATCGCGGAACCGATCTCGCCCGCTTTGATCCGGCGAGGGTCACGGACGGCGCCGTCGCGGCGCTGCGCGAGCGGTGGGGGGTCGTGCCGGGGTTGCGCGTCGTCCTCCTGCCCGGCCGGCTGACGGGCTGGAAGGGCCATGGGGTCCTCCTCGAGGCCGCCGCGCGCCTCGCCCGCGCCGACACGGCCCTCGTCTTCGTCGGCGACCCGCAGGGCCGCGAGACCTATGTGGAGAGCCTTCGCGGCCGGGCCGAGGCCCTCGGCCTCTCCCTCGTCATGCCCGGCCACGACGCCGACATGCCCACTGCCTATGCCGCCGCCGACATCGTCGTCGTGCCCTCGACCGAGCCCGAAGCCTTCGGCCGCACGGCCGTGGAGGCGCAGGCGATGGGGCGCCCCGTCATCGTCGCCGACCATGGCGCGATGCCCGAGACCGTCATCGACCGGCGCTCTCCGGGATGGACGGGCTGGCGCACACCCCCTGGCGACGGGGCCGCGCTCGCCGCCGCGCTCGCGGACGCGCTCACGCTCTCGGCCGAGGAGAGCCAAGCGCTCTTCGCCCGCGCCCGCGCCCAGGCGGAGCGGTTCGGCCTCGCGCGCATGATCGCCGAGACGCTCCAGGTCTACGAGGGTCTCATCGAGGCGCGCCGCGCCTGGCCGGACTGACACGCATTCGGCAGGCGACACGGCGCGCTCCCGATAGGCCACGCGGCGCCGTCCTTTCACGCCGACGCAACGCTGTGCGTTCGCGCTTACGCGTTGACTTCTTGGGCGTTGTCCACAATCCTCTCACCATCCCGCCAGCCCTGCCTCCCGCGCCTCGTCGGCGCGCGCATCTGGCGCCATAGAAGGAACGACACCATTCGCAGACCACACCGCGCCCCGCCGCCCACCAAGGAAGGCCCCCGCGTCAACCGCGAGATCCGCATCCCGCAGGTCCAGCTCATCGATCACGAAGGCGTGAACCACGGCGTCGTGGACACCCAGGAAGCGATGGACCGCGCGCAGGACGCCGGGCTCGACCTCGTCGAGATCTCGCCCAATAGCCGCCCCCCGGTCACCAAGATCCTCGACTATGGCCGCTTCAAGTACGACGCGCAGAAAAAGGCCGCCGAAGCTCGCAAGAAGCAGAAGAATACCGAGCTCAAAGAGGTCAAGATGCGGCCCAACATCGACACGCACGACTACGAGGTGAAGACGCGCGCCATGCGCCGCTTCTTCGAGGACGGCGACAAGGTGAAGGTCACGCTGCGCTTTCGCGGCCGCGAGATGGCGCACCAGGACCTAGGCCTCAAGGTGCTCAACCGCGTGCGGGACGATTTCGCCGAGGAGACCAAGGTCGAGCAGATGCCGCGCCTCGAGGGCCGGCTGATGGTCATGGTCATGGCGCCGATTCCGGGCAAGATGAAGCCTTCCAAGCGCAACGCCAAGCAGGACGCGGAAGACGCGGCCCGCAACGCCGAGATCGACAATGCGGACGACGGCGATACCGATGACGACGAGACGGCGACGCCCGAAGCCGCATCGGCCTGAGTTCGCCCGGACCATAGCCCGTCCATGGCCCGGCGACGCCTTGCGCCCACCTGATCGCGTCGACACTGCCCGCGTCAGCTGGCGAAGGCCTCGGACCGTTGATGGGAAAAGCCCGCCGGCCGC
Organism: uncultured Alphaproteobacteria bacterium; assembly: GCA_963799285.1. Lineage (GTDB taxonomy): Bacteria > Pseudomonadota > Alphaproteobacteria > Rhizobiales > CAWCWK01 > CAWCWK01. Next base: position 3,089,160 of record CAWCWK010000004.1, read on the forward strand.
ATCTCGCGGCCGGCGGGCTTTGTCGTTCGGGCAGACCGCGTCTCCGGCGGGCCGGCGTCAGGCGACCTTGCGGGAGGCCATTTCCAGCACGCGGGGCCATTCTCCCTTGAGGACGCGCGACGTGGCGTCCATCTCGAGCGCACTGGCCTTGACCTCGGCGGCAAGATCACGGGTCAAGTTCGCGCGCCGGGACGCCTGCCCGTCAAGCTCCAGCTGGCTGCGCACGACGATCTCCTTCCCTGTGGACGAAGCGGGACTCCGCCGCGCTCCAAGCGCTTGCAGATGGTCGAGGCTTGGCGACGGTCAGGAGGCCGCCTCGCGCAGGCCCTCGAGATAACGGTGCACCGACTGGACGGACACCGAGCCCTCGCCGACGCCCGATGCGACGCGCTTGACGGAGCCCGAACGCACGTCGCCGACGGCGAAGAGACCGGCCACGGAGGTCTCGAAGGCGGAATGGGCCTTGCGACCCTCTACGTCGATGCCCGTGCGCACGAAGCCGCGCTCGTCGAGCTCGACGCAGCCGTCGAGCCAGCCCGTATTGGGCACCGCGCCGATCATCACGAAGACGTTGCGCACGTCGCGCGTCTCGTCCTCGCCGGACGCGGAATTGTGCCATGTGACACGCTCCAGGAAGCGCCCGCCGTGGAGCGCGGTGATCTCGCTCGAGGCGTGGAGCGTGATGTGCTCGGCCGCGTCGATGCGCTGGACGAGATAGTCCGACATCGTCGCCGCCAGCCCCTCGGAGCGCACCAGCACGTGGACGTGGGAGGCGAAGCGCGACAGGAAGACCGCCGCTTGGCCGGCCGAGTTGCCGCCGCCGACGACCGCGATCTCCGAGCCCATGCACAGGTCCGCCTCGATCGCGGTCGCGGCGTAGTGGATGCCCTGGTTCTCGTACTTGTCGTAGTCCTCCAGATCGAGCGTGCGATAGGTTGCGCCGGTGGCGAGAATGACGGCCCGGGCCCGGGCCGTCTTGCCCCCCGCGAGACCAAGGGTGAAGGGCGAGCCCTCGCAGTCGATCGTCTCGACGCCGCGCGAGACGGCGAACTTGGCGCCGAACTTCTGGCTCTGGATCCAGGCCCGCCCCGCCAGCGCCTGGCCCGAAATGCCGGTCGGGAAGCCGAGATAGTTCTCGATCTTCGAGGACGTGCCCGCCTGCCCGCCCGGCGCCTCGCCCTCGATGACGAGCGTGTCGAGCCCCTCCGACGCCCCATAGACGGCCGCTGCGAGCCCCGAGGGGCCGGCGCCGACGACGGCGACGTCGTAGACATGGGTCTCGTCGATCTCCTCGGTCAGGCCGAGCGCGTCGGCGAGCTCCGGGTTGGTCGGGCGCACGAGCACCAGCCCGTCATGGCTGACGACGACGGGCAACTCCTCGTGATGAATCTCGCAGCGCTCGCGCAGCGTCTCGGCCTCCTGCGTCTGCGCGTCCGGGTCGATCTGGTGAACGGGATAGCCGTTGCGGCGCAAGAAGCGCTCTATCCTCAGCGTGTCGGCGCCGTTCTCAGGTCCCAGGAGCGTCACGCCCGCCTGATCGTGCACGATGAAGCCGGTGCGCCGCAGGATGAGCGCACGCGTGACGATCTCGCCGATATCGGGCTCGGCCTGGAGGAGGCGGCGAAAGTCGGCGCGCGGCAGGCGCAGCACGCGCGTCTCGCCGCTCGCCCGTCCGCCGACGAGGATCTTGCGCTCGTTGAAGAGGTCGAGCTCGCCCGTGAACTGCCGCGCGCGATGCGTGGTGAAGACGTGCGGCTCGCCGGATTTCGTCAGATCGAAGATCTCGACCGCGCCTTCGAGCACGACGAAGAAGTCGACCGCCCGCTCGCCCCGCGCGAAGAGGGTGTGGCCATCCGCGCACGTCTCCTCGCTCGCATAGGGGCGGATGCGGTCGATCTGATCGTCGGTGAGCGTCGGGAAGGTCTGGCGCTCGCGCTCATAGGGATCGCTCGGATCGACCGCGGCCTGCGCCGCGCGGGGGGCGCTGTCCTCCTTACGCGCGCTCATTGCCGGTGGCGGACCGTTGGCCGGCGGCGCGCCCTTGGCCGGCGGCGCCCCCTTGGCCGGCGGCGCGCCCTGGCCATCGTCGGTGCCCACGATCGTCTCGGTCGCCAGATCTGTGTCCGCCATCTTATCCGTTCCCGCTTCTCATCCGGTCCTGCCTGGCCGCTCGCCGCGGCGCATGTCGCGCCTATAGATAGGATCGGCATCGTTCCAAACGAGATCGCTCGCTCTGCCCTTGCCGTGCGGGCGCATCCCATCTTGATCGCGCCCCGCTTTGCGGTTATGGACGCGCCTTCCGGTCGCCCGGCGAAGGACATTGCCGAGGCGGCTCGAGCACTCTCGCTCAACCAACCCATGCTCAAGAGCTCAAGTTCGGGACCCCAGGCCTTTCGCGAGGCCCACCTCCCGAGCGCCAGCGAAGGCAGGCCCGAACGGGCGCCGGCCGGCCAGGCCGTCCCCCGCGAAAGGCGATCGCAGCAGAGCTGCGTCAGCCGCGAGCGCACCGATGGAGTTCAAAATGTCCAAGATGAAGACGAAGAGCGGGGCCAAGAAGCGCTTCCGCGTGACGGGAACGGGCAAGGTCAAGGCGGCACAGGCCGGTAAGCGCCACGGCATGATCAAGCGCTCGAACGACCAGATCCGCGAGCTGCGGGGGACGAAGGTCCTCAAGCCGCAGGATGCCAAGGTCGTCCTCAGCTACATGCCGTATCACAGGTAGGCGGCGGGGGGGTCGACGCTCGAGATCGGTGCGCGAAGCGTGCTGCGAGATCTCGGGAAGACGCCCGCTCGAAGACCTTGCCACCATTCGCGCGCCTTTGCCGGGCCGCGCGCCACCGTTTCCAGAATGTCGGAGCTATCACCATGTCACGTGTGAAGAGAGGCGTAACCAGCCACGCCCGCCACAAGAAGGTTCTCAAGAAGGCGAAGGGCTATTACGGCCGCCGCAATTCGACCATCCGCATCGCGATGCAGGCCGTCGAGAAGGCCGGCCAGTACGCCTATCGCGACCGGCGCATCAAGAAGCGCAACTTCCGCTCCTTGTGGATCCAGCGCATCAACGCCGCCGTGCGCGAGGAAGGCCTGACCTATGGCCGCTTCATCGACGGTCTCAACAAAGCCGGCGTCGAGGTCGACCGCAAGGTCCTCGCCGATCTCGCCGCCACCCAGCCCGGCGCCTTCAAGAGCCTGGTGGGCACCGCCAAGGGCGCGCTGGCCTGACCAACACGTCCGGAACCTAGACCTCGGCGATGGTCAAAGGTCCCTTACCAGGGATGGGAAGGGTCGATCGGCGCCGCCGGGCGGCGTCAATGCGCGTCGCGAATGATCGCCGCTCGACCACCCTCCCCGTCGCACATCCCCGCCCTCCCCTAGATGGGGAGGGTCGAACGTCGGCCTAGCCGAGGATCGGGGGGGGGTGAACGCCTCACCCGCTATCGACGGTGCTTCGATCCAACGTAGAACGCCACCCCATCCCTGACCTTTCCGCGTTGAGGGGAGGGAGCGCCGCGCGAGAGACCCGCGAGAGAGCGTTGAACGGACGCGACCCGCGCGAGGCCTGACGCGCCGATGATGATCGCCGGCTCCGGGCACATCTTCTCGTAGGCGCCTGCCTCCCGCGAACCCCGTTCCGGCGACGACCCCGCCCACTGGACAGCATTTCGCCGCCGCGCGATTCCGCCGCCCGCCATCACTCCCCCGCCCGCGCGTCCGCCGTCATGCTTCGCGACCATGACGCAGACCACTCCCCTTCTCGGCCACGTTGCCCTCGTCGGCGCCGGCCCTGGCTCGGCCGACCTCCTGACGCTGCGCGCGCTGCGCCGGCTCGAGGCGGCGGACGTCGTCTTCCACGATGCGCTGGTGCCGGCCGAAGTGCTGGCCATGGCCGGCCCGAAGGCGCGGATCGTGCCGGTCGGCAAGCGCAAGGGCTGCCATTCGAAGACGCAAGGCGAGATCGACCGGATGCTGGTCGAGGCGGGGCGCGCGGGCCTCAGCGTGGTGCGGCTCAAGGCCGGCGACCCGATGGTCTTCGGGCGCGCGGGCGAGGAGATCGCGGCGCTGCGCCAGGCCGGCATCGCGCACGAGGTCGTGCCCGGTATCACCGCCGCGACCGCCGCCGCCGCCGATCTCGGCCTCCCTCTCACCCTGCGGGGCACCGCCTCCACGCTCGTCTTCACGACCGGCCATGACATGAAGGGCGATGTCTTGCCCGACTGGGCCCGCGTGGCGGCGCAGGGGCTCACGGTCGCCGTCTACATGGGCCGCACCGTCGCGGCCGATATGGCCATGCGCCTCGGGCGGGCGGGCCTTCCCTCCGACACGCCCGTCGCCGCGATCGAGAATGCGGGACGGCCCGAATCGCGCGCCCTCGTCGGCACGCTCGCCGATCTGCCGCTCCTCGCCACGCGCGACGACCTGACCGGACCGACCCTCGTCATCATCGGCGAGGCCGTCGCGGCCGCCGATCTCGACCGGACCGAGGCCCTCGGGGCGGCGAAGCGCTTCAAACCGGACGATGGCCGCCGATCGGCAACCCTCGGGCGAGCCGCCGCCAGCCCTGACCGACACAAGGAAAGCGAACCCGCATGACCCATAGAATCGTGACCGCCAACCGCCTTTGCGACGGGCTCGCCGTTTGGCTCTCGGACGGGACCTGGGTCGATCGGATCGAGACGGCGCGCGCGCTCTCCGATGCGGGCGAGATCGCGGAGGCCGAGGCGGAAGCGCGTCGCTCCGTCGATGCGCGGCTCGTGGTCGACGTCTCGACGATCGAGGTCGTGCTGGAGGCCGGCGTGCCGGTGCCGGTGCGCCTGCGCGAACGCATCCGCGCGGCGGGGCCGACCGTGCGGCTCGACCTCGGCATCCAAGCGAGCCTTCTCGAGACCATCGCCAATCACTAGCCGGCTTCGGCGAGGGACATCCCATGTACCGCTATGACGAGTTCGACCACGCCTTCGTGGCGCAGCGCACGGCCCAGTTCGCCGATCAGGTGCGCCGCCGGCTGGCGGGCGATCTGACCGAGGACCAGTTCAAGCCCCTGAGGCTCAAGAACGGCGTCTACCTCCAGCTCCACGCCTACATGCTGCGCGTCGCCGTGCCCTATGGCACGCTCGATGCCAGGCAGATGCGGATGTTGGCGCGGATCGCGCGGGAGCACGACCAGGGCTACGGCCATTTCACGACGCGCCAGAACATTCAGTACAACTGGCCGAAACTCGTCGAGATGCCGAAGATCCTGGAGAAGTTGGCCAGTGTCGAGATGCACGCCATCCAGACGTCCGGCAACTGCATCCGCAACGTGACGGCCGACCATTTCGCCGGCGCCGCGGCCGACGAGATCGCCGATCCGCGCCCCTATGCCGAGATCCTGCGGCAATGGTCGAGCCTCCACCCGGAGTTCGACTACCTGCCGCGCAAGTTCAAGATCGCGGTCACCGGCGCCGCCCGCGACCGGGCCGCCATCCAGGTGCACGATATCGGGCTGCAAATGGTGCGCAGCGCCGCCGGCGAGGTCGGCTTCAAGGTCTATGTCGGCGGCGGCCAGGGCCGCACGCCCATGGTCGCCAAGCTGGTGCGCGACTTCCTGCCGGAAGAAGACCTTCTCGCCTACTGCACGGCGATCCTGCGGGTCTACAATCTCGAGGGCCGTCGGGACAACAAGTACAAGGCGCGCATCAAGATCCTCGTCCACGAGATCGGCGCCGAGCCCTTTTCGCGGAAGGTCGAGGCCGAGTTCGAGGCGCTGCGCCGCGACGGTGCGCTCGCTCTGCCGGCGGAGGACGTCTCCCGCATCGAGCGCTATTTCGCGCTGCCGGACATGACCGAGAAGCCGGACCATTCGGACGCCTTCGACGCGGCCCGCGCGGCTGACAAGGGCTTTGCCGCCTTCGTCGGGCGCAACGTGGAGGCGCACAAGGTGCCGGGCTACGCCTCGGTCACCATCTCTCTGAAGCCCATAGGCGGCATTCCGGGCGACGCCTCGGCCGAGGAGATGGAGAGCGTGGCCGATCTGGCCGAGCGCTATGGCTATGACGAGATCCGCGTCAGCCACGAGCAGAACCTCATTCTGCCCCACGTCACGCTCGACGATGTGCCCGTCGTCTACCAGGCGCTCGTCAAGGCCGGTCTGGAGACGCCCAATGCCGGGCTCATCACCGACATCATCGCCTGCCCGGGGCTCGACTACTGCGCGCTCGCCAACGCCCGCTCCATTCCGGTGGCGCAGGACATCGCGGCCCGCTTTGCCGATCAGGCGCGCCAGGAGGAGATCGGCGACCTCAAGCTCAAGATCTCCGGCTGCATCAACGCCTGCGGCCACCACCATGTCGGCCATATCGGCATCTTGGGCGTCGAGAAGAAGGGCGAGGAGCTCTACCAGCTGACCCTCGGCGGCTCGGCCGACGAGGACACCGCGATCGGCCAGATCACCGGCCGGGGCTTCTCCGCCGACGAGATCGGCGGCGCGGTGGAGACCGTGGTGACACGCTATCTCGAGCTTCGCACCGGGCCGCACGAGGCCTTCATCGACGCCTATCGCCGGCTCGGCGCCCAGCCCTTCAAGGAGGCGCTCTATGGCGGCGCTTGATATCGCGGGCGGCGGCGCGCCCGCCTATCCGCTGCCCTTCGACGGCCCCGTCATGCGGGCCGCGCGGCTCGACGCGCTCCACGGCGATGCCTTGGCCGAGGAGGTGATCGAGGTCGCGGCCGACCTCTTTGGCTCGCGCCTCACGCTCGTCTCGTCCTTCGGCGCCGACGCGGCGGTGATGCTGCACCTCGTCTCCAGGATCGATCCCGGCATCCGCGTCGTCTTCCTGGAGACCGGCCGGCACTTTCCCGAGACGCTCGTCTATATCGAGACGCTGCGCGACCGGCTCGGCCTCCTCGACATCCGCTTCGAGCGCCCCGATGCCGACCGCCTCGGCACTGAGGACGCGGGCGAGGACCTCTACGCACGGAACGCCGATCGCTGCTGCGACATCCGCAAGGTCCGCCCCCTTCGCGAGGCGCTGCGCGGCGCGCAGGCCTGGCTGACCGGACGGCGGCGCGACCAGACGCCGGAGCGCCGGTTCATCCCCGTCTTCGAGCCCGACGGCGCGCGCATCAAGATCAACCCGCTGGCGGCGTGGTCCGCCGCCGACATGCGCCGCCACGCGCGGCGGCACGACCTCCCCGCCCATCCGCTCGTCGCCAAGGGCTATCCCTCGATCGGCTGCCTGCCCTGCACGCAGCCCGTCGAAGACGGACAGGACGCCAGGGCCGGGCGCTGGCGCGGCCTCGGCAAGACCGAATGCGGCATCCACCGCGCGCCGCGGCCCGCGCGGGCACACGCATCGGAGGCCCGCTCATGACCGCGCCCGACAGCCTCTGGACCAAGGCCGGGTTCGTGCCCGACGCCTGGCGCGTGCCGACGGACGGAGAGATCGCCAGCGAAACGACGCTGATCGGCATCGACGCGCTCGAGGCGTCCGAGGGCCGCAACACGTCGCTCGGCGTGCTCCTCCAACCCGGCGACGACGTGACGCGCCTCGCGCCCCATCTCCACCGTATCGCGCTCGTGGCTGTCGCCTTCCCGGCCTATACGGACGGGCGGGGTTACTCGATGGCCTCGCTGCTGCGCACCCGGCTGGGCTTCGCGGGCGAGCTGCGCGCCGTGGGGGATGTGCTCCTCGACCAGATCCCCTACATGTTGCGCTGCGGTTTCACGAGCGTCTCCGTCACCCACGTGCCGACCCGCGCGCGGCTGGCGGCGGGGGACATCCCGGACGTCGCGCTGCACACGCAGCCCGCGGCGCGAGGCGAGGCGCGGACCGGCGGCTACAGCTGGCGGCGCACCCCTTCGCCCGAGCCCGCGCGATGACGAGACACGATCGGACGAGACGCTGCATGACGACCGAGACCCACATACCCGCCAACGACGCCTCCAGCCCGATCGAGACGGATGTCGTCATCGTCGGCGCCGGGCCGGTCGGCCTCTTCGCCGTCTTCGAGCTCGGACTCCTCGACCTCAAATGCCACCTCGTCGACATTCTCGACAAGCCGGGCGGCCAGTGCGCCGAGCTCTATCCCGAAAAGCCGATCTACGACATTCCAGGCTTTCCGGAGGTCACGGGCCAGGGGCTCGTCGACAACCTGATAGCGCAGATCAAGCCCTTCGAACCGGAGTTCCACCTCAACCGCATGGTCACGAGCCTGGAGAAGCAGGACGATGGCCGCTACCGCCTGACGACCGACGAGAACGAGACCTTCCTCGCGCCCGTCATCGTGATCGCGGCCGGTGGCGGCTCCTTCCAGCCCAAGCGCCCGCCGGTACCGGGCATCGAGGCGTATGAGGGCTCGTCCGTCTTCTATTCCGTGCGGCGGATGGAGGATTTCCGGGACGAGGAGCTCGTCATCGTCGGCGGCGGCGATTCGGCGCTCGATTGGACGCTGGCGCTCGGCGCGGTGGCCAAGTCGATCACCCTCGTCCACCGGCGCGACCAGTTCCGCGCCGCCCCAGACAGCGTCAACAAGATGCGGGCTCAAGTTCAGGCCGGCGCGATCGACCTCAAGATCGGGCAGGTGACGGAGCTTGGCGGCGAGAACGGCCAGCTCTCCTCGGTCGCCATCAAGACGGCGGACGGCGTCGAGACCGTGCCGGCCACGCGCCTCCTCCCCTTCTTCGGGCTGACGATGAAGCTCGGCCCGATCGCCGATTGGGGCCTCAACCTCGACCAGAACCTCGTGCCGGTCGACACAGAAAGGTTCGAGACAAGCGCGCCCGGCATCTTCGCCATCGGCGACATCAACACCTATCCGGGCAAGCTCAAGCTCATCCTGTCGGGCTTCCACGAGGCCGCCCTCATGGCCCATGCCGCCAAGCGCATCGTCTCGCCCGGCGAGCGGATCGTCTTTCAGTATACGACGAGTTCGACCTCGCTCCAGAAGAAGCTCAACGTCGCCTGAAGAAGACCCTTTCGCACAAATCGCCCTTCTTCCCTCCGGGGGAGGAGGTGCCGGCAGGCGGATGAGGGGGGCGAGACAGAGCGCGCGCACCGACTGGCTGGACGGCCCGGCAGGCAAGGAGCGAAGGCTTCGCGATGCAGGACGGGATCGAGACCGTCTTCGAGCGCTTGCGCATCGTCGGGCCGCATGGCGCCGCCGATCAGGGCTTTCCCTCGGCCTCGTAGGCCCATTGCGTGATGGCCATGGCCGGGCGGAAGGCGGTGAAGCGACCGACGGCATCGGCCTCGGCGGTCTGGAGCCGGCCAAGCGTGCCGCCATGGTTGCGGTAGGCCTCGAGCAGTACGGCCTCCGTCTCCAGCGTCACGCCATGCGCGACCAGGCGCCCGCCGGGGGCGAGGACGGTCCGAAGCCTGTCGAGGAGGCCCGGCACGGTCGCCGCCCCGCCGACGAAGATGGCATCGGGCCGCGTGCGCTCGCTCGTCAGCAGCACTTCCAGCCCGTCCGGCATCGCGAGTTCGAAGACGCGGTAGCCGACGGCGCCGAGCGTGAGCGCGTTCTCGCGCGCGCGGGCGGCGCGAACCGGGTCGCGCTCGACGCCGATCGCCGCCGCGCCGCGAGCGGAGCGGCACCATTCGATGCCGATCGAGCCTGCCCCTGCACCGATATCCCAGAGGAGCGCGCCCGGCCGCGGCACGAGGCGGGCGAGCGCGCTCGCCCGCGCGTCCCGCCTGGTGATCTGGCCGTCATGTGCGAAGGCGTCGTCGGGCAGACCCGTGCGCGGCAGGGCACGCGTGCCGGGATCGGCCACCATCTCGACGGCGATGGCATTGAGGGCATCGAAGACGCGCGCGTCCGGATCGTCGGCGCGGACGGTGTGGCGCGCCTCCGCCTCGCCGCCCATCCGCTCCAGCACGTGAAGGATGGAGCGGCCATAGCCTCGCGCGCGAAGGAGCTCGGCCACGGCCTGCGGCGTGCGTCCGTCCGCACTGAGGACGAGGGCGCGGCCGCCGGGCGTCAGTTCGGCCGCCAGGGCCTCGACCGGGCGCCCGCAGGCCGAGACGAGGGCGACCTCGGCCTCCGGCCAGCCAAGCCTGGCGCAGGCCAGCGTGAGCGTGGAGAGGTGGGGAATGACGGCGAAGAGCCTCGGCCCGTCTCCCGCACCACCTTCCGCCTCGGCCCGCGCGGCGAGCGAAGCGCCGATGCCGTGCAGCATGGGCGAGCCGGAGGCGAGGAGGACCAGCCGCCGCGCGCCCTCGAACTCCGGCACGTCGGGCGGGCGAAGCGCGGTGGCCAACCGATCGAGGAAGTCCCCCATCGGCGAGGGCCAGGCCCGCTGGCGCGCCGCGGTCTCGGGCGGGAGGAAGGCGAGCTGGCGCGGTGCGCCGATGATCGTCTCGGCCTCCGACACGGCCTCGCGCGCCGCATCCGACAGGCCCGCCCAGCCGTCCTCGCCGATACCGACGACCGTGACGCTGAGTGCGCGCGCAAGGGGGCCGGCAGGGCTCGACGGCGTCACGGCGGATTCGGTGGGGCGTTTCACCCGGGCGGCAATGCCGAGATCGGCGAGGGCTGTCAAATGCTTGGGGTGGGAAGGCCGGGTCGCCTCCAGTTCCCTGGCAGACCCTAGAAGCCGAGCGCGCAACCGTCCTTCCTCGGATCGGACCCGCCGACGAGGACGCCGCGCGCCCGGTCGATCCGGATCGCCTGTCCCCCGCCGATCGGCACCGGGGCGGGTACGACCGCATGGCCGAGCGCGCGAAGCGCCTCGAAGACGGACGCGTCCACCGCCGTCTCCACATGGACGTCCTCGCCCTCGAAGAAGACGCGCGGGCTCTCCAGCGCCGCCTGCACGTCCATGCCGTGGTCGAAGAGGTTGGTGAGGAGATGGGCGTGGCCGCAGGCCTGATAGGCGCCGCCCATCACGCCGAAGCTCATCGTGGCGAGCCCGTCCTCGACGACGAGGCCCGGGATGAGCGTGTGGAGGGGGCGCTTGCCGGGTCCGATCCGGTTGGGATGGCCGGGCGTCGTCACGAAGCAGGCGCCCCGGCTCTGGAGGACGATGCCCGACGGCGTGCACAGACCCGATCCGAAGCCCGTATAGAGCGAGTTGATGAGGGAGACCGCACGCCCGTCCTCGTCGACGACGGTGAGATAGACCGTGTCGGTGTGATTCGCCGCCGGCGGGGGGGAGACCGGACGGGCGCGGGTGAGGTCGATCTCGGCAAAGAGACGATCGAGATAGGGCTCGCCGAGCAACGTCTCGACCGGGACCGGCATCGCCGCCTCGTCGGCGAGATAGAGGTCCCGCGCGCCATAGGCGAGGCGGGCTGTCTCGATCTCGAGATGAAATTTCCGGGCGCTCGCGGGCGCGAGCGCGCCGATCTCGTAGCGCTCCAGGAGCCCCAGCATCTGAAGGGCGGTGAGACCGTGATTGGCGGGCGGCAGCTCGATGATCTCTCGGCCTCGATAGGTCCGCCGGATCGGCGCCACCCATTCGCTCTCATGCGCGGCGAGGTCCTCCGCATCGAGGGCGCCGCCCGCCTCCGCAACCGTCGCCGCGATCTCGTCGGCGAGGGCGCCGTGATAGAAGGCCGAGGCGCCCTCCCGGCCGATGCGTTCCAGCGTGTCGGCGAGATCGGGCAGGCGCCAGACATCGCCCTCCGCGGGGGCCGCGCCGCCTCGAGAGTAGCGTGCCCCGAGGGCGGGGTTGCGGGCGAGGATATCGGTCCTGTCGGCCCAATCGAAGGCGACGCGCGGCGTGACCGCGAACCCGTCCCGCGCCGTCTCGACGGCCGGCGCGAGAAGCCGCTCGAGCCCGAGCCGACCGCGCCCGGCCAGCGTTTCCCAAGCGTGAACGGCGCCCGGCACTGTGACCGCGTGGCCGCTCTCGGCCGGGATCGCCTCCAACCCCTCCGCCGCGATCGCCTCGGCGTCCACATTCGCACCGGCCCGGCCCGAGCCGTTGAGACCGAGCAAGCTGCCGTCCGGCTCCGCGATGAGCGCGAAGCAGTCGCCGCCAATACCCGTTTGGTGCGGCTCGACCACGCAGAGGACCGCGACGGCCGCGAGCGCCCCGTCGATGGCATTGCCGCCGGCCTTGAGCGCGTCGAGCGCGGCCCCGGTCGCGAGCGGGTGCGAGGTGGCGGCCATCGCGCGCGTGCCATAGGCGGCGGAGCGGCGAGGGCTTTGAAAGTCGCGCATGGGAGACCATCTCGATAGGGGCGAGCCGCTCAGGGCTCCGACGAAGGGCGGGCCGGGCAATGCCGGCCTCCCTCTCTAGACGCCCCGGCATCGTCCGCGCCAGTCCCCCGGTGGGTGTGGCCGCGGGGCACGGCCCCGGCAAGCCGGCCGTTCCTCGGTCCTTCCTCGGTCCTTCGTTGGCCATTCCTTGGCCATTCCTTGGCCATTCCTTGGCCGTTGCTTGGCCGTTCCCTCGCCCCGCCGCTGGTGCTACAGCCCCGGCCAGCCCACGTCCCAACCCACGCCCCAGCCCATGTCCCAACTCACGTTCCAACCCATCCCATCGGAGATCGCCATGACCGCCCTCACCCTCGACGCCGCCGAATCCCTCATCGACGCCGCCCTCGCCAAGGGCTCCGAGCTCGGCCTCAAGCCGCTCGCCGTCGCGGTGCTCGACGAGGGCGGGCATCTCAAGGCGTTCCGGCGCCAGGACGGCGCGAGCCTGCTGCGCCCACAGATCGCGCACGGCAAGGCCTATGGCGCGCTTTCGCTCGGCATGGGCTCTCGCGCGATCATGAACCGGGCCGAGCAACAGGCCTACTTCATCGGTGCGGTGGCGAACCTCGCCCCGCTCGTGCCGGTGCCGGGCGGCGTCCTCATCACGGCGGACGGCGCGATCATCGGCGCCGTCGGGATCACGGGCGATACGTCCGACAATGACGAGGCCGCCGCCATCGCGGGCATCGAGGCGGCGGGCTTCACGCCCGACGCTGGCTAGGCGGCAGCCTTTGCGGCCTCCAAGATCGCCTCCGCCAAACACCCTCTTGCGCCCGCCCGGACCCTCCCGTATATCGGCAGTCCCGCGGCGGGGCTCGTCCCCGTCAGCACTGGATCCCGGCCCCGGCCGGTCTCGAGTGGGCGCGTAGCTCAGCGGGAGAGCACCTCGTTGACATCGAGGGGGTCACTGGTTCAATCCCAGTCGTGCCCACCATTTCTTTGGCAGTGGCTGCCGAACGATTCCGAATTCGTGCCGCGTCGCGGGCTGCGGGATAAGTCGCTGCGGGATAAGTCACGGGTCCCGCGTCGACCGTCCCCCGGCTCCCATGCTCCCGCCGCAATGTTTGGGCTCCTTCGGCGCCGAGCCGCCTTCGCGCGGGTGACACAAACGCCGTGAGAACGCCGTGACGATGCCTGACGGTCGAGGAGAGCGCGCGCCGCACGGTGCGAAGGCCGGCCTACCGGACACCCTCTCGCCGTCTCCATCCGCCGGCACCGGGCGGCGCGACGAAGCCGATTCGGCCGACTTCGACAAGCGGGGCGCCGATCAGTCGCGCGACGGGTTCGGCGAGGCCCTGCCCTTCTCCGCCCTGCCGCGCCGGCGCATCGCCATCGTCGCGCACGACCTCCTGATGACGCCGATCGCGATCGCGATCGCCTACTACCTGCGCGTCGGCATCGATCCGGTCGTGACCTATTACGACCCTCTGAGCTTCTGGATGGGCAGCTTCTGGGCCCAGAGCGCGGGCGTGGTCGCGCTCGTCATGCTGCCCGTCGCGGCCGTCATCTACTGGCTCTTCGGCCTCTACCGCGGCGTCTGGCGCTTCGCCTCGGTCCCCGATCTCATCAATATCGGCAAGGCCGTCGCGGCCGTCGCGCTCGCCATGGCGGCGCTCGGCTTTCTCCTACAAGGGCGCTGGGAGGAGGCTCTCGTCGGCGGCGACGTCATCGTGCCGCGCACGATCCCGCTCATCTACGCGCTCGTCCAGATCGCGCTCCTCGCCGGACCGCGCCTGCTCTACCGCGCCTATCGCGACCGGCGCCAGGAGAAGCGGCGCGCGAAGTCGGGCTATCGCATCCCGGTCCTCATCGTCGGCTCCGGCCTCGAGGCGGAGCAGCTCATCCGCCGTCTGCGGACGACCATGGTCGAGCCGATGGTCCCGGTCGGCCTTGTCACCCACAAGGCCGCCCATATCGGCGAGCGGATTCAAAACGTGCCGGTGCTCGGCCTCTATACCGAGCTCGACAGGATCGTGGCCGACATGCGCCGCCAGGGCGTCGTGCCGCGCCGGCTCGTCTTCACGCATGACGCGCTCACCCATGGCGGCCCGGCCCGCCAGTCGATGATCGACGATCTGACGAGCGCCGCCCGCCAGCTCGGCCTCACCGCCGTCGCGCCCTCAGGCGGCCTCCACGACGTCGCGGACGGCAAGGGCGGCGAATTGCAACTCGCCCCCATCGCGATCGAGGACCTTCTCGGGCGCGCCGCGCGCGATCTCGACCTCAGCCCCGTGCGCCGCCTCATCGCCGGGCGCCGCGTGCTGGTGACAGGCGGCGGCGGCTCGATCGGCTCCGAGCTCTGCCGCCAGATCGCCGACATGCACCCGGCCTCCCTCGTCGTCGCGGAGAATTCCGAGCTCGCGCTCTACGGCATCACCCGCGAGCTGACCGATGTGCCCGATCTCGCCCTCGATCCGGTGCTGTGCGACGTGCGCGACAGACCGGCCGTCGAGCGGCTCATGGCGCGTGTGAGGCCGGACGTCGTCTTCCACGCGGCGGCGCTCAAGCATGTCGACATCGTCGAGGCGCATGCCATCGAGGGCGTCCAGACCAACCTTCTGGGTACCCGCCACGTCGCCGACGCGGCCGTGGCGATGGGCGCCGAGGCCGTCGTCTTCATCTCGACCGACAAGGCCGTCCTCCCCGCCTCCATCCTCGGCGCCTCCAAGCGGGCCGGCGAGATGTATTGCGCCGCGCTCGATGCGCGGCTGCGGGCGGAGGGCAAGCCGACCCGCGTGCTCTCGGTCCGCTTCGGCAACGTGCTAGGCTCGTCGGGCTCGGTCGTGCCGCTCTTTCGCGCCCAGCTCGCCAAGGGCGGGCCGCTCACCGTCACGCACCGCGATGTCGAGCGCTATTTCATGACCATCTCGGAAGCCGTGCGCCTCGTCCTGATGGCCGCCGCCTCCCACCCCAAGACGCCGCGCCGTCCCGGCGCCAACCGCGCGCCCGCCTCCACCTTCGTGCTCGACATGGGCACGCCCATCCGGATCGCCGACCTCGCGGCGCAGATGATCCGGCTGGCGGGATACGAGCCCGGGCGCGACATCGAGATCGCCTATACGGGCCTGCGCCCCGGCGAGAAGCTGAGCGAGGCGTTGAGTGATCCCGACGAGACGCTCGATCCCTCGGGCGTGCCCGGCGTCAACGCCGTCGCGCCCGGCGATCTCGATCCGCAGGCGGTGCTCGACGGCGTCGAGCAGGTCCGCCGCGCCTGCGCCGCGCGGGATGCCGACGAGGTCCGCCGCGCGCTGGCCGATCTCGTGCCCCACTATGGCGTCGCCGCGCACGAGCGGGTGTCGCCGCAGGCATGAGCGTCGCCGCGCGAGGTTCCGCGACACGACCGTCACGCGGTGGTGAGACGATAGCTCCGCCTACCCGCCTTGCCGACTGGCCGGCCGCGCTCGCCTGGGCGCTGGCGCTCGGGATGCCGGGCCTGGTGATCCTCCTCTCGCCGCAGGGTTTCCAGGCCGCCTTCCTCGTGGCCGGCCTCCTCGCCCTACCGGCGGCGCTCTCGTCGACCTCATCCGCCGGGCGCCGGTCCGGCGCGCCCGTCCCGGCCTTCGATCCGCTCGTTCTCGCCTTTCTCGCCGCGCTTCTCGGCTGGGCGATGATCGGGCTCCTGTGGACGGCGAGTGCCGGGCGGGCCGCCGGGCTGGTGGCGGCCGGGCTCGGCGTCGCCCTAGCCGGCCTCGCCCTGGTGCGAGCTCTCGTCGATGGGCGGGCGAGACGCTGGGGACGGATCGCCTGCATCTGGGGGCTCGGGACCGCCATCGCGCTCGGCCTCGTCGACCTCCTCTCCGAAGGGGCGGTGCAGGGGCTGACCCGCCCGAATACGATCTGGATGGTCTACGAGGTCAACAGGCTGTGCGCCGTCATCGCCCTCCTCGTCTGGCCGGCGCTCTTCCTCGCGCGAACGACGCCCGGCCGTATCGCGCTCCTCGCGGGCGCGGGCGCGATGGCGGGCCTCGGCGATTCGCAGACCGCGATCCTCAGCCTCGCCGCCGGCGGCCTCGTCTTCGTCGGCACGCGGGTGTCGAGGCGCGCGAGAACGATGCTCGTCGTCGCCCTGCCGCTCGCCGTGCTGGCCGCGCCCTGGATCCTCCTCGTGCTCGACGGGCTGACGAGCACGGCGCTGGCCCGCGTGCTGCCCGCCTATACGGGCCTCATACGCCTCCAGATCTGGCACGCCGCCGCCGAGCTCTGGTGGAGCGCGCCGCTTCATGGTCTGGGTCTCGAGGCGATCCGGGGCGCGACCCTGCCCGAGATTGCCTGGACCTTTCCCGACATGAGGATCAACCATCCGCACAACGCCTTCCTCCAGAGCGCGCTCGATCTCGGGCTCGTCGGCAACGCGCTCCTCGCCGGCCTCGTCTTCGCCCTCGCCCGCCTCGGGACCAGAAGCGCCCGCGCACCGCTTCACCTGACGGCGCTCACCGCCGCCATGGCGGCCATGGCGACCTCGTGGAGCCTTTGGGCGACCTGGTGGCTGGCGACGCTCGCCGCCCTCGCCCTCGCCTGCCTGCTGGCAGAGCGCATGACGGGCCGCTGACGGGCCGCTGACGCGCCGCTCCGACCCGACGCGCCAAAGGCGGGCAGCATGGGGCGGGCAGCATGGGGAATGAAACGCCAGGCGACGCACGGGACGAGGCAGAGGACGAGGCAGAGGACGAGGCAAGGGCCGGGATGTTGAATCCCCGTCCGAGCCATGCCATTAGCCAGCAACGGCGCCCCTTCCGGAGTCCGCCGACCAGCCTTCAGCCCCTCCTCGGGCGCTATCGATGACGGATCGGCCCCGATCTGGTAGCGTCGGCCCGAACGAGATCCGCCGCAGAGAGTCCCGCCTCCGACCGTCCGTCCTACACGCGCCGTTCAGCCCGCTCCTTGACGCCCAACGTGGATCGCAGCCCGCCCCATGCCCCTTGTCACGACACTCGACACGGCCTGGCCTGCCCTCGTCGTTCTCCTGTCCTTCCTGGGGGCCGTCGCGCTGCCCTGGACGCTGGGGCGCTGGAGCGCACACGCTTTGGCCGTCGTGCCCTTGGGCGTGCTCGCGGTGCTCTTCCTCAAGGGCGGCGCGGTTGTCGATACGGGGGCGGTCTCGACGCGCATGGCCTGGGTCCAGGGTCTCGGCATCTCGCTCGCCTTTCGCGTCGATGCGTTCTCGCTGCTCTTCGCCAGCCTTATCTCGGGGATCGGCGCTCTCGTCGTCATCTACGCTGCCAGCTACATGGCCGGGCGCGCGGACCGGTCCTATTTCATCGCCCTCATCCTCCTCTTCATGGCGGCCATGCTGGGTGCCGTCTTCGCCGATGACGTGATTCTCTTCTTCGTCTTCTGGGAAGCGACGAGCGTCCTTTCCTTCCTCCTCGTCGGCTTCCAAGCGGCCGATCCGAAGGCGCGAGCCTCGGCCACTCAGGCGCTGATGGTGACGGGCGGCGGCGGGCTGGCCCTGCTGGCCGGTCTTCTCATCCTGTCGCAGATCGCAGGCACGACGCAGCTCTCGGCCATCGTGGGCATGGGCGGCGAGCTGGCCGCGCATCCGCTCTTCGCGGCCGCCCTCCTCCTCGTCCTGGCCGGCGCCTTCACCAAGTCGGCCCAGGTGCCGTTCCACTTCTGGCTGCCCAACGCGATGGCGGCGCCGACGCCGGCCTCGGCCTATCTCCATTCCGCGACGATGGTGAAGCTCGGCATCTTCCTCCTCATCAGGCTCGATCCGGCCTTTGGCGGCACGACGCTCTGGCAGACGCTGCTGGTCGGCTTTGGCGGGGCGACCATGCTGGTGGCCGCCGTCCAAGCACTGCGCGTGGAGGCGTTCAAGGCGGTCCTGGCGCAGACCACGCTCGCCGCGCTCGGCACGCTCACGCTCCTCATCGGGCTCGACGACCCGGTCGCGAGCGTCGCCGTGGTCGGCTTCTTCCTCAGCCACGCGCTCTACAAGGCCGCCCTCTTCTTCGTGGCCGGCAACGCGATCCACGCGACGGGCGAGGCGCGGCTCTCCCGGATGAGCGGGCTCTTCGGCGCGCTGCCGCTCACGGCCGGCGCGGCCATCGTGGCCAGCCTCTCCATGGCCGGCCTGCCGCCCTTCATCGGCTTCATCGCCAAGGAGCTCGTCTTCGAGGCCAAGCTCGAATCGACGGGCCTGAGCGCGCTCGTCGCCGTCGCCGTGATCGTCAACGCGATCCTCGTCGCGGTCGCGGCCGTGGTCGCGCTGCGGCCCTTCTTCGGGCGGGTCCAGAAGCCGGCCGTGCTGCGCCACCGCGAATGGCCGGGCATGGTGCTGGGGCCGGTCGTGCTGGCGATGCTGGGCGCGATCTTCGGCATCGTGCCCTCGCTCGCCACCTTGCCCATCCTGTCTGCGGCGGCCGAGGCGGTGGCCGGCGAGCCCGTCTATGCTGGCTTCAAGCTCTGGCACGGCTTCACGCCGATGCTGGCGCTGTCGGGCGTCGTGGTCGTCGTAGGCACGCTGCTCGCCTGGCGCTGGCGACAGGTGCACGACACGCTCGCCGGAGCGCGCGTGCCGACGCCAATCCATGCCGAGAGGCTCGCCGGCCGCCTCGCCGGCGGCACGCTCGGCCTCGGGCGATGGGCGACGGGCGCGATGCAGAACGGCTCGCTGCGCCGCTACACGCTCATCCCGCTCGCGCTCTCCACCCTCGTCTTCGTCACAGCGCTCGCCACGGGCGGTATCGCGGTGCCGGCAATGGACGTGTCCGAGCGGCCCTATCTCATCGTCATCGTGGCGATCCTGATCGCAGGCTCCCTCGTGGCGGCGCTGGCCCGCTCCTTCCTGACCGTGCTCGTCGCCGTCGGTCTCGTCGGCTACGCGATCGGCGTCCTCTTCCTCAAGAAGGGCGCACCCGACCTCGCCTTCACCCAGTTCGCGGTCGAGACCGTCTTCGTCGTCGTCGCGACGGCGATCATCCTGCGTCTGCCGCTCGAGATCGTCGATGCGCGCACAAGCCTCGAGCGACGCATGGACGGTGCCGTCTCGATCGCCTTCGGCGCGGCCGGCGCCCTCATTGCGATGAGCCTGATGGCGCAGCCCTTCGACGAGGTTGTGAGCGACTATTTCCGCCTCGTCTCGCTACCCGAGGCGTATGGGCGCAACGTGGTCAACGTCATCATCGTCGATTTCCGCGCGCTCGACACATTGGGTGAGATCGGCGTCGTCGCCCTGGCCGCGCTCGCCGCCTTCGGCCTCATGCGGGGCCTTCGGGTCCGCGTGAGGCCGACGCTCGACCGCTCCGGGATTGATCGGGTCGGCGCCGCGCCGAGCGGATCGGAGACCGCGTCATGAGAGGCGTTCAGCACCCCAAAGGCCAGCGCCGCGTCCTGGCCTCGCCGATCCTCAACGCGAGCGCGAGCTTCCTCGCGATCGTGATGGCGCTGCTCTCGGTCTACATCCTGCTGCGCGGCCACAACGCGCCGGGCGGCGGTTTCATCGGCGGGCTCGTCGGGGCCGGCGCGGTCGTCGTCTACGCCTATGCCTTCGGCGCCGGCCATGCCCGCCGGGCGCTGCGCTGGCATCCCATCCCACTGGCCGGGACCGGTCTCGTCCTGGCGCTTCTCTCCGGCCTGCCGGCGCTCCTGGGCGGCCTGCCTTACTTGACCCATCTTTGGTCGGACATTGGCGCCCTGAAGCTCGGGACGACCTATCTCTTCGATCTCGGCGTCTTCCTCGTCGTCGTCGGCGCCGTCTGCGCCTTCTTCCTCATGTTCGCCGACGAGTAGCCGCCATGGAACCCATCCTCGCCCTCGGTTTCGGCGCGCTCCTGGCTGCCGGCGCCTACATGGCCCTTTCGCGCCACCTGCTACGCATGGTGCTCGGCCTCTCGCTCATCGCGGTGGGGGTCAACCTGATGCTCTTCCTGGCAGGACGGGTCGGGCCCGAAGTCCCGGCCTTCGTCGCCGCCGGCGCCGAGACCGTACCGCCCGGAAGCGCCAACCCGCTGCCGCAGGCGCTGGTGCTGACCGCCGTCGTCATCGGCTTTTCCATCCTCGCCTTCTCTCTCGTCCTCGCCTACCGCGCCTATCTCGCCATAGGCGTGATGGACACCGACGAGCTGCGCGAGGCCGAGCCGCGCCAAGAGCCATACGAAGAGCTGCGCCAGGAGCCGCGAGACGAGGTCCCGTCGCCAGGGGGTGCCGCTGTGGAAGAGGACGTGGCGCGCGGCGAGGCCGCGTCGGCCGGAACCGTCCGATGAGCGCCGATCTCCTCCTTCTCCTCCCGGTGCTGATCCCACTGATGGCGGCGGGACTGTGTATTGTCGCCTGGGGGGCGCCGCGCTTCCAGGCAGGCGTCACCGTAGCGGGCGCCGCCCTCCTGCTCCTCGCCGCGATCGCGCTCCTCGCCGTGGTGGCGGACGGCACCGTGCCCGCGACCCGCTTCGGCGACTGGGCGGCGCCCTTCGCCATAGCCTTCGTCGCCGACCGGCTGACGGGCGGCATGGTGGCGGTGACGGGCCTGCTCGGCCTCGCCGTGGCTGTCTACGCGCTGGCCGACATCCGCCGCCTTGCCGTAATGTCCGGCTTCTATCCGCTCTATAACGGGCTTCTCGCCGGCGTCTGCGGCGCCTTCCTGACGGCCGATCTCTTCAACCTCTACGTCTGGTTCGAGGTCATGCTGATCTCGTCCTTCGGCCTCCTCGTCCTCAACAAGACGCGCGAGCAGCTGGACGCGGGCGTGAAATATCTCGCGCTCAACATGCTGGGCACCCTCCTCTTCCTCACCGCGATCGCGCTCCTCTACGGCCTCACCGGCACGCTCAGCCTCGCCGACATGGCGGGCCGGGTGGCCGCCTCGCCCAAGAGCGCCGCGCTCGACGCGGCCGGATGGCTCCTCCTGTTGGCCTTCCTCATCAAGGCCGGCGCCTTCCCGCTCTTCTCCTGGCTTCCGGCCTCCTATCACACCGCCTCGATCGCGGTGATGGCGATCTTCGCGGGACTCCTCACCAAGGTGGGCGTCTACGCGATCATCCGGCTCTTCACGCTCGTCGTCCCGCTCGGCGATACGGGCCTCCAGACCGTCCTCCTCGTGATCGCCGGTCTGACCATGGTGACGGGCGTCCTCGGCGCCGCCATCCAGTGGGACATGCGCCGCATCCTCTCCTTCCACATCGTCAGCCAGATCGGCTACATGCTGCTCGCCGTCGCGCTCTTCACGCCGCTGGCGCTGGGGGCGGCGGTCTTCTACGTGCTGCACCACATCGTGGTGAAGGCGAACCTCTTCCTCCTCGCCGGCGCGATCGAGCGCGATGGTGGCAGCTTCGACATCCGCCGAAATGGCGGCCTCCTCGCGCTCTCGCCGCTTCTGGCGGTCCTCTTCCTCGTACCGGCGTTCTCGCTCGGCGGCATCCCGCCTCTGTCGGGCTTCTGGGCCAAGCTGATGGTGGTCGACGCGGGCCTGCGCGCCGAGGCCTGGGTTCTGACGGGCGCGGCCCTGGCCGTCGGCCTCCTCACCCTCTTCTCGATGGGCAAGATCTGGACCTATGCCTTCTGGCGCGAGCCAGCCGGCCTCGTGCCACGCCGCGCGATCGGGTGGCTGCGGCTCGGGCCGATCCTCGGTCTCGCGCTCGTCACGGTGCTGATCGGCGTCGCCGCCGGCCCGGTCGTCGACTTCGCGCTCCAGGCCGGCGCGCAGCTGGCCGACCCGTCCGACTATGTCGCCGCGCTCTTGCCCGACGCGCCGCTGCCCGACGCCTTTCTGCCCGACGCGCCGCTGCCCGACTTGGGCGGGTCCGGCATCACGGATAGCGACCCGGAGCCGGCCCGATGAGAATCCTCGCCTATATACGCTTTGCCGGCATCTTCCTCGTCGAGCTCGTGCGCTCGTCGCTCGCGGTGGCCCGCGCCATCATCCTCAACGATCAGAGCATGCGCTCGTCCATCGTCGCGGTGCCGCTCGACCTCGACAGCATCGAGCATGCCGCCCTCGTCGCCAACGCCGTCACCCTAACGCCCGGCACGACCTCGCTCCACCTCTCGCGCGACGGTTCGCGCCTCTTCGTCCACGTCATGGACTGGCAGGGCGACGAGGCCACGATCGAGGCCATCAAGTCGCGCTTCGAGCGCGTCTTGAGGGAGATCACATGATGTCCGCCTCCGACATGCTCAGCCTTCTCGACATCGTCCTCGTCCTCGGTGCCGCCATCGCCTTCGCGCTCGGCGCGGTGCGCGCCGTCCGCGGCCCGCAAATGGTCGACCGCGTCATCGCGCTCGACATGATCACCGTGGCCGGCGTCGGCTTTGCCGCTTTGAGCGCGCGGGCGACCGGGTCTCGCACCTTTCTCGACGTCGGCCTCGGCATCGCGCTTCTCGGCTTCATCGCCACCATCGCCTTCGCCCGCATGATCGAGCGCGCCCCGCGCGCGCCAGACGTGGACGAAGCGGGCCAGGACGAGGGGGGAAGACGGTCATGATCGAGACCCTCATCGAGATCGTCGCCTACGCCCTGAAGACGACGGGCGTCGTCTTCCTCGTCATCGCGGCCGTCGGGGTGCTGCGCCTGCCGGACGCCTTCACCCGCATGCACGCCGCCACCAAGGCCGGAACGCTCGGTGCGGGCCTCGTCATGCTCGGCTCGGCTCTCTCGGTAACGGGCGCCGTAGCGATCGGGACCGCGATCCTCACCGTCCTCATTCTCCTGGCCACCGTGCCGCTCGCCTCGCATCTCCTCGGCCGTGCCGCCTATACGAGCGGCGCTCCCTTCTGGCAGGGCACCAGGGGCGACGCGCTGGCCGAGACGCTGCCGCGTGGACCGGGTACCGGCTTCGAGGCCGAGGAGACGGAGAGCGAGCCCGCCGACGACGCGCCGCTGCCCGAACCCCCGCCCGTCGCGCGCATCGTCCTCGCGCCCGGCCACCGCGAGGACGACACGGCAAGCGAGACGGCCGTCGGCTTGGCCGCGCGTCTCGGGCGACCCCTCGTGACCGTAGGCGTCATCGACACCGCCTGGTTCGGTGACGGGAACGGGCGGATCGCGAGCGCGCGAGAGCGGCTCCAGACGGCGCTCGCGCGCGTCAGCACGCTGTCGGCGCGCACCGGGGCGACGCGCCTGCCGGAGCCTGTGCCGCTCCTCGAAGGCGAGCCCGAGGCCGCCTTCCGCGGGATCGTGCGGCCGGGCGATCTCGTCGTGATGCCGGGCACGGGCTGGTTCGACCATGGCGCGGGCCGGGAGCCGGAACGCGTCTCCGGACGGGGCGAGCGGCTGCTGCCTCTGGCACAGAGCCTGACGCGGACGGGCGAGAGCGCGGGCAATCCGTCACGCACGCAGATCCTCCTCGCCGGCACATCGCGAACCGTCGCGCTCGTGACGGTGTTCGACGATGGCAGCCGGCGGATCGAGCGCGCCCTGGCAGCGCTGGCGTCCGGCAGCCTCTTCGGCGCGGTGCAACTGCGTGTGGCGTGGCGCTATGGCGAGGAGCTTACGCCCCAGCGCCGCGCGCGGCTGGAGCGGATCGCGGCGCCGGCATCGCTCGGTTTCACCGCGCCGCCGGCCGACCCCGACCTGCTGCGCGATCCGGGCGACGTCTTCGTGTGCACCGCCCTTCCCGGTCCGCCCCGTGCCGACTGGTACGGTCAGGATTGGCACGACCGCATCGCCCCCGGCTGGCGCGGCCACGTCCTCCTCGTCTGAGGCGCGCCGGCCGGCAGGACCGTTCCGATTCAGGCGTCCCTGGGGCTGCGACGCCTTGACGGCCGGCACCTCGGCAACCGGCTCCTCGGTGATCATCGCCTTCACGCCGGCGCGCCCGGTGCACGGCCCCTTACAGATCGACCGCGGCATCACCGGGAGGATCGCGGGGAAGGGAATGCCCGTCGCCACGCCCGCCTGCAGCGCGACCGGAGCCCGTCCGGTTCGCATCGGTTCACCGAACGCCCTCTCGCTCGAGCCTCCGACGCGGTTCCTCTGGTCGAGGTGCGAATGCATCCCGACCGGAGCGCTTTAATCCCGGCGCGGGAGCAGCCAGGCGAGCGCCCCCTCCGGCGTCTCCACGATCGGGCCGGCGGGCGGTTCGGGGCGGCGGACGAGCAGCGTTTCGATACCGCGCGCCCGCGCGGCGGTCAGCTTGGCCTCGGCGGACGTGCCGCCGCTATTCTTCGTCACCAGCACGGAGATCGCGTAGGCATCGAGAAGCGCGCCTTCGGCAGCGAGCGTGAAAGGGCCCTTGTCGCGGATGATGGTGAGATCGGGTGGCAGAGGCGGCTCTGGCGGATCTATGCAGCGCGCGACGAAGGCGATGTCGCCGCGGTGTGCGAAGGCCCCGACCTCCGAGCGCCCTGTCGTGAGGAACGCCCGCACGCCGGGGGCCAGCGCGTTCGCCGCCTCGGCGACGTCCGCGACCTCGCGCCAGCGGTCGCCCGGTCGCGGCGTCCAGGCGGGGCGCAGGACGTGGACGAGCGCCGTGCCGGTCCGCGCGCAGGCGGCGGCCGCGTGGGCCGTCATGGTCGCGGCGAAGGGATGGGTGGCGTCGATGACGGCCGAGATGTCCTGCCCGACGAGAAAGCGCGCCAGACCGTCCACGCCGCCAAAACCGCCCACCCGCATCGGCCCGGCCGGCGCGCGCCGTGCACTGGTGACGCCGGCGAAGGAGGTGAGATGCGGCACGCCCGCCGCCGCCAGGAGTTCGGCCATCCGATAGCCCTCCGCCGAGCCGCCGAGAACGAGGACGGGGCGATCCTGCGGGCGGTGCGTTGCGATCACGGACGGTCTCCGCGCATCGGGAACGGGGTCATGACGGTCTCCAGGCGGTGCGCGGCTGGTCTCGAAGCCGGCGGCGCAGTAGGACGAGGGCGCCGCATCGGGCGGGCATCGGATGACGACCATATCCCACGCACGGACGCCTTCGCCCACGGGCTTCATCATCGCCGCGCCGCGCTCTGGCGGCGGCAAGACGACGGTCACGCTCGCGCTCATCGCGGCGCTGACGCGGCGGGGGCTCGCCATCGCTCCCGCGAAGGTCGGGCCGGACTATATCGATCCGCGCTATCACGAGGCCGCCGCCCGGCATCCAAGCGTCAATCTCGACGCCTGGGCGATGGATGCGCCCGCCTTGCGCGCCCTCGCCGCCGGGCACGGCCGGGGCCGCGACCATCTCGTCGTCGAGGGCGTGATGGGGCTCTTCGACGGCGCCCGCGTGGGCGGCGCGATGGCCAATGGTGAGGCGAGCGCGGATTGGCGTTCCGAATCGCGGCATGGCACGCGCGACCAATCGCGCCATGGCGGCCACGGCGCCACGGCCGACATCGCCCGCGCGCTCGGCCTGCCCGTCATCCTCGTCCTCGACGGCGCAGGCCAGGGACAGTCGGTCGCGGCCGTCGCGGCGGGCTTTGCCGGGCTCGACCCCGGCGTGCGGATCGCGGGCGTGATCCTCAACACGGTCGCCGGCGCGCGCCACGAGGCGATGCTGCGCGATGCCCTCGCCCGAATCGCCATGCCCTGCCTCGGCGCGCTGCCGCGCGCGGCCGCCCTCGTCCGCCCGTCCCGCCATCTCGGCCTCGTGCAGGCGGAAGAGGCCGAGCTCGATGCGTTTCTCGAGACCGCCGCCGATCTGGCCGACGACCATGTCAATCTCACCGCCCTCGCCGCCCTGGCCGAACCTTTGCCGGAGGCAGGCGATGCGACCCCCCTCTTGCCGCACTCCTTGCCGCCCCCCTTGCCGCCCCCCTTGCCGCCACTCGGCAACCGCATCGCCGTCGCCGACGACGTCGCCTTCCGCTTCGCCTACAACCATGTGCTCGAAGGCTGGCGCGCAGTGGGCGCGAGCCTCCATCCCTTCTCCCCGCTGGCCGATGAGGGACCCGATGCGCAGGCGGACGCTGTCTTCCTGCCGGGCGGCTATCCCGAACTCCATGCCGGGCGACTGGCCTCCAATGGCAGCTTTCTGGGCGGGCTGCGTTCGGCGGCCGGTCGGGGTGCGCGGGTCTATGGCGAATGCGGCGGCTACATGGTGCTGGGGCGAGGCCTCGTCGATGCGGACGGCGCGCGGCATGCCATGTCCGCCCTTCTCGACCTCGAGACGAGCTTTGCCGAACGCCGGCGCCATCTCGGCTATCGCCACGCCCGGATCGCGTCCGGCGCGGCCTGGCTCGGCGGTGCGGCGGTGCGGGGGCACGAGTATCACTATACGAGCGTTCTTGAGGAGCGCGGCCAGCCCTTCCTTCGCGTCCTCACGGACGGCTCCGGGATGGGGTCGCCGCACGAGGCGGGATTGCGTGCGGGCTCGGTCTTCGGCTCCTTTGTCCACCTGATCGCGCAGGACCGCACCTCAGACGCGGCGTAGCGCCGGAGCGAGCGGCCCGGCGAGATCCCCGACGGGCGAGACGACGATCTCGCCGAGCCCGAGCCAGTCCGCCATGCGGCGCAGCTCGCCCGCCAGAGGAATCGCCGTCGCAGCCAAATCGATGCCCGCCTCGCCATGAGCCGTGCGGACGAGAAGCCGGCCGGCGGCGCGGTCCGCCTTCAGGCAGCAGCGCGCTGTCAGCCGGTCGCCCTCCAGAAAGGGCAGGACGTAATAGCCGTGCCGCCGCTTGGCTTCCGGTACGTAGATCTCGATCCGGTAGTGGAAGCCGAAGAGGCGCTCTGCCCGTTCGCGGTACCAGACGAGCGGATCGAAGGGCGCGAGAAGGGCAGCCGGGGCACGGCGCAGCGCGCGGGGAATGCGGGCCGCCGCGTCGAGGAAGGCGGGTGCCTCCCAGCCCTCGACGTCGACGGGTATGAGCGTGCCCTCTTCCACCAGTTCGGCGATGCGGGCCGGCGCATCGGCGGCCGGCAATCGGAAATAGTCGCGCAGGTCGCGCGCCGTCGCGACACCGAGCCGGCGGGCGGCGAGCGAGAGAAGCGCGCGCTGCGCCTCGGCCCGCGCGGGCGTCTGCGCCTCGACGACCGCGCGCGGCAGGCTTCGTTCGGCAAGGCCGTAGACCCGCTCGAAATTGCCGCGCCGGGCGTGGGTCGTGACCTCGCCCGTCCAGAAGAGCCATTCGAGCGAGCGCTTCGGTCCCGTCCAGCCCCACCAGGCCGCTCCACCCGGACCACGGGGCGGGGCATCGAAATCGGAGGTGCCGAGCGGGCCCTCGGCCGCGATCCGCGCCCGCACGGCGTCGATCGAGGCCGCGTTCTCGGCCGCGTAGCGGCGCAGCGCGCCATAAAGGCCGACGCCGTCTCGCGCGTCCTCCATCCGCCAGCGAAAGAGCGGCTGGCTTTCCACGGGCAGGAACGAGGCCTCGTGCCCCCAATATTCGAAGAGCCGACGCCGGCGCCCCTCGGCCGCGCCCATCAGCGCATCGGGCGCAAAGGCGCCGAGGCGCGAGAAGACGGGGAGAAGATGGGCGCGAGCCAGCACGTTGACCGAATCGATCTGCAGCACCCCCTGGCGGCGCACGAGGGCCACGACGTCCCGCTGCGCGACGGGGCCGTCCCGCGCGCCGTCCAGCCCCTGCGCGACGATGGCGAGGCGGCGCGCGGCAGCGAGGGAGATCCGGCGGCGCCTCGCGCTCGTGGAAGCGCTCACCCGCCTCAACCCTCGGGCAGATGCGGCGGCCGCGAGGGGAGCAGATCGTAAGGGTGCGCCCAGCCCGGCAGCCCGCGCAGCCGGTCGAGCCAGCGCGCGATGGCGGGAAAGTCGCCCGACCAGTCGACACCCAGCTCGTCCTCGAAGAAGAGATAGCCGCACAGGCTCAAGTCGGCGATCGTCGCGCGCTCGCCGACGACGAAGCTGCGGGTCGCGAGATGCGTGTCCAGCACTTGGAAGGACGACCAGGCGCGCTTCCGAAGGAAGTCGACCACATGCGGCTCGGGGCTCGCCACGAAGCGCGACAGGAACCGAAACGTCGCCGCGTTGCCCGTCAGCTTGTGGTTGTCGAAGAGGATCCAGCGCCAGATCTCGCGCCGCTCCTCAACCGTGTCGGCACCGAAGCGGCCAGTGAGGCCGACGAGATAGTCGAGGATGACGCCGCTTTGGGTGAGGCGCGCTTCACCCTCGCCGGTGCGGTGCTCGAGAACGGGCACCTCGCCCATCGGGTTGAGCGTGCTTCGAAATTCCGGCGTTCGGGTCTCGCCGTTGAAGAAATCCACGAAGCGCACGTCCCAAGCCTGCCCCGTCAGGTTCAGCATCAGGGCGACCTTGTAGGCGTTGCCGCTCTCGGCGAAGCCGTGAAGGGTGAAGTCGCTCATGATACCGAGGCCCGATGGGAGGGATACGCACGCGCATCCCTCCTATCGGGGCGGGGTCGGATTGGAAAGGCGCGCCTCTCCTGCGAGCCGGGATGGCGTCAGATGGCGCGGTTGGCCGAGACACCCGCGCCGCTGACCGTGGCGCCCGACATGGCGCCGGCCGTCGATGCGGAAAGGCGGGCGATCTCGCCGCCCGTGCTGTCCTTGAGGACGACGCGGCCACCCTCATAGGCCCAGGCCTGCACGCGGCTGAGGTCGGGGCTGGCGCAACCGCGCGTCGAGGCGCGCTGACCGCCGGTCCAGGCCGTGCGCGAGAGGAAGAGCGCGCAGGGCGCGCCGCCCGATGCGATCGTCCAGCCGCC
Source organism: uncultured Alphaproteobacteria bacterium (assembly GCA_963799285.1). Taxonomy (GTDB): domain Bacteria; phylum Pseudomonadota; class Alphaproteobacteria; order Rhizobiales; family CAWCWK01; genus CAWCWK01. The sequence goes on from CAWCWK010000004.1 coordinate 3,117,873, forward strand.
GCCGAGCGTCTCGGCGTTGACGGCCGAGGTTCCCACGCTGGCGACGGAGACCGCCGGCGGCGCGACCGGCTCGACGGCTGGCGTCGCATCGTCGACCGGCGGCAGCGAGGCGGCCTGGACGGCGGTGGTCGGCGCCGGGGTCAGCGGCGCGGGCGCGAGGGCGACGGGCGCGGGGCGCGGGGCGCTGGCGACACAGGCGCTCGTGAGGACCGCGAGGCCGATCGCGGCCGCAGTTCTAGCGGCAGTCTTGGCCACAGTCTTGGCCGCGAAGCCGGCCGCGTGCCGCGTCTGCGTCCTATCATGGGGGAGGGTGTTGGTCATGGGGTTGGTCCTTCGGAGCGATCATGAGTGCGAGCCGCCGGACAGGGCCGCGCCTCGAACCGACTGGGATATCGATACAGCCGAGGAAAGCGCTGATATTGTGTTAACCATGCCATAGGAGCGAGCTTTTCCCGCAGGATGAGGAGGAGCGGCCACAGCGGCGCAAGGCCGCGAAAGGTCGCCGGTCGGTGGAACGGGCGGCAACGCGGCGCATTGAAGGCTCATGGGCCTCCCCCACGCCATTTCGCGGCGCAGGGGCCCGGCGAGGAGAGCCTTGGTGACAAGCCTGACAGAGCAGTCCGACGCCGCCTCGGTGCGCGCCTCCGGCAAGGATGGGCGCACGGCGCGCTCGGAGACGACGGCGGCGCATGAGATCTCCGGCGAGACAGACGGGCGCGATCTCCTCAAGCTCGCCGCCCGGACGGGCTATGCCTCTCGCGGCCTCGTCTACCTCGTCGTCGGCGCGCTCGCGCTCACGGCGGCCTTCTCGGCCCAGGTCCGCCCGGAAGGGGCGAAGGGCGCCATCGAGGCGCTCTTCAGCCACCCGATCGGCTTCGTCCTCGTCTACGTGCTGATCGCGGGGCTGGTCTGCTATGCGGGGTGGCGCTTCTGGCAGTCGCTGCGCGATACCGACAATCACGGCACCGGCGCCAAGGGTCTCGTCATCCGGGGCGGTCTCCTCGCCAGCGGCGTGACCTATCTTCTCCTCGCCCTCTTCGCCTGGCGGCTGGTGCGGGGCGAGGGCGAGGACGGATCGCGCGGCAGCCAGAGCCTCGTGCCCGATTGGCTGACGATCGAGCCCTGGATGCTCTGGGTCGCGGCCATCGTGCCGGCGGGCGTCGGCGCCGCGCATGTCTGGAAGGCGATCAAGGCTAAGTTCGAGCGCCATTTCCTGTGCGACGAGGCGACGATGCGCTGGCTGCGCCCGCTCTCGCGCGTCGGGCTCATCGCGCGGGGCGTGGTCTTCTTCCTTATCGCCTTCCTTCTCGTCGAGGGCGGCCGAAACTACACGCCCGGCGAGCCGCCCCGCACCGAGGACGCGCTCGGATACGTGCAGGACGTCGCGGTGGGCGGCGTCACGATCGGCCCCTGGCTGCTCGCGCTGCTCGGCCTGGGGCTGCTCGCCTTCGCGCTCTACTCCGTCGCCCAGGCCTTCTACCGCCGGGTCCGGCTGAACGTATCGGACTGATCCCGTCCGACTGGCGATTCCTCCGTCGCCGGCCTGTCTGTCAGACGGCCCTCAGCCCGAGAGATTGCCCTTGGTCGAGGGAATGGCACCCGCCGCACGCGCGTCGATCTCGGCGGCCTGGCGTAGCGCGCGGCCGACCCCCTTGAAGCAGGCCTCCGCGACGTGGTGGTCGTTGAAACCCTCCAGCCGCGCGATGTGGAGCGTCATCCGGGCGTTGGAGGCGACGGCCTGGAAGAATTCGCGGAAGAGCTCGGTGTCCATCTCGCCGACCTTCGGCCAACGGAAGTCCACGTCCCAGACCAGCATCGGCCGGCCCGATAGATCGAGCGCCACCCGCGCCAGCGCCTCGTCCATCGGTAGGAGGCAGGCGCCGTAGCGGTTGATGCCGCGCTTGTCGCCCAGCGCCTCCTCGAGCGCCTGTCCGAGCACGATGCCGATGTCCTCGGTCACGTGGTGGAAGTCGACATGCGTGTCGCCCACGGCCTTCACCGTCAGATCGATCAGCGCGTGGCGCGACAGGAGCGTGAGCATGTGGTCGAGAAATCCGACCCCGGTCTCGATCGTCGAGGCTCCGGTGCCGTCGAGAGCGATGTCGAGCACGACCTCCGTCTCGCCGGTATGGCGGCGGCGGCTGGCAGTGCGAGGGGCGGCGATAGGGCTGGAATCGGTCATGCCGCAAGCTCTAGAGGGAATCGCGCGTCATTTGAACAGCACGAGACCCATGGAGTAGCGTCCAGAATGAAAAAAGGGCGCCCCGGCGGGGCGCCCTCTTCCTCATGCGAAGTTCGCTTCGTGCGGAGCCGGATCGAAGCCGAGCCTACTCGGCCGGAACGAGCCGCTGACCGTCGAAGATCATGCAGTCGGCACCCTGATGGCCCAACACGAAGCTGCCATCCTCGGCCATCTCCAGCGAACAGGTCATCGGGAAGACCTGGCGGCCGAGGCGTCCCTCGACATCGCTGAACGTGATCGCGCCGTTGCCGATCTCGAAGACGCCGTTGGCCTGACGCTCGGCGCGCGTCGTCTCTGTCATTACGAAGCGCCCACCGCGCGGCGCATCGTGGAAGAACTCGGCCGAGATCGGGCCGAGCGTATAGGTGCCGCCGAGATCGAGAAGCGCGGCGGACGCGGCCTCGGCTTCGGCCTCCACGACCACCGTCTCCGCGGCCTCGACCTCGACCGCCTCGGTCGCGACAACCTCGGTCTCGACAACCTCGGTCTCGACCACTTCGGCCTCGGCGACTTCGGCCTCGGTAACTTCGGCTTCGACGACTTCGGTTTCGGCGACTTCGGTTTCGGCCAGCGCGACTTCGGTCTCCCCCGGCTCCACGATCTCGACTTCAACGGTCTCCAACGTCTCCGCGTGACCGCTCAGCGCCTCGCCGACGGTCTCGGCAGCGTCAGAAAGGGCCTCGCCCGTCGCTTCGGCGGCATTGACGACGGCGTCGCCCGCCGTATCGGCCGAGTCCGCGATCGCATCGCCCAAACCGCCCTCTTCGGTCTCGACGGCCTCAGTTTCAACGATCTCGGTTTCGGTGACCTCCACGGTCTGCGTAGCGGTCGTCTCGACCTCGACGGTCTCGGCGTCCGTGGCCTCGGCTTCAGCGGTCTCAGCCTCAGCGGTGTTCGTCTCGGCGACTTCGGTGTCGGACGCATCGGCCGTTGCCGCACCGTCGATCGCCTCGGCGGCGGCCTCGGTCTCGGATGCGAGCTCTTCCGCGGCGTCGGATCCGGCTGCGACGACCGTATCGGCCGCCTCGGTCACCGCGTCGGCGGCCTCTGTCGCGGCGGCTTCGACGTCGTCGGCGGCCGCCTCGGTCTCAACGGCGGCATCCGTCGCGGCGGCCTCGATCCCGGTGGCGGCGTCCTCGGCGGCGTCCGCGGTCGCATCGACGGCGGCGTCCGCCTCGACAGCAACCGCATCGACCGCGTCTTCTGTCGCCTCTTGGGTCGCCTCTTGGGCATCACCGGCCAGTTCGTTCGCAGCGCCTTCGAGAGCCGCACCCGCCGTCTCGGCAGCATCGGTCACCGCGTCTGCCGCATCGCCTAACGCGGTACTCGCGTCGTCGATGGCGACTTCGGTCTGCTGGATAATCGTCGTCTCGATCGTATCGGTCTCGACGGGCTCGGCCTCGACTTCGGCTGTCTCGACTTCCGCGGTCTCGACTTCCGCAGGTCTCGACTTCGGCCGTCTCGACTTCGACCGTCTCGGTCTCGACCGGCTCCTCGGCCTCGACCACCTCCACGGCAGGCGCCTCGACTGCCGGGGTCTCCGCGACCGGCTCTTCGACGACGGGCACCTCGGTGGTGGTCGTCGCCTCGTCGTCGCCGCATGCGGCCAGAAGGAGGAGGGCCAGGAGGGGTGTCAGCTGGATCGTCTTCATCAATGTCGTCCTCAAGGCGCAGACTAGGGGCGCGGGATTTTCAGGATACGCAGGGCGCTGCCGCACGGCCCCAAAGGCGATGCACCGGCAGCGAGGAACATGGCTGACTAACGGGCGAGAGCGAAAAGCGTTCGCCATCAGTCCCGATTTGGCACGGAAAGCGCGTGATTCGCCAGCTGAACGCTCAAGATCGGCCGCTATGCAGCGGGGTTACGCGCTCAAGCCTCCGGCCAGGCTCGGCCGGTCGAGCGGGCGGAAGCCGTAATGCGTGAGCCAGCGCAGATCGGCGTTGAAGAAGGCGCGCAGGTCCGGCGCGCCGTATTTGAGCATGGCCAGCCGGTCGATGCCGATGCCCCAGGCAAAGCCCTGATAGCGCTCGGGGTCGATGCCGCCATTCCTCAAGACGGTCGGGTGAACCATGCCGCAGCCGAGGATCTCCAGCCAGTCCGAGCCCTCGCCGATCTTCACCTGGCCGCCCGATCGGTCGCACTGGATGTCGACCTCCATGGAGGGCTCGGTAAAGGGGAAATGGCTCGCCCGGTAGCGCATGGCCACCTCGTCGACCTCGAAGAAGGCCTTGCAGAAGGCCTCCAGCGTCCATTTCAGATGCCCCATATGGATGTCCTCGCCGATGCAAAGGCCCTCCAGCTGGTGGAACATGGGCGTGTGCGTCTGGTCGCTGTCGGAGCGATAGGTGCGGCCCGGGCAGACGACGCGGATGGGCGGGCCGCCCGCCTTCATCGCCGCTTCCATGGAGCGGATCTGCACGGGGCTCGTCTGGGTGCGCAGGACGAGGCGGGAGCCATCGTCTTTCCGAGGCAGGTAGAACGTATCCTGCTCCTCGCGGGCCGGATGGTCGGCCGGAATGTTGAGGGCGCCGAAATTGTACCAGTCGGTCTCGATGTCCGGTCCCTCGGCGAGCGAGAAGCCGAGATCGGCGCAGATCGTCACGATTTCCTCGATGACCTGGCTGATCGGGTGGATGCGCCCCTCCGACAGGGGTCCGGTGCGCACGGGCAGCGTCACGTCGATCGCCTCGGCGGCGAGGCGGGTGTCGAGCGCCTCGGCCTCCAGCACGGCCTTCCTCGCCTCGACCGCCTCGGCGACCTCGGTCTTCAGTCCGTTCAGAGCCGGGCCCATGGTCTGACGCTCCTCGGGGCTCATCCGCCCGAGATCCTTCATCCGTGCGCTGATCGAGCCCTTCTTGCCGAGATAGCCGACGCGCAGGGCTTCGAGCGCCGCCAGATCGGCAGCGCCGCAGACGGCGGCCAGCGCCTCGGCCTTGAGGGCGTCGAGATCGGTCGGGGTGGCGGATGCGGCTGTGTCGGTCATGGATCGGCCTTCGGATGTTGCGCCGGCTTCTAGCGCCCGGGGGATGTCATTGAAAGGCGCCTTGGTCACCCCATCCGCTTGGTCAACGCGGCGAGGATGGCGTCGCCCATGTCGCGCGTGCCGACGGTCCGCGCGCCGCCCTCCGCGATGTCGCCCGTGCGCAGGCCCGCCTCAAGCGTGTCGGCGATCGCGCCCTCGACGGCGTCGGCGGCGTCCACCATGCCGAAGGAGTAGCGCAGCATCATCGCGACTGAGGCGATCATGGCGATCGGGTTGGCCTTTTCCTGACCGGCGATGTCGGGCGCCGAGCCGTGCACGGGCTCGTACATCGCCTTCCTCTGGCCGGAGGCATCGGGCGCGCCGAGGCTGGCGGAGGGCAGCATGCCCAAGCTCCCCGTCAGCATGGCCGCGATGTCGGAGAGGATGTCGCCGAAGAGATTGTCGGTGACGATGACGTCGAACTGCTTAGGGCTGCGCACCAGCTGCATCGCGCCCGCATCGGCGAGCATGTGGCTGAGCGCGACATCGGCATAGTCCTTATGCGTGGCCGTCACCGTGTCGTTCCACAGGACGCCCGAGACCATGACGTTGCGCTTCTCCATCGAGCAGACGCGGCCCGAGCGGGTGCGGGCCAGATCAAAGGCGACGCGCGCGATCCGGTCGATCTCGGGCGTGGTGTAGACCTGGCTGTCGACGGCGCGGCGGGTGCCGTCGGGCTGATCGGTGATCTCTTTCGGCAGCCCGAAATAGACGCCGCCCGTCAGCTCGCGCACGATCAGGATGTCGAGCCCCTCGACGATCTCCCGCTTCAGCGAGGACGCGTCGGCCAGCGCCGGGTAGCAGATGGCGGGGCGCAGGTTGGCAAAGAGCTCCAGGTCCTTCCGAAGCCGCAGGAGGCCGGCCTCGGGGCGGACCTCATAGGCCACGCCGTCCCATTTCGGCCCGCCGACGGCGCCGAAGAGGACGGCGTCCGCCTTCATCGCCTTGTCCATCGTCGCGTCGGAGATCGCGGCCCCGTGCGTGTCATAGGCCGCGCCGCCGACGAGGTCGTCCTCCATCGCGAACCGGGTGCCGAAGCCCTCGCCGACACGCTCCAGCACGCGCCGGGCCTCCTGCGTGACCTCGGGGCCGATGCCGTCGCCGGCGAGGAGGAGGATGTCGTGGCTGGGCATGGTCTGTCCTGGGTCTTGGGGGCGCGAGTGGACGCGAGGGCGGGATGGGCGCCGAGCCGGTTAACGGCGCGCCGCGGCCGCCGTCAAGGGCGAGGGAGGGCGAAGCGGGCGGGCTCGTGCGGCGGACGAGGACTGGCGAGCGCGCGCCGGCCCGCCGTGCGCCGCCCTATTGCAGCTCTTTCGCCTGCGCCCGCCAGTCGTCGCGGCGAATGCGACCCTTGAAGGCGGTCAGGTTGTCGTTGACGCGGTCGATCTCCTCGTCGGTCCAGGCCGCCATCTGGTCGAACGTGTAGACGCCGAGGTCCTGCAGCATGGTCTCGAGCTTGGGGCCGATGCCGCGCACGCGCTGGAGGTCGTCGCCATAGGCGCCCGCCTCCGCCGGCGTGATGCCAATGGCGCGGGCGCGCTCCTGCGCCGCCGCATCGATGAGGGGGCCTTTCGCGGCCGGCGGGCCGGCCGGCGAGACGACGGGCTCCATCGGCGCCGACGAAGCGCCGACGATGGCGGCGGGCGTGAGCGTGCCGGGCTCGGTCAGCGATGCATCGGCCGAAGAGGACACGGGAGGAGCGACGACGGCCGGAGAGGGCTTGGCCGTGTCGAGAGGTGCGGGGTCGGCGGCCGCACGGGTCTCGTCCAGATCGCTTCCGCCGCCGACATCCGGCACGCCCGTCGGCGCGATCGCATCGCCGGTGTCCATGAGCGGGGTCGTGCGGGCACCCATCTCGTCGGCCTCGGGCGCCGAGATCGTCTCGGCGTCGGTGAGCCCGCGATCCTCCGACGCGGTGAGGGCGACGGTGCCGTGATCGGCGTGACCGTGCGCATCGTGACCATGGCTCCCATGACCATGCGTCGAGGCGTGCGTGGCGGCCCGCCCCCAGATCCACCAGCCGATGAGAAGGCCGATGATGATACCGAGGATGAATGAGAGCATGGCGCGAGATCCTTACCGAGGGTGTGCGCCCGAAGGCGAGCGGCCCGCGTGGCGATTCACGCGCGCCTCTCACAACCCTACGTCAGGGACGCGCCATCTGTGAACCACGGCGCTGCGCCGGCTCGGTCATTCGGCCGCGTCCGGCAGGGCGAGCGGCGCGGTGCAGACCACGTTGGAGCGAACCGAGGCGGGCGAGAGCACGCGCGCCGGCGCCGGCATGGGAACGGATGCGAGCCCGCCCAGCCGATCGCGAATATGCTGGGCGAGGCCGTCATGCATCCGGCGCTGGCCCGCATCGGCGAGATCGGGGCGGCGCAGCAGGCTGATCTCGCAATCGGGCAGCGGCGGAAAGCCGTCCAGGATGGCGAGATCGGCGCGAAGCGCGCTCTCCGGCAGCACCGTGACGGCGAGTCCGGCCGCGACCGCGCTGCACAGCGCCGTTGCGCTCGAGCTCACATAGGCGATCCGGTGATTGCGATCGACACTGTCGAGCGCCGCGATCGCGGCGCGGCGCCAGGAACAGGTCGTCGGTCCGATGGCGAGCGGCAGCGGATCCTGCTCGAACACGTCGTGGTCGCAGCAGCCGACCCAGTGCAGCGGCTCGCGGCGCAGCACCTCGCCGGTGCGGCCCGTGTCGGCATGGGTGACGATGCCGAGATCGATCGTGCCCTGCGCGATCTTCTCGGTCAGCCGCAGCGAGCCCATGCAATGCACGTCGATCTCGATCTTGGGATGCGAGCGCGCGAAGCTCGCCAGGATCGGCGGCAACAGGCGCTCGGCATAGTCGTCGGGCAGACCGAGCCGGATCGAGCCCGAAAGCTCGGGTGCCGAGAGCGCGATGACGGCCTCCTCGTTGAGCCGGGTGATGCGGCGCGCATAGTCGAGAAGGCGCTTGCCCTCGCAGGTCAGCGCGTTGCGCCGGCCCTCGCGGGCGAAGAGCTTCATGCCGAGCCGGTCTTCGAGCCGCTTCATCTGCATGCTGACCGCGCTCTGCGTCTTGGCCGTCGCGCGCGCGGCGGCGGTGAAGCCGCCCGCCTCGGCAATGGCGACGAAGGTGCGCAGCTGATCGGCGTCGAGGGGTGTGCTCATTAGAAACGACCTCACGGGTGAGACGCGGACCGGGCCCGCCTTAATCATCACACTCTGTGACGCTCTATTTGTCAAACATTCGTTTTTCGAATGGCGCTGGCAGGCCCATAACGGTGAGGCAGGCGATCGGTGATGCTCACCCCGTCAGCATACGACAACCAGCACACGGCGAGAGCGAGACAGACCCATGGCGGACACGACCCTCATCACCCGTACCGTTCCTCAGACGAAGGCGGCGCCTGCGGCCGGCCTGCTGGGCACGCTCGTGCGCCTGCTGGCCGAGACCTGGACGCGCCATCGCAATCGGCGCGCGATCGGCAAGCTCATGGCGCTGGAGCCCGACGCGCTCAAGGATATCGGACTCACCCGGGGCGACGTGGCGGGCGCGCTCGCCCTCCCCTTGAGCCGGGATCCGTCGCGGCACCTCGCGGAGAGCTTGGCGGAGCGCCGACGGTTCCAGCGCCTCGCCCGACTCTGCCGCTAGGAAGCCTGCGCTCCTCCGGGAGCGCCGGCTTCGCGATCGATCCGCCTGGAGGCGCTACCGGCCGGTACCGGCGGCATCCTTGGCCAGCCCGGAGAGGAAGGCGTTCCACGCCCGCGTCTGCGCTTCCATCGCCTCGGCGAGGGACGGAGCGGTCGCCTCGCGGGAGGCGTTGTCGGAAGGCGACGCTGCCGGCGCCGCGCTCGCCTCGTCGGTCCTCGGCGGAGCGGCGGCCGGGCCAGACATGGCATCGGGGCCAGACATGGCATCGGGGCCAGACATGGCGTTCGAACTCGGCGCGGCGTTCGGGTTCGGTGTGGGAAACGCCGTCCCCATCATCGCCGTCAGGCCCTGCATGAACTGGGTGACGGGCGCCATCATGTCGGCGGCATCCGGCTGGCGGCCCGGACCGGAAGGCTTCGAAGGCGCGCTCGCCTCGGCCTGCGGCACCATCGGCTGCGCCATCGCACCCTCCAGCGCCCGGCGCATGGGCGCGAGGGCGGGCAGGCTCGCCATCACGGCCATCTGGGCGAGCACGCTGGCGGAGAAGGCCGGCACAAGCTGGCGCATCGCATCCCGGTCGACGCCGGTCATACTGGCGATCCGGTCGGCGACCGCATCGGCCGCGGCCGGGGAGCCGAAGACGCTCGCGGCCGGAGAAGGCGGCGTGTGCGGCATGGACGGCATGCCCTTGGCCACGTCCTCCATCATGCGCGTGCCCATCTGCGTCAGACCCTGCATGACGGTGCCGGCATCGGCCTGCGCCCGCTGGAGGCCCGCCATGGCGGCCGGTCCGAGCGTCTCGACGACGAGCCGGGCCTGCTCGTCGCTCAATCCGAGCAGACGTCCCTGTGCGATCAGGCGCTCGCGCTCGCCCGCCTCGCGCATCATCTCGAAGAGGTTAGGCGGCGGACTGATGGACATGTGGCCTGATCTCCCGGGATCGTCTGCAGGATCGCTTGCTAGGTCGCCCGGTCGTGCCCCGGGCCTGGCGCGATGATCGGCCGGCCGGGCAGGCCGGTCAACCGAGCCTCAGCGCGGCACGCCTTCCGTTCCCTGCCTCGCCCCACCACCGGCTCGGTCCTCGGGGTCCGGCCGCTCCATGAAGCGGATGATGCTCATGACGGGAAAGATCCACACGAGGCCGAGAACGAGGAAGAAGACGGTCTGGATCGCCCAGTGCTTGGTCACGACGAGATTGCCGAGCGAGGCGGCGAAGAAGATGTAGAGGAGGAGGAAGGCCACCGTCGCGATGGTGCCCAAAAGCTTGCGCAGGCGCTTTGGCAGTCCGAAGGTCATGGCGGCTCTCTCGAGATCGGGTAGCACAGCCCCGTGCATACGGGGGAGACGCGCCCACGCGGCGGATGGGCGCGTTGATGCGGCCCCGCACGAAGGCTATCTGTCGGTCGAGATAGAGCCATACGCACTGCCAGGCCAGAGCGGCCCACCGACGCGGCCGCCCGAACGCCCGCCTGCCACCCGTCCCACAGTCAGTCCAAAAAGTTCCCGCAATGACGCTCGCAGCCACCCTGCCCGACACGATCGCGACACGAGGGACGCCGCATGCGCCCGCTCACCCGGCCATTCGGGCCTGGCTCTACGCCGTCGCGGCGCTCGTCTTCGCGATGGTTCTGGTGGGCGGCGCGACGCGGCTGACCGATTCGGGCCTCTCGATCACCGAATGGAAGCCCGTCACGGGTGCCATCCCGCCCTTCACGCTGGAAGCCTGGATGGTGGAGTTCGAGAAATACCGCCAGATCCCGGAATATCAGCGGATCAACAAGGGCATGTCGCTTGCCGAGTTTCAGTTCATCTACTGGTGGGAATGGGGGCACCGCTTCCTCGGCCGGCTGATCGGGCTCGCCTTCGCCGTGCCGGCCGCCGTCTTCTGGGCGCGGGGCATGATCCCGAGCTGGCTCGCGCCCCGCCTCGTCGGTCTCTTCCTTCTCGGCGGGCTGCAGGGCTTCGTCGGCTGGTACATGGTCGCCTCCGGCCTCGTCGATCGGGTCGACGTGAGCCAGTACAGGCTCGCCCTCCATCTGACGCTGGCCGCCATCATCTTCGCCGCCATCCTCTGGGTCGCGCGCGAAACGAGGGCGCAGACGCGTCCGCTCGACGTGTCACGAGGCCTCAAGGTCGGCGGGCTGACGCTGGCGGGCTTGATATTGGTGCAGATCTATCTGGGCGCGCTCGTCGCCGGGCTCGATGCCGGGCTGACCTATACGACCTGGCCGCTGATGGACGGCGCCTTCATCCCGCCGGCCGCCAAGCTCCTCATCCTCGAACCGGCTTGGCGCAACGCGTTCGAAAACGTGCTGACCGTCCAGTTCATCCACCGGATGACGGCCTATGCGCTTCTCGTCTACGCAGGCCTTTACGGCTGGATGCAATGGAGCGCGGGCGCGGGGCGGGCCGGCATCGCGATCGCGGCTCTCGTCGTCTGGCAGGCCGTCGTCGGCATCACGACGCTGGTGCTGCAGGTGCCACTCGAATGGGCCCTCATTCATCAGGGCACGGCCTTCGCGATATTGGGGCTTGCCATCGTCAATGCGCAAACGCTGATCGCGCGGCCGCGACTCGCCATCGGCGTCGCTTGACGGCGAGCATCTGACGCCGGGTCCCTGGTGGCAGTCGTCGCGGCGCGATCGAACGCGGCGACCCCCCCAGCCCCCCGGTATCGGAGTTGCGCGGCTACTGGACGGGCGTGATCGGCTCGGCGGGCGGCGCGGTGTTGTCGAGAGGCGCGGTCTCGGTGATCGTCGGGTCGGCCGGGACGGTGCCGGTCGTATCGTCGACCGCCTCGCCGCAGGCGGCGAGCCCGAGGGTGAAGATCGCGGCGGCCAGCAGCCCCCGCGCAAAACGCTCCCTCTCCTGCGGGCGGTCGGCGCAAACCGGATCGGCCCGAAAGGCGTCCTCGCTGGGGCTTTGGACACGAGGGTCTCGGGTGAAAGTGCCAGTCGATATCTGGTGAGAGATCGGTGTGGTCAAGGCTTCGCTCCTTCGCGTGCCCAGCCCCTATGGCAAGGAGTGTGCCGCCGCGTGTGCGCGCCTGTCAAGCCGCGCGGCGCCCGGTGGCCCTCCGCACGGACGGCGAGCCGGCGGGGGAGCGATGCCGAAGCCGCGGCTCCCCCTGCCCATCGCCTCCCCGGGAGGTGGGGGGGACGCGTTCAGGCCTCCAAGGCCTGCGCCAGATCGGCGATGATGTCGGCCACGTCCTCAATGCCGATCGAGACGCGCAGCATCTCGGGACCCGCATTGGCCGCCAGCCGCTGCGCGTCGGTGAGCTGCGAATGGGTCGTCGAGGCCGGGTGGATGATGAGCGACTTGGCATCGCCGATATTGGCCAGATGGCTGAAGAGCTTCGCATTCTCGACCACCTTCACGCCCGCCTCGTATCCGCCCTTCAGCCCGAAGGTGAAGACGGCGCCCGCACCGTTGGGCGCATAGCGCTTGGCGAGGGCGTTGTAGGGCGAGGAGGCGAGCCCGGCATAATGGACGTAATCGACCGCGTCGTGGCCCTCGAGATACTCGGCCACCTTGAGCGCGTTGTCGCAATGGCGCTGCATGCGCAGGCCGAGCGTCTCGATGCCCTGGATGATGAGGAAGGCGTTGAAGGGCGAGATCGCGGGCCCGAGATCGCGCAGGCCCAGCACGCGGCACGCGATGGCGAAGGCGATCGGCCCCAGCGCCTCGTGGATCTTCAGCCCGCCATAGTCCGGCACGGGCGCCGAGAGGGTCGGGAAGCGGTCGTCCTTCGACCAGTCGAAATTGCCGCCATCGACGATCGCGCCGCCCATCGACGTGCCGTGCCCGCCCATGAACTTCGTGAGGCTCTCCACGACGATGTTCGCGCCGTGCTCGATCGGGCGTACGAGATAGGGGGTCGCCATCGTGTTGTCGACGATGAGCGGGAGATGGTGCGTCTTCGCGATCGCGGAGAGCGCTTCGAGGTCGGTCACGTTGCCGGCCGGGTTGGCGAGGCTCTCGCAGTAGATTGCCTTCGTATCGGGCGTGATGGCGGCCTCGACGGAGGCCGCATCGTCCATGTCGGCCCAGTCGACATGCCAGCCGAACTTCTGGAACGCGTTGGTGAACTGGTTGACCGAGCCACCATAGAGCTGGCGGGTCGCGACGAAGCGGTCACCGGGCTTCATCAGCGTGTGGAAGACGATCTGCTGCGCCGCGTGGCCGGAGGCCACCGCCAGCGCCGCCGTGCCGCCATGAAGCGCCGCGACGCGCTCCTCGAGCACGGCCTGCGTCGGGTTCATGATCCGGGTGTAGATGTTCCCGAATTCCCTCAGGCCGAAGAGATTGGCCGCGTGCTCGGCCGAATCGAAGGTGAAGCTCGTCGTCTGGTAGATCGGCGTCGCCCGGGCATGGGTCGTCGGGTCGGGCGCGGCGCCGGCATGGACGGCGCGGGTGTCGAAGCCCTGTACGGTTTCGGTCATCACTGTGTCCCCTCTTGTGTTCGGCGTGTCTCGTCCACGCATCTGTCGTCGGCGCGCCTTGTCCGCATTTGGCGGGCCGCCGTCAATCGCGCGGCCGATCTCGCGTCGGGCGGTGGGCGATGATAGGGCGCGGCCCGGGCTCTGTTGACGGATGGGCCGGCCGAGGGCAGAGCCGGGCGATGAACGATCGTCCCCTCCCGCAGCGTCCGGGCGAACATCCGTCCGCGCCCGCTTCCGACGCGTCCTCCCGAGATGCGTCCTCCCGAGATGCGCCCTTCGGTGATACCGACGCGCTCGACGCCTATCTGACCGAGGTCTTCCCGCAATGGCAGCGGCCGGGCGCGGTGCTCACGGTGACCGCCATCGCGGACGGCGCGGCCACGCTCCGGCTCGCGCATGACGAGAGCCACCTGCGCCCCGGCGGCACGGTGAGCGGCCCGGCCATGATGATGCTCGCCGACGTCGCGGCCTTCGCCGCCATCCTCACCCGGATCGGCCGCGTGCCGCTCGCCGTCACGACGAGCCTCCACATCGACTTCCTTCGAAAGCCCGCCCCCGGCGACATCGTCGGCGCGGCGCGGGTGCTCAAGCTCGGCAAGCGTCTCGCGGTCTGCCGGATCGACGTGCTGTCGGGCGAGACGCTGGTGGCGCACGCGACGGCGACCTATTCGGTGCCGCCGGGACGCGGTTAGCAAAGCTGCCGGCGGCGGGTCAGCGGTTGACCGGGTCGCCTCTTCGGTGCGGATGTAGAGGGTGCGGGCGGCGGGATGGGACAGCCCTTACGCGCTTTTCGGCCCCTCCCTCAATCCCTTCCCCGTCCTGGGAAGGGACTTTTGACACGCGGCGCGCGGTGGCGCCGGCGTCGGGTTACAAGATGAACCGGCTCAAGTCCGCATTGCGCGACAGGTCGCCCAGATTCGCCTCCACATAGGCAGCGTCGATGGTGATGGTCTCGCCGTCCTTGTCGGTCGCGGTGAAGCTGATCTCGTCGAGGACGCGTTCCATCACGGTCTGGAGGCGGCGGGCGCCGATATTCTCGATGTTGGAATTGATCTCGACCGCGATGTCGGCCAGCGCCTCGATGGCGTCGTCGGTCACGTCGAGCGTGACGCCCTCGGTGCCCATGAGGGCGACGTATTGCTTGATGAGGCTGGCCTCGGTCGCGTTGAGGATGCGTACGAAGTCGTCCTTTGTCAGCGCCTCGAGCTCGACCCGGATCGGCAGCCGGCCCTGCAGTTCGGGCAGGAGGTCGGAGGGCTTGGCGACGTGGAAGGCACCCGATGCGATGAAGAGGACGTGGTCGGTCTTCACCGGTCCGTGCTTGGTGGAGACGACCGTGCCCTCGATGAGAGGGAGGAGGTCGCGCTGCACGCCCTCCCTGGAGACGTCGCCGCCCACGCGGCCGTCCCGCACCGTGATCTTGTCGATCTCGTCGAGGAAGACGATGCCGTTCTCCTCCACGAGCTTGACGGCGTCGCGCGTGATGGTCTCGTCGTCGAGCAGCTTGTCCGATTCCTCGTTGATGAGGATCTCGTAGGAGTCCTTGACCGTCAGCCGGCGCGTCTTCTTCTGCTGCATCGACTTGCCGAGGATGTCGGAGAGCGAGATCATGCCGACATTGCCGCCCATTCCGGGGATTTCGAGCTGCGGCATGGACTGGGGCGCGATGGTCTCTATCTCGATCTCCTTGTCGTCGAGATCGCCCTCGCGCAGCTTCTTTCGGAACGAGGCGCGGGTCGGCTCGGACGCGCCGGCGCCGACGAGGGCGGCCAGCACCCGGTCCTCGGCCGCCTGGTGGGCCTGCGCCTTCACGGCCTCGCGCCGGGTCTCGCGCAGGAGCTGGATGCCGGCCTCGACGAGGTCGCGCACGATCTGCTCCACGTCGCGGCCGACATAGCCGACCTCGGTGAACTTGGTCGCCTCGACCTTCACGAAGGGTGCGTTGACGAGCTTGGCCAGCCGGCGCGAGATCTCGGTCTTTCCGACGCCTGTCGGGCCGATCATCAGGATGTTCTTCGGGGAGACTTCCGAGCGCATAGGCTCCTCGAGCTGCTGGCGGCGCCAGCGGTTCCTGAGCGCGATCGCAACCGCGCGCTTGGCGGCATGCTGGCCGACGATGAAGCGGTCGAGCTCGGAGACGGTCTCGCGCGGGGTGAAGGTGTGCACGACGGTCTGGGACTGTTCGGCCTGCGCCTGCTGGGTCTTGTCGGACATGGACTACCTTTACTGGATCACGGGGAGGCGGCGCGTCAAAGCGGCCGGCACACCAAGGAGGAGAAGACGGCGCAGCGGCTTCCAGCCGATGCTGACGAGAAGGATGAAGGCGCCGAGCGAGGCAAGCGTGATGACCACGCCGTTGTCGGCCGCCAGATCGGCCGCCCGCAGCACGCTCCAATAGGCGACGCCCGCAAAGGAGAGCCCGGCGACGAGAAGCGCGCGCCGGTCGATGAGGATCGAGACGGCTCCCAGTCCGAGGAAGAGGACCAGCACCAGCGCGGCCGATCCGGTCGAGAGCGTGCTGGGCGCGGTGAAGAACCAGTCGGTCGAGAAGCCCTCCCCGCCCGCCGCCGGCAGCACGGCGCGCACGATGAGGGGCGCGGCCAGGAGGTGAAGCCAGAAGGCGATGTCGGTGTTGCGCGTCACGCGGGCCGGGTCCTTGAGGTCGAAGCGCATGGCGAGCGCAAAGAGGGCTGCGCCGAAGACCGCAAGGACGATCGCCGTATGGTCGCCGACGAAGGCCGGCATGGTAAGGCTAAGACCGGCGAAGAGCGCGACGGCGAGGCTGCCCGCACCGGCCGCCACGGTGATCGGCACCCGGAAGCGCCAGTAGTGCAGCGCCGCGCCGAGCGCGGCGACGAGGCCGGCGATGAGAAAGAGGCCGCCGCCATTCTCCCAACCGAGGCTCTCCACCCATCCGAGCACGCCCCATTCGGCCAGCACGCGGTCCGGCACGATGCCCGGCGACTGAAGGACGGCGCCGAAGAGGCCACCGACGAAGCCGATGAGGAGGACGATGGACGGCAAGGCCATGCGCCGGCGACGGGTGAAGTACTCGGCGAGGACCCAGGAACCGAGCGCAGTGGCCGCGCCGCCGAGCCCGCCATCCGCGACCCCGCCGACCATCTGGGCCATCGCGGAGAGAAAGAGGAGGATGCCGATCGTGACGAAGACGTCGCCGAAGCCGCCGATGAACCGGAGGTTCTCCGGATCGCGCGGATAGGCACCCTCGGACGCTCCGGCCGATGCGGGCACGGCATCGCGCGGCGCGAGGCCGGCGAGCTCGTGCAGCTCGGCGACCTGCAGCCGTGTCAGGATGCCCTGCTCGACCGCCTTGTCGAGCGTGCGGGTGGTGATGGGCTGGGGCGTGTCCTGCGTCCGGCGCGGCATGGGTGTCAGTCGCCGAGCTTTTCGAGAACGAGATGGTCGTTCGTATAGACGCAGATCTCCGACGCGATCGCCATCGCACGCCGGGCGATCTCCTCCGCGTCGAGATCGGTGGTCGCGAGCGCCCGCGCTGCGGCGAGCGCGTAGTTGCCGCCGGAGCCGATGGCCGTGACGCCTCCTTCGGGCTCCAGCACGTCCCCGGTCCCGGTGAGGACGAGCGTCGTGTCCTTGTCGGCCACGATCATCATCGCCTCCAGCTTGCGAAGGTAGCGGTCCGTGCGCCAGTCCTTGGCAAGCTCCACGCAGGCGCGCATCAGCTGGCCGGGATATTGCTCCAGCTTGGCCTCCAGCCGCTCGAAGAGCGTGAAGGCGTCGGCCGTCGCGCCGGCAAAGCCGGAGATGACGTCGCCCTTGCCCAAGGGGCGGACCTTCCGGGCGTTGCCCTTCATGATCGTCTGGCCCATCGAGACCTGCCCGTCGCCGGCGATGACGACGGTCCGGCCCTTGCGGACGGTCACGATGGTGGTGGCGTGCCAGGGGGAGACGGGCGTGTTGGAACTCATGGCGGTCTCGGAAATGCCGCGCCGGAGACCTGGTCTCGACGGCGCGTTGGGATGGGATCGGGCCTTATGTAAGCGCTGGGCGCGGAGTTCAACAGGCGGCGTCCGGCGAGACCTCAGGCGAGGCCGGCGCGGCGCACGTCGAAGCGATCGCGCAGCGCGTCGCCCATGAGGTTGAGACCGAGGACGGTGAGCGCGACGGCGAGGCCGGGGAAGATGGCGAGATGGGGCGCGAAGGCCATCATCGTCTGCCCCTCGTTGAGCATCCGCCCCCAGGAGGGCGTCGGCGGCTGCACGCCGAGGCCGAGATAGGAGAGCCCCGCCTCGGCCAGGACCCCGAGCGAGAGCTGCGTCGTCGCCTGGACGATGAGGAGGCCGGCGAGGTTGGGCAGGATGTGCCGCCGGCTGATCTCGCCCCGCCCGAGCCCCATGGCTCGGGCGGCAAGGACGAAGTCGCGCGCCCAGAGGGAGGTGGCCGCGTTCCGGGTCAGCCGCGCGAAGACGGGAATGTTGAAGAGGCCGATGGCGAGCGTCGCGTTGAAGGCGCCCGGACCGAAGGCGGCCGTGATCATGATCGCGGTCAGCACGGCGGGGAAGGCGAAGGCGATGTCGGTCACCCGCATCAGGCCCTCGTCGACGCCGCCGCCCGCGCCCGCCGCCGCGAGGCCGAGCGGCACGCCGACCCCGAGCCCCAGCCCGACCGCGACGAGGGCGACGAGAAGGGCGGCCCGCCCGCCGACCATCAGCATGGTGAGGACGTCGCGGCCAAGATGGTCGGTCCCCAGCCAATGGTCGGCGGAGGGCGGCTGGAGCCGGGCGGCGATGTTCAGCCCCGAGATATCGTGCGGCGTCCACACGAGGCTGACGAGACCGGCGAGGACGACGAGCGCGAGGAGGCCGAGGCCGAGACAGGTCTGCGCGCGGCGCATCAGGCCCGCCTCTCGCGAGGGTCGAGGACGACGAGAGCGAGGTCGACGGCGAGGTTGATGAGGATGACCGCCCCGGCGAGGAGAAGCACGCAGGCGCGGACCGTGACGAGGTCGCGCTGCGAGACCGCCTGGTAGATGAGGCGCCCGAGACCCGGCAGCGCGAAGACGTTCTCGATGATGATCGTGCCGGCGAGGAGGAAGGCGAATTGAAGGCCGAGAATGGTGAGGACGGGCACCAGCGCGTTGGGCAGCGCGTGCCCGGCCATGACGCCGGCGGCGGAGAGTCCCTTGGCGCGCGCGGTGCGGATATAGTCCTGGCCAAGCTCGTCGATGAGGCTCGCGCGGGTGACGCGGGCGAGGATGGCCGCCTGCGGCAGGGCGAGCGCGAGGGCGGGCAGCACGAGGGCGCGCAGCGCCGGCCACGCCCCCGCCTCCCAGCCCGGGAAGCCTCCCGCCGGCAGCCAGGCGAAGGTCAGGCTGAAGGCGAAGACCATGAGGAGGCCAAGCCAGAAATTGGGAACGGCGAGGCCGATCTGGACCCCCAGCATCACGCCCGCATCACCCGCCCGCCCGGCCCGGGCGGCGGCGTAGAGGCCGACGGGGATTGCGATGAGGGCGGAGAGCGCGAGCGCGATGAGGGCAAGCGGCAGGCTCAAGGTCAGCCGGCCGGAGAGGAGTTCCGCGACCGGCACGTCATAGGTGTGGCTGCGGCCGAGATCGCCGCGCAGGAGACCGGCGATCCAGTCGAGATATTGGACGGGCAAGGGCCGACCGAGCCCCATCCGCTCGCGCAGGGCCGCGATCTGCCCGGGCTCGGCGTTGAGGCCGAGAAGGATCGCGGCCGGATCGCCCGGGAGCCAGGCCAGGGCGAGGAAGACCACGACGCTCGCCGCCAGCAGCGTGAGGAGCGCGACCGCGACGCGCCGCCCGATAGCCGCGAGGAGGGGCATCGCGCGGCGCGGGCCGCGGGGCCTATTCGGCCCAGCGGGCGCGGGTGAGGTCGTTGGCCTGGACGGGCGCGTTCTCCCAGAGGCCCTCCAGCCCCGCCGCCGTCACGCCCGCCTTGGCGAGCTGGAAGAGGAAGGCGTTGGGCGCGTCCTCGGCGAGGATGGTCTGGGCCTTCCGGTAGAGCGCGTCGCGCTCGGCCGGATCGCTCGTCATCTCCAGGCCGGCCATCACGCCGTCGAAGGCCTCGGAGCGATAGTTGAAGTAGTAGTCGTCGCGCCCGTAGATGCCGATGTCGAGAGGCTCGGTATGGCTCACGATGGTAAGATCATAGTCCTTGCCGGTGAAGACCTGTTCCAGCCAGCCGGCCCATTCCAGGGGCACGATCTCGGTCTCTATGCCGACCGCGCGCAGCTGTGCCGCGACGATCTCGCCGCCGCGCCGGGCATAGACCGGGGGCGGCAGCTTGAGGGAGAGCGTGAGCCCCTCCACGCCCGCCTCCGCGAGGAGCGCTCTGGCGCCCTCGGGATCGTAGGCGTTGACGGCGGTCAGATCCTCGTAGGAGGGGTGATGCGGTGCGAAATGGCTGCCGATGGGCGTGCCGAGCCCGAACATCGCGCCGTCGACGATCGCCTGCCGGTCGATCGCCTTGGCGATGGCGCGGCGCACGCGCGCGTCGTCCAGGGGCGGGCGGGCATTGTTCATCGCAAGGATCGTCTCGCCCTCGGTGGTGCCGACGACGGCGACAAAGCGCGGGTCGGCCTCGAGGGTCATGATGGATTCGGGCGCCGGGATGTTGGGGAAGGCGTCGACGCCGCCCGACATCAGGTTGGTGACCGCCGTCGCCGGGTCGGGGATGATGCGGAAGGTGGCGCGGGCGAGCGCCGGCGCCGCGCCCCAATAGTCGTCCCGCCGGGCGAGTTCGATCCGGTCGCCCTTCACCCAGCGCTCGACCGTGAAGGGGCCGGTGCCGACGGGATCGGACTTGTTGGTGTCGGCGGTGGCGGGCGAGACCATCACGGCATCGCCCCAGCCGAGGTTGAAGAGGAGGTTGCCCTCGGGGCGGGTCAGCGTGACGCGCAGCGTGTCGGCGTCCACCGCCTCGACGGTCTCGATCGCGGCAAAGAGCGCTTTTTGCGCGTTCTCCGAGCCCTCGGCGCGGGCGCGGTCGAGCGAGAAGACGGCGGTCCCGGCGTCGAACGGGGCGCCGTCCGAGAAGGTGACCCCGTCGGCGAGGTCGAAGGTCCAGACGAGCCCGTCCGCGCTCGTCTCCCAGGACGCGGCGAGGAGGGGCGCGACCGAGCCGTCCGCCTCGATCCTCGTGAGGCCCTCGAAGACGTTGGCGTAGACGATCTCGTCGATCGCGGCGGCGGCGCCGGCCGTGGGGTCGAGATGGGGCGGCTCCAGCACGATGCCGATGACGACGTCGTCGCGCGTCTGCGCCAAGGCGCTGGAGGCGGGAAGCGCGAAGGCGAGCAAGCCGGACAGGGAGGCTGCGAGAAGGGTAAGGCGGGTCATGTCGGTGGTCCCGAGAGAGCCGGGCTGCGCCGGCGGATCGCGGCTGTCGTCGCGTGTCGGAGGGGAAAAATCAACTGGGCGGCGCGACGATGGCGCGCAGGCGCGCGAAAGGCTCCGCCGGTCCGGCGATCAAAGAGCTTTGCGCGTCCGGCGTTTGCGCAGCGCGTCCAGCGTCACCGGCCGGAAATCCCAGACGTCGACCCCGACATCGCGCTGGCGGGTCAGGGGCTCGAGCATGCCGTGGCTGTGGCCGTGGAGGTTCCAGGCACCCTGTCCGCTGTCCTTCCAGGAGCGAAAAGGGTAGTGACACAGGCGCAATCGAAGCCCGTCGAGTTCCATCTCGGCATAGTCGGCGACGGAGGCCCAACCCGGCAGCGCGCGCACCATCGCGGGGTCGTTGTTGCCGACGAGGAGGTGCTTGGTGCCGTCGAGGCGTCCGAGGAGGTCCCCGGCCCGGTCCGGCTTCAGCCGCACGCCGAAATCGCCGAGGTGCCAGACGGTGTCGTCCGGGCCCACCGCCTCGTTCCAGCGCGCCACGATCGCCTCGTCCATCTCCGCGACCGAGGAGAACGGTCGGCGGAAGAGCCCTATCGCGCCGCCATGGCCGAAATGGGTGTCGGCGGTGAAGAAAACCGTCATGCAGGGGCGTCCTCGGTACTGCCGAACGGGGGAGCGAGGCTCCGCCAACGGCTCGTCAACCCTAACACGACGTGAACGGCGCGCCGTAGGCGAGGCAGGGGCTCATCATGTGTGGCCCCACCGACACGCTCCCCGGCCCAAGTGCCGGCGCGGTGGTGCGACGCACCTCGTTTAGCCGTCCGGACGCGTATGCTCGGGATGCGGCGAACGGCTCGCGGGACGGACAATCTGTGACAACGTGTACGCGGTGGCGGCCATGGCCCCGCGCGATTCGATCGAGGATGCGAGATGCGGCCGCGGGGTCGCGAAGCCTGTCGCTCGCGCTCCTCGCGACCTCCGCTCTCCTCGCCCCGCCGCTCGTCGCGCCGGCCGCGGCCTTCGAGATCTTCGGCTTTCGCTTCTTCGAGCCCGACGTCCCCGAGGACGCGCTCGATCCCGACGCCGTGCCCTATACGGCCGAGCTGTCGGTGACGCCCGACCCGGACCTTCCCGAGGACGTGCGCGAGGACATCGCCGACGATCTCGAGGACGTCTCCGTTCTCATCGAGGGGCAGGACGATCCGCCGCTCGGCCTCGTCGGGCTCGTCGCGCGGGCGCGCGCCGACCGGCGTGGCCTTGTCGGCGAACTCTACGGCCAGGCCCGCTACAGCGGCGTCGTCGCGATCGAGATCGACGGGCGCCCGCTGCCCGAGATCAGCGTGAGCGACGACAGCGTGGTGGGCGCGGGCACCGTGCCCGTCGCGATCGCGGTCGAGCCCGGCCCCGTCTTCAATTTCGGTGAGGTGGATCTCGGGCCGCCGGGCGAGACGGTCGACCCCGGCCTCATCGGCGCCCGCGCCGGCCTGGTGCCCGGCGCGCCGGCCAACGCGCCCAAGATCGGCGCGACACAGGCCGGGCTCGTTGCCGCCTGGCGCAGCGCCGGCCATCCCTTCGCCGCGCCCGACATTCGCGACATCGTGGCCGACCACGCGACCCGCCTCCTCGACGTGCGCATCGCCATCGCGCCGGGGCCCCTCGCCGTCTTCGGCGACCCGACGGTTTCGGGCACCGACCGGCTGATCCCGAGCTTCGTCGAATACATGGCCGACATTCCCGTCGGCGCGACCTACGACCCCGAGGAGCTGCGCGATGCCGCCCGGCGCCTGCGCGCCCTCCCTGCCCTCGCCAGCGTCTCCATCCAGGAGGGCGAGTCGCTCCAGGGCGGCGCCCTCCCGCTCGACATCCAGGTCTCGGAGAGGAAGCCGCGCGTGATCGGCGCCGGCGTCGAATACGACAGCACCGAGGGGCTGGGCGCCTCGACCTACTGGCAGCACCGCAACCTGTTCGGGCGCGCCGAGACGCTGCGGCTGGAGGCCGAGATCGCCCGCATCGGCGAGGCCGGCGAAGCGCGCGACCACGACGCCAAGCTCGCCGCCCTCTTCACCAAGCCCGGCCTCTTCAATCCCTATACCCGGCTCGAGGCGAGCTTCGCGCTCCTCCAGGAAAACCCGGACGCCTATTCGCTGCGCGGCGTCTTCTCGGACGTCTTCCTCATCTCCGACATCACGGATCGCCTCACGCTCCGGGGCGGCCTCGAGGCGAGCTTCTCGGAGATCGAGGACGCCTTCGGAGAGCGCACCTACGGCCTCGTCGGCCTGCCGGTCTCGGCCGCCTACGACGCGCGCGACGACCGGCTCGATCCGACGCGAGGCTATCGGCTCAACCTCGAGGTTTCGCCCTATCTCGACATCGAGCGCTCCACCCCCTTCGCGCGCAACGATCTCGAGGCGACGGCCTATCTCGGCCTCGGCCGCTTCAAGGGCGGGCGCTTCGGCACGGCCGATGTCGACGCGCGCCTCCTTGCCGAGCGCCCGCCCCGCGTGGTGCTGGCCGCCCGCGCCGCCGGCGGCGCGGTCTTGGGCGTCGATGGCGTGCTCGACGTGCCGACCGACAAGCGGTTCTACGCGGGCGGCGGCGGCTCGGTCCGGGGCTATGGCTTCCGCAATATCGGCCCGCGCGAGCCGATCTCGGACAAGGTGTTCGGCGGCCTCGCCCGGATAGAGGGCTCGCTGGAGGCGCGCATCCGCGTGACCGAGGCGATCGGCGTCGTGCCCTTCGTCGACGCCGGCGCCGTCTCCGAGACGCTCGACGATCTCGATTTCGGCGAGATCAAGATCGGCGTCGGCCTCGGCGTGCGCTACCGCACGCCCGTCGGCCCGATCCGGCTCGACGTGGCCGTGCCCCTCGACCCGGCCGAGAACGACCCCTCGTTCGGCCTTTATGTGGGCATAGGACAGGCGTTCTGATGCGACCCACCTTACGCCCCCTCCTCGCCGCGACGGCGCTCGCGCTCGCCGTCCCGTCCTCCGCCTCGGCGCAGGACGCGCAGGGCTATGTCGAGGGGCTGATCAGCCAGGTCCTCTCGTCGAACGGCCGCCTCGTCGAGATCACCGGGCTCGATGTCGGCTTTACCGGCGATGTCGAGGTCGCGCGCATCCAGCTGCAGGATTCGGAAGGCCCCTGGCTCGTCATCGAAGGGCTGGAGCTCGACTGGAGCCCGCTCTCGCTGCTGCGCGACCAGGTCGAGATCGATCTCGTCGCGGCCCGCTCCATCACGGTCGCCCGCACGCCCTTCGCGACGCCCTCGGCGGAGGCCGCAGGCGATCCGACCGAGCTCATCGCGGCCCGCGTCGAGGAGCTGCGGGTCGACGAGCTCAGGCTCGGCGAGGCGCTGGTCGGGCAGGACGTGGCGCTGACGCTATCGGGCTCCGCCGATCTCAACCGCGACCCCGCGACCATCGTCGCCCAGTTGCAGGCGACACGGACGGACGCCATCGAGGCCAGCCTCACCGCCGACGTCACGATCGACCAGACGTCGGGCGCCGTCGACGTCGACCTCGCCTTGAGCGAGGCGCCCGGCGGCGTGATCTCCGAGCTTCTCCCCTTGCGTGGCGAGCCGCGCATCGACCTCGCGCTCCAGGCAAGCGGCACCTTCGCCGACCTCGCCGCCACGCTCGCCCTCCAACTCGACGGCGCGGACGTGGTGTCGGGCACGGCGACGGTCGCGGGCACGCCGACCGGGCGGCGCATCACGACCGATCTCGACGCGCAGCTGACGGCGCTCCTGCCCGACGGGATCGATCCCCTCTTCGCCGGCACCTCGACGCTCGACGTCGATCTCATCGTCGACGGCACGCTCGCGCGCATCGCCGAGGCCCGCATCGTCTCGGAAGTCGCCGACATCGAGGCGTCGGGCACGCTCGACCTCTCCGGTCCCGACACGGACGCGGCCCTCACCGTGCGGCTCGGGCCGCAGGAGGGCGAGCCGCTGCGCATCGAGGATACCGGCGCCGGACCGCTCACCCTCGATGCGGTCGCGCTCGACGCGCGCGTCACCGGACCGCTCGGGCGCCCGCAATGGCGGGTGAACCTCTCCGGCGACGCGCTCGAGATCTCCGGCCTGTCGCTCGCCGACTTCTCGCTCGACGCCGATGGCGAGGGCGCGGCGCCGAGCCCGGCCAGCCCGCTCGACATCGCGCTGCGCGCCGAGGGGCAGCTGCAGGCAGCCGAGCGCCTGGGCATTCCGGGCGCCGCGCAGGGCGACGTCGCTATCGACACCACGCTCTCGATTGCCTCGCTCGACGACATCGCCATCGAGGCCCTCGCCCTCTCGACCGATGCGCTCGAGCTGGAGGCCAACGGCTCTGTCTCGCCGCAGAGCCTCGGTTTCGATCTCGCCTTTGATCTCTCGGCCCGCTCGCCCCAGACCGGCATCGCGATCGCCGACGCCCTCCTTGCCGGCGACGTCACGGCCTCGGGCCGTGCGCTGCGCGATCCGGCGACTGAGGCTCTCCTCTTCGACGGCGTCGCGCTCACGTCCGACGTCGTCACCGTCTCACTCGATGGCCAGGGCAATGCGCAAGGGCTCGATATCGACGCCGAAGTGGCCCTCAACGATCTCTCCGCCCTCAGCCCGCAGGCGCAAGGGTCCGCCAGGCTGTCCGCCAACGTCTCGGGCACGATGACCGCGCCCCGGCTCGACCTCGACGCGTCCGGCGACGACGTGGTGCTGGCCGGTCAGGCCTTTACCGATCCGGTCCTGCGCGTCGACGCGACGCTCGATCCGCAGGCCCCCGACGGCGACATCGCCTTCACCGGCCGGCTTGGCGGCGAGACGGTCGACGTGACCGCGCGCATCGAGACCGACGAGGCGGGCGTGCGCCGGCTCACCGATCTCGACGCCCGCATCGCCTCGGCCCGTCTGACGGGCGATCTCGCCCTGCCGAGGGAGGGTGCGCCGACGGGCACGCTCCTCCTCGACGCACCCGATCTGGAACCCATCGGCCCGCTCGCCCTGACCGAGCTCGCCGGCGCGCTCCGGGCCGAGATCGCGCTCGGCGCCGACGAGACGGCGGCGCTGACGCTCCAAGGCTCCGACCTCGCCGCCGCCGGTGCTGTCATCGGTTCGGTCGAGGCCGACATCGCGGTCGAGCGCTGGCTGGATCAGCCACGGCCCGAAGGCCGGGCGGCGGTGCGCGACATCGCCGTCGGCGGCCTCGCCGTGCCGACGCTCGACATCACCTTCAGCCAGACCGGCGCGGACGCCTTCGCGACCACGCTGACGGCCGAGGCCGAGGGCATCGCCATCGCCGCCGAGGCCGCCGTCACCTTCGAGGAGGACGCGACGCGGGTCGACCTCACCACGCTCGAACTCGACGGACGCGGCCTCGACACCGAGCTCGCCGGCCCGGCCACGCTCGTCCTTGGGCAGGACGCGACGCGGATCGAGGACGCGGTGCTGCTCCTCGGAGGCGGGCGCGTCTCGGTCTCCGGCCTGGTCAGCCCGCGCCTCGACCTCGAGCTCGGCCTCGACGCCGTCTCCCTCGCCATCGCGGACGCCTTCGCGCCTGATCTCGAACTGACCGGTCTCGTCAACGGACGGGCGACGGTCGTGGGCGATGCGGCGAATCCGGAGGCGTCGTTCGACGTCGCGGTCCTCGACGTCACGGCCCGCCCGCTCGCCGATCTGTCCGTGCCGCCCCTCACGCTCCAGGCCTCGGGCGGCTACGCTGCCGGACGGATCGACGCGCAGGCCGACCTGACGGCCGCCAATGGCGCGCCCATCTCCTTCACCGGCGACGCGCTCGCCGCCGAGGGCCTGCGCGCGCGCCTCACCCTTCTGGGCGAACCGGCCAGCGCCGCCTGGACCGCCGCCGTGACCGCCGACGTGCTCACCACCGCCGGCGTGCGGGCCGAGGCGCTCGACCTGACGCTCAACGGCACGGGCCTCGCCATCGGCGAGGACACACCCCTCCTCCTCGACCTCGACGGCTCGGCGCGCCTCTCGGGCGATCCGCTGCCGCCGGCGCTGACGGGCGACCTCGTCCTCGCCGCGACCGCTTCGATCCCCACGCTGGAACGTATTCTCATCCAACGCGCCGAGGCCCGGGTGGACGAGACCCGCCTGACGCTGTCGGGACGGGCGAACGCGCTCGCGCCGAGCTTCGACCTCACCATCGACGGCGACGCCGCCTCGCCCGAGACCGGCATCGCCGCCCTTGACGGGCTCCTGCGCGGCGACGTCGATGTCTCGGGAGGGCTCGAGGGCGACGTGGCGGCCGAGACCTATACGCTCGACAATCTCCGTCTCGCCTCGCCGGCACTCGACATAGCCCTTGACGGCACGGTGACGGCAGAGACCGTCGATCTGACGGCGACGGGAACGCTCGCCGATCTCTCCAGCGTCTCCGAGCAAGCCTCGGGCCGCATCGCGCTCGACGCCGCGCTGACGGGCGCGCGCGCCGCGCCCGACTTCACCGCGACCGTGACGGGCTCCAGCGTGACCCTCGCCGGCACGCGTCTGACCGATCCCCGCCTCGAGGCATCCGGCACGCTCGACCCGAACGCGCTTGCCGCCGACGCCGTCCTCACCGGCGCGCTCGGCGGCGAGACGATCGACGCGCGGGTCACGCTCACCACGACCGAGGACGGCACCCGGCGGCTCGACGGGATCGACGCCCGGATCGGCGGCGCGCGCCTCACCGGCGATCTCGCGCTGCCAGCGGAGGGCGCACCCACGGGCGCCGTCAGCCTCGACATACCGAGCCTCGCCACCATCGCGCCGCTCCTCCTCACGGATGCCGACGCCGCATCGGGCTCGCTCCGGGCGGATGTGCGCCTGAGCGAGACCGGCGGCGAGGCGATCGCGGACGTAACGGCCGAAGGGCGCGGCATCGTCTTCGGCGATATCCGCGCCGCCCGCCTCGACGCCGACCTGACGGTCAGCCGACTATCTGGGTGTGCCCCGGCCCGAGGGCGCGGCGACCGCGCGGGACGTGACGGCCGCCGGCCTTACCTTCTCGGCCATAGACCTGACCGCGCGCCAGACCGGCGAGGGCCGCTTCGACGTGGCGCTCGACGCCGATGGCCGGGAGGTCTCGCTCGAAGCCGCCGCTGCCCTCACTCTCGGTGACGGCACGACGACGGTCGATCTCGCCAGCGCGTCCGGCTCCGCCTACGGCATCCCCATCCAGCTTGCCGGTCCGGCCCGCGTGACCGTCGGCGAGACGACGCGCGTGGACGGCGTCGTCCTCGATCTCGGCGGCGGGCGGCTCACCGTCTCCGGCATCGTCGCGCCGACGCTCGACCTCGCGGTCGACGCCCGCGCGCTGCCGCTCTCGCTCGCCGATATCGTCGCGCCCGATCTCGGGCTGACGGGCACGCTGTCGGGCTCCGCCGACGTGACGGGCGAGGCCGCCGATCCCGACGTCACCTTCGACCTCACGGGTTCCGGCCTCAGCGCCGCGCCCCTCGCGGCGGCCGGCCTCTCTGCGCTCGACGCGCGCGCCTCGGGCCGCCTTCAGGATCGTCGGCTCACCTTCGACGCCGAGGCGAGCGGACCCTTCGACCTGGCCGCCAACGGCTCGGTCGATCTCGCCGGGCCGACGCCGATCCTCGATATCGACGTGTCGGGCCGCGCCTCGACCGACCCCTTCGCCGACCAGCTGGCCCGCTCGGGCGTTCGGGCCGACGCGGACATCGCCTTCGACGTCTCCATCGACGGCCCGGCCGACGATCCGACGATTACCGGATCGCTCGACGCCGATGGCGCGACGGTGGGCGACGCGCAGGGCCGGTTCATCCTGCGCGAGGTCAGCGCCGACGTCTCGATCGAAGGCGACCGGGTAGTGATCGAGCGGATCTCGGGGGCCATCGGGCCGGGCACGCTCCTCGTCACCGGCACGGTCGGCCTCGGCGGCGATCTGCCGGCCGATCTCTCGATCACGATCGATGGCGGGCGCTTTGCCGATGGCACGCTCGTCGTCGCGACCGTCGATGCCGATCTCGATCTCTTCGGGCCGCTCCTCGCCGGGCCGACGCTCAGCGGCCAGGTCGACCTCGTGCGCACGCTCGTCACGCTCAACGACCTTCCGTCCGGCGGACTCGACCCGATCGAGGTCCGGCACGTCAACGCGCCGGCCGCCGTGATCGCGCAAGCGCGCCGCCTCGGCATCGATACGTCCGAGGGCGGCGCATCGAGCGCCGGCGGATCGAGCGGCGGGGCGGCGCTCCTCCTCGACGTCGCGATCGTGACCCGCGAGCCCATCAGCGTGCGGGGACGCGGCCTCACCGTCGATCTCGGGGGCGATCTCAGGCTTCTGGGCTCCATCTCCGACATCCGCGCCATCGGCGCCTTCACCCTGGTGCGCGGCCGGCTCGATCTCCTGGGCGAGCGCCTCGTCTTCGACCGGGCGCGGCTCGACTTCACAGGCGATCTCAACCCCCGGATCGATTTTGCCGCGACGACCGAGGTGGACGGCTACGCGATCACGCTCCGCCTCTTCGGGCGCACCTCGGCGCCCGAGATCGCGGTCAGTTCCGTGCCCGACCTGCCCGAAGACGAGGCGCTGGCCCGGCTCCTCTTCGGGCGCGCGCTCTCCGACCTCTCGCCCTTCCAGATCGCGCGGCTCGCACAGGGCATCTCGACGCTGACGGGCGGTACCGGCCCCCTCGACGGCGCGCTCGCCGCCCTCGGTCTCTCCGGCCTCGACATCGACGTGGACGAGGACGGCAACGCCACGTTCGGCCTCGGGCGGCAGCTCAACGAGCGGACCTATGTCAATGTCGAGCAATCCTCGGCCGGCTCGTCCCGCGTCGTGATCGATCTCGAACTCACTGACGAGGTGAAGGCGCGCGGCTCCTTCGATTCGAGCGGTTCGACCGGGCTCGGCGTCTTCTTCGAGCGGGAATACTGACGCGCAGCACGCCGGCGCCGTCCCGCCAGCGCGATCCCGCCCGGCGCGTTCCTGCGAGCGTCGGCTCGGCACCCGCCTACCGCCCCCCATCTGCAAACCCGGTCTTGCTGCAACGGCCTTGAGCGGAGGAGAGACGCCCGCGGCCCTGCCCCGTTCCAGAGCACCATCCCTAACCCGCCCTTAAGCAGCCCGCCTTAGGTTTAGCCATGAACAAACCGGGACCGTCCGCCGTCCCGGGTCCGGATGGTGGGTCCGGTCGTCTCAGGGGCCGTCAATGGGCGAAGAGCAGCGCATGACGGGCCGGGCGAAGGCAGGGCGGGGTGGCAAGACCGGAAAGAGCGCCAAGAGCGCCATGGGTGCGAAGACTGCCAAGGGTGCGAAGACTGCCAGCACCACGGCAACGAAGGCGAAGGCCGCGAAAGCCAAGACCCCGACGAAGCGCACGGCCCGCGAGGCCGATCCCGCGAAGTCGCGGACCAAGACGGCCACGACAAAGGCATCCGCGGCGAAGACGGGCTCGTCCCGATCCCCGTCGGCCACCCGCAAGACGCCGTCCCGCTCCGCGACCCCCCGGAGCGGAGGACCGCGCGCGTCGAGACGGCGTGTCCGGCAGGGTTTCCGCATTCGTCCGCAGACCTTTCTCGGCCATGCCGCCTATTGGAGCGCGGTGCTTGGCACCTGGGCGATGCTTTGCGTGATCGGGCTCGTCGCCTGGCACGTCTCGACGTTGCCGCCCTTGCGGGACCTGCGCGTGCCGGTGCGCCCACCCAACCTCACCATCCTCGCCTCCGACGGTACCGAGATCGCCAATCGGGGGCAGATGGGCGGTGCGCGGGTGCGGCTGGCCGACATGCCGGCGCATCTGCCGGCGGCCGTGCTGGCGACGGAGGACCGGCGGTTCTATTCCCATTTCGGCCTCGACGTCATCGGCCTCACCCGCGCCGTCATCCTCAACGCGGTCGAGGGCAAGGTCGGGCAGGGCGGCTCGACGCTGACGCAGCAGCTGGCCAAGAACCTCTTCCTCAAGCCCGACCGCACCATGGCGCGAAAGCTTCGCGAGGCCATGCTGGCCCTCTGGCTGGAGGCTAAGTTCTCCAAGGACGAGATCCTGGAGATGTATCTCAACCGCGCCTATTTCGGCGCCGGGGCCTATGGCGTCGAGGCGGCGGCGCGGCGCTATTTCAATACCGGCGTCGGCGATCTCGAGCTCGGACAGTCGGCGCTCCTCGCCGGTCTCCTCAAGGCGCCGGCAAGCCTCGCCCCCACACGCGCGCCGGACAAGGCGCTGGAGCGCACCCGCACCGTCCTCGTCGCCATGGCGCGTGGCGGCGTCGCCGACCCCATCGTCGTGCGGGCCGCGATGGCGCATCCCTACAGCCTCAGCCCGCCGCCCAGCTATGGCGATGCGTCCTATGCCGCCGACTGGGTGCAGGAGGAGATCGAGAGCCTGATCGACTCGCTCGACCGCGACGTCGTGGTCGAGACCTCGCTCGACCTCGCCATGCAGGCCGACGCGCAGGCCGCGCTCGAGACGGCGCTTGAGGCCGAGGGCCGCCAATACGGGGTCCGCCAGGGCGCGATCGTCGTGATGGCGAACGATGGCCGGGTGCGCGCGATGGTTGGCGGGCGCGACTATGCGGCGAGCCAGTTCAATCGGGCCGCCTCGGCCAAGCGCCAGCCGGGCTCGGCCTTCAAGCCGATCGTCTGGCTGCAGGCGCTGGAGCGCGGCCTCGGGCCGGAAACGATGGCCGAGGACCGGCCCTTCTCGTGGCGCGGCTGGAGCCCGTCCAACCATGGCGGCACCTATCGGGGCGCGCTGAGCCTGCGCCGCGCGCTCGCCTATTCCTCCAATGCGGTGGCCGCCCGGCTCATCGTCGACGGGGGCTCGAAGGGCACGGTCGATCTCGCGCGCCGGCTCGGCATCACGTCGGAGCTGCGCGCCCACCCCTCGCTCGCGCTTGGCACGTCCGAGGTCTCGCTTTTGGAGCTGACGGGCGCCTATGCGACGCTTGCCGGCGGCGGCGTCAGGGCGCGCCCGCAACTCGTTACCCGGGTGCGCACGCGCGCCGGCGAGATCCTCTACGAGCGCACGCCCGGCGGGCCGCGCGTGGTGAAGACGGCACATGTGCGGGCGATGAACCAGATGATGGCGGACGTCGTCGCCTATGGCTCTGGCAAACGTGCGGCGCTCGGCCGGCCCATCGCCGGCAAGACCGGCACCAGCCAGGACTACCGCGACGGCTGGTTCGTCGGCTACACGGCGCAGCTGACGGCGGGCGTGTGGTTCGGCAATGACGATGGCACGCCATCCAAGGAGATGACCGGCGGGCGCCTGCCGGCCGAAACCTGGGCCCGGGTGATGGCGAACGCACATGAGGGCTGGCGGGTGCGCCCGCTCCCCGGCGTCGGTGCCGCGCCGCCGGCCCGTGCGCCCGATACCGCGCCCGCTCCCGGACGCACGGCGCCGACCGCCCCCGTCCAGTCCGTCGCCGCGCGGCGCGAGAACGGGGCGCTGACGGGCTTCCTTCAGGGCCTGCTCGGGCGCTGAGTGCGACCGAGATATCCACAGCGCCGCCATTCGTCGCAGCTATGGCGGGGAACGCGGGCGCGCCTCGCGCCGTTCACCCGGCCTCACACGGCGACGCGAGAGGCGACATCATGGGCGACTATTCGAAGGGCGACACGGTCGAATGGAACTGGGGCGGCGGCACCGGCACCGGCAAGATCAAGGAGCGGTTCACATCGGACGTGGAGCGCACGATCAAGGGCTCCAAGGTCAGCCGCGAGGCGTCCAAGGACGAGCCGGCCTATCTCATCGAGCAGGAGGACGGCGACCGGGTGCTGAAATCGGGCTCGGAACTCAAGGCGCACCAAGGCTCTTCGAAGTCCGGTGGCTCGTCGTCCAAGGGCAGCCTCGACGATCGCACCAAGGACGAGCTCTACGAGAAGGCCAAGGACAAGGATATCGACGGCCGCTCGGACATGAACAAGGGCGAGTTGATCGACGCGTTGCGCGACGCCTCCTGAGGCGCCGCACGCTCCTTCCCACACCCTTCCACGCCTGCCCGCGGACCGGTAGAACCTTCCTGACGAGCGCGAGACGGGCAGGACATGCGGGAAATCATCTTCGATACCGAGACGACGGGGCTCGATCCGCGAAGCGGAGACCGGATCGTCGAGTTCGGCGCGATCGAGCTCGTCGACCGCTTCGCGACGGGGCGCAGCTTCCACGTCTACATCAACCCCGAGCGCGACATGCCGCCGGCGGCCGAGAAGGTGCATGGGCTCTCGGCGGCGTTCCTGGCCGACAAGCCCGTCTTCAGGCAAGTCGTCGACGACATGATGCGCTTCATCGGCGATGCGATGCTGGTCGCGCACAACGCCTCCTTCGACCTCGGCTTCCTCAACGCCGAGCTCCACGCCTGCAAGCGGGGGAACATTCCGGCCGACCGGGTAATCGATACGCTCCTGCTTGCGAGGCGCAAGCACGGACAGGTCTCCAACACGCTCGATGCGCTGTGCGATCGCTACGGCATCGATCGCTCGGCCCGCGCCGACGCGCATGGCGCGCTCCTCGACAGCCAGCTCCTCGCCGAGGTCTATATCGACCTCATCGACGCGCGCCAGACGAGCCTTCTCGGCGCCCCGGCGCCGGCCCGAGAGCCGGGCGCGAGGGCGTCGCGGGAGGCGGCCTTGGCGGGCGCGGCCGGCGGGGACGTTCGAACGCGCCCGACCCCGCTTCCGAGCCGCCTGACGCCCGAGCACCGCGCCGCCCACGCCGCCTTCGTCGAGACGTTGGGGCCGGACGCCGTCTGGAAGCGCTACGAGCGAGACGACGGGTAGCGCCAAGCGCACTGGGCGACGACCGCCGGAACGTTGCGGCCCGGATCGACGTTGCCCGGCTATGCGTCTTCTCACACTCCTCGGCACCCTCGCCCTCGGCTTCGTCGCCGGCAAGCTTGCCGCCACGCCCGCGTCCTCGCAAGGCGATACGAGGCTGGACGGCGCCATGCGCCCGCAAGGGCTGATGGACTATCGCTGGGAGGCGCGGCCCGTCCTCGTCTTCGCACCCTCCGAGGACGCGCCCCTCCTCGTCGCGCAGCGCGCCGTCTTCGCGGCGCGCGCGGACGGGCTGACGGAGCGGGACATCGTCGTCCACACCGTGCTGCCCGACCGGGTGACGCCCGATCTCGGCACCCTGCCGCAGGACGACGCGGACGCGCTGCGAACCCGCTACCGCATCGCGCCCGGCGCCTTCGCGGTCATCCTCGTCGGCAAGGATGGCGGCGAGAAGCTGCGCGAGGAGACGGTGCTGACGGCCGACGCCCTCTTCGCCGCCATCGACGCCATGCCGATGCGGCGACGCGAGATGCGCGACGAGGCGACGGACGAGACGCCCCCCCCGCCCGACTGACGCGCTAACCCTAACTCCAGCCTTCGCGCACAAGACGTGTCCTCTTTGTTATTCTACTTCTGGTAGAGTTGGAGGATGAGGCGATGTGGCGGGCTGGACTCTGGGGCGGGGGGCGTTCGGATGGATGGTACGAGGATCGGCAAGGCCATTGGCGCGAAAGCGTCTGGCGGCGCTCGATGCGGCGCGCCGGCACCGGCGCCGTCCTTCTCGGTCTCGCGCTCCTGGTGCGTGGCACGCTCGGCATCTTGAGCGCCGATGCCGACGAGCGGGTTCGGCTGCCGGACGGCTCGGTGGTCGGCGAGCAGGACGCTCGGGACTGGCGCGACCTGCCGGACGATTGGGATGACGGGCGACGAGACGGATGGCAGGAGCGGATCGCCGCCGGCCAGCCCTTGCCGCCCCGCCGCCCGCCCGGCCTCTTCCTCAGGACGCTCTACCCCTCGGCCCAGCCGGCGGGGGGCACGCCGCGCCCCGGGCTTGGCGGACATGACGGCGGAGGGACATGGCGGCGGCAGCGGTCGTGGCGCATCCTGCGCCTGAGACAGCACACGGCCTCGCATCGTGTGCTATTCAGCGTCCGCGATGGCCGTGGCGTCGAGATAGGGGCCGCGCGCGTCCCGGCCGATCCGGCCGGTGAGGACGAGACGGCACCCCGCGATGCCGCAATCGCGCACGATTCGGGCTCGGTCCCCGGCCGGCAGCGCGTCGAGGCCGAGGGGAAGGCCCCGGCCCGGCAGATCCGGATCGACGGCGAGCGCCCGCCCGCCCAGAAGGCGCACCGTCGCCGCCAGCTCGACAGGCCGCCCGGGCACCGGGCCGGGTACGGCGAGGATGTCGGCGAGAGCGAGGGGGCCAGACGGGACCGGCGGCGCGACCGGATCCGCCGGCGCGAGCCATTCGTAGCGCCCATCGGGAAAGAGGCGCAGCCGGCGCCCGTCCACGGTCTCGACGGTCTCCATTCCGGCGGCCTGCACCGACGCCTGCGCCCACGCCGTCAAGGCCGGCGCGAGGGTCGCGGCGGACGAGGCGAGAGCCGCCATGGCGATCATCGCGATCGGCCGTCGCCACGCCCCTCCCGCCGGACCGGACAGGCCTGGCTGGTGGGCGGCTGCGGGAAGGCGCCCGGATGGCGGGTCCTCCGATGGACAGCGCCCGTCATCGCCGCTAGAACCCGCTCCCGACCGGACGGCGTTCCGCGCGCGCCGCATCAGCGCGGAAGGTGCGAAGACGGGTCTGTCCGGGCGGCCCCTCGGCCGCCTTCCGGTCGCAAGCGGAGACATGGATCATGGGTTATCGCATCGCCGTCGTCGGCGCCACGGGCAATGTGGGCCGCGAGATGCTGAGCATTCTCGCCGAGCGCGAGTTCCCGGCCACGAAGGTCCACGCCATCGCGTCGCGCCGCTCGGTCGGACGCGAGGTTTCCTATGGCGACAGGACGCTTGCCTGCGAGGACCTCTCGACCTTCGACTTCTCCACGGTCGATTTCTGCCTCATGTCGGCCGGCGGCGAGATCTCCAAGGAGTGGAGCCCGAAGATCGGTCGCCAGGGCTGCATCGTGATCGACAACTCCTCCGCCTGGCGGATGGAATCAGACGTGCCCCTCGTGGTGCCGGAGGTGAACGCCCATGTGCTGGACGATTTCCTGAAGCGAGGCCGGCAGACGCATTCGGGCCGCGGCAACATCATCGCCAACCCCAATTGCTCGACCATCCAGCTCGTCGTCGCGCTGAAGCCGCTCCATGACCGCTTCGGCATCACCCGCGTCGTCGTCTCGACCTATCAGTCGGTCTCGGGCGCGGGCAAGGAGGCGATGGACGAGCTCTTCGACCAGACGCGCGGCATCTTCGTCAACCAGGCGGCGGCGCCGGAGCATTTCACCCGGCAGATCGCCTTCAACGTCATCCCCCAGATCGACGTCTTCATGGAGGACGGCACCACCAAGGAAGAGTGGAAGATGACGGTCGAGACCAAGAAGATCCTCGACCCCAAGATCAAGCTGACCGCGACCTGCGTGCGCGTCCCGGTTTTCGTCTCCCACTCCGAGGCCGTCAACGTGGAGTTCGAGCGGCCCGTGACGGCCGAGCAGGCCAGGGAGATCCTGCGCGAGTCGCCCGGCCTCATGGTGATCGACAATCCGGAAGAGGAGCAATACGTCACGCCCGTAGAGGCCGCGGGCGATTTCGCCACCTTCGTCTCCCGCATCCGCGAGGACGCGACGGTCGAGAACGGGCTCAACATGTGGGTCGTCTCCGACAACCTGCGGAAGGGCGCCGCGCTCAACACCGTCCAGATCGCCGAGGCGCTGGTGAACCGCGGGCTGGAGACGAAGAAGGCGGCCTGAGGCCGCCTCTTCTTCGCGCCACCCGCACCAGCGATCGCTACCCCAGGAACACCGGGCTCTTGGGGTAGCGCACGCGCGGTGCCGTGCGCGTCGCGATGAAGAAGCCGAGGGTGAGCGGACCGACGCGGCCGGCGAACATCATGAAGACGATGACGCAGCGGCTGAACGTGTCGAGATCGCCCGTGGACCCGCGCGAAAGACCGACCGTGCCGAAGGCCGAGACGACCTCGAAGGCCAGATCCATGAAGTCGCCCTCCAGCCGGGTGAGAACGAGGAAGGTCGCGACCATGACGAAGAGGATGGCGACCGAGGTCAGCGCCGTCACCTTCATGATGTCTTCCAAGGGAATGGATCGCCCGAACGCGTTCAGCTCCGAGCGCTGACGGAAGAAGGCTATCGTAGCCAGGAGGAGCGCTATGAAGGTCGTGACCTTGATGCCGCCCGCCGTGGAGGTCGGCCCACCGCCGACCAGCATGAGCGAGATGATCAGGAAGGACGTCGCGTCGTAGGTCGCGCCGATATCGGCCGTGTTGAAGCCGGCCGTGCGCGGGGTCACCCCCTGGAACCAGGAGACGATCATCTTGTCCCAGGCGTTGTCGTAGAGGCCGAGCGTGCCGGGATTGTCCCACTCGAGCGCCGCGAAGCTCGCGACCCCCCAGACGATGAGCACGGCCGTGCCGACGAGCATCAGCTTGGAATGGAGCATGAGCGGGGCCCAGGCGCGCTTGGCCCACAGATCGGCGATGACGGCAAAGCCTATGCCGCCGATGATGAAGAGCGCCGGCACCGTGATGTTGACCGTCAGATCGGTCGCGTAACGCGTCAGACTGTCCGGCCAGAGGGAGAAGCCGGCATTGTTGAAGGCCGAGATGGAGTGGAAGACGGCCTGCCAAAG
Source organism: uncultured Alphaproteobacteria bacterium (assembly GCA_963799285.1). Lineage (GTDB taxonomy): Bacteria > Pseudomonadota > Alphaproteobacteria > Rhizobiales > CAWCWK01 > CAWCWK01. Next base: position 3,155,079 of record CAWCWK010000004.1, read on the forward strand.
GCCTTCGCCCCAACCGAGATCGGGCACGAAGACGGCGCTGAGGATGATGGCTCCGACAAGCTCGCAGACCACGACCACGACAAGGATCAGCTTGACGAGCACGAAGAGGTCGCGAAGGCTCGTCTGGCCGAGATCCTCGCGCAGGTTCATGCGCTGCGGCAGCCCGATCGAGAGCCCGAGCGAGGTGAGGATGAGGACGGCGAACGTCATCAGCCCCAGACCGCCGAGCTGGATCAGGACCGCGACGATGGCCTGACCGAAGCCGGTGAAATGCGAGCCGGTGTCGACCACCACCAGACCCGTCACCGTGACCGCCGAGGCGGAGGTGAAGATGGCGTCCGACCAGGTCAGGGGGGCCGTATGGGCGATGGGAAACTTGAGGCAGGCCGCACCGAGCGCGACGAAGGTCGCGTAGAGCAGTGTCAGGACGGCTGGCGGCGGCAGTTTGGTGATGCCGGCGCCAAGCCGGCCCAGGCCGCGTTTCGCGCGAAGGGCCCGTGGGCGAAGACCGGCTAGCGGCACAGGGTCTCGCCGAACCGGTGAAGGTCCTGGCGCCGCCCCAAAAGAAGAAGCGTGTCCTCGGCCTCGACCACGGGCGCTTCGCTGATCCGCACCAGCGTCGTTCCGCGCAGAACGCCGAGGCACTCGATCTTGAAGCGCTCCTTGATCTTGGGCGCATCGAGCGGCCGGCCGACAAGAGCGGCCGGCACGTTGAAGCTCACGACCGTCTGGCCGTGCCTGGCACTCATATAGTCGGCCACAAAGGGGTTGTGGATGCGCTGCGCGACCTGGCGACCCATCTCCTGCTCCGGGTTCACGACCGTGTGGGCGCCGATCTTGGTGAGGATGCGCCGATGGTTGCGCGAGCGCGACTTCACCCAGACCTGGGCGACGTCGAGCAGCCGCACGTTCATGGCGCAGAGAAGGTTGGCCTCCAGGTTCTCGCCGATCGCGATGACGACGGTCTCGCATTGGTCGACCCCGGCATCGCGCAGCGCCAGCTCGTCCCGCGCGTCGGCGATGAGGGTCTGGGCGAGCTTTCCGCTGAGATCGTTGACCCGGCGCTCATCGGTGTCGATGCCGATGACGTGGTGGCCATAGGCAGCGAGATCGACCGCGACCGCCTCGCCGAAATTGCCAAGACCGATGACGGCGATGCTGGGATGGGAAGCCAAGGGATGCGTCCGTAGAGGTGGAGCGCCCGTATCTAGCAGGACGCGCGGTCCAGGCAACTAGCCGTCGTGGGCCATGGGGCTCCCCTAGCGGGCCATGGGGCTCCCCTAGCGGGCCAAGGGTCGCACGAAGCGGGTGCACAAGGTCGCATCACCGCGACCACGCGGGTTTCTCGACACCATACCAACCCTATGCCAACATGCGCCCCAACGCCGCGCGGGCCCCGCCCGCAGCCGGCGGACCGCGAGCGCCTCCGCCCCTTCAGGGAGCCTCGCCCATCACAATAGGAAACGACATATGAAGCTGAAGACCTTCGCGCTCGCGCTTGGCGCGTCCACCATGCTCCTCGCCGCCCCGGCCGTGGCGCAGGACGTCAACCCCGCCGTCATCTACGACGCCGGCGGCAAGTTCGACAAATCCTTCAACGAGGGCGTCTACAACGGCATGGAGCGGTTCAAGGAGGAGAGCGGCATCGAGTACCGCGACTTCGAGATCCAGAACGACAGCCAGCGCGAGCAAGCCATGCGCCGCTTCGCCGAGCGCGGCCACTCGCCCATCCTCGCCGTCGGCTTCAGCCAGGGCACGGCGCTGGAGAAGGTCGCGGCCGAGTTCCCCGACACCCAGTTCGCGATCATCGATTCGGTCGTCGACCTGCCCAACGTCCAGTCGATCGTCTTCAAGGAACACGAAGGCTCCTATCTGGTGGGCATGATGGCGGCCATGGCCTCCGAGAGCGGAAAGGTCGGCTTCGTCGGCGGCATGGACATCCCCCTCATCCGCAAGTTCCTGTGCGGTTATGCCGAGGGCGCCAAGGCGGCCAATGCCGATGTCGAGATCTATCAGAACATGACCGGCACGACGGGCGCGGCCTGGAACGACCCCGTGCGCGGCGGCGAGCTGGCCACCAGCCAGATCGAGCAGGGCGCCGACGTGGTCTACCACGCGGCCGGCGGCACCGGCATCGGCGTCCTCCAGGCGGCGGCGGATGCGGGCGCGCTCGGCATCGGCGTCGACAGCAACCAGAACGGCCTGCACCCGGGCTCGGTTCTCACTTCCATGCTCAAGCGCGTCGACAACGCGGCCTACAAGACCTTCACCGACGCGGTGGCGGGCGAGTGGCAGCCGGGCATCTCGGTGCTGGGCCTCGCCGAGGACGGCGTCGGCTATGCAGCGGACGAGAACAATGCCGATCTCATCAGCGACGAGATGAAGGCCGCCGTCGAGGAGGCCAAGGCCGCCATCGTCGCCGGCGACATCACGGTCCACGACTACATGTCGGACAATAGCTGCCCGGCGCTCGACAGCTAAGCGCTCAGCGATAGCAGCAAAAAAGAAGGCCGGCGCCTCAGGGCGCCGGCCCTTTTCGTTTGCGGGTTAGGCGGAGACCGACTGTCCTGGCTCGCGCAGCCTATCCGGCCGTCGCCTGGATCGCGAAGGTCACCTCGACCTCGTGCGCCACGGGCTCCGGCCCGGCAAAGGAGCCCTGGCCGATACCGAAAGTGGTGCGGTCGAGGGTGAGCGATCCGGCCGCCGCTGCGCGCTCGCCCTCGACGGTGAGCGTAAAGGGCAGAGAGACGGGCACCGTCTGGTCGCGGATGGTCAGCGTGCCCTCCGCCACATAGGTGCCGTCCGCGCCCGAGATCGCGTCGGACTGGAAGACGGCCTGGCCGAAGGTCTCGGCGGCGAGCCAGTCTGCGGTCGCGATGGCGGCATTGGCCTGTGCGTTGTCGGTGGTGGCCGACCTGATGTCGACCGTGATCGTGACCGCGCCGGTCTCGGGCGCTGCCGGATCGAGTGCGATGGCACCGTCGAAACGCTCGAACGTGCCGTTGACCGCCGTGCCCTGCAGGCTGGCGACGAACTGAAGCGTGCTCCCCTCGGTTTGAAGCGTCCAGACGGGCGCGTCCTGGGCCAGGAGGGGCGTGGTCGCGAGGCAGGCGGCCAGGGCCAGGAGCGGCAGGCGCGCGGATGAGGCGAGGGTCATGGTGGGAGGCCTTGGGGTTAGGGAGAGAAGAAGCATCAGACGGCGCCGGAGGAGGGGCCCGAGGCAGGCCGCAGCATGCGGGGAAGCATGCGCACCAGCACGTTGTCGCGCAGCACGAAATGGTGCTTGAGAGCCGCCCCGACATGGAGCGCGATGAGGCCGAGAAAGCTCAAGCCTCCCAGCCAGTGCGCCCATTCCGCGATCAGGTAGACGGTCTCGTTCGGCCCCGTCAGATGCGGCAGCGGAATGATTGTGAAGAGCAAAGTCGGCACCTGGATCGGCGCCGAGGAGACGAGCACCCAACCGATCAGCGGCATGGCGAAGAGAAGCACGTAGAGCCCGTAATGGGTCACATGCGCCGCCACACGCTCCCAGGGCTTGATGTCGGTCGGCAGCGGCGGCGTCTCCCCGCCCGTCAGGCGCCAGGCGAGCCGAATCGCGGCCAGCGCCAGGATCAGCATGCCGAACGACTTGTGCCACTGATAGAGCGTGAACTGGAGCGCCGAGAAGGGCTCGGCGAATTGGGTCATGTAGACCCCGACCGCGATCATCCCGATCACGAGAAGCGCGGTGATCCAGTGGAGCGCGATGCAGAGTGCGCCCCAGGACAGAGGGGAGTTGCGGAGCATGGAAACGTCCGATCGCGCGAAAAGGGTCGAAGGCATCTAAAGCTCTCTTCCCAGGATTGGGAAGAGGGTTGGGTGCGACGGTGGGAGGGCGGACGAGGGAAGTCGGATCGAGGTGGCGCTTGCGGAAGCCGCACCAGCAGAGGTGGGCGTCGAAGAAGCCAAGGCTGGTATGCCACAGCGCTTGGCGGCGCCTTTCAGCCCCTGCCCGACCCTTCCCCGGTCCCGGGGAAGGGCTTTTATAGCGCGGTGCGCGGTAACCTGGGGAGCGCGTGTTACTCGGCCTTCGTGAACTCGAACGACGCGACGACCGGCAGCTCGGCGGCGATGGCCGGGGCGTAGGTCTCATTGCCGAACGCGGTGCGGTCGATCATCGTCGTCGCGTCAAAGCCGACGGTGGGCGTGCCCGAGAGCGGATTGTCGCCGAGCTGGTTAAGCGTCACATCGAGCGTGATGGTCTGCGTGATGCCGAGCAGCGTCAGATCGCCCGTCACCGTGGCCGTCTCCTCGCCCGTCACCTCGACGGACGTGCTCTGGAAGGTGATCTCGGGCGCGTTCTCCACGTCGAGAAAGTCGGCGGTGCGGATGTGCTCGTCGCGCGGGCCCCAACCCGTATCGATGCTCGAGGCGTCGATGGCGATCGAGACCGAGGAGTTGGCCGGATTCTCCTCGTCCAGCGTCAGCGTGCCCTCGACGGTGTCGAACATGCCGAGCACGTCGGAAAAGCCGAGATGGCCGACGGTGAAGGAGAGCCGGGCGTGGCTCGGATCGAGCGTGTAGGTCTCGGCGGCCAGGGCCGAGGTCGACACGAGGGCCGCAAGGGCGGAGGACGTGAGGGTGGCGAGGGCGATACGACGCATGGGGGCAATCCTTCTCGAGGGTCCGACCGGCCGGAACGATCCGGTCGCAGGGGATGACGCGTCGACTTGTAGGCGGACGGACGCAGCGGCACCATCCGTCCGCCCCGCACACCGCCTGCGCGCCGATGCACAGTTGCGTGATCGCGGGTGAAAATCAGCGTGCGTGGACGGACTCCGCTCCCGCCCGAACACCGAGCCGCGCCAGCCCGTGATGGAGCGCGATCGCCGACGCCGTCGCCACGTTGAGCGAATCGAAGCCGCGCGCGACGGCCTGCGGCGCCATCGCTATCCGCACGCCGGGCACCCGCGCGAGGATGTCGTCCGGCAGGCCCGGCCCCTCCGCGCCGACGATCCAGGCGGGGCGCGCAGGAACGGCCAGATCGGACAGCGCCGTCTCGCCGCGCGGCGTGAGGGCGAGGGGCTGGAGGCCCGCCGCCTCGATCGCATCGAGGAGAGCGTGCGCCGCGCTCCGTGCATGCGGCAGCGTCAGGCTCGCGCCGGCGGAGACGCGGATCGCCTTGCGATAGAGGGGATCGGCGCTCGCATCGTCGAGGAGGACGGCCGAGGCGCCGAAGGCGGCGGCGTTGCGAAAGAGGCCGCCGACATTGTCGTGGTTGGCAATGCCGATGCCGACGAGAACGGGCGCCGCGCCGCCAAGGCAGTCCGCCGGCCGGCACGGTTCCCCCCGAAGGCCGACGGCGAGGACGCCCCGGTGGATCGGAAAGCCGACGATCGCGTCCATCACCGACCGGCCGGCCGTATAGACCGGCACGCCCGGCGGCAGATGCGCGAGCCGAGGCATGAGCGCGCCGAGACGTCCCTCGGCGAGGAGAAGCGATTCGGTCGCATAGACCGACCGGCGCAGCAGGGCGTCGAGCACGACCTCGCCCTCCGCGACGAAGCGCCCGCCATGCCCGGAGCCCGCTACCCCCCGCTCGCGCAGGTCCCGGTCGCGCACGCAGCGATAGGGCGCGATGCGGGGATCGCCGGGATCCGCAATAGGCGTGACGAGGGGAGTGGTCATCGGATCTCCGAAGGGTCGGGGCGGCGGTACGGCACCGGCCCGCCATCTCTCACACAGGGTTTCGCTTCGTTACAGACCATCCATCTTGCCCCATTCTCGCCCCCATATGACCGGCATGCCTAGGGGCGGGGGCGTGTCTCTACTCGAGGGGATAAGGCTCTGTGCTTCGAAGGGGTGAGATCATGCTGAATGCGACGTCCGGTTGGGCCAGCGTGGCGACATCGAACCGCGAGATGGAGGGCGCCGGGCGAGGCGCCGCCAGCGTCGCCAATCCCTTCCCCAAGGGCGAGCTCCTCAAGGGCAAGCGCGCGCTCGTGATGGGCGTCGCCAACCGCAACTCCATCGCCTGGGGCATCGCGCAGGCGCTGGCCGCTCAAGGAGCGGAGATCGCCTTCACCTATCAGGGCGAGGGTTTCGGGCGCCGCGTGAAGCCGCTGGCCGAATCGCTCGGCTCCAAGCACATCCTCCACTGCGACGTGGAGGATCTCGACTCCGTCGATGCCGTCTTCGATACGATCGAAAAGGAATGGGGCGGGCTCGACATGCTCGTCCATTCGATCGGCTTTTCCGACAAGGAGGAGCTGAAGGGCAAATATGCCGATACGAGCCGCGAGAACTTCCTGCGCACCATGACGGTCTCCTGCTTCGCCTTCACGGAAGCCGCTGCCCGCGCCGCCCGGTTGATGAAGCCCGGCGGCTCCATGCTCACCCTCACCTATGCCGGCGCCATGCGGGTGATGCCGAACTACAACGTCATGGGCGTCGCCAAGGCCGCGCTCGAGGCCTCGGTGCGCTATCTGGCCGACGATTTCGGCCCCGAAGGCATCCGCGTCAACGCGATCTCGGCCGGGCCCGTGCGCACGCTCGCCGGCGCCGGCATTACCGATGCACGGCTGATGTACAACTACCAGCAGCGCCACGCGCCGCTGCGCCGCTCGATCACCAACGAGGATGTCGGCAAGTCCGCCCTCTACCTCCTCTCCGATCTCGCCTCGGGCGTAACGGGTGAGGTCCACTATGTCGATGCCGGCTATCACGTCACCTCGATGCCCAGGCTCGACGACCTCAAAGACGACGCGCGGCTGCAGGACTGATCAGGAGGCCGACGCAGCGGGCGTCCGGCAACCGCCTTCGGGCCGTGAAGAGGTCGGCAGAGGCGCCGAGCGGCCCTCCTCGCCGCCTGCGCCGTCCGAGCGCCTCCGGTCCGGCTATGCCCACCGGCATGTCCCGAGGATCGGGTAAGCGCAATGGCGCAGGGCATCCGGGCGCAGGTTCCGCTCGGCCGCTTCGGCAAGCCGCGCGAGGTTGCGGCCGTCGCCGCCTTCTCTCCGACGACGCGTCCTTCGTGACCGGCGCGGAATACGTCGTCGATGGCGGTGACCGATGTCCGTTCCCGGTTCGGCCTCCAGCCCCGCCCGATCGCGGCCGGGCGGGCAGCGCACCTGAACGCCAGATGAACCGCCGTCTCAGAACGCGTTCACCCGGCAGGCGCTAGACCTCTCCTCGGTGCTCCGGGGACTCGTCCCTGCAAGGAGCCCGGCGCGGTCCCGCTTCTCATGCCGCCTTCTCGGCGGGGCCGCGTCACTTTCGCCCCGGATATTTGCGGCTCCGGCCCGCGCGTCCCCATCACGCCGCAAGCGCGCGGTTGATCCGGCGCACCGAGCGGCCACCGGCCGCGCTCATCGCCAGCGGATCGTTGAAATCGTCGGGCCGCACCGAACGCACGTCATTCCCGCCCGACGCCTTTACGTGCTCCACGCCCGCATCGGCGAGGATGAGCGCGTCGTCGAGACGCTCCCCCGGCACATAGGCCGCCTGGCCGAGGCTGACGGTCACCGGCTGCTCATGCGGGAAGGGCTCGGCTGCGATTCGGCGCGCGAGCGCCTTCAGCGCCGGTTCAACCGTCTCCAACGTGGCGTTGGGAAAGAAGAGCACGATCTCGTCGCCGCCAAAGCGCCCGGCCGAGGCGTGTCGCGGCAGGCTCTGCCAGACGAGGCGGCCGACCCGCGCCAGCACGGCATCCCCCGCGGCGCGGCCATGGGCCTTGTTGGCCCTCTCCAGCCCATCAACGTCGCAAAGCGCGATGACGTGCGGCTGGTCGGGCAAGGCATTGATCTTGGTCTGGGCGTCGATGAAGAAGCGCGGGCGTTTCAGGAGGCTCGTGAGAGGATCGTAGAGAGAGAGCGTCCGCCGCCACGTCGCCTCGTCTTCCTTCGTCGCCAGCCAGAGGACGAGGCCGATGAGGACGACGGCGGAGGCGCCGATGATGGAGGAGGCCGCGGCGTGTTCCAGAGGCGGGGTCGCCCGCACGGCGGAACCGTGGACGAGGCTGGCGCCGAAGAGGCCGAGTCGCATTGACAGGCCGGTCGCGACCAGCGCGCCGAGGACGCTCGCCATCCGGTCGTGCTCGCGCGGACCGCGCCAGCAGACGAGACCGATGGCGAAGAAAGTCATCGTCATCGTGACGTCGAGGCAGGCCGCGAGGCCGATCGGCGTGAGACCGAGAAGCGCGAGGAGACCGAGATTGGCGAGCCCGGCCAGGGCGGCGAGGATGAGCGTGGCCGCCCCGCGCGGCGTCTCAGAACCGCGCGGCGCGACGAGCCGCAGGGCCGCGCCCTGGACGAGACCGACATGGCCGGCGAGCATCGTGAACACGACGAGCGCGAAGAGGAAGGGCGAGGGCCAGTTCAGCGACAGGACGAAAAGGCCGGAGGCGCTTCCCAGACCTGCGAAGGCCAGCGTGAGCGCGGCCGCGTCCGCCGCGTGGGGGCGCCTGCGCCAGACGAGCGCAAAGCCCGCGCAGACGCCAAGCGTCATCACCGTCCAGACGAGCAGACTCGCCGAGAGCCAAGAATCCATGTCCCCATCCCCTGCGCGGCACCCTCCTGGATGCCAAGCCTGGCTCGGGACGCGGAGGCGAGGGATCGGCGGCTTGACGGGCGGCAACACCGACCGGCGAACCGACCCGGCAGCGTTCCGAGGCAGGCTTCAAGACGCTTAGCCTGCGCAGGAAATCTCTGACGAACGGTGAATCAGGCCGCGTCCGGTCCGCGCCGCGCGCTGCCAAGGCCTATTGCGAGACCAGTCGCGAGGCAGAGCCATCCTAAGACGAACCCGACGCCGCCGACCGGCACGAGCCGGATGAGAGGCTTGGCGCCGGTCAGCGCGTAGAGATAGAGCGGGCCGGCGAAGGCGAGCGTGCCGAGGCCGAAGAGGATGGCGGCTGCGATCGTCCAGCGGCTTCGTCCGAAGGTCGCGAGGCCGAGGCCGGTGCCGAGAAGGGCGAGCGCATGGACGACATGCTGCTCGGCCGCGACCTCGAAGCCGCGCAGCTGGCTCGCCGTGACGGTGCCGGCCTCGAAGCCCCGCGTGAGACCGTGCGCGCCGAAGGCAGAGGCCGCGACGGCGAGGGCGCCGCTGAGGGCGCCCAGCACCGCGATCCGGCGCGCGGCCGACATCGCGGTCAGGCCGCGGCCGGAACCGGCGTGTCCCAGTTGCGAATGTCGACGAAGCGCCCCGCGATCGCCGCCGCCGCCGCCATGGCGGGCGAGACGAGGTGGGTGCGGCCCTTATAGCCCTGCCGGCCCTCGAAATTCCGGTTCGAGGTCGAGGCGCAGCGCTCTTCGGGCCGCAGCTTGTCGGCGTTCATGGCCAGGCACATCGAGCAGCCGGGCTCGCGCCAGTCGAAGCCGGCCGCCTTGAAGATCTCGTCGAGGCCTTCTTCTTCGGCCTGCGCCTTCACGAGGCCGGAGCCCGGCACGACCATGGCCGAGACGCTTGGCGCCACATGGTGCCCGCGCACCACAGAAGCCGCGGCCCGCAGATCCTCGATCCGCCCGTTGGTGCACGAACCGATGAAGACGCGGTCGAGCGTGATGTCGGTGATTCGGGTGCCGGGCTTCAGGCCCATATAGGCGAGCGAGCGCTCCGTCGCGGCGCGCTTGTTGGCCGGCACGTCGGCCGGGTCGGGCACCACGCCCTCGACTGTCACGACCTGGTCGGGTGAGGTGCCCCAGGAGACGATGGGCGGCAGGGCGCCGGCGTCGAGCGTGATCTCGGCGTCGAAATGGGCGCCCTCGTCGGAGGGCAGCGTCTGCCAATAGGCCAGCGCCGTTTCCCAGGCCTTGCCCTTCGGCGCCCGGTTGCGGCCCTCGATATAGGCCCAGGTCTTCTCGTCGGGCGCGATCATGCCGGCCCGGGCGCCGCCCTCGATCGACATGTTGCAGACCGTCATGCGCCCCTCCATGGAGAGGGCGCGGATGGCGGGGCCTGCATATTCGATCACATGGCCGGTGCCGCCGGCCGTGCCGATCTGGCCGATGATGGCGAGGATGATGTCCTTGGCGGTCAGATGCGCGGGCGCGGTGCCGTTCACCGTCACCCGCATGTTCTTCGCCTTCTTCTGGATCAGCGTCTGGGTGGCGAGCACGTGCTCGACCTCCGAGGTACCGATGCCGTGGGCGAGCGCACCGAAGGCACCGTGCGTCGAGGTATGGCTGTCGCCGCACACGATCGTCATACCCGGCAGCGTGAAGCCCTGCTCAGGCCCGACGATGTGGACGATGCCCTGGCGGATATCCATCGGGTCGTAATATTCGATGCCGAACTCGGCCGCGTTCGTGCCCATCTGATCGACCTGGATCTTCGATTCCGGATCGTCGATGCCCAAGGAGCGGTCGGATGTCGGCACGTTGTGGTCGACCACGGCAAGCGTGCGCTGGGGCGCGCGGACGCGGCGGCCCGTCATCCGCAGGCCCTCGAAGGCCTGCGGGGAGGTCACCTCGTGGACGAGGTGACGGTCGATATAGAGGAGGCCGGTGCCGTCCTCGGCCATGTGGACGAGATGGTCGTCCCAGATCTTGTCGTAGAGGGTGCGCGGCGCACCAGCCGTGGCGTCAGACATGCAAACGGTCCCCGTCGTCGGTCAGGGCCGACGGGGTCGCACGGATGGCGCTCCGTCGGCGCGGGTCTGTGAGATGCGGCGCGTTCCCCGCGCCGCGCAAGGAGCGGCTCTCGAGACTACGAGGTCTTGGTGTCCCGCTCGGCACGCGCGGCGGCCTTGCGCTCTTCCTTGAGCGCGGCCCTGGCGGCGACGGCCTTGCGGTCGACCCGCTCGGCGATACGCGCCGACTTGCCCCGGCGCGAGCGCAGGTAATAGAGCTTGGCGCGGCGCACGCGGCCCTTGCGGACGATCTCGATCATCTCGACGATGGGCGAATAGACCGGGAAGACGCGCTCGACGCCCTCGCCATAGGAGATCTTGCGGACCGTGAAGGCCTCGTTGAAGCCGGCGCCGGAGCGAGCGATGCACACGCCCTCATAGGCCTGCAAGCGGGTACGGGTACCCTCCGTCACGCGGACCGAGACGCGCACCGTGTCACCGGGGCGGAAGTCGGGAATCTCTTTGGTGGCGGCGTATTTCTCGGCCTGCTCGGCCTCGATCTGCTGGATGATGTTCATGACGTAAAGTCTCGTCTAGTTGGCGTGTTCGGGGGCGGCGTGCGGAGCACGGCGCGCAACGACGACGTTTTCACCTTTATTGTCGCGTGACGAGGGGACGGCAAAAGCCGGTCCTCGCGCGCGAAGACCGCCCACCTAACGTAAAGATGATGGCGTGTCACTAGGGGGGCGCCTGGCGATCCGCGATCGCGGCGAGGCGAACCCTATGGCGCGATCTCCGTTACGCCTCTCCCGGCCCGCGCCGGGCGCATGTTTTTCAGAACCCGACAGATGAGCGTAGGCGTCATGACCGAACCCGCACAGGACTTTCCCGGCCTCGAGCACGAGATGGACCCCAAGCCCGAATACATGCCGCGCTTTCCCGGCTCCGGCCGGCTGAAGGGCAAGCGCGTCCTCATTACCGGCGGCGACAGCGGCATCGGCCGGGCGGTCTGCGTCCTCTTCGCGCGCGAGGGCGCCGACGTGGCCTTCGCCTATCTCTCCGAGGACCGCGATGCCGAGGAGACCGTGCGCCTGATCGAGGCGGAGGGGGCGCGGGCCCTCTCCTTCCGAGGCGATCTCGGCGTCAAGGCGCATTGCCACGACGTGGTGGCCAAGACGGTCGAGGCCTTCGGCGGGCTCGACGTGTTGATCAACAACGCGGCCGAGCAGCATCGGCGCGACGATCTGACCGACATCCCGGAGGAGAGCCTGGAGCGTACCTTCCGCTCCAACGTCTATTCCTACTTCTTCATGGTGGAGGCGGCGCTGCCCCATTTGCAGCCTGGCTCCAGCATCATCAACACGTCGAGCGTCAACGCCTTCATGGGCATGGGCTTGCTGCTCGACTATTCCTCGACGCGCGGCGCCAGCCTGGCGCTCTCGCGCTCCCTCGCCGAACGGCTGGTGGAGAAGGGCATCCGCGTCAACTCGGTCGCGCCCGGCCCGATCTGGACGCCCTTCATCCCGGTCGCGATGACCGAGGAGGAGATGAAGACCTTCGGCTCCCAGGTTCCGATGGGGCGGGCCGGCCAGCCAAACGAGGTCGCGCCAAGCTTCCTCTTCCTGGCCTGCGACGACAGCTCCTACATCACCGGCCAGACGCTGCACCCCAATGGCGGCGTGATCGTCGGCGGCTAGCGGCGCTTGTGCGCGGAGCCGGGGGTTGCCATAAGCCCCCGGCCGTTTCACCGCGCTCAGGGATGAGCGCCAAGCCGCGACGCCCACATGTCCGACACCCCCTCCCCCGACCTCGCGACCGTTCCCGAGCGCGTCTTCTCCGGCATCCAGCCCTCGGGCAGCCTGACGCTGGGTAACTATCTTGGCGCGATCAAGCGCTTCGTCGCGCTGCAGGACACGCACGAGTGCCTCTACTGCGCCGTCGATCTGCACGCGATCACCGTCTGGCAGGACCCGGAGGCGCTGGCGTCCAACACGCGCGAGGTCGCGGCCGCGCTGATCGCGTCGGGCATCGACGCGCGTGCGCACATCGTCTTCAACCAGTCGCGCGTGCCGGCCCATGCCGAGCTCGCCTGGATCTTCAACTGCGTCGCCCGGCTCGGCTGGATGAGCCGGATGACCCAGTTCAAGGAGAAGGCCGGCAAGAACCGCGAGAATTCGAGCCTCGGCCTCTATGCCTACCCGGCGCTGATGGCGGCCGACATCCTGGCCTACCGCGCGACCCACGTGCCCGTCGGCGAGGACCAAAAGCAGCATCTGGAGCTGACGCGCGACATCGCGGCCAAGTTCAACAACGACTACCGCGAGCGGATTCTCCGGCTCGGCCTCGGCGCGGATGTCGAGACGACGGGCGGCGGGCGCGATGCCGGCTTCTTCCCCCTCACCCAGCCCATCATCCAGGGCGAGGCGACGCGCGTGATGAGCCTGCGCGACGGCTCCAAGAAGATGTCGAAGTCCGATCCGAGCGACCTCAGCCGCATCAACATGACCGACGATGCCGACACGATCGCCACCAAGCTGCGAAAGGCCCGCACCGACCCCGACGCGCTGCCGAGCGAGGTCGAGGGGCTTGAGGGCCGCCCCGAGGCCGACAATCTCGTCGGCATCTACGCCGCGCTGACCGACACGACGCGGACCGAGGTCCTGGCCGAGCATGGCGGCTCGCAGTTCTCCGCCTTCAAGCCGGCGCTCACCGAGGTCGCGGTCGCCAAGCTCGGACCCATCAACGCCGAGATGGCGCGGCTGATGGCGGACCCGGCGGAGATCGACCGCACGCTCGGCCAGGGCGCCGAGCGCGCCGCGGCGCTGGCCGAGCCGGTGATGAAGGATGTGCGGGCCATCGTGGGCTTCGCCTAGACCGCCGTCAGCGCCGCAGAACGGCGACGTTCCCACCCAGGATCAGCACCAATCCCGCCACCGCGAGGCCGGACCAGACATAGCCCTCCAGCCAGGTCGACATGGCAAGCGCGATGAGCGGGAACATCACCGTCGCATAGCCGGCCCGGGCGGTGCCGATCCGGCGAAGGAGCCCGATATAGGTGAGAAAGGCGGTCACGGTCGCGAAGACGGACTGGCCGATGAGCGAGAACCAGTAGGCGGGCCGGGTGTCGAGCACAGGCTCGATCGTGCCCGTCATCGTCAGCACGCCCACGAGGCCGGTGAGGAAAAGCGCGCCGTAGAGCATGCCCCAGGCGGTCGGCCCGATGACCGGCAGCCCGCGCGCCCGCACGCGCTGCGCCGCGATATTGCCGACCGAGAAGGAGAGCGTGCCCAGGAGCGCCAGCCCGATGGCGGGCAACGTGCCGGCCTCCGCACGCAGTTCCGGCCAGAAGATGAGGCAGAGCCCGGCGACGCCCGTCACCCCGCCCAGCATCACACGGCCGGGGAGCGGGGTGCGCTCGACGACGACGCTGAGACCCATGTTGAAGAGCGTCGCCGTCGAGAAGACGACGGCGAGGAGACCCGTGGCGAGCGTCAGCCCCGCGTGGAAGAAGAGAACGAAATTGGTCGAGAAGATGAGCCCGCCCATAGCCGCGAACCAGAGATGGTCGGCCCGGGAGAACCGCCAGCGCTCGCGCCGCACCGCCAGGATGGCGAAGAGGAGCGCGGCGGACAGCCAGAAGCGGAGCGCCACCGTGATCTCCACCGGCGTCACGCCCAGCGCGTAGTGAATCATGATCCAGCTCGTGCCCCAGACGAGCACAATCAGCGCGTAGAGCGCGAGGCCGGTGCGATCGAGACCGCCCGAGGGCGAGGCGTTGGGGGAGGCCGTCGAGGGGGGTGCCATCTTGGGCGATGCCATCTTGGGCGGTGCGGCGGGAACGGTTTGGGCGGCCATGTGCGCGGCATGGCAGAGGGGAAGGGAAGCGTCCAGCCGGATCGTCGTGATGGAACCGCGCACGGATGGTGATCGATGTCGGGGCCCCATACCTTGTCGGGACCCCTTGCACCGGCCCGCCCCAGCGGCTATCTCACATCCATCCCGTACATGACGCTCGATAAGAAGCGCGGCGCGGCCCGAAAGGGTTCGTGAGCGTGAGTTCGTGGGCCGGGCCTTTTTGGTCACTCATGGTACGGGCGTCCGCGGTACACGAGATTTCGGAGAGACGATTGTCCGAGCCGTCCGAGACAGGACCGAAGAGAGGGCCGGGGCCCATCGATGGTCTCATGCGCGCCGCGCTCGACGGCGCGGCCGAGGCCGTGCGCGCGGACCTCGACGAGCCGCGCCTCCTGACCGAGGAAGGCCCCGCGGCCCGCGTGGCCGCGTTGGCCGGACCCGTCGCGCGCAGCCTCGACCTCAAGCTCGTGCGCGTCGCGGTCACGGCGCAGGACGGCTGCACGGTGCAGATCATGGCCGAGGACGCATCGGGCGAGATGTCGGTCGAGGACTGCGCGAGGTTTAGCCGCGCGCTCGCACCGGTGCTCGATGTCGAGGACCCGATCCAGGGCCATTACAACTTGGAGATCTCCTCGCCCGGCATCGACCGCCCACTCGTGCGCGCCTCCGATTTTGCGCGCTGGGAAGGCTTCGAGGCCAAGATCACGCTCGCCCGCCCGCTCGTCAACGAGGATGGCGGCTCGCAGCGTCGGTTCCGGGGTACGCTCGAGGGCATCGAGGGCGAGGGGCTCGACGGCGCCGTCCTGATCGAGACGGACGTGAAGGGCGGCGCGGTCACGCTCGGCCTGCCGTTGCGCGATATCGACGAGGCCAAGCTGGTGCTGACCGACGCCGTGATCGCCGAATCGCTCCGGCGCTCGAAGGCGGTCGCCAAGGCCATGGCTAACAGAAAGGCCGAGGCTAACAGAAAGGCCGCGGCCAACACCAAGGCCGTCGCCGACACCAAGACCAAAGCCGCGACGAACAAGACTGCGACGAAGAACGCGACCAGGAAGGGCGCGAGCGGCGAGTAGCGCGAAGAAGGCCGGCAGGATCGGTCTTTCCGGAACACGCGGATGCCCTCGGCCTCCGCACCATTGACGAGTAGCGAAAGGCCTTCGGCTTTCGCACACCGGTTGAGCAAGACGGAGACGTTTGACATGGCCATTAGCGCCAACAAGATAGAACTCCTGCAGATCGCGGACGCGGTGGCGCGCGAGAAGGGGATCGAGCGCGCCATCGTCGTCGAGGCGATCGAGGATGCGCTCTCCAAGGCCGCGCGGGCCCGCTACGGGCTCGAATCCGACATTCGCGTCGAGATCGATCCCCGGACCGGCGAGCAGCGGGTCGACCGCTTCTTCGAGGTCGTCGAGACGATCGAGAACGACGACACGCAGATCAGTCTCAAGGACGCGCAGGTCCGCAACCCGGCGGCCGAGGTCGGCGACATGATCTCCGATCGCCTCCCGCCCGTCGATCCGGGCCGCGTGGCGACCCAGGCCGCCAAGCAGGTTCTCTTCCAGAAGGTCCGCGAGGCCGAGCGCGACAAGCAGTACGAGGAATACAAGGACCGGATCGGCGAGATCGTGCACGGCGAGGTCAAGCGCGCCGACTATGGCGACGTCGTCGTCGAGATGTCGCAGGGCGAAGGCGTCATCAAGCGCTCGGAAGGCATTCCGCGCGAGATGTTCCGCCCCGGCGACCGGGTGCGCGCGCTCATCCTCGACGTGCGCCGCGAGCCCCGCGGACCGCAGATCTTCCTCACCCGCTCCCATCCCGACTTCATGGCCAAGCTCTTCGCGCAGGAGGTGCCGGAAATCTACGAAGGCATCATCGAGGTGAAGCGGGTCGCGCGCGATCCGGGGTCGCGGGCCAAGATCGGCGTCATCTCCAACGATTCGTCCATCGATCCCGTGGGCGCCTGCGTCGGCATGCGGGGCTCACGCGTGCAGGCCGTCGTGCAGGAACTGGCCGGCGAGAAGATCGATATCATCCCGTGGACCGAGGACGACGCGACCTTCATCGTCAACGCGCTGCAACCGGCCGAGGTCGCCAAGGTCGTCCTCGACGAGGACGCGCGCCGCATCGAGGTCGTCGTGCCCGACGATCAGCTCAGCCTCGCCATCGGCCGGCGCGGCCAGAACGTTCGGCTGGCCTCGCAACTGTCGGGCTGGGACATCGACATCCTGACCGAGGAAGAGGAATCCGAGCGCCGCCAGAAGGAGTTCACCGAGCGCACCCAGCTCTTCGTCGAGGCGCTCAATGTCGACGAGGTCGTCGGCCAGCTTCTGGCGTCGGAGGGCTTCACGGCGCTCGACGAGGTCGCCTATGTCGAGCTCGACGAGATCGCTTCCATCCAGGGTTTCGACGAGGAGACGGCGAGCGAATTGCAGACCCGCGCAGTCGAATATCTCGACGCTCAGGAAGCCGGCTTCGAGGCGCGTCGCGTCGATCTCGGCGTCAAGGACGAGCTTCGGCAGATCGAGGGGCTGACGACCGAGATGCTCGTCGCGCTCGGCGAGGACGGCGTGAAGTCGATCGAGGACTTCGCCGGCTCCGCCACCGACGAGCTGGCCGGTTGGTCGGAGCGCAACGGCAAGGAAGTGACCAAGCATCCCGGTACCTTCACCCCCTTCGGCACCAGCCGTGACGAGGCGGAGGCCATGATCATGCAGGCCCGCGTGCTGGCCGGCTGGATCGATGCGGCCGATCTCGAACCCGATGTCGAGGACGAGGCCGAGACCGACGAGGAGGCCGCGCTGGTCTAACGACCAGCGCGGGGCTCGCACGAATGGGTGCGGCGGCGGACATCGCGAACGACGAGGCCGACGAGCTCGATGACGGCATCGCCGCGCCCGGGCGCAAGGGAGCGCATGCCAAGGGAGCGCATACGAGGGGCGGGCGGGCGCGCAAGGCAGCCCTTGAGCGGCGCTGCATCGTCACCCGCGCCGCGCAGTCTCCCGATCGGATGATCCGCTTCGTGCGGGCGCCCGATGGCACCGTCGTGCCGGACCTCAAGGCAGTCCTGCCCGGCCGCGGCGCCTGGGTGACCGCCACGCGGGACCATGTCGCCGAAGCCGTGAAGCGGCGCGCCTTTGTGCGCGCCTTCAAGGGCGAAGCCACGGTCCCGGCCGACTTGCCCGAGACCGTGGGGCGGCTCCTTCTGGAGCGCGCCGTCGAGGGCTTGAGCCTCGCCAACAAGGCCGGCGCCGTCATCGCCGGCAAGGGACAGGTGGAAGACGCGGCCCGGAAGGGCCATATCCTCGCCATCCTCCATGCGGCCGAGGCGAGCGCGGGCGAATCGGCCAAGCTCGACGCGCTGGCTCTGGCAGTCGCCAAGGCGCGCGGCCTTGAGGTCACGATCGTGCGAGATCTCGGATCGGACGCATTGGGTTTGGCTTTGGGGCGCTTGCATGTGATACATGCCGCGCTGAGCGGATCGGCGCAGGCTTCGCCGGGCGGCGTTTCAGCGGAGGCCGAGGGGGCATCGGCCTCGAGGGATACCTCAAGTGACGTCTCGGCGGGGGCGGCGCAGGCTGAACGAGCGGCGCCGGACGTGTCGCGCATGGCGCTGATGCGCATCGCGCGGCTGGCGACCTATGAGGGCTCGGACGGTCCGGTCGCAGCGCAGCGGCGTGCCGCCGGGCACGGGCGATCCTTGATCGCGCGATCCGACCGGGATCGCGCAGAGGTCGCGGCGGGCGGAACGGACTCTCCAGAGGCCCGTTCGCCCCAAGAACGATTTCCGGGTCCGCCCTTCGGCGAGCCCGACGACGAACACGACGGCACAAGAACAGACCGGCCCCGGGCCGGAGCGGGATCAGGCAGGCTAGATGAGCGATCGTAGGGACAGTGACAAGCGTTTGGGCGCCTCCGGCAAGCCGCTGGGGCTTCGCGGCGGTGCGGGCACCGTGCGGCAGAATTTCAGCCATGGCCGCTCCAACGCCGTGGTGGTGGAGAAGAAGAAGCGCCGCGTCCTGACACCGGCCGAGCGGGCGGCGATGGCCAAGACGGCGGCCGGAGCGGCGGCGCCCGAAGCCGAGGCGGCGCCCGCGGCACCGGCCGCGCCCGCACCTGTCGCCAGCGCGGTGGACGAGCGCCGGCTTGCCGCATTGCGCGCCGAGCAGCAGCGCCAGGACGCCCTCGCCAAGGAGGCCGAGGCCAAGGCGGCGGCGGCCAGCGACGCCGAAGCCAAGGCCAAGGCCGAGGCCGAGATGCGCCAGGCCGCGCTCGACAAGGCCGAGGCCGATGCGCGCGCCGCCGAGGCGGAGGCCGAGGCCGACAAGATCCGCGCTTCGGAAGCCGAGGCCGCCAAGATCGCCGCGACCAAGGCCGCCGAGGACAAGGTGTCGGCCGACGCGGAAGCTGCCAAGGCGGCGACGGCCAAGGCGGCAACCGTCAAGGCCGCTGCCGTCAAGGTAGAGGCCGACAAGGCCGCCGCAACGCAGAGGCAGACGCTGTCCGTTCGCGGTCAGGCGACGCCCAAGACAGCGCCAAAGGTGGCGCCCAAGCTTGATGCCGGCGCCGCCACCCGGCGCGCGCCTGCCCGGGGCACCACCAAGCCCGGCGGCATGGTGCTGCGCACCCTCTCCGACGAGGAGAAGGACGCCCGCCTCAAGGCGCTGACCGAGGCCAAGGCCCGCGAGGCCGACGACCGGCGCCGTGCCGCCGAGGAGGCCGTCCGCCGCGAGGAGGAGGACGCCCGCCGTCAGGCGCTGCGCGAAGAGCGCGCCCGCGAGGAGGCCGAGGAGGCCGCCCGCATCAAGGCCGAGGAAGACGCCAAGGTCCGCGAGGCCGCCGAGGAGCGCGCCCGCGCCCGCGCCTCCCAGGCACCGGCCGAGGCCGCGACGCCCTCCGGCATTCGCCCGGCCCTCAAGCCCGCCGTGCGCCGTCCGCGCGAGGCCCCGTCCCGCACTCCGTCGAAGCGGGATGGTGGCGATCGTCAGCGCGGCCGCCTTACCGTAACGACAGCCCTCTCGGGCGGCACCGAGGAGCGTGGCCGCTCGCTCGCCTCCTACCGTCGCCGTCAGCAGCGGATGATGGGCAAGGGCGCCAACGCAGAACCCAAAGAAAAGATTGCTCGCGAAGTGCAGCTACCAGAGACCATCACCATCCAAGAGCTCGCCAACCGCATGTCGGAGCGCGCCGTGGACGTCATCAAGCTCCTGATGCAGCAGGGCCAGATGATGAAGGCCACCGACATCCTCGATGCCGACACGGCCGAGCTGATCGCGACCGAGATGGGCCACACCGTGCGCCGCGTCTCGGAAGCCGACGTGCAGGAGGGCCTCTTCGAGGTCGACGACGAGGAGGAGACGCTCGTCTCCCGCCCGCCGGTCGTCACGATCATGGGCCATGTCGACCACGGCAAGACCTCTCTCCTGGACGCGATCCGCGAGACCAACGTCACCTCCGGCGAGGCCGGCGGCATCACCCAGCATATCGGTGCCTACCAGGTCGAGCAGAACGGCCAGAAAATCACATTCATCGATACGCCGGGCCACGCCGCCTTCACCGCCATGCGCGCGCGCGGTGCGAACGCGACCGACATCGTCATCCTGGTGGTCGCGGCGAACGATGGCGTGATGCCGCAGACCATCGAGGCGATCAACCACGCCAAGGCGGCCGGTGTGCCGATCATCGTGGCGATCAACAAGGTCGATCTGCCCGAGGCCGATCCCAACAAGGTGAAGACCGACCTCCTGCGCCAGGAGATCGTGGTCGAATCGATGGGCGGCGACGTTCAGGAAGTCGAGGTCTCGGCCCTCAAGAAGCAGAACCTCGACGGGCTTCTAGAGGCCATCCTCCTCCAGGCCGAGATCCTGGAGCAGAAGGCCAATCCCGACCGCCAGGCGACGGGCGTCGTGATCGAATCGCGTCTCGACAAGGGCCGCGGCACGGTCGCTACCGTCCTCGTCCAGGGCGGTACGCTCCGGAAGGGAGACATCCTCGTCGCCGGCCAGCAATGGGGCCGCGTGCGTGCGCTGCTCGACGATCAGGGCCGCCAGGTCGATGAGGCCCTGCCCGCCATGCCGGTCGAGGTGCTCGGCTTCAACGGAGCGCCCGAAGCCGGCGAGCCCTTCGCCGTCGTCGAGGAGGAGGCAAAGGCGCGCGAGGTCGCCGACTATCGCGAGCGCCAGGCCCGCGATCTCGCCACCGCGCGCCAGGCCAAGATGGGCTCCTCGCTCGAGGACATGATGAACCAGATCAAGGTGGACGGTCGCCAGACCTTCCCCGTGCTCATCAAGGGCGACGTGCAGGGCTCGGTCGAGGCGATCACGCAGAGCCTGGAGAAGCTCTCGACGGACGAGGTCGAGGCCCGCGTCCTCCACACCGGCGTCGGCGCGATCACGGAGTCGGACGTCACGCTGGCGGCCGCCTCGGGCGCCGTCATCCTCGGCTTCAACGTGCGTGCCAACGCGCAGGCCCGGGACGCGGCCAAGCAGTCGGGCATCGAGATCCGCTACTACAACATCATCTACGACTTGCTGGATGACATGAAGGGCGCGATGTCGGGCCTCCTCGCACCGGAGATCCGCGAGACCTTTATCGGCTACGCGCAGATCCTCGAGGTCTTCAACATCACCAAGGTCGGCAAGGTCGCCGGTTGCCGGGTTACCGAAGGCATCGTCGAGCGCGGCTCGGGCGTGCGCTTGCTTCGCGACGACGTCGTCATCCACGAAGGCAAGCTCTCGACCCTCAAGCGCTTCAAGGACGAGGTCAGGGAAGTCAACGCCGGCACCGAGTGCGGCATGGCCTTCGAGAGATACGAGGACATGCGCGAGGGCGACGTCATCGAGTGCTTCCGGGTGGAGAGCATCGCCCGGACGCTGTAGCAGCGCTCTCCTTTTCTCGGGCGGGGTCCTAAGAGGCCTTTCCTGCACGATACCCTTCAGGGCGCGCCGGACAGACGGCGCGCCCTTTTGCCTTTCGGATCGAGGCCATGGCCCAGAAGACAAGCACCAAAGCCCCCTCCCAACGCCAGCTCCGCGTGGCCGAGATCATCCGGCGTGCGATCGTCGAGGCGCTGCAGCGCGGCGAGATCAACGATCCGCGGCTCGAGGCCTATACGATCACGGTGCCGGAGGTGCGGATCACGCCCGACCTCAAGATCGCGACGGCCTATGTCATGCCGCTCGGCGGCCACGGCGCCAAGGAGGTCGTCAAGCTGCTGGCCGCCAACGCCCGGCCGATCCGCAGCTTCGTCTCCAAGCGGATCGACCTCAAATACGCGCCCAGCCTGCGCTTCCAGATCGACGAGACGTTCGACGAAGCCTCCCGCATCGACGCGCTGCTGCGCTCCGACAGGGTGCGCGCCGATATCGAGGCCGAGACGGATGCGGCGCCCGACGGGGACGACGCGTCTTGAGCCGCCGCAAGAAGGGTCTGCCCATCAACGGCTGGGTCGTGCTCGACAAGCCGCTCACGATGACGTCGACGCAGGCCGTCGGCAAGGTGCGGCGGCTCTTCGGCGCGCAGAAGGCCGGCCATGCGGGCACGCTCGATCCGCTGGCGACGGGCGTGCTGCCCATCGCGCTCGGCGAGGCGACGAAGACGGTCCCCTTCCTGATGGACAGCGACAAGACCTATCGATTCGCCATCGCCTGGGGGCAGCGCACCGACACCGACGACCGCGAGGGCAGGGTCGTCGAGGAGAGCGACGTGCGCCCGAGCGAGGACGCGGTCCTGGCCGCGCTCCCCGCCTTCACCGGCGAGATCCTGCAGGTCCCGCCGCAATATTCGGCCGTGAAGGTGGATGGCGAGCGGGCCTACGACATCGCGCGAGACGGCGAGACGGTCGCGCTGGCCGCCCGGCCCGTCTACATCGACGCGCTGCGCCTCGTCTCCCATACGCCGCACGAGACGGTGCTCGAATGCGATTGCGGCAAGGGCACCTATGTGCGCAGCCTCGCCCGCGACCTCGGCGCCCATCTCGGCACCTGCGCGCATGTGTCGGGCCTGCGGCGCACGCGGGTGGGCTCGCTCGTCGAGCGCGATCTCGTGACCTTCGAGGATATCGAGGCGGCGCAGGCCGAGCGCGGCATGGCCCCGAGGACGGAGGATTCCGGCGGCGATGACGGTGCGTCGGGATCGAGGCCTCTTGCGCAACCCGTCCAGGCATGGAATAGCACCGTCCTTCGCTCCGTCGAGACCGCGCTGGACGACATCCCGGCGGTGGCCATTGGCGGCGCGGATGCGAGCCGTTTGCGAAACGGCCAGTCGATCCTGCTCAGAGGGCGCGATGCCCCCCTGCCCGGCCCCGCCTATGCGCGGCATGGGCGCGAGCTGGTGGCATTGGGCGACGTCGAGAACGGCGAGCTGCATCCCCGGCGCGTGTTCAATCTCTAAAGGCGCTCAGCGTTCGAGAGATTGCATGTCTGTCTCGCGGCGCCGGCCCGAAAGGGTTGGCGTTGGCGTCGCAGACTGTTCGTGATCGAGAGTGCGGGCCCCGAGGTCCGCTCGCATCGGCCTCGGCACCGCCATCATCCGATGTCGAAGGAGCATGGATTCATGTCCATCACGCCAGAGCGCAAGGAAGCGCTCATCAAGGAATACGCCACCAAGGACGGCGACACAGGCTCTCCCGAGGTTCAGGTCGCGATCCTGACCGAGCGGATCACCAATCTGACCGAGCACTTCAAGTCGCACGGCAAGGACAACCATTCCCGCCGCGGCCTCCTCAAGATGGTCTCGCAGCGTCGTCGCCTGCTGGACTACGCGCGCTCCAAGGACGAGGACCGCTACAAGACCCTCATCCAGCGCCTCGGCATCCGCCGCTAGGGCTCTTCGTAGGGAAACGCTCGAACGACCCGGTCGCCCGCAAGGGTGGCCGGGTTGTTTGCGTTGAGGATCCGCTAGAGGACGAAGGAGATGATGGCGATGACGATGACGACGGCGCCGACGATGTAGATGATGCGATTCATGAGAGAGGCCCTTTCCAAAGTGCCCTTGTGCAAGCCGCGCTAGCGAGAATTCGTTCCATCCCGCTCGGCCATGCCGATCGTTTCGCACCGCAGCATAAGGGTTTTTCATCATCGCTGCTTTGAAAAGCGGCGCTCCCTGCTCCATAACCTCCCCCATCGAACCTGCCGGCAAGGCGGGACACTCCTGGGAGGATTTACATGACACGCATCGCCCTCGTCACCGGTGGAACGCGCGGCATCGGCGCCGCCATCGCCAAGGCCCTGAAGGCCGCCGGCCACACGGTCGCGGCCACCTATGCCGGCAATGACGAGAAGGCGAACGCCTTCAAGGCCGAGACGGGCATCAACGTCTACAAGTGGGACGTCTCCGATCCCGACGCCTGCGAGGCGGGCATCAAGTCGGTGGAGGCCGATCTCGGACCCGTCGACATCCTGGTCAACAACGCGGGCATCACGCGGGACGGCATGTTCCACAAGATGAGTTTCGACCAGTGGAAGGCGGTCATGGACACCAACATGAACTCTATGTTCACCATGACGCGCCCGGTCATCGACGGCATGCGCGCCAAGGGGTTCGGCCGGATCGTCAACATCTCCTCGATCAACGGCCAGAAGGGCCAGATGGGCCAGACCAACTATTCGGCCGCCAAGGCAGGCGTGATTGGCTTCACCAAGGCACTCGCGGCCGAGAACGCGAGGAAGGGCGTGACGGTCAACTGCGTCGCGCCCGGCTATATCGACACCGACATGGTGGCCGGCGTGCCCGAGAAGGTGCTGGAGAGCATCGTCGGCGCGATCCCCGTCAACCGCCTCGGCCAGGCCGACGAGATCGCGCAGGCCGTCGTCTACTGCTGCTCGGACGCCGCCGGCTTCATGACCGGCGCGACCTTGAGCGTGAACGGCGGGCAATACATGGCCTGATCAGGCCGCCACGCGACCTGCCTCCTTATCCCGGGACGCCTCCCGAAAGATCGGGCGAGGGCTCGGGCAGGATTTCGGGCGGGATTCCGGGCGAGGGCTTGGGCGAGATTTCGGGCGAGGCTTCGGGGAAGGACCTTCTCTCGGCCGCCGGCGTTATGAGTTTCGCGGTCTCCCGGTCGCGAAGTCGATAAAGGCGTGCTGGATTGACCGATCTCTTCAAAGTCGACCCCTATGAGGTCGCGCTCCTGGTCTTCGGGCTGGCGATGATGGCGGCGGCCTGGGTGCCGCAGGCGATCTATGGCCGGCACCTCACGCTGCCGCTCATACCGCTGGCGATGGGCGCCCTGCTCTTCTGGCTCTACGACGGTGTCGAAGCGCCCAATCCCCTCACCGAGGAAGGGCGGCTCGTCTGGGAGAAGCTGACCGAGGCGGTCGTGATCATCTCGCTCATCGGAGCGGGGCTGAAGCTCGACAGATCCGAATGGCGGGCGTGGAAACCGACCTGGAGGCTGCTGGTCCTGGCCATGCCGCTCACCATCGTGGGCGTGGCACTGATGGGCTGGGGGCTGATGGGGCTGGGGCTCGCGGGCGCGCTCCTCCTCGGCGCCGTCCTAGCGCCGACCGACCCGGTGCTGGCGGGCGACGTGCAGGTGCCCGGCCCCGGCGAGGGCGACCGGCACCCGGTCCGCTTCACGCTGACGGCCGAGGCGGGGCTCAATGACGGCCTCGCCTTTCCCTTCGTCTATTTCGCCATCACGGCGGCGAGCTTCGGCGCGCTCGGATGGGACTGGATCCTCGAATGGGCCTGGCAGGACCTCGTCTACCGGATCGTGGCGGGCGTCGTGATCGGCTATGTGATCGGGCGCATCCTCGCCTTCCTGATCTACCGCGTGCCCTCCAAGGCGCCCGTCGCCAAGGCTGGCCAGGGCTGCATCGCGCTGTGCATCTTCCTCGTTGCCTATGGTGGGTCGGAGCTTCTGGGTGGCTACGGCTTCCTCGCCTGCTTCGTCGCCGCCTTCGTCATCCGCCGCACGGCCTATGACAGCGACTATAACGGTGTCCTCTTCGAGTTCGTCGAGGATCTGGAGCGGGCCGCGCTCGTCCTCGTCCTCGTCCTGCTGGGCGGCGTCGCGCTCGAGGTGATGAACGCGCTCACCTGGACGGCCGTCCTCTCGGTCCTTGTCCTCCTCTTCGTGCTCCGCCCGATCGTCGGCTTCCTGTCGCTCAAGGGCTGCTCGGACAATGCGCGAGAGCACTGGGTGGTGGGCTTCTTCGGCATTCGCGGCATCGGCTCGCTCTACTATCTCGCCTATGCGACGGGGCACGAGGATTTCGGGCGCGCCGAGCTTCTCTGGGCGACCGTCACCTTCGCCGTCATCGTCTCGGCCTGCATCCACTCGCTGAGCGCGGCACCCGTCATGGCCTGGATCGAGCGGAGCGGGACGGAGAAACGAGACGGGAAGGCCTGATTTGCGGACGCGTCGCGGGCGTGTTCATAGGCGCGTTATGGGCAAGCCGCCTCACGTATGAATGACGCATGGATTCGTGCGCGCCGGCCTGCTATCCCAACGTCGACCCCGCGCCCCGCGCGCCCCCATGATCAGACCCTGCGGATCCCTCCATGGCCGAACTCTCCCTCCCGAAGAACAGCCGCGTGGACACCGACGGCAAGGTCTGGCCGAAGCCCGAGGGCGCGACCAATCTGCGGGAATTCCACATCTATCGCTGGGCGCCCGTCGAGGTGGAGGCCGGCCAGACGGGCATGAGCCCGGAGAAGGGGGCGGACGCCGCCAGCCAGCCCCTCCCCCGGCTCGACACCTACTATGTCGACATGGACGATTGCGGCCCGATGGTGCTGGACGCCCTCATCTGGATCAAGTCGAAGATCGACCCGACGCTCACCTTCCGCCGCTCCTGCCGCGAGGGCATTTGCGGATCGTGCGCGATGAACATGGGCGGCGTCAACGGGCTGGCCTGCACCAAGGGGTGGGACGAGTTCTCGGGCGTCATCGCCATCTACCCGCTGCCGCACATGCCGGTCATCAAGGACCTGGTGCCGGACCTCACCAATTTCTACGCGCAGCTGCGCTCGATCGAGCCCTGGCTGAAGACCGAGACGCCGACCCCCCAGAAGGAGTGGCTTCAGGGCCGCGAGGACCGCGCCAAGCTCGACGGTCTCTACGAGTGCATCCTGTGCGCCTGCTGCTCGACCTCCTGCCCGAGCTATTGGTGGAACGGCGACCGCTATCTCGGACCCGCCATCCTCCTCCAGGCCTATCGCTGGCTGATCGACAGCCGCGACGAGGCGACGGGCGAACGGCTCGACGACCTCGAGGACCCCTTCCGCCTCTACCGCTGTCACACGATCATGAACTGCGCCAAGGCCTGCCCGAAGGGCCTGAACCCCGCAGCCGCGATCGCCGAGATCAAGAAGATGATGGTCACGCGCTCGGTCTAGCGACGGGCGGCGGAGCGATGATAGGGCAATCGGGGCGATGCCTGACCTCTTCGACGGTCTGCGCTCGGACGCCCGGGAGGAATGGATGGCCTATACGCGCCACCCCTTCGTTGCGGCCTTGGCCAACGGGTCTCTGCCGGCACTGGCCTTTCGACGCTATCTGGAACAGGACTATCTCTTCCTCCTCCATTTCGCGCGCGCCTACGCCTTGAGCGTCTACAAGGCTAGCTCGCTGGCGGAGATGCGGGCCGGGCTCGAAGGGCTGAAGGCGATCCTTGACGTCGAGCTCGACCTTCACGTCTCGCTCTCGGCCCGCTGGGGTCTGACGCCGGCCGATCTCGAGTCCGCACCCGAGGCGCCCGCCACGTTGGCCTATACGCGCTACGTGCTGGAGACGGGTCTGCGCGGCGACCTCCTCGACCTTCACGTCGCCTTGAGCCCCTGCGTGATCGGCTATGCCGAAATCGCCCGCGGCATAGTCGCGGAGCATGGAATAGAGGATGATCATCCCTATGCCGCCTGGATCAACGAATATGGAGGCGACGCCTATGGGGATATCGCGAAGGCCGCCCGCGCGACGCTCGACCGCTTGGCGGCGGAGCGCCTCACCAAAGCCCGCCGGCCCCGCCTCGTCGGCATCTTCCGGGAGGCCTGCCGCCTGGAGGCCGATTTCTGGGAAATGGGCTGGAGCGCGCGGGACTGAAGCGTCCTCGCTCACGCTGCCCGGCGCCAAAACGCCGACGGTCAGCCGCGATAGTCTTCCCAAGCGCTCTTCTTGCGCTGCGCGCTCGTCCACTGCTCGCCCTCATAGGCTTCCTCGTCGCGGCCCGATGTATGGCTGACGCGCATGAGCCAGATGAGCCCGACATTGACGGCCGTGACGCCGAAGACCGTGAGCACGAGCGCCGCCAGCCCATGCCAGGAAAATTCGTCGAGCCCGTAGACGGCCCAGACGCCCGCCACCACGACCAGGCTCGCCGCGACGCTGATGAGCCCTGTCAGCTTCAGCATCCGGATGACGCCCGCGCGCGGCGATGTTGTGGATGGCGAGGCGCCGGAGGGCGGCGGACCGGGGGGCGGTGCGGGTTCGTTCATGACGCTCTAGGTAAGGGCCGCGAAGGCCGTGGCAAGCGGGCGCGGCCCGGTGTCCGGTGGAGAGACGACCGATCGGCGTCAGCATCCGCCTGCGCTCACGGACGCACGAAGGCGCGCCGCGCCGCCTCGACCCCGTCCCGTGCGCAGCAGCCCTCCAGATGGTCGTTGACCATGCCCATCGCCTGCATCAACGCGTACATCGTCGTCGGTCCGACGAAGCGAAAGCCGCACGCCTTCAACGCCCTGGAGAGCGCCGTCGAGGCGTGGGTCCGCGCGAGGCCGCCGACCGTCTCGTGCGTGACGCGGTCGGGGCGCTCATCGCCGTCCGGCTCGAAACGCCATAGGTAGCTGGCGAGCGAGACGCCCTCCCGCTCGCGCAGCGCCCGCGCCGCCCGCGCATTGCCTATCGCGGCCTCGATCTTGCCCCGGTGGCGCACGATGCCCGCGTCTTCCAGCAAACGCGCAACGTCCGCCTCTCCGAACGCGGCCACGGCCTCGATGTCGAATCCGGCAAGGGCGCGGCGGAAATTCTCGCGCTTTCGAAGGATCGTCAGCCAGGAGAGGCCGGACTGGAAGCCCTCCAGGCACAGTTTCTCGAAGAGCCGCGTCTCGTCGGCGACGGGGCGGCCCCATTCCTCGTCGTGATAGGCGAGATAATCGGGCTTCTCACCCGGCCACCAGCAGCGCACGCGCCCGTCCGCAGCTTGGATGAGGCCTGCGGCGAGCGGCCCTTCCACGGGCGCTTCCATGAAGGGACGGTCTATTCTTCCTCGTCGGACCCCGGGCTCGACACATCGACTTCCCGACCGAGCGGATCGTCGGGCGCGGTCTCGGGGTCCGCGGCAACGGCCTTGTCGCCGGACGTCGTCCAGGCCGGGGCGTCGGAGGTCGGAAAGGTCTCGTCGAGCGTCTCGTCGACATTGGCCTGCTGGTTGGATTTCGTCTTGTCGTCGGGCATCGCGCCGTCTCCGAGGGATGGTGTGGGATCGCGAGACTCAACGCCGGACGACGGGGTCAGGGTTCCATCACGGGGGGCGATGCGCAACCCGCGTCGGATCACAGGTCCTTCCAGACGATCACGCAGAGCACGACCGCGATCATCAAGAGCGTCGGAACCTCGTTGGCGATCCGGTAGAAACGCGCCGGCCGTGCGTTCCGGTCGGCGGCGAAGTCCTTGAGCCAGCGCGCGTTGAGCGCATGGATGATGGTGAGGCCAAGGACGAGCGCCATCTTCACCTGCAGCCAGGGCGCCGTGAACCAGCCGCCGATCGCGGCGATGGTAAGCCCTGTGATCCAGGCGATGATCATGGCCGGCGACATGATCGCCTTCAAGAGCCGGCGCTCCATCACCTTCAGCCGCTCGGAATGTTCCGATCCCGGCACCGCGTCGGCGTGGTAGACGAAAAGGCGCGGCAGATAGAGCATCGCCGCCATCCAGGAGATGACCGCGACGACGTGGAGCGCCTTCACGAGGAGATAGGTCAGACCCATCAGGCGCGCCTCACGCGCTCGACCATGTGACCGACATGGGCGGGGTCGGTATCGGGCGTCACGCCGTGGCCGAGGTTGAAGACGAAGGGCCCGCCCTCGAAGGCGGCCAACACCGCGTCGATACCGCTATCGAGCGCGGCGCCACCGGCGACGAGGCGGGTCGGGTCGAGATTGCCCTGTGGCACGGCGAGCGGGCGGATCTCCCGCACCGCCCAGGCCGGATCGATCGTCCAGTCGAGGCCGACGCCATCGGGCTTCACTGCGCGCAGGAAGTCGGTATAGCGCGCGCCCGAGCCCTTCGGGAAGGCGAGGATGGGCACGTCCGGATGGAGGGCCCTGACGCCGGCGACGATGGCGGCGTTGGGCGCAATCGAGGCGCCGGCATATTGCGCCGTATCGAGCGCGCCGGCCCAGCTGTCGAAGATCATCAGCGCGTCGGCTCCCGCCTTCACCTGCGCATCGAGATAGCGGATCGAGGCGCGGGTGAGGACGTCGAGCAGCGCTGCGAAGGCCGAGGGTTCACGATGCGCGAAGGTGCGTGCTCCGGCCTGGTCGGGCGAGCCTCGCCCGTTGATCATATAGGTCGCCACCGTCCAAGGCGCCCCGCAGAAGCCGATGAGGGGGGTCTCGGGTGGGAGAGCCGCCCGCAATCGCTCGACGGTCTCCAGCACCGGCTCCAGGCGCTCCAGGACCGTATCCGGTTGAAGCCTCGCGATCTCGGCCGGCGTGATCGGATCGAGGCGCGGTCCGACGCCTTCCTCGAAGCGCAGGTCCCGCCCCAGCGCGTGCGGGATGACGAGGATGTCGGAGAAGAGGATCGAGGCGTCGAAGCCGAAACGGCGGATCGGCTGGAGCGTCACCTCGGTGGCGAGACGCGGGTTGTAGCACAGGTCGAGAAAGCTGCCCGCTTCGGCGCGCGTCTCGCGGTATTCGGGCAGATAGCGCCCTGCCTGGCGCATCATCCAGACCGGAGGCGGCCAGACGGCCTCGCCCCGAAGCGCTCGGAGGAAGGGGCCTCGATGGTGGTCCTGATGGGGCGCCTCGCGGCCGATGGCGGTCCCGGCGCTCGGCGTCATACCCACATCCCACCCAAATAAGAGTCTAGATAAGAGTCTGACTCTTGTTTCTCTTAGGGCGGTGATTAGCGGGATTCACAGGCGTCCACAACCACGCCACCGCCAGTCGAGCCCGTGCGGAGGACGGATTGACGAAGGGCCGGGAAACGGCCTTGGACCCGGCGCTCGGCAGCGCCGCCCCGAGGTCGAGGGGCCGACCGGCAGGGCTCGTTGACCCAGCGCGCGGCTGTGCTTCGGGCGATCCTTGACGATCTTCCCGCAGATTAGAGGAAAGGTCCTAACGAGTCGTTAGGGGCGGCGATCCGGTCGCGACAGACGGACTTGCGCTAAAAGGTCTAATCGCGGGTGGACGGGGTGGCGCCTGAGTCCCTCACAGGCCTGTCGATCCTGCCCACAGCGAAACGCCTGTGGACGTCTTTTCGCTTGGTCCGGGACAGCGTTCCGCCCCTCCCGAATCCTCCACAGATTCGCACAGGGTCTGGGGATGGATCGAAGCGGGACGGGTCGGAGGCCGGGTGCCCGGGTCGATCCTCGACCGGACCTTGTCTGCACCGTGCCGCACCTTGTCCGCACCTTGCCCGCACCTTGCCGAAACGCCGCGCGCGCTGCATGTGGCGCAGAGCCATACCGATCTGAAGCCAGTGCCGCCCCAAAGCCAGGTCCCGATGCCCCGCACCCGCTACGTCCATGTCCATCTCATCTCCGACGCGACGGGCGAGACGCTCATCGCGACGGCACGGGCGGCGGCGGCGCAGTTTCCGGACGCGCAGGCCATCGAGCATGTCGCCTCGCTGGTCCGTACGCCCGAGCAGCTCGAGCGCGCGCTGGCCAAGATCGAGGAGGCGCCGGGCATCGTCCTCTACACGCTCGTCGACCCCGACCTCGCCTTGCGCATCGAGGCGCGCTGCCGCGAGATCGGCGTACCCTGCGCCGCCGTGCTGGCCCCCATCCTCTCGGTCTTCGACGCCTACCTGCAGATGAAGCAGGAGAGCCGGGCCGGCGCGCAGCACACCATGGACGCGGGCTATTTCCGCCGCATCGACGCGCTCAACTTCGTCATGGCGCATGATGACGGCCACCTGCCGACCGATCTCGGCCAGGCCGACGTCATCCTCGTCGGCGTCAGCCGCACGTCGAAGACGCCGACGGCGATCTATCTCGCTAACCGGGGCGTGAAGGCGGCCAACGTGCCGCTGGTGCCGAGCCTCGCGCTGCCCGAGCCCTTGGCGCGGGTGCTGCGCGGACCGGATGCCGCCCGGCCCCTCGTCGTCGGCCTCGTCGCCTCGGTCGAGCACATCCTCCAGATCCGCCGCAACCGGCTCGACGCGCTCGGCTTCGACGAGGAGGTGCCGGCCGCGCGCGATCGGGACCCGGACGGCCTCGATCTCGATCTCCTGTCCGACGATGCCGATTTCGACCTCATGCCGCCGGGGGGGAGCGATCCGGATGGTGCCGCCCTCCGCGCGGCGGGTCTTGGCACAGCCGGTCTTGATGCAGCCGGTCTTGATGCAGCGGGTCTTGGCACAGCCGATCTTGGCACAGCGGGCCTCAACAGCGCTCTGCCCAACACCGCGCTCGATGGCGTCAGCCTCGCGCCCATCGCCGCGACGACGATGACGGACGGAATGCAGGCGCATCTCTCTGTGCCGGACTATGTCGACCGGGCCTCCGTGGCGGCCGAGATCGCCGAGGCCAAGGCGCTCTGCGCCCGGCACGGCTGGCCGATGATCGACGTCACCCGCCGCTCTATCGAGGAGACGGCGGCCGCCGTCATCGCGCTCCTCCAGGAGCGCAGCGGACGGCCGGTCGGGGTGGAGTGACGGGCGCCGGCGTCGTAAACGCCCGCCGGCAGGCTTCAGATCCGCCGCAGGCGGGCTTCAGATCCAAGGCCGGGACGCTTCGGTCTCGGCCTCGAACGTGTCGATGGCCGCGGACTTCTCCAGCGTCAGGCCGATATCGTCGAGGCCGTTGAGGAGGCAGTGCTTGCGAAAGGGGTCGATCTCGAAGGCGATCGTGCCGCCATCGGGCCCCTGGATGGTCTGGCTCTCCAGATCGACGGTCAGGGTCGCGTTGGCGCCCCGTGCAGCGTCGTCCATCAGCTCGGCCAGCTGATCCTCGGTCACGACGACGGGCAGGATGCCGTTCTTGAAGCAGTTATTGTAGAAGATGTCGGCAAAGGACGTGGAGATCACGCAGCGAATGCCCTGGTCGAGAAGCGCCCAGGGCGCGTGCTCGCGGCTCGATCCGCATCCGAAATTGTCGCCGGCGACCAGGATCTTCGCGTTCCTGTAGGCTGGCTGGTTGAGGACGAAGCCCGGCACCTCGTTGCCGTCGTCGTCGTATTTGAGCTCGGCGAAGAGGCCCTCGGCGAGGCCCGTGCGCTTGATCGTCTTGAGGTACTGCTTGGGGATGATCATGTCGGTGTCGATGTTGATCATCGGCAGCGGGGCGGCGACGCCGGTGAGGGTGGTGAAGCGTTCCATGTCGGCACCTAGCGCGGTCTGTGCGGCGCCGTGGAGGCGGCGCGGGGTTGAGGGTTCGGGTCCGAGGGTCTGTCGGTCAGCGCGTGTTCTGCGCCGGGCGGCGCGGCGAATCAAGGCTCAGGCCGTTCCGCTCTCCTCGCCCTCGCCTTCCTTCGCCCGGACCGTGATCGAGCCGTCGCGCTCCAGCACCGCCCTGTCCACCTCCTCGACGGCGTCGAGCCCCGCCGCGCGCAGGGCCGCGTCGAGGTCGCGATCGCCGATCTCCTCGGCGCTGATCGTGCGCTCGACGCGCCGGCCGTCGCGGATGAGCACCTTGGGCTGCCCCTTGACCAACGTCGCGAAGGCCTTGTTGCGAAACGCGAGTTCGGCCACCAGCCAATGGAGGCCGACGAGGAACGTGGTCGTCACCAGGACTTCCCACAAAGGCGCGTTGCCGGTGAGCGCGCGCGACAGGTTGGACCCGATGATGACGGAAAGGATGATGTCGAAGGCCGCACCCTTACCGAAGACGCGCGTGCCGGCGAAGCGAACGAGCGCGATGCCGTAGACGAAGGCGACCGCAGCCCGTGCGCACATCTGCCACCAGGCGAGCGGCGCGGCGCTATCCCCGAAGAGCGCCGCGCCGAAGGTCCAGTGCTCGAAGAAGGCCATCAGCCGCGCCCGGCCCCGGCGTCCGAGCTCTCGTCCCGGTCGGCCTGCGCCCCGTTCGTATCCTCGTCGGCCTTCGCCTCGTTCGTGTCCTCGTCGGCCTGCGCCTCCAGCACTTCCATGTCGGCGTCGGACAGCCCGAAATGGTGTCCGATCTCGTGTATGAGGACATGGGCGACGACGGCGCGCAGGCTCTCCTCGTGCTCGCACCAATAGTCGAGCATCGGGCGTCGGTAGAGCGTGATTCGATTGGGGTGCTGGCCGGTGGCCGCCTCGAGGAGCGCTGCCATGCCGTGCCCCTCGAAGAGGCCCATCAGGTCAAAGGGATCCTCGAGCTCAAGGTCGCGCAGCACGTCCTCGGTCGCGAAATCGTCGACGGCGAAGACGATCTCGCCGCACAGGGCGCGAAATTCCTGCGGCAGTCCGGCATAGGCTTCGCGCGCGAGGCCTTCGATGGCGTCGAGCGAGGGCGCCATCCGGTCGGCCCAGACGTCATCGCCGGTGCTCACCGGGTCAGGTGCCCGAAGAGCCAGACGACGAGGCCGATCGCGAAGACGAGCGCGAGGCCGCGCCCGATCCGCGTGCCCCAGACCTCGATCGGATCGTCGGCGTCCCGGTCCGCGGCCCTGATGTGATTGGCCGCGCGGGCGAAGGCCGAGGAGCCGGCGATCTCGCCCTGCTCGGCGCCGCGCAGGGCCTCCCGTGCCTCCCGGGCACGCCTCGCCTCGGCCTCGTCGCGCGCGTTCGCACGAGGGGTCTTGTGCGAGGCCTTGTCGGGCCAGTCCTTACGTTGCGGCGTCTCGAGCGTCATGACGGGCACCCCGCCTCAATTGTCCCGAAGGACCTCTTCCTGAAACGTGATGACGAATTGGCGCTCGCGGGCCGGCTGACCGAGCGCCTTGGAGAAGGCCTCGCCCGAATCGCTGCGATAGGGCACCGTCCAGCGCAGGTCCGTCCAGCCGCGCGCCTCGCCCTCGGACGAGAGAGCCTCGATGAGCGCCTTGGCGTGGCCGCCCTGGCGGTGGCGGATGTCGACATAGAGATCCTCGACCTGGCCGCGGCGGCGCCCCGTCGGAACGACCGGCAGGTCGAGGACGGCCGCGTAGCCCACCAGGCGATCGCCCTCGAAGGCGCCTAGGAAATCGACGCCCGCCTCGGCCAGCAGCCGCTCGGCATAGAGCCTGTCCGGCACGCGGGGCGGGCCGAGCCGCGTCTCGGTCGCATAGGCGGCCATCAGTTCGGACAGGCCGAGCGCATCGGCGGTCTTCAGCCAGCGGACGCTGCCGTCGCTCGAAGGGGCAGTCTGTGCAGTCATGGTCGTCGTCTCAACTGTCGTGTCGGACCCGTGGTAACGCGGTGCGAGGGGATCGGCAAACGCCCCGGTCCGTCATGTCCCTCGCGCGCCGAAGATCGCGCTCCCGACCCGGACATGCGTCGCGCCCGATGCGATGGCGGTCTCGTAGTCGCCCGACATGCCCATCGAGAGCTGCGAGAGCCCGGCCTCCGCGTTGAGGGCGGCGAGCGCGCGAAAATGAGGGGCCGGATCGTCGTCCTGTGGCGGGATGCACATCAGGCCCACGACGTCGAGCCCGTGATGGTCGCGCGCGTGGGCGGCGAAAGCGACGGCCTCGGCGGGCGCGACGCCCGCCTTTTGCGGCTCCTCGCCGATATTGACCTGCACGAAGACCGGCAGCCGGCGCGAGGCTGCCGCCATCTCCTTGGCCAGCACGCCGGCCAGCTTCTCCCGGTCGAGCGTGTGGATGCAGTCGAAGAGCGCGACGGCGTCCCGCGCCTTGTTGGTCTGCAAGGGTCCGATGAGATGAAGCACGATGTCCGAATGCCCGGCGCGCAGGGTCGGCCACTTCCCTTGCGCCTCCTGCACCCGGTTCTCGCCGAAGTCGCGCTGGCCGGCGGCGATGAGGGGTCGGATCGCGTCCGCCTGATGCGTCTTGGAGACCGCGATGAGGGTCGGCGCCGCACGCTCTGCCGCCGCCTCGATGCGCGCCTTCACCGTCGTCAGTCCGTCGCTCATCGAATGTCCATCTCCTGCGCACATCGGGTCGGGGTCGGTCCAGCCATACCGCGCGCCACGCGCGCGGATGCGCCGCTTCCCTCCCGCCCAGTTGACCCTCATACACCCTTTCGACAAGGTGCGGCCGAACCCGTGAGCCCGCCCCGGGCAGAACCTTTTCGCACCCTATCTTCTCGGGCAGACGTTCCCGAGCCAGACCTTCCCCCCGCGAGACCTTCAGCTCCCGCGAGACTTGCAGGACACGACCGCATGACTTCCGAGACCGGCCCAGACGCTCGCGATCCCGGCCGACACTCCGACCCCGCCGATGCCACCCGCATCCGCTACCAGCCCCAGGCCGTCGAGGCGCGCTGGCAGGAGACCTGGGACGCGGCCGGCGCGTTCGCCGTCAAGGGCGACGGGCGCCCGACCTATTACGTACTGGAGATGTTCCCCTATCCGTCGGGCCGGATCCATGTCGGCCACACGCGCAACTACACGATGGGCGACGTCGTGGCGCGCTACAAGCGGGCCCGGGGCTTCGACGTGCTGCACCCGATGGGCTGGGACGCGTTCGGCCTGCCCGCGGAGAA
Source organism: uncultured Alphaproteobacteria bacterium (assembly GCA_963799285.1). Lineage (GTDB taxonomy): Bacteria > Pseudomonadota > Alphaproteobacteria > Rhizobiales > CAWCWK01 > CAWCWK01. The sequence continues at coordinate 3,191,222 of CAWCWK010000004.1, forward strand.
CGCCGCCATGGCGCGCGGCATCCATCCGGGTCAGTGGACCCATGACAATATCGCCGTCATGCGTCGCCAGCTCCAGTCGATGGGCTTCGCGCTCGACTGGTCCCGCGAGTTCGCGACCTGTGATCCGGAATACTACGCGCAACAGCAGGCCCTCTTCCTTGACATGCTGGAGGCCGGCCTCGTCGAGAGGAAGACCGCGCGCGTCAATTGGGATCCGGTCGACAACACGGTGCTCGCCAACGAGCAGGTCGTAGACGGGCGTGGCTGGCGCTCGGGCGCCGTCGTCGAGCAGCGCGAGCTGCCGCAATACGTCTTCAAGATCACCGACTACGCGCAGGATCTCCTCGACGCGCTCGACACGCTCGACGACTGGCCCGACAAGGTGCGCACCATGCAGCGCAACTGGATCGGGCGCAGCCAAGGCGCGCTCGTGCGGTTCGAGATGACGCAACCGGTCGATGCATTCGGCGAGACGCTCGATGTTTACACGACACGCCCGGACACGCTCTTCGGCGCGGGCTTCATGGGCATCAGCCCCGAGCATCCGCTGGCCCGGATCGTCGCCGAAACGGACGAGGCCGCCGCCGCCTTCATTCGCGAATGCGAGGCGATGGGGACCTCCGAGGAGGCCATCGAGAAGGCCGAGAAGAAGGGCTATCCGACCGGTTTTCACGTGAAGCATCCGGTCAAGCCAGGCGAGACGCTGCCCGTCTACATCGCCAACTTCATCCTCATGGGATACGGCACCGGCGCGATCTTCGGCTGCGCGGCGCACGACCAGCGCGACCACGATTTCGCGCGGAAATACGGGCTGCCCATCATCCCCGTCGTCGCGCCCGACGAGGTGCTGGACGACGCGGCCGAGCGGGGCGCCTTCGAGGCGCGGATCAGGGATGGCGAGGAGGCCTATACGGGCCCCGGCCGGATCATCAACTCGGCCTTCCTGGACGGCCAGTCCGTCGAGGCCGCCAAGTCGGACATCATCGCGCGCCTCGCCGCGACCGAGCTCGGCGGCGGGCCCCAGGCCGAGGCGAAGGTAAACTTCCGCCTGCGCGATTGGGGCCTGTCGCGCCAGCGCTACTGGGGCTGTCCGATCCCCGTCATCCGTTGCAAGGCCTGCGGCGTGGTCCCCGTCCCCAAGGATCAGCTTCCCGTCCGCCTGCCCGACGACGTGACCTTCGATAAGCCTGGCAACCCGCTCGACCATCACGCCACCTGGCGCCATGTCGACTGCCCGTCCTGCGGTGCACCGGCCACGCGCGAGACGGACACGATGGACACGTTCGTCGATTCGTCCTGGTACTTCGCCCGCTTTACCGCGCCCCAGGCCGAGACGCCGACCATCCCCGAGACCGCCAATGCCTGGCTGCCAGTCGACCAGTATATCGGCGGCGTCGAACACGCCGTCCTCCATCTCCTCTATTCGCGCTTCTTCACCCGCGCGATGAGGAAGACCGGCCATCTCGGCATCGAAGAGCCCTTTCGGGGCCTGTTCACCCAAGGCATGGTCGTCCACGAGACCTATCGGCGCGCCGTCGAGAGCGCCGCGCCGCAATGGGTGGCGCCGACAGAAGTCGAGGTGACGGGTGAGGGCGCGGACCGCAGCGCCCACCATATCGAGACCGGCGAGCCCATCCTCATCGGCGCCATCGAGAAGATGTCGAAATCGAAGCTGAACGTGGTCGATCTCGACGATATCGTCGCCTCGCGCGGCGCGGACGTCACCCGGTGGTTCGTCCTTTCCGATTCGCCGCCCGAGCGCGATGTCGAGTGGACGGAGAGCGGGGTCGAGGGCTCCTGGCGTTTTGTCCAGCGCATCTGGCGACTGGTCAACGAAGCGCTCGATGAGCCGGCTACGAATATCGATGCCCCGTCCCTCGACAAGGCGGCCCATCGCGCGCTCTACGCCGTGGGCTCCGACATCGAGGCCCTGCGCTTCAATCGCGCCGTCGCCCGTATCCATGAACTCGTCAACGCGATCGGCACCGCGCAGGCCAAGGGCGAGACCACACGCCCGGCCGTGGACATATTGGTGCGTATCATGGCACCCATGATGCCCCATCTCGGTGAGGAGTGCTGGCGCCTTCTCGGTCACGATGGCCTCCTCATGGACGCGCCCTGGCCGGAGGCGGACCCTGCGCTCCTCAAGGACGACACGATCACGCTACCCGTTCAGGTCAACGGCAAGAAGCGCGACGAGATCTCGGTCGCCGTCGACGCGTCCAAGGCCGAGATCGAAGCAGCGGCGCTCGCGGCCGACGGGGTGGTCAAGATCCTGAACGGGCAGCCGCCGAAGCGCGTCATCGTCGTGCCGGGGAGGATCGTCAATGTGGTCGCGTAGGAATCTTCTGTCGGCCCTGGTCCTTGGCAGCGCGACCACCGCGCTCTCTGGCTGCGGCTTTCGCCCGCTCTATCAGGGCGGAGAGATCGGCGGCGTCGCGGCCGATCTCTCCGCCATCGTCATCGATGATCCGACGACACGCCTCGAGCAGGCGGTCCGAAACGAACTCGTCTTCCTCTTCACCGGTGGCTCGGAGCCGGCAGTCCAGCGCTACCGTATGCGCCTCGCCGTGACCGAGCGCATCTCCAATCTCGTCATCGAGCAGGTGACGGGCCGCCCGACCGCCTCTTCGCTGACCTTGCGCGCGCGCGTGACGCTTCTCGAATTCGGCGTCGGGCGCCGCATCTTCCGCGATACGTTCGAATCCTCCGCCTCCTTCGAGCAGAGCACCCAGCGCTTCGCCAACGAACGCGCTAGGCTCGATGCGGGTCAGCGCGCGGCGCGGGACGTTGCGATCAAGATCCGCACGCGAACCGCGATCGCGATACGGGCCGATCAAGGTTAGCCGACTATTGAAATGATCGTGCGCCAGCTAAGGAAAAAGCCGTGACTGCTCTCAAGGGGCCGGCGATCGAACGCTTCCTGAAGCGGCCCGACAAGACGGTCGTCCTCCTATACGGCAATGACGCCGGCCTCGTCGCGGAGCGTGCGGCCTTGCTGGCGAAGGGTTTCGTCGGCGCGGACGGGACCGTCCTTCGGCTAGACGGTAAAGCCTTGCAGGCCGACCCCGGCCGACTGGCGGACGAGGCGGGCGCGATCTCGCTTTTCGGGGGGCGGCGGGCGATTCGGGTGGCGGTGTCGGGCGTTCCGCCGGGTATCGACGGCCTCATTGCCGAACCGCCGGTGGAGACGCTCGTCCTTCTTGAGTATGACGGGACGCCGAAACCGACGGAGGCGCTCAGGAAGCGGGTCGAGGCTGCACGGACGGCGGTCGCCCTGCCCTGCTATGCCGATCGGGCGGCCGATATCGCGGATGTCCTGGACGGCGCGCTCGAAACGGCCGGTCTCACGATCGCCCCGGACGCGCGCGTGCAGCTTCTCGCGATCCTCGGCGGGGATCGGGGTACGACGCGCGAGGAGATCGCGAAGCTGTGTCTCTACGCCCATGGGCAGACCGAGATCACGCTCGACGACGTCAATGCGATCGTCGACGATTCGGGCGCGGCGGCACTCAATACGCTATGCGACCTCGTGGCCGAGGGTGAGGCGACGGGGGCCGATCGGCTGCTGTCGCAATTGCTGGACGAAGGCGTCGACGCCGGCGTGGTGACACTCATCCTCATGCGGCATCTTTCGCTCGTCGAGAGGCTTGCCGCAGCGCGCGAGGTGGGAACGCCGATCGACGTATCGGTGAAGCAGTTGCGCCCGCCCGTCTATGGCGATCGGGCTGACGGTCTGAAGCGGCAGGCCCGTCTCTGGTCATCGCGGGACGCTGCCCGCGCCGTCGATCGGCTGAACGCGCGAAGCCTTGCGATCCGCCGTCATGCCGCTAGCGGCAAGGCCCTTATCGGTCTCGATGTACTCGGCATCGCCGCCAAGGCCGCGCAGCGACGCAGCGACCGTCCCTGATCGGTGAAAACCCGCGAAATCGCCCCAGGATGCGCGTCATACGCGTTCGGAAGGCCATCACAAGCGATGCGCACGATACGGCGATCCTGACGTCGTCTCGAAGGCCGAGAATTTCGGCTGTCAGTCGTCCAGCAAGCCGAGCAGCCGCTCCAGCGCCGCGTCGTCCGGTAGCGTGATGGTGATGCCGCCGCGCGGCTTGGGAGCGATGCGTATGCCGGACCCGAGCCGGCGGGTGAAGCGTTCCGTGAGCTGTGCGAACCGTGCGTCGTCCGTCACGGGTCGCTGCACGGGCCGAACGGGTGTCACCGGTTCGGCGACCAGCCTCTCCACCTCGCGGGCGCTGAGGCCCTGGCTGATGATGCGCTCGGCCAGCGCTTCGGCCTCTTCGTGACCGATGAGCGGGCGGGCCTGGCCGGCCGTCAACCGTCCGGAGTCGATGTGGTCCTGAACGCGTAGCGGCAGCTTGAGGAGGCGCAGCGTGTTGGCGACATGGCTGCGGCTCTTGGCGAGCGTCTGGGCGAGATCGGTCTGTGTATAGCCGAAGCGGGCGATCAGCTCGGCATAGCCGCGCGCTTCCTCGATACTGGAGAGGTCGGCGCGCTGGACGTTCTCGACGATCGCGATCTCGAGCGCCGCACCGTCGTCGGCCTCGACGACGAGAACGGGAACGGGGTCGAGACCGGCGAGGCGGGCCGCGCGGTACCGACGCTCGCCGGCAACGATCTCGTAAAGCTCGTTCTCGATGGCGCGGACGACGATCGGCTGTACGAGCCCGCGCTTGAGAAGCGAGGCGGCGAGTTCCTGCAAACCCTCCTCGTCGAAGGCCTTGCGAGGATTGTAGGCGCTTGGGCGAAGCGCGCCGAGGGGCAGTTCGTGAATGCGCTCGGTAGGCATCTCCCGATCAGGCTCGTCGCCGAGAAGGCTGGCGAGCCCCCGGCCGAGCCCGGCCCGGTTGCCCGCCCCCCGCGCCAACCCCTTGCGATCTGCGGCGCTCATGCGCTTGCCTGTCGGAGGGTGCGGCCCTCGCGCGCGATCACTTCGGAGGCGAGGCGAAGATAGGCCTGCGCGCCCGTCGACTTGAGATCGTAGAGGAGGACGGGCTTGCCGTAGGAGGGCGCCTCCGAGACGCGGACATTGCGCGGGATCATCGTCTCGTAAACGGCATCCCCCATGTGTTCGCGCACGTCCGCGACGACCTGGGACGAGAGATTGTTGCGCCCGTCATACATGGTGATGACGATGCCCTGGAGGCTGAGCCTCGGGTTGAGCGTGCGGCGCACCCGCTCGATCGTGCGCAGAAGCTGACTGAGTCCCTCGAGGGCGAAGAACTCGCATTGAAGGGGAACGAGCACCGCGTCGGCGGCCGTGAGCGCATTGACCGTCAGGAGGTTGAGCGATGGCGGACAGTCGATGAGGATGTAGGAATAGGTGTCGGGTGCAACCCTTTTGAGGGCGTTGCGCAGCCGGTGGGCGCGGTCGGGAAGATCGGCCAGTTCCAGTTCGAGGCCGAGAAGGTCCATCGACGCCGGCACCACGTCGAGGCGCGGCACGGCCGAGGCCTGACTCGCGGCCGAGATCGTCGCGTCATGACCTAGGACGTCGTAGCTCGTGCGCAGACGCGATTTCGCGTCGATACCGAGGCCGGTGCTGGCATTGCCCTGCGGATCGATGTCGAGGATCAGCACCCGCTCGCCGACGGCCGCGAGCGCGGTACCGAGATTGATCGCCGTCGTCGTCTTGCCGACGCCGCCCTTTTGATTGGCGACAGCAAGGACGCGCGCCCCCCCCGGCTGCGGGCCGGCGCTCACGGGCGAGACCTCAGATGGTGCGGGACTGGCGATGAGGCGAAGCCGGGAGGGGCGGACAAGTCTTTGAAATCCGTAGTCATGAGGGGGGCAGCTGCGATCCCATCCCTTTTGGTGGAAGACGCTCGGGCGCCCTCTTCTTGGACCCGATCGGAGAGACGAGATCAAGGCCTGACGGGTGGAAGTCAGCGCATCGCGTCGACAACGACGATGCGGCCGTCGGGCGCCGTGACGCTGGGTACGAGCCGCATGTCGGCATCATGGGTCTTGCGCGCTTCGTCCATTTCGTCCTCCACGCGAGCACCCTTGAGAAACAGCCCCCGCGCGCCGGCCCGAAGGGCGGGGCTGCTCCAGGCGAGAAGCTGGCCGAGCGGAGCGAGGGCCCGGGCCGAGACGATATCGGCGCCGCGGTCCTTGGTGCGGTCCTCGGCAAAGAAGGTCTCGATACGCTGGTCGTGGACCAGGATCGGCGCGCCCGTCAGCGCCGCGACATGGCGAAGGAAGGCGCATTTCTTGCCATTCGATTCGACGCAATGGACACGCGATCCCGGTCGCTCCCGCAACGCGATGGCGACGACGAGACCGGGCGAGCCGCCCCCGGTGCCGAGGTCGATCCATTCGAGCGGGCCATCTGGCGCGTGGTCGAGAAGTTGCAGGCCATCGATCACGTGGCGCTGCCAGGCATCGTCCAGCGTCGAAGGTGCGACGAGGTTCGTCTTGCGCTGCCATGTCCTGAGGGTCGCCACGAAGGTCTCGAGGCGGTCGCGTGTTTCACGGGAAACATGCATCAGGCCGCCTTGCTCCGTCCGTTCTGCCGCGCATGGGCCGCGAGGAGGACGAGGGCCGCGGGTGTCATGCCCTCCAGTCGGGAGGCTTGTCCGAGCGAGGCGGGGCGCGCGGCCTCAAGCTTCGATCGCATCTCGTTGGAAAGCCCGGCCATGGCTTCGTAGTCCATCGCCTCGCCGAGTGCGAGGGTCTCATCCCGCCGGTAGCTTTCGACATCGCGCTGCTGGCGGCCGAGATAGACGGCATAGAGGGCTTCCGCCTCTATGCGGGCCCGAACGACCGGATCGGCCGCACGAAGCTCCGGCCAGATGCGCGCGATCGTCTCCCAGCCAATCTCGGGTTGTGAGAGCAACTCGAACGCGGTGCGGCGCCGGCCATCGTGATTGAGCGTCAGACCATGCGCGGCCCCTTCCTGAGGCGTCAGGGCGAGCGAGCCGGTGCGCTGCCTGACGGCGTCGATGGCGGCGCGGCGCGATGCGAACCGCTCAGACCGCTCGCGGCCGACGCAGCCGAGCGCCTCGCCGAGCGGTGTCAGGCGCTCGTCCGCGTTGTCGGCGCGCAAGGAGAGGCGAAACTCGGCGCGGGAGGTGAACATGCGATAGGGCTCGCTGACGCCTCGGGTGACGAGATCGTCGACCATGACGCCGAGATAGCCCTCGTCGCGCCCGATGAGGACGGCGTCGCCTCCGCCGGCCTGGCGAGCCGCGTTCAGCCCGGCCAGAAGCCCCTGCCCCGCCGCTTCCTCATAGCCGGTCGTCCCGTTGATCTGACCGGCAAGATAGAGCCCGCGCAAGCGCTTCGACTGGAGGTCGGGCGTGAGCGCACGCGGGTCGACATGGTCGTATTCGATCGCGTAGCCCTGCTGCAGGATCGCGGCCTGCTCCAGCCCCCCAATCGCGCGGACCATTTGCTCCTGCACGTCGAGCGGCAGCGAGGTCGAGATGCCGTTCGGGTAGACCGTATGATCGTTCAGGCCTTCGGGTTCGAGGAAGATCTGATGGCCCTCCCGATCGCCGAAGCGGACGATCTTGTCCTCGATCGAGGGACAGTAGCGCGGACCCTTCGAAGCGATCTGACCGCCATACATGGCGGAGCGGTGCAGATTGGCGCGTACGATGTCGTGCATCGCGGCATTGGTTCGCGTGATATGGCAGGAGATCTGCGGGTTCGGAAGGCGCTCCGTGAGGCTGGAGAAGGCTTGAGGCTCGGCGTCGCCCGCCTGCTCGTCGAGCGATGCCCAATCGATCGTTCGCCCGTCGAGGCGGGGCGGCGTGCCGGTCTTGAGCCGCCCGAGCGGGAGACCGAGCGCCTCGAAGGTCGCCGACAGACCCTCGGACGGAGCCTCCCCGATCCGGCCCGCCGGCACTGCCCGGTTGCCGACATGAACGACCCCGCGCAGGAAGGTGCCGGTGGTGATGACGACGGACGGTGTGCGTATGGTGCGACCGTCACCGAGGGTGAGGGCACCCACACGGGTGCCGTCATGAACGAGATCCTGCGCCTCGGCCTCGACGGCGAAGAGACCTGGCTGCTCCGCCAGCGCCGCCTGCATCGCACGGGCGTAGAGCTTGCGGTCCATCTGGGCACGGGGGCCGCGCACGGCGGGGCCCTTGCGCCTGTTGAGAACGCGGAACTGGATGCCGCCCGCATCCGCCACGCGGCCCATCAATCCGTCCATCGCATCGATCTCGCGCACGAGATGGCCCTTGCCGAGCCCTCCGATCGCCGGGTTGCAGGACATGGCGCCGACGGTGTCGAGCCGGTGTGTGACGAGGATCGTCCGCGCGCCGAGCCTGGCCGAGGCGGCTGCCGCCTCGCAGCCTGCATGGCCGCCGCCCACGACCACGACGTCGGCGGCCAGGTCGGGACCATCGAGGAGGCGGTCGAGAAGCGGGTTGGTAGAGGACGTCATGCGGGGTTCGGCCGGCTCGCGAGGGAGGGGTGACCTTCTATTTGCCAATGCAGAAGCCCGCGAACAAGGTGTCGAGGACACTCTCGACATCGAAACGACCCGTCAGTCGATGCAGCGCATGGAGCGCCCGGCGTAAATCCTCGGTGCAAAGCTCGGCGCTGGGTGCCGCGAGGGCATCGTCGAGCGCGACGCTCGCATCGACGACCATCAGGCGCTGGCGTTCGCGCGTCAGGAGTCCGGCTTCGCCCGCGCCGGTCCGCTCCACCGCGAAAAGGGTGAGAGCGCAGAGGAGCTCCGGCAAGCCCTCGCCCGTCCGGGTGCTGATGGCATGAGCCGCCGTCTCGTGCGGCGGGTCAAGATCGGTCTTCGTGGCGACCCACCAGAGAGGGCGCGCGTGTCCTGCGGGCGGTGGCTCCGTCCCCAGCCAGAGGACGAGGTCGGCATCCGCCAATCGCTCTTGGGTGCGCGCGATACCGAGGCGTTCGATCGTATCGTCGGTCTCGCGAAGGCCTGCCGTGTCCGTCACGAGGACGGGCACGCCGCCGAGGTCGAGCGCTATGTCGAGCGCATCGCGGGTCGTGCCGGGCGTCTCCGTGACGATGGCGGCATCGCGCTGCGCGAGTGCGTTGAGGAGCGAAGACTTTCCCGCATTGGGCGGACCGGCGACGACGATGCGCAACCCGTCTCTCATCCTCTCGGCGCGCGGGGCCAGCCTGAGAAGTTCGCTCATGTCTCCTCGGAGCACGCAGAGCCTATCGGCCACGGGTGCGAGAAGGTCGCCGGCCTCCGCGACATCGTCCTCATCGGCAAAGTCGATCGAGGCTTCGAGATGCGCGAGTGCGGTGAGGAGGGTGGCCGTCCAGTCTTCGACCCTTCGTGCCAACGCGCCTTCCTGGAGGCGGAGCGCCTGGCGGCGCTGTCCCTCCGTCTCGGCGTCGATGAGGTCGGCGAGACCTTCGACCTGGGTGAGGTCCATCTTGCCGTTGGCAAAGGCGAGCCGGGTAAAGTCGCCGGGGCCGGCGGGCCGTGCGCCGAGATCGGAGAGAGCCTTCGTCAATGCGGCAAGGACCGCGCGGCTACCGTGCGTATGGAACTCGGCGACATCGTCGCCGGTGAAGCTGTGCGGTCTGGGAAAGGCGATGACGAGTGCATCGTCGATCGCGTCGCCGCGATGCGTGATGCGCACCCGTGTGGCATATCGGGGCCGAAGGCTTGCTTTATCGATACCGGTCAGCGTGGCCAGGCACTGGAGAGCGTCCGGTCCCGATAAGCGTGTCACGGCGATGCCGGAGCGACCCGGCGGCGTCGCGACGGCATAGAGTGTGCCGTCGTTCATCCCGATCGCCCGATTAGGGTTTCACGTGAAACGCCGATGGTCAGAACCGGTAGCCGAGCGATGCGCCAAGGCCGTAGCCCTCGAGATCCTCGCCGAACGTACCATCGGCCTTGAGACCGACGGTGAGGCCCGCGGCCGTGAGGACCTTGATATCCGCCTCCAGCCGTAGCGCGCCATCGCGATCTCCGCCGGCATCGACGTCGGAGACGAAGCCGGCGAGGGTGGCGGCATTGCTGCGTACGCTCGTGCCATCGCTATCGAAATCATCGTGGTAGAGCGCGGCAAGGCCGATATCGACGAGACCGAAACCGGACGACATCGAATGGGTCAGGCCGAGACCGATCTCGCCATAAGCGTAGTCATGCGCAATGTCGCGGACCTGCCTGTTGACGCCGAGCGTGGCGCCGGTCTCGGTGAAGCCGTCCATGCCGGCGCCGACGAAGCCGAGCCGCGCGATGGGCCCGATCTCGATGCTGTCGAGGAGGCGCTGCGTGAGACGAACCTCGGCGTCGAGGCCGACGGTCCAGCCATCCGTATCGGCGGAGGCGCGAAGGCCGGCCATGCGCGTGTCGCGGCTAATGTCATAGTCGACATAGCCGGCATGAACGGCGGCGGACGCGTAGAGATTCACGAAGGGCGAGAAGCCGTGGACGATGCCCGCGAAGACGCCGCCGCGAATGGCGTGCGTGTCGGCATCGGTGCGCCCGGACGCGATGTCTCCGGTCTCGTAGGAGCCGGCGATACCGACGCGAAAGCCGTTGGTCGCATAGGCCGCCGAGAGGCTGAAACGGTTGGCCTCGAGGTCAAAGCCGGCGGCCGCCATCTCGGCCGAGCGGTCGAAATCGATACGGCTATAACCGCCCGTCACCTCGATGGCGCCATAATGCGCGACGCTCGCCTCGATGGGCGCGGCGGCGTCCGGGAGATCGGCGGAGCGGAAATCCTGCGCCATGAAGGTGGCGCCGGCCTGTCCGAGAAGATCGCGGCCGAAGGCGCGCGCGGCGACCTCCTCGGCCTCGGCAAGCGCCGCCGTCTGGTAGGGCGCCTCGATCGCGTCGGCGGTCGCGGCGGCCAGGAGCTGGTGCGCGGCCGTCGTCGGGTGGACGCCGTCGAAGAAAAGGAACTGGTTCTGCGCGGCTTGCGGGCTGACGGCGCAGACGGACTGGATGCACTGGCCCGTCACGTTGGCGAAGCCGTAGCCTGCCGGATTGGCCTGCACGGCCGTGAAGATCGCGGCATAGTCGACGAGCGTGACGTTGCCGCGCTGGCTGAGCGTGTTGGCCGTGCCGACGAGGGCCTGGTTGTGCGCCGTCGAGAACGCGCTGGCCGCCGCCGTGACGGGGCCCTGATTGGCGAATTGCGGCGTGCCGGCGAAGTCGGGCAGCGTGCCGAGCACGAAGTTGCGCGCGCCGGCGGCGGCGAGCTTGTTCGTGGCGATCAGAATGTTGGCCTGCGCATTGCCGACCGTCTGCGCAATCACGCCAGGCACCTGAGAGGGCGGCGTGGTGGCGAGCTGCGAGAGCGCGGCGAAATAGTCGTTCGGCCCGGCACCCCAAAGATAGACGACGTCGTCGGCGCCCACGCGCCCGCCGCCCTGGAGAAAGGTGTCGACCTGGGCGATCACGTCGGTGTTGGCCAGCCCCTGGAGGCCGGGCCGAAGGGCGTTGCTGTTGCCGATCGGGCCGATCTTGCCGGTGAAGGCGCCGCCGACGGCCCGATTCGTGCCGGGCGCGATATCGATGAGGCCGGTGAGATATTCGGGCACGACGGGGCCGTTCGAGAACCGATTGCCGACATAGGGCGCGGGCGGGAAGTTCGCGCCGCCGGTGAGGCCGGGGATATTGCCCGAATCGGCGAGGCTGTCGCCGAAGGTGACGAGTGCACCGAAATCCTGGGCCTGTGCGGGCACGACCGACAATGCGGCGCCGAGCGCGACACCTGCGAGAAGAGCGGATTTGAGAACCTGACGCATCGTGACTTTCCCCCCCAATTGGCCTCGGCCATCGCACCTGGCGATCGGTACCGAACCCCGTGATCTCTCATCGACGGACGGGGTTGATACCTTGCGTCCGCTCATGTGACGCAAACGGTAGGTCAGTCTATCGGGACGCGCTACGCGGCGGGGCGCACCACCCGATGTTTAGGCAACACTGTTGCTGGGAAGTGACGGAGTGACCGGGGCGGAGGCGCTTCAGGCGCGCTGGCGTTCGACCGCGTTCCAGAAGAGGGCCGCACCGTCCGCCCCACCAAATCGCTTCAACTCGCGCAGGCCCGTGGGCGATGTGACGTTGATCTCCGTCATCAGCCCGCCGATGACGTCGATGCCGACGAGGGTGAGACCGCGCGCCTTCAAGGCGGGTTTGAGCGCCTCGCAGATCTCCTCCTCGCGGGTCGTGAGCTCGGTCGCCTCGGCCCGGCCGCCGACATGCATGTTGGAGCGCGCCTCGCCCTCGGCGGGCACCCGGTTGATCGCGCCGATCGGCTCGCCGTCGATGAGGAGGACGCGCTTGTCGCCGGCCCGCACGGCCGGCAGATAGGCCTGCGCGATGATGGGCTCGCGCGTCATCTGCTCGAAGAGTTCGACGAGCGAGGCGAAGTTCTGATCGCCCATACCCAGGCGGAAGACGCCCGCGCCGCCATTGCCGTAGAGGGGTTTCAGGATGACGTCGCCATGCTCCTCGCGAAAGGCGCGCAGCAGACCCCGGTCGCGCGTGATGAGCGTCGGCGGCATGAACTCCGCATAGTCGGCGACGAAGATCTTCTCGGGCGCGTTCCTGACTTCGGCCGGATTGTTGACGACGAGCGTCTCGGGATGCGCGCGCTCTAGGATGTGGGTCGCCGTGATATAGGCCATGTCGAAGGGCGGGTCCTGGCGCATCAGGACGACGTCGAACGCGGAAAGCGGCGTCAGCACGCCCTCCCCTTCCTCGGCATGGTTCCCCAGCTCGTCCTTGACCGTCACCGGCCGCGCGATCGCCTCCGCCGTGTCGCCGCGAAGGGCGAGCTGGTCCGGGTGGAAGGTATGGAGGGTGTGGCCGCGGGCCTGCGCCTCCAGCATCAGCGCGAAGGTCGTGTCGCCCCGGATGTCGATACGGCTGATGGGATCCATCTGGACGGCGACGTTCAGCATAGGGGCCTCAAGGGTCATCGTTGCGCAGGGTCTCGTCGCGCAGGGTCATCGTCGCGCAGGGTCATCGCTGCGCAGGGTCATCGCTGCGCCAGGCATCGGCCATGTGGCGCATCCGCCAGCCGACGATCAGCACGGCATCGAAACGGTGCTCGTGATGCGCGAGATCGGGCCGCCGCGCAAGCGCCATGCCGAGCCAATGCTCGGCCGCTTGGCCGATGCGCCCGCGCTGATGCGGCGTGACGGCACCGAGTGCCGCGTCCCAATCGGCCCGCGCCTTCACCTCGACGAAGGCGAGGACGCCGCGCCGGCGGGCGACGATGTCGATCTCTCCGAGCGGCGTGCGGGCTCGCCGGGCGAGAATGCGCCAACCGAGAAGGCGGAGGCGAAAGGCCGCATAGGCCTCCGCCCGGTGACCGCGCCTCTCCGCGAGCCTGCGCCGACGCTGCGCTGCCACCCGCTTCGAAGGTGCAGAATGGGGACCGCCTTTCCCGTCGCTCTCCGCGCCGCGCATCGTCTGGCCGGCGGGGTGGCGGGCGATATCGGGCTCCGCATGCGCGCCCTTTCGCAATCGTGCCGGCGGTGTCACGCCTCCCCTTCCCCGCTCTGCTCGTGCCCACTTTCCTCGTGCCCACTTTCCTCCTTGAGGATCAGCGCGCGGGCATAGGCGTCGGTTCGGGGCACGCCGAGGAGGGCGGCGACCTCGCGGGCCGCGTCGCGCACGCGCATGGTCCGCAGCGCGTTCCTGAGCGCCCCGTCGAGATCGCCGGCCTCGATGCCGACGGGCTCCGGCGGCGCGAGGAGGATGACGATCTCGCCGCGCGGCGGCGTCGCCTCGTAATGCGCGAGAAGATCGCAGAGCGGGCCGCGCCGGATCTCCTCGAAGCTCTTGGTCAGCTCGCGCGCGATCGCCCCCTCGCGCGCCTTCCCCAGAAGATCGGCGAGATCGGTCAGCGTCGCGACGAGCCGTTGCGGTGCCTCGTAGAGCGCGACCGTGCCGCCGAACCTGTCGAGCGCCTGGATACGGGTTCGCCGCGCCTCGCGCCTGGGCGGCAGGAAACCCTCGAAAGCGAAGCGATCGGTCGGCAGTCCGGCGGCGCTGAGCGCGGCGATCAGCGCGCTCGGCCCCGGCACGGGTATGACCGGCAGGCCGCGTGCCTTGGCGCTCCGCTACCAGCCGAAAGCCCGGATCGGAGACGAGCGGCGTGCCGGCATCCGAGACGAGCGCGACGGAGCCGCCCTGCCCGACCTTCCCCAGCAGCGCTTCGCGATCCGCATCCCGCGCGTGATCGTCATAGCTGCGCATACGCACGCGAATGCCATAGCGCTGCAACAGCTTGCCCGTCACCCGCGTGTCCTCGCAGGCGACGATGTCGGCGGCGGCCAGGGTTTCGAGAGTGCGCAGGCTCACGTCCTTGAGGTGGCCGATCGGGGTCGCGACGATGTAGAGGCCGGGCTCGAGGACCGGGGCCTGGAACGGCGTTGCCTCGAGCGTATAGCGTCGGCTCCGGTCCGTCCGCCCGTCTCCATCCTGCTCGACCATGTCGTTGCCGGCCACAGGCCCTCCCCTCCCGCCTTGAGCGCTCGTTGCGCGAAAACCACACTACCAACCGAGATGCAACATATGTTGCCTGCAAAGGTGGCACTCCGCGAATCGCTCGTGTATCCCATTCTCACGTCGAACGGGCCAGCGGGCCGGTCGAGCTGGGGGGCTCAAGACCGGATAGCGGCCTGAATGGACGAGGTTTGTAGCCGGGGTGCTGGGGGGCAAATCGGCTCGGGATGATGTGGCGGTCGGGGGCGACCGGCACATCATCCTCTCGTCCCTTCCGAACGACGCTCACACATTGTCGCTGTCACAAACTCTTGCCGTGGCTTCATGCGTTGGCCGCAATCGCGCCCGATAGGCTTGTCGCCTTGGGTGCCGCGTCGCGTCGCCCGTTTCGTTTCACGAAGGCGATGGGGGCGCCGGATGCTCTTCCGCGCCGCGCGTTCGTCGCGCTCTCCAAGGGTTGGGCATGATGCAGTCCCGCTTCTTCGCGTCCGGTGGCCTTGGCCGCACCGTCTCGCGCGTTTCACCGGTCCTTGCTCTTGGCGCGGCCCTGTCGCTCGGGGCCTGTGTCGGTCCATTGGGGCCGACCGGGTCCGCCCCCCAGGTCGCGCTGCCCGAACCCGTTCAGACGCCCGCGCTCGGGCCGGCGCAGGGCGAGGTGATTGGCGAGGGACCGACACGGATCGCGATGCTGGTGCCGCTTTCGGCGCCGGGCGCGGCCGGGCAGGTCGGCACCGGGCTTCGGAATGCCGCCGCCCTCGCCATGCGCGATCCGGGGACGAGCGGACTTCAGCTCGTCGTCAAGGATTCGGGTGGCACCCCCGAAGGCGCGGCCGCCGCGACGTCGGAGGCGATCGCGGAAGGGGCGCAGCTCATCGTCGGGCCGCTCTTCGCGCCGGCGGTCAAGGCGGCGGGCGGGGTCGCCAGCTCGTCGGGCGTGCCTGTCCTCGCCTTCTCCACCGATCCGACGGTCGCGTCCCGCGACGTCTATCTCCTGAGCTTCCAGGTCGGCACCGAGGTCGACCGCGTCGTCGCCTTCGCCGCGTCTCAGGGCCGCACGCGGATCGCGGCGCTGGCGCCGCAGTCGAACTATGGCACGCTCGCGCTCTCCTCGCTCCGGAGCGCTGCGACCCGCAGCGGCGCGCAGGTCGTCGCCGTGGAGCGCTTCGACGGCGCGACCGTCAGCGCCGCGGCAGGGCGCCTTGCGCCGGCGCTGGCCCAGGCCGATCTCCTCTTCATCCCCGAGGGCGGCGCCGGGCTCGCCGCCGCCATCTCGGCGCTTCGCGCGGCGAATGCCGACCTCTCGGCCATCAAGCTGGCCGGCACCGGCGTCTGGAACGGGGCCGCGACCCTGTCTCAGCCCGATATCGCGGGCGGATGGTTCGCCGGACCGGACCCGCAGGGCTTTCAAGTCTTCTCAGACCGCTATACGGCGACCTATGGCGAGGCGCCGGCTCGCATCGCGCCCGTCGCCTATGACGCGGTTCGCCTCGCTGCCAATCTCGCGCCCGGCTACCCGGCGCAGGAGCTGACCAATTCGAACGGCTTCTCCGGTACGGACGGTATCTTCCGCTTCCGCCCCGACGGCAATGTCGACCGGGGCCTCGCCGTCCTCGAGGTCAGGAACGGCGCGGCCGCCATCCTCTCGCCGGCGCCCAACACCTTCCAGGCGGGCGGGCAACTCGGCACGCCGCAGGTCGCCGTGCGATAGGACCGGACGGTCTCGCGCACGGTCAGCTCTCGCAAGCGTGATTGGTCTAGCCTGGGAGTGGCGGCTAAGGCGGATGTCTCTTCCGTCGCGAGGCCTCGCCATGCCTACCGGTCCGTCATGAGTGCCTATCCGCGCCGCGCCATTCCCCACGAGCCGGGCGACAGCCTGCCGGCGGCACTCCTCGTGCTGCGCCTGACGATCGCGAGCTTCCTCTTCGCCTGGGCGTCGCTGAAATTCACGCGGCCGGAATGGATGGTCAATGTCTGGACGAACAATTACGGCCAGGCCTGGGTCACGGCCGACTATGCCTATGCGGTCGGCACGGCGCAGGTCGTCCTCGTTCTCGCCTTCGCATCGGGCCTGTGGCGCACGCTGACCTACGGTGTCGTGACCCTCATGCACGCGACGGGCATCGCCAGCGCCTCGGCCCAGCTTCTCGATCCGACGAGCTATCCGAAGAACCTTCTCTGGGCCGCCGTCCCGACGCTCGGCGCCATGGTCGCGCTCTTCCTCCTGCGGCGGCACGACGACTGGGTCTCGCTGTCCGGCAGGGCCGCACGGCGAGCCGTCGTGGAGACGGATGCGCGAACGCTTTGAGGGGTATGGCATGCGCGTCAGGCGGCCAGTTCGGCCACCACCGCATCCAGCACCGGCCAGCCCTCGGGCGTGACCCGCACGCGGGTCGGGCCGAGCCATTCGACGAAGCCCTGATCGCTCAAGGCCTCGATCTGGGTCGGGCGAAGCGGCATGCCCGTCATCGCCTCGAAGCGCGCGACGTCGAGACCCTCGCGCAGGCGCAGGCCCATGACCAGCATCTCGTCGCCCGCCTCGGTCGGATCGAGCGTCTCGTCTTCGACGAGGCCGTGGCCCTGGGCGTTTACGCTCTCGAGCCAGCGCTCGGGGTTGCGCTCGCAGGCCGTGGCCGTGCGCGTCTCGTCGCCCGGCGTCTCGATAAGGCGTCCATGCGCGCCGGGGCCGATGCCGACATATTCGCCATAGCGCCAGTAGACGAGGTTGTGCCGGCTCTCGGCGCCCGGCACGGCGTGGTTGGAGATCTCGTAGGCCGGCAGGCCCGCGCGCGTGGCGATCTCCTGCGTCGCGTCGTAGAGCGCGCGCGCCTCGTCGGATTGCGGCACGCGCAGCCGTCCGGCCCGCTGGAGGGCGTGGAAGGGCGTCTCCGGCTCGATCGTCAGCTGGTAGAGCGAGAGGTGGTCGGCCGCATGGCCGATCGCGGCGTTCAGCTCCTCGCTCCAGGCCCGTACCGTCTGGCCGGGGCGGGCGTAGATGAGGTCGAAGGAGAGGCGGGGAAAGGTGGCCCGCGCCATCTCGATCGCGGCCAAGGCCTCGGCGGCCGAATGGAGGCGGCCGAGAAATTTCAGATCGACATCGTTGAGCGACTGGACGCCGAGTGAGAGCCGGTTGACACCGGCGCTCCGATAGCCGCGAAAGCGCTCCGCCTCGGCCGAGGTCGGGTTGGCCTCCAGCGTGATCTCGGCGTCCGCAGAGACCGTCCAGAGATCGTCGATGGCGCCGAGCACCGTCTCGACCGTCCGCGCTTCCATGAGCGAGGGCGTGCCGCCGCCGAAGAAGACGCTGGTGACCGTGCGACCGGGCGTGCGGCCCGCCATGTGGCGCAACTCCGCCACCAAGGCCTCGGCGAAGGCCGCCTGGTCGACGCCGCCATGCCGGACATGGCTGTTGAAGTCGCAATAGGGGCACTTGGCCGCGCAGAACGGCCAGTGGACGTAGATGCCGAAGCCGGGATTCGTCGGCGAGGGCAGTGAAGAGGCGGACATAGGGTTCGATCGGCTCAGCAGCGGAGGAGGCTCCATAACACCGCGTTAGGCTTAACGCGACGTTCTTTGGTTCACCTCGCCGATGCGCTCCTCATCCGATCACCGGAAACCGTATCTCGGCCAACGCCGCGAAGGCGCGGGCGCGGTGGGAGAGGGCAGGGGTGCCGGGGGTCCAGCCGTGCTTCTCCTCAGAGGCCATCTCGCCGAAGGTGCGCGTATGGCCGTCGGGTTGGAAGCAGGGGT
Source organism: uncultured Alphaproteobacteria bacterium (assembly GCA_963799285.1). GTDB lineage: Bacteria > Pseudomonadota > Alphaproteobacteria > Rhizobiales > CAWCWK01 > CAWCWK01. The sequence continues at coordinate 3,209,400 of CAWCWK010000004.1, forward strand.
CGTAGCCGAAGCCCGCCTGGCCACGCGGCGCGACGATCAGGCCGTCGACGATCCCCTCGACCACGGCCTCCTCGCCATCCGGCCAGAGGAGGACGAGCGTCGCGTTGAAATGGGCGCGGCGGTCGGGATCGAAGACGCCGGCCGCGTCGAGACCCTGGCGCACCCGCGCCATGGCACCGGTGAAGTCCTTGCCCGGGCCGGCCCAGCGCGCGGAGTGGATGCCGGGCGCGCCGCCGAGACCCTCCACGACGAGGCCGGAATCGTCGGCGAGCGCCGGCAGGCCCGTGGCCTTCATCGCGGCCTCGGCCTTGATGCGGGCATTGGCGACGAAGCTGTCGCCGGTCTCGTCGGGCTCGGGCAGGCCGAGCGCCCCGGCCGAGACGATGTCGAGGCCAAAGGGTTCGCTCAACTCGCGAAACTCGGCGAGCTTTCCGGCATTGTGTGTCGCGAGGACGAGGCGCTCGCCGCGCTCCAGCCGCTTCACTCGATGCTCAAGCGCTGAAGGTCGACGAGGCGCTTGGTGCCGGTCTCGGCCAGGGCCATCAGCGCGTCGAAATGCGCCCGGCTCATCGGCTCGTCCTCGGCCGTCGCCTGGATCTCGACGAGGCCGCCCCGTCCGGTCATGACGAAATTGCCGTCCGTCTCGGCCTCCGAATCCTCCGGGTAGTCAAGATCCATCACCGGCTCGCCCCGGTAGACGCCGCAAGAGATGGCGGCGACATGGTCGCGGATCGGCGAGGTGGAGAGGAGCCCGCGCTCGATCATCCACGCGACGGCGTCGTTGAGCGCCACCCACGCGCCGGTGATCGAGGCGGTCCGCGTGCCGCCATCGGCCTGGAGCACGTCGCAATCGATCGAGATCTGCTTCTCGCCGAGCGCCTTCATGTCGACGACGGCGCGCAAGGAGCGCCCGATCAGGCGCTGAATCTCCTGCGTGCGGCCGGACGGGCCGCCCTTGGAGACCTCGCGGCGCATGCGCTCATGGGTCGCGCGGGGCAGCATGGCGTATTCCGCCGTCACCCAGCCCTTGCCCGAATTCTTCAGCCAGCGCGGCACGCTCGTCTCGACGCTGGCCGAGCAGAGCACGTGCGTGTCGCCGAACTTGACGAGGCACGAGCCCTCGGCGTGACGCATGACGCCGCGCTCCAGCGTGACGCGGCGCATCTCGTCGAAGGCGCGGCCGGAAGGGCGGATGACGGTCATGGGGTTCGTCCGGTTGTGGATGTCGGGCGCGTCTTAGCGAATGCGGGGGAGAGGGGCTAGTGCGGCAGGAACGAGGACTTGAGGAGAGATCGCCCGGTTTCACGTGAAACTGGACGGAGCCGGCGGCGGCGCCTACATCGCAGGGGTCCTCCCAAACGCGATCCCGACCCGACCCATGCAGCCCTTCGAGCTCGACGACCGCGCCGGCACCATCTTCCGCCATATCGTCGACGCCTATCTAGAGACAGGCGTGCCCGTCGGCTCCAAACATCTGGCACAGGGCCTGCCGATCCAGCTCTCGGCGGCTTCGGTGAGGAGCGTGATGGCCGATCTCGAGGCGCTCGGGCTCCTCGCCGCGCCCCATACCAGCGCCGGCCGGTTGCCGACGCAGGCCGGGCTGCGCTTCTTCGTCGATGCGTTCCTCGAGACTGGCGCGCTCGCCCGGCCGGAGCGGGACGAGATCGAACGCGGGCTTCAGGCGCCGTCCGGGGCGGGCGAAGTGGGCGAGGGCGGCATGCAGGACGTGCTGGCGCGCGCGAGCCAGCTCCTCTCCGGCCTCAGCCGCGGCGCAGGCGTGGTGATGGCGACGACGCGCGATCTGCGGCTGCGCCATATCGAGTTCGTCCGGTTGGAGCCTTCGAAAGCGCTCGTCGTGCTAGTGGGCGAGGACGGCACGGTCGAGAACCGGGTCATTCCACTCGACCCCGGACTGCCCGCATCGGCGCTCGTGCAGGCGGCCAACTATCTCAACGCCTATCTCGCCGGGCGCACGATCGCGGAGGCGCGGGCCGAGATGCAGCGCGCCGAGGCCGAGGCGCGGGCCGAGATCGACCGGCTGACGGCGAGCGTGATCGAGGCCGGGCTCGCGGTCGCCGCGGAGACGGGCGCCGGGCGACCGCCGACGCTGATCGTGCGGGGTCGCGCGAACCTCCTGGAGAACGTCGCCGCCGCCGAGGACCTCGCGCGCATGCGCCATCTCTTCGACGATCTGGAGCGAAAGCAGGAGATCGTCAGCCTGTTGGGCGCGGCCGATGACGGCGAGGGCGTGCGCATCTTCATCGGCTCGGAGAACAAGCTCTTCTCGCTCTCCGGCTCCTCGCTCGTGACCGCGCCCTATCACGACACGCGCGAGAGCGTCGTGGGGGTCTTGGGCGTCATCGGCCCGACGCGGCTCAACTACGCGCGGATCGTGCCGGTGGTGGATTATACGGCCCAGGTCGTTCAGCGATTGCTGGACAAGAGCTAGGATGCTCGGCAACCGGCTTCGCCCTGCAGCCGACAGCGGTTGGCGACGCTCCGCGAGCCAGCCCTCGAATCCCGTCCCGATCTCGGGAAGGGACCTTTCGCAAATGCCGGGGCGACCGCTATAAGCGCCCCATGACCGACACGCCCCAGAAACGCGCCTTCATCCGCACCTATGGCTGCCAGATGAACGTCTATGATTCCGAACGCATGGCCGAGGCGCTGAGCGCCAAGGGCTATGCGCCGACGGACGATCAGGCGGAGGCCGATCTCGTCCTCCTCAATACCTGCCACATCCGCGAGCGGGCAGCCGAGAAGGTCTATTCCGAGCTCGGCCGGCTGCGGGTGCTGAAGGCCGAGGCGAAGGCGCAGGGACGCGAGGTGATGGTCGGCGTGACGGGCTGCGTCGCGCAGGCCGAGGGCGACGAGATCACGAGGCGTGCGCCCGTGGTCGATCTCGTCGTCGGCCCGCAGAGCTACCATCATCTGGGCGACATCATCGACCGGGTGCGCGATGGCGGCGCTGCGGTCGTGGAGACAGAGTTTCCGGTCGAGGACAAGTTCGCGGCCCTGCCCAAGCGTCCGGTGGTTCGAAAGGGCGCCGGCGCGCGGACGGCCTTCCTGACCGTCCAAGAGGGCTGCGACAAGTTCTGCGCCTTTTGCGTCGTGCCCTATACGCGGGGCGCCGAATACTCGCGCTCCGTCGCCGATGTCGTCGCCGAGGCCGAGGCGCTCTCGGCCGCCGGCGTGCGCGAGATCACCTTGCTCGGCCAGAACGTCAACGCCTATCACGGGGCCGGGCCCGACGGTGCGGAATGGGGGCTCGGACGGCTTCTCTTCCGGCTGGCCGAGATCCCCGGCCTCGCGCGACTGCGCTACACGACGTCGCACCCGCGCGACATGGACGACGAACTCCTCGCCGCCCATCGCGATCTCGGTGCCGTCATGCCCTATCTCCACCTTCCCGTGCAGTCCGGCTCCGACCGGGTCCTGAAGGCGATGAACCGGAGGCACACGGCGGCGGACTATCTGGCGCTCATCGATCGCATTCGTGAGACGCGACCCGACATCGCGCTCTCGTCGGACTTCATCGTCGGCTTTCCGGGTGAGACGGACGCGGAGTTCGAGGAGACCTTGGCACTGGCGGCCGAGGTCGGCTACGCGCAGGCCTTCTCGTTCAAATATTCGACCCGCCCCGGCACGCCGGCGGCCGATGCGACCGATCAGGTCGACGAGGCCGTCAAGACCGAGCGGCTCGCGCGGCTCAACGCGAGGCTCGATGCCGATCAGGTCGCCTTCAACGCGTCCTGCGTCGGGCGCGTCCTCGACGTGCTCGTCGAGAAGCCCGGTCGCCATTCCGGCCAGATGATCGCCCGCTCGCCCTATCTCCAATCCGTCGTCGTCGACGCGCCGGCGAGCCTGGCCGGCCGGATCGTACCCGCCCGGATCGAGAGCGCGGGGCCGAACAGTCTCGCCGGCCGGCTCGTCGCTGAGCGCAACGCCGCATGAGGGCATGGGTCCGGGCGCAAGCTTGGGCCCTCGGCATATCGACGTCGGACACGAAATCGGCGCCCGCTCGCAGACCCCGCTTGAGATCGCGGGCCGCGCGCGCCATCTTAGCCTCGAAGGCCCGCGCCGCTCGCGGACCCTTGTGAGGAAATCCACCATTCGCGCCCGTTCCGCCTGCCCGATTTGGGGCCGTCCGACTTGACGGCTCCGCTCACCGTCGCCTTTCCCGCCAACGCCGCCTTGAGTTCGGTGGTGGGCGAGGCGGATGCCCATCTCGCCCTCATCGAGCAGCGCCTCGACGTGCGCATCACGCCGCGCGGCAACGTGCTCTCGATCGCCGGAGACCGGTTTTCGGCCGAGCACGCGCGCGACGTCCTTCAGGATCTCTACGAGCGCGCCGCCGCCGGCCATGAGATCGGGCTCGGCGAAGTCGATGGCGCGATCCGCATGACGGCACAGACCGAGGAACTGCCTTTGGCCGATATCGATAGGGAATACCCCGGCGCGCTCGGCGCCGATCTCCGTCCCGGTCACGGAAGCGACCCGTCGCCTATGGCCGGCGGTCAAGGCGCCCAGCCCCCCGGCACGAGGCAGACCCAGCCCGCGGGCGCGAGGCAGACCCAGCCCGCCGGCGCGAGGCCGAACCAGCCCGCCGGCGCGAGGCCGAACGAGCCCGCGAATCAAAGACTGCAGGCGCGCGGCCCGCGCCGCGAGATCCGCACCCGCAGGAAGACCATCGTCGCCCGCACGCCCGCGCAGAGCGAGTATATGGGGCTTTTGGAGAAGCACGAGCTGGTGCTGGCCACCGGACCGGCGGGTACGGGCAAGACCTATCTCGCGGTTCTCTACGCCGTGAGCCTTCTGGAGCGGGGCGCGATCGACCGGATCATCCTGTCTCGCCCGGCGGTCGAGGCAGGCGAGAAGCTCGGCTTCCTGCCCGGCGACATGAAGGACAAGGTCGATCCCTACCTTCGCCCGCTCTACGACGCGCTCGGCGACACGATGCAGCCCGACAAGATCGAGAAGGCGATCGCGGCGGGTGTGATCGAGGTTGCGCCCCTGGCCTTCATGCGCGGGCGCACGCTCTCCAACGCCTTCGTCATCCTCGACGAGGCGCAGAACACGACGTCGATGCAGATGAAGATGTTCCTCACGCGGCTCGGCGAGAATTCCCGCATGGTCGTCAACGGCGACGAGAGCCAGATCGACCTGCCGCGCGGCACGGTCTCGGGCCTCGTCGAGGCGATGCAGGTGCTGCGCGGCGTCAAGGGGATCGGCCATGCGCGCTTCACGTCCGAGGACGTGGTGCGACACGAGCTCGTCGGGCGCATCGTCGCGGCCTATGAGAGGATCGGCGCGGCGCGAAGCCGGTCGCTCGGCCACTCGTCCGACCCTGGCGGGCGGCCCGATGGCCCGCGCGATACGGGGCTGCTGAGGGACGGCGCACCCGCACCTTCGGCGGCGAACTAGGGATGCCTGAGGAGACGCTTCCCGATCGCGCGCCTTCGGTAGGCGCCGAACCCAGCCCATCGGCGCAAGGCGGACACAGCCCGTCGGCGCGAGACGAAGCGCTGCCGCGAGACGGACACAGCCCGTCGGCGCGAGGCAACAAGGTCCCCAGAGGCATCGACGTCGACATCGTCGCGGCGGATGCGCGCTGGGAGGCGCACGATCTGGAGGACGATATCGCGAAGGCCATTCGCGCGGCGCTGTCGGACCGCGTGAAGGAGGGGCTCGTGTCCGTCCTCCTCTCCGACGACGCGGGCCAGCGCGCCCTCAACGCCGCCCACCGGGGAATCGACAAGAGCACCGACGTCCTCTCGTTTCCGGCCCACCCCCAGGCGGCCGAGATGGCGGCTGAGGTCGGCGAGCCGGTTCCCCTGGGCGATATCGCGCTGGCCTACGAGACCGTGACACGGGACGCCGACGACGAGGGCGTATCCTTGCGCGATCACACACTCCACCTCGTCGTCCACGGCACGCTCCACCTCACGGGCGAGACCCATGACGGCACCGACGCCGCCGCCGCGATGGAGGCGGCCGAAACCCGTATCCTCGCCACGCTCGGCATCGCCGATCCCTACAGATGATCGTGCCGCGAAGCGTCTTGCGCTCTCAGTCTGCGTCCTGCAGCCATCTCCCGCACGGTCCCGAGTGAGCCCCGGGTCGGCATCGTCATGGACGATGGTGCCATGGGTGATGGCGTCATGGGTGATGGTGGCCTGGCCCGAAGCGGGCTAGATTGAACTCGTCCCCTTTCGACAAACGCCCCGGAACTCCATGCCATCCTCGCCCGACCCCGCACCGTCCCCCCAGCCGCCGGATGCGCCTGCCGAACCACAGCCTCGCCTCGCGCACGGCCGGCTGTCCGAAGCCCATCCGCACGAACCCCAGACGCACGAGGCACGGACGCCCGAGGCGCAGGTGGCCGATCCGGGTGCGGCCCGGCCCAAGCTTCTCGATCGGGTCCGCGCGCGTTTCGGTCTGCGCCAGCTCTCTTTGCGCGCCAGCCTCGCCGACGAACTGGCCCGCGAGATCGCGGCGCCCAGCCCGCTCGACACCGACGGACCCGCCGACGGCTTCTCGCCCGAGGAGCGGGCCATGCTCCGCAACATTCTCCAGCTGCGCGAGCGGCGGGTGGAGGACGTTATGGTGCCGCGCGCCGACGTCATCGCCGTCGATGACGCGACGCCGCTGGGCACCCTCCTGATGACCTTCCGCACGGCCGGCCATAGCCGTCTGCCCGTCTTCCACGACGTGCTCGACGACGCGCGGGGGATGGTCCACATCAAGGATCTCGTCAGCCATCTCCTGCCCGTCAGCGGCACGGCCGAGCGTTTCGTCGACGAGATGGCCGCGCGGGCCGAGGCGGTGCGCGACGCGGAGGATGTCGAGACCGTGGCCGCAATCTCCGGGAAGGCCGCAGCCGCCCTGGCCGAGGTCGATCTCGAGGTGCCGATCCACGAGACCAGTCTTGTCCGGCCGGTCCTTTACGTGCCGCCCTCCATGCCGGTCATCGACCTGATGGTGCAGATGCAGACGCGGCGCGTCCACATGGCGCTCGTGATCGACGAATATGGCGGCACGGACGGACTCGTGACCATCGAGGACCTGATCGAGGAGGTCGTCGGCGACATCGAGGACGAGCACGACGAGGACGACACGACGCCCATCATGCCCCATCCCGCCGGTGGTCTCATCGTCGACGCGCGGGCCAGCCTCGAGGATGTCGACACGGCGCTGCGCGACCACGCCGGGCGCGGTCTCGACCTTGAATCGATAGGCGAGGCGGCCGAGGACGTCGATACGCTCGGCGGCCTCATCGCGACGCTGGCCGGCCGCGTGCCGGTGCGGGGCGAGCTGATCTCGGGGCCGGACCGGCTCGAATTCGAGATCCTCGACGCCGATCCGCGCCGCATCAAGCGCGTGCGGGTCGACCGCCGCCCCCGGCGCACAAGAGCGCGCCCCGCCCGGGATGCCAGTGCGCCAGGCGAGGCGAGGGAGGCCGAGCGGGTGGAGGCGGGCGAATAGGCCGACGCTTCGGGTGACGATCCCGTCTCCCTTGGGGGAAGACGCTGCCGGCAGGCGGCTGAGGGGGATTGCCGACGCCATGTCGATTGATGGGAGGGGTTTTCGCCGGGATGGCAGGAGCTGGCGAAAGGCAGGGTCCGGTGGCGCCTTTCGGCCCGTCTTCCGGGCGTGTCTCCCGATCCCGCGAAGTGGGCTTCCGGGTCGGTCTTCGCTTGACAAACCGGCGCTTTGTCCGCATTCCTCCCCGCAAATCCCAAGTCCCACGACTTGACCCGCCGACCGAGGCTCGATCTCGGAGGTCACCGTCCGCCAGCGCATCGCGCCCGCGGGCGCGATCTGCGTTGCGCCCGCCCGCGAGGCAAGCGCGCGTTTTGCGTTGGGCTTCACGCATGACTAACTCTGGCCGGACTGACTAGGAGACCGACATGTTCGATACGCTGTCCGATCGCCTCGCCGGCATATTCGAGGGGCTGACGCGCCGGGGGGCGCTCAACGAGGCCGACGTCAACGAGGCGCTACGCGAGGTGCGCCGCGCGCTCCTCGAAGCCGATGTCGAGCTCTCCGTCGCCCGCTCCCTGATCGACAAGGTGCGCGGACGCGCCATCGGCGCCGAGGTGCTCAAATCCGTCACGCCGGGCCAGATGGTCATCAAGATCGTCTACGACGCCTTGAAAGAGACGCTGGGCGGCGACGAGACGGGCGGCGGGCTCGATCTGAACGCCGCCGCGCCGGTAGCGGTCCTGATGGTCGGTCTCCAGGGCTCGGGCAAGACGACCTCGACGGCCAAGATCGCAATGCGCATCACCGAACGTGAGCGCCGCCGCGTCCTCATGGCCTCGCTCGACACGCGCCGCCCGGCCGCGCAGGAGCAGCTCAAGGTGCTGGGCGAGCAGGTGGGCGTCGATACGCTCCCCATCGTGGCCGGACAGGAGCCTGTCGCCATCGCCACCCGGGCGATGAATGCGGCCCGGCTCGGCGGCTACGATGTCGTGATGCTGGATACGGCCGGACGCCTCTCCATTGACGAGGCGCTGATGAACGAGGTCGCCGAGGTCAAGCGCCTCGCCCGGCCGCACCAGACCCTTCTCGTCGCCGACGCGCTGACCGGCCAGGACGCCGTCACGACGGCCCGCACCTTCGAGGAGCGCGTCGGCCTCACCGGCATCGTCCTCACCCGTATCGACGGCGACGGGCGCGGCGGCGCCGCGCTCTCCATGCGCTCCGTGACGGGCAAGCCCATCGTCCTTCTCGGCACGGGCGAGAAGCTGGGCAACCTGGAGGATTTCGACGCGGGCCGTGTCGCCGACCGCATCCTCGGCAAGGGCGACATCCTCGCCCTCGTCGAGAAGGCCGCTCAGACCATCGACGCCGAGAAGGCGCAGGCCATGGCCGAGCGGATGCGGAAGGGATCCTTCGATCTCGACGACATGGCCGCACAGCTCGACCAGGTCTCCAAGATCGGCGGCATGCAGGGCGTGCTCGGCATGCTGCCCGGCATGGGCAAGGCAAAGAAGCAGATCGAGGCCATGGGCGGGCTCGATGAGAAGGTGATCGTACGCCAGCGCGCCATGATCTCCTCCATGACGAAGGCCGAGCGCCGCGCCCCCAAGGTCATGAACGCGTCGCGCAAGAAGCGTATCGCGGCGGGCTCCGGCACCTCGGTGCAGGACGTCAACAAGCTCCTCAAGACGCATCGCCAGATGGCCGACGTCATGAAGGCGATGGGCAAGGGCAAGGGCGGCCGCGGCGGCATCGCCAACATGCTCGGCGGCATGATGGGTGGCGGCATGCCGGCCATGCCTCCCGGAATGCCGGGCGCTGGCGGCATGCCCGGGATCACGCCCGAGATGGTCGAGGAAATGCAGAAATCCGGCGGCATGCCGAAGCTGCCGGGCGGCTTGGGCGGCTTGGGCGGTCTCGGCGGCTTGGGAAAAGGGCTGCCTGGACTTGGCCTCCCGCCCGGACTGCCGGGCAAGAAGCGCTAGCCACACGCGAATTCGGTCGTCTCGCAAGAGGCGACGAGTGAACTGCGAGGCCTTTGGAGCTTCGCGCAGAGATTTGACAACAAAGGAAAACGTGCATGTCCGTCAAGATTCGCCTCGCCCGCGGCGGCGCCAAGAAGCGCCCTTACTACTCCATCGTCGTCGCCAATAGCCGCGATCCGCGCGATGGCCGCTTCATCGAGAAGGTCGGCTCCTACGATCCGCGCCTGCCGAAGGATTCGGAGAACCGCGTGCAGCTGAATGCCGAGCGCATTCAGGACTGGCTTTCCAAGGGCGCTCAGCCGACGGACCGCGTCCTGCGCTTCCTGGCCGCCGCCGACATCCTGGAGCGCCCGGCGCGCAACAATCCGAAGAAGGCCGAGCCCGGCACCAAGGCCAAGGAGCGCGCCGCCGAGAAGCTCGAAGCCGCCGAGGCCGCCAAGGCCGCCGCCGAGGAAGCCGCCAACGCCCCGGCGGAAGACGCGCCCGCCGAAGACGCTGCCGAGGAGTAGGCCGGCCTTCGCCCCCTCCTCTCGCCGATACGGCATCCCTGGGCCGGACCCGGGGAGCGCCACCCTCGCCAGCGACAGCTAAGTGCGTCGTAGTCCTTGGAGGAGGCAGCAGGACCCGGCTCCCGAGGCCCGCGAGGAGAGATCCGATGACAGCCAGACCGCTTCTCGCTCTCCAACCCGTCATCGAGACGGAGCGGCTCGTCCTACGCGGTTTCGCCGCCGAGGATTTCGACGCCTATGCCGCCCTCTATGCCGACGAAGCCGCATCTCGCTTCATCGGCGGACCGGACGAGCGCGACGCTGTCTGGCGACGCTTTGCCGGTAATATCGGTCATGTTCCATTGCGTGGCTACGGGCCTTTTGCCGTCACGCTCAAAGACGGAACGTGGATAGGCTTCGCCGGCCCGTGGTTCCCGCTGGGTAAGCCCGGCCGCGAGATCATGTGGGCGCTCGCGCCCGCCTATCACGGCCGGGGCTATGCGTTCGAAGCGGCCTCGCGGCTTCTCACCCACGCATGGCAGGATCTCGGCTGGACGCAGGCCATCAGCATCATCTCGCCCCAGAACGCGCCCTCGCGGCGGCTTGCGGAGCGCTTGGGTGCGGTGGCGGGCGAGCGCTGGATCGATGGCAGAGGGGACGAGACCATCCTCTATCGCCACGACCTGACCGCTCGAGCCGCTCAGTCGTCGACGACCTCGCCCGGATAGACGCCGAACAGCTTGTCCTGGGCCATCCAGCCCTCGTAGCTCGCGCCGGCCGGGCCTTCGCCGGAGAGTTCGCACCAGCGCCCGTCGCAGGTCTCCACGTCCGCGAGGACGCCGGGTGCCAGCCGCGCGACGGTGCGGGCATCGGCCGATGCCGAGGCCTTGAGCTCAAGGGGCTCCGGCGTCTCGTCGCTCATCAGCCAAGGCGCGACGATGACCGTTCGGCGGCCCGACAGCAATGCGTGATAGACCCAGCCCTCGTCCCCGTCCGCATCGCGGATGCGGCGCCAGTTGTCGTATTCGCCGAAGACCTCGACCGGCAGGCCTGCCTTCTCGTAGACGAAGGCGATCTCGTGGTCTCGCGCCGGCCCGCGCCGCACGTTGACCGGATTGCTCTTGAGGCTGACATAGCGCGGGATCGGCAAACCGCTCGACCCGCCGCGCGTCGACGCGTTCTGGGCTTCGGCGACACCCGTGCCGTCGACGCCGCAAAGCGTGAGCGGCGCGATGAGGGCGGCCAGAATCGCACTGCGGCCCGCCGAAGCCCTTCTTCTCCGATCCCGTGATCCCGTTCGACCGAACATAGGTCCCGCATACCCTTCGCCTGAGCGTCCGATGGCGATGTCCACGCCCTCGGCCTCGCTGCCTCGCATATGGTTATGGCAAACGAAGGGTTAAAGCGGGGTGAGTGCCGGGGGTCATTTATGGAATTTTGCAGGAGTGAGGCGGCCGCCTGATATCGGCCGGTCCCTTCGCACACAAGATCGCACTCGTAATGAGCCGGCTAGAGGTATGAGACTTCATCGGCGATGGAGAGGGTGGCGCGGCGAGGGTCGGCGGCGCGGGTGATGGGCCGCCCGACGACGAGATAATCCGCGCCGGCCTTGATCGCGCGCGCCGGCGTCATCACACGGACCTGATCGCCCGTGTCGGAGCCCGCTGGCCTGATGCCGGGCGCTACGATGGCGAGATCGGGGGCGGCGCCGCGTATGTCGGCCGCCTCGTGTCCCGAGCAGACGATGCCGTCTATCCCCGCCGCGGCGGCCTGGGCGGCGCGGCGGACGACGAGCTCCTTAGCCGGCATCGCGTAACCGGCGTCCTTCAACCCGTCGTCGTCGAGCGATGTGAGGACGGTGACGGCGAGGATGGCGAGGTCCGCGCCTCGTCCCGCGACGGCGGCCCGCATGGCGTGCGGATAGGCGTGGACGGTCAGACAGGTCGCACCCAGCTTTGCCAGAGCCGTCGTGCCGTCGAGGACCGTATTGTCGATATCGAGGAGCTTGAGGTCGAGAAAGGTGCGGTGGCCGGCCTCGCTCAGTTCGCGGACGAGGCCGAGACCGCCCGAATAGGCCAGCCGATAGCCGATCTTGTAGAAGCCGGCCGCATCGCCGATCCGCGCGACGAGGGCCCGAGCCTCTTCGATGTCGTCGACATCGAGCGCGACGATGATCCGATCCCTGGGAGCGAGGCCGGTGCGGGGCAATCGGCTGGCGGGCGCGGTCGTCATGGATGATCCTCTCGCCGCACCGGGCGGTAGCGCCAGACCCGGGCGGGCGGCAGGTTTCGCCAGACGATCCGGCTCGCATCGATCCGGGCTCTGACACGGCCCGCGATATGCGCATGCGAGATGGGCGCCTTGGGCAGATAGGTGAACTGCACGAGCGCACCTTGCGGGTGGAGGACCGAGAAGGCATCCGCGAGCAGCGCCGCCCGCGTGCTGGCCGGACGGTTCATGAGCGGCAGGCTGGAGACGATGCCGGCTGCCGGCGCCAGGCCAAGCTCGCCCGCCCGGTCGGCGATCCCATAGGCATCGCCCTCCACGACGGTGGCGGTCGGATAGCGCTCCGTCAGAAGGGCGACGAATTCGGGCGCGTATTCGATGAGGACGAGGCGCTCCTCGGGGATGCCGGCCGCGATGAGGGCGCGGGTCATCGCGCCGGTGCCGGGGCCGAGTTCGAGAATGGGGCCGGGCAGGTCGGCATCGATCATGGCGACCATGGTTCGCGCCAGTGCCTGGCTCGATGGAGCGATGGCACCCGTCTTCAGCGGATTGCCCATCCAGCCGCGCAGGAAGCGCACGTCATCGTTATCGGCGAGTTTGGCGGGGAGTGCCGGGCCGGACTTGAGCGCCGGTCCTCGCTTGATGGGCGCCGCCTGCCCGGTGGCCGCGTCCGGGCGAAGCCGATCGCCCACGGCGCGCGCGAGCCGATTCGGCAAAGGGTCGGGCTTCGCCTTCAGGGCCATGATGGCGGCGACGGTCGCGAGCGGGGGACGTTATCGGTCACGGCGGGTCTGATCGTCCTGCGGCTCGGGTAGGAGGGATCCGGCAAATCCCCGCCTCCGTCGGTCGAGAAGGCCTTCGCGTTTAGACCGACGGGGCGTGGCTGACCAGATGGCGGAGCTCGATCTGCGCGGCGCCCCCTAGTTCGGCCGCGCCTCGTCCTCGGCGCCCTCGAAGAAACGGGCGACCTTGGAGAAGAAGCCAGTGGCCTCGGGGTGGTTCTCGTCGGACGACGCGGCCTCGAACTCCTCGAGCAGCTCGCGCTGGCGGCGGGTCAGCTTGGAGGGCGTCTCGACCGCGACCTGGATGAACATATCGCCGCCCTGTGATGAGCGCAGGATCGGCATGCCCTTGCCGCGCAGGCGGAACTGGCGGCCGGTCTGCGTGCCCTCCGGAATGCGGATCCGGGTGCGCCCGCCGTCGAGCGTGGGGACCTCGAGCTGACCGCCCAGCGCCGCCGTCGCCATCGAGACCGGCACGCGGCAGAAGAGGTCGGCCCCGTCGCGCTGGAAGACCTCGTGCGGCTTGACCGACAGGAAGATGTAGAGATCACCCGACTGCGAACCGTTGGGGCCGGCTTCGCCCTCGCCGGTGAGGCGGATGCGGGTGCCGTCCTCGACGCCGGCCGGCACGTTGATCTGGAGCGTGCGCTCCTTCATCACCCGGCCCTGGCCGGAGCAGGTCTCGCAAGGCGTCTCGATGATCTCGCCGGTGCCGGAACAGGTCGGGCAGGCGCGCTGGATCGAGAAGAAGCCCTGCTGCGCGCGCACCTGGCCGATGCCGCCGCAGGTGCCGCAGGTCTTGGTCGACGTACCAGGCTTCGCGCCCGATCCGGCGCAGGTCTCGCAGGACACGGCGGAGGGCACGTCGATCTCGGCCTCCTTACCGTGATAGGCGTCCTCAAGCGTGATCTCCATGTCGAAGCGCAGGTCCTGGCCCCGTGGCGTGCGGGTGCGGGCCCGCCCGCCGGTGCGACCGCGCGCGCCGCCGGTAAAGCCGAAGACCTCCTCGAAGATATCGGACATCGATGCGCCGAAATCCTGGCCGAAGCCGCCGCCGGCACCGGGCCCGGCCGAGCCGTTGGCGAAGGCGGCATGGCCGAAGCGGTCGTAGGCGGCACGCTTTTGCGCGTCGCGCAGCACGTCGTATGCCTCGCCCGCTTCCTTGAACTTGGCCTCGGCCGCGGCGTCTCCGGGGTTCTTGTCCGGGTGGTGCTGCATGGCGAGCTTGCGAAAGGCCGCCTTCAACTCCTTGTCGGACGCGGTCTTCGATACGCCGAGCGTGGCGTAATAGTCGGTCTTGGACGTGGTTTTGGACATGGATCTGAACTTCGGCCGTCACGGATCGTGAGGAGGCCCCGCACCCAGACGAGGATGCGAGGCCGGGAGGGGAGCGACGCGGCGCACGAGGGCGCCGCGCGAACCTGTGGAGGCGTTCCAAAACCGGCTCATCAGGCCGACTTGCGATCGTCCTCGTCCTGCACTTCCTCGAAGTCGGCATCGACGACGTCCGCGTCGTCGTTGGCCGAGGCGTCGGGGCCGGAGGCATCGTCGCCGCCATCGGTGTCGCCGCCATCGGCATTGGCGGCGTACATCGCCTCGCCGAGCTTCATCGAGGCCTGTCCGAGCGCCGCGGACTTCTCGCGGATGGCCTCCAGATCGTCGCCCTCGAGCGCGGACTTCAGATCCACGATGGCGGCCTCGATGCCGTCGCGCTCGGCCTGTCCGACCTTGTCGCCGAAATCGGCCAGCGACTTCTCGGCGGCGTGGATGAGCGCCTCGCCCTGGTTCTTGGCCTCGACGAGCTCGCGCCGGCTCTTGTCGGCCTCGGCATTGGCCTCGGCGTCCTTGACCATCTGCTCGATGTCGGCGTCGGAGAGACCGCCCGATGCCTGGATGCGGATCTGCTGCTCCTTGTTGGTCGCCTTGTCCTTGGCCGAGACGTTGACGATGCCGTTGGCGTCGATGTCGAAGGTGACCTCGACCTGGGGCACGCCGCGCGGCGCCGGCGGGATGCCGACGAGATCGAACTGGCCGAGCATCTTGTTGTCGGCCGCCATCTCGCGCTCGCCCTGTGCGACGCGGATGGTGACGGCGTTCTGGTTGTCCTCGGCGGTCGAGAAGACCTGGCTCTTCTTGGTCGGGATCGTCGTGTTGCGATCGATGAGGCGCGTGAAGACACCGCCCAGCGTCTCGATGCCGAGGCTCAGCGGCGTCACGTCGAGGAGGAGGACGTCCTTGACCTCGCCCGACAGGACGCCCGCCTGGACCGCGGCACCGATGGCGACGACCTCATCGGGGTTCACGCCCTTGTGGGGCTCCTTGCCGAAGAAGGCCTTCACGGCCTCCTGCACTTTCGGCATGCGCGTCATGCCGCCGACGAGGACGACCTCGTGGATATCGGAGGCCGTCAGGCCGGCGTCCTTCAGCGCCGCCTTGCAGGGCTCGATCGTGCGCTTGATGAGGTCCTCGACGATCGACTCGAACTTGGCGCGCGTCAGCTTCATCGTCAGGTGCTTCGGCCCCGAGGCGTCGGCGGTGATGAAGGGCAGGTTGACCTCGGTCTGGGCGGCCGAAGAGAGCTCGATCTTCGCCTTCTCGGCGGCTTCCTTCAAGCGCTGCAGGGCGAGCTTGTCGCTGCGCAGGTCGATGCCCTGGTCCTTCTTGAACTCGTCGGCGAAGTAGCCGACGAGGCGCATGTCGAAATCCTCGCCGCCGAGGAAGGTGTCGCCATTCGTCGACTTCACCTCGAAGACTCCGTCGCCGATCTCCAGGACCGAGACGTCGAACGTGCCGCCGCCGAGGTCGTAGACCGCGATCGTCTTGCCGTCGTTCTTATCGAGCCCGTAGGCGAGCGCCGCCGCCGTCGGCTCGTTGATGATGCGCAGGACCTCGAGCCCGGCGATCTTGCCGGCATCCTTGGTGGCCTGGCGCTGGGCGTCGTTGAAATAGGCGGGAACGGTAATGACGGCCTTGTCGACGGTCTCGCCCAGATGGGCCTCCGCCGTCTCCTTCATCTTCTGCAGGATAAAGGCCGAGACCTGGCTGGGGGAATATTCTTCGCCCTGCGCCTTCACCCAGGCGTCGCCATTGGCGTTCTTGACGATCTCGTAGGGGACCAGATCCTGGTCCTTCTTGGTCGTCGGATCGTCATAGGTGCGCCCGATGAGGCGCTTGATGGCGAAAAGCGTGTTGGTGGGATTGGTCACCGCCTGGCGCTTGGCCGGCTGGCCGACGAGGCGCTCACCGTCATCGGTGAAGGCGACCATGGAGGGGGTCGTGCGCGCGCCCTCCGAATTCTCGATGACCTTGGGGTCCTTGCCGTCCATCACGGCGACGCAGGAATTCGTCGTGCCGAGGTCGATGCCGATCACTTTAGCCATGTCGTCTCAATTCCTTCTCATGTCAGTCGGGCGAGCCGCCCACGCCGCTGTCGCGACTTGCAAGGCCTGTCTCAGCACCTTGTCGGGTGCGCGGCGGATCGGGTGATGCGCCGCGTTCGGCTCCCCTTCGCGCATCGCGCGTCTATCGAGGGGCGGGTCCGCCCGCAGGCCCCGCTTGCGGCGGGGTGTCGAGCGTTGAAGCGGATATAGGAGGGGCGTTCTGGCGCCGCAAGCGCCTCGGCGCACGGGAATTTATGTGCTCTAGGGTCCCGTGCCCCCCCGAGAGGCCGTCTGGTCAGCGCAGCCGCACGGCCGTGCCGAAGGCGAGGAGCTCGGCCGAGCCCTGCACGATCATCGAGGTCGACAGGCGCATCCCGATAATGGCATCGGCGCCCATGGCGCGTCCGTCCGCGATCATGCGGTCCATGGCCCCCTCACGCGCCTCGCCCATCATCTTGGTGTATTCGCCGATCTCGCCGCCGACGAGATTGCGCAGGCTCGCCACGATGTCGGTGCCGATATGCTTGGCCCGGATCGTGTTGCCCCGCGCGATGCCCAAAATCTGCTCGATCTCGCGGCCTGGCACGGTCTCGGTCGTCGTCACGATCATCGTCTATCGCTCCACAGTGCGTTCGTAATGGTCGTCCTCGGCATTGCCGAGCCTGTCCCCCACCACCCGCGCGAGCAAATAGGCGAAGGGCGCCACGAGAGCGAGGACGACGAGGGCCAGGAGTGGCGAGAAGGACGCGGCGAAGAAGAGAACCATCCCGCCATAGACGAGAACCCAGAGACCGGCCGCTCCCGCGACGGCCCAAAGGGCGAGCGTGTCGATCTTCATCGTGGGTCTCCGTCGTTGGATCTTTCGGGTGGCCTGCCGGCGCCGTCTGCGCCAAGTGGCTCAACGACAGGACAGATGGCCGCTGGGAGAACCAAAGTGAAGAGCCCCGATCCCCAAGCTACGTCCGTTCCGGCCGATCCGCCTCCGCGCGCGCCTCTCCGGGAGCCCTTTCCGGATCTCGCTCCGGTACCCTTTCTCGATGCGCACGGCCAGCGCGCGCTTCTGGACGCGGTCCGCGCTATTCTCGCCGCCGCGCCCGCCTATCGCCCCCGCATGCCGCGCACCGGCCAGCCGCTATCGGTGCGGATGACCAATGCGGGGCCGCTCGGCTGGGTGCCGACAAGGGCCGGCTATGGCTATCAGGCACACCATCCGGAGACGGGACGGTCCTGGCCGGCCATCCCGGCGCTCGCGCTGGAGGCGTGGAAGACCTTCGGGAGCGACCCCCACCCGCCCGAGGCCTGCCTCGTCAACCTCTACGATCCGGGCTCGCGCATGGGGCTCCATCAGGATCTCGACGAGGAGGACCTCGGCGCGCCCGTCGTCTCGCTCTCGCTCGGAGACGAGGCGGTCTACCGGCTCGGCAACGCGGAGCGGCGGGGCGCGCCGACGCGCTCGTTCCGGCTGCGCTCGGGGGATGCGTTCACGCTTCAGGGCGCGGCCCGGCTCGCCTATCACGGCGTCGACCGGGTGGTGGCCCACACCGCGCCGCCCGGGCTCGACATGGCCGACATCCTGCCCGATGGCGGGCGGATCAACCTGACGCTGCGCCGGGTGACGAAACCCGATGCGACGAAACCTGATGCGACGAAACCTGACGCGACGAGACCCGGCTAGCCCTCAAACGCCCTTGTCGACGCTGAGCGGGGTCGATTTCGGGGCGAGGTCGACCTGGCCCTTCTCCGAATAGGGCGCGTTGGCGTGGGCCTCGTGGAGCTCGGTCGAGACGGCGCGCACCAGCCCCTCGGAGACGTCGCGCGCGGTACGCAGCGTCTCGAGATTGGCGCTGACGGAGCGTGCGAAGGCGTCGTGGCGCTGCGAGAGGCGCTCCATGCGCTCGGGCATCATGTTGCGCAAGACCGGTCCGTTGGCCCGCATTGCGCGCACCGCGGTGCGGTATTGGCGCACGAGGCGGTACTTGTCGTCGTGAAGGCGCATGGCCTCGCGCAGCTTGGCAGCGCGCACGAGCCGGGTCTCCGATTCGATGACCGCTTTCATCGCCTCCATCGTCTCGGTGAGATGGAGGAGGAGACCGTCGGCCTCCGCCTCGTCGCGCACGGTCGCGATCTCGGTGTCGTCCTCGTCCTCGTCGATCGAGGCGGGTGCCCCGGCGCTCTCGAGGCTCGCGTGAGCGCCGATCTGGGCGCCGATCATTGGCCGATCTCCTGGTAGCGCATCATGTCGCGCGCCAGCGCGTCGGAGAGGCCGATGCCGCCGACATCGGCGACCGCGTTGGCGTATTCCTCGACCAGCATGGACTGCCAGGTGGCCGCGCCCGCGCCCGTCTCTCCGACGCCGTCCATCATCTCGCCGAACATGGCCTTGAACGAGGTCTGCAGAAAGACGGATTCGTATTCGCGGGCCATCTTGGCCACATGCGCCGGGACGCGGCCGTCCTTGATGCTCTGCATCTGCGCCGGGGAGACCTGGAGTTCCATGGGGTGCCTTCTCGAGACTGGTGGACGAGGAAGAGAGAGGGTCGGCTAGATGACGTCGAGATCGGCCTGGAGCGCGCCCGACGCCTTGATAGCCTGAAGGATGGCGATCATGTCGCGCGGACCGACACCGAGCGCGTTCAGCCCGTCGACGAGCTCCGAGAGCGTTACCTGCTCGGCGACGATGGCGAGGCCGTTGAGCGGCTCGTCGTCCACCGTCACCTGGGTGCGGGGTACGACCGTGGTCACGCCGTCGGAGAAGGGCGAGGGCTGGCTGACCTGCGGCGCCTCGGTGATCGTTACGGTCAGGTTGCCCTGCGCGACGGCGACCTCGCTGACCCGGACGGCCGCGCCCATGACGATGACGCCGGTCGATTCGTCGATCACCACGCGGGCGATCTGGTCGGGCGTCACGGTCAGCTGCTCGATCTCGGTGATGAGACCGACGATGTCGGCGCGCCCGGCGGTGCTGGGATAGCCGTCGCCGCCCTTGGAGACGACGGCGTGTGTGCCCCCTAGGATGAACTCGGCCGGAACGTCGAGCCGGACGGTCGCCGGGTCGGTCGCCTGCGCGACCTTGAGGCCGAGAAAGCCGTTAATGGCGCGCTCGATGCGCCGCGCCGTCGTGAAGTCGGGATTGCGCAGCGACAGGCGCAGGCTGCGCACATGGGAGAGGTCGAAGCCGAGTTCGCGCTCGACGAGGGCGCCATTGGCGATGCGGGCCGAGGTCGGCACGCCGCGCGTGATGGTGGCCGCCTCGCCCACGGCCGCGAAGCCGCCGACGGCCAGCGGGCCCTGCGCGACCGCGTAGGCCTCGCCGTCGGCACCGAGAAGGGGGGTGACGAGGAGCGTGCCGCCCAGGAGCGAGCGCGCGTCGCCCATGGCCGAGACCGTCACGTCGATCCGGGTGCCCTGGGTGGCGAAGGGGGGAAGGTTCGCCGTAACCATGACGGCGGCGACATTGGCCGTCTTCAAGCGCTCGCCGCGCGTGTTGACGCCCATGCGCTCCAGCATCGCCTCGAGGCTCTGGCGGGTGAAGGGCGAGTTGTTGAGGCCGTCGCCCGTGCCATTGAGGCCGACGACGAGGCCGTAGCCGACGAGCTGGTTCTCGCGCACGCCCTCGACCTCGACGAGGTCCTTGATGCGCGACGCCGCCTCGGCCGTGGCGGGCGCGAGGACGCCGGGCCCCATAACGAGGCCGGCGGCGAGGCCGAGCACCGTCGCGGCGCCGGCCATACGGCGCGAGAGGCAGGAGACGATTTCGGCAGCGCGGCGCGTGCGCCGGCGCAGCATCGGCCTGTCTTCACAGGCCACCCGACTATCAGCCACCCGACTATCAGACATGCGACCCAACCCCTCATCGACCGTCGTGCGGATAAGCGCGAACGGATCGCGCGCCGTGTTCGAGCCGCATCGTCCCGCAACGTGGTTAACGGGGGGTTTCGCGGCTGTGGCGTTTTGAGGCGGCCGCGCGGGCCAAGTCGGGACAGGCGTTAACCGCTCGTTAGGCAAAGCCCGCGAGGGTGAGGCCAGACCATCCCGACCGGACGTCGTCCAGGCCCGGGATCATCCGAACCCGAGATCATCTCGAGCGAAAGGCCGGTGACTGCGTGTATATCGAGGCCAAGACGAGGCGGATCGGCTCTGCCGTGCCCCGCGCCGGGGCGCAGGCCACAGGCGGCACGGGGCGCGGCGAGTTCGCCGCCCTCCTCACCGGGCGTCGGCCGCTGCGCAGCCCGTCCATGCGGGCGGCCGGTGCCGTCGAAGGCCTTCTATCGCTGCAAGCCGGCGAGGAGGCCGTCTCGCCGGCGACCCGGCGCCGGGCCCGCAAGGGCCTCGCGATCCTGGAAACACTCGACGAGGTTCGCGCCGACCGCCTCGCCGGCGGCGAGGGACGGGACGCGCTCGATGCCCTGGCCGGCCAGCTGCACGCGCTGGGCGGTCCCGGCATGGACGCCGGACTGGAACGGGTCATGGCCGCGCTGGAGCTGCGGGTGCGCGTGGAGCTCGCCAAGGACGAGACGGCGCGGGCGTCCCATACCCGTGACGGTACAGACTGGCGAATGCCGGCGATGGACGCCCCGACGGGCCGTCGATGACCGAAATTTAAGCGGCCTTTGCAAGGCTCTAGGGGTATCGCGCCACAGCTTGTTCATCTTTGCGCGTATGCTGTGTGCGAAACGCCCGTCGGCGGCGCTCCCGCATCACACGGCCATCGCGCCGGGCGGTCCGCCGGAAGGATTGCCAGACGGGCCGCCAAGACCGAGAGAGAACCAAGACCGAGAGAGAACGAAGACCGATACGACCGAGAACGACAATGGCGGGCGGGTTCACATCCGGTCCCGCACAGGGCGCCGCCGGGAGAGCGGGGTCCGGCAATCAGGGGAACGTATGATGTCGCTGATCGAGATGGACTACCAGCCGAGTCCGACCGAGCCTTTCATGAACGAGAGGCAGAAGGACTATTTTCGCCGCAAGCTCGTGGCCTGGAAGGAGGAGCTCCTTCGCGAGGGCCAGGAGACGCTCGATTCGTTGAGCCGCGACCGGATCGCGCTGCCCGACATCGTCGACCGCGCCTCGTCGGAGACCGACCGCGCGATCGAGCTGCGCGCCCGCGACCGGCAGCGCAAGCTCATCACCAAGATCGACGCCGCGCTCGCCCGGATCGAGGACGGCTCCTACGGCTATTGCGAGGATACCGGCGAGCCGATCGCGTTGAAGCGCCTCGACGCGCGGCCCATCGCGACGCTCTCCATCGAGGCGCAGGAGCGGCACGAGCGCCGCGAGCGGGTCTATCGCGACGACTGAAACCCGGAGCCGGCGCAGGTCGGCACGGGTCGGCTTCGGCATCACCACGATCGAACACGAAAAAGGCCGGACCTCCCAGTCCGGCCTTTCCCGTTCGTGGCCGCGTCACGGCGGCCGTGGCGCCTTTTAGAGCACGTTGGCGAGGCTGAGGCGCGAGATCATGGATGTCGTCTGGAAGCTCATCTGCAACTGTGTCTGGAGCGCGAGGAGCTGGGTGGCGACGAGGTTGTTGTCCGACGCCTCGACGCGGTCGATCATGTCCTCGGCCAGCACATCGCGGAAGCGGTGGCGCTGGCGGGCCTCGTCGACGGCGACCTGAACGGAGGCGAAGTCGGCCTGCATGGCGCGGCTGCGCTGGTCGGTCTCGGTGCCCGATACCGAGAAGCGGACCCGGTCGGCCATGTCCATGTAGCGCGCCCGGTTCTCGTTGTCGTCGACGGGGAAGTCCTCGCTGGCGAAGACGGCGAGCGCGGCGAGCGTGTCCTTGAAGAGGTCCTCGTTGGCGCGGGCACCGTAGGAGACCTTGAGGTTGTCGTCGATCTTGGCGACGGCCGAATCGCGCGCCCGGCCCCCGCCGACCTCGCCGGTGTACCAGAGCGTGGTCGTCGCCCTGGCGGCCGCGACCGGCTCCCAGCCGTCCTGGGTCGCGTTCACGCGCTTGGGATGGGTGGTGCTGGCCGCGTCGTCATAGGCGAAGAAGTCCTCGGCCGCCTGGATGGCGGAGGCGTTGGGCAGTTTCTCCGCCGTCATCTCGGTCAAGGCGGCCTCGATGGCGGCCTGCATGTTGGCGGCGGTGGCGGCGATCCTGTCGGCGGGCGTCGCACCCTCACCGAGCTCGAAGCCCCTGATGTCGTTGGGCTCGCGAAGGGCCGGCGTATAGGTGCCGGCGACGGCGACGAATTCCGGGTCCCTGGCGCCCGCCGGACCGGCCTTCAGTCGGATGGTCTCGATGAGATGGGTCTGCTCGGCGCGCGTGCGCTCGCGTGTGGGGTCCTCAGCGATCGGGTAGAGGTCGGGGTCGTATCCGGGCATCTCGACCTCGAAGGAGATCCAGTCGCCGACGGCCGGCATGGTCGCGCCGAGGTCGAAGCCGAGGGTCTCGGAGACCCCTCCCGCGGCGGGCACGTATGTCGTCGGATCGGCGGGAGCGGTGGTGACGGTCGCCGGCAGGCTGGTCAGCAGGGAGTCCGGCCTCAGCTTGAGGCCGAACGGATTGGCCTCGTCGCTCAGCGTCACGCCCGCCGTGCCCGAAGCCACCACGCCGATCCGCCCTAGCGCGCCGTTGGCGCCGGCCTTGTCGGCCGCCTGGCGCTCGTCGATGATCTCCAGGAGACCGTCCTTGCCGCCTGCGCCGTTCATGATCGCGTCGGCGCCGATATTGGAGGCCCCGTCGGTCTTGCGGCCGGAGAAGAGACTGCGGTCCTCGTATTCGGTGTTGAGGAGGGCGAGCATCTCCTCGAGGCGCTTGTCGGCCAGCATCTGCTGCACCGTCTTGCCTCCCGAGGTCAGCTGGACGTTGGCCTCGAGCGTGCCCGTGGCCGTGTCGTTTAGGATGCTCTCGACGCGCTGGAGGACGAGCTGCGTCGCCTCCAGGCGCCCCGAGACGAAGGAGATCGTCTGGCCGAAGGACGACGACTTCGACAGCTGGGCCCGCATGGTCAGCGATACGTCGCGCCCGGCGCCGAGGCCGGCGAAATCGCGGCTCACCTTGCCGGTCGAGAGCTGGCGCTGCAGGTCGCCCATCGTGTCCTGCATGTTGCGGATCTGGTAGCTCAGGTTGGTGCCTGCGCCGTAGCCGGAAATAAGCATCGTCTATACCCTCAACTCGTGTCGCGCCCGGCGAAGCGTGCGCCTTGTCGTCTGGTCCCGGTCGTCCGCGCGGCCTGCGCGCCGCGCACCGGCGTTTCGTCCAGGCGCTACCGGACGGAGTTCATCAGCTGATCCATCAGCTCTTGCACCACGCGGATGACCTGGCTGTTGGCGTTGTAGATGTTCTGCAGGTCGAGGAGGTCGGCCATCTCCTGCTCGATATCGACGCCCGAGGCCCGCTCGGCGCGCTCGACGAGGCTCTGCGTGACGAGCGACTGCGCGTCGGCGCGGCGCGCCTCGTTGGCGGTGCGGGCACCCTGCGAGGAGATGACGGCGCGCAGATAGTCGGACGGGGTCCCCTCGAAGGGCTTGCCCTGACCGCCGACGCCGCCGGCGGGCGCGAAGCTGCGCGTCGCGCCGTCAAAGGCTTCGAGAAGCGCCTCGGGCCGGGCCGTGTCGCCCTGATAGGTGGTCGCCGAATAGCGCACCAGCCGGCTCGGATCGTTCGTGATGTCGGCGTTGACCGAGATGCTGGCCGCGAAGCCGAGCTTCTGCTGGAAGCCGAGGCCGGGCGCGTTCGTATAGGCCGTGGCGCCAGCGGTGAAGAGCGGCAGGCCGAGGCCGGTCGTCGCATTGGCGTCGGTCTCGGTGATGGAGGCGGACGAGCCGGTGATCGTGGCCGTGCCGGAGCCGATTGCCGTCAGGCCGGGCGCCGTCCAGGTCACGTCGACGCCATTGGCCGAGTTGCCGCCAGCCGTCGTGATCGCGGTGTCGATGGCGGCATTGATCGCGGCGCTGTTGGCGGTTGCGAAATCGATGCCGACGACGATGTCGTTGGGATCGGTCGTATAGGTGGGATCGACGGTGGCGGCCGAATTGACGAGCGTCAGCGTCCGCTCGGTCGTGCCGTCGTTGAACGCGATCGAGATCGCGTCGCCGTCGCCCATGCCGGTGAGGTCGTAGGCAGGTGCCGCCGCCGTTCCGGTGTTGTCGATGGAGGAGCTGGCGGTCGCCTTGGCGAGCGCGTGGGCGATCTCGTCGAGCTGGGCTTGCGCCTCGACGAGGTCGATGTCGCGCATGTCGACGAGGCCGGCGAGCTTGCCGCCGCGCAGGCCGTCGAAGGAGAGGAGGTCGAGCTTGGCGCCGTCCGGCATGCCGATCGTGATCGTGCCGACGCCGCGCTGCGCGTCGTCGCGGTCGTAGAGCTGCTGCGCCGAGACCGAGCGGCGGCTGTCGAAGGAGATCTCGACGGCGCGGATGTCGTGCAGCATCACGCCGCCGGTCGTCATGACCGTGACGCCGCCATTGCCCTTCTCGAAGGTGCGGACCTCCATGAATTCGTTGAGTCGGTCGATGGCGATGTCGCGCTGGTCGAGAAGGTCTGCGTCGACGCGGCCCATGCCGGTCTCCATGACGATCTGCGCGTCGAGGCGCTCGATCTCGCGCAGCGCGTCATTGGCCTCGCGCACGCCCTCGGCGATGCCGACCTCGGCCTGGCGGCGCAGTTCCTGCACGCCGTCGGAGAGCTGGTTGAGCCGGGCCGCGAAGCTTTGCGCCTGCGAGAGCACCTCCTGGCGCGCGCCGTTGCTCTCGGGCGTCGTCACGAGGCCCTCGAGCGCCTCGACGACGTCGTTGAACATGGTGTCGAGCGCGATGTTGCTGCCCGGCTGGCCGAAGAGGAGGCCGAGCTGCGACTGGAGCCCATTGCGCGCCTCGGTCTCGGCCATTCGGGCCGTCTCCTGGCGCACCGAGCGCTGGAGCATGACGTCGAGCGCGCGGGTCGCCTCGAGCGAGCGGACGTAGTTCGAGCCGTTGGCGTCGACATAGTCCTGGTCGTGCAGCTTGCGGGTATAACCCTTGGTGGTGGAGTTCGCGATGTTCTGGCTGACGATCTCGATCGAGCTCTGCGTGACCTGCAGACCCGACAGAGCGGTGCCCAATACGTTGCCTAGACCCATGACCAACACCCCTTACGACTTACGCGACACGTTCGGGCGGGGCCCTGGGGCCGCGCGCACCTTTAACCCTGTCCGTTCACCACGATAGCCCGTTCAGGGTTATCGCCGCTTTAACGAGATTTGGGCATCGGACGTGGCCCCCCTCGTCTTGTGCGGCTCCGCCCGGAGGCGGAGCGCGCGCTTTCAGAACCTTGCCTGCGCGTTCGCGCCGCGCCTGGAACGGTGCGCCTAGGCGCTAGCCGCTATCGCTTCATGTTCAGCGTCTCCTGCATCATCTCGTCGGCCGAGGAGACGATGCGGGTGTTGGCGCTATAGGCCTGCTGGGTGACGATGAGCTTGGAGAACTCGTCGGCGATATCGGTGTTGGAGGCTTCCAGCGAGGCGCCGATGATCGAGGCGTTGGCGCCCTGGATCGGGTTGCCCGACTCGTTCGTCTTGGCATAGCCGCCGCCGTCGAGAGCGCGCAGGTTGTTCTCCGAGTTGAACGAGACGAGCGGGATCTCGGCGACGTCGATCGAGATGCCGTTCGAGTAGTTGGCCCGGATCCGGTTGAGGTCGGAGACCTCGACGTCGACGAGCTCGCCCGCCGGATAGCCGTTCTGCTCCAGCTCGGTCGCCTGATAGGCGCCCGACGGGTCGGCATAGGAGGTGAGGCCCGTCTCGCCGAAGTTGAAGCGGACGTTGGGCACCTCCTGCCCGTCGACGGTAACGTTCGCCATCTGGATGAAATTGTCGTTGCCGGTGCCGTAGGTGTCGGCCAGGTTCATCTTGCCGTTCTTGTCGAAGGTGAAGACCTCCCGGCCCGTTCCCGAGACGTTGTCGGGCAGCGCGCGCCAGATCACGTCCGTGGCGGCAGTCGACTTGTCGGGGTTGAGTTCCTGGTAGAACGCGGCCCACTGCGTCTGACCGGCCGCGGTGACGGCGGCCGGCGGCTCGACTTGGGCCCAGCGCATCTGCACGTTCACCGGAGCGCCGTTCTCGTTGAAGATCGTGATCGCGCCGCCCGCGATGGAGGATTCGAGGAAGAGCTCGTTGTCGGCGACCGTGATGTTGTCCGCCGCGTTCAGCGAGTCGGCGATGTAGGGATCGCCGCCGTTCTGACCGGAGAAGACGGTGCGCGGATCGGCCGGCACGTTGGCCCGGATCTTCACCTCCGACGTCTGCTTGGCGCCGAGGAAGTCGTTGGGGATCTTGATCACCTCGGGCACCGTGCCCGACACGTTGCCCGAGATGCGGTCGACCGGCAGGCCCTTCAGGTAGTAGCCGCCGCCATTGACGAGGTAGCCGAAGCGGTCGACCTGGAAGTCGCCGCGGCGCGAATAGAAGTTCTCGCCGTTGAAGACCGGCTGCGCGTCCGAGAAGTCGAAGAGCCGCTCGACCTGGAAGAAGCCGTCGCCATTGATCGCCATCGAGGTCGAGGTCGAGGAGGCGAGGATGTCGCCCTGCACGTCGTTGGTCTGGCGGGAGAAGGCCGAGACGATGCCCGACTTCTGGCGCTTGGGCGAGTTCTCGACGACATAGTCGACGAAGGAGGTGTCGGTGCGCTTGAAGGCGGTGGTCTGCGAGTTGGCGATGTTGCCGGAAATGTTCTCCAGCGCGAAGGACTGCGCCTGCAGGCCGGTGACCGCGGTGGTGAGAGCGCCGTAGATACCCATGTGTTGTCTCCTTCTCGCGCACCGGCACAAGGGCCGTGCGTCTGGCATTGAGCTTCGCCCCTCCCTTGCAAGCCGCGTGCCAAACTCTCGTCGTGCTCGGGCGCGGCGGGAAGGCCAGCCTGCGCGCGGGCTTCGCCGCCGAAGGGATCGCGCCCGGGACGGACGATGCGGCGGTGCGGGAGGCCAGGTCGGCAAGTCTTGCCGGGCGCAGGCTTGCCGGGTAGCGGTTTGTGCCGGGTGGTCGCCCGCATTGGTCTCCGTTATCGCGCCCGGCCGGACCGAACCGCGGCGAGGCCCACCACGAGGCGGAGACCGCTTCCATGCTCATGCTGCTGCGCCATGCCAAATCGAGCTGGGAGGATCCCGAGCTTGACTTCGACCGTCCGCTCGGACCTCGGGGGCGGCGCGATGCGCCCACCATGGCGCGCGCCCTCGCCGGTTTCGGCTTCGCGCCCTCCCGCGTCCTGTGTTCCCCCGCCCGGCGCACGCGCGAGACGCTCGCGCTGATGGCCTCCGAATGGAGGGTGCCGGAGCCGGTATTCGTCGACGCCCTCTACGAGGCCGACGCCTCGGCCCTCGGCGACGTGCTCGCAGCCGAGGGCGCAGACGGAACGCTCCTCGTCGGGCACGCGCCCGGTCTGCGCGACCTTGCGCTGGCCTCGTGCGACACGGCCCTGCCGGAGGGGCCGTCGATCGCCGTGTTGGACCGGCTGCCGACCTGCGCCTTCGTCGGCATCGACCTCGGAGAGCGGCGCCTCCTCGCCTACCTGACACCGAAACGGCTCGCTCCGTAGAGGCCGGCATGGCCCACCCGCCCTATCGCAGTATTCGTTCTTGATATGTTCTCCAGAATCCGCTATGGGTGCGACATGTCGAATGCCTACGACAACACGCGCGCGGACCGCGCGCCCGCACTCCCCATCGGCGGTCGCCCGGAGACGGTCGCCCATGAGCGACGTCGCGGCCGGGGCGCGACGGTCAATCTCGTCAACCGATTCGAGCGGCACGACCGCATCGGCTTTGACGACGGCTGGGGCTCCGGCGGCGCCGAGACCGGTCTCGCGACCGAGGTGCGCGAGGAGCGGGCGCGGCGCATTCTCGCGCGCAACACCTCGCCCGACATCGGTTTCGACCGCTCGATCAACCCTTATCGCGGTTGCGAGCATGGCTGCGTCTATTGCTTCGCGCGCCCCACCCACGCCTTTCTCGGCCTCTCGCCCGGCCTCGACTTCGAGACAAGGCTGACGGCCAAGGTCAACGCCGCCGAGGCGTTGGAGCGCGAGCTGGCGGCGCCCGGCTACACGCCCCGCACCATCGCGCTCGGCACCGCCACCGACCCCTATCAGCCGATCGAGACCCGCTATCGGCTGACGCGCCGCGTTCTCGAAGTGCTGGAGCGCGCCAACCATCCGGTCGCCATCGTCACCAAGTCGTCGCGCGTGCTGGCCGATGTGGACATTCTCGCCCGCATGGCGGCCAAGGATCTCGTCAAGGTCTTCGTCTCCGTCACCACGCTCGACCGCGATCTCTCGCGCCGCATGGAGCCGCGCGCCTCGGCGCCGGAAAAGCGGCTGGAGACGATCGCGAAGCTACACGAGGCCGGCATCCGCACCGGCGTCGTGGCCGCGCCGATGATCCCGGCCCTCAACGATCACGAGCTGGAGACCATCCTGCGGCTCGCGCGCGATGCCGGTGCGGCCGAGGTCGACTACGTGCTGCTGCGCCTGCCGCACGAGTTGAAGCCCATCTTCCGGGCTTGGCTGATGGAGCATTATCCCGACCGTCTCGACAAGGCGTTCAACCTCTTGAAAGGCACGCGGGGCGGGCGCGAATACGATGCCGACTGGGCGACCCGCATGAAGGGGGCGGGGCCCTATGCCTATCTCCTTCAGCGCCGCTTCGAGGTGGCGAAGAAGCGGCTCGGGCTGGATGGGAAGAGGATGCAGCTGCGCACCGACCTCTTTACGCCGCCGGCGCGGGCGGCCAGGGCGAGCGGGCGAACGACACGGGCGGGCGCCGAGACGACGCAGCAACTCGCTTTGCTCTGAGATCGCCGGTCATGCGTCACGCCCGGTCTTGCGGACGGGTCCGGGCGGCGAGGCTGTGGCGACAGCGCCTTACGGAGCCGGGCCGCTCCGGCCGACCAGTCGGCCCTCCCTGTCGGAGACGACGATCTCGATCTCGACCTCGGCGCCCTTGAGGGCGGAGACGGCCGCCTGGCGCGCGGCCTCCGCGATGCGATCGCCGAGCGCGAAGCCCCCCGCCAGCGTCAGCACCTCGAGCGCCGTATTCGCCTCGCGCGCCCGGGCGACGAGATCGCCATCCGCGCCGGCCTCCTCCAAGAGCGCGGCGAGAACGGCGATGTCGACCTGGCTACGCCCGGAATGAAGGTCCATGTGACCGGCCGCCAGCTTCGACATCTTGGCAAAACCCCCGGCGATGGTCAGCTTCGGCACCGGATGCGCGCGCAGGTATTTGAGGAGCCCGCCGGCGAAATCGCCCATGTCGATGATCGACGTCTCGGGCAGATCGTAGAGCCGCTGGACCAATCCCTCCGAGGTGGCCCCCACCGCCGCCGCGATGTGCCGCGTGCCGCTGGCGCGCGCGACGTCGACGCCCCGATGGATCGAATCGATCCACGCCGCGCAGGAATAGGGCACCACGATGCCCGTCGTCCCCAGGATCGAGAGCCCGCCGACGATGCCAAGCCGCGGGTTCCAGGTCTGCCGCGCCAGCGCCTCGCCGTCCGCGACGGCGATCGTGACCACCGCGTCATCTCTCCCGCCATGCGCCGCGACGACCTCCGCGATCGCGGCCCGCATCATCTCGCGCGGCACCGGATTGATCGCCGGCTCGCCCGGAGGCAGCGGCAGGCCGGGCTTGGTGACCGTGCCGACGCCCGCGCCTGCCCGGAAGACGACGCCGGAGCCGGCCGCGCCCCTCTCGACCCGTGCCGAGACGAGCGCCCCGTGCGTGACGTCCGGATCGTCTCCCGCATCCTTGACGATCGCGGCCATGGCCCAGGCTTCGCCCTCCTCCGTCCCCGTCGCCTCCCTCGCGAGCGCGAAGGCCGGCGTCTCGCCGCGCGGCAGCGTGATCGTGACGGGATCGGGAAAGCGGCCCGTGACGAGAGCCGTGAAGGCCGCCTTTGTCGCGGCCGTCGCGCAGGCCCCGGTCGTCCAGCCATAGCGCAGCGGGCGGTCCGGGCGGCGCGCCTCCGCCACCGCTATTCCGCAGCCTCGGCAAGTGCCGACGCCTCGTAGCGGCGCGGCGTGTAGAAGAGCGTCCGGTCGCCCCGCCGGAAGGCGCGGCTGTGCGATGAGCCGACGATGAGCAGCGTACGCATGTCGACGATGCCCGGATCGAGCGCGGCGAGACTGGTGAGACTGACCGTCTCCCCCGCCCGCCCGACATCGCGCGCGACGAGGACGGGCGTCTCGCCCGCCTTCATGCCGCGCAGGACGTCGAGCACGGCATCCAACTGGCCGCGCCGCGTGCGCGAGGCGGGATTGTAGAGCGCGAGGATGAGGTCGGCCTCGGCCGCATGCCGGACGCGAGCGATCACCTGATCGAGGGGTTTGAGGTAGTCGGAGAGCGAGACGACCGCGAAATCGTGGCCGAGCGGCGCCCCGATCCGCGAGGCGGCGGCCTGCATCGCGCTGACGCCGGGCGCTATGTCGACGCGGACGTGCGTCCAGCGCTCCGGCGACGCCTCGAGCGCCTCCATGACGGCGGCCGCCATGGCGAAGATGCCCGGATCGCCCGACGAGACGAGCGCGACATGGGCGCCGTCTGCGGCCCGGTCGAGCGCGTCCTCGGCCCGCTCGCGTTCCACCCGGTTGTCGCTTGGCGCCAGGGTCTGGTCGGGGCGGGGCGCGACGAGGGCGGCGGCCATGCCGAGATAGGTCTCGTAGCCGACCCAGACATCGGCCGTCTCCAACGCCGCGCGCGCCTCGGGCGTCAGCCAGTCGGCCTGGCCGGGGCCCAGCCCGAGGACGGTGAGGCGCCCGGACGATCCACATGCGCGCGCCGTCTCGCGCTGGGGCTGGGCGACGTCGACGGGCCGTGCCGAGGGCACCACCACCATCGAGAAATAGGGCGGGCGCGCCGCGTCGACCTCGGCTGCCGGACGCACATCCTCCGACGCGTGGCTCGCCCGCTCGACATAGAGGGCCCGCTCCAACACGCCGGCGCGGGCGAGCGCGCGGCGCACTTTGGGCCAGGTCCGCCCCAGCTTCAGGACGACGGCGGCATCGCAGCCGCGCAGGCGCGCGACGAGATCGTCCTCGCCGAGCGTTCCCGGCAGGACGCTCAGCGCATCGTCGCGGACCGTGAGCGGCACGGCCGCCGCGACCGGCCCCGCGACGATCGAGGAGACGCCGGGCACGGTCACGACCGCGAACCGGTCCTTCAGTCGCGCGTGCCAGTACATGAAGGAGCCATAGAGAAAGGGGTCGCCCTCGCAGAGGACTGCGACGTCGCGCCCCGCCGCAAGATGGGCGGCCAGCGCCTCCGCCGTCTCGTCGTAGAAGCCGGCGAGCCGGATCTCGTAGTCCGCCCTGTCCGCCCCGTCGGCCGTCAGCGGATAGACCATGGGCAGAAGCGTCTGCTCCGGCGTCAGGAAGGTCTCGACCGTGCGCCGGGCGACGCCGCCATCGGCGGACTTGCACGGATAGGCGACGACCGAGGCCGCCTTCAGCAGCCGCAGCCCCTTCAGCGTCATCAGCTCCGGGTCGCCGGGGCCAACGCCGATGCCGGTGAGCGTGCCGTGCTTCTCGCTCGAGGCCGTCATTCGGTGTCGCTCGCCAGAGCGTTGATGGCCGCGACGGCCAGCGCCGATCCGCCGCGCCGGCCGTGCAGCGTGAGGAAGGGAACGCCACGCGCATCGTCGGCCAGCGCGCGCTTCGATTCGCGCGCGCCGACGAAGCCGACGGGAAGGCCGAGAATGGCGGCGGGGCGGGGCGCGCCGGCATCGAGAAGTTCGAGGAGATGGAAGAGCGCCGTCGGCGCGTTGCCGATCGCGACGACGGCGCCGGCCATCCGCTCGCCCCAGAAGTCGAGCGCGGCGGCGGAGCGTGTGTTGCCGATGCTGCGAGCGTGGTCGCGCACGCGCGAATCGTCGAGAAGGCAGAGAAGTTCGTTGTCGGCCGGCAGCCGCGAGCGGGTGACGCCGGCCACGATCATGTTGGCGTCGCAAAGCACCGGAGCGCCCGCCCGCAGGGCCGCGCGCGCGGCGGCGCCGACCGAGATGCCGTCGGCGCCCGGGCCATGGTCGAGATCGCGCGGCAAGTCGGTCATGCCGCAGGTGTGGACCATGCGCACGGCCACCGCTTCGAGATCGGCCGGCAGATGGGCGAGGTCGGTCTCGGCGCGGATGGTCGCGAAGGACTGGCGATAGATCGTCGCGGGGTCGCGCTCGTAGGCGAGCGATGGCGGCGCGCGATGCGGGAGGGGCTGACTCATGCCGCCTCCCGTATGGCGCCGAGCCGGGCGGCGAGCCGTGCTGGAAGCGCGGCGGGCGAAACCGTCTCCAGGGCGCGGGCATCCGTATCGGCCGCGGCATCGGCGAAGAGCGCGTAGGCGTCGCCCTCGGCGCGGAGCAACCAGTCGGCCGGACCGGGCCGGGCACAGCCTCGACGGCAGCCGCTCAGATGGATCGTTGCTGGGCGATGCGGGGTGCGAGTCTCGCCGACGGTCTCGCCGACGGTCTTGGTGATGGCGGCGGCGAGACTCGCGGCGTCGCCTCGCGTGTCGCGCGCCGTGCGGGGGCAGCCCTTTGCTCCGGCGCAGGCGACGATGCGGAGGGGGTGCGCGCCCGCCGCGAAGCCGCGCTTATCCGCCTCGGCCAGAAGGGTGGCGCTCGCGTCGGCGCGCAAGCCGGCGAGCACGATCCGCCGGTGGGGCGCGAGGCGGACGAGCCCGTCGCCCTGCTCCGCCCAGGTCCCGAGGGCGGCGAGCCCGTCGGCCCCGAGCCCATCGAGCGGCGCGCGCAAGGCGAGATGCCCCGCACCCTCTCCGAGATCGTCGGCCGGCTCCGGCCAGTGGGGAAGGGGGGGCTCGGCGAGTGCGAAGAGGCCGGTTCGGAGCAGCGCTTCGCCGCGCGCGGCCCGCTCCATGGCGCCGATCCGTCGGCGCGCGCGGGCCATCGCCTCGAAGAGCTGGGTGACGAGACCGGGCGCGCCTGCGCTCGCGATGCCCCGGTCGCTCGGCTCGCCGGCAAGGCTCAGCCGCCAGATGTCGCCGGCCTCTCGTATCAGTCCGACATCGTGGCCGAGCCCGATCACGTCGCCGGTGCCGCCATCGATCACGCAGCACGCCTTGACGGGCAGGCCCTCGAGCCGGCCGGCATCGGCCGCCCGTGCGATGGCGGCGTCGATCCTGTGGACGAGCCGGGGCAGGGCGCCGTCCGCGTCGAGCGGGCTCGCGAGGATGTTGCGCGCGCGGTCCGCCCGGCGGGTGCGGGGGGCGAGGCCGAGCCTGTCGAGCTCGGCGTGGAGCGCGCCGATCCGGCCCGTGTCGAGACCCCGCAATTGAAGGTTGGCGCGGTTGGTCAGATCGATGGCGCCGGAGCCGCATGCGCGCGCGGCTGCGGCGAGCCCGATCGCGGCCCGCGCCGTCAGCCGTCCGCCCGGCACGCGCAGGCGCGCCATCGGGCCGTCTCGCATGGCGGCAAGATCGTAGAGGCCGGGGCATTCGGGCACGCGTCGCTTGTCCTTCTCGAGATCGAACGGGTCCGCAGCATAGACCGGGGACGGGGAGGCTGGCACCCCGTCGGAGGCGCGAGACGTCCGGGAGCGTCAGGTCACGGCGTCGGCGACCCAGGCGCGGTACCAGTCGGCGAAGGCGGCGATGCCGTGCTTGAGATCGGTGCGGGGCGCGAAGCCGGTATCGGCGGCCAGGGCACGCGTGTCGGCCCAGGTCGCGGGCACGTCTCCCGGCTGCATCGGCAATCGCTCCAGCACCGCCTCACGCCCCAGCGCTGCCTCGAGCGTGCGCACGAAGTCCATCAGATCGATCGGCGTCCCCCGGCCGATATTGTAGAGCCGATGGGGGGGATCGCTCGCCAAGGCCTTGTCCGCGGCCCGCAGCACGCCCTCGATGATGTCGGACACATAGGTGAAGTCGCGCCGCATGTCGCCGCCGTTGAAGAGGCGGATCGGGCGGCCGGACAGGATCGCGTCGGCAAAGAGCATGGGCGCCATGTCGGGCCGGCCCCAGGGACCGTAGACGGTGAAGAAGCGCAAGCCCGTCGCCGGCACCGCGTGAAGCCGTGCGAAGGCCTGGGTGAGGAGTTCGCCGGAACGCTTGGTCGCCGCGTAGACGCTGGCCGGATCGTCGGCCCGCATGTCGGTTCGGAACGGCATCTCCCGCTCCAGCCCGTAGACGGAGGAGGACGAGGCGTAAACGAGATGCTCGGCGCCGGCCGCCCGCGCGGCCTCCAGTACGCCGATCTGGCCCATCACGTTGGCCTCGACATAGGCGCGCGGGTTCTCGATCGAATAGCGCACGCCCGCCTGCGCCGCGAGATGGACGATCACGCGGGGGCGCAGCTCGGCCGCGAGCGCGACGAGGGCGGGATCGGCCACGCTCAACTCGTGGACGGGGATGCCGGCCGGCAGGCGCGCGAGCCGCGCCCGCTTCAGCCCGACATCGTAATAGCCGTTGAGATCGTCGACGCCGACGACCGCGTGGCCGAGCGTGCCGAGCGCCGCCGCGACATGGGCGCCGATGAAGCCCGCGACGCCTGTGACGAGAACCCGCGTGGGCGAGCCCAGGAGCCCGTCCGGGCGCCAGTCCGTCGCCAGGGGCGCGAGGCCGGGCAGGGTGTCGCTGGGCACAGCATCGCCCGCCATCACGCCGCGTCGTTCCGTGCACCCTCGGCCTCGGCCAGCACGCGCTCCATCCAGGCGGCGACGGAGAGGGCCGTGCGATCGGCGAGACGCGGGCCGACGATCTGGACGCCGAGGGGAAGTCCTCCGCCGCGCAGCCGACCGGGCACGGGCACCGTAACGGCCGGCGTGCCCAGAAGCGTCCAGAGCCGGTTGAAGCGCGAATCGCCCGTGCTCTCGAGCGTCGGCGCCCGCCCGGGGGCGGAGAGGGTGAGGAGCGCGTCGCAGGCGCCGAGCATCATGGGCAGCTGCGCGCGGGCCGTCGCCGTTGTCGCGAGCGCTTCCTCATGGGCCGATTCGGGCAGGATCGACGCCATGTCGAGCATGCGGCGCAACCCGTCGCTGAGGCCGTCCGCATGGGCCATGCGCTCGTGGCCGAGGGAACGTGCGCCCTCCCAATCGTTGATGACGCGCCAAGCGGCGTCGAGCTGGGCGAAGGCGGGCGGAGCCACGAGGTCGAGAAGAACGGCGCCGGCCGCCTCAGCCGCATCGCGCGCGGCCTCGAGTGCGGCCTGGGCGTCGGCATCGCCGCCATCGGGCGCGAAGACACCGAGGCGCGGCGCGCGGGGAAGGGCGGAAGGCACGAGGTTGCGCCCCGAGAGGACGCCGGCCAGCAACGCCGCCTCGGCAACGCCGCGCGCGAAGGTGCCGATCGTGTCGAGCGTCCAGGAGAACGTCTTCACGCCGACGGTCGGGATGAGGTCGAAACTCGGCTTGTAGCCGACAATGCCGCAAAAGGCGGCCGGGCGGATGACCGAGCCGCCGGTCTGGGTGCCGACCGCGCCGTCGAGCATGCCCGCCGCCACCGCCGCCGCCGAGCCCGACGAAGACCCGCCCGGTGAATGGGCGGGATCGTGGGGGTTGCGCGTGCGCGTCGGCGTCAGCCAGGCGAACTCCGTGGTCTCGGTCTTGCCGAGGACGACGCCGTCATTCTGCGCGATGAGGACGGCCAGCGCCGCGCTCGAGGCCGGCTGGTGGTGCTCGTAGATCGGCGAGCCGTAGCGGGTCGGCATGTCGGCGGTGTCGATGATGTCCTTGAGGCCGACGACGCGGCCCGCGAGAGCGCCGATCTCCTCGCCCGCCTCCAGCTGCGCCTCGATCTCGCCCATGCGCCGTTTCGCGCCGTCGATGTCGACATGGCGAAAGGCGCGCACCTCCTGCTCGCGCGCGCCGATGGCCTCGAGGCAGGCTTCGAGGCGTTCGGCGGGGCGGGGGACGGAGGAGGGCGCGTTGGTCATGCGGGCGGTGTGTCACAGACGGGGGCGGGATGCCAAGAGAGATCGAGAGAGGACAAGGACGGATCAAGAGGGGCCGCCAGGGGCGAGGACGGTGCAGCGTGTGGCGCGCATGGGTCTGGATGCAGGGAACGCCCGGGGCCGCGCGCCTGTTGTCTGCACACAGGCTCTTCACCGTCCAAAGGTCTTCGATAATGAACCGCCCAGCCCGTTCCCTGCTTGCAGCCGCCCTCCTCACCGTCCTGGCGGGCGGACCCGCGGCGGCGCAGGACCTCGATCTCATCTTCAAGAAGTCGACCGCCTTCAAGCTCCTCACGCCCGACCACAAGCTGGCCGTCTATGCCGTCGACGATCCGCTCGTCGAGGGTGTCGCGTGCCATATCACGCTGCCGGAGAAGGGCGGCGTCTCGGGCATGTTCGGCGTGGCGGAAGAGGTCTCGGACGCCTCGCTCGCCTGCCGCCAGGTCGGGCCGGTCTCGTTCAAGGACACGTTCGAGCAGGGCGACGAGATGATGAGCCAGCGTCGCTCGCTCTTCTTCAAGGAGGTCCAGATCGTGCGGGGCTGCGACGCGGCGCGCAACGTGCTGGTCTATCTCGTCTACACCGACAAGCTGATCGACGGGAGCCCGAAGAACTCGACCTCGACCGTGCCCATCATGCCCTGGGGCGACACCCCCGCCCCCCGCTGCGCCGACGCGCTGGAGGATTAGACCGCGAGGAGGGCTGCGAACCGCTCCAGCCCGATATTAGAGCCGCAGGCGATGAGGCCGATGCGCTTGCCCCGCGCCGTCTCCCCGAGCGGGCCGAGGAGGGCGGCGAGAGAGGCGGCGCAGGCGGGCTCGCAGACGAGCTTGGTCGCGTCGAAGAGGAGCCGCATGGCGGCGCGCATCTCGTCATCCTCGATGCGCACGACGTCGTCGACATGCGCCTTCGTGATGGCGAAGGAGGCCGGCATCGTCATCGG
This sequence comes from uncultured Alphaproteobacteria bacterium, assembly GCA_963799285.1. Lineage (GTDB taxonomy): Bacteria > Pseudomonadota > Alphaproteobacteria > Rhizobiales > CAWCWK01 > CAWCWK01. The sequence goes on from CAWCWK010000004.1 coordinate 3,246,557, forward strand.
CGCGCCAAGCGAATCGGCGATCGTGCGGACCCTATCGAGATGGACCGGGTGGCCGGCGGCGAGGCTGCGGGTCAGCGCGTCGGCGCCCGTCGGCTCGACGCCGATGACGAGGCAGTCCGGCCGGGCGAGCTTGATCGCGCGGGCCATGCCCGAGATCAGCCCACCGCCGCCGACGGGCACGACGACGATGTCGCAATCGGGCGCATCCTCGATGAGCTCGGCCCCGCAAGTCGCCGTGCCGAGCGCGATCGCCTCGCCCTCGAAGGGATGGACGACGGTGCGGCCTTCGTCCTCGGCCAGCCGCTCCATGGTGGCGAAGGCGTCGGCGATATCGCGCGCGATCACGACGCCGGCGCCCATGGCCTCGCAGCCCGCGACGCGGACGGGATCGACGCCCTCGAACATGACGACCTTGGCCGAGACGCCGGCCGCCTTGGCCGCCCAGGCGACGGCGAGCGCGTGGTTGCCCGCGCTCACCCCGACGACGCCGCGCTTGCGTGCCGCCTCGTCGAGGCGGGCGACGCTGAGATAGGCGCCGCGGGCCTTGAACGAGCCGGCCTGCTGGAAGAGCTCGAGCTTGAGGACGGCCGAGGCGCCCCCCGGGAGATGCGGCGCGATGCGGGCGCTGGCGAGTTCGAGATTGGGCGTCCGAACGAGTGTGCCCGCGATCGCGCGGCGCGCTTCGGCGATCGCATCCGGGCCGGGGCCGGGGGCCGAGAGATAGGAATGGCTCGTCATCGAGGTCGGCTTTCGGATGGGTGAGGGAACGCGCGTGCGGGACGGTTGCCGGGGACGGCGCGGCGCGTCAACATGTCGTCCGGACGACGCGCGGCCATCGCAGGGCTCTCGGGGGGGAATTGACCCCGAGGCGACAAGCGGATGGACCAGACGCGGCGCGAACGGGGAGATGGCGGCCATGGATCGAGTGAAGACACGAAAGCGATCGGGGACAGGACGGTCGGGCAAGCCCTCCACGCCGCCCATCGACCTGCCGGTCCGATCGCGGGTTTCGTCATGGGCCTGATACGGCGCAGCCGCGAGGAGGGGCACAGCCGGAAATTCCTCGCCGTCGTGGACGACACGCCCGAATGCGACCGGGCCGTCTATTTCGCCGCCCGCCGCGCCAGCCTCACCGGCGGCTCCCTCACCCTCCTTTACATCATCCCGCGCGAGGATTTCCCGCACTGGCTCGGCGTCGAGGCCGTCATGCGGGCGGAGGCCGAGGAAGAGGCGCGGAAGCGGCTCTATCACTTCGTCGACCGCGCGCGCGAGATCGCCGGCCTCGACGCCGAGATCGTCATCCGCGAGGGCAACCGGACGGAGGAGATCTCCGCCCTCGTCGAGGAGGACGAGGACATCGCGATCCTCGTGCTCGCAGCCGGCACATCGAGCGACGGGTCGGGACCGCTCGTCACCCATCTGGCGAGCCGGGCCGGCACATTCCCGATCCCGCTCACCATCGTGCCCGGCCAGCTCGACGACGAGGCGATCGATGCGCTGGCCTGAGCTTGGCCGGGCCTGGGCTTGACCGGGCCTGAGCTTGGCTGGGCCTGGCCTGTCTGGCGAGGGTCCTATTCGCCGAGAAGGTCGGGCCGGCGTGCGCGGGTGAGGGCGAGAGACCGCTCGGCGCGCCAGCGCCGGATCGCGGCATGGTCGCCGGAGAGGAGCGTGTCGGGGATCGTGCGGCCCTCCCATTCGCGAGGCCGGGTGTAATGGGGGTATTCGAGGAGCCCGCTCTCGAAGCTCTCCTCCTCGCCCGATGCCTCGGCGCCCATCACGCCCGGCAGCAGCCGCACGCAGGCGTCGAGGAGCACCATGGCCGCGATCTCGCCGCCAGAGAGCACATAGTCGCCGACCGAGACCTCCTGGAGCCCGCGCGCCTCGATGACCCGCTCGTCGACGCCTTCGAAACGCCCGCACAGGAGGATGGCGCCCGGCCCGTCCGCGATCTCGCGCACACGGGCCTGGGTCAGCGGCCGGCCTCGCGGACTCATCAGGAGGCGGGGACGATCGTCTTGCCCGTCACGCTGTTCGTCCAGCGCATCGAGCGCGGCGGCCACCACGTCGGCGCGCAGGACCATCCCCGCGCCCCCGCCGGCAGGGGTGTCGTCGACCGCCCGGTGCCGGCCGATCCCGTAGTCGCGCAAGGCCCGCGTCTCCAGCGTCCAGAGACCGCGTTCCCGCGCCCGGCCGGACAGGCTCTGCCCGAGCGGGCCTGGGAACATCTCCGGATAGAGCGTCAGGACGCTCGCCGCGAAAGGCACGCGGGGCGATCCGGCACTGTCATCGTTCGAGGGCACCGACGTGTCGTTCTCTCGTTTCGGCCGGCTGCACGCGCGGCTGGGAGAGCGAGCCTCTAGCCTGAATGGCGATGAGTTCCGAGAGGGCATCGTCCTGACGCGTTCGTGATACGCACGGTGTTTTCGGCAAGGCACGGAAAAACAGGAATTCCATCAATTCTCTAGCGCAAGACTAGGACCATAAGCATAGCATTCTCTGCGGCTTGCGTGCAACAGTTCCATGACGGAGCCATACCTTAACGCCGCTTACATTGACCTGGTTAATAGACGGGTGGTTCACTGATGAAGTCTCGGGGAGACATTGGTGAGCGGATCATAACATAGGTTAATTAAAGGTTAACTTCTCTCCATAACAGAAGAGCCTTTGTACAAGACTTGTGAGGTGGTGCGCTTCTCCAACTGGGGGAGAGAGGATGCATCGGCCTATCCGGACGACCATACCGAAACTGCGCCATCTCGGCTGGGCCCTGGCCCTGGCCTGCGCCATCCCGATCACGTCGGTGGTCCCGCGCGGTCCCGCGCTGGCGACGCCGTCCCGCGAGGTGATCCTGGACGAAGCGTCCGGACCGGTCGCCGCCCCGGCGGCGGCCTCGCTGGCCGAGCGTTCGGTGGCCGTTCGGGGCTGGGGTCTGCCCGATACGCTGCGCCCCCTCCAGCGGCTGGCCCGCGCGCCCAGCGGCTACATCGCCTTTTGCCAGCTCAATCCGCAGGACTGCGCCGGCGTTCGCCGACGGGGTGCCACCGAGACCGAAGCGCCCGTCCGGCTCGATGCGGACCGGCTGGCCGAACTCGACGCCGTCAATCGCAAGGTCAACGCCGCGGTCCACCCGATCACCGATCTTAAGCTCTACGGACGCGTCGAGGAGTGGACCTATCCGCGCCGCGCCCGACTGCGCCTCGCTTCGGCCCGCGGCCCGGCAGAGGGTTCGGCCGAGGGTTCGACGAAGGGTCTCGTCCAGACGATCGAGACATTGGCCGGCGACTGCGAGGACTACGTGCTCCTCAAGCGCGCACAACTGCTGGCGCTCGGCTGGCCGGCCAACGCGCTCCTCATCACCGTCGTGCGCGATCTCGAAGGGCTCGGCCATGCCGTGCTGACGGCGCGCACGGATCGGGGCGACATCATCCTCGACAACCAAGCCGAGGACCTCGCCCACTGGAAGGCGACCGGCTACGCCTTCATCAAGCGCCAGTCGGCCCGCGACCCCAATCTCTGGGTCTCGCTCGGCACGCCGGTCAGGCCGACGACCGTGGTCGGCAACACGGACTGATTCGGCCGGTCGGTCAAGCCGCGAAGAAGGCGCAGGAGAAGGGCGGCAGCGTCAGACCTTCGCCCTTCGTGCCCGCCGCCTCGGCACCATTGTCGGCGGCGGCGAAGCCCGGCACGTCCAGGCGCTCCCCTCGCGGCCTCGCGATCCGGGCGGCCGCGCCCGTCAGGTTGAAGGCGCCGGTAAGGCGCTTCCCCCCGGCCTCGCGGGTGACGACGACGACTTCGCGCCGCTCCCCGATGGCCTCCACGCCGACGAGATCGCCCTTGACGAGGGCGGGTTGTTCGCTCCGCCAGGCGAGGAAACGGCGCAGGCGGTTGAGCGGCGCGGCTTCGTCGTTCTCCTGCGCCGAGACGGCACGCTGCGCGTGGTCCGACGGCATGGGAAGCCATCCATCGACGGTCGAGAAGCCGGCATGGGCCTCCGAATCCGTCCACGGCATCGGCGTGCGGCAGCCGTCGCGGCCCTTGTCCTCCGGCCAGAACGTCTTCCCCTGCGGGTCCTGCAGCGCCTCGAAGGGCACGTCGGCCTCGGGCAGGCCGAGCTCCTCGCCCTGATAGAGGCAGATCGTGCCGCGCAGCGACAGGAGCATCGCGCTCGCGACGGGCTGGAAGGCGCTCGGGTCGGCCTGCGGCGCCCAGCGGGTCGGTACCCGTGTCACATCGTGGTTGGAGAGCGACCAGCACGGCCAGCCCGATCCGATCGCCCGGTCGATGCCCTGGACGATGCCGGCAATGTCCTCGGCCTGGGAATGGGGTCCGAGGAGACGGAAGTTGTAGGCCATGTGGATGCGCTTGTCGGCCTCGGTATAGGCGGCCATCGTGCCTTCTTCGTCCCGGTCGGCGCCGATCTCGCCGACGGCGGTCGTGCCGGGATATTCGTCGAGGAGCTGGCGGAAGCGGGCGAGGAAGTCGAGATTCTCCGGCCGGGTCTTGTCGTAGAGATGGTCCTGCGACCCATAGGGATTCACCCGCCGGTCGATGCCGGCGAAGTCCTCGTTGCGGGTCCAGGGCGGGTTGTCGCGCAGCTCAGCGTCATGGAAGTAGAAGTTGACGGTGTCGAGCCGGAAGCCGTCGACGCCGCGCTCCAGCCAGAAGCGGGTCACGTCGAGAAGCGCGTCCTGCACGTCCCTGTTGTGGAAGTTGAGGTCGGGCTGGGATTTGAGGAAGTTGTGCAGATAGTACTGGCTGCGCCGCGTGTCCCATTCCCAGGCCGGTCCGCCGAAGATCGAGAGCCAGTTATTGGGGGGCGTGCCGTCCGGCTTGGCGTCGGCCCAGACGTACCAGTCCGATTTCGGGTTCTCGCGTCCGGCCCGGCTCTCGGTGAACCAGGGATGCCGGTCGGACGTGTGGCTGAGGACGAGGTCTATCATCACCCTGAGGCCGCGCGCATGGGCCTCCTCCAAGAGCGCGTCGAAATCGGCGAGCGTGCCGAAGATCGGATCGACATCGCGATAGTTGGAGACGTCGTAGCCGAAATCGTCCATCGGCGACGTGTAAAAGGGCGAGATCCAGACCGCGTCGACGCCGAGGCTCGCGATGTGGTCGAGCCGCTGCGTGATGCCGGGCAGATCGCCGATGCCGTCGCCATTCGTGTCCTGATAGGAGCGCGGGTAGATCTGGTAGATCACCGCACCGCGCCACCAATCCTTATCGCCGCCCAGTGCCATGGTGCTCTCTTCCCGATAGGTCCCGCTGCGACGTATCGGGATTGATACGGTTCAAGTCGTGACGGCCTGCGCTTTAGCGAGGTCTCGGCGGGCTGCCAAGCGGGAAATGCGAGGCTGTGACAGACGTCGGGCGGTAGACGCGGCGAACGACGGATCGCTTGCGCGGCCGCCGCGGCGAAAGCCCTCTCCCGCCCGGGTGCGGCGGCATGAGCCGGGCCGAAGCGGGAAAGGGCCGAGCGACACGACGGCCCGACGGGAGGCAGCCCCTCAGCCCTTCCCCCGAACGATCCGCAAGCGCTCAAACGCCGGGCCTGCGCGAGGCGGGGCCCGACTTCCACACTAACTCGGCGGAAGCTCGGCGGTAAGCCCCGGCGTCGTCTCGTCGGGAATGCGCGATGGTCCAAGGAGGAGCTTGCGCCGATGATGCCGGGCCGTGCCGAACCGATGTCACCCGCCCTCGTTTCGGCTTCTCTCCGACGCATTAGTGACTTGTTAAGAAATCACGCCTAGGTTGCAATTGTACCCCCTGCGAAGGTGCGGCGACGGTCCTGAGAGACTGCCGCCGCGCCACTTCGCACCGTCAGGCGAAGCGGTGGTACTCTCGCATCAAGCGTCAATCAGCCAACTCTCGTTGCGCAACGCGCTCCCCGACCGTGCCGTCGGGAAGAAGGCCACGGGTTTCCACGCGTGTTCGCCAGCCGGCTTCTCCGGTTCTCTCAATCTCGTAGAGGTTGTATGCGGCGCCCGGCTTGGCACGGCGCGTATCGGGCAGGGCGGAGGCCGAGGGCACGCCGCAGATCGGCATCGTCTCGGCACCGTCGGCCGCGCCCCAGACCAGCGTCTGGGTGTGGTTGTGGCCGTGCAGGACCAGCTCGGCGCCGGCATCGCGCAGCACGTCCATGAAGGCCCTGCCATCGGTCAGCCGACGAAGGCGGTTCGCGGTTCCGGGCAGAGGCGGGTGATGGATCATCACGACCCGGTAGAGCCCTTCGCGCCCCAGCGCGGTAAGGAGACCGCCGAGCCGTGCGCGCTGGCGCCGGCCGACCTTGCCCGTCGCCATGAAGGGCGCGGTTGGCACGCCGCTCGACACGCCGACAAGGGCGACCGGCCCGCGCCGCCGCACGTACGGAAAGCGCGGTGCGCCCGCGAAGGCGGGTTCGCTGGGCTCCGGCGCTTCATGCCCATGGGCGTCCGGTCCACCCGGCAGCGCGGCGACGACATCGCCCGTCATGTAGGCGTCCCAGACCGTCTCCAGCCGGCCGAGCGCGCCGGCGACATAGGTGTCGTGATTGCCGGGCACGACCGAGACCCAGCCCGGCGGCCCCAATGTCTCCAGCCATTCGAGCGCCGGCGGCAGCTCGGATTTGAGCGCCAGATTGAGAAGATCGCCCGTCAGCGCGACATGGTCGGGCGCCTGATGCTTGAGGTCGGCGATCAGCGCCTCGAGCACATCGGCCCGGTGCGCCCGGCCTCGCCCCCGGCGCCAGTTGATGTAGCCGAGCACCCGCTTCGAGGCGAGCTCGCGTTTTCGCGGCCGGGGCAGGGGCGCGAGGTGGGGATCGGAGAGGTGGGCAAGGCGGAAGGTCACGTATCAGCGATGGGCGGTTGGAACTCTCGCGTCAACGTCCAGCGCCTCTGACGACACCAACTTTCACGCCCCAACCCTCGCTTGCGGCACCGCGTCGGCGATGCGGCGCAGGTCCGCTAGGAATCGGTTGTACTCCATCCGCTTTTGTTCCTCGTCCGGCAGGCGCAGGAGGAAGGAGGGATGGACGGTGACATAGGCCTGGAGGTCCTCGTCCATGTCGAAGACCGTGCCGCGCGACTTCATCACGCCGATCTCTCGCCCGAAGATCGCCCGCCCGGCCGTCGCGCCGAGCGCGACGACCATCGCCGGACGCACGGCCGCGATCTCGCCCTGGAGCCAGACATTGCAGGCTTTGATCTCGGGCGTCGCCGGCTTCTGGTGGATGCGGCGGGGCCCGCGGGGGACGAACTTGAAGTGCTTGACGGCATTGGTGACGTAGACCTGTGCCCGGTCGATGCCGGCATCGGAGAGCGCGCGGTCGAAGACCCGGCCGGCCGGGCCGACGAAGGGCCGGCCGGCGATGTCCTCCTTGTCGCCGGGCTGCTCGCCGATGAACATCAAGGGCGCGTCGGGCGGACCCTCGCCGAAGACGGTCTGGGTGGCCGGGGCGTAGAGGGGGCAGAGCGTGCAGGCCTTGGCCGCGGCCTCAAGGGCGGAGAGGCTCTGGATCTCGCCGACCCGGGCTTCCTCGGTAATCGCGTCCGTGTCCGCGGGACGATCCGCATCGCCAGCGAAAAGGTCGTCTTGGGAGCGATCGCCCTGCGTGTGGCGTCTGTCCATGCTCCGAGCCTCCGCGATCGAACTGCCGTCTTGCGTTCCTTCAACGCCCGACGATTCGGTGCGTTCCGGCACGGACGAGGCCGGCTGCGCGCGCCCGCCGATCTCGGCCTCGACGCCGCGCCGGGGCTCGCTCATCGACGGCCTATAGGTCTCGAAGCCGACGAGGCCGGCTTCGCGGCCGCGCGCGATCATCGCCTCGGTGCGCCGGCCCGCCTCCTGGATGAGCGGGCGGATGAGGCGGGCCTCGGGCAGGTTGCGCCAGTATTTCTTCGGCATCTCCGACGTCATGGCGTCGATCTTCAGCCGGGCGGGGTTGAAGATCGCGGTGTAGTAGGCGCGCCAGGCCTCCTCCATCGCATCGTCGGGCGGCGCGTCGGCCCGGGTGGCGCCGGCGCCGAAGGTGAGCGCTTCGCCGTCCCAGAAGGCGGAGAGGTCGGGCGTCAGGATCGCCCAGCGCATCTGCGTGAAGCGGCGCGCGAAGAAGGGCGCCGTATCGCGCAGCGTATGGTGCTCGGGCTCGAACCAGGCGACGTAGTCGGGCCCTTCGCCCGGTGTCGGCGCGTTGCCGATCAGCCCCTCGGCCTCGGCGACCGCCCGCGCGATGTCGCTCGCGCCCCTTCTCGTTCCTGCCACCTCGTCTGGCGCGTCGCCCGTGTGGCCGCGAAAGCGAACGAAGGCCTTCATCTTGTGCTGATCGCGGCGCACGGCCTTTCGCAACGTATGCAGCCGATGGACCTGCGGGTCGGACGAGATCTCCATCAATCGCCGCTCTCCCGCCTCGATGCGCGCGAGGACGGTGTAAAGGAGGGCGAACCGCTCCCCGTCGCGATGCTGCACGGCCTCGCGCGCGGCCTCGACGAAGGCTGGCGGCACGCGCACCCCCCGGCCGTCCGGTGCCGGCGGCAGGGGGATGCCGGCGCCCAGTAGGTCGCCCGCCTCGCCCGCCACCCGCCAGACGATCGCATCGGACGGGAGCCCGAGGGCGAGCGCGGACCGCGCGGCCGCCCGCCAGCCCTCGAAATCGGAGGGGTGCGCCAGGAGGGCTTCATAGCGGGCACCCGTCTCGCGCCCGGGCTCGCCGCAGGGCGTGGGCTTTGTCATAAGGGATGAGCTATGGCTGCGGGCGCGCGCGGCAAGGTCGTCCGGCCGGGACCGTTCCCATGCCGGTCGGGACGACCCGCGTCTTGATTTGAGCGGCTGTCGATTCGATATGTCGCGCGAGCCCTTCGTCATCCAATCTCGCGCCGCCCGTGCCGGCGCCCGCCCGTTCGAGGATCCGCATGACCGACGAAACCATGACAGACGAGACCCCCAAACCCGGCGACGAGGCGCCGACGGCACCCGATGCGGACGGCGCCGTCCCGCTCGGCGACCTCGCCGTGCTTGAGGCCCATCTCACCAAGATCGAAACCGAGCGATCCGAGTTGAAGGACCGGTTGCTGCGCATGCTCGCCGAGGCCGAGAACCTGAAGAAGCGCACCCAGCGCGAGGTCGCCGACGCGCGCCGGTACGCTGTCGCCGGTTTCGCGCGCGACATGCTCAATGTCGGCGACAATCTCTCCCGCGCGCTCGACGCCGTCGGCAGCACGGACGACAATCCGGCGCTGAAGACGCTCGTCGAGGGCATGGAGATGACGGCGCGCGAACTCGACCGCGCCATGGAGAAGCACGGCGTCGCCAAGCTGGAGCCGGAGGGAGAGCGCTTCGATCCCAACCTCCATCAGGCGATGTTCGAGGTGCCCAATCCCGAATTGCCCAACGGAACGGTCGTCCAGGTCCTCCAGGCCGGCTATACGATCGGCGATCGCGTCCTGCGTCCGGCCATGGTCGGCGTCTCCAAAGGGGGCGAGAAGGCGGGCGCGAGGGCGGCGACGGATGGCGATCCCGCCGAGGCGATGTCCGAACCCTCGGCGCCGGAGCCGCAGGAGCCCGTCGATCCCGGCATCCGCGTCGACCGGACGGTCTGAGGCGCAGCCCGCTCCGTCACACGGCCCAGGAAGGTCGCAAAGCGCTTCAGCTCCTATTCGGCCAGAGCCTCGGCCAGCGCCGCGCGCGTCAGCGGCTTGGTCAGCCTGTCGGTGACGCCGGCCTCGCGAAGGCGCGCGGCCTCGGCCCCCTCCGTGTCGGCGCTGAGGATGATGACGCGGGGCGGCATCGTCTCGCGCAAGAGGCGGATGGCGAGTTCGGCGCCGCTGAGGCTGGGCAGATCGAGATCGGTGACGACGACGGTGAAGGGCGCATCCCCACGCGCCGCATCCTCCCAGATCCGCAGCGCCTCCGCCCCGTCGCGCGACCAGCGGACCGTCCAGCCCTCGGTCTCCAGGAGCCGGGTGGCCACGAGCCCGTTGACCGCGTCGTCCTCGACGAGGAGCACGCGCCGAGTGCCGGTCGTCGCGGTCCGGCTCGCCCCGCTGTCGTTCGTGACCTGTGCGACGAGGCTGCGTGGGCGCACGGGGGCGATGAGATAGCCGTCCAGTCCGGCCTCGCGCAGGGCGGGCAGCGCGCGGCGCTGATCGGGCCTGAGGATCGCCACGCGCCGCGCCGGCGCATCGCTCGTCATATGGCCTGCAAAGGCGGCCGCGTCCCGGCCGGTCAGGTCGTGGAGGACCGTGTCCGGCCCCGCCTTCGCGCCAACGAGTTCCGCGCCCCGCACCGCGAGCCCCCGCGCGAGAAGCACGGAGGTGACCGGCCGGTCGGCATCGACGTGGACGCGGTGGCCCCGAAGATCCTTGCCGACGGATGGCCGGTCGCCAGGATTGCCCGAGGGCGACAGGACGAGCGGCAGCGAGACGGTGACCATCGTGCCGCGCCCGTCCGGCCCCGTGTCGAGCACGACCGTCCCATCCATCTCCCCGACCAGCCGTGCGACGAGGGCGAGGCCGAGGCCCGCCCCTTCGCGGGCGTTCGTCGTGGCGGCGCGCGCAAAGGTCTCGAACATGCGGTCCCGCTCCTCGGGCGCGATGCCGACGCCGGAATCGAGGACGGCGATCCTCAGCCGCCCGTCCTCGGTCTCCTCCGCCACGATGCCGACACCGCCCTCGTCGGTGTACTTGACCGCGTTGCCGGCGAGGTTGAGGAGGACCTGTCGGAGGCGGCGCTCGTCGAGTACCAACTCGCGCGGCAGCGCGGGCGAGACGAAGGCGGCGAGGTCGAGCCCCTTGGCGTGCGCGCCCGGCGCGAGCAGTTCGGCCACATCGCCGATGAGGGCTCCAAGCCGCACAGGCGCCCGCACCGACGGCGCCGCAGAGCCCCCGCCGGCGCCCGAGAGGAGATCGTCGGTGAGGCCGCGCATCGCGCTGGCCGCGCGGAGGACGGCCTGCGCATAGGTCGATTGCTCTTCGGTCAGGTCCGTCTCGGCAAGGAGCCGCGCGACGCCGACGATGCCGGCGAGCGGATTGCGCAATTCGTGCCCGAGAACGGCTTGCCGGCCGGACCTCTCGGCCTCGCGCCGCAGGAGGATGCGCAGGCCCTCGCGCAGCGCGTCCCGCTCGGCCAGCGCCGGATCTCGCGCCTCGACCTCGGCGAGAAGGCGCGCGTTCTCCTGTTCCAGGTCATCGGCCTCCTGCGCCAGGTCCTCCAGGCGCCGCAGCACGAGGAGGCCGAGAAGGAGCGCGCCGAGACCTGCGCCGAGTAGGAGCGGCAGCAGCGCCCCGGCCGGCACGGCGAGCGTGGCGACGGCGAGGAGCGCCGAGAGGGGTATGGCGCGCAGGGCGAAGCGGCCCCAGGAGCGCTCGGCCTCGGCCTGCCCCTCATGTGGGCCGGGTATGCGCCTGCGCCTCGCCTTGACGCCGAAGCGGGGACGAAGCCGCCCGGCGCTGGCCCGCAGGCGATCGGCGCGGGCCTTGAGGCGAGCCCGGCGTGCCCTGGCCTGGGTGACGCGCGTTTCGGCCACATCCGCGTCGACCAAGTCTGTTTCGACCAGGTCCGTTTCGACCGAGTCCGTTTCGATCACGTCCGTCGCGTCCATGCCTTTCCCGGTCGTGTCTCCCGGCAGTCTGTCCGAGGTCACGGGTCGACACCTCGGCTCATCCTGTGGCGAGATGGGCGCATCAGGCCGAGGTCAGGGCTGGCGCGACGCCCGCTAGGGTGCCCGGCGCGACGTTCGGGCCGCGCTCCGGCCTGGCGCGATAGCTGAGGGCCTCGGCGACATGGACGCGCCCGACCGTGGTCGCCGCGTCGAGATCGGCCAGCGTGCGCGCGACGCGCAGCACGCGGTGGTAGCCCCGCGCCGAGAGCCGCATCTGTTCGGCCGCGCGCTGCATGAGCGCCACCCCGTCGGCATCGGGCCGCGCGACTTCCTCGACCGTGCGGGCCGGCACCGAGGCGTTGGTGTGGCCGGCCAGGTCCATCGCCGCGTAGCGCCGGGCCTGCAGGGCGCGCGCTCCGGCGACGCGAAGGGCGACCTCGGCGCTGCCCTCCGATGGGGCGGGCAGGAGTAGGTCCATCGCCGAGACGGCCGGCACATCCATATGGATGTCGATCCGGTCGAGCATAGGTCCCGACACCTTGGCCTGATAGTCGGCCGCGCAACGCGCGCCCCGGCGGCAGGTGTGGCCGGGCTCGCCCGCCATGCCGCACCGGCAGGGGTTCATGGCGGCGACGAGCTGGAAGCGAGCCGGGTAGGTAACCCGGTGGTTGGCCCGCGCGATGACGGCCTCGCCCGATTCGAGCGGCTGGCGCAGTGCGTCGAGCGTGCGGGCGTCGAATTCAGGCAACTCGTCGAGGAAGAGCACGCCCTCATGCGCAAGGCTGACCTCGCCCGGGCGCACCTTCAGCCCGCCGCCGACGAGGGCGGCCATGGAGGCGGAGTGATGCGGGCTGCGGAAGGGCCGCGCCTCGCTGAGGCCCCCGTCGCTCGCGCCCGCGATCGAGTGGATCATGCTGACCTCGAGGAGCGCTTTGGGCTCCAGCGGCGGCAGGATGGATGGCAGGCGCTGCGCCAGCATCGACTTGCCGGAGCCGGGCGGTCCGCAAAAGAGGAGGTTGTGCGCGCCGCTGGCCGCGACCTCGAGCGCGCGCTTGGCGCTCTCCTGGCCCTTGATGTCGGCGAGGTCGGGCAGCGTGCCGGGGTCGGTGCGGCGCACGCCGGCGCGCGGCCGCGCGAGGGGCTGGTGGCCGGCGAGATGGTTGGCGAGCTGGATGAGGCTCTCGGCCGCGACGATCTCCTGATCGTCGGAGGCCCAGGCCGCCTCCGGTCCGTTCCCGGCCGGGCAGATGAGCCCCTGTTCGCGGCCGTTGGCGGCCATAGCGGCGGGCAGCGCTCCGGCGACGCTCGTGATCGAGCCGTCGAGCGCCAACTCACCCAGCACGCAGAGGCCGGCAATGCTTTCGGGCGGGATCGCGCCCAGCGCCGCCATCAGCCCGAGCGCGATGGGCAGGTCGTAATGGCTGCCTTCCTTCGGCAAGTCGGCGGGCGCGAGGTTGACCGTGATTCGCTTGGCCGGCAGCGCCAGCCCTGAGGCCAGAAGCGCACCCCTCACCCGCTCGCGGCTCTCTCCCACCGCCTTGTCGGCCAACCCGACGATGGTGAAGGCGTTCAGGCCGCCGCCGATGAGGACCTGCACGTCGACGGGCCGGGCATCGAGCCCCTCGAAGGCGACGGTGGAGACGCGCACGACCATGAAGAAACGCTCTCCGCTATTCGAGCCGTTCGGGACGGGCGCCCAAGCGGCCCGCGGGATCGGATGGACGAGAGGTTAGGCGAGGGCCGGCGGGCGAACAAGCCGGGAACGCGGTCGGCGGGGGTGGAGAGGTCCATAGCTGTGGACAGACCCGTCGCCCGCGTCGTCGTCCGACCGCTCCTCCCTCATGGACAGCCGCATCTTGCCGGCGCTACAGCGATGATCGGCTCCCCAACGATCAGGACGGCACATGACAAAGGCTCCACCCCCCGTGATCGGCGGCATTGCGTCGGACTATCCGCGCGACATGGTCGGCTATGGCGCCCACCCGCCCGAGGCCGACTGGCCGGGCGGCGCGAAGCTCGCCCTCCAGATCGTCGTTAACTACGAGGAGGGCGGCGAGAACAACATCCTCCACGGCGATGCGGCCTCCGAGGCCTTTCTCTCCGAGATCGTCGGCGCCGCGGCCTGGGAGGGCCAGCGGCACATGAACATGGAATCGATCTACGAATACGGCGCGCGCGCCGGCTTCTGGCGCCTTCACCGGGCCTTCACGGCGCGAGACATGCCCGTCACCGTCTTCGGCGTGGCAACGGCGTTGGCGCGGAACCCGGTCGCCGTCGCCGCGATGAAGGCGGCCGATTGGGAGATCGCTTCGCACGGCCTCAAATGGATCGATTACCGCAACGTTTCCCGTGAAACGGAGGCGGCGCATCTGCGCGAGGCCCTGGCGCTTCACGAAGCCGTGACGGGGGCGGCGCCCGAGGGCTGGTACCTCGGCCGTACGTCGGAGAACACGCTCGGTCTCGTGCGCGACTATGGCCGCTTCCTCTATACGTCCGACAGCTACGCGGACGATCTGCCCTATTGGATCGGCGACGGCGCCGACGCCCATCTCGTCGTGCCCTATACGCTCGATGCCAACGACATGCGCTTCGCGACGCCGCAGGGCTTCAACGCGGGCGACCAGTTCCTCGCCTACCTCAAGGATTCGCTCGACGTCCTCCTCGCCGAGGGCCGCGCCGGAGCACCGAAGATGCTGTCGGTCGGTCTCCACTGCCGCCTCGTCGGCCGACCGGGCCGGATGGCGGCGCTGGAGCGCTTCCTCGACTATGCGGCCGGTTTCGATGACGTCTGGATATGCCGCCGGGCCGACATCGCGCGGCACTGGCGCGCCCGGCACCCGGCGCCGTGAACGCGAACGCCGCACCGGTCTCCCGGCGCGGCGTGGGCGTTCAGCAACGATGTCCCGTCAGAAGATGAAGTTATCGGCCGTCAGCGCCGTATCGGTCACGCCGATCAGCGTCACCGAACCCTGGCCGGTGCTGATGACGGCATTGCCTCCGGCGTCCGCCGAAATCGAGACGCCGCTGAAATTGAAGATGCCTGGTACGAAGGACAGGCTGATCGCATCCGTGCCGACCTCGAAACCGTAGACGGTCGAGGCACCGGACGGGCCGGCCGCGAAGATGTCCCGCGCGCCGTCATTCGCGCCGAAATAGACGGTGTCGTCGCCCGACCCACCATAGATGGCATCGGCGCCTGCGCCGCCGAAGGCGACGTCGTTGCCCTCGCCGGTATAGATCACGTCGTCGCCCTTGCCGCCGCCGAGCGTGTCGGCGCCCGCGCCGCCGCCGAGAATGTCGTTGCCGTCGCCGCCGAAGAGCGAATCGTCGCCCGAGCCGCCATAGGCGATGTCGTCGCCGCCGCCCGAGTTGACGATGTCGTTGCCCAGACCGCCGAAGCTCACGTCCTTGAAGAGGCCGCCGAAGAGGCTGTCATTGCCATCGCCGCCAAAGAGCGTGTCGAGCGTGTCGAGCGCCGTCTCGACAAGGGCGTTGACGGCCTCGGCGTAGAGCCGGTCGTTGCCGAGAAAGCCGTAGAGCACGTCCGAGCCGAGCCCGCCCGAGACCACGTCGTCGCCCTCGCCGCCGCCGAGCGTGTCGGCGCCCGCGCCGCCGTCAATCGTGTCGGCACCCGCGCCGCCGAAGATCGCGTTGGCGAGATCCGTGCCGGTCAGAAGGTCGGCGCCGGCGCTCGGCGTGATTGTCACCGTCGGTACGGTGCCAGCGATGGTCTCCTGCAGCTGCGCCAGCGTGATGTCGCCATATTGCGCGAAATAGGCGTCGACCTCGGCCTTGCCGAGCGCGAGAAGTTCGTTCGGATTGGCTTGGAGGGTCGCGATGCCCGCTTTGATCTGCGGCAGGGCGGCGATGAGCGCCTCCTTGGCCGGACCGTCCGGGACGAGGTTGATCGTGTTCTCCAGCTGCGCGACGACCGCGTTCCAGTCGAAGCTCGTCGAGCCCAGGACGGAAAAGGCAAAGTCGTAATAGCCCTTGAGATCACTCAGTTTCAGGCCGTTGAACGGATCGGTCATCGTCGGTTTGCCCCCTTAGGCGGTGTCAAAGTCCCGGCCCGCTATCGGCCGTGCCGGCACTGATATCGGCCTTGGGGCAATTTCAAGGCGATGGGAGGATAAGCCTTTTTAAGGATGCCCTCGGCTGCCCGAGGCGCGCTCCATCCAGGCAAGGAGGGCGAGAACGGTGAGCGCCGCCAGTGCGAGCGCGGTCCAGGGGCTGTCGATGGCGAGAATGGCCAATCCTATCAGCGCCGTATTGACCAGGGCGACGCGGCCGGAGATGGCCGCATGACCACGCGCGGCGGCGGCGCGTTGGTAGGCATGCGAGCGGTGCGCTTGCCAGATCCGCTCTCCCTGCACCAAGCGCTTGAGCAGCGTCAGCGTCGCGTCGGCGAGGGGGTAGGCGGCGAGGACGAGGGCGGCCGGCCCGAGCCCTAGCGTGGCCAGCACCAAAAGGCCGAAGCCGATAAGGTAGCCGATCGGGATCGAGCCGACATCACCGAGGAAGACCTTGGCCGGCGGCCAGTTGGCCCGCGCGAAGCCCAGGGCCGCGCCCCCGAGCGCCGGCGCGATCACGAGGCTCGCCATCAGGTGCGATGGCAAGGCGGCCGGGGCGCGGAACGCCAGCATCCCGCTCGCCGACGCGATCAGGACGAGCACCGTCCAGCCGGCGCAGAAGGGGGCGGTGTCGGCGATCGTGATGCCGTCGATGCCGTCCATGAAATTGGTGGCGTTCATCACCCACATCCAGGTCAGCCACGCGATCGCGAGATCGAGCCAGAGCGGCATCGGGAAGGAGGGCCCGAACGGTGTGAGAAGGGGCCTCAGAAGGGCCGCGACCGGACCGACGAGTGCCGTCTCGCCGGGCCACCCCATCACGACCGCGAGGCCCAAGGCGACGGCCAGCCCCTGCGCGCCGAAGCGGAGCGAGACCGGAAGCGGTGCGCGATCGTCGCGCCAGGAGAGGGCCATGAGCGTGGCGGCGAGACCGAGGATCGCGGCCGCGCCGGCGAGCCAGCCGAGGGCGACGCCCATGGTCCCGAGAGCGACGCCCTTCATCGCCACGCCGCCGGCGGTCAATCCGGCGCCGACGGCGAGCCCCGCGCCGACCGCGATGCCCCCGCCGCGCGGCGTCGGCACGGTGTGGCTCGATCGGGCGTTCGGCCGATCCATCGCGCGCCTGCGCAGCATGGGAAGGAGACGCGGCGTCAGCAACAGCGTCGTCAGCGCGGCGATGATGGGCGCGAGGACGAGGACCAGCGTCATCAGCACATCGCCGGGCGCATCGCCCGTCACGTCCGCCGGTAGATGAGATAGGCGGGCGACCGGCCCTCGCGATAGGCCTTGGCCTCGTAGCGCGTGCCCGGCCAATCCGCCCAAGGGGTGTGTTCGTTGCTGACGAGCGCGAAGTCCTCGGCGGCGTCCGCGTGGCGGCGGGCCCAGGTGATGTAGTCCGCGACATCGCTGGCGATGCGAAGCTCGCCGCCCGGCTTCAGCGCGCGGGCCATGCGGGCGAGATTGTCCGGCCGCACGAAGCGGCGCTCGCGGTGGCGCAGCTTCGGCCAGGGGTCGGGGTAGAGAACGTCGATCCGCGCGAGCGAGGCGGGCGGTAGCCAGTCCATGACCTCGCCGGCATCGCCCCGGTGAAGGCGCAGCCGGGCGTCGTCGCCCGCCGCGTGGCGCGCTTCCCCGTCCACGGCCCGCTCCTCGAGCGTCGTCAGGAGCGCGGTGATGCCGTTGAGGAAGGGCTCGGCGCCGATGAAGCCCGTTGCGGGCTCGCGCGCCAGCTCGTGCGCCAGATGCTCGCCACCACCAAAGCCGACCTCCATGCGCAGGCTCGTCACGGGCGCGGCGAAGAGCGTGCGCGGATCGGCCGGGCAGGGTGCCGCCAGATCGAGCGAGAGCCGCTCCAGGCCCGCTCGCGTGCGGCGCTCCTGCGTCGGGCTGAGCCGTACACCCTTGCGCCGCCCGAAGAGACGGCGGGGCACGAAGCCGTCACCGGGCCGGGCCTCCTCGTCGCCTTCGCCTCGGGCCCGCTCCTCGTCCGGCATACGCGCCTCGTGCGATCCGGCCAGCATCGCCTAGCGAACCTCGGCGGTGATCGCATCGGCGAGGTCGGTCGCCTCCCAAGAGAACCCGCCCTCAGCGTCGGGCTCGCGGCCGAAATGGCCATAGGCCGCGGTGCGCTCGTAGATCGGGCGGTTAAGCTTCAGCGTCTGCCGGATGCCGCGCGGCGTGAGGTCCATGACGCGCCCTACCGCCCGCTCCAGCTCGGCGTCCGGCACCTGCCCGGTGCCATGCGTGTGGACGTATAAGGACAGCGGGTTGGAGACGCCGATCGCGTAGGAGACCTGGATCGTGCAGCGCGAGGCAAGGCCCGCCGCGACGACGTTCTTGGCGAGGTAGCGGCAGGCATAGGCGGCCGAGCGATCGACCTTGGTCGGGTCCTTGCCCGAAAACGCGCCGCCGCCATGGGGCGAGGCGCCGCCATAGGTGTCGACGATGATCTTGCGGCCCGTCAGGCCCGCGTCGCCATCCGGCCCGCCGATGACGAAGCGACCGGTAGGATTGATGTAGAGCTGGTCGGGCGGGCACATCCAGCCCTCGGGCAAGGCCGCCTCGATGACGGGCACGACAAGGCCGCGTACATCGTCCTCGCTGACCCCTTCGGCGTGTTGGGTCGAGACGACGATGGAGGTCGCGCCGACCGGGCGGCCGCCCTCGTAGCGCAGCGTGATCTGGCTCTTGGAATCGGGCCCGAGCCGCGTCTCGCCGCTGTGCCGCAGGTCGGCGAGATCGTGCAGGATGCGGTGCGAATAGTGGATCGGCGCCGGCATCAGGACGTCGGTCTCGGTGCAGGCATAGCCGAACATGATGCCCTGATCGCCTGCGCCCTCGTCCTTGTCGCCGGCCGCGTCGACGCCTTGGGCGATGTCGGCCGACTGCTCGTGGACGACGCAATCGACGTCCATCGTCTCCCAGTGGAAGCCGTCCTGCTCGTAGCCGATGGCTCGGACGGCGCGCCGCGCGATGTCGATCATCTCGTCCTTCTCGACGGGCGGGCGGGCGCGCACCTCGCCGGCCAGCACGAGCTTGTTGGTCGTCGCTAGCGTCTCGACGGCGACGCGCGCTTGCGCGTCGTTCGACAGGTGCGCGTCGACGATCGCGTCCGAGACCCGGTCGCAGACCTTGTCGGGATGACCCTCGGAGACGGATTCGGACGTGAAGAGGTAGGAAGAACGGTCGGACATTGGCGCGGGTGATCCCTCGAGGAAGATGCGGACCGCAGGCGCTGACGGTCCGTCGGAGCGCGGCTCGCGAAGCGTCCTGGCGGGCCCCTCGCGAAAACGAGGCGCGTTCGCGAAGCGAAACGCCGGGCCTCGGACGGCCCGTCGCCGCGGCGAGCCAGAGGTGCGAATATCCGCAGCGCCCCGCCATGTCGATAGGGGATCGATAGGGAATGGTCGCGGGCGAGATTGAACGGTCAGGCGACCGGTTCGCTCCCGGACCCGCCGGTCACTCCTCAGACGTCGCCTGGTCGCCGCTTTCCTCGCGCCGCTCATTGGCCGCGATCGTGCGGGCCATGTCGAGGACGGTGGCGCGTAAGGCCGGCGTGCGGATGCGGGAGAACGCCTCCTGCAAGGCCTCGGCCTCCGCCTTCTCCTTGAGGCTCGACGGGCCGGACGGCGCCCGATAGGGCTCGGCCGCCTCCGCCATGCCGGCGGCCTCCGGCTCGCCGAGGAAGTCGCTGAAGAAATAGTTGACGTTGACGCTGAGCGCGTCCGCGATCTTGTAGAGCCGGCTGGCGCTGATCCGGTTGGCGCCGCGCTCATATTTCTGGACCTGCTGGAAGCTGATCCCGACATCCTCGCCGAGCTTGCTCTGGCTGATCTTCATCTCGGTTCTCAGCGTGCGCAACCTCTGGCCGATGACCGCATCGATGCTTTCTATGGGTGCGCGGGACATGGTGGTAGTCGCTCAAGCTTGTGGAGGAATATCGTCGAAGAGGTCATATCAGCACGAAAAGCTGTTGTCTGGGTTAAACTACAAGGTGCGGCATAAAGAGTGAAGTCCGAGGAAAGGTTTTTTATCTGCTGACGTGTTGTCTGGTCGTCTATGACCGGTACCAGCGCCCGATGAGCGCGAGGCCAAGGCAGGCCAGGAGAAGTCCGAGCGGCATCCGCCAGCCCCAGCGCGCGAAGGGCGGAGGGGCAATCGCGTCCGGCAGCGCCGCGTCGAGCGCGCCGACGCCGCCGAGTTCGAGCCGCGCCGTGGTGCGTCCATAGGCGTCGAAGACCGCCGAGATGCCCGTATTGGCCGCGCGAATCAAGGGCAGCCCCTCCTCGATCGCGCGCAGCCGGACATGGGCGAGATGTTGCGCGGGGCCGAGGCTGGTGCCGAACCAGGCGTCGTTGGTGACATTGAGAAGCCAGGCCGGCCGTGCCGTCGCCACGCCGTCGCCTGAGACGTCGGGGCCGAACAGTTCGCCCGGAAAGATCGCCTCATAGCAGATGAGCGGCTGGAAGCGGGGCAGGCCGGCCAGGTCGAGCGTCTGGCGCGTTCGGCCGGCCCGGAAGCCTCCGCGCATCTGGGTGAGCTGGCGCAGGCCCACGGCTTCGAGCGCGGACTGCCACGGCAGGTACTCGCCGAAGGGCACGAGATGCGTCTTGTCGTAGGCCGCCTCGATGCCGCGCGGCCCGATCGCGTAGAGGCTGTTATAGGCGCTTGGGCGTCCGTCGCGTCGCGCATCGCTCCGGTCGAGCCGCAGCGCGCCGGTGAGGAGGACGGGGCCATCGGCCACGAGGTCGGTGATTCGCGAGAGCGCGCCCGGCGCCTCGACGAGGACGAAGGGAAAGGCCGATTCGGGCCAGATCAGCGCGTCGATCTCCGACAAAGGCCGGGGCGTCTCGGTGTCGGCCGGACCCGCCCGGCTGAGATCGAGATAGGTCGACAGGATCGCCTCGCCATTGCCGCCCCGCCATTTCTCGTCCTGCGGGATGGCAGGCTGGACGAGCCGAAGCCAGACCGTGTCGTCGGCGATCGGAGCGACGCCCCGCAATCCGGCCTCTCCCAGACCGTCTACGATGGCCGGTGCGATCGGCTCCGGCGGGCGTAGGCCGCCCCAGACCGCGAGCGTGCCGAGACCTGCGAGCGCGAGGACGGGTGGACCCCAGGCCCCGACCGTCCAGCCCGCCCGGCGCGGTGCCAGAGCGGCGAAGCTCGCTCCGAGAAGGAGCGCGAGCACGCTCAGGCCATGGAGGCCGACGAGGGCCGCGCCCTGCGCCGTCGCGTCATGGGCTGCGAGCGTGAGCCCCGGCACATTCCACGGGAAACCGGTCAGCACGTGGCCGCGCAGCCATTCCGATAGGCCGAGCCCGAAGGCCAGGGCCGCGATCCGCCCTGCCCCGTCGCTCCAGACGAGCCGCGCGAGCGCCGCTCCGAGCCCGAAGAAGAGCGCGAGCCCGCTCGCCAGCAAAGGCACGGCGAGGGGAGCCAGCCATTCGAACCCATCGCCCTCGACGAGGAAGGCCTCGGTGATCCAGTAGAGCGAGGCGCCGAAATAGCCGAGCCCGAAGGCCCAGCCGACGGCGAACACGGAGCGCAGCCGCGCCGGCCGTGAAGCGCCTTCCGCCCCGTCGATCAGCCAGACGAGGATGGGCAGGCTGATGGCGAGGACAGGCAGCGCCCCAATGGGCGCCAGCGCGAGGCTCGCCGCCATGCCGGCGAGAAGCGCGAGACCCCACCGCCGCCAGCCCTCGACCAGCATGACGCGTCCGGCGATGTCGTCCAGCATGGAGATCGGCAGAGACCTTGAGGAGGCGTGTCGTCGATAGGGTGCGTCCTCGTCTGCGGTTAGAGCATCGCAGCCGATGGAACAAGCGGGCGGCGGGGCGCGAACCGCGTGACCGCAGGGGCGACGAGGGCTTTCAAGGCTCTTCGCGCCGTCGCCAAGCTGGTCAGCGCCCGCGCCATCGGATAGACCGCCCTCCAATCTGACAACTCATGAAGTCCCGAAGCCCCCGTCCCACAGACCCGCGAAGGCCTTACGCTTCCATGACCATCACCCTCCATCATGGCGACCTGCCGGACGGGCTCGCTCTCGGCCCCGTCATCGCCGTCGATACCGAGACGATGGGGCTCGACCCGAAGCGCGACCGGCTCTGCGTCGTCCAGCTCTCGTCGGGCGACGGCACGGCCCATCTCGTCCAGATCGCGCGCGGCCAGACGGAGGCGCCCAACCTCGTGCGCGTGCTGGGTGATCCCGACGTTCTCAAGCTCTTCCACTTCGCCCGTTTCGATATCGCGGCGCTTCAGAACGCGCTCCGGGTCGTCACGGCCCCCGTCTACTGCACCAAGATCGCCTCGAGGCTGGTGCGCACCTATACCGACCGGCATGGGCTGAAGGACCTGGCCCGCGAACTCCTGGGGATCGAGGTCTCCAAGCAGCAGCAGAGCTCGGACTGGGGCGCCCGGACCTTGAGCGATGCGCAAATGGCCTATGCCGCCTCGGACGTCCTCCACCTCCACGCGATGAAGGAGCGGCTCGATGCCATGCTCGCGCGCGAGGAGCGCGTCGCGGAGGCCGAGGCCTGCTTCGCCTTCCTGCCCGTGCGTGCCCGCCTCGACCTTCTCGGCTGGGAAGAGACCGACATCTTCGCGCATAGCTGAGGGGCTGCTTCGAAGCGCCGCTATTCGCAGGGGCCAGACGCGAACGATCGCCGCAAAGGGCCTGTAGGAGAGCATCTGCAGCGAGCGGCGCTCAGTCGCTCGACTACCGTTCAGCCGGCGGTCATCCCGGCGGGCTATCTTCGAGCGACGTGTAGGAGGCGAGCGAGATCGACGGGACGAGTTACGCGCTGGAGCGTGCGGTGGGCGAAGGGCGCGCCGGCACGCGGACCTCGGAGCGGGCGCGGGCGATGCGGTCCGCGACGCTCGCCCGCGCACGCCGCCACTCGCGCCGCGTGCGCCGCCTGCGCTGGGCGCTTCCCCTTCTCAGCGTCGTCCTACTCGTCTCGTTCTGGGGTTCGGCCTCGGTCAACGCCCTCCTGCGCGGCGCCAATCTCGGCTTCGGCGCGCTCGACCTGACGGCACTCGTCGACGGCGAACTCGTGATGGCCGAGCCCGATATCAGCGGTACGATCAACGGGCGGCGCTTCGAGGTGACGGCGGCGCGAGCCGTGCAGGACGTGACGCGCCAGGACGAGGTCCGCTTCGAGGGGCCCGTCGCGGTTCTCGACGGACCGCAGGGCCGGATCGACGTGACGGCCGGCGCGGCGCTCTATGCGATCGACGGCGAGACGCTGGCGCTATCGGGCGGCGTGGACGTCGTGACGGCGCGGGGCCAGACGGCCCGGCTCGAGGACGCGCGCGTCGATCTCGCGACCGGCAACCTCGTCTCCTCCTCGCCCGTCACGCTGGAGGCGCCGCAGGGGCGGATCGAGGCGCTCGGCGTCGAGATCGAGGATTCGGGCAAGCGGGTCCTCTTCACCGGCCGCGTCCGCGCCCGCTTCAGCCCGAGCGATGGCGCGCCGGCAGACGACGGGGGGGCGGCCTTGCCCGATCCGGACGCGTCCGGCTTGCGCGGGCCGTCCGATCCTCCCATCTCGGAGCCTGCGCCCGAATGATCCCGAAGCCCCGCCCATCCCTTGTCAGGAGTTGACCAGCCGATGTCGGACTCGCCGATCGCCCTCGTACCGGCCGCAGCCCTGGCCCTCGTTCTCCTCGCGGCTCCCATCCTTGCGCCCGCGCCCGCCAGGGCGCAGGCGCTGACCGGGGTCGAGGTCGGCGAAGGGCCGATCGACATCGAGGCCGACGAGCTCGAAGTCTTCGACGAGGAGAGTCGAGCGATCTTTCGCGGCAATGTCCGGGTCCTGCGCGGCGAGACGACGCTGACCGCCAGCGCGCTCACCGTTTTCTACACCGCGCGTGGCGAGGACGCGGAGGCCACCCCCGGCGGCGCGGGGCAGGACATCGAGCGCATCGAGGCGGAGGGCCCCGTCACCGTCTCGACGCCCGAGCAGACCGCGCAAGGCGCCGAGGGTACCTATGACGTCACCACCGAGACCGTGACGCTGACCGGCGACGTCGTCCTCACCCAGGGCGAGAACGTGCTGCGCGGGCCGCGCCTCGTGGTCAACTTGCGCTCCGGCGAGGCCAAGCTCGACCAGGGCCGTATCCGCGCGACCTTCTCGGCGGGGTCCGCTCCGGGGCAGTAGGCGCGCCGCCGCGTCAACGTGCCGTTAACCCCGGTTAACGCATCATTGGAGCGAGGCGCCTCGTCGTCCCATGGAGGGGCGGTCGAAGCGCATCGCGGACGACGAGGCAGGACGACGTGAGCGAGGCCTACGAGACAGCGCGGGAGACGGGGGATGGGGCGCCGCACGATCGCGTCTCGCCGCCCCGAGCGGTGCCCGCGTCGGCAACCGGCCCGTCCCCTCATCTGCCGGACCACATGCCGGCTTCCGAGCAACTCTCGAACATCGGCCTCCTGCGCGCTTCCCATCTCGCCAAATCCTACAAGAAGCGCCCCGTGGTGCGCGATGTCGGCCTCTCGGTGCGGCGGGGCGAGGCCGTCGGACTCCTGGGGCCGAACGGCGCCGGCAAGACGACGGTCTTCTACATGATCACCGGTCTCGTCGATCCGGACGAGGGCGAGATCACGCTCGACGGCGAGGACATCACGGGCCTGCCCATGTATGCGAGAGCCCGGCTCGGCATCGGCTACCTGCCGCAGGAACCCTCGATCTTTCGCGGCCTCTCGGTGCGCGACAACATTCTCGCCGTGCTCGAGATCGTCGAGCCCGACAAGGCGGCGCGCCTGCATCGGCTGGAAGAGCTGATGGAGGAGTTCTCGATCGCGCATCTGGCGTCGAGTCCCTCGATCGCGCTGTCGGGTGGGGAGCGCCGGAGGCTGGAGATCGCCCGCGCGCTCGCCTCCGACCCCGCCTTCATGCTGCTCGACGAGCCCTTTGCCGGCGTCGACCCGATCGCCGTCGGCGACATCCAGGCCCTGGTACGCCATCTGACGGCGCGCGGCATCGGCGTCCTCATCACCGATCACAACGTGCGCGAGACGCTCAGCCTCATCGACCGTGCGACCATCATCCACGATGGCCACGTCCTCCTGGAGGGCACGCCCGACGAGATCATCGCCGACGAAGGGGTGCGCCGCGTCTATCTCGGCGAGCGGTTCTCGCTGTGATGGGCCGGCTCATGATCGCGCGCACGGCGGATGGGCTTCGATGAGCGCGGGCGCGCGCAATACGGGTCTGCGCCTCGAGGCACGCCAGACCCAGACCCTGAGCATGACGCCGCGCCTCGTGCAGGCGATCAAGCTCCTCCAGCTCTCCAGCCTCGATCTTGCCATCCACGTCGCCGCCGAGATCGAGCGCAACCCGCTCCTCGTCGAGGCCGACGAGGCGCTGCGCAACACGCGTGAGGAAGGCGAGACGACGAGCGTCGCGGATCGCGGCGACGACCGCTCGAGCGCCGCGGCCCTCGATGCGCCGGGTCTCGAGACCTCCACAGAGGCGCTGGAAGCCGGTCTCGGGACCGAGCTCGGCAATGTCTTCGAGGACGAGGCGGCACGGCCGGCGGCCGGTCCGCTCGCCCTGCCGGGCCCAGCGCAGGACGGACCGCTCGAGGAGACGTGGCGCGCGCCCGTCACGCTCGCCGACCACCTTCGGCCTCAGATAGCCCTTGTTCTGCCGCATCCCGTACAGGGCCTGATCGCCGATCGCCTGCTGGAGCGGTTGGAGCCGGACGGCTATCTGCGCGACCCGCTCGATGAGATCGCGAGCGCGCTCAAAGTGCCTCTGGCGTCGGTGCGCGGCGTCCTGAGCCGGCTTCAGACACTCGATCCCGTCGGCGTCTTCGCGCGGGACCTCTCCGAATGTCTCGCGCTCCAACTGCGCGAGCGCGACAGGCTCGATCCGGCCATGCGCGCGCTCCTGGACCATCTCGACCTCGTCGCCGGGGGCGACTGGCCGGCACTTCGCAAGGCCTGCGGCGTCGACCAGGAGGACCTGGCTGAGATGGTCGGCGAGATCCGTGCGCTCGATCCCCGCCCGGGCCTACGCTTCGCCGTGCCCGACCCGGCGCCGCCCGAGCCCGACGTGCTCGTCGTGCCGAACCGGCATGGCGGCTGGCATGTGGAACTCAATCCGAGCGTCCTGCCGCGCGTCCTCATCGATCGGGCCTATCACGCGGAGGTGCGGGCCGCGGCGGACCCGGCCGCCCGCACCTTCCTCGACACCGCGCTCGACGAGGCGGGCTGGCTCATCCGCAGTCTCGACCAACGCCAGCGTACCATCCTCAAGGTCGCGACCGAGATCGTGCGCCACCAGACGGGCTTCCTCCGCCAGGGTGCCGAGGCTCTCCGCCCGCTCCTGATGCGGGATGTGGCCGAGGCCATCGAGATGCACGAATCGACCATTAGCCGCGTCGTCGCCAACAAGACGCTGGCTTGTCCGCACGGGATCGTGCCGATGAAGGCGTTCTTTGGCACGGCGCTTGCCAGCAGTCACGACGCGGACGGCGTGACGGCGGCCGCTGTGAAGGCGCGGATCGGTGGCCTGATCGCGGCCGAGGATGCTCTCAAGCCTTTGTCGGACGACGCCCTCACCCAAATGCTGAAAGCCGAGGGGACCGAGATCGCCCGCCGCACCGTCGCTAAATATCGAGAGGCGTTGGGTCTTCCCTCGTCGTCTCGCCGTAAGCGTGCACGCGCCTTGGGAGCCTAGATTCGCAAATCATATTTTGGCCGAAAAGCCGAGATCCGTCAGGAAGATAGCTTTAATCAACCAGAAGTCGTAGCACAATGTCCGGTCGCTGGATAATTGACAGTCACAATCGCCTCCCATACGGTCCGGCGTGCTGCGGGACACCTTTGTGAAGGGTGCGTGGCAGGGACAGGCCGAGAGGTTTTGTAGGACGTCCGGCCGGCTAGAGCAGCCGCGGAATGTCCGGGGATGTCGCGTCGCATCGGGCCGGATATCCGGAACGGGACGACGCGGACCAGCGAGTTCATCGAGACCGGCGGCATGGACCGATCGGCCGAGCCCGAGGACGGGGCGCGGCCGTGCCCCCATCGCTTTCGAAATCGATATGCCGCTTTGGAGCCCGGGCTGCCGGAGGGATGCGAGTGGGTTGGTGCGGCGCCGTCATCGGCAGGCCGTGAGGGCGGGACAGGTAGAGGTTTGAGCGCGTAATGACTCTGAACGATCTGATCAGCCCCGATGCCGTCGTCAGCCCGCTCAAGGCGGCGAGCAAGAAGCAAGCCATCCAGACCCTCGCCACGCGTGCCGCCGAGCTGACCGGCTTCGAGGCGCGCGATATCTTCGATACACTGTTGGAGCGCGAGCGGCTCGGCTCGACAGGGATCGGTCGCGGCGTCGCGATCCCACATGGCCGAATGGCGGGCCTCGACCGGCTCTTCGGTCTCTTCGCACGGCTCGACAAGCCGGTGGAGTTCGATGCGTCGGACGACCAGCCGGTCGATCTGATCGTATTGCTGCTGGCGCCCGAGGGTTCGGGTGCCGATCACCTCAAGGCATTGGCCCATATCGCCCGCCTGCTGCGCGACGACGACGCGGCAACGCGGCTGCGCTCGACCCGCGACCCCCACGAGGTCTACGAGGTCCTCACGCGAAGCCAGCGACCCAAGGCAGCCTAGGGCCTGATCCTCGCGGCCGATCGCGATCCTTAGTGAATGCTGACCGTCGTCAACTCGTTCTGCAGCGCGTTGGCGAGGGCGGCCTCGCGCGTATCGGTCAGAATGATCGGGCGCCCGTTCGCGCTCACGAGCGCGAAAAGGTCGAGCCCGGGCTCGATATCGGGCGCCTGCGGGAAGAGCTCTGTGATCTCTTCGGACCGCATCGGCTTCACATAGGCGATCTCGTTCTCGCCGAGGTGGGCGAGATCCTGCGGGGTGATGACCGCGTCCTTCATGTCCATCATCTCGAACTCTCCTGCAGGTCCGCCAATCGCCCTGTCCGCATGCCAGCCAAAAAGCCGGGCGCGAAGAAGGCTAACGCAGAACCGTTAAGGCCAACGCTACCCCCGCCCGTCCCGCTCGCGCCTCGCGCGACGCGCGGCCGGGCGAGGGCGGCGCCATCGTGTTGTCCCAAGAGATTGGGCGGCGGGCCCTTGTCTTCAAGCGCGGACAGATGCGCGCACCCGGCTTGGAGAAGGGGAAGGGCCGCTATCCCTTGTTCGTCGCGCGCACCATGGCGGCCTCGTCGAGGGCGGAGAGGTAGTGCGCGCACCAGGCTTTCGCATCGGCCTTGTGGATATGCGTGTTGAGAGCCTGCCAGCGCTCCTTGCGCTGATCGAGCGGCATGTCGATGGCGGTCTGGAGGGCGTCGGCCATCGAATCGATATTGTAGGGATTGACGATGAGCGCCTCTTTCATCTGCTCGGCCGCGCCGGCAAAGCGGGAGAGGACGAGAACGCCCGGATCCTCAGGGTCCTGCGCCGCGACGTATTCCTTCGCGACGAGGTTCATGCCGTCGCGCAGGGGCGAGACGAGTCCGACCGCCGAGGCGCGGTAGAGGCCGGCGAGAATCTGCCGCGTGAAGCCGCGCGTGAGGAAGCGGATCGGGGTCCAGTCGAAATCGGCATAGGCGCCGTTGATACGCCCCAACTCCGATTCGAGATGATGGCGCAGGTCCGCATAGGCGTCGAGCTGCGCGCGCGAGAGCGGCGCGATCTGCATGAAGCTGACGCCGCCGCGATTGGTCGGATAGTTCTGCAGCAGTCGCTCGAAGCCGAGGAAGCGCTCCGGAATGCCCTTCGAATAGTCGAGCCGGTCGACCCCGATGATCTGGCGCCGGCCGGCCAAAAGCGCCTGGAGCCTCGCCCCATGCTCCTTGGCGACGTCGGTCGTAGCGAGCTTGGCGAAGCTGCCGGCGTCGATGCCGATGGGGAACACTGTCGCGGTGGCGTGCTGGGAGCCGAGATGGACCCGCCCGTCCTCGTCGGCCGAGCCACCCAGTTCCTCGACGACATAGCGCACGAAGCAGCGCCGATCGAGATCGGTCTGAAAGCCGATGAGGTCATAGGCCATCATGTCCCGGATCATGTTCTGCGAGCGCGGCAGCGCGGTCAGGATCTCGGGCGGCGGGAAGGGCGTGTGGAGGAAGAAGCCGATCGGGTTCGTCACCTCCATCCGGCGCAACTCGGCGCCGAGTGGCAGGAAGTGGTAATCGTGCGCCCAGACGATGTCGCTCGCTCCGATGAGCGGCTTGACGCGCTCGGCGAAGCGGTTGTTGACGCGCCTATACGCATCCTCGAAGCGCTTGTGGAAATCGGCGATATCGAGCCGGTAGTGGAAGAGGGGCCAGAGCGTCCGGTTCGTGTAGCCGGCGTAGAACTCCTCGTTGTCGACCTGCGTGATGTCGATGGTGGCAAGCTGGACCTTGCCCTGCTCCTCCATTCGCAAGGGGCCGAACGTGCCCGTCTCCGTGACCTCGCCCGACCAGCCGAACCACGTGCCGCCGCGCTCTTTGAGCGCGTCGACCAGCCCGACGGCGAGCCCGCCGGCCTGGGCGGTATCGTTGAGGGGGCCGACGCGGTTGGAGATGCAGATGAGACGGCTCATGAAATTCTCCAAGCGGACAAGTCGGCGTTATCGATGCGGTGGGCGCTATCCGAATGCCGCGAAAGGGTAGGCGAGGCAAGCGGCCGCACCGGACCGCGACGGTGCCGAGACCAAGGAATTGAAGCGGTTCAAGGTTTCGGACGCCCGGCAAATCGGCCTTCCAGTGCGCCTTCCGGTGCGCCTTCCAAAGGGCGTCGCGCCTAGCCGGATGCGCCGCCATTCGCCAGCCAGCGACCGATCTCGTCCACATCGACGGCCCGGTATCGCGCGGCGGTCTCGCCGTCCCCGACCTTGATGCCGAAGCCGCCGAGCCGCGTGGCCGCGCGAAAGCCGTCCTCGTCGGTCACGTCGTCGCCGACGAAGACGGGCATGCGACCAATGAAGGGCGCCTCGGCCATGAAGGTCTCGACCGCCGCGCCCTTGTCCGATGTCGCGGGCTTGACCTCGACGACCATCTTGCCGTGCACGGCGTGGAGACCGTCCAGCGCCTCCATCGCCTCCTCGACGAGAGCGATCGCCCGGTCGCCGCGCTCGGGATGACGGCGGTAGTGCAGCGCGATCGAGGCGCCCTTGTCCTCGATGCCGAGGCCCGCCTCTCCGGCCGGGCCGAGGATCCGCGTGCGAAACGTCTCCAGCGCCTCGCTCGCCGCCGGCTCGTGGCGTCGTCCCGACCCATCGCGCCGCTCCAGGCCATGGAGACCGGCGGTGGGAAGGGTGAGGGGGCTCAGCACGCGATCGATCGTCGCGATGGGACGGCCCGACACCATCGCCATCGCACCGCTGAGACGATCGCGCACAAGCGGCAGGGCCGCGCGCGTCGCATCCGCGACCGTGACGGCCTCCGGGTCGTCGACGATCTCGGCCAGCACGCCGTCGAAATCGAGAAAGAGGGCCCAGCCGGGCGCGATGGGTGGCGGCGTCTCTGACGGCAAGGAAAGGCTCCGTTCTGGCGGCGATGCGATCGGCACGGTTCGGCGAGCGCAGGACCGGCGCGCCGCAGATAGCATGATTGCGCCGTATTTCGCAGTCACGTCTCGAGACAGGATGCGTTCGCGGTCGGGCTTGAAGGTCCCGGGGCCGCGAGGGCGCCGCCTCGCCTCCCATTCGAGCTTGAGAGCCTGCCTCGATGCGCCTCGCCTCCACCGCCTCCGCCTTTGGCGTCGCCCTTCTCCTCGGTCTCTCGGCCGCCTCGGCCGATACGATGCCGCTGCCACGCGACAGGATGGATGCCGGCGCCGCGCTGACGACGGAGGCGCTGGTGGCGGCCGCCGGGCGCGTGGCACGGCGGGCCGACGGCGACGACGTACCCGTCGCCGCCCAGCCCTTCGCGGCGACGGCTGCCGCCCGACCGAGCCTCTTCCAGCGTCTCGCCGCCGCCAACCGCAAGGCCCGCGAAGACAATGCCGCCGCCCGCAAGGAACGGCTGCTCAAGCAGGCAAGCGCGCCCGGAGCCGCGGCGCGGGGGACCGCCAAGATCATGGTCCCCGGCCCCGACGGCCAGCCGATCCCGCTCGCCCAATCGTCCTGCGGCGGCGCGGCCAGCTTCGTCGCGGCCTTTGTCGAGATCGACTCGGTCAAGGGTAGCGGGCGTTGCGGCATCGCCGAGCCGATCAAGGTCTCCGCCCTCACCCAGCATGCCGTGACGGTGACGCCGTCCGCGACGCTCAACTGCCCCGTCACCAACGCCATCGCCGACTGGATGCGGGACAGCGTCGTCGGCGCGGCCGAGGCCGAGCTCGGCGCGAAGCCCGCCCGCATCGTCAACGCCGCGTCCTATGCCTGCCGCACGCGTGGCCACAAGCGCAGCACCCGCCTCTCGGAGCACGCCTTCGGCAATGCCCTCGATATCGGTGCCTTCGTCCTGGAGGACGGCCGGCGCGTGGATGTGAGGAATCATCCAGAGGGCAGCGCCGAGGCCCGTTTCCTCGCCTCGATCCGCAAGAGCGCCTGCACCTATTTCACGACCGTTCTCGGGCCGGGCTATAACCGCGCCCACGCCGACCATCTTCATCTCGACATCGCTCAGCACACCGCAGCGGGCGACTATCGGTTCTGCCGGTAGCCGGTGCGCCGCTGCGCTGAACGGAGAAACGCCTTGCCGGTCCGGCGCGTCAGCCGCGACCTCGCGCGGCCCTGATCACGTCCCCGACCGCCAGCCGCATGGCATCGAAGCCCGCATCCGAGGCAATGACGTAGTCGGCCCGGCCGCGCTTCTCCGCGTCCGGCGTCTGGCGCGCGAGGATGGCGGCGAGCGTCTCCTCCGTCATGCCGGGCCGCGCCAGGGCGCGCTCGCGCTGGATGGCTGCGGGCGCGGAGACGGTGGCGACGGCGTCGACGGTCCCCTCCAGCCCGGTTTCGAAGAGGAGCGGGATGTCGAAGACGACGAGATCGGCTCCCGTCTTCTCCGCGTCCCGAAGGAAGCGCGCGCGCTCCTCGGCGACGAGCGGATGGACGATGGCCTCGAGCCGGTTCAGCGCGGCCGGATCGCCAAGGACGGCGCGCGAGAGGGCGGCGCGATCGACGGCACCATCCACGCTCGTGCCCGGAAAGGCCGCCTCGACGAGGGGGGCGGCCCGGCCGGCATAAAGCGCGTGCACGGCCGCATCCGCATCGAAGACCGGTATGCCTTCGGCCGCGAACATCGCGGCCGCCGTCGACTTGCCCATGGCGATGCCGCCAGTGAGGCCGAGGCGGAAGACGCGTCTGCCAGTGTCGTCAGCCACCGGCAAGGTCCGAGACGACGAGATCGCGCAGTTCCGCCGTCACCTCGGGGCGCAGGCCGAACCAGATCTCGAAGCTGAGCGCCGCCTGATGAAGCAGCATGCCGAGCCCATCGACGCCGACGAGTCCGCGCCGCCGCGCGGCGGCGAGAAGGCCGGTCTCGAGGGGCGCGTATACGATGTCGGCGACGAGCGCATGGTCGGGCAGCACGTCGATCGTGCCCCCCGGCAGCAGGAGCGGTGGCTGGCCCGTCATGCCGAGAGAGGTCGTGTTGACGAGAAGATCGGTGTCGCGGGCGATGGCGGCGCTGTCGGTCCATTCGATGGCTCCGGCGCCGAAATCGCGCGCCAGACCCTCGGCGCGCTCGAGCGTGCGATTCGCGAGCGTCACGCGGGTGCCGCGCGCCGTCAGCGCCTCCACGATGGCGCGCGCGGCCCCGCCCGCTCCGAGGACGAGCGCGTGCTCGATCGCATGGCCGGGCGCCGCCTCGTCAAGCCCGGCGAGAAAGCCCGGCCCGTCGGTCGTCGTGGCGTGCACCTCTCCCTCGACGGCCCAGAGCGTGTTGGCGCCGCCGACGCTCGAGGCGGCCTCGCTCGGCCGGTCGGCGAGGGCGAGGGCGGCCTCCTTGTGCGGCACCGTGACGTTGCAGCCGATCCAGTCGCCGGTGCGAACGATGTCTAGAAACGCGCCAAGCCTCTCGGGCGCGACGGCGCGCTTCGTGTAGGTCGCGTCAAGGCCGTGTGCCGCGATCCAGTGACCATGGATGAGCGGAGAGCGCGAATGTGCGATCGGCCAACCGATGACCCCTGCGTGGCGCTCGCTCAAAACTCGAGCGCGCCCTGGCTGCGCAGAAAGGCGAGAAGGGGGAGGAGGGGGAGGCCGAGAATGGTCGCATGGTCGCCCACGATCCGCTCCATCAGCCGAATGCCCGGCCCCTCGATCTGATAGGCCCCGACGCTGCCAAGGGCCGCGTCGCCGACATGGGCCATGTAGACGCCCACCTCCTTCGGGCTGAGGGCACGCATGGTGAGATGCGCGGCGGCGGCGTGCGAGAAGACCGGCATCCCGTCCCGCGCGACCGTCACCACCGCATGGAGCGTATGGGTGCGCCCCTGGAGGGCGAGGAGCTGCGCGCGCGCGGCGTCTTGCGTTTCCGGCTTGTGGAAGCGCTCGCCGTCGCAATCGAGCGTCTGGTCGGCGCCGATGACGAGGGCCGAGGGGTTGCGCGACGAGACGTCGACCGCCTTGGCTTGGGCGAGGACGGCGGCGATGTCCTCGGCTCCGAAGCCCTCCTCTGTCAGCGGCGCCTCGGCGGCGCGCTCGTCGATATCGGGGGACGCGATCTCGATGTCGAGGCCGGCCGCGCGCAGCATGTCCGCGCGGGTGGGGCTCTTGGAGGCTAGGATGAGGCGCATGATCGGGCGTCCGGACGGTTCGGTATCGAGATCGCCCGACGGGCACGGCGCGCCGTGTCAGGCAAGAAGGGGATCTAGAGCCCGTCGCTGCGGCCCGCCGTCATCTTCGGCCCGCCGGCGACGCGGTCGGCCATGACGGCGCCGCGCTCGCCCATCGGCGCATCGGGGCCGACGGTCGTATCCTCGCGCGTCTGGTGCTCCAGTTCGGAGTTCATCTCGGCACAGGTGATGACGATGATGGTCGAGATCCAGATCCAGGTCATGAAGCCGATGGCGGCGCCGAGCGAGCCGTAGGTCTCGTTGTAGGAGCCGAAATTGGCGACGTACCAGGAAAAGAGGACCGACACGATCACCCAGAGCCCGGCCGCCGCGAGACCGCCGATGGAGAGCCAGCGCCACTTCGCCGGATCGCGCGAGGGACCGTAGCGGTAGAGGAGAGTAAGGAAGGCGGCGATGACGACGAAGAGCACCGGCCAGCGCAGCCAGCTCATCAGCGTCTCGATGACGGACCCGAGCGCCATGTTGTTGACGATGGCCGGGACCGCGACGACGCCGAAGAGCGCCATCACGACGAAGAGGAGCGCGCCCAGCGTGAAGGCGAGGGCGGTGAGGGTGAGGCTGACGAAGCCGCGCTTCTCGACCTCCTCATAGGCGATGTTGAGCGCCTCGATGATGGCCTTCATGCCGCCATTGGCCGACCAGAGCGCGAGCCCGAGGCCGATGAGGAATGTCACCCCCAGGCTGCCCCTATCCTGCGAGACGAGCGTTTCCAGCTGACCCTCGATGATCTCGACGGCGCCGCCCGGCAATACGCCCTGGAGCGCGCTCACCTGGCTCTGGATCGAGGTGGGATCGGCGAAGAGGCCATAGACGGAGACGAGGGCGGCCAGGGCGGGGAAGAGCGCGAGGAGGACGTAGAACGTGACGCCCGCCGCGACGAGCAGGACGTGGTCTTCCGAAATCTGCTTGTAGGTGCGGATCAGCACCTGCTTCCAGCCCTTGGCCGGCAGCGCGGTGGGCGAATCGGCGTGGCGACCGGCACCTGAATGCTTCGCTTCCTCGGCCTTCTTCGCCTTGGCCCGGCCCTCCTCGCGGCGCTGACGGCGTGTCTTGCCTGTGCCGAAGAATGCGAGGCCCGCAGCTGCGGTGGCGGCGAGCACGACGCCGGCCTTGTTGGGCGAGGAGGGTTTGGAATCGGTCACGGCGGTCTGGCCAAGCCTTTCGGAGCGCCGCACCCGTCCGTGGGATGGACGGGCAGGGCCATAGGTCGTGTGCCGGCGTGGAGACGCGGCGCATGTTTCGGTTCGGAAACGGCTCCGGGCCGTCATGGGTTCCTCGGCGGCGTCTTTTGCGAACGCCGCGGGCGCCTCCGGACACGAAAAAGGCCCCGCCGAAGCGGAGCCTTCGTCGATCGAGGACCGTTCGCGCCCGTCATCGACGGAGCGCGGACGACCGGGCGGTTCGAATCAGGCCGATTTCGCCGTCTTGTCCGTCGGCACGTCGGACGGCGTGACGTGCTGCTTCTCGGCCTCGTCCTTGGCGCCCGAGATCGCGGCGTCGAGAACGCTCTCGACCTTGGAGACGCCCTCCTTGATACCGGAGCGTGCCATGTCACCGGCCTGGGCGATGCCGGAGCGGGCCGCGGAACCGGCCTGGGCGGCACCCTGACGGGCGAGACCGCCGACGCGCTCGGCCTCAGCGCGGGCCGCATCGCCGGCGGCGCGGGCCTTGCCCTCGGCCTCGGCCGGTGTCAGGCCCTGACGACGCGCCTCGCCCATGGCGTCGTCATAGGCGCGCTGGCCGATGGCGAGAACCTTGGACTTGGCCTCCTCGAACGTATCCTGACCGGTCTCCCAGGCCTGACGCTTATAGGCATCGGCCGTCTCGCCGAAATACTCGTCCTCGATGCGCGTCTTGGGCAGCGCGGCACCGATGGCGGCACCGATGGCGATGCCGAGAGCGCCGAGAAGGAGCGGATTGTCGCGCAGGATTCCTCCGGCCTGCGAGGCATAGCGCCCGGCGTTCGATCCGTAGGAGCGTGCGCCGTAGCGCGCATCGTCGACCCAGCGGCGACCATTGGCTGTCATGACGTAATATCCTCTCCGGCCGCTCTGGCTCAGTCTGTCGCCCGCATAGCGCGCGCCGCCGCTCACCCGGTCATAGGCCATGGCGGCTCCATCGGTAACACTCTCATACGCCGAATGGGCGTAATCCGACACGGTCTCGACGACATTGCCGAGCGCGTCGGTGATGGTGCCGGCAGCACCGGCGATCCCGCCGACTGCGTAGGACGCCGCGCTCGATGCGCCGCTCGCCGCGGAGCGACCCGCGCCGGCAACGCCGCCGGCCGCGCTCGATGCAGCCGAGGAGAGCCCGGTGGCGGCATCGTAGCCGGCCCGGCGCGCCCCTTGCGCGGCGCGGGCCGCGCTGTCGGTCGCCGTATGCGCACCGCTCGACAGGCCTGAGCCGATCGCGCGGCCCGTGCCGGCAATGCCGCTCGCGGCCGAGGACGCGGCGCTCGACGCGCCATGGGCCGCCCGGCTCGTGCCGGCCTGACCGCTCTCGCTTAAGGCGTGGATCGTGCCCGAGGCGGCGCCGGCCGCCGCGTCGGCGTAGCCGCGCGCGCGATCGCCGATCGAGGGGCTGCGATCAGCACCGACGGCCAGCGCTTCGGAGCGGCTGCCCGGATAGTAGCCCGTGTCGGCCGCATAGCTGTCTGCATAGGCGTCTCCGCCGTAATAGACTTCGGCGTCCGCATCGTAGTCGCGCCCGCCAACGTAGCGGTCACGATAGACGGTGCGGGTCTTCGGCTGGCCGCTCGAGAAGGCGAGCCAGGCGAGGCCGGCGCCGACGAGCGTGAGGGGAAGCGGATTGTCACGCACCTGGCGGCCGAGATTGCGGGCCATGTCGGCAGCGCCGTTCTCACGCGCGAAGGTGACGGCCTGCTCGAAGATCTCGCCCGGCGCCATGCGGTCCTGGATCTCGTCGAGCGTATGGCTGACGCGGGCGCGGGTCGCCTCGACCTCCGCCTCGATCTGCTCCGGGCTCTTATTGCCGGGGTCTGTGGTCTCGGTGGACATGTGGATCTCCTGATGGATGTATCGTCGCTGGGATCAGCGCCGGTTCTGTCGTCTCGTCCCGGCCGACGGCGGGGTGTCGTCAGACGTGCTCCTTGGCGACCTCGGCGTCGCGGCTCACCTGGTGAATGGTCCGGCTGGGCGTGAGGTTGGAGAGCTTCATCTCGTTGACGCCCTTCTTCATCAGCACCACGCCGACGATGGCGAAGAGCGTACCGACGATGAGTGCGGCCAGGCCCTCGTAGGTCGGCAGCGTGCGCGCGGCGTCGAGCTGGGCGCCGACATTCTCGTTGATCGCCGTTACGAGCGCGAGGCTGGTCTCGTCGAAGCCGTCGACCGCGACGAGCGTGCGCTCGTCATTGCCGCCGAAGATGCCGACGAGGAGGCGGGCGACGCCGCTCACCAGAGCCGAGAGCAGAATGCCGAGCGAGACGGCGAGCATGATCGCGCCGCCGACGATCTCTCCGACCGCAGTACCGAGCTGGCCGACCTTGTCGGACATCTCGGCCCGTGCGAGCTGGACCTCCTTGCGGAACAGCGTCGAGACCTCGTTGAGGAGATCGGTGAAGAGCTCACCCATCGAGCGACTGTCGCGGGGTGTGTTGTAGTCTTGTGATGCCATGTCCTGGACCGTCCTGTGCGTATCTGATCGTCGTGGTTACCGGAAGGCGAGGCGGGCGGGCCCTCGAGGACCCACCCGCGCGATCGCCCGTCAGGCGCTCTTGATGGCGCCCGAGCCGGAGACGGGGGAGGACGCGGCCGCGCCGGCCTTGTATCCGCCGCCCGTCGCCGCCGCCGGAGTGGCCGAGGCGGATACGCCGGAGGCGAGGTCGCTGGGGTTCGAGGATGTGGTGGATCCGGCCGGCTGGCGGTTCGGCGGGTTGACGGCGCGGTGGGGGATGCCGGCCTCGGCATAGGGCTCGTCGAAGCCGGTGGACGGCGCGCCGCCCTGGTAGGAGCGCTCGGCCGGAACGGGGTAGTGCGGGGCGCCGCGATAGCCGGTGTCGTAATCGTCCTCGCGGGCCGAGGACTTCACGAAGCGCGCGAGCGCGAAGCCGGCCAGCACCGAGGCGCCGAGGAAGGCGGTCGGCTGACGGCGCGCGAAGCTCTCGACCGAATAGAGAAGGTCGTCGACGCTGCGGTCCTTGATGCTGGACGCGACCCGGTCGACCTCGCCGGCCGCATCGCGCACGTAGCCGGCCACGAAGCCGAAGCGCTCGTCGAGATCGTCGGCCGCGTCGTTGAGGGCGCGCGAGACGTCCCTGACGCCGGCGGCGGCGGTTCCCTTCTGCTCCTCGGCGAAGGAGCGGGCATAGGTGCGCGCCTCGTCGGCCGCGCGGGAGGCGGCGTCGGTCGCCGCGGACTTCACACCGGTGCCGAGGCCGATGGCCTTGTCCTTGAGCCGCGCAGCCTCTTCGGCGGCCGTCTCGTAGGTCCGGGAGGCCTCTGCCTTCGCCTTGTCGGCCGTCGCACTGGCCTCGCCGCTCACCTTGGCCTGTGTGTCGGCCTCCTGGCGGTTCGCGGTGGTGGAGACGGACGAAGCCTCGCTCTTTGCCACGCTCTCGGTCCTGGCGACCGTGCCCGGCGTCGTCGGCGTACCGGTCGACGAGGTGTTGGGGGTGTTGCTCTTGGTGGTGTCGCTCATGGAACGGCTCCTTGAAGGAGGAATGGGGAGAGCCTCGACATGTCGGCTCGGTGCGGTTTGGCTCGACGGGAACGCCGGGGATCGCGCTCGGCGCCCGACACTTCTAGCTTGGCGCCCGGTGCCTGGCGCCCGAGACGGCCTAGGCGAGGCCGAGGAAGGACAGGATGGCCACGACGATGACGACGAGGCCGATGATATAGATGATGCTGTTCATGACGCGTGTTCCACTCGTATTGGACGCAGCAGGGGATGCGCGAAGGGCGTCCGGCCCGCGATGCCTCGCGCGCCATCGGTCTTGACGGCGGCAGGAAGCTCGGGGGAGCCTCGGCCACTCCCATCCACAGGCTGCCTTG
This sequence comes from uncultured Alphaproteobacteria bacterium, assembly GCA_963799285.1. Classification (GTDB taxonomy): domain Bacteria; phylum Pseudomonadota; class Alphaproteobacteria; order Rhizobiales; family CAWCWK01; genus CAWCWK01. The sequence goes on from CAWCWK010000004.1 coordinate 3,284,953, forward strand.
TGCTGAGAACGAGGCCCCGGAGAATTGGTTCCGCGCGCAGACCGGCATTTCGCCCCGTACGGCGGGCGTTTCCGCCCCCGCGGGCCTCGCGGGCCTTCCCATCCGCGCCTGACGATCGATGCCGGACCCCAAGCCCGTAATGGCGCCACAGTCGTGAGCCTCTTGGTAGCGCTCGGCCCGGTGTTGTCTGGCTCTGTGTCGTCTGGCTCTGTGTGGTCCGGCGATCTGCCGCGCGACCATCGGATCAGGGACGCAACGGGCCGCCTTCCCGGAGCGTCCCCTCCGCCGCGTCCCATCCGTACCGAGGCACGCTTATCCATCAGAGCGCTGTGACTTCGCCATGATCGTCTTGCCATGATCGTCTTGCCGTGGACCCCTTCGCCATGACCCCTTCGCCGTGACCCCTTCGCCGTGACCCTGCTGCGCAACTTCGCCACCGTGGGCGGTGCGACCCTCCTCTCGCGGCTCCTCGGCTTCGCGCGCGATGTGCTGATCGCGGGCGCGCTCGGTGCCGGGCCGATCGCGGACGCCTTCGTCGCCGCCTTCCGCCTGCCCAACCTCTTCCGGCGCATCTTCGCGGAGGGCGCCTTCAACGCGGCCTTCGTGCCCCTCTTCGCACGCACGCTGGAGGGCGACGGCACGCGCGAGCACAGGGAAGAGGCGCGCGCCTTCGCGGCCGAGGCGCTGGCCGGGCTGACCCTCGTCCTCCTCGTCGTCTCCGGCCTCGCCATCGTCTTTATGCCGGCGCTGACGCTCGCCCTCGCGCCCGGCTTCGCGTCGGACCCGGAGAAGTTCGACCTCACCGTCCTCCTGTCGCGGATCTGCTTTCCCTACCTCTTCTGCGTCTCGCTGGTGGCGCTGATGTCGGGCGTGCTGAACGGGTTTCGCCGTTTTGCCGCCGCCGCCTTCGCGCCCGTCGCGCTCAACGTGGTGCTGATCGGCGTGCTCGGCCTCGTCTACGCCATGGGCTGGACCGGGTCGCCGACGGCCGGGCTGGCGCTGGCGGTCGGCGTGGCGCTGGCCGGCGTGGTGCAGCTGGCGCTCCTGGTGATCGCGCTGCGCCGGCTCGACTTCCGCATCCCCTTCCGCCGGCCGCGCTGGACGCCGGGCGTGCGCCGACTGGTGAAGCTCGGCGTGCCGGGTCTCATCGCGGGCGGCGGCATGCAGATCGGCATCTGGATCGGCACGCTCATCGCGTCGCTGCAGGACGGTGCCATCTCCTGGCTCTACTACGCCGACCGGCTCTACCAGCTCCCGCTCGGCCTGATAGGCATCGCGATCGGCGTCGTGCTGCTGCCCGAGATCGCGCGCCGGCTGCGGTCGGGCGATACGGACGGTGCGCTCTGGTCGCAGAACCGGGCGATGGAGATCGCGCTTCTCATGACGGTGCCGGCCGCGACCGCGCTCGCCCTCGCGGCCGAGCCCGTCGTCCGCGTGCTCTTCGAGCGCGGCGCCTTCGGACCGGACGCGACGGCCGCCACGGCCGCGGCGCTCTTTGCCTACGCCTTCGGCCTGCCGGCCTTCGTGATCGCCAAGATCTTCCAGCCCGTCTATTTCGCGGCCGAGGACACGAAGACGCCGGCCCGCTTCACCCTCGTCCAGATCACGATCAACGCAGCTGGCGCCGCCGCGCTCTTTCCCTTCATCGGCCATGTCGGCATCGCACTCGCCACCAGCGCGGCGGGCTGGGTGAACGTCGCGCTGCTCTGGCGGGGCCTGCGCCAGGACGGGCGGGTGGCGTTCGACGCGCGCCTGAACGCCCGCATTCCGCGCATCGTCGCCAGTGCCGCGCTCATGGGCGGCGTCCTATGGTTCGCGGGCGACGCGCTGGAGCCGTGGCTGGCCGGCGAGGCGAGCCTCGGGCGCTTCGCCGGGCTGGCCGCGTTGGTAGCCGCAGGGATGGCCGTCTACGCCGCCGCGGCCCTGGGGCTCGGCGCGACGAGCCTGCGGGATTTGAGAGGGGTTCGGCGGGCGTGAGGGGCATGGCCTACGCGAGACGAAGGCCTCTTCGCGTCGATGAGGCGCCTCTCTGGCGCTGGCGTTGGAGGCCTACGCCGCCAACGCCGCCCGCACCTGGTCGCGATAGGCATCGAGGCAGGCGGGGCCGTGCTCGGTCTCCACATGCCAGAACGTCCAGCCATTGCAGCTCGCCGCGCCCTGGAGCGCTGCGCCGACCCGGTGGATAGAGCCGTTGGTGCCGTCGGCGTCGAGCGTGCCGTCGGGGCGCACGACGGCGCGATAGCGACCCTTGGCGTCGGTGAGCGTGGTGCCGGGCGGCACGAGGCCGCTCTCGACGAGATTGCCGAAGGGAATGCGCTGCGCGGTCCGCTTTTCCGGCGTCACGCCTCGCGCGCCTTCGGCCAGGGGCTCGATGGCGGCGATGCGGCGCATGGCGGCCTCGGCATAGGTCCGGTCGCGCTCGATGCCGATGAAGCGGCGATCGAGCCGCCGCGCGACGGCGCCCGTGGTACCGGTGCCGAAGAAGGGGTCGAGAATGATGTCGCCTGGCCGCGTCGAGGCGAGGATCACCCGGTGGAGAAGGCTCTCGGGCTTTTGCGTCGGGTGGACCTTGTCGCCCGACCCGTCCTTCAATCGCTCACCGCCCTGGCAGATCGGCAGCACCCAGTCGGAGCGCATCTGCACGTCGTCGTTGAGCGCCTTCATGGCGCGGTAGTTGAACGTGTGCTTGGCGCCTTCCTCCCGCGCGGCCCAGATGAGGGTCTCGTGCGCGTTGGTGAAGCGGCGGCCGCGGAAGTTCGGCATCGGGTTGGATTTGCGCCAGACGATGTCGTTGAGTACCCAGTAGCCCAGGTCCTGCAACGCCGCGCCGACGCGGAAGATGTTGTGGTAGGAGCCGATCACCCAGAGCGTGCCGTCGGGCTTCAGCACGCGGCGGCACTCGGCCAGCCAGGCGCGGCTGAAGGCGTCGTAGTCGGCGAGGCTCGCGAACTTGTCCCAGTCGTCGTCGACACCGTCGACATGGCTTTCGTCGGGACGCTTGAGGGCGCCGGAAAGCTGGAGGTTGTAGGGCGGGTCGGCGAAGACGGCGTCGACGGAGGCGTCGGGGAGCCGCCTGAGCTCCTCCACGCAGTCGCCGACGAGGATCTCGTCGTTGCGAGTGGTTCCGGGCCCGGTGTGGCTGGGAGCCGGGGTCCATTCGGACACCCGGCCCCGCAGCTCGGCCATATACGCGTGGACTTGGTTCATGACGACTGAAGGATCGCACGCCGTGGTGAAGGAAGCGGAAGTGGTTAATCGGGGGAATGACCGTTCGGGGTCCGTTTCTGTGCCAGCGTGAGACGGGCTCGCTCCAAAGGCCCCGCGCGCTCCGCTTCCGCCAACGCCGCTTCCGCCAAGGCCACCTCCGACAAGGCCGCCTCCGACAAGGCCGCCTCCGACAAGGCCGCTTCCACGGGCGCAAAGCCGCGCCGGTGCTCGAGGCTGGGGCCGAGGCGGGCGAGGGCTTCGCGGTGGGCGCGCGTCGGATAGCCCTTGTGGCCGGCCAGACCGTAGCCCGGGTGGCGGGCGTCGAGCCGGACCATCAGCCGGTCCCGCGCGACCTTGGCGACGATGGAGGCCGCGCCGATGGCGGGCTCGCTCGCATCGCCCCGAATGATGGCGCGGGTGGGCATGTCGGCCGGCGGCACGTCCCGCCCGTCGATCAGCGCGAGCGTTGGCACGGGCCAGAGGCGGGCGAGCGCGCGGGCCATGGCCAGGAGCGTTGCGCCCCGGATGTTGAGCCGGCCGATCTCCTCGGCGCTGGCGAAGGCAAGGCCGACCTGGCTCGTTGCGAGGATCTGGGTGAAGAGGCGCTCGCGGGCACCGGATGTCAGCGCTTTGGAATCGGTGAGGCCGTCGGGCGTGCGGCGGGGATCGAGGATCACGGCGGCCGCCGCGACCGGCCCGGCGAGTGGCCCCCGGCCGGCCTCGTCGACGCCCGCGATGCGGCTCATGGCTCGCGCGCTCTCTTGGGCGAATAGAGATGGCTCGCCATCCCGCCGTCCCCGAGCGCGCGCCCGACCAGCATCAGCATCGGCCGGGCCAGCCCGTTCGCCAATCCACCGAGATCCGCCAACCGGCCCTCCCGCACCGCCTCGCCTGGCAGCGAGGCTCGCGATACGATCGCGGCAGGGCAGTCGGGCCCGAGGACCGGCACCAGCGCCTCGGCCACGCGGTCCGGCGCGGTGCGGGCGAGGTGGATGCACAAGGTCGCGCCCGTGCGGGCGAGGGCGGCGAGGTCTTCGTCGTCCCCGAGCGGGGTCGCGTTTTCCTGCCAACGTGCCAGCGTCACGCTCTGGGCGAGGCCGGGGCGGGTGAGGGGGCGCCGAAGGGCCGCCGAGGCGGCCGCGAAGGCCGGCACGCCCGGCACCATGGTGTGGGGAATGCCGAGCGCGCCGAGCCGCTCGGCCTGCTCGGCCACGGCCGAATAGAACGAGACGTCGCCCGAATGGAGCCGCGCCACGTCCTCCCCCCGGCCGTGCGCGCGGGCGAGATGGTCGACGATGGCGTCGAGATCGAGCCCTTGCGTGTCGATCCTCCGCCCGGGGCTGAGCGCGACGATCTCGGGGGAGACGAGCGCGCCGGCGTAGAGGCAGACCGGGCAGGTCTCCACGAGGCGCGCAGCCCGAAGCGTGAGGAGATCGGGCGCGCCGGGGCCGGCGCCGATGAAGTGGACGGTCATGGCGCCACGCTACCCGCGCCGGGCCGCACTCCCAAGGCGAAAATCGTGGGCTCGTGAAGCGCCGTCCACTCCCGCCGACGGGGGCTCGCCTCGGCCCGCGCGAGGTGTTATAGGCCCGCCCCAAGGCCGACGGAATGACCCGCCGGCCCAGCACGGCGTCCCAGGCAGGATCGCCGGACGCTCGCAAGGCCCGCCCGCCTCACCGGGGCCGGCCTTGCGCGGAGCCGCCAGGTTCCGCACGGGACGCCTCCATCGGGGCGACCGTCACTCGAGCGTCCCGTCATCTTGCCCTTGCCGCCGTGCCGATGATCCGCATGACGTCCGCGACGGATCGCGGGCGACCCGCACGGCCGATGCGCCCGTGCGGGCTTTTGGTACGAGGAATTCCCACATGTTCGACATTCAACGCGAGACCCTCGATTGGGGCGGTCGCGAGCTCACGATCGAAACCGGCAACGTCGCCCGTCAGGCCGATGGCGCCGTCATGGTGCGCTATGGCGACACGCAGGTGCTGGCCACCGTCGTCGGCGAGCACAAGCCCAAGCCCGGCCTCGATTTCTTCCCCCTCTCGGTTCACTACCAGGAGAAGTTCTACGCGGCCGGCCGCATCCCCGGCGGCTTCTTCAAGCGCGAGGGACGCCCGACCGAGAAGGAGACGCTGACCTCGCGCCTCATCGACCGTCCGATCCGCCCGCTCTTCGTTCCGGGCTACAAGAACGAGACGCAGGTCATCATCACGGTCCTCTCCCATGACCTGGAGAACGATCCCGACATCGTCGGCATGGTCGGCGCGTCGGCCGCCCTGACGCTCTCGGGCCTGCCCTTCCTCGGTCCGATCGGCGGCGCGCGCGTCGGCCTCATCGCCGGCGAATTCGTCCTCAACCCGCGCCTCGACCAGATGGAGGACACCAAGCTCGACCTCATCGTGGCCGGCACGCAGGACGCCGTCATGATGGTCGAGTCGGAGGCGAAAGAGCTCTCCGAGGACGACATGCTGAGCGCCGTCATGTTCGGCCACAAGGGCTTCCAGCCCGTCATCGAGGCGATCATCCGGCTCGCCGAGAAGGCCGCCAAGGAGCCGCGCGACATCTCCATTCCGGACAACGCGTCCGTCGAGGAGGCCGTCGCCAAGATCGCGTCGGATGCCGTCGCCGCCGCCTACAAGACGGTCGATAAGGGCGAGCGCCGGGAGCAGCTTGTTGCCGCCAAGGACAAGGCGATCGCCGAACTGCGGTCGCCGGATGCCGTCGAGGCCGGCACCGCGCCCGCCGATGGCGACATCGCCAAGGCCTTCAAGGCGCTCGAATCCAAGGTCGTGCGCGGCTCGATCCTCGAGACCTCGTCCCGCATCGACGGGCGCGGTCTCGCCGACGTTCGCCAGATCGAGGCCAAGGTCGGCGTGCTGCCCAGGGCCCACGGCTCGGCGCTCTTCACGCGCGGCGAGACGCAGGCCCTCGTCATCGCCACGCTCGGCACGGCCGACGACGAGCAGTTCATCGACGCGCTCGAGGGCACGTACAAAGAAAAATTCATGCTGCACTACAACTTCCCGCCCTATTCGGTCGGTGAGGCGGGGCGCATGGGCGGTGCCGGGCGCCGCGAGATCGGCCACGGCAAGTTGGCCTGGCGCGCCGTCCACCCCCTGATGCCGGCCTCGGCCGACTTCCCCTACACGCTGCGGGTCGTCTCGGAGATCACCGAGTCGAACGGCTCGTCCTCGATGGCCTCCGTCTGCGGCACCTCGCTGGCCGCGATGGATGCGGGCGTGCCGCTGAAGGCGCCGGTCGCGGGCATCGCGATGGGGCTCATCAAGGAAGGCGACAAGTTCGCGGTCCTCAGCGACATTCTGGGCGACGAGGATCACCTCGGCGACATGGACTTCAAGGTCGCCGGCACCACGGAGGGCATCACGTCGCTCCAGATGGACATCAAGATCGCCGGCATCACCGAGGAGATCATGAAGGTCGCCTTGGAGCAGGCCAAGGGCGGGCGCGAGTTCATCCTCACCGAGATGTCCAAGGCGCTCGACGGGGCTCGCGAGGAGATGGGCGAATACGCGCCCAAGATCGAGCAGATCAAGATCCCGGTCGACAAGATCCGCGACGTCATCGGCACCGGCGGCAAGGTGATCCGCGAGATCGTCGAGAAGACCGGCGCCAAGGTGAACGTCGAGGACGACGGCACGGTCAAGGTCTCCTCGTCGGACGCCAAGTCGATCGAGGCCGCTGTCAACTGGATCAAGTCCCTCACCTCGGAGCCCGAGGTCGGCGTGATCTATGACGGCACCGTGGTGAAGACCGTCGATTTCGGCGCCTTCGTCAACTTCTTCGGCGCCAAGGACGGCCTCGTCCACATCTCTCAACTCGCCAACGAGCGCGTGAACAAGACCACCGACGTCGTCAAGGAAGGCGACAAGATCAAGGTCAAGCTCATGGGCTTCGACGATCGCGGCAAGGTGCGGCTCTCGATGAAGGTCGTAGACCAGGAGACCGGCGAGGATCTCGAAGGCAAGGACGACTAGGAGCCGCTCTGGCGCCTCCTGTGCGCTATCGCCGACACGACACGGCGATCGAGAACGGCAGAACGGGCCCCGCGGGGCCCGTTCTTCTATCCGCTCGCCGCGATCAGGCCCCGGCGAACTCGAAATCGGAACCGTCGATCTGGGCCGCCGTCACGCCATTGAGCGTGATCGTACCGGTGCCGACGTCGATGACCGCGTTGCCGCTCACTTCCGAGATGCGTCCCGCGACGGCGGCGAAGCTGTCGAAGCCGCTCGCGCGCACGTTGAGAAGGTCAGTTCCGTCCTCGAAGCCGTTGACGAGGTCCGCGCCATTGGTGGCGCTGGAGCTGTAGACGTCGCGCGCGCCGTCCGCGTTGCCAAGGAAGATGACGTCGTCGCCGGCCCCGCCGAAAACCGAATCGGCGCCTGCGACCGCGAAGATCGTGTCGTTGCCGTCCGCGCCGAAAATCGTGTCGGCGCCCGCACCGGCCGCGACATTGTCGTCGCCGGCGCCCGCGCCAATCTCGTCGTCGCCCGCACCGCCGGCCAGCGTGTCGGCACCGATGCCGCCGAAGACCTTGTCGTTCTCCGAGCCGCCATAGCCGACATCGTCGCCGGCCCCTCCGAAGACCCTGTCCGCGCCGCTGGAAGCGAAGAGGCTGTCGTTGCCCATGCCGCCACCGGCCGTATCGTCGCCGGCGCCGGCGGCGATACCGTCATCGCCGTCGCCGCCGAAAATCTGGTCGTTGCCGGTACCCCCGGCCGCGACGTCGTTGCCGCCGGCACCGAAGAGAACGTCATTGCCGTCGCCGCCCAGCACCTGGTCGTCGTCCGCACCGCCGAAGATCTGATCGTCGCCGGCGCCGCCTGCAAGCGTGTCGGCGCCCGCATTGCCGATCAGCCGGTTGTCCGCCTGATTGCCCGTCACGGCATCGTTGCCGGCACCCGTCGTCGCGTTCTCGATGAGGGAGCGGGTGTCGTCGTTGAAAAGAAGCGCGTTGAAGACGTTGCCGCGCGCGAGCTGACTTCCATCCATCGAGAGCCGTGCAATCTGATCGGCCGCAAGCGTCGAGACGCCGCCGGGCGTCAGATCGACCGTCACGCCGCCGGCATAGTTCGAGAAGTCGTAGGTGTCGTTGCCATTGCCGTCCCAGGTCGTCAGGAAGACCCGGTTGGCGCCCGGTGTATGCTCGACGACGCCATCGACGAGAAAGGCGCCCGTCGTCTCGTTGAAAGAATAGACGGTATCGCCGGCACGCGTCGCGTAGTTCGCGCCGTACATGTATTGCAGCGCCGCGATGTCGAGGCTCATCAGGGTCTGGGACCAGCCGAACGTCTCGGCTGCCGGCGCCCCCGGGTCCGAACCGATGAAGGTCCGGTAGGTCATGACGGAGAACTCGTTGCCGTCGACGCCGGCCGGAAGCGTGGGAAATCCGCCATCGGCCGTATGTCCGTGCGCGAGGCCGAAGGCGTGCCCGATCTCATGAATGATCGTCAGATAGGCCTCGTCGCCCACCACGGGGTTCGAGTAGAAACCGGCGCGATTGTCGTAGAAAATGTCGCCGCCATTCTCCGTGCCGGGGCCAAAGGCATAGGCGCCGTTCGGCGAACCCCCTCCGACGCCGGGCTCGGTCGAGAATCCGTTGCGGATGTCGCCGTCCGCGACCTCGGTGATGGTGAAGGAAATGATCTCGGCGAACTCGGCCATGATCGCCCGCGTCGCCGCCTGCGCACCCGGGGTGAGGGGCATGAAGCCGTTGAAGGGCGCCGCATCCCCATAGGTCTCGGCATTCGGACCGTAGACGCTGGCGTTCGCCGGAAAGCTATAGGTCAGCGTCGTGTCCTGCCATGCACCTCCCGTCAGCAGCCCATCAATGTTCGGATTTCCGCTCGCTGCCACCGTTCTCGCTGTATTCATCGCCGTTCCCCAGACTTCGCTTTCCCGTCGCCCGCACGCGACGTATCCCTGGCCAGACTGTCACAGACTGTCGAATAGGCCAAGGACTCCGGTCGTCTTTTAGGTGTTGCAACCTATGTTGACGATTTCGTCTCGCCGTCAAAGCCGCCGCAGCATCACCCGCTCGATGAGGTGGCCCTCGCCCTTGTGGAGGAGGAGATCGGCCCGGTGGCGCGTCGGGAGGATGTTCCGGTGGAGGTTGACGAGATTGATCTCGTCCCAGATCCGGTTCGCCATCGCGACCGCCTCGGCGTCCGGTATCTCGCTGAACTGGCGAAAGAAGGAGCGCGGATCGCGAAACGCCGTCTCCCGAAGCGCCATGAAGCGCTCGACATACCAGCGCCTCAGCATCGTCTCCTCCGCGTCGATATAGATCGAGAAGTCGAAATAGTCGGAGACGTAAGGGATGTGGTCGGCGTCCGGCGCACCGGTCTGCAGCACGTTCACGCCTTCGAGGATGAGAATGTCCGGCCGGTCGATCGTCAGCCGCCTGTCGGCCACGATATCGTATTCGAGATGGCTGTAGACCGGTGCGTGGACCGGTCCCTCGCCGGCCTTGATCTCCGACATGAAGCGCAGCAGGCGCTCCGCGTCATAGCTCTCGGGAAAGCCCTTGCGCTCCATAAGGCCCTCGGCCGACAGCTGCGCATTGGGCTTCAGGAATCCGTCCGTGGTGACGAGATCAACCTTCGGGCTCGATGGCCAACGCGCGAGCAGGGCCTTCAGGAGCCGCGCTGTCGTCGACTTGCCGACCGCGACCGAACCCGCGACGCCGATCACGTAAGGCACCTTGGTAAAGCCGTCCCGCTCGCGCGCCGCCAGGAAGCGGCGAGTCGCATGGAAAAGGTGCTGCGTCGCCGTGACGTAGAGGTTGAGGAGCCGCGAGAGTGGCAGGTAGATCGTCTCGACCTCCGGCAGCTCGATCGGATCGTTGAGGGCGCGCAGATGGACGACCTCCGCGTCCGTCAGCGTCATCGGCGTCCCCTCGCGCAGCGACGACCACGCCTCCCGGCTGAAGACGCGATAGGGCGAGGGCAACCCGCCGCGCAGCGAGCCATTGCCGTCTCGCACCGGTAGGCTGGAACCGTCTCGCGGCTCTTTTCCGCTTTGCGCCGGTGGGCCGGTGTTGTCGGCTGTCGCTGGCGGTTTGGAATGGCCTTGGGGTGACGGATCGCTCGTGTCTGGGCCTCCATCGGCACCCAAACGGCCGTCATGTCCGTCGGCCGAGCCGTTCGCCGGCGGATGGTTCGGTTGCATCGTCAGGGCCTCGTCGGAGGATGACGGTGGCGGGCCGGGCGCTTCGTCGGGGGAGGGGTCGCGCGAAACGTCGGGGGCGTATGCCCCCTGGCCGGACTGGTTCACCGCGCCGGGTCTCCGCCGCGGGCCGCTTTCTCCGCGAGGCCCGAGACGCCCTCGCGCCGCCCGAGTTCGGCCGCCACATCGACCGGGTCGATGCCCGAAGCGTGCAGCAGCACGGTGAGATGGTAGAGAAGGTCGGCCGCCTCCTTTCGCGTCTCGTCCGCATCGCCCAGTGTCGCCGCGATGGCCAGCTCGACCGCCTCCTCGCCCAGCTTCTGCGCACATTTGGGTACGCCCCTGGCGAGAAGCCGAGCCGTATAGGAGATCTGCGCGCTCTCGCCGGCCCGCATGGCCACCGTCTCCGCCAGCCTGTCGAGGGCGGCGCCGAGGGTTCCGATCTGCACTGGCGAAGCGTTCATTACAACGGGATGGCACGGCGTGGGCGCGCGAGGCAAGCGGCGCACGACCGAGGCTCGGCTTTTCCCGCCGGAAATGGCGCGAGGGCAAGGGAACGCGCCGATCCCCTTCGATCCTTGAGGCATTCGATCAAATGCTATCCCGCGCCCCCACTGCATCTTCGATCTCTTGCGCGACACTGAGCCCATCAATGGGAACGGGGCGGGCTATGAGCGGGAAGACAGCGAAGAGACGTCGCAACGGCAAGGCTGCAGACCGGACCGTCGGCAACCATCGTGGGCGGTTCGTCGTCATGGCGGCGATGCTGTCTTTGGGCAGTGTCACCGGCGCATCCGCTCTCGACGTGCGCCCGCCCGACCGCCCCGATTTCGAGAAGGGGGAGAGGGCTGCCACGAGGATCGCGCGCGGCTTCGAGGCGTTCGCGCCCCGACGGGTGCGGGTGGTGGGCATCGTGCCGCCCTTCGCCGCCGACGCCGCCGATAGGCTCATGCGCGAAGCCGATCCGCTGGCCGCGATCCTGAGCACACGCCTCGCGCGCTAGAGCGGTCCGGCGGCTCTCAGGCGAGGCGGACCGGCACGCCGGCCGCGTGCATGTGCGCCTTGACCTCGCCGACGCTCGCCTCGCCGAAATGGAAGATCGAGGCGGCCAGCACCGCGCTGGCATGGCCCTCCGTCACGCCGGTCACGAAATCGTCCATGCCGCCGACGCCGCCGGATGCGATGACCGGGATGTCGACCGCGTCCGCGATGGCGCGGGTGAGGGGGATGTCGTAGCCGATGCGCGTGCCGTCGCGGTCCATGGACGTGAGGAGGATCTCGCCGGCGCCGAGCCGGGCGACCTTCCTCGCGAACGCGATCGCGTCGATGCCCGTCTCGCGGCGCCCGCCATGGGTGAAGATCTCGAAGCGCGGCGCCTCACCCGGTCCGGAGACCGTCTTGGCGTCGATGGCAACGGTGATGCACTGCGCGCCGAACTTGGTCGAAGCCCGGGCGACGAGTTCTGGGTCGTTCACGGCCGCCGTGTTGATCGAGACCTTGTCGGCGCCCGCCAGCAACAATGCGCGCACATCCTCGACGGCCCGCACGCCCCCGCCGACGGTGAGCGGCATGAAGCAGGCCTCGGCCGTGCGGGAGACGACATCGAGCAGGGTGCCCCGCGCCTCATGGCTCGCCGTGATGTCGAGAAAGCAAAGCTCATCGGCGCCCGCCGCGTCATAGGCGATCGCGGCCTCCACCGGATCGCCCGCATCGACGAGATCGACGAAGCGCACGCCCTTCACCACCCGACCATTCGAGACGTCCAGGCAGGGGATGACGCGGGTTTTCAACATAGCACCAACCGTTGGTAAATAACGAGACCCATGAGGCCAAGGCCCTTCCCCGGGATCGGGGAAGGGTTGGGATGGGGTCGATAAGCGCACCAGCGCTATAGGCGAAACCGCTTCGCGCAACCAGAAAGGAGCGCTCGATCATGCCCTTTAGCAGAAACGCAGTGGGCGCCCCCCACCTATGCCTGCGACCCCCACGCAAACAATCGACCTCTACCCCGCCGCCGCCAAAGCCTCCGCCGGATCCAACCGCCCATCATAAAGCGCCCGCCCGGTGATCACACCGGCCACCCCGCCGCCGGCCACCAGCGCTTCCACGTCCCCGATCCCCGCAACGCCGCCGGACGCGATGACCGGAATGTCGGTCGCTGCCGCGACCCGGCGCGTGGCCTTCACGTTGACGCCCTGGAGCCGACCGTCGCGCTCGATATCGGTGAAGACGATGGCCGCGACGCCCGCGTCCTCGAAGCGGCGGGCGAGATCGAGGGCGGGCATGTCGCTGCCTTGCGCCCAGCCCTCGACGGCCACGAAACCGGCGCCCGTCGCATCGGCCGCGCAGCCCTTGGCGTCGATGCCCACGACGATCTGCCCGGGATAGCGGCGCGCCCCCTCGCGCACGAGCTCGGGATCGCGCAGCGCCGCCGTGCCGAGGATGACGCGTTGGACGCCTGCCTCCAGCCAGCCTGCGATCTGCTCCAGCGTGCGGATGCCGCCACCGAGCTGGACCGGCATGCGGACACGCTGCAGGATCGCCTCGACCGCCGGGCGGTTCTCCGATCGGCCCGCGAAGGCGCCATCGAGATCGACGACGTGGAGATGGGTGAAGCCGGCCGCCTCGAACGCGGCCGCCTGCGCCGCGGGGTCGTCGTTGAAGACCGTGGCGCTGTTCATCTCGCCGGCCACGAGGCGGACGCAGGCGCCGGATTTAAGGTCGATGGCGGGGTAAACGACGAAGGGCATGAGCAAGAGACCGGCAGGGGAGAAAAGCCCCGTCCCATGACTGGGAAGGGGTTTGGGGTTGGGTTGACCAGCCCCTAAGGGCTATTGCTCGGTTTGGCCAGCGCCTCCCCTATCCCTGTCATCCCGGCCGCGGGTGAAGCTGAGAGCCGGGACCCATCCCGCCGACGAGGATGTCGTCTTTGGCGCGATACGCGAGCGAGACAGGTCCCGGCTCTTTGCTGCGTTTGCGAACCGGATGACAGGGAGGCGGCCTTGGCGCAGCCTATCACGCTACGAGACTGGTGTGACGCTGCGGCTCGCGCCGCTCGTCAGCCGACCCCTGATCCCCTCCATATCCTTTCGCCTCGGCCGGCGGGCTGGGCATGGGAGGGGACCTTTGGCAGCCCCGGTGCTCGCCTCAAGGCGACCACCTCAGGAAGTTTCCGAGGAGACGGAGGCCCAGCTCCTGGCTCTTCTCCGGATGAAACTGCGTGCCGACCATGTTGTCGCGCCCGACCACGGCCGTGATCGGGCCGCCATAAGGCGCCGTCGCGACGAGCGCGTCGTTGTCGTCGAGCGCGATATGGAAGGAGTGGACGAAATAGGCGTGGCGACCCTCGTTCCCGAGCGGGATGCCCTCGAGAAGGGCGTGCGGGCGGTGGGCGTCGAGCGTGTTCCAGCCCATGTGGGGGATCTTGAGGGCGGGATCGTCCGGCGCGATCCGCGTGACGGTGCCGGCGAGCCAGCCGAGCCCTTCCGCGCCTCCGAACTCCTCGCCCCGCGTCGCCATGAGCTGCTGCCCGACGCAGATGCCGAGAAAAGGCGTGCCGCGGGCGACGACGGCGTCTTCGAGCGCCTCGACCATGCCCGGCAGGGCATCGAGGCCCCGGCGGCAATCGGCGAAGGCGCCGACGCCCGGCAGGACGATGCGCTCGGCCCGGCGCACGACGTCCGGATCGTCGGTCACGCGGATCGTGTGCCCCGTGGCACCCTCGCGCGCGGCGCGCTCCAGCGATTTGGCGGCCGAGTGGAGATTGCCCGAGCCGTAGTCGATCAGGGCGACGGTGGTCATGACAAGGGCGTCACGAGGGCGTCGGCGCGCCGGGCGCGGCGCCCAGCCAGCGGGTGAAAAAGTCTCGCTCGGCCGTCTCGCGCCCCCGCCCGACCGCGATGCCGGCCGTGTGCCAGTTCTTGCGCCTCAGCGACCAACGCCGCAGGGCATTGGCCTCGAAGCCGAAGAGGAGCGCGAAGCCGAGGCCGGTGACGATCTGGACCGCTTCGTTGGGCGACCACCAGTCGAGGAGGAGTACGAGCACGAGGGCGGCGGCGAGATAGATCGCGAGGATCCACCACATGCGCCGCCAGATCAGCCAGATGACGGGCACGAGAAAGGCGCCCCAGGAAAAGCCGTCGCGCACGAAGGCCATGCGGGCGGCGCGGTCGAGCCGGCTGGTGCCGCGCGGCGGCTCGTGGACGGTGTAGGTGGCCATGCGCGTGCCTCGTCAGCGTGGTCCGGAGGCCCGTCAGCGGTCGTGGCGCTGGAAGACCAGCGTCGCGTTGGTGCCGCCAAAGCCGAAGGAGTTCGACATCACGGTCGTCAACTCCGCATCCTTGCGCTCGCGCAGGATCGGCATGTCGGCGAAATCGGGGTCGATCTCGGTGATGTGCGCGCTTTTCGCCATGAAGCCTCCGCGCATCATGAGGAGCGAATAGATCGCCTCCTGCACGCCGGCGGCGCCGAGCGAATGGCCGGTGAGCGACTTAGTGGCCGAGATGGGCGGGCAGGCATCGCCGAAGACCTCGCGCAGCGCCTCGACCTCCTTGATGTCGCCGACGGGCGTGGAGGTGGCGTGCGGGTTGATGTAGTCGGGCCGACCCTCGACGCCTTCGAGCGCCATGCGCATGCAGCGCACCGCGCCCTCGCCCGACGGGGCGACCATGTCGTGCCCGTCCGAGGTCGCGCCGTAGCCCGTGAGCTCGGCATAGATGGTGACGCCCCGCGCGCGGGCGTGCTCCAGCTCCTCGAGCACGAGCACGCCCGCGCCGCCGGCAATGACGAAGCCGTCCCGCATCGCGTCATAGGCCCTGGACGCGGTCTCTGGCGTCTCGTTGTGCTTGGACGACATGGCGCCCATGGCGTCGAAGAGGTTGCTTTGCGTCCAGTGCAGGTCCTCGCAGCCGCCGGCGAACATCACGTCCTGGCGGCCGAGCCGGATCTGGTCGGCCGCATCGCCGATGCAGTGCGCCGAGGTCGAGCAGGCCGAGGCGATCGAATAGTTGAAGCCCTTGATATGGAAGAAGGTCGCCAGCGTGGCCGAGGCCGTCGACGACATCGCCTTGGGAACGGCGAAGGGGCCGATCCGCTTCGGGCTGCCGTGCTGGCGCGTCGTGTCGGCGGCCTCGACGATCACCTTGGTCGAGGGCCCGCCCGAGCCCATGATGATGCCGGTGCGCGGATGGGAGATGTCGCGCGCCTCGAGCCCCGCATCCGCGATCGCGCGGTCCATCGCGATGTGGTTCCAGGCCGTGCCGCGCCCGTGGAAGCGTAAGGAGCGACGGTCGACATGCGCCTCGATGTCGATCTCCGGGCAGCCGGAGACTTGGCTGCGAAAGCCGTGCTCGGCCATCTCCTCGTCGAAGCGGATGCCGGAGCGCGCGTGGCGCAGGCTGTCGGTGACCTCTTCGGTCGTGTTGCCGATCGAGGAGACGATGCCGAGGCCGGTGACGACCACGCGGCGGGTGGTGATGGACATGCGGGACTCCTCGAATGTGTGGACGCGCGGCCGGGGATTGCACGAAGGATCGCACCCGGGGCCGCACGAAACGCCTGCGAGGTCTCGCCCGCACGCTATCCAGACCTAATCGTTTCTCGCTCGACTGTCAGGCCGGTGACGAGGGATCGATCGGCTCGCCGGCCTCAAACGGCCTCTTGTGGGGTAACTTGCGGGGTAAAGAGACCGACGCGCAGCATCTTGGCCTCGTAGATGGTCTCGCCGTCGGCCTTCAGCCAGCCGTCCGCGATGCCGAGATTGAGCCGGCCGCGCATGACGCGCTTGAGGTCGACGCCGTATTCGACTTGTCTGACCGAGGGCAGCACCTGATCGGTGAACTTTACCTCGCCGACGCCAAGCGCGCGGCCGCGGCCCGGTGCACCGAGCCAGCCGAGATGGAAGCCCACCATTTGCCAGAGCGCGTCGAGTCCCAGGCAGCCGGGCATGACGGGGTCACCCTCGAAATGGCAGGGGAAGAACCAGAGGTCGGGGCGCACGTCGAGCTCGGCCCGCACGCAGCCCTTGCCCGAGGCGCCGCCATCCTCGCTGATCTTGGTGATCCGGTCGAACATCAGCATGGGCGGCAGCGGCAGCTGCGCGTTGCCCGGCCCGAAAAGCTCGCCATGGCCGCAGCGCAGCAGGTCCTCGTAGGAATAGCTCGAAGCTCGATCGCTCATTCACGTCCGCCTTTGCGTGCCATACGCGTCCTCGATGCCGCCGGCGCCCCCTTGCCATCGGCGCCGTACCGCAGACCCGGGGGCGTCCGCGTCGTCCGGCCTTCTACGACAGGGGAGAGGCGGGGAACAAGTCGGCTGGCGTAGGGAATGGTGCCGGGACGGACCCAGCGCGCCGTTCCGACCCGCACCCCGGCCACCCCTATCGGCCGTGCTCGCGCGACCCTTCGTCCTCTCGCCTTGCCTCGCCCCATCGTCAATCCTATGATCGGTTTGCACAAATCGTCCCGTCGGCCCCGCATGAACCTGCGAAAGGCTGGCGACGACGGTCCAGACGAGCGGATGCAACGGAACGATGGCAGCGCGTAGCGAGATGGATGGTCGGCCCGATGGCGCTCCGGAGGAGGGCGTGGCGGGAGAAGGCGTGCCGAATGACACCGCTCTGCGTGCGCGCCTCAGCGAAGCGGGCCTGCGCCCCACCCGCCAGCGCCTCGCCCTCGCGCAGCGCCTCTTCACGGCCGACCGGCACGTGACGGCCGAAGGGTTGCACGAGGAATGCGGCGCGGCCGGCGAAACGGTCTCGCTCGCCACGGTCTACAACACGCTCAACCAGTTCACCCGGGCGGGCCTCCTGCGCGAGGTCTCGGTCGAGGGCGCGCGGACCTATTTCGACACCAACGTGTCCGACCACCACCATTTCTTCGTCGAGGACGAGGACCGCATCCTCGATATTCCCGCCGGACATATCAGCGTATCCGACCTGCCGCCGGCGCCGGACGGCCTCGTCATCGACCGCGTCGACGTCGTGGTGCGCCTGCGCCGGGCCGGCTAGGCCGCAGGTCCGAGGTCTACC
Organism: uncultured Alphaproteobacteria bacterium; assembly: GCA_963799285.1. Classification (GTDB taxonomy): domain Bacteria; phylum Pseudomonadota; class Alphaproteobacteria; order Rhizobiales; family CAWCWK01; genus CAWCWK01. The sequence goes on from CAWCWK010000004.1 coordinate 3,302,372, forward strand.
GCTTCAGCCGAACGTAGAGTGCGCCCGAGCCGCCATGGCGCGGGCCGGCGGGCTCGTGGCCGATCACGTGCGGCGCCATGTCGGCGAGCGCAAGCCAGCGCGGCACGGCACGCCGGATGACGCCGCGTCCCTCGTTGGCCGCGAGGCGCGCGGGGGTGCCGACATCCTCGCCCTTGCCCGTCACGACGAGAACGAGGCGGTGGCCCCGTGCGCGGCTCATCAGAACGAAACTGCGCAGCGCCTCGTGTGCCGCCGCCTGACGCATGCCGTGGAGGTCGATTCGCGCGTCGGGCTCCGTCTGCCCCCGGTTGAGACGACGCCGCGTGCGCGCCTCTATCGCCGGCGTCCGGCCGTCCTCCAGGGTCGCCCGTGAGCCTGGGTTCGGGTGGGCCTCGGACTTCGAGCGAGATTGCGCCTTCGGGCGGGACTCTGCCTTCGGGCGGGACTGGGGCGGCGTATAGCTCGGCGGCAGCACGCGCGGGCGCTTCGAGAGAGCGGGCTTGGCGAAGGCCTCATCGGCATTCGGAGCCCGTCCCCCATTCGGCGCGGCGCCCGATCGGGCGAGCCGCGCGGCGAGGGCCCCGAGGCCGCCAGCCGGGTTCTCCATGGGTCCCGACACGCTCCGCGGCATCTCGGGCGCCTTCGCGCCCTCGGCCGCCGTCTTCGCCTTGCGGCCGGGCTCTACCGGTCCATCGATGAGCGGGGCGACGTCGCGTGTGACCAACCGCCAGAGGTCCTGCTCGGGCGGGGTGAGCTTACGGCTGCGGCGGCTCACGGTCTCGACGGCCCGCGCGGCAGCAGGAGGACGAAATCGGCAGGCGCCGCGACCGGCCCGGCCCGGCGGCCGGCTTCGTCGCCGGTACCGAGGAAGAGATCGCCGCGCGCCGGACCGACAATGGCCGAGCCGGTGTCCTGCGCGACCATGAGTCTCGCCCACGCGCCTTCGTCGAGACCGGCCGCGACCCAGATCGGCAAGCCGAAGGCGTGGACGAAGCGATCGACGGCGAGCGAGCGCCCCGGCGTGAGCGGCACGCCTTCGGCGCCGATGGGACCGAGATCGGGTTCGAGACCCTCGGATACCGCGAAGAAGATGTAGGACGCATTCTGGTGGAGAATGTCCGCCACGCGGTCCGGGTGGGCCGCGAGCCAAGCGCGGATGCCAGCCATGTCGGCCTCCTCCAGCGTCAGAGCGCCCGAGCGCACCAACACGCGCCCGATGGCGGTGTAGGGATGGCCGGACTTGGCCGCGAAGGTGACGCGGATGTCCGTCGCCTCGCCCTCGAGCGCGATCCGGGCCGACCCTTGGATGTGGACGTAGAAGGCGTCCACCGGATCGAGCCAGGCGATGACGAGGTCCTCGGCCTCGATGCGCGCGTCGATGGCCCCGCCGGCGATCTCGCCCCGATTCGGATAGGGCCGGAGCCCATCGGGCGTGCGGCGTGCCCATTCGAACCCGGCGAGCGCGCCGGTGCCGGTCTCGCCGAGCCGTACGAGGTCGGACGGGCGCCGCAGGAGGGGGGCGGAGAAGCGCTCCGTCCGCACCCGCGATCCGACCATGGCGGGCTCGAAATAGGCCGTCACGAAGCCTGCCCGATCGGTGCGCCCGGCGCCGTCGGCCACGACCTCGTGGGGTATGACGCGGTGGGGCACGAAATGGGTCTCGAAGAAGGTGCGCGCATCCGGAATCTCGTCGCGGAGCGCGCGGCAGATGTCGAGAAGGGCCGCCTCCAGCGCCTCGCGCGCCGGCCCGCCTCGCAGCCGGCCTCGCTCGAGCGCTGGCCCGCAGGAGCGGCGAAAGGCGGCGAGCGCGGCGGCGTGATCGTCTTGCCCCCAGCCCTCGAGATCGGAGAATGCGAGCGGCGCGAGCGTAGCGCCGGGAAGGGTGATCGCCGGCCGGTCGGCGCGGGCGGGCCCGGTCACGCCGAAGAGCGCGAGAGAGAGGAGGAGGGCGCCGAGGGCCAGCCGACGGGCGACTTCCGGGCGCACGCGGTCAGCGCGGACTGCCTCCCTCCCATATCCCTGCCTCCTACGCTCGGCCATCTACGCTCGGCCATCTACGCTTGCCCATCTACGCTTGCCCATGCCTGCGACAGTCCGAGATGAAGGGCGTTCTGCGGGGCCGCGGATCGAATGCCGGCGAATCGGTCGGGGCGCGCATGCGAGGCGGCGGCATGGAAGGGCGGCGGCGTGACGAAGCGAGCCTCGGCGCCATCTCAGCCCTCGGCCGGGGCCTCGGTCGAGACGAGCTGCCAGTTCGGATCGCGGGACGCGGTATCGCGCGAGAAGGTCCACACATCGACCACCTCGACGACCTCTCGCGGGTCGCCTTCGACGATGGCGCCGTCTCGGTCCTGGGTGGCGGTGATCATCTGGCTGACGAAGCGGATGGTGACGTGGGCGTCGCGGCCCTCCATCTCGGCCTGGGTGATGTCGGCGGTCTCGGTGCCGATGAAATTGGTATCGACCTTCTCGCCCTTGGCCTCGCGCTCGTCGAGCGCGGCGGAGAAGCCTTCCATCACGTCGGCCGAGAGAAGAGGCTTCAACGTCTTCCGGTCGCCGCGCGCGAAGGCGGTCACGATCATCTCGTAGGCTTGGCGGGCACCGGCGACGAAGCCCTTGGGATCGAAGGACGGATCGGCCTCCATGATCGCCTCCAGCCCCTCGGCCAGCGGCGTGCCGGGCGCGGCGTAACCCTTGAGGCGCCTGGCGCGGATCTCTGCCGGGTCGGTCTCCGCGACCGGGGCCGGCCCGTCCGCGCCGGGCAGCCGGACGACGTTGTCCTGCCCCGGGTCCGGCCGGCCCTCGACCTTCGCGTCGCCATCCTTCCTGCGGGTGAAGGGGTCGTAGGGCGGGCGCTCGTTGCCGGTCCGCTTGCCGAGCGCGTTCCGCAGGCGCAGGAAGACCACGACGGCCAAGATCAGGAAGATCAGCGTATATGCGTCGAAGAAGCCGTCCATGAGCCGCCTGAAACCTTTTCTGCTCGCTGTTGCGGACCCTTGCCGCCGCGCCGGCCGAGGCGCCCGGCCGCCAGCCACGCAGGCCCGGTCCGGGCCACGCCGGGCAGGGCTGCGATCCGATCGATGAACCCCTATATGGTTCGCATGGCAAAGGGAATCCATAAGGGACCGGTGAATGGTGTCGGTTGTCGGGAGCGAGGCCCGGTGAGCGAGCGCGATATGACGGTCTCGCGGGGGGGATCAGGCGGCTCTGCGTTCATGGGACGGAACGATGGGTTCATGCCCCGGTCGTACTCACGCCCTTCCGTTCGGCAGCGAGCCCAGCCCGTCTGCGCGAGACGAAGCCAGCCCGTCGGCGCGAGACGAAGCCAGCCCGTCTGCGCGAGACAAAGCCAGCCCGTCGGCGCGAGACAAAGCCAGCCCGTCGGCGCGAGACAAAGACATGCCGAGGGGCCAACAATGACGAGAGACGCATCATGAGCCGACTGATCCTGCCGGCGATCCTGCTGCTGCCCTTGATCGAGATCGCCGGCTTCGTCTGGATCGGCGGGCTGCTCGGCGTCTGGGGCACGCTCCTGTGGACGCTGATGGCGGCGCTGATCGGGCTTCGGCTCCTGAGCCGCGAGAGCGTGGGCGCGTTGCGGCGGGCCGAATCGGCGCTGCGTGCGGGCCGAAGCCCGGCGGTGAACGCGGCCGATGCGGGTCTGGCTGCGCTGGGTGGTATCCTCCTGTTGATCCCGGGCTTCTTTACCGATGCCGTCGGCCTAGCACTCGCCGTGCGACCGGTTCGGGTGTGGATCGCGGCCCGGGCGACGGGCCGGTTCGGCCTCGCGAGGGCGAAGCCGGCGCGGCCGGGCGTGGTCGAGCTCGAGGCGGGCGAGTATCAGGACGTCTCGCGGCGCCCCGCCCGCCCGGACCGCAGGGCCGGCATCGACGACGCCGTCGTGGAGGACGAGATGCCGGGAGGCCGAGGCCCCACGCAACGCGCCGAACGCAAAGACACGCCATGGCGCGGGCCGCGCTGACGAGACCGTCGCCAGACGACGCGAAACCGCGTTTGCTTGTTCCGCCGGGCGCTTTGCGTTAGAGCCTGCGGCGGATTTCATCCGAGACACCCGTCGTCGGGACCCATGCCGGAGAGGTCTGGCCCGAGGTCTCGCACGGCCGTCTCGCATCCCGAACTCGAGAGGATAGAACACATGTCGGATACCAATACGGGCGATCAGGCCCCGGCAGCGGGCAGCAACGGCGCGGCCGAGGGCGGTGAGGCGCAAAAGCCGCCGGTCTTCGGTGTCGTCTCCCAATACGTAAAGGATCTCTCCTTCGAGAACCCGCGCGCACCGGCCACGCTCGGCAAGCCGCTGCCGGGCAATGGAATCAAGATCGAACTCAACGTCAATTCCAAGAAGCTCGAGGGCGACCAGCCGGGCCTCTACGAGGTCGAGCTGAAGGTGAACGCGCGTGCCGGCGACGGCGACGAGACGGCCTTCGCGCTCGAGCTCGTCTATGGCGGCGTCGTGCGCGTCGAGAACGTGCCGGACCAGAACGTCCACCCGCTCGTCACCATCGAGGGGCCCCGCCTTCTCTTCCCCTTCGTGCGTCAGATTCTGGCCGATGCGACCCGCAATGGCGGCTACCCGCCGCTCTATATCGACCCGATCGACTTCGCCCAGCTCTACCGTCAGCGCCTCCAGCAGCAGGCCGCCGCCGTCAAGCAGGCGACGCAGAACGCGTAAGCGCTTCACGGCCTCTCGCCGGCCGGCTGTTCTTGACTCCTGCCGGCGGGTTGGTGCGTGCCCCTCGCCGTCGCTTGGCCGTATGGGCCGGGCCCTAATTTGCGGGCCTTGGTTTGAGGGACGTTTCGTGGGCGGGCACCGCCTCCCCCCTCCGTCCGGCGTCCGATTCGTCAAGAAGACGGAGACGGGCGCGTCCTCGCGCGCTTATCCCCGGGACAGGGCCTCGAGGCGCTCCTGCATCTCCCGCATCTGCCGCTTGAGAGCCGACAGGTCGTCCTCGGCGGGTTCCGTTTCGTGTGAGCCGGCCGGCGCCTCGCTCGCTGGCGTCGGTGCCTGCCTCGCCCCCGCCTCACGCCCAGGCCGTTGGCCTACCCCTTGCGTCCGGCTCTGCTCCTGCAAGACGGCGAAAGGATTAAACATTTGCATGGCGCTGGTGAACATCTCCATGTTCCGCCGCGTACGCTCCTCGATGGCGGTGAGCGTGCCCTTGCCGAGCGCGCCCGGAATGGCGCCCGGCAGGGTGCCCTTGACGAGCCCGCCGGTCATCGCCTCGCTCAAGGCCCGGAACTTGTCCTGGTCGCGGTCGAGCGCGTCCATGGAATATTCGAGATATTTGGGCACCATCGACTGCATCGAATCGCCGTAGAAGCGGATGAGCTGGCGCATGACCGAGAGCGGCAGAAGGTTCGGCCCATTGGCCTGCCCCTTCGATTCCTGCTCGAAGATGATCTGGGCAAGGACGGAGCGGGTGATGTCCTCGCCCGTGCGCGCGTCGGTGACCGTGAAGTCCTCGCCGCGCCGCACCATGCGAGACAGATCGTCCAGCGTCACATAGGTGCTGGTGCCGGTGTTGTAGAGCCGGCGATTGGCATATTTCTTGATCGAGACGGGGCCCGAGCGATCCCGCGCCGCACCGGGGCGGGACCCCGCGTCCGATCCCGAGAACGCACCCGTCTCGCCGGCTCCGGGCTGGATCGCGGCGGCCGTTTCGGCCGAAGGCTTCGGCGTCTTGGACTTGCTCGTCGATGTTTTGCTCGTCGACGTCTTGCTCATCGTGGGCTTGCTCATGGTGCTCGCGTGCCTTTTGCCTGCCGTTGACGGTCGGGCGCATCTCCAGGTCTCTAACGGACCCTAGAACTGGCACGCCGCTGGATGCGGTGCAACAGACAGGGCCGACGGCTCGGTTTTGGTCTTGCTGCGCCGCGCCATGTTGCGCGCGATCCATTGCAGGCCCGTGCAAGCTCCAAGCCTTCGATCTCCGGGCCTTCGATCGGCTTTCACGTGTCCGACCCGAAGCCTGCTTTGCACTGGCTTGGGTCTCGCGCCGGGCTGCGCTAGGTAGAGGCCAGACCTCCAGAGAAGGACGCCTCACATGGCCGCACAGGATCCCGTCGTCATCGCCTCCGCCGCCCGCACGCCCGTCGGCAGCTTCAACGGCGCGCTCTCAGCCGTACCCGCGCACGATCTGGGGCGCGACGTCATCAAGGCCGTGCTGGAGCGGGCCGGTGTGGAGCCGGGCGAGGTGGACGAGGTCATCCTCGGACAGATCCTCACCGCCGGCCAGGGCCAGAACCCGGCCCGCCAGGCGAGCGTCAACGCGGGGCTCCCCGTCGAGGTCCCGGCCTGGGGCATCAACCAGCTCTGCGGCTCGGGCCTGCGCGCCGTCGCGCTCGGCTACCAGCAGATCCTGGAAGGATCGGCCGACATCATCATTGCCGGCGGTCAGGAGTCGATGAGCCAGGCCACGCATTGCGCCCATCTGAGGAACGGCACCAAGATGGGCGACGTCAAATTCGTCGATACCATGCTGCGCGACGGCCTAATGGACGCCTTCAACGACTACCACATGGGCACGACGGCCGAGAACGTCGCCAAGCAGTGGCAGATCACGCGCGAGACGCAGGACCAGTTCGCCGTCGCCAGCCAGAACAAGGCCGAGGCCGCGCAGAAGGCCGGCCGCTTCAAGGACGAGATCGTCCCCGTCACCATCAAGGGCCGCAAGGGCGACACCGTGGTCGAGGCCGACGAGTACATCCGCTACGACGCCAACATGGACGGCATGGCCAAGCTGCGCCCGGTCTTCGACAAGGAGGGCAGCGTCACGGCCGGCAATGCATCTGGCATCAATGACGGCGCGGCAGCCACGCTCCTCATGAGGGCCTCGGAGGCGAGCCGCCGGGGCCTCGCGCCCATGGCCCGCATCGTCTCCTGGGCGACGGCCGGCGTCGATCCGGCGATCATGGGCACCGGGCCTATCCCCGCGTCGCGCAAGGCGCTGGAGCGGGCCGGCTGGTCGGTCGATGATCTCGACCTCGTCGAGGCCAACGAGGCCTTCGCCGCGCAGGCCTGCGCCGTCAACAAGGACATGGGCTGGGACACCGACAAGGTGAACGTCAATGGCGGCGCCATCGCCATCGGCCACCCGGTCGGCGCGTCGGGCGCGCGGGTGCTCAACACCCTCCTGTTCGAGATGGCGCGCCGTAATGCCAAGAAGGGCCTCGCCACGCTCTGCATCGGCGGCGGCATGGGCGTGGCGCTCTGCGTCGAGCGGGACTGAACCGCTCGCGAATTCCGTCAAGAGGCCCCTTCCCGCGTGCCGGGAGGGGAATGACGGGTGGGCGACAAGGCCGCGCCCGCCAGACCGATTCGCGTCAGATGACGCGAGAGCGCGAGCCGTGCGGGGCGTCCTTGAGCGCGGCCGCGCCTTCATAGGCGGCGCGGGCCGTGCCAGGTCCCGCCCGGCGGCGGGCGCGAAGCTGGGGCAGGTTTTCGCGCGTCGCCCAGAGATGGGCGACGAGAGCGGCATCTGGCGTGATCCGCCGTATCGTCGTTGGCGCGATGGTGCGCGGTGCGGCGCGCGGCGCCTCGACAGGGACGAGCGCCCTGTGGGCGGGCAGAGCCTCGGTGCGCCGGCCGCTCTCCAGGCCCGTCCCGGTCGTCGTGGTGCTGGTGGCGATCGCGGCAATGGACATCTTGGCACTCTCCTGTCGAACGGGCCGCCTTTTGACCGGCGGGTCCCGAATGTCCCGGACTGAAACGCCGTCCGGATCCTGCCGAAAGCGTTGCAAGCCGCGTGCCAGAAGGGTGGACGGCGAAAGGCCGTCCCCCGTGCCGATGGCAGCCGGGAAGGAGAGTTTTACACTTCGTTAAGGATTGGTCGAGGGGAAAGCGCGTTACGGTCCGCGCCGCTTCCCGGGGCTCGGTGCTTGGGAGGCCGGCGGGCCGCCGCTCAGAACGCGCGAAGCACCATGCGGGCGCCGACACCGAGAATGAGCGTGCCGCCGATGACGCGCAGCCAGCGCTCCCAGAGCCCGCGCCGCCCCATCCGGGCGCCGGTGGCGAGCCCGGCCGAGGCGCTCAGGGTGAGCGTGACGGCCATGCCGAGCGCGATGCCGACCATGGTGACGAAGCCGAGCGTGCGCTCGCCGACGAGGACCGCGTAGGACATCACGACGGCGGTGACGGGATCGGGCACGAGGCCGATGGCGAGCGCGGGGAGGCGCTCGGCAGGACCGCGCACCGCGCCCGGACCGCCTTGCGAAGCGGCACTTCCTTGCGATGCGGCGGCGTTGCGCTGTTCCAACCACGCCTTGAGCGTTCCCGACAACATCCAGATGCCGAGACCGACGAGCACGGCGCCGCCCGTCGCCTCGAGCAGGGGCGCGCGCATCTCGCCGCCGACCGTGCGCTCCAGAAGTGACCAGCCGGCCAGGACGATGAGGACTGCGGATGTGACGCGCATGGCGCCGATGAGGAGCCCGTCCGCCCCGGCCCGCGCCAGCCCCGCCCAACCCCGGCCGAGCGCTGCGTGGTGGGTGGCGAGCACGGTCTTGCCGTGGCCCGGCAGCAGCGTGTGGACGGCCCCGAAGGCGAGCCCGATCGCGAAGAGCCAGAGCCCGGCCAGGGGGGCGCCGCCGGCATCTTTCAGCCCGTCGAACACCAGATGCTCGAGCTCGTGCACGGCCTCAAACATGGGCCGCTCCTCCCCGTGGCGCCGCAGTCACGATGAAGGGTTCGGCCGGGCAGTCCTCACAGATAGGGCTCCACCCGCGCGCCCTCAATACGGTAGCCGACATCGGCGAGAACGGTCGCCACCGGTGTCGCGCGCAGCGTGCCCGTGATCCAGACCGGCTCCCACATGGACGCGATGTCGAGACCGGTCGCCTCGGTCGCATAGACGATCTGGTTGGCAGGCGGCGGCGGCGTGTGGATACAGGCGCCGAGAAACGGCACGAGCAGGAATTCCGTCACCGCGTCGGCATCGAAGCCGACGGGCGTGACATAGCCCGCCATGCGGATCGTGACGCCATCGAGATCGGTGCGGATGGTCGCGCCCGGCACCTGCAGCGAGCGCATGTCGTCGATGTCCTGAATGAACTCGGCGATATCGGCCTCGGTCACTTCGCCGAAGGCCTCGCGCTCCGGCATGCCCGTCCGGTCCTCCGTGCCCTCGGCGAAGGAGACGGGCTCGCCCATGCCCTCGGCCGGTACGAGATCGTCCCAGTCGATGACGCGCGGCGCACCCTCGGTTCCCGCCGTGAGATCGGCCAGGGTGAGCGTGCCGTCCGGCCCTTCGCTCCGGGCCGTGCCGTTCTCCATCGGCTCAGGCAGCGCGACCCGGCCCATGTGGTTCGCGTCCCCGCCATCGATCGCAACGCCATCGACGAGCGCCTGCGAGTCCATATCGGCCTCGCTACGCCCCTCGCGGGTTAGGAAGGCGAAGCCGCCCAAGCCGAGAGCGAGGATCAGGCCGCCTGCAAGGAGAGCGCGCGTATTGGGAACCATGGAAACACCTGAAGGATAGGCGCCGACGATAGCACCGGGCAGCGTCTGTAACAAGATTACGTTTGCGTGATCCGCCGTGCGGACAAGGTCGTGTATGGCGCCCCTCAGGCGGCCGGCGCGGCGCAGTCGGGGCAGAGGCCGGTAATCTCCACGAGGCTCCGCGTGATCGTGAAGCCGGTCCGCTCGGCCACGACGTCGACGACGGCGCTGAGCGCCTCGTCGCCGAGCTCCTCCACCCGGTCGCAGCGCTCGCAGATGAGGAGTTGGGGCGCCTCGCAATCGGGTCCGCTGGTGCAGGCGATATAGGCGTTGCGGCTCTCGACCCTGTGCACGAGGCGCATGCGGGCCAGGCTGTCCAGAGCCCGGTAGATCTGGATGGGCTGGAGCTTGCGGGCGTCGCCGGCGAGCGCATCGCGCAGGTCATAGGCCCCGCGAGGGCTGTGCTGGCGCAGCAATTCGCGCAGCACGTCGAGACGGAGGCCGGAGAGCGGGCGCCCGGCCGCGACCGCTACGTCGCTGGCATGGGAGAGCGCCTCATCGACGCAGGCGCCATGGTCGTGCCCCACACCGCGATGCCGCCCCGCGCCGCCATCCTGCCCGTCGCCCTTCCGCGAGCGCCGCGTCGTCCCACCCTTCGCTTCCGTCACCGGCAATCGCCTGGCCTCCCTGCCGACCTTGGATCGCCAAGATGTAGGGAGTGCCCCCCATTCTGCCAACATCGGCACGGCGTCCCGGCACGGAGACCATAACGCCGGAACTGCAACTTAAGATAATAACGGGTCCTGCCGAACTGTTAGGGTGCGCGGAGCAGTCGTCGGACGCGTCGAGCCGAAGTCGTGAGAATGGAGTGTGGCAATCGCGGACATGGAGAGCGTGGACGCCGGTCTGGTGGCGGCCGCCACGAAGGGGTGCGGCAATCGATATGATTCGCGAACGGACGGCGGATATGCCGACCCGGAACTCGCCAGCCCGGTCAGTCCGGAAGCCCTCTTCCTCGCGCGAACGCGGGCCGACGAGAGGCTGCGGCTTGGGCAGGTCTTCACGCCGCCGGCACTCGTTCGGATGATGGTCGACTGGGTCGCGCCGTCCGCGCCGGCCTCCGTCCTCGATCCGGCCGTCGGCCCGGGCGCGCTTCTGGCCGGTTGGCGCGCGGCCGAGACAGGGTGCGGGGCACGGCTGACGGGCTACGATGTCGACGCCCGGGCGCTCGCGCTCGCGGCCGCGCGTCTTCCGGGGGTCGACCTCGTCGAGGCCGACATCCTGGCCGCGACGCTTGCCGGGGCCATCGCGCGCCACGGCGCGGTACTCGCCAATCCCCCTTTCGTCCGCGCGCACTGGTGTCGGCCGGAGGTGCGCGAGCGCATCGCCCGCGTCTCGGCGCTGGCCGGCGTGCCGCTCGGCCCCCGCGCCAATCTCGCGCTCGGCATCGCGCTCGCCGCGTTGATGGCATTGGAGCCGGGCGGGCGGGCCTCGCTGCTTTTGCCGGCGAGCGTGCTGACGAGCGACGCCGCGCGGAACTTTCGAGAAGCCATGGCCGATGGTTGGCTCCGCGACGTGGTGCGGCTTGGAAGGGGTGCACGTCCCTTTCCCGGCCATTCGGTCGGCGCCTGCCTGTTGCGGATCGAGCGGCCCGTCAGGGGGCGGGTCCGGGGGCGCGGGCTTGTGGTCGAGGCGACGTCCACCGTCTCTTCGATCGCACGACGGGGCAGAGATGCGCCGGCCTCGCCGCGTACAAGGCCCGCCACGGGAGACGGACTGGTGCCTCTCTCGACCCTCGTCTCGGTCCGCCGCGGTGTGGCGACGGGTGCGAACGGGTTCTTCCATCTGACCGACGCGGCCGTGCGCCGCTGGGGCCTTCCGGCCGAGGCCCTCGTGCCCTGCATAGGCCGGGCGGTGGACGCGCCATCGGAGAGCCTGACGTCGGAAGGGTTTGCACGCCTGCGAACCGCGGATCGGCCGGTCTGGCTCTTCGCACCCGGACGCGATCGCCCCCTCGACCGCGCCAGCGACGCCTATCTGGCCCACGGTCGTCGGATCGGCGTCGCCGAACGCTCTCTGCCGGCACGGCGAAAGCCCTGGTATCGGCCTGAGCGTGTCGCGCCGGCGCCGATTTGGCTGACGACCTTCGGCCGGCTCGATGGACGGGGGGCGGCACCTGGCCGGGTCGTGCGGAATGCCTTGGGCATCCTTCACCTGACGGCCTTTCACGGCCTCTACCCCATCAGCGCCGATGCCGACCTTGCGGACGCGCTCGCCTCGGCCCTGCGCGCGCCCGCGGTGCGCCGCCAGCTGGACGCGATGGTGCGCGAGCAGGGTGGCGGTCTCGGCAAGCTCGAGCCCGGCGACATCGCCCGGTTGCGCGTGGCCGATATCCGCTGCGGAACGCCTAGCCCCTGAACGCATCGCCGGGATCGATCGAGGCGAGGCGCTGCTCTTCACCACGGTTTCCTTCACCGGCCTCGGGTCAGGAAAAGGGCACGGCAGGACAATGGGGCCTTAGCTCCTCTCGCAGGGCCGAGGGATTGACGACGAGCGTGCCGCCGCGCGGGCGCAACACGGTCTCGACCTTGCCGTCGGCCTGTTCCAGGACGACGCTCTCCAGCATCGGCCGGGGCGTGAAGACGCCGATCTCGGCGCCCTCGCCGAGCGGGATGAAGAAGGTCGGCTTGTTTTGGCTGCGCGAACAGCGCCGCGGCGCGACGCGCTTCGGCGCATAGGCGAGGATCTCGAAGGCTCGCAGCATGTTGATCGCATAGGCCCGGTCGAAGAAGACCTGAACCTGCATCTGCGGCAGGCGGTGCAGGGTGATCCAGCGATAGATGCCCCTGAGGTCCTCCAGCTTGATCGTGAAGCCAAGCCCGCTGGCCCCGCCAAGCCCGCTGGCCCCGCCAAGCCTGCTGGCCCCGCCAAGATCGCTGTCTCCGTCGCCTTCGTGCTGCGCGACCTCGCTCGTCGCGCCGACCCGTGTTCGGTATTCGAGCCGCCGATCGATGAAGTAGCGGCTCGCGCGGACCTCGATCGCGCCCAACGGCTCGCCCGAGCAGTCGATCGAAGGGTGATCCCCAGGATTGCCGATGGGGCCGGCACTGCGCAGGCTGACGAGAAGATCGGGCCGCTTGCCCCTGCCCATTGCCTCGTCGCAGCGGCGCAGGAAGGCGTCCTCGAAGCCGCTCTCGCCGGCTATCAACCCCGCGTCGCCCGCATCGAGGCGCCGGGCAATAAGGGGGGCGCTGGCGACAATGCCGTCGCGCACGGCCGCCTCCGCCCAGTCGCCGAGCTCCCAGGCTTTGGAGAAGCGCGAATGCGGTGCCGAGGGTGCTCGCTTGCGCTCTGGTGCGGTGGTGAAGATGTCCGCATCGCGCGGGATCGTGCCCTCGCCGCGCAGCCGTCTGAAAAGCTCGGCGGCGGCATCCTTGAGCGCCCGACCGTAGCGCGCGAAGTCCGCCATATCGTTCGCTGCGGTGTCCAGCGGCGCAAATGCGGGGTATGCGGTCGGGCTCGTGTGAGGGGGCGACAGGTTCGGCATCGGATTCGTCATGGGCTCTCGCGATAGTGGCCAAGGCGCGGCAAGACGCGCGTTCGCTCAACATAAACCAAAGGTTGTATTTCTGCGAGATGGCTCGTGCGGGACTGTGGACAAGCCTTGACTTTCCCTCTCCGATCCGGGAAACCGGCGCCTCACGTGGCGGCCGCCCTCGCCGCTTCGGCTCCGTTCCGGGCCGGCGCCGCCCCTATCGATCCACTCGCCGTACCAATCCAGTCGAGGAATGCTCCGATGGCCAAGGCCGCCATGGTCAAGATCAAGCTCGTCAGCTCTGCTGACACCGGCTTTTTCTACGTCACCAAGAAGAATGCCCGCACGCAGACCGAGAAGCTGAGCTTCCGCAAATACGACCCGGTCGTGCGCAAGCATGTCGAGTTCAAGGAAGCGAAGATCAAATAGCTCGGCGCTGCGTTCCGCGCGGATGTCGTAAACATCCGCCAGCCGCCTTGAAGCGATCCGCATCCTGACGAGCGCGCCCGGCTGACCGGAGCGCGCTTTTTGCGTTCGTCGGTTGCTGACGAACCTTATAGCCGCAGCCGGAAGGTCACGAACCCGTCCTCGGCATCGCCGATGAGTTCGGGCGAGCCGCTGACGGTGCCGGCATAGTCCACCGCCTTCGGTCCGGTCTCGAAGGTCACGCTGGTGCCCTCCATCGGTGCGAAGGACCAGTTGGCGTCGGCCGATGGGTTGATCGTGCCCTTCTCGACGATATAGCGCACGATGACGTCGCGGTTGGTATCGGGACCGATGAAGACGACGGCCTCGTCGGTGATGCCGGGGAAGTTGCCGCCTCCGCCGGCGCGGTAGTTGTTGGTCGCGACGATGAAGGCCTGCGCATCGTCGATGGGCGCACCCTCATAGGCGAGGTCGACGATGCGCCGCGCGCTCTCGTCTACGATGGCGCCCTCGCTGTCGTAGCGGCTCGGCTGGGAGAGATCGATCTTGTAGGTCACCCCGTCGATCACGTCGAAATTGTAGGAGGGGAAATCGGGGTTGAGGAGCGCCGCGTCCTCCGCGCCGGGCTCGACCTGGTTGAACATCCCGGCCGAGCGCTCCAGCCACTCGCGGACATCCGCGCCCGAAATCTTCACGGCCCGCACCGTGTTCGGATAGAGGTACAGATCGGCGACGTTGCGGATCGCGATATCGCCCGCCGACACGTCGGTATAGTAGTCGGGGCCTCCGCGCCCGCCGGCCTTGAAGGGCGCGGCGGCGGAGAGGATGGGCAGGCCCTCGTTCTCCGTCCCCTCCATCATCTGCGCGATGTACCAGGTCTGCGCCTGACTGACGATCTGCACGCTCGGATCATCGGCGACCTGGGCGAAATAGCTGAAGAGCGGCGCCGAGGTCTGCCCGACCGAGCGGCGCACATAGTCGAGCGTCTCCTCGTGCTCGGTCCGGGCGGCAGCGAGCACGTCTTCCCGGCTCTCGACGAGCGGGATCCGCTCGCGGTCCTCGCGGCGGAAGATCGGCCGGTTCTCGACCGTGAAGGAAAGCACCTGCCAGCCGTCTTCCGTCTTCTCCAGCATCAGGTCGATGAGGCCCATATGCGAGCCCCAGAAATTGGCCATCACCGCCGGCTTGCCCATGAGCGTGCCAGCCTCGGCATCGACGCCGGCGAGCCCCGCATAGTCCTCGCCGGGGAAGAGGCGATGGTGATGCCCGGTCATGATGACGTCGATGCCCTCGACCTCGCCGAGATAGAGGGACGCGTTCTCCATGCCGGGCACATAAGGAGCCTCGATGCCCGAATGGGAGAGCGCGATGATGAGATCCGCGCCCTCCCCCTTCATCTCGGGCACATAGGCTCTGGCCGTCTCGACGATGTCGCGGGTGTCGACCGCGCCCTCGAGATGGCGCTTGTCCCAGGTCATGATCTGGGGCGGCAGGAACCCGATCAGCCCGATCTTGATCGCATGCGTCTCGCCGGCGCCGTCCACGATCTCCCGGTCGAGGATGACGTAAGGGGGAACGAGCGTGTCGTCCTCGGTCGGCGTCGCGCCCAGGGGCAGGTTGGCGACATTGGCCGAGACGATGGGGAAGTCGGCGTCGTCGAGCGCATTCTTCAGATAGTCGAGCCCGTAGTTGAACTCGTGGTTGCCGAGCGTCGAGGCGTCGAAGCCAAGGACGTTCATGGCCGCGATCATCGGGTGCGTGTTGCCGGCGTCGAGACCCTTCTCATAGGCCATGTAGTCGCCCATCGGGTTGCCCTGGATGAAGTCGCCATTGTCGAGGAGGAGGGCGTTGGTCGCCTCGGCCCGCACGTCGGCGATCAGGCTCGCCGTACGGGCGAGCCCGAAATCGTTGACCGGCCTGTCGCCGTAATAGTCGTAAGGGTAGACGTGGACGTGGAGATCCGTCGTCTCCATCAGCCGCAGATGCGCCTGGCCCGCCTCGGCTCGCGCGGAGAAGGGATGGAGCACGGTCGTCGTCGCCGCGAGGGCGGCGGTGCTGGCGAGAAAGCGGCGGCGGGTGAGGGCGAGGGACATCGAAGGGCTCCATCTCGAGGGGCTGCAAGATCGCTCAATCGAGGCCGAGCGTAGGCGATATGACGGGGGCGTGCGAGCCCATTCGACGCGCCGCGCGTCTAGGGCGCGCGATGCTCGGACGAACGCTTGGCCGACTGCTCGTGTCCGGTGCTTGGCCGAACGCCGCCGCGCCTTACATCACCCCCATGATCGCAACCTCCGACATTCTCGAGACCCGCCCCGCCGGCCTCTACTCGCCGCTGGCCGACGTCTATATCGACCCGATGCAGCCGGTGCCGCGGGCGCTCGTCACGCATGGTCATGCCGATCACGCGCGGGCCGGGCATGGCGCGGTGATGGCCACCAAGGAGACGCTCGATATCATGGCCACGCGCTATGGTGCGGACTTCACGCGCGAACGGCAGACGGCCGTCATCGGCGAGCGGGTGCGCGTGGGCGGTGTCGACGTGACCTTCCAACCGGCCGGCCATGTCCTCGGCTCGGCGCAGATCGTGCTGGAGGCGGGCGGGCGCAGGGTCGTGGCGTCCGGCGACTATAAGCGCCAGATCGATCCGACCTGTGCGCCCTTCGAGCCCATCCGCTGCGACGCCTTCATTACCGAGGCGACGTTCGGCCTGCCCGTCTTCAGCCATCCGAGGGCCGATGGCGAGGTCGCCAAGCTGCTGGCTTCGCTGAGGACGTTTCCCGAGCGCGCCCATCTCGTGGGCGCTTATACGCTCGGCAAGGCGCAGCGCGTGATCAAGCACCTGCGCGAGTTCGGCTACGAGCGCACGATCTACCTCCACGGCGCGGCCGTGAAGCTCTGCGCGCTCTACGAGAGGAACGGCATCTCGCTCGGGCCCTTGGAGGCGGTGGGCCCCAAGGAGCGCGGCGACAAGGACCGGTTCGCAGGCGAGATCATCCTCGCGCCGCCGGCCGCGACGGGCGATGTCTGGGCCCGGCGCTTCCCCGAGCCCGTCGTCGCCTTCGCATCGGGCTGGATGCGGGTGCGCGGACGGGCGCGGCAGAAGGGCGTCGAGGTGCCCATGATCATCTCCGATCATGCCGACTGGGACGATCTGTGCACCACCATCCTCGAGACCGAATGCGAGGAGCTCTGGGTGACGCATGGCGAGGATGCCGCCCTCGTCCACTGGGCGACCGGTCTCGGCCTCGACGCGCGCCCGCTCCACATGATCGGCTATGGCGACGAGGGAGAGAGCGAAGCGGTCGCCGATGCGCCAGAAGTCACCGATGTCGCCGACGCGGCGGCGTGACGGTTGCCGCGTTCCTCGTCGCTCTCGCCCATCTCGTCAACGTCGCGGTCGCGGGCGGGGTGGGCGTCTCCCTCCTCAGGCGCTCGCCCGGTCTTGCGTCGGCCTATGGCGGCGATACGCCGGCCTCGCGTATCCTGGCCTGCGCCTACCTCGCCATCGCGGCGGCGAGCCTCGTGGCCCTGGTCTGCTATGCGAGCGACTCCGGTCTGGCGCTCCGGATCGCGGCGACGCTCTTTCCGCTCCAGATCGCCTACAAGACGATGACGCTCGCCGCGCTCGGGCCTGGCCATCCGGTCGTTCGGGCGAACCTGGCCGTCGCCGTCGTTCTGGCGGCGGCGTCGATTGCGCTCTGGATGGAGGGACGCTGAGCCGTCCGGTCAATCGGCCTCGTTGGTCTCTCGCGCCGGCAGCGCCGCGAACCAATCCATCGCCATGTCCGTCCAGCCGGCGGGAATCCGGTGCGTGCCGGGATGGAGCGCGAGTTCGAGCGCGCGGCCCGAGGTGCAGTCCTCCCAGCGCCGGCGCCAATAGGCGTCCGTGACGGCGAAGGCGTCGGCGCGGTGGTCGGCGCAGCCGTTCTCGGCGCGCCAGACCTCGAGGCCGGCGAAGATGTCGCTCTGGCGGCGCACGCCGGAGCCCAGCATCCGGCCTTCCAGCGGCACTGTCTTGTCGACCCATCCATGGGTGTGGAGGAGGTCGACCGGGCCGGCGCAATCCGTCTTGAGCGGGTGCCAGAAGCCGCCGGCGATGGGGGCATAGGCGCGCCACGGACCGTCGGGCGCCGTGCACGCGACGTCCCAGACGAAGGAAGCGCCTCTGGAGAAGCCGGCGAGGAGGATCCTGTCGGGGTCGACCGCATGGCTGGCGGAGACGTCCTCGACGACGGCCCGCAGGAACGCCTCGTCGCGGGCGAAGCCGTCCCGCCCGTCGCGCACCTTCCAGTTCGTCACCGCCCGATCGCGGAATTGGGCCATTTCGCCATCGGGCGCGGCGAGGATGGCACCGTGCTCGGTCGCGATGCGGACCAGTTCCGGGTTGTCGATCATCGCCTTCGAGGACGCGAAGGCGCCGTGGAGGAAGACCACGAGCGGACGGGCGCCGGCATCGTCCACCGGTGCCAGGACGCGGTAGCTGCGCTCGCCGAGCGTGCAGAGCGTGCCCGAGGGATCGCACGCGTCGGCGGGCGCGGCGGTGAGCGCGAGGAGCGCGGCTGCGAGAAGGGCGGCGCGAGGCTTAGGAAGCGCGGAGCGGGCAGGTGCTGTCATCGCACGAGCCTTAGCCTGTCTCGCCTGCGGGCAGAAGGCCTGGTGCGCCGCATCAGGACGGCACGATCCAGAGCTTGATGACAGAGGCGACGATGCCGAGCGCGCCGACGCTCATCGCCCAGATAGCGACGAACCAGACGAGGCGGCGCAGGAGGCTTGTCGAGGGGCGCTGGGGCGCAGGGCGTTCGGGCAAGCTTGTCGGCATGGCGATGCTCCGGAGGTCGGGGGCCTACTGGAGGGCCCGGTGTTCGTGGCGAGCGCGGCTTTCGATTGCGGGCGGGTCCGCCATCGGGAAAGCCGATACGCTGGTGAGGGGCCCCTCATCCGCCTGCCGACACGTCTCCCAGGAGGGCAGAAGGGCGATGCCGGGAGGTGGCTGACGACGTCTGGGTTCGTGGTGGCTCTGCCCATCTGTATCGCGCCGCCCCAGCCCGCCGGCGCGAGGCCCTTCCAGCCCGCCGGCGCGAGGCCCTTCCAGCCCGCCGGGGCGAGGCACTTCCAGCCCGCCGGCGCGAGGCAGTTCCAGCCCGCCGGCGCGAGGCACTTCCAGCCCGCCGGCGCGAGGCACTTCCAGCCCGCCGGCGCGAGGCACTTAATGATAACCGTCGTCGGGGTCGATCTTGCCGCGGAAGACCCAATAGGCATAGGCGGTGTAGGCAAGGATGATGGGGATGAGGATGCCGGCGCCGACGAGCATGAAGAGCTGCGCATTGCGCGGCGCGGCGGCCTCCCAGATCGTGATCTCCGTCGGGATGACGTAGGGCCACATCGAGACCCCGAGGCCGATGAAGCAGACCGCGAAGAGGGTGAGGGTAAGGAGGAAGGGGCGGTATTCGTGATGGTGGACCCTGAGGCTCAGGAACATCAGCACGGACAGGCCCGCGACAGCGAGCGGCACCGGCGAGACCCAGAGGATGCCCGGCCAGGCGAACCAGCGGTCGAAATAGCCCGCCGAGAGGAAGGGCGTGGCGAGGCTGACGGCTCCGATGAAGAGAAGCGTCGCGATGCCGAGCACCCAGGCGAGCTTGCGGGCGCGCTCCTGCAAGTGTCCTTCCGTCTTCATGATGAGCCAGGTAGCACCCAGAAGCGCGTAGCCGACCGTGACGGCGGCGCCGGTGAGGAGGGAGAAGGGCGAGAGCCAGTCCCACCAGCCGCCGGCATATTGGCGCGCGCCCTCGTCGACCTCGATGCCCTGCAGGAGCCCGCCGAGCGCGACGCCCTGCGCGAAGGCGGCCAGTCCAGAGCCGGTGATGAAGCAGACGTCCCAGACCCATTCCCAGCGCTTGGTGCGCCAGCGGAACTCGAAGGAGACGCCCCGGAGGATGAGCGCCAGCAGCATGGCGATGATGGGCGCGTAGAGCGCCGGCAGCACCAGCGCGTAGGCGAGGGGGAAGGCGGCGAAGAGCCCGCCGCCGCCCAGCACCAGCCAGGTCTCGTTGCCGTCCCAGACGGGGGCGACCGAGTTCATCATCACGTCCCGGTCGCGCTTGTCGGGAAAGAGCGGGAAGAGGATGCCGAGCCCGAGATCGAAGCCGTCGAGCACCACGTAGGCGAAGACGGCGAAGGCGATGAGGAAGGCCCAGACGACGGTGAGGTCGAAGGAGACACCGGCTGCTACGTCCATCATGGGCCTCCTATTCGGCCGGGTCGGCGAGGGGGCCGCCCTGGCCCTGCGCGTCGTCGACGCCGCGCCGTCCGCCCTTCTGGCGATCGACCTGCGGGGCGGGCGTGAGGCCGGCGGTGCGGATTGGGCCGTCGCCGGCCGTCTCCTCCGCGCCGCCCTCGCCGATATGGGGCGCATGGCCCATCAGCCGCAGGATGTAGAACGTGCCGGCGCCGAAGACGGCGAAGTAGACCACCACGAAGGCGATGAGCGAGACGGCGACGGCGGGCGCCGCCAACGGCGCGACCGAATCGGCCGTCGTGAGGAAGCCGTAGACGGTATAGGGCTGACGCCCGACCTCGGTCGTGATCCAGCCGGCCAGCACGGCGACGAGGCCGGCAGGGCTCATGAGGACGGCGCTCCAGTGGAGCCAGCGGTTCTCGTAGAGCGTGCCGCGCCAGCGGGCCCAGAGCGACCAGAGGCCGATGCCCAGCATGGCGAAACCGATGCCGACCATGATGCGGAACGACCAGAAGACGATGAGGACGGGCGGCTGCTCGTCGTCCGCGATCGTATCGAGGCCGGCCAGCGGCGCGTCGAGGTCGTGCTTGAGGATGAGCGAGGAGAGTTTGGGGATGCCGAAGGCGTAGTCGAGCGTCTGCGTCTCGTCGTTGGGAATGCCGAAGAGATAGAGCGGCGCGCCGTCGGGGTGGCTCTCGTAATGGCCTTCCATGGCCATCACCTTGGCCGGCTGGTGCTCCAGCGTGTTGAGGCCGTGCAGGTCGCCCAGCACGATCTGCAGGGGCGCGACGAGAGCGGCCATCCACATCGCCATCGAGAACATGGTGCGCGCCGCCCGGTTCTCGTGCTCCTTCATGCGCAGCAGGTGCCAGGCGCCGACGCCGCCGACGATGAAGGCCGTCGTCAGATAGGCCGCCGTCACGGTGTGCGTGAGGCGGTAGGGGAACGAGGGGTTGAAGATCACCTGCCAGAAATCGGTGGGCAGGAACTGGCCCGTCGTGCCGGTGCGCGCAACGGTCTCGCCCGTCACCGGATCGAATGTGGAGAAACCGGCCAACGCATCGGGGTTTTCCGTCAGCGTTGCCATATTGTCGATTACGAACCCGGCCGGCGTGTGCATCCAAGAGTTGACCGACAGGATCCAGAAGGCCGAGAGCGCCGTGCCGAAGGCGACGGCGCAGCAGGCCGCCATGTGGAGCCGCGGCCCCACCCGGTCCCGCCCGAAGAGCATGACGCCCAGAAAGCCGGCTTCGAGAAAGAAGGCCGAGAGCACCTCATAGGCCATCGGCGCGCCGATGACGGGGCCGGCCTTGTCGGAAAAGACCGACCAGTTGGTGCCGAACTGGTAGCTCATCACGATGCCCGACACGACGCCCATGGCGAAGGCGACGGCGAAGATCTTCACCCAGTAGTTGAAGAGCCGGAGGTACACCTCGTCCCGGCGCCACAGCCAGAGCCCGTTGAGGACGGCCAGATAGCTTGCCAGGCCGATCGTGAAGGCCGGGAAGAGGAAGTGGAAGGAGACGGTGAAGGCGAACTGAATGCGGGCGAGGAGGACCGCGTCGAAACCCTCGAACATGACGGCACCGGAGTGGGAGGTGTGTGCTTGCGATATACGCGTGAAGTCATGAGCCCACAACGCGGCACGTCGCAAAGCGGGACACCGTGCCGCGTGACGGATGGCGCGCGAAGGGCCGCTCCGGCCCGCGATCTACCGGAAGAGCGCGAGGATGCCCCGGTCGGCGTCGGCGATGATGGTCATGGCGGCCAGCGCCATCTGCTGGCGGGCCTGGGCGGAGAGAAGGCGGGCGCCGGCCTCGTTCGGGTCAGCGCGGGTGAAGCGGGCGGCGCCCTCGACGAGGCCGTCGGCGAGGCCCTTGTTGAAATCGGACCGGATGGAGAGACTCGCGACCTCGCTCGTCAGCCGCCCGGCCTCCGCGTCGATCGCATCGAGCGCGGCGCCAAGCGCATTGAGCGTCTCGTCGAGCTTGTCGCGCTCGATGAGGTCCCAGATCTCGATCTCGCCGAAATCGAGCCTTTCTGAGAGGAGCCCGAGCGACCGGCCGACCTCGGCCCGCGTGCCTCGGTCGTTGATGACGAGGCTGCGTGCATCGCCGATGGCGGGATCGGCGCCGTCGAAGCGGGCGTCTTCCAAGAGGCTGTCATATTGCGAGACCATGTCGCCGATGGCCTCGAAGTCGCGCCATTGCTCGGCCGAGATGCCGTTGCTGGCCTGGGGCAGGACGTAGGGCTCGGAGGTCGGCGCCCCCCAGACCCGGTTATAGGTCAGGCCGGCCACGCGAATCGGACGCCAGCCGGGGATGACGGGCAGGCTGTTGGTGCCGCCGGTGCTCTCGAGATAGACCCGGCCCTCGTCGGTGAAGCCGGCCTTCAGCTTGACCGCGCCGGCCGCCTCCGCCTCGTTTATGGTCGCCACGAAATCGCCCAGCGTCGTGCCGTCGCGGTTGGAGGCGGTGCCGTAGAGAAAGCGGACCTGGCCGCCCTGTCCGTCGGAGATGAACCCGGTGCTGCCGACGGCGTCGGTGCTGGCCGAGAGGCCTGCGACGGCGCCGACGAGCCGCTTGGGCGCCTCGAGCGCGCCGCCCCAATAGGTGCCGCGCGGCATCCCCAGCGCCGTGTGCATCTGGTTGTTGCCGTGCACGTAGAGGCCCCGCGCATCGCCCTCCACGACGAGCGTGCCGCTCTCCAGGCGCGCGTCGAGTTCGGGCACGGTGTCGTTGATGAAGCGGATGAAGTCGCCGACGGTGCGCCCGCCATAGTCGCTGCGCCCGTCCGTGCGGTAGCGAAAGGTCGCCTCGGTATAGCCCCGCGCGCTCTCCTCGCTCGGGCTGACGAAGCGGATCCACTGATTGTTGCCGACGCCGCCCGGCAGACTGGCGATGTCGGTATCGAGCGTCAGGCCGCTCGCCCCGCGGATGATCGCCGGAGCGGTTTCGGACGGCGTGACCTGGTCGGCCCAGAGCCGGTCCCGGCGCATGTGAAGCGCTTCGAGCATGTCGCGGCTGCCGGCGAAGCGGATGGCGGTGTTGGGATCGTCGGCGACGATGCGCAGCTGACCGCTCTCGAGGCTCGCCGTCACCGCGAGGTCGGACGCGTTGATGTCCGCGACGAGCTGGCCGACGGTGCGGAAATTGAACCGCTGCATGGCCGGGCCGAGATTGTCGGCCGCGATCGGGCCCGTGCTGTCGTAGCGGAATTGCGCGCGATCGATGAGCGCCCCGTTCCGGTTCTCGACGCGCAGCTGGAAGTTGCGGCCATTGGGCAGCGGAAAGGCCGTATAGGGATCGTCGTTGAGCGTGCCGACATCCGTGTCGGCCGAGAGCCCGGAACGCAGCTCGGCCGCGACCTCGTAGCGCGCCTCGTCCGGCAGGTACTTGCCGAAGCCGGCGACTTGGTCGCGCAGCCGGGTCAGGAGCTTGCGGCCGGCCTCGATGCCGTGAAGGCTCGCCTCGAGCGTCGATTTGGCGAGCCCGATATCGCCGACTGCGGCGTTGAGTGCCTCGGCCCGGCCTCGAAGGGCGGACGCGCCGAAGAAGGCGCCGGCATCGTCGACGGCGGAGCGAACCTTGAGGCCCGAGCTGAGCTGCGCCTCGGCCTCGGCGCGCGAGGCCTGCGTCGCCTGGAGGACGAGAAGCGAGCCCTTGAGGGATGCGCCGAGATTTACATTCATGTCGCCCCCCTCTCAGGCGCCGTCCCGGACGGGAACGTCTTAGGCCGCTCCCACGGGCGAGCGGCCGTCAGTGGCCCCCACCATGACGATTCGGGCCCGATGACGGCTTAAGCGACAGCGTTAATGCGGGGTTACGTGGCGACAGCGTTAAGGAAATGCCTCTCCTTTGAGCAATCGCCTCACCCGCGCCGCCCTGCTCCTGTCCGGCCGGCTGCGGCGCTGCGGACGATGAAATCCGATGAGTCGGAGCGCGCTCGATGGTGCGGGCCCTTGATGCGGGCGGCCACTTCGTCGCAAATGCGCGCGACGGGAGAGGCGCGCCCACCAGGCGCCTCCGCCCCTCTTCGCCGCCCGCACCCATGACCGCCACCCACGCCCGACCAGAGCCGTTCCATGACCGTCGCCGAGACCCAGACAGACACCGCCCCTGCCGCCGCCCCCATCGCCCTCGGCGCGCGGCAGGCGCGGCCCGATCAGCTCGTCTCGGGCGCGACCGGGGATTGGGAGGTCGTGATCGGCCTGGAGGTGCACGCCCAGGTCCTCAGCCGATCGAAGCTCTTCTCGGGCGCCGCCACGGCGTTCGGCGGCGATCCCAACGACCATGTCAGCCTTGTCGACGCCGCCATGCCCGGCATGCTGCCGGTGCTCAACGAGGAATGCGTGCGTCAGGCCGTGCGTACCGGGCTGGGGCTGAAGGCGAAGATCAACCTCCACTCCGTCTTCGCCCGCAAGAACTACTTCTACCCCGACCTGCCGCAGGGCTATCAGATCAGCCAGTTCGATCTGCCCGTCGTGGGCGAAGGCGTCGTGCGGCTCGACATGGAGGAGCGCCATGGCGGCCCGCCCGGCGGCGGCACGATCGAGATCGGCGTCGAGCGCATCCATCTGGAGCAGGATGCCGGAAAGTCGATCCACGACCAGCACCCGACGATGAGCTTCGTCGACCTCAACCGGTCGGGCGTTGCGCTGATGGAGATCGTCTCGCGGCCCGACATCCGCTCGGCCGACGAGGCGCGGGCCTATCTCGCCAAGCTGCGCAGCCTGCTGCGCTATCTGGGCACGTCCGACGCCGACATGGAGAAGGGCAACCTTCGTGCCGACATCAACGTCTCGGTGCGCCGCCCGGGGGGTGAGCTCGGCACCCGGACCGAGACCAAGAACGTCAACTCGATGCGCTTCGCCGCCGCCGCCATCGACCATGAGGTCGAGCGCCAGATCGGCATCCTGGAGGATGGCGGCACGATCGACCAGGAGACGCGGCTCTTCGACCCCAAGACCGGCACGACGCGTGCCATGCGCTCCAAGGAGGAGGCGCACGACTATCGCTACTTCCCCGACCCCGACCTCCTGCCCTTGCGTATCGCGCCCGAATTCGTCGAAGCGCTGAAGGCCGAGCTGCCCGAGTTGCCCGACGCCAAGCGCGACCGGCTCACGGCCGACTATGGCCTGACCCCCTATGACGCCGACGTCATCGTCGCCGATCGCGAGACGGCCGACTTCTACGAGGCGACCGTCGCCAAGGCGGGCTCCGAGAACGCCAAGCTCGCGGCGAACTGGCTGACGGGCGACCTCTTCGGCGCGCTCAACAAGGCCGGCCTCGATATCGGCGAGAGCCCCGTCTCGCCCGATCAGCTCGGCGGCCTCCTGCGCCTCATCTCCGGCGACGTCATCTCGGGCAAGATCGCCAAGGAGGTCTTCGAGATCCTCCTCGCCGAGGGCGGCGACCCGGCCGAGATCGTCGAGGCCCGGGGCCTCAAGCAGGTCACCGACACCGGCGCCATCGAAGCGGCGGTCGACAAGGTCATCGCCGACAACCCGGACAAGGTCGAGGCGGTCAAGGCCAAGCCCTCCATGGCCGGCTGGTTCGTCGGACAGGTCATGAAGGCGACGGGTGGGAAGGCGAACCCCAAGGCGGTCAACGACCTCGTCAAGGCCAGGCTCGGCGTCGAGTAGCGCACCCACTTGGCCGGTCGGGACGCAACCCAAGCCCGCCCGGAGCGTTGAGGGCGCACACCGTCTCGTGCCCGAAAGCCTGCCCGTGCCGCGTCGCCTTCGCATCATCGTCAACGGGAAGCACGCCGAGGACTCCCGCCTTGCGACCGCGATCGATCGCGCGCGCTCCTGGGGGCTCGCCGTCGAGAAGCAGGTGCCGAGCGCGGCGCAGTTCGACGATGCGATCCGCGAGGCCGCGCTCGACGGTGTGCGCGCGCGCTTCGACACGCTCGTCGCGGCCGGCGGCGACGGCACGTTCAACCAGATCGTGGCCAGCGTCGTCGATGCGATCGACGAGGAGTCGATGGTCGTCGAGGGCCATCCGCCCTTCACGCTCGGCCTCGTCCCGCTCGGGACCGCCAACGATTTCGCGACCGCCGCAGGGATTCCGGACCCCATCGCCGCGATGCGCCTCATCGCCAACGCGCCGGCGCAGGAGATCGATGTCGGCACGCTCAACGGGCGGGCCTTCGTCAACATGCTGTCGGGCGGCTTCGGCGCCCGGGTGACGGCAGAGGCCGACCCGCGCCTCAAGGCGCTCCTGGGTGGTGCGGCCTATGTGGTCGCGGGCGTGCGGCGCATGGGAGAGGTGGCCGAACAATCGGCGCGCTTCGCCGGCGAGGGGCCGGACGGCGCCTTTGCCTGGGATGGTCGCTTCTCCATCCTCGCCGTCGGCAACGGCCCGACAGCGGGTGGCGGTCTCGCCGTCTGCGAGGGTGCGAAGGTGGACGACGGTCTCCTCGATCTCACCATCATCCCCGCCATGCCGACCGAGGATGCGCTCGGCCATCTCTCCGAACTCATCAGCCGGGGGATCGACGGTCTTGGCGACGACGTCGTGCGGGCCCGTCTGACCCGGCTCGAGGTGCGGGCCGCCCAGCCGGTGCACGTCAATCTCGACGGAGAGCCGCTACGCTGCGACGCGCTCGACATCGCGGTGCGGCCCCGCGCGGTGCGCCTCCACTTGAGTCCGCGCTCGCCCGTCCTCGTCCATCCCAGACGTCTCTGACGCGTCGAGCCTCCTGCGCCATTCCTTCGTAAGTTATGCCGTGACCGCACCCATAGCCCTCCATTACTGGCCGACGCCCAATGGCTGGAAGGTCTCGATCATGCTCGAGGAGTGTGGACTGCCTTATGAGACGTACTGGGTCGATATCGGCGCCGGCGACCAGTTCGCGCCCGACTTCCTCGCCATCGCGCCCAACAACCGCATGCCCGCCATCGTCGATCCCGACGGTCCGGACGGGGCACCGATCTCGGTCTTCGAATCGGGCGCCATCCTCCTCTACCTCGCGCGCAAGACGGGCCTCTTCTATCCACACGACGCGCGCGGGCGCGTCGCAGTGGAGGAGTGGCTGATGTGGCAGATGGGCGGCTTCGGGCCGATGCTCGGACAGAACCACCATTTCAGCGCCTATGCGCCCGAGCCCATTCCCTATGCCATCCAGCGCTATCGCGACGAGACGCGGCGCCTCTACGGCGTGCTCGACCGGCGTCTTGCGGGGCGCGACTTCATCGCCGACACGCTCTCGATCGCCGATTTCGCCGCTATCGGCTGGGCCATGCCCCATGAGCGCCAGGGCATCGACCTCGACGATGTCCCCCATGTGCGTGACTGGCGCGCCCGGATGCTCGACCGTGTGGGCGTGCGCCGCGGCCTCGCCCTCGGCCTCGAGCGCCGCAAGGGCGGCTTCTCCGAGGACGAGCGCGCCCGCCTGACGGCCGAGCGCGACGGCCGCTGACACCAGACGATCAATCCCCCCACCCCCTCAATCCGGAGACGCCCCATGACGAACGACGCCGAGACCGGAGCCGACCGGGCGGACGTCGGCACGGCCGATACCAAGACCCCGATAGCCGATACCAGAACCGGCACGACCGATACCGGGCGTGGAGGCGGCTTCTGGTCCACGCTTTCCAGCCTCGAGGACGGGGTCGATGCGATGCGCCACCGCCTCTTCGGCGAGCGCGATGCCGCACGCGCGATCCTCCAGCCCTATTTCAGCTTCGGCACGCCCGACCGCATCCAGCTTCGGGCGCGGGTGCTGCGGGGCGCGCTCCTCGACATCCCTCACCCCGTCGAGGCCGGTCCCGCCGGCGACGGCGCGCTGGCCGGTGAAGGCGACGATCTGGACGACCTCATCGCGTCGCGCTGGGAGGTCCTGCGTACGATGTGGGACCGGTTCGAGACCGACGAGGTGGCCGGCGCGGAAGTCGAGGTGCCGGCCACCGGCGCCTCGGCGCGCTCCGATGCCGAGGGCTACCTGTCGCTCGAGATCGCGACCGATGCCGCCCGACCCCGGCCGGAGGACGCGCGCTGGCACGACGTCGCCCTGCGCCTCACCGCCTCGAGCGAGCCGGGCGCCCGGACGACCGTTCCCGTTCTCATCCCCGGCGCCGACGCGCGCTTCGCCATCGTCTCCGATATCGACGATACGATCGTCGAGACCCATGCGACCAGCAAGCTGAAGATGATCCCGCTTGTCCTGACCCGCTCGGCCGCGCAGCGCACCGCGCTGCCGGGCGTCGCGGCCTTCTACAAGGCGCTGGAGCGCGGTGGCCGCACGGCGCAGGCGCGCAGCCTCAATCCGGTCTTCTACGTCTCGTCGAGCCCCTGGAACCTCTACGACGTGCTGGTCGAATACATGGCGCTGCGCTCGATCCCGCTCGGACCGATCTTCCTGCGCGACTACGGGCTCAGCCGGCACGGTCCGATCGGCGAGCATCACGAGGCGCACAAGGGCCGCGCCATCGGCACGCTGATGGACACCTATCCCGATCTCGGATTCGTCCTCATCGGCGATAGCGGCCAGCGCGACCCGCAGGTCTACGCCCAGGCCGCGCGCGACTACCCGGGCCGGGTGAAGGCCGTCTACTTGCGCGACGTCTCGCCGACGCAAGGCCCCGAGTTCGCCGCCAAGGCCGTCCCCTTCGTCGCCGATCTCGAGACGATGGGGGTGCCGACCCTCCTCAGTCCCGACACGCGCGCCATGGCCCTCCACGCGGCCGAGCACGGCCTCGTCTCAGAAGAGGCCGCCCGGCGCATCGCGAAAGGGCAGCCGATTGCGAGCTAGAGAAGGTCTTGAGAGCCTCGTGCGGCGGATGTCCATCACCGAACTGTCCCTGGCCCAATCCGCCAGTCTCGGGTCGATGAGGAGGGAGACGGCGAGGGGCGTTTTGCAGGAGCGGTCCACGGCCCCAAAGGCCGGGCTTCGGGCCGGAATACAGGAAAGGCGGCCGGAGCCGCCTTTTCGCTCTCGTGTCGGTCAGATGCCGAGCTAGCGCGACCACGTCTGCGTCTTGCACAAGGGGCGCACGACGCAGCCCTTGAGCGTGGCCGAGTTGCCGTTCACGGTCATGTAGCCGGTGTAGTTCTTGCCATCCTGGGGGTTGTAGAGATTGCCCTTGTACTGGTTGGCGCCCGTCTCCGTCATTCCGGTCAGGATCGTCATGCCCTTGACCTTTCGCCCGCTCTTGGCGTCGGCCCGGTTGGGGTCCTTGGTCCAGACGACGGTACCGCAAAAGGCGCCGCCGCAGGGCGCGATCCGCACCTGGCTGAGGCCGCCCTCGGTCGTCCAGGTGCCACTCGGATCGGCCAGCGCCGGCGTCGCCGCCAGACCGAAGGCCAGAGCCGCGCCGGTCAGCAAGCCGGTCAGTGTGGTTCGCGAGAACTTCGTCATACGTATGTCTCCTCCAAAAGCGCCCTTCGGGCGGCATCGTCTCGCTCTGGACCGGGTTCCTCCCGGGGTCGCGAGCGTTTCACAACGGTTCGGCCGCGTGCCGTCTTGCGCGACGACAATCCATTCGCAGCCTCGATGGCGGCGCACTATGTCTCGCTCTTCCGTTTACGTAAAGGGCTGTTGACGGTTCCCATCGCCGTCATTGCGCGGCCTCGCCTGTGGCATCCGCGCCATGACGGCGAGGGGAACGCATACCCGTGTTGACCCGTACCCCGCCAGACCCTTAAGACAGCCGAACCGGGCACGTGGCCGAGTGGCTGAAGGCGCTCCCCTGCTAAGGGAGTATACGGTGATGAGCCGTATCGAGGGTTCGAATCCCTCCGTGTCCGCCACTCTCATCAGAAAACCCTTTCAAATCATAGGGGTTAGAAGTCGTAGTGTCTAAGTCGTTCGCGGCTTTAGACACTGGATGTTCTGGTTTCGGCCTGTAGAGCGATGCGACGGCGTCGTCCGCGAGGCGCGCTTGCTCGGCCGCCGCGACGTAGCGCTCGACCTCGCGAAGCGACGTGTGGCCCGTTACGGCGGCGATCTGTTTCGAAGAGCATCCGGCCTCGGCTAGACGCCGCGCTGCAGCCTTGCGCAGGCCATGCGCCGAACACTGCGGGAGGCCAGCCTCGTCGCACCGCTCCCGGAACCAGTTGCCGAACCCGGCGGCCGTGTAGGGCGCGCCGTGGTCGGTTGTAATGAAGGTGATGTTGGCGCGCGGCGTCTGCGCCAGGATCGCGGCGAGGTCGTCGTGCATCGGTATCAGAAGCGCCTTGCCAGTCTTCTGTTGCGTGACGGCAATTCGCTCGCCGCGCACCGCAGGCCAGCCCATGCCGACAACGTCGCTACGTCGCTGGCCGGTATAAAGGAGGAGCGCCATGGCAAGGCGCGGGCGGGTGCCAACGGGATGCCGCTTCTCGAAGGCCGCGATCTCATCCTCGGTCCAGCTATGGAAACCATCGCCCTTCACCCGCAGGCGCTTGATGCCGGCGGTGGGATCGTCCTTGCGCCATTCCATGTCGATCGCCAGTGGCATCAGGAGCCGCAGCATCTTGAGCGTCATGTTCGCCGCAGCGGGCGCGTCGGCCTGCCGATCCATCATCGCCTTGATGTGCTTACGCTGGAGACTGGCGACGAGGCGGTCGCCGTATTTGTTGCGGAACCGCTCAAGGGCGCCGCGATAGGTCGCCTGCGTCGAGGGGGCGAGCTGCACGAAAGCGGCGCTCGCATAGTAGCGGATGACAAGGGCGTCGATCGATCGAGGACGTACACGTCCGGCGCCGATCTCGACGGGCGGCGCGGTGATGCCAGAAAGGGCGTCCTGATAGCTCGTCATGAACTCGGCCGAGCCGGGCAAGCCGACGAGCCGCACCCGCTTCTGCCCCGGCTTGCGGAAGTAGAAGTAGAGCTTCCCGTTGACGCGGTAGCGTTGGACATATGCGAGCTTGAGGTCGGTCATTCGAGCACGTCATCCCATTCGCTGGACACGTCCTCACCATCGTCGGGAAGGGCTTCCAGCGCGAGCGCGAGCCGGTCCCGATCGTAGATCTTGCAGCCGCCATAGACCTTTGGACGGGGCATCACGCCTTCGCGGACCATGCGGTCGAAGATGGTCGTAGAGACGCCGACGAAGGCTGCGGCCTCGAAGCGAGCGAGGCCCTTGCGGACCATTCCCATTCGCTGAGCGTCGATTGTCTTCGTCATCGTCCTACTCGTCGGTAAGTAAACTCTCCATCCGATGTCTAGTCTTCTTTCCATCGAATGTAAAGTGCGCCGTGAACCGGGCCTATGAGGAGACCCCCCGGTGGAGAGGCGCGTCGGGAGGGGCGAACGCCACCCCATCCCCTCCGCATCCCACCGCGCTAGAAGCTCTCCGAATAGCGCGGCGGGAATCTCGTTAGACTTGCGGCGTCAGGCGCACCCGGCCATCGCCCAGGGACAAGCCCATCGCGACGTTGCCGGTCTTCGTCGTCGTGGCGGAGCCGGCCGTGGCGTCGAAGTAGATCGCCGCGCCGGGTGCGGCAGACACGCCCAGCCCGTCGAAGACGCCTTCAAGGCGGGTCTGGAC
This sequence comes from uncultured Alphaproteobacteria bacterium, assembly GCA_963799285.1. Lineage (GTDB taxonomy): Bacteria > Pseudomonadota > Alphaproteobacteria > Rhizobiales > CAWCWK01 > CAWCWK01. The sequence continues at coordinate 3,333,504 of CAWCWK010000004.1, forward strand.
GATCTCGCCAGACTTGGCCGCGCCGACCGCGATGCCGACGATCTGGCCGACGTTCACGATGCCGCCCGGCTCGATATCGGCGGGTGCGACGAGGGGGACGATCGTGCCGTCCTGAATCAGATTACGCATGTGATGATCTCCTATGCGCCGGGGTTACGGTACGCGCCGCGATGGTCGATCCATCCGGCGCCGAAGGTGGTCGAGATGCGGGTGACGACGGCGTGGCGTTCGAGGCGCGCTTCGCTGCGGACCTCCAAGTCGTCCATGCCGTCGATGCCGCCATGCTCAAGACCGAGACGACGCTCGGGACGGGCGAAGAGGTACCAGGCGGCCGGGTCGGTCAGCCGGGGCTCGACGATGATCGTCAGGCGGTTGGCGAGCGGGTTCACGCTATCGACGCTGTTCGGCGTGATCGTCGTCATCAGTTGCTCGGCGTCCGTCTCAAGCTCGGGCGGAACGACGAGGTAAGTCGGCTCGACGTTGATCGGGCGCACGCCGTCGATGTCCTTCTGGCGCCGCATCGCGAGACGCGCGGCCGAGACGCTGGCGACGGATAGTGCCGCTCCCGTTCCGGCAAGGTTGCCATGCGCCGCGCTGAACACCGCCTCGCCGTCCGACATGAGCGGATTGGCGAGGATACGGTCGATGATGATGGACGCCTTGAAGTCGGCGTAGACCTCGCCGAACGCCAGCGCCGGTGCGGAGAGAAGGCCGAGGTTGTCGTTGACGAGCGCGACCTCGGTGAACTCCAAGAGGCGCGAGTACCGCATCGCGGCCCATGCTTCTTTCACACCGTCGCCGACCGATCCGTACTGGACCTCGGCGCCCTCCGGGACCGGGAGGAGCGTCGGCGCCTTCTGGCCGCGCACCGTCTCATGCGGGCGGAAGTCCTTGACGCTCGTCTCGTGCGACACGGCGAGGATGGCGGGACGGTTGTAGCTGTACCCCTGCAACGCCATCACGTTCACGAAGTCGGTGAGGATCGTTGCGAACTCGTCGGATGTCATGGCCGCACGGGGCGCGAGATTGGAGCGCGATGCGATCTGATCGACCGCTGTGGAGAGTGACAGGGGCGACACGGCGCGCGCGGCGTCCTGCCCGAACGTCGAGGCAAAGCCGCTCGGCGACGATCGCATGGCGAGGCCGAGAGCGATCGGGTCGAAGTGATCGACCACGCTCGGCTTGTGGGCGGGATTGGTCATCGGTAATTGCCTTCCAGATAGTCAGTGAAGCGGGGCGCGGGGCGATGGGAGTTGGACCGTCCGGCCAGTCCGGCGGCATTGAAGCGGGTGCCATCGGCACCGACGCCTCGGGTCCGGTCGAACTCCAGTTTGGTCTTGAGGCTGGCGACCTCGGCCTCGGCCGCGTCGGCACGGGCCTTCTCGGCCTTGGCGTCGAGGGCGGGTTCCTGCGACTTCGGCGCGGTGGCCTTGGCGTCCCATCCGTTCGCCTTCGCCATCGCGACGAGGCGGTCGGGAGCCTTGTGGAACATCGTGTAGTCGAACGGCGGGACCGTCTCGTCGCCGTCGCCGAACACGTCGTCCGCGAAGCCTGCCGCGACGGCGGCGTCGGCATCGAACCAAACGGTGGAGGCGAGCATGGCCCGCACGTCAGCTTCCGATTTTCCGGTGCCGGATGCGTAGACCTTCACGTAGCTCGTCGTGTAGGACGCCTGCGCCTGCGCAGCCTCGGCAATGTCGGCACTATTGGCGTTGAGAAAGCTCACCATCGGTTCGTGCGCCATCAGGACCGAACCCGGCGCCATGCTCTTGCGGTCGCCCGCCATGACGATGAGCGAAGCGGCCGATGCGGCGACGCCTGTCACGATGATGTGGACGTTGCCGGCGCGAGCGCGGAGCGCGTTGTAGATCGCGGTCCCGTCGTCGGCGTATCCGCCGGGGCTGTTGATGTGGACGGTAAGATCGTCGGCGTCGTCGATCGTGGCGAGAGCGAGCGCGACCTGTCCGGCCGTGAAGCCCTCGCCCATGAGATCGGGACCGACTGGGCCGTCGAGGGTGAGAACGCCGTCTTTGAGAAGGGCCGGCATTATGCGGCCTCCTGCGGAGCGTAGAAGCGGTCCACGTCGATGGGGAGCGGTGCGGCGCCAGTCGGCATCGGCGGAACCTCAACCGATATCGCCGCGATGTTGTTGATCGGCAGCGTCACGAAGCCCTCGCCACCCTCGTCGAGGGCGTTCAGCAGCCGGGCGAGGTCGGTCGAGGTAATGCCCATCAGCTCGGCGATGCCGCCGCGTGGGAGGGGCTTTCCGCTCATGACCAGCTTGGCCGCGTCGTCGTTCGCCTTGTTCACGCGGTCCCGGAAGCCCTGGCCGTAGAACTGCTCGATATCGGTTTTGTCAGTCCGTTTCATAGCGGGTGTCCTCTTCGGAGTAGGTGCCGTCGCTTTCATAGGCGTGGCCGCTGTGTACGAACTTGGCGGTGGCGAGCTCATTCAGTTCGCCATCCGCATCGCGGAACATGCAGGGGAGGAGGAGCGAAACGTTCAGCGTACGCCGCTCGGGCGAGATGGAGTCGATCAGGCCGTGCGACTTCTCACCGGTCGAGAAGGCGCCGCCCTTCAACGCGCCGTCCCGATCCAAGCTAAGGCTGAGATAGATCAGCCAGTCGGTGGTGCGCCCGCCCTCGGTCTTCGCGATCTCACGAGCGAAGCGAATGGCAGTGGCGAGGCCGTCGCCGGCCCAGCTAACCGTGCGGAACGTCACGCCATCGCCCTTGGTATAGATGCGCTCGTCGTCGTGATCGAACTGGTCGTTCCGCATGACGTTGCAGACCGACTTGAGGAAGTCGATGTCGGCGCGCTGGCTGGCGTAGTGATGGAGGATGATGCACGCAGCTAGATGGCGGGGGGTGTAGACGCGTGCGGCGGTCTTGCCCTCGCCTCGGAACGTCCACGGGCCGATAGCATCCATGATGCCGTTGGCAGCCCAATGCCGCACCTGACGAGCATGGAAGGTGGGGGTATCACCAGTGCAGAGCGCTAGGCGCTCCGCCAGGTCTTTGACAGTAAAGTCGATGGGCTTCTGGTCGCTCACGAGCGCTCTCCAAAGGTTGTCTAGCAACCTTTTCTCACACTCTCCGCGCGATGGCAAGTCGGTTCTCCACAGAATGTAGAGCTATTGGATTTCTATCTCCCCGTCGTCGGGATCGCCCGGCCCGAATCCGCGTTGCCACCAGCCAGTCCCGCGATCCTCGTCAGCCGGGCAACCTTCCTCCTCCGGTTCGTCGTCGGAATTGCCGTCGAGAAAGTCGAGTAGTTCGATCCGGTCCTCGATCTCGCGCTCCAAGCGCGCGCGGAACTCGGCTATTTCCGCGCGGACTTCTTCAAGCGTCCGCTTGTGCGGTGTGGGGAAGTCGATGACGACGCTCATCTCGCCACCTCGCGAGGGTCGAGGCCTATCAGCGGAAGGATAATGCCGGCGCGGGTGACGGCGCGGTCGGTCGCGAAGCCCTCGTCGGCGTGGAAGACGCTGCCGTCGTTGTCAAACGCGATGACGCGGAAGCGGTCGCAGGGGTGGTTCGGGTAGAGGTGCGCCTGGATGGCTTGGCGCTCGAAGTGCAGCCATGTCGAGTACGAATTGAGGGCGCGGCGGGTCGGCTCGACGGCGGCCGCCGCGCCTGTCGATCTTCTGGCGAGGTCTGCGCCCCTGGCCGCCGATGGGAGGAACGACAACGCCGTCGCGGCGACGCCAGCGGTCAGGGCCAGCAATGCCGATCTTCTCGGCATGGTGGCGGCGGTGGACGGTCTTCTGGTATCAGGGGAATCAGCCACGTCGTTCTCCTTGGGAACGGGGTCGGTTAGAGCCGGCCAGAGGTTGCCTCCTCTGGCCGGCTCGCGTACTATTTACCGGCGTAAAGTCAGGCTGTCAACATTATGCCGGTAGAAAGTAAGATGGGCCGCCCGAAGGTGGATTCGGAGGAGGTTGCGGTCCGCATCCGGCGTCCGCTCCTCAACGCTCTTGACGCCTGGCGTGAGGCGCAGGACGACAAGCCGTCGCGGCCGGAGGCGGTGAGGCGGTTATTGAAGTTGGCGTTGGAGCGGTAGGTGGCAAACGACAGCGACGCGAACACCGATCTATCGAGAGCATCCGACCGGCTACATGGGGTGATCTCGGCTGCAGCCGGCTCGGTGCCGATCGTCGGGCGGGCCGTGGAAGAAGCGTTCCGCCAGCTCGTCGCTGATCCTGCATTAGCGAGACGTGACCGCTTTCTTCTGGAGCTGTCGTCAGAAGCTTTCGCAGCTCGCCGATCATTTAAACGGCATTGAAGCGCGGCTGAAGAGCGATGAGGACCTGAATGCGCTTATAGTTGAAGGTGTGGCCATCGCGAACCGAACCGCGAAGCCAGTAAAGCTTGCAGCGATCAGAAACGTTCTGTTGAACTCAACGATCTCTGAGGAATCTGACTTGGTAGCAGAGCGACACATTCTCACAACTCTTGACCGTATGTCAGAATATCAAATACTAATTCTGTCTTGGCTTTCAAATGGACGAATCTATACAACTTCTAACATGTTTGACGATATTCTAGGGCGGTTTGTTTTGGACATATCCGTCGAAATAGAATATTCGATTCTTGAGGTTATGTTCAATGAAATGTTCTCCCTACATGTGGTAGAAACCATAAGCGGGGTTTTAGAGGACGGCTCAATTGCTCCTAAGGGTGTTTCATCTGCACTTCACAAGATTCAACCGAACGCATTTGGACGAAAGATGTTGACTTACCTAACGGCTGGAGAATCTACCCCTCTGACAACGCCGTCAGCACCTCCGTCACCTTCGACGCCAGCAGCTCCTCGATAACCGCTGCGTCCAGTCCTTCCAGGTCGCGCGCCATCTCCGCAGGGATCGCGCCGATCGCATCCCGGACGACGGCGTACTCGGCCGCGACCATCGGCCCAACGTCCGCAACCGCGACGTACTCCGCTTCCAGACGCGCCAGCTCGCGCTCGGCCAGCGCGGCCTCGGCCGCGACCTTCCGACGACGCGCTTCCTCGATATCGACATGGATGGCCGAGGTGGTCGCAGCCTCCGACGCTCGACGTTCGCGCCAGGCGAGGACGGCGGCCGTGTCGTAGGCACTCTGCCGTCCCTTCGCTCCAACGCGCTCCACGGGGCATCCTTGGCCCTCCCAGGCGCGGACGGTCTTGGTGGTGACGCCGAAGAATGCGGCGAGGTCGATCTGGTTGACGATGCGGCCGGTCATAGCGGTCTCCGGTGAAAGGGAAGCGAAGTCGGTTTTCGGGAATCTGGACCTACGGATATTTCGGGCTACGCCGCCGTGTAGGTCCGCAGGGCGCTGGTAAGAGGCTCATTCTGGGGGGGCAGGTCATCTCGTCCTCGCCAGCTTGCGCAGCTCATGCACGATCTCGCTTCTGTCCTCATGGAAGCGGTGAGGGTCGCGATGGGATGGAGAGAGGCGTGCCACCCGGTCGGCGAGGGCGTGGATCGCAGAGGCGCGGCCGGCCTCACGAGAGGCCGCGCCTATACCTTTAGGTATAGGGTTGGAACAGCACACGGTTGGAACCGCATGTTTACTGGGTTGGAAGGGGTTGGAATTTGGTTGGAACACCCCGGTTGGAAGGGGGGTTGGAAGGCTTCTAGAACGCTGGCTCATCGTCATCTCCCTCCTGTTCGGTTCCGCCCACGATGACGAGATGCGCCCGCCTTCGGGATGGCGGCCCATGCTCCTCATTCTTGATTCTTCCCTCGGCCAGCAGGGTGTCCATTGCCGACTTGAATTGCGTCTTCGTCACACCGTCACGCATCGGGTGCGACGCGAACTCCTTCGGCGCGTAGGTCTGCCCTCCTCCGACCGATACCTTTCGCCCCTCGGTAGCGAACTGCTCCAGCAAGCGCAGGAACACCCGCTCCGCTTTGACGGCGGCGAGCGCCGCACCCGTCATGCCCTGCACCTTCTCGTCGGCCATCTCGAACGCGCCTTCGCGCCACCGCAGCCGCAGCTCGTCGCCGATCGCGCCACGGTTCGCCTTCATGGTGCGCAGGATGCGGACGTCGGGATCGGCCGTCGCGGCGGTGTCATGGTCGCCCGCCCGCAAGGCGTCCTCGCCATCCCTGACGAGATAGAGCCGGGACCGGACGGCGTTGTTCCAGCCCGTCGAGCCGGACGTGCCGGAACCGCTCGCCATGCCTGACAGGGATGGGTGGGCCAGCAATAGAGGGGTGGTCCCATGGGGTTTGCACAGGCGCTCGATAGCCTTGACGAACGCCTTCGCCAGCGAGCGTGAGGACTCGTTGCCGGCGAAGATGTCGGCAAGGTTGTCGAGGATGAGGAGAGCGGGCTTGTAGAGCGCCACCGTGGCCTCCAGGCGCGCTAGGAGGGGCGTCTCCTCCAGTCGGCCGCCCTTCGCACTCTCGGCGCCGAGGATGGCGTCGTCGGCGCTCATATCGAGAAGGTGCAGGTCGGTAAGGTCGAGGAGGTCGAACGTGTTCGCGTCCGCGATCGACGCGAGGCGGCGGTGCATCTCTGGGGCTTCGTCCTCGGCCGATAGATAGATCGCCGGGCCATGCCGGGTGTCAGAACCGAAGAACTCGGTTCCAGTGACGACGGCGCAGGCCAGTTGTAGGGCGAGGAGCGATTTGCCCGTGCCGCCGTCGCCATAGAGGAGGCAAGGCTTGAACGCCGGGATATCCTTGGCGAGCCATTCGCGCGGCGGGATCGGGAGACCGGCGAAGTCCGAAGCGCGGATTGTTTCAAGCGGCTTGATAGGCTCCGGGGGCTTTCCCTCTTTTGGCGGCCGATCGCGGCGCAGGTGGTCCGCATCGAAGCCGTCATCGGATCGGCGCTCATAGCCTTCGGACGGATACTCGCGCGCAATGGCCGATACGTCCGCGCCGTTCTCGCGGGCCATCTGGACGATGGTCCCAATGCCGACGCCGTCGCCCTTGAACGACTTCCACTTGGCGCCGATCGCGCTGGCGCCGGGATAGATCGAGCCGCCGGTCGCGCTCCAGCTATCGAAGAGGCCGAGGCCGTCGTCTCCGCCCCGCGTGGCGGAGTGGAGCGCCATGCCGATGCGCACCCAATCGTCATAGCCGCACGATGCCGGTATGTGGTCGAGAAGCGCGCGTAGACGGCCGATCTCGTCGCCCGCCGGCCTATCGTCGCTCGGCTGACGACGCGCCTTGTTCAGGTCGATGACGTTCTCCTCGGCCTTTCCCATGCCGAGGGCTTCGTAGATGTGTTCGGGGAGCGGGGGCAGGTTAGCCACGGGCGCCTCCCGATCTCACGAGGTCGTCGCACCCGTCCTCGATCCGATATTCGGGGCGCGCCATGTCGGGGCGGGACGGGGGCGCGATGACGTATCCGCCTTCGCCTCGGATATCGACACCAGGGGCGAACTTGCCTGCGCTACTCCCCATGGGGCGCACGGTGTCGAAGGCGAAGTAGAGGTGCGCGCCGCCGCTCGGCGTGCGGACGATCACGTCCGTCATCTCGCGCCAGTTGGGCAAGCTCTCGAAGCCGTTCACGCCGTTCTTGGAGTCGATGTCGAGAACGAGCCAGCCGGACGCTGCGCCTGTCGGGATGCCGATAAGGGCGTGCGGCCAGGAGCGCCACCAAGCGCGGATATGAGCCGGGTTGGTGCTGGCGGCCTTGAAGCCGGTCTTGACGAGTGGGCGTTTCTTTCGATTGCACGGAAAGACGGGCACGCCGTGTTCGGCGTACTCCAACGCGGCGGCGAGCGTCGCTTCGTGCCAGGCGCGGGCGAAGTCCTCGTCTGTGCGAGGTTCGGGGTCGTGTAGTTCGGTCATGGCGGCATCGTCGCCGCCGGCCGTCGCGCCCTCGTCGGCAAAGCCTTGGAAGGCCGGGCACGAGCTGCCGATATCGACACGTCGCTCGTGTGCACGGCACCAGCCGGCCACACCCTCGGTCGTCGCAAGCCGTAGCTCGAACGCTACGCAGACCCCGCAGCGCGGCGATTGCGAAGCCGCCCGTAGCGCGCTATGTTGGGGGTCTGATACGTGCTCGCCAGCCGCATCATTTGCCCCGTTCGACGCGCCAACGTCGGCGGGGCGTTCTACTTCCGGGGTTCTCCCGGCCTTAGACACTTCCGGAAAAGACCCAATGTTTTCAGTGGTCGCCTTCGGGGTCTGTAGACGTGCTAAGTGATTGATCTTGTTCGGAGGGGACTTTCCCTCCGTGTCCGCCATGGTGATCGTCGCCTTGCTCATCGGAGCGGTAGGCCGTGCGTCGGCCGGTCGCCACCGCGCGTGGCTCCGACACCGTCGCCTGCGATCTTTGACCCTCGGGCTAAGGCCGGCGATAAGGGTTGGTCGTCGTCGCTGGAGCCGCGTCATGTATCATGCCCCATCGTCTGGGACGAGCCTGCCGGATCGCTCTGTGCCGCTCGGCATCCTGAAGCAGCGCTTCGGAGAGCGCTTCTCCGATGGCGTGAGCGTGCGCGAGCAGCATGGACACACGACGAGCTGGACGCCGAACCAGCCGCCCGAAGCCGTCGTCTGGGCCGAGAGCGCCGACGAGGTGCGCGACGTGGTGCGGATCTGCGCCGAGCACCGCGTGCCGATCATCCCCTTCGGCACCGGCTCCTCGCTGGAGGGCCATGTGAACGCGCCGCGCGGCGGCGTCTCGCTCGACATGAGCCGTATGAACCGCGTTCTGCGCGTGAGCCCGGAGGACCTTGACTGCACGGTCGAGCCGGGTGTGACGCGTAAGGCCCTCAACGCGCACTTGCGCGATACCGGCCTCTTCTTCCCGATCGACCCCGGCGCCGACGCCTCGCTCGGCGGCATGGTCGCCACCCGCGCCTCGGGCACCAACGCGGTGCGCTACGGCACGATGAAGGACAACGTGCTGGCGCTCGAGGCGGTGCTCGCCAATGGCGAGACGCTGCGCACCGCGCGCCGGGCCCGCAAGACCTCGGCCGGCTACGACCTGACGCGCCTTCTCGTCGGCTCGGAGGGCACGCTCGGCATCGTGACGGCGATCACGCTCAAGCTCGCCGGCATCCCGGAGGCTGTCTCGGGCGGGGTGTGCCCGTTCCCGGACGTCGGCTCTGCGGTCGATGCGACGATCCTGACGATCCAGTCGGGCATCCCCGTCGCGCGGATCGAATTGCTCGACGCGGTGCAGGTGAGGGCCTGCAACGCCTACTCCAAGCTCTCGTTGCCCGAGAGCCCGTGCCTCTTTCTCGAATTCCACGGCTCGCCGGCCGGCGTCGCGGAACAGTCGGCGGCCTTTGCCGAAATCGCCGGGGAGTGCGGTGGCGGTCCCTTCGACTGGGCGACGGACCCGGAGGTTCGCAGCCGGCTCTGGTCGGCCCGGCACGACGCCTATTGGGCCGCGATGGGCCTCGGGCAGGGCAAGCAGGGCGTCTCGACCGATGTCTGCGTGCCCATTTCCCGGCTGACCGAATGCATCCTCGAGACCCAGGAGGACATCGCGAGCGCCGGCCTCGTCGCGCCGATCGTCGGCCATGTGGGCGACGGCAACTTCCACACGCTCGTGCTCGTCGACCCGGCGAATGCCGACGAGTTCGGCCGGGTCGAAACCCTACTCGCCCGGCTGGCCGAGCGCGCCATCCGCATGGACGGCACCTGTACGGGGGAGCACGGCATCGGCCAGGGCAAGGCCCGATATCTCACCGCCGAGCTCGGCGATCCCGCCATCGCCGCCATGCGCGCCATCAAGGCGGCGCTCGACCCGCACGATCTGATGAACCCCGGCAAGATCATGCCGGATCTGGGCGCGAGGGATCGCGCTAGTCCAGCCTGATCCGTGCCCGGTCGGCGGCGCCGGCGGCGTCGATGACGGCGATCTCGACGAAGCCCGGTCCGGTGACCTGCCAGAGCGCCTGGCCGCCGGCGGCCTCGCGGGCGATGGGGGCGCCGTCGACATACCAGGTATAGGGCGGCTGACCGTCCCGCGCCTTGAGGGCGAGCGCGCCGCCCGTGCCGCCGACCTCGACGCGTGCGGCATCGGGCGGGAAGACGATCTGCGGCCCCGCCTCGCCGAGCCCCGCGAGGGCGGCGCGCCCGACGCGGCGCATGGCCGGCGGCAGACCGGCGCCCGAGGAGGCGAGGATGCCGGGCGGTGGACCGGGCAGGCGCGCGAGCGGGCCGATGCGGGCGAAGACGTCGCGCAGCACCGGCACCGCGTCCCGCTGTCCGAGCAGGCCCGGCACCGGCGCGCCGTCCGGCCGGCCGATCCAGACGCCGACCGTATGCGCCCCGTCAAAGCCGATCGCCCAGCCGTCGCGCGATCCGTAGGACGTGCCGGTCTTGATCGCGAGCGCGCCCGGCGAGCCCTTGGTGGTGGTCTTGGCACCGGCGAGGATGGAGGCGACGTACCAGGCGGACGGCGCGGGCAGGATGCGCTGCGGAAGGCTGCCTGTTCCGGCAACGACGTGGAGCGGCCGCGCCGCGCCGCCCTCGGCGAGGCCGGCATAGAGGCCGACGAGATCGTGCAGCGTCAGCCCGACGCCGCCCAGTCCGATGGCGAGGCCGGGCAGCGAGCGATCGCCGAGCTCGGGTGCCGCGCCGCCCTTGCGCAACCGCGCCACGAGACGGCTCGGGCCGACGCGCGACAGAAGCTCGACCGCCGGCAGGTTGCGCGAGAGCTGGAGCGCGCGGCGGACCGTGATGAGCCCTTCGAAGCGTTCGTCGAAATTCTGCGGCCGGTAGCCCGCGAAGCTGCCGGGGCTGTCGTCGACGAGGCTTTCGGGATGGGCGAGGCCGCGCTCGAAGGCGAGGCCGTAGATGAAGGGCTTGAGCGTCGAGCCTGGCGAGCGGATGGCGCGGGTGAGATCGACATGGCCGTCCCGCGCCGCGTCGAAGAGGTCGGGCGCGCCGACCGAGGCGCGGATGGCGCCCGTCGCGTGGTCGGCGACGAGGAGGGCGAGGCTGACGCCGGCGCCGAGGCCGGCTCCGCGCTCGCGTGCATAGGCCTCGAGCGTTTCCTGGAGACCGGCGTCGATCGTCACGTCGATCCGGTCCGCACCTTGCCGCTCGGCCGCGAGCCGGATGGCGGTATGGGGCGCGAGGAAGGGGAGGGCGCGGCGGCGCGGCGGGACGGGTTCGGCCAGCGCACGGGCGAGCTCGCCCCGATCGAGCTCGCCGAGATCGGCCATCCGGTATAGCACGCGGTCGCGCGCGGCCTTGGCGCGCTCAGGAAAGCGGTCGGGCCGCGTGCGCTCCGGCGATTGCGGGAGGGCCACGAGGAGGGCGGCCTCGGCGGCCGTCAGCCGGCGCGGCGCCTTGCCGAACCAGGCGAGGCTCGCCGCCCGCACGCCCTCCAGATTGCCGCCATAGGGCGCGAGCGTGAGATAGGTCGAGAGAATGCCGGCCTTCCCCGCTACCCGCTCCATAGCGAGTGCGGTGAGGACCTGCTCGATCTTGGCCGGGGCGGAGCGCGTCGGCAGCTCGGCCGAGAGGCGCGCGGCCTGCATGGTTAGCGTGGAGGCACCGGAGACGACGCGGCCATGGCGCAGCGCCTGCCAGCCGGCCCGAAGGACGGCGAGGGGATCGACCCCGCCATGGGTGCGAAAGCGTTTGTCCTCCCAGGCGAAGAGCATGCGCAGATAGCGCGGATCGACATCGTCCGGCCCCGCGCCGAGGCGCCAGCGGCCCTCCTCGTCGGCGAAGGCGGCGAGAAGGCGGCCGTCCGGATCGCGGATCTCGGTGCCCGTCACGGGTGCTGCGAGCGCGAGTGCGCGGGCCTCGATCGCTCGGTCGAGCGCGAGCGCGGAGCAGAGGGCGAGGCCCGACAATAGGGCGAGAGTGGCGCCCGCCGCCGCGAGCCTTCGCCGGCCGCGCGCCACCGTCAGTGCCCCGCCGCCCGCCCGACCGTCAGCGCAGCGGGCCGACGACCGAGACGAGCGTCTCGTTGGTCCGCCCGCGCCGCTCCGGCCGGTACATGTCCTCGACGGTCGCCGCCGGATGGACGAAGTCGCCCGGAGAGACGGCGCGCACGATATAGGCGAAGCGGCGAGGCGCCGTGTCGCCCTGCGGCTTGTCGAAGGCGGCCAGGAACCGTTCGGCGCGGAATTCGGTATGGGCGACCTCGCTCGTGAGCGGGATGTCGAGCGCGGCCACGTCGCCACCCCGGAGGATGTCCGGATTGTCGATCTCGAAGCCCGCGGGCAGCGGATCGTTGACCATCACCCGCGCAAAGGCCTCGTCGACGGGTACGACCTCGACGACGGCGACGAGCCTGTCGCCTTGCGCGACGACGCTCGGATCGGCGGGCTCGCCCTCCATCGTGTAGTAGCTCCGGGTGATCTGATAGCCTTGGGCCGAGGCCGGCGGCGCGACGAGCGGCACGCCGCGCACCGTCACCTCGGCCATGATGGCGTCGTCGGCGCGGTTGAGGATCGTCGGAGCGTCGCCCATGAGATCCTCGGCGCCGAGGCGGCGGGCATAGGCGCCCTCGCGGATGGCGCCGTCGATCTCGAGCCGGGGCGGCGCCTCGGTGAGGAGAGCGTGGGCCGCGAGGAGCGACCAGGCGTCCTCCTGCGTCGAGGTGTGCTCGCGCTCGGCCCGCCCGGCGCTCACCTGCGTGACGAGGCCGCTGAGATCGACGCCGTCTATGCCGGTCTCGAGGCCGAGCGTCAGCACGGCGGCATCGTCGCGCAGAGCCGTTCCGAAATCGCGGCGGGAGGGATCGTAGCGCCGACCGGCTGCATCGTCGACGGCGTCGCGCAGCACCCGCTCGGCCCGCACCCGGTCGCCGTAGAGCGCCAGCGCGGCCGCGACCTGCGCCTTGGCGAGCGGGGTGGGGAAGCGGCCGAGCTGCGTGTCGGCAAGATAGCGCAGGTCGCCGATCGCCGCCCGCCCGTTCCGGGCCAGCACGTAGGAGGCATAGGCGACGGGCGCGTAGTCGGGCTCGGCCGGCAGGTAGGCGAGGCCGTTGCGAAGCGCGTCGATGGCGAGGCGGAAGGGTGTGTCGGCGACGGAATAGCCGGCCTCCCGCGCGCGGGTGAGGAAGTCGGCCACATAGGCGTCGAGCCAGAGGTCGCCGCCCTCCGGGCGCCAGAGGCCGAAGGAGCCGTTGGAGGCCTGGTGGGCGAGCACGGTCTCGATGGCGGCCTGCACGCGGGCCGTGATCTCGGCATCCTCTCCTTCGCCGAGACCAGCGGCGAGGATCGTGCGGTCTAGATAGACGAGGGGGATGGCCCGGCTCACCGTCTGCTCGGTGCAGCCATAGGGATAGCGGTCGAGATCGCGCACCACGCCCGCCACGTCGAAGCCGAGGGCGCCGGTGATGCTGACCGTCGCCGCTGCGGTGCCAGGCACCATGTCCGCCAGGAGGTCGGGCCCGAGGTCGAGCGCGGCGCCCGAGGCGAGGCGCAGGGCCGTGCTGCGCACCGTCGCGGGCGCGAGGCTGCGCACGGGCAGGGTGAAGGCCTTGGTCAGGAGCTCGCCGCCGGGTAGCGTGAGCACGGCCTCCAGCTCGGCATCGCCGATGGCCACCGCGCGGACGGGCACGAGCGCCCGGGCGCGGCCGAGCGGGCTGAGATCGAGGAGCCAGTCGGCCGCGCCGCCCAGCTCGACGACGCCCTCGCCGCCGGTGAGGGCGAGCGAGACGGGCCCCGCCGGACCCTCGACATGGGTGAGATCGAGCGCGATGCGCGACACGTCGCCCGGTGCGAGGAAGCGCGGCCGCGCGGCGGAGATGACGACGGGATCGCGCGCCATCACGCTTGCCGACGCCTCGCCGACGCCGCTCGCGGACCAGACGAGCGCGGAGAGGGTGAGCGCGCCGTTGAAGTCCGGCACGTCGAGCGAGACGGCGACGCGCCCATCGGCGTCCACCATCAGCGGCCCGACGAAGGCGGTGACGAGGTCGTCCATCGGCGGCGGGCTCTCGAAGGAGGCGCTCGCATCGCCGCCCGAGCGCACCCGGCCGAGCGCGCCCTGCATCCGGTCGATCAGCCGACCGTAGAGATCGCGCACGAGGACGCCGAGCCGGCGCTGGCCGAAATAGTGATCGCTCAGCGAGGGCGGCTCGAAGCCGGTGATGTTGAGGATGCCCTCGTCCGCCATGGCGAGGGTCAGATAAGCGTCCTCGCCCTCCGCGACGCCCTCGACAGTGACGACGAGATCGAGCGCCGAGCGCGGCGCGATTCTGCCTGGCGCGTTGATGGCGACGTCGAGTGCGCGGTCGCCGGGGTCGACCTGCGCGTGGGCGAGGCCGAGCGCGCGGCCGGGCATGCGCGCGGCGTCCATCGGCCGGTAGGCGATCGCGACGACGTAGGCGCCGGGGCCCCAGTCCCGGGTGACGGGGATCTCGACCGTGCCGCCCTCCGCGCCGATCTCGGCCGTGACGCGCGCCACGACCCGCTCGTCGAGCACCAGCACCTCGACGGGACCGGCAAAACGCGCCTCGACATGGACGCGCGCCGTGTCGCCCACCGCGTAGCGCGGCTTGTCGAGCGAGACGCGCGCCGCGTCCGGCGTATCGACGCTGGCGGCGGCGACGTACCAGCCGGCCGAGAAGCGCGCGCTGACGGGGAGAAGCGCGCCGGCCGCATCCTCGATGCGAAGCTCGTATCGACCCCAGTCGACGGTCTCGGCAAGCGTCGCGGCCAAGTCGTCACCGATGGCGAGCGTGCCGTTGGCGACCAGGCTGCGGGTCTCGATCGGCTCGTAGTTCCATTGTCCGTCGAGCGAATACCACTGGAAGCGCTCGGTGATCCGCTCCAGCCGCCAGGAGGCCTCGGGCAGGGCCACGCGCGCGCCGGAGGCGTCGATGGCGATGACGTCGAAGCGGGCCTCGGCGCCCTGCGCGACCGCATCGTCGAAGCGGGGACGCAGGCCGAGCCGGCCGTTCGTCTCCGTGACGGGCACGGTCTCGGTCCGCTCGATCGGGCGACCGTCGGTGTCGATCACGCGGACCTGGAGCTCCGCGCTCAAGGGCCGCGTCGTCGACGGGCGGGGGAAGGGAGTGAGGCCGATGACGGCGCGGCCCTCGGCGTCGGTCCGGGCGGGCTCGAAGGGCTCGCGCGCGTTGACGGCGTCCTCGTCGGCCAGGCCGAACGTATAGGCCGGATGGGCGGGAAGCGTGCGCGACGTGCGCAGGATCGCCTCGCCGGCGACCTCGAGATCGGTGGCCGGCGCGCCGAAGAGATAGCGGGCGTCGACGGCGAGGGCGGCCGGGTCGGCCGGGTCGAGCGTCTCGGCTCCCACGACGAGGGCCGCGTCGATCTTCTCCGGTTCGAAGTCGGCGACAAGGGCGGTCGTCGAGGCGAGGGGCGCGCGCTCCGGATCGCTATGGATGGCGAAGGTCCAGCGTCCGCGCATGGCGCCCTCCGGCAGCGCGGCCTCCCAGACGAAGCCGCCGGCGGAGGCGTTGCGCAGCACCGTCCGCGCGTGCTCGGCCCCATCCGGGCGCCGCACGATGCCGGTGAGGGTGAGAGGCGGCACGGCGTCTCCGGCCGCGTCGCGCACCGTGCCGGTCAGGTAGGCGGTCTCGCCGGTGCGGTAGATGCCCCGATCGAGGGTCAGGAAGACGTCGAGCGGCCCGGCCGGCACGCGGCCCTCGACGCCCCGGTCGGCAAGGTCGAACGGGGCGGCGGTAAGGTCGAGGAAGACGAAGTCGTCACCGCGCGCCGCCGTCAGCACGGCCGGGCGATCGCCGCCGGTGCCGGCGAGGAGGGCGGCGGGAATGCGGGCGTGGCCCTCGCCATCGGTGACGACGGAGGCGAGAACGGCATTGTTGACCGCGACGAGGTCGAGCGCGACGCCTATGAGCGGCGCCGCATCGTCGAGCGAGCGGGCGAGGACGTGGAAGCCATCCGAGGCCTGAAGCGTGGTCAGGCCGATCTCGGAGACGACGAACCATTGCGTCGCGAGGCTGTAGTCGCTGGCCGGTGCGTTGGCGGCCTTGGCGGTGAGGACGTAGACGCCGGCCTCGAGATCACCGACGATCGCGGAGACGGGAATGGCGGTTACGACCTCGGCATTGGTGCGGGCCTCGACATCGACCGTGCCGGTCCAGACATCGGTTCCGTCGCGCTCCGAAACCTCGTCCACGTCCCAGGTCGCGAAACCGCGCAGGAACGTGTTGTCGGCGATGAGGCGCGCCAGCGCCCGGTCCGGCACGCGCTGCACCCGCGCCTCCAGGCGCTCGGTGTTGATGCTGGTGACGGGAATGGTCGCCGGGCCATCGGCGCTCGTGCCGGCGGGCAGCACGTAGGCGTGGGTGGCGAAGCGCACGCTCGGGTCGCGGTCGCGCACATAGGCGATCGTCTCGACGGGGCGCTCCAGCACCTCGCCGCTGGCCGAGGTGACGCCGGGGCGCACCAGGACGCGGTAGCGCGCGCCGTGCTGCGCGCCCTCGATGCAGATCTGGTTGCCGGAGGCGGAGACGGGCAGCCCTTCGCCGCCCTCGACGGAGACGAAGTCGCCGGCCGCCTCGCCCTGCGCGAGCCTGGGGGCGAGGGGCTCGGAGAAGGTGAGGCAGACGCGCGGGCTCGCCGCATTGTTGTCGATCGTGTTGCCGGTCACCCGAAAGCCATGGCTCGCGATGAGCGCGTCCAGCCGGCGGGCCGTGCCCTCGTCCTCGTGCGCGGCCAGGCTGGCGCGATAGGCGCTGATGGCCAGCGGCCAGTTGCGGGACAATTCCAGCGCCTCGCCCAAGAGCGCGAGCCCCTCGGCGCGGGCGGGCGCGTCCTCGGCCGTGACGGCGGCATTGATCGCGGCGCGCTGGCGCAGCGCCTCGGTCCGGCGGCGCTCGTCATAGCGGTCGGGCTGATGGGCGAAGGCGGCGCGGGTGAGCGCGATCCAGGCCTCGGCATTGCCGGGGTTCCGCCGCAGCGCCTCACGGGCGAGCGCGCTGCGCTCGGCAAAGGCGAGACCGTCCTCGGCCTGCAGAAGGAGCGCGGCGTCGGAGAGATCGCTAAAGCCGCGGTCGCGCCGCTCGCCCGCGATCTCAAGCCGCAGCCGGCGCGCCTCGTCCCGCAGGCCCTGCGGCAGCATGTCGAGGGCAGCGAGCCGTGCCTCGAGCGTGGGCTCGTCGATGGCGGGGCGCTCGACGATGCGGGCGGCGACGGCGCCCGCGGCCGCACTCAGCTCGCCGACGCTCTCCTTGAGGAAGCACCATGCGGCGCTCGTGTTGTAGGTCAGCGCGGCGCAGCGCGCATCGGCAATGCAGGCCGCCTCGCAGTCGGCACGCGAGACCTCTCGCAGCGTCTCGTAGTCGCCGCCGAAATAGTCGGCCCCCTCGCTGACGAGAAGCTGCCGGTCGGAGGCTTGTGCCATCGCCGCATCGGGTCCGGCCAATGCCAGGGACGCGGCCATGAGGAGCGTTGCCGAGAGGGCGCGAAGAAGGACCGGACGGAACGAGAGATCGACAGCGCGCATCGGACAGGCTCCTCTACCCTGGGAGTCCAGCCTACGCCGGATCGCGCGCGGTGCAAGCCGCGCGCGGCGCAACGATCCCGCCGAGCGCTCGCCCGATCGCGAGATCGTCAATCCCGGAAAGGTCTTGTTCCGACATGGGGCCAGATCTGTGATGGCCATCGGGCTTGGCACGAGTTTTCGATATCGGCAAACGTATCCTTGCGGAAAGCCCTCGATTCTGCAGAGTCGGACGTGGCAAGGCCGAAGGATTATCAGACCAACGGCAGGAACATCCGATGGAAACGACCTAGGGCGGCATCACGTTCAAGCTGGGTGACGTCGCGTTTGCCGACGCGGTACCGCAATACAGCCCGGTAACGACCAATGGAAACCCGTCCAGCGAGTATCGCTTCAGGGATGCCGCCATCGGCTCGCCCGACGCGCCGCCGCCCACCGGTACGACGAACAGCATCGTCTCCCTCGGCGAGGGCGGCCGGATCGTGGTGCGCTTCGACGACAACGTGCTCGTCGGCAGCGGTGACGCGAATGCGGACCTCTACATCAACGAAGCCGGCAGCGGCACGTCGTCCGAGCGTATCTTCGTCGAGATCAGCGAGACCGGCAGCACCTGGATTTCCGTGGGCTCCACGGAGGGTGGCGCGGCCACGATCGACATCGACGCGTTCCTGTCATTCACCAATGCCGACCGCGCGTTCCGCTATGTCCGGATCACGGACGATGCCGGCCAGGTTGCGACGACCGGTGCCTCGCAAGGCGCGGATATCGACGCGGTGGGCACGATCACGGGCGGCGCCCGCATGGTCGGCGATGATACGCCCGAAATGCTGAACGGTACCGAGGGCCGCGAGGTCATTATCGGCGGCGGCGGGGCGGACACGATCTCCGCCGGCGGCGAGCGGGACACGCTCGAGGGCGGCGAGGGCGACGACGTCATCTTCGGCGGCGCCGGCGTCGACCGGATCTTCGGCGAGAACGGCGACGACCAGCTCTTCGGCGGCCGCTCGGAGGACGCCGACTATATCGAGGGCGGATCGGGCCGCGACCAGATCTACTCCAATGGCGGCAAGGATACGGTCTTCGGCGGCAGCGACGACGACATCATCGGCACTGGCGAGGGCGACGACAGCGCAAGCGGCGGGTCGGGTCGCGACACGATCTTCGGCAGCACCATGTCCGGCAAGGACACGCTCGACGGCGGCGACGACCGCGACGTGATCTATGCGGGCGCGGACGGCGATTCGGTGTCGGGGGGGAACGGTGACGATGAGATCGGTGGCGGCAGCGGCGCCGACTTTCTCCTCGGTGCCGGCAACAACGACACCATCTTCGGCGGCGGCGGCAACGACACGATTTCGGGCGGCAGCAATTCCGACCTTCTTTATGGCGGTGGAGGGGACGACGCCGTCTTCCTCGGCAACTTCACTACCAACCCCTCGGCGACCTCCAGCCGGGATGGCGACTCGGACATCTACGGCGCGGTGGCCAGCAATGGTGACGACACGCTCTATGGCTTCGAGGTCGGCACAGACGACGTGAACCTGCGCGAGGTCTCGACGCTTAACAACTTCGCCGACGTGCAGTCGAACCTGTCGAACAACGTGCAGGGCTATGCCGTGCTCGATCTCGGGAGCGGCGACAGCGTCACCTTCTTCGGAGTGTCGCAGACCAGCCTGTCGGCGAACGACTTCATATTCTAGCCGCGGCAACAGGCCTGAACGTCCTGAGCGGGCGCCCACCTCACCGGTGCGGCGCCCGCTCTCGTTTCAGGCCCGCACGACCACC
This sequence comes from uncultured Alphaproteobacteria bacterium, assembly GCA_963799285.1. Lineage (GTDB taxonomy): Bacteria > Pseudomonadota > Alphaproteobacteria > Rhizobiales > CAWCWK01 > CAWCWK01. Next base: position 3,352,642 of record CAWCWK010000004.1, read on the forward strand.
GGCACGGTCTTGGAGGCCGGGACCTGGCTGCCCTTCGCGTGGTGGCTCATCGGCACGAGCACGTTGAGCTCGGGGAAATAGCCGCCGCAGCAGCCGTCCGGAATGTCGTAGGGCGTGACACGAAGGCCCGGGACCGCCCGGGTGACGCCGTCCTCGACCGGCGAGGCTAGGGTGACGTGCTGGCCCTCCGCCAGCCCGAGCCGGGCCATCTCGGCGCGGTTGATGAGAAGCACATCGCGCGTGCCGGAGATGCCGCGAAAGCGGTCGTGATAGCCGTAGACGGTGGTGTTGAACTGGTCGTTGGAGCGCAGCGTGACGAGGCGCAGGACGTCCGCGCGCGCGAAGGCCTCGTGGCCTTCCGCCGTCAGCGCAGTCGGCGTGGTGAAGCGGGCGCGGCCGGTCTCGGTCTTCCAGACGCGGTCCCTGGCGGGGAGCGGGCGGGGGAAGCCGCCGGGCTGGAACATGCGCTTGGAGAAGTCGTCGAACTGCTCGGGGTAGGCCCGCTCGATCTCCGAGCGCACCAGGCCGTAATCGGCCACCCAGCCGTCCCAATCGATCCGCTCCGTGCCCGCCAGCGCGGCCTTGGCGATGCCGGCGACGATGGCGGGTTCCGACAGGAGATGTTCGGAAGCCGGCTCGACCTGGCTGGTGGAGGCGTGGATGCAGGTCATCGAATCCTCCATCGAGACGTGCTGGCGGCCCGTGGCCTGCTCGTCATGCTCGGAGCGCGCGAGGCAGGGGAGAAGCCAGGCGCTGCGCCCGAGAACGAGGTGCGAGCGGTTGAGCTTGGTCGCGATCTGGACGGTGAGGCCGAGCCGCGTCCAGGCCTTCTCCATCCGAGCGGTGTCGGGGATGGCGCGGATGAAGTTGCCGCCGAGCGCCAGGAAGGCGTCGACCTCGTCCCGAAGGATCGCCTCGCAGGCCTCGACCGTGTTGAGGCCCATCTCCATCGGCGGCTCGATGCCATAGCGCTCTGCGAGGAAGTCGTTGGGCACGACGGACGGGTCTTCGCCGATGCCGACCGTGCGCTGGCCCTGGACGTTGGAATGGCCGCGCACAGGGCAGATGCCAGCGCCCGTCCGGCCGATATTGCCGCGCAGCAGGAGGAGGTTGACCACCATCTGCACGTTCTCGACGCCGCCCACATGCTGGGTGAGGCCCATGCCGTAGATGCCGATCGCCTTGGTCGAGCGCGCATAGGCGGAAGCCGCCGTCTCGAGGTCGAAGCGCGAGAGGCCGCACGCAGCCTCGATCTCCGCCCAGGGCGTAGTCCTGGCCAGCGCGCGGAACTCCTCCAGACCGTCCGTGTGCTCCTCGATGAACGCGTGGTCGATCGCATCCTCCTCAAGAAGCCACTTGGCCAATCCGAGAATGGCCGCGATGTCGCCGCCGGCGCGGACCTGGTAATAGTGCGTCGAGATCTGCGTCTCGGTGCCGGTCGCCATCTCCAAGGGGTTCTGGGGCGATGTGAAGCGCTCCAGGCCGCGCTCCTTCAAGGGGTTGAAGGTGATGATCTGCGCGCCGCGCTTCCGGGCCGAGCGCAGGTCGTGCAGCATGCGGGGGCTGTTGGAGCCGGGGTTCTGGCCGAAGAAGAGAAGGCAGTCGGTCTCCTTGAAGTCCTCCATCAGCACGGTGCCGACCGTCGCGCCGATGACGGGCTTGAGGGCCGTGCCCGTCGTCTCGTGGCACATGTTGGCACTGTCGGGCAGGTTGTTGTTGCCATAGGCGCGCGCCAGCAGCGCCCACATGTAGCTCGTCTCGAGCGAGGCGCGCCCCGACGCGTAGAAGACGGTGCGCTTGGGGTCCTGGCTTCGGATGCGGGCGAGTTCGGCGCCGATCTGCGAGAACGCCGTCGCCCAGTCGACGGGCATGTAGCGATCGCTCGCCGCGTCGTAGCGCATGGGGTGGGTGAGCCGGCCCTCGTTTTCGAGGGCGTAGTCCGACCAGTCGCGAAGCTCGGTCACGGTATGCGCGGCGAAGAAGTCCGGCCCGCAGCGCTTGGGCGTGATCTCCCAGGCCGTCGCCTTGGCGCCGTTCTCGCAGAACTCGAACGGATGGTGGTCGGCCGGCCTCGGCCAGGCGCAGGACGTGCACATCAACCCGTCGGGCTTGTTCTGCTTGGCCAGAACGCGTGGGCCGGAGAGCGGTACCTGCTCGTGCAGCAGGATGTGCTTGAGCGAGTTGGCAGAGCCCCACCCGCCGGCCGGCCCGTCATAGGGTGAGAAGTCGACGGGGCGGCCGTCTTCCGCCGTCCGGCTGTCGGCGGTGATGGTCTCATCCCGGTTCGTGGCATCGCGATCCATGACCGTCTCCTCGCTCGCGCCCCGTTGCCGGTTGCCTCGCCCGGCCTTGTGCCGGAGAGCTCGTTCCGGCCAGATGGCGCCGTGCGAGATAGAGACCACAGTTCCGGCGACCCGCCTAGCGGGGATAGGACGGCCATGGACGGCGAGGCGCCGCCCGAGGGTGCGGCGCTGGCGCGCACCGTCCTGGCCTGGCGCGGCGGTCGGCTGGCGCCCGAGACGCGGGTCCTGCCCAGCGAGACGGCTGTCGCGCTCGTCGTCGAGGGGGCGACGCATGGCGTGATGATGGCGACGCCGGCCGACCTGGCCGATTTCGCCCACGGCTTCGCGCTTTCCGAGGGGATCATCGAAGCGCCCGGCGGAATCGCGCGGCTCGGCATTCGCCGCTCCCGGCACGGCATCTCGCTGGAACTCTGGCTCGCGCCCGGTCTCGCCGACACCTATAGGCTGCGGCGGCGCGCGATGATCGGGCCGACGGGTTGCGGGCTGTGCGGCGTGGAGAGCCTCGAGGCGGCGGTGCCCGCGCTCGCGCCCCTATGCTCCGACCTCACGGTCAGGCCCGGCGCCATCGCCGCGGCGATGGCGAGGCTGCGGCCGGCGCAGACGCTCAACGCGCGCACCCGAGCCGTCCATGCGGCCGCGTTCGTGGATATGGTCGGAGCGGAGGATCTCGTCCTGCGAGAGGATGTCGGCCGCCACAATGCGCTCGACAAGTTGGCCGGCGCGCTTTGCCGGGCGGGGCGGGGTGCGGGGCGAGGGATCGTCCTCCTCTCCAGCCGGGTCTCGGTCGAGATGGTGCAGAAGACGGTGCGCCTGGGCGCGCCCATACTCGTCGCCGTCTCGGCGCCGACGGATCTCGCCTGCCGGGTGGCCGAGCAGGCCGGCCTCACCCTCATCGCGGTCGCGCGCGGCGACGAGTTCGAGATCGTCACGCATCCGGAGCGGGTGCGAACCGGCGGGGGTGCATAGGCCTCGGGCGGCGCGGCAGGGTTGCGCTTCGCGCAGGGCAGCCCTGCCGCCCTGCGCCCGAGATTTGAGCCTTCCCGGCCGCCCGGCGCATTGATCGCCGCGCAGGTCGGAGTCACATCCCCTCCATGACCATCGACGATACGACGCGCCTCGCCGGCGAAGCCCGCCCCGACAACGCAAGGGACATCGAGCAGGCCCAGACGGACGACGTCCAGCCCCGCGGCGCGAGCGATGTCCAGCCTCGCGGCGCGAGCGATGTCCAGCCCCGCGGCGCGAGCGATGCCCAGCCCCGCGGCGTGAGCGACATTCAGCCCCGCGGCGCGAGCGATCAAAGATCGCCGCGCGAGGCGCTGTGGCACGCCACGGCGCGGCATCACACGCCGCTGGAAGATGCGCAGGGCCTCTTCACCGGCGTCGTCATGACGGCGCTCGGCTTCGCGATCCTCTCCCATCTCGGCCTGCTGACGGGTGGGACGGCAGGACTCGCCCTCATCATCGACTACGCGACGGGCTGGGGTTTCGGGCCGATCTTCTTCTGCCTCAACCTGCCCTTCTACGGGCTGGCGATCGGCCGGATGGGGTGGTCGTTCACGCTGAAGACTTTCCTGGCCGTGGCGGGGCTCTCGATCGTGGCGGCCTGGCAGCCGGTTCTCTTCCAACTCGGCGCGGTGCAGCCCGCCTATGGCGCCGTGCTGGGCGGGCTTCTCGTCGGTTTTGGCCTCCTGGCCATGTTCCGCCACCGCGCGAGCCTCGGCGGCGTCGGCATCCTGGCGGTCTATTTGCAGGACCGCTTCGGCTGGCGGGCCGGGATCGTGCAGCTATGCATCGACCTCGCGATTCTCTCCGCCGCGCCGCTCGTGATCGACGGCGCGGCCATCGCCTATTCGGTGCTCGGCGCGGTGGTGCTCAACGTCTTCCTCGCCATCAACCACCGCACCGACCGCTATATCGCGGTCTAGGGTCCGTCAGACGCTGCGGTTTTCCTCGGCGATCTTGGCCGGCTCGCGTCCGCCGGCCTGGCGGGCCATCAGATCGCGGATCTCCTCGAGGAGGACCTCGTTGCGCGGCTTGGCGGGTGCCTCGGCGGGCGCTTCCTCCTGCTTGCGGCGGGCGGCGTTGAAGAGCTTCACGATGAGGAAGACGGCGGCCGCCACGATCAGGAACTTGATGACCGCGTTGATGAACAGCCCGACGTTCCACGTCACGGCGCCGGCTTCCTGCGCGGCCTCTATGGTGTTGTAGGGACCGGGTGTCGTGCCCTCGCTCAAGGTGACGAAGAGCTGACTGAAATCGACCGCACCGAGCACGAGCCCGATCGGCGGCATGATGATGTCGTCGACGAGCGACGAGACGATGGCGGTGAACGCGGCGCCGATGACGATGCCGACCGCGAGGTCTATGACATTGCCGCGCATGATGAAATCTTTGAATTCCTGAAGCATACCTAGCGTCCCCTCGTGCAATCCATGTGCCAAGCATCAGATCATCATCGTGTCGGGCGCAAGGCGGATCGCGGACCTCTCGGCGATCGCTCGCTTTCGTCCCCAGACGAATGCCCGCGCCGTCTGCAATGGCTCGACCGGTGTCGGGCGTCTCGGCGCCTCCATCGGTCTTCCCCACCCATCCTCCATTGTCCGGCTTGCCGATCTCGGCCACCATCGCGGAGGGTATGGACAAGGCCTAGGTGAAGGTGAGGCGCGGTGCTGCCAGGCTGGATCATCGTCGGAACGGGGCTGGCTTATCTGGCCACGCTCTTCCTGATCGCCAGTTGGGGCGACCGGGTGAGCGCGCGCGCCGCCGGCGGCGCGGGGCCGGCCACCACGCCCTGGCTCGCCCGACCGGGGGTGCGCCGGCTGCTCTATCCCCTCACGCTCGCCGTCTACTGCACGTCCTGGACGCTCTACGGCTCGGTCGGCCTCGCCTCCCGCGAGGGCTGGAGCTTCCTGACGATCTATATCGGGCCGATCCTCCTCTTCACGCTTGGCCTGCCCTTGCTCTCGCGCGTCGTCCGGCTGGCCAAGGCGCACAACATCTCCTCGGTGGCCGACTTCATCGCGGCCCGGCACGGCAAGAGCCAGCGCGTGGCGGCGATGGTCGCCTTCATCGCGCTTCTCGGCACCGTGCCCTACATCGCGCTCCAGTTGAAGGCGGTCTCCGATTCGCTCGCCGTCCTCTCCTGGGAGAGCGGGGCCGGGACGGACGATGGCGGTGCACCCTTCGGGCTCGATACCTCGCTCGCCGTCGCGCTCATCATGGCGCTCTTCGCCATCCTCTTCGGGACCCGCAACATCGATGCGACCGAGCATCAGAACGGGCTCATGCTCGCGGTGGCGACCGAATCGGTCGTCAAGCTCGTCGCGCTCCTCACGGTCGGCGCGTTCATCACCTGGGGGCTCTTCGACGGTCCGGACGAACTCTGGCGGCTGGCCGCCGAACAGGGGCTGGACGCACCCTTCCGGCAATTGCCTGCGCCCGATCTCCTCGTCGCCATGACCGGACTCGCGCTTCTCTGCGCGATCCTGCTACCGCGCCAATTCCACGTCGCCGTCGTCGAGGCGCACGGAGCGGACGACCTCCTGCCGGCGCGGGTCCTCTTTCCCGTCTATCTCGTCCTCATCAACCTCTTCGTCGTGCCGATCGCGCTCGCGGGCCTTCTCGTCTTCCAGGGCGCCGACCGCATCGATCTGCCGGGCGCCACGCCGCTGGCGAATGGCGATCTCTTCGTGCTCGCCCTTCCGCTCGTCGCGCAGAACCCAGGTATGACGATCCTCGCCTTCCTGGGCGGCCTCTCGGCGGCGACGGCCATGGTGATCGTCGGCAGCGTCGCGCTGGCGATCATGCTGACCAACGACGTCGTCACGCCACTCGCGCTCCGGCTCGGATCGCGGACCCGGAGCGAGCGGTCACGGGCGGAGCGCGACGGGCGGGAGGCGCCGCGCGCACCCGTCTGGCTCGACACCGCCCGCTTCGGCACCGCCCGTACCGTCCTCTTCGTACGCCGGCTCGCTATCCTCTCCGTGGTGCTGATGGCCTATGCCTATGAGCGCTTCGCCGGCGGCGGCACGGCGCTGGCCTCGATCGGCCTCATCTCGTTCGCGGCCGTCTCGCAGCTCAGCCCGGCCTTTCTGGGCGGGCTCGTCTGGCGGGGGGGCACGTCGCGGGGGGCGCTCGCCGGCATGATCGTCGGAACGCTCGTCTGGGCCTATACGCTGCTGCTGCCCACCTTCGCCTCTGGCGGCATCATCGAGGACGCCTTCGTCCGCTTCGGCCCGTGGGGCATCGCCTGGCTGAAGCCGCAGGCGCTGATGGGCATCTCGCTCGACCCGCTCGCTCACAGCGTCTTCTGGTCGCTCGCCCTCAATGCCTTGGTCTATGTCGCCGTCTCGCGCATGAACCGCCCGAGCGCGATCGAGAAGGTGCAGGCGGCGCTCTTCGTGCCGCGTCGCCCGGCCCCGGCGCCCCGCATGGCCGCCACGGATGTCGGCGTCAGCATCGGCGAGCTCGAGGATCTCGTGACTGGCTATCTCGGCGAGGCCCGCACGACGCAGGTCTTCCGCGCGCTCACGGCCGAGCGTGCCAGCCGAGACGACCGGGCCTCGCCGGCGCTTCTCAACGAGGCGGAGCGGCTTCTGGCCAGTGCCGTCGGGGCGGCCTCGTCGCGCGCGCTCCTCTCCTTCCTCCTCATGAAGGGCGACGTGCCCCGAGACGCCGCGCTCCAGCTTCTCGACGAGGCCTCGGCCGGCCTTCAGGAGAGCCGCGGCATCCTTCAGACGGCGCTCGACCAGGTCCGCCAGGGCATCGCCGTCTTCGACGCCGATCTGCGCCTGCGGGCCTGGAACAAGCAGTTCGTCGAACTCCTTCGGGTGCCCGACATGCTCGTCCAGCCTGGCACGCCGCTGATGGCGGTGCTGCGCCACAATGCCGAGCATGGCCAATACGGCTCCGGCCCCGCACAGGCCCGGGTGCGCGAGCGCATGGAGCAGATCGTGGTGCGCCAGAGCACCTTCTCCGAGCGGCGCACCGACACCGGCGCGGTGCTTGAGGTGCGCACCGCGCTCCTGCCGCAGGGCGGGCTCGTGGCCACCTATACCGACGTGACCGACAAGGTCCGCTCGGCCGAAGAGCTGGCCGAGGCCAATGCCGGGCTGGAGCGGCGGGTGCGCCTGCGAACGGCCGAGTTCGAGGCCGCCAACCGGGCGCTCGAGGATGCCAACCGGGCGCTCGGCGAGGCCAAGGCGAATGCCGAGATCGCCAAGGCGACGGCCGAGACGGCCAATGCCGGCAAGACGCGCTTTCTCGCCGCCGCCAGCCACGATCTGATGCAGCCCCTGGCCGCCGCGCGCCTCTATGCCGGCACGCTGCGCGAGCGGCTGGAGGACGGCGTCGGTGAGGGTACCGCCGATCTCGCGACCCGGATCGACGCCTCGCTGGGTGCCGTCGAGGAGATCCTCGTCACGTTGGTCGACATCTCCCGGCTCGACGCGGGCGCGCTCCGCCCTCTCTTCGAGCCGGTGCGTCTCGACGATCTCCTGGAGCAGCTCCGCACCGAGTTCGCGCCGACGGCGGCCGCGGCCGGCCTCGCCTTGCGCGTGCGGGGAACCGACGTCGCCGTCCTCACCGATCGCCGGCTCCTGCTGCGGCTGCTGCGTAACGTGGTCTCCAACGCGCTCAAATATACGCGCGCGGGCGGCGTCCTCGTCGGCGTGCGGCGGCGGGGTGGGGCAGTGGTGCTGGAGGTGACGGATACCGGCATGGGCATTCCCGACGACAAGCGCGACCTCGTCTTCCAGGAGTTCCAGCGCCTGGAGGACGGCGCGCGGATGAGCGAGGGCCTCGGCCTCGGCCTCTCGATCGTACAGCGGATCGCCGGCGTGCTCGACCATGGCTTGAGCCTGCGCTCCGAGGTCGGGCGCGGCACGCGAGTCGGCGTGACGCTGCGCACGATCGCTGCGCCGACGGCGCGCCCGGCTGCGGCGGCCACCGCGTTCGCGGGGCTCTACGGGCTCGGCGTCCTCTGCGTCGACAACGAGCCGGACATCCTGCGCGGGATGCGCACCCTTCTCGAGGGCTGGGATTGCGTGGTCGAGACGGCCGAGAGCCGCGCCGAGGCGTTGGCGACGCTCGCCAAGGGGGCGGCCGGGGGAGGCGTCCGACCGGACGTCCTCCTCCTCGACTATCACCTTCCCAACGATGACGGCCTCTCGATCGCGGACGCGCTGCGGGACCATGTCGGCCGGCCCGTCCCTGCCATCCTCATCACGGCCGAGCGGGGCGGCGCGGTGACGGCGGCGGCGGGAGCGCGCGGCCTCCACGTGCTCCACAAGCCGCTGAAACCGGCCCGCCTTCGGGCGCTCCTCACCCGCCTCGCGCAGGACGCGCGAAACGAAGCCTCCGGAGCGGATGGAACTGAGGATGCGAGGCCTGCAGGCGGCATGGGCGCCGAGGCCGCCGAATGATCCCTCCAGCGATCCGTCGATCGCCTCGGCGCATCGGGCGCGAATGCTCCCGGCTCAGCCCTCGGCCGTGACCTGCCAGACGGCCGGATCGACCTTGGAGGCCGTGATGACGGCCTGGGTGCGGCTGTCCACGCCGAGCTTCTGGAGGATGGCCGAGACGTGCGCCTTCACCGTCGCCTCCGAGACGCCGAGGCGGAAGGCGATCTGCTTGTTGAGGAGACCTTCGCCCAGCATGACCAGCACGCGCACCTGCTGCGGCGTCAGCGTGGCGAGGCGGGCCACGATCTCGTCGGTGCCGTCGTCGACGTCGAGCGGCACGCCCGGCGGCGTCCACACGTCGCCGTCGAGGACGGTCTCGATCGCGCCCGCGATGTCGGCGGCGGCGAGCGATTTGGGGATATAGCCCGATGCGCCGAGCTTGAGGCAGCGGCGCACGAGGCCGGGCTCTTCGGACGCCGAGACGATGACGATCGGCACGTCCGCATAGCGCGCGCGCAGGGCGGCAAGCCCTGAGAGGCCCTGGACGCCCGGCAGGTTGAGGTCGAGGAGAACGAGGTCGATCTCGCCGCCGTCGAGCGCCGCATGCGCCGGCGCGATGTCCTCCGCCTCGATGATGACCGCGTCGAGGCGCGGCCCGAGCGCCTGGCGCAGCGCATCGCGAAAGAGCGGATGATCGTCGACGACGAGGATCGTATGCTGCTGCGTCATCGTCCCCCTCTTCGATCCGGCGCCCAGTCCCGTTGCCCTGTCCGTCCGCCCACGCGGATCCGTGGCGGGCGGCGCAGGCTTACCTCGGCCGGGCGTCGGGTGCAAAGCGCGAGGCTGGCTCGTGTGGGTAAGTCTCGTTCTGGCGGGGGCTGCGAGGGGGGTGTTCGATCGGCGCCCTGAGCCGAGCAAGCGAGTGCGCCGGTTCAGCGCTCGCCGAGCGGATGGAGATTGGAGAGCGGGAAGTCGGCCATCTCCGCGATCAGGCCCGCCATGCGCTGCGCCGCGTGCGCGGCCGCGTGCGCGCCCGCCGCGGCCGTCGCCGCTGTCGCATCGCCGCAGATGCCGCTCGGATGGAGGTCCTGCGCGATCCAAGCGAAGCCGTTGCGGCCGGCGCCCTCCAGCACGGCCTTGTCGCGCGCCATCGCGGCTGAGAGCGGCTCGGCCGTCACGGCCTTCTCCATCGCGACATGGCCGGGTGAGAGATGGAGCATGAGCGCCGTCTCGATGGCCCCGCCATGGATGCCGAAGCGGATCTCCTCGTCGCTGAAAAGCCCGTCCGGATAGCCCATTCGCGCCCAGGACGTCGCGACGACGAACAGTCCGGCCTCGACGCGCAAGCTGCGTGCGACGATGCCCATCACATCCGAATTGCCGCCATGGCTATTGAGGATGAGGAGCTTGCGGACCCCGGCCCGCGCGACCGATCGCCCGATCGCCGTCCAGTGGGCGATCAGCACCTCGGCCGGCACGTGGAGCGTGCCCTTCGACACGATGTGCTCGTCCGACTTGCCGACAGATTGCTGCGGCAGGACGAGGACGTCGAGACCCGCCTTGACACCCGTCTCGAGGCGCGGTGCGGTCTCGGCCCAGAGCCCTTCGTTGATGATCGCGTCCGTGCCCGTCGCGAGATGGGCTCCGTGCTGCTCGATCGCCGCGACGGGGAGGACGGCGACGGTCCGCTCCGCGTCGAGCGCGTCGAAATCGGGTGCGGCGAGGTCGGCCCAGGCGCGGACGGTCATCGTCCCTCTCACACGCCCGCCAGCTCGGCGAGTCGCATCGCGCCCGCATGATGCTCGTGGCGAAGGCGCGCGAGGTCCTGGCCGACGGGCTGGCCGTCCTCGATGCGCCAGCGGCCCGCCACCATGACCCGGTCGGCTTGGGTAGCCCCGCAGATGACGAGGGCGTCGATGGGATCGTGCGCGCCCGAGAAGCGCAGCTCGTCGAGATCGTAGAAGGCGAGATCGGCTTCGCGGCCGACCTCGATGCGCCCGATATCGTCGCGCCCGAGGCAGGCGGCCGAGCCCTCCGTGCCCCAGCGCAGCGCCGTGCGGCAGGTGACGGCCTCGGCCCCATAGGTCAGCCGGTTGAGCATCATCGCGTGCCGCACCGATTCCATGAGGTTGGAGTTGTCGTTGGAGGCCGAGCCGTCGACGCCGAGGCCCACGGGACTGCCCGCCGCCTCCAGCTCCAGCGTGCGGCATTGGCCGGACGCCAGCGTCATGTTGGAGGTCGGGCAATGGCAGACGCCGACGCCGTGCCGGCCGAGGCGGGCCACCTCGGCGTCGTCGAAATGGATGCCGTGGGCGAGCCAGACGCGGTCGGTGAGCCAGCCCTGCTCCTCGAGATAGTCGACGGGGCGCAGGCCGAACTGCCGAAGGCAATAGGCGTCCTCGTCACGCGTCTCGCCCAGATGCGTATGGAGGCGGCAATCGTGCGCGTCGGCGAGGCGCGCCGATTCGCGCATCAGCCGCTTGGAGACGGTGAAGGGTGCGCAGGGCGCGAGCGCGATCCGCGCCATCGCGCCAGGTGCCATGTCGTGATAGCGCCCGAGCACACGCTCGCAATCGGTGAGAATGTCGTCCTCCGTCTGCACGACGCTGTCGGGCGGCAGGCCGCCGTCCTTCTCGGAGAGGTTCATTGAGCCCCGCGTGACGGTGACACGCAGCCCGAGCCGCTCCGCCTCCTCGATCTGGACGTCGACCGCGTCCTCCAGCCCGCGGGGAAAGAGGTAATGGTGGTCGCTCGCACAGGTGCAGCCCGACATCAAAAGCTCGGTGAAGGCGAGACGGGTCGCGAGCCGGAACATCTCGGGCGTGATGTGCGACCAGACCGGATAGCTCGCCTGCAGCCAGGGGAAGAGCGGCTTGTTGGCCGATGGCGGGAAGGCACGCGTCAGCGTCTGGAAGACGTGATGATGGGTGTTGACGAGGCCCGGGATGACGACGTGGCGCGAGGCGTCGAAGGTCGCGTCATGGGGCGTCTGGGGCGCTGCGCCCGCCGGCACCAGCTCCACGATCCGGCTGCCCTCGACGACGAGGCCACCATCGGCGCCCTCGGCGAGGATCGCCAGAGGGGATTGGATCCAGAGGGGCATCGCTAGAACTCGCTTCGATGGGTCGGTACGGTCCTATCGCGGCGCCAGCGAGGTGTCACGCATGGCGGTGCCCAAACGCTCGCGTCTGGCGAAAGGCGGGCAGCGTCTGGACCTCGATGCGGTGGCCGTCCGGCGAACGGACGAGCCCGGCATAGACGCCGAACCGCTCGGAGACGCGCGGCCGGATGGCGATCTCGGCCCCACGTGCGGTGAGGGTCTCGAAATAGGCGTCGACCTCGGCCTCGCTCTCCAGGACCATGGTCAGCGTGACGCCCGCCGGTTCCTGCGGCCGGTCGGGCAGATCGCAAACGCCCCAGAGGCTGGTGGGCGCTACCTGAAAGAGCTTGCACGCGCCTTGATCGACCACGAGCGGCAGGCCGAGCGTCCGGGCGAAGAAGAACTCGGCGCGCGCGAGGTCTGACGTGTAGACGAAGGTGACGCTCGCGCTGGCCGGCGTGGCGGGATCCTCCGTCCTGGGGTCTGTAATGTCAAAGGGTCTGTCATGAGGTCAGGGTAGCGCCAGTCGTCGGACGGGGCGAGGGGCGCGCAAAGGCCCGGTCATGCCCGCTAAAGGCCCGCTCCAAGGGCGTGCTCCGCTGTTATGGTTAAGAAAGGGTTTCGATAGACTGTCCCGGATCGGCGCGACATGGTCCCGCGCATGTCCGTGACCGAACCCTCCACCGACTCCGCGCCGGCCGATGTCGCCACGCGCTCGCCGTCCCCGCGAAGGCGGGGTTCGATCCGTCTCTTCGGTCTCGATCTCCTCGATGCCTCGCGGGGCCAGGCCCTCTCGCGGCTGCTCGACGGCGGGACCGTGACGGCGGCCTTCGTCAACGCGCATTGCGTCAACGTCGCCGCGCGAGATGCCGACTATCGCCGGGCGCTGGATGCCGCCGACATCCTGCTGCCGGACGGGTCGGGCCTCCAGATCGCGGCGCGCATGGAAGGCAAGCGCTTCACGGCCAATCTCAACGGTTCCGACCTCTTCCTGCCCTTGTGCGAGGCCGCCGCGGCGCGGGGGCAGTCGATCTATTTCCTCGGCAGCGCCGAGGGCGTCGCGAGGAGGGCGGCCGAGACGGCGCGCGGCCATGTGCCGGGCCTGCGCGTCGCGGGTCATCACCACGGCTATTTCGCATCGGACGGCGCCGTCATCTCGGATATCAACGCCGCGGGCGCCGACATCGTCCTCGTCGCGATGGGCGTGCCTCGCCAGGACGTCTGGATCGCGCGCCATCGCGGGCGGATCGGCGCGCGGGTCGTGATGGGTGTCGGCGCGCAGTTCGACTTCTGGTCGGGCCGCGTGCCCCGCGCGCCGCTCGCATTCCGGCGTGCAGGCCTCGAATGGGTCTATCGCCTGGGTCTCGAGCCGCGCCGCCTGGCGGGCCGCTACGTCGCCGGCAACCCGGCCTTTCTCGCCCGCGCCGTGCGCGAACGGATGAGACGGGCCGCCTGAGGCCTGGGCGGTCTCTATTCGCTGATCGCGATGCCGAAGCCGGCGAGGCCTACGAAACGGCGCTGGCTCGACGTGACGAGGCGGATGGTGCGGATGCCGAGATCGCGCAGGATCTGAGCGCCCACCCCGACCTCGCGCCAGTCCGCCATGCGGGCCTTGGCCGAGCCGTGCCGTTCGCCATCGGTGAAGGGCGCCGCCGTCTCCTCGATGCCCCCTTGCGCCTCGAAGATGTCGTCGGCGATCGGGTTGCGGAGGAAGACGACGACGCCGCGCCCTTCCTTCGCGATGGCCTTGGTGGCGGCCTCGAACCAGTCCTCGCCGGAGCCCGCGCGCGACAGGAGATCGGTGACGGGTTGCTCGCGGTGGATGCGGCAGGGCATGGGCGCGGCTTCGTCACCCGCCTCGCCCATCACGACGGCGACGTGCTGCAACGCATCAAACGGCGTCGAGAAGGCGTAGGCCGTCGCCGACTGGCCGGCGACCGTGACCGCTCGCGAGCCGACCCGCGTGACGACTTGCTCGGCCTGGGTGCGGTGGCGGATGAGGTCCTCGATCGAGATGATCCGGAGACCGTGCTCGCGGGCGAAGGCGAGGAGTTCGGGCAGGCGCTTGACCGTTCCGTCATCGTTCATGATCTCGGCCAGCACGCCGACGCCGGGCAGGCCAGCAAGGCGGGCGAGGTCGGTCGCGGCCTCGGTGTGGCCGGAGCGGGTCAGCACGCCGCCTTCGCGCGCCGTCAACGGGAACATGTGGCCGGGGCGGATGAAATCCTGGCCGACCACGTTGTCATTGGCCAACGCATTGGCGGTGTTGGCGCGCTCCTGGCCGGAGATGCCGGTCGTCATGCCGGGCTTGTAGTCGACGCTGACGGTGAAGGCGGTTCGCAGGGGATCGAGATTGTTGGCGACCATCGGCGCGAGGTTGAGATGCTCGGCCCGATCGGCCTCCATCGGTACGCAGATGATGCCCGACGTGTGGCGCACCATGAAGCCCATCCGCTCCGGCGTCGCCTTGGAGGCGGCCATGATCAGGTCGCCCTCGTTCTCGCGGTCGGTATCGTCGACGACGACGACGAACTCGCCCGCCGCGATGGCGGCGATGGCGTCTGGGATGGTGTCGAGCGTCGTATCGGACGAGGTGTCGGACATAAGTGGGCCTGCGCGTGGGGAGTGCCGCGAGGCTCTAACATGTGGCGCGCGCAATGGAAGAGGCGCCCGGCAAAGGCGCGCCTCTCCGCCTCACGCTAGGCCGCGCCGAAGCCCCCGCCGGTGGGCGTGATGACCGTGATGGCCTCCCCGGCCGTCAGCACCGTCTCGTCCGTGCCGCCCAGCACCTCGACGGTGCCGTCCGCGCGGCGCACCTCGGTGCGGCCGACCTCGCCGGGCGCGCCGCCCTCCAGCCCGTGCGGCGGGATGGTGCGGTGGGAGCCGAGGATCGCGCAGGCCATCTCCTCCAGGAAGCGGATGCGGCGCAGCGTGCCGTCGCCGGCCGACCAGCGCCCGCGCCCGCCCGAGCCCGCGCGGATATGAAAGTCCTCCAGTAGCACCGGATAGCGATGCTCCAGGATCTCAGGGTCGGTAAGCCGCGAATTGGTCATGTGGACGTGGACGCCCGACGTGCCGTTCCAGCCCGTGCCATCGGGGTTGCGCCCGGCCGGCGACCCGGAGCAGATCGTCTCGTAGTACTGATAGGTCGCGTTGCCGAAGGTCAGGTTGTTCATCGAGCCCTGGCTGGCCGCCATGGCTTTCAACGCACCGAAGAGCGCATTGGTGACGTGCTGGCTCGTCTCCACGTTGCCCGCCACGACCGCCGCCGGGTAGTGCGGCCGAAGCATGCAGCCCTCCGGAATGACGATGTCGATGGGCCGCAGACACCCCGCGTTCATCGGGATCGCGTCGTCGACCATGACGCGGAAGACGTAGAGGACGGCCGCGCGTGCCACGGGTTCGGGCGCATTGAAATTGCCGGGCTGGATGCCCGACGTGCCGGTGAAATCGACCTTGGCGCGCCGCGCTTCCCGGTCGATCGTGATGCGCACCTTGATGACGGCGCCCTGGTCGGTCGGGTATTCGAACGCTCCGTCCTCCAGCTTGTCGAGCAGCCGGCGCACGCTTTCGGCGGCGTTGTCCTGGACGTGGCCCATATAGGCCTGGACGGTTTCGAGCCCGAACTGGTCGACCATCTTCCTGAGTTCCGCCACGCCCTTCTCGTTGGCCGCGATCTGGGCTTTCAGGTCGGCAACGTTCTGCGTCACGTTGCGCACCGGGTAGGCGTGGCTCGTGAGGAGCTCGACGAGCGCGTCCTCCCGGAACGCGCCGCGATCGACGAGGTGGAAATTGTCGAAGAGCACGCCTTCCTGATCGACCGTGGTGGCGAGCGGCGACATGGAGCCGGGCGTCGTGCCGCCCACGTCGGCGTGGTGACCGCGGGACGCGGCCCAGAAGAGGATCTCCGATTCGTCGTCCGAGAAGACCGGCGTGACGACCGTGATGTCGGGCAGATGGGTGCCGCCATTATAGGGCGCGTTCAGCGCGAAGACGTCGCTGGGGCGGACCTTGCCCTCGTTCTGGCGAATGATCGCCTCGACGGAGCGGTCCATGCTCCCCAAGTGCACCGGCATGTGCGGCGCGTTGGCGACCAACGCCCCCGTGGCGTCGAAGACGGCGCAGGAGAAGTCGAGCCGCTCCTTGATGTTGACCGAATAGGCCGTGTTCTGGAGCGTCACGCCCATCTGCTCGGCGATCGACATGAAGAGGTTGTTGAAGACCTCCAGCATGACCGGGTCGGCGTCCGTGCCGATCGCGGCCTGGGATTTCAGCGCCTCGACGCGGGTCAGCAAGATGTGGTCGAGCCTGGTGACCTCGGCGCGCCAGCCGGGCTCGACGACGATGGTCTGCGTCGGCTCGATGATGAGGGCGGGGCCAGGCACGGTGTGGCCGGGCTTCAGCTGCGCGCGCAGCCAGGCGCCGGCCGGGTGGGACTGGCCGCCGGTGAAGATGTCGAGCCGCTCGGTCGGCTCCGGGCGATCCTCGGAGGTGAGGTCCAGCTCGACCTCGCCACCATCCGCGCCGCCGCCGACGCTCTCGACCTCGACGGCCTCCACGACGACCGGCTTGTCGTCCATGGCGAAGCCGAACTGCGCCTTGTGCGCCTTGGAAAAGGCCGAAATCATGGTCTCGCGGGCGCCGAGCGGGACGAAGAGGACGGTGTCGGTGCCCTCGTAGCGCAAGTGCGCTTTGGGCAGATGGGCGATCGCGTCGCTGGCGAGGCCCTGGCCCTCAAGCTCGGCCACGTTCTCGGCGGCGAGGCGGGCGCGCAAATCCTCCAGCCTCGGCAAGAGGTCGTCCTCGAGCCGCGTCACGACGCTGGCCTGGCGGTTGGCGCGAATGTCGGCCAGGCCCATGCCATAGGCCGACAGGACGCCCGAATAGGGGTGGACGAGGACGCGGGTCATGCCGAGCGAATCGGCCACCGCGCAGGCGTGCTGCCCGCCGGCGCCGCCAAAGCAGTTCAGCACGTAGCCCGTCACGTCGTAGCCGCGCTGCACCGAGACGGTCTTGATGGCGTTGGCCATGTTCTCGACCGCGATGGTCAAAAAGCCCTCCGCGACCTCTTCCGGCGAGCGCCCGTCGCCGATCTCCTCGGCGAGCGCGGCGAAGGCCTTCGCGACGGCCTCGGCGTCGAGCGCCTCGTCCTGCTTCGGCCCGAAGATCCTGGGGAAGAACTGGGGCTTGAGCTTGCCGACCATCACGTTGGCATCGGTCACGGCGAGCCGGCCGCCGCGACGATAGCAGACGGGTCCCGGATTGGCGCCCGCGCTCTCCGGGCCGACGCGGTAGCGCGCGCCGTCATATTGAAGGAGCGATCCGCCGCCGGCCGCGACCGTGTGGATGCGCATCATCGGCGCGCGGATGCGAACGCCCGCCACCTCGGTCTCGAAGGCCCGCTCGAACGTACCGTCATAATGCGAGACGTCCGTCGAGGTGCCGCCCATGTCGAAGCCGATCATGCGATCGAAGCCCGCCATCTCGGCCGTGCGCGCGCCCGCGACCACGCCGCCGGCGGGGCCCGACAGGATCGCGTCCTTGCCCTGGAAGAGCCCGGCATCGGTAAGCCCGCCCGAGGACTGCATGAACATCAGGCGCGTGGACGCGCTTTGTGACCTCGCGCCGGCGGGCTGGTCCTGCCTCGCGCCGGCGGTCTGGTCGTGTCTCGCGCCGGCGGTCTGGTCGTGTCTCGCGCCGGCGGGCTGGTCCGGCCCCATATCGGAGGGCTGGTCCACGCCCAGCTCCTCGGCCACCTGCGCCACGTAGCGCCGCAGGATGGGGGAGAGATAGGCGTCCACGACCGTGGTGTCGCCGCGGCCGACGAACTTGATCAGCGGCGAGCACTCGTGGCTGACCGAGACCTGGGGCACGCCCATGCCCCGCACGATCCGGGCGACCTCGGCCTCGTGCCCGGGGTGCTGGAAGGCGTGCATGAAGACGATGGCGACGGAGCGGATGCCGTCCGCCAGCGCCGCCTCGACGGCGGTGCGAACCTCTGCCTCGTCGGGCGTCGCCTCGACCGTGCCGTCCGAGCGCACCCGCTCACCGATCTCCACGACCCGGTCGTAGAGCATCTCGGGCAACACGATCTCCTTGGCGAAGATGTCGGGCCGGGCCTGATAGCCGATCCGCAACGCGTCGCGGAAACCCTTTGTGACGAGGAGAAGGGTGCGGTCGCCCTTGCGCTCCAGGAGCGCGTTGGTCGCGACCGTGGTGCCCATCTTGACGGCGCCGATCGTGCCTGCTGGAATCGCATCGCCCGCCTTCAAACCCAGCATCTCGCGAATGCCGTGCACGGCCGCGTCGCGATAGGCCTCGGGGTTCTCCGACAGGACCTTGTGCAGGGCCATGCCGCCATCGGGCCGCCGCGCGACGATATCGGTGAACGTACCGCCCCGATCGACCCAGAAATCCCAAAGGCCCGTCGCGCGCTCGTCAGTCATAGCAAATCCTCCAAAGATCGGTCAGACGCTAGACCGATCTCATAAATAGATCAACGATAATTTGTTGACGAAATGCTCTTATTGCGTCACCGTTATCTTGTCGAGCGGGGCCAACCCGCCGGGAAACCTTCGCATCACGGGTCACGTCTCGCCTGATTCGGCCGCCCGCATGCCTCAAGAGGAGAAGTCATATGAAGACCTTCACGCTGAGCCTCGTCGCGGCGACCGCCCTGACCGTGCCCGCTTTCGCCGCCGAATGGGACATGCCGACGCCCTATGGCGATTCGACCTTCCATACCGCCAACATCATCCAGATGGCCGACGAGATCCGTGAGGCGACGGGCGGCGCGTTCGACATCACGGTCCATTCGGCCGGCTCTCTCTTTGCCCACCCCGAGATCAAGAATGCGGTCCGCCGCGGCCTCGCCCCGATCGGCGAGCTGCTCGTCTCGCGCCTGGAGAACGAGGACCCGATCTTCGGGCTCGACGCCATTCCGTTCGTCGCGACCTCCTACGAGGAGGCCAAGGCGCTCTACGATGCGCAGAAACCTGCCTTGGAAGAGGCGCTCGCAAACCAGGGTCTCACCTTCCTCTACGCCGTGCCGTGGCCGCCCCAGGGCATCTACGCCAAGACCGCCGTCGAGGACATCTCGGCGCTCGAGGGCGTGAAGTTCCGCGCCTACAACGCCGCCACCGAGCGCCTCGCGCAGCTCGTCGGCGCGATCCCGACACAGGTCGAGGTGCCCGACATCCCGACCGCCTTCTCGACGGGCAGAGTCGATGCCATGATCACCTCACCCTCCACGGGCGCCAACCAGAAGGTCTGGGACTTCCTGACCCACTATGTCGACACTCAGGCCTGGCTGCCCAAGAACATGGTGGTCGTGAACACCGAGGCGCTCAACGCGCTCACGGACGCGGAGCGCGACGCCCTCCTGACGGCCGCCGCCGCCGCCGAGACGCGCGGCTGGGAGATGTCGGCCGCCGAGACCGAGGTCAAGACGCAGGAGCTCGCCGATAACGGCATCGACGTCTCCGCCCCGACCGAGGCCCTGATGAGCGCCATGACCGAGGTCGGCGCGACCATGGCCGCCGAGTGGGAGGCCGAGGCCGGCGAGGCCGGCGCCGCCGTCCTCGAAGCCTACCGTCAATAGGCGATCCACGCCCGTCCCGATCTTCCGGGGCGGGCGTTTTCCTATCCGACATTGCCGCTCCAGCAACCGGAGGCCCATGCGCCATGCGTGCCTTGCTCGACCCTATCTACAAGGCCTCGCACGCGCTCGCCTGCGCCTGCCTCGCCCTCATAGCCGGCCTCGTGGTCGCGCAGGTGCTGCTCCGGCTCTTCGATGCCTTGCTGCGCCTCGTCGGGCAGGCGCCGATGGGTATCATCATCCCCTCGCTGACCGAGCTTGGCGGCTTCCTCCTCGTCGCGGCGACTGCGCTCGCCCTTGGACCGGCGCTGAAGGCCGGCACGCATGTCCGGGTCTCGCTCTTGGTGGAGAACGTGCCTGAGAGGATGCGCCGGGGCATGAACGCTCTCGTCCTCCTCGTCGCCCTCCTCCTCATCGGCTTCGCCACCTATCACCTCTGGGACCTGACGGCCGACGCGCTGGCGTTCGATGAGCGCTCCTACGGCCTCGTCGCGTACCCGCTCTGGATCCCGCAGGCCGTGCTCACGGCGGGCTTCGCCGTCTTCGCCATCGCGCTCGTCGATGAATTCGCCCTCACGCTGCGCACCGGCCGGCCGGGCTTCGAGGCCGCGAAGGAGGCCGTCGCCCATCCGGCCGCGGGAGCCGAGTGATGGAAGGCGCCCTCGTTCCCCTCCTTCTCGCCGGCGGGCTCCTCGTCTCGCTCGCTCTCGGCCTCTGGGTCGCGCTCAGCCTGATGCTGGTCGGCGTGGCGGGCATCGCCCTCCTGACCTCGGTGCCGAGCGGCACGGTCGCCGCGACCGCGATCTGGGCCTCGATCAACAAGTGGGACCTCACGGCCCTGCCGCTCTTCATCTGGATGGGCGAGATCCTCTTCAGGTCGCGCCTCTCGGAGGACATGTTCGCCGGCCTCAGCCCCTGGCTCGGGCGCCTGCCGGGCCGGCTTCTCCACACCAATATCGCCGGCTGCGCGCTCTTTGCGGCCGTCTCGGGCTCCTCGGCCGCGACGACGGCGACGGTCGGGCGCATCTCGCTGCCCGAACTCAAAGCAAGGGGCTATGACGAGCGGATCGCCATCGGCACGCTGGCCGGCTCCGGCACGCTCGGCCTCCTCATCCCGCCCTCCATCATCCTCATCGTCTACGGCGCGGCGACCGAGCAGTCGATCGCGCGGCTCTTCATGGCCGGCGTCCTGCCCGGCATCATGCTGGCCGGGCTCTTCATGACCTATGTCATCGCCTGGTCCTTCTTAAACGCGCGGAAGATGCCGGACCCGGAGCCGCGCATCCCGCTGATCGACAAGCTGCGCGCCAGCCGCCGGCTGCTGCCGGTCGCGGGCCTCATCGTCGGCGTCATCGGCTCGATCTACACGGGCCTCGCCGCGCCGACCGAGGCCGCCGCCATCGGCGTCGCGCTCGCGCTCGTCCTCTCCTGGGCCTCGGGCACACTGTCCTGGAGCACTTTCTCGGAGGGCCTGTCGGGCGCGGCCAAGGTCTCGGCCATGATCGTCCTCATCCTCATCGGCGCCCACATCCTCACCGTCACCATGGGCTATACCGGCATTCCGCGCGACCTCGCCGCCTGGATCGCCGAGATGGGCCTCAGCCCCTACGCGCTCCTCTTCGCGCTCACGCTCTTCTTCATTGTCATGGGCTGCTTTCTCGACGGCATCTCGATCGTGGTGCTCACCACGTCGATCGTGCTGCCCATGGTCGAGGGTGCCGGGTTCGATCTCATCTGGTTCGGCATCTTCCTCGTCATCGTCGTGGAGATGAGCCAAATCACGCCCCCCGTCGGCTTCAACCTCTTCGTGCTGCAGGGGCTGACGGGCAAGAACATCTTCACGCTGGCGGCCTATGCGCTGCCCTTCTTCCTCATCCTCGTCCTCGCCTGCGTCCTCCTGGTCGCCTTCCCCGGCATCGCGACCTGGCTGCCGACCACGATGAGCGCGCGATGAGCGAGGACGACCCCTTCGCGAAGGATAGGACGATGCCCGAGAATCGCGTGTCGCAACTCCTCAGCCTCGTGGCGAGCGGCAGCCAGATAGGCCCGATCGTCTCCTCCTCGCACCTCGCCGAGGGTGCCATGCCGGCGCTCTCGGAGGTCGAGTTCGCGCTGACCATGACGCAGAACGCCTTCTCACGCTGGATGGTGCGCTGCATGAAGGCGGCCGGCGTCGACGGGCTCGCCCCGCTCGACGTCTTTCTCCTCCACACCGTCAACCATCGCGGCCGGGCCAAGACGCTCTCCGACATCTGCACGATCCTCAACATCGAGGACACGCACACCGTCGCCTATTCCTTGAAGAAACTGGAGCGGGCGGGGCTCGTCTCGTCGGGCAAGCGCGGCAAGGAGAAGTCGGTCGAGATCACGCCCGACGGCGAGGCCGCCTGCCAGCGCTACCGCGAGGTGCGCGAGGCGCTCCTCGTCAAGGTCCTCAAAGCGATGAATATCGACGAGACCGAGCTGACCAACCTCGCCGCCCTCATGCGCGCCCTCTCCGGCCATTACGATCAGGCCGCCCGCGCGGCGGCGTCCCTCTAGCCTCTCTAGCGCCGGCTTTTACGCATCGCCTTTTCGCGAGGCGGCGAAGGCTCGGGCGCGAGGCCTTCCGCGTGGAGGAGGGCCGGGATCTGCTTCTTCAGGCGGAAGAAACCATGGGTCGCGTGCGGCCAGGCGGCGGCGTCCCACGGCCGTCTCAGCGTGACGAGATCGAGCCCGGCCGCGCGGAGCGGGGCGCGCAAGCCCTCCATCGCATCGCGGATCGGACCGACCGGCGCTTCGGGGCAGACGATCGCCTCGGCGTTCGCGGCCTGCGCCGCCGATACGAGCGATCCGGCATCGCGAACCGCGTCGAGAACGGAGGCCGGGGCGAACGCGTCCTTAGCCCGCCGCGCCGCGTCGTCGACCGCACCCGCCGCGAACGCTTCCGCCGCGTGTCCGATCGGGAGGGGAGAGCGCGCCGCCGTCCGGCGCATCAGCGCGGCGCCGCGAATGCGAGCCTCGCCGAGCGGGAGCGTCTCCAGCCCGAGATCGTCCTCGTGAAGGAGAAGGAACACGTCCCGGGCCGGGGCCTGACCGACGGCCTCTCGCAGCGGCTCGGGATCGGGCACCGGCTCGGCCTCCGCGATCGGCTCGGCGCGGCCGGCGAGCCCGGTCGCCGAGAGCCGTCCCTCGGTATAGCGCGTGATGTTGCCGGCCGTCGCCGCATAGGTCTTGCCCCGCGTCTGCAGGCCCGCCACCCAGCGCCAGGAGAGCGTGTTGACGGCGGGGTCGCCGTCGACGAGCCGGCGCAGGAAGAGGTCGGCGCCGAGTTGCCAGGGTAGTTTCAGCGTGAAGACCCAGATGCTGGCGAACCACATCCTTGCGTGGTTGTGGATATAGCCGTCCTCCTCGAGCTCCCGCGCCCAATGGTCGAAGGCGGCGATTCCGGTCCGGCCCTTGGCGGCGCCGTGATAGGCGGCGCGCAGGCCGCCATCGGCCTCCATCTCGGCCAACGCCGCGTCGCGCTCGGCCTCGTAGCGGTTCCAGAGCGTCGGCCGCATCTCCATCCAGCCCTTCCAATAGGTGCGCCAGAAGACCTCCTGCACGAATTTCTCGGCCGCGGACGGCGAATGCCGCTCTAGAACGGCGGCAATCACCTCACGCTCCGAGATCAGGCGATGGCGCAGATAGGGCGAGAGGACCGAGACGTTCTCGCGCCGCTCCGACCCATGGTCGTAATTGCGCGTCGCGGCATAGTCCCGCCCCGCGCGGGGCACGAAGGCGGCGAGACGGCGCAGGCCCTCCTCGCGCGTCGGCGTCCAGACGGCGCTCATCGCTCGAGCCTGCGCATCGCGCCCGACAGGAAGGGCCGGATGTGGAGGAAGCCCTTGTAGAGCGCCTCGAGTACCGGCAACGCGCCCGGCACCCGCTTGACGCCGGCGAGCCGGCGCCATCCCGGCAGCGTCTCCCAGAGCGCCAGGAAGGCCTCGGCGCCCGACACGCGCCGCCCGTCCGGCAGGACGACATGGAAGCGCGCCAGCGCCGCCTTGCGCGTAAGGCCGGGCGCGACCTCGTCTCCGGATTGCCCTTGGCCGCCTCCCGAAACATCCCGCCAGTCGAGCGCCTCGCCGCCCGCGCCCCGGCGGTAGAAGGCGACCTCGCGACGGCAGAGCGGACAGGCGCCGTCATAGTAGACGGTCGGCTTGGGCATGATGGGCTCCGTGGCAAGCGCGAGGGCGGGCTCGGTGG
This sequence comes from uncultured Alphaproteobacteria bacterium, assembly GCA_963799285.1. Classification (GTDB taxonomy): domain Bacteria; phylum Pseudomonadota; class Alphaproteobacteria; order Rhizobiales; family CAWCWK01; genus CAWCWK01. The sequence continues at coordinate 3,376,273 of CAWCWK010000004.1, forward strand.
TTCGGTCGATATCCGTCATGCGCGCGCATATAGGGCGGCACCCATTGCGTGCCTCCGACGTGTTGACGCAGCCGGGACCTGTGTTCCCGCGCGGCGCGATGTGGCAGGCTGCGCGTGTCCGCCGATACGAACGGTCCACCGAGGCAGGCGGCTCTGCGAAGGGGCTCTTTCTATGTTCGCCATCATAGGCGCCGGCATTGCCGGGCTCGCCGCGGCCCGCACGCTTCAGGATGCCGGGCGGCGCGTGCGCGTCTTCGAGAAGAGCCGCGGGCTCGGCGGCCGGCTCGCGACGCGGCGCGGAGCGGATGGCGGCTTCGACGACGCCTTCGACCACGGTGCGCAATATGCCAGCGTGCGCGATCCGGCCTTTCGTGCCTATGCCGACCGCGCGGTCGCCGCCGGTGCTGCCGTGGACTGGCCGAACGAGGGCTCCGATACGCGCCGCATCGTCGGTCTGCCGGGGATGAGCGGCCTCGTCCGCCCCCTTGCCGAGGGCCTCGACATCCGGCGCGAGGCCCGGGTCAGCGCCATCCTCCGCGGCGATGACGGCCCTTCGCTCGTCCTCGAGGACGGATCGGACCTGAGATCCCTCGACGCGATCGTCTGCTCCGTGCCGGCGCCGCAGGCCGGGGCGTTGCTCGCACCCTTCGGCGCGCCTTTCGATCGGATCGCGGAGGCCGTGATCGCGCCCTGCTGGTCGCTGATGCTGACGTTCGCCGAGGCGCCCGACCTGCCCGAGACGCGGCGCTCGGCCGAGGGGCCGATCGGCTGGCTCGCGCACGAGGGCGCCAAGCCCGGTCGCGCGCCCGGCCACCGTTGGATCGTCCATGGCGGCCCGGCCTTCTCGCGCACGCATCTCGAGGACGATCGCGAGACCGTGTCGGCGCAGCTCCTGGTGGCTCTCGCCGATCTCGCCGGCGGCGTTTTGCCGGAGGTCGTCGGCTCCAGCGCCCATCGCTGGCGCTTCTCGCAGGTCGAGACGCCGCTCGGCAGCGAATATCTCCTCTCGTCGGACGGCCGGATCGGCTATTGCGGCGATGCGTGCCTGGGCGGGCGCGTCGAGGCCGCCTTCCTCAGCGGAAGCGCGCTGGGACGGGCCATGGTTGAGAGCCAGTAAAGACTGCGCGTCCGGTTCTGCAGGTCTTGGAAGTGTTGTGTTAAACCTGAGCGAAGTCCTGTCGGCGTGTGGGATTTGAATTAAAGTCCTGGCGAGGATTGGGGCGCATCTTCCTCTGCAACGACCTGCAGAAGGAAAACGCCATGTCCATCGGAACGCCCACCGGACCGGCCAATACCACGAAGACGACCGCGCGCGACGCCGCGTCGGCAAGCCGCTTGAGACGCCTTCGCCAGCGTGCCCTCACCAGCGTGACCGGCTTCGGGCGGAACGAGCGCGGCGTGGTCGCCATCATCTTCGGTATCGCGATCCTTCCGGCGCTCCTCCTTGCCGGCGGCGCGACCGACGTGATGCGCGGCAGCAGCCTCAAGGCCAAGGCGCAGGGCGCGGCCGATGCCGCGGCGCTCGCCGGCGCGCGCAACCTGACGCGCTCCGACAAGGAAGTCGAGGCGATCATCCGCACCACGCTCGACGCGAACCTGCCCGATGCCTATCGCGGCCAGCCCTTCACCTGGACGCCGCTCGACGATCGCGCCGCCGTCAAGGTCGACTTCGCGACCAGCATGGACAACTACTTTCTCGGCCTCACCTCGCTCCTGAGCGATCGCGACATGAGCCGGACGGATGTCGGCGTGACCAGTGTCGCCAATGCCGGAGAGCGGGCCGAGGTCGCCCTCGTCGTAGACGTCACGGGTTCGATGAAGCCGCACATGGCCGCGCTGCGCGAAGGCTCCAAGGACTTCGTCGACATCCTCTTCCAGGGCGGCGACGACTCCGAGGTCGTCAAGGTCTCGCTCGTGCCTTACGTCACAACCGTCAACGTCAAGGCCGATCCGTCCCACATGGCGTGGATGGACGTGGAGGGCGACGCGAAGTTCCACGGCAACTGGTTCGAGCGGATCAATCATAAGTGGGGCCAGCGCAACCTCTTCGTCAGCCGCTCGGAGGATTGCCTCGCGCCGCCGCCGCCGCCCAAGAACCCCAAGCCCTCCAAGCCGAAGCCCTCGACGCCCAAGCCCTCCAAGCCCAAGCCTTCGACGCCGAAGCCTTCGACGCCGCCGACCACGCCGACACCGCCGACGTCCTCGCCGCCGAACCCGCCCAAACCCATGCCCGACGATCTCGGGTTCGCGCCCGACCTGGAGCATTCGGACGCGCCGTGGCAGCGTCTCGCCTCCCTTACGGGCGACGCCGTCTATGGCGCCCTCGACGCCGTCGGCTCCTTCCTCGTGCCGTCTGCCCTCGCGGACAAGAAGGATGATGACGACAAGAAACCCAAAAAGCCCAAGACCGCCCGGGCCAAGATGGACAAGGCCATTCACACGAAATGGGCCGATGGCGAAGACGACGCCTGGCGGGACATGTCGATGGACGACGAGTATGTCGACTGCGAGATCGAATTGCAGAAGGTCAACCACTTCGATCTCTTCGAGGAGATGGGCATCCCTTGGGCGGGCTGCGTCGAGATGCGCCCCGAGCCCTATGACGTCACCGACACGCCGCCCTCCAAGGCCCGGGCCGACACGCTCTTCGTGCCCTATCTCTGGCCCGACGAGATCGACGAGAAGGGCTCGAGCGACGAGGCCGTGGGCGGCAAGACGAGCCGCAACAGCTATATCGACGACGACAGCTACGTGCACGACTGGGTGCTCAACAAGAAGCCCAAGACGGCGAAGAGCAAATGGCGCGACAATGTCCACGACCATGGCGCCTCGGTGCAGGGCTTCTTGTGGAAATACGACAAGATCGACGCGGATGCCGAAGTGCGCAACGAGTTCGGCTTCGGCGGTGCCAAGGGCTATGACGAGCAGTCGCCGAATGCGGCCTGCCCGGACCCGATCGTGCCGCTGACCGACCAGCGCGCCAAGCTCGACGAGACGATCGAGGCGCTGCGCCCCTACAAGGGCTCTGGCACCAATGTCGCTCTCGGCCTCACCTGGGGCTGGCGCACGCTTTCGCCGGGGGCGCCCTTCACCGAGGGCGAGGCCTACGGGGCCGAGCGCAACCGCAAGATCATCGTCCTGATGACGGACGGCGTGAACCTCATGCAGGAGCAGAACGTCTGGTGGACGAAATCCGACTATACCGGGCTCGGCTATGCCAGGGAGGCGCGCCTCGGGACCGACAATCGCGACAAGATCCGGGAGAAGCTCGACGAGAAGGTCCTCGAGGTCTGCGAGACGGTGAAGGACGATCACGAGATCGAGGTCTACACCATCATGTTCAACCCCGATAAGGGCTGGTGGATGGACGATGTCCGCAAGATGCTCCAGACCTGCGCAACCGACGCCAAGCACGCCTTTGAAGCGACCTCGGCCAAGGAGCTCGTGACGGTCTTCAACCAGATCGGCAGCGCGATCGCACACCTGCGGCTGACCAAATAGGACTGCGGCGCAAGCCCTATCCGACCAGATGCCCGGTCCGCTCCTGCAGGCCGGGCATCGCCGTCTCGAGAAGGGTGATGAGGCGCGCGGCGGCCTTCTCGCCCTCCCGCTTCGTCTGCGCGTGACTCAGCGTCTCGTCTGCCAGGCCGGCGCCCATGTTCGTGATCGTCGAGATCGCGGCCGCCATCATCCCCAGCCGGCGCGCGATGATGACCTCCGGCACCGTCGACATGCCGACGGCGTCGGCGCCGAGCACGCCCAGCATCGCGATCTCGGCCGGCGTCTCGAAGCTCGGGCCCAGCATCCAGGCGTAGACGCCTTCATGGAGCCGGTCGCCTTGGCGATCGCCGCTCGAGGCGGCCTCGCGGATCGCCTCCGCCATTCCGGCGTCATAAGCTCCCGTCATCGCGGTGAAGCGCGCGTCGCCCGCCTCCCCGACGAGCGGGTTGAGACCGGAGAGATTGATGTGGTCGCGAATCAGCATCAGCGATCCCGGCCCCATCTCGGGCCGGAGCGAGCCGGCCGCATTAGTGAGGACGAGCGCCCGGCAGCCGATGGCCTGCAGCGTCTCGATCGCGGGGCGCATCACGGTCGCGTCGCCATGCTCGTAGGCATGGGCACGGCCCTGGCAGACCGCGACCGGAACGCCGCCGAGCCGGCCGAGCACCAGCTGCCCGGCATGGCCGCTCACCCCCGCCGCCGGAAACCCCGCAAGGTTGCCATAGGGCACCCGGACCGCATCCGCGACGGCGTCGCCGAGCCCGCCGAGCCCCGAGCCGAGGACGAGCCCGATCTCGGGCACGAAGCCAGGCGCTCTCGCCCTCACGATGTCGGCGGCTTCGGTCATCGGCTCTCTCCTCGCTCGTGGGCCCCCGGGGGGCTCGCAGTTGGCGCTAAGATGTCGCCACGGCAAACTCGCGGCGGCCTACCACATACGATAGACCGGGCTCCCATGGACGCACTTCAACATATCCATCCCGCCACGCGGGCCGAATGGCGCTCGTGGCTGGCCGCTCATCAGACCCAGAACGAGAGCGTCTGGTTCGTCTATGGCAAGGTGGGCTGCGATGCACCGCGTGTCGCGCCCGATGAGGCGATCGAGGAGGCGCTTTGCTTCGGTTGGATCGACAGCCTGCCCCGCCGGCTCGACGACACCCGCTCCCGCCTCCTCTTCAGCCCGCGCAAGCCCGGCTCCAACTGGTCGGCGCTCAACAAGCGGCGCGCCGAGGCGATGATCGGGGCCGGGCGGATGATGCCGGCCGGACAGGCGAAGATCGATGCGGCCAAGGCCGATGGATCGTGGTCGGCGCTCGACGCGGTCGAGGCGCTCGTCATACCCGCCGACCTCAAGGCCGCCTTCGCGCGCCATCCGGGCGGCGCCGACGCTTTTGCCGCCTTCCCGAAATCGGCCCGGCGCGGCATCCTCGAATGGATCCTCAACGCGAAGCGCGATGCGACCCGCGCGCGGCGCATCGAGGAGACCGCCCGCCTCGCCGCCCAAGGCGAGCGCGCCAACCAGTGGAGGCGGCGCTGAGGGGTCAGGTCTAGACCACGGGCAGGAGCGAGGCGACGAGGAGGAGGGCCATCGCGGCGTTGAAGACGCGAAGCCGCGTCCGGTTGGTCAGCACGCGGCGCATCTGCTGGCCGAGCACGGCCCAGGAGCCGACCGAGGGCAGGTTGACCGCCCCGAAGACGCACGCGACAAGAAGGATGGCGCCGAGGCTGCGCGAGGGCGCGTAGACGGTCACGGCCGTCAGCGCCATGGCCCAGGCCTTGGGGTTCACCCATTGGAAGAGCGCGGCCTCGAGAAAGGTCATCGGCTGACCGCCTTCGCCCGTCTCGACCGTCTCGCCCGTCTTGGCCGTCTCGGGCGGTGCGCTGTTGGCGATCCGCCAGGCGAGCCAGAGAAGATAGGCCACGCTCACCACCTTGAGGAGGGTGTAGCTGACCGGATAGGCCTCGAAGACGCCGACGAGCCCGATGCCGACCAGCGCCACCATGAGGACGAAGCCGAGCGCGACGCCGAGCATGTGCGGGACCGTGCGCCGCACCCCGAAATTCGCACCCGACGCCATCAGCATCAGGTTGTTGGGTCCCGGCGTGATCGAGGACACGAGGGCGAAGGCGACGAGCGCCAGGAGGAGATCGGTATCGGGTATCGGGTTCATGACGCCATCATGCGCCCGGTCAGGCGATAAAGGCTTGCGAATCGCGCATGAAACCGGCGATCATCGCAATCTATGAGCGCCCTGGACCGGATAGACGAGCGAATCTTGCGCGAGCTCGTGCGGGACGGCCGCGTGAGCAATGCCGACCTCAGCACGCGCGTCGGCCTGTCCGCCTCGGCCACATTGCGCCGCGTGCAGGCGCTGGAGCGCTCCGGCGTCATCGCGGGCTACCGGGCGGTGCTCGACCGGGCCCGGCTCGGCGACACGTTCACGGCCTATGTCGGCGTCGGTCTCTCGGACCACACGAAGGCGAGCCAGGAGGCGTTCGAGCGCTCGATCACGCAGGCCCGCGAGGTCCGCGAATGCCACAACATCACCGGCACGATCGAATACATGTTGCGCGTCGAGACGCGGGACCTCGCGGCCTACAAGCATTTCCATACCGAGGTGCTGGGCGCCCTGCCGCAGGTCCACACGATCACGAGCTATGTGGTGATGGGGAGCCCCAAAGATGAACGGGCGTAGAGTATGAACGGGCGTAGGGGATGAACGCGCCTTCGGGGGCGGGGAGGGGGCTTGTGCCGGCGGCGGCCTGCGTGCGCGCAGCACGATGCGTCTCCGCGCGGCGGGCGCGGAGGTGGCAAGCGTCGATCCCGGCCCGCCGGGTCGTGCGGCGTGGCCGAGGCGTGGGAGCGGTCATAGGGCCGCATGCCCGATTGTCGGGCCTTCTGTTCTTGTCAGCAACGGTCCAAGACCGCTCCCAGGGCGGCGACTTCACGGGCGCTGAGCGCCCCGTTCCCTGCCTGGCGCGCTTCGGCGGCGCCGGCCCCGCGCCTCGCGTGAACGAGACGTTTCGGGGCGGGCTCACCTGCCTTAAGCCTCGTGCCCGCCACCAAGGTGTCGGGGGAAGGCAGACCGGTCGTCCCCGGCGGCGAAGCACCGCGAGCCCCCGGATGCCGGACGCCGCCCGAGCGCTGAACCCGGCGACCTCCTATCCGCGATGCCCTCGCATGCTCCCCCGGCCGGTGCCGGACGGGCGCATATCGGCACGGACCCCTCGGGACCGGACGGGAACCAGACCGTCCGGGCGCGAGCGCCGCATCCCCCCACCCCACGCCGGCCTGGTTCGCGGTCGGCGCTGCCTCGTAAGGCGGGGAGTGACGCCACCCTAGCGCAAGCGCAAGCGCCGCAAACCCGCATTTGTTGACAAGCGCGGCCAAGGCGCCATCGCCGCGCCCCCATTGGGAGCCCCCCAACCACCATCCCCCAAACGCATCGGGGCGCCCCCGGCGACTGTCCGCCACGAGCGCCCCGACATGTCTTACCGTGCCCCCCCCGGCCTTGCGGGCGGGAGGGGCGGAATGGACGACCCCTAGAACTGGAAGTCGCTCTCGTCGAGGTCGGCTTGCGCGATGCCCTGCAGGGTCAGGATGTCGCCGTTGCCGAGATCGATCGTCGCGTTGCCGTCCGCGTCCTGGCCGATGCGGGACTGCACGTCCGAGAAGGACGTGAGGCCGGACGCCGTCAGGTTGAGGAGGTCGGTGCCGTTCTCGAAGCCCCAGACGACGTCGTCGCCGTTGTCGGCCGTGGAGGAGTAGACGTCCTGCGCCCCGTCATTGGTGCCGAGATAGACGACGTCGTCGCCCGAGCCGCCAAAGACCGAGTCGGCGCCGGAGCCGGCGAAGATCGTGTCGTTGCCGTCGGCACCATAGACGGTGTCGGCACCTGCGCCGGCCGCGATCTGGTCGTCGCCGATGCCGCCGCCGATCTCGTCGTCGCCATTGCCGCCGGCGAGCGTGTCGGCGCCAGCGCCGCCGAACATCGTGTCGTTGCCCTCGCCGCCATAGGCGAGGTCGTCGCCCGCGCCGCCGAAGACGACGTCGTTGCCGTCAGCGCCGAAGAGGCTGTCATTGCCCTCGCCGCCGCCGAGCGTGTCGTTGCCGGCACCGCCCGCGATCGCGTCGTTGCCGTCGCCACCAAAGATCTGGTCGTCACCTTCGCCGCCGGCGAGCGTGTCGTCGCCCTCGCCGCCGAAGATCACGTCGTTGCCGCCGCCGCCGGTGGTGAAGTCATTGCTGCCACCGGAGAAGATCGTGTCGGCCCCGTCGCCACCGGTGAGTGTGTCGGCCTCTTCGGTGCCGGTCACGACTTGACCAGCGGTCCCGCCGCCGATGTCCGCCGCCGGTGCCGCCGCCGGTGCCGCCGCCGCGTGCCGCCGCCGCCGCCGCCGCCGCCGCCGCCGGTAGAAGCGGCGGTAAAGACAACATCACCATCGGGATTGACAGCAAACGTTCCGTCTGCGTCGTCGCCGATGGTCAGCGTCGCCGTGAGCGTGTCCGCTCCGGAGATAACAAGCTCGCCGGTATCCTGATTATAGGTGACAGATGTCGCAGCTTCATCAAGGTTGATGACTTCTCCGGTCTCGATCGAGGCAAGGATGTCACCATTGAGTTCTGCGAACGAACCAAGGAACAGATCGCTGTCAGCGCCACCGGACAGTGTATCAGCGCCTGAGCTGCCATTTAGCGTATCGGCACCAGCTCCACCCACAAAATTTACCGGGCCATCGACGAGAACAATAAAGTTATCATTTGCGTCAGAGCCAACAATCGTCTGAGAATTGATTGTGCTCGCACCATTGGAAGAGGCTGCAATCGTCAGCTCAGGCGCTGCACCTGTAAACGTGTCGCCGTTGAAGAAACCGTCCAAACTTGCATCGGCTAGACGATTCTGAAAGTACGTCTGATGATCAACGTTGTTGACAAACGTGTTGGAAATTAGCTCTGCATTTACAGATACATCGTTCTCATTCTCTTGAACAACGCCGATTCTGTTTTCTTCAAACAAGTTGTTTTCAACTTTTACATCTGCGCCACCGTTTATGTAGACGCCAAAATCATACCCTTTGAAAGAGTTTCCAGAAATGGTTACGTCGTAAGTTGTATCAGCGCGCCCAACGGTATCGATGCCAGTTTCGCTTTTACCCTCTTCGTCTCTAAGTAATTCATCACCACTGAAGATACTGTTCTTGATTTCTGCTGACTCACGAACAAGGATTGAGGCATTCTTCGTTAGGGACCCGGTGCCATCAAACGTGAATCCGTCAATCGTCACACCCTCTGATGCAACGTTTACATTAGTTGCAATAACTGCCTCATCCTGTCGATCCTCTGTGGCCCCTGCGCCAGCGTTAGCGCCAAGGATAGTTAAGTCCTTATCAATATTTAGAATGGGGTTTGCGTCATTAACGTTCTCTTCATAGCGACCTGCCCGGACCTCAATCGTATCGCCATCGCGTGCAGCGTCGACAGCGGCCTGAATTGAGTTGAAGTCGACCCCGTTCTGGCCAATCGTGCCGTCATCATCCACGACGAACGTCCGGCTGGCGCCTGCGCCACGCAACTCTGCTTCGTTCAGCTCCGAGCCGACCACGCCCTGCAGTGTGATGACCTGGGCGCCCTCGCCCTCCCCGATCGTGAGGATCAGGTCGTCGCCGTCGATGGCGGCCGAGCCGTCGAAGTTGCCTGTCACACTGTCACTATCGGGCGTCGCCAGAATCTCGAACGAGATCATAGAAGCTCTCTTCGGTCGAGTAGGACTGGCCGTCGATCTCAAGAGTGTCGGACGTCCTGGTCTCAAACCTACCTTGGTTTGGGTTGTCGACTTGGAAATCAGTGATGGTGTCGCTGCCAGCCTCCAGGGTGGAGAAGCGGAACAGCGCCGCCCCGTTGCCACCGGTCAGCACGTCGTCGCCGGCGCCGCCGTCAATAACGTTGGGACCGAAAGTGGAGCCAACGAAGGCGATGGCAGCTTGCTCGGCTGCCGTCAGATCGCCACCGTCGAGGACGTCGTTGCCCTCGCCGCCCAGCAAGACGTCGCGGCCCGTACCGCCATCGAGGGTGTCCGCTCCCGCCCCACCGTCGAGCGTGTCATCGCCGTCATCGCCGAGCAGACGATCTCCAGCGCCAAGGCCCGATATGGAGTCATCGCCTTCAAGGCCGTCAATGACGTCGGGGAATTCGGTGCCTACAAGGGTGTCGGCGCCATTGGTCGGCGTTACAATTCCGGACATATCTCAAACCCTCCATCCGCGCCCGCACGCAGCGTAGCGCCTGTTGCCTGTTCGCGTCTGGAGGTGGGCGTCGTTCGCTCGACGCTCTGATTCCGGCCTCCCCGCTACGATGACCGTAGCGAGCAATTAACGGAAGGTAAACAGAATGAAGGGATTTATCATTAATGGGTCGGGAAAGCCCCCTCATTCGAGGTAGGGCCGAGGGGCGCACGGTCGGCACGAAGAAGGAAGTCTTATTCTTGACAGGGGCTTGGCGGTCGGCTTCGGGACGGGCAGCGCGTCGGTCTGGCCCGCAGCGCTGTTGATAACCGGCCCGAGCTGGCGAGCCGGCCACCGAGACCGACGAGCGCGACCCTCGCGTGCAATGCGATGCCGCGCGGTCTTTTCATGCAGAAAGGGGCCGCACCTTCCGGCACGGCCCCTTTCGATACACCTGGAGGTCGGCCAGGCCGACCTCCGGCGTCTGTCGCGGATAGCGCGAACGGTCTTCGCTTAGAAGTCCATGCCGCCACCGAGATCGGCCTTGGCCGATCGCGGCACTAGAATGATGGGTGGGATGGACTAGAAGTCCATGCCGCCCATGCCGCCCATGCCGCCGCCGGGCATGCCGCCGCCGCCGCCATTGTCCTTCTTGGGCTTCTCGGCGACCATGGCCTCGGTGGTGACGAGGAGGCCGGCGATGGAGGCCGCGTCCTGGAGCGCCGTGCGGACGACCTTGGTCGGGTCGATGACGCCGGCCGCGACCAGGTCCTCGTAGGTCTCGGTCTGGGCGTTGAAGCCGAAGGACGCGGACGCGTTCTCCAGCACCTTGCCGACCACGATCGAGCCCTCGACGCCGGCATTGTCGGCGATCTGGCGGATCGGGGCCTCGAGCGCGCGGCGCACGATCTTGATGCCGGCTTCCATGTCCGGATTGTCGGCGGTCATGCCGTCGAGCGCCTTCCTGGCCCGCAGCAGCGCGACGCCGCCGCCGGGAACGATGCCTTCCTCGACGGCCGCGCGGGTCGCGTTGAGGGCGTCGTCGACGCGGTCCTTCTTCTCCTTGACCTCGACTTCCGTGGAGCCGCCGACACGCACGACGGCGACGCCGCCCGCGAGCTTGGCCAGACGCTCCTGGAGCTTCTCGCGGTCATAGTCGGACGAGGTGTCCTCGATCTGCGCCTTGATCTGCGCGACGCGGGCCTCGATGGCCGCCTTCTCGCCGGCACCGTCGACGATCGTGGTCTCTTCCTTGGTGAGCTGGACGCGCTTGGCGGTGCCGAGCATGTCCATGGTCACGTTCTCGAGCTTGATGCCCAGGTCCTCGGAGACGACCGTGCCGCCGGTGAGGACGGCGATGTCCTCGAGCATGGCTTTCCTACGATCGCCGAAGCCCGGCGCCTTGACGGCCGCGATCTTGAGGCCGCCGCGCAGCTTGTTGACGACGAGCGTGGCGAGCGCCTCGCCCTCGACGTCCTCGGCGATGATGAGGAGCGGACGGGACGACTGGACGACGCTCTCCAGGATCGGCAGCATGGCCTGGAGGTTGGAGAGCTTCTTCTCGTGGAGAAGGATGTAGGGATCGTCGAGATCGGCGACCATCTTCTCGGCATTGGTGATGAAGTAAGGCGAGAGGTAGCCGCGGTCGAACTGCATGCCCTCGACGACTTCGAGCTCGGTCTCGGCGGTCTTGGCCTCCTCGACCGTGATGACGCCCTCGTTGCCGACCTTCTGCATCGCCTCGGCGATCATCTGGCCGATGGACGAATCGCCATTGGCGGAGATGGTGCCGACCTGCGCGACCTCCTCGGACGTGTCGATCGTCTTCGACATCTTGCCGAGCTCTTCGACGATCGCCTTGACGGCCTGGTCGATGCCGCGCTTCAGGTCCATCGGGTTCATGCCGGCGGCGACGGACTTGGCGCCTTCCTTCACGATCGACTGGGCGAGAACGGTGGCGGTGGTGGTGCCGTCGCCGGCGATGTCGTTGGTCTTGGAGGCGACCTCACGGACCATCTGGGCGCCCATGTTCTCGAACTTGTCCTCGAGCTCGATCTCCTTGGCGACCGAGACGCCGTCCTTGGTGATGCGCGGGGCACCGAACGACTTGTCGATCACGACGTTGCGGCCCTTCGGGCCGAGCGTGACCTTGACGGCATTGGCGAGAATGTCGACGCCGCGCAGCATCTTGTCGCGAGCGTCTACGCCGAATTTGACTTCCTTGGCGGCCATATTGAACGGTTCCTTCAAAGGTGAGGTTGGAGCGCCGCGCGGAGCGTGGCGGAGGGGTCCGCCGGTCGCGTCTGGCGCCGTCTCGATGGTTCGGGCAAGGCGTCGACGCCTTGCGGGGATGAACGTTGGGTGCCGGCGATCCCCTTGCGGGCCCCTTTGACGGGGCTCGCGCGAAGCGCCGAGCCTAGCGGCTTAGGACGTCACCACACCCATGATGTCGCTCTCCTTCATGATCAGCAGCTCTTCGCCGTCGATCTTGACCTCGGTGCCGGACCACTTGCCGAAGAGCACGCGGTCGCCGGCTTTCACGTCGAGGGCCTGGACGGTGCCGCTATCATCACGCGCGCCGGGGCCGACGGAGACGATCTCGCCTTCCTGCGGCTTCTCCTTGGCGGTGTCGGGGATGATGATGCCGCCGGCCGTCTTCTCTTCCGACTCGAGGCGGCGGACGACGACGCGGTCATGCAGCGGACGAAATGCCATCGCTGGACTCTCCTAGATTGGGATCGTTGGTATGCTCAGGTCCCGTTGGCGCTCTCGCCATGAGAGTGCCAACGGGGTGAGGGGCATCTAGGAGGTCGGCGAGGGAGTGTCAACGGAGAAGGGCACGAAATCGGTTCGCCAAATGTAGTTGACCGCCGCCACCCACGCGATTCCACCGGGGTTGCCGTCATGCGCCCGCCAGCTAGATCGTGCCGTCTGCGGGCGCAAGGCTCTGCGCTTGGTGATTGCGGGGCGGCACGCGTTCCGAATGGAGGGACGCGGGACCCAAGAGGGTCGAGAGAGGGGCGGTGGCGGGGTGGCGCCCCGCCCGCCGCCTCAGTTCGCGGTCGTCTCGCCGGCCGTGCCGGCCGGCGCGACCGGTGCGGTGTCGGTCATCTCCGACGGGGCCTCGGGCGCCGCGTCTCCGCTCGTCTCTTCGCTCACCTCTTCGCTCGTCTCTTCGCTTGCCTCGCCAATGGTGATCGGCGTCCTGAACGAGGTCGCGTCGCCGCCATTGAGGTCGTTGAGGCGGGTCACGATCGTATAGGTGCCGGGACGCAGGTCGCGCAGCGTGTAGGAGATCGTCAGGAAGAGGTCCTGCGTCTTGGTCTCGGCCTCGAAGTCGAAGCGGGCGAAATCGGCCTGGCCGACGAGGAGGATTTGCTCCGAGGGCGAGAGGAGCGCGTAGTCGCCCGACAGCTCCACCGTGTAGGCACCCTCCGTGCCGGCGAAGTCATAGCCCGTCGGCTCGACATAGAGCGTCACCGTTTCCTGCGGCGCATAGGCATTGTCGGGCCGCTCGTCATAGTCGCCGAAGGTCTCGACCTCGTCGGAGACGAGGACGGCGCGGCGCACGCCGAAGGGCCGGGCGTCCGAGACGGCCTCGATCGCGCCCTCGAGCGCCGCGATGGCGGCATCTGCATCGTTGGCGGCGATGGCCGCCGCCGCCGCCGCGCCGGCTTCCTCGACGCGGGTCGCGACGCCGGCATCGAGCGTGGCCGCGTTCTCGCCGCCCTCGACGGCCGCCAGGATCTCGCGCAGGAAGGCTGCCGTGTCGGGATTGGCCGTGTCGGCATCGGCCGCGTTCTGCGCCGCGGCAGGCGCAATCGCCGCCAGAAGCACGAGGCCCGCCGTCCATCCGCGCCCGCATCCTGCCCGCTTGGCCACCTGCTTCGCCGCCCGCTCGGCCGCCCGCTTGGCCACCCGTGTCGCGATCCGTGTCATACCGTCTTTCCTCTCTGCCGGCCCTTCGCCACCGGCCTCGTGGCACGGTGCGGCGAAGCCTCTATGGTTGTCGCGCATATCCTGCGCGTTCGCGCTGATTAAGGAATAGAAGGCGCAGGATGACAAGGGTTTGACCGGATGGAGCGTTCCCTCGGCCGTTCCGTCAGCCCGATTGGGCGTCGCCGCCGGCTGCCTCGTGCCGGGCATCCCAGACCGTGTGCTCATGCGCGATGCAGCGCTCGATCAGCTCGCGCCAGACGGGCTCGGCAATCGCGCGCGACAGCCCTTCCGCGTCGGCGCGGGCGAGCACCTTGTCGACCACCTCCTCGATCCGCCAGGGCAGGCGGACCTCGGACTTCTCCGGCTTGATCCGTCCGGCCGCCTCGATATAGCGCTGGCGCTCGGCGAGCAGCGCGACGAGCCGCGCGTCGAGCGCGTCGATCCCGGCGCGCACCTCGGCCATGTCGCGGCACGCCTCTGGCGCAACGATCTCGGATGCGTCGATCCCGGGCGCGTCGATCTCGGTTGAAGCGTTATGGGAAGCGTCGGGGGAGGGCAGGGACATCGGGGTCGCTCAGGCGGAAACGGGGTGGGCGGCGATAGAGGGCGCCGCCTATCTCGGAGTCTCCTAGCAGGTTTGCCGGAGCGTGCCACCGCCGGGTGGTGTCGCGGGCCTTTACGCCCCCATGCGATTGCGCTTGACGGACGGGCCGCGAGATCACAAGCCGGTCCCCGCATGGCCATCCCCCGCACCCTTCTGGCCCGGCTGGGCTCCACGCGCCGCACGAGCCGCTGGCTCTCGAGCGCCTTTCACCGCTATCGCCAGCACGCGCGCGGCCTGACGCTCGGCGCGCGGGCGCTGGTGCTGCGCGAGCGGGCGGGGCGGCTCGAGGCCTTCTTCATCCGCCACACCTATGCGCCCGGCCTGCAACTGCCCGGCGGCGGCATCGAGCCCGGCGAGGCGGCGGGCACCGCGCTGGCAAGAGAGCTCTGGGAGGAAGGGCGCATCCGCCCCCTGGAGCCGCCAACCCTTTTCGGCCTCTACCATAACGGCCCCGACTGGCCGCGCGACCACGTCGCGCTTTACGTGCTCCGACGCTTCGAGCAGCCCAAGCCGCCACGCCCCGATGCCGAGATCGCCGAGCATCTCTGGCTCGACGTCGACGCGCTGCCGCAGGACGTGCTCACGAGCGCCCGAGCTCGCATAGGCGAAGTCGTGCGGGGCGCCCCGATCAGCGAGACCTGGGTACCTCGGTCCGGCGCGCCTTCGATCCTCTGACCGACTTTGGAGATAGAACGTCGCGCGCCCTTAGCCGGCGTTCCACTCCGGCCCCAGCCGGGCCCGGTCGTGCGGGGCGTCGTAGTCGATGGCGGGGCCTACGGGGACGATGCGGGTCGGATTGATCGTCTCGTGGCTGGCGTAGTAGTGGCGCTTGATGTGACCCATGTCCACGGTGCCGGCGACACCCGGCACCTGATAGAGATCGCGCAGGTAGCCCGACAAGGCCGGATAGTCGGCGATGCGGCGGATGTTGCACTTGAAGTGGCCGACATAGACCGGATCGAAGCGCACCAGCGTCGTGAAGAGGCGCCAGTCGGCCTCCGTGAGGCGGTTGCCGACGAGCCAGCGCTTGTCGGTCAGCCGCGCTTCCAGCCAGTCGAGTGTCTCGAAGAGCGGACGGACGGCGTCTTCATAGGCGTCCTGCGTGGTGGCGAAGCCGGACTTGTAGACGCCGTTGTTGACCGTGTCGTAGACCCGCGCGTTGACCGCATCGATGTCCTCGCGAAGGCCCTCGGGGTGGAAGTCGAGCGAAGCGTCGGCGCCGACGTCGTCGAACGCGCTGTTGAACATGCGGATGATCTCGGAGGATTCGTTGGAGACCATGGCATCGCCCGCCTTGTCCCACAGGACGGGGACGGTCACGCGGCCCGTATAGTCCGGCTTGGCGCGCTGGTAGACCTGGAACATGCGGGTGGCCTGAAAGAGCGGGTCGGGCACCACGCCCTCGCCGGGCTCGAAGGTCCAGCCCTCGTCGCCCATGAAGTCGTTGACGACGGAGACCGAGATCGCGTCCTCGAGCCCCTTCAAGGCGCGAAAGACGAGGGTGCGATGGGCCCAGGGGCAGGCGAGCGAGACGTAGAGGTGATAGCGCCCGGGCTCGGCCTTGAAGCCGCCCGTGCCGCTGGGGCCGGCCGAGCCGTCCGGCGTCACCCAGTTGCGAAAGCCCGCGTCGGAGCGCACGAACTTACCGCCGGACGTCTTGGTGTCGTACCACTGGTCGTGCCATTCGCCGTCTATGAGAAGGCCCATCTCGTCTCTCCTGCCGTGCTCGATCGCCCGTTGATCTACCGCGCGGGGCGCCGCGCGCAATCCGCGCCGCCGCACAACGCGCGTGCGGGGCTGGCCAAGGTACGTGGCAATAGCGCGCGGCAACGTCTCGAGGAGGCTTCAATCCGATTGCCGAGGCGGCCACCTCCGTGTTAGCAGCGCGGCATGAGTCCCCTGGCTACCCTTCGACGACGAACGCGCACCCGTTTGCGGGCCCCCGCCCGCTCACGCCCGTCCTAGGCGGCCCGGAGACCCCGGGCACCTGGACATCAGTTTCCCGGGAGCCCGGCATGACACGCCTCCGGACGCACACCCTGTCCGCATCATTGGCCGCGCCCGAACCGGAGCAGGCCTCCGTGATCCTCAAGCCCGAAACGCATGACGCCGCGCCCGGTCTCGACGCCGAGATCGAGGCGCTCACCGACGCCGTCTTCGGCCCCGGCCGCTACGCCAAGGCCTCGCAGCGCGTGCGCGAGGAGGCGCCGCACCAAGCGGACCTCTCCTTCACCGCGCGCGTGGGCGCCCGCCTCGTGGGCTCGGTCCGCCTGACGCCGATCACGGTCGGGGACGCGCCGGCCCTCCTTCTCGGGCCCCTTGCCGTGCTGCCGGACCTGCGTGGGCAGGGCGTCGGCCTGGGGCTGCTGCTGGAGAGCGCAGGCGCGGCGCTGGCGGCGGGCGAGCGCGCGATCCTCCTCGTCGGCGATCCGCCCTATTACGCCCGTGCCGGCTATCGCCGCGCGCCCGCCGGCGTTCGCATGCCGGGTCCCGTCGACCCGGCCCGCTTGCTCGGCCTCGATCTCGTCGCGGGCACGCTGGACGGGCTCGGCGGCCTGGTGCGCGGGCGGTCCTAGACTGCCCAGTCGGGCCAGGCCTGGCTGAGCCGCCCGCCGACGCGGACGGGCGAGACGGCGCGGGCGAGGCCCGTCGCATCGTCGGTCTCGACCGCGACACCGCAGACAGTGGCCGCGCCCAGCGAGGGCGTGAAGCGTGAGGCGGGGATCTTCGAGCGGAAGCGCTGGATCGGCTCTTCCTTGTCCATGCCGAGCACCGAATCGTAATCGCCGCACATGCCGGCGTCCGAAGCATAGGCCGTGCCGCCGGGCAGGATCTGATGATCGGCCGTGGGCACATGCGTGTGCGTACCCACGACGAGCGAGGCGCGCCCATCGAGCATGTGGCCGAGAGCCTGCTTCTCCGAGGTCGCCTCGGCGTGGACGTCGACGAGGATCGCATCGGCCACGCGCCCGAGGGCGGCGCTCTCCACGGCCTCGTCTGCGGCGCGGAAGGGATCGTCGAGCGCGTCCATGAAGACCCGGCCCATGACCTGCGCGACCAGGACCCGCGCGCCCTTGGCCGGCCCGCGCGCGACCTCGAAGAGATTGGCGCCGCGTCCCGGCGTGCCGGAGGGGAAGTTAAGCGGACGCAACAGGCGGGGCTCGCGGGCGATGAAGACCAGCGCCTCCTTCTGGTCCCAGGCATGGTTGCCAAGCGTGACGCAATCGGCCCCGGCATCCAGCACCTGGGCCGTGATCGCCTCGGTGATGCCGAAGCCCCCCGCCGCGTTCTCGCCGTTGACGACGACGAAGTCGAAGCCCCCGCGCGCGATGAGGCCGGGCAGGCGGTCGATCGCGGCCTGGCGGCCGGCGCGGCCGACGAGGTCGCCGAGGAAGAGGATGCGCATGGAGGCTCGCGAGGGCTGACAAGAGGCGAAGGTCGGGTTCGCCGAGGCCCCTAGCACGGTGGGCGAAGGGCGCGAAGAGCGCGAAGGGCGCAGCGAGGCCGGGGGGCTAGCCGACGAGCGTGCGCGTCTCCGTGACCACGGCGCTCAAGCGGCGGTCGAAGCGGTCACGGGGGACGGCGTCCAGCATCTGCGCGTCGAAGGCGAGGCCGATCGAGACGCAACCCGCGTAGCCTGGCTGCGCGAGCGTGCGGTCGTAATGCCCGCCGCCCTGGCCGAGGCGCCAGCGGTCCGCATCGAAGGCGAGGAGGGGAACGAGGAGGCAGGTCGGGGTGAGGACCGCGCCATGGAGGGGCTCGGGCACCTTGAACGGGCCCAGTCGCAGCGGCATGCCGGGCCGCCAGGCGCGAAAGGCGAGCGGGGCATCGGACTCGGCGACGGGAAGGGCACAGGCCCCGCCGGCCTCGCACCACGCGGCGAGGAGCGCGGCCGGGTCGATCTCCGCCCCGAGGCCGACATAGGCGCCGAGAACGGTGGATGCGCTGGACGCTCCCAGGTCCGCCAATAGCGCCTCGGCGCGGGCGAGTATGGTCCGGGTTCGGACCTCGCGGTCCGGCACCGCATCGCGCACCGCCCGCATCCGGCGCCGAAGCGCACGCTTCTCGTCGTCGATATCGGCTGGCGGGCGATCGGCTGGCACGAAAACTCGAGGCAAAAGGGTTGGCGAAGCCGTGAAAGGCCGTGGGACGTTTCTATCCCGGGAACCTACAGCGTAGGTGGGCGCCATATGAGCAAGGCCACGGCCCTGCCCAGGGACAGCTCCCGAGGGAGTCGATAAGGCCCCGGGGATGTGAAGTCCTGCACGCACCCCACAGCTCGCCAAGACCATATGTAGGCCCTGACGGGGCGGAGACCAAGAGGCCTGTGGCGATTGCGTGTCGATTTGAGGAAGCGGGTGGGGGTCATGCCTCTGGAGCGGGGCCCCTCATCCGCCCTGCGGGCATCTTCTCCCCAGGGGGAGAAGGGCTCGCATCGGGGCGGTCAGGGTTCAGCGCGCGGCCGTCTGCTGGGCCTGGCGGGCCAGGGCCTCGATACGCGCGGCCGCGTCGTCGAGGGCGTCGGCGGCGCGGGCCTCGATGGCGTCGAGCCGGGCGATGGCGTCCTCGCTGGTCTCGGCGTCGGAGCGTGCGCCGGTCTCGGCCGTGCGGAGCCGGCGGCGCGCCTCGTTGCGCTCGTCGGCCAGCACGATGGCGGCCATGACGGCGAGCCGCGTGTCCCCGACCTCGCCGATCGAGCCGCGCAGTGCCTCGACCTGCGCATCCACCTCGGAGGCCAGACCGAGGAGGTGGTCCTCCTCGCCGTCCGCGCAGGCCATGCGATAGCTGCGCCCGCCGATCTCGACCTTGATCTGCGCCATGTTCTGCTCTCCGTCTCGCTGCTCGTCGTTCCGCCGACGGCTCTCGTGCCTCAGGCGCCCTCGTCGAGGACCATGCGCACCGTCTGGCGGGCCTCGCGTACGCCCCTCAAGGCGCGTTGGCCAGCCTCGCGCAGCGTCTCGCCGGCGCTGCGGGCCGCGATCAGCTCCTCGGCCATGCGGGCGCGGTCCTCGGCCATCACCTCGACCTCACGGCGGGCCGGCGGACCCTCCCGGCCCTGGGCGAGGGCGGCGTCGAGCGCGTCGAGGGCGGCGGACAGACGATGGGATGCCCGCCCGATCCGGTCCGTGCCTCCAAGATCGTCTGCCATTCCCGTGTCTCCCGATAGGTCGCATTCCGCAGGCGTGTCGCCCCGGCCGCCGCGTCTCGCACAGGTCTTGAAGGCGCAAGGCGGCAAGAGGGTGGCCGCCGCGCCGATACGTGACGAGCCGGCGCCCGATCATTCGGCCGATCGATGATAGCCAGCAGGTTTTAACGGCTGCGCCTTCGATCCGGCACCATCCATAGTGGCACGAGACCAGGAGCCGAACCGATGACGACCGTACCCATGACGACCGCGACCCACGGCCCGTTTGCCATTCCCGGCCTTCGTAGCCCGACCGCCGCTTCGCAGACCGGCTCTCGCACCTCGACCCGCCCGCACGCCCCCCCTCCGGTCGGGTCTCCAGACGCTGGCCGGCACCCTCGTTGGAGCCGTCGCCGCTCTCGCACTCCCCTCCCTCACGGCCGCGCAATGGGATGCGGTGATGGCTAAGGCCGTTACCGCGCTCGGTCTTCTGATCGGCCTGTCCGCCCTCGTCGCCGCGACATCGATCCTGACTGCGGCCGACTACACGATCGTGGCCGAGACGGTGTTCGCCGGCTCCGACGGTCTCGTGACCGTCTATGACGGGCGGTACTAGCGCGGCGCACGGACCCGTCGAAGCACCGCCCTCGCGGGATCATCGCGGCGAAGGAAGGGCACAGCCCTCGATACCGTGATCGGCCGCGAACATCCGTTACACGGACAGGCCTCGCGCCGCCTCGCATTTGCCGGTAGTGTGGCACCCGAGACGCCGGTGCGAAGGCCCGGGACGCGTTGCTCCGAGCCAGGGCCGATGCGATCGACGCCTAGGGTGCCAATTGGGGTGCCAATTGGGTACCAAAGAGCCGAGACATCGCCGCTTGAGGTGTCGAGGCTCGGGAGTGTCCAGGCTCCGACGCATGGAGGCTCGGCGCGAGGAGGCTCGGCGCGTGACGGTCCGAAGGCAGCGTGCCGAGGGTTTAGGGTGGCTTTGGGGCGCTCCCGGGCGTCGCAGGGATCTCCCGCCTCGCCCATCGACGCCCGTGCGGATGTCTCCCGCGCCGGCCCCGTCTGTCTGGAAGTCGTATGCCCCGCCGCCTGTCTTGCCGTCCGTCGCCATGTCTCGCCGCTACCGGCGGCCGCAGCGGGCTGACCGGCATTCGAGGTCCCGCGTCCGATAGAGGCGTCTCACGTCGCGTATGGAAGCGGAGGCCGTCATAGACGCCCGCACCCCCCTTCCGCTCGAACCGGCGCACCCGCCCCCGCCCGCGCGCCCGATGACGGGGCGCGGGCGCGCTCTGCGGCGCTGGATCGCGAACGGGCCGCAGCGCCTCTTGCGGCCGCGTTATCGACCGGGCCGGCGGCAGCGCTCGCTCGCCCTCGTGACGGCCCTCACCATTGGCGGCTTTGCCTTCCTCGCGCTCGCGCTCGTGATGAGCCTCTTCGTCTATTTCGGCCGGGTCGAGACGTCGCGTGCCATCGCCTTCGAGGGCGACACGGTCGTCCGCACCGTCCTCGACCAGGTCGAAGACCACATGGCGGTGGCGGACGAGACGCTGGACGGGCTGCGTGCCGTCCTCGAGGGCGACCCGCTCCTCGCGCGCGACGATGTCGGCATGCGCCAGCTCCTCACCCACGGCCTGATCGGTCCGCGCCAGATCGCGGCTCTCAGCTTCGTTCGCGCCGATGGGCGGGCCTGGCGGGCCGAGCGCGAGAGCGGCATTGTCGCGGGCGACGACATCTACCAGGTGCCCGAACTCAACGTCTGGATGTCGGAGGCGCGCCGCGCCGGCCCTGGCCCGTCGGGCCCCGGCGCCAATGCCTGGAGCCTGCCGCGCGCCAATTCCGCGCTCGATCTGCCGATCGTCATGCGCCGCGCGCCGGTCTGGAACGGGGACCGCTTCGCCGGCCTCCTCGTCGCCAGCGTCTCGCTGGCCGAGCTCTCCTCCTATGCCGCCACGCTCTCGGAGCGACTGTCCGACAAGACGGCGGAGAGCTCGGGCCGCACGGCCTTCATCCTCTTCGGACGCGACCTCGTCCTCGCCCATCCCCGGCTCGGCGCGGCGATGGGCGCCGCCCGCCTGCCCTCGACGCAGGAGATCGGCGACCCGGTCCTCGCCGCGATGTGGCGCGATCCCGAACCCTTGCCGGGCGCCCCCCGCATGCGCCACGCGACGGCGCATTGGAACGAGCAGGACGGCGACATCCAGGTCTTCATCTACGCCATCACCACGGAGTTCGGGCCCGTACCCTGGACCGTGGGCGCGCATTTCAACGCGTCGGCCTCGTCGACGCCCGTCGACCGGTTCCAGACGCTCCTCTTCCTCGCCATCACCGCGACCCTCGTCGTCACCGGGCTCGGCATGCTGGTCGGCAAGCGGATGGCGCAGCCCTTCTCGCGGTTCAGCGCGCAGATGTCGGCCGTCACGCGGATGAACCTCACCGAGGTGACCGATCTGCCGCGCTCCTCGGTCCGCGAGGTCGATCAGGCGAGCCGGTCGTTCAACGCCATGGTCGGCGCGCTCCGCCGAATCGAGCGGCACCTGCCCGGAAATTTCGTCGATCGGCTGGTGCGCGGGCGGATCGGCGAGCCGCATCTGGAGACGGCCGCCGTCACCGTCCTCTTCACCGATATCGCCGGCTTCACCCATATCGCCGAGGCGCTGCCGGCCGAGGAGACGGCACAGCTTCTCGCCGACCACTATGCCGACATCGTCCGCGCCGTTACCAGCGTTGGCGGCACGATCGACAAGTTCGTCGGCGACGGCGTGATGACCTATTGGAGCGAGATGGAGCACGGCGACGACCATGCCGCCAAGGCGTTCTCCAGCATCGCGGTCATCCGCCAGGCCATCGCCCGGCGCAATGTCGAGCATGCCGAGCGCCCGGCGGCAGGCGATGCGGACGGCGCGCGCTCAGCCCTGCCGCGCATCGCGGTGCGCTACGGGCTGCATTCGGGCACCGCGCTCGTCGGCGAGATCGGTGAGAGCCGGCTCACCCACACCGTGATCGGGGACGTCGTCAACGTCGCCGACCGGCTGCAAAGGGCGGCCAAGGACCTGCCAGACCTTCCCGAGGAGGCCGACGTGAAGGGCTACGTGTCCGCCGTCACCTGCGAGCTGGCCGGCCAGACCTCGCCCTCCGGCTCCGCTCCCGCACCCCTCTGGAACTGCCTCACCCTGCCCGGCCGGATGGGGACCGTGGACGCGCGCCGGATATGACGGGTCGCCGCGCGAGGCCTGCGCGATCCATGCCGGCGCCTCCGCAACCAACGCTCCTGGACATGGCAGGAAGCCTCTTGGCCGTTGCACGGCTCCGCGCCTATTCAGGCCGGGCTCCGCGCGATTCGGCGCGCCGACACTCCGAACGAGGACATTGAGACATGTTGGAGAGCGTGACGCTCGACCAATTGCGCATGCTGGTCGCCATCGTCGACACGGGATCCTTCACGGCGGCGGCCAAGAAGGTTCAGCGTGGCCAGTCGGCCGTCAGCCAGGCCATCGCCAATCTCGAGTTCCAGCTCGACCTCAAGCTCTTCGACCGCTCGACCAAGCGTCCGAGGCTGACGGATGCCGGCGCGACCATCGTCGGCGACGCGCGCGCCGTCATCGACCGCTCGGACGCGCTCAAGGCCAAGGCCAAGGCGCTGTCGGGCGGGCTGGAGGCGCAGGTCAGCCTCGCCGTCTCCATGCTGACCCCGATCGAGAGCCTCGCCGACACGCTCGAGGCCTTCGGCGAGGCCTTCCCCAGCGTCGCGCTCAACCTCATCGTCCAGGAAGCCGGCGGACCGATGGACATGGTGCTGGACGGCGAGGCCGATATCGGCGTCATCGGAGCCTTCAACATGACCGGGCCGGGGCTGGCCGAACTGGTGCGCGAGCCATTGCCCAAGATCGACATCATCGCGGTGGCGGGCGCCGACCATCCGCTCGCCACGCTCCGGCGCACGCTGACCGAGGCGGACCTGCGCGACCAGCGCCAGATCCTCTCCGCATCACGCCGGGGCGCCGGCACGCCCAACCCGCTCTCGCTCGACGTCTGGCATGTGGCCGACCAGCGGGTGCGGCGAATCCTCATCGAGCGCGGGTTCGGCTGGGGCATCATGCCACGCCACCTCGTCGAGGCCTCGCTCGGCGCGGGGCTCCTGAAGCCGATCGCGCTCACCTTCCTCAGCGGAGACGCGCTCCACGAGACGCTCTACGCCATCTCCCGCCAGGACCGCCCGCTCGGCCGCGCCGGGCTCTGGCTCGTCCACCGGCTGAAAGAGGCTTGGTAGGAGCAGGTCCTAGACCGACACCATCGCGCGCGGGACCGGGCAGGTCGGGGGGGGCGCCGCGGAGCCCGCGAGGGCGAAGCGCTGGCCGGAGGCCACGCCGAAGGCGTTCGGGAACTCGGCCTGCGCCTCGCGCACGATCCGGTCCATCGCGTCGTCGCTCCGGTCATGCTTGTGGTGGAAGAGGCCCCAGCGTTTGGCACCGGCCCGTTCGGCCAACTCCCCGCAGGCCCGCCAATGGGCATGGCCCCAGCCGGCGCAGGGCAAGTAGTCGTGCGGCGTGAAGGTCGCGTCGAGAAAGGCCAAGTCGGCGTCCTGGGCGAGCCTCACGACCGAGGCGTCGCCCGCGCCGCCATCCTGCTCGAAATCGGTGATGTAGGCAAAGCTCGCCCCGCCGCGCGTCGCCCGGAAGCCCGTCGCGCCGTCCGGATGCTTGAGCGGAGCCGTCTCGACGGCGGTGTCGGCGACCTCGAGCGTGTCTCCCGGCCGGAAGGCGTGGAAGGAGATGTCGGCGCCGATGCAGTTGATGGAGGCCGGGAAATAGGGCGATTCGAAATAGCGCCCGATCACCGCCTTGACGCCCTCGTCCGTCTTCGCCCCGCCATACCAGACGCGCAGGCGCACGTCGGAGCAGAAGATCGGCGCGAAGAAGGGCATGCCCATGATGTGGTCGTAGTGAACATGGCTGAGGAAGAGGTCGATCTCGCGCACCCCGTCGGCGAGGATCGCCTTGCCGCTGCGGGGTGCGGCCGAACCGGCGTCGAAATAGACGACTCGGTCCGGCATCCGCAATTCGACGCCGGCCGTATCTCCGCCATAGCGCAGCACGTCTGGCCCCGTGAAGGGGATCGAGCCGCGCGCGCCCCAGACCCGCACGTCGAGGCCGCTGCGGGTCGCGGCGTCGGCCGGCACGGAGGGATCCTGGCGCACCGTGATGCGGGATGCCGTATCGGCCGTGGTTGCGTCGGTGCCGGCGTGGATGGCGTCACTCCGAAGGGTCGGCGCCGTCGGCGCGTGGGTGTGGTCTATCATGAGCCTCAAAGTGCGCCCTGCAAGCCTCGGCCACCAGAGACGAAAATGCGTTCAGACCTATCGGCCAGGCCGATGAGAGGCGGATACGGAGACCAACGCACGATCCCGGGCGAGGGTTTCCTGCCCAGGCGCCGGCCAGACGCCCGGCGCCCTCTCGCCCGTGCCTAGCGGGCCAGCCGCCTGATCGCGGCGGCGAGGGCGCCCCGGATGGCGACGCCGTAATTGTGGTGGGAGCGCGCGTCGAAAGGGGCCGAGCGATTGGGCTGGCTGGAGCGAAAGCCGACGAAGAGGCCAAAGATGCGCCGCGTGCCCGGTACGAGGAAGGCAGCGCCCGACGCGCCCTGGCCGGTGTCGCAATCGATGGCGATCTCGGCGGCGCGCGAGCGGGCGCGGCAGGTCTCGATGCTGCGCGTGCCGCGCCGCCAGTTGGAATGGCCCTGCGCGACGAGGGTGACGCCGCTCGATGCGCGTGCCACCTCGTAGGGCGCGATGCCGGGCACGGCCTCGGTCAGCCGCGCGACGGCCCAGTCGGACGTGCCGGCGGCGCGATAGGGATTGGTCGAGCCGACCGTCACGCTCGACGCGTCGATCCGATAGGTCCGCCCGGCGACCCGGAAGGTGCAGCGCCCGAAATCGGTGCGCGGGCGGCCGCCCTTGCCATAGAAGCCGTGCGCGACGGAGGTGATGACGGAGGACGAGCCCGTCAGCTGGGCGGTGCTGATCGTGCCGCCGCAATCGAGCCGGCCGGTGGCGGCGTAGAGCGCACGCTCGGCCGCGCCGAGCGTGCGCCGGCTCTCCCCGTCGATGATGACGGCCTCGGCCGGCGAGAGGCCGAGCGCCCATCCCGCGACCAGGCCGGCGAGAACGAGCGGGGCGCCGCGATCGCGCACCCGGCGACGCCTTTCGACGTCCGGTCTTCGAGGACGCCGTGCCTCTCGCGCGGACTGCGTGTCGCGTAGGAACTGCGGGCCACGCGCGGGTAGATGGGCAGGCATCATGGATCGGATCGTTCGCCTCGGTTTCTGGTGCGCGTGCCTCGATCCCGCGCGTCCCCCGGACGACAGCACAACAGACTGCGCTTCGATCCGTCAAGGCGAGCGACGGCGAATCGCGCAAGGCGGGGCGTGTCGTGCCGACGCAGGAGAAAAAAAGGCCCCGCTCGGAAGAGCGAGGCCTTCGAGGGGGGATGGGGAGGAAACGACGTCGTGGGCCTCCTGCGGGGTTGGAGGGAGATATTGCGGGGGCGGCCGGAACCTAGCGCTCGAACGTGTCGAAGCGGTCGCGGTTCTCGTCGTTGATGAAGACGGCGGACGGGTTGGCCGATGCGCGGCCCTCCACGATGCGGCCTGACGTGCCGTCGGTGAAATCGGGCGCCGAGTGGGAGCGCTGCAGGTTCTCGTCGTTAATCGAGAAGCCGACAGGCTCCTGGCTGAGCCGGCCCTCGAAGACATCGCCCGACGCGCCGGCCGAGAAGGTAGGCGCGGAGAGGTCGCGCAGCCGGTTCTCGTCGTTGATGGAGGCGGCGGAGGCGGAGCCGGCAAAGGCGATCGCGGCGACGGCGGCGATGGCGAGGGTCTTGATGGTCATGGCTTGAAGTCCTTTGGTGGGCTGGGAAGGCGCCCCGTGAGCGCCGGTTTCCGGTTTGGGAGGGAGCCGCTCGGCCCCGCTGACAAGGACAACATGCGCCAAACTATTCCTGCGTAGAACTAATGAAAAACCGAATGTTATCATTGTTTCCATAGATCGATGTATTCGAGGCGCCGCACGGGTGCGCCTTGCCATGCCCGTGCCCGCCTTCGGCTTGCCGGTCCTGCGGCGACGCGGCAGACTGGCTCGCGGCGTCCGCTCTCCCCCGGCCGCTCCACAACGAGGTGCCTGCCCATGACCCGATCGCCTTCGACCCGATCCTCGCGTCGCCTCGCCTTGTCCGGCGCGCTCGGCCTCGCGGTGCTGGCGGCGACTGGCGCGCTCGCCCAGACGCCGGCCAAGCAGCTTTTCGGTGCGGCCGTCGATGCGGCCCCGATGACGCCCGCCCCCTACGGCTCCTATGCCAAGGGCTGCGTCGCGGGCGCCGAGAAGCTCGAGGAGGACGGGCCGACCTGGCAGGCCATGCGCCTCAGCCGCAACCGCAATTGGGGCCATCCCGAATTGGTCGATTTCCTGCGCGATCTGGCGGCCGATGCGCCGTCCGTCGGCTGGAACGGGCTTCTCGTCGGCGATCTCAGCCAGCCGCGGGGCGGGCCGATGCTGACCGGCCATGCCAGCCACCAGATCGGGCTCGACGCCGATATCTGGCTGACCGAGATGCCCGAGCGGCGCCTCTCCGACAGGGAGCGCGAGGAGATCAGCGCCGTCTCCATGCTGAAAGACGGCACGCGCACGCTCGACGCCGAGAAGTTCACCCGCGACCACGCCTCGATCATCAAGCGCGCCGCGTCCGATGAGCGGGTGGCACGCATCTTCGTCCACCCCGCGATCAAGGAGGGCCTGTGCCGCATGGCGCCGCAGCTCGGGCGCGGCGAGACCGACTGGCTGCGCCGCGTGCGGCCCTGGTACGGCCACCACTACCATTTCCACGTCCGCCTGAACTGCCCGGCCGGCGCGAGCCAGTGCAAGAACCAAGACCCGCCGCCCGCCGGCACGGGCTGCGGCGGTGCGCTCGCCTATTGGCTCTCGGATGAGCCCTGGACCCCGAAGCCCGGCGCCGCACCCGCCAAGCCCAAGCCCCCGCTGACCCTTGCCGGCCTGCCCAATGCCTGCCGCACCGTGCTGACGGCCGGCGGAGCGCCGATCCGGGTCGCGGTGCCGTTGCCGAGGGGCCGGGGGGACTAGCGCTCTAGGGTTCCTGCCCGCACGCGGGCCGACACCGGCCTCGCTCGCCGCCCCGCTCGCGAGCGGGCGGCGCTGCCGAGTTTGCCACAGCGGGTTGCCGGCTATTCCGCCGCCTCGACCCCGACCCCGATCGGGCACGCGACGCCCGTGCCGCCCAGCCCGCAATAGCCGCGCGGGTTCTTGTGCAGATATTGCTGATGGTCGGCCTCGGCATAGTAATAGGGGCCGGCGGGGGCGATCTCGGTGGTGATGGGGCCGAAGCCCCTGGCCTTCAGCTGCACCTCGTAGGCGGCCTTGGAGGCCTTCGCGGCGGCCAGCTGCTCGTCGCTCGACGTGTAGATGGCCGAGCGGTACTGCGTGCCGACATCGTTGCCCTGGCGCATGCCCTGCGTCGGGTCGTGGCCTTCCCAGAACGTCTTGAGGAGCGCGTCCAAGGTGACCTCGGACGGGTCGTAGACGACGCGCACGACCTCGGTATGGCCCGTTCGGCCCGAGCAGACCTCCGAATAGGTCGGGTTGGGCGTCGTGCCGCCGGCATAGCCCACGGAGGTGGAGACGACGCCCGGCAGCTGCCAGAACAAGCGCTCCGCGCCCCAGAAGCAGCCGAGCGCGACGACGATCTCGACCTGGCCGTCGGCGAGCGGGGCCTTGAGGTCGGTGCCGTTGACGGCGTGCCGGACGGCGGTCGGGATCGCCGCATCGCGACCGGGCAGGGTCTGATCGGGGGCGGGGACGGCGAGGGGCTTGCGGGAGAACAACATCGGACGGGCTCGCTCTTCTGGGGGGCCCTCTATATAGGCGCGCGGTCGGGGTTTGGAGAGGGCAGCGGGTGACGCATCCCTCCCTGGCGGCCGCCCCGGTCTTCGGCACCGCCCGTCTTCCGGCACGCGCGTTTGATCCTGCGCAAGACGCGAGGCGGCCGGACCTGCTACGGTTTCCCGAATCGGGAGACCCCGCGCCCGCCCGATCGAGGAGACACCGTCATGTTCAAGACCGTCAATATCGGCACCACCGACCGCATCTTGCGGATCGTCATCGGCCTCGCCCTCGTCATCCTCGCCTATCTCTATACCGAGGGCTGGCTCGTCTGGCTCCTGGCCGCCATCGGCTGGGTGCTCGTCCTCACGGCGCTGGTGCGCTTCTGCCCGCTCTACCGCCTGATCGGGACCAGCACGGCCGGTCGCTGACGGCGCCGGCATGGCTTGAGCGGCCTACGGCCGGGGTGGCGCTCGCCTGCCCTCGTCATAGGCCTCCCAGCCCTCGCCGGCGAAGGGATCGACGCCGAGCTGACGCATCACGTGCGGGAAATCGACCATCACGTAATTGTCCGCAATCCGTCCGTCCTCGACCTTCCAGAAGTCCATGTAGCGGATCTCGACGCGCCGGCCGGTCGGCTGGATGCCCATGAAGGGACCGGAATGCGTGGCTTCCTGGCGCCCGAAGGCGGCCATCCATTCGCCCTGCGCGAGACGCGCCTCGTCGATGCAGACCTTGTCGGAGAAGGCGGCCTGGAAGGGGCGCTGCCAGTTGTCCTGAAACTCGCGGAGGCCCTTCTTGGTGCCGCAGCCCGCATTGCCCATCCAGCGGAAGTCGGGCGCGAAGAACCGGTCCATGCGATCGATATCGTGGTCGTTGAGACCGTCGACCATGGCCTCGACCACGCGGACCGTCTCGTCAGTCCTGGTGAGGTCGTTGTCGCGGGTGAGGGCGCCCTGCTCAGGGCGCGCCCCTGCCTTCGCGCCGCTCATCCCTTCACCGCGCCGGCCGTGAGGCCCGAGACGATCTGGCGCTGGAAGACCATGACGAGGATGAAGAGGGGCGCCGTGATCGAGACGGCGGCGGCGACGGCCTCGACCTGGTCGGTCGTCGTCGTCTCCATGTTGAAATATTGCGTGATGGCCGGGACCATGGTCCGCGTCGTGCCGTCCAAAAGGAGGGCGGTGACGAGATAGTCGTTATAGGCGAGGAGGAAGGAGAAGAGGCCCGTGGTGATCACGCCCGGCCACATGACCGGCATGATGACCCGCCAGAAGGCCTCGAAATGCGAGCAGCCGTCGACGCGGGCGGCCTCGTCGAGCTCGGCCGGGATGTTCTGGAAGAAGGAGCGCAGCATCCAGATCGTGAAGGGCTGGTTGATCGAGACGAGGACGATGATCACCGCCAGCCGCATGCCGTAAAGCGTCGGCGCCTCGTTGGAGAAGAGGCCGAAGAACCAGCCGGTCAGGGGCCAGTCCCACAAGGGCTGCATCCACTGCCCCGAGGTGATGAAATAGGGCAGATAGCCCGTCACGAGGACGGAGTGGGGCAGGGCGCGGAAGACGAGCGCCGCGATGAGGAGCCAGAAGGCGAGGCTCGTGCCGGTGCGCGCCAGCGCGTAGCCGGCCAGCGTGCCGACCGTGAGCGAGATCGTCACCACGCCCGCCGTGATGATGAGCGAGTTGACGAACTGGCGGTAGAACCCGTTCTCCACCCAGACGGCGGTGTAGTGCTCGGTCGTCGCGCCGACCAGGGGCTCGGCGAGGAGGCGCACGCCCGGAATGGCGCCGAGCGCGGCGTCGACGAGGCTTAAGACGAAGGGCAGAACGAGGACGAATGTGATCGCGAAGCCGAGGGCGAGCGCGATGGCGGTCGCGATCCAGCCCAGCCAGACCTGGCCACCGACGCCGAGCGTGCGGGCCATGTCGGGGCCCTTGCCGAAGGCGAGCCTGTAAAAGCCGTAGAGCGCGGCGACGCCGACCACGATGTCGACGAGCGAGAGCCCGCCCACGGCCGCGCGCGTGACCGGGCCGAAGAGCACGTCGAGCGGGTTCTCGGCAAAGGCGTCGAGCGGCAGCTTGAAGCTCATCACCATGATCCAGACCAGCGGGAAGGCCGCCAGGAGGAGCCAGAAGACGAGAAAGCCGTTGGTGGCGAGCTTGAGCCCGAGCGGCGTCTTGAGAGCGCGTGTCTCGGCCATCACCGGGATCCCCGCTGGTCGCGCCAGGTTCGGTAGATGAGCGGCACGAGGAGGATGACGATGCCGACCATGGTGAGCATCGAGGAGGCGGACGCGCGGGCGATGGAGCGGTTGCCGCTATCGTCCGGCGTCAGGTAGTCGAAGGTCAGCCATTGCAGGCTGATGCGATGGGCCTCCGAGGAGAAGCCGACGATCTCCTCGAAGACGCGGTAGCTGTCCATGAGGTGGATGAGGGCGATGAAGATGATGAGCGGCATCAGATGCGGGATGATGACGTAGCGCATCCGCTCCCAGCGGGACGCGCCGTCGACGATCGCGGCCTCCAGCGCGTCCTGGTTCACGGTCTGAAGGGCCGCGTAGAAGACGACGAAGGCGAAGGGCGCGACGTGCCAGACCCGGTAGAAGAGCATCAATATCTCGATCGTCCAGCCCTGGGCCGCCATTGAGATGTCCCGATCGAGCAGGTTCTCCAGCGCCGCCGTCAATATGCCGTCGCCGTAGAAGAGCCAGCGGATGGACAGGGCGCCGATGACGGGCGTGATGATGAAGGGCAGGAGCGAGACGAAGATGACCGGCCCGCGGATCGAGGCGACCGTGTTGTTGACCGCGACCGCGATGAGGAGCCCCAGCCCGATGACGAGCGGCAGGGTGACGAGGCTGAAGGTGAGCGTGAAGCGGAGCGCCTTGTAGAAGTCGAGCGTCAGGAGCGCCGTGATCCCGCCCCCGCCTTCGGAGAACGCGGCCGCCACCCGCTCGGGCGCCAGCAGCACCTTGTAAGTGTCGAAGCCGACCCAGCGGGTCGTCGTGATGATGTTGCCGTCCGCGTCCTGCATCGGCCGGGTGACCTGGTTCTCGGTGCAGATCTGCGTCGGGAAGCCCGGCGTGCAGGAGCGCTCGGTCACGACTTCGAACTGCTCCTGCGTGAGCTGGAAGCTCTGCAGGAAGACGCTGACGAGCGGCAGTGCGATGAAGACGAACATCAGCGCGAGCGAGGGGCCGACGAAGGCGAAGAATGTTCCACGTTTCATTGCGCGCCGTCTCCGTCGACTGGACCGTCTGGGGCGGACGGCTGCGACGCGTCCGCCAAGGCAACGCATCCGCCGCCCGATGAGAGCGGCGAAGGCTGTCTAGCGGTTTGGCCTACTGGAGGAGGCCGGCCTCGCGGGCCGAGGTCGTGTAGGCGTTCTCGACCTTGGCGAGCGTGTCCTCTGCGGAGGCGGCGTCCGTCAGGAAGTCGGCGATGTTGTCGCCGATGGCGTTGAGCATGATGCCCATCTCGGTCGAGGCCGGATAGGGCGCCGCGCCGCCCATCGCGGTCGCGGCGGCGCCCTGCGCGAGGCGGCCGGGCTCGTAGCCCTCGATCAGCCAGACGGCCGCGTCGTTGTTGGCCTGCACCATCTCGGCGTCGAGCCCGCCGAGGATGAGCTTGAAGGCCGCCTCGGCCTCCTCGTCGGTCGTGTTGGCCGCGAT
The DNA here is from genome assembly GCA_963799285.1 of uncultured Alphaproteobacteria bacterium. Taxonomy (GTDB): domain Bacteria; phylum Pseudomonadota; class Alphaproteobacteria; order Rhizobiales; family CAWCWK01; genus CAWCWK01. The sequence continues at coordinate 3,408,221 of CAWCWK010000004.1, forward strand.
CACCAGGCCGTCCCACCAGATGGTCGAGGCCGGCCGCTCGCCGCCCTCGACGCCGGGGGCCGAGGCCATCTCGACGAGACCGACCACCTGGCTCTCGGCCTCGTCGTCCATGGCGCCCGCGCGGCTGGCCCAGAGATTGGCCATGGCGATCTTGCCCTGCTGGAACTGCTGCTGGACATAGGTCGAATCGGAGACGAGATATTCGGGGTCCATATAGGCCGTCAGCGCCTTCAGCATCTCCAGCGCCTTGACGCCCGTCTCGTTGTTGACGGCCGGCGTCTTGTCGTCGTTGAAGAACTCGCCGCCATAGCCGAAATACATGTTCACGAATTCCATACCGAGGTTGAAGCCCGGCATGAGCGTGCCGCCCAGGGGATAGTCGACGACGCCGGCCTCCTTGATCGCCTCGGCCGCGGCCAGCACGTCCTCATAGGTCTCGGGCGTCTCGAGGCCGAGATCGTCGAGAATGTCCTTGCGGTACATGAGGTGCTGCGCGTTTACCATCATGGCGATCGCCATGGTGTCGCCGTCGATCGTGATCTTGAGGTTGTTGGGCAGGTCGGGCGCGAACTCCTCGATCAGGCTGTCGAGCGGACGGATCGAGCGGTCGTTGAGAAGCGGCACGATGGTCGAGTTGGCGACGCCGCCGAGCTGGTAGAGCGCGGGGCTGGCGGCAAAGGCGGCCGGCTGCTTCTCGCGGAACTCCTGGTCGAGTTCGGCCGTGAGCGGCCCACATTCGGCCATGGCATCGGTCACGGCCTTCCAGGCCTCGAAGCCGGCCGAGAGGGACTTGATGGGCGTCGTGACCTCGTAGGGGCAGGCCGCGTTGGCGAGCGTGGCGGAGGCGAGCGTGACGGTCGTCGCCAGGAGAAGTGTCTTCAGCATTGCGTATCCTCGATCGTTTCTTCCGGGGGGCTGTGATGGGGTTTGGCTGCGGGCCATGCCGCAACCGGGTTCACCGAACGCCGCGGGCGCGGGGCGCGCTTCGCGGCGTCGATCTCGTCAGGCCGTCTGCCCCGCATCGACCGCCATGGCCACGTTCGCGCCGGCCACGTTCGCGCCGGCCACGTTTGCGCTGGCGACATCGACCGTTCGTGGCACCTGTGGGTCGGGCGGGGCGTCCTGAATATAGCGGCCATCATTCGGCGGCGGCGCGGCCGGCGGGGCGACCGGGTTGCTGATGCGGGCGCCGGTCGTCGAATCGAAGAGGTGGCAGATATGGGCCGGCACGGAGAAGCCGACCGTCTGGCCGATGCCGATGCGGTACTCCTTGTCGGCCTTGACCGCGACGAGGCCGGAGGCGTTGCCGCCCTCCGCGCCGCCGCCGGCCCGCACCGTCACCATGGTCGCATCGCCCAGAAGCTCGATCGAATAGACGGGCGCGGAGACCTCGCCGCCATCGCCCGGCCGCACGCTCGCATCCTCGGCCCTGAAGCCGAGCGTGACCGGGCCGCTCACCGAGGGGTCGAGTCCCGATACGGTCACGTGCGCGGTGCGGAAGGTCCCGTTCTCGATCACGCCCTCCAGCAGGTTCATGGCCGGCGAGCCGATGAAGGAGGCGACGAACGTGTTGGCCGGGTAGTCGTAGATCTCGGTCGGCGTGCCGACCTGCTGCACGACGCCCTTGTTCATCACCACCACCCGGTCGGCGAGCGTCATGGCCTCGATCTGGTCGTGTGTGACGTAGATGGTCGTGACCTGCAACTCGTGCTGCAGGTTCTTCAGCTGCGCGCGGGTCGAGACCCTCAGCTTGGCGTCGAGATTGGAAAGGGGCTCGTCCATCAGGAAGACCTGCGGCTGGCGCACGATCGCGCGGGCGAGCGCGACGCGCTGGCGCTGGCCGCCCGAGAGCTCGCGGGGCTTTCTGTGCAGCAGGTCCTCCAACTCGACCATGCGGGCGGCGCGGCGCACCTTCTCCTCGTGCTCGGCCTCGGGCACCCGGCGCACCTTCAAGGGAAAGCGGATGTTCTCCTTGACGTCGAGATTGGGATAGAGCGCGTAGGACTGGAAGACCATGGCCACGTCGCGGTGCTTGGGCTCGAGGTCGTTGACGACCCGCTCGCCGATCCGGATCTCGCCCGAGGTCGGATCCTCCAGCCCCGCGATCATCCGCATCGTCGTCGTCTTGCCACAGCCCGACGGCCCCAACAGCACGAGGAACTCCCGGTCCTTGATCGTGAGGTCGAAATCGTCCACGCCCACGAAGTCGCCCCAGCGCTTCGTGATGTGGCTCAAGACGACATCCGCCATGCGCCCGTCCCTGTCTGGCCCCGCCGGCGCGTCCTTCCGTCCCGTGTGCCCGGGTTGCTCGAAAGGGCCATGCGAGGCACATCTCGTTGGCCTCTCAGGGTGGCACTCTAGACAGGTTTTTTCGCCATGGGCAAACAAGACCTCGAAAGGAGGGCCCGGGCGGCCGTGACATTGCAAGGCGCGATGTCGCAAGTCCAAGCGCGGCGAGACCCAACGCAGCCAGACCCGCGCCCCGCCGCCGGCCGTCGACGGGCCGCCCATGGAAGCCATCCCGACCCATGACGAATCGCAGTGACCCCGGCATGACGACGGGACCGCCCAATGGTTTGTCCAAAGCCTCGCGCCTGACCTCGCGCCCGGCCTCGCGCCTGGCCTCGCCTCCGGCTGCGTCCCGCGCCCGGGCGCGCCGCGCCGCACGGCCGGGTCTCGCGCCCCTCGTGCTGGCGGCCGTCGCGGTGGCGGTCCTCCTGTCCCTGCCGCTCCTCACGGTCGCGGGCTCCGTCTTCCTCAGCGGCGAGGGCGCCTGGGCCCATCTCGCGCGCACGGTGCTGGGCAGCTATGTCGCCAACTCGGCCGGCCTGATCGCGATCACCGGGCTCGGCGCGCTCGTCATCGGCACCGCGACGGCCTGGGCAGTGAGCCTGTGCGAGTTTCCGGGCCGGCGGGTGCTCGAATGGGCGCTCGTGATGCCGCTTACCATTCCGGCCTATGTCGTCGCCTACGCCTATACCGACGCGCTCCAGCATTCGGGCGTGGTGCAGACGGGCCTGCGGGCGCTGACGGGCTGGGGCGCGCGCGACTACTGGTTCCCCAACATCCGCTCGCTGGGCGGCGCGGGCTTCGTCTTCGCCTTCGTCTTCTATCCTTACGTCTATCTCCTCGCGCGCACGGCCTTCCTCGCCCAGTCCGGCCCCGCCTTCGAGGCGGCGCGCCTGCTCGGGACCGGGCCCTGGGGGGCGTTTCGACGCATCGCGCTGCCGATGGCGCGCCCCGCCCTCGTCGCCGGCACGGCGCTGGTGCTGATGGAGACGCTGGCCGACTACGGCGCCGTCGCCCATTTCGGCGTGCCGACCTTCACGACCGGCATCTACCGCGCCTGGTTCGCCATGGGCGACCGGATCGCCGCGACACAGCTCGCGGCCTGCCTCGTCGGCATCGTCCTCGTCCTCCTCGTCGTGGAGCGGCTGCAGCGCCGGCACGTGCCGGAGCGGGGCTCGCGCCAAGAGCGCGATCTCGCCCGGATGACCATGCGCGGCTGGCGCCGCTGGGCGACGACTGCGGCCTGCGCCTTGCCCGTCCTCCTCGGTTTCGTCCTTCCCATCATCATCCTCGCCCGCCTCGCCTGGCCGCGATGGGAGCTCTTCGCGCAGCCCCGCCTCCTTCGCCTCATCGCCAACACGGTCGAACTGGCAAGCCTCGCCGCGCTCATCGCGGTCGCGATCGGGCTCCTCCTCGCCTATGCCGCGCGGCTCCATCCGGGCCCGGCGACGGCGACGTCGAGCCGGATGGTCTCGCTCGGCTACGCGCTGCCGGGCTCGATCGTGGCCGTCGGGCTGCTCGTGCCGCTCGCCGGCTTCGACAACGCGCTCGACGCCTTCATGCGGGCGCGCTTCGGCGTCTCGACCGGGCTGCTGCTGACCGGCAGCATCACCGCGCTCCTCTTCGGCTACACGGTCCGCTTCATGGCGATCTCGCTCGGCGCGATCAACGCGAGCCTCGCGCGCGTGACGCCCTCGCTCGACGGCGCGGCGCGGGTGCTGGGCACCTCGCCGGCGGGCACGCTGGCGCGCGTCCATGTGCCGATCATCAAGGGCGGCCTCTTCACGGCGGCGCTCCTCGTCTTCGTCGAGGTGACGAAGGAGCTGCCCGCGACGCTCATCATGCGGCCCTTCAACTACGACACGCTTGCCGTCCAGGCCCACCGCCTCGCCTCCGACGAGCGGCTCGCCGAGGCCGCCATCCCCTCGCTCGTCATCGTCGGCGTCAGCCTGCTGCCAGTGCTGCTACTGAGCCGGCAGATCTCCAAGGCCGCGCTGCGACGATGATGGCGGCGCTGCGGCGCTGACGCCAACGCTCGGCCCGCCCACGGGGGACCTGCCTACCAAGGAATCGTCTGGCCGAGATGATCCCGGAAGCCGCCACTATCGGCCGGGGTCAGCCCGTCGATGACGGCGAGCATGCGTTCTGCCGCCAGATCGGGCGGCTGCACCTCCAGCCCGGCCTTGGCGAAGCTCTCGGAGAGCCCGGTGTCGACGGTGCCGGGGTGAAGCGCGATGCAGAGCGCGTCCGGCCGGGAGCGGGCGAGCTCGATGGCGGCGCAGCGCACGATCTGGTTGAGCGCCGCCTTCGACGCCCTGTAGCTGTACCAGCCGCCGAGCCCGTTATCCGTGATCGAGCCGACCCGCGCCGAGAGGGTGGCGAAGACGGCGCGGCCCCGCCGGGGGAAGACGGGCAGCAGATGCTTCGCGAGGAGCGCCGGTCCGATCGCGTTGAGCGCGAAGGCGCGGGCCATGGCGTCAGGGTCGATCTGGCGCCAGGACTTCTCGGGCACCAGCCCGTCCTTGGAGAGGGCGCCCGTGGCGTCGAAGACGAGGCGAAGCTCGCCCAAGGCCGCGACATGACCGGCGGCCGCCGCCACGCTCGCCTCGTCGAGAACGTCGAGGCCGGGCCTGGTCGAGCGCCCGAGCCCGATCACGCGGTCGAACCGATCGGAGGCCTCGATCCCGGCCGCGACCGCCCGCCCGATCCCGCCCGTCGCGCCGATGACGAGGGCGGTGCCGCCCTCGAACGAGCCCAATGCCATGTCGTCCACCATGCCGTCTGCCATGCCGTCTACCATGCCGTCTCCCCCTCACCGGAGGAGCTAGCGCGACGCGGGGAAGACGCCAGAGGGGCGGGGCCGCGGCATGGTGCGCCCCATCCCTTCTTCGATCCTATCCCGCCAGCGCCACCGCGATCTCGGCGGCGATGCGGGCATTGTTGCGGGCGAGCGCGACATTGGCCTTGAGCGCCGCGCCGCCCGTCGCCTGGGCTAGGTGCTGGAGAAGGAAGGGCGTGACGGCCTTGCCGGCCACGCCTTGCGCGTCGGCGGCGAGGAGCGCGGCCTCGATCCAGGCGGAGACGGCCTCGGTCTCGAGCGCGTCCGCGTTCGGAATGGGGGCGGCGATGACGGTGCCGGTCTCGAGGCCGAGCCGGGCCTGCAGGGCGAGCATGGCGGCGACCTCGCCCGGCGTGTCGGCGCGCAAGGTGAGAGCGAGCCCGCTCGTCGGCGTGTAGAAGGCGGGCAGCTCGTCGGTGCCGTAGCCGATGACGGGCACGCCCTTCGTCTCCAGCACTTCGAGCGTCTTGGGCAGGTCGAGGATCGACTTCGCGCCCGCGCAGACGACGGCGACGGGCGTGCGGGCGAGCTCCTCGAGATCGGCCGAGACGTCGAAGCTCGTCTCCGCACCCCGGTGGACGCCGCCTATGCCGCCCGTGGCGAAGACGCGGATACCGGCGAGATGGGCGCCGATCATCGTCGCCGCCACCGTCGTCGCGCCCGAGCCGCCGCGCGAGAGGGTGAGCGCGAGATCGCGGCGCGAGAGCTTGGGCATGTCCTCGTTGGCCACGCGCTCCAGCTCCGCCGCGCCGAGGCCGACATGGATGCGCCCGTCCAGCACCGCGATCGTGGCGGGCACGGCATCGGCGCCGCGAACCTCGTCCTCGAGCGCCCGGCCGACGGCGAGATTGTCCGGCCGGGGCAGGCCATGCGCGATGATGGTCGATTCGAGCGCCACGACGGCGCGGCCGGCGCCGAGGGCGTCGCGGACCTCGTCGGAGAGGGTGAGGGGCGGGGCGGCGGTAGAAGGAGCGACTGTCACGGGGACCGCATCGCGCTCCTGGCCGATCTTGTCAAACCGCGCCTTGGCGATAGAGCGCCTCGAAACGGCCGGCGACCTCCGCCCTGGTCTCGGCGAAGCGCAGGTCACCCCGCGCGTGCGCCAACCGCTCCCGCAGCGCCGCCCGGGTGAGGCGCGTGGGCACGCTGCCCGTCTCCTCCACGGCGAAGGCGGCGGCGACGACGCCCTCCTCCAGCGCTTCTGCGATCGCGTGACCGATCTCGCCGCCAGGGCCCTCCTTGCGGCGCGGACCGGCCGCGAGGCGTGCGAGGACGGCGCCGATGAGCGCGTCGCCCGCCCCCGTCACGTCGCGCAGGGCCGCCGGAGCGGCACGGATGGCGTGCTGGTGGAAGGAGCCGCCAATGCCGAAGGGTTGGCCGATCGCGAGGCAGCCCTCGGCGCCGAAGGTGACGATGGCGGTTCCGCCGCGCCGGGCCTCCTCCCGCGCGATCTGACCGAGGTCGAGGTTGGGATAGACGACCCGCGCCTCGTCGCGGCCCATGAAGCGAAGGTCGCAAGCTATGTCGCGAGTGCGGGCGGCCTTGGCGACCGAGACGGCGTCGAGGACGAGCGTGGGGCGCCTCGTGCCGGAGGGGTTCGCCTGCCAGCGCGCGACGCGCAGGCCCCAGGCCCTGGAGAGGGTGCCGAGCGTCTCCACCGGCAGGTTCGCGTCGGCGAACCAGACCGCGCATTCGTCGAGGAGGTCGGCAGCGTCGTCGATCGCCTCCGGTCCGATCCGGTCGTAGAGGCCCATGTCGGCCAGCGCGACGACGAGATCGCCCGCCTCGTCCAAAAAGGCGGTGTAGGTCGCGGTCGCGCCCTCTGCCGAAGCGAGGCGAGCGGTGTCGACGCCCTCTGAGCGAAGTGCGGCCCGCACCGTCCGTCCCGCCTCGTCGTCGCCTGCGAGTCCGATGAAGGCTACCGTCGCGCCGAGCCGGGCGGCGACGCGGGCGGCGTTGCAGGCCACGCCGCCGACGCTCGATCGCATCGCGACGGGGTTGGACGATCCGAGCGCGACCGGGCCCAGCGCGCGGGCCGTGCGGTCGACATGGGCGGCGCCGATGCAGACGATGCGGGCGCTCATGTCGGTGTTCGCGTCGGCGCTCAAGCCGGCGCCCGCGCCCCCGTCCGCGCCCCAGTCCGCGCTCGGTCGGCCCGCACCGTCAGGGCGAGGAGGGCGAGGGTGACCAGCACGCCGGCGATGTTGACCAGCGCCGCCTGCGGCCAGAGCGCGGCCACGCCGGCGGCGCCCGCCACGATCCGCAGCCCCCAGTTCAGCGGCGCCTCCATATGGCCCTCCAGAAAGGCGCTCAAAGCGTAGACGCCCACCACGCCCTTGCCGAAGATGAGGAGGATCGTCATCGGATCGCCCGACAGGAACGGCGTGTAGGCGAAGAGGACGGGCACGATGTAGAGCCCCTTGGCGAGCTTCCAGGCCATGATGCCCGTCGCCATCTGCGGCGTCTTGGCGATGGCGGCGGCGGCGAAGGCGGTCAGGCAGACGGGCGGCGTGACATTGGAATCCTGGCTCAGCCAGAAGATGATCATATGCGCCGAGAGAAGCGCCGCCGTCACAGAGGCCGCATCGAGCGCGGACGGGTAGACGAGGCCGAGGATCTCGGGTGGGGCGGCGAGGACGAGCGCGCGGGCGGCGGCGGCGTCCATCGGCGCCGCGAGCGCGGTGAGGGCGGCCGGGTCGGCCAGCATGAAGGGCGCGCGGGCGGCCTCGGGCAGCGTGCCGGACGCGATCATGTCGACGAGCGCCGAGTTCTGGATGAGCGCCTGGAGCGCCGGCGCGGAGAGCGTGGCGAGCACGATATAGGCCGCCGTGACCGGCAGCCCCATGCCGAGGACGAGGCTGGCCAGCGCGATGAGGACGATCGCGATGAGGAGGTTGCCCCCCGCCCAGCCCGAGATCATGAGGCTGAACGTGTTGCCGATGCCCGTCATGGCGATCACGTTGACGATGAGGCCGACCGCGATGAGGAGGACGGCCGTCATGATCATGTTGTTGGCGCCCAGCACCAGCGCCTCGTAGATGGCGCGCAGGTTCATGCCGCGCCGCGACCAGAAGGCGCCGAGAAGCGTCGCGCCGACGACGAGGCCGAGACCGAGGAGAGGCTCGGCCCCGGCGAGGGCCACCGCAGCGAGCGCGACGAGCGGCAGCGCGATGGCCGGGATCATGCGCGCGAAGAGCTCCTGCCGACCGGGCGGATGGCTCGACAGGCCCGAGATCCAGCTTGCCACGATGACCGAGAGGATGGCGAACCCGGCCGCGTAGACCGGTGTATAGCCGTCGATGAGGAGGTAGATCAGTACCGCGATGGGGATGAGGAAGGACGGCCCGCCCTCCTTGAGGACGTCGATCGGGCGGCGCGGCTCGTCGTCGTCCATTCCGCGAATGTCGTGCTTCTTGGCCTCGATGCGCACGAAGAAGGCGACCGACAGGAAGTAGAGGATGGCCGGCAGCGTCGCGACGGCGACGATGTCGAGATAGGGGATCTGCGTGTTGGAGGCCATCACGAAGGCGCCCGCACCCATGATGGGCGGCATCAGCTGCCCGCCCGTGCTGGACGCCGCCTCGACGCCGGCGGCGAATTTAGGCGGAAAGCCCGACTTCTTCATCAGCGGGATGGTGATGACGCCGGTCGAGACCGTGTTGGCCACGGCGGACCCTGAGATCGTGCCCGTCAGCCCCGACGAGAAGACGGCGACGAAGCCCGGCCCGCCGACGAGCTTGCCGGCGACCGAGCGCGCGAGATCGATGATGAAGTCGCCCGCGCCCGAGCGCACCAGAAAGGCGCCGAAGATGATGAACATGAAGACGAAGGTCGCCGAGATGCGCCCGATCGTGCCGAACATGCCCTCGTCGGCGAAGACGGAGCGGAAGACGACCGTCTCGAAGGACAGCCCCGCGAAGCGGAAGATGCCCGGGATCATGGCGCCGAGAAAGGCCACGTAGGCGAGGCTGAGGATGATGAGGACCGGGATGATCCACCCCGTCGTGCGCCGCGTCAGCTCGATCGCGCCGAGAATGGTGACGATGGCGGCGACCCATTGGGGGCCGTCGAGACGCACGCCCTGCGCGTAGATCGCGTTCTCCGAGCCGATGATGAAGAGCGTGGCGCCGGCGATGGCGAGGCCGATCAGGCCGTCGAGCCAGAGGGGCGCCGTCCAGCGGCCGATCCGGAAGGGATAGCGCAGCGCGCAGAGGAGCGCGAAGCCCGCGAAATGGATGCCGACCAGCCAGAGCGTCGAGACGCGGCCATAGATGTTGGCGACGATCGCGAAGACCGAGAGCGCGATGCAGAGGACCGCGAAGGCCTGCCCGAAGCGGCCGGAAAAGCTCCGCACGGCGGCCGAGACCTCGCCTTCGTTGTCAGTCTCGAGCGATTCGGCGGCGCGGGTTTCTGTCATGCGCCGGAGAGTGACGGAACGCGGGACGGATGTGAAGGCGCCGCGGCGCGGTCTCGTCGTGCGGCGCGGATGGCAACCCGTCCGGTCGCCTCCGGCTCCCGAGACCCCGTCTCCGCCTGTACCAGAATGGCCCTGCCAAACCCGGAACACGCCCAGAATGGGACGATGCCGGCATCTCAAGGCACGCGGCGCGAGCCTGGAGACGGACCCTGTCGGCCGGTTTGGCGGTGACGGCGAGGATCGAACGACCCGGGTTCCGAACGGGCCTTCGAGCAGTCCCGGCCGCGCGATGCCGTGTCGAGGCCGGCTCTGGCCACGCCGAAGACCACGTTTCGGGGAGCTTTCCGCCGGCTCTCGGCAGCGAAAGCATCCGTGCGGCATAGTTTGCCCGGCACAATCTGCCGCTCGAAACCCTTCGTTAACCCTGGCGACCTATTCGTTAACCACGGGGCGCTGGGGGAACGCCGTCTCCGGGGGGCTGCGGAATGCCAGATTTCGCGCCGCACGCTGACGGATCCTCCTGCCCGAGATGCGAGACGCCGGACCCGGGATACGACCCGCCCGTCCGATCAGGCAGGAGTTGAGCGATGTCGATGGAGACGACGGTAGACCAGGCTGCGCTGGAGGGCCCGCCCGTCCGCAAGGGCGTGCCCATCTGGATCGTGATCGTGGGCGTGCTGGTGATGCTGGTCGGTGCCGCCGGCGCCTATGGCTACGCCTCCGGCATGTTCCTGTCGGGCGCTCGGACGGTCGAGACGCCGCAGGGCGACCAGATGACCTATTACGATCTCCCCGAGATCACGGTGAACCTCGCCACGACCAACGCCACGGTGCGCTACCTGAAGCTGCGCGTGACGCTGCAGGTCTCCAACCGGGGCATCGTCCAGATGGTCGAGCCGCATCTGCCGCGCATCATCGACACGTTCCAGGTCTATCTCAGGGAGATGCGCACCGAGGATCTGTCAGGCTCGGCCGGCCTCTACCGGCTGCGCGAGGAACTGACGCGGCGCATCAACATCGCGATCGCGCCCGAGGAGATCGACGACGTTCTCTTCCAGGAACTGATCATCCAGTAGCGTCTCCCGCAACGACCCACCGTACAGGCCTCCCGGCCTGGCGGCGCGAGCGAGACACAGCCCCGCGGCGCGAGCGACCAAAGGACAGACCCATGACGGAACAGAAGGGCGCTGCCGGAGCCGAGATGGATCAGGACTACCTGGACATGCTCGCCGCCATGGGCGAGGACCCGAACACGATGTCGGCCGAGGAAGAGGCCGACGCCATCGCGGCGGCGGCGCCCGATTCGGCGCGCTCCGGCCTCAACCGGGTGCTGAGCCAGGAGGAGATAGACAACCTCCTCGGCTTCACCGACGAGGCCAGTGCCCGCACGGCGCGCACCGGCGTCCAGGCGATCATCGACAACCAGATGGTCTCCTACGAACGGTTGCCGATGCTGGAGGTCGTCTTCGACCGGCTGGTGCGGCTGACGACGGCGAGCCTGAGGAGCTTTACCGGCGACACCGTCGAGGTGACGATCGACAACATCTCCTCGGTCCGCTTCGGCGAGTACATGGACGCGGTGCCGCTGCCGGCGGTCCTGACGATCTTCAAGGCCGTGGAATGGGACAATTACGGCCTGATCAACGTGTCGGGCGACCTCATCTACGCGCTCGTCGACGTGCTTCTGGGCGGCAAGCGGGGCGTGAGCGTGCCGCGCATGGACGGGCGGCCCTACACGACGATCGAGATGACCCTCGTCTCGCGGATGACCGCACTCGTCCTCGCGGACATGACCAAGGCCTTCGCGCCACTGACCGACGTGCAGTTCGAGATCGACCGGAACGAGAGCAATCCGCGTTTCGCCGCCATCACGCGAAACGCCAATGCCGCCGTTCTCATCGAGTTCAAGATCGACATGGAATCGCGCGGCGGGCGGCTGGAGATGCTGCTGCCCTATACGACCATCGAGCCGATCCGCGAGCAGCTCCTCCAGGTCTTCATGGGCGAGACGTTCGGGCGTGACAACGATTGGGAGCGCCATCTGGCGACCCAGGTCGCGCTGTCCGAGCTCGACGTGGAGGCGGTGCTGGCCACGAAGGCGATGGCGCTGCGCGACGTGATGGCGATGGATGTCGGCGACACGCTGATGCTCGACGTCACGCCCGACGACCTCATCGAGATGCGCGCCGGGGGCATCAGGCTCGGCCAGGCCCAGATGGGCCGCGCGGGCGAGAAGATCGCGGTGCGGGCGGCCCAACCGCTGCGTCGCCGGCCCGCCCGGGCCATCCAGGACGGCTGAGCCCGAGCGGTTGACGACAATGGCGCCCGAGCGGGGGCGAGACGTGTTCTTTAGGGGATTGAAGCGATGTTGAACCTGGCGATCGAACTCATCGTGGCGGGCCTTCTGGCGGCTACGATCGGCTATTGCGTCCTGCTGAACCGGCAGTTGCGCCGCCTGCGGGTCGATGGCGGCGAGCTGCGCCGCACGATGGAGAACCTGGTGGCGGCGACCAACCATGCCGAGCGCGCGCTCGCCGGGCTGAAGGCGAGCGCCGTCCAGGTCGAGCACGGGCTGGCCAAGCGGCTCGACGAGGCGGACCACGTGACCGGCAAGCTCGGCGAGCAGCTGCAGCAGGGCGAGACTGTGCTCAACCGCATCACGCAGATCACCAGGGCGATGCAGGACGGACGGGACATGGGCCGTGCCGACATGGGCCGTGACGATTTGGGCCGTGACGATTTGGGCCGTGACGATTTGGGCCGTGACGATTTGGGCCGCAACGCGGGTCTCGGCCGCGGCCGGCTCGACGAGGAGGCCGGCGCCGTCCACGCCCCCTTCCACCGCGCGGCCTGATCCCGACGGTCCGCCTTCGCCGACCCCCTCGTCCCCGACATCCATCCCACACCGCGCCCGGCTGAGCCTGCGCGCACAGGAGTTGCCCGATGCGTCCCGCGACCCAGGCCCGAACGAGCAAGAACCCGGCCGCCCCGCAAGAGTCGGTAGCCCCGCAAGGTTCGGCCCGCGCCCTCGATGCGCCGTTCGCGGCGGAGGGTGGCCAAGCGCCTCTCAGACCGTCTCCGGAGGCGGTGCCCGCCGATCCCTCCTCGAAACCCTCGGCCATCGATGGTCTCGCGGACGCGCTCGCCAGGGTTCCGATGCCGAGCATGCGCGACGTGAGACTGCCGCGCGCGAATCTGCCTCGGCCGCGCACGCCCCGCCTCTTCACCACGGTCGCGATGGCGGCCGCCTGCCTCCTGATGCTGAAGGGCGCCGACCTCTTCCTCGGCGCGCCGCTCGTCGACGGCGCCCTCGCCCAGTCGATGCTGGGGCCCGAGCCGCCGGTGCTGCGCAAGGACGGCCCGCGAACCGGCGAGACCGAGATCTACATCGAATCGGCCGGGCGCGAGACGCCCGAGCAGACGCCGACCAGCCCGCTCGACATCGTGCCGACCGAGACCGTGCTCGGCGAGCGCATCGCCGACCGGCGGCGCCTCCTCACCGAGCGCGAGCGCGAGCTCGACATGCGCGAGTCGCTCCTCAAGGCCGCCGAGACGCGGATCGAGGAGCAGATCGGCTCGCTGCGCGCGATGGAGCTGCGCGCGGAGAACGGCCCGGTCGGTCCGGACGGCATGCCCGCCCCCGATGCCGACATGGACCGTATCGTGACCATGTACGAGGCCATGAAGGCCAAGGAGGCCGCCCGCATCCTCGCCGAGCTCGACATGGAGGTGCTGGAGGCGGTCGCGCGACGGATGAACCCGCGCAAGCTGGCCGACGTGATGGGCGAGATGGACGCCAAGCCGGCGACCCGCCTCACCGTGCGCCTCGCCGGCGCGCGCTCCGCCCCCGCCGCCAGCCTCAAGCCAAGCGTGCCGGTCGACCTGCCGGTGATCCAGGGGGAGATGCCCCGCTGATACCCCGGGCCTCCGGCATCGCCGCGCCCGAACCTCTCGGGACCCCCCCCGCCCACCGGGGGACGCCCCAGCTAAGCCTCGGTTAAGGGCGATTGCCTAACCTGTCCCCCGGGATCGGACGGTGCGCCCATGCGCGCTGCCGTGGAGAGGGGGACGGCTCGTGGTATTCAGGGCTAGCGACGATCAGGGTCTTCGGCAGTGGCCGGGCGATGGGTTGCGCCGCGCCGCCCGCGTGGTCGGGCTCGCCCTCGTCGGGCTGGCGACGGCCGCGGCGGCCGCCGAGGCCCGCGTCAAGGCGTCCTACGAGAACGGCTATGCCCGAATCGTCATCCGCGACGCCGCCATCTCGCAGCCCCGCACCGAGATCACCGATGGGCTTGTCTTCATCGACCTTGAGAAGGCGATCGACGTCGATCTCTCCGACATTCCGGCCGCCATTCCGCGCGCCGTCAGCGCGGCGCGGCTCGACCCCGACGGGCGCGGCATCCGCCTCGCCCTCACGCGCGAGTTCCGCATCCACACCGTTCGCGCCGGCGACGAGCTCTATATCGACGTCCTGCCGACCAGCTGGACGGGTCCGATGCCGGCTCTGCCGCCCGAGGCCATCAAGCGGCTTTCCGATCTCGCCGACGCCGTGCTCGTGCGCCGCGACGGGGCCCTGCCCGAAGTCGATTTTCGCTACGGCATCCATCCGACCTTCGCGCGCCTCGCCTTCATCTGGGAGGGCGCAGTCTCGGCCGAGATGAACCGCGACGACGACCAGATCGAGGTCGTCTTCAGCGCCGGCGGCACGATCGACCTCACGGCGCTCAAGCAGCGCATGCCCGAGGAACTGCAGCAGGTCCGCGCCGGCCAGCGCGACGGCAAGCTCGTCGTCCAGATCGACGTCCTGCCGAGCGTGCCCGTGCGCGGCTTCTGGGACGAGAGCGCTTACGTGATCGACGTGACGACGGCCCCGTCCTCGACGCTCGACCAGCTCAACATAGCGCCGCGTGCGGCGGTGCCGGCGGCGCTGGCTCCGCCGGCGCCGGAGCGCACCAGCGCCGTCGCGCGCCGTGCCCCGCCGCCGGGACTGGACGAGACGCCGATGCAGACGCGGACGGTGCGAGACGTGCGCCTCGCGTCCCGCCCGGCACCCGCCGACGAGCTCGACATCGTCGTCACGCCGCCCGGCGAGGACCTCTCCCTCACCTTCGCCTTCGAGGCGCCTACGCCAGCCGCGGTCTTCGATCGCGGCGACGACGTTTGGGCGGTCTTCGGCTCGGAGCGGACGATCGACATCGATGCGCTGCGCGAGATCGTGGTCGGTCGGGTGGTGGGGCTCGACCTCACCCGCATCGGCGACGTGCAGGTGCTGCGTTTCTCGCGCCCGGAGGGCCGGGTGGCCGAGCTGACCGCCGACGGCACCGAGTGGACGCTCACGCTCGCCGGATCGGCCAATGGCGTGGCCCGCACGATCGCGCCCCTGCGCACGCGCGAGGCGAGCAAGGCCGGTCTCGTCGACTTTCCCATCGACGGTCCGCTGGTGACGCGCGACATCGACCTGCCAGGCATCGGCCGGGTCAGCCTCGCGCTCGCGTCGGAGGGTCCGCAGGGCATGCCGGTCGAGCAGGGCTATGTCGAGTTCGACGTGCTCCGAAGCGCGCAGGGCCTCGCCGTGGTGCCCAAGGTCGACGGGCTGCGGCTCGTGAAGACCGACGAGGGCGTGCGCGCCACGCTCGAAGGCGGCCTGCAGCTGACGCAAGCGCGCCGCGCATTCGATCTTCTGGCCGACGACCGGCTGCGCGGCGCGCCCAAGCCCCGCATCCTCTTCGCGCCGAGGACGGCGGTCGCCGACACCGACCGGGCGGGCGAGCTGATGCGCCGCGCTGCCGCGACCGAGAACCCCGCCCGCCGCTCGAACCTCCGGATGACGCTGGCCGAGCACTACGTCTCCCACCTCTTCGCCCCCGAGGCGCTTTCCGTCCTCAGCGCCATCGAGCAGGACGACGAGTCGCTGCCCGATACGAGCCGCTTCCAGCTCCTCAAGGGCGTCGCCAACACGCTTCTCGGGCGCACGCCGATGGCGCGGGCCGCGCTCGGCTCGCCCGACCTCATCGACGATCCCGAAGCCCGCCTCTGGCTCTCGCTCGCCGATGTGCAGGCCGGGCAATGGCGCAATGCCGACCGGGCCTTCCGCGACGGCTCCGCCATCCTCCACGCCTATCCGCCCACCCTCCAGGCCCGCTTTCGCCTCGCGGCCGCGCGCGCCGCGCTGGAGCGCAACGATGTCTCGACCGCCGGCGAGCAGCTCGAGCGCCTCGTCGTTGCCGAACTCGATCAAGGCCAGCTCAACGAGCGCGCCCTCCTTATCGGCCGCTTCAGCCAGATCGTCGGCCGGGCCGAGGATGCCGAGAAGGCCTATACGGTCGTCGAGGCCGAGGGCGAGCGGCCCCGGTCCTACGAGGCGCAGGTCCGCCTGACCGACCTGCGGGTCGCCAATGGCGACCTCTCGCTCGAGGACGGCATCCAGCGCCTGCGCGCGCTGTCGATCGGCTGGCGCGGCGATTCGACCGAGATCCACGCGCTCAATCGCCTGAGCGCGCTCGAGCTCCAGGCCGGCAATCACCGCGAGGCCTTCCGGGCGCTGCGCCAGGCCGTCCTCTCGCGCCCCGATCTCGAGGAGGTCGACCAGATCCAGGATGCGATGGGCGAGGCCTTCGCCCAGCTCTTCCTCGACGGTGAGGCCGATGCGATGCCGGCCGTCGAGGCGCTGTCCCTCTATTACGACTTCAACGATCTGACCCCCGTCGGCAGTCGGGGCGACGAGATGATCCGCCGCCTCGCCGACCGGCTGATCTCGGTCGACCTGCTGCCCAAGGCGGCCGAGCTTCTCCAGTACCAGATCGACAATCGGCTGCGCGGCGCCGCGCGCGCGCAGGTCGCGGCGAAGCTCGCGCTCGTGCAGCTGATGGACGGCCGTCCGAGCGCCGCGCTGAGGACGCTGTCGCGGACCCGCCAGGCGGCGTTGCCGGGCACGATCGACGAGGATCGCCGCCTTCTGGAGGCGCGCGCCCTTCTCCAGACCGGCCGCGTCGACTTCGCGCTGGAGACGCTCTCCGTGCTCGAGGGTCCGCGCGCGGACCGGCTGCGCGCCACCGCCCTGTGGGAGGCCGAGCGCTGGCAGGAGGCGGGCGAGGAGATGGAGCGGATCATCGGCCGCGCCTGGGAATCGACTCCGCCGCTGACCGAGACGCAGCGCCGCTACGCGCTACGCGCCGCCATCGCCTATACGCTGGCCGACGACGCCGTCGCGCTCGATCGGTTGCGCGGGAACCTCGCGCCCAGGATGGCCGGAACGGCGGACGAGGCGGCCTTCACGATCGTCTCGCAGCCGGTGGGCGAATCGAGCGTCGCGTTCGCCGGCGTTGCCGGGCGCGTCGCCCGCTCCGACGATCTCGACGCCTTTCTCGACGAATACCGCGCCCGCTATTTCGGCGAGCCCGAGCCGTCCGTCGCCCCCGAGGTCGGCACCCGCGAGGTCGGCCCGCTGGAGACGCTCGACGTCGCGATGAACGCGGGCTGAGATCGTCTTCTCCGCACGCGCCGCATCACCCGAAACTCTGCACCAGACTGCCGGCGACGAGCCCCCACCCGTCGACGAGGACGAAGAAGATCAGCTTGAACGGTAGCGAGATGATCACGGGCGGCAGCATCATCATGCCCATCGACATCAGGACCGACGCGACCACGAGGTCTATGATCAGGAAGGGCACGAAGAGAAGGAAGCCGATCTCGAAGGCACGCCGCAGCTCCGAGATCATGAAGGCGGGGACGAGGGTGCGCAGGCTGATGTCCTCGGCGAGGACGGGCGCCTCCTCGCGAGCCATGTCCATGAAGAGCTCGAGATCCTTGTCGCGCACATGCTCGCGCATGAAGGCGTGGACGGGCCGGATGCCGCGCTCGATCGCCTGCTCCATCTCGATCGAGCCCTCGACGAGCGGGCGTACGCTCTCGTCGTAGACCGTCTGCATGGTGGGCGCCATCACGAAGCCCGTCAGGAAGAGCGCAAGCGCCATGATGACGGTGTTGGGCGGTGCGGTCTGCGTGCCGAGCGCGGTGCGCAGGATCGAGAGGACCACGACGATCCGGGTGAACGACGTCACCATGATGAGGATCGACGGAGCGAGGCTGAGGATCGTGACGAGTGCGACGAGCTGGATCGCCCGCTCGGTCAGCCCGAGATCCTCGCCGAGCCCGATGGTGAGCGCCTGGGCGTGTGCCGTGCTGGGCAGCACGAGGGCGGCCACGAGAGCGGCCACGAGAGCGGCGAGGGCGAGGAGTCCGGCCGAGGCGCGCGTCGGCGCGGGTAGACGGGGGCGGATGGGCGTCTGATCGGGAGGCGAAGCGGTCATCACATCTTCTCTCCATCGGACTTGCCGCGTGTCGTCAGCTCCCTGAGGAGATTCTCCATCTGTCGCTCCAGGCTGCGCATGTCGGATGCGCCGGGCGCCGTCGTGGCCGGTGGGCCGGCCTCGTCGTCGGGTTGAGGTTGGGGCTGGGTGTCCGGGGACGGCTTGGGGCCCGGCCGGGCCGCGCTCCCGGTCGCATCCTCACCTGCGCCCTGCGCCAGGCCCTCGCGGGCTCGGTAGAGGGCATCGAACGGGCGGGCCGGCATCTCCCCGCGGGCGGATTGGGGAACCGGGGCGGCTTCGGCCCGGTCCGACCCTCGATCACTCCCGTCGTCATCCCCTCGGATATCGTGATCGCTCTCGGGAAGACCGGCGCCTGCGACCTCGGCGGAGGACGGACGCCCGTCGGCCGCTTTCTCGATCTCGATCGCCGGTGCCTCCTCAGGTCGCTCCTGCGCTGCGTCCGCACGCTCGGGTTCACTCGGCATGCCAAGAACCGTCCGGGGCGAGAGCTGCGTCGGCGCGGCGGACGCGGCCGCGGCCCGGACGGTGGGCTCGGCCGACTTCGAAGGGGTCGCGGCCTGTGACGGTGCGTCCGCGTTCTGGCCGCCCCGGAGGAAACGGGGCAGTTCGGGCGTCGGTTCGTCGTCGAGCGGCACCTGTCCGCGCCGGCGCGGCCCGGTGATCGCGTCGATGTCGAAGGGCTCTCGCGTCTCGGTCGGTGCGGACGTCGTGCCGGTCTCGGGGGGCGTGGCCTCTGGTGCCGTCGACTTCTGTGTCGTGGGTTCGGGTGTCGCAGGTCTAGGCGTTGCAGGTCCCGGCGTTGCAGGTCCCGACGCTGCAGGTCTCGGCGTTGCAGGTCTCGGCGTCGGAATGGCGCCGGTGGGGAAGGGCATCGGAGCGGCCGGCGCAAGCTTCTCCACGCGCGGATCGGCGGCCGGGGCTTCGTAGCCCGTGTCCAGGGACTCCGATCTCAGATCGGCCTCGACGCGCGCCTCGATATCGGCCCGCAGCGGGTCGCCCTGAAGGTCGGCTTCGAGATCGCGTGCGAAGGCGTCCGCCAGGGCGGCGTCCGACCGATCGGTCCCGCGGTGCCCGGCCGGCGCGCGCTGCGTCTGCACCGGCGGCGGTGCCACCGGCGACGATGCGGCAGGCTTGGGCGCGGCAGGCTTGGGCGCGGCAGGCTTGGGCGCGGCGGGCGTCTCCTTCGGTTCGGACTGCTCGGCCCGGGCCCTGGCGGCGGCGAAAGGATCGCCACCGGGATCGCCAATCGGCGTGTCGCCCGCAGGCTCCACGCCAACCTTGTCTGCCGCGCCGGTCGCCGTCGCTGCAACCGCTCCGGCCGCGGCGGGACGCGTCGCGGCACCGGCAACGTTCGTGATGGCGCGGCGCTGCGCCTCCGGACGGGGCTTGGCGGCACCGCGCAGGATCGGTCCCTCGACGACGAGATCGTTCGGCCCGCCGGTCAGGATGAGATGCTCGGCATTATCGCGCCGTACGAGGATCAGCCGGCGCTTGGCGTCGACGCTCGTCTCCTCGATGACGCCGAGGCGCGGCTGGCGCCCGCCGCCCCGGCTGCTCGGCAACGGAGAGCGGCCCGACACCCAGCCGAGCGCCAGGAAGACGAGGGCCAAGAGCGCCAGGCAGATGAGAAACGCGACGACGGCCCGAACGAAGAGGCCGGCATCGGCCAACCCTATCGCGGCGAAGAGTGCGTCCATGTCGTCCCCCTTGTCAGATGCCCGGGCGCCGGATGGCAGCGGTGCCGCCGGCCTGTCCCGAACTGAATCACGTATCCCTGCACCCTGCGCATGCCCTGATCATGACCCGGCAAAAATTGCCTAAAGGTCCCTAACAGGGCGTTAACGCGGGCAAAGGGAACGTTAACGCCCGGATCGCGCCCGCGTCACGTTGCCAAGCCGGATCGTCGGTGGACAAACGGCCGGGGTGCGGCAGCGGGCGCGTGTGGGTGGGGCGCGCAGCGCGCGTCGCGGCCCATGGGCCCCTCCGGCACGGCGCCCCATTCTGACCGGCGGTCGGCGCGATGGCACCTGGGGCCGCGCCGGGCCGCGCCGGGCCGCGCCGGGCCGTGTCCTGGCGCGAGACGCCGCGAGCCGTCCTTAACGCGCCGTTTACCTTAACGACCCATTGTGCCGACAGCGATGGACCGCGAGGTCCGACAACCGAGCAGCCCCATGGGGCGCGAACCAGCCCCGTGGGGCCGAGAAAGGAGCCAGGGATGCCGGTCACCGATATGCCCTATTTCCAGATGGTCCGCTCCAAGATGGGTTGGCACCAGTCGCGGCAGTCGCTGCTGGCCGAGAACGTCGCCAATGCCGATACGGTCGGCTACGAGGCGCGCGATCTGGCGCCCGCCAATTTCCGCAAGCTGATGAGCGCCGCGCAGACGCGCTCCATCGTACCCGACCGCACCCATACGGCGCACATCACCACCCGTCCCGTCTCGATGTCCAACCGGCCCGAGCGGCAGGACGATTTCGAGGTCCGCCCGCGCGGCAACGCCGTCGTACTGGAGGAAGAGATGATGAAGGTGACGGGCAACCAGATGGATTTCGAAGCGGCCAGCCTCGTCTACAAGCGCGCGCTCGGCCTGATGAAGACCTCGATCGGGCGCCGTTAGCCGCCCGTCCTCTCATTCGGGTGCCGCTCGCGCCGCGCCCCTCGCACTCTAGGAGTCTGAACCTTGGATCTGATGCGCTCCATCTTCGTCGCCGCCACCGGTCTGCGCGCGCAATCGGGCCGCATGCGGGTCGTGGCCGAGAACCTGGCCAACAAGGATTCGGTCGGCCAGACGCCGGGCGCCGACCCCTATCGCCGCCGCATCGTCTCCTTCGAGGCCCAGATGGACCGCGAACTCGGCGCCCGGGTCGTCGAGCTCGACCGGATCAAGGACGACATGTCGGAGTTCAAGCTCAAGCTCGACCCCGGCCACCCCGCCGCCGACGCAAAGGGCTATGTCAAGACGCCCAATGTCGACGGGCTCGTGGAGGCCATGGACATGCGCGAGGCGCAGCGCTCCTACGAGGCCAACCTCAACGTCATCACCGCCAGCCGCCGGATGATCGGGCAGACGCTCGACGTATTGCGCGCCTGATCGCCTTCCTGCCGGCGCGTATCGCCGGAGCTCGCCTTGCTGGTCTCGGGTCCAGACAGCACCTTTCCAGAACGGGAGACCTCCCATGAATATCGCAGCCGCGGCCAAGGCCGCCTCCTCCTATGCCGGCGTCTCCGGCATCGCCGAATCCATCCAGGGTGCCGCCAAGGGCATCAAGACCGATGCCCTGTCGGGCTTTGGCGGCATGGTCAAGGAAGCCATCCAGGACACGATCGCGACCGGCAAGGTCTCCGAGATGAAGACCTCCGACATGCTGACTGGCAAGGCCGACGTCGTCGACGTCGTCACCGCCGTCGCCGAGACCGAGGTCGCCTTCGAGACCATGGTCACGCTGCGCGACAAGGTGATCGCGGCCTATGAGGAAATCATGCGCATGCCGGTCTAGCGACCGGCCCCGACCACCCGATGCCTCTGAGCGCGCCGCGCCGCGGCGCGCCAACCCCGATCCCAGAAGGGACACCCCGATGATCCAATCCGCCAGACCCGTCCGCCTCGAGCGCGCCCGATGACCGGCCCCGAAGTTCTCGACATTGGCCGCGACGCGGTCACCACCATGCTCGTCATGGCCGCGCCCATCATGATGGTCGGCCTCGGCGTCGGCCTCGTGATCGCGCTCTTCCAGGCGCTCACCCAGATCCAGGAGATGACGCTGGCCTTCGTGCCGAAGATTTTGGCCATGTTCGTCGCGCTCATCGTCACGCTGCCCTTCATGGGCCGGGCGATCAGCGGCTACATGGACCGGATCGCGGACCAGATCATCAACATCAGCTAGCCGCCCGTTCAACGAGGGCCGACCATCCTGCGCGGGATCTAGGAGGCCGCGCGATCCTCCCGTCCCCACAACCGCCCTGCCGATCGATCATCGCCCACACGACCCGGCGCCAGAAGGCGTCGCTCGCACCGCTCCCAGAAAGGCAGCGCTCCGCCTCGTGAACACGATCACCCTCGACATGCTGCCCTTCGTGGCCGTCACGTTCATGCTGACGCTGACGCGAGTGACCGCGATGCTGCTGGCGATGCCGGCGCTGGGCGAGAAGGCGATCCCGTCGCGGATCAAGATCGGCGTGGCCTTCGCGCTCGTCCTCGTCCTCTATCCGCGCTCGTCGGAGGCCTACGAGATGCTGCGCACCGATCTCGAGCGCGGCTCGCTGGAGCCGATCGTGCGCACGCTCCTCATCGAGATCCTGATCGGGCTCTTCATCGGACTGACGGGCCGGATCGTCCTCTCGGCGCTTAACCTGGCTGGCGCGACGATGGCGACGCAGTTCGGCCTCGGCTTCGCCCAGACGGCCGACCCGACGCAGGGCATCCAGGGCGCCATCATCGCCTCCTTCCTCACCATGATCGGCGTCACGCTCATCTTCGTGACCGATCTCCACCATCTCTTCCTGCGCGGGCTCTACGACAGCTACACGCTCTTTCCGCCCGGCGAGGCCCTGCCGGCGGGCGACACGGCCGAGATGGCGGTCAAGGTGGTCAGCGACGCCTTTCGCGTCGGTGCGCAGATCGCGTCGCCCTTCATCGTCTTCGGGCTCCTCTTCTACGCGGGCCTCGGCATCCTCTCCAAGCTGATGCCGCAGGTGCAGATCTTCTTCCTCGCCATGCCGGCCAACATCCTCCTCGGCACCACGCTTCTGGTGCCGATGCTCGGCGTCGGCATGCTCGTCTTCCTCGAACATCTGGAAGAGGTCTCCGCCCTCTTCCTCGCCCCTTAGGAGGACGCCGACATGTCCGACCAGCCGGATGAATCCGAGAAGACCGAGGACCCTTCCCAACACAAGCTCGACGAAGCCCACAAGAAGGGCGACGTGCCAAAGAGCCAGGAGGTCAACACCTGGTTCGTGCTGATGGGGTCGATGGTCGCGCTCTTCTCGATGGGCGGGCCGGTCGCGCTGCAGCTGAGCGACGTGCTCGGCGCCTTTCTCGGCCAGGTCCACGACGTGCCGATCGACGGGGCGAACCTGATGCATGTCGGAACGGAGCTCGGCGGCCTGGCGCTCGTCGCGGCGGCGCCGCTCGTCCTCATCGTCGCCGCCTTCGCCGCCATCGGCAATCTCATCCAGCACAAGCTCGTCTGGTCGTTCGAGAGCATCAAGCCGAAGCTCTCGAAGATCTCGCCGATGTCGGGCCTCAAGCGGATGTTCGGCGGCGAGGCGATCGTCAATTTCCTCAAGGGCCTGGCCAAGCTCGTCATCGTCTCGGTCATCATGGCGCTCGTCGTCTGGCCCCATCGCGACAAGCTCGAGAACGCCATGACGATGAGCTTTGGCGGCGTCATGGAGCTGATCTGGTGGGACGTCATCCTCCTCTTCTGCGCCACGCTCGCCATCCTCACGCTCGTTGCCGCCGCCGACCTCGCCTACCAGCGGCACAAGTGGTTCAAAAAGCAGAAGATGACGATGAAGGAGCTCAAGGACGAGCATAAGCAGATGGAGGGCGACCCCCACATCAAGGCCAAGATCCGCCAGATCCGCATGCAGCGAGCGTCTCGCCGGATGATGGCGGCCGTGCCGGAGGCCAGCGTCGTGATCACCAACCCGACGCACTACGCCGTCGCGCTCAAATACGAGCCCGGAATGGCGGCGCCGATCTGTGTCGCCAAGGGCACGGACGAGGTCGCGCTGCGCATCCGCCAGGTCGCCGAGGCGCACGACATCCCGCGCGTCGAGAACCGCCCGCTCGCCCGCGCCCTCCACGCCACCGCCGACCTCGACCAGGAGATCCCGCCCGAACACTACAAGGCCGTCGCCCAGGTGATCGGCTACGTGATGCGGTTGAAGCGGAAGACGCTCCACTAGCCGCAAGTCGTCCAGGCCAGCGCGACCACCCGTCTTCCCGGGGGGAGAAGGGTGGTTCTGGGTCAGGCGGCGCTACTCGTTCGGCACCGGTCCTCGCCGCTCCGTTCCCTGTCCGATCCCCGAATAGCGGAACCCGCGCCGCTCCGCGATCTCGGGCGAATAGACGTTCCTGAGATCGACGAAGGCGTCGCCGCGCATGGCGGTTCTCATCCGGCCGAGATCGAGCGCGCGAAAGCGGTTCCACTCGGTCAGGATCACCACCGCGTCCGCCCCTTGCGCCGCCGCGTACTCGTCCTCGGCGTAGGCGATGCCGGGCAGCAGGCCCCGGGCCTCGTCCATGCCCTCGGGGTCGAAGGCGACGATCTCGGCGCCCGCATCCTCCAGCGCCGGCACGATCGCGAGGCTCGGCGCCTCGCGCATGTCGTCGGTGTTGGGCTTGAAGGTCAGCCCCAGGATCGCGATGCGCCGGCCCCGCACGTCGCCGCCGCAGGCCTCAATGATGCGCCGCGCCATCGCCCGCTTCCGCGCGTCGTTGACCTGCACCACCGTCTCGATAAGGCGCGATGGCGCGCCCGCCTGCTCGGCCGTGCGGATGAGCGCGACCGTGTCCTTTGGAAAGCACGAGCCGCCATAGCCCGGGCCCGCATGGAGGAACTTCGCCCCGATCCGCTTGTCGAGCCCGATGCCGCGCGCGACGTCCTGCACGTCGGCGCCGACGGCCTCGGCGAGGTCCGCCATCTCGTTGATGAAGGTGATCTTCATCGCCAGGAACGCGTTGCCGGCATATTTGATCAGCTCGGACGTGCGCCGCGCGGTGAAGAGGATCGGCGTCTCGTTGAGCGAGAGCGGGCGGTAGACCTCGCGCATCGCCTCCTGCGCGCCCGGATCCTCGGTGCCGACCACCACCCGGTCCGGCCGTTTGAAGTCCTCGATCGCGGAGCCCTCGCGCAGGAATTCGGGGTTGGAGACGACCGCGATGTCGAGCTCGGGACGGATCGCGCGCACCCGCCGCTCGACCTCATCGCCCGTGCCGACGGGCACCGTCGACTTCGTGACGATGACGGCCGGGCCGGTCAGCGCCTGCGCTATCTCCTCGGCGGCGGCATAGACGTAGGAGAGATCCGCGAACCCGTCGCCGCGCCGCGAGGGCGTGCCGACCCCGATGAAGATCGCGTCCGCGCCCGCCACGGAGCCCGCCAGATCGGTCGAGAAGGCGAGCCGGCCGGCCTCGGCATTGGCCGCCACCAGCGCGTCGAGCCCAGGCTCGAAGATGGGAATGCGCCCCGCCCGAAGCCCCGCGATCTTGGCGGCGTCCTTGTCGACGCACACGACCGTATGCCCGAAATCCGACAGGCACGCCCCCGAGACGAGACCCACATAGCCCGACCCGACCATCACCAAACGCATCACCGAATCCTTTTCCAGTCCTCAAGCGAAGCCGCGTGACGGAGGCCGATCGCTTGTCGGCGCCTCGATTGGGCGCGATCCGTGACCGGAGGATGACAAGGTGGCGACGAGGAGAGCCCGGCACCCCGGCGCCCGTCCTCCGCCGCGATGCGCGGGAACCGGAGCGGTCGGCGCCGTTTCTCAGTCGTCCTCGCCGGGTTCTCCGACCCGGGCGAGGAGAACCGATTCGGCCCGGTCGAGCGCGCGCAGCGCGTCTTCGAGGCGTGCCCTTGCGGCTGGGGAAAGGTTGGGGGTCCGGGGTGTGACGGGCGGGGCGACCTTCGGATCGTCGGCCGCTGCGGATACGACCTCGGCGCCGGACGAGGCCCGTTCGGCCCGCATGTCAGGCGCCGCGTCGGATGATGCGCGGTTCGCCGTCCCGCCGCTCCTGGGTGCCTCGAGGCGCGCTTCGTCGGTGGACGGTCCGGCCGGGACGCGTTCGGCGCGGACCGCCTCGCCCTCCGGCGACGGCTCACCGACGGCTTCGCCGGTGACCGTGCCGCCGATCGCCTTGACGCTTCGGACGCCCTTCTCGCGGAGGATGCGTTGCACACCCCGCAAAGTATAGCCCTCGCCGTAGAGGAGGTGGCGGATGCCCTGGAGAAGGACGACGTCGTCGGGCCGGTAATAACGCCGCCCGCCCGCGCGCTTCAACGGTTTGACCTGGGTGAACTTGGTCTCCCAAAAACGGAGCACGTGCTGCGGCACGTCGAGCGCGTCGGCGACCTCGGAGATGGTGCGATAGGCTTCGGGCGCCTTGCTGGCGGACTTGCGCGGCTCTGCGTCCTCGTCCAGTGCCTCGAGGTTCGCCGCGTCGGAATCCGGCGCATCCTCGCCCGAAGCCGGCCCACTCCGCACGCCCTCGGTCGAGGCGTCCGCCTCGGCGTCGGTGCTCGCATCTGTGGCCGCGTCGGCGGGTCTTTCGATCCCCTCGGGCGCATGGGCGGGGGCGTTCATCGAACGCGGCCTCACGCGTCGCTATTGGCGATGCGGGATTTCAGGACGTTGCTGGCCCTGAAGACCATCACGCGGCGCGGCGTGATCGGCACTTCCTCGCCGGTCTTCGGATTGCGGCCGATCCGCTCCCCCTTCTCGCGCACCTCGAAGGCGCCGAAGGAGGAGAGCTTGACGTCCTCGCCGGCGACGAGGCTCTCGGTGATCTCGGCGAGAACCATCTCGACGAGGCCCGCCGATTCGGCTCGGCTGAGGCCGACGCGGCTATAGAGCGTCTCGGCCAGATCGGCGCGCGTCACGGTGCGTCCACTCATACTACTGTTACCTGTCCCGCGATCGAAAAGCGTGAAGGCCCCCCAAAAGCCGTCTCCGCAGACGCTATGCCCTTCACCCCTGACGGGTCAATCGGGGGATTGTAGTCTTAAGGGATGCCGGTTGGCTCACCAGCGCAGCAGCGCCGAGCCCCAGGTGAAGCCGCCGCCCATGGCCTCCAGAAGAACGAGGTCCCCCGTCCCGATTCGCCCGTCCCGCCGCGCCGCGTCGAGGGCGAGGGGGATGGAGGCGGCCGACGTGTTGCCATGGCCCTGCACGGTCGTGACGACCTTCTCGGGCGCGATGCCGAGCTTCTTGGCCGAGGCGTCGATGATGCGTTTGTTGGCCTGGTGCGGCACAAACCAATCGATGGTCGAGGCCGTCTCGCCGGTCGCCGCGAAAGCGTCCTCGATGACGTCGGTGATCATGCCCACCGCGTGCTTGAAGACCTCGCGGCCCTCCATCTTGAGAACGCCGGCCGTCTGGGTGCGCGAGACGCCGCCATCGACATAGAGCTTGTCGCGGTGTCGTCCGTCCGACCGCAGATGCGTGGTGAGGATGCCGCGCGCATCGCCCTCCGCCCCCGCCTCACGGCCCTCCAGCACGACGGCGCCCGCGCCATCGCCGAAGAGGACGCAGGTCGTGCGGTCCTCGAAATCGAGGATCCGGCTGAACGTCTCCGCGCCGATGACGAGCGCGCGCTCGAACTGGCCGAGGCGGAGCGCGTTGTCGGCCGTCGCGAGCGCGAAGACGAAGCCCGAGCAGACGGCCCCGACGTCGAAGGCGGCGCCGCGCGTGATGCCGAGCCCCTCCTGCACGATCGTCGCGGTGGCGGGAAAGGTGTAGTCGGGCGTGGCGGT
The DNA here is from genome assembly GCA_963799285.1 of uncultured Alphaproteobacteria bacterium. Taxonomy (GTDB): domain Bacteria; phylum Pseudomonadota; class Alphaproteobacteria; order Rhizobiales; family CAWCWK01; genus CAWCWK01. The sequence continues at coordinate 3,435,578 of CAWCWK010000004.1, forward strand.
GGCGAGGACGATGAGGTCGATATCGCCCGCCCCCAGGCCGGCATCGTCGAGCGCCGCGCGGGCGGCGTGGAGCGCGAGGGCGGACGTGGTCTCGCCTTCGGCCGCAAAGTGGCGCTCCTCGATGCCGGTGCGCTGGACGATCCATTCGTCCGACGTCTCGACGATCTTGGCCATGTCGTCATTGGTGACGGTGCGCGCAGGCAGATAGCTGCCGGTGCCGAGGATGACGGAGCGCCTCAGTCCGGTGGGCTGCGATACCGTGGAGGTCATGCCGCATCGTCCTTGCGCATATCGTCCGGCTGGCCGGCGCCGGGGCGCAGCTGCGTCAGATCGGCGGTGATCCGGTCGACGAGACCGAAGCGGGCGACGTTGTAGGCATTGGTGACGGCGGCCGCGAAGCCTTCGGCATCGGTGCCGCCATGGCTCTTGATGACGATGCCGTCGAGCCCGAGGAAGACGCCGCCATTGACCTTGCGCGGGTCCATCTGGGCGCGCAACTCGTCGAAGGCGTCCTTGGCGAGGAGGTAGCCGATCTTGGAGCGCAGCGTGCGGCTCATGGCGAGGCGCAGATATTCGGCGATCTGGCGGGCGGTGCCCTCGGCGGTCTTGAGCGCGATATTGCCGGAGAAGCCTTCCGTGACCACCACGTCGACCGTGCCCTTGCCGAGGTCGTCGCCTTCGACGAAGCCGTGATAGTCGAAGCCGGGCAGTACGGTCTCGCGCAGCCGCTCGCCGGCCTCGCGCACGCCGTCGAGGCCCTTGACCTCCTCGACGCCGATATTGAGGAGCCCGACGGTGGGGCGGTCCTTGTCGAAGAGCGCGCGCGCCATCGCGGCACCCATGACGGCATTGTCGACGAGCTGACCCGCCTCCGCGCCGATGGTCGCGCCGACGTCGAGGACGATGGAGCGGCCCCGCAGGGTCGGCCAGACGGCGGCGATGGCGGGGCGCTCGATGCCGGGCACCATCTTTACGCAAAGCCGCGACATGGCCATGAGGGCGCCCGTGTTGCCGGCCGACACCGCGGCATGGGCGCGGCGCTGCTTGACCGCGTCGAGCGCCAGCCACATCGAGGAGACCTTGCGGCCCCGGCGAAGCGCCTGACTCGGCTTCTCGTCCATCGAGACGGCGATGTCCGTGTGGTGGACCTCCGAGCCCGCAAGCGCGGGATGCGCGGCCATCTCGGCCCGGATGCGGGCCTCGTCGCCGAAGAAGGCGAAGGCGCAGTCCGGAAGGTCCTGCATCGCCCGCGCCGCGCCTGGCACGACGACGGCCGGCCCGACATCGCCGCCCATCGCATCGAGCGCGATGGTGATCGTATCGCTCATCGGCAGGGTCTTTCGGCCGAGGGACGCAAGGTCGGCGGAATCGGGTTCGAACGGTTCATGCAGGGCCGTAGCGGTTGTTGCGGGGGGAGGCGATCGCGGTGGCATAGCCGGATCGGTCTCGTGCGGCGGGACCATAGGGAGATTGCGGCGCCAGGGCCAACGGTTTTGCCATCCCATGCGACATGGCCCGGTGAGGAGTGGTGGCGGGACGCCGGTTCCCCCAGCCATAGGGTGTCTCGAGGCTGTCTTGAGCCGGGTGCCGCGCGTGTCAGGCGTCGTGTCCGCCATCCTGCAGGCGCTTCAATACGGCGAAGGGCGAGGCTTCCGTGTCGGTCGCGAGGTCGGCATCGAGCTCTGCGCCCGGCGCCTTCGGATAAGGGTCGAGGGCGAGGACGAGATGCTCGCGCGCGATCTCGGCGAGGTCGAGCGTGTCGCCCTCCATCGGCTCCGGCCCCTCCAGGGTGGGATCGATGACGATCTCGCCATCCTCCATCCGCTCGCTCGCATGGGGCGAATAGGTCACGTCGATCGGCTCGCGAATTCGGACCGGGAGATCGGCCAGCGTGAGGACGCAGGCCTGGACGAGATCGGCCGCGATCCGGCCTCGCACGCGAATGCCGTCGGCCGGCGCGCGCTCGGCCGTCAGATCGGCCTCGAATCGGTCGAGCCCGGTGAGGCGAAGCTCCTTGCGCAGCCGTGCCCGGTGGTCGGCGTCGGCCGCCAGCGCGAAGGCCCGCCCGGCCGGCGGCAGGCCGGTGCGGGTGACGGTGGGCGCCGGATGCATCGGCCGCCGGCCCGGCGGCGTGGCATCGCTCGTCTCCGGCTGAGGAGGTTCAGACATGGGCTACCTCGGTGTCAGGGGTCTCGGTGGCCCGCACGCCCGGTGCGGTGCGGGGCGGCGGCAGCGTCAGCTGTCCGCCCATCAGATCGGTATCGGGTGTCGCCGCCAGCGCCGCGTCCAGCGCGACGAGATCGTCGACCAGCGCCAGCACGCCGCCCGCCGGCGGCCTATGCTGCGTGTCGGGGGCGGGTGCGTCCGGGTAGACGTTGCGGGCCAGCGCTTCGGCCAGCGCCGCACGGTCGCGCGCGTCGAGGGCCGCGCCATAAGCCCGGGCGCGGCCGTAGAACGATTCGGCCACGCGGCGCATCTTCTTTGGTACCGTCACGTCGCCGACGCCGACCTCGCGCATCGCCCGCTCGATCTCCGACATCGCGTAGTCGAGCGTGTCGCGCCAGAGATCGGGCCCGTGCGGCGCGATGGGTGTGAGCCGCCGGAAGAGCGCGGCCAGATGGACCTCGAGGATCTCGAGCCGCCCGGCCATCGTATCGGGCACACCCCAGTCGGCATAGAAGACGGGTTCGCGCGCGCGCAGCAGTAGCGCCTCGTAGAGCGAGACGGCCTGGCGCGGCACGGAGGGGCGCAGGAACTTGGGGATGAGGGTCTGCGGGATGAGACGCACGGGCAGGGCTCTCGCGGGTTCGGGGTCGGTCGGCTCGCTCTACGGGAGAGATATGTCCGGCCGCGCCGCGGGAACAGGGGGCGCCCGCACGACAGCGCGCTGCGCAGACCATCTCCGTCCCAGCATGGCCGCAATGCTGCGTCATGGCCAGATGGGACAGGCTCCGCGCGAGCGGCTCCGACCTCCCGACGAATCACGACGGACCGACGACCATGACGCATCGCTCCCTCCTCGCCCTTCCGCTCCTTGCCATGCTCGGCCTGGCCAGCTGCGCGGGCGAGACGATCCACCACGGTTTCCTCCTCCAGGAGGCGCAGCTCGAGCAGATCCCGAGCGGAGCCACCAAGGAACAGGTGCTGCTCGCGCTCGGCAGCCCCTCGGTGCAAAACACGTTCGATGGCGGGCGCGAGGTCTACTATTATGTCGCGCAGCAGATGGAGCGGCCGGTCAAGTTCATGAACCCGCGCATCACGCAGCAACAGGTCGTGGCCGTCGCCTTCGATGCCAACGAGACCGTGACGGACGTCTCCAATTACGGGCTGAAGGACGGCAAGGTCTTCAACTTCTCCGATCGCAAGACACCGACGACCGGCAAGGAGCTCTCCTTCATCTCACAGCTCATCTCCGGTGTCGCGGCGCGGCCGTTCGGCTAGGGCCTCGAGGGACCGCCATCGCGCCTGGACAGCAAAAGGGGCGCTCCGGTTCGACCGGGCGCCCCTTCTTCTTGCCTTGTGCGACCCGCTTGGGGCCTCGCCTCAGTGCCCCAGCACCGCCAGCAGCAGCAGGGCGACGATGTTGGTGATCTTGATCATCGGGTTCACGGCCGGGCCGGCTGTGTCCTTGTAAGGATCGCCGACCGTGTCGCCGGTCACGGCCGCCTTGTGGGCCTCGGAGCCCTTGCCGCCGTGATGGCCGTCCTCGATGTACTTCTTCGCATTGTCCCAGGCGCCGCCGCCGGCGGTCATGGAGAGGGCGACGAAGAGGCCGGTGACGATGACGCCCAAGAGCATCGCGCCCACGGCCGAGAAGGCGGCCGACTTGTCCGCGATGGCGAGGATCGCGAAATAAAGCACGATCGGCGAGAGCACCGGCAGCATCGAGGGGACGATCATCTCCTTGATGGCGGCCTTGGTGAGAAGATCGACGGCGGCCTTGTAGTCTGGCCGGTCGCGTCCCTCCATGATGCCGGGTTTCTCGCGGAACTGCCGGCGCACCTCCTCCACGATCGAGCCGGCCGCGCGGCCGACGGCCGTCATGCCCATCGAGCCGAAGAGGTAGGGGAGGAGGCCGCCGAAGAGGAGACCGACCACCACATAGGGGCTCGACAGCGAGAAGTCGGCGACGACGCCGTCGAAATAGGTGCCGGGCTCCGCGATCTCGGCAAAGAAGCGCAGGTCTTCCGTGTAGGCCGCGAAGAGGACGAGCGCGCCGAGGCCCGCCGAGCCGATGGCGTAGCCCTTGGTGACGGCCTTGGTGGTGTTGCCGACGGCGTCGAGCGCATCGGTCGTGTCGCGCACCTCGGAAGGCAGGTCGGCCATCTCGGCGATGCCGCCCGCGTTGTCGGTGACCGGGCCGAAGGCGTCGAGCGCGACCACCATGCCGGCCAGCGCCAGCATGGTCGTGACGGCGATGGCGATGCCGAAGAGGCCGGCCAGCGCATAGGTCGCAAGGATGCCCGCGATGATGATGAGGGCGGGCAGTGCCGTCGCCTCCATCGAGATGGCGAGACCCTGGATGACATTGGTGCCGTGACCGGTCTCTGAGGCGGCGGCGATCGATTTGACGGGGCGGAAGTTCACGCCCGTATAGTACTCGGTCACCCAGATGATGAGGCCGGTGATGACGAGGCCGATCACGCCGCAGCCGAAGAGGTCGAGCCCGGTGAAGGCGACGCCGCGCGAGGTCGTGAACTCGGTGTCGAAGCCGAGCATCACATAGGTGACGGGTACGAGCGCTATGAGCGAGAGCACCGCCGTGACGATGAAACCCTTGTAGAGCGCGCCCATGATCGAGGAGTTGGCGCCGAGCTTGACGAAGAACGTGCCGATGATCGAGGTGATGACGCAGGCGCCGCCAATGGCGAGCGGGAAGACCATCATCGGCAGCAGGAACTCGGTGCCGGCGAAATAGATCGAGGCCAGCACCATGGTCGCGACGACCGTCACGGCATAGGTCTCGAAGAGGTCGGCCGCCATGCCGGCGCAGTCGCCGACATTGTCGCCCACGTTGTCGGCGATGGTGGCCGGGTTGCGCGGATCGTCCTCCGGAATGCCGGCCTCGACCTTGCCGACGAGATCGCCGCCGACATCGGCGCCCTTGGTGAAGATGCCGCCGCCGAGGCGCGCGAAGATCGAGATGAGGGAGGCGCCGAAGCCGAGGGCGACGAGCGCGTCGATAACCGTGCGCGCGCCCGGCTCGAATTCGAGCCAGGTCGTCAGCACGAGGAAGTAGATCGTGACGCCGAGCAGCGCGAGGCCGGCGACGAGCATGCCCGTCACCGCGCCCGACTTGAAGGCGACCTCGAGACCGGCGCCAAGCGAGCGCGACGAGGCTTGGGTGACGCGCACATTGGCGCGCACCGAGACGAGCATGCCGATAAAGCCCGCGATGCCCGACAGGATCGCGCCGATGAGGAAGCCGATGGCGACGAGGAGACCGAGGAGGAGCCAGGTGATGCCGAAGATGACCACGCCGACGAGCGCGATGGTCGTATATTGCCGAGTCAGGTAGGCGGTAGCACCTTCCTGGATAGCGCCGGCGATTTCACGCATGCGCGCCGAGCCGCTATCCGCCGCCAGCACCGATTGCACGGCCCAGACGCCGTAGACGAGCGACAGCGCACCGCACGCGATGATGATCCAGAGTGTCGGTTCCATGATATCCCGTCTGTCCGTGAGGTCCGTCGCCGACCTTTCGGCGAGGACCTGCCCCCTCAAGAGTCGGGTCTGAAAGCCCGATCACGCGGCACTATGCAGGAATTTGAGGGGCAAGCAAATCGTTCTCGGTCCACCGGCTCGCACCTCGTGGGAGGGGCGCCGAGACAGTGCCGCCAGACGCACCGAGCATGACGATAGCGGCCTGGGCGGCCTGCCAAAGCCCTCATAGGGGGGGTTGCGTCCTAGGAAGAGCTTCTATTCTGTCGGGTATGGCGCCTCGTCGGGCCGAGGGGGAATCGAAATGGCGGACGCCTTTACGCCCCTGGTACGGCGGCCGGGGCCGGAAGAGCCGGACGGTCTCTTTGGCCTGCCGCGCGTTCTCAGCGTGCCCTTCGAGGCGACGGGCGGCGCGCTCGGCGTCTGGCAGAAGATGGTCGCGAAGGGTATTGGCCCGTCGCTCCATCGTCATGTCGGCGAATACGAGATCCTCATCGTCATAGACGGTTCGGTTTCGGTTCGGTGCGGCGAAACCCGGGTCGAGGCCGACAAGGGCACGGTCGTGGTCATCCCGCCCGGCGCCCCCCACGCCTATGAGGGCACACGCGAGGCGTGCCCAAGCTGCATCCTTCTCGTCATGGCCCCCTGCCTCGGCGTCAATGTCACGCCGCTGGCCCGGCGCGGCGGTACGGGAGGCGACTACTCGATGGAACTCGTTCCCGACGACGAAGGCCCGCGCGCCGCCAATGATGACGGGATAACCTGACGGTACCCCGGCGCCGGAGCGAGCCTCACCCGAGCGAGGTCCCCGAACGGGCTCTCAGAGCTGCCCGTGGCAATGCTTGTACTTCTTGCCGGAACCGCATGGGCACTGCGCGTTGCGGCTCACGCGTCCCCAAGATTCGATCTCTTCCGGGCTGACATAGGGCACCGCCGCGCTCTCGGGGCCGGGGCCGATGGAGAGCGGGTTGGTCGCGTCCATAGCGTCGGGCGCGGTGTCCTCGCCGGTCAGAGGGTCGAGGCTCGTCTCCTGGGTCGGGCCCGGAGCGGGCTGCTGCGGCGCGAGCTCGACGCGCATCATGTTGCCGGTCACGACCTCGCGCAGGCGTGAAAGGAGGCTCTCGAAGAGCGTGAACGCCTCCGACTTGTACTCGTTCAAGGGGTCGCGCTGGGCGTAGCCTCTGAAGCCGACGACCTGGCGCAGGTGCTCCAGCGCGAGAAGGTGCTCGCGCCAGAGCTGGTCGAGCGTCTGCAGCAGGATGGCCTTCTCGATGAAGCGCATGTTGTCCGGCCCGATGCGGGCGGCCTTGGCGGCATAGGCCTCGTTGGCCGCCTTGATGGCACGCTCGCGCACCTCCTCTTCGGCGATGCCCTCCTCGCGTGCCCACTCGTCGACGGGGAGGTCGAGATTGATCGCGCGGCGCAACTCCTCGCGCAGGCCCGCCACGTCCCACTGCTCGGGGTAGGCGTTCTCGGGGATATGCTTGGCCACCGCGTCCTCGATCGCGGTCTGGCGCATGTCGGCGACGGTCTCGGCGACGTCCTCCTCCTCCATGATCTCGCGGCGCTGCTCGAAGATCACCTTGCGCTGGTCGTTGGAGACGTCGTCATATTTGAGGATGTTCTTGCGGAGGTCGAAATTGCGCGCCTCGACCTTCTGCTGCGCCTTCTCCAGCGCCTTGTTGATCCAGGGGTGGACGATCGCCTCGCCCTCCTGGAGGCCGAGCTTGACGAGCATCGCGTCCATGCGCTCGGAGCCGAAGATGCGCATCAGGTCGTCCTCGAGGCTGAGGAAGAACTTGGAGCGACCCGGATCGCCCTGACGGCCGGAGCGGCCGCGCAGCTGGTTGTCGATACGGCGCGACTCGTGCCGCTCGGTGCCGATGACGTAGAGCCCGCCGGCGTCGAGCGCCTTGCGCTTGAGACCCTGGACTTCCGAGCGGATGCGGGTCTCGAGATCGGCTTTGAGCGATTCGTCCGCCTCGGCGCCCAGCTCCTGCTCGACCCGCATCTCCACATTGCCGCCGAGCTGGATGTCCGTGCCGCGCCCGGCCATGTTGGTCGCGATGGTGACGGCGCCGGGCGCACCGGCCTGCGCGACGATCTGCGCCTCCTGCTCATGGTAGCGCGCGTTGAGCACCTGGTGCGGCACGCCCTTTTCCTTGAGGACGCTGGAGACGTATTCCGACTTCTCGATCGAGGTCGTGCCGACCAGCACCGGCTGGCCCTTGAGGCGGGCCTCCTCGATATCCTCGGCGATCGCCTCGTATTTCTCGCGGGTCGTGCGGTAGACCTCGTCCGATTCGTCGATGCGCGCGATCTCCACATTGGTCGGGATCGTAACGACCTGCAGCCCGTAGATGTCGAGAAGCTCGTCGGCCTCGGTGTCGGCCGTGCCGGTCATGCCGGCCAGCTTGTCGTAGAGGCGGAAATAGTTCTGGAAGGTGACCGAGGCGAGCGTCTGGTTCTCAGGCTGGATGGCCGCGCCCTCCTTGGCCTCCAGCGCCTGATGGAGCCCTTCCGAGAAGCGCCGGCCGGGCATCATGCGCCCCGTGAACTCGTCGATGATCACGACGTCCTTCTGGCTCGCGCCGCCGGGCTGGCCTGTCCCTCCTCGCACGATGTAGTCCTTGTCGCGGGTGAAGAGCCGGTGGGCGCGCACCGCCTGGTTGGCGTGGTGGACGAGCGTGACGTTCTCCACGTCGTAGAGCGAGCCCTCGGTCAAGAGGCCCGCCTCGCGCATCAGCTGCTCCATGTGCTCGGAGCCTTGGTCGGTCAGCGTCGCCGAGCGGTTCTTCTCGTCGGTCTCCACGTCGCCCTCGACGAGATGCGGCATCAGCCTGTCGATCGCGACATAGAGGTCGGACTTGTCCTCGAGCGGGCCGGAGATGATGAGCGGGGTTCGCGCCTCGTCGATGAGGATGGAATCGACCTCGTCGACGATGGCGAAGCTGTGCGAGCGCTGTACCATCTGCGCGACTTCGGACTTCATGTTGTCGCGCAGATAGTCGAAGCCGAACTCGTTATTGGTGCCGTAGGTGATGTCGCAGGCGTAGGCGTTCTTGCGCTCGGCGTCCGAGATGCCGTGGACGATCGTGCCGGTCGTGAGGCCAAGAAAGCCGTAGACCTGCGCCATCCAGGCCGCGTCGCGCGCGGCGAGGTAGTCGTTGACCGTGACGACGTGGACCCCCTTGGCGGCGAGGGCGTTCAGATAGACCGCGAGCGTGGCGACGAGCGTCTTGCCCTCGCCCGTCTTCATCTCCGCGATCCGCCCCTCGTGGAGCACCATGCCGCCGATGAGCTGGACGTCGAAATGGCGCTGGCCGAGGGCGCGCCGCGCCGCCTCGCGCACGGTCGCGAAGGCCGGCACGAGGAGGTCGTCGAGCGACCGGCCGTTGGCGACCTCCTGGCGAAACTGGTCGGTGCGGGCGCGCAGCGCCTCGTCGGAGAGCGGTTGCACCTCGGCCTCGAGCGCGTTGATCGCGTCGACGCGCTTCGAATAGCCCTTCACGGTCCGATCATTGGCCGATCCGAAGAACTTGCGGGCGACCGCGCCGAAACTGACCATGGGAACTCCAGATGTATCGATGTCGAAACCCGCGCCGGGCCTGTCGGCCACGCGGCGGCGGAGGATTGGCTCAAGCGCGAGCGTCGAGGGTTCGCGCATTGTCGGCAGAGGTATGGGCGCCCCCCGGTCCTGTCAACGAGAAGCCCCGGGCTCGCGTGCATCAACCGCCTCGCATGACGGAGATTTCACGGAAAGGATGGCTAGCCCGCGACGTCGCGATGCGCGATGAACCTTCCGGCCGGCGGCGGCGTTCCTTCCTGCGAGCGCCCCCCCGCGCCCCATCCCATTCCTCACGACCGGATCCGTCATGTCTCGATCTCGCCTGCCCCGCCTTCCCCGCTTTCTCGCCGGCACCGCCCTCGCGATGACGCTGGCTCTGCCCGCGATGGCGCAGGAGCCCCTGGCGACCGTCAACGGCGTGCCGATCACGCAGGCGCAGATCGAGGCCGCCCGCGGCGAGATCGCCGGCGCCATCCCGGCCCAGGTGCCGCCCGAGCAACGCGATGGCTTCGTTCTCGATTTCCTCGTCGATGCCGAGCTTCTCGCGCAGGATGCCAGCGCGCAGGGCCTCGACCAGACCAAAGCCTATGGCGCCCGATTGGAGCAGTTGCGCAAGCGCGCGCTGATGGAGGAGGCGCTGGCCGCCAACCTGGCCACCGCCGTCACCGAAGAGGGCCTGCGCGCCTTCTACGACGAGCAGGTCGCGAGCGCGCCCGCGCAGCAGGAGGTCCGCGCCCGCCACATCCTCGTCGAGACAGAAGAGGAAGCGCAGGCCGTCGTGGAGCGCCTGGAGGCAGGCGAGGACTTCGAGGCGCTGGCCGATGAGCTGACCATCGATCCCTCCGGCAAGGGCAGCGGCGGCGATCTCGGCTATTTCGGGCGCGGGCGCATGGTGCCGGCCTTCGAGACGGCCGCCTTCGATCTCGAGCCCGGCGGCGTCTCGGCGCCCGTCCAGAGCCAGTTCGGCTATCACGTCATCAAGTCCGAGGACCGGCGCGACATCGCCCCGCCGGCCTTCGAGACGGTGAAGGGGCAGATCCGCGAAGTGCTGAATCGCCAAGCGCAGCAGGCCTATATCGAGCGGCTGCGCGCGGGCGCCGAAATCGACCGGGCCGACCCCGTTCCGGTCGGGACCGCCCCTGCCGCCCCTGCCGAGACACCCGCCCCGCAATAGGCGAAGGCGCGCGGGTCCTGGCGGGTCGCGCTCAAAAGGCGAGGGTCATGCAAAGGCTGAACGGGTCGTCCGTGTAGTCGCCGAAGGGCGGGCATTCGGCGAACCCGTGGCGCGCGTAGAGCGTCTGCGCCGCCTTGAAGCTCTCCGGCCGGCCGGTCTCGAGGCTGAGCCGGCGATATCCCCGCGCGCGGGCCTCGTCCATGATAACGGCGAGGAGCGCTGTGGCCACGCCGCGCCCGCGCGCGGCGGACAGGGTGTGGAAGGACTTGAGCTCGCCATGCTCCGGCCCGATCGCCTTGAGGGCGCCGCAGCCGAGAAGCGTGCGCTCGTCCCGACCCCTGTCGCTCCATGCCGTCCAGAGCGTGACGTCCGGTGCCCGCAGGCCGTCGAGATCGAGCGCGTGAACGCTCTCGGCCGGGGTGAGCGCGTGCATCTCGTCGAGATGGCGGGTGAGGAGGGCGATGACCTCCGGCCCGGTCACGTCGTCGATGCGGATGTCGAGCATCGGTCCGTTCACCGGTTTGTCCATATGCCGGTTCTCCTGCGTCGTGTCTCCTGCGTCGCGGAATGCCGATAGCGCCGGGCGGGCGGGACGCGAAGCCCGAATAGTAGGCGATCGCGTGCCTGGGGTCGCCGCCGCGCCGGCCGCCATCTCGACCGCCCGTCCCTCCCGCTGCTAAAGCCGTTCCGCAGCCGTTCCGTGCGAGGCCGGTGCCGCCTTGCCCCTCTTGGACCCCATCCCGGCCCCCATCCCGGCCCCCATAGGAGATCCGTCCGATGCCGACCCTGACCCGCTCCCCGCTCGGCCCCGCCGAGGATGCCGAGCCGCTGGCCGTGCCGGGCGTGCGCTTCGCGAGCGTCGAGGCGGGCATTCGCTATCGGGGGCGCCGGGACCTGATGGTGGCGGTCTTCGACCGGCCGGCGACGGTCGCCGGCGTCTTCACCCGCTCGGCCTGCGCCTCCGCCCCCGTCGAGTGGTGCCGCGCGCGGGCCGCGACGCGCGATCCAGCCCGCGTCCTCGTCGTCAACGCCGGCAATGCCAACGCCTTCACCGGCCAGCGCGGCATCGAGGCCGTCGAGGAGACGGCGCGGATCGCGTCGCAGGCCCTCGGCTGCGGCCCGGGCGGCGTCTGGCTCGCCTCGACGGGCGTCATCGGCGAGCCGATGAATGTCGCAGCCTTCGCCGACACGCTGACCGAGACTTGCGCCGCCGTCGCGGAGGGTGCCGAGGCGCTGAAGGATGCCGCCGCGACCATCATGACGACGGACACCTATCCGAAGGCGGCCTCGCGCACGCTCGATCTCGACGGCGCCGCGATCACCCTCTCCGGCATCGCCAAGGGTTCGGGCATGATCGCGCCCGACATGGCCGGCCCCGACCCCGTGCCGGCGGGCGGCAACGCGACCATGCTGGCCTTCGTCTTCACCGATGCCGCCGTCACGCGGGACGTGCTGCAGGCCCTTTTGGAGCGGCACACCGCGACGACGTTCAACGCCATCACCGTCGACGGCGACACCTCGACCAGCGACACGCTCCTCGCCTTCGCCACAGGCGCGAGCGGCATGGCGCCCATCGAAAGCAAGGACGATCCCCGCGCGGCCGCCTTCTCCGCAGCCCTCCACGATCTCCTCCACGAGCTGGCGCAGCTGACGGTGCGCGACGGGGAGGGCGCGACCAAGCTCGTCACGGTGCGCGTCGAGGGCGCGAAATCCGACGCCTCGGCCCGGCGGGTCGCGATGAGCATCGCCAACTCGCCCCTCGTCAAGACCGCCATCGCGGGCGAGGACGCCAATTGGGGCCGTATCGTCATGGCCGTTGGCAAGGCGGGCGAGCCGGCCAATCGCGATCGCCTCTCGATCTGGTTCGGGGACGTGCGGGTCGCCGAGGAGGGCCTGCGCGATCCGAACTATGACGAGGCCGTCGCCTCCGCCGTCATGAAGGGCCAGGAGATCGCGATCCGCGTCGATCTCGGCATCGGCTACGGCGCCTATACCGCTTGGACCTGCGACCTCACGCATGGCTATATCGACATCAACGCGGATTACCGGAGTTGACGGAGGCCGGCGACCCGTCGTCCCGGCCGGACATGGCTTGTGTGCGGGCGATCGAATCGGCCTTGATGAGCACCTGGCCGGCCATCCGGACGGCGATCGACGGAGCCTGGCTGGTGCGCACGTCCGAGGGGTTCAGCGGGCGCGCCAACGCGGTCACCATTCTCGATCCCGACGACGATGACGACGCGGAGGCGCGCATCGCCTGGGCCGAAGGCGTCTTCGGGGCGCAGGACCTCGTGCCCGTCTTTCGCGAAACGCCGCTGATGCCGGCCGTCGTTCGGCGCGCACTGCGGGAACGAGGCTATGGGCCGGGCCAGGCGACCCACATGCTCCACGGCCGGCTTCCCGACCCGGACGAGGGTGATGCCGGTACCGAGGCCCAGGGCGCGCGGCTTCATGGCTTCGATATTCCGGGCGGCGTCTGGATCGAGGCGGCGCGCCAATGCTCGCCCCGGATCGCGTCGGGCGGGGATGCGGTCCTCCATATGCTCTCCGCCATGGCGACGCCGGTGCGCTATATCGCGGTCGAGGATGCCGACGGTCCGGCCGCCGTCGTGCAGGCCGGATTGCACCGGGGCATGCTGACCGTCCACAACGTCGCGACCCACCCCGAGAGGCGTCGGCGAGGGCACGCCCGGCGCGGGATGGCGGCGGCGCTCGATTGGGGGCGCGCCCGGGGCGCGTCCCGATTCTGGATCGCGGTCGAGGCGGGCAACGCGCCCGCGCTCGCCCTCTATGCCAGCTACGGCCTCGCCGACGCCTACCGCTATCGCTACTGGAGCCGCGCCTGATGCTCGCGACCGTCCTCGTCTCCGCCGTCGCGCTCATCGATACGGACCGGCGCGTCCTCATCGCCCGGCGGCCGGCGGGCAAGGGCATGGCGGGGCTCTGGGAGTTCCCCGGCGGCAAGGTCGAGGCCGGCGAGACGCCCGAGGCCGCCCTCGTGCGCGAGCTCGACGAAGAGCTCGGCATCGACGTCACCGAGGCCTGCATCGCGCCGCTATCCTTCGTCAGCCACGCTTATGAGGATTTTCATCTCTTGATGCTTCTTTATGTCTGCCGGAAGTGGTCCGGCACGCCCCGCGCGCGGGAGCATGACGGCCTGACATGGGTCCGCCCGCACGAATTGCGGGCCTATCCGATGCCTCCCGCGGACGCTCCCCTCATTCCCGCGCTGTGCGACCTGTTGTAAGGGTGAAGGGCCGGCACATGAACGATGACCGAATCGCCGAATGCGCCCCCCGCTTGACGCGCGCGCTCGCCCGTTTCGCGCGCGACGAGACCGGCGCCACGGCCATCGAATACGCCCTCGTGGCGTCCCTCGTCTGCCTCGCCATCGTCGTCATCGTCGTTACGCTGGGCGAGACGCTCGCCGATCTGTACAAGCGCGTCGCCAGCGCCCCCTTCGTGACCGAGCCGGGCACCGCGAGCTAGAGCGTTTCTTCCGACCCTATTGGTCCGCGTCGAGGCGCAGGCTTGCTTCTCGGCAAGGCGCGGCGAGCGCTCTGGCCCGGCTCTCGCCCAAATGGGCACAGCCGCCGCGCGATTACCATTCGCACCAGTCCCGCAGCGCCGTCGTCACCGCTTCCGGCGCCTCGAGCGTGGTGAGGTGGCCGGCGCCCTCGACCACGACGAGGCGCGCCCCTGGGACGAGGTCCCGCATCGCCTCGTGCCGTGCCACCGGGCAGAGCCGATCGTGCGCGCCGACGAGGACGAGGGTCGGGACGGCGACCCCGCGCAGCGTCTCGGTATGATCCGCCCGATCGCGCAGAGCGAGCGACTGGGCACGGAACACCTCCGGGCCGAGATCGAGTGCCATGTCCCTGACGAGAGCCAGGATAGTCGGGGCCGCGGGGTGGTTCGGCGCGAGATAGGCGGGCTTCATCTCCTCGACCATCACCGCCTCCAGCCCGCCGGCCATCGCGGCCGCGATCTGCGGCGCGCGCCCGACGCGGCGATCCGGCGTCTCGGCGCGATGATTGGTGTCGAGAAGCGCGAGTCGGCTGACGCGTTCGGGCGCGCGGGCGACGATCTCCATCGCGACGATGCCCCCCATCGAGAGGCCCGCCAGCGCGAATCGCTCGGGCGCGGCCGCCAGCACCGCCTCGGCCATGTCCTCGATCGTCTCCTCGCGCGGTGCGTCCCAGGCGATGGCGGCGGTGACGGCGCTCGTCTGAGGCGAGAAGAGGCGCGCATCGCACATCATCCCCGGCAGGAGGATGAGCGGCTCCGCCGTCATGCGCCTGCGCCGAGCGCGGCCCGCAGCCGCTCCGCCATGCGCCGCAGCACCGCGTCCGCCGCAATGGGCGCGCCGGCCGCGAGGTCGGGTGGGCTCGCATCGCCGTCGTCGAAGCGGGGCACGAGGTGCCAGTGCACGTGCGGGGCCTTGTTGGCCAGGAGCGCCATGTTGATCCGCGCCGCGCCCGTCATCGCCTTCACCGCGCGGGCGGCGCGCAGCATGTCGGCATGGAGCGCGAGAAGCTCGGCATCGCTCTCGTCCAGCATGGCGCCCGCCGTCACGTGGGTGCCGGCGATGAGCGTCGCCTTGCCGGGATAGCGCTGCACGGGATCGACGATGAGCGCGGACGTCGCCATCTCGGCGACGAAGCCGGGCGGAGGAGCGTCCAACAGTGCGCAGAGCGGACAGCCCGGCTCTCGCAACACCTCGCGCACCGGCGCTTTGGAGACCATCATCCGCGCCGCGCGTTGGCGATCTGGGTGCCCTCGGTCAGGCTTTCGAGCTTGGCCCAGGCAATCTCGGCATCGACGGCGCCGAAGCCGGCAAAGGTCGCGAAGCCGCAGTCGGAGCCGGCCATGAGCTGCGCCGGCCCGACGATGTCGCGGAAGCGCTCGAGCCGCTCGGCGACGAGCTCGGGGTGCTCGACATAGTTGCTCGACGTATCGAGCACGCCCGGCACCAGCGTGTAGCCCTCCGGCACGTCCATTTCGCGCCAGACCCGCCATTCATGCGCGTGGCGCGGGTTGGCGCCCTCGAAGAGGAGGGTGCGCGGCGCGGCCTTCAGCACCGTCGGCAGGATCTTGCTCATCGGGATGTCATGCGTGTGCGGGCCCTCGTAATTGCCCCAGCAGACATGCATCCGCACCTTGGAGGGATCGATGCCGTCGAGCGCGCGGTTGAGGATGTCGACATGGCGCCGGGCGTTGTCGACGAATTCGTCGTCCGTGAGGTCGGTGAACATCATGTGCCGGCCGAGCGCGAGGTCGGGCGCGTCGATCTGCAGGAAGAGCCCCGCATCGACGATGGCCTTGTACTCGTGGTGCATCGCATCGGCGAGGTCGGTGAGATAGGCCTCGTGGCTGGCGTGATGGTCGGAGGGCTGGAAGAGGGCGATGACGCCGGGGCTGGCCGAGTTCATGAAGCCGGTCTCGTATCCGGCCGCGTCGAGCCCCGCGCGAAAGCGGCGGATGTCGTCGTGCAGGGGCTCCAGCGTCTTCACCTCGATGGGACCTACGCAGCGCGGGCGCTTGTAGGTCGGCGTGCCGCCGGCCTTGGCGATCCTCTCGAGGTAAGAGGGAAAGTCTTTCAGGTCCGCCGGCGCCCGGCGGGGGCTGTCGCCCTCGAAGCCGGTCAGCCGGTCGGCGATATAGGTGGCGTAGGAAATCTTGCTCATCTCGCCGTCGGACGGCAGGTCGATGCCGACCGACTTCTGGCGCGCGACGACGTCGATCGTCGCCCGGGCGACGACCTCCTCAAAGCGCTCGGCCGAGACGTCCTCGCCGTTCTCGATGCCGAAGAGTACCTCGGTCACGGCCTCGGAACGCGGCAGCGAGCCGACATGGGTGGTGCGAATGGTGGCGGGCATCAGATCTCTCAAGCCGTGTCGTCTGCGGCCCTCGCGATCACGAAGGCGTGAGGCGCCTGTCTGGCACGCTCAAGCCTTGCCCGACAAGCGTCAGGCGGCGGTGCGGGTCTCCAGCATCGGCATGACCGGCGCGTCGCCGCCGCGCACGACATAGGCGATGGCAGGCTCGCCACCCGAGGCGGAGAAGGCGTGGACGAGGCCCTTGGGCGTCGAGAAGACGTCTCCGGGGCCGAGGGTCAGCGTATGGGCATGGTCGCCGTGCCGCCAGGTGAGGGTGAGTTCGCCCGACTGCATCAGGATCACCTCCTCCTCCTGCCGCGCATGCATGACGGTCGCGGAGCCCGGCCGGATCGTCAGGCGGCGCAGGTTGAAATGATGCGGCCACCAGCCGGTGATGGGGCCGGAGGAAAAGCCGTCCCGTGTGCTGGAGGGCGTGATGATCGGCGCCTCCTCGACGCCATCCGCGGCCAGCGGCGAATCCGGATTGCCGGCCATGTCGGCCGCGCGCACGACGCCCTTCAGCATGTCCGCGTCGGACGGGCTGGCGAGGCGCCGGATCGTGTCCGCATCGGGCGGCGTCTCGCGCGTCGCGCCCTCGGGCACGGTCTCGCCTTGCGTCGTATCGACGAGGCGTCCGCCCTTCAGCAGCACCAGCCCGTAATCCTTGGCCAGATCGAAGACGGAGGGCGTCCAAGTCACCTTGCCAGGATCGTCGCCGCCGAGCACGGCGAAGAGGAAGCTCGGGCTCTCCTCGTTCTCGGTGATGTTCTCGAAGCCTCGGAACATGTGGATCGGCAGCGAGATCACGTCGCCTTTTTCCAAGACGACCTCGCCATCGGTCGCGTCCTTGCCCCACATGAAGCGCCAGCGGCCGGAATGGACGATGAAGACCTCGGCCGTCTCGTGGGAGTGCTGCGAGTTGAGGCAGCCGGCCGGCTGGCGCGCACCGCCGATGTTGAAGCCGTGCGGTTCGGGCAGGTGAACGTGCTGGTCCGGGTTCTCCGAGACGCCAGGGCCGATGATCGTGAAGTTCTCCTTGCGATCGGAGCCCGGGGTGCGGGCGTCGACGAAGGCATTCAGGCAGGGCTTGAGGTCGGCGTAGGCGATGTGCCGGGTCTTGATGGCGGCGGGCGTCCAGTCGGACATCGTGGGGGCTCCTGCGGCAAGGCCCCCTCGGCGTCGGGCGGCCGGATTGATCGTGTCGGGCGCTGGCTGTCGGGCCGGCGAGGCAGCGCTGTCCTATCATGTCGCAGCCGGCCTCGCGAGAGCGGTTCGCGCACCGCCGGACCGATCGGAAGCCGCCCGGTCCGAGAAGCCCCGGTCATCGAGCTTAAACCAACTGAACTAACCAGACCTTAGGTGGAAGCGTTCTAGGCTCGAGGCGAACGATCTTTCCCACGACCCCGGTCCCGCCATGACGAACGCATCGCAGCACCCGACATCCGCTCCTACGGACGCCCCCGGGGAGACCCCCAAGGACACACTCAAGGACGTGCCCAAGGATACGCCCAAGGACACGCCCAAGGATACGCTCGGGAACACTTCTGGGAATATGGCCGAGATCGCCGTCGGCGCTCCCGGCGACGCGCCGGCCGTCATCGCGCGAGCGTTGCGGGCGGTCCGCGAGCACCTGGGCATGGAGGTCGCCTACCTCTCCGAGTTCGTCGGCACGCAGTCCGTCTTCCGCCATGTCGACGCGCCCGGCCTCGAACATCTCATCAAGGCGGGCGATGCGCGCGAACTCGCGGACGTCTACTGCCCGCACATTCTCGCCGGCGATTTGCCAGAGCTCATCGCCGACACGTCGAAGAACGCGCTCGCAGCATCGCTGCCCATCACCGGGGCCGCGCCGATCGGGGCGCATGTCAGCGTGCCGATCCGGCTGCCGGACGGCGAGACCTATGGCATGTTCTGCTGCCTCAGCCCGACGCCCAACGCCTCGCTCAACCAGCGCGATCTGGCCACCATGCGTCTCTTCGCGGACCTCGCCGGCCAGCAGGTCGCCGACACGGTTGCCGCCGAGCGGGCCGGGCGGGTCGTTCACGAGCGGGTCAGCGCCCTTCTGGGCACCAGCGGGCACGCAGTCGTCTTCCAGCCGATCTGGGATCTCGGCTCCGACCGGATCGCCGGGTTCGAATGCCTCTCGCGCTTCACGAGCGAGCCCTATCGGCCGCCCAACGTGTGGTTCGACGATGCCGCCTCGGTCGGTCTCGGCCTCGACCTCGAACTCGCCGCGATCAATGCCGGGCTCGATGGGCGCGACCGGCTCGGCGGCGGCTCCTACATCTCGATCAACGCCTCGCCCGAGACGATCGTCTCGCCGGACTTTGCCGCCCTTATGGCCGCGCGGGGCTCGAAGCACGTGATGCTGGAGGTTACCGAGCACGCCGCCGTCACGGACTATATGGCCCTCCGGAACGCGCTTGACCCCTTGCGCCGCGCGGGGCTGGTCCTGGCCGTCGACGACGCCGGCGCGGGCTATGCCAGCTTCACCCACATCCTCCAATTGGAGCCCGACGTGATCAAGCTCGACATGGGGCTGGTGCGCAATGTGGATACCGATGCGGCCCGGCGCGCCCTCGCGGCCGCCCTCGTCCTCTTCGCGCACGAGGTCGGCATCCAGGTCGTCGCGGAAGGCGTCGAGACCGGCGCGGAACTGAACGTCCTGCGCTCCCTCGGCGTATCGAAAGCGCAGGGCTACCTTCTCAGCCGGCCGCTCTCGCTCGATGCGGCGCGTTTCGCCCTCGCCTCCCACGATGTCGACGGCGCGGCCTTTGCCGGCGACGCGCGTCCGGCGCGGACCGAGGCGGCGGTGCAATTTGCGGCGGGCGCGCACGCCGCCTGAGGGCCGATCGTCAGGCGCTGCACTAGCCCAGGGCCGCCCCATCGAGCGACCTGATCGCACCGGGCACGGCAAGGCCGTCGCGCTCCGCCCTCGCGCGGTTCTCGAAGCGCTTGGCGCCCGGCAGGCGTGCGCCCTCGTCGGCGGCATAGGCCCCGGCCAGCGCGGCCAGATGCGCCGCCGAGCCGCCCGAGCGGGCGGGATCGATCGCGATGATGACCTGGCCGACGCCGGGCGGCGGGCCCTCGGCGTCGAAGAAGGACGAGGCCTGCCAGGAATAGTTGGCGCCCGTCAGTCCTGCGCTCAGCACTTCGACCATGAGCGCGAGCGCGACGCCCTTTGCGTCTCCCATCGGCAGCATCGTGCCTTGGAGGGCGGCCTTGGCATCGGTCGTCGCGCGGCCCTCGGCGTCGAGGGCCCAACCCTCGGGGATCGGCTCGCCGGCCTGCGCCGCGCGCATGATGTTGCCGCGCGCCACCCGGCTGACCGAAAGGTCGATCACGACCGGATCGGCCTCGCCGAGCGAGATGCCGAAGGCGATCGGATTGGTGCCGAAGAGCGGCGTGGAGCCGCCCCAGGGCGCGATCGAGGCCGGCGCGTTGGCGAACATCAGTGCCGCCAGTCCCTCGCGCGCCAGGCGCTCGACGGCGTGGCCGAGCACGCCGCAATGGTGCGATCGGTCTATGGGGGCGAGCGCGATGCCGTGCCGGCGCGCGAGATCGGGCAGGACGCGAAGCGCAGCCGCGATGGCGGGATAGGCGAAGCCGTGGCCGGCATCGATGCGCGCGACCGCGCCCTCGACCGACACCTTCGGTGCCACATGCCCCTTCACCTTGCCTGCGCGCGCCTGCGCCGCATAGGCCGCGACGCGCGAGAAACCATGCCCGTCCCGCCCGTCCGCCTCGGCCGCGACGAGCGCCTCGGCCACATGGGCGGCGTTGTCGGCACCGACGTCGTGCGCCTCGAGGATGCGGGCGACGAGGGCGCGCGCCTCGGCCAGCGTCATGGTCGACGTTCCGCTCACGATTCCGTCTCCAACGCGTCGCGCACCGTTCGTGCGGTGAGCCGGCTGACGCGCACGTTCGATTCCGCCGTTACGCCCGCGATATGGGGCGTGAGGACGAGGTTGGGCACGCCGGCGAAGACCCCCGCGGCCTCCTCCGTCAACGGCTCCTCGGCGAAGACGTCGAGGGCTGCGCCGCCGAGATGGCCGCCCTGAAGGGCGCTCGCCAGAGCGGCTTCGTCGACGAGCCCGCCGCGCGCGGCGTTGACCAGCACCGCGCCCGGCTTCATCGCGGCGATCGTGCCGGCATCGATGAGGCCGCGCGTCTCGTCCGTCAGTGGTACGTGCAGGCTGACGGCGTCGCTTCGCGCGATCAGGGCGTCGAGAGCCAGGCGCTCGACGCCGTTCCAGGCCGGATCGTCAGGGCCGAGATGCGGATCGTGCGCCGCGACCACCATACCCAGCGCCCGGGCCCGATGCGCCGTCTCGCGCGCGTTGGCGCCAAAGCCGATCAGCCCGAGGCGCGCCCCGGCGACCTCGCGGCCCATCGAGCGCCCGCGCGGCCATGTGCCGGCCTCCATCTCGGGGCGGGACTGGAAGGCGCCGCGCAGCAGCATCATCACGGCGCAGACGACGTATTCCGCGACCGCCGTATCATTGGCGCCTGTGGCCGGGGCGACGCGGATGCCGCGCGCCTCGCAAGCCACGACGTCGATATTGTCGAGCCCGACGCCGAGCCGCCCGACGATCCGAAGCGCCTGGCCGGCGTCCAGGAGCGCCCCCCGGACCTGCGTCCGATTTCGCACGATCAGCCCCCTGGCGGAGGCGACCTCGCGCGCCAACCGGTCCGGATCGTCTACCAGCGCCGGATCGTAGAGGACGTCGTTCGTCGCGCCCAGATCGTCGACCGCCGCCTGATCCATGAACTCCGCAATCACGATGTCTGCCATTCCCCGCCCCGTTCCGGCTCTCTCGTCCTCCTTAAAGCGCAGCGCCGGCCTAACCGCCAGCCGTTCGCACGCTCGAAGCGACGGCGTTCTGCAAGGACTGTTCGAATGACGGACGTCGTGTTGAGTGCCTGGGAAGGTTTGCCCGGCATGATGAGGTGTGATCCCAGACCGGCGCCCGTCGTTGCGCGGGCCAGAAGGAGCCGAGACCGCGCTTGTGACGAACGCATCCGAAACCCTGTGCAGACGCCAAGACGCGCGGTCCGAGCATGCCGGATTGCGTGCGCGCGGCGATGGGGCGGGCGCGGTGCAGGACGCCTGGATCGCGCGGGAGAGCGGGCAGTCCGCCACGGTCGATCCCGACGACGTCACCCGCGCGCTCTACCGCCGGATGCGCAACGCACCGGTGCACAGGCCCTTCTCGATCTCCCTCCTTATGCGCGAGATGCGGGCGAACCTCATCGATGCCTGGCAGGTCTGCCAGCGCGACGTCTACGGCCTGACGCTTGCCGATCCGGGGGCAATACGGAGCGGGCAGGTCGCCAGCGTCATGCGCTACGTGCCGTTGCTGTGCTTCTCCAGCCTTCTGAGCGGTCTCGTCCTCGTCGTGACCGCCTGGGACGACAAGTCCCGGTTCGCCATGCTGTGCTGGCTGGCCGGTTTCGTCGCCATCGCGGTGCGCAATGTCGAGGCCTGGTGGCGCGGGCGCCGCAAGGTCCACACCCATGCCAGCAAGGCGACGATCAATGCGATCGCCGTGCACTCCCTCTATTTCGGGGGGCTGTGGGCGGTGGCGATCCCGTTCTTCTTCGCCGGTGCCGAGGGCGCGAGCGCGATCACCATCGTGGCCATCTCGACCGGCATCATCTATGGCGGGCTCACCATCCTGGCCGCGCCGCTGGCGGCTCTCTCCTATCTTGGCATCACGACCCTCAGCGCGGGTCTGACCCTGGCCGTCTTCGGCGGGACGCTCGCCGTTCCCCTGCTGCCGATTCTCGTCTGCTACAGCCTGATGTCGAAGATCGTCGTGGTCAACTACACTCGGGAGGCCCGTGAGCGCGTGCGCAACCAGGAGGCCGTCCGGCACCGGGACGCCAACATGGAGCGTCTCCTCGGCGATTTCCGGACCGAGAGCGGCGACTGGGTCTGGCGAATCGATGCGGCGGGCCGTCTCGTCGACGTCGCGCCGGGCCTCGCCTTCGCGCTCGACCGGCCGTTGGCCGATCTCGAAGGGCGGGCGGCGTCGGCCGTCCTCGCCCTCGTCGCCGATCGGCGCACGCGGCGCCTTCTCGTCGGCCTCATGCGGGAGCCGCGTGCCTTCCGGTCGGTGCGGGTGCCGATCACCGGAGAGGACGGCCGGACGACGTGGTGGTCGCTCAGCGGCTATGTCATTCAAGGCGTGAACGGGTTCGACGGCATGCGCGGCCTCGGCGCCGACGTGACGGAGGCCCATGCCGAACAGGACCGGATCGCGAGGCGCGCCTCGACCGACGCGCTGACCGGCCTCGCCAACCGGTTCGCCTTCGACGCGGCCCTGCGCGACGCGCTCAAGGCCGCGCAGGGCGAGCGGGCAGGCCCGCGCGTCGTCGGCGGCGGGCTGGCGCTGCACTATCTCGACCTCGACGGTTTCAAGCCGATCAACGACACCCACGGTCACGCGGTCGGCGACGGTCTCTTGCGAACGGTCGCCGAGCGGCTGACCGCCTGCGTGCGGGATATCGATTTCGTCGCGCGCCTGGGCGGCGACGAGTTCGCCGTCATACAGTCCGGCGTCACGCGGGTCAGCGACGCGCAGCGGCTCGCAGAGCGCATCATCGAGACCGTTTCGCGCCCCTGTACGGTCGGCGAGGTTCGCATCAATGTCGGCACGAGCATAGGCATCTGCCTGCCCGATGCCGGCATGGGGACGGACGCGCTCATCGAGGCCGCCGACGTCGCGCTCTACGATGCCAAGGCGGCGGGGCGGGGCGTCTCGCGGATCTACTCCCCCAGCATGCGGATCGAATCGGACGCGCGGCGCCAGATGGAGCGGGACCTGCGCGCGGCCTTCGATCGGCGCGACCTCGCCCTTCACTACCAGCCGATCGTCGATGCGCTGTCCGGCCGTACGATCGCCTTCGAGGCACTTCTGCGCTGGCCGACCGCCCCGGCCGGCCCGATCTCGCCCAGCGTCTTCCTCCCGCTGGCCGAGGAGACCGGCCTCATGCGCGAGATCGGTGACTGGATCATCGGGCGGGCCTGCGAGGATGCCGCGCGCTGGCGGCGGGACGGGCAGGACGCGAGCGTGATGGTCAACCTGTCGGTCATGCAACTGCGTGAGACCGGCCTCGTCGAGACGGTCGCCGAAGCGCTGGCTCGCACCGGTCTGCCCGCCGAGCGCCTTCATGCCGAGATCTCGGAGACGGCTCTGCCAGAGGGCCCGGAGCGTCATGCG
This sequence comes from uncultured Alphaproteobacteria bacterium, assembly GCA_963799285.1. Taxonomy (GTDB): domain Bacteria; phylum Pseudomonadota; class Alphaproteobacteria; order Rhizobiales; family CAWCWK01; genus CAWCWK01. The sequence goes on from CAWCWK010000004.1 coordinate 3,459,086, forward strand.
ATGTTGGATATCCTGACGGAGCTGCGCGCGCTCGGCGCCCATGTGGGCCTCGATGATTTCGGCACCGGGACGACGTCGCTCGCCACCCTGCGGGGCGGCGCCTTCGACCAGGTCAAGCTCGACCGCTCGCTCATCGCGGCCGCGCAGACGAATGACGAGGACGCCGCCCTCGCCAGCGCCATCGTCGCGCTCGCCCGCTCGCTGCGGCTGCGCACCATCGCCGAGGGCATCGAGACTCCGATCCAGCGGGATTGGGCGAGCGCCGCCGGCTGCGACTGGCAACAGGGCTTCCTCTTCGGCGGCGCCGTCGACAGCCCGGCCGCCCTGGCGAGGCTGAGGGCACAGGCGACGGCCACCGCGAAGACGGCGTTGCGCCCCGCCGAGGCCGCTTAAGGGTCCGAATCGTTCAGCAAAGGTTCAGCCCTCGCGCGTCAAGGATGTGCTATGAGGGCGACGATCCCGGACCATCGGGCCGGGGACCCATGTCGCCGCGTGTCCAATTATCGCCGCGAGGGCCCAGTCTATGCGTAACGAGAGGACCGAACGAGTCGTGCGCGGCATCGAATCTCGCTCATCCTGCCGGGCGCGCCGACCGCAAGGCGGCCTTGATGCCCTTGGTGCCCTCCGCGGCCTGGTCTTCGGTCTCGCCTGTGCCGCCCCCCTTCTCGCCCATGCGCAGGACCCCTACGAGCGGCGCGGACCCGATCGAGGTGGCTGGCAGGTCGAGTTCGGCTGGGGTGAGGCGCCGCGCCAGCGAGGCGAGCGGTTCTACGAATACGACGCGCGCTCGCCCAGCCTCTCCCCCGGCCTCCCTGATCTCGCGCCGAACCTTTGGGGCGAGCCGGCCCTGCCTGCCGATGTCAGCCAGTTCGAGCCCTTGCTCGATTTCGGCGAACTCATCGTGCTGCGCGGCGAGACGGTCTGGCGTCCCTATGCGGCCCTCGATTGGCGCCCCTTCACGGACGGCGCCTGGGACTACGAGGCCGCACGCGGCTGGGTCTGGAGCGGCGCCGATCCCTGGTCGGCCATCACCGACCATACCGGGGTGTGGCGCGACGATGCCGATATGGGCTGGATCTGGTCGCCCGCCGGACGGAGCGACTGGAGCCCGGCCCGCGTCGCCTGGCGCATCGGCGCAGGGCTGATCGGCTGGGCTCCGCTCGGCCCGGACGGCGAGGCCGATCCGCGCCATTTCGTCTTCATCCCGCTCGAGGGCCTGATCGCGCCCGGCCAGACGGCGGCCCTGGGCCCGGCCGAGAGCCGCGCCGTCTACGGTCGCACCCGCGCGCTCTCCAGCAATGAGGCGCTGCGACTCTCGCCGGCTGATCTCGCGGTTTACGCTCAGGCGACCACGCCCCGGTCCACGGTCGCGGCGCTGCCGAACGTCGCGCCCGAGGTGTTGCCCGAAAGGGCGCCGGACATCTTGCCGCAGCCGGCGCAGCCCGCCGCGCCGCGCTTCGACAATACGGCGCCGGGTGGACGTTTCGAAGCCGGACCGGACCTTTCTTCCGAAAGACCGCCTCTCGGTCCCACCTCGCGGACACCCCCGCCCGTGCCGGCGCAGCGGCCGTCGGATATCGCGGCGCTGCCGAGCCCGGCCGCGACGCCGACAGCGCCGTCCTCGACGCCGCGCCCATCTGTCGAGACCCCGCCCGCTGCCCAGCCGGCAGCACCGGCTCCCACCGTCAACGCGGAGGCCGAGACCCCCGGTACGGCCCCGGCCGGCAAGGGCGGTCCGCGCGTGGTCGGTCCGCAATGGCTCTCGAATGGCGACTGCTCGTCACGCGGCATCCGCGAAGGGCGATGCCGCACCGACTGAGGCGAACGCTTCAGCCGAAGCGGCGCGTCTCGACGGCCTGCGGGATCGCGTCGCCGATCCGGTCCGTCTCGGGGCCGAGCGGGATGGCGGCGCCGTCGCGCACGAAGAGGGCGATCTCGTCGAGGAGGAGCCGGCGCTGATAGACGCGTCCGCCGCCCTCCAGCACGTCGCCCGTCGCCCAGTCGTGCCAGCGTCCCTCGGGCAGGTAGAATCGGATCTTGCCGCCGGGCTCGGTGGCGGGGACGACGAGGAGGTCGTCGCCGAAGAGGAACTGCGTTTCGAAGGCCCAGGCCGACGGCACGTCCGGAAAGGCGAGCGCCATCATCCGCTGCACAGGCAGGCCGGTCTCGTGCGCAGCCTCCAGCGTCTTCCAGAGATAGGGTAGGAGCCGGTAGCGCAGGGCGAGCGCCTTGTTGATCGCGGTCTCCGCCCGTGCGCCATAGGACCAGGGCTCGCGCGTGCCAATGCCGTGGAAGCGGATGTGGGACGAGAAGATCGCGGCCTGCGTCCAGCGCACGAAGAGCTCCGAATCGCGGTTGTCGGCGTAGAAGCCGCCAATGTCGGTCGCGTAGCAGGGCGCGCCCGTCGCGCCCCAGCTCAAGCCGCCGCGGATCGAGGCGGCGAGCCCCTCCCAATCGGCCTGCGGATCGCCGCCCCATTGCGCGGGATAGGCTTGCGAGCCCGCCCAGCCGGCCCGCCCGAAGAGGAATCCGCCATCGGGCGCGAAGCGCTCCATCGCCTCGAAGACGCATCGGTTGTAGAGGAGCGGATAGACGTTGTGCAGCCGCCGTCCGGTGTCGCCATTGTGCGCGACGGCGTTGTCGCCGACCTGCTCGCCGAAATCGGTCTTGAACATGTCGACGCCGACCTCGATCAGCGCCTGGTGGCTGTCACGCCAAAAGGCGTAGGCATCGGGGTGCGTGAAATCGACGATGCCGCTGTCGGGCAGGGGGGTGAGGACGGCGCCGAAGGGCTCCTTGTCCCAGACATAGCGCAGCGTATCCCCGGTCTCGGTGTCCTTGAGGAGCCAGCCCTTCTCCGACATCTCATCGAAGAGCGGATGCTCGATGGAGACGAGCGGGTACTCCCACAGGCAGACCTTGAAGCCGAGCGCGTGCACCTCGTCGAGCACGGCCTTGGGGTCCGGGTAGCGGGTCGCGTCCCATTCGAAGGCGAAGCGGGTGCGGGTGTCGAGCCAGGCGCGCCCGTCTAGCGTGATCGTGTCGCAAGGCAGGCCGCGGCTTCGCGCCTCTCGCGCGGCGGCGAGGAGCTCGTCGGCCGTGCGGTAGTAGGCGCGGGAGAGGATCGTGCCCATCGACCAGGCCGGCGGCATCGGCATGCGGCCCGTGAGGGCTGTGTAGCGCTCCAAGATCTCGGCGCCCGTATCGCCCGCGATCAGCACGAGGTCGAGGCCAGCGTCCTCCAGCACCATCCCGTAGGAGCGGTGCGACCACTGGGCGAAGCCGACGCCGTGGTGGACGGGCGCGGGCGTGTGGACAAAGACGCCCCAGCCCGCCGGCGACCAGGCGAAGGGCGCGTTCTTGTAGGAGCGGTCCGCGTTCACGCCGAGGGCGTCATAGGTATAGGAGTGGACGAGCTGGCCCCGCCGGTCGAGCGCGCCCCATTTCTCGCCGAGCCCGTAGACGGCGTCCTGCGAGCCGAGCCCGAGCGCGACGAACCAGCCCGGGCCGGCCGGCGTCGGCACCTTCGCCAGGGGCGGCAGGCGGAACTCGCGAACGAAATGGGCGTCGGTCGCCGAGGCCAGGATCGGGCGGTCCCAACGGCGGAAGTCGAGCGCTAGGGGTTCGTGGCGGATATCGAGCGTATACCGGTCCCAGGCAATCCTTGTCGTGCCGTCCCCTTCGAGGATCTGGCTGACCGACGACCAGGGCCAGTCCGGCACGATGCCGTAATCAGGCCGGCCCGCGCCGCCGAGCGTGAGGCGCACGCCGTGGGGAAGAGGCGAGACCGTCAGGCGGCCGGCATCGGTCGGGATGTGGACCTCCACCCCGTCCCGCTCCGCCGCGCCCATAGCCCGTACGGCTGGATAGCGCGACCAGTCCGGGTTGAGCATGTCGAAGACGCCGTCCACGCGGGGCACCGCCAGCGTCTGGGAGCGGTCGTAGGGGAGGGGCGGGGCCAGCGCCTCGCCTGTGGGGGATGAGCCGTCCGCCATCACGCGATGTCCAGCACCGGCATGTGGAGGGCGGCGGCGGCGGCGCGCAGGGCCGGGCGGATGTCGCCGTAGACGATGGAGACGTGGTGCTCCAGCGCGTGGCCGAGGATGGCCGCGCGGGCGCCTGCCGCGCCGACGTCGAAGCGCACGATGCCGGACGTGCCGGAAAAGCTCATCGCGGGCGCGTCTTCCGCCGCTCTCACCACCTCGCCGCCCATCAGCACGAGCTTTGGCTCGTTGCGCGCCTGGCTCAGCCGGGCGAGCGTGATCCGGCCGGGTTTGAGGGGGAAGCTGCCGAGAAGAGGCATCTTGCGGTTGGAATGGAGATCGACCTTGGGTGTCGCCTCCGGGTCGGCCATCTCCAAAGGCGCGAGGCCGCAATGCCACACGACGCCGGTGTCGGTCGCATCGTCGAGATCGACCACATCGACAAGCCAGGCAGGCGCGCCCGCCGCCTCGGTCATCATGAGGGATGTGATGGCGCCCCAGACATCGGCTTCGCAAGCCGCCGGCACGCCGTCCTGGGTCAGCATGGCCATCGGCCCGCACGCGGCGCAGCCATACTCGGTGAAGGTCTCCGGCCAGCAGCGCACGGCCACGGCGTCGAGCGACTTGGTCTCCACCACGTCCTGCAATGCCGCGAAGAGGCGGCAAGAGCGGTCGAGCTGCGCCTGATCGACGCTATCCGCGCCCGTCAGCTCGGCATCGACGCGGGCGCGCACGGCCTTGGCCCGCGCCTCCTCGACCTTGCCCGCGTTGCGAAAGAGCGTGTCGAGGCGGGCGCGGGGCACCTCGGCGCCGAAGCGCGCCATCACGTCGTCGTCGTCGAAGCGGCAGGTGTCGAACCCGTCCGGATGCCGCCCGACGAGCCCGATGCGCGCACCCGCCAACCGCGTGGCGACGCGCTCGCCGACATCGTCCGCGATGCCGCGCCGGATCGTGCCGGGCGCGTCCGGGCGGTGGCCGGCGATGGCGTCCTCGATGGCGGGGGCAAGGTGGGCATCCCCCGGCGCGGCGTGGAGCCAGGCCGGATCACGCCCGATCAGACCGAGCGTGTGGGCGGCGAGGTTCAGCCCGCAAAAGCTGTTCAGCCGCAGCCGCCCGCCGGTGCGCGCCTCCGGGAAGGCCCAGATCAGCAGCGGCGCCTCGACCGCGCGGGCGATCTCGGCCGTCATCGTCGCGTCGGTGAAGGTGACCTGGAGGACTATGAGAAGATCGAGCGTCTCGCCCGACAGCGCATCCAGCGCGGCGCGCGCGGCGTCGGCGTCGAAGAGGAGGTCGCGGGGGCCGATCACCGTATGGCCGGTCGCCTCGAGCGCGGCGAAGGCGCCCTTCGCGACCTCCTCGGCCAGGGCGACGTCGAAGGTCGGTCGGGCGAGCGCGACGACGCCGATGCGGCGGGCGGGAACGGAGGTCATGACGTCATCTTCATGTGCTGGGGCAGGCGGGGGCGCTCGTTCTGCGGTGCGGGAAGCTCAGAACCCCGGATAGGTCTCGCGGAAGGCCGCGCCGCCCGGCAGGCCGAGATCGGCGTGGCGCTCGTGCGAGGTCCAGGGCGTCGCGTGGACGTCCGTCAGGCCGTTCAGCTCGCGCATGTAGGGGATGGCGTCGCGCTGGAGGGCGGTGCGGATGGCGTCCCAGTCGGGAAAGGCCTGGAAGGCCTCCAGCCAGATCGCGCGACCGGCGAGATAGCCCGAAGCGCCGGCCTGATAGGCGTGGGTGAGGACGTTGCGGAAAGCCTTCGTGCCGGCGCCGGCCGAGAGCATGACCCAGGGGCGCCCGGCCCGCATGCCGAGCTCGTCGAAGAGGCCTTGCGCCTCGCGCCAGCCGTCCGCGCCGACGCCCGGCACGTCGGACGCATTCATCGGGCTCTCCAGCTTGAAGAGGTCGACGCCGTAATCCGCCTTGGCGAATTCCGAGACGCTGTCGAGGACGAGCTCGGCCTTCTTGGCCTTCATCTCGACATAGCCCTTCTCCGTGCCCTCGCCCGGCAGCTCGTAGACGAGGAGCTCGAAGACGTAAGGGATGTCGTAGCGCGCGCAGGCCTCGCCGATGCGCTTGGCGAAGTCCTGCTGCGCCTTGAGGACCTCCGGGGAGGCGTCAGGCCGGTACCAGGCGAGGACCTTGACCGCGTCCCCGCCCACGCGCTTGATCTTCTCCACCGACCAATGGTCGATCTCGGAGGAGAGGCGGCCGCCCTCGGTCTCCTCGAAGACCGAGTCCTCCAGCGTCACGATCAGACCCTTGGCGGGCAGGAGGACGGTGAGGCCCTTCGGAAGCGCATAATGCGGGTCGAGCAGCATGGCGCTCGCCTCGGACTGCAGCACGTCGATGAGCTTCAGCTTGAAGCGCTCGACATCCTCGTAGGGCGCCTCGGCCGTGCCGCGCATCTTGGCGATCGGGTTCTTGATCGGCGGGCGCTGGTCGACGGCCACCATCTTGAAGCGCCCCTGCGCATCGGCCATGCGCCGCATGCCCCAGAGCTTGCCCGCCGTCAGTGCCATCGTCCGTCCCCTCGGAGAAGGGCCGCCTCGCGCGGCCTCGTTGGCCCCTCCATCGCAGCCCGCAGAAGCGCTTGCAAGCGCTTTGGAGGCGCGTCTAGCCGATCGCGCGGATCGCGAGGGCGCCGACCAGCGTCGCGGCCAGGATGGGCAGGGCGAAGAGCGTGATCGTCATGCCCCGTACGCGCCAGACGAAGCGTCCCATGCCCCTCACATCCGCGTGGGCCGTCTCGTGGGTGAGGAGGGAGTGCGCGTGCATCACCCGTCCGGCGAGAATGGCGAGTGCGAGAGGGGCGAGCCACCAGGGCGTCACTCCGTTCAGCTCGCACAAGCCGACGAGGAGGAGGGTGAGGGGCATGTACTCGGTAAAATTGCCCTGCGCCCGCACGGCGCGCAGCAGCCCCTCGTCCTTGGTCACGCCGACGGCGACCTGCGCCCCGCGCCGTGCCTTGATCGCCTTGAGGCTCAGCCGAAAGAGAACGAGGGCGAGGGCCGCCGCCAGCAGCGACGTGACGGGCAGCAGCATCAGCCGTGTTCCTTCAGGAAGGCGTTGACCTCGGAGAGGCTGGGCACGCCGGCCCGGCCGCCGAAGCGGGTGCACTTGATGGCCGCGGCGGCGGACGCGAAGCGGATCGCGTCGGCCTCGCCGTCCCCCAGTCCAAGCCTGAGCGCGAAGGCGCCGTGCCAGGTATCGCCCGCGCCCAGCGTATCGACGACGTCGACGGGAAAGGCCGGCAGGCCCCGCAGCGCGTCGCCCTCCAGCCAGAGAACGCCCTCGCCGCCATCGGTCACGCAAACGAAGGCCTCCGTGCGCCGCGCCGCCAGCCGGAGCGCCTCGTCGAGCGAGCCGTTGGGCCGGTCGACGAAGCTGCGCAGGCCCGGTGCCGCGAAGGCGACATGGGTCGCAAGGGAGATCGCCTCCGGTCCGTGTCCGAGAACAGGTGCCTCGACATCGAGAACGCCCGGCACGCCGCGCGTTCGCGCGAGCCGCATGGCCGCCAGCGCGCCGCCGTGCCAGCGCGTATCGGCCTCGACCGCATCGAGCGATCCGGTGCGCGAGAGGTCGGGCGTCTCGTCGAGGTCGTCGTCGCGATAGTTGACGATCATGCGTTCGCCGCGCTCGTCGACCATGATGGCCGAGGTCGGGGTCGCGGCGCCTGGAATGGGCCGAGTGGGCGAGCAGTCGACGCCGTAGCCTTCCAGTTCGGCCCGTACCAGCGCCGCCATCGGGTCGTCGCCGACGCGCGCGCAAAGGAGCGCCTCGCCGCCCAGCCGCGCCACCGCGACCGCCGCCGTGCCCGCCATGCCCCCGCCGACCGAGGCGAAGCCGTGGGCGCGGAACTTGTGCCCGCCGGCCGGCAACTCCGGCACCCGGAAGACGAAGTCCTGCGCCGCGATCCCGACGCAGAGGACGCGCGCGCTCACGAGCCTCAGAGCCGCGCCGCGAGGGCCTGGAGCGATGTGCGGCGCTTGGAGAGCGGGAAGGGTGCGGCCGAGCGGCGCGAGAGGCCGAGCACGTCGCCGGGCGCGCTCTCCACGATGCCGCCCGAGGCGAAGCGCGCGAAGGGGCGGCACTGGAAATTGCCGGTCGAGACGACCTTGGTGACCGGATTGTAGGTCGTGCCGCGATAGGCGAAGCAAATGTCGCCGCGCTCGATCTTCCAGGCTCCGGGCAGGATGCGCGCGTTGCCCGGATACCAGAGGAAGACCCGCCCGTCGGTGCCGAAATACTCGACCTGCGTCCCGTGGCCGGAATCGTAGAAGAGAACGGTGCGCCCGGCGAGGCCGGCCTCCGTCAGGACGGCGCTCGATGCGATGCCCGGTCGGGCGCTCGGCGCGGTGGTGGCGGTGCAGCCGCCAAGCGCGATCGCGACGAGGGCGGCGGCGAGGAGACGTGTGATCATCGGAAGCGGAACTCGCAGGTCTGAGAATAGAGCTCGCCCGGGCGCAGGATCGTGTCGGAGAAATGGGGCACGTTCACGCTGTCGGGGAAGCGCTGCGCCTCCAGGCAAAGGCCAGCCATGGGCGGGTAGGGCACGCCGTCGAGGCCGGGCACGGTCATGGCGAGCTTGTAGGCGTTGTAGATCTGGAGGCCGGGCTCGGTCGTCCATTGCTCCATGGCGAGGTCGCCGCCCGATGCCGTGAGCGTCGCCGCCCAGACGAGCGGATTGCCGGTCAGGCGATGCTGTGCGCCGTCGCCGCGATCGATGACGGTGCCGGCGTCGAGCGGCCTGTCGCCGATCGCGCGCGCCTCGCGGAAATCGTAAGGCGAGCCGTCGATGCGGTGGATCTCGCCCGTCGGTACGGCCTCCTCGTCGACGGGGTGGTAGAACCTGGCGCCCGCCTCCAGCGTGTGGGTTCGGATGTCGCCCGAGCCGTCGAGATTGAAATAGGAGTGATGGAGGAGGTTGACCGGGCTCGCCTTCGTCTCGCCCGGCGCCATGCGCGCCTCGTGTTCGACCGTCAGCGTGTTGCCCTTGAGCGTGTAGCGGCACAGCGCGTCGAGCGCGCCCGGATAGCCCTCGTCGCCATCGGGTGAATGGAGGGTGAGGGTGACGTGGGTGTCCGAGCGATCGCCAATCGTCCAGACCTTGCGACCGAACCCTTTCGGGCCGCCGTGAAGGTGGACCTGCCCCGGCTTGTGCGCCAGCGTGTGGGTTTCCCCGTCGAGGGTGAAGGCGGAGCCCCGGATGCGATTGCCGCAGCGCCCGGCGATGGAGCCGAAATAGGGCGAGTGGGCGACATAGTCGTCGAGTGTCTCGAGCCCGAGGACGACGCGGCGCGGCTGCCCCTCGCGGTCCGTCACGACGAGGTCGCGGATGACGGCGCCCCAGGTGATGACCTTGGCGCAGGCCGTCTCGGAGGCGAGCACGATCTCGACGACATCCTCCCCGTCGAAGGTGCCGAAGGGTGTGGGATCGCTCATGGTCAAGGAGGCCCTCAAAGCGCGTAGGCGGCGAGGCGGGAGGCCTGCCGCGACTGGGTGTGGAGGAAGTCGGCCGCCTCGTCGATGGCGGCCCGCGCGAGCGGGACCATGCGCGCGCGGTTGGTGTAGCCATGCGCGAGGGCGTCGTCGAGGCGAAGCTGTGCCGCGACGCCAGCGGCGTCGAGCGCGTCCTTCATGAGGAATGCGTCGTCGCGCAGCACGTCCTTGCCGGCGGCGCTCAGCCAAGCGGGCGGCAGGCCGGCGAGATCGGCATGGACGACGTCGATGCTGGGGTCGGTGTGGCGGCCGGGCGCATAGAGCCCGATAAAGGTCTCCATCAAGGCGCGCGGCAGGCCGAAGCGGCCGTCGCCGAAGGCGCGGTGGCTCTCGGTCTCGGGGTCGACGCCGAAGACGCCGTAGAAGAGCGCCATGCCGAGCGGCAGCGCTGCCCCCCGCTCGGCCCTCGCAAGGCAGGCCGAGACGGCGAGGTTGGCGCCGGCCGAGGCGCCCGCGACCAGCACGCGGCGGTGGTCGAGCCCGGCCCTGGCCGAGGGGCCCATGCACCAATCGAGCACGGCATCGACATCGTCGCGTGCGGCCGGAAAGGGGTGCTCGGGCGCGAGCCTATAGCTGGTGGCGAGAACGTTGAGGCCGGAGCGTGCCGCGATCTGCCGGCAGACCCATTCGGTCGCCGCGATCGAGCCCTTCACCCAGCCGCCGCCATGGAGAAAGACGACGATGGGCGCGGGCCCCGGCACGTTCGGCTTGTAGAGCGTCGCGTCGAGGAGCCCGTCGGCGCCCGGCAGCACCATAGGCAGCACGTCCTCGACCTCGGGCGCGCCCTCGGCCCAGAAGGGTGCGGCGGCGTGCGCGACCCGCCGGTCGAGCGCGAGGTCATAGGGCGCGCCCGGCACCGCGCCCGCCGCCTCGGCCAGCTCCACGCCCTTGGCGAGGGCGGCGGCCATGTCGGGGTCGAGCCCCTCCGCGATCATCGCGGCTACGGGCTCTGGGACGGGGAGCTCTGGGGAGGTCTGATCGGCCATGTCGGTCCCCATCGGGCGAAAGCGGTGCCGCGATCTAGCAGGCACGCGGGAAGGGCGGCAAGGGAGGGCGGCAAAGGAGGGCGACGAGGGGGGTGCCGCAAGGGAGGAGGAAAGGCGAAGACGATCTGGCGCGGACGGCTCATCGTCCACCGCCTCGCTGGCCAATCGGCGCCGCGCTGGTAGGATTGCCGGATCCACAGCCTCAGCGAGCCTCCATGCGCCCCTCCGCCACGCCAGACATCCTCGCCGCCCGCATCGACCAGGCGCGCGGCCACGCCCCCGCCGACCTCGTGATCAAGGGCGCCCGAACGCTCGATCTCGTCACGGGCGAGATGCTGGAGGGCGACGTCGCGATCTGCGGCGACACCATCGTCGGCACCTGCGACGACTATTCGGGCGCGCGCGAGATCGACGGGGCGGGCCGGATCGTCGTGCCGGGCTTCATCGACGCGCATTTCCACATCGAATCCTCGCTCGTCACCCCGGCCGAGTTCGACCGCTGCGTCCTCTCGCGCGGCACGACGACCGGCATCTGGGACCCGCACGAGATCGCCAACGTCCTCGGCCGCGAGGGGCTCGACTACGCGCTCGCCTCGGCCATGGAGACGGCGATGGACCTGCGTGTCGCGCTCTCGTCCTGCGTGCCGGCGACGGAGATGGAGACCTCGGGCGCCCGGCTGGAGGCCGCCGACCTCTTGTCTCTGGCGGACCACGACCGCGTGATCGGACTCGCGGAGTTCATGAACTTCCCGGGCGTCTTGATGAAGGACGCGGGCGTGCTCGCCAAGCTTTCGGCCTTCTCGGTCGGCCACATAGACGGCCACGCCCCCCTTCTCGGCGGCCGGGACCTCAACGCCTATGCCGCCGCCGGCGTGCGCACCGACCACGAGACGACGACGGCCGAGGAGGCGATGGAGAAACTGCGCAAGGGCCTGCGCGTCTTCATCCGCGAGGGCTCGGTGTCGAAGGACCTCGCGGCGCTGGCCGAGATCATCACACCCGAGACCTCGTCCTATCTCGCCTTGTGCACCGATGACCGCAACCCGCTCGACATTGCGGAGGAAGGCCATATCGACTTCCTCATCCGCGACGCGATCCGGCGCGGCGCGCCCGTCCACCATACCTATCGCGCGGCCTCCTGGTCGGCGGCGCAGGCCTTCGGGCTGCACGACCGTGGCCTCGTCGCGCCCGGGTGGCGGGCCGATCTCGTCCTCCTCGACGATCTGGAGAGCTGCGCCGTCTCCTCGGTCGTCTCGGCCGGCCGCATGGTCGACGACGCGCTCTTCGCCCGGCGCGGCACGGTCGAGCCGGTCGGGCTCGCGAGCGTGAAACGGGCGTCGGTCTCGGCCGAGATCTTCCGCGTGCCGGCGACGGGGGGCACGGCGCATGTCATCGGCGTGACGCCCGGGCGGATCATCACCAAACACCTCACGATCGACCTCGACCCCAAGGCCGGCGAATACGATGCCGATCCCGCATTCGATCTCGCCAAGGTCGCCGTCCTCGCCCGGCACGGGATCAACGACAATCTCGGCGCGGCCCTCGTGCGGGGCTTCGGGCTTCAAACGGGCGCCATCGCCTCTTCGGTCGGGCACGACTGCCACAACATCACGGTCGTCGGCGTCAACGACGCGGACATGGCCGTGGCCGTCAACCGCGTGATCGCCATGCAGGGCGGATTCGTCGTCGCGTCGGGCGGTACGGTGCGGGCCGAGCTTTCGCTCACGCTGGCGGGGCTGATGAGTCTCGCCAGCTTCGAGGACGTCGAGGCGGGCCTGCGCCCCCTGCGCGCCGCCGCCCGCGATCTCGGCTGCCGCCTGCCCGAGCCCTTCCTTCAGGTCAGCTTCCTGCCGCTCCCGGTCATACCCCACCTGAAGATCACCGATCGGGGCCTCGTCGACGTCGACCGCTTCGCCTTCGTCTGACGTCCCGCGCTGAGACAGGCCGGTTAAGATATCGCTAACCTTTACGAGAGGTTAGCGGTTACGGCCCTTCATCCTAAAGGTAGCCTAACCCTCGGTAGAACGCCGGGGGGCACGCGATATGAATAGAGACGACCAGGCTCGGACCACGGATCGACAGGCGCGCCGCAACGCCCGTCACCGGACCACGGAATATCGGCCGGTGGCGAGACGGGGCGGGGGCTGGGCGCGCCGACTGCTGGTGACCCTGCGCGGAGGCCGCGTCGATTCGCGGCGCGGCCTGATCGCTCTCGTCGCCGCCTTCCTCCTCGTCTCGACCGTCCTTCTCGTCCTCTCCGCGACGTCACAGCCGCGTCGCTCCGTAAGCGTGGGCCTGACGCTCGTCTCGGCCGATCCCACGATGCACGAGAGCGACGTGTTGACCTTCGCCCGCTCTCCTGCGGTGACGGACGGGGTCGCGCGCGCCCATCTCTTCGCCGAGCCCCATGCGCGGCGGCTCTGGCGTTGGCTGACCGGCAACCCTCATCCCTCGGTCCACAGCCTTCTCTTGGCGCGCACAGATCTGCGCCTGCGCTCCCTCAACGGCTCACGTTGGTCGCTCGAGATCGAGGCCCTCGGCTGGACAGAGATCGAGGCCGACCGGCTCGCGCGGCGCTATGTCGAGGCCGTGGCGGGCCTCGCCTCGCTCGAAGGTCTGCCGCCGCGGGACGCAGGCGCCCTCCATCTCGCTCGCTTCGCCCCGCCGGCCGGGACGCTGGCGGGTGACATGCCAGCCATCGCCATGCCAGCCATCGCCATGCCAGCCATTGCCATGCCAGCCATCGTCTTGCCTTCCTCCGGCGTGCTGCACGGGCGACGGATGCTTGTCGTGGATGCGGCCACAGAGCGAGGGCCGGTCGCGCAGGAGAGCGCCGAGCCGCTTCCGGGATCACGGATCGACGCGCGCTCCGTGTCGCTCGGCGCGACCTTGCTCGGCTTCCTGGCGGCGACCTTCGGTCTCTTCCAAGTCGGGCGGCGCGGCTTTTCCGCCGGCCCGCTCGATCCCGCGACGGCGACGGCGTTCACCGGCCTCGACGCGGTCGCGCTTCACGGCGAAGCCGAAGCCGACGCGGGGCCGAGCCGGGCCGCGCTTCAGGCCCTCCTCGAAGCCGCCATGCGCGATCGGCCGGCTGGCGCGGGCGGGATCGTGGCCGTGACGGCGCTCGATGGCGACGGAACGGCGCGGACCGCACGTCGGTTGGCGGCGTTCGCCCACAAGGCGCGTGGCGCGGCCGCCTGCATCGACGCCGATCTCGGCCGGCGCGAGGGGCGGGCGCATCCCCGTCCGGGACTGGCCGACATATTGGAAGGCCGCCTCTCCCTCGGCGACGCGATCCGCCATGGCACCGGCCATGCGGGTCTCCCCACAGGCATCTCAGCCGGCCGGGCCGCGCTTCCGCCGCGCGTGCTTCTCGCGCTCTCGCGCTTCGAGGATGTGCTGGAGGAGTCGAGGGCCCGGTTCGCCACCACGATCCTCCTGGCGCCGCCGGTGGGCTGCGATGCGTTCGGCCCCGTCGCCTCCCGTGCCGACGCAGTCATCGTCCTCGCGACACGGCGCGTAGCGTCGGACTATCTCGCCGACCGTGCCGAGATCGTCGGGGCGGCCGCGCCCCGCGCACGCGTGCTGATCGGACTTCTCTGACGCGGGGGATCGGCGTTCTCTGGCGCCGGGCTGGACACCCTCAGATGCCGAGCGTGTCGCGGAAATAGGCGATCGTGCGGGCGAGGCCCTCGTCGAGTGCGATCGTCGGCGCCCATCCCAGCGCCTCTCGGGCCCGCGTGATGTCGGGACGGCGCCGGCGCGGATCGTCGGCGGGGAGAGGGTGGGTGACGATCCGCGAGGCCGATCCGGTCTGCGCCAGGACGGCTTCGGCCAGCGCCCGCATGGTGAACTCGTCCGGGTTGCCGAGATTGATCGGTCCGGCGAACGTGTCGTCCGGATGGCTCATCAGCCGCACCAGCCCGTCGACGAGATCGTCGACATAGGCGAAGGAGCGCGTCTGCCCGCCATCGCCATAGAGCGTGATGTCCTCGCCCTTCAGCGCCTGGACGATGAAGTTGGAGACCACGCGCCCGTCGGACGCGTGCATGCGCGGACCATAGGTATTGAAGATGCGGGCGACGCGGGTCGTCAGGCCGTGCTGGCGGCGATAGTCGAAGAAGAGCGTCTCGGCGCTGCGCTTGCCCTCGTCGTAGCAGGCGCGCGGGCCGATCGGGTTGACGTGGCCCCAGTAGTCTTCCGTCTGCGGATGCTGCTCGGGGTCCCCGTAGACCTCCGATGTCGAGGCCTGGAGGATCGGGCATCCGAGCCGCTTGGCCAGCCCCAGCATGTTGATCGCGCCGTAGACGCTCGTCTTCAGCGTCTGCACCGGGTCAACCTGGTAGTGCACCGGCGAGGCGGGGCAGGCGAGGTTGTAGATCGCGTCGACCTCGACGTAGAGCGGAAAGGTGATGTCGTGGCGCATCAGCTCGAAGCGTGGATGGCCGAGAAGATGGTGGACGTTGGCCCGCTGCCCGGTGAGAAAGTTGTCGACGCAGAGCACGTGGTGCCCGTCCGCGATCAGCCGGTCGCAGAGATGGGAGCCGACGAAGCCCGCGCCGCCCGTCACCAAGGTCGTCGTCGTCGGGCGTCTGTCCGGCATGCGTATAGGCTCCGTGGGGGCGTTGGGGAAAAGGCGCTCGGGAAGACGCACGATATCGGGCCGGCCCGGGTCGGCGGCGAGATCAGACGCGCGCGACCGTGTGCCGCTGTCGGCGCGAGGCGTGGACGAAGGCGGCGACGAAGAAGGCGGTAAGGACAAGAACGACCGTGGGGGCGGGCGCGCTGTCGAGAAAGACGCTCGCATAGACGCCAATGAGGCCGGAGAGGAGCGTGACGGCGACCGCCACCGCCAGCATGCGCTCGAAACGCTTCGTGACGAGGAAGGCGATGGCGCCGGGCGCGATGAGGAGCGCGATGGCGAGGATGAGCCCGACCGCCGTCAGCGTCGCGACGATGGTGAGGGAAAGGGCCGAGAGCAGGCCGTAATGGAGCCAGCGGGTCGGCAGTCCGATGGCGCGGGCCTGCGCGGGGTCGAACGCGTGGAGGAGGAGGTCGCGGCGCTTGGCGAGGAGGATGCCGGAGACGAGGACGGCGATCGTGCCGGCTGTCCAGAGATCGCCCGCGCCGACGCCGAGCATGTTGCCGAAGAGGATGTGGTCGAGATGCACGTCGGTGCTGATGGCTGTGTAGAGGACGAGCCCGAGGGCGAACATGCCCGAGAAGACGACGCCCATGACGGTGTCCTGCTTCACCCGGCTGTTCTCAGCCAGATAGCCGGTGGCGAGTGCGCAGGTCATGGCGGCGAGAAACGCGCCGACGACGAGCGGGAGTCCCGCCACATAGGCCAGCACGACGCCCGGCAGCACGGCATGGCTGACGGCGTCGCCCATCAAGGACCAGCCCTTGAGGACGAGATAGCAGGACAGGAGCCCGGTCGGCACCGCCACGATCGCCATGATCGCGAAGGCGTTCTGGAGGAAGCCGAAGCGGAAGGGGAGAAGGAGCTCGTCGATCACGGCCGTATCTCGCGCAGCGCCTCGGCGCTCCGGCGGCGCGCGGCGAGGAGGCCGTGCGTGGGAGCCAGAACGAAGGCGGCGAGGAAGATGAGTGTCTGGAGGAGGACGATGATGCCGCCCGTCGCGCCGTCGAGGAAGTAGCTCGCATAGGCGCCGACGAAGCTCGTGCCGGCGCCGAGCGCCACGCTCAAGGCCAGCAGCCTGGGGAAGCGGTCGGTGAGGAGATAGGCGGTCGCGCCGGGCGTCACCACCATGGCGATGACGAGGAAGGCCCCGACCGTCTGGAGCGCCGCGACGCAGCAGGCCGAGAGGAGAGTGAAGAAGACGACGCGCAGCAGATCGGGGTTGAGCCCGATCGAGCGGGCGTGGTTCTCGTCGAAGAAGACGACCATCAGGTCCTTCCACTTGGCGAGCAGCACGCCCAGCGAGACGAAGCCGATGATGGCGAGTTGGAGGGTGTCGCCCGGTGTGATGGCAAGGATGTTGCCGAGCGTGATCGTCTGCACGTCGACCGATGTCGGCGAGACCGAGACCATGAAGAGCCCGAGCCCGAAGAAGGACGTGAAGATGAGCCCGATGATGGCGTCTTCCTTCAGCCCCGTGCGCTGGTTGAGAAAAAGCATGGCGCCCGCCGCCAGTCCGCCGGCCGCGAAGGCGCCGAGCGCGAAGGGCAGGCCGAGCATATAGGCGCCGGCCACCCCCGGCACGATCGAATGGCTGAGCGCATCGCCTATCAACGACCAGCCCTTCAGCATCAGATAGGCCGAGAGGAAGGCGCAGACGCCGCCGACCAGTGCCGAGACCCACATCGCATTCGTCATGTAGCCGTATGTGAAGGGCTCCCAGAGGACGCTCACGGCTTGGGCTCGTCGTAGATGACGAAGGGGCGCTCGTCGTCGGTGATGACGGTGACGCGGCGCGCGTCGTCGTCGTCGTGGAGGTCTGCGCCCTCCAGCACGAAATGGCGCAGCACGCCGCCGAAGGCCTCCTGGAGGCGGGCCTTGGTGAAGACCTCCTCCGTGGGGCCGTGCGCGAGGACGGTGCCCTTGACGAGGATCGTGCGGTCGCAAAATTCGGGCACCGAGCCCAGATTGTGCGTCGAGACGAGCATGACCCGGCCCTCGTCGCGCAGCTCGCGCAAGAGCTGGATGATCGCCTCCTCGGTCTTTACGTCGACCCCGGTGAAGGGCTCGTCGAGCAGGACGACGCGGCCGTCCTGCGCCAGGGCGCGGGCGAGGAAGACGCGCTTGCGCTGTCCGCCCGACAACTCGCCGATCTGGCGGTCGCGGTAGTCCGCCATGCCAACGCGTTCCAGCGCGCCCGTCACGGCCGCTCGGTCGGCCGCGCGCGGGCGGCGCAGGAGCCCCATATGGCCGTAGCGGCCCATCATCACGACGTCCTCGACGAGGACGGGGAAGGTCCAGTCGACCTCCTCGGCCTGCGGCACGTAGGCGACGAGCCCCGCCTTCAGCGCCGCCTTCACCGGCTGGCCCAGCACCGCTATCTCGCCCTTGGCGACCGGCACGAAGCCCATGATGGCCTTGAACAGCGTCGACTTGCCCGCACCGTTGACGCCGACGAGCGCCGTGATCGTGCCCGTTGGGATCGCGAAGCTCGCGTCCCGCAGCGCCGTCGTGCCGTTGCGATAGGTGACGAAGACGCCGCGCGCGTCGATCCCGGCGCCGTCGGCGACGGAGGGTGGGGCGGGGGCGTCGACGCGGGCGTCCATGCCTCTATCCGCCCTCCAGCCCGTCGGCGATCGTCTCGGCGGTCACGCGAAGGAGATCGAGATAGGTCGGCGCGGGACCGTTCTCGTCGGTCAGGCTGTCGACGTAGAGGACGCCGGCAAAGCGCGCGCCCGTCTCGCGCGCCACCTGTTCCGCCGGGCTCGACGAGACCGTGCTCTCGCAGAAGACCGCCGGCACGTCGTGCTCGCGCACCCCGTCGATGACGGCGCGAACCTGTTGCGGCGTGCCGGTCTGGTCGGCGTTCATGGGCCAGAGATAGAGCTCGTTCAACCCGAAGTCGCGGGCCAGATAGCTGAACGCGCCCTCGCAGGTGACGAGCCAGCGCCGGTTCTCCGGCAGGGCCTGGATGCGCTCGCGCAAGGGGCCGATGGCGTCGCGCAGGCGCGCCTTGTAGGCTTCCGCGTTGGCGGCATAGGCCTCGGCGTTGTCCGGGTCGTGCTCGGCGAAGGCGTCGCGGATGTTGTCGATATAGACGAGCGCATTGTCGAGCCCCATCCAGGCGTGCGGATTGGGCCGGCCTTCGTACTGCCCGGACGCGATGCCGATCGGATCGATCCCCTCCGTCAGGATCGCGCTCGGCACGTCGGAGAGATTGGCGAAGAACTGCTCGAACCAGAGCTCGAGATTGAGCCCGTTCCACAAGACGAGGTCGGCATCCTGCGCCTTGAGGATGTCGCGCGGCGTCGGCGAATAGCCGTGGATCTCGGCGCCGGGGCGGGTGATCGATTCAACCACGGCCGCATCCCCCGCCACCTCCCGCGCCATATCGGCCAGCACGGTGAAGGTCGTGACCGCCTTGAAACGGTCCTCGGCCGAGGCGTCGGCCGGCCAAAGGGAGGCGAGCGCGACCAGGATCGTGGCCACGACGGGGCGAAGGCTCGGCATCGACAGACTTGGCATCGACAGAGTTGGCGGCAACAGATTTGGCATCGAGAGACTTGGCATCGACAGGCTTGGCAAAGACTTCATGGCGAAAGCGGCGCTCCCCAGGCAATGCGGGCCGACTATGAAGTGGAGATGGGGTCTGTCAATGCAAATAGGAATGGTTCGCAAAGAGAGCTGTCAGATGCGAACCGCCGCGCGAGGGGCCGCGCCGCCGTCGATCGACATCGTGTGCTTCGCGAGCGCCGCGACGAGATGGTCGATGAAGGCCGTGGCGGCCTTGCGCCGGATGCTGCCGATCCGCGACAGGGCGACGATCTCGAATGCCAGCGGCGGGTCCAAAGGCTTGATGATCATGCCGTCTCCGGCCAGCGCCGCCGCGGTCAGGCCGTCGGCGATCGTGCAACTGCCCAGCCGTTCGGCGAGCGCCGGCAGGAACTGGAGGGAGTCGATCGAGACCGTCGCCGCGGTCGCCAGCTCGGCACGGTCCAGGGCGTCGCGAAGGACGTTGCCGATCGGTCCTTGCGGCGTGATCGCCACGCGCCCGCTCTGGTCGGCGATCTGCTCGAGGCTCAGCGACCCGCATGCCTCCAGCGCATGACCCTTCGGCACCAGTCCGACGAAGTGGCCCTGTCCGAGCAAGCGGACGTCGAGATCGGTTGCCGGCAACTGGCCGGCCGCCAGCCCGAGATCGATGCGCCCCTCCCGCACGGCTCTGATCTGATCGTGCGCGCCGAGGAGACCTATCCTCATCCGAAGGTCGGGAAACGCCTTGACGGTCGCATCGACGGCAGTGGGGAGGACGTCATAGGCGAGCGGACTGATCGACGCGACGCTGAGCGGCGCCGAGCCACCTCGGCGCAGCGTCTCGACCGTCGCGTCGATGCGCGCGACGCCATCGCTGAGAAACGTGCATTCGGTGAAGAGCATGTCCGCGTCCGCCGTCGCGCGCAGCCGGCCTCGGTGCAGCGTGAAGAGCGTCAGCCCGAGCGCTCGCTCGAAATCGCGCAGGTGGCGGCTGACAGTGGGTTGCGAGAGGCGCAGGCGCCGTGCGGCGGCGCTCACCGACATCTGCTCGTAGACGGCCCGGAAGACCTCCAACCGCTGCAATGTCAGGCCATGCATGGCGTGTCACCCCTCGGTCGCGCCGATCCCATCTCCAGGTCGCCGTCCATTCTATAGCGTATCACTATAATCATCGGCATTATTCTCAGTTTTCATATGGCTTAGGCCATGGTCTCCTCTGCGTCACGCACCTTCCCGCCGCGCGGCCGACATGAGGGACACCGATTTGCAGGCCATCGCCGTCCTTTCCTTTCTGGGGCTGACCCTGCTGGCCGGCGGCGCGATCGCCTACATCATCGGCGCGTCGGCCGTGATCAGCTTCACGCTTGGCGGGAACGCGTCCTATCTCGCGGCCATGCCGCAGCGGCTCTACAGCCAGCTCAACGTCTTCGCCTTCCTGGCCATGCCGCTCTTCATCTTCGCGGGCGACCTGATGAACCGGGGCGGGCTGGCCAAGGCGCTCATCGACGTCTCGATGGCGATGATCGGGCGCCTCAAGGGCGGGCTCGGCCACGTGAACGTGCTCACCAGCGTCTTCTTCGCGGGCGTGAGCGGTTCGGCCGTCTCGGACGCGGCCGCGCTCGGCAATGCGCTGGTGCCGGAGATGCAGCGGCGCGGCTACACGCTCGACTACGCGGCCGCGATCACGGGCGCCTCGTCGATCATCGGACCGATCATCCCGCCGAGCGTGATCCTCATCTTCTACGGCGCCCTGATGGACACCTCCGTCACGGCCCTCTTCGCCGCCGGCATCGTGCCCGGTCTTCTCCTCGCGGCGACGCTGATGGCGATGAACGCGTTCTTCGCGTGGCGGGACGACCATCCGGGCGGCAAGGGCGACGAGCTTCCGCCGTTCTGGCCCTCGCTGCTGCGCGCGATCCCCGCGCTGACGCTGCCCGTGATCATCCTCGGCGGGACGCTGTTCGGCTACATGACCCCGGCCGAGGCGGCAGCCGTCGCGGTCGTCGCGGCGCTCCTCGTCGGCGCGCTCTACGGAGAGCTCACCTTCGAGAAGCTGCTGGAGAGCCTGACGCGGACGGGCGTCCTCCTCGGCGCGCTCTTCATCATCCTCTGCGCGATCTCGAGCTTCAGCTATCTCGCCGCGCTCGAGCAATGGCCGCAAAGGATCGCGGCGCAGGTGGCGGCCTGGGGGCTCGGGCCCTTCGGCTATCTCATCTTCATAAACGTCATCTTCCTCGTCGCCGGCATGGTCATGGACGTGAAGGCGGCGGTCGCGCTCTTCGCGCCCATCTTCGTGCCGGCGGCGCTCGTGATGGGAATCGATCCGGTGCATCTCGGCATCGTCATCTGCTTCAACATCACGGTCGGGCTCCTGTCGCCGCCGCTCGGCGGCGTGCTCCTCATCCTCGCGACGACCGTGGACATGAACTACTGGCGCCTGATCCGCGCGACCCTGCCCTTCTTCTTCGCCGAACTGGCGTTGCTCGTGGTGCTGACCCTCGTTCCCTCGATCAGCACCGCACTGCCGACCGCGCTCGGCCTGATGTGACCCGAGGGACCCGACGATGACCAGCACGAGGATATGGCCATGACGCCAAGCCCCACTCGCTCTCTTCCCGCCCGCCTGCTCGCCGCCACGGCACTCGGCGCGCTGATGACGCTCTCCACGGCCACCGCCGAGGAGATCAAGATTGCCATGAACGGCGTGAACGATCCCAAGGCCAACGCTGAGGCCGCCTTCGTCGAGGGATTCGAAACCGCCCTGGAGGGGACCGAGTTCACCGTCGCCGTCTTCCCGTCGGGCACCATGGGCAAGGAGGAGGAGCTCTTCGACCAGGTCACGCAGAACCTCATCCAGGTCCATCTCGCCGCCGTCTCGACCGGCTTCTCGATGAGCCCGCTGATGAAGGGCGTCCTCCTGCCCTTCATGTTCGAGGATGCGGACGAGTTCGACGCGCTCATCGAGACCTCCGACCTGCTGGAGCAGATGAACGAGGGCCTGACGCCCAACGGCGTCCGCCTCGCCGGCTTCAACTATATCGGCGTCGGCATGGGCATCCACAACACCAAGCATCCGGTCACCAAGATGGCGGATCTCGCCGATCTGCGCTTCCGCGCGCTCAACGCCGAACAGCTCGCCTATCAAGAGGCGCTCGGCACGAGCGGCACGATCGTCGCCTGGTCCGAAGTTGCCAACGCGCTCCAGACCGGGATCGCGGACGGCTATTTCAATCCGCCGAACTCCGCCATCCGCACCGGCCACACCGAGTTCCTCAAGCACTTCACCCAGGCCAACTTCTCCCCGTCCACCCGGGCGATCCTCATCTCCGAGGACTGGTACGAGGCGCTGTCGGACGACGATCGGGCGACGGTCGACGCCGCGCTCGACGCCGGCATCGCGGCCAACCGGGCCTGGGTCGACGCCTGGGAGAGCGACGTGATGCAGAAGCTGGCCAATGCCGGCGTGACCGTCTCCGAACTCGCGCCGGGCGAGCGGGACAAGATGGTCGAGGCCACGCGCGTCACCTATGCCGACATCATGTCGGCCGACGACCTGGCCAAGTTCGAGGCGGCGCTGGAGACCGTTCGCCAGTGAGACCATCGCCGGAGGAGGGGGGCTCGGCGCCCCCCTCCGCACCAGCCCGCTCGCGCGTGGCCGCCGCCGTCGTCGCGCTCAGCGACGGGCTCGACCGCGGGATGCGGATGGCGACGATGGGCTTCATCGTCGTCCTCGTCGGGCTCGTCATCCTTCAGGTGGTCGCCCGCTACGTCTTCTCCTCGCCGCCGCCCTGGACCGAGGAGATGGCGCGCTACGCGATGATCTGGGCGGGTCTCCTCGGCGCCACGCTGTCCTTCAAGCGGCGCTTCGATCCCGCGCTCTTCAACGGCGCGCGCGCCGGATCGGCCGTCGCGCGACGGTTCAACCGGATCGGGCAGACGCTCCCGGTTCTCGTCTATCTCCTGCCCATTCTCTTCTACTGCTTCGTCGGTGCGAACGGGCGCATCGAGCGCAGCTTCCTCGTGCGCCATTCGCGCATGACGGCCGATGCCTTCGACGTCACCACGCTTCTCGTCGCGGTCGCCGTCCCGATCACGATCCTGACCATCTTCGTCCACCTCGCCGCGCGCTGGTGCGGCGACGAGATCGCTCCGCCGCCGGCCGAGGGCCGCGAGATCGGCTGATCGTCCTAGCCACGCCACCCGCCCGACATGCGAGCCTTCCATGCAGACCGATCTTCTCTTCCGCAACGCCACGATCATCGACGGCTCGGGCGCCCCTCGTACCACCGGGGACGTCGCCGTCACCGACGATCGCATTGCCGCGATCGGAGACCTCGCCGACTGGAGCTGCGGCCGGGCGATCGACTGCGCCGGTCTCGTCCTCGCGCCGGGCTTCATCGACCCCCACACGCATCATGACGAGGCGCTGCTGACCGATCCGCTGATTCCCTCCATGGTCAGCCAGGGCGTCACGACGCTCATCAACGGCAATTGCGGCTTCTCGATCGCGCCCTTGACGACGGACCGCGCGCTGCCCGCGCCCTTGAGCGCGATCGTCGATGGCGAGGCCCCCCGCTTCGCCAGCTTCGCGGACTATTTCGCGCGGCTCGAGGCGGAACCCGCCGCCGTCAACTCGGCCTGCCTCGTCGGCCACGGCACGTTGCGGCTCGACGTGATGGACGATCTCGGCCAAGCCGCGACACCGGCCGAAATCGACGCCATGCGCGCCCTCCTCGACGCCGCGCTCGACGACGGCGCGATCGGCCTCTCGACCGGCACCTTCTATCCCTCCGCGCGGGCCGCGCCGACCGGGGAGCTGATCGCCCTCTCGATGGGCCTCCACGCGCGCGGCGCCCTCTACGTCACGCACATGCGGGACGAGGGCGACCGCGTCGTCGAGGCGTTGGAGGAGACCTTGGAGATCGGCCGAGCGGCCCGTTGCGGCGTCCATGTCAGCCATCACAAATGCGCCGGCCTCGCCAATCACGGCCTGTCGGAGACGACGCTCGGCATCATCGACGCCGCCTATGGCCGGCAGGATGTCGGCCTCGACACGACACCCTATATCGCCAGCTCGACCATGCTCGATTCGGGCCGGCACCGACAGGCGACGCGGGTCATCGTCACCTGGTCCCGGGACTATCCCGACGCGGCCGGGCGGGACCTCGCCGACATCGCGGCCGAATGGGACTGCGACCTCGATGCCGCCATCGCCCGGCTCATCCCGGCGCTCGGCATCTTCTTCATCATGGACGAGGCGGACGTCCGCCGCATCCTCGCCTACGAGCACACCATGGTCTGCTCGGACGCCATCGCGACGGGTCCCCACCCCCATCCCCGCGCCTGGGGCACGTTCCCCCGGGTACTCGGCCACTATGTCCGCGATATCGGGCTCTTCTCGCTGGAGACGGCGGTCGCCAAGATGACGAGCCTGCCCGCTGCCCGTTTCGGTCTCCGCGATCGCGGCACCATCACGAAGGGCGCCTTCGCCGACCTCGTCCTCTTCGACCCCGCCCGCATTGAGGACGCCGCGACCTTCGAGGACCCGATCCAACCGGCGCGCGGCATCGCCGAGGTCTACGTCAACGGCCGCTGCGCCTGGCAGGGCGGCGCTTCGACCGGCGATCGCAGCGGCCGCGTGGTTCGCAGGACGGATGACGCAGGCTGACGGCGGGACAGGCTGGCTGGGCCGTCACCGGCCCGGCGTTTCGAAGAAGGGGACGGGCTTCAGGATCTGGTTGCGCTGGCTGACGAGATCACCCGCCTCGGCGCTCTTCCCGAGATAGTCGCCCCAGGCCGGGTCGCCCGTTTCGGTTGGGCATAGAGCAGCGGCTCGGCGAGATGACGACGAGCGGCTATACGCTCCCCGATATCCCGGACCCTCGGCAGGACCTGATCCACGTCTATCCGGATGCGTCCGAGCTCGGCCGTGTCTATCGACCGGCCCTCGACCTCGTCTCCGGCTCGCCCGAGGTCGTGGCGGCCCCCGCCGAGGCGACACCTTCCGGGCCCGTTGGCCGGAGAGGCTGGCGCGAAGTCGCCCGGGCCGAGTTCAGGACATGGCGCGTGCCGGTGGAGACGCCCGGCGATCTCAAGATGGAACGCGTCATTCGCCTTCCAGATGACGGCGAGCGCGTTCGGAACGGCCTGCCAATATGGGGCCGATATCGTCGTCCTCGTCTCCAATAACGGGATGTACGGCACCATCCGTATGCACCAGCAGGTCCACTACCCCGGCCGCCCGTCGGGCACCGCCTTGGTGAATCCCGGTTTCGCCGCCTCGGCGCGCAGCTACGGCGCCTTCGGCAACCGTGACGCGTGATGCCGACTTTGCCGATGCCCTGGCGCAAGCCCGCGCCGCGAACAGTCCCGCATTGATCGACCCCAAGCTCGACCAACGCGCGCTCTCGCCGCGAGCGGTTCTGGAGAGATGGAAACGCCGTCCCTGGACGGGTGCAGCGCTCTAGTAACCGGTGGCGGCGACGCGGGGGGCTTCGATCGATGCGCGCGTGGTCGCTACGGCGTCCCGCATGGCGCGCATCAAGGTGCCGAAGTCGTTGCCGGGCGTCACGAGGTCGAACCCCTCGGCGCGCCGACGCGCGGCCATGTCCGCGTCCGCGCAGAAGATGCCCGCCGCTATTCCGCGCGCGCGCGCGCGTTCGAGGATGTGGGCGATCGCATCGGAGGTCCGCCCGTCCTTCCGCTCGGCGCCGGGGCGTTCATCGAGATCGAGGGCGAGGTCGTTAGGGCCGACATAGACCATGTCGATCCCCTCGACGGCGAGAATGGCATCGATCTCGTCGACGGCCCGGGCGGTCTCGATCATCGGAATGACGAGCACCTCGCCGTTGGCGCGCTCGAAATAGTCCGCGCCGCCATAGAGCAGTCCGCGCGCGGGGCCGAAGGACCGCGTGCCCTGGGCGGGGTAGCGCGCGGCCGAAACGAAGGCGCGGGCGTCTTCGGCTCCGGAGATCATCGGACAGATGATGCCCATGGCACCGGCATCGAGGAGGCGCATGACGAGCGAGGGCTCCAGCCGCTCGACCCGTGCGAGGGGGACGGCGTCCGTGGCGGAGATGCCTTGGAACATGGCGATCGCGGTCTCGAAGCCGATCATGCCGTGCTGCATGTCGACCGTGACGGCATCGAACCCCTGATGGCCGGCGCCCTCCGCGAGGTAGGAGGAGGGCACGGAGAGCCAGGCGTTGACGACGGTCTCGCCGGCCGCAAGGAGCCGCCGGATGCGGTTCTCGCGCATTCCTCAGGCGACCTTCAGCGCGGAGCCGGGCAGCAGATGGCGCTGCGCGACATATCCACCCGGATCGACCCAGAGGTCCGTCTCCGCGGCCGCGCGCGCCCTCACGTCGTCAGCGAAGCGGGGGCGCTTGCGGTGGTCGCCGGTAATCGCGATGACGGCTTCGGTGGCCTCCTCGCCCGCGCAACGGAGCGCGCGCCAGACATGGGCCGGCACCGAGAACGTATCCCGTTCGGCGAGCGTTACCCCAACGTCGCCTTCTCTGTTGAGGCGGACATCGAGCGAGCCCTTGAAGACGATGAGCACGGCCTTGTCCGGCAGCGTATGGGGCGACACGGCCTGGCCCGGCGCAAGGCGAAGCCATTCCAGCGAGAAGCCGTGCGGGTTGGTGATGGGCGCCGCGTGGTCGCGGTTCTGCGTCATGCCGGCGCCGATGACGGGCGCGATCTCGCCGCCGCAGCCTGGAAGGGCCATGTCGATGAAGGCGGGCCGGAAGTCGCGCGCCTCCCTTGTCACGATCCGCTGGCGCATCTCGTCAGGGGTATAGCGGCGAAGCTCCGCGATCTCTTCCTCGCGCATGGTGCGAAGGCGCGTTGCCTCCGGCGGTGCCGTCTCGCCATTCGCCGTGTCGACGAGCACGTTGTCGGCCGTCAGATAGAGGCCGTGATGGGCCGCGTCGTCGATGATGTCGGGGTGCCAGATGATGCCGCCCGTGTCGTCGCCGCCGAGGCAGGTGAAGAGCCAGCCGTCGTCCGGCCCGGTGTTGGTGAAGCCCCGGAAGATCCAGGTCGGAACCGAGACGATGTCGCCGGCTCGGCCAGCGATCTCGCCATCGTCGCCGCGCGGCCCCCAACGGAAGGTCCATTCGCCCGCGAAACAGAGGAAGACCTCGGCCGTGAAGTGGATGTGGAGGTTGTTGGTGATGCCGTGGGGCATGGCGGCGGCGCCGACGTTGAAGCCGTGCGGCTCGGGCAGGTTGACGACCTGCTCGCGCGACGAGGAGACGCCCGGTCCGATGATCGAATAGTTCTCCTTCAGATGCGAGCCGGGCTTCTTGCAGTCGATAAAGGCGACGGCGCAGGAGACGTAGTCGGCGCGGCGGACGTGGCGGGCCTCCGCCTCCTCCTGGGTCAGTGTGATCTCAGACATGGGCGGTCTCCATGGTGGTGCGCGCACTCTCGGCGTCGAAGGTCGTCGGGGCGGGGCCCGCGTCGCGAGCGAGGCGCGCGCCCGTCTCGGCGTCGAAGAGGTAGATGCGGCGGTCGACGACGTTCATGCCGAGCGGCGCGTTGATCTCGTGGCGAAAGCGCGCCGGGCCGCGCGCGCAGACGATGGCCGACCCGGGACGGATGGTGGCGAGCGTCGACTCGCCTGTCAGCTCCAGCGCGTAGAGCGGCGCGTGGAAATGGGCGTCGCCGTCGGTCGAGAGCGTGAGGTCTTCGGGGCGCACGCCGAGCACGACGTTCCGGGCGCTGTGGATCGGCATGCCGGGCACGCGGCAGCCCGGCGCCTCGAAGACGCCGTCGGCGATCTCGCCCGTGACGAGGTTCATCGAGGGCGAGCCGATGAAGCCGGCGACGAAGAGGTCGGCCGGATCGGAGTAGATGGCTTCGGGCGTGTCGAGCTGGACGATGCGACCCTTGTTCATGACCGCGATGCGCGTGGCCAGCGTCATGGCCTCCATCTGGTCGTGGGTCACATAGACGGTGGTGACGCCGAGCTCGTGGTGGAGGTGCTTCAGCTCGGCCCGCATGGAGACGCGCAGCTTGGCGTCGAGGTTCGACAAGGGCTCGTCCATGAGGAAGATCTGCGGCGTGCGCACGAGGGCGCGGGCGAGGGCCACGCGCTGGCGCTGTCCGCCCGACAATTCGCCCGGGCGCCGCTTGAGGAGGTCGCCCAGCTCCACCTTGTCGGCCACCGCGCGGACCTGCGCGGCTTGATCGGCCTTCGAGACGCCGCGCAGCTTCAGCGGATAGCCGATGTTCCGCTCCACGGTCATGTGCGGATAGAGCCCATAATTCTGGAACACCATCGCCACGTCGCGGTCCTTGGGCGGCAGGTCGTTGACGATCCTGTCGCCGATCCGGAGCGTGCCGGCCGTGATCTCCTCGAGCCCCGCGATCATGCGCATGGTCGTGGTCTTGCCGCAGCCCGAGGGACCGAGGAGGACGAGGAACTCGCCGTCGCGCACCTTAAGGTCCTGGCGCGGGATGGCCTCGAACGCGCCGTAGCGCTTGACGATGTCGGTGAGCGTGATGGTGGCCATGCGGGCGCCCCTATTTGACCGCGCCGGACGTCATGCCGCGCGTGAAGTGCTTCTGGATGACGAGGGCGAGAAGGAAGATCGGCACGGTCATCATCACGCCGGCCGCGCTCATCAACTCCCAGAGATCGCCGCGCTCGGTGCGGAACGAGACGAGGCCGACGGGCAAGGTCACGGCCTCGCGCCGCGTGATGATGAGGGCGAAGAGGAACTCGTTCCACGTCAGGATGAAGCAGAAGATCGCGGAGGTGATGATGCCCGGCAGCGCCATCGGCGCCACGATGTCCATGATGACGCGCACCCGGCTCGCGCCGTCGACGAGGCCCGCTTCTTCCGAATCGAGCGGTATGGCGTCCATGAAGCCCTTGATCATCCAGATGACGAAGGGCGTGACGATCGCGAGGTTGACGATGATGAGCGCGATGCGCGTGTCGAGCAGGCCGAGGTCGCGGAACATCAGGTAGAAGGGCAGCACCACGACGACGGCGGGAATGAACTGTGTGGCGAGGATGACGAAGAAGAGCGTCTTCTTCGCCCGCATCTCGAAGCGCGAGAAGGCATAGGCCGCCAAGGCCGCCGCCGGCACCGCGATGAGCACCGTCGCGCCGGCGACGATGAAGGAATTGAGGGCCATGGAGCCGAGGTTCCAAGGCGGCGCGAAGACGGTCGCGAAGTTCGACAGCGTCGGCTCGAAGTCGAAGCCGAGGTCGTAGGCGTCCCGCGCCCGCTTGAACGCGGTCAGGAACATCCAGCCGATGGGAAAGAGGACGACGACGCAAACGAGAAGGAGGGCCGCCGTCTCGGCGATGCGTCCGGTGGTGGAGCGACGCATGCCGCCCGCGGTGCCGCTCATGTCGCCACCCTCCGGTCCGAGAGGAGGAGACGCACGTACCAGAGCGAGATCAGCATCATGGCGGCGGTGAGGATGTAGGCGAGGGCGGAGGCGTAGCCCATGTCGAACCACTTGAAGCCGACGTTGAAGACGAAATAGGCGAGCGTCTGGGTCGCGTTGCCGGGCCCGCCACCGGTGAGGGTGACCACCTGGTCGAACATCTTGAGCGCGAAGATGGTCTTGAGGATCGCGACGACGAGCAGCACGCCGCGCATTTGCGGAATCACGACGTCCACGAGGATGCGCAGCGAGGAGGCCCCGTCCACGCGCGCCGCTTCCTCGGTCTCCCGCGGCACGGCGGTGAGGCCGCCAAGGCATACGAAGGTCATGTAGGGGGTCCAGTGCCAGACGTCGGTGAGGACGAGAACGAACATGGCCAGGCCCGGACTGGCGAGCCACGCGACCCCGTCGAGCGCGGGGATGACGGCGCCGATACCCTTGGCGAGCACGCCGAACTCGGGGTTGAACATGAAGCGGTAGGAAACGCCGATCAGCGCCGGGCTCATCGCGAAGGGGAGGATGAGGATGGTGCGCGTGAACGAATGGAGTACGCCAGTGCGGCGCAGTAGGAGCGCCAGCGCGAAGGAGAGCACAAGTGTGAGGACGACCGAGGACGCGACGAACACGACCGTCACCCAGAGCGAATTGAGGAACTCCGGGTCGGCGAAGGCCTGTTGGTAGTTCTCGGCGCCGACGAAGCCCTGCGGCGTGCGCGAGCGGGTCAGCCGCCATTCGCGCAGGCTCGTGAGGAAGGAATAGGCGAGCGGGTAGATCGTCGTCGCGATCACCAGCGTGAACGCGGGCACGAGCAGCGCGTATTTGAGCGTGCGGTCGCGCATCGCCGGTCCTTCCTCGCAATCCTCGTTGAGGGGCCGGAGCTCGCGCCCCGGCCCGGACGGGCGGCCTAGCGGATCGCCTCGACCCGCTCTGCGGCTTCGTCGAGCGCGGCCTTGGCGTCGAGCGACGGGTCGGCGGCGAGGGACGAGATCGTCGTCTCCAGGATCTCCGAGATCTGCGCCCATTCCTCGGTGTAGACGAGCGGCGTAGCGCCCCGCAGAGCCGTTGCGGCGGCCTGATGCATGCCGCCCCAGCGCGCGTTCACCGCCTCGTCCTCGAGGTTGGGAAGCTGCACGGCGACGACCTCCGTCAGGCTTTCATCGAGCAGGACCTCCCGCTCGAGCGCCGGGTCCGTCAGCCAGGTCAGGAACTCCATCGCGGCGTCCTTCTTGTCCGACGTCTCGGTGACGCCGAAGACCCAGGTATTGGTATAGGTCTTGTTCTCCGATCCCTCGTAGGTCGGAACGGCGACGAAGCCGATCTGGTCCTCGGTCAGCTTGGACTGCTCCGGGTCGGTAAGCTGCGAGCGCACCCACCACCAGACCGGGAGCATGGCCGCGTTGCCCTGCTTGAACGAATTGACCGCGTCCTGCTCGACGAAGCCGGCGGAGCCGGGCGGCACGATCTCGTCCTTCGTGAGGAAGCCGATATAGTCCTCGGTCGCCTCGATGGCGGCCTCGGAATTGAACGCCGGATTGCCGTCCGCGTCGAAGAGCGCACCACCCTTGGCGGTGAGGAGGTCGTACCAGACCATCAGGTTCTGCGCGTTGCCCTTGCCGTAGGGCAGCGCGATGCCGGCCATGTCGGTGGCCTCCTGAATCGCCTTCGACGCCTCGACCACCTCGGCCCAGGTCTTGGGCGGCTCGAGGCCGAGCTCGTCCAGCACGTCCTTGCGGTAGAAGAGGAGCTGCACGTGACCGCGCACGGGCAGGCCGTTCAGCTCGCCGTCTATACGGCCCTGGTCGAGATGGGCGGCGGGCCAGTTGGCGAGGTCGATCTGGCGCGCCTCGATGCCCTCCTCGATGGGATCGAGCAGGAGGGCCATCGAGGGAACCCACTGGTCCATCACCGAGACGACGTCATAGCCGCCGGCGCCGCCGACCATCTCGGCCGTCAGGGCCTCGCGCATGTTGGGGAAGGGCACGTAGTCGTAGCGCACCTTGATGCCGGTCTTCTCCTCGAAGTCGTCCAGCCGCGCCTCGTGCGCTTCGAACTGGCTGGACTTGACGGCCAGCACGTTGAGCTCGGTGCCGTCATAGGGCTTGCCCTCGGAGAGCTCGGCCGCGAACGCTGTCGTATTCAACAGTGCCGAACCGCCCAACAGGGCTGCCTTTGCAAGGGTCAATAGGGGTTTCATCAATGTCTCCTCCCGACGGGTCTTTGCCCACATGCCGCGAATCTCCCGGATCGGGGCCGCCGCTGACTGTCTGCTAGCGCATCTACGCGCTGTCTACAATATTGTCTACAATCCTGACGGCGATCTTTCATTGCGGGCGGGGGATCGGTATGGCTCTCCGTGGGAGGACATGAGATGGCAGGGGAAGATCTGGCCGGGCGTATCGAGGAGGACATCGTCTTCGGGGTCCTCGCCATGGGGTCGCGGCTCGTGGAGGAACGGCTCGTGAAGCGCTACGCCACGTCGCGCCATGTCCTGCGAGCGTCCTTCGCGGTGCTGGAAAAGCGCGGTATCATCCAGCGCTTTCCGAACCGGGGCGTGGAGGTGAGCGAGCCGACGCCCGACATGATCGACGAGCTCTACGAGGTCCGCCGCATCCTCGAGACGAGCGCCGCGCGCATGACGCTTCTGCCCGTGTCCCCGGCGGTGCTGGCCGAGCTGCGGTCCGTGCAGGACGAACATGAGACGGCCGTGCGGCGGGAGGACTTCCGCGCCGTGTTCCACGCCAATATCCGGTTTCACGCGGTGCAATACGCGACCTGTCCGAACGCGATGCTGACGGCGGCGATCGCCGACTACGCCCGCCGTGTGCATATCATCCGCGCGATCAAATACGACGATCCCGCGCATATGGCGACGGTGATCGCACAGCATCAGGCCATCATCACCGCCATGGCCGGTGACAGCACAAGGGATTACGAGGCGGGCATCGTCGCCCATCTGCCCGCGTCGAGCGCGGCCTACCGGCGAGCCTACGAGTTGCGCCACGGAACGATGGTGGCCGAAAGCCGGGTCGCCTGATGGGGAGGGATGCCGAGACGCTCATCGACGAAGCGCTTCTGCGACGCCTGCGGAGGGTCGACACGCCGACGGTGTGCAACGCGATCGAGGTCGCGCAGGGGCGGCGTGGTTTTGACGGCTTTACGCGCGGCACGCCGCTCTCGAGCGTAGCCGATGGGCGCCCGATCGTCGGCTATGCCCGCACCGCCAGCATTCGCGGCTCCGCGCCATCCGAGGACGGTATCGAGGCGACGCGCGCCCGCCGCATGGCCTATTTCGAAAGCATGGCCCGTGGACCGAGGCCCGCGCTCGCCGTCATCGAGGATGTGGACGCGCCCGAATGCGTGGGCGCGTGGTGGGGCGAGGTGCATGTCGCGGTGCACAAGGGGCTCGGGCTCGCGGGCGCGCTCACCAACGGCCTCGTGCGCGACCTGGGCGATCTCGACGACGCCTTCCCCGTGATCGCGGCCGGAACCGGACCCAGCCATGGCTTCGTCCATGTGCGCAGCATCGGCGAGCCGGTCAGGGTGTTCGGTCTGCGCGTCGAGGAGGGCGATCTCGTCCATGCCGATCGCCACGGCGCGGTCGTCGTTCCCCCCGACACGCTGCCCGAACTCGGCGCGGCCCTCCACACGCTCGAAGAAAGCGAAGCCCTGATCCTCGGCCCTGCCCGCGAACCCGGCTTCGACATCGATCGATTGCGCGACGCCTGGGCCGCATTCGAGCGGGCGCGCACGTGAAGACCGACATCCGGAAGGCGTGAGGCCCGAACCGTGTTGCCGCCCGATCGGCCCGCTCCCGTTAGGGCGACGGACCCCTGTCGAACAATCCGCCGCGCACGGAACGCTGGCTGGCCATCTGGTGTTCGATGGCGATCCGATGATCGGATAGGCGTTCGCGAACCTGTGCGACGGCGAAGACCTTCAGTGCGGGGTTCCCTCTCACCGATAGGCTTCAGGTCCAACGAGACCGTCGCCGCGCGGTGGACCGGACATCCCGAACGGTTCACGATGGAGCCGCTCCACCGCGATCCGGAACAGAACCCTTGAGAGACGTCCCGCATGACTGACCGACAGGCCGAGACGGCGAACGCTCCGCAGACCAAGGCGAACGCTCCGCAGACCAAGGCGAACGCCTCGCGGGCCAAGGCGAACGCCTCGCGGGCCAAGGCGGAGGCGCTGCGCTCCAAAGGCGTCCGGGTGACGCGCCAGCGCATCGCACTCCTCACCGCGCTCGGCGAGGCCGACGACCATCCGGACGCCGCCGAGCTTCACGCGCGCACCAAGGCGCTCGACCCCAGCGTCTCGCTCGCCACCGTCTACCGCACGCTCGCCGTGCTGGAGCGGGAAGGCCTCGTGCAGCGGCACAGCTTCGAGGGTGGCGGCGCGCG
Source organism: uncultured Alphaproteobacteria bacterium (assembly GCA_963799285.1). Taxonomy (GTDB): domain Bacteria; phylum Pseudomonadota; class Alphaproteobacteria; order Rhizobiales; family CAWCWK01; genus CAWCWK01. The sequence continues at coordinate 3,492,540 of CAWCWK010000004.1, forward strand.
CTTCGAGACCGCCGATGCCCCCCATCACGACCACATCGTCGATCTCGACACCGATCGGATCATCGAGTTCCGGTCCGACAAGATCGAGCGCCTGCAACGCGAGATCGCCGCCGAGATGGGCTACGACGTCGTCCACCACCGCCTCGATCTCTACTGCCGCAAGCGACGCTAAGGGCAGCGGCACCGCCGACTTGTCCCCGTCCCCTCGCGGACCTCTCTCGGACCCTCTTGCCCTTCCCGCCCGAACTGACTTATACGGCCCCCAGTCGGAGCGTGGCGCAGCCCGGTTAGCGCACCGGTCTGGGGGACCGGGGGTCGGAGGTTCAAATCCTCTCGCTCCGACCATTATCGAACGATCGAACTCCGCACCCCCTTGGGAGTGGTCCTGGGGCCATGGACGGCGTGTCGCGTGGACGCGCCGATACCCCCCGCGAGACATGTCCGTCTTGGCTTCGCGTCCTCACGACACCGCAGTCCGGCGACGCCCTCAGTGGCGTGCCATGATCCTGGCGTGCAGGCGGCGCACGATCCGGCTCGCCGTCGTCTCGAAAAGCGGCGGGATGAGCGCGTGGACGAGGGCGGCCAGGGCGGCGGCGAAGAGCTGGACCGAAAATCCGAACGCGAAGCGCGCGTGCTGGAGATAGGTCTCGTCGACGCTCGCGGGATGATCGACGAAGCCTCTGAGGAAACTGCCGCGTGCGGGCGGCGGCGTGTCGGCGGTCTCAATGCTCATGGCGGCTCTCCCTCGGATCCATTCCAGTAGTTTGCATGATGTGCCGCGGAAAAATATCCCAAAGAGTTTGACAACCCGCTCGACGACGATGCATTCGTCTCCTTGATGACGCAAAAGCTGGACGAAACGGACCTTCGCATCTTGCGCGCACTCCAGCAGGACGCTTCGTCGAGCATGGATGCGCTGGCCGAAGCGGTGCACCTGTCCCGCAATGCCTGCTGGCGCCGGGTGAAGGCGATGGAGGCGTCGGGCACGATCCGGCGGCGGGTCGCGATCGTCGATCCGGGTGCCGTCGGGCTCGGCCTCTCCGTCCACGTGCTCGTGCGAACGAACCGGCATGACGTCGAATGGCTAACGGCCTTCGACCGCGCCGTCCGCGAACTGCCCGAGATCATCGGCGCGCACCGGATGGCTGGCGACATCGACTATGTGCTGCGCGTGCGCGTGCGCGACGTTCCGGCCTATGACGCGTTCTACCAGGCGCTCATCGCCCGGGTGCCGATCTCCGACATCTCGGCCAGCTTCGTGATGGACGACATTGTGGACACGACCGCCCTGCCGCTCTGACGGGCCATCCCGCTGCCGAGCCTTGACCTCGGGGGCGCTAGGGGCCCCCTGTCGGCGCCCGCCGACATCACCATATCATCCCATGGGCCGCCCGCCCGGGCGATCTCGCCTTTAGAACCTCGGAGCCTTTTCCATGTCGGACGCGTCGCCTTCCCCCGCCGATCGCCGCGCGTTGCACGAGGGCTTGGCCCGGATCGCGGAGGCCGGCGGTGGCGGGCTGCGGACTGCGCTCGAGGCCGTCTATCATCCGGGCGCCAGGCTGCGCGCCTCGGCACCCATCGACGAGGTCCACGGGATCGACGGGATCGAGGGCGCCTGGGGTCCGATCCACGCCGCGCTGCCCGATTGCGAGCGACGCGACGTGGTCTTCGTGGGCGGGGCCTATGAGGGGGCCACATTCCTCGGCGCGGTCGGGCACTATTGCGGCACGTTCACCGCCGACCTCTTCGGCATTCCGGCCACGGGCCGCGCGCTCTATTTGCGCTATGGCGAAATGCACGAGGTGCGGGACGGGCGGATCGTCCAGACTTCGATGCTGATCGACTTTCTCGACGCCATGCGCCAGGCCGATGTCTGGCCGCTCGCGCCCAGCCTCGGCGTCGAGGAGATGTGGCCGGCGCCGATCACGGCCGACGGCGTGCGCTACGAGAGGTCGGATCCGGACGAATCGGCCGCCAGCCTGAAGCTGACGCTCGACATGCACGCGGCGCTCGGCGCCCATGACGACCGCGCCGACCCGACCCGCGAGGGGCTTCTCGCGATGCCGCAGCGCGAGTTCTGGCACCCCAAGATGATGTGGTACGGCCCGGCTGGCATAGGCACCACACGCGGCCTTTCGGGTTTCGTCGACCACCATCAGCTGCCCTTTCGTCTCAGCCTGCCGAACCGCAGGGGCGGCAACCACTACGTCCGCTTCGGCGACGGCGCCTATTCGGCGACCGGCGGCTGGCCGAGCGTCTATGCGAGCCATGAGGGCGGCGTCTGGCTCGGCCTGCCGACGAGCGGGCGCCAACTCACCATGCGCGTCATGGACTTCTACCTCGCCCATGAGGGGCTCATCCGCGAGAACTGGGTGCCGATCGACATGATCGACATCCTTCGGCAGCTGGACGTCGACGTCTTCGCGCGGATGCGGGCGCTCTTGAAGCGGGTCTGATGGTAGGGAAGGGCGGCGATAGAGACGAGGGCGGCCGGGGTGGCGAACCGGGCCGCGTATCGCTGCGGGCGGGCCGGCCCGGCGACGCGGCCGCGCTGGCCCGGCTCGTCGCCATCACGGTGCGCTTCTCCAACGCCTATGAATATACCGACCAGGGCCGGGTACGGATCGCGCGGCTCTACGACGAGACCTCGCTGCGGCGCAGCCTGTCGGCGGGCCGCGTTCGGGTGGCGGAGGACGGTGCCGGCCTCGCCGGCCTCGTCGCCGTGGTGCCCCGCGGGACGGCGCTGAGCGTCGAGGCGCTCTTCGTCCACCCGGATGCGCAGGGGCGGGGCATCGGCGCTGCCCTTCTCGAATCGGGCCTCGCGGCGGCTATGCGCGACGAGGGGCCGGATCCGCCGCGCGTGACGGTGCTCTCCTCCCTGACCGCCGAGGGCTTCTACGCGCGGGCCGGCTTCGAGCGGTTGCGGACCGTCGAGCGGCCCTATGGGACGGCGATTCTGATGTCCCGGGCCTGACGCATCGCGCGGCGCGCTCGTCTTTCGCCGCGCTGCGCCCTTGATGTCGGTCCGGCGAGGCGGTAGCGCCCCGATATGGAGTGATTGATGATGACGGCGCAAGACGAGAACCCGGACCGGACCGGATCCGACACCGAGACGATTGTGATGGCGCAGATCGGCGCGCCGCACGGCGTGCGCGGCGAGGTGCGGCTCAAGGTCTTCGCCGAGGATGCAGGCGTGCTGCCTGGTCTCGGCCTGTCGCTGCCGGATGGCCGCCCGATGCGGATCACGCATCTGCGCGCGCTCAAGGGCGAGATGTTCGTCGCCCGCCTCGACGGCGTATCGGACCGGGACGCGGCCGAGGCGCTCCGCCTCAAGCGGCTCACCGCCCGCAAGGCCGACCTTCCGCCGATCGAGGACGAGGACACGTTCTACATCGCCGATCTCGTCGGGCTCGAGGTGCGGGACGAGGCCGGCACCGTGATCGGCGCCGTCCATGCGGTCCACGATTTCGGTGCCGGGGACATCCTCGAAGTACGCGGGCTCCGCACAGGGGCCGGCGCGGCGGCAGACGCCTTCCACCCCTTCACCCGCGAAACCGTGCCCCACATCGCCCTTGAGGAAGGCTGGCTGACCCTGCGTCCAGAGACTGGCGATACCGAAGAGATCCCGCAGGGCGACGGCGCTCCCTGACGAGCCACCCGGCCTCTGGACCGTGACGCGCTCTCTAACCCGTGGCGCGGCCTTTGAACCGTGGCGCGGCCTTTTAAACCGTGGCGCGGCCTTTTAAACCGTGGCGCGGCCTTGGATGAGGGCCCATTCCAGGAGGTCGGAGTCCTGCACCTGCGCGAACTCGATGGCGAGACCGCCCTCGATATGGCGCACGATGCGACCCCTGACGGCGCCGACGAAGGCGGGCGTGCCCGCTTCGGGCCGCTGGTCCGTCGCCACCGCCGCGCCGCTGATCGAGGCGTCGATGATGTCGACGGGGATTTCCGTGCCGTTGACGAGGGTAAGGACGGTGCGCGTCTCCTGGAGATTGACGCGGGCATGGCGCCGGTCTTCCGGCAGGCTCAGCGCCGAGCGGTTGGCGAGATAGGTGAGCTGTGCGGCGAGCTTGTCGCGCCGGCGCGGCGTCGCCTTCACCGTCATGGCGAAGCCGCCCTCGATCTTTCGTACGACCTCGCCCTCGACCCGGCCGAGATGGTCGAGATAGGCCACGACGCGGCTGCCGAGCGGAGGGACCGTGTCCGAGCGCAGCGCCACGCCGCCGGGCGACATGTCGATGGCGCGGCAGCCGTGCTCCTCGTGGCTTTCGGCGATGAAGCGCCCGGTGAGGTCGACCTCGACGCGCTGATGGGTGCGGCGGTCGAGGGCGGTCGGCGTCGGTGGCAGGGACGGCCCGGATTCGGCCGCGTCGGCGAGACCGGCCAGCGCCCGCATGGCCGCGTCCGCGTCGGGCCTGCCCATCGAAACGATGGCCGCCGGGGTGACATTCGTCCGGGCGTGACCCGTCCGGGTGATGCCGGAATGCGATGCGCCGCCGCCCGATGCCGTGCCGGCCGGCGGATGTGCCGGCATCGCATCCGGCCCATGGCTTAGCCCCGCCCCTCGCCGACTGAACATGTCACAGCCCTTTCCAAAGCCTTATCCAGGCGACCGGTGCCATCGGTCGACCCTCCATTTGGTTCCCCGCCGCCTACCCGCCGCGCAGGCGCTGCCATGCAGCCCTTGGGGGCGGACCTCGAGGACGACCAGACTGTCAGGCCAGTCTTAATTCGGGGTTTCCGATGGGCTCGCGATCCGGCGGGATGTCGGCGTCAGTCTGACCCCGCGCCGCCTTCCCTGTCCCCGCCTCCGCGAAGAAGCCTCAGGTGGCCGCGCTGCTGGAGGACGAGCATGCCATTGATCGCCTCCTCGCCCAGCTCCGCATGGCCGAGGGCGATCTCGTCCGGCGCGCGGACGGGAGGGGCGGGCCACGCCGCGACCGGCCCGGCGAAAACGGCCGGGTGCAGCGCGACGACGCCCTCTGCGGCCGCCTCCAGATGCGCCTCCAAATGCGCCTCGATGTCGGCGAAGGGCTCGCGGCCGACAAGGGCGGGCGCGTTTTCGGGCCAGACCATGCGGACCGAGGCGATGGCCTGGTGGACGATCGGTTCCATGCCCATCCAGAAGGGCGTCGACCAGGGCACGAAGGCGCCGATGATGCGGCGCACCGTCTTTCGTCCCACCCGGCGGGTGAGCGGCATGGCGACCATCTCCATCTCGATGGTGCGGCCCTTGGAATTGGTCATCTGATGGCTGGCGACCGCGACGGCGGCATCCTCGACGATGGAGAAGAAGAGCATTTCCGCGCCCTCGCGGTCCTGGCCGTCCCAGAGGGAGAGCGCATCCGTCCCGCGCAGCTCGCGGCCCCAGAAGGCGCAGAGCCGCGTGCCGGCAAGGCGGATCTCGTAGGTGCCGTCGTCCGTCACGTCGATGATGAAGATGTCGGGCAGCGCCTCGCCGATCAGGGCCGGGTCCATCAGACGTTGCTCGGGCGCCGGCGTGTCGGCCCTGAGCCGGTTCCAGTAGTTGAAGAGGTCGCGATTGGCGTGATGCCGTATCATGGAAGCGCTCACCTGACTGTCCTTTTTCTTTCGATCAGGCCCTGCCCCGTTCCGAAGCGGGACGGGACGGACCTGTTGCCGGAAGCGCTGCAAGGGCCGTGCCAAGCCTGCAGCCGAGCCTGCAGCCAAGTCTGCAGCCGAGTCTGCAGCCAAGTGGGAGGCCAAGTGGGAGGCCAAGTCTGCGGCCAAGTGGGAGGCCAAGCGTGCCAAGCGAGGGGGACGTATAAAGCGTGGATGGCGCCGGGCCGTCGTTCTTGTCCGAGGGGGCGGCAAGGCGTATGGCCATCGGCACATGGTCACTATCTTCGCCGCGAGGCGCCTCATCGCCATCTCGAGGAGCGGGACGCTTTACGCGACGTCGAACGCGCAGGGGCTCGCGCGCGCCTCGTCGGGAGACCGCGATGGCGGTCGGGGGCCGATCGGCCCGCCGCATCCCCCCGGCGGCGGGCCGACCGCCGGTCCGTCCGAAGAACGCCCAAGGCCCACCGAGCCGGCCTTCAACGTGCCGGGCGTCGTCCTCGCCCTCATCGCGCTCATGGCCGCCCTCCATATCGGGCGCGGCTGGCTCTCGCCCGATGGCGAGGTCGCGCTGCTGCTGCGCTTCGCCTTCATTCCCGCGCGCTACGAGGAGATCGCCCTCTGGCCGGGCGGCATGGGGGCGGCGGTCTGGACGTTCCTCACCCATGCGCTCCTCCATGGCAGCGCCCTCCACCTCGTCGCCAACGCGATCTGGCTCGCCGCCTTCGGCAGTGCCATGGCTAGGCGATTGGGCGCGGCCCGGTTCCTCGGCTTCAGCGCGGCCTGCGCCATCGGCGGCGCGCTCCTTCATCTTGGCGCCCATGCCGGGGAATGGGTGCCGATGGTGGGCGCGTCTGGCGCCATTTCGGGTCATATGGCGGGCGCCGCCCGCTTCGCCTTCGCGCCCGGCGGGCCCTTGAGCCGTTTCGCGAGCCCCGACCCGGCCGTCTACCGCCGCCCGGCCGAGCCGTTGCCGCGCGTGCTGCGCGACGGGCGCGTGCTCGGCTTCCTCGGCGTCTGGTTCGCGATCAACTTCCTCTTCGGCGCCGGTATCGTCGATCCGGGCCTGGAGGAGGGCACGAGCGTTGCCTGGGAGGCGCATGTCGGCGGCTTCCTCGCCGGCCTCTTCCTCTTTCCGCTCTTCGATCCCGTGCCGCGACGCGAGGATTGAACGGGTTGCCGGCCCGTGCCGGCTTTGGCATCATCAAGGCCGATCCCTTTCAGGGGCGCGTATTCCCTGTCGGATCGGCCTAGACGCCGCCTGCGTGGCCAATGCCGTCTGGGCGGTCCCGATGACGGCGCTCCAGCCCTGAGGAGGCGCGTATGTACGTATCCGAATTGCTCAAGGTGAAGGGCCGCGACGTCGTGACCGTCACGCCTGGCCAGACGCTGGCCCAGGCCGCGGCCCTCCTGGCCAAGGCGAAGATCGGTGCGGTCGTCGTGCTGGAGGCGGACCGGATCGCGGGCATCCTCTCGGAGCGCGACATCGTGCGCCGCCTCGCCTCCGACGGGGCGGATGCGCTGGCACTGTCCGTGTCGGACGCCATGACGGCCAACGTGGTGACCTGCGAGCTGTCCGAGACGGTCGACGCCATGATGCAGCGCATGACGACCGGCAAGTTCCGCCATCTCCCCGTCGTAGACGAGGCGGGCGGCATGATCGGCGTCATCTCGATCGGCGATGTCGTGCGCGCCCGCGTCGAGAGCTACGAGTCCGAGGCCCGCGCCCTGCGCGACTACGTGAGCGCCGTCTCCGGCTAGACGATTGGGTTTCATACCTCGCGCCGGCGGGCTGGACTGCCTCGCACCGGCGGGCTGGACTGCCTCGCGCCGGCGGGCTGGACTGCTGCACGTCGGCGGGCTGTCCCGTGCCGCCGTGCCATCTGGCATCGGCCGGCTCGTCTCGTCGTCGGCCGATCTTTTCACTGGGCGGATCTCGCCCTAGGTTCCCGAAATCCTTCGGGCGCCCTCCGCGGCCTCGCCCGCCTCCCATCCAGACCTTCGAACGGAACTCTCCGCTTTATGGAAACCCGCAAGCTCGGCCGCACCGGCCTCGACGTCTCCGTGATCTGCCTCGGCACCATGACATGGGGGCAGCAGAACGACGAGAGGGACGGTCACGAGCAGATGTCCTACGCGCTGGAGCGGGGCATCAATTTCTTCGACACGGCCGAACTCTACTCCATCCCGCCCAAGGCCGAGACAGCCGGCTCGACCGAGACGATCGTCGGTACCTGGCTCCAGGCCGACAGGACGCGCCGCGACAGGATCGTTCTCGCCACCAAGATCGTGGGGCGCTCCGATAACACCTGGTTCCGCGACCCCCCGCGTCAGGCGCGCCTCACGCCGAAGGACATCACCGAGGCCTGCGACGCGAGCCTGCGCCGCTTGCAGACCGACGTGATCGATCTCTATCAGGTCCACTGGCCCGACCGGCAGGTACCCTTTGGAGCCAACCCCACCGTCTACACCCATAGCGACGCCGATGCGGTGCCGATCGAGGAGACGCTGGAGGCGCTCGACGGGCTGGTGCGGGCCGGCAAGGTCAAGCATATCGGTCTCTCCAACGAGAGCGCCTGGGGCACGATGCGCTACCTGGCGGCGTCCGACGCGAAGGGCTTTGCCCGCGTCCAGTCGATCCAGAACTGCTACAACCTCCTCAACCGCACCTTCGAGGTCGCGCTCGCCGAGGTCGCGATGCGCGAGGATGTCGGCCTCCTCGCCTATTCGCCCCTCGCGCAGGGCTATCTGACCGGCAAGTACCGGAACGGCGCCTTGCCCGAGGGTAGTCGCAAGCAACTCTTCAATCGGCTCGGCCGCTACGAGGCCGCAGGCTCGGAAGAGGCCGTCGAGGCCTATTGGACGCTGGCGAACGAGCTTGGGCTCGACCTCGGCCAACTCGCCATTCGCTTCACCACCTCGCGTTCCTTCCTGACCTCTTCCATCGTCGGCGCGACCTCGATGGAGCAGCTGAAGGTCAATATCGACGCGCAGGACCTAGATTGGACGGACGAGATCGAGACCCGCATCAACGCCATCCATCAGGTGCACCAGAACCCCGCCGGTTCGTAGCGCATAGCGGCGTCTCTGATCCCTGTGCACGGGGATATGGGGCGGCCGGGCGAAGAGAGCCGCAAAGCCTGTTCGCACCCATCTGCCGCACCTGCTATGGATCGTCGTCGGGCCCGCATGGCGCCGACGACGGACCGGGAGGCGAGAGGTGAGAGAGCGACGACCGCTGGCCTCGCGGCAGACGGGATGGGCGGTGCGGCTCCTCGCCCTCCTGCTGCGCACGCCGCTCACCGCCGATGCGATTTCCGCCCTCGGTCTCGTCTTCGCCTTGCTGGGCGCGGGCGCGATGCTGATGGGGCGGGACGCGCCCTCGATCTTTCTCCTCGCGGCGCTCTTCATCCAGCTGCGGCTTCTCGCCAACCTCATGGACGGGCTCGTCGCGGTCGAGGGCGGGCGTGGCTCCAGGCTCGGCGCCTTGTGGAACGAGGTTCCGGACCGGCTGGAGGACGCCGTCCTCCTCGTCGCCTTCGGTTATGCGATGGGTGCGGGCTGGCTCGGCTGGCTCGCCGCCTGCCTCGCCATCGGCACCGCCTATCTGCGCCAGACCGGCGCGGGCCTCGGCCACGGTCACGATTTCTCGGGGCCCCTGGCCAAGCCGCAGCGCATGGCCCTGTTGACGGCGGGCTGCGTGCTGGCCTTCATCGAGCCCATGATCCGCCACGACGCAGAACCTCGTCTCCTCGGGCAGGCGACCCTTGCCCTCATCGCGCTGGGCACCGCCGTCACGCTCGGCCGGCGGCTCGCGCGGCTGGCCGCCACGCTGAAGGAGGGCGCCCCGTGATCGCCAATCCCTGGAACCCGTCCGAGCCGCTCCTCTCGCCGCTCCTTCTCGGACTGACGCGCTTTCTCGTCGGCGGGCACGCCTATTGGGTCGGCGCGAAACCGACGCCGGCGCAGCGCATCTATTTCGCCAACCACACGAGCAATCTCGATACGCTCGTCCTGTGGGCTGCGCTGCCGCCCCTGCTGCGCGGCCGCACGCACCCCGTCGCCGCCGCCGACTATTGGGGGAAGTCGCCTCTGCGCCGACACGCGGCCGTCGACGTGCTGGGCGCCGTCCTCATCGACCGTAAGCGCGAGCACGAGGGTGATCCCCTCGAGCCTCTCTTTCCAGTGCTCGACGCCGGCGAATCGCTCATCATCTTCCCCGAGGGCGGGCGCGGCGCGGAGCGACTGCCGGGCCCCTTCAAGTCGGGCCTCTACAATCTCGGCCGGCGCTATCCCGATGCCGAGCTCATCCCGACCTATTTGGAGAATATCAGCCGGGCCTTCCCGCGCGGCGCGCTCTTCCCCGCACCCATCGGCTGCTCGGTCCGCTTCGGCGCACCCGTGCGTGTACGCTCCAACGAGGACCGTGCCGCCTTCCTGCAGCGTGCCTACGAAGCGCTCTGCGCGCTCGCCGCGCCCAAGGACGATCCCGTCGAGCTCGAGGCCCATGAACGCGCCATCGCCAAGGCCCGCGAGAAGGCCGAGAAGGCCCAGGAAAAGGCGCGCCTGAAGGCCGAGGCGGAAGCGGCCAGGGCGTTGGCCAAGGACGCTGCGAAGCAGGCGGCCAAGGAGAGTGCCGGCAAGCTGGCGCCGGGCGAGGCCGCGGCCGATGATGCGGCGGCTGATTCGCCGCGTACGACGCCCGGGCAGGACGTCCTAGCCCGCGCCTTCGCCGATCAGGCTGCGAGGGACGCGGCGATGGGGGCGCCCTCGACGCCGCCATCGCCGGGCGATGCCGCCGAGGAGCGAACATCGTGACGGCACTCGATGCGCAGGCCCCCCTCTGGCCGCTCTTCGTCGGGGTCTTCACGATCCTCATCGTCGCCTCCATCGTCGGCTTCGTCCTCTCGGGGCGGACCCTCTCCCACAGCGCGCGGCGCACGGTCGACAATCTCAACGCCCGGGTGCGCGCCTGGTGGGTGATGGTGCTGCTCTTCGGCTTCGCGTTCCTCGCCGGGCGCACGGTCACGCTCGTCCTCTTCGCACTCACCTCGTTCTGGGCCTTGCGCGAGTTCATCACGCTCACGCCCACGCGGCCGAGCGATCACAGCGCGATATCGGCCGCCTTCTACCTCTTCCTCCCGCTCCAATACGTGCTCATCTGGTTCGACCGGACGGGTCTCTTCCTCGTCCTCGTGCCGGTCTACGGCTATCTCCTCCTCCCCGTGCTCTCGGCGCTCAAGGGCGAGACGGACAATTTCCTGCTGCGCACGGCCAAGATCCAATGGGGGCTGATGCTCTGCGTCTACTGCATCGGCCACGCGCCGGCGCTGATGATGCTCGCCATTCCAGGTTTCGAGCGGCGCGCGATCATCCTCATCTTCTACCTCGTCGCGGTGGTGCAGATCTCGGACGTGGCGCAATACGTGGTCGGCAAGCTCTTCGGTCGCCGCTTCATCCGTGCCCGCATCGCGCCCAAGATCAGCCCCAACAAGACCTGGGAGGGCCTTCTCGGCGGCGGCGCCATCGCCGTTCTCGTCGGCACCGGCCTCTGGTGGATCACGCCCTTCGCGCCCTGGCAGGCCGCGATTCTCTCCTTCGTCGTGGTGGTGTCGGGCTTTTGCGGCGGTCTCGTCCTCTCGGCCATCAAGCGCTCCTTCCACACCAAGGATTGGGGCCAGATGATCCAGGGCCATGGCGGCGCTCTCGACCGAATGGATTCGGTCGCCTTCGCCGCGCCGGTCTTCTTCCACCTGTCGCGCTATTTCTTCGTGCCCTAGATGTCGTCTGATCGACCCCAAGAGAGACCCCAAGAGAGACGCCAAGAGAGACGCCATGCCCCGCCTCTTCGTCGCCCTCGGCCTGCCGGATAGCGTCCGCGACGCCCTTACCGACCGTCAGGAGGGGCTGGAGGGTGCGCGCTGGATCGAGCCCGGCGATCTCCACATCACGCTGCGCTTCGTCGGCGATGTGTCGGGCGGAGACGCACGCGCGCTCGATCGCGAGCTGGAGGCGGTGCGCGGTCGGCCCTTCGCTCTCACCTTGGCGGGTTTCGACGCCTTTGGCGGTGCGAAGCCCCGGTCGCTCTTCGCCCGCGTGGTGCCCGACCCCGCCCTCACCACGCTCCAGGCGCGGATCGAGCGGGCCTGCCAGGCGGCCGAGATGGAGCCGGAACGGCGTCGGTTCTCGCCTCACGTCACGCTTGGCCGCCTGCGGGGCAGCCAGGCCGTGCGCGCCGGCGAATGGCTGGCGCGGCAGCCGCCGCTTCGGCTGCCGCCCTTTCCCGTCACCCGCTTCGGTCTCTATTCGGCCCGCGCCTCTGTCGGTGGCGGCCCCTACGTGCTGGAGGCAGACTATCCGCTCGATGGAGCCGCGTCGTCGGAGCAATCGGCCGACGAGGGATTGCCATTCGCCGCCGGCGTTTCCAGATAGATACCAGACGAGATATGAGGAATTGCATGTCCGACATGGCACGAAACGGGCGCTTCGACGCCTTTCGCGATTTCATCGACGAGGCCGACATCCTGACCAATGCCGCCCGGGTGGGGAGGGGCTTCTGGCCGAAGATGCGCCGGGTGGTCTCGCGCGTGCCCTTCGCCGAGGACGCCATCGCCGCCTGGTTCTGCGCCATGGACAGCGAGACGCCCCTGCGCGTACGGGGCCTGCTGCTGGCCGCGCTCGCCTATTTCGTCCTGCCCTTCGACTTGGTACCCGACATGCTTCTCGGTATCGGTTTTGGCGACGATCTCACGGTCATCGTCTCGACCGTCACCCTTCTCGCCGCCAACATCCAGCCGCGCCACCGCGAAGCCGCGCGCCGCGTGCTCGACGGCGAGGACGAGATGACCGATGCCGGCGCCACCCACGCCGCCGAGAAGTCCGGCTTCCGCCCCGATCCCGAGATGCGGTCGAGGGAGGCTGACGAGGCCGAGATCGTCGGCGGCGAAGGTCTCTAGGCCTCTTCTACCAGCCCACCCCCAGCCGTCAGTCTCCGGCACCGCCCCAAAGACCCAGGGCGCCGCGGGACTGGCCGCGTTTCGAGCCTCGGGCCGGCCGCCGTCTGGGGACGCTTGGAACGACAGGTATGCGATCGATGCTCTCGATCCCTAGGAGGCGGTGCCTGAGGATGACGAAGGGTGAGAGGGTGTCATCGGGCCGAGGTCTGCGGGGGCGGCGTCAGACGCAGCCGATCTGGAGTGTCGATGATCGATCCGCTTCAGAAGCCCGCGATACGTCTCGCCCTATGGCGCTGGCGCTTTTCAAACCCTGACCTCGATCCCTCCTCGATCTATGGGGAGGACTCTTGCTGCCGCCGGCCTTGTCCCGAGAACCGTGTCAGCCCGCCCAGGCTCCGAACGCCTCCTCGAAGGCCGTCACGCCGTCGGCGCCCTTCTGCAACTCCAGGATCGCGCGCTGGCCATTATTGTAGAGGATCGGGATCTCCAGCCGGGGCTCGGTCTGGAGGAGTTCGACATTCTTGACCTCGTCTTGCGCGAGGGAGGAGAGCCCGATGAGGAAATAGCCGTCGGTGATGCGGGCCGACGCGCCCTTGAGGGGCGTGCCGAGCTGGGTCTCGGCGGTCGGCTTCATCAGGATGCCCATCACATTGGCCACGCCGCCGGGCGCGAAGCCTTCGCTCGTCTCGAAGAGAAGCTCGATCGTGTGGCTGGCGGGGAGCGTGTCGTCGTCGTTGCGGCGGATGGTGAGGAGGACGTCGAGATTGCGCTGCGGGACCTTGACGAGACCGCGCAGGATGGTCTGCTCCTCTCCGTCGGCGCCCGGCTCGCGCTCGGCCGTCCAGGTGACGGAGCCGGGGAAGCGATCGCCCTGGTCCTTGGCGAGGAGGCGCTCCTCGTAGAGGACCGCGCTGCCGTCGCCGGCGAGCGCGGGCGTCGTCTCCGGGGGCGTCGTCTCGCCCGACACGCCGGGCGTGGGCTGCAAGGCGACCGTTGCGCTGGGTGCCGACGTCGCGGGCGTCTCGCCGCCGACGACGCGGACGCCGTCGGTGCCCGATGCCGGCTCCGTCGCGGCCTGGCCTGCGGTGACACCGTCCGCCGTGATCCGCTCACCGTTCTTGGCCGGGGCCGTGGCCGGCGTTTCCGTGGTTTCGATGACCGCGCTCGTCTCGGCGGGATCGGGCGATTGCACGGCGGCCATCAAATCGTCGCGCCGCCAGACCCCGACGACCGCAATGACGGCGACGAGAAGCAGCAGCACCGCTGCGACCGGCCAAGCGCTACGGCCCCTCTGACGCTTGGCGAGGGCTTCGGGCAGGCCGTCCGGTCGCCCGGCACGCGCCGGGTCGCCCCGCCTCGCGGCACCCTTCGGCCTCTTCTTCGCCTTGGTATCGGATTTCGGACTGGTCTTTCGCTCGTTCGCTCCCTCGGCCCGTGCCGTCGGCGGCAGGCCGGCGTCCCATTCGGAGCCGATGGGCTCGATATCGACCTCGCCCACAAAGCCGGCCCCGTGGTCGCTCTCGGCATCGTTCTCGGCGATGGCCCCGGGTGCGACGGCGTGCGCCGACGGGGTTTCTGCTCGGGTGGCGTCGGCCGTGGACGTCTCGCGCGGCGCGCGCTCGTCCCACCAGTCGTCATTCTCCAGGCGCGTCGCATCGAAGGCCGGCCGATCGTCCGGCGTATCGGCGTCGGAGCGCGACAGGGCCCGCGCGGCGCCGTCGACGAGTGCCGTCGCCTTGGCCAGCGCGCTCTCGCCCGGCGATGGGGCATCGGAGGGGCGCGTCTCGCCCCGCTCTGGCCGCGCTTCGGAGCCGGGCGGAAGGATGAGGCCCGAGGGCCGCTTGTCGGAGGCGGACGTGTCGGAGGATGGCTCGAAGCCGGGCGTCGCGATCAGGGTCGGGGTCTCGTCGACCAGGGTCGGCTCGGTCGATCCGAACTCCTCCTCGAGACGGCGCACGGCATCGTCCAGCGAATCGCGAACGCGCGCGACCTGTTCGGGCGCCGGCGCGGGGTCGAGCGAGCCCAGCTGCCGGTCGAGCGCGGCCTTGGCCTTGTCGTAGATAGCCTGACGACCGGCGGCGTCGAGCCCGGGTTCGCGCTCCACGGCGCGCTTCAGGATCAGGTGATAGTCGGCCATGCTTGTGCCCCGTGCCGCGTCCGGCCCGTTCTCTCGCCTCGTTCGGCGGCCCGGACGTGAGGAGGCGCGGCCGGGTACCGCTTTATCTTAAGGTGGTTAACGCAAAGCTCCTAACGCCGAATTGCGTCAGCACCATGCCAGTGCCGCACCGAAAGCCGGGGCCTCTCGTCGCAGGTGATGCGGCGCGCCTCAGGGCCGGAACGGGTCGTGGACGAGGATCGTGTCGTCCCGCTCCGGGCTCGTCGAGAGAAGGGCGACGCTCGCCCCGGTCAACTCCTCGATGCGCCGCACGTATTTGATCGCTTGGGCCGGCAGGTCGTTCCAGGAGCGCGCGCCCGCCGTCGTCTCCGACCAGCCCTCGAATTCCTCGTAGACGGGCGTGACGCGCGCCTGCGCGGCGGCACTGGCCGGGAGGTGGTCGAGCGTGGCGTCGCCCAGCCTGTAGCCGATGCAGATGCGCAATCGCTCGAATCCGTCGAGCACGTCGAGCTTGGTGAGCGCCATCCCGTCCATGCCGTTGATCGATGCCGTCTGGCGCACCAGCACGGCGTCGAACCAGCCGCAGCGCCTCTTGCGGCCCGTCACGGTTCCGAATTCGTGGCCGCGCTCGCCGAGGCGCTGGCCGTCGGCATCGTCGAGTTCGGTCGGGAAGGGCCCCCCGCCGACGCGCGTCGTATACGCCTTGGTGATGCCGAGGACGAAGCCCGCCGCCTTGGGGCCGAGCCCCGAGCCCGCCGCCGCCTGGCCGGCAATGGTGTGCGAGGAGGTCACGAAGGGATAGGTGCCATGATCGACGTCGAGAAGCGCGCCTTGCGCGCCTTCGAAGAGGATGCGCCGGCCCGCGCGCCGCTCCGTCTCCAGTAAACGCCAGACGGGCGCGGCGAAGGGGCGGATGCGCTCGGCGACGCTGGAGACCTCCTCGATCAGCGTGTCGGGCGCCACCTCGTCGAGCCCGAGGCCCCGGCGCAGCGCGTTGTGGTGCGCCAGCAGCCGCTCGATCTTGTCGCGGATCGCGCCCAGGCTCTCCAGATCGACGATCCGAAGCGCGCGGCGCCCGACCCGGTCCTCGTAGGCCGGACCGATGCCGCGCCGGGTGGTGCCGATGCGCAGCCCCGCGTTGACGCCCTCGCGCGCCGCATCGAGCTCGCGGTGGACGGAGAGGATGAGGGAGGCGTTCTCGGCGATCTTGAGCGTGTCCGGCGTCACGTGGACGCCCTGCGTCTCCAGCTTGTCGATCTCGGTGAC
Source organism: uncultured Alphaproteobacteria bacterium (assembly GCA_963799285.1). Lineage (GTDB taxonomy): Bacteria > Pseudomonadota > Alphaproteobacteria > Rhizobiales > CAWCWK01 > CAWCWK01. The sequence goes on from CAWCWK010000004.1 coordinate 3,508,461, forward strand.
GAGGGCGTGCGGATCGATCACGACACCGTTGCCGATCATCGACAGCGTGCCGCGCACGACGCCGGACGGCAGCAAGGAGAGCTTGTAGGACACGCCATCGACGACGAGCGTGTGCCCGGCATTGTGCCCGCCCTGGAAGCGCACCACGACATCGGCCCGCGCCGACAACCAGTCGACGATCTTGCCCTTGCCCTCATCCCCCCATTGCGAGCCGACGACGGTGACGTTGGTCATGGACAAATCGCTCTCGGCAGGTGGAGACGGTAGAGCGGGGCGCACGGCGCTCCGCGGGAGGAATGGGCGTGAAGCCGCGCCGCGCTCATCGGCGGGGAAGCCGGTGGCCTTATAGTCAGCCGGCGAGGGTTTCGATAGCCCATATGGGCCATCCGCGGCTCTGGCCCTCCTCGGAACTCGCCGTCCTTGGAGCTCGCCTTCATTGGAGGATGACATCGCCTCCCGGTCGGCCTAGGCACGTTCGACTACACCCGACCCGGTCGCTCCCATGCCGCATTCCTCCTCCACCGCCCTGGCCCAGGGGCCGCTCGGTCCCGCCTTCGGCTGGCTCTGGAACCGGGCCTATCTCCTGGTCGTCGTCACGACGCTGACCTGGGGCTTCAACACGGTGCTGGGTCGCTATGTGAGCGGCGAGGTGCCGCCGATCGGGCTGGCCTACATGCGCTGGTCGGGCGCGCTCGTCATCGTCCTCGCCTTCGCCTGGCGCCCCGTCCTCGCCGACTGGCGGCGGCTGAACGCCGGCCCGGCGCGCTGGCCGGCCTGGGGCGTGTTGGCCGTGCTCGGCTTCACCGGCGTGACGTCCTACAATACCGGCCTCTATATCGGCCTGCAGTACACCGAGGCCATCAACGCGCTCATCATGACGGCGTTCGGTCCGGCGCTGGTCGCGGTCTTCGCCTTCCTCGTCAACCGCGAGACGCTCTCGCGGCGTCAGGCGATCGGCATCGCCGTCTCGGCGCTCGGCATCCTCTACGTCGTCTCGCGGGGCGAGCCGGCCGCGCTCCTCGCCCTGCGCGTCAACGTGGGCGATCTTTGGGTCTTCGGCGGAGTGGCGCTCTACGCGCTCTATTCGGCCGTTCTCAAGCGCGGCCCGAAGCTCCATCCGATGAGCTTTCTCGCCTTCACCTTCGCGCTCGGAACGCTCTTTCTCACGCCGCTCTTCGCCTACGAGGTCGTGGCGCAGGGGCGCACGCTCACCTTCGATACCGTCACCGTCCTCTCGGGGCTCTACCTGATGGTCGCGCCCTCGATCGTCGCCTACCTATGCTTCAACCGCGCGGTCGCGCTCGTCGGGGCCAACCGGGTCGCGCCCTGGCTCAATCTCGTCCCGCTCTTCGGCTCGATCATGGCGATCGCTTGGCTCGGCGAGAGCCTCGCCCTCTTCCACCTCCTCGGCTGGGGCCTTATCGTGACCGGCATCGTGATCGCCTCGCGCGGGTGATCATGACGGTCTCGCCGGGCTGGCGACGCCGGGTCAACGCCCAATTGTGGGGACGAGACCGGGCGCCCGCTTGCGCGCGCTGCACGAAGCCTCCACTCTCTAGGGCCTGGCGCGGCTCGATGCGAGCCGCCGCCGCCATCGCTCGATGAGACCGGACACATTCCATGAAGCCGAACGCCCTATGAAGCTGACTCTGGAGCGCGCCAACCTGATGAAGGCGCTGGCCCACGTGCATCGGGTCGTCGAGCGGCGCAACACGATCCCGATCCTCGCCAACGTGCTGCTGCGCGCCGAAGAAGGCGGGCTGGAGCTGCGCGCGACCGATCTCGACATCGAAGTCGTCGAGCGCGTCGCCGCCGACGTCTCGGCCGCTGGCGCCGCCACCGTGCCGGCCCACCTTCTTCACGACATCGTCAGGAAGCTGCCCGATGGGGCACAGGTCTCGATCGAGACCGAGGGCGACCGCGCGCTCGTCAAGTCCGGCCGCTCGCGCTTCCAGCTCTCCACGCTGCCAGCCGAGGACTTCCCCGACTTCGCGTCCGGCGACATGCCTCACAATTTCAGCCTCGAGGGCGAGGCCTTGAAGCGCCTGATCACCAAGACGCAGTTCGCGATCTCGACCGAGGAGACGCGCTACTATCTCAACGGCATCTACCTCCACGTCGCGGCCGAGAAGCTGACGGCCGTGGCGACTGATGGTCACCGGCTGGCGCGGATGCAGCTCGAGATGCCCGACGGCGCCGCCGGCATTCCGGGCGTCATCGTGCCGCGAAAGGCGGTGTCGGAGGCACTGAAGCTCGTCGACGATCTGGGCGGCCCCGTCCAGATCGCTCTCTCGGACGTGAAGGTGCAGATGGACTTCGGCGCCGTCGTCCTCACCTCCAAGCTGATCGACGGTACCTTTCCCGACTATGAGCGCGTCATCCCGCGCGGCAACGACAAGGCGATGCAGATCGACAAGGCGGCCTTTTCCGCCGCCGTCGACCGCGTCTCGACGGTGTCGTCGGAGCGCGGCCGCGCGATCAAGCTCTCCGTCGACGAGGGTCAGCTGACGCTGACGGTCAACAATCCCGACAGCGGCACGGCCACCGAGGAGATCGCCGTCGGCTACGACGCCGAGCCGATGGAGATCGGGTTCAACTCGCGCTACCTCCTCGACATCGCGAGCCAGCTCGAGGGCGAATCGGCCACCTTCCGCATGATGGACGCCGGCTCGCCGACGCTCGTGCAGGACGGCGTGCAGGACGACGTGGAGACCGCCGATCGGGCGCTCTACGTGCTGATGCCGATGCGGGTGTAGCGGCCGCCATGCACATCATGCGGGCCTAGGGCGGGGGGCGTATCGGGATGAAGGTCTTTCACCACCCCGACACGCTCGCCCATGCGCCGGGCCTCTTCTATCGCCAAGGCGCGCTCGTCGGTCACCCCGAGCAATCCGGCCGCGCCGATCTGCTGCGCCGCTCCTGCGAGACTGCGGGCCATGAGATGGTCGCGCTCGCGGAGCCGCTCGACCTTCTGGGCGGGCGGCCGCTCGATCTGGCGGACGTGCCGGTATCCTCCGACGATCTGGCCGCCCTGCTGCGCGTCCACGAAGCCGACTACCTCAGCTTTCTGACCGAGGCCTGGAGCCGGCGGGCGGAATTGCCTGGCGCGCCCGACACGCTCGTCGCCACCCACATGGCCCGCCCGCAAATGGCACGTCGCCCGGCCGCGCTGCTGGGGCGGATCGGCTATTACATGGCCGACACCTCGACCCCGATCCTCGCCGACACCTGGCGCTCGGTCCTCGCCTCCGCGCAGGTCGCGCTCGCCGGTAGCCGGGCCGTCCTTCAGGGGGCGCCAGCCGCCTACGCGCTTTGCCGCCCGCCCGGCCACCACGCCTATGCCGACAGCGCCGGCGGTTTCTGCTACCTGAACAACACCGCCATCGCGGCGGCCGAGATGCAGGCGCAGACCCGCGCGCCCGTCGCCATCCTCGACATCGACGTCCACGCCGGCAACGGCACGCAAACCGTCTTCTACGAGCGGGCCGATGTGACGACGGTCTCGGTCCACGTCGATCCCGCGACCTATTTTCCCTTCTACGCCGGCTATGCGGACGAGACGGGGCGCGGCGCGGGGGAGGGGCACAACCACAACGTCCCCCTCCCGCTCGGCTCGGCGGACGAGGCGTGGCTTGCCGCCGTCGAGCACGGATTGCGGCTGGCGCTGACGGCGCGCCCCTCCGTCCTCGTCGTCGCGCTTGGGCTCGACGCATCCGAACACGATCCCTTGAAGGGCATGGCCGTGACGCTCGACGGCTTCGCCCGCGCGGGCCGCCTCATCGCCTCCGCGCGGCGCCCGACCCTTCTCGTTCAGGAAGGCGGATACCTCCAGCCCCATCTCGGCGAGGCTCTGACCGCATTGCTCGGCGGCTTCGACTGACGGTTCCCGGCGTGCCGGCTTTGCGCGGCGCACCCACCCTCGACCGTGCTTGACCGGCCCCCGATCTCGCCGGCTTCCACCCCCTGTCTCGAACCTTCGCAACGCGCTAGATCGACCAGGTGTATCCGACCCCACCCCCGCCTCTGCCGCGTCTCCACCTCACGGCGCTCAAGCTTTACAACCTGCGCAACCACGCGGCCCTCGCGCTGGCGCCGCTGGATGCGCGGCCCATCGTGCTCACGGGGCCGAACGGCGTCGGCAAGACCAATGTGCTGGAGGCCGTCTCGCTTCTCAGCCCCGGCCGGGGCCTGCGCCGCGCCGCCTATAACGACGTCGCGCGGCGTGCGGAGGCCGGATCGCCGCCCGGCATGTCCTCGCCCGGCATGTCCTCGCCCGCCATGTCCTCGCCGGATGGGTCGTGGGCCGTGGCCGCCACCGCCATGGGCCGCGCTGGCGAGGTCGCGCTCGGGACCGGACTCGTCGGCACCCAGACGGGACCCGAGATCGGCCGGCGCGTGCGCGTCAACGGCGCGCCGGCCCGCACCATCTCCGAGCTCGGCGAACATCTCAGCCTTCTCTGGCTGACGCCGGCCATGGACGGGCTCTTCACCGGACCGGCCGCCGACCGGCGCCGGTTTCTCGACCGGCTCGTCCAGGCGCTCGACCCCGGCCACGCCGTCCTCACGGGCCAGTTCGAGCGCGCCCTGCGCCAGCGCAACCGGCGGCTCGACGACATCAGCGGCCATCTCGCGCACGATCCCGCGCTCGGCGCCATCGAAGCGCAGGTGGCCGAGCTCGGCCTCGCGCTCTCGGCCGCCCGCCTGGGCGCCGTCCTCGCGCTCTCGGACGTGCTGGCCGATGGCGCCGACGACGCCTTCCCGCAGGCGCATATCGCGCTGGAGGGCGAGGTGGAGGCCTGGCTCGGCGCCATGCCGGCATCGGACGCCGAGGATCGCTACCGCGAGGCGCTCGCCCGCACCCGCGTGCGCGACCGCGCGGCGGGGCGCACGCTGACCGGGCCGCACCGGGCCGATCTCGACGTCGTCCACGCCCAGAAGCGCACGCCCGCGCGCCACGCCTCGACGGGCGAGCAAAAAGCGCTCCTCATCGGGCTCACGCTCGCCGAGGCACGGCTGGTGACGGAACGGATCGGCGCCGTGCCAATCCTCCTCCTAGACGAGGTCGCCGCCCATCTCGACCCCGAGCGCCGCGCCCGCCTCTTCGCCGCGCTCGACCGGCTGGGAACGCAGGCCTGGATGACCGGTACCGAGCCCGCACCCTTCGCGGCCCTCGGCGCGGCGGCGCAGCATTTCGCGCTGGGTACGGCCGGCGTCGTGCGGCTATAGGGCGTCGTCCGATAGGTCGGCGGCTAGTCGCAGACACGCCGTCCTGGCATCGGATGGGTGCGATAGTGCGCCAGCCGGTCCTCGAGAGAGCCGACATGGAGCTCGAGCTTGTGGCCATCGGGATCGAGCACGTAGAGCGACGCGCCCTCGCTCCGGTTCTCCCGCCAGGAACGCGCCGCCGCCCCGACCCGAATGCGCAGAGCCTCGAAATCCTCCGCGGCGACGCTGAAGGCAATGTGGGTATAATCGGGGTGGGGTGCCGTTCGGGCCGCTGCATCCCTCGACAGGCAGAGCCAGAGCGTGCCCGCCTCCAGATAGGCGCCGTCCTCCCAGATCGCCCGCAGGCGAAGGCCGAGCACCTCGCGGTAGAAGCCCAGCGCCCGCTCCACGTCCGATACCGCGAGCGTGATGTGATTGAGACCCCTGACGGCCGGGCTCTCGCGATCGGGTTCGCCGTTCGGCATAGCAGGGTCCTCGGCGCACGTTTCGTTCTAGTCGTCCGGCGCGCATCGCACCCTTGAAGCGGCACTGCCACGTTGGCGGGGAAAAGATGGGAACGGGCGCGGAAAGCGAGCAATTTCGTCTATAACATCCTATATAGACACCACATCCGGCGGCGCGAAACGCCGTACGACACGCAACAGACCCAAAGACGCTTCATGTCCGACATCCTGCCCGCCGACGAGACCCCGCTCGATCCCGCCAAGGTGGACCCCGCCGAATACGGCGCCCATTCCATCCAGGTCCTCAAGGGGTTGGAGGCGGTCAGGAAACGGCCGGGCATGTATATCGGCGATACCGACGACGGCTCGGGCCTCCACCACATGGTCTACGAGGTCGTCGACAACGGCATCGACGAGGTGCTGGCCGGCCACGCCAGCCGGGTCGCCGTCACGCTCAATGCCGACGGCTCGGTCACCGTCAACGACGACGGGCGCGGCATTCCGACCGACATCCACGAGGGCGAGGGCGTCTCGGCGGCCGAGGTCATCATGACCCAGCTCCACGCCGGCGGTAAGTTCAACCAGAACAGCTACAAGGTCTCGGGCGGGCTCCACGGTGTCGGCGTCTCGGTCGTCAACGCGCTCTCCGACTGGCTGGAGCTGAAGATCTGGCGCGACGGCAAGATCCACCAGATGCGCTTCGAGGACGGCGTCGCCGTCGAGCGGCTGCACGTGATCGGCGATATCCTGGAAGGCGCCGAGCAGATCACCGGCACCGAGGTCACGTTCAACCCGTCGCCGGCCACGTTCACCTCGATCAATTTCGACTTCGCGACGCTGGAGCACCGGCTGCGCGAGCTCGCCTTCCTGAACTCCGGCGCCCGGATCGTCCTCATCGACGAGCGCGGCGTCGAGCGCCGGGCCGAGGAGATGTGCTACGAGGGCGGGTTGGAGGCCTTCGTGCGCTATCTCGACCGCTCCAAGACGGCACTCGTCGACGCGCCGATCGTGCTGGAGGCGGAGAAGGACGGGCTCACCGTCGAGTGCGCCATGTGGTGGAACGAGAGCTATAACGAGCACGTCCTCTGCTTCACCAACAACATCCCGCAGCGCGACGGCGGTACCCATCTGGCCGGCTTTCGCGCGGCGCTCACCCGGCAGGTGAACGGCTATGCCGACAAGTCGGGCATGGCCAAGAAGGAAAAGGTGAGCCTGACGGGCGACGACGCCCGCGAGGGCCTGACATGCGTCCTCTCGGTCAAGGTGCCGGATCCCAAGTTCTCGTCGCAGACCAAGGACAAGCTCGTCTCCTCCGAAGTTCGCCCCGTCGTGGAGGGCGCGATCAACGACCGTCTCGGCCAGTGGCTGGAGGAGCATCCCGCCGAGGCCAAGGCCCTCGTGTCCAAGGTCATCGAGGCCGCCGCCGCCCGCGAAGCCGCCAAGAAGGCGCGCGAGCTGACCCGCAGGAAGGGCGCGCTCGACATCGCCAGTCTGCCGGGCAAGCTCGCCGACTGCCAGGAGCGCGATCCGGCCAAGTCCGAGCTCTTCATCGTGGAGGGCGATTCGGCCGGCGGCTCCGCCAAGCAGGCCCGCAACCGCGAGAACCAGGCCGTGCTGCCCCTGCGCGGCAAGATCCTCAATGTCGAGCGCGCGCGCTTCGATCGCATGCTCGGCTCCAACGAGATCGGCACGCTCATCACCGCGCTCGGCACCGGCATCGGCCGCGACGACTTCAACCCCGACAAGCTGCGCTACCACAAGATCATCATCATGACGGACGCCGATGTCGACGGCGCCCATATCCGCACGCTGCTCCTCACCTTCTTCTACCGGCAGATGCCGGCCCTCTTCGAGCGCGGCCACATCTACATCGCCCAGCCGCCCCTCTATAAGGTCAAGCGTGGCCAGTCCGAGCAGTATCTCAAGGACGAGCCGGCGCTCGAGGAATATCTCATCGCGTCGGGCCTCGAGAACGTCAGCCTGCGCCTCGCATCGGGCGAGGAGATCGCGGGGCAGGACCTCGCCGAGACGGTCTTCGCGGCGCGCGAGATGCGCACGGCGCTCGGCAACCTCCATTCGCGCTACGACCGCACCGTGGTCGAGCAGGCCGCGCTCTCGGGCGGGCTGGAGCCGGAAGCGCTCTCCGATCTCGACAAGGGCCAGGCCGCGGCCGACGCCATGGCGGAGCGGCTCGATGCCGTCGCCCTCGACTATGAGCGCGGCTGGCGCGGCGAGGCGCGCGAAGGCGCGATCGTGCTGCGGCGCGAGCTGCGCGGCGTGGCCGAGGCCGCTGAGATCGACGCTGCCCTCCTCGCCTCCGCCGACGCCCGACGCCTGCGCGCGGCGTCTGAAAGGCTGGGTGAGGTCTTCACCGGCCCCGTCACCGTGCTGCGCCGTGCCAAGACCGCAGAGGGCCGGACCGAGGAGACCGTCGTCCACGGCCCGCAGGCCTTGATCGACCTCGTCTTCGAGATGGGCCGCAAGGGCTTCTCCCTCCAGCGCTACAAGGGCCTCGGCGAGATGAACCCCGACCAGCTCTGGGAAACGACGCTCGACGACAACGCGCGCTCCTTGTTGCGCGTGAAGGTCGAGGAGCTCGACGACGCCGACGACCTCTTCACCAAGCTGATGGGCGACACGGTCGAGCCACGGCGCGAATTCATCCAGGCCAACGCGCTGCAGGTCGCCAACCTGGACGTTTGAGTATGTGAATTCGGCGAGCGATCCTTCCTGTCGACGGACGTGGTTCGGAAAGACGTGTTCCAGGCGATGAGACGGAGTTCTCGCCGCGTGCGACAGGCAGACCGATGAGAGCTATGTGTTCTCGTGCCTTTGTGGGGGCGCTGGGTTCGGATGATAGGACAGGCGGGTCCTGCCGACCGATGGCGGACAGGACGTCGGACGGCAAGGCTGCTTCGGCGTCGAGGAAACCGTCGGCGCGCGGCGATCTTGGGAGCGCGTCAGACTTGGGAGCGCGTCAGACTTGGGAGCGCGTCAGACGTCCCCGCTCGCGGAGAGCATGACGGCGATCGCGCGGGTCCCTTCGATCTCGGCCAGGACTATCAGGAGGATCGCGGTCATCGGAACGGCCAGGATCGCGCCGGGCAGTCCCCAGAGCGCCGACCACACGGCGAGCGAGACGAGCACGACGAGCGGGCTGAGGTTGAAGGCCCGGCTCATCATCCGGGGCTCGAGCACGTTGCCGACGAAGATCTGCACGATGGTCAGCGTCGCCATAGAGATCGCCGCCATCGTGAACGATCCGAATTGGGCCAGGCTCAGGAGGACGGGAAAGATCACGCCGAGGAGCGAGCCGATATAGGGGATGTAGTTGAGGAACCCAATGAGCACCGCCCAGAAGACGGCGAACTCGATGCCCAGTATCCACATCACGAGATAGGAGACGACGCCGAGGATGACGTTCACGAGCGTCTTCACGACGAGATAGTTGCCGACCCGCTCGTTCATCGTCGTCATGATGGCGAGCGCGCGCTGACGGCGCGTCTCGTCGGGAATGGCGATCGTCATCTTGGTGAGGAACGTATGCTGCTCCACGACGAGGAAGCTCGCGTAGAGGACGACGAGGAAAAGCTGTCCGCCGAAGCTCCCCATCGAGCTCGCGAGGCCCGCCACGACCGCTCGCAGGTCGATCTGTTCAAGCGTGGCCGCGCGGATGCGGACCCAGGAGGCCTCTCCGGCCAGGCCGAACAGCGCGGAGACGCGCGCCAGCAACGCGTCGAGATTGTCCTGATAGGCCGGCAGCGTGTCGAGGACATCGGCGAAGCTCGTCACGATCAGCGAGGAGAACGTGGCGACGAGGACCACGAAGCAGACAACTGCGAGAGCGCGCCGCAGCCATAGGGGCGTTCTGCGTAACAGGGGCATTCGACCAAGGGCGTTCGCGGCCGCCGACAGGAGGTAGAGCGAGATGACGGCGGCGATGAGCGGCAGCAGGATCGAGCGGCCGACGACGAGCAGCCAGCCGATCATGATCGCCAGGGCCAGCGCCAGCGTTACGGAGGGAAGGCGCATGAGCCGACAAGGAATCGTTCGCGCATGATGCCATCATGACATAGACTTCCCGCGTATGCAGAGCGAGATGCGCCTCGAGCGATCGTCGTAGGTGGGGGAACCTCCGGTTCCGTCGCTTCCCATGCGGTTCGAGCGAGCGGCAGATCCTACGCGGAGCCTGTCATGATAGGTCGCCAGACCGATCCCGACGTCCGGCCCATCTTGGAGCCGATGCCGTGCGCGAGCTGCGCCGTGCGGAACCGGAGCCTGTGCGCGGCCCTATCGAGCGCCGAGATCACCGCGCTCAACCGGATCTCGCAGCGACGCACGTACCGGCCGGGCGAGATCTTCGCCCTCGAGGGAGACGAGGCGGTCGCCTTTGCGAACGTCGTCTCCGGCGTTGCCAAGCTGGTGCGCGGCATGGACGACGGGCGCGAGCAGATCGTCGGGCTCCTCTTCGCGTCCGACTTCCTCGGTCGGGCATTGGGGCGCGGAGCCGCGGTACCCTACACGGTCGAAGCGGCGACGGAGATGGAGCTCTGCCTGTTTCCGTCCCGGGCTTTCGAGGTGGTGATGGCCGAACACCCCCGGCTCGAACACAAGCTCCTGGAACGCACGCTCGACGAACTGGATGCGGCGCGCGACTGGATGCTGCTGCTGGGCCGAAAGACGGCGGCCGAGCGCGTCGCGACCTTCCTCCATCATCTCGCGCGGCGATGCCGACAGGCCGGCTGCAAGGAGAGCGAAGGCTTCGCGCTGCCGCTCTCGCGCGGCGACATGGCGGACTTCATGGGCCTCACCATCGAGACCGTCAGCCGGCAGTTCACCAGGCTTCGCAAGGACGGCGTACTCGTCATGAGCGGAACTCGGCAGATCGCATCGGTCGACATGGATCGACTGGCGGACCGCGCGGGCCTTGCTGATCCCGCATAGCCCCATGAGCGCCGACAAGCCGGTCGCTCGGCCTCTCCGATGCGTGTCCCGTCCGCAGGTGACGGGGCGACCTCAACCGGCCGTCGATGCCGACCGCCTGACGGAGCGCCGCGATCCGCCGGCAGCATTGACCTAAATCATGCCGCGCCGCGCCGGGCCCCTCTAGACCGACTGCAGACTGCTATGCGGAGGTCGTGACGATGGCGGAGACGATGAGGGCGGCGGTAGTGCGCGAATACGGTGCGCCGCTGCAGATCGAGGAAATGCCGATTCCCGAGGTCGGACCGGATCAGATCCTCGTCCGGATCGAGGCCTCCGGCGTCTGCCATACGGATGTCCACGCGATCGACGGCGACTGGCCCATCAAGCCGCCATTGCCCCTGATCCCTGGTCACGAGGGCATCGGGCACGTCGCGGCCATCGGCGCCAACGTGACCCTGGTGAAGGAGGGCGACCGGGTCGGCGTGCCCTGGATGCATGCCGCCTGCTCGCATTGCCATCATTGCGAGACGGGATGGGAGACGCTCTGCGAGGCGCAGTCGAACACGGGCTATTCCGTACCCGGCACCTTCGCCGACTATACGCTGGCCGATCCGCGCTTCGCCGCGCAGATCCCAGGCGGTCTGGAATCCGTGCGGGCGGCGCCGATCCTCTGCGCGGGCGTGACCGTCTACAAGGGGCTGAAGGAGACGGAGGCGCGGCCCGGAGAATGGGTGGCGGTCGTCGGCATCGGCGGGCTCGGCCATCTGGCGATCGGCTATGCCAAGGCCATGGGCCTCCATGTCGCGGCCGTCGACGTGACGGAGGACAAGGTGCAGATCGCCGAGGCGCTGGGTGCCGACATCGTCATCAACGCATCTCGGCGTGATCCCGTCGAAGCGCTGCAGCGCGAGGCCGGCGGGATGCACGGCGTGCTCGTCACGGCGGTCTCGACCGAGGCGTTCGGTCAGGCCATCGGCATGATGCGGCGCAAGGGCACCATGGTCCTGGCCGGCCTGCCGCCGGGCGACTTCCCCACGCCCATCTTCGACGTCGTGCTCAAGCGGCTGACAATCCGCGGGTCGATCGTCGGCACGCGGGCCGATCTCGCCGAGGCCCTTGACTTCGCCTCGGACGGCCGCGTGCACGCGCATGTCCACCCGGCGCGGCTGGAGGATGTCAACGATGTCGTCGCGCAGCTGAAATCCGGTACGGTCGACGGGCGCATCGTCCTCGACATGCGCTCCTGACGACTGGCGGCGATGGCTGTGCGCGCGTCGATCGCGACGCTGACCCTCAACCCGGCACTCGACAAGACGCTCGACGTCGAGGCGGTCGTCGCCGAACGCAAGTTGCGGGGCGCGAACCCGAGGCTCGATCCCGGCGGCGGCGGCGTGAACGTGGCGCGCGCCGTCGCCAAGCTCGGCGGGGCCGCCTCGGCGATCTACTGCGCCGGTGGTCCGACCGGCGAGATGCTGAAAACGCGTCTCGAGGCCGAGACCATCGCCCAGCACCGCGTTCCGGTCGCCGGCTGGACGCGGGAGAACCTGACCGTCAACGAGACGTCCACCGGACTTCAATATCGGTTCGGGGCCCCGGGTCCTCGAATGACGCGCGGGGAGTTCGAAGCGGTCCTCACGACGCTGGATGCCGTCTCGGCCGATATTCTCGTGTTGAGCGGTAGCCTGCCCGAAGGCGTGGCGGCCGATGCCTATGCGCGGATCGCGAGCCGCGCCGGATCGACCAAGGTCTTGGTGGATACGTCGGGCCCAGCGCTGAAGGCGGCGCTCGGCTCCGGGCTTTTCCTCATCAAGCCGAACCTGCGCGAACTGGCATCCCTGGTCGGGCGCGACATCGAGACGGAGGACCATCTGGTGCGGGCTGCCCGTGGCCTCGTCTCGCAAGGCGCGGCCGAGATCGTGCTCGTCTCGCTCGGGGCGGCGGGTGCGCTCCTGGCCACCGAACGCGGCGCGACCCGCATCCTCGCGCCGACGGTGAGACCGGCCAGCAAGATCGGCGCCGGGGACAGCATGGTGGCCGGCTTCGCGCTGTCACTCGCGCGTGGCTGGACTATCGAGGCCGCCGGCCGCTACGCCGTCGCGGCCGGCGCGGCGGCCGTCATGACGCCGGGCACGGAATTGTGCACCCGCGCCGACGCGGATCGCCTCTATGCCGACATGGCTCGAGCGGTCCGAAGCGAGCCGACCGAAGGCGCCCTCGACGCCGACGCCTGAGCGCTCAATGCGACAGGAAGATCGGGATGGCATTGTTGGCCAACATATCGTGCGTGGCGCCGCCCAGCACGATCTCACGAAAGCGCGAATGCCCATAGCCTCCCATTACGATCATGTCGGCCTCCAGCCAGTTCGCGTGTTCGCGTAGCGCCTCGCCGACGCTGCGGCCTCGCCGCTCAATGATCTCGAACTTCGCGGTCACCCCGTGCCGTGCCAGCATTGCTTGGAGATCCGGGCCAGGGCCGCGCGCCGGATCGCCATCGTGCTCGACGATCAATACGTGGACGCCCAGTGCCGCCCGCATGATCGGCAGGGCATCGAAGAGCGCGCGCGCCGCTTGCGGCTGTTCGTTCCAGGCGACCATGACGGTTTCGCCCCAGCTCTTGGAGAGCGGGCCGGGCGGAACCAGGAGGACCGGCCGTCCCGTGGCGAAAAGCGCACCATCAAAGGCTTCCGTCGCCTCGCGCCTGCGGGAGAGGCTCGTCGGCCAGGGCATGACGCAGAGATCCGCATGGCGGGCCAGCTTGGCGACTTCCTCGGCGATCATGCCGGCAGGCAGGACGACGGGACGTTCGTCGTGATCGATCCCGTGGTCGCCAAGAGCCTTCGCGGCCCGCCCGGCGATCGTCTCCGCCTGGCTTCGCAGATGGCCGACGCGGTCGCGCCATTCCTGAACGGGGATTTCGTGGGGGGCCAGGACCGGCATGGTCGGCTCTGTCAGCACTGCGCAGACTCGCACGAGCGGACCGTCGCCGGACGCGGTCTCGCCCGCCAGCGACGCCAGCCGACCCGCAGCCGCGATGACCGGTTCGTCCGCGTCCATGTCGCGGATGACGGCCAGGATCGTGCGATAGGTCATGGTAGCATCCTTGAGACGGAGAGCCGGTGTTTGGTCGCCAGGCCAGGCCAAGCTAGGTCAGGGCAGGTCAGGGCAGGGCAGGGCAGGTCAGGGCAGAGCCATCAGGCCGCTCGAGCGCAACGCATCCGCTCCTCGGCTTTGGCGACGTGCCGCTTGACGGCGACGAAGCTGTCGGGCGTGACCGAGATCGTGTCGATGCCCTTCGCCACGAGGAACTCGGCGATCTCGGGGTGGTCGCTCGGACCCTGACCGCACAGGCCGATCTTGGTGCCGGACTTGCGCGCCGCGTCGATGGCGTGGCCGATCATCCATTGGACGGCCGCGTCGCGCTCGTCGAAGTCGCCGGCCAGGAGGTCGGAATCCCGGTCGACGCCGAGGGTGAGCTGGGTGAGGTCGTTGGAGCCGATCGAGAAGCCGTCGAAGATCTTGCCGAACTCGTAGGCGAGGACGACGTTGGCCGGGATCTCGACCATCATGTAGACCTCGAGGCCGTCGCGGCCTTGACGCAGACCGTTGGCGGCCATGATCTCCAGCACGCCGTCGGCTTCCTCGAGCGTGCGGCAGAACGGTATCATGACGACGACGTTGTCGAGGCCGATCGTCTTGCGCAGCCGCTCGATCGCCCGGCATTCGAGCGCGAATCCGTCGCGGTAGAGGTCGGACGTGTAACGCGCCGCGCCGCGGAATCCGATCATCGGATTGGCTTCCTTAGGCTCGAACATCGATCCGCCCAGAAGGCTCGCGTATTCGTTCGTCTTGAAGTCGCTCATCCGGATGATGCAGGGGTTCGGCCAGGCCGCCGCCGCGATGCGCGAGAGACCGCGCGAGAGGCGGTCGACGAAATAGGCCTCGCCGGTCTCGTAGCCCCTCGTCAGGGCCGCCAGCGCCTCGCGCTCCTCGGGTCTGGTGCGCTCCGGGTGGAGAAGCGCCATCGGATGCGCCTTGACGGCGTTGTTGATGACGAACTCGATCCGGGCGAGCCCGACACCGTCGCTCGGCAGGCGCCACCAGCGCAGCGCCGCCGCCGGGTTGGCGAGGTTGAGCATGACCTTGGTGCGGGTCTCCGGCACATCGTCGAGGCGGACGTCCTCGACGGCGATCGCGGCCTCGCCCTCGTAGACGAAGCCCTGGTCGCCCTCCGCGCAGGAGACCGTGACGACCTGCTCGTCGTGGAGGCGATAGGTCGCATCGCCCGTGCCGACGATTGCCGGCAGGCCAAGCTCCCGGCTGACGATCGCGGCGTGCGAGGTGCGCCCGCCATGGTCCGTCACGATCGCCGAGGCCCGCTTCATGATCGGCACCCAGTCGGGATCGGTGATCTCGGTGACGAGGATCGCGCCGTCGACGAAGCGCTCGATCTCGGCGACGTCGCGAATGAGGCAGACGGGTGCCGAGACGGCGGCCGTCCCGATCGCCAGCCCCTCGGCAACGGTCGGGCCATGTCCGCCGACCGAATAGGATCGCAGCGCATCGGCGCTCGCGCGCGACTGCACGGTCTCCGGGCGTGCCTGGACGATGAAGAGGTCGCCGGTCTCGCCGTCCCGCGCCCATTCCATGTCCATCGGGCACTCATAGTGCCGCTCGATTTCGACGGCCCAGCGCGCAAGCGTCAAGGCCTCCTCGTCGGAGAGGACGAAGGCGTCGCGCTCGGCCAGCGAGGTCGGCACGTTCTTGACCGGGCGCTCGCCGCCTTGCGCGTAGACCATCTTGATCGCCTTGGCGCCGCGCGTCTTCTCGATGATCGGCACGGTGCCGGCTTTGTCGAGGAGCGGCTTGAAGACCTGGATCTCGTCCGGATCGACCGCGCCCTGCACGACGTTCTCGCCGAGCCCCCAGGCCGCGTCGATGAGGACGACATCCTCGCAGCCCGTCTCGGTGTCGATGGAGAACATCACGCCCGAGCCGCCGATATCGGAGCGCACCATGCGCTGCACGCCGACCGAGAGCGCGACCGCCAGATGGTCGAAGCCCTTCGCCTCGCGATAGGCGATGGCCCTGTCGGTGAAGAGCGAGGCGTAGCAGCGCCGGCAGGCGCCCAGCACCATCGCCTCGCCCGACATGTTGAGATAGGTTTCCTGCTGGCCGGCGAAGCTGGCGTCGGGCAGGTCCTCGGCCGTGGCGGACGAGCGCACGGCGACGCTGAGGTCCTCGATGCCCGCGTCTTTCGAGAGCCGTGCGTAGGCCGTACGGATGTCGCCTTCGATATCCGTGGGCCAATCGCCCTTGAGGATGGCCGCGCGGATGGCCGCGCCTGCTTGGGCAAGACTGCGCTTGCGCGCGGTGTAGTCCGCCAGCGCCCTGCGGATGACCTCGGCGAGGTCGTTGTGGGCGATATAGGCGCGAAAGGCATCAGCCGTCGTCGCGAACCCATCCGGCACCGCGATGCCGTGCCGTCCGAGCTCTCGGACCATCTCGCCGAGCGAGGCGTTCTTGCCGCCGACCCGCCCGACGTCGCCGCGCGACACCTCTCGAAACCAGAGCACGTTCCCCATCGCCTGTTACCCTCGCTCGACAATCCCGATGGTCGTTAGAGCGAGACGATGGGGCAGGGCGTCGCCGGCGGCCTTGACGAAGATCAAGTGCAGCCGGTCAGAGCAGCGCCTCGCCCTCGTCGGCCTCCTCTCCGTCCTCGGCCTCCCGACTGGCCTCGATGTCCTGGCGGGGAGCGACCGGCGTGCCGTCCGCGACACGATCGCTTGGGAAGGCGACGACGAGATCGCCGTCATCGAGGCCGGCAAGCACTTCGGCGCGCTCATCGTCCATGTGGCCGATCTCGACCAACACGAGGCCGGCGGTGCCCGCGTCGTCGCGAAAGACGGCCCAGTCGTCCCCGCGCCGAAAGAGCGCGCTCACGGGAACCGACAGACGCTCCAGGCCTTCCCAACGCAGCAGGCGCACGGTCACGCGGTAGCCGTGGCCGAGCGACGCGTAGCGCTCCGGCGGCGCCTCGATCGTCACGATCGTCGTCACGCGCTGTTCCTCGATGCCGAGCGCGGAGACCTTGGTGAAGGCCGTCGGCTCGATCCGTGCCAGCCGTGCGGCGAGATCGGGCCCGCCCCAGTCGACGATCTCGGCCACGGTGCCTGCCGGAAGGGTGACGGCCTCGGTCGTGAGGAGGTCGGCGACGACCTCGAGATCGTGCGGATCGCCGATCTCGACCAGGGGCGCGCCGGCCTGCACCACGGTCTCGCTTTCCTGGACGACCCGCAGCACCTGTCCGGAGGCCGGCGCCCTGATGGTGACGCAGCAGAGCGACGGATCGACGGGCGGGACGCCGTTCGTACTGGGCTCGAGAAGGTGCGCCTTGGCGCGCTCCAACTCGCGCTCGCGCACCGCGACCTCGGCCTCGGCGGCCGTGACGGCGGCGGCCGCCAGATCGCACCTGAGTGCGGCTTCGTCGCGCCGGGTCGCCGGCATGACGCCGCGCTCGACGAGGCGGTCGATCCGGTCGAGCTCGCTCGATGCGAAGGATCGCTCGGCCTCGGCGCGCTGCACCTGCACGGAAGCGAGATCGAGAG
This sequence comes from uncultured Alphaproteobacteria bacterium, assembly GCA_963799285.1. Taxonomy (GTDB): domain Bacteria; phylum Pseudomonadota; class Alphaproteobacteria; order Rhizobiales; family CAWCWK01; genus CAWCWK01. The sequence goes on from CAWCWK010000004.1 coordinate 3,525,664, forward strand.
CCGCCTGCGCCGCGGAGACCGAGGCCTGCGATTCGGCGCGGGTACGCGCGTCCATGAGCGCCGGCTCCTGCGGCTCGATCCGGGCGATGACGGTACGGCCCTGCACGACCGGATCGCCGACATGGACCGGACTGCGCTGTACGCGTCCGCCGAGCGGCGACGACACCGTATAGACGTCCCGAACGCGTACGATGCCGTCTTCCTCGACCCACTGCGCGATGTCGGCCCGCTCCACGCGGGCGAGATCGACGGGCACGGGCTGTGGGCGCAACGCCCAGAAAGCCCCGCCGGCGAGACCGACGACGACGAGAAGAAGGATCAGGCGAAAGAACCAGCGGCGCATGGCGTCAATCCCGCGTCTTGAGGACGGCGATCAGGTCGAGCCGGGCGATGCGGCGGACCATGAGAAGACCCGAGGCGGCGACGGCGCCCAGCGCCATGATGGAGGCCCAGGCATAGGTGGCGGGCTCGACGATGACCGGGATCGAATAGAGCTCCTGGCTGATGCTGCGGGCGATGAGATCGGCCAGTCCGCGCCCGATCAGCCAGCCGACGGGCAGGGCCAGGAGAACGCAGACGAAGAGCTCGCCGAGGATGATGGTCGAGACTTCGCGCCGGTTGAAGCCGAGGACCCGCAGCGACGCCAGTTCGCGGGCCCGTTCCGACAGGCTGATCCGGGCGCTGTTATAGGCCACGCCGATGGCGATCAGGCCCGCGAAGACGACGTAGATGGCGATGCTGATGCGAAGGTTCTCCGCCATCGTCGCCTCGAAGCGCTGGCGCGAGCGGGTGATCAGGCTGAGGGCGGCGACGCCCGGCGCGCTCTTGGCCTCCTCGTAGAAGGCGGGCCAGCCCGCCGCATCGACGAGCACATGCGCGCCGTCGGCCGCCGGCGCCTGCCGCAAGAGGCGGTCCAGCGCGTCGGCCCGCATATAGGCGCCCGAGCCGAGATATTGCTCCACCTCGCCGACGACGCGCTCGAGATAGGTTTGACGAAGACCGGTCTTCACCTCGATCGAGAGGACATCGCCGGGTCCGACCTCCAGCTTGCGTGCCAACGTGCCGCTGAGGACGACGCCCGTGTCAGGCAGCGCTAGCGGCCGTAGCCGGGTATCGATCACACGGCTGAGGCCGGCGCCGGCGGCAACGCCCGTCAGCGCTCCGGAGTGTTCCAAATGGCCGTGTCGCAGGGTCACCGGCACGACGCGGTAGGGCCGGCTGACGAGGACGCCGGGCCAGCGCCCGACCTCGCGCACGGCGCCGGCCGCCTTCGCCTGTGAGAAGAGCACGGTCGCGTGCTGGCGCTCCATGACGCCGAAAGTGACGTCGAGCGTATGGTCGATGGAATCGAGCGAGAAGGTCGCCGAGATGAGCGCGGCGACGGCGAGAGCGAGGCCGAGCGTCGTCGTCGCCGCGCGCCCGGGAAAGCGCCGGAGATGGCGCAGCACCATCATGATCTCGAGCGGAAGCATGCGGGCCAGCACAGCGGCTACCCGACCCTGGCGGTAGCTCGGAGGGGCGGGCGGGCGCATCGCTTCGGCCGGCGGCAGGGACGCGGCCGCCCACGCGGCCCGCAGCGCGCCGAGCGCCGCCGATCCGAAGGCGGCGAGGCCCGCCATCAGGAACGCGTCCGGCGCGCGCACGCTCACGAGCAGAGGAAAGTGGTAGAATTGCTGGTAGAGGCCCGACATCAATCGTGCGAACCAATCGCCCATCACGAAACCGAGGACGACGCCGAGTCCGGCGACCAGCAGCACGCTTTTGACGTAATGCGCCAGCACGGCGCCGCGCCCATAGCCCAGCGCCTTCATCAGCCCGATCTCGGCCCGCTCCAGCGCGATCTGGCGCGACAGCGTCATGTTGGTCAAAAAGGCCGCGACGGCGAGAAAGATCGGAGGGATGATCGCGGTAAGCCCCTGGAGCTGCCGGAGGTCGGCGTCGAGGAAGGCGTGGGAGAGCTGGTCGGTCCGCTCGTACGCGCCGATCCCGCCATAGGGCTCGAGAAGCTCGTCGAGCGAGCTTATCGTCGCCTGCGCCGAGGCGTCCCGCATCAAGGTCACGGCGAGGTCGTTGATCGCGCCATCGAGATCGAGCGCGGCCTCGAGCGCGCCCTGCCGCATCCAGCCGATACCGAAGCGGCGGTCGTCGGGCACGATGTCGCCGGGACCCAGCGTGTTGATATATTCCGGCGACAGCACGATACCGACGATCCGCAGGGTCCGCTTGGCGCCGCCAAAGGTCGCCGAGAGCGTGCTTCCCGCCCGGAACCCGTGCGCGTTGGCGAAGGATTCGCTCATGACGACTTCGTCCCAGTGGCCCGGTTCGGGAAGGCGTCCGGCCCGCAGGTAGAGGCGATTGAGATGGGGCTCGCCCCTCGGCGGGAGCGAGATCAGGCGCGCGCTCGCGGGCTCCGCCATCTCCGGGATGTCGAGCAAGGCCATCGTCACGATGCGCCCTTGCGCGATCGCGACATCGGGCAGGCGCGCCGCCTCGGCCACGAGGTCGCGCGGACCCCGCTTCAAACTCGCGAAGACGTCTGCGAAGCGCTCACGCTCGTAATAGGCGTTCCGCGTCTCGTTGAGCGAGCGATAGGAGCCCATGAAGGCGATGAGCGTCGCGACCCCGGCGGCGATGATGAGGGCGGTGGCCAGCCCCTGGCCCCATCCACGCCGCAGATCGCGCAGGAGCTTCCGGTCGAGCGGGGTCGGGATCATGGCGCCGCCCTCCTCACCACGTCACCTCGGAGGGCGCGATGCGGTGCGGGTTAGCCTCGACCGCGACCACCTGCCCGTCGGCGAAGCGAACGACCCGGTGCGCGATGGCGGCAATGCCCGCGTTATGGGTGATGATGGCGGTCGTCGCGCCGAGATCGCGGTTCGCGGCGGAGAGCGCCTCGAGGACGCGGATGCCGGTCTGGCTATCGAGCGCGCCCGTCGGCTCGTCGCAAAGGAGCACGTCGGGCCGCTTCACGATGGCGCGCGCGATGGCGACGCGCTGCTGCTCGCCGCCGGACATCTCGGCCGGGAAATGGTCCATCCGCTCCGCGAGACCGACGAGGTCGAGCGCCTCCTCCGGCCGCATCGGATGCCGGGCAATCTCGGTGACGAGCGCGACGTTCTCGCGCGCGGTGAGGCTGGGGATGAGGTTGTAGAACTGGAAGACGAAGCCGACATGGTCTCGCCGGAAGCGCGTCAGCGCGGCGTCGCCCGCATGGGTGAGGTCGTGATCGCGAAAGACGACGCGGCCCGAGCTCGGCCTATCGAGCCCGCCCAGAATGTTGAGTAGCGTCGACTTCCCGGACCCGGACGGCCCGAGCAGCACCGCCATCTCGCCAGCGATCAGTTCGAGGTCGACGCCGCGCAGCGCGTGGATCGCGCCCTCGCCCTCGCCATAGACCTTGCCCACGTCCGACACGCGAAAGACGGCTTCGGCGGCCGCCGGCGCGCCGGGGTCTTGCATTTGGTAGCGGGCGGGCTCGTTCATCCGTGAAGGCTGCGGGCCGGGCCGGGCCGGAGCATTGATCGAAGTCAAGCGCATCCGCCGGCGGGGCGGGCGTCAATCAGCCGGTTTGGTATCGACGATACGAAAGGTGCGGGTCACCCCGTCATGCTCGCGGATGGAGACGTATTCGCCGACGGCGAACCGGTGCGTCCCCAAGCGATAGCCAAGCTCGTCGTCGTCCTCGTCATCCGGGTCGTAGTCGAAGACCCATTCGCCGTCGTCGCGTCGCACGAGATGACCGAGCTCGGTCAGCTCGCCATCCCAGAAGCGCGTCACGGTCGCGCGGGACGGATCGCGCCGCCAGGCATCGACGTCGAGCCTGCCCGCTGCGTCGAGCGGTGCGGCGAAGCGGTAGCCACGCGCCGCGTTGCCCTCCGGATTGTCGCGATCGCGCGCCAGCTCGAGCCGGATGGTGTGGAAGGTCATGGCATCCTCGGTCCGTTCGGTCGTGACGGCTCACGGCCGGCGGCAGGCAGAGCCCCCCGGCGCCGGCGCGAGCCGTCCCGATCCTTCAAAGGCACGGGCCCGAGAGGCGGTTTGACAACGGTCAAGTCCTGCGCGCGCGATCGCATTATCCTCGGCCCGGGCGGGGCGGATGGAAGAGACGCGAGATGAGGATTGCGCAGATCGCACCGCTCTACGAGAGCGTTCCGCCCCAGCTCTACGGAGGCACCGAGCGGGTCGTCTCCTACCTGACCGAAGAGCTGGTGCGGCTTGGTCACGACGTCACCCTCTTCGCCAGCGAGGACTCCCGCACCCACGCCCATCTCAACCCCCTTCACATGCCCGCATTGCGGTTGAGCGAGGCGGGAGTATCCGATCTGGCGGCCCATTATCGGCTTTTGGAAGACGTGATGCGGCACGGCGACCAATTCGAGGCGCTGCATTTCCACGTCGATTTCCTGCACTTCCCCTTCACCCGGCGGGCCTATCCGAAGCATCTCACGACGCTGCACGGCCGGCTCGACCTGCCGGGCCTCACGGAGCTCTACGAGGAGTACTGGGACCAGCCGGTCGTCTCGATTTCCGCCTCGCAGAAGACGGCGCTGCCCCACGCGCTGTGGATCGGCACCGTCCATCACGGGCTGCCGCTCGACCTCTATCGGCCGGGAGCGGGAGCGGGAGGCTATCTCGCCTTCCTCGGTCGCATCGCGCCCGAAAAAGGTCCGGAGGACGCCATCGCCATCGCCAGGGCCGCCGGCATTCCGCTGAAGATCGCGGCTAAGGTCGACCCGGTCGACCAGGACTATTTCGAGGCGCGGGTAAAGCCGCTTCTCGACAGCAACCTCGTCCAGTTCATCGGCGAGGTGGACGAGGCGGGCAAGCAGGAGCTGCTGGAGGACGCGCTGGCGCTCGTCTTCCCCATCGATTGGCCGGAGCCCTTTGGCCTTGTCATGATCGAGGCGATGGCCTGCGGCACGCCGGTCATCGCCTATCGGCGAGGCTCGGTGCCCGAAATCGTCGAGGATGGCGTGACCGGCTTCATCGTGGAGGACCGGGCCGCCGCCGTCGACGTCCTCTCACGGATTGGCGGTCTCGACCGCGTGGCGATCCGGCAACGCTTCGAAGCGCGCTTCGGGGTCGAGCGGATGGCGCAGGACTATCTCGACATCTACCGCATCGTCGCCCGCTTCGAGGACGACGCTCCCCACCGCGCCGTCGATGCGGCGCGCCGCCCTGCGAGCGCGCCATGATCGTCGATGCGGGTCTGAGCGCCGGCTATATCCGCACCCGCAAGGCGCATCACGGCGTGCGCAAACTGACCTTGAAGCACGGCCGCACGTTCGGGCTCTTCGACGCCTATGGCGATCTCGCCGTCGAGGAGAGCTGGGATCTCGGCGTCTATCACGCCGGCACTCGCGCGCTCGCGCGCTTCGAGATCGCGCTCGATGGCGAGCCGCCTCTCCTTCTCAGCTCCCATGTCGATCGCGACAATCTCACCTTGAGCGTCGACCTCACCAATCCCGACTTCGTGTCCAGCGAGACGGGGACGGTCGAGCTCGTGAGGGGATCGGTCTTCCTCGGTCGCAAGATCTTTCTCGTCGAGGGGGTCCTCTTCCAGGAGTTCCGCTGGCGCAGCTATGCCGACGAGCCGGTCGATGTCCCCGTCACCTACCGCTACGAGACGGATTTTGCCGACATTTTCGAGGTCCGCGGTCTCACGCGGGAGCGCCGCGGCGAGACGGTGGCGATCATCACCGGGCCGCGCCAGGTCGAGTTCCGCTATGCCGGCCTCGACGGCGTCGAGCGGCTATGCTGCCTCTCGTTCTCCGGCTCGCCCGAGGCGCTGACGGAGGAAGAGGCGCGGTTCCGCATCCGCCTCGAGCCGCAGCAGAGCCTCTCGCAATACGTCACCGTCGCTTTCGAGGACGGTCTCGAATGCCAGCCGACCCCGACCACCTTTGAGCGAAGGCTCGGCGAACTGCGCCAGGCGCGCCTCAAGGGCCGGGTCGAGGGCTGCGAGATCGCCAGTTCCAACGAGCGCGTGAACGACGCGATCGAGCGGGCGGGCGCGGACTTGCGGATGCTGCGCACCGAGACGCCGCACGGACCTTACCCCTTCGCCGGCACGCCCTGGTTCAGCACCGTCTTCGGACGCGACGGGCTCTGGACGGCACTCTTCTGCAACTGGCTCGACCCGGAGATGTCGAAAGGCGTTCTCGGCGTCCTCGCCGATGCCCAGGCGACGGCGGCCTCGGCCAAGACAGAGGCGGAGCCCGGCAAGATCCTGCACGAGATGCGCGAGGGCGAGATGGCCCGGCTCGGCGAGGTGCCGTTCGCGCGCTACTACGGATCGGTCGATGCCACGCTTCTCTTTGCCATGCTCGCCGATGCCTATGTCGAGCGCACCGATGACGATGTCTTCGCCCGGCGGATCTGGCCGAACGTGAAGGCCGCGCTCGGTTGGATGGAGCATTGCGGCGATGCCGATGGTGACGGCTTCGTCGAATACCACCGCCGCTCCGAGGACGGTCTCGTCAACCAGGGCTGGAAGGACAGCCACGACGCCGTCTTCCATTCCGACGGGACGATGGCCAAGCCTCCGATCGCGCTGTGCGAGGTCCAGGCCTATGCCTATGCCGCCTGGCTCGGCGCCGGCCGCCTCGCGGCGCGTCTCGGCGAGGCCGGCGAGGCCGCCCGCCTGCGCACCGCCGCCGAGAGGCTGCGCGAGAGGTTCGAGGCGGCCTTCTGGAGCGAGACCATCGGCACCTATGCGCTCGCGCTCGACGGCGACAAGAGGCGCTGCGAGGTCGTCACCTCCAATGTGGGCCACGTCCTCTATTGCGGCCTCGCCTCGCAGGAGCGGGCCGCGGCCAGCGTGCGCCGCCTGATGGAAGCTTCCACCTTCTCGGGTTGGGGGGTGCGTACGCTCTCGGAGGGCACGGCGCGCTATAACCCGATGTCCTACCATAACGGCTCCGTCTGGCCGCATGACAGCGCCATCGTCGCCGCCGGCTTCGCACGCTACGGCTTCAAGGCGGAAGCGGCCCAGCTGACCGCCGGTCTCATGGAGGCGTGCGAGCAGATGGACCTCGCCCGGTTGCCGGAACTCTTCTGCGGCTTCCCGCGCGAGCCGGGCGCTGCCCCGACGCTCTATCCGGTCGCATGCTCGCCGCAGGCCTGGGCGAGCGCGGCGATCTACAGCCTGCTGCAGTCGTGCTTCGGTCTGCGCATCGAGGCAAAGGCGGGCCGCGTCGTCCTCGCCAACCCGACATTGCCGGCCGTTCTCGACCGCATCCTCATCCAGAAGCTCGAGATCGGCGGCCACCATGTCGATCTCTCGCTGGAGCGGCGCCATCAGGGCGTGACGGTAGACGTGTTGCGTCGCACGGGAGACGTGGAGGTCGTCGTCGAGATGTGATCGTCGCCGCCGTCAGCCCATCGACCCGGATATCGACAGGGCCGGCATCCTCGCCTCGATCTCCGTCGCGAAGGCGTGGATCTTGCGCATGTCGTCGCCCTCGCGCCGATCACGGTCGTCGACGGCCATGCGTGCGATGGGAGGTGTTCCGACGAGACGGCTCATGCCGTCCAAGGCCCGCTCGGCACCGGAACCGCCGAGGGTGACGTAGAGCGCGACGGCTTGAAGCTTGGTGCCGCACGCGCGCAGATAGCTGCGTACCACCGGCGTCGCGCGGGCCGCCCAGACCGGGGAGCCGACGATGACGAGATCGTAGGCCCCGGCGTCGTGCTCCGGCGTCTCCAGGGCGACGTCGCGATCCATCAGCGCGTAGAGGACGCGGACGAGGGTGGACCGGAGCGGCCGCGCTGGCCGTATGCGCTCGATATCGGCGCTGAGTTGCGCCGCGAGCTCCTCGGCCACCTGCCGGGTGTAGCCGCTTTCGGAGTGGTAGGCCACGAGCACGCGGCTTGCCCTTTGGTGCATGGTCGGCCCCCGCCAACAGGTTGATGTCGGATGGGAGGCTAGGGCCGATGGCATCGATGCGTTTGACGCTTGTCAAACCGACCGGTGGCGGCCCCTCTAAGCTTGGCAAATGGGGAGACCGAACCACGGAGGCTTATGATGCGACTGCAAGACATCGTCCCTTGGCACGCCCGCAGGCCCGCGCCGACGACCGAGATGACGGATCCGTTCCGACGCATGCACGAGGAGATGGACCGCATGCTCTCGGACGTCTTCGCCGATGCGAACTGGCCGCCCGTCTTCGGCGCGCGGGCGGGCGGCCCGGAGGCCGTGCCGCACATGGACGTGAGCGAGACCGACGAGGCGATCGAGGTCACGCTCGATATGCCGGGCGTCGAGCCAGACGATGTCGACGTCTCCCTGGACGACGGCATCCTCTCGATCACCGGCACGCGCGAGACGGGGGGGCGGGAGGACGAAAGGACAGGAATTTCCACCGCGTGGAGCGCTTTCGCGGTCGCTTCGTGCGCCGTCTGGCCCTGCCGCACGGTGTCGAGCAAGACGGGATCGAAGCGCATCAGGACAAGGGCGTCCTGAAGATCCGGGTGCCCAAATCGCCGGAGACGAAGGCCGCGGCGAAGCGCATCGAGGTCAAGGGCGGCTAGGTCGCGGGAGCCCCGTCCTAGGAAGGCTCGAAGGCCCGGCGGAAACCCGCCACGTGCCGCCGGGCCGCGCCCAACTCACGTGCCGTAGACGAGGTCTTCGAGCGCGTGGGGCCGCAGGACGCGGAAGCTGTGGCATCCCTCGAGGACGATGATGCCGTCGGCCTTCAGATGGCCGATGCTGCGGCAGACCGTCTCCAGCGTCAGGCCGAGATAGTCCGCGATGTCCTGGCGGCAGACGGGGATCGTCACGGCCTCGTACGTGGAATCCCCTATCTCCCGCCTGGCGAGGTCGCCGAGGAACTGCCCGACCCGCGCGAGCGCCGGCAGGCAGCCGAGGGCGAGCGCCTTGCGCTCGAGATCGGAGAGCCGCGCGGCAAGGTCCGACGAGAGCGCCGATCGGCTGTCCTCGTCGTGCCGGACGAGGCGGCGGACCGCCTGGAGCGGATAGGACAACAGGACGACATCGGTCGCGGCATCGATCGTGTGCCGGCAGGCCTCTCCAGCCCTCTCTGCGGCCCTCTCGCCGATCAGCTCCAGGTTGAGGACCTCGCGGGGCCCCCGGAAACCGAGGATATGGCGCCGCCCGTCCAGAAGCGTGTCGTATTCCTTCACCAGGCCGGCGCGGACGACGGAGACCGTCTCCGGCGTCTCGCCTTCCACCTGCACCGTACGGCCGCGCGGATAGGTCATGGCGGTCGAGAGATGGTTCAGTCCGGCGAGTTGGGCGTGGAGCCAAAGGCCCTTCGGGGAACGGGGCGCCGCCACGGCGTTCGTGCGAGCCGCCTTCGAAGCCCATGCCTCTCCTTGCGCGACGTCGATAGGGTTCGTGCGCCTCGTGTCGTGGGTCTCCAAGGTCATACCACCTCTCCTTTCGTCCCAGCGCGAGGATGAAAGCATGGCGGCCGTATCCGGCATATTGGGGAGACTACGTATGGGCGCCCGAGCCACTGACGTTCGGCGTCTGAGGATGTCCCTCGAGCGCCAGGCCGAACCGTACGAGATCCTGCGCGTTGCGCGCGCCCAGCTTGGCAAGGAGCCGGGAGCGGTGGACCTCCACGGTGCGCGCGCTGATATCGAGCTCGCGCGCGATGAGCTTGCTGGGGCTCCCCTTGACGATGAGATCGAGCACCTCCCGCTCGCGCGGCGTCAGCGACCCGACCGCGGCCTCCAGCGCTGGGTCGAGGCTGTTGGCATCGAGCACCTCGCCCGCCCGGTGGAGGGCGGCGGACAGTTCCTTCCAGGTAAAAGGCTTCTCGAGGAAGTCCACGGCCTGCCGGCGCAGCGCACTCTGCGCCATGTCGAGGTCGGCATAGGCACTCATGTAGATGATGGGGCGTGCGATGTCCTTCCTGGCCATCTCGTCCTGTAATCGAAAGCCCCGATCCTCCACGAGATTGACGTCGGCCAGGACGATCGTCCGGGCCGGGCACGCCGCGAGACCGGTCAGGGCCTCGGCGATGTCCTTCGCCGCCACGACGGGGTGGCCGCCGGCGCCGAGGAGAGTGGTCAGCCCGTCGCGCACCGACGCGTCGTCGTCGAGGACGAGGATCGTGGGTTGGACGGTCACGGCGCGGTACCGGCGACAGGCAGTCGCAGCGTGAAGGTCGCGCCGCCCTCCGAGCGGCTCGCACCGTCCAGCATTCCGCCATGCGCCTCGACGATGGTGCGGCAGATGGCGAGCCCGAGGCCGAGGCCCTGCTCTTTCGTCGTCTGGAACGGCGTGAAGAGGAGATCCCGCACGCGCACGTCGATGCCGTTGCCGGTATCGGTCACGGTCGCGACGACGTCTGCGCCGTCCAACATCGTCTCGACGACGAGACGCGGCCGGGGCGTCGCCTCCATGGCCTCGACGGCGTTGCGCAGAAGGTTGAAGAGCACCTGCTGGATCTGGATCGGATCGACCGAGACCGGCGGCAGGCCGGCCGTGAGATGTAGGTCCAGCTTGATCCGGTCGCCGGCAAGGCCGAGCCCGACCACCTTGCTCGCGTCCCGCACGATGTCGTTGAGCGAGACCGTACGGCGCTCCGGCGCACGGCGGTTCACGAAATGCCGGACCTGCCGGATGATCGCGGCGGCGCGCTGGATTTCGTCGAGGCCGCTGCGCAGGGTGGCGCGCACATCCGACTCCGCGTCCTGCCCATCCTTTGCCAGCATCAGGTCGGCGGCTTGCACATAGGTCGAGGCGGACGTTAAGGGCTGGTTCACGTCGTGCGCCAGCGCGCCCGCCATCATGTTGACCGTGCTGAGCCGCATCAGCTGCTGCAACTCGCCTTGCGCTGACTCCAGCCGATGGGCCATGTCTTCCAGACGGCGCTGATCGCGCACGAAGCACACGATGAAATCCGCGCCGTGCGACGACGCGCGCCCGAGCGTGAGACCGACGGGCAGATCGGTTTCGGACTTGGTCTGCCCCTTGGTCTCGACGAGGGCGGTGCCCTCGGCGGTCAGGCGGTCGACCCAATACGGCCAGTCCGGCAGAACCGTGGAGACCGGGGCACCGAGGATCTCGCCATGGTCGTAGCCGAACATCGTCTCGCCCGACGGATTGAAGTCGCGGATGATCGCTTGCTCGTCGACGACCATGATGGCGTCGGGAGCCGTCTTCCAGAGAGCTCCGAGCATCGCGTCGTGCGCTACCCCGTCCGCTGCCGGATCGTATCCGTCCGCCATCCTCCCGCCTTCCCTCTAACGGGCGCACCAGACGATCCGGCGCCCCGGTCTGATCATTCAGTGCGAGAGTAGCAGAGGCAATGGTGCATCCCGCATCAGGTCGCGCGTCGCGCCGCCCAGCACGACCTGAACGACCCGCGCGTGTCCATAGGCGCCGGCGACGAGAAAGTCGGCATCGATGTCCCGAGCATGCTTCAGGAAGACCTCGGCGAAGCGATGGTCGGCGTCGGGCAGCGCGTCGACCGCCACGGGGAGAGCGTGCCGCGCTAAGACCGCGGCGATGTCCGCGCCCGGTTCCTCGCCATGCTTCACGGGGGCGATATGGGGATCGACAACGACGACGCGCACGTCCTGCGCGTCCCGCATGAGGGGCAACGCGTCGCCGACCGCCCGCGCCGCCTCCTTGCTCGCGTCCCAGGCGATCGCGACCCGCCGACCGATGCCGGCGAGCGAGCAACCGTCGGGGCACAGGATCACCGGCTTGCCGGCATCGAAGATCGTCGTGTCGAGCATGCGCTGCACGGTCGCCGATCCCTCGGGCCGTGGGAAGATCGCGATATCGGCATAGCGCGCATGGCGCGCGAACTCCGCGCCGCAAAGGCCGGACTGGACGGTATTGCCGCGAACCTCGAAGGATCCGCCGAGCCGCGTGAGCAGCGTGTCGACGCGCTTGGCCTCCGCTCTCGTATCGGCCTGGGCTTGGCGAAGCTCCTCGATATAGGCGTCGATCGGGGCCGCCATCATGTCGACATAGGGCGTCATCGGCTCGATGCCGCAGACGAGTGCCACGAGGTGGGCGTCCCGCTCGTTCGCGAAGGCACTGGCGGCTTCCAGAAGGTGGCGCCCCGCGTCGGTATCCTTGGCGTGGACCAAAATCGTCTTGAACGTCATGCCGCACCCTCCCTGTCGAGCCGGTGGTGACTCTTGGCTTCGAGGGAAGACCCGCGCGGAGCGAGCGGCATTGATCTTGGTCAAGAGCCCGGCCGCGACATCGGTTGACAATGGTCAAGACGGCAGGGGCGGACGCCGATACCGTCGCATCCGAACAGGCGTCGTCGAGCCGTTGTCGCGACGGCCGGACGCGCATGACCGCCACAGACGGTCGCCCGAGGTGCAGGAGTGGACGACATGACCTCCCAGCCATGCGCAGGCCCTCGCCGCCATCCGCGATTGGTCGGCGGTCTCGTCGCGCTTTGCCTCGCAGCGATGGCCCAGGAGGCCTTCGCGCAGGACCGCACGCGTCAAGACCGCCCGATCGACGTTCTGCGCGGCGAGCGACTTGCGGGCATGTGGTGCTCGAACTGCCACGTCGTCGGGACAACACCGCAAACCCGTGCGCTTGCCGACGCGCCGACCTTCTACGGAATGGCCGAGCGTGGTTTGGCCAACGAAAGCACGATCGCCTTCGCGCTCCTGAGCCCCCATCCCGTCATGCCGACATTTCCCGTGACGCAAGCCGACATCGAAGCGCTGGCTGCCTACATGCGCTCGCTTCTGATGGAGGAAGAGGAGGATGCGCGCCTTGGCGATCCGCCTGTGCGCGTTCGGGACGTAGCGTCCGCCGCAAGCGGCGGATCGCCGGCGCGGACGGCCGCCGGCGAGGAGATCGCGGACGAGCTCTGTTCCCGCTGCCACGCCGTTCGCGGGCCTGGGCCGAGCCCCATCGCCGATGCACCGCCCTTCTCGACCCTGTCCGAGCGCTATCCCATCCGCTGGCTTGAAGAGGCGTTCGCGGAAGGCATTGTCGTGCGTCATCCGAGCGTGGAGATGCCCGAGTTCCGTTTCGAACCGGCCGAGATCGACGCGCTTCTCAGCTATCTGGAATCCGTCCAGGCCGATGCGCCGAGCCCTTGAGCTCGGCCGCATCCGCGTTGACTTCGATCAAGGCCTTCCTTCACCGGCTTCCTACCCTTCGGCGCTCCAAGCTCGCGAGGACAACACCATGACGGATTACGCTGCGATCGCCGAACGTCTCGGGCGCGACATGTCGCATTTCGAGGCCAGCCATCCGAACGCGATGACGAGCTTTGCGGATTTGATGACGGCGACCGCCGGCAGCGACGGCGCGCTGAGCATCAAGACGAAAGAGCTGATCGCCTTCGCCATCGGCATCGCAGTGCGCTGCGACGGCTGCATCGCCCACCATGCAAAGGCCGTCGCCCATGCCGGCGCATCGCATGACGAGGTCGTCGAGACGATAGGAGTCGCCATCATGATGGGGGGTGGTCCGTCCGTCGTCTACGGCACGCAAGCCTTGCGCGCCTTCGAGCAGTTCTCGTCCGAACGCGACGAATACGAGAGCATCGACGACGCGTTCGCCGACGAGCTCGGGTGAAGGCTGGCTACGAGATGCGCCGCATGAGGGGCGCGCCCCTTGCCCGTCGCCCCGTCGACAGGGAACGGATGGGCCGACGGGGCCGCTCCTGGCGACGCTTCAGGGGGGCGTGGCCCTCTACGAAGGCTCAAGAGGAGCGCGATGACCAGAGGCCGGCGAAGGGCGCGACCGGACAGGCTGGCCAGGTCGGTACGGGCGGTCTCCGCTCCGATGGCGCTAGGCCGCTCGCGGCGCGCCGCCGACATGCGGGGTGAAGGTGTCGGAGAAGATCGCGACCTCCCTATCGCCTGCCTCGCTGGACTTTGGTGCCGATGCCACATCCGGCGGCGTTCTGACAGGACATGACGCGCGTTTGGTCGCGTGCCGTCTGCCGGCCCCGCGTTGCGCTTTGTCAAGCCGGTGGCTCGCGTTCGGGTCTTCTCTTCTGCGGCGCCCGCCATGCCGGGGATGCGCGGGCCTCATTCAAGGAGACGGGATCATGTTCACCAAGGACGAACTCCTGCAGCAGGACGTGCTGGACGAGCTGAGCTACGACCCGCGCGTCGATGCGGCCAATATCGGCGTGACGGTCCACGACGGGTCGGTGACGCTGACGGGCCATGTCGACAGCTTCGCGGAGAAATATGCGGCCGAACGGGCGGTGAGGAAGGTCAAGGGCGTGCTTTCGCTGGCAGACGAGATCAAGGTCCATCTGCCGGACTCGGCCCGCTACGACGATGCCGACATCGCCGAACGCGTGGCGCACGTCATCTCCTTCAACATCTCGGTGCCGGCGGACGCGATCTTCGCCAAGGTGACGAGCGGGCGCGTCATCCTCGAGGGAGAGGTGCCCTGGCATTACCAGCGCAAGACGCTTGAGGAGCAAATCGCCCACGTGCGCGGCGTCACGTCGGTGACCAACCTCGTCAAGATCGAGCCGAAGGCCTCGCCGGACGATGTCGAGGACAGGATCGAGAAGGCGCTCAAGCGCAATGCGGACATCGAGGCGGACCGCATCAAGGTCCATGTCGACGGCGGACGCGTGACGCTCGACGGCAGCGTCAAGGCCCGCTACGAGCGCGAGCTCGTCGAATCGGCCGCCTGGGCCGCGCCCGGCGTGACCGAAGTCATCGATCACCTCCGTATCGGCTGACGGAGGAGGAAGCCCGGCGCCTGCGACCTCGGCGGGCGCCCGCAAGCCCTCCATCGAGCCATCGCGTCCTGCCTAGCCGCCTTCCGCGCCGAGCATGGCCGCGATCTCGTCCTTGAGCCGCATGCGGACCTTGCGAAGCTCGGTCGCGCGTTCGTCCGAGGTCGGCTCGACATCGGTCTCGATGCGATGGATCGTCCGGTTCACGTCGTGATACGCGTCGGCGAGCTTCGCGAAATGCGCGTTCTCGGTCTTCAGCCGGTGGAGGGTGCCGGCGTGTCCGGGGAACTCTTCCAACAATTCGTGCGGTACGTGGGACATGGAACGCGATCCTCCGACCATCGGTGGCCGTGCGCCTCCTCGTACGGCCTGCCGCGAACCGGACATTGACGCAGATCAAGCGGCCCTCACCGGAGGGCGCACATGGCCTGGTGGTGCGAGAGGAAGACCTCGCCGGTGAGATGCTCGAAGAGGTCGGAGCGCTTGAGGCGGTCCATGACGGGGCCTTTCACCTCGGAGAGGTGCAGCTGGATGCCGGCGTCGTGGAGGCGGTGGGCGAGGAGTTCGAGGCTCTCGAGCGCGCTGGCGTCGATGAGGTTGACCGCCGCGCACTGGAGAACGACGTGGCGCACCTGCGGCGCCTCGGCGACGCGGGCCTGCACGAAGTCCTCGATGGCGCGGGCATTGGCGAAGTAGAGGCTCTCGTCGATACGGATCGAGAGTACGTGCGGCAAGGTCGCCACGTCGTGCCGCAGGACGTTGCGATAGTGCTCGGTGCCCGGCACCTGGCCGACGACGGCGATATGCGGACGGGACGTGCGCCAGAGGTAGAGCGCGACGGAGACCGCGACGCCCGTCATGACGCCCGTCTCCACACCGAAGAGGAGGGTGACGAGGATCGTCGTCGCCTGCGCCGTGAAATCGCTCTTGGAATAGCGCCAGACCTGGGCCAGCGCCTTGAGGTCGACCAGGCTGAGCACGGCCACGATGACGGTCGCGCCGAGCACCGCGACGGGCAGGTGAAGGAGGAGCGGCGTGAGCGTGAGCGCGGCGACCGCGATGCCGATGGCGGTGAAGGCGCCGGCGGCAGGCGTTTCGGCGCCGGCGTCGAAGTTGACGACCGAGCGCGCAAAGCCGCCGGTGACGGGATAGCCACCCGAAAACCCGGCTGCGATGTTGGACGCGCCGAGCGCGATGAGCTCCTGGTCGGGCGTGATCGACTGGCGCCGCTTGGCGGCCAGCGTCTGCGCGACGGAGACGGATTCGACGAAGCCGATCAGGCTGATGAGAGCGGCCGGACCGATGAGACCGAGCCAAAGGTCGGGATCGAGCAGCGGCACGGTGAGCGACGGCAATCCGCTCGGAACGACGCCGACCGCCGCGACGCCGCGCGATCCGAGATCGAAGGCGATGACGGCGAGCGTGCCGAGCACCACCGCGATGACGGGCCCACCCTTGGAGACGAGCTTGGCCGTGACGGCCGCCATGCCGAAGCGTTTAAGCAGCGGCTCGAACCCCTTGCGGACCCAGAAGAGGAACACCAGCGCGGGCGTGCCGATCGCGAGGGTGTAGGGGTTGGTAAGCGCGGCGTTCTCGGCGAGCGACGAGACGACCTCGACGATGTTGTCGCCGCCGGCCGGGATGCCGAGGATGTGCTTGAGCTGGCTGGCCGCGATGAGAAGGCCGGACGCCGTGATGAAGCCTGAGATGACCGGGTGCGAGAGGAGGTTCGCCAGGAAGCCGAGCCGCAGGAGCCCCATCGCGAGAAGGATCGCGCCTGACATGACGGCGAGGATCAGCGCCGCCGCGATGTACTCCGCCGATCCCGGCACGGCGACGGCACCGGCCGCCGCCGCCGTCATCAGCGAGACGACGGCGACCGGCCCGACGGCCAACGTGCGGCTGGTGCCGAAGATTGCGTAGGCGATCAAGGGCAGGATGGACGCGTAGAGCCCGATCTCGGCCGGCAGGCCCGCCAGCAGCGCATAGGCCAGCGACTGCGGGATGAGCATGATCGTCACGACCACGGCGGCGACGAGATCGGCGAGCAGGATCCGGCCCGAATAGGCGCGGCCCCATTCGAGGATGGGGAAGACGCGTGCGGCTCCGCGCATGGACCGTCTAGGACTTCACGAGGGATGCGACGTCATAGCCGGCCTGTGCGGCCCGGCGGATGATCTCGTCGACATCCATGCCACGGTCCTTCTGGACGAGCGCCCAGGCCTGCGTGGAACGCGTGCCGGTCCGGCAATAGGCGAAGGCGGGTGCGTTCGATGCATCGAGAGCCTCGGCCAGCGCCGCCGCGTCGCCTGCACCGACCTTGCCGGATTCCATCGGAACGTAGCGCGCGGCCATGCCCCATTCGGATGCTGCGTGCGCGATCGCCGCGAAGCTCGGCTGTCCGACCTCCTCGCCGTCGGGGCGGTTGACGATGATGGCGTTGAAGCCGGCCTCGGCCAATTCGCGCAGGTCCGCCATATCGATCTGTCCGCCAACGGAGAGCGTGTCGTCGAGATGTTTGAAGATCGGCATGGTCTCGCCTCGCTCAGAACCGGTCGACCGGGATTTTCAGGTAGCTGTGGCCGTCCGTCTCGGCCTGCGGCAGGCGGCCACCGCGCAGATTGACCTGCAAGGCGTGCAGGATGCGGTCCGGCAGCGGGAGCGTCGCGTCGCGGGCCTCGCGGCGGTGGATGTAGTCCTCGCGGACCGCCCCTTCGTGAACGTGGATGTTGTGCGCCTTGTGCTCGGCGACGGTGGCCTCCCAGGCCGGCTCGTCGCGGGTCTGGGTGCCGTAGTCGTGGCCGACGAAGAGACGCGTGTCGTCGGGCAGGGCCAGGATCGCCTGGATGCTCTCCCAGAGATCGGCCGCCGAGCCGCCGGGGAAGTCGGCGCGCGAGGTGCCGGCATCGGGCTGCATCAGCGTGTCGTGCACGAAGGCCGCATCGCCGACCACATAGGTGATCGAGCCGAGCGTGTGGCCGGGCGAGAGCATGACCCGTACGTCGAGATCGCCGATCTTGAAGGTATCGCCGTCGACGAACAGCCGGTCGAAGTCGGCCTCCGGGTCGAAGGCGTCCGGCGTGTGGTAGAAGCCGCGCCAGAGCTCGGCGATCTCCTTGACCTTCTCGCCGATGGCGGCCGGTGCGCCGGTCTTCTCCTTCAGGTAGGCCGATGCCATCAGGTGGTCGGCATGGGGGTGCGTGTCGAGCACCCAGGCGACGTCGAGGCCTTCGCGCTCGACATGGTCGAGGATTGCGTCGGCGCTCGAGGTCGAGGTGCGGGCGGCCTGGGGATCGAAGTTCCACACGACGTCGATCAGTGCCGCCCTCTGGGTCGCGGGGTCGGCGACGACATATTGGTTGGAGCCGGTGTCGGGCTCGTGGAAGCCCCAGACGTCGGGCGAACCGGCACCCTTCGAGGGGCTGTGCTTCATGATGGACATAGAAGGGTTCTCCTTAGCTCTCGAAGATGGCCGCGGGGTTCGGTGTCGGGCTCGCGCCCGCGCGCCGGCCGAGCCAGAGACCGACGAGAAGGGCGGGCACGAAGGCGAGCGTACCGGCGGCGCCCAAGGGCAGCGCGGTCAGCGCCGGACCGGGGCAGAAGCCTCCGAGGCCCCAACCGATGCCGAAGACGGTCGCGCCCGTCAGCAGCGGCGCGTCGATGTCGGAGCGCGTCGGCAGCTCGAACTTCTCGCCGAAGATCGGCGACGCGCGCCGCCAGGCCAGCCGAAAGCCGACGAAGGCGACAAGAACGGCGCCGCCCATCACGAAGGCGAGGCTCGGGTCCCAGGTTCCGAAGATATCGAGGAAGTTGAGCACCTTGGCCGGGTTCGACATGCCGGAGACGACAAGGCCGAGGCCGAAGACGAGACCGGTCGCGAGACCGACGAGAACGCGGATCATCACAAAGCTCCCAGCACGTGGCGGACGACGAAGACGGTGACGATGGCCGCCGCCATGAAGGTGATCGTCGCCGCGATGGAGCGGGCCGAGCGGCGGGCCGTGCCGCACACCCCGTGCCCGCTGGTGCAGCCATTGCCGTAGGCCGAGCCGAACCCGACGAGCAGGCCGGCGCCGATCATCAAAAGGAGATTGCTGGACACCGTCTGCTCGGGCCGCTCGCCCGAGACGAGCCAAACCAGAAGAGGCGCCGCGACAAGCCCGCCGACAAAGGCCAGCCGCCAGCCCCAATCATCGGCCACCGGCGGCAGGAGCCGTCCGGCGATGCCGCTGATCCCGGCGATGCGGCCGGTGAAGAGCATCAGCATGACCGCCGAAAGGCCGATCAAGCCGCCGCCTATCGTCGACGCGATGGGTGTGAATTCTGTCATGGGATCCTGTCCTCGCGAAAATGTGCGGCGAAAACGGCGATCGTTCGGAACGATCCGCACTAATATAAGCGGCATATAAATTAGAGGTATCTAATATGCAAGGGTCCCGACCTTGGATGCCGCAGCGCTCGAAGCGCGGACCGAGGAGGTCTCGCGGCCGCTCGCCCTCATCGCCGATCCGTAGCGGTTGTTCATCCTGTGGCGGCCTCTGGATGGCGATATGACGGTCGGCAAGCTGGCCGATGCGGCGGCGTCGAGCCAGTCGGCTCCTCTGTAGCATTTCGCTAGGCTGCGCGAGGAGGAAATCGTCTCCACGACCCGGCACGCGCCGTCGATCATCTCTGCGCTCGCGCCCGACGAGGTCCGCGAGCCGGTGGCGACGCTCTCCGATCTCTTCTGCGTCGACCGACGCGGCCGATCGTGGCGAAGACGCGAAAGGGCTGGGCATGATCGTGGCTCTGCCCGCGATGGGAGGAGACCGGATCGTCCCGCGAAAGCGCCGTCCCGCACTTGACATGCATCAACGCTCCGATGGGCTTTGATCGATAAGGCCCGCTTGGCCGACCCCCAGGTCCGTCACGAGGAGCGGTATGACCTTGAAGGACGATACCTGCGGCGAAGCTGCGCGCGTGGTCCGGGCAGAGGCACGAAATACCGGTGACGAAGGTGCGGCCGAAGTCCACTGGCATGCCTCCGGCATCGACATCGTTCTCGATGTCCTGAGCGCGACGCGCATGGGCTTGTCCAGTGAGGAGGCCGCACGTCGTCTCGCGCGCTTCGGCCCGAACGCGCTTCCCAGACCCCAAACGCGAGGTGTCCTCGCGCGATTGCTGGATCAATTCGACAATCTCCTCATCTCTGTCCTCCTCGCGGCCGGCACGATCACGGCGCTTCTCGGCCATTGGACCGACGCGGCGGTCATACGTGGCCGCCGTCCTTCTCAACGCCGCCGTCGGCTTCTGGCAGGAAGGCAAGGCGCAGGACGCCTTGGACGCCGTGCGCCGCATGCTGAGCGCGGAGGCGTCCGTCCTGCGCGGCGGCGTCCGCAGCCTCGTGCCGGCCGAGACCTTGGTGCCGGGCGACATCGTGCTCCTAGAGGCCGGCGACCGGATTCCGGCGGACATGCGTCTCGTCGAGCTGCGCGGCCTCGAGGCGCAGGAGTCCGCCCTCACTGGCGAGTCCGTTCCCGTCGTCAAGGACGTCGCTCCTGTCGCTGTCGACGGCGCGCTTGGCGACCGGAGTTCCATGGCGTTCTCCGGAACGCTGGTCACGTCGGGCCGCGGTCTGGGCGTGGTGGTCGAGACCGGCGCGCGGGCCGAGGTCGGGCGCATCGGCGCCATGCTCGGCGAGATCGGCGAGACGAAGACGCCGCTCCTGGCCCAGATCGACCGGTTCGCCAAATGGCTGACCTATCTGATCCTCGCCGTCTGCACCGCCGTCTTCGCGTTTGCCGTGGGTCTTCGCGGCTACGCGCCCGAAGAGGCGTTCCTCGCGATGGTCGGCATGGCGGTCTCGGCGATACCCGAGGGGCTGCCGGCCGTGCTCACGATCACGCTGGCGCTCGGCGTGCAGCGTATGGCGAGCCGCAAGGCCATCGTGCGCCGCCTGCCGGCCGTCGAGACGCTGGGCGCGGTGTCCGTCATCTGCACCGACAAGACCGGCACGCTGACGCTGAACGAGATGGTCGTGCGGACGCTGGTCGCGGAGCCCCAGGGCGAAGCGGTGTTCGTATCGGGAGAGGGTTACGATCCATCCGGAGCCTTGCATGTCGGCGCGGCGGCGATCCCGCCGGATGCGACGCATCTCTCACACGACCTCGTCCGCGCGGCCCTCCTTTGCAACGACGCGCGCCTTCATCAGGACGGGGAGGGCGGATGGGGCGTCGCCGGCGATCCGATGGAGGGCGCCCTCATCGCATTGGCGCACAAAGCCGGGCTCGACCCCGATACGGAGCGGGCGGCGCGCCCGCGCATCGACGACATCCCCTTCGACGCAGCCCACCGCTTCATGGCGACGCTGCACGCGGATGGGCCGTCGGGCAACCGCATCTACGTCAAGGGTGCGCCCGACAGCGTGCTTGAGATGTGCGATCACCAGGCCCGCGCCGGGAGCGAGGATGAGGCGATCGAAGGCGGATGGGCGCCGGTTCAGCGGGACGCTTGGCGCCAGCGTCTCACGGCGCTCGCCGCCGACGGCCAGCGCGTTCTCGCCTTCGCGGCCAAGGACGTCGGCGATCAGCGACTGCTCGGCATGGAGGACATGCGCGGCGGCTTCACCATGCTCGGCCTGGCCGGCTTCATCGATCCCCCACGCATCGAGGCGATCGACGCCGTCGCGGACTGCCGCAGTGCCGGCATCGACGTGAAGATGATCACCGGCGACCACGCGCTGACCGCGCTCGCCGTTGCGGACCAGATCGGCCTCGACGTCTCGCAAGGCGTGCTGACCGGCGCCGACATCGAGGCGATGGACGAGGCCGAGCTGCGCCGGCGCGCGCCGCACGTATCGGTCTTCGCCAGGGCCGCGCCGGAGCATAAGCTGCGCCTCGTCGAAGCGCTTCAGGCGGACGGCAACGTCGTCGCCATGACCGGCGACGGGGTGAACGACGCGCCGGCCCTGAAGCGCGCGGATGTCGGCGTGGCGATGGGCATCAAGGGCACCGAGGCCGCGAAGGAGGCCGCCCGCATGGTGCTGGCCGACGACAACTTCGCCTCCATCGTCGCGGCCGTGCGCGAGGGCCGTACGATCTACGACAACATCAAGAAGGTTATCGCCTGGACGCTGCCGACCAATGGCGGCGAGTCCCTCATCATCATCGCGGCCATCCTTTTCGGCGTGACCCTGCCGATGACGCCGATCCAGATCTTGTGGATCAACATGGCCACCGCAGTCGCCCTCGGGCTCACGCTCGCCTTCGAGCCGGCGGAGCCCGCCGTGATGGAACGCCGGCCCCGCAGGCGCGACACGCCCATCCTCGACCGCGAGATGCTCTGGCGCGTCGTGCTGGTCTCCATTCTCTTCGCACTTGCGACCTTCGGTCTCTTCTTCTGGTCGCTGGAGCGCGGCGACGAGCTGGCCTACGCCCGCACGCTCGTGGTGACCCTGATCATCGTGATGGAGATCTTCTACCTTTTCTCCGTCCGCTACCTCCACCTCACCTCGCTGACCTGGACCGGCGTGATGGGCACCCGCGCGGTGTGGATCGGCCTCGTCATAACGGCCGCGCTGCAACTGGCCTTCGTCTACCTGCCGGCCTTGCAAGCCGTGTTCGATACGCGTCCCGTGCTGTGGCTGGACGGTGTCCTCGTCATCGGCCTCGGGATGGCGCTCCTCGTCGTGCTGGAGATCGAGAAGGCTCTTCGCCGCGCTGTCGGAGCGATGCGGCGGTCATGAACCGGGCGTGGCGGGGGACGCCGGGTTTGCCGAGGCGGCGCAGCGCTGCATCGCGGACGGCACGAGGCGGAACCTGGCCGTGCCGCCCGGCGACAGGTTCCGCTGGCGCCCTCGATAGGTGACGACGACGGTACGGCCGGTGCCGCTCTCGGCCGCGATGGTGAGGTGCGTCCGCGAGACCGCGACGGCGAGGTCCTGGCCGAGATAGCGCAGCCGCGTCCTGATGGCGGTCAGGCCTTCGGGAAGGACGGGGTTGAGATGGAGTGCGCCCGAGCGCAGCTCGAGGCCGAGATAGCCACTCTGGACGATGTCGATCGTCCCGCACATCGCGCCGAGGTGAATGCCCTCGCGCGTCGTGCCGCCCTGCACGTCGTCGATATCGGCCCTGAGGGCCTCGCGCAGCAGCGACCAGGATACCTCGCGGTTGGACCGCGCGACGACCCAAGCCCGGACGATGCCGGACAGCGTCGAGCCGTGCGACGTGCGTTCGTCGTAATACCCGACGAGGCGCGGAATGTCGGCCGGATCGAACCGAAAGCCCAGCTGATCGAAGATCTGCACCAGTTCCTCGGCCGAGAAGAGGAAGGGCAGCATGAGGACGTCGGCCTGCTTCGAGACCTTGTAGGCATTGGGGTCGAGCCCCTCGGCTTCGAGGATGCGGTCCATCCGGTGAATGTCGCCGTAGCGCTTGCGATAGGCGGCCCAATCCAGCTCGTCGAGCGCCTCGTAGCCCTCGAACTGCGCGATCAGTCCGTTGGACAGGAAGGGCACGTGGAGACGCTCGGCGATGTCCTGCCACCGTAGGAGTTCGTCTGCTCCGAGCCCGAGCGCATCGGATAGCCGATCGCGCCGCTTCATCGGGAGATGCGCCAAGGCATCGGCCGCGCGCACCAGCACCCAGGCGGCAAGGACGTTGGTGTAGGCGTTGTCGTCGATGCCTCCGCCGAGCTCAAGGTCCTGGCCCGGGTAGGCGGTGTGGAACTCGTCCGGCCCCATGACGCCCCGGATGCGGTAGCGCTCCAGACCCGGATCCCAGGTCGCGAGGCCGGCGAAGAGGCGCGCGATCTCGATCATCATCTCCGCGCCGCCCTCGATCATGAAGTCGAGATCGTCGGTGGCGCGGTAATAGGTCCAGATGTTGTAGGCGAGGCCGAGGCCGACATGTCGCTGGCGGTGGGTGGCGTCGGGCAGCCAACGGCCCGACTTCGGGTTGAGGTGGAGCGTCTGCGTCTCCTCGCGCCCGTCGGAGCCGCTCTGCCAGGGATACATCGCGCCTGGAAGGCCCTCGGCTTGCGCCAGCCGGCGCGCCGAGCCGAGCCGACGCAGGCGATAGCGCAGCAGGGCCTTCGTCAGGCGCGGGGCGCGCAGGTTGAGGACGCGGAAGATGAAGAGCTCGTCCCAGAAGATATGGCCGCGATAGGCCTCGCCATGCCAGCCGCGCGCGGGCGCACCGACGTCGAGCTCGGCCGTGTGAGGCGAGAGCGTCTGGATGAGATGGAAGAGGTTGAGGCGAAGGTGTCGCTGCGCGTCTTCGTCGTCGCCCTCGAGCGCGATGTCGAAATCGTCCCAGAGCGTCTTCCAGACCCGGGCATGGGCTTCGAGAAGCGCGTCGAAGTCGTCCGCGCGCGCGACCGCTTCCGTTGCCGCGATCGTGGGCGAGGCGATCGCGGCGTCGCGGGCCGTCGCGAAGGCGATGGTCTTCTCGATCCGTAGCCTTTGCCCGGCTTCGAGCGTCATGGACAGCGCCGTTCCGACCCGGTCCGGTTCGGCCCACGCCGTGGTGTCCACGGCGTCGGCCTCGACCCCCTTCACATGCGTCCTCGTGCATAGGACGGCCTCTATGCCGGACTGGACGGTCCGGCAGCGCAGACGTGCGAACCCCGATGCGGGGTGATCGCATTCCTCGATGCGAAGGTGCTGTCCATTCAGAGCCCGATAGCGCGGCACGCCGGCATTGGTGACGGCCCCGTCGATGAAGGATCGAATCGTCATCCGCCCCGACCAATCGCCCGCGACGATGTCGAGCGAGACGGCCGCGAGCGCCGGGTCGGTCATGCTCACGAGGCGTCGCTCGACGAGCGTGACGGTCCGCCCCTGCGCGTCCGGCACGCGCATCTCTCGGGTGAGGATGCCGCGGCGCATGTCGAGCGTCTGGCTATGGTCGCTCGCGTCCTCCGCGATCCGGAGCCACGGACCGTCCTCGATCCGCAGGAGGATAGGGAGCGGATCCGGCCAATTCACCAGGTCCTCGTTCTCGATCGCGTGACCGCTCACCGTGCTCGTCAGCCGATCGTAGCCTCCGGCGAGATAGGTGCCGGGGTAGTGGACGCCATCGGCGGTCGCGCCGAGCGTGGCGCCCCGCAGCGCGAAGCGCCCATTGCCGAGCGTGGAGAGAGTCTCGCGCAACCCTTCGTCGGACGGAACGAAGCCCTCATAGCGCAGTGTCCAGCTCACGGGGCGGGGCTCTTGCCGGAAAGGTCGGCGGGCGCAAGTTGGATGTCGGCCAGCGTCCCGACGACATCGTGTGCGCCGACGGCGAGGAGGGCGGCTGCGTCCGCGGCCGACGCGACGCCGATGACGCGGCCGAACCCGCCTGCGAGCCCGGCGCGTACCCCGACTTCGGCGTCCTCGAAGAGCACACAGCGGCGGGGCGCGACGCCGAGCGCCGCCGCGCAGGCGAGCGGCATATCGGGTTCGGGCTTGCCGGCGAGGCGTTTTCGCGCCGCGACGATGCCGTCCACCTGGGCGTCGAACGCATGGGTAAGGCCGACCGTCGCCAGCACGCGGGTCGCATTGCGGCTGGCGGTGAAAAGACCGAGGCGGAAGCCGGCGGTCCGCAGTCCGCTCAGCAGCCCACGGGCGCCCGGCAGGACCTCGGCACCGTCGCGGTCGAGATAGCGAAGGAAGATGGCGTTCTTGGTCTCGGCGATCGCGGCGACCGTGTCCTCGTCGAAGGCGAAGCCGCGCGAGGCGAGGAAGGTGCGGACGCCATCGGCTCGGGAGCGGCCGTCGACATGGCGGCGATAGTCGAGATGGGTGAAGGGGTCGGGATCGTGGTGATCGACGAGATAGGCGTCGAACGCTTCCTTCCAAGCGCGCTCGTGCAGCCGGGCGGTCGTGGCGATCACGCCATCGAGATCGAACACCGCCCCATCGAACGCCGCGTGATCGAGCACGATGGCGGCCCGCGCGTCGGTGCCGGTCTCGCATCCTGAAACTGTCATGGGACCGACCCGCCTCCGCCGTTCGCACTGGGCGCCGACATTCGATGCCCACAGGCGACACCACATTGATTTGCATCAGTTCACGCCGGCAGTCGGCGGTCGAAACTGCTCCGAGTTCCGTACTGTCCCGGGGCATTCCATAGGCGCCGCACGGGTGCACCGATGGGTGTATTCATGGGTGTATCCACGGGTGTATCCACGGGTGTATTCATGGGTCGATAGGTTGCGGTGGCGCGGGCGAAGGGGACGGCATGACCACGACCACTCGGTATTGCAGCGCAGCCCAGACCGTTACAGTCTCCGGTGCCCCGGTTCCGCACACCGCAAGTCGAACTCGGTCTCGATTGCGGCGTCTTCCGGCGTCGAGCGACGCCGCTCAGCCGTTGCCCTTCTCCGTTCGTTCCGCCCAAGATCGCCTCCGAGGCGCTCCGGATTGCCGTAGGACGATGAAGCGCGGTCGCATTCCCCGTGCCGGTTGACACGAGCTCTCCTGGACGAAGGCTGAGCGCGTTGGAGAACAGGAGCCTTTCGTGACCCTTCCCGATCTTCGTCAGGCGATCCGGCCGATCCTCCTTGGTTGGTCGGCTGCGGGCCTGGCCGCGGGACTGGGCGCGCTATGGGGCGATCGGGCGGACCTGTCCGATCTGGTATGGACGGCCGCGACGCTTCCGGTGCTCTTCGCACTATTGGTCGAGATCACGTCGAGCCTGCGCCGGGGCGAGTTCGGCCTCGACATCGTCGCGGCCCTCTCGATGACCGCGGCGCTCCTTGTCGGCGAAGCCCTGGCGGCATCCGTCGTGGCGGTCATGTATTCGGGCGGGCAATATCTCGAATTCTTCGCGGAGCGACGTGCGCGCCGCGAGATGACCGCGCTCCTCTCGCAGGTTCCACGAACGGCGATGCGCCACCGCGATGGACGGCTGGAGGACGTCTCCCTCGAGGCCATCCGGCCCGGCGATCTCCTGCTGATCCGGCGAGGCGACGTCGTGCCGGTCGACGGCACCGTCGCCGGCGGCGTGGCGGTGCTCGACGAAGCCGCGCTCACGGGGGAGGCGTTGCCCGTGCGCCATCCGGCCGGGGACGCCGTCATGAGCGGACCGGTCAATGTCGGCGATGCCTTCGATCTGACCGCGAACCGCACCGCTGCCGACAGCACGTTCGCCGGTATCGTCCGTCTCGTCGAGCAGGCGCAGCGCTCCCGCGCGCCGATGGTGCGGATGGCCGACCGCTACGCTCTCGGCTTCCTCGTTCTCACGGTTGCCATTGCCGGTAGCGCCTGGCTGCTGACGGGCGATCCGGTCCGCGCGGTCGCCGTCCTCGTCGTGGCGACGCCGTGTCCGCTCATCCTCGCCGTGCCGATCGCCCTCGTCGCCGGCCTTTCGCGTGCCGCCCGCGAGGGCATTCTCATCAAGGGCGGGGGTGCTCTCGAGACGATGGCCCGCATCGCCGTACTCGTCCTCGACAAGACGGGGACGCTCACCGAAGGGCGCCCCAAACTCGCGGCGATCCTTCCCGCCGCCGATCTCGAACCCGACGAGGTGCTGCGCCTCGCAGCATCGCTCGATCAGGTGTCCCAACACACGATTGCCCGGACCGTGGTGGCGGAGGCGCGCGAGCGAGGCCTGTCCCTCTCGATGCCTGTCCAAGCGTCCGAGGTGTCGGGCGAAGGCGTTCGCGGCCAGATCGACGGCCGCGACGTCGTCGTCGGAGGACGGACCTTCGTCGCCTCGCATCTGCAGCCCTCTCGGGCGATGCCGGACGTGCCGGCCGCCGGCGCCGTGACGGTGGCGGTCGGCGTCGATGGAACACTCGTCGGGGAACTCGTTCTCGCCGACACCTTGCGGGCGGGAACGAAGGACCTCCTCGACGATCTTCGCGACTGGGGGATCGCACGGCTGGTGCTGGCCACCGGGGACAGGCGGGCCGTCGCCGAGACCGTGGCGGAGAATCTTGGCTTCGACGGCGTCCATGCCGATCTCACGCCCGACCAGAAGGTGCTGACCGTCCTGTCGGAGCGCAAGTTCGGTCCGGTAATGATGGTCGGAGACGGCGTCAACGACGCCCCGGCGCTGGCTGCCGCCGACCTCGGCCTCGCGATGGGCGCCCGCGGCGCCGCCGCCTCGGCCGAGGCGGCCGACGTGGTGCTTCTCGTCGATCGCCTCGATCGGATCCTCCCGGGCTTGCGGATCGCACGGCGGGCAAGACGGATCGCCATTCAGAGCGTCGTGGTCGGATTGGGGCTGTCCGTGGCAGGCATGATCGCGGCGGCCTTCGGATACCTGACACCCGTCGAAGGCGCGCTGCTGCAGGAGGCGATCGACGTCGCCGTGATCCTCAATGCCCTGCGCGCCTTGGGACCGGACAGAACAGGTGACGGTCGGGAGAGGAAAGCCGGAGCGATCCGCCTGATGTCGAGGCGATGGGTTCGATGACTTGCCGCGAACCGTGCCGATCACCGGTGTCGATCGTGCCCCTGCGCGTCTGCCCACCACCTGGAACGAGAGCGTGGGTATGGACTGAAGCCGGGAAGGTTGGCGCGACCTCAGGATAGGACGTCCTTCAACACCGCCGGGATCAGTTTTGGCAGATCTTCGGCGATCAGTCCGGGGCCGCCCCGAATGCCGGCCTCGCCGTGCAGCCAGACGCCGGTGCGGGCGGCCTCGAAGGGCTCGTGCCCTTGCGCGAGGAGCCCGCAGATGAGGCCCGCCAACACATCGCCGGAGCCTGCGGTCGCGAGCCAGGATGATGCGTGATCGTTCGTGTGGACACGTCCGTCGGGCGCCGCAATCACGGTGGCGGGGCCCTTGAGGACGATCACGGCGCCAGAGGATCGGGCGGCGGCGAGGGCCTGTCGCTCGCGACCGCCACCGGTCTCGAAGAGCCGCGCGAACTCGCCGGCATGGGGGGTGAGAACAGCCGGCGCCTGGAGCGCGTCGAAGAGGGGGCGAGGATCGGACGCAAAGACCGTCAGGGCATCGGCGTCGAGAACGGTCGGCCGCCTGCCGCGCATTACGGACAGGACCCGTGCCTTCGCCGAAGCGCCCAACCCGAGGCCCATGCCGATCGCCGCCGCGGTGATCCGCCCGTCCGACAGCCACGCGGCCATGTCGTCGGTCTCGTCCATGCGCTTCAGCATGATGGCGGTGAGGTGGGCGGCGTTCGTAGCGAGTGCCGAACCGGAGGAGGCGACGGTCACGAGCCCGGCGCCAACACGAAGCGCCGCCATCGCCGCGAGGCGCGCCGCCCCCGTCGCATGCCTGGGACCCGACACGACTGCGGCATGCCCGCGATCGTATTTGTGGCCGCTGGCGTCAGGCGCTGAAAGGCAGAGGAATGACGGAGCCTCGAAGGTCAACGCGCGCACTCTCCCTTCGTGAAGCCCATACGACGTAGAGCCGAATTCTTCGTGTTTTCGCTCATCATACGTCTAGTCGCGTGAATTGCAGGGAAGACAAAAGACGCATGAACGTTGCGCGCCCGCACGTCTCGAGCTTGAGACACGAGATACGAAAAAGCCCCGTTCTCACGGGGCCTTTCGGTCATTCTCGGATCATGTCGGATGAGAGAATGGTGCCAGAAGAGGCGCCGCATCGTTCTAATAAGCCATTGCTATGCAATAGAGAAATATTGAACATTTTACCATTCTACCCACAGAACTACCCACATCTGCACGGGCTAGCGCGGGTTGATGGGTTCGGCAGGGCCGCTCGCCCGCGCGGAGTTGATGGCGCGATCGACGGCATGGTGCACGAAATCGGTCTCGACGTCGTCCAGGATCGCGCGGGCGAGTTTGCTCTCGGTTTTCGGGTCGAGCCACGCGGCATAGGCCTCGCGCGGTAGAACAGCCGGCATCCGGTGGTGGATTGCGCGCACGCTGTCCGCCGCCGGCACGGTCAAAATGGCGGCCGTGCGGACGCCGTGCGCCTCGTTCTCGGCTACGAGGCCCGCGAAGGCGAACACGCCCCTGCCCTCGCGCTCAATCAGGTGCGGCTGCTTGCCGTCCGCCTCCGTAGTCCACTCGTACCAGCCGTCAGCCGGTATCAGACAGCGACCATGTCGGAAGGCGCCCCGGAACATCGGCTTGTCGGGCGCCGTCTCGGCGCGGGCGTTGATGGGTTGCGGCCCAGACCAATCTTCCTTCGCCCAGGACGGCAATAGTCCCCACCGCGCGGCCGCAACCGCGCGCCCGTCATCGCCCGCCGCAACGGTCCAGACGTCCTGGCTCGGCGCGATGTTGTAGCGCGCGGCAGTGTTGCGCCCTCGCTCGGCGGGACCGAGGTCGAGATGGCGGACGACTTCGAGCCAGTCCGACGCAAGGCGGAAGCGGCCGCACATAGGCTTAAGGGCCGTTCGCGCAGGCTGGCGTCACGCAATCAGGCCCTGATGGGTGGCCCAAGCACTGCATTACGCGACCGCGCTTTCGTTCACGCTACGGATGGCGCACAGCAAGTGGCTGCTATGCTCGGCGTCGAGCATGCCATCGGGGCCGTCGGGAGCCCGGTCCGTGAAGGGGGATTCGTAGAGTGCGCCGGGGTCCATCACGCCGTTGCGGGTCAGGTGCTCGATCACCAAGCCGACGAACTCAATTTGATTGGCCGATGCACCCGGCGAGATGAAGTCGGCGAAGCGCTTCTGGGCGGCCTTGCGGTCAAAGCCAATGAGCGAGCGTACGAATACGCCGAACCCAGACACGTTCGCAGATTGTGTACGTCTGGCGCGCTCTATATCGTCGGGCGATCCTATGCCCGCTTCAAGCAGCATGCGCTCCAGCTCTGCCAAGTCCGTCGCGGTCAGGGGCATACCGGCGCGTAGCCGCCTCAAGCTCAAGTGGTCGCCATGCGCCTTCAGAAAACGGCGCGCCTCGCGCTTGAAGTCGGCGAAGTCGTCGACTGGACCGAGCGCCATTGACATCGCGGCACCGAGTTCGTCCTCGAAGTCGGTGTAAAGGATCTTGCGCTCGGCGCGATCGACGAGATGGACCACGTTGCGCAACCGTCTGCGCGCGCCTTCC
The DNA here is from genome assembly GCA_963799285.1 of uncultured Alphaproteobacteria bacterium. GTDB lineage: Bacteria > Pseudomonadota > Alphaproteobacteria > Rhizobiales > CAWCWK01 > CAWCWK01. Next base: position 3,556,288 of record CAWCWK010000004.1, read on the forward strand.
AGAATCGGCACGGTCACGCCCGTCCACCAATCGTCCGATTGCATCGCCTCGATCAGTTCGGCATGGCGCGCAATCATCGGCACGTCGAGCTTCGCAGAAAGACCGTTCACGATCCCGTCGACCTGCCGACGGCACGTCTGCCATCGTTTGGAAAGACCGAGCAGGGCGAGTTGAAGCTCCAGCATGAGAAGATCGAAGCGCTTGGCTTCCTCGCTTCCACCGTCATGCGCGCTGGGAAGATCTGCGATGGCGCGCAGCTCGGCCGCGGCCGTCTCGCCGATGGCGTTCCATGGCGCTTCCGCGCTTTGCCAGCGCTCGACAGGCTCCCGCTTGGCACGAACGACGAAGGACGACAGGTCCATGCCGGCAACATGGGCCTTCAACTCCATGATCGCTCCAGAGCGCACGTCGCTCAGTGTCGGCTCGGCGTCCGGATGCGGCTCGAAAGGCGTCTCCTCTTCGGCCAATCCTTCCACCACTTCGACGCTCAGCGCGTCGATCAAAGCGAGCCGGCGGTCGACCAGCCGCTCGGTCAGCGAGAGCGGAACGGGAGGTTCCTTCATCTCCGGTTCCTGGCCGAAGAATTCGAGGTTCTGGCAGAAGTCGAAGATGCGAAAGCGCGTCTTGTCCCGGCCGGGGCCGAAGAGGTCGGGGCGCAGGCGCGTGCCGCGCCCGACCATCTGCCAGAACTTGGTCTTGGAGCGCACGAGCTTGAAGAAGACGAGGTTGACGACTTCGGGCACGTCGATGCCCGTGTCGAGCATGTCGACCGAGATGGCGAGATGCGGCGCCTTCTCGGGCTGGCTGAACCGGTCGATGAGGTCTTGGGCGTAGGCGTCCTTGTAGGTAATGCGGCGGGCGAAGGTGCCGGCGAGATGCGGCCAACCGGCGTCGAAACGCTCCTCGATGAACTCGGCGTGGCGCTGGTTGGCGGCGAACAGGATTGTCTTGCCCAGCCGCTCGCCGCCCTTCACCTTGATGCCGTGCTCCATCAGATGGGCAAGCACCTTGTCGACCGTGTCAGCGTTGAAGAGGTACTTGTTCAGTTCGCCGGCCGATATCTCGTCGGGGATGATGCCGTCGTCCCATTCCATCTCGTCCCAGCGGTCCTTCTCCTCATTGCTCAGCTGGTCGTACCGAATGCCGCCGCGCAGGAACTTTGTGGGCACGCTCACGGCATCGAAGGGCACGAGGAACCCGTCGTCGATCGCCTCGTCCAAGCCGTAGGCGTCGGTCGGCATGCCGATGTCGAGGTCGAACAGGCGGTAGGTGTCGCGGTCCACCTCATCGCGCGGCGTGGCCGTCAGGCCGATGAGATGGGCGTCGAAATAGTCGAAGATCGCGCTGTAGCGCTTGTAGACCGAGCGGTGCGCCTCGTCGATGATGACGAGGTCGAAATGCCCCGGCCCGAAGCGGCGCGCGCCCTCTCCACCGCCATCGATCAGGTTCATCATGGTCGGATAGGTGGACAGATAGACCCGCCCCTGGCCCTGCTTGTCGGTGACGAGGTTGACCGGGCTCGTGTCGGGCAGGTGGGCGGCGAAGGCGTTGCGGGCCTGCTTCACAAGGCTCGTGCGATCGGCCAGGAAGAGCGCGCGGCTGACGAGCCCGGCCCGCATCATCATGTCCACGAGCGCGATCACGGTGCGGGTCTTGCCGGTGCCGGTTGCCATGACGAGCAGGGCCTTACGGCGCCCGGCGTCGACGCTCGTGGCGATCTTGGCCAGCGCGCGGGTCTGGTAGGGGCGGCCCGCGATCTTGCGGTTGGGCGACACGCTGGTGAGCGGCTTGGCCTGCTCGCGCCGCCGGATCATGGCCTCCAGCTCTTCCGCCGTCTTGAAGCCGCCGAGTTCGCGCGGGGGCGCGCCGGGCGAGCCGTCCGCACGTGGCGCGTCGTCCCAGATCCAGTGCGTGTAGCCATTGGTGTAGAAGACGACGGGGCGGCGGTCGTGCATCGCCTGCAGCGCATCGGCGTAGAGCTCTCCTTGCGTGCGGCCTTCCTTCGGGTCGCGCCGGGCGCGCTTGGCCTCGATCACGGCCAGCGGCAGGCCGTCGGCGCCCCACAGCACATAATCGGCAAAGCCAAAGCCCTTTTCGTTCGGCATCGGCGCGACGCGGACCTCGAGGTCACGGCCGGGTCGCAGATCGGTCCATCCCGCCTCGGCGAGCAGGAGGTCGATGAAGCGATCGCGGGTCTCGGCCTCGCCGTAATCGTGCGGGTCGGCCTCTCTGGCCTTCTCGGCGCGCGCCTCGGCGACGGCGGCGCGGGCGCGGGCGATCTCGGCACCCAGCGCCGCCTCGCCTTCCAGCACGTTGGCGCGCAGGGCCTCCAGTTCGGCGTCGCGGGCCGCGATCGCCGCGTCTGCGTCGGCGATGCGCCGGGCCACCTGGCGCAGCACGTCCGTGCGGCGCTGCAAGGGGGCGGGGTCGAAGGGGTTGGTCTCGGGCGGCTTGGCACGGCCGTAATGGCGGCCGAACCAGTGCAGCACGTGGTGCAGCTCCTTGATCGCGCCGGCCGCCTGCCCTTCCGACAACCGGGCGCCCTCATGCGCGGCCTTGTTGCGCAGCGTGTTGAGATATTTGGCCTTGAGGTGGATCGTCTGGCCCGCGACGCGGCGAAAGCCGCGATCGTGGATCATCGCGCTCGCCGTGGCGCCCGCCGGCGGGGTGAGCGCGCCGTCCTCCGCGAACGCCCAGCCGAGCGCCAGCTCGACCGCCTTGCCCGCCAGGATGGCGCTGGCGACGGGCTCCGACAGCGCCAGCCCTTCCGCCGAGACCGCCGCCTCGTGCACGGCCGGGAAGTCCCGCGCCAGATGGGCGAAATTGCTCGGGGGCGATGTGTTCGCGTCCGCACCATTCGTCATGCCCGGCCCTCCTCGAGCCCGAGCATATCGCAGGGGAACATGGCTACAACTCCCCCGCGAACGCGCGGGCTTGGAGGGAGGCGAAGAGGGTGTCTAGGTGGGCGAGTTGCACATCGAACGCACGACGTAGCGGAGTAATGCACTGCGCCATGGCTTTCTCGAAGCGCCTTTGGTCGCTGAGGCTAGGCACGGGAATATTCACCTTGGCTAGGTTCGCCTGATTGACTTTCATCGTTCCGTTGGTCGTTCGTGCGACCTTATTAATCTGAGCCCGAACGCCGGGCCTGCTCCAAGCAGTTTTGAAGAATGTTGGCACGACACGATCAGTGTTCAGTTGTGCACGGATCATTGTGTCTGGGAAGACAAACCCTTGTCCTTCGCACGTAGCCAACTGGCCACTACCTACAAGCAAAGGATTCCCGTTTCCTCGGCATATTAGAAAGTCACCCTCCGCAACACGCTTTTCGTCGGCAGGAGGTGTGTCGAAGAGATCATCTTTCGCGGATGCCGGATCGAAATGACCCTGAGTGATTGCCGAAAGCGTCAGGACACGTGCGCGATTCTTTCCTCTCTTGGAAGGCGAAACACCGTTGTTCAACGAGCCGACAATAAGGTCGCCCAAAGGCATGCTGCTATTCGCCGTTCCTCCAAACATCTCCGCGAACAGCGCGGCGGGGAGGGTGTCGAGCAGGGCGAGGGCCTCGCGGCGGCGGCGGCGCAGGGCGTCGGCCCGATCCAGCACCGCCGCAATCCGCCGCTGCTCCGCGAGGGGTGGGAGGGGGATGGGGAGGCTGGTTAGGTCCGCCCGCGAGACTTGAACGAATGTTGCCCCGCGAGCCTTCCGAAGTAGGGTGTTGTTCGTGTGAGTGAGGGCATGCCACAAGTAACGTTCGTTTAGTCGTCTGCTTGCACGAACGCCCGCGACGCCTCGGCCAAGACAATACGCATTATCTGCAACAACCTTGACTTCGATCGTTGCGCGAACACCAAGGACGATGTCGTCGGGAGCGCAAACTTTCGTAGGCTGTATTGTAAACTTTTTAGACTTTGGCCGGCCTGCCTCTAGGTCGAAGTCACTTGCACCAGCGATAAGGGGCATACCCTCGTTATTATCGTTGTAGCTGTCTCCTTTCGGGGCCTGCCCCATCACAACGGCAGCCACCTCCCCCAACGCCACCATCGGCCACGCGCTCACTCCGCCGCCTCCGCCTGCGCCGCCACACTCTCGCCCAGCATCGCCTCCAATTCATCGAACCCTTCCACAATCTCCGCCTCCATGGCGCGCAGCTCGGCGATAATCTCGGCCGGCGGGCGGTGTTCCTCGGCCTCGTGTTCGATCTCGCGGTAGCGGTTGAGCGAGAGGTCGTAATCGGCGGCGGCGATCTCTGCTTTCGGCACGGTGAAGCTCTGCGCGGTGCGCGGGCGCTCCCGCTCCGCGCCGTCACGCTCCCGCCAGCGGGCGAGGCAATCGGGCAGGTTGTTCTTCTCGTGCTCGTCTTCCGTCAGATGCGGCTCGGGGCCTAGCCGGTCCTCCGGCAGAAGGGGGTTGCGCCTGTCGTCGAGGCTGAGGCCGTCGGCGGTGACGTTGTAGAACCACACCTCGTCCGTGCCGCCCGATTCCGTGCGCTGGAAGAGGAGGATCGCCGTCGAGACGCCCGCATAGGGGCGAAAGACGCCGGACGGCAGCTTGACGATGCCCTGCAATTGCTGGTCCTCGACCAGCATCCGGCGGATGGCCTTGTGCGCTCGGGAGGAGCCAAACAGCACGCCGTCCGGCACGATCACCGCCGCCCGGCCGCCCACCTTCAAAAGGCGCAGGAAGAGCGCCATGAACAAAAGCTCGGTCTTCTTAGTCGAGACGATCCGCGTGAGGCCCGTCGCCACCGCCTCGGCGTCGAGCGAGCCGGCAAAGGGCGGGTTGGCGAGGATGAGCGAATAGGCCTCCGCCTCGGCCCCATGCTCCTCGGTCAGCGAGTCGCGATAGGTAATGGCCGCGTCCTCCAGCCCGTGCAGCGCCATGTTCATCGCGCCGAGGCGCAGCATGGTGCCGTCGAAGTCATGGCCGTGGAACGCATCGTTGAGGAAGTGCGCGCGCTTTTCGGCGTCGTGCAGGACCTCCTCGTGATGGGTGCGCACGTGCTCGGCCGCTTCGACGAGAAAGCCGCAGGTGCCGCAGGCCGGGTCGCAGATCACGTCGCCGGGGCGCGGCTCCATCATCGCCACCATCAGCGCGATGATGTGGCGCGGCGTGCGGAACTGCCCGTTCTGCCCGGCCGCCGCCACCTTGGAGAGCATGTATTCGTAAAGGTCACCCTTGGTGTCCCGGTCGCGGGGAAGCTCGGAGAGCATGTCGACTACATTGGCCAGGAGCCGCGCCGTCGGGATCTCGTAGCGCACGCCCGCCATGTGGCGCCTCAGCGCCGAGCCCGAAGAGCCGATGCGGCGCAGGAACGGCACGAGATGGTTCTCCGCCGCCTCCTGCATGTCGGCCGGCGGAAGCTCCCGAAAATTGGCCCAGCGCAGATCGGCAAAGGCCCGCCCGTCGGCTACTTTCTCACCCTCGGCATCGAGGATCGGAATGTCGTCGGTGCCATCGGGGAAGATCGTCCGCTCGACCGCTTCGCCTCGCGCGCGGGCCTTGCGCTCCTCCATTGTCTGAGCCTCGTCCAGCCCGCGCAGGAAGAGCAGCAAGGTAAGCTGCTCCATCACCGTCTGCGGGTTGGAAATGCCGCCCGACCACATCTGATCCCAGATGCGATCGACGCGGG